>CAWCZS010000002.1:0-2699505 GCA_963800175.1 Candidatus Dormiibacterota bacterium | reverse complement strand
GCTGCACGTATGCGGCTTGACGCTGTGGACAGTTGATCGAGCGTCCACGACACGGCTATTGGGTTGACTTAGAACGCTGACCCCCACCGCGCCGACGGCCACCAGCAGGGCGACGACAATCGCGAAGGCGATAAGGAGCTTCCGTTCGACTGAGATGGAAATACGCGCGACGCCGCGCACCAGCGGGTTGTCAGTCAGCGTCGGCACTACTGTGCACCAACGCGCGCCGACATCCGAGCACGCGCAACCGGAGGCGATCCAGGCTGTCTGGTCATTCCTGCATCCTCCCGTTGTGCTGCCAGGAGTCAAGTCTGGTAGCTGACACCTCCGGAGTTCAGCATGCGCAGCCCGGACCGGGCACGGAGCCTACGAGGTCGTTGTCAGTGCGTTCCCGGCGCTGTCAACGGCCACGCAGTAGGACGCCGAGACACAGGAGATGGCCGCCGGCAGGGCGTCCTCCGTCAAGGGCTCGATCTGCTGGGGCTTCGACCATGTCGAGCCGTCGTACGTGACATCGCCGCCGCCGGCCTCGAGCACCATGCAGAAGGTCGCCGACGACGCGCAGTTCGTCGCGATGTATTCGTCCGGGCTGCTCTCAGCGGGAATCGGGCTCGACCAGTTCGTTCCGTCGTACGTGACGAGGTACTCGCTCGTGTCGTTGATGCTGCCTGCCCCCACGCAGAGGGTCGTTGAGCCGCAGGAGACGTAGGGAACGACCGGCTGCTGCGTGCCGCCGGACGTGTTGAGCGTCTGTGGCTGGCCCCAGGCAGAGCCGTTGTACGTGATCGAGTTCATCGGCGCCGTCCATGGCGACGCAGAAGGTCGGGCTCGCACACGACACGCTCGTCAACTCGGACGAGAGATCCGAGCTGTTGGGATCGATCGGTGCGGGAGTTGACCACGTGGTGCCGTTGAACGAGATCGCGTTGGCAGCGCCGTCGACGGCCATGCAGAAGGTGGCGCTGGGGCAGGACACCGAGAAGAACCCTGCCCCGGTGTTGGGATCGATGGGCTGCGGCTGCGACCACGAGCTGCCGTTGTAGATCATGACGTTGGCCTTCGAGTCGCCAACCACGCAGAAGGACGAGCTCGCGCACGACACGCTCTGCAGGCTGTCCTCAGCGTCATTGCCGGACGGAATCGTCGAGTTGATGTTCGTCGCGGTCGACCACGTCCCGGTGTACACAAATGCGTTGCCCGTCGCGTCGGTGGCGACACAGAAGGACGTGGAGGCGCATGAGATCGCGTTCAGTCCTTGCGTGGTCGTGCTGTCGACCTTCACGGGAGCGGACCATGCGCCGTTTCCTGAGGGCGCTGATGTCGAGCCGTGGCTGGTCGGCGAGAAGAGGTTTCCGAGTCCCGATGGGAGTGATGGGGAACTCGAGCCACACGCGACTGCGAGCAAACCTGCAGCTCCGGCCGCGATGAGCGTGAGCATGGACCGGCTGAACGAGATCCCTGACTTCATGAGCTACCACCACAGCTGCGCCACAGGGGCGTCGGACAATGGCGGTGAATATACCGCGATCCCGCCGCACGGCTGCTTCGCTGGAGTTGTCGGATCGTGACGATCTGTCGGATGCGGGGAGTGAGCTCGCGACGAATCGTTGCTGACAACGTCGGATGGAAGCTAAGCGACGGTCGAGAGTCCCTTGGCCGTCGCCAGCCTGCCGGTGGTCAGCCGAGCCCTGAAATCCTCGATCGGCATCGGCCGTCCGAAGAGATATCCCTGCGCTGCCGTGTACCCGAGGTCGAGCAATGTCGCCGCTTCGGCTTCCGTTTCGATCCCCTCCGCGACGATTCGTGCCCCGATGGCGCCACTCACCTGGAGAATCGCCGCAGCCATCGCTCGCGCTTCCGGCCGAGTGTCCACATCGGTCACGAACGCTCGATCCAGCTTGATCACGTCGACCGGGAGCCGCTGCAACCGGGCAAGCGACGAGTATCCGGTGCCGAAGTCGTCGATGGCGACCTGGACTCCCTGCGCGCGCAGGCGGTGGAACGCGCTTCGGACGAGTCCGATGTCATCCATCAACGCGGTCTCGGTCACCTCAACGACAAGCGCACACGGTGCGAGACGCGTGCGTGCAAGCACGTCCTCGACCCACGCAGCAAAGAGATCACCGACGAGCTGGCGCACCGAGACGTTCACTGCGATGTAAACGCCGCACTCGGCGTGCAGCGGTGCCATGGTCGTGCACGCGGATGCGCATTACCCACTGCCCGATTGGCACGATGAGGCCGCTTTTCTCCGCGACGTGAATGAAGTCGACGGGCGGGATATTGCCCTTTTCTGGATGCGTCCAGCGGAGCAACGCCTCCGCGCCGATGATGTGCCGGTCGTCGAGGTTGACGATCGGTTGGTACGCGATGTGCAGCTGTCCCGCATCCATCGCCTTGCGGAGTCCGTCCTGGATCTCGAGCTGCTGGCGAACCTCGCGACGCATCACCGAATCGTAGAGGCGATACTGTGACGGCCCCGCGCTCTTGGCATGCGAGAGTGCGGAATCGGCGTTGCGTATCAGCGTTGATGCCGAGACGCCGCGCGACGCCTTTCTGCAGTGCGATGCCGAGGCTCGCGGTGACGCGAAGCGCATGACCGTGCACGACGACATCGGCGTCGAGCATCTCGAAGATCTGGCGCGCGGCGATCGCAGCCTCTGCATGATCGGTGACGGATGGCGCCACCACGGCAAACTCATCACCGCCGTACTTCGCGATCACTTCACCAGGGAACACGGTCGATAGCCGCGTGGCGATCTCGAGCAGCACGGCATCACCCACCTCGTGTCCGAGACTGTCGTTGATGAGGTTGAAATCGTCGAGGTCGAGGAGCAGCAGCGCGCCCGTTGACTGGCCGGCGGCGAGGACATCGTTGAGATGCTCAACCAGTCCGCTTCGTCCGAGTAACCCCGTGAGCCCATCGTGGCGCACGGCGAACACTCGCAACTCATCAGCGTGTCGCCGCTCGTCGTCGGCGGTCACCTCGGCGGTGATGTTGCTCGACACGGAGATGACTCCGACGATGGTTCCCTCGTCATCGCGCATCGGTGCGTTGAGGGTCAGGTAGGTGCTGCCGTTGAAGAGCGTCCGTGAGGTCGTCTCGGCCCCCGCCAGCGCGCGCTCGAGCGCAAGCACGGAGTTGGTGTTTGTCGTGATCTCCGAGACGTGCAGGCCCACGTAGTCCTCGAGGCGCGTTCCCTCCAGTTCTCGTCCGCCCGCGATAAACGTGAGGCGCAGGGCTGTGTCGTATGTCGAGAACGCGATCGGCAGCGCCGCGACTGCAGCGTCGATGAGCGCCTGACTTCGTAGTTGCGCCTGTTTGACCTCGTGGTGCTCACTGAGATCCTGCATGAGCACGAGCGCCTGCGTCGTTTTCCCGGTCTCGTCGCGTACTGCAGAGACAGTGGAGAGGATCGGGACGATCCTGCCGTTCTTGTGCTGCAGCACCTCGCTCGACGGAGTATCCGTCGACGCTTCCGTCGGCAAGGCGCGCGATGGCATCCAGCGTGGGATTCTTGTCCGGCGGAAAGATCTTCGCGACGGGCGCCCCCACGAGCTCTTCGGCGCTGAATCCTGTCATCGCGCAGAGGGCTTGATTCACCTGGTGGATGCGGAACTCCGAGAAGTCGACGATCAGCTGGCCGAGCGAGCCGCGATCGAACATGCTGCGGTACATCCGCAGGCCTTCGTGAAGACCTGCTTGATGGGCGGCATCGAGCCTGCGTCGGTCGCGCCGACGCCGTCCCTGCCGGATGCCACTGTCGGCGGCGACCGCAGTCGCCGCCTTCCTGCTCTCCCACTATCGCCTCTGGCTGCTGCGATTCTGCCGACCGCCCTCGGGAGTCAGAGTGATCCGGTACCCCTGCCGAGAACCCATGGAGATGGGCTCGTGGTCGGATTGTCACGGCTCGTCCACACTGCAACCCATCGCTTTGGCGAATCCGGTTCTCCGCCATATGCGAAGCGCCACGCTACGATCGGGCCGTGCTCGCCTGGATGGACCTGGAGATGACCGGCCTCGATCCGGCCCGGCACGTGGTCGTCGAGATCGCGACACTCCTCACCGACGACGACCTGCAGCCGATCGCCGAAGGCCCGGACATCGTCATCCACGCGACCGATGCGGAGCTGGAGTAGATGGACGACGTGGTGGTGGCGATGCACACCCGGTCGGGGCTCCTGACGGAGATCAAAGCCTCATCGGCGTCTCTCGCCGATGCCGGCGAGCAGACGCTCGCCTTCCTTAAAGCGCACATCCCGGAGGCGAGGTCGGTGCCGCTGTGCGGAAATTCCATTGGCACCGACCGGCGCTTTCTCGCGCAGTACCTGCCCGACATCGAGAACTTCCTGCACTACCGCTCGATCGACGTGTCGACCATCAAGGAACTCTGCCGGCGGTGGTATCCCGAGGTGCTCGCCGCGGTGCCGCCGAAGCGCGAGGCCCACCGCGCGCTTGGCGACATCCGCGAGTTGATTGCGGAGCTTGCGTACTACCGGTCGACGATTTTCATTGACGGGATCACAGCTCCGGCGTTGCGATAGCGGGAGCCTCGATCTCGCGCACCCAGGCAGGAACCGCCACGGCCTCGGCGCGGGCGACTGCGCGCCGCCCGCGGATGGCCAGACCCAGCACCGCCACCGTCGCGCCGACGAAGAGTGTCGCCGCGACGAACGCGTGGTCGGCGCCGATCACGAAACCGTGCTGCGCCGCAAGCACCGACTGCGCCGCGGCATCCGGTGCGGCAGTGCCGAACACCGAGACGAGCACCGCGAGTTCCAGCGCGCCGCCGAGTTGCTGCATCACGTTGACGAGTCCCGACGCCGCACCGGCGTCCTCCTGACGCACCCCGCTCAACGACGTCGATGTGAGCGGAACGAACGCGAGTCCGTTGCCGGCGCCAAAGAGCAGCAGCGGTGCAAGCAGTGAGACGTACTCGCTCGACGCGACGAGCTGAGTCATGAGCAGCATGCCGACGGTCGACACCGTGAATCCGGTCACCATGATCGGCTTGGCGCCGAAACGCTGCACGAGACGCCGGGCACTCAGTTGCGACATCGCGAACAGTGCCAATGTGAACGGCAGGAAGGCGAGTCCGGTCTCGAGCGGACCGTAGTGGAGCACCTCCTGGAGGAATTGCGTCAGGAAGAAGAACATCCCGAACATCCCCGCGGTGAGAAAGAGCCGCGCAACGTACGACGCGCTCCGGCTGCGATCCGCGAAGAGGCGCAGCGGCGTGATGGGCTCTGGCGCGCGCCGCTCGAGCAACACGAAGGTGGCGAGCAAGACGATGCCGGCAGCGAACGCGACCATCGTGATGGCGTCACCCCAACCTGAGGTCGCCGCGCGCACGAAGCCGTACGCGAGCGAGGTCACGCCGAGTGTCGAGGTCAGCGCGCCGCGGACATCGAAGTGGCCGTTGCGGCTGGGCGTCTCGACGAGCAGGCGGCGCGCGAGCGCGATGACGACGATGCCGATCGGCACGTTGACGAACAGCACCCAGCGCCAGGACACCCATTGGACGAGCAGACCGCCGAGGATCAGGCCGATGGCGCCGCCTCCGATGGACACGGCCGTGTACCAGCCGATCGCGCGGACGCGCTCCTGTCCATCACGGAACATGGTCATGAGCAGCGCCAGCGCTGACGGCGCGGCGAGCGCTCCGCCGACACCCTGGAGCGCGCGTGCCGCCAGGAGCCAGCCGCTCCACGGCGCCAGTCCACCAAGGAAGGACGCTGCGGTGAAGAGCGCGATACCCGCGATGAACACGCGCCGGCGGCCGAGCAGATCGCCTGCGCGAGCGCCGAGCAGGAGGAAGCCGCCGAACGCGAGCGTGTAGGCGGTGATGACCCACGAGAGGTTCGCGGGCGAGAAGTGCAGCGCTCCCGCGATGTCCGGCAGCGCGATATTCACGATGGTCGCGTCGAGGACGACCATCAGCTGGACGGCAAGGATGATCGCGAGGACCAGACCCCGGCGGGGCTGGCGCTCGGTTGCCCGCTGTGGCGGGGAAACCAGAGTTGCAGTGGGTGGCACGGAGAACCTCCAGATGGCGTAGACTAGGAAACGGAAGCCGGCTCCGGTTAGTATACGGAGGCTGTCTCCGTTTTGCAAGTGAGGTTGGTACCAGTGGTCGTCAGGGAAGTCGCGAGAGCCGAAGACGGGGCGATCGAGCCCGCTGCTTCCACATCCACCGAGCGCCGCCCCCGCGCCGACGCGGTGCGCAACCGCGATCTCCTGCTCACCGCCGCTGCCGCGGCCTTCGCCGCCCGCGGCGCCGACGTCCCGCTCGAGGACATCGCCCGGAGCGCCGGTGTCGGCATCGGCACCCTCTACCGCCACTTCCCCACGCGCGACGCGCTCGTCGAGGCCGTGTATCGCCACGAGGTCGGCATCCTCTGCGATCGGGCAGATGAGCTCCTCGAGAGCCTCCCGCCTGATCAGGCGCTCGCCGAGTGGATGCAGCTGTTCGTCCGCCACGTGGCGACGAAGAAGGGGATGCTCTCGGTCCTCAGACCGATGATGGATACCAATGCCTCGTTCGCCGAGCAGACACGCGGCCGCGCGAGCGGGGCCGCGACGAAACTGCTCGAGGCGGGCAGGGCAGCCGGAACCGTGCGTGGCGACGTCAACGGTGAGGACCTGGTACGTGCCGTGAGCGGCATCTGCATGTCGACCGACCAGGAGCGTTCGGAGGCGTCTGTGCGGCTCGTCGGCCTCCTCGTTGACGGTCTGCGCCATGGCGCGGCCGGCGGGAAGAGCGACACCTCTTCATAAGAACGCGGCGCGACCCCGGAGCGCGGCGGTATGTTGCATGGCAGCCCGATGCCCACTGCTGTGCTCAACGTCACATTCGACTGCGCGGATGCGCGGCGTGTCGCCGCCTTCTGGAGCGCCGTCACGGGCTACGAGATCGAGAGAGTCGACATGCCGGGCAACGAGTTCTGGCTTGTCTCCGCGCCGAACGGTCAGTTTCCCCGGCTCGTCTTCGTCACGGTTCCGGAGCGGAAGGCCGTGAAGAATCGTGTGCATCTCGACCTGCTGCCGGCTGAGGGAGAGCAGGCCAAGCGAGCTCGAACGATTCCGCAGCCCTCGGCGCGACTATCGTCGACGATCGCCGCGAACTCGAGCCCGGTGGGTGGGTGGTGCTTGCCGATCCCGAGGGCAACGAGTTCTGCCTCGAGCACGGTTGATTGCACGACGGCGGTGACCGTCGTCTGAAGGCGCTGCCGAGCGCTGCATGGATCCTGCAATCGGCGCCGTTCAGCATGCGTCCCGAGGCGCCCTGACAGCGCCACGATTCACAGGAGGCATGCGATGCCAACCACAGTCGCGGCAGAGCACAAGGCACTCGGAAGCCCTGATGAGGAAACGGTTTTCGAGAAGGGTCGTGTCGATCTCGTCCACATCGGCGGCGGAACGGTGGGACGGCTGACATTGGAGCCCGGGTGGCGCTGGTCGGTGCACGTCAAGCCGCTCGCGGGGACCGAGCTCTGCGAGGCGCCGCACTTTCAGTACCACGCGTCTGGCGTGCTGCGGATTCAGATGGCGGACGGGAGCGAGTTCGACGCGCGTCCCGGCGACATCACGGCGCTTCCGTCGGGGCACGACGCGTGGGTGATCGGTGACGAGCCGGTTGTGGTGATCGACTGGAACGGCGCCAGCAACTACGGCAAGTCCTGACGCTTCAAGGGCCTTCGCGATGGCGCGGACCGGCGGCACGTATCCTAGGTGCCGTGGTCCGCGCCGAGGCCCCGCCGTCGGCTCGCCCGGTATCGGTGCCGGACGCGCTACGTGTGCGCGTTATCGGCGGTCTCTCGGTCGAAGGCATCGCGGAACACACGCTCGGTAGCAGGAAGGCACGATTGGCGCTGCGGATGCTCGGCATCGCGCAGGGCCGTCCGGTGACGATCGAACGGCTGGCCGACGTCATCTGGCTGGACGATCAGCCCCGCGACCCGCCTGCGCAGGTTGCGGTGATCATGAGCAGGCTTCGCCGCGTCCTCGGTGCGTCGCGCATCACGCACGGTGACGCCGGATACGCGCTCCACGCCGACTGGGTTGACCTCGGCGCGGCTGCGGACCTTGCGTCGGAAGCGGATCGACGGTTGCGTGAAGGCGAGCCCGCCGCGGCGCTGGCGGCCGCGGCGGCAGCCCGCGTGCTGCTCGCCCATCCCTCACTGGACTCCGACGCATGGTCGATCGAGGAGCGCCACGCTGTGGACCGGCTCGGCGCGCGCTCACGGCACCTCGTCGCCCGTGCCGCGCTCGCGGCCGGAGATCTCGCCACTGGCGTCGAGGCTGCGGAGCAGGCGCTCGATGAGGACGCGTACGACGAGGAGTTGTTGCGCCTGTTGATGGCTGCGCTTGCCGCGCAGGGCATGTCGTCATCCGCGCTCGCCGCATACGAGCGCCTCCGCAGCCGGCTCGACGACGACCTCGGGACATCACCGTCCGCACCGACCGAGGCCGCGCAGGTGGCCCTGCTGAAGGGGCTTCCCGTCCCCGACATCGTCGTCGCTTCAGCGCAGTCGCGCCGGATCGCGCAGATGTCTGGCGGACCGCTTCCCGGGCGCGACCGAGAGCTGCGTGTTCTCGACGACGCATGGCTCCGTGCGCAAAACGGGACTGTGGTCGCGGTCGTCATCGAAGGCGAGCCGGGGATTGGCAAGACAGCCCTCGCCTCTGCCTGGATCGATCGTCTCGACCCTGGGACCGTTGTCCTCACGGCTCGGTGCGACCAGCTGAGCAGATCACTGCCGCTTCAGCCCGTCCTGCACATGATTCGCAGTCACCTCCGCAGCGTTGGCACAGATGCCGGCCGCGAGCTCCTCGGTGCTGACGCGGCCTTGCTCGAGACGATGCTGGACTGGACGACGGCGGAGATCGATCCGGTCACCGACATCTCGCAGGCGCACGCGTCGTCGCCGGCAGGTCTGGCGGTGCTGTTCGCAGCCCTGCGCCGTGTCGTACGGCGCGCCTGCGCAACGACCGGCGTCGTGTTCATCGACGACATCCAGCGAGCGGATCCGCTCACGTGGGCCTGGATCGCCGAGCTGATCGCGAGTCCGGACTTGCCGATACTGGTGCTCCTCACGCGGCGAACCGATGAAGGCGCCGTCCCGGAAGCCGCACTGCGTCTCGAGTTGCCGCCGCTGACTCTCGAAGCGGCACGGCAGATCGTCGGTGACGAGCACGCGGCGCATCTGTATGAACGCAGCGGTGGAAACGCGCTCTTTCTCACGCAACTCGCGTCGAGTGGCGATGCGACCGCCGCTCCCGAGTCGATCCAGGCAGCCGTGCTGGCCCGTTGCGCGGAAGCCGGCGACGCCGCGCGAACGCTGATGAGTGCGGCGGTGCTCGGCGCGTCGGTCGACGTTGATGTGCTCGCGTCAGTGCTGAAAACGGATCCGATCCGATTGCTCGAAGACCTCGATGTCGGTGTGCGCCTTGGATTGCTCGAAGCACGCGACGGCGCGTACAGCTTCCGTCACGCCATCGTGCGCGAGGTGCTCGACGCGTCCACCGCGTCGCCACGACGCGCCCTGCTCCACCGCGAGGCAGCACGCCTGCTGTCAGGGATGCCGGGCTCGGATCCGTTGCTGGTCGCCCACCACGCCCGGCTGAGTGGCGCCAAGGGAATCGCCTCCACTTCGCTCATCGCGGCGAGCCGCATCGCAGCCGATCGATTCGACTATGCGACAGCCCTCGATCTCGCCACGGAATCCATTGCCGCCGATGACACATCGGACGCCCGCATTCAGCGGGCAACAGTGCTGCTCCGGCTCACCCAGTTCGAAGCAGCGCGGTTGGACGCCGAACGGGCGATTGCGAGCGACGCTGAGTGCGAGGGCACTCGAAGTGGCGGGATCCATCGCCTACTACTGCAAGGATTTCGAGCGCGCGGCGGCGCTTGGCGACGCGCTCATCCAGCAGGCGAGTGGTCCCGTCCAGCGGGTGCAGGGACAGGTGATCCGCGCACGCGCGCTGCACGCCATGGGTGATGTGCTCGGTGCGGACGAACTCTTGACGCGCGCGATGGCCGGGTGCCGAAAACACCGGCTCCGGCCACCCACGTCGGTGTACGCGTTTCTCAAGGTGCACATGGGGGAGATCGGACTCGCGCTGGGCGCCATCGAGACGAGTTCGTACGCCGCAGCCGACGCTGTCTCCACGATTTACACGCCGGTGCACGGATACATCGCCCACGGATACGCGCTGGCCACGTGTGGACGCGCGGGCGATGCGCTCGACGTGGTCGAGCGCGCGACCGTCGAAGCTCGCCGGCGTGGGCTGACCCGCTACGAGTCAGCCGTCGTGAATGTTGGTGCCTGGGTACTTCGCAACATCGGCGAGGTCGCTCAAGCGCGTGAGGCAACGCAGTCGCGCAGGAGGGGGCACGAGAGACGGCGTATCGCGAGCTCGAGGTGTATGCGGCGCTCGACCCGTGCGACGACCTGATCGCCGAGCGAGACGTCGTTGGGGCGAGCGACATGCTCGCAGCCGCGCACACGCTGATGGGCGATGCGTACGCGTACCGATGGCGACACGAGCTGCGCGTGGAGCTCCTCCGTGGACGGATCGCATTGCTACGCGGCGACCCGGACGTTGCGCTGGGCATCGCAGAACGGCTCATCACCGCGGCAGGTGACCGGCGCGCGCCACGGTACACGCAGCTCGGAGCGGTGCTACGCGTTGCGGCCCGTGCCGCATTGGGCGAGGAACCTCCGTCTCCGGCTGCGCTCGCCGAGCTGAGCTCGTCGCTGTCCAATGTTGCGGGCATCGAGGCGTGGTGGTTGATGGCGGATCTCGGCGCGTCACTCGACTCCGACGCGTGCTTCACGCATGCGCAGAGCCATCGGGACAGACTCGCGGCTCAACTCGAGGAGCCACGGCGAGCGGCCTTTCTTCGTTATGCCGGAACGCGACTCGAGAGGACCAGGAACTCGCGGCCAGACGGCTTGACCGCGTTCGCGGACTGCGGCCACGGCGCAGTCGATGAAGCGCTGCGCGGCGTGAAGCGGAAAGGGAGTCGACGAACGGGGCGAGGTGCGCCAGTCCAGTGCGATACGCGACGATCGCCTCCGGCGTCGCGAGCCCCGAGTCGACGGTGAGGTCGGCGACGTCGATGTCTTCGAGTCCCGCGGCTTCGGCGCACCTTCGGAGCAACGCGGGCGTGTTCGACTTGGGCTCCGTGCGTGTCTTCAACTGGACGTACCAATCGGGTGGTTCATACCCGAACTGTCGCGCCACCTCGTCGACAACGTCTTTCGAGACGCGACCTTCGGCTTCGCCGAATACTGACGCGATCACGCGTCCGTGGCCGCGCACCACACGGCGCATCTCGACCAGCGCGTCCTCCGGCGCGTCGATGTGCGAGATGGCGAACCCGCTCACCGCAGCGTCGAAACAGCAATCGGCGAACGGGAGCGCGCACATGTCGCCTGCGATCGCGAGAACGGCGGCAGTCGCCCACCTGGCCGAGCATGTCCACGGACGTGTCCATCGCGAACGGGATCGCGCCCACAACGCGGAGCGCGCGACATAACGCGCCGGTCCCGGCGCCGACGTCGAGCACGGATGCGCCGTGAAGCTCGCTCGCGACGCCTGCGATCGCAACCGACGCAAGCGTGTCGTACATGACAGCGGGCCCATCGGCCCACGCCGCCGCAACGCCTTGATATGCGTTGCTGGGAGTGGTGATCACCGATGCCATTCGGCGAGGCGCTCGCTCCACCATCCGAATTCGGTGGCATCCCCGGTCTTTGACCAGCCCAGCTGCAGGAAGGCGCCGGCAAGTGCTGCGGCGAGTTGCTCGTCCCACCACGAACCGGTCTCGATACCGGCGGATTCGAGCGCCGCTCGATATGCGTCGATGGCGGCCTCTTTCGTCTCGGGAAGCCGGTCGCAGTTGACCGCGAGATACCACGCGAGGTCCACGAGCGGCGGCCCTTCACCGGTGCGGTCCCAGTCGAGCAGGATGGTTCGAGCGCCCTCGTGACCGAGATTGCCGAGCTTCCAGTCACCGTGGATGAGCGTCTGCGGTCCGCGCTGCAAATCGGCAACCAGCGGCCATGGATCAGTCGCAAGCGCTCGAAGCACTCGGGCGTCGGCCGGATGCAACTCGTCGAGCCGCCGCCAACCGTCCGCAACCGCGGGTGGGACCGGATCCGTGTGCGGCGTCATGGCTTCAAGCTCGGCCATGGCAGGCGTCAGGAAGACGTAGTGGTGAGCCAGAGGAAACAGACCGGCTGTGTCCTTGTATCCCCAGTACGCGACATGCATCGATGCCATGTCCTCGATGAACCCGCGGTGCAGCCCCATCGCGATCGGCTCGCTTCCGGAGGGAACGAGCGCTGAGGAAACGTCGCGCAGCAGCAGCGCGACGCCGGCATGCCCGCCGCGCGTGGTGAATGGCGCACACGCGACGATTGCGTGATCGATCGACTGCGGCAATGTGGTGAGGATGCCGGACGACACCAGCGTGAGCTGACGGCAGCCCAGATCCCCCGTCGCCCGCATGATCCAGTCGTCGTCGACCGAGATGTACTTCAGGACGAACGGAGCCCCGTCGATGACGACCCGCTCGAAGCGGCTGCCCGACAGCGAGTTCAGCCGTCTTCCACGGTTCACGCCGATCGCAGCGCTCGAGCAGCCGGTCGAGTGACTCCGCGATGGGGATCGTCGCGGCTGGCTGAGTACGAATCACAGCTGCGCGGCTTCCGCCATCTCGGCCTGCAGCGACGCGCCCCAACGACCACCGCACCACGCCCGGTCGCGCGTGATGAGACCGTCGTGGACCTCGATGACGTGCGCCTGGTGGCACATGTGCGGTTCGCCGTCCTCCTCCCACGTGAGCACGAACTCGACGAGCTCGCCGTCGGGGATGGCGGTGCGGCGGATCTCCTCGAAACGTCCGGGGTCGGCAAACCAGTGGCCGAGCTCAGCCTCGACGTTTGCCGCGCCGCTCACGGTGTACCGCCAGTTGGGCACTGTGGCGTCGAGCACTGCATCCGCTGCGAAGACTCCGGCTTCGTCGATGGTCGCGCTTGCGACTGCCTGGGTGAACCTGTCGATCGGGTTGGTCATTGCGCCGCTCCTCATGTTGCTCCGACGACACAGATCGTGTCTCCCTGCGATTGCAGTCCGATTGCGGCGTCTGGCAGCGCGGTGGGGAGGTCGCTGCACCATGGGGGCGTGGCTGCACTGCCTGACTTCGGCTCTCTTCCCGTCCCTCGGCACGTCGAGGCGCAGACCGTCGCTGTCCCGGATGATCGCGGCCCGGGGCACTGGGTCGGCGCGCCGAGTGCTCTCGTACACGACGGCGTGCATTACGTCGCATACCGACGGCGCCGGCCGGTCGACGACGGTCGCGGCGGCGACGTGATCGTCGCTCGCGTCGCGCCGGATGGCGTCCCGACCGAGCTCTGCCGTATCGACAAGGCGTCGATGGACGCGGAATCGCTCGAGCGCCCGGCGCTCGTTGTGGATCGGAGTGGTGCCTGGCGTCTGTACCTGAGTTGCGCCACGACCGGCACGCGCCACTGGCGCGTCGAACTGCTGGAGGCTGCGACACCTGACGCGTTCGTCACGTCGGGACGGCGCGTGGTCATGCCCGGCGATTCGCATGTGGCGATGAAGGACCCCGTCATCGTCCATGACGAACGTGGCTGGCGCGCCTGGATCTGCTGCCATCCGCTGGACGACCCGAACGCCACCGACCGCATGTGGACGGAGTTCGCCACCAGCAGACGACGGTATCGATTGGACGCTGCACGGTCCCGCGCTGCAGCCGTCACCGGGTCGGTGGGATCAGCGGGGCACACGCGTCACCAGCATCATCGAACGAGGCGGTGCCCTCGTCGCCTTCTACGACGGCCGAGCGAGCGCTGCGGAGAACTGGGAGGAGCGCACGGGACTCGCGACCGGAGCCGAGCGGCACCTCGAGGTCGCCGGCGACAGGCCGGTTGCCGAGGCACCGGGCGCCTACCCCGCGCTGCGCTACGTGTGCGTCGTCGACGACGGTGATCGCACCGCCGTGTACTACGAAACCGGCTGCGACGACGGCAGCCACGAGCTCAGGAGGGAGTGGTTCCCCCGGGTCACCGACGCTACCCTTGGCGCCATGCGCGGAGGCTCCTCATGACCGTGGCACTCGAGCCCGTCGACGCGGTGAACGTCACGCTCGTGATGGACCTCTCACTCGACATTCTCATGTCGGGTCAGGAGGGTGTGGAGCGCTTCAAACTCGCGTACGACTGGTCCGACCACAACTCGTTGCTTGCCGAGCACGGGTTCTCCGCGCTGATCACCGTCGAGACACAAGGGCGGCGGCAGTCGGTGCTGTATGACGGCGGGCTCTCCGCGCTTGCGCTGCAGCACAACCTGGACGTCATGCAGATCGACGTGAGCAACCTTCGCGCGATTGCCATCTCACACGGCCACCCCGATCACCACGGCGGATTGGAAGGGCTCTTTCGTCGCAACGGGCCGATGAAGCTCCCGCTGATCATCCATCCCGATGCGTGGAAGGACCGAAAACTTGTCTTCCCCACTGGTGTGGAGGTCCATCTGCCACCGCCGAGCCACAACGACCTCGAACGCGAGGGTCTGACGGTGGTGGAGGAGCGCGGTCCGACCGTGGTCATCGACGGCACCGTGCTTGTCTCGGGCCAGGTCGAGCGCGTCACCTCCTACGAGAAGGGCTTTCCCGTGCAGGTGGCGCGGTCCGACGGCGAGAGCAATTGGGAGCCCGATCCGTGGACGTGGGACGACCAGAACATCGTCGTGAATGTGCGCGACCGAGGGCTCGTCATCGTCTCCGGGTGTTCGCATTCCGGCGTGGTCAACGTGGTGCGCAATGCGCAGCGGCTGACCGGCGAGCAGCGCGTGGCGGGGCTGATCGGCGGATTCCATCTCACGGGCGCGATATTCGAGCCGCTCATCCCCGAGACGGTGGCCGACATCGCGGCAGTCGGCATCGAGCGCCTTGTTCCTGCGCATTGCACCGGATGGCGCGCGATGCATGCGCTCGCGGCTGCGATGCCTGATTCCTTCGTGCAGCCGTCGGTCGGCACGATGTTCGAGTTTCGAGCGCCGTCCCACGAAGAGGCGCGTGGCTGACCACGTGGGGAGCGAAGCCCGGCAGCCTGCGCTCGAGCGCGAGGACGTCATCCGATTCATCCGCGACGGGTTCGTTCGGATACAAGGCGCCTTCACGCGAGAGGCCGCGACGGCCTGCTGTGAGCGCATCGCAGCGCGTGGAGGTATCGACCTCACCGACCGGTCCACCTGGAACCAGCCCGTCGCTCGGATCATCGGCGCCGGCGATCCGGTTTTCGCCGAGGTCATCAACACACCGCAACTGCACGCGGCGTACGACACGCTCGTGGGTCCTGGGCGCTGGGTGCAGCGCAACAACATCGGATACGTCGTGGTGCGCTTTCCGCACGCCGAGAACCCGGGCGACGCGGGCTGGCATATCGAGGCAAGCTATTCGGTGGAAGGTGAGCCCGGCGTCAACGTGTTTTCGCGTGAGCGCGCGCTCCTCATCCTGTTGCTGCTCAGTGATGTCGGCAAGGACGACGCGCCGACACGCGTGCGCGTTGGATCGCACCTGCTTGTCCCCGCGCAACTGCGCGATGCGGGAGTTGCGGGAATGCGGTCCTTCGATGTGGCGACCGACACCCTCGGAGATGGAGGCGTGTCCGGTGACGTCGGTCACCGGGGAAGCAGGCGACGCCTATCTCTGTCATCCCTTTCTCGTCCACAGCGCGACATGGCCACACCGTGGCGTCGCGCCGCGCTTCATGGCGCAGCCTGCTCTCGTGTCAAAGGAGCCGTTCGAGTACGACCGTGACTCCGGCCAGTACTCTCCCCTTGAGATTGCCGGCCGGATTGGCCTCGGCATGGAGCGCCTCGACGACGCGCTCGCGCGAGACTGGCTGGGAGCGGACGCGTTCCCCGGCTGACACCCCGGGCTTTGTCCGAGAATGAGAGGGTGGGTTATGACGAAGCGTTGGCCGCGCGCATACGCGACCTGGTCGACGGCGAGGCGGGACTGACGGAGAAGGCGATGTTCGGTGGACTCGCGTTCCTCATCGGCGGCAACATGGCCATCAGCGCCAGCGGCCAGGGCGGCCTCCTCGTCCGGGCGGACCCAGACAAAACGGATGAACTCGCTGCTCTGCCGCATGTGTCTGTCGCCGTGATGCGTGGCAGGGAGATGCCGGGCTGGCTCCGCGTGGACGCCGAAGGCGTCGGGACGAAGAAGCAGCTGCAACGCTGGGTTGATGAGGGCGTCGTGTACGCGCGATCTCTTCCGGGGAAGCCGTCCGGCGCTCGATGACGAGAGCGGTCGAGGAATCGAATCGGCGTCTGCTCCGCGCGCGCGACGCGATGGATCTCACGTATGGGCAGCCGTTGAACATCGCATCGCTCGCGGGCATTGCGTGCGTGTCCGAGGCACATTTCATCCGTGCGTTCAGTGCTGCGTTCGGCGAGACGCCGCATCGATATCTGCAGCGCCGCCGCGTCGAGCGAGCGCTCTTCCTGCTCCGTTGCACCGATCGCAGCATCACCGACATCTGCTACGACGTGGGATTCGCAAGCCTCGGGACTTTCAGCAAGACCTTCCACCTGATCGTCGGCGAGTCACCTTCTGACTACCGGCGGCGTGGCATCGTCGCCGCGGTACCGACCTGTGTCGCAATGGCCTGGACCAGACCGAGCAGTTTTGGAGAAGACGTCAGCGCTGCGAGCGCGTAGCGTGACGCCCATCAAATCACCCGGCAACATCAAGGGAAACAACGCGATGCTCAGCAGTCTCCGAATCTCGCAGATCTACGTGCTCGATCAGGACCAGGCGCTCGACTTCTACGTCGGCAAACTTGGCCTCGAGATCCTCGTCGACCAGGATCTCGGCTTCATGCGGTTTCTCACCGTCACGCTGCCCGGTGACGGCGGTCGCCAGATCTTCCTCGAGAAGCCCGGTCCTCCCGCGATGGACCCTGCAACCGCAGACGAAGTCCGCGCTCTCCTGACCAAGGGCCGCGCCGGCGGCCACCTCTTCTTCACGACTGCCGATTGCCACGCAACGTACGAGGAGCTCCGCGCCAAGGGTGTTGAGTTCACTCAGGAACCGACCGAACAGCCCTACGGCATCGACTTCGGGATGCGCGATCCGTTTGGCAACCACATCAGGGTTGCGCAGATGTTCGAGGCACGAGTGCCCGCGTAACGCAGGCCACGCGCCCACCTGGCGACCTGCGATAGGGCCGCGAACAGAGCAAGTCGACGCGACGTCGATGACGTTCGAAGCGCAACTCATTATCGCAGGTTCGCCAGGTACGTTTTGCAGTTGCGGCGATACTGACGGCGCTGCTTAAACTGCCCGACATGAGAGTTGAACGCGATCGACGTGTACGCATCGGGCTGCAGATCCGTCCGCAGGATGGCGACTACTCGGCGATACGTCGCGCGGCAGCCGAGGCGGAGGACCTCGGTGTCGACATCCTCTTCAACTGGGATCATTTCTTCCCACTTGGCAAGGAGCGCGAGGGAAAACACTTCGAGTGCTGGACGATGCTTGGCGCGTGGGCGGAGTCGACCTCGCGCGTCGAGATCGGCGCGCTGGTCACCTGCAACAGTTATCGCAATCCGGATCTCCTCGCGGATATGGCGCGCACCGTCGATCACATCAGCAACGGCCGGCTGATACTCGGCATCGGCGCCGGATTCAAGGAGCGTGAATACCTCGAATATGGCTACGAGTTCGGCACCGTGGGATCGCGCCTGAACGCTCTCGCGGACTCGCTCCAGCGAATCGAGCGCCGATTCGCGGTCCTCAATCCGCCACCGACGCGGAAGATTCCAATCCTGATCGGTGGGGGCGGCGAGCAGAAGACGCTGCGAACTCGTGGCTCGCCACGCGGACATCTGGCACACCTTCAGCGAGGGAGAAGAACTCGCGCACAAGACGGCGATTCTCGAGCAGTACTGCGCGGAACTCGGCCGAAATCCTGCGGACATCGAGCGCTCCACCTTTGTCGACGGCACACCAGACGGGCGCGGCGATGCGTTACGCGCGCTCGGCGTCACGCTGTTTGTCATCGGCAGCGGAGGCCCGGACTACGACCTCAGCGAACTGCGTGACTGGATCGCCTGGCGCGACACACAACACTAGTCCCATACCGGCGAAGTCTGGTCGGTGAGGACGCCGTCCTCTGACAGAACGAGAAAGCGGTTGAACCGCCGGGCAAACCACCGGTCATGCGTCACGGCGATGACCGTTCCCTCAAAGTCGTCCAGCCCGCGCTCGAGCGCATCGGCGGAGTGCACGTCGAGGTTGTCGGTGGGCTCGTCGAGGAGCAGCAGCGTTGCGCCGCCGATCTCGAGCATGAGGATGAGCAACCGCGCCTGCTGACCGCCGCTGAGAGTCGCGAAATCCTGGTCGGCGTGGTCGACGAGCTCGTACCGAGCCAGCGCGCGCATCGCGGCAGCCTTGTCCTCGAGACCGTTCTGGCGCAGCGACTCGACGAGGGTGCGGCCGCGCAGTTCGGGATGCTCATGTGTCTGCTTGAAGTGACCTGGCTTGACGCGAGCTCCGAGCAGGAACCGTCCCTCATGCGCGATGTCCTCGCCGGCGAACAGGCGGAGGAGATGGCTCTTGCCGGTGCCGTTGTTGCCGAGCAGCGCGATGCGTTCACCAAACGACACCTCGAGGTCGAATGGGAGGACCAGCCCCGGGATCGCGAGCTTGTGACACGTGAGCACGCGCATCCCCGTGCGTCCACCGCGCAATCGGATTCGGACGTCCTGGCGGTGCGGCCGCTCGGCAGGCGGACCGGCCTCCTCGAATTTCCGAAGTCTCGTGACCGCAGCCTGCAAACGGCTTGCCATCGCGTCGCTCATCGTGGCCTGGATACGCATCCGGCGCACGAGATCCTTCAGGTGCTCGTGCTCCTCTTCCCACCGCTTGTGCAACTCATCGAGACGACCGAGGCGAGCTTCTCGCGCTTCCGCATAGTCCGCGAACCCGCCACCGTGCACCCAGACTCCGTGTCCTTCGAGGGTCACGATCTTCGTGGCGGTCTCGGCGAGCACCTGCCGGTCGTGGCTGACGTAGAGCACGGTCTTCGGAGTACTGCGCAACGACTTCTCCAGCTGTCGTTTGCCGGCGACGTCCAGGTAGTTGTCCGGCTCGTCGAGGAGTAGCACCTCCTCGTCGCCGCGGAGCAGTACCTCCAGCGCGAGTCGTTTCTGCTCGCCGCCGCTCAGCGTGGTGACGAGGCGGTCGCGCACCTCTTCGAACGACGCGTCGATGCTGCTTTCGCAGCACACGTTCCACGTGACCTCGGCTTCGTAGCCGCCGGCCGACGCCCAATCGGCCACGGCTTGCGCATAGGCGATCGCGGTGTTCTCGTCGTCGGGGTCTTCGACGAGCAACGCCTCGGCAGCAATCAGCGCCTCACCCGCCACGCGAATCGCATGCGGGGCGAGCCCGAGCAGGAAGTCGCGCACGGTGTCGGTCCCGCCGGCGCTGCCGATGAACTGGCGCATGACCCCGACGCCCCCACTCCTGCTGATCGTGCCCGTCTCCGGCGTGATGTCACCGGCGATGAGCCGCAGGAGGGTCGTCTTCCCGGTACCGTTGGCGCCGACGATTGCGACCTTGCTCCCCTCGCCCACGCGAAAGCTCACGTCGTGAAAGAGGTTGTGACCCCCAATCGAGTAGGTGAGGTCGCTGACATCGATGAATCCCATGGCGCTGGGACCATGTCACAACGCGCCTACGGGAGCGGGCCGTCTACGCTGATGCCTCACACGTCAACACGGCCGATGTGCCTGCGGGGAGCACCATGACCACAGCGAATCTCGACCAGTCCGTCCTCGAAGCGCTCGCCCGCGACGGCGTCACCCAGATCGACATCACCACGACGGGCCGCAAGAGCGGTGAGCCGCACCGCATCGAGATCGTCTTCCACAACATCGACGGCCACATCTACATCAGCGGCATGCCGGGCTTCAAACGCAGCTACATGGCCAACCTCGGCGCTGACCCGCACTTCACCTTCCACCTGAAAGGCCCGGTGAAGGCGGACCTTGCCGCGACGGCCCGGATCATCTCCGACGAAGCCGAGCGCCGCACTGTGCTGACCGAAGTCGCGCGCAACTGGGGACGCGACGACATCGATGTCATGGTCGAGCAGAGCCCGCTCTTCGAAGTGACCATCGAGGGTCCCGCGGGCTGACGATGTCCCGTCTGATCTACGCCGCGATCGCGTCCCTGGACGGGTACATCGCCGACGCAGAAGGGAACTTCGACTGGGCCGCACCGGACGAGGAGGTGCACGCCTTTGTCAACGACCTCGTGAGGCCTGTGGGCACCTACCTCTATGGGCGGCGGATGTATGAGGTGATGATGTTCTGGGAGGCGGCGGACGCCCTGGCCGACGAGCCGCCCGCCATCCGCGACTACACGAAGCTCTGGCTTGCGGCGGACAAGATCGTGTTCTCGACCACGCTCGCCGAAGTTTCCACCGCGAGGACGACGATCGAGAGAACGTTCGACCCGGAAGCCATCCGGCGACTGAAGGCGACTGCGACGCGCGACCTCTCAGTCGGCGGCGCGCATCTCGCCGCGGAAGCGATCAAAGCCGGACTCGTCGATGAGGTACACCTCATCCTCGCGCCCGTCATCGTCGGCGCCGGGACACGGGCGCTCCCGGACGACGTTCGGGTTGGCCTCGAGCTCCTCGATGAGCGCCGCTTCGCAGGCGGCATGGTGCATCTGCACTACCGCGTCACGAGCTGACCGCGAGCGCCGAAGCTCAGCTCACCGAGTGAGCTGAGCGTGGGCCGTGGCGAAGTCCGAGATCGGGTCCAGGAGCTGCTCCGGCGTCTCGATCTGCGGCACGTGACCGGTCTTGCTGAGCAGCGTGAACTCGGCGCCGGGGATCGAGGCGGCGTAGGCGCGGCCGTACTCGGTGTCGAACATCCGATCACTGTCGCCCCAGAGCACGAGCGTCGGGACCGTCACGCCGGCAAGGCGTCCCTTGAGCGTCGCGTCGCCCATCGACGGCCCGCCATAGACGGCCAGGCTTGCGCGGTTGCCGGCAAAGGCGGCGCGCAGCGCCTCGGGCATCGTCGACGGATCGATCTTGAATTTGATCGGGTCGTAGTAGCTGAGCTGCGCGACCTCGTCGAGGCTGAGCGAGAAGAAGTCGGCGGCCGGGTGACCTTCCACCTCGATACCGGCGGCATCGATGAGGACCAGGCTGCCGACCCGCGGGGAGCCGAGCAGCGCGATCTCGGCGGCGATCCAGCCGCCGATCGAGTTGCCGATGACGGTCACGTTCTCGAGCTCGAGGTTGTCGAGGAGCGCGACGTAGAGACGCGCCAGCGCCTTGATGCTGTCGACCCGCTCGGGCCGCGGGGTCCCGCCGAATCCGGGGTGGGTGGGCGTGATCACCCGGCCGCCCCTCGTTGTGGCGAGCAGGTTCGCGAACCCGGTGACGGACTGCGGGCCGGCGCCGCCGTGGAGGAGAAGGAACGTGTGCCCCGACCCGGTGTCGTTGAAGGTGACGGGGATGGCTCCCTCAGCGTCGATCGTCAGTTCCTGCGTTGTGTCTGTGCTCATCGGATTGACCTCCTTACGGCCGCTCATTCGGCGCTACCGCCAACCCTATCACAACATGTTGATATAAGCAAGCTGATACGAGGAGCTAGAATCGTGGGATGACGAGACCACTCCCCGCCATCGGCCTGTCGGTGAAGCGGCTGCAGATGCGCCATCACCGGGCGCTCGATGCAAACCTCGCGCCGCTCGGGGTCAGCCTGGTGCAGTGGGATGCGCTCCGCCATCTCGACGAGAACCCGGGCGCATCACTCCACGATCTCGCCCTGCTGACCTTCCAGAGTGATCAGTCGTTCGGAACGCTCGCCGGCCGCATGATCCAGCGTGGCCTGATCGAACGCATCCCGGGTCCAGGGCGGGCTGTGCGCCATCAACTCACGGACAAGGGACGATCGCTTCGCACAGAGGGCGACGCGATCGTCGAGAAAGTGCTCCGGCAGTCCTTTGCGGCGCTGTCGCCGGCCGAGCTGGCCAGCCTGGACAGCATCCTGCTGCGGGTGCTCGATCAGCCCGACGACGGGAGATCCGTCGTCACCGGCGAGTGAGCTCGAGGCCAGAGCCCCGCGCCGCGTGAATCAGGCGGCCGCTTCGGCCGAGGTCTCAACGATCGCGGGAGCGGGCCGGCGACCCGCCATACCCACCGCCACACCGATCACCGCGATGCCGGCGAAGACGATGCCGGTCACGGGCTCCGGGAGCGCGATCTTGAAGAGCGAATCGAGCGAGTACGAACCGGGGCCGGTCAATCCGAGCGTCGCACCGGCGACCAGGTAGAGGAATGGCACCTCGACTCCGCCGCCCTGGCCGAAGAATCCTTTGCCCCAATGGAAGGCAACGATCGCCATGAGCATTGCTGCTCCGACGCCGATCGATCCCAGCGGGCTGAGGAACCCGAGCGCCAGCAGCAGGCCGCCGCCGATCTCGGTTGCGATCGCTCCGGCAACCCACAGCGGCGCAGGCCGGAAGCGCATCTTCGTGAGATGTCCGTGGAGGCCGCGAACACCCGGGCCGCCCCACCAGCCAAAGAGCTTCTGGGCACCGTGCGCCGCGAGTCCAAGACCCACGACGAGGCGCAGGACGAGTAATCCAGTGTTCAAAGCAGTCATGAGGGGGTTCTCCGGTGGGGGCCAAGCTGAAGCATTACAAGTAGCTTACATAAAATAAGCAACAATGTCAAAGGTGCGGAGCAGAGCTATGATGTGGGTATGGCAATCGCGCCCGACTCCACAACGTCGCACGCACCGGAAGTCGCCCACGACCCCGCCCACGTCTGCATCCTCTACCACCAGGCGATCGAGCTTGTGGGCAAGCGCTGGACAGGTGCGATCGTGAGCATCCTGTTCCGCGGACCGGTGCGCTTTCACGTGCTCGTCAGCGCGGTCCCTGGGATGTCCGAGCGGCTCTGCGCCGACCGCCTGCGCGAGCTCGAGGTCGCGGGCCTCGTGTCACGCAAGGTCCTCCCGGGCCCTCCGGTCGGGGTTGAGTACGCGTTGACTGAGGCCGGGACCGATCTGCAGGAGTCACTCAACGCGCTCGGCGCGTGGGCACATCGCTGGCTGCAACCGACCGCCCCGTCGCAAGCCGGCTGAATTAGCCCGCCAGTCCACCCGACACAGCAGGCGCGACGAACACCTCGGCACCGTCGCGCACCGGCGTTTCCATTGGTGCGCCGCTTCTCACGCTCTCGCCGTCCACGAAGAGGAGCACGTGTGGTCGCAGCCGTCCCTGCTCGTCCCGAAGACGACGTTCGAGTTGCGGGAGCCGTTGGGCGAGATCGTCAAGCGCCGCTCCAAGGGTGTCGCCGGACATGGCAACCTCAGTCTGCTCGCCGGCGTAGTGACGCAGAGCGGCAGGCAGGAGGAGGCGTGAGCTCACGCGATCTCGGCAACCCGCACCGAGAGCACGTCCGGCAGATGGCTGGCGATCATCGACCAGTGCTCCCCGTCGTCGCGGCTTGCGTACACCTCACCGAGCCGTGTTCCGAAGTAGATGCCGGCCGGATCGCGGGTGTCGGCGACCATGGCGTCGCGGAGGATCGACGCGTAGTACGGATCCTTCGGGAGGCCGTCTGAGAGCGCTTCCCAGCTTGTGCCAGCGTTCTCGGTCCGATAGACCCGGAGCTTCGCCTGCGGTGGAAAACGCTCGGCATCGGCCTCGAGCGGAATCGAGTACAGCGTCTCGGGTCGGTGAGGATGTGCGACGAGCGTGAAGCCGAAGGTGCTTGGCAGCCCCGACTCGATAGGCGTCCACGAGTCGCCTCGGTCGTCGCTGCGGTAGACGCCGAAGTGGTTCTGAGCGAAGAGGCGATCAGGGTGGTCGTGGTGGAAGGCAACCTTGTGGACGCACTGTCCAAACTTGGGGAAGCGCTGGTCCTCCGGGACGTTCGCGACCTGGATCCCACGGTTCGCCGCCGCCCACGTGGCGCCGCCGTCGCGGGTCCTGTAGACGCCGGCAGCCGACATCACCACCATCAGATCGTTGGGATCTGTCGGATGGACCACCACCGTATGCAGGCACGCACCGCCGCCACCGGGCATCCACCCCGGCCGGTCAGGGTGATTCCAGAGGCCCTCGACCAGGGAGAAGCTCTCGCCGCGATCCTCCGACTTGAAGAGGGCATGAGGCTCGACACCTGCGTAGACCACGTCTGGCTGCTGTGCGGTTGCCGGCTGGATCTGCCAGACGCGTTCCACCGACGCATCGCTTCCCGGCGGGAACCCGATGGGCGGCTCTGCCGGCTCCGTCCATGTAGACCCGAGATCGTCTGAGTACGTCAGGAGCGGGCCCCAGTGTCCGGTCCCGACGCCCGCGAAAATGCGCGGCGGGTCGTGGCGGGTATCGATCGCCACGGAATAGACCTCCTGGTTGCGGAACTGAAAGTCGTCCGTCGTCCAGGTACGGCGGTCATCGGTGCTCCGCGCGAGCATCAGCCCCTTCCGCGTTCCGATCAGCAGGATCGCCGTTCCCATCGAGACCCCTCCATTCGTTTCCAGATCGGGCCGCAGTCTAATACCGCAGCACAGAAAGCCGCAAAAGCGACTTCCGGGAGGACGCCCTCGGCGTGAAAAGACGCAGGGGCCGGCAACCGAGCCGACCCCTGCATCCTCCCTCGACCGTATTGAGTGAGCGCCGGCCTCAGATGCGCCCGAGCACCGTGTTTGCCTCGTTCTCCATGTCCGACTCACTCGGCGCCGACTTCCCGAGCACCAGGTCGGAGAAGGCGACGAAGACAGGTCCCTTGAGGAGATAGATGACGGACGCGGCGAGCTTCACCCCCGAGATGTCCCCGCTCCCAGTTGCCGAAGCAGCCATGTCGGCGCCTGACAAAGAGATGTCGGTGATTGATACGGCGATACCGGCGCCCTTCGCGGCCGACTTGAGCTGCGATTTTGCCTCGGCCTCCTCCGCGGCCCAGTCCGCCTGCGCCGTTGCAGCGTCGGAAGCGACGCCGACGAGGACGGTAAAGACGTTGAGTGTTTCAGCGCCATAGACGCAGTCCCTGCCACCCCCGGAGTTGGTCTCTTCCTTGCCCACCGTGTAGGTCACTCCGGCAAGGCTGGACGCCTCGGACGCGGTGACCAGCTGGCATGGGTCGTAGGAAGTCGGCACAGCCGTCTGGCTTGGTGTTGGCGCAGCAGTCGGTGGCGCCGTCGGTATCGGCGTGGCAGTTGGCGTCGGCGCGTTCGACGATGACGCCGGCGTTGGTGATGTGCCGCTGCTGTCAGCGCCGCAGGCTGCGAGCAGGCCCGCCGTCGCGACGATCACGCCGAATGTGAGTACGCGTTTCATCCTCTGATCTCCCTTGTGACGCCGTTCGAGTTATCGACGCACATGACTTTTACTTGTCTCCTGCGGTGGCGTCGCTTCCGCTGTCTCCTCGGGCGATGCACCGGGGGTGATGAACTCGATCAGCCCGGCTGCCTCGGTGAACGTGACCTGCCTGCCCGACGCCAGGTGAGTCGCCGTGCCGCGCACGCCGGGCGACCAGCCGTCGCCCTCGGGTGTCCAGACCCGAACCATGAATGTCTCCATGGCCGCCGATCGTACGAAGGCGCCTTTGGGCGGTCTTAAGGTTGGCTGAAGGCGCCGGAGGCTCGCCCGCTATGGGTCTTCTCAGCGCGGCGGCTGCCGGGAAACGGGGACGGTTCCACCTCGAGCTCGTCCATCGCACGCCGGTAGTTGAGGTAGTGGCGGTGTGCCTCGCCATGACGCCGGGCGTCCGCAAGCGTGCGCACGAGCCCGAGGTGGGCCTCCTCGTCGTAGCGGTCAGTCTCGAGGATGCGGAGCAGGTTCGTGATCGCTGTGTCGGCGTCCGCTGCATGGCGTGCCATGACCCGCAGCGCGGAGATGTACGCCGCGCGCGCTTCCTCACGCACGGCGACCGCCCAGTCGTCGTACGGGTTCTCCTCGAGGAAGTCGCCGGTGTACGCGGCCGTTGCGGTGCTGAGCAGGGCGAGCGCCCCGGGCACGTCGCCGCGCCGCAGGACGGCGAGCCCATCAGACGCTGTCGCGAGGAAGCGTTCCACGTCGATGTCGAGCGCATCGAGGTTGAGCGCCACCGAATCCTTGTCCGAAAGCACGAAGTGCTCGGGGGGAAATCGATGCTGCGGGTCGAGGACAGTGCGGACGGTGGTGAGCGCCACCGAGAGGCGATTCGCCACGCGTTCCGAATCTTCACCGGGCCAGAGCGTTTCCATGAGCAACGCTCGCGGTGCCGGACGGCCACGACGCGCGATCAGGAGTTTGAGCAATTCCCTCGCGCGTTTCGACTGCCACTCCGACACGCGGACCAGCTCCCCGTCGCGGAGCACGGAGAATCCCCCGAGCGACTGGATGCGCACCGCGATGCCCGGGCGCGGGCTCAGGAATGCGAGCAGTCCCGCAGCCACGGTCCCACTCTCGTGCGCGCGCACGCCAAGTGCTTCGAGCTGCCGTTCGGCTTTCCGGCGCAGTGCCGCGGATCCTGCGCCACGATCGATCGACGCGAGCACCAGGTCGACCTTCGCCTCGCCGAGTGGGTTGCCGATCTCGCGCCACATCGCCCCGGCTTCTGCGAGACGCCGGCTCCGTGTGCGCCCATCGTCGGCGGTCATCGCCAGGAGTGCAGTCGCGTCGGCGAGTTCCTGCTCGGTCATGACGCGCTCGCGCCGCTGTCTCCGCGCTCGTGGCGACGTCGCGGGCGTGCGCCATATCGCCACTCGTCGCAGCGACCCATCCCTGAGCAAGCAGCGCCGGCACGTACGACATCCCGGTCCCGTACGCCACAGCGCGCTCCGCAAGCGAGCGCGCTCGCTCGGGATCCTCGCGGGCAATCACGGTCGCCAGTGATGCGAGCGCAGGGACGACTCCTTGCACGTCTCCCGACTCCTCGGCGATCGCAACCGCATCTTCGAGGATGACTCGCGCCTGCTCGAGGTTGCCGCGCTCGCTGTAGATCTCCCCGATCAACGAGAGGGGATACGACACCATGTCCGAGTTGATCTGCCGGTAGCGCAGGCGCGAGGCTTCGAGGTCGGCAAGCGCATCATCGAGGCGCCCCATACGCAATTTGGTCTCGCCGCGATTGCTCAAGCTGAGTGCAAGGAAGCTCGCGAACGATGTGAGCTCGGCCAGGCGCACCGCGACATCGAGTTCCTGCAACGCCTCGGCGTAGGAACCCTCCTCCATGAAATGCGACCCACGATTGGTGCGGATGCGAACCACCTGCAGCACGTCGGCCGCCTCCTCAGCCGCACGCAACGCCAGCAGGTAATGCGCGTCATTGCCACGCCGGTCGCCGTCGAGCGCGGCGAGCATCGCCATCACGGTATGCGCGGCCGCAAGCGCGCGCCGGTCACCGCACGCTGTCGCCGCCGCAAGCGCTCTGCTCGCAAGCTCGCGACACGGTTCCACGTCGCCGCGGATCCAGTGCGCTGTCGACATCCACGCGAGCAGCAGCGCCATCTCCACCGGTTCCGCTTCGTTGTCGACGACACCGCGCTCGTACACCGCGAGCGCGGCCTCGTGCTCGCCGCGCAGGTAATGGATCAACCCGATGCGCCACGCGAGCGCGGCGGGCAGTGACTGACGGCCGGCCGCTGCGCGCTGAAAGCACTGCATCGCCTCGCCCCAGTCGCCCTGGATCTGCTGCGCTTCACCTTCGAGTTGCTCGATTCCCGCGGTGCGCAATGACGAGGGGATTGCGCGGCACGCGCGCAGGACGGTTGCGACCTGCCCGGCGGCGAGCAACGTCGTGCCTTCGGCATCGACCAGTTTCGCAAGGTGATCCATGGTGCCGGCCGACAGCAGACACCTGCATCGCCTCCGCCGTCGCACCGCTGTTGGCGAGCCACGCGGCCGCCGACACGCGGAGCTGCCTCGCGACGGAATCCGTCACCGGAAGTGACTCGAGCGCGTACTCGCGGATCAGCGGGCGTAGCGCGAGAGAGCCGTCCTGTTCCTTCTCGACGAAAAGGCCTTGCCGCGTCAGCTCTCCGAGCGTTGCGCGCGAGCCAGCCAGGCCGACCGCTTCGCAGAGTTCGGGTGTGAACCGATCGAAGACCGCGAGCTTGCTCACCAGCTCACGAACGGCGTCGGGCTGGCGCGCGAATACCTCTTCCGCGAGGTACGAGTACAGCGGCGCGTCCGGCTTGTCGAGTCCCGCGAACACGGTGCGCCACTCGTCGGGTGGCGACGCCTTCAGTGCTTCGATCGCGAGTGTCACGGCGGCGGGCCATCCCCCTGCGATTCGATGGATCGCCGACGCGATCTCCTCGTCGCCGTGGCCGAGCTGGTGTGTGATCAGTTCACCCACCTCGTCGACGCTGAAGGCGAGTTGCACTACCATCGATCTCGAGAAGCTGTCCCTGCCCGCGCAGCCGCTCGATCTGAAACGGTGGCTGCCGCCGCCCGGAGATCACCACATGGAGGCGCGGCGGCGCGTGGCGGCACAGTGCTTCGACGAGCCGCGCGGACGGGCTCGATGGCGCGAGCTCGTGAGCGTCGTCGATCACGAGCATGAGATCCGTCGTGAGCTGCTCATGCAGCATCTCCGCAAGCTGCGCGGCGAGCGCATCGGCGCGGAGAAACTGCTCGAGCTCGGGACCGCCTGTGCCTTCCGCGAGCCAGCTCATGTCGCTTGGGATGTCTGGCACTCGCAGCCGGAGTGCGTCGCCGAGTTGCCGTCCCAGTGTTGGCAAGTCGATGTCGTGCTGGTCGGCGGTGTACCAGGCGCATGGTGCCTGCTCCCACCATGACGCCAGCATCGTGGACTTACCGAATCCGGCCTCCGCCACCACCACGGTGAGACGGCGATTCCGTGCCGTCGCCGCCAGTTGCTCGAGCGCCGGACGCGCGATGACGCCCTCGGTGGGACTCCGAGGGAGGATCTTCGCGATTGGCGTGACGTCCACGATTGATCAAGTGTGGACGGGCGCGGCTTGTATCGCTTGCACGGGTTCCGGCCGGCGCGAGAACAACTGGAAGATGCCGCCGAGGTGCAGGCGCTTGTTGATGAATGCGTACGCCGTGAAGCCGAGGATCACGGAAAGGCCGGTGAGGAGCCCGCGCTGGATGATCGCTGCCGCCCCAGCACTGCCCGTATCGACACCGAGGAAGATCAAGAGCGCCGCGACGCTCGCCTCGTTGGCGCCGACGCCGCCGGGGATCAGGCTGATCGCGCCGCCGAGGGTGGCGAGCGCGAGCACGAACGCCGCCTGCCACCAACCGATTTTTCCCGGCGCGAGACCCTCCACCACCAACCAGAACGTCGTCACTGCCACCACAACCCGCGCAGCGTCGAGGACCGAAAGAGCGAGCGCGTCCGGTCGGTGCAGCAGCGTCGACGTCTCCTGCTGGAGCTCGACAATCGCAGGAAGCAATTTGTTGAGGAAGGGGATGTGCGCGATCAGGTCGTGGACTCTGCGGAACACCGGTGACACGGTGAGCGCGACGACGATGAGCGCCATCCCGAGCGCGACTGGAATCACCGCTGCAAGTCCGTATCCCAGCGCGAGAATCGCGGGCAACGCCGCAAGGATGAGCCAGAGCGTGTAGGACAGCTCCTGCACGGTGACCGTGGCCGCGACCGTGCCGAAGTCGATGCCGTCGGCGGTGCTCACGAAGGCTGCGCGGGTGAGATCGCCCAGTGGAACGATTGCCGTGATCGTCTGGCCTGCCAGGTTGATCAGGATCGTGTCGCGCAGCCTGAGGTTGCTGCCGACATCGACGAGCAGAAAGTGCCAGCGGAGCCCCTGCAGGATGTAGACGAGGACCGAGAGCAGCAGGATTGGAACGATCAACGCGAGTTGAAAGTGCGCCAGCGCGTGTCCGACCTTGCCGGGGTTGAGAAAGATCACCACTGCCGCGATCCCGGCGAGGCCGATCAACCCCGTCAGGACTCTCCGAATCGGGACCGGGACCAACCGGTGCGCCCGCTTCGGCACCTGTGGCGTTCGCTCAGTGGGAGTCAGACGACGGCACCGTCACTATCGTCGTCGTGCTCCTCGGGATCATTGATGCTCGCTTCTGCGCGAGCCAGTTCCGCGAGGACCTGCTCTTCGACACCTGTCGCACCGAGCAGGTAGCTGTCGTCGGCAGGGGGCGATTCCTCGTCCGAGGAATCAGATGAATCAGCCGGGTCGGATGGCGATGCCGGCGACCCGGGAAGCTCGTCTGCCATATGCGCACTGTATACGGCGAAACGAAGTTCCGGTCATCGCCCCCGAAGCGGCGATGACCGGATGCCTCACGCAGCGACGATCAGGCCGCGCGGACCTGGCGGGCGCGCGGGCCCTTGTCGCTCCGCTCGATCTCGAAGCTCACGCGCTCATCGCCCGCGAGATTTTCGAAGGTCAGCGAACTGTCGAGTCCACTGCGATGGAAGAAATATTCCTGTCCATCCTCGGCGGTGATGAAGCCGAAGCCGCGTTCGGCGACGATCTTCTTTACGGTACCAGTCACTCTGGTCTCTCCAATTCCTTCTCGTTACGAAAAACAGACGCAGCGCGTCCGTTCGAGAAGGAATGACGACCACGAGCGATACCCCTCGAGATTCGAGGTGATGCCATCACCATACCCCATCGGGACTCCGCTAAACATCGTTGCTCCCGGACTACCGGTGCGCCGAGAGCGGCAAGGCAAACTTGCGGCACGATCAACCGCTCCGCACAATTGACCCGTGGAGCAGGTGTCGTGAGCTTTGTCAGCCGGGCATTCAAAGGCCGGCCCCGCGATCAAGCGCGTGACGCGCGCCTCCCACCTGGTCAGTACGTGGTTCACGACTTCCCGGTGCTCTCGGCCGGTCCAACGCCGCATACGCCGCTCACGAACTGGACGTTCTCGATCGACGGCGAGGTCGATGAGGTCAAACACTGGACCTGGGAGGAGCTTCGCGCCCTCCCCAGCGAGACCGTGACGCGCGACATCCACTGCGTCACCAAGTGGTCCAAGTTCGACACGTCGTGGCAAGGGGTCTCGGTCGACACGCTGCTCGAAGGCGTTGAGACGGCAGCCGACTATGTGATGGCGTTCTGCGATGGCGGGTACACCACCAATCTCCCCCTCGACGACCTGACGGGCGGCAAGGCATGGATCGCCTTCGCATTCGACGGGCAACCGCTGGAGAGCGAGCACGGCGGGCCGGCGCGTCTGCTGGTGCCGCACCTGTACTTCTGGAAGAGCGCCAAGTGGATCCGCGGGCTGCGACTGATGAATGAGGATTCGCCCGGCTTCTGGGAAACGTACGGCTATCACATGTATGGCGATCCTTGGCAGGAACAGCGCTACAGCGGCGACTGACCTGGCACATCGCCGAGGTCGTCGACGTTGTCGATGAGACCCCGCGCGTTCGCAGCCTGATGCTGACTGTTCCGGACTGGCCGGGACATCGTGCCGGGCAGCACGTGGACGTGCGCCTCACCGCTGACGACGGGTACCAGACGCAGCGCAGCTACTCGATCGCGTCGGCGCCCGCACCCGATCAACGGATTGCTCTGACCGTCGAGCGTCTCGACGACGGCGAGGTCTCGCCATACCTCGCTGGTGAGTTGCACGCGGGCGACAAGCTCGAGCTGCGCGGCCCCATCGGTGGGTACTTCGTGTGGGAGACCGCGCTCGGCGGTCCGCTGCTGCTCGTGGCGGGCGGGTCGGGGATCTGCCCGCTCATGGCGATACTCCGCCTTCGGCACGCCGCCGGCAGCACCGTGCCGACCCGCCTGCTCTACTCGTCCCGCTCGCTCGAGGAGGTCATCTTCCGCGACGAGCTCGATGCGCTCGTTGCCGCAGACGCAGGCCTCGAGGTCATCCACACACTGACGCGGACACAGCCCGCGGACTGGACGGGACAGCGACGGCGCATCGATGCCGCGATGCTCACGGAGGTTGCGTGGCCGGCGACGCAACGACCGCTGATTTTTGTCTGTGGTCCAACACCGCTTGTCGAGTCGGTCGCCGAGTCACTCGTGCAGCTCGGCCACGAGCCCACGCGCATCAAAACCGAACGATTCGGCCCAACGGGAGGATGACGTGCAGACCAATGACGCGGCGCTGAGGCTTGACGGCAACGCGGCCGGGGGATTGCTCCAGGAGATCTTTGTGCACGAGCTCACCGATGCGCGCGGCGAGTGTGCCGGGTGTGGTGCCGTCGGCAAACTGGGCACTCAGCACCTCTACATGGCGCCACGGTCGCCGGGGGCGGTGCTGCGATGCGCCGCCTGCGAGAGTGTGCTGATGGTCATCGTGCACACGGGCGGGCGTTTTCGCCTTGCGCTGCAAGGACTCGTCTGGCTCGAGATGCAGGACCCGCACCCCGCGAGCTAGCCAGGCGGCTCTGTTGCGATGAGGTGCGAGGTCCGCGGTGGGGGATCGGACAAGGCGCGAGCCGCATCGAGGAACTCCTCATCGGTACCGGTGATCCGGTCCGTGTGCTGGCGCAGGTGCTCGTCCCATGAGCCCACGACGAACAGTTCGACGAAGTCGTGCGGCACCTCCCCGTCGCGAAAGAGCCCCCATTGCGTGGCTCCAGTGCGGAGTCGCGAGAGGCGCACGCGCACCATCGCGCGGAGAAACGCGGCTTCGCGCTCTGGCGAGATGGTGTACGTGATCCGGACGACCACTGGACCATGCTCCGGCGACGCGTCTACGGCGAGCTCGGGAACGGTGCCGGCGACGATCCCTCGGTCCATACCGGCAGTGTCGAAGAGCGGCCAGATCCGGATCGTGGCAGCGCCGCCGGCCATCAGTGCGGCCGCGATGAGATACGCGAGCAACACCCCTTTCGGGTCAGCGACAAACCCCCAGATGACGGCGCCCGCAGCCTGGCTCCCGAACAGCACCGTGAGGTAGACCGAGAGCCCGCGTGCGCGTACCCATTGCGGAAGAAAGAGTTGCAGTGACGCGTTCATCGTGGACAGCACCGTGATCCATGCGAGTCCGGCCGGAAGAAGCGCCACCACCGCGATGATCACGCTCGGGACGAGCACGACGACCACCATCACAATCGCGTAGGCGAGGCTCGCCGCCAGCAGCAGCCGATTCGGGGAGAGCGCTGCGCGCAGTTTGGGCAGCACGAACGAGCCTGCCACAGCGCCAACACCGAGAGCGCCCAGCAACAGCCCGTACCCGCTGGCGCCCAGGTGAAGTCGCTGCGTCGCCACCAGCGGGAGCAGGGCCCACAACGCGCTTCCGGGGACAAGAAACAGCGCGGAGCGCAGGAGCATTCGGCGCATGACCGGCGAGTAGCGGACGTAGCGGCCGCCGGCCCTGAGCGCCGAGACGAAGCGCTCCGGCAGCTGCGTCGACTCCTCCGTCTTCGGGTGCCAGGCGAAGACCACGACGCCGTACGCAAGCGATGTCGCGGCGTTGATGGAGAACACTGCTCCAACGCCGATTCGGGCAATGAGGACGCCGGCAATCGCCGGTCCGATCGCGCGCGCGAGGTTGACGCTGATCGATCCCAGCGTCGATGCGGCCTGGATCTCTGTCCGCGGCACAAGGTCGGGAATCAGCGACTGGTATGCCGGCGTCGAGATGACCGATCCCGAGCCGAGGACGAACGTGAATGTCAACAACAGCGCCGGCGGCATCTGCCCGTCAAACGTCAGAACCGCGAGGACAATCCCGACGGCGGCCATGAATGCGTTCACGGCAATCAGCAACCGGCGCCTGTCGAACATGTCCGCGAGCACGCCGCCCACCACACCGAAGATGACGTCCGGCAGTGCGTCCGCCGTCTGCACGAGCGCCACCAGCACCGACGCGTGCGGCTGGTCGATCAGGAGCCACTGCGCACCGACCGTCTGCATCCACAAGCCGATGTTGCTGACCAGGACGGCGATCCATATCGCCCGGAACACGCCCTGACGCAACGGCGACCAGGTTGACGCGTGCACCTGCGGAACGGCGGTCGCGGGAGCTTCGCTCACGAAGCCGTCACAGTAGCCTGCGCAGGCTGCGGCGACAACCGGCAGCGGTCACGTCATGACGGGGCCCGCGAGCATCATCATGGGGCTATGGGCGACTCCTCCGGAGGGTGGCCGGCGCTCCCGTACGCCGAGTGGCGCGACACGCGCGACACGCTGCACATGTACACGCAGGTGATCGGCAAGCTCCGCCTCTCGCTCAGCCCGTTCGAGCCCGGCTGGGCAAACGTTCCTCTCTACGTCAGCGCGCGCGGTCTCGCGTCGTCACCGGTGCCCGTCGGCCTCCGCACGTTCGATGCCGAACTCGACCTGCACGACCACGTCGTCGTGCTCCGGAGCAGCGATGGACAGATCGAACGCCGGCCGCTCGGAGGCGCGGTCGCGGACTTCTATCGCGACGTCATGGACGCGCTCGGGCGCATGGGGATCGACGTCAGCATCTCGGTGATTCCGTCAGAGGTGCCGGACCCGATTCCCTTTCCGGAGGACCGCACGCACGCGACATACGACCGCGCCCAGGCGGAGCGATTCCACACCGTGTTGACGATGGTCGACATCGTCATGAAGGAGCATCGCGCCCAGTTCCGTGGCCGCACCACGCCAGTGCACTTCTTCTGGGGATCCTTCGACCTCGCGCTGACGCGCTACTCCGGCCGGCTCGTGGATGCGACGCCCGGTACCAACGTCATCGCCACTTTCAGCTCTGACGCCGAAGAGATCTGCGCAGGGTGGTGGCCCGGCGATCACCGCCTCTCGGCGCCGGCGTTCTTCGCCTACGCGTACCCCGCACCGGACGGTATCGAGGCGGTGACCCTGCGGCCGCGCGAAGCCGGATGGAGCACTGACGCCGGGGAATTTCTCTTTGGCTACGACGACGCGTTATCGTCTCCGGACCCGCGCACGGCGATCCGCGAGTTTCTCTCGAGCTCGTACGAGGGCGCCGCGAATTTGCTTGGATGGAGCAGTGAGCTGACCACATTCCCCGAACCCGGTTCCCCGACCACTGCCAGCGTTTCCAGGAGATCCACATGAGCGACGGCTGCCAGCATCTCGATCAGATCCACGATGTCACGCCCTCGGGCACCGGATGCGTCGAGTGCCTGGCCGAGGGGCGCCATGACTGGGTGCACCTTCGTGTCTGCCAGGAATGCGGACACGTGGGGTGCTGTGACAATTCGCCCGGTAAGCACGCCACCAAGCATTACAGGACGATCGGCCATCCGATCATCCGGTCATACGAGCCGGGCGAAGACTGGTACTACTGCTATATCGACGACCTGATGTTCGAGCTCGAGGGAGCGCCACCCGCGCCGTCACACCCCTAGCCGCGCCGCCTCACTGCTTCGTGTACACGGAGACATGTGAGCCGCTGAGTTTGGTGAACGGTTCGCGCTTCCAGCCGGCCCACCGTTCGCTGAGTCGCATGCCCGCAAGGCGTGCCATGAGGTCGAGCTCCGACGGCCATGCGTAACGTCCTTCAACCGGGAACGAGCTCACCCGGCCATCGTTGTCCAACACGAAGTGATTCGACACCAATCCCTGCGTGACGACGTCGTACGTGTCGAACGACATGGTGTGAGCATCGACGTGATACACAAACACATCCTGGCCCGGTGACAGCCGCTGCAACTCCGGGACGCCGAGCTCGATGACGAAATGGCCGCCGCTCACGAGATGTGCGGCCGCGTTCTGAAAGCACGCCACCTGCTCGTCCTGCGTCTTGAGGTTGAAGATCGTGTTGAAGATCAAGTAGACGAGCGCGTAGTCGCCGTCGACACGCGTCGCCGAGAAGTCACCGATAACGACGTCGATTGCATCGCCTCCGTGCTTGGCGCGAAGCCTTGCGACCATGGCGGCCGAGGCGTCGATGCCACGAACGGTGACACCGCGCGCCGCAAGTGGCAGCGCGATCCGGCCGGTGCCGATGCCCATTTCCAGGGCTGCACCCGTGCCGGCGAGGGTCGCCAGTATGTCCACGATCGGTGTCACGACAGCGGGATCGAACATCTCGGCTTCGAGTTCGTCGTAACGGGCTGCTTCACGCTCGCCAAAGAAGCGCGCGCCGTAGTGCTCTGACATGCCCGTACTCTCGCTCATTTCGAGCGCGTAAAGCGCGTGACTCGGATCACACCGTGATATAAGCCGCTCCGAGCGTCCTGGCCAGCGTGCGGTGCGCCGGCCCGGCTCCGACCAGCGTCGAGCGCGACAGGTCGACGTTGTTCGTGCGCGCGAACGCCTGCATCAGGCCGGGCAATGGCGGCCGGCACCAGCACACCGGCGGTCCCGCCGCGTGCGCGCAGATGGCCGTGGAGACACGCTCATGGAGCATCGCGGAGAGTCGCGCGGCGTCCGCGTCCAGCGCATCGGGGTGCGCGCCGGGCTCCCAGTCGAAGAGCAGGCAGGGAATGCCCGACGGGATGGCAGCGACAGCCGCCTCCCAGCCCGGAGCAGACATCGCAGCGGCAGCAACGAACACGCCGCCCGTCGCTCCTGCGAAGGCATGCGCGGTGCGGACGAACGCCAGTTGTTCCACCACCGCGAACCCTTCGTCCGCGGACGGAGGCTCGAGCTCGCGATATGCGCGCATCTGGTTGGTGGGCAGGAGAATGCCCGGTTCGGTGCGTGCGAGCACTCGCAAGGTATCGGGATCGGGGAGCGTGCCGTACCGGTCGAGAAGGCGCTCGACAAGATTCACCTGCGCCTGTGCCAGCGGCGTGTCGATCCATACGCACCGAGCTCGCAGGTGATGCCGCGACGCCACCTCGATGACATGACTGCGCGTGGCGCGGGTGAGGTAGGTGTTGTCGAGGACGATCTGACGGCTTCCTGCAGCGAGCGCATCGTCGAGCGCGTTGTTGAGGTCGCGCAGCGAGCCACCGCGCTCGTCGCGGTTGAGACGGAAATAACCGCGGCCGATGTACTCGTCGGCGTATCGGGTCTTGCCGGAGCCCGGGATTCCCATGACCATGACGACCTCGCCGTCGTCGCCCGTTGGCGGCTCTGCGGGCCGTTGCTGTGGCCATGCGAAACCGCCACTGAGCACTGCACGGTCGCTTGATGTCAGGGTGAGTGCCGCGGCGCTTGCCGCCGACCGCGCCGTCTCCGGGCGCCGAGCCCCAGGGATGGCGACGACAACGGGGGAGATGTCGAGCACCCAGGCGAGCGCGACTTCTTGAGAGCTCACGCCGCGTTGTGCTGCAACGGCGACGAGTGCCTCGCGCCGTGCGAGCCCGCTCGCTCGGCGCGGGCCACCCAACGGCGAATGCGCGATCATCGCGACTCCACGTTGCTCGCAGAGCGCAACAAGCCCTCCCCGGACCGCGGTGTCATCGAGAACGCTCAACGCAACCTGGATGGCCGCGATCTCGACGATGTCGAGCGCCTCTTCCAGCTGGCGACGGTTCACGTTGGCGACACCGACGGTGCCGACCAATCCCTCGCGCCGCAACTCGGCGAGGGCGCGGATGGTCGTTCGCCAGGGTGTTCGCGGGTCCGGGGCGTGGACCAGGAACAGGTCGATCGGAAGTCCGTCCAGCGCGGCGAGACTTCGCCTCGCAATCGGCGCGAATCGTCCGGGCGCGACCGTCGGGAATCCACTGATCGCCTGCGCGGTTCATGCCGCCTTTGGTGATGACGCGAGCGCTCTGCTCCGCGCCCGCGTGGCGGAGCGCACGCGCGAGAAGTTGCTCGTTCTGTCCCGGGATCGCCGGGTCCGGGCCGTAGGCGTGTGCAGTGTCGAAGATGACGATCCCGGCTTCCGCAGCGGCAGCAACCGTCTCCATCGCGATCGCCTGATCACGCTCAGTACCGGCTGGGAGACGCATGCAACCGAGGCCGACCCGCAGATCGGCGGCGCGGAGCCATGTCGGGCTGTTCAGGCTCCAGAGCGTACGTCACCAGCCGGGTCGGCGCATCCGGCGCCGTGTGCGATTCTCATGGTGTGGCGTATCACGTTTCCCCGGACGACTTCGAGGCGATCGCCGCCGACTGCCCTCGAGAGCATCCCCGCCGAGTTGCGCGCACGCATGGAGGCCGACAACCTCATGATCACGATTCAGCCGGACGCGACCGAGGACGACCGCGGACGGGGGATCGACATGCGCGTGCTCGGATACTTTCAGGGCGCCACCGAGTCGACGTTCAGCCCGAGCGGATATCCCAAGCGGATCGTCTTGCTGCAGCACCACATCGAGCGTTGGTGCAACACGCGCGAGGAGCTGATCGCCCAGGTCAACGACACCGTGTTGCACGAGGTCGCCCACTACTTCGGCATGAGCCACGACGACATCGACAAGACGCGACTCCGGCACTGACCACTCAGAAGGAGACGACGATATGAGCAGCGGACCCGATACCGCAACGAGCCGTCCACTCCCTCCGGCGTGGTCACCAAGACCAGCCCGTCGTCGGTGACGGCGGCCGTTGCGCGTCTTGTGGCGCTCGTGGAAGCGAAAAGGCATGAAAGTCTTCGCCGTGATCGATCACAGTGGTGAGGCGGAGCGCGCAGGGATGGCGTTGCGCGAGACCAAGGTGGTGATCTTCGGGTCGCCGAAAGCAGGAACACCGGTGATGCAAGCGGTGGCGCTCGCGGCCCTGGACCTGCCCTTGCGTGTCCTGATCTGGGATGACGATGGGCACACCCGTGTCAGCTACACGGCGCCAGGCGCGCTCGCCGCCCGTTACGGCATTCCGGCGGCGCTTGCCACCAACCTTGCCGGCATCGAGGGACTGACCGACGCACTCGTGAGCGGATAGAAAGCGAAGCGCAGCGCGGTGGTAGAGTGGAAACCACTGCGATGGGGCTCGCCGCAGGATCCTGAGATTCTGGAAGCGCTCCGGCTGAGCTAATGGCCCCTGATCACCATTCGTATGGAGGTTAGGGCGATGCTGCATCGAGATACCGTGGTCGAGCGTTCGGCCGGTGGCAACTTGATCCTCAAGTTCGACAACGTCCTGCTCCTGCGCGGTGGCCGTGGGACGTGGTTGCTGGACCTTCAGGTGCAGGTGGGCGACGCGCAACGCCGGCTGCAGGTTCCGATTGGCCGGCACAAGGTGTTTGACCGCTTCGCGACGGAAATCATGCACGTCGAACGTGCTCGAGATCGCGCAGTGGTGCGGACGCCCTCAGCGTGAACACCGCGCGCACAACGGAAACGGCACTGGAGACTGCTCTGCGCACGCTCGCGGACCTGGATCTGCTGCCGGAGGCACAACGCCATCTCGCCGCGGAGGCAGCCGGCAAGCTATCCGGCCTCGGCCTGTACATCGCGGTGATCGGAGAATTCAAGCGCGGCAAGACGACACTCATCAACGCGCTGCTCGGTGAGGAGTTGTTGCCGACCGGTGTGCTTCCGGTGACCGCAATTCCAGCACTTGTGCGTTACGGCGTGCAACCGCGGGCGACGATCGGGTTGCTGGACGGATCGGCAGTCGAGATCCCGATCAATCATCTGGCTGCATACCTCACCGAGCAAGGGAATCCGGGAAACGCGAAGGGGGTGCGTGAAGCGAGCATCGAGTATCCAGCCAGCGTGCTCGAGAGTGGACTCGTGCTCGTCGACACTCCAGGCATCGGAAGCGTCCACCTCCACAACACGCAGGCGACGACCGACTTCCTTCCTCGCGTTGATGTCGCGCTGCTTGTGCTGACGGTGGACGCGCCACTTTCCAGCTCGGAGACACAGCTCGTCGAGGACGTGGCGCAGACCGCGGCGCGTATCGCCATCTGTCTCAACAAGATCGACCGCCTCACGCCAGATGAGACGCGCGAAGCACTGAATTTCGTGCGACCCCGAGTGACGGCGCTGGTGGGCACGTCGGAGGTCACGGTCTTCGCGGTGTCGGCTCGCAACGGCGGCGCGGACGGTGGGATCAAGTCGTTGCAGCGGTGGCTGCAGCATGACGTTGCGGAAGCACAGACGAGCCTTGCGACTGAGCGCGGCGTCGCCGTCGCCACCACGGTCCTGGCGCTCGCCGACGCGATGCTGCAGCTCGAAGTGGCTGCGGCAGCGAAGCCTGCGCAGGAGGCGGCCACGGCGCGAGCGGCGTTCGTCACCGCGCAAGCTGCTCTTGCGGCGTCAGTGGACGACGAAGCAACGCTGTTGCTGGCCGCGTGCCGGCGCGCAACCGAGACAGTGATCGATCCTCGTGCTGACGAAATGCGTGCCGCACTGCCGGCGATCCTCGTCGCCGCGGACGATGATGCGTGGTCCGATCGCATCGTGGATGCGGTGGATGCGTGGCGGCTCGATGTCGGCGCAGCGCTCATCGCCGCGATGCGCGGTCCGGTCGACCGGCACACGGAGCGCACCCGCGAGCTCACCGCTCAGTTCGTCGCGCGAACCGGCGAGGCGTTTGGTGTGCGGCTTCCGCCGGCGTTCGACGTCGGCGCCCATGTCGATGTGGAGTCCGTCCGGGTCACGCTCGGCGATGATCCGGGCGCGCTGGCCATGGGGGTACGCCAGCTGCGGGCGCATGTTCCCGGCGTCGCGGGTCGTCGATGGCGGGATCGAGCTCGCCGGCAACGCGCGGTCGACGACGCGGATCGCCTCGCCGGGCGGTTGCGCTACGCGACCGTGCAGAGCGTGGAACGCACGGCCCGAGGGTGGATTCGCGAGACGGAGCAATCGACCCATGGGTTGAGTGATGCGCTCGCCGGGGCCGTTGCCCGGGCCGACCAGGCAGCCGAACGGGGAGGCGCGACGACCCCCGATTTCAGCGAGATCCTTGCGGAACTCGATGCCGTCCGTCGCCTGTTGGAGGGCCGCCGAGGCGAGCTCAGACCCACCCGAACCGGGGCGAGCCGCTCTCAGGCCGACCGTTGAGGGTTCTCGGAGCGTTCCGGCATTGTTCGGAGTTGCCTACCCGGCCGTGGGGGCGCGGTCGCGCGCGTAGCGTGAGGGGCGTCGACGCATGGCAGAGATCGCTGCGCGACCGTCACGAGGCAGGAAGTGAGACGAGGCCACGACCGGCGGCGCCCGTCTTCACGGGATATTCCCTTCTGGGTGACCAGCGCTGCGGCTGCGCTCCTGACCCTCGGCGTCGTTGCAGCGCTCGTCGCGCTGCACACGTGGTCGTCCGAGCGGCAACTTGCCTCGGAGTCGATCAGTTCGCTGCGCACGCTGATTGCCGTCGAACAGGAAGGCGTCCTGGACTCGGCGCGAGTGACCGCCTCGGCGCAGGCCAAAGCCAACACTGCTCTGGCGCTCGTGCAAACCGAGACGTCCGACTCAGCCTTGCCCGTCATCGACACCATGACCAACCTCTACCAGCGAGCGGTGTCCGCGGAGATCACTTCCATGATCCGCGGCGATACGCAGATCGCCGCAACCATCGACACGGTCAGTGGAGACCCTGCCTTCACTGCGCTTGACGCCGAGCTGGCGACGGTCAGTGGCACCGAGGCGTCGAGTGCTGCGAGCGGGGTCACCGCCGCGTTTGTCGCATCGATGGGCCTCGTGACCGGGTCGGGCGTGCTGATCCTGCTGTTCACACTGTATGCGCGGCGCCGGCGAGCAGCCATTGCCGCGGACCTGGCGACGAGCGCGGCACTTGCGCAGGACACGCGCATCGCCGCCACGCGCGAGGAGACGTTCCGCTCGTTGTTCGACGAAAACCCTCAAGCGATGATGGTCACGTTGCTTCCCGGCGCCGCGACCGTGGACGGACGCCTCCCGTTTCTCGCGGTCAACAGTGCTGCGCTTGCGATGTACGGGTACAGCCGCGCCGAATTCCTCACGCTCACGCTGGCCGACATCCGGCCGTCGGAGGATCGCAGCATGCTCCAGACCAACCTGCACGCCATGCGCGGAGGACGCACGCATTTCGAGGGGATTCGCCACAGCACCAAGTCGGGGAGCGTTGTCGACGTCGAAATCGATACACGCGAGACCATCTTCGACGGCAAGCGCGCCATGATCGTCTGCGCGAGTGACGTCACCGATCGGGTCCGGCTGCAGCGTGAGCTGGAGCATCAGGCGTTTCATGACGCGCTGACCGGACTGCCGAACCGTTCGCTCTTTGGTGATCGCCTCGAGCACGCGCACCAGCGCCTGTCGCGAGGCACCGGCTGTTACGCGGTGCTGATGCTTGATCTCGACAATTTCAAGACGGTCAACGACGGTTTGGGTCACGCCGCCGGTGATGCGCTGCTCGTCGAGGTGTCGCGCCGGCTCGCAACCTGGGTGCGCGCGGGCGACACGGCGGCGCGCATCGGTGGCGATGAGTTCGCGATTCTGCTCGAGGATCTGGCCAATCCCGCTGGCGCGACGAGCGCGGCCGACGGGATCCGCGACGCGTTTCGCGCTCCATTCACGGTCGGTGGCCGGGTCCTCACCATCACGGCGACAATCGGCGTGGCGACGTCCTCTGGTGGCGGCGCGGCCGCGGACGTTGTTCGCAACGCCGATGCTGCGTTGTACGTGGGAAAGGCGCAGGGCAAAGACCGTCACGAGGTCTTCTCGGCCGACATGCACGCCACTGCGGTGGAGCGTCTCACCCTCGAGCAGGACCTTCGCGCCGGCATCGGTCGCGACGAGCTCATGCTCCTGTACCAGCCGAAGGTGGATGCACGAACTGGGCGCATCACCGGCGTCGAGGCGCTCGTCCGGTGGAATCACCCTCTGCGCGGTCTTGTCACTCCTGATCAGTTCATTCCGATTGCGGAGCAGAGCGGCCTGATCAACGAGCTCGACACCTGGGTGCTGGCCGCGGCCTGTCGCCAGGCGCAGGAGTGGGCCACCTCTGCGGTCGGTGCAATCCCGGTGGCGGTGAATGTCTCCGGGCGGAGCCTCGCGAGCTGCGGGTTGATCCAGCGTGTCCTCGACGCGTTGCAACAGAGTGGCCTCGACCCGACCCTGCTCGAGCTCGAGATCACGGAGAGCGCTGCCATTCCCGAACACGACAAAGCGCTCGACCTGCTGCAGAGCATTCGAGATCTCGGCGTGCGCATCGCGATCGACGACTTCGGCACCGGGTACTCGGTGCTCAGCAGGTTGCAGGGATTCCCGGTCGACACGCTCAAGATCGACCTGTCGTTCGTCCGGGCGATCGTGTCCGACGACACCACTGCGCCGATCGTCGACGCCATGATCGCCATGGGCCTCAGCCTCGGTCTGAAGATCGTCGCCGAAGGTGTGGAGACCGAGGTGCAGCGCGCGTATCTCGTCAAACGACACTGCTCCGAGCTGCAGGGATACCTCATCAGCCGCCCAGTCGGACCCGCGCAGGTCGTCTCGCGGTTCCGAGGATCCACAAGCGTGAAGGCGGTCGCTTAGCGCACCGATTGGATCCCGTTCAGTTCCTCCGCGAGGAGTTTTTCCGCAATCGGTCTCACGCTCGCTTCGTAAGCGTCGAGGCTCGTCGCGTTCTCGCCGCCCCGCAGCACGCGGACGAGCACGGCGCCGGCGGCTGACCCCTCGCGAATGGCGAGGTTCATTCCCATACCGCTCGACGGCGTGAAGATGTGCGCCGCGTCGCCGACCAGGACGATACGGCCGGCGCGATATGAGTCAGCGATCGACGCTCTCATGTGGAACGGCCGAACCTCGGTCACTGCGACTGGAAAATCGTCGATGCCGACGGCGCGACGGACGAGCGCGATGCAGCGATCGTCGTCGTAATCGGACACACGCTCACCGGACTCGGGGTGCCACGCGATTCCCCTGATCCATCGGTCAGAGGAGTCTGTCGGGACGAGCACGCCGTCGAACTCGGGGTTCTGGATTCCGTACACCATGCACGGTCGCGGGCCTGTGATGGTGCGGAGTGGCGCTTCGAACAGGATGCTCATCCAGTCGCCGTAGTCTCGTGTTCGGGTGGCGCCGATGCCGGCTGCGTGACGCACAGTCCCGCCTGCACCATCGGCGCCGATGACAAACCCGGCGCGAATCTCGTCCGTCGCGCCGCTCGCCGTATCGGTGACAGTGGCGACGACCCCGCCGTCATCCGCTCGAATCGCAGAGAGCCGCGACCCGTAGCGCACGTCGGTGCCCGCCGCGACCGAGCGCACGGCAAGGATGTGTTCCAAGTGATCCTGCGCGCATGTACAGACGTGATCGGCAAACGGGACACGGGCGAACTCCATTCCAACGAGCGACGAACGAATCGACATGACGGGCTCCGACTCGAACCCCTCTCGTCTGACCGCATCCTCGACGTCCCAACGGCGAAGGAGTGCCATCGTATCGCGAGCAATGGCCGTCGCCCGTGGATGATTCACGGCATCGGGCCGCTGCTCGAGGACGAGCGCATCGATACCGCCTCCCCCGAGTTCCACGCCCGCGGCGAGGCCTGCGGGGCCGCCTCCCACGACGAGCACCTCGACGTCCATTGGCAATCTCCCTTGTCCGTGTACTATTGCGGCGTCCTGAGTAGTTGCGAAGGTAGCCTGATTATCAGGCACCCTTAGCGCATTGTCAAGGGTGATCACCATGCCGAGCTCGGCAGTCGACGAGGCGACGCCAACCTTGTTGCGAACGGCCTACAACCTCTTCTCGGCGGGTGTCTTCAGTGGCCTCGAGCAGGCAGGGTTCAGCGAATTGCGACCGGCTCACGGGAACGCCATGGAGCCCCTCGCCATCGAGGACGGTCTCCGACTGACAGAGCTTGCGGCACGAGCCGGGATGGCACCGCAGTCGATGGGAGAGCTCGTGGACAGCCTCGTGGCGCGAGGCTATGTTGAGCGCAGGGATGATCCGGGCGACCGCCGAGCGAAGCGGATCTATCTCACGGCAAAGGGGCGCGCGAACGCGGAAGCCTCGCGGGTTGCTGTCGACGTAGTCGAGCGCCGCCTCGCCGATCTCCTGGGTGATCGCCAGTACCGGCAGTTGCGAAGGACCCTCATGAACGTGGTCGAGCGTGGCGACCTACTGACCGGCAGCGGGACGCCGTGACGTCGTTCCCTGCCGGCGCGATCGCTCGCCGCTAGCGCGCTACTCGCGCCTTCGACACGCGTCGTTTCTTGGCCGTATACATCGCCGCGTCCGCGCGACCGATGACCGAAGCGAGCGACTCGTCGCCGCGAGCAGTGGCGGCGCCGAAGGAGAGCTGCAGTGCCGACACTTCGTTTGCCTGGATCCGGCGGATGGCCGCTCGTACGCGCGCAAGGTAGCGGCCGGCACCGTGCAGATCAGTTTCCGGCATGAGTATCAGAAACTCGTCGCCACCGACCCGCGCGATCCGGTCTGCCCCGCGCGCCTGTCCGCGGAGAAGGTTGGCCGCCGCGCGAATGAGCTGATCGCCGGCTTCGTGACCGTAGCGATCGTTCACCGCCTTGAGGTTGTCGAGGTCGGCGCTCACGACGGTCACCGAGCGCGCATACCGCACGCGTCGCGCCTCCTCGGCGCGGACGTGCTCATCCCAGGCCGCGCGATTCTCGAGACCGGTCAGCGGGTCGATCCGAGCCTCGCGCGCGAAGCGATCGCGGTCGGCGGCGAGATGCTCGCGGGAGATGGCCTGTATCAAGAGCGATTCGGCGACCTCGGCGAGGGAGTTGCCGATGCGCTGGCAGAGGTTTGTGAACCCGCGCGCGTTACTCGCGGCGTGGGCCACAACCAGAACGCCGAACGGTCTCGGGCGGCCGATCGGTATGGCGAATCGCGCGACGAGCCCCTGCTCTCGGCCGAGTGCGTCGCCAGTCTCGGCTGCGATCTCGAGGTCCACGAACGCACCCAACTCCGCGCGCTGAAACAGCGCGATGAGCGTACCGCGGATTGCCGCAAGGTCGAGGGTCGTCGGAAAATTCCGGGTCACCACTTCGGCGACCAGATCGCCGTTGTAGTGGAGGAGCACCGCGCCGACCTCGCATGCGAGCGGCTCCGCAGCCTTTTCCGCGATGTGCCGCGCCGTCTCGGCGACGCTTTCCGGCTGATACTCGATGAGGTCGCGCACGGCCTGCACGAGTTCGAGCTCGTCAGCGAGCAACTTGGCCGGAGACACCTGCTGCACCTCCGCGACAAGGTGCGCGGCTGCCGGCACGAGCGTCGCATCGGAATCGGGGAGCGGCTCGGTGCTGCCGAAGACGACGAGATGCTCGCCGCCAACGGGAACCAACACTGCGTGCTTGGCCCAGTACGGGCCGACGACGCGCGCCGGCTCGTCGCCATCCACCCGCGCGGGTCTGCTCGAGCCGTGGACCCGCGCCGCAAGCGGCTCCTGGTCGAGCAGCAAATCAACGATGCCGCTCCATCCTTCACCGCGGCCGCTTCCTCCGATGAGGCTCAGTCCGTGCTCGGAGATGTGAAACACCAGCGTGTCCATGGCCACGCGTGGTGACTCCTTCCGTTCATCTGACATCGACCCGCCGTCTCCCTTGAAGCGGTGACGCCCGCGTGGCGCGGAGTCTCACATATTCGTCCCTCCGTCGACGGATATGCAAAAAAAGACCCACCGGCCCGATGCCGGTGGGTCACATGAGGGACCGAGGTTGCTGCGGTCCTATGCGTGCTGGCGGACTGTCGCCGGCTGCGCTGCCGGGCGGGTGGTGGTCCGTGTGGCGGTGACCGTCTGACGCCAGCGGACGATCTCGAAGAGGAAGGCGCCGAGGACTGCGATCGCTGCCACCAGGAGGCCGATCGCTGCGTAGCCGGCGAAGGTACCGATCTCCGACCAGCCGTAGGCGTTGAGCAGCATGCTGCGGAGCGTGGTGCCCTTGAAGATGGTCGCCACCTGGTTGGCGAGAGCGGTGTTGTTGGGCTGCGCCATGGCTTCGGTGCTGAGCTGGGAGTAGGTCTTGCCGCCGCCGATCTCACCGAGATGGACGTTGATGAAGTTGTTCGCGTAGACCTGCGCCTGTGCGCCGGTGAGGAGTTGCTGCCCGGCGTACTGGGTCATGGCGATGTCGTCGACCTTGGGGAGGGCGGTGAGCTCCTTGGAGCCGGCCGTGGGGAAGTAGATCTGCTGTGCCGCGAGCTGGTCGTGCACGGTCGAGGTCGCGAAGTTGCTCGCCCAGAAGGCGAAGCCACTCACGAACCCGAGGATGCCGATCAGTCCCACCTGGAGAACGAAGATCCGCCAACGAAGTCCGCTTGTCATGGCCGTGTCCCTTTATGTTGTTCTCGAGGTCCTGTTGACCTTGTGCACCCATGCTCACCCCGAGCTATGTGCTGAGAACAGAGCCGCACGCCACGAGATTCGCGGGTTGGAATCCCGTGCCCCGTGGGCCTTCCGGCCCATGCCATCAAGGGACATCCGGCAGATAGTCGACCTCTCCAGGGCGCCGCGATCCTTCGTCGCTCGCGGCACCACAGTCAATAGCATCGCGAGCCAGAGAAGCCTCACCCGAGCGTCGCTGAGCGGCTGATGTCGACGAGGGAAAGCCCGACAGCTACCGGCGGGCCCGATCGGTGACGCAGTAGACCCAGTAGGCCAGGCTCACCGGGACTCCGCCAGCGAAGGTTGCCGATGGTGCAGGTGCGTTATGACGGTCGTTCCGTGGTGTTGCGGTGTGTGCCCTGCAAAACGAGCTCCAGGCGGCGCAGAGCGTCATCGCGACGAACCGCATCGTCAATGAGCTCGTTCCACTGATGCATCCGACGCCGCCCGGCGAGGTATTGCTGGAGCCGCTTTCCATCCGCGCGATCGGCTCGTCGCTGCTGCAGGTATTCGACGAGTGTCCGGTGCACCGTGCGTTCCTCCACATACCGATTCGTTGCGATGGGCCAGCATCAGAATCGGACGTTCAGCGTCTGCGGAGAAGGGCCGGACGTCGTAAATCCGTCCGGACCGATGGCGGAGCCCGAAGGGCCGTTCGACCTGAGCCGACCCTCGATCGACCGGACGATCGATGGAGTGTGCTGCTAGGGTTCGCGCCAGTGACGAGGTCTCCAGGAGAATCCCATGCATGACGCCGATATGAGTGCAAGGCGCGAGGAGGTCGCGGCGGCCACCGACGATGTCATCGAGATCGCCGGGGAGCTCGCCGACTGGTTCGACCGAAATCGCAATAACGCTCTTGGTTCGGGCGATCGCGACGAAATGTTGAAAGCTCTTTCGAGAGCCATCAGTCGGCTTCGGCGCATTGCCAACGCCTCATGAGACTCAGCTCCCAGTAGATGCTCGGGCCGCGACGCACAGCGTAGGCGCACTCGACGTATGCGGGCGGTGCGAGAATCGACCCGATGATCAACGAGACGCTCCTCCCGCGGTCCACCCGGCTCACGGTCGCGGATGTGATGACCCGTGATGTCGTCACCGTCAGCCCCGAAACGCCTTTCAAGCAAATCGAGCAGTTGATCGCGGAGCGTCACATCAGCGCGGTCCCTGTCCTCGGCGCTGACGGCGTCCCTGTCGGGGTGGTCTCAGAAGCGGACCTGTTGCTGAAGACAGAAGCAGAGGGAGTGGAGCGCAGCAGCTGGAGTCCGGGGGCCCGCCAGCGTGACTCCAAGGCGCAGGCGCAAACCGCGGCCGGCGCGATGTCGTCGCCCGCGATCACCATCGAACCTGGCGCTCCGCTCGCGGCCGCGGCCCGGTTGATGCGGAAGGCGAACGTCAAGCGGCTTCCGGTTGTCGAAGAAGGACGCCTGGTCGGGATCGTCAGCCGCGCTGACGTGCTCAAGAGCTACCTTCGTCCAGACGCGGAGATCCTCGCTGACGTCATCGAGGGGGTCGTCACACGCAGCATGTGGCTCGATCCGGCGAGCATCCAGGTCGAGGTGAATGACGGCGTCGTGCGGATGCAAGGTGAGGTGGATCGCCGCAGTGATGTAGAGATACTCGGCCACCTCACACTCGCTGTGGAAGGCGTTGTCGGCGTGGAGTTGTCGGTATCGTTTCGGTTCGACGACCGTGACGTGAAGCCGCCGACCGAGCAGCGCCTCGAGGGATCCTGAGCGGCATCACGGGTCCCACCGTCGGCCAGCCGAACTCGATGAACCTCTCGGAGGCAGCGCGACTTCCCGCTGCAGCGGTGCTGGACGCCCTCGGCACAAGCGACCGCGGCCTCGATGTCACAGACGCGGCGGCGAGGCTCGAGGCCGGCGGAGCGAACGTTCTCAGGGAGCACCGCGTCACCCCCACGGGCGTGCTGCTACGCCAGTTTCGGAATCCGCTGCTACTGCTGTTGCTCGGCTGCGCTGCCGTGTCCGGCTTCACTGGGGATCCGACCGATGCGATCATCATCGCCGCCATCGTTGCGGTGAGCGTTCTCCTCAGCTTTTTCAACGAATATCGCGCGGAAAGTGCGGTGGAGGCGCTGCACCAGGAAATCCATCACCGCGCGCTCGTGCGCCGTGAGGGGGTGGACCAGCTCGTCGACACGATCACGCTCGTCGCGGGTGACATCGTGAGCATCAGCATCGGCAACATTGTCCCGGCCGATATGCGCCTCCTCGAGGTTGATTCACTGGAGTGCGACGAAGGCGTCCTCACGGGTGAGTCGCTCCCTGTTGCCAAGACCGCCGATGTTCAGCCGGGTGCAGCCGGCGTGGATCTCGCTTCGTGCGCCTTTATGGGAACAATCGTGCATGCGGGAGCGGCGCGCGGCGTGGTCGTCGCCACGGGGGCGGCGACAGCCTTCGGAGGTATCGCTTCCGGCCTCGCGGAGCGCGCGACAGCGTCTGCGTTCCAGCAAGGCCTGAGTCGTTTCTCGTCGCTCCTCGTGCGAGTTGCGGGCGCACTCACCATCACGATCTTTGTGTTCAACGTCGCCTTCCACAAGCCGATACTCGATGCGCTGCTCTTCTCGCTTGCCATCGCGGTCGGTATTACCCCTGAGTTGATGCCGGCGATTGTGACTGTCGGGCTGTCGAGTGGCTCGCGCGCGTTGGCGCGAAAGAAGGTCTTGGTGAAGCGGCTCGTCGCAATCGAGGACCTCGGCAACATCGAGATCCTCTTCACGGACAAGACCGGCACCCTGACCGAAGGCACGATCACCTTTGATCGCAGCCTCGCCGCGGATGGTCAGGCGTTGAATGCACCACTGCTCTTCGGTCTCATCTGCAACGAGTTCGAGCCTCGGCGCCCACGGAGCGGTGGGTGGCAATGCTCTCGATCAGGCGCTCTGGATGAGCCCAAAGAGCAATGATCTCGCTCGTCTTCCCGGCGGCCCAACCACCTACCGGCGCCTGGGGCGCATACCGTTCGACCACGAGCGGCAGCTGGCGTCGGTGCTGGTCGATTCGCCCGACGGTCCAATACTGGTGACCAAGGGCGCCCCCGAATCCGTGCTGGCTCGCTGCACGGCGGTGTCCCCGCTCGCGGCAGCCACGCTCGACGGCCTCTTCACGGAAGGAGCTCGGGTGGTGGCGGTGGCGACGCGGCCTGCCTCGGCAACCGCAAAGCTGCAAACTGGAGACGAGCGTGACCTGACTCTGGTGGGGTTTCTGACGTTCGTCGACCGGCCGAAGGCGGACGCCGGCGAGGCGATCTCGCGGCTCCGCGGGCTCGGCATTGAGGTGAAGATCATCACTGGCGACAACGGGACCGTCGCTGCGACGGTGTGCCGCCAGATCGGCGTGGATCCCGGAACGGTGCTGTCCGGGCCGGAGATCGAATCAATGGACGATCAGGCGCTGATGCACGCCATCATGGCGACGCGGGTCTTCGCCCGCGTCAGCCCGGATCAGAAGTCGCGCATCATCAAGGTGACACGACGAACCGGTGCCGACGTCGCATTCCTTGGGGACGGGGTCAACGACGCGGTCGCCCTCCACCATGCGGACGTCGGCATCTCGGTGGATTCGGCGACGGATGTCGCGAAGGATGCGGCCGACATCGTCCTGCTCGACAAGGATCTCGGCGTGCTCGCCGACGGCGTTGTCGAGGGCCGTCGCGTGTTCGCCAACACCATCAAGTACGTGCTCATGGCAACGTCATCGAACTTCGGCAACATGTTCAGTGCTGCGGTCGCGTCGGTCTTCCTGTCATTCCTGCCGATGTTGCCGTCCCAGATCCTTCTGAACAACCTCCTGTACAACGCCGGCCAGCTTGCCATTCCGACTGACGCCGTCGACTCAGAGACGCTCGCTCGCCCTGCGGCCTGGGATATCGCGTTCGTGCGGAGATTCATGATCGTCTTCGGACCGGTGAGCTCTCTCTTCGACTTTCTCACCTTCTTTGTGATGCTCGGAGTGCTCAAGGCGGGTCACAGTGAATTTCGTACCGGCTGGTTCATCGAATCGCTTGCCACCCAGACCCTCGTGATCTACGTAATCCGCACCAGACGAATCCCCTTTGTGCGAAGCCGTCCGAGCCTCGCGATGTTGATCGTTCCGCCGCTCTGCGCTCTGATCGGCGCCATCGTGCCATTCACTTCAGTTGCGCATATCCTCGGATTCTCGCCGCTGCCGCCGGTGTTCTTCCTCATTCTTGTCGTGATGATTCTCGCGTATCTTGGATTGGTGGAATGTGCGAAGGTCGTCTTTTATGCTGCTCATCCTCGAGCATTCGTCAAGCCGCCGACAACGCACTCCGTGCGTCTCACGCGGCGAATCGCCCGGCGTGTGAGCCATTTCACGCGCCACGGTTTCGCACCGTGACGAACCAAGCGAACGCAGGGCCCGGGGCCGCGTACGTCAAGATCGCCGCTGACGGCGCTTACGAAACCAGCCGGCGCGGTGTGGATGTTCCCGAGGCGCCGGCACTCAACGAGGGATCGGCGTCCACGCTTGACTAGCGGCCCCAAGTCGGCTTGCACGGGCATCGGTTCCGAGTGATCGCAGCAGACTGCGTGTCGCTTTTCGTCAGCAGTGTGTCGTGAACGTCACGCGAGACGAAGGCACACCGTCATCGCGCATCGAGGACATTTGACCCTGGTTCCGCGAGAGCGGTCTCACTAAGCTGAATCCGTGCTCTTCCAAATACGTATCCATGGACGCGGCGGGCAGGGTGTCGTCACGGCGGCTGAACTACTGTCCGTCGCAGCCTTTCGCGAAGGCCGGCAGGCGCAGGCGTTCCCGAGCTTCGGCTCCGAGCGCACTGGTGCGCCGGTGGTCGCCTTCTGTCGCATCGCGGATCATGAGATCCGGGCGCATGAGCCGATTGCGAGGCCCGACGCGCTGATCATCCAGGACCCGACGCTCCTCCACCAGGTCGACCTGTTCAGCGGCATTTCCGAAGACGGCTACCTGCTCATCAACTCCAGTCTCGGCTTCACGGAACTGGGCATCGACGACCTCGCAACGAGGTTTCAGCCCTCGCGGATGGTCGCCGTACCGGCGAGCGAGATCGCTCGCGAGACCGTGGGGCGGCCGATCGCGAACGCGGTGCTGCTCGGGGGTTTCGCCGCGCTCACCGCCGTGATCTCTCTCGAGTTAGTCATTGCGGCCATACGTGACCGATTCTCGGGACAGCTCGCGGACGGCAACGTGGCCGGGGCCGAACGCGCTTTCGAGTTCGTGGCCCACCAGATTCAGGAGGTCGTCGGTGCTCAAGCAAGTTGAGGGCTCGCGCGCAGTCGCCGAAGCGGTCGCATTGTCGAGGCCGGAGGTCATCTGCGCGTATCCCATCTCGCCGCAGACGCACATCGTCGAGGCCCTTTCAACGCTGGTGAAGAGCGGACAACTCGCGCCGTGTGAGTTCATCAACGTCGAGTTGGAGTTCGCCGCGATGTCGGTCGCCATCGGCGCCTCAGCGACTGGTGCGCGCGCGTACACCGCGACCGCAAGCCAGGGGCTGCTCTTCATGGTCGAAGCAATCTATAACGCCTCCGGACTGGGTCTCCCCATCGTCATGACTGTCGCCAATCGCGCCATCGGTGCACCGATCAACATCTGGAACGACCACTCGGACTCGATGTCGCAGCGTGACTCCGGATGGATCCAGCTCTATGCCGAGGGCAACCAGGAAGCCGTCGACATGCACATCCAGGCCTTCCGCCTTGCGGAGGAACTCTCCGTGCCGGTCATGGTCTGCATGGACGGATTCATCCTCACCCACGCCGTCGAACAGGTCGACGTGCCGACACAGGAACAGGTCGACGCGTTCCTGCCGCCGTTCGAACCCCGCCAGGTGCTCGATCCGGACGATCCTGTCTCCATCGGCGCGATGGTCGGACCTGAAGCGTTCATGGAGGTGCGGTATCTCGCGCATGTGACGCAGATGCAGGCGCTCGATCGCATTCCCGAGATCAGCAGGAAATTCGAACGTATCTTCGGCCGGGAGTCCGGCGGTCTCGTTCGCCCATATCGAACCGAGGACGCCGAGATGATCGTCGTGGCGCTCGGGTCGGTGCTCGGCACCGTCAAGGACACCGTTGATGCGCTGCGTGACGAAGGCGAGCGCGTCGGCGCCCTCGGCATCACGACGTTCCGGCCATGGCCGAGCGAAGAGGTGCGTCGAGCACTGCAAGGAGCAAAACGGATCGTCGTGATCGAGAAAGCCCTTGCTGTGGGCATCGGTGGCGTCGTCTCACTCGATGTGCGCGTTGCGCTCTCAGGAATGGGGCAGGTGGTCCACACCGTCATCGCCGGTCTGGGTGGACGGCCGATCACGGCGACATCGCTTCATCGTCTGCTGCGGACTGCGATCGATGGTGCGCTGACCGAGGTCACGTTCCTCGACCTGGACCGCGGTCTTGTTGAACGCGAACTTGCCCGCCGCACCAGCAAGCGGAAGTCGGGCCCCCACGCGGAAAACCTGCTTCGCGACCTCGGCGTGGTTGCCGCGGGTCCGGTCTGAGGAGGACGGGGAAATGCCTTTTCAGCCCATCAAGTTCTATCAGGCGGGAAGCTTTGTTGCCGGCAATCGCCTGCTCGACCCGGAACAGCGATCGGTGCAGTCGGATGCTGCTCGTTCCAACACGCTGACCTCGGGGCACCGCGCCTGCCAGGGATGTGGTGAAGCGTTGGGCGCGCGCTATGCGCTCGACGCGGCAATGCGTGCGACCAACAATCGGCTCATCGCTGCCAATGCCACGGGATGTCTCGAAGTGTTCTCCACGCCGTATCCCGAGTCGTCATGGCAACTGCCGTGGATGCATTCGCTCTTCGGCAACGCGCCCGCCGTGGCCACGGGGATCGCTGCAGCACTTCGGGTCAAGGGACGCCACGACGTGCGCGTGGTCGGACAAGCCGGCGACGGCGGCACTGTGGACATCGGCCTCGGCTGCCTGTCCGGAATGTTCGAGCGCAATGACGATGTCCTCTTCATCTGCTACGACAACGAGGCGTACATGAACACGGGCGTGCAGCGGTCCGGTGCAACGCCGCCGGCTGCTCGCACGGCGACCACCGAGGCGGTCGGACCAGAGCCCGGGAATCGCTTTGGCCAGGGGAAGAACGTGCCGATGATTGCCATTGCGCACGAGATCCCTTATGTCGCAACCGCGACCGTTGCCGACCTTCGCGACATCGAATACAAGGTCGAGCGCGCCATGACATTCCACGGCGCTCGTTATCTCCACATCCTTGTCACGTGCCCACTCGGGTGGGGATGCGCCTCGGCCGACACCATCAAGGTGGCGCGTCTCGCAACACAGAGCGGGCTTTTCCCGGTGTTCGAGGCAGAACACGGAGAGATCACGTCGGTCACGAAGATCCGTCAGCGCGTGCCGGTGGAGCAGTATCTGCAGCTCCAGAAGCGCTATGCGCATCTCTTTGGGAAGTCGGCTCGGCCGGATATCGTCGCTCGGTTGCAGGCACACGCTGACCGCAACATCGCGCGGTTCGGTCTGCTCGAGAGTGAACCGGTTGGAGTGGCCTGATGGACAAGCCGTTCGCGATCACCCTTAACGTCGGGTCGAGCCTTGCGAACAAGACGGGATCCTGGCGCACCGAGCGTGCTGTGTACGTCCACCGTCTGCCGCCGTGTGCCAACGCCTGTCCGGCCGGAGAGAACGTGCAGCAATGGCTCTTTCAGGCTGAAGGGCCCGATTACGAGGCAGCGTGGTGTCAGATCATGGAGGACAACCCGTTCCCCGCGGTCATGGGCCGCGTCTGCTATCACCCATGCGAGACGGCCTGCAATCGCGCGCAGCTCGACCAGACAGTGGGGATCAACTCCGTCGAACGCTTTCTCGGTGATGAGGCAATCAAGCAGGGATGGACAGTCGCGGCGCCCGGTGCGTCGAGCGGCAAACGAGTGCTGGTGATCGGCGCCGGCCCCTCTGGCCTATCTGCCGCGTACCACCTGGCACGACTCGGTCATGCAGTGACCATCGTGGACTCAGGATCCGCCGCCGGCGGAATGATGCGCTACGGCATCCCGAAATATCGGCTCCCGCGGGACGTGCTCGACGCCGAAGTGCGGCGCATCGTCGACATGGGTGTCGTCCTCGAACTCAACCATCGTGTTACCGATGTCCTCGCCACCATGCATGACGGCAAATTCGAGGCCGTATTCCTGGCGACCGGCGCTCATATCGGCAAGCGCGCGTACATTCCAGCCGGCGATTCGGCGCACATCCTCGACGCCGTGTCCATGTTGCGTGGCATGGAGGGCGAGCGTCCCCCAATGCTCGGAAGGCGTGTGGTCGTCTACGGTGGTGGCAACACGGCAATGGACGCGGCGCGCACCGCCAGGCGCCTTGGCGCCACGGACGCGGTCGTCGTGTACCGGCGGACGCGAGACCGCATGCCGGCGCATGACTTCGAAGTCGAAGAAGCACTCGACGAAGGTGTCACCATGAAGTGGCTCTCGACCATCACGCATGCCGATGGCGGCAAGCTGCAGATCGAGAAAATGGAGCTGGACGCGACCGGCTTCCCTCAGCCCACCGGCGAATTCGAGGAGCTCGAAGCCGACTCGCTGGTCCTCGCGTTGGGTCAGGAGGCCGACCTGTCGCTGCTCGACGGGATTCCAGGCATCGAGGTCGAAGATCACGTCGTCACGGTCGGCGCGAACATGATGACCGGCCATCCAGGGATCTTTGCCGGCGGCGACATGGTGCCCGCGGAACGAACGGTCACGGTTGGCATCGGTCACGGCAAGAAAGCGGCGCGTCACATCGACGCTTGGCTCCGCGGCGCGCAATACGTCCCGGTCCCCAAGCACGAATTGGCAACGTTCGACCAACTCAATCCCTGGTACTACAGCGATGCGCCCGCGACGGTACGCCCGCAACTCGACGCCGCGCGACGCCAATCGACGTTCGATGAGGTCGTCGGCGGACTCGATGAATCGAACGCCCTCTTCGAGGCACGCCGGTGCCTCTCGTGTGGTAACTGCTTCGCGTGCGACAACTGCTACGGGGTCTGCCCCGACAACGCGGTGGTGAAGCTCGAACCAGGAGTGGCATACGGGTACGCGATTGATCTCGATTACTGCAAGGGCTGCGGGATGTGCGTCGCTGAGTGTCCGTGCGGCGCTTTGGAGATGGTGCCCGAGACGATCTGATTGGTTCGAGGCCATCCCCCGGCTTTCGTGCCAAACTCAACTCGTCACCATGACCTTGCAGCCGCTCCACACACCGGTCCCAGGCCGTGTCGGCGGGTCGACAGTCATCGTTCTCGCGATCCGCGGCGACGCATCGACCGGGCAGGTAGAGGTCGCCGAGGTTCATGACGTCAGCCTTGCCGTCGGCGACATTCCCGAGCACACCACGCGTCGCCTCGTCCCCGCGGCAGACTTTCGTCCGTGGCCTCAGCGGACTGCGTTTATCGGCGGACAGCCGTTTGTGTATCAGTGGGTTTCCGGGCATGCGAGATGCGCCAGATGCGATGCCGAACTGGAGCATTTCGCTTACACGGGTCGCTCCGGCGGCGACGTGCGCGAGCACGGACAAGGGTCGGGACCACCGATCTGGTACTGCGAGAGCTGCGTCCGTGGGCCGCTGGATCTCGCGCTGACGTAACCGGCGTTCCACCGGCTGGAGCTGGCGAATGTGACCAACGGCACTAGCCGTCGGACTCTCACAAGACGATCATGGAATCGTGCACTCAACGCTTCGTGGTGGCGCGTTCCATCCGGACGCACAGGAGGTCGCCATGGCTCCCGCAGTCGATGTCTCCGGTCACGACCAACTTCGTACTGAAGCGACGCTGCTCCGCTCGCGAGTGCTCGCGATCCGTCGGGTGGTCCGTCATCTGCCGGGGCTCTCCGATGCCGACGTCGTCGACGCCATAACACGGATTCGTCCGCTTATCAACCACCTCGCCGCGCACGGTCGTGCCGAGGAGCACATCATCTACCCGTACGCTGAACGCTTCGGCGGGACAGGTCTGACGTTGCTTCGCGACGACCACACGCGCCTCGAAGAACTCGCCTCGGCGATCACCGCGTGGACATTGGCACCGACCATGGATCGCGCGAAACTGGCGCTCTCGCTCACTGTCTTCTGCGATCTCGCGGAGGCACACCTTGACCGTGAGGCCGACCGGTGTCTCGAGGTGATACACGCGCACAGTTCAGCCAGGACCGAGCGGTATCTGCATGGTGAGGTCGAGATCGAGACGTTCGAGACGGAAGGTCAGTAACTTCTGGGACGTTTACGCGTCGAGCCACTGCCCTTCGCGCATCAGCGTTCGCCCTGTGAGTTCAGGAACGCTTCTCCACGAACGGGCAGTCGTCGGTGTCGCAATCAAGAAGGAGTGCTCCACCTCCTCGTCCCGAGGATCCCAGTCGACGCGCCGCCTGAACGAATTTGCGATGTCAGCATCGGCCGCTGCACACGGAACCACCGCGGTCGCGGCGTCGAAGATCGTGACGTCTCGAGGCGGCCCAAGTGCGAGGCGAATGCGCCCACTCGCCGCCGCGTTGCGGGCCGTCGGTGAGCCCGATGGAGTAGCCAGGATAATTCGGACGCCGTCCCATGCGAACGAGAGGGGAATCAAGTGCGGCTGATCCCCATGGGCTGTTGCCACCCAGATGTCAACGTCAGTTTCCAGTCGCGTTACGGTGTCCGCGCGACGCTGCACGCGGCTGCGGACTTCAGTTGCCATGCGCGCTACGTTACCAGGGCTGTCCCAGCCGATCTCTTCACGGTCACGTGAGCGAAGGCGCTGACGACGACTGCTCGCAGCGCTCTGCGACTCGAAACGATGCGTTCGACGTCTGTCAGTTCGGAGCGGACTGTGTCGTCTCGGCCGGGGTGCCGGGCGCCCTCATCGCTCTTACGCGAAACACTGGTATCTGGTCGGCGATCGCCGCGAAGTCATCCAGCGACGCGCGGCGGTCCACCCGGATATGTGGGCGCGCCCCGGGCGCGAGCGCAAGATAGCGCCGAAGGATCGGCGGCCGGTCCGCGGGCGCCACAAGAGTCAATTGGACGGCCTCGCGTGTGTGGTGTCGAAGTACCGCGCGACCGTTAGCAGCCCGAACGTTGCGAACCCAGTTCGCACGATCACCGAGCATCGAGACAAGATATCGCCCGCCCTTCCAGTCGGTCACGACGACAGGGAGAGAGACGACGCGACCGCTACTCCTTCCCACCACCTCGAGTGCGGCCGCGCGTCGTGGTCCGATCCCGGCGCCGAAGAGAACAGTTCCTATCCGATTCATGAAGCGGACAACTGCCGTCCGGTGGCGCGGCTCATAGGCTCTGCGCAAGTACGAGGCATACGAGCGCATCACGCGACGGTGCGTGACAGGTCGATCGATACGCGCAGAGGGGACATCATCCGCCTACCTGCGCCGTCGACGGTGGGTTGCCGTCTCCTTGAGTCAGCTCCAGCAACACCTCGACGACTGCAGGACTCTGGATATCCGCGAGGAAGGGCACGCCCTGTATCGAGATATGCCATTCACCCAACGGGAGCGTGATGTCGGCAAGCGCATCAATGCCGGTGGCCGTGCGTTCGGCTGAGACCATGAAGTGCACGGTGCGGCTCATGCCGTGGAACGTCAGCGTTCCAGTAGCGGCATAGCGACGAACCGCGCCGTCGGCGGGGACCGTCCCCAACGCGATCGGAGTTGTCAACGCGAGTATCGCGGTCGGGTCGGCGGTGACATCAAAGACAGCGCGCTGCGTCGTTTGACTCTCCCCGCTGGTGAGTGCTGCCATATCCACGGTGAACGATCCTCGGCTCACCGTCCCGCCTGTAATCGTGAGCGAGCCCCAGACCTTGCCGGTTCGACCGACAAGCGTCGAGTGCTGGCCGACCAGCACCTGGTCTGCTCGCCAGCCGACGATGGAACCAGTGCCGGCGCTCCAGACGCCGTCGACGGTTGCGCTTGTCGATCCTGAAGGCGCGGTTTCAGCGACCCTTGGGAGCGCAAGTGACGCGGGGGCCGTGGTGAGGTGAGCATCGATAGCAAGGCCACCGACGACGACCACCACGATCGTGACGACCACGCCACCCGTCCACCGCAGCCACCGGCGTCGGCGCTGTCGTTTGACGGGCGTGCCGTTTCTGGCCGGGGTTGGTGGCGGACCCGCCGCGATCTTCGGAACGACCTCAATCATCGGAACGACCTCATCCCCGCGAAGGGTGTTAGGCTGCGGAAGAAGCTGACACTCGAAATATGGAATATCATGTCTCAATGAAGCGTACGCCTTTGTCCCCGATGGCGCAAGCGCCGTTGCGTTCCGGGCGCACTCGCCTGTCGGATGAGGAGACCGAAGCCCGGATGCTCCAGGCGGCCACCGGGATCATCGAGCGCTTCGGCCTGACGGTGAGCCTGGATCACATCAGCTTTGAGGACGTCATTCAACGTGCCGCGGTGTCCCGGAGCGCGGCCTACCGCCGCTGGCCCTACAAGGAGATGTTCTTCAACGACCTGCTCAAGGAGCTCGCCAAAGCGGCACGCCCGGCCGCGGTCGCGGGCTTCGCCCAGACGGTTCCGCTGTTGCGGGGAATCGCTCTCGACCATCTGGACTCGTTGGGCAGTGCTGAAGGTCGAGGCGACCTTGTTCGCGAACTGATCCGCAGAGGAGCGCTGAACGACTTCGAGACCATGTTCGGATCTACTGAGTGGCGGACGTACCTCGCACTCCATTCCACCTTTCTCAGCGTCGCAGACGACGACCTGCGGCGCTCCTTGCAGGTCGCTCTGGCCGACTTAGACCGCGACTTCATTGCTCGCATCGCACGCGGTTGGAGCCAGCTCGCCGGGCTATTCGGCTATCGCCTCCGAGCCGAGCTCGACGCCACGTTTGAAACGGTCGCCACGCTGGCCAGCGCCACACTTCGCGGGCTGGTCATCATGGCGCTCTCCACTCCGGACATTGCGTCGCGGCGGCTCCAGGCCAGGCCACTCGGCGCAAGGGAGGCTGCGGAGTGGTCTCTCGCGGGCCTCACCGCGGCAAGCATCGCCGACGCCTTCCTCGAGCCGGATCCGGATATCGACTGGACCCCCGAGCGGCTCGCCGGCGTACGCGAGGCTCTGGAGCAGCTGGCGTTCGAGCCTTCCGCTCCTGTCCGGCGCGCAACGTCGAGGCGCTCGCCACCGTAGTCACCTGACCTGTGTCAGCGGAGGCGGCGAACCTCCGTTTCCGCGTGCTGCCGCCAGGGCGCCAGACGGATTCGCACGTCCACCGCCACGGCGCCGCTCGGCGACGCGATCAGCGGGTTGAGATCCATCTCTGCGAGTTGGGGCACCTCGTCCGCGAGTTGAGCGACGCGCAGGAGCACGTCTTCCACAGCACGGACGTCGCACAGCGGCGCGCCGCGATGCCCGAAGAGCAGCGGTGCGCCTCGGATCGATCGCACCATCTCGTGCGCGTCCTGATCGGTCAACGGAAGAATGCGCAGCACACGATCGCCGAAGAGCTCGACTGCGGTGCCGCCACTGCCGAACATCACCACCGGCCCGAACAGCGGATCGCTCACCACCCCGGTGATCAGCTCGACTCCACGCAGCATCGATTGCACGATCGCCCCTTCCATGGCGGCGCCAAGTGCTGTCGACATCGCCGTGTAGGCAGCCGCGACGCCGGCTGGCGTGGCGAGGTCGAGACGCACGCCACCCACATCCGACTTGTGCAGGATGGTGGCTCCTACCGCCTTGAGCGCAACCGGATATCCAAGCTGCGCCGCCGCCGCGGACGCTTCCGAAGCCGAGGTGACCGCCACTTCGCCGGCAGTTGCGATGCCGAACGCCCGCAGCAGGGCAACGGCTTCGCCGGGTGAGACCCATCCACCGTCGGGGTTCGCGGCGAGATGTTGCTTGACGACGGTCTGCGCCGCGGCGATGTCAATGCCATCCAGGACAGGAACTTGACCCACCGGACGGCTCTTCCAGCTCGAGTGCCCGGCGATGCGCCCCAACGCGCGGACTGCGCGCTCCGGAAACGCGTAGCAGGGGATCGAACGTTCCCCCTGCGTGAGCGCCGCCGGAGCCGTGTTTTCGCCGAGGTGCACGAAGACAAGCGGACGCGTGCCCGCGTTCATTCGGGCGATCGCCCCGGCGACGTCTTCCGGATCCGCGGTGGCGACCGGCGCGAGAATCACGACGACACCGTCGATCGACGGCGACGCAAGCGCGAGGCGCAGTGCCTCCTCAAAGAGGTGTGGGGTTGCGCCGGCACCGAGATCCACCGGGTTGCTCACGCCCGCATTCGGTCCCGCAACGTCTCGCAACGCTTCCTGCGTCGCGGCGTCGAATTCCGGGACCGTGAGACCGGCAGCTTCGCAAGTGTCGGCAGCAAGGACGGCCGCACCCCCGGCATTCCCAATGATCGCAAGGCGATTGCCGGCGAGCGCCGGCTGATTCGCAAGCAATTGCCCGCAGTCGAGCAGTTCCTCCAGCGTGTCGACGCGGATGACTCCCGCCTGGTGGAACAGCGCATCCACGACGGTGTCGGGACTCGCGAGTGCGGCAGTGTGGGACGCCGCCGCGCGCGTCCCCGCTGTGCTGCGCCCCGATTTCACCACGACGATCGGCGTGGTGCGCGACACGACAGGAGCAACTCGCGCGAAGGCTCTCGGATTGCCGAACGACTCGAGGTAGAGGAGGATCGCACGTGTCTCCCCGTCCTGCTGCCAGAAGCGCAGGAGGTCGTTGCTGCTGACGTCGCTCTTGTTGCCCATGCTCACGAAGCTCGAGAGTCCGAGCCCCGAGGTGAGCGACTGTTCAAGGACCGCGATACCGAGTGCACCCGATTGCGAGGCGAATGCGAGACCACCGCGGATCGGCGCTCGCGACGCGAACGTCGCGTTCATCGACACATCGGGAGCGGTGTTTATCACACCGAAACAATTCGGTCCGACGACGCGCATGCCTCCACGATGAGCATGAAGCAGCAGCTCGCGTTGCAAAGCGCTGCCTTCGGCGCCGACCTCCGCGAATCCGGACGAAATCACGACCAGGCCTTTCACCGCCTTGCGCGCGCAGGCGTCAACCGCTTCGATGCACTGCGCGGCGGGGATCGCGAGCACCGCGAGGTCGACGAGACCGTCGATTGCCTCGACAGACGGTGCGCATGTGAGGCCGAGCAGCGATTCGGTGTTGGGATTGACCGGATACACCGATCCCTTGAATCCGCCGTCGATAAGGTTGCGAACGACCGAATGCCCAATTCCGTTCGGGCTTCGCCCCGCGCCGATGACAGCGATGGACTGCGGCCGGAGCACTCTCGCGATGCTCTGCACACCGGCTGTCCACGCGCGACGCTCGCTTGCGGCAAGCGACTCTCCAGTTGGCTCTATGTCGAATGCGAGGTGCACGACGCCGTACTCGATCGACCGGCTCTCACGCCGGAACCCGGCGGACTGAAAGACCTCGAGCATCCGTCTGTTGTCGATCAGCGTGTCGGCGGCAAATCGGGTGATACCGTTCTCGCCCGCGTAGCTCGCGAGGTACTCCAGCAGGAGCGTCGCCAGCCCTCGGCCCTGGTGCGCATCCGCCACCGCAAACGCGACTTCGGCCGCGTCGCCGCCCTCGAGCCGGTCGTAGCGACCGACGCCGATCATCTCATCGCGGAGAAACACGACGAAGGCCATGCGGTCGTGATAGTCGACTGTCGTGAAGCGAGTGACCTCGCTGTCCGTCAACGCGGAACGCGGGCCGAAGAAGCGGAAATACACGCTCTGCGGTGACTGGTGGGCGAAGAATGCACGATGGGCCGCCGCGTCGTCGGGCCGGATGGGACGGACGTGCACCGTGCCGCCGTCCGCGAGGACGGCGTCCATTGCCCAGGCCGCTGGATATCCGGACGGAAGTGGCTCGCTCATGACCGATGCAGATTCAGAGCGGGACGGTGACGCGTACTGTGGTGCCACGCCCCAACGCCGATTCGACTGCCAGCGTCCCACCGATGGCATCAGCGCGTTCGGCCAGGTTGCCCATGCCGAGACCGCTCGACGTCGTGGTGCGGTCGAACCCACTCCCGTCGTCGTCCACTTCGATGAGCGCTGACGAGCCTTCGCGCCGAACGGACACCCTGCATGTTGTTGCCGCAGCATGCCGCCCCACGTTTGAGAGGGCTTCACGAACGATGTGGACGACATGCGCGGAACTCCGCGCGAGCGCGGATTCCAGCGTCACGTCGACGTCGACGACGACTGTGAGGCCTGTGCGCTCCTCCGTCTCGTGCGCGATCTGCTCGAGCGTGTTGGTGAGATTCCCGGCGCCGAGCACGCTCGGGCGCAGTCCGAAGATGTAGCTCCGCAGGTCGCCGATCACGCGATCGATCTCGGTGACGAACTGCTGGATGCGATCGGCAAGTCGCGCGTCGCCGACAAGGCCCGCGGTGCCCTGCAGCCCGATGCCCACCGCGTACAGCGACTGGATGACACCGTCGTGCAGGTCACGAGCGATTCGCTCGCGGTCCTCGACCATCCCGAGACGCGTGACTTCGGCGATGGCGCGCGCATATTCGAGAGCGAGGCTCGCCTGCTCCGCGAAACTCTCGAGCAGCGGAATGTCGGCAGAGGCGAACGCGGGACGTCCCGCTTTCCGGCCGACCGCGAGGACTCCGGCAGCACTGGTCCGCAGCGCCAGCGGCACCATGATCATCGGGCCGACGCCGGCCATGCTCACCATCGGCTGCGTCAACGTCGACCGCCGAGCGTCCGCAACGACCATGGTCTGCTCGGTGCGGATCACCTCGGCGGATAGTGAACCGGCAAGCGGCACCACGACGTCGCGCAGTTCGTGCGCCCCTGCGCCGTCCGCGATGATGATGCGCAGGCCCTCGCCCTCAGGGATGCTGATGGTGGCCATGTCCGCATCGCCGAGTTCGCGCGCGTGCTGCGCGACCAACTGGAGCGCAGCCCGGGCTGTGTCGCCTGCGAGCAGCGTCGTCGCCACCTCGCGCACCGAGTCCAGCCATCGTTCGCGCAGGTGTAATTCCGCATAGAGCTGCGCGTTGTTGATGGCGACGCCGGCCTGGCTCGCGAGCACAACGACCGCCGTCTCGTCATCCTCGGAGAATTCGGTCGCCCCTCGCTTGTCGGTCAGATAAATGTTGCCGAAGACGCGGCCATGTGCGCGAATCGGCGCTCCGAGAAATGAGCGCATCGGCGGGTGATGGGGCGGAAACCCCGCTGCACGCGGATCCTCTGCGATGTCATGGATCCGCAGGACGGCGGGCTCGCGGATCAGCAGGCCAAGGATGCCCCGTCCGTGCGGGAGCTCGCCGATGCCGGCGCGCTCGTCCGCGTTCAAACCGCTCGTGATGAAATCGGCAAGGTCGACGCCATCCGCCGCGAGCACCCCCACGGCACCGTAGCGCGCGTCCGTCAACTCGACCGCGAGATCGACGATGCTCTGCAGCAGCGCCGGGAGCGAGAGCTCTGCCGCCAGCGCGAGGCCCGTTTCAAGCAGACGTTCGGCGCGGCCGCCACCCAATGCCATCCTTCGCGATGATAGCTGCGGCTGCGTTTCGCCAGGTCCGGGCCACGTCGCCGTGGGTGAAGCAGACAACGACGAAGCTCAGTGGGAGACGGCGATCTTGCCCGACGGAGCGGGCGCGCCAGGCTCTGCGGCAAGGGTCGAAACGAGCCGGACGAGGAACGCGCGGATGGTGGCCTCGGCGATCCGATGCATCAGCAACCGGTCCAGGCGCCGCCCGACTGCTCCGAGCGGGGGCTCGTAGCGCCCGTGGATCGTGAGCTGCGTGAGCTGCGGGTCCATTGGCGCGATCTCGAGATCGGCGCTCAGCACCGGAAAGAGCCCAGGCGTCGACGTCGCTCTCCAGATGAGCGGCACGACAGTCATGTCGCCTCTCACCAGCGCCTGCCCGATTTCGCAACTCACTGTCTTGCCGAGCATGGGAAGGGCGCCCAGCGGTCCGACGCGCAACCGAAGCGCCTCACCCTCGTCCATGGCGGCGGCCGCGAGGGGCACGAGCCATGCGTTGTCCGTGGCGAGGACTCGCTCGCAGACCCGTTCCGCGGGAACGGGGACATAGGCGAAGTCGTGGAGAAGCATGGTGTTCATATGGATACCCTTGGACCTCATGCTGGCGCCGGTCACGTATTTCGGCCAGAGGAGAATGTCCCGAAGAAGCAGGGCCGATCGGCAGAATCAATGAGAACGGCACGCTGCTAGAGTGCAGACGTGTCTGCTGAACCTTTGATCAGGGTGATGCTGTGCGACGACCACGAGCTGGTCCGCCGCGGGCTCATCAGCGTCCTCGAGGACGCCGGCGGCATGGAGGTCGTGGCCGAGGCCGGCGATGCTGACGCTGCGCTGAAGGCTGTCGAGTTCGAGCCGTCCGGACGTCGTGATCATGGACGTCCGCCTCCCCGGTCGCTCCGGCATCGAGGCGTGTCGAGAGATCCGTTCGGCGTTTCCCGACACGAAGGTGTTGATGCTCACCGCGCACTCCGATGATGAAGCGCTCTTCAGCTCGATCATGGCCGGGGCCGCCGGCTTCGTCCTCAAACAGGTCCGCGGCGGCGATCTCGTCGGCGCCGTGCGGCAGGTTGCGCGAGGCGAATCGCTGCTCGATCCGACGGTCACGGCTCGCGTGCTCGCGCGGCTCCGCGGCGAGGGCGCACAGGCGAACGACGGGACCGCCGACCTCACAGCCCAGGAGCGAAAGATCCTCGACCTGGTCGCCGAGGGCATGACCAATAGGCAGATTGCGGAGAAGGTGTTCCTCGCGGAAAAGACCGTGAAGAACTACGTGTCGAACATCCTGTTGAAACTGGGTCTGTCGCGCCGCGCGGAAGCGGCCGCGTTCATGGCGCGGCGCAATCAGAAGAACCGCGACAGCAGCGACTGGTCGTAGGCGGAGAGAAAGGAGCCAAATTGGACAGCACGGCGCAGACGAGAGTGCATGAGCTCACACGCGCGGAGGCGATGGAGTTGCTCCAATTTCATGCCTTCGTCGGACGCATCGGTTTCGTGGTCGATGGGAAGCCGCTGATCATCCCGGTCAACTATCTCGCCGAGGATGACTCGATCGTGTTCTGCACGTCGCCGGGCACGAAGCTCGGCGCGCTGAGTGGCGGCGCTCCCGTTGTCTTCGAGGTTGACGACAGCCGTCCCCTGTACCACGCAGGCTGGAGCGTCATCGTCAAGGGAACCGCGCACGAGGTCACCGACCCCGATGAGCTGGACGGGCTCCGTCGCGGGCCGTTGCACTCGTGGGCGACGCGTGCCACCCAGCACTGGGTGCGGGTCTCGCTGGACGAGGTCACCGGCCGGCGTATCCCCGACCACTGACCGTCCGGATGCGAGCGAGCCTCGCTCTCGTCAGTCAACCACCGCGGCGCTTGTCTCCAGCGGCTGGAGACCCGTGACCTCGAGGATCTCCGTCTCGCCGAGCGTGTCATGCACCAGGAGCGCTTTCACGAGCGCGTCGAGCTTGTCGCGGTTGCCGGTGAGCAGCGTCACGGCCTGGGCAAGGCACTCCTCGCTGATGCGCCGGACCTCCTCATCGATCAACGCTGCGGTCTCCTCGCTGTACGGACGCGTGAAGCTCGCCGATGCACCCGGGTTGTCGGGGTCGTCCGTCAGGCTGAGCACGCCAACCTTGGGGCTCATGCCGTAGCGCACCACCATCTGCCGCGCGATCGAGGTGACCTGGCGGAGGTCGCTCTCGGCGCCGGTGGTCACCACGCCGTACACGAGTTGCTCGGCAGCCCGCCCTCCGAGCGCCCCGGTGATGCGGCCGCGGAGGTAGTCCTCGCCGTAATTGAAGCGATCGTCGACTGGGCTCTGCACGGTGACGCCGAGCGATTGCCCGCGCGGGATGATCGAGACGCGGCGCACCGGGTCAGCACCCGGCTGCAGCAGCCCAAGAAGGGCATGCCCTGCCTCGTGATACGCGATCCGCTCGCGGTCATTGGCGCTCAGCGAGAGCTTGCGCTCTGATCCAAGCTCCACCTTCTCGAGCGCGTCGGTGAAGTCGACCTGGGCAACGACCGTGGCGTCGCGGCGTGCTGCGGCGAGCGCTGCCTCGTTGGCGAGGTTGCGCAGATCTGCTCCGACCATGCCGGCGGTGAGCGACGCGATGACGTCGAGGTCGACATCGGGTCCGAGCGGGATGTGCCTGGTGTGGATGCCGAGGATCGCGAGGCGGCCCCGCCGGTCGGGGAACGGGACGGTGATCCGACGGTCGAACCGGCCAGGACGGAGCAGTGCCGCATCGAGCACGTCGGCGCGGTTGGTGGCGGCGAGCACGATGACGCCCTCGTGCGGATCGAACCCGTCCATCTCGGTGAGGATCTGGTTCAGGGTCTGTTCCTGCTCCTCGTTGCCGCCGAGCCGAGCGCCTGTCGACCGCGACCGGCCGATCGCATCCAGCTCGTCGATGAAGACGATTGCCGGCGCGGCAGCGCGCGCGTTCTTGAACAGATCGCGAACGCGTGCGGCCCCAACTCCGACGATCGCCTCGATGAACTCCGACGCGGAGATCGAGAAGAACGGCACCGCCGCTTCGCCGGCGACGGCGCGCGCGAGGAGCGTCTTCCCCGTGCCAGGGGCGCCGATGAGCAGCACGCCCTTTGGAACCGTGCCGCCGAGGCGCTGGTACTTGTCGGGCTTCTTGAGGAAGTCGACCACCTCCACCAACTCCGCCTTGACCTCGTCGATTCCTGCCACGTCGGCGAAGGTCGTATCCGGGCGCTCCGCGTTGTAGAGGCGGGCCCCGCTCTGGCCGAAGCGGCCGAGGACACCGCCGGGGCCACCACCGGCGAGTGCCGCGGTGCGTCGCATCAAGTAGATGATCCCGAACACGATGATCACCGCTGGTCCGAAGCCCAGCAGCAGTGTCAGCCAGAGCGGCGTCGGCGGGTTGGGCGGCTCGGCGAGGATGCTCACCTTGTTCTTGATGAGCGATGCCTCGAGGTTGTCACTCGCGAAGCTCGGACGCTCGGTGATGAAGTTGGTCGCGCTCCCTTGTCCCGACCCTCCGCTCACCGCTTTCTTCGTCGTTCCCGTGATCGAATTCCCGGTCGCAGTGATGTTCACCACGTTGCCCGCGGTGATCTCATTCAGGAAGACGTCGTAGGGGATGGTCACCGAGGCGGGGGTCGAAACCGCTTCGATGATGCTGGTGATGACGAAGTTCACCAGCAGCAGCACGAAGAGGAACACCCAGAACCGGCGCCATCCCATGGGGTTGTAGCCGGGCACGTTCGGTCCGCGGGCCGGAGTATTCGGCTTAGTCGCCTTGGTCGGCTGGTCCGGGGTCACCGTTGGCACCGGCAAAGCTTAGGTCCATCGCCGTCCCGATCAGTGACCTAAGACCGTTGCCCGGCCCGTCCCCCAGTTGGTTCCCTTGTGGTGCAGCTCACAGCTCACTGGAGATTCCGATCATGGACGTGCTCAGTCTTGCGGGGAAACGGGTGCGAGCGGTCAGCATCCGGAACATCCTTCTCGCGACCGACGGATCCGCGGGCGCGCATCGCGCCCTTACCGCCGCGGCCGATCTCTCGAGGCGCTCGGGCGCCGCGCTACACCTTGTCACCGCGTACGAGTTCGCCCCCTCGAGCGTCCTCGCGTATGCGCCTTACATCGGCCCTGAGAGCGCATGGGATGCCTTCGAGACCGATGCGCGGAAGCTGCTCGATAACGAGCGGGGGCGCCTCACGGCCCTCGGTGCGAGCGTCGACGGGATGTATGTCGCGCGGGACCCGGCGTTCAACGCCGTCATGGACGTCGCTCAGACGGTCGACGCCGACCTGGTCGTCGTCGGAAGCCGGGAGCTCGATGCACTACGGCGCACCCTGGTCGGGAGCGTCTCCGAACACGTGGTGCACTCCGTCCATCGCCCGGTGCTGGTCGTGCGCGGCGCCGCGTCGTGGCCGCCGGCGCAGATCCTGGTCGGGTTCGACGGCTCTGAGGGTGCACGCGGTGCGGCACTGTTCGCGGCCACGATCGCGCATCTCTACGACGACTCGAGCATCGAGTTGGTCCACGCGGCGCCGCCGATGTCGGCGGCCGCCAACGCGTACCTCGATCCCGACGATGAGCTCGAGATGGAGCAACGGTCGTTGCAGCAGTTCGCTGCGTCGCTGGAGCTTGTCGCCGGGCGGACCGTGGGCACCGCCGCGGCAGTGGGTGATGCGGCCGATGCATTGGTGGCGTGTGCGAAGGAGCGCCCTGGCGCGAGCCTCATCGCCGTCGGCACGCGAGGGCTCGGTCCGGTGCGGCGGATGTTGCTCGGTAGTGTTTCCACCCGCCTCCTGCACACGAGTCACGGCACGCTTCTGGTTGTGCCCGAGCACGGCTACCCCGCGAACTGATCGGACGTTGTCGCGTCTCCGAGTCAGAGCTTCCCGGCGATGAGCCCGACGACATCGAGGACACGGCAGGAGTAGCCCCACTCGTTGTCGTACCAGGACAGCACCTTTGCGGTGTGCTCGCCGATCATCATCGTGCTGAGCGCGTCGAAGATGGACGAGTGACTGTCCTTCAGGAAGTCAACGGATACGAGCGGCTCCTCGTTCACCGCTAGGATTCCGGAGAGCCATGTGTCGGCCGCCTCGCGCATCGCCGCGTTGATCGTTTCGACGGTGGCTGCGGTCGACAGCGTGAGCGTGAGGTCGACGAGGCTGACGTCGGGCACAGGCACGCGCAGCGCGAGGCCGTGGAACTTTCCCTTGAGCTCGGGCATCACCAACGCAACAGCCTTGGCCGCGCCAGTCGTGGTCGGGATGATCGACAGTGCGGCGGCCCGAGCTCGACGGAGGTCCTTGTGTGGAGCGTCGAGGATGACCTGGTCACCCGTGTACGCATGCACTGTCGTCATGAAGCCCGCCTCGATGCCGAATGTGTCGGACAGCACCTTGGCGACGGGTGCGAGGCAGTTGGTGGTGCACGAGGCGTTGGAGACGATGTGGTGTCGCGACGGGTCGTATGCCTCGTGGTTCACGCCCATGCAGATGGTGATGTCCTCATTCTTGGCCGGAGCAGTGATGACCACCTTCCGCGCGCCGGCATCGATATGTGCGCGTGCCTTTTCCGCATCGGTGAAATGACCCGTCGACTCGATGACGATGTCAACACCGAGATCGCCCCACGGGAGGTTCTTCGGCTCGCGCTCGGCGAACACTTTGACGATGTGCCCATCGACACTGATGGAGTTGGTATCAGTCGTCACTGTGCCCGGGAAACGTCCGAAAACGCTGTCGTACTTCAGCAGGTGCGCCAGCGTCGCCGGGGTGGTGATGTCATTGACTGCGACGATGTCCCAGTCGACACCCTGCTCTCGAGCGGCGCGCACGACGTCGCGTCCAATGCGTCCGAAACCATTGATTCCGACTTTGACGGTCATGGTGCGCTCCAGTGTGTTGGTTGCGCATTAACCGTATCGACGGGCGGGCGGAGTTGATAGGGCCTTTTGGCATGCAGTTCCGCCAAAGGTTGACGGTGACAAGAGCCGAAGGACCTCGCGCGCGCGAAGAGATCGGCGACATTCGGCTCTGTCATCGCGCGAGCCGCGTGCGTAGCGTGGATCACAGACAACCAACTATCGACAGGAGGTGTCGCCATGACGGTCACATTGGAACCAGTCCGCGCGGAGGCCCCACGCGTTGACAGCAAGGTCTACGCCCCGCCCGGCGAGCCTGGCAGTCTGGTGCAGCTGAAGCGACGCTATGACAACTTCATCGGTGGTCGTTGGGTGCCACCGGTGGCCGGGCAGTACATGCCCAACATCAGCCCCGTCAACGGCAAGGTGTTCTGCGAGGTCGCGAAATCGACAGCGGCGGATGTTGAACTGGCGCTGGACGCCGCGCACGCCGCCAAGGAGGCGTGGGGCGCGACATCACTGCCGGATCGTGCCGCGGTCCTCAACCGCATCGCAGATGCAATCGAGGCAAACCTCGAGATGCTTGCTGTCGCGGAATCCTGGGAGAACGGCAAGCCCGTACGTGAAACGCTCGCCGCTGACATACCGCTGGCGGTCGATCACTTCCGGTACTTCGCGGGGGCAACCCGGTCGCTCGAAGGACGCAGCACCGAGATCGACAAGGACACGGTGGCCTACCACTTCCACGAGCCCCTCGGCGTGGTTGGACAGATCATCCCGTTCAACTTTCCGTTGCTCATGGCGGCGTGGAAGATCGCTCCGGCGCTGGCGGCAGGCAACTGCACGGTGCTCAAGCCGGCTTCCCCGACTCCCTGGTCGATTCTCAAGCTGGCAGAGGTCATCGCGGACATCGTGCCGGCGGGGGTGATCAACATCGTCACGGGACCCGGAGGCGAGATCGGCAAGGCGCTGGCATCAAGCCCGCGTATCGCCAAGATCGGTTTCACCGGGGAGACAGTGACGGGGCGGCTCATCATGCAGTACGCCGCGCAGAACCTCATTCCGTCAACGGTCGAGTTGGGTGGCAAGTCGCCGAACGTCTTCTTCGAGGATGTGATGGCGGCGGACGACGACTTTCTCGACAAGGCGATCGAGGGACTCGTGCTGTACGCGTTCAACAAGGGCGAGGTGTGCACGTGTCCGTCGCGGGCGCTGATCCAGGAGTTGATCTACGACAGGTTCATGGATCGTTGCCTTGCTCGCATTCGGGCCATCAAGCAGGGCAACCCGCTCGACGTGAGCACCATGATCGGCGCGCAGAACTCCGCGCAACAACTCGAGAAGATCGAGTTGTACGTGAAAATCGGCCGCGATGAGGGTGCGCAGTGCCTGATCGGCGGCAAGCGCGCAACGGTGAACGAAGACCTCGAGGGCGGGTACTACTACGAGCCCACCGTCCTGTGGGGCCACAACGGGATGCGCGTCTTCCAGGAAGAGATTTTCGGACCGGTGCTGGCCGTCACGACCTTCAAGGACGAGGCCGAAGCCATCGAGATCGCGAATGACACGCTGTACGGCCTGGGCGCCGGAGTGTGGACGCGCGATGGCAGCCGCGCCTACCGAATGGGTCGGGCGATCAAGGCCGGTCGGGTCTGGACCAACTGCTACCACCTGTACCCCGCCGGTGCGGCGTTTGGTGGTTACAAGATCTCTGGTGTCGGACGCGAGAACCACCAGATGATGCTGGAGCACTACTCGCAGACCAAGAACCTTCTCGTGAGCTACAGCGCAAAGGCGCTGGGCTTCTTCTAGAGGTTCGAGGCAATGGTGAGCGACCACACCGCGGCGGTGTCCACCGCGCGTGTGGTCGCCACCCCAGCCGCGCTCGAGGCGATCCGCAGACTGACAGCGGAACGGGGCCGGCTGATGTTCTTCCAGTCGGGAGGCTGCTGTGATGGCAGCCTCCCGATCTGCTTCGATCTCGGTGAATTCGTGCTAAGCGATCACGATGTGCTGCTCGGCGACGTCGGCGGTTGTCCCTTCTATATCGACCATCGGCAATTCGCGGCCTGGCAGCACACGCAACTCATCCTCGATGTGAGCGATGGACTGCCCGAGGGGTTCTCGTTACCCGCGGGATCCAACCAGCATTTCGTCACCCACTCGCGGGTGTACCGGGCGGACGAGACGCCGGCCGCGGATGTCTGCGGCGCCCAGGCGCGTCGCTGACGCGGTTATCGGTCCGCTATCGAAGATAGGTGAGCACCAGATCTGCGGCGGTGCCGACGCTTCGCGCGACCACGTCGCTGAGGCCTTCGCCCCAGCCGAGATCCTGCGGTTCGATGCCAACAAGACGGAGTGACCGTGGCATCTGTCCAACTGCACGCCCGAGTGCGATGGCTTCGAGGATCCCGAGACCGTGGGAGTTGCGCTCGCCGAACGCGAGGGCAAGGTGTTCATCCCACATGACCTCAGCTATCGATCCAGGTGCGCGCCCGCCGCGGACGGTCTCGATGACGATGGCGAGTGATGCGTCGGACCACGCGTCGATGAGCCGTGCGGGCTCGCCGTCGCTCTGGAGAACCACCGTCGCGACTGGCACCCGTCCCGAGAGTGCGTCGAGCACCCGCAGCGCCGAACCGTCGTCGCGTCGATAGCGGTTCCCGATGCCAATCACGACCGGGGGGAGGCTCAACCCCGGTCCACGGTGAGGTCAAGAAAGTGAGTGGCGCAGGAGATGCAGGGATCGTAATTACGAATCGCCTGCTCGCACTGTCTCGTCAACTCCGCGTCGTCGAGCGCGAGACGATCCTGCACGAACTGCTTGAGTCCCCGCTCGATGGAGGGCTGGTTCTGCGATGTTGGCGGCACGATCACCGCATCGCTGATGACGCCCGCGGCGTCGATGGTGTACCGGTGATAGAGGAGTCCGCGTGGCGCCTCGGTGCACCCGTGCCCGGTGCCCGCGATCGCCGGCATCTCAGATGACGGGTGCTCCGGAGGTTCGTACGCATCGATGATCCGCAGTGCCTCATCACAGGCGAACACGACTTCCAGCGCGCGAACGATGATGCTCTGGAAGGGATTGCGACACGTCTCGGTGATCCCCGCATCCGAGGCCACCTGCTTGACGAGCGCCGGAAGCCGCGCGTAGTTGAGGTTGAACCGCGCGAGCGGTCCGACAGTGTACGGACCGCCGACAGCGGTTCCGTGCAGCGCCGTGGAGTGCGCGACGTGCTCCTCGCCAAAATGCGCGGGGAACTCCTGGACCGCGATGTCGAGGCCGGCGGTGGACGCGATTCGACCCTCGGTGATCGGGTACTCGTGCTCGTTGCGCAGCGCGACCAGGTCGCCGTCCAGGGTGAGCTCCGGAAAGTCGAAGGTCGCCACCCAGCGAACGGTGTCGATGGCCGCGTCGCGTGCCCAGCGCAGGCGCTCGCGCAAGGGTGCGAAATCGGCGATTGCCGGTACTTTGTAGAAACCTCCGACGCGGACGTTCACCGGGTGAATGGCGCGGCCGCCGAGCATGTTGAGAATGTCGTTGCCGACCTTCTTGAGCTTCAGCCCACGCTCGACGATGTCGCGATGATCGCGAGCCAGGTCGATCGAACTCTCGTAGCCAAGAAAGTCCGGCGCGTGCAGCAGATAGATGTGCAGAGCGTGGCTCTCGATCCACTCGCCGCAGTAGAGCAGACGGCGCAGCGCACGAACCTGCGGTTCGACGGTCACGCCGCACGCGTCCTCGATCGCCTGGCACGCGCTCATCTGGTACGCCACAGGGCAGATCCCGCAAATGCGCGCGGTGATATCGGGAACCTCCGTGTAGGAGCGGCCCCGCAAAAAGGCCTCGAAAAACCGTGGCGGTTCGAAGATTCGCAACTCGACATCGCGCACCTCGCCGTCCCGGACGACGACATGCATGCTGCCCTCGCCTTCCACCCGTGCCAGCGACGCCACTGAAAGTGTTCGCGATCCGTTGTTGCTGTGGGTCACCTGCCCTCCAGTGCGTGCTCAGCTGCCGTGCTGGCATCGCGAAACTCGGGTGTGTCGGCGTTGAACGTTCGCAAGACTTCGAACGAGGTTGTATCCCGACATTCCCGCGGCGCCGAGCGCAGCGACGAATCCCGGAATGTTCGTGGTGTCTGCGGGTCCGAAGCAGCCGTAGCACCCCCGGTCATACGCGGGACAGATCGCCCCGCATCCAGCGTGCGTGACGGGACCGAGGCACGGGATTCCCTTGGAAACCATGACGCAGACGGTGCCCCGGCGCTTGCACTCAACGCACACGGAGTGGGAGGCGATCTGCGGTCGCCGACCGTGCAGGAACGCGGTGATCACCTCGAGCAACTGCCCCTTGTCGACGGGGCAACCGTGCAACTCGAAGTCGACGTCGATGTGCGCCGACGGCGGCGTGGATCGGTCGAGGGTGTGAATGTATTCCGGGTGCGCGTAGACGATCGACGTGAACTCGCGAACGTCGGCGAAATTTCTCAGCGCCTGGATCCCACCGGCGGTAGCGCACGCGCCGATCGACACGACGTGTTCCGACACTCGCCGCACCTCGCGGATGCGCTCGATGTCGTCAGCGGTCGTGATCGATCCCTCAACGATCGAGAGGTCGTACGGACCCGCTACCACCGCGCGCGATGCCTCGAGAAAGTAGGCGATCTCCACCTGCCCGGCGATGGTCAGCAACTCGTCCTCGCAGTCGAGCAGGGTGAGCTGGCAGCCATCGCACGAGGAGAACTTCCAGACCGCCAGCTTGGGAGGTGCCGCGCCGGTCACAACTGACGCACCGCAAGCAGCGGTTCGACCCGCTCCCAGGTCATGACCGGACCGTCGGCACACACGAAGGTCGAGCCCAGCTGACAGTGCCCGCATTGCGCGATGGCACACTGCATATTGCGTTCCATGGAAACGCGAATCCGTGACGGCGGGAGGCCGCGCTCCATCAAGGCGAGTGCCGTGAACCGCATCATCACCTCCGGGCCGCAGACAAGTGCGATCGCGCTGGGATCGCAATGGACCCGCGGCAGGACGGTCGTCACCACGCCCACGGTGCCCTGCCATCCCGGCGTCGCCCGATCGACGGTCACGTGCACGGCGATATCACCCTTTTTCCGCCACGCCTCCACCTCGTCTCTGAACGCGAGCTCCTCGGGCGTGCGCGTGCCGATGACGACCTCGACGATGCCGTACCGGTCGCGCTCCGAAAGGATCTGCGTGACGACGGATCGAAGTGGCGCGAGGCCGATGCCGCCGGCGACGATCACCAGGTCGCAGCCCATCGCCGTGTCCAGCCCCCAGCTCGATCCGAATGGACCGCGCACGCCGAGGGTGTCGCCGACCTGGAGCGCACACAACGCGCGCGAAACGCTGCCGACGTTCCTGATCGTGTGTGTGACGGGGCGATCTGCAAGCGGATTTCCGCTGATCGATGTCGCAACCTCGCCGACAGCGTAGGCGTAGAGCATGTTGAACTGACCGGCGGCGTAGTGCATGCGTGTGCCGTCTGTCGCCTCAAGCTCCAGCGTGACCACGTCCGCGGTCTCCTGGCGGCGATGGACGACGCGGTGGCTCACCGGTGTCATCGGCGCGGAGGATCGGACGTCAGCGGGGATGAGCAGTGCCATACAGATCCAGAATGCGCAGGCGCGCAGCATTGAGCCGGTCACCGAGGATTGCGGCAACGCGCTGTGCGAGATCGAACCCGAGCGCCGGGTCGGCCGCGCACTTGGCGCGCAGGCACACGGCATCGAAGACAACCGCATGTATGTCGTCGAGGGCGTCCGCGTCGAAGTGCCAGCGATACGGCGGGAAAAGCCATGCCCAGCCGAGCACATCGCCCGCGTGGAGCGTGTCGATCGTGACCATGCCAGAGCCCGGGGCGCTGACCCCGAGCGCGATCCTTCCGGTGCGGATCGCCCAGAAGGCTCCGGCGTCCGTGCCCTCGCGAATGATCGATGAGCCCGCCGGGATCACGACATTGCGCGCGCATCCGGTCAGCAACTCGAGGTGTGCGGGTTCCATCCCCGCAAAGAAGCGGTGAGCCGTCAGCTCGCCGGCGATGGTATTCATATCGAGCTCGCCCGAAGACCGTCGGCTGCTCGAATCGCCGCCGCCTCCTCCGTGATGTCGATGCCCACCGGACACCATGCGATGCAGCGGCCGCAGCCGACGCACCCGGACGTGCCGAACTGCTCCCACCAGGTCCCCAGCTTGTGCGTCATCCACTGCCGATAGCGGCTGCGCACCGGCTGACGGACCGCGCCCCCGTGGATATATGAGAAGTCGTGGGAGAAGCAGGACGCCCACTCCCGCACGCGCGAGCTCGATTCGCCGTCGGGTGCCTGCGCTTCCACGTCGTCGCTGCAGAAGCACGTCGGGCAGGCCATGGTGCAATTCCCGCAGCTGAGGCATCGTGCTGCGACGTCGTCCCAGCGCGGATGGTCGAGGTTCCGCAGCAGCAGTTCGGGGAGCCCGTGTGTCTCCATCTGCCGGCCCATGTGCTCCACTGCGTTGTCAGTGACCGCCTGGGATGCCTCGATGTCATGGTCGGTGGCCGCCCGCGAGGGGAGCGCATCGAGCACCTCCTGACCGGCCGGGGAGCCGGCTTCGATGACGTATCGGGGTGCTTCGGCGTCGAGCAGCTCCGTGAGCGCAAGGTCAAATCCTGCGCCGGCGCGCGGTCCCGTGTTCATCGACGAGCAGAAGCAGACGCCGGACGGCGAGCCGCAATGCACCGCGACGATGAACAGCTCCTTGCGGCGCGACGCGTAAGTGGGATCCGGATGCGCCGAACCCGCGAAGACGCGGTCGTGCACGAGAATCGCGGCGAGCTCGCACGCTCGCACGCCCACGAACGCGTAGCGGGGCGGCGGGGCGGCGGTCTCCTCAAATGTCAGCGTGCCCTGATCGTCGCGCCGCGTTCGCCACAGCGTTGTCCTGGGCGGATAGAGATACCGCTTCCATGACGAAGGTGCTGCGGCAAAGCCGAACACCGCGGCGTCCTCGCGCTCTCTGAGGCGGTATCTCCCCGGCGACTGCTCGTCGCCCACGCCTCGCGGGAGCTCGCGACTGCTCGCAACGGGTTCATAGCTGATCGAGGCATCGCGGACCGTGGGGGCGATTACGGTGTATCCCCGCGCGTGCAGTGCGCCGATGACTGACCCCAGGCCGTCGCCGGCGAGGACAAAGGTGGTGCCCGCGCGCTCCGCCATGGCCGCTACTCAGCGCTCCGGCAACGCGGTCCGTGACTCATGGTCACCCTCCAACCATCAGGCAGTCGCACCCTGTGGTGCTGCATATACGAGCCTTGCACGTGGGATGCGCGCGGAGCCAGGGGCAAATGTCACATTAGCCGGAGGTCTTCGCTACTCGGGGATCAAGTGAATGGCGGCGTCCTCCGCGGATCCGTCGCCGTCCTCGCCATCGAAGAGGTCACGTTCACCACGCGTCAGCGCGATGTCGTCATCGCCGGACTCCGGCGCCTGCATCTCGCCGGCTTCGGGCTCCTCGAATTGCGCCGCGCGATCCGGCTCCTCTTCACGGAGACGCTCATCGAGCGTGTCTCGGCGATATTCGTCGACGTCCTGCAGCCGGCCCACGAGCGAGGTGTCCTGGATCGCCGGGTCGTCCTCGTCGCCGATCACCTCCGCGGGGTCGGGTTCGCCGCTCCCCAAGGGGGCGTCAGAGTCGGCGGGTGCGTCGTTCCAGGGGAGGTCTTCGGGATGCTCGCTCATGGCTTCATGATGGACGAACGATTCTCATGGAGGTAGTCGATGACCAGCGCTGAGTTGCTTGCCGATTCGTTCGAGCGGATCCGCCAGGTCGTGCATCGCGTCACTGATGGCCTCAGCCGCGAAGAGCTGGGGATCCGGCTCGACCGTGAGGCGAACTCGATCGGGTGGCTGATCTGGCATCTCACCCGCATCCAGGACGACCACATCGCCGGTGTGGCCGGGACCGATCAGGTCTGGACGTCAGGCGGCTGGGTGGATCGATTCGAATTGCCGCTCGAGCGCATGGACCACGGCTTCGGGCACACGTCGGAGCAGGTTGGATCGGTGGTCGTCGACGCCGAACCGCTCGTCGCGTACTACGACGCCGTGCACGCAGCGACACTCGAGTACGTTGCCGGATTGACGGATGCCGACCTCGACCGGGTTGTCGACGAGCGATGGGACCCGCCGGTCACGCTCGGTGTTCGTCTGGTGAGCATCGTCAACGACGATGTGACGCACGCCGGGCAGGCATCGTTTATTCGCGGGATCATCGAGCGCCGATAGCCGGCCTGCTACGCGCCGTCCACATGCGGGCGGGCTGCTTCGGGCCTTGTCGTATACAGGCTCTCGATCTCACCGGCGAAACGCTCGGCGACGACCTTGCGCCGCACCTTGAACGTTGGCGTCAGCTCGACGCCGACGACGAACTCTCGTGGCAGGAGCAGCCACCGCCGGATCTTCTCCACGTTGGCGAGATTCGTGTTGACCGCGTCCACGCGCCGCCGAACCTCGTCCAGCACCTTCGGATGAGAGATGAGGTCGTCGGCTTTCTCGAGCAGCCCGAGGCGGCCGGCCAGTGCCGCGAGACCGGACGTGTCGAGCGTGAGTAGCGCGACGAGGTAGGGGCGCCGGTCGCCGATCACGACCGGATTCGCGATCAACTCGCTGCGCAGTTCGTCCTCGATGTTCGAGGGCGAGACGTTCTTGCCGCCCGCGGTGATGATCAGATCCTTCTTGCGGTCCGTGATCCGCAGGAATCCGTCGGTGTCGAGCTCACCGATGTCGCCGGTATGCAGCCAGCCGTCGACCACGGCCTCCGCCGTCGCGACAGGATCCTTGTAATACCCGGCGAACAGCACCTCGCCGCGCATGCAGATCTCGCCGTCATCCGCAATGCGCAGATCCACTCCGGGAATGACCTGTCCCACCGTGCCGAGATGCGCGTGGCCGCGCCGGTTCACGCTGGTGACGGTCATGTTCTCGCTCATGCCGTAGCCCTCGAGAATTTCGAGGCCGAGCGCGTGAAAGAACCGGAGGACATGCGGCGAAATCGGCGCCGCGCCCGTGATGAGCGTGTGCGCCTGGTCAAGGCCCGTCTCCTCGCGGACGTGGCGCAGCACGAGACGATCGGCGAGCCGGTGGCGCATCACCAGAACGCGCGACGGATTGCTGCCACGTTGCTTGCAATCCACCACCTGTCCCCCGACGCTGATCGCCCAACGCGCGATCCGGCGTCGCGGTGCAGGCAGGGCATCGATCGTTGATTCGATGGTGGCGGCCATCTTCTCCCACACCCGGGGCACGCCCACGAAGCAGGTTGGCCGCAGGTCGCGCACTTCGGCGGGCATCTCCGCGATCGACGCTGCGAACCAGAGCGGATTCCCCGCGCAGTACAGGCGGATCTCGCTGTTGAGGCGCTCCAGGATATGGGCGAGCGGCAGGTAGCTGAGGACGCGGTCATCCGTCGAGAGTTCGACGATCGGAGCCAGCGCGTTGATGGCTGCGATCAGGTTCTGGTGCGTCGCCATGACCGCTTTCGGCGGGCCGGTTGTACCACTCGTATAAACGAGCGTCGCAACGTCCGCGGGCCCTACCGCCTCACCGCGCGCGTCGAGCTCGTCGCCAATCGTCGCGACTGCGTCGGTGCCGCGGCGCATCGCCTCCGCCCAGGTCACGACGAACGCTTCCTCGCCTGCAGGCGCATCGCCGTCCATGAGCACGACGCAGCGCAGCGATGGAAGACGGTCGCGCACCGCCAGCACCCGCGCGAGCAATGCCTGATTCTCGACCACCGCAATCGGTGAGTCGGAATGCGCGAGGACGTACGCAGCCTCCTCGGCACTCAACGTTTGATAGAGCGGCGCCGTGCACGCCCCGGTGAGCAGCGTGGCGGTGCTGCTGATGACGAACTCCGGACGGTTGAACGACCAGATCGCGACGTGCTCACTCGCCAGCAGTCCGGTGCTCATGAAGAACGCGGCGAGATGCGCGCGCCTGCGTGGCGTAGTCGTCCCAGCCGATGGGCGCCCAGTGGTCGCCATCGCGGTGGAACATCGCGGGGTTGCCGCCGCGCGATGCAGCCTGGCGCAGGAAGAGCTGCACGAGGGTGCGCTCGGTCACAGGGCCGATCCTCGTGTCGGCGTGCTGCCCTCGCGACTGTGTCTCGGGCGCCGAAACAGGCGCCTGCGCTGCTGTTGCCACTGATATCTGCCTCACTCCCGCGACCTCTCCCAGATCGCTGGGCACTTTCGAGTATGACCGGCGGTCCCGCTCAGAAGGTCATCGACTGTCGAGTTGATGCAGGGTTCAGGCAACGGCCTCGGTGGCCGGAACCGCGTCGAGACACTCGTCGATGATGGCGTGCACAAGCCGGTCGACACGTTGCTCACCAAGCCGGGGTGCGCGTCTGGCCAGACGTTCGACGATCTCGTGCTCGCGCGCCACATCGCGTTCCGGGAGCATGGAGGCGAGCTTGCGCTGCTGTACCGCCTCTACCACCGCGGCGCGGTACTCGAGCAGACGGAAGACGGCGTCATCGATGGTGTCGATCACGTCCCGGCATCCCTCGACGGAATCCGCGATCGCCGGTCGGGTCATCGCGCACAGCGCGCGTGCCGTCTGCACGATCCGGCTGAGCACGTGCGGCGTGATTGCCTGCGCGGCATCACAGAGCGAGGCAGCGGGATCCGGATGGCACTCGATGATCAGCGCGTCCGCGCCTCCTGCCAGCGCTGCCACGGCCAGTGACGGCACCCAGCGCGAATTGCCGGCGGCATGGCTCGGGTCCACGGCAATCGGGAGATCGGTCATGTCACGCAGGACCGCGATCGCGCTCACGTCGAGCGTGTTCCGCGTGGCAGTCTCGAAGGTGCGGATGCCGCGCTCGCAGAGCACGACCTGGCGATTGCCTTCGCTGGTGATGTAGTCCGCGGCGGCGAGCCACTCCTCGTAGGTGGCCGACATCCCTCGCTTGAGAATGACCGGCATCCCGCTCTGCCCAGTCGCACGCAGCAGCGGGGTGTTGTGCATCGAGCGCGCGCCGATCATCAGGGCGTCGACGTGGTCTCGGAGGAGCTCGATGTCACCGGCGTCGAGGGGTTCGGCCATCACTGGCAAGCCGGTGACGCGCCGCGCCTCGTCGAGGAGCGGCAGGCCGGCGATGCCGAGTCCCTGGAACGAGCCCGGCCTGGTCCGAGGCTTCAAGACGCATCCGCGCAGCACCGACGCACCCGCACGGTGCGCGGCGATCGCGTGCCCCACGTAGCCGTTCTCGACAGCGCACGGGCCCGCGATGATCGGGATGTCGCCACCGCCGATCGTGACGGCGCCGATGCGCACCCGATGTGTGTCATGTCGTCGGGTCGCGCTGAGCAGCAGCGGCTCGATGGTCACTGTATGGCACCTCCGTGTGGTGATGGGCCACCACACGGGATCCGGGGCTGACCCATCTCTGATGAACCAGCCCTGGTGAAAACTGCGCGGTCGGGTTAGAGGACCCCCGGCAGCCTTACGGCTGGCGGGCCAAAGTATCGACGCGCAGTTGTCGCCATTTGCGTAAACCCTAGCACAGCAACGGGTTCGGGCACGCGCAACTTGATCTGACCCCCGAACCATGTCAGGCTACGCACGTATCGGCGAATTGTTGAGTGGACAGCCCCCGAATAGAGGTCTGTCTGAGCCTGCCGTCGAACATGACGCCTGCGGCGTCGCTTTCGTCGCCCGGATCGCCGGCGGCCCGGCGCATTCGGTAGTCGAGCAGGGGATTCAGGCGCTCGTCAACCTCGGGCATCGCGGCGCCTCAGGTGCCGAGCCCGACAGCGGCGATGGCGCCGGGATTCTGCTGCAGGTTCCGGACGCGTTCCTTCGAGACGTGACCGGGCTCGCGCTCCCGGCACCCGGCTCATACGGCGTCGGCATGGCCATGCTGCCCCAGGATCCGGACGAGCGAGAACGGTGCGAGGCCCTCACGCTGCAGGCATGCCGGGCGGAGGGGTTGCGCCTTCTCGGATGGCGCGACGTGCCGGTTATCGCCGACGCAGTCGGGCGATCCGCACGCCGGGCGCTACCGTCGCTTCGCCAGCTCTTCGTCGCGGCGATCGGTCTCGACGGCGCGGCCCTCGAGGGTCGATTGCTCGTCCTGCGGCGGGTCATCGAGCGCGATGCGCTCGCGGCCGGCATCGGGCGCGATCGCTTCCACTGGGCAAGCTTCTCGAGCCGCACCGTCGTCTACAAGGGAATGCTCACGGCGGCACAGCTCGCCGGCTTCTACCCGGACCTTGTCGACGAACGCGTGACCTCGGCGCTGGCGCTGGTGCACGCGCGCTTCTCGACGAACGTTCTCCCCCGCTGGGATCTCGCGCAGCCATTCCGGATGTCGGCGCACAACGGCGAGATCAACACACTGCGCGGCAACGTCAACTGGATGCGCGCCCGCCAGTCGCGTTTTCGCAGCCCGCATTTCGGCGACGACATCGCGAAGCTCATGCCGGTGCTCGACGAGAGCGGCTCTGACTCCTCGCAGTTCGACAACGCGTTGGAACTGCTCGCGATGACCGGGCGGTCGATCGAGCACGCGGTGATGATGATGATCCCGGAGGCGTGGCATCAGAACCCGCTGATGGACGACGAGCGCCGCGCCTTCTACGAGTTTCACGGTTCGTTGCTGGAGCCATGGGATGGCCCCGCCGCGATCGCCTTCACCGACGGCCGCGTCATCGGCGCGACCCTCGACCGCAACGGGTTGCGACCCGCCCGGTATCTCGTCACCGACGACGGGCTCGTCGTGATGGCGTCCGAGGCGGGGGTGCTGGATCTTCCCGAGGAGCGGATCGCGCGCAAATGGCGGCTCGAGCCGGGGCGCCTCCTGCTCGTCGACACCGCCGCGGGCCGGATTCTCGATGACGCCGCGGTCAAGAAGGGACTCAGCTCGGCGCAGCCGTACAGCGAATGGATTCAGGAAGGCACGGTGCACCTCGACGAGCTCGAAGCCCCGGATCACATGCCCACGCCGGATCCGGGCACGCTCCTCGTGCGTCAGCAGGCGTTCGGATACAGCATCGAGGACGTCGAGATCCTGATGGAGCCCATGGGGGAGACCGGCGAGGAAGCGGTCGGGTCCATGGGCAACGACACGCCACTCGCGGTGCTGAGCGAGCGGCCGCTGCCGCTCTTCAACTACTTCAAGCAGCTCTTCGCGCAGGTGACCAACCCACCCATCGATCCGATTCGCGAGCAGGCCGTGATGTCGCTCGTGACGACGCTCGGCGCCGGCGGCAACCTGCTCGAGCAGGGCCCGGCACAGGCGAAACGGCTCGAGATGCCGCATCCCGTGCTCACCAACCACGACCTCGAGAAGCTGCGTCACGTCACGCAGCGGCAGTTCCCCGCGGAGACGATCTCGATGGTCTTCCACCGCGACGCCGGGGCCGCAGGCCTGGTGGCCGGCATCGAGCGCATCTGCCGGCTCGCGTCGCAGCAGATCGAGGCGGGCGCGACCGTGCTGATCCTCAGCGACCGGCACATCGACGCGTCGCACGTGCCGATTCCCTCACTGCTCGCAACCGCCGCGGTGCATCACCACCTGGTTCGCGAGCAGACCCGCACCGGCGTCGGCCTCGTCATCGAGACCGGCGAGGCACGCGAAGTGATGCATCTCGCGCTGCTCATCGGCTACGGCGCCGAGGCGGTGAACCCGTATCTCGCGTTCGAGACGATCGCCGACATCGCGCGGCGCGAGCTGATGCCGCCCACCATCGACGCCGCTCGCGCCGAGGAGCTGTACGTCCACGCGCTCGTCAAGGGCCTGCGCAAGACGATCGCACGCATGGGGATCTCGACGATCCAGTCGTACTGCAGCGCGCAGATCTTCGAGTGCCTCGGCATAGATCGTGCCGTCATTGACCGATACTTTCCGAACACCGCGTCGCGCATCGGCGGCATCGGGATGGATGTCATCGCGGCCGAGGCGATCGCGCGCCATCAGCGGGCATTTCCGGACGTGCGGATCACGCCGCCGACACTGGAAGAGCGCGGCGAGTATCGGTGGCGCCGCGAAGGTGAGCTGCACCAGTGGAACCCGGAGGTGATCGGGGCTCTGCAGCACGCCGTCAAAGCCAATGATGAAGAGGCGTTCCGCCATTACGTCGCGCTGGCCGATGACGAGTTGCGCACGCTGAAAAACCTGCGCGGCCTGTTCGTGCTCGAGGAGGCGCCGGAGCCGGTGCCGCTTGATGAGGTCGAGCCGGCGCTCGATATCGTCCGCCGCTTCTCGACGGGTGGAATGTCGCACGGTTCGCTCAGCAAAGAGGTGCATGAGCTCCTCGCAATCGCGATGAACCGTATCGGCGCGCGATCCAACACCGGTGAAGGCGGCGAGGATTCCTCGCGCTTCGAGCCGGATGCGAATGGCGACTGGCGAAGGAGTGCCATCAAGCAGGTCGCGTCCGCGCGCTTCGGCGTGACCGCGCACTACCTCGTCAACGCGGACGAGTTGCAGATCAAGATCGCGCAGGGTGCAAAGCCGGGCGAAGGAGGACAGCTCCCAGGCGCCAAGGTCGATGAAGCGATCGCGCGGCTACGACATTCGACCCCGGGTGTCGGCCTCATCTCGCCGCCACCGCATCACGACATCTATTCGATCGAGGACCTGGCCCAGCTCATCTGGGATCTGCGCTGTGTCAACCCGGAGGCGCGGATCAGCGTCAAGCTCGTGGCCGAGGCGGGCGTTGGGACTGTTGCGGCGGGAGTGGCCAAGGCGCGCGCCGACCACATCGTCATCGCCGGCTACGAAGGAGGCACCGGGGCCTCGCCGCTCACCGCCATCAAGCATGCAGGCGTGCCGTGGGAACTCGGACTTGCCGAGGCGCAGCAGGTGCTCACGGCGCAACGGTTGCGGAGCCGGGTCACGCTCCTCGCGGACGGCCAGATGAAAACCGGACGTGACGTCGTGGTGGGTGCGCTCCTCGGCGCCGACGAGTTCGCGTTTGCCACTGCGCCACTCATCGCAGCCGGCTGCGTGATGATGCGGGTCTGCCACCTGAACACCTGCCCGGTCGGCATCGCGACGCAGGATCCCGTTCTGCGCTCCAGGTTCGTGGGCCGGCCGGAGCATGTCGTCGCCTTCATGCTCTTTCTTGCCGAAGACGTGCGCCGCTGGATGTCGCGCCTCGGGTTCCGCCGCTTCGAGGATATGATCGGCCGCGTCGATCTGATCGGCGCGAATCCGGCAGTGCATCACTGGAAAGCGCGCGGTCTCGACCTCCAGCCGCTGCTGATGGTGCCGCCGGTGGATGCACCCGAGGACCGGCGTCATAGCACGCATCAGACGGCCGATCTCGGTGACATGCTCGACAACGAGATCATCACGCGCTGCGGCGACTCCCTCGACAGCGCGACGCCGGTTCGCATGCGACTTGCGGTGCGCAACGTGCATCGATGCGTCGGCGCGATGCTCAGCGGCGAGATCGCGCGACGCCACGGAGCGGAAGGCCTCCCCGACGACACGGTTGCAGTGGATCTCGACGGCGCCGCCGGACAATCGTTCGGCGCCTGGCTCGCGAACGGTGTGACGCTGACGCTGCGAGGCGAGGCAAACGACTATGTCGGCAAAGGACTTTCCGGTGGCCGGCTGGTCATCGTGCCACCGGAGCGCGCAACGCGCCGTGCCGAGGACAACATCATCATCGGCAACGTCGCCCTGTACGGCGCGACTTCCGGAGAAGCGTTCATCCGCGGTGTCGCCGGTGAGCGTTTTGGCGTCCGCAACTCGGGTGCCGTCGCCGTCGTCGAAGGCGTCGGCGACCATGGCTGCGAGTACATGACGGGTGGGGCGGTGGTCGTGCTCGGTCAGACGGGCCGGAACTTCGCGGCGGGCATGAGCGGCGGCGTCGCCTACGTGCTCGACGAGGAGCACACGTTCGCGGAGCGATGCAACCGCGCATCGGTCGCGCTCGAGCCGCTGACACTCGACGACAGCGAGCTCGTGCACGGTCTCCTCGAGCGCCATGTGGCGCTCACGGGGAGCGCCGTCGCGAAGCGCCTCCTTCGCGCGTGGCCGCAGGAGCGCGAACGCTTCGTCAAGGTGATGCCGGAGGAGTACCGGCGTGCGCTCCGCGCGCAACTCGAGCTGGTGAGCTGATGGGGACACGCACGGGTTTCCTCGAGCACACCCGCCATACCGCGCACAAACGTCCGGTGGCGGAGCGCGTCGCCGACTACCGCGAGGTGTATCTCCCCCTGCCCGTACAGGTGTTGCGCGAGCAGGGATCGAGGTGCATGGACTGCGGCGTCGCGTTCTGCCACAGCGGATGCCCGCTCGGCAACCTCATCCCGGACTGGAACGACCTCGTGTATCGCGACGACTGGAAGGCCGCCATCGAACGTCTCCATGCCACCAACAACTTCCCGGAGTTCACCGGCCGTCTCTGTCCCGCGCCATGCGAGCCGGCCTGCGTTCTGGCCATCAACGATGACCCGGTCGCGATCAAGCAGATCGAGCAGTCGATCATCGACCGGGCGTTCGACGAGGGATGGATCCGCGCGGAGCCACCGGCGCATCGCACCGGAAAGCGCGTTGCCGTCGTCGGCTCCGGCCCCGCGGGTCTCGCCGCCGCGCAGCAGCTCAACCGCGCCGGCCACCGCGTCACGGTGTTCGAGCGCTCGGACCGTGTCGGCGGCCTCCTTCGTTACGGCATCCCCGATTTCAAGATGGAGAAGTGGGTCCTCGACCGGCGGCTCGATCTGCTCGAGGCGGAGGGCATCACGTTCGAGACCGGCTATGACATCGGCGTCGATATCACCGCGGCGCAATTGCGCGAGCGCTTCGATGCGGTGGTGCTCGCGGTTGGTGCCGATCGTCCTCGCGATGTCGTGGTGCCAGGCCGCGAGCTGTCGGGCGTGCACTTCGCGATGGACTATCTGGTGCAGCAGAACCGCAGGGTCGCGGGAGAGCGCATCCACGCCGTTCCCGAGATCAGTGCGCACGGGCGGCAGGTGGTCATCATCGGCGGGGGCGACACGGGCGCCGACTGTCTCGGCAACGTCATCCGCGAGCAGTGCAGCGACGTGCAGCAGCTGTACATCTACGCGCAACCGCCGGACACACGACCCGGGGACAACCCGTGGCCGCAGTGGCCGTTGATCCTCCGGACGTATCCCGCTCACGATGAGGGTGGCTCACGCGAGTTCGGTCTCATGGTCACCGGCTTCGAGGGCGAGAACGGCGCCGTGCAGCGGGTTCGTGCGCAACGCGTCGAGGCGCGACGCGAGAATGGCCGGCGCAGCTTCGTCGCGTTGCCTGGTGAGGAGACGACCCTCGACGCGGACCTCGTGCTCATCGCGATCGGCTACGACGGCGCGACCCATTCGGGTCTCCTCGACGAGCTCGCCGTGGCGTTCACCGACGCGGGCAATCTCGCTGTCGACGAGTTGTTTGCGTGTGCATCGCCCGGGGTCTTCGCTGCCGGCGACGCGGTCCGCGGCGCTTCGCTGATCGTCTGGGCGATTGCGGAAGGGCGCGCCGCGGCGCGCAGCTGCGACGCCTACCTCACGGGTGCTGTCCGATTTCCGTAAGAGGAGCAGGAGCCAGCGCTAGCCGAGCCTACTAACGCGTGTGGGTACTATGTGATAGTATCGCTGTACTAATCAGCTATACCTTCCGTAGCAGCTCACCGGGAGCTACGAGGAAGCAAAAGCCGCGGAGGAACTGACAAGTGGGTATCGGAGTAGGCATCTTCCTGGTCGCAGTTGGAGCCGTCCTGACCTTTGCCGTGCACGTGGTCACGACCGGCATCAACCTGCATACGGTCGGGATCATCCTCATGGCCGCCGGCGCGTTCGGCATCGTTCTGTCATTGATTTTCTGGTCGTCGTGGGGCGGCCCTGCAGCCTTTCGACGTGATGGAACGCCTATCGACAACCGACCAATCTCGTAATCGCAACCGACGCGTCGCGCACTGAAAATCACGCTGAACAACGAAAGACAAGGAGACGAGGAATGATCATTCTCGGCATCATTCTGCTCATCATCGGATTGCTGGCAGCACTCCCCGTACTGGTCACCATCGGCGTCGTGCTGATCGTCATCGGGCTCGTGCTCGAGCTCATGGGCACCGCCGGACACGCGCTGGGTGGCCGGCGCCACTACTACTGAGGAACATCCTCCCAAAGAGACACGCCCCATCCGCGGGGCGTGTCTTTTTTTAAGACGCTTCCGAGAGGTGCTTGAGACCGGCGGCTTCCATTCCCACGTAGCTGCTCATTCGAGCCGCAGTCAGGCGGCCGATGATCGGGGCGAGCAGCCCCGAGTGCTTGATCCCGAGGGTTACCTCGGTTCCGGTGCCGGTCTGTCGGAGCTCGTGGGTTCCGACTGTGAGGATCCCGGGGTTGACCGCCTGCCACGCGAACGATCGTCCCGGCTCGAACTCCGTCACCCGCCAGGTCATCGCCGCCATGCGCGGCTGCTTGATGCGGACCCGTGCGCCTGCCGCGAGTGGTGCCCCGTCGACCCGCTCAACCCGTGTGATCGAAGGGGACATCCCCGGCCAGTTGTCACTGCGCTGCACGGGGTTATCGGTGGGGCGATAGAAGGCTAGGCGAGCGCGCTCACGAAAGCCCATCGCTCAAACGCGAATCCCGAAACGCCACTACACTGCACCCGACTGCATGCCTGACGATTCCACATCGGTCACAGCGGCGCAACCACCGGAGGCGAGAGGATCGGGGGCCGGAGGCGTTCTGTCGTGGTCGGAAATACGCCGCGGGACGCCGCTTCGAGCGCTCATCGACATCGTTCAGTACGGCGTCGCAATCGTGTTGCTCGTGCTCGCCGCGATCGTGCTGGTCAAAAGTTTCATCGATTTCCTGACATCGCTCAACAACTACACCACTGCGCTGATCAGCGCCGTGGATGGGGTGCTCGTCGTGATCATCCTCATCGACATCATGCGGACGGTGCTGACGCATCTCGAGGGATGGGGATTTCCGTTTCGACCATTCCTCGTGATCGGGATCATCGCCGCGGTGCGGGATATCCTCGCGGTTTCGACGCGGCTGACCCTCTCCGCAGGCCCGGCGCCCGGCGGATCGGTCACGCAGTCACTCTTCGAGCTCGGTACCAACGCGGGCGTCATCCTCGTGTTGGCGGTCGCTCTGTTTCTCACTCGCGGCCAGAACGTCGACGCCGAGACTGACCCTCGGTAAGAGCGCGCGGTTGATGAGCGTGGTCTCGTCAACGGGTTCGCCCATCGTCCAGTACTCCCACTCGCTCAGCTCCAGATACGCGTGGTGGTAGCGGGGATTGCTCGAGTTCGCGCGGCCACGGCTTGATGATCCCGTCGCTACGGATGAGCGCCACGAACGCGCGGAACTCAGGCTCCAGGTCCGCGCTCCACTTGAGGACCGTGTATTCGTGCGGCCACTGCGGCATGGTCTTGGCGAATTGCCAGCGCACCCTGCTGATGTATTCGCGAGCGTCGTCTGTCGTGTAAGGCATAAGGGCATCGTGCCGTCCGCCCGCGACATGTGCCTGTCGCGAAACGACGGCGAGCGCCCGTCAGCGAGGGTTGGGTCTGTCCAGGTTCCAGTGCCGTCCGACGACCGCCAGCCAAGCGCCGGTCGGCGTTGCGGCGAGCGCGAAGCGGCTTATCATCCGCTGTCCGCCCTCGTGGTCTCCATAGAGCAGGTCGATGGTCACGGGCTTCTGTGCTGTTGCCGCATCGCGGGCGAGTCCGAACAGCGGCTCGTTGGGATCCCGAAACGCGCCCTGCCAGAAGCCCGTATCGCCGGCAGGGACGTAGATGTCGCGGGTGAGGCGGCGGAAATCAGCACTCTTGGCCGGATCGGTGGTCACCCGCTCCGGATAGAAGTACCAGCCGTGGAGGACGGCGATACCGGAGCCGGCATTGCGCAGTCCGATGACGAGATAGATTGCCTCTGGCGTCACTTCGAAGGCCGCTTGACCGCCGCCAATCTGCACCCAGTGCTGGTCGGCAAACGACACCTTCTGCGGCGGATCCTCGAGACGCGAGGGCATGAGCACCGGACGCAATCCCGCAAGAAGCGATCGCTCCGCGGCGCGCGCCGCACGATTCGCCGAGCGCACCGACGAGAAGGTCGCGACGGCGAGGACGAGCGTACCGCCCGCAGTGGCAAGCGCCGAGATCGTCACCCAATCGACCATGACGCGGCAGCTTACGCATCGCCTCGCGTTTGCCGCGCGGGACTCTCGGTGGCGCTATGCGCGCGACGGCATGATGCCGGCGAGCTCGTGCCCGTCGCTGCGCACTGCCTCAACGTCGCGCGGCCCGAGTGTCTCCCCACACGAGGCGCACACAAGCACCGCTTCGGTCACCGCTCCGCAGGCCTTATGGGTCACGCGCATCGGTGGCCCGTCCGGCGCCGCATATCGATCACCCCACTGACGCATCGCGGTGATGACGGGCCAGAGATCGCGGCCCTTGTCGGTCAGGCGGTAGTCGTGCCGCGGTGGGTGCTCGGAATACGGGACCCGGGCCAGGACGCCCGCATCGACCAGCGTATTGAGCCGGTCGTTGAGGATGTTTCGCGAGATGCCGAGGCGGCGCTGGAAGTCGTCGAATCGGGTGACGCCGAGAAACGTGTCGCGAATGATGAGCATGCTCCACCACTCGCCAACCACCTCGAGGCACTGCGCGACGGAGCAGTCCATGGTTGTGAAGCTCTTGCGATCCATGCCTTCAGGATAGTGAGTTGCATAATAGAACGCAAGTGCTTAGAGTGGTGGCCGTGACCCAGCCGACGTCGCCCGCCCCGACTGCACCTGCCGCGATACCAGTCGTCCGCCGGCGCATCGTCTTTATCGTCACCGCGCTCGGGGCGTTCATGGCGTCACTCGATCTCTCGATCGTCAACGTCGCGTTCCCTGCGCTGGAGCGCTCGTTCCCGAGCGACCCGCGCGCGACGCTGGCATGGGTGATCACGAGCTACGGCATCGTCTTCGGCTCCCTGCTCGTCATCGCCGGCCGCACGGCGGACCGCCTCGGAAGCCGGCGCGTGTTCATGGTCGGCCTCACCGTTTTCACCGTCGGTTCGGCACTGTGCGGGTTGGCGCCGTCGGTCGCGTTTCTCGTCGCCGGGCGCGTCATCCAGGGCTTCGGGGCCGCAGCGCTGCTGCCGGCTTCATTGAGCCTGCTGCTCGGCGCATTCCCGGTCGAACGCCGCTCACAGGTCGTCGCGCTCTGGGGCGGGGTCGGGGCGCTCGCGGTCGCCACAGGACCGTCGCTCGGAGCGGCGCTCATCACCGCAGGCGGGTGGCGGTCTGCGTTTTTCGTCAATGTGCCGATCGGTGTTGTCGCGTGGTTTGCGGGACGGCGAGTGCTCGTCAATTCGCGAGCCGGCACTCCGGGTGTTGCGCCGGACTACCTCGGCGCGGCACTCATCGCGCTGACACTGTCGGCACTCGTGCTCGGCATCACCGAAGGACCGACCTGGGGGTGGACGTCTGCGCCAGTGCTCGCGTGCTTTGCCGGTGCGGTCGTCGTGGGCGCCGGCTTTCTGTACCGGTCAGCGAATCACCCCGAACCAGTCCTCGACCTCACGCTCTTCAAAGCCCGGTCGTTCAGCGTCGCGAACGCAGCGACGTTCCTGTACGCGATGGGATTCTTCGCGATGTTGCTCGGGAACATCCTGTTCCTCACGAGCGTGTGGCACTACCCGATCCTGGAAGCAGGTCTGGCCGTCACTCCGGGTCCGTTGGTTGTCGCAGTCGTGTCCGGACCTGCGGGTCGGGTGGCGTCGCGCGTTGGATTCCGCAGGGTGCTGCTCGTCGGTTTCACGGTCTTCTTCGCCGGCCTGGTCTGGTTCGCAACCCGCGTCGGCCTGCAGCACGACTACCTCACTGTCTGGTTGCCGGGAACGCTGGTCATCGGCCTGGGTATCGGGCTGACATTCCCGGTGCTCAGTGCCGCCGCGGTCTCGAGCCTGCATCCCAATCGTTTCGCGGTCGGGAGCGCGGTGAATCAGACGGCACGCCAGATCGGCGGCGCATTCGGCATTGCGCTGCTGGTGGTGATACTCGGAACGCCGAATACGCTCGCAAACGCGCTGACCGCCTTCCATCACCTCTGGTGGTACGCGGCGGCGACAGCGCTCCTTTCCGGCCTCGCGTGCACGCTCATCAGCCACAAGCCGCGAGCTCAGGCCGAGTCGATGTCGCCGGTCGCGGCGCCTGCCGCGGACACCCGCGTCGCCGTTTAGGCGGTCAGCAGCCGGCGCGCCTCGCGCGCCATCTCCACATCCTCGTGAGCGGTGACCACGACAACCGCCGGCGCGTGACCCGGTGGTCCGATCACCGCGTCGCTGTCGGCGGCGATCAGTGTTTCCGGTAGTCCGAGCAATGCAAGCCGCGTGCACACGCGGCCGCGAATCAATGCTGAGTGCTCGCCGACGCCGCCGGTGAACACGAGTGCGTCGAGACGATCGAGTGACGTCGCAAGGCCGCCGATGACGCGACTGAGCACGTGGACGTAGACGTCGAGCGCCTCCGCACACGCCGCGTTGCCCGCGGCGGCTTCGCGTTCGACCTCGCGCATGTCGGAGAGACCGCAGAGCCCGATGAGTCCGCTGGCGTGCTCCAGCGAGCGTGTCATCGCGCCGACCGAGATCCCGTGATGTTCCTGGAGCCAGAGCAGGGCGCCCGGGTCGACGGTACCGCTACGCGTTGCCATCACCGCGCCCTCGAGCGGCGTGAACCCCATGCTGGTATCGACGCTGCGCCCGTCGCGCACTGCGCACGCGGAGACGCCCGACCCGATATGCGCGATCACGACCTGCAAGGACTGATCGGCTCTGCCAAGGAGCTCCGCGTTACGGCGGCTCGCGTACGCATACGACAACCCGTGAAATCCGTAGCGGCGCACACCCCACTCTCGCCAGTGCGCAGGGACCGCGTACGTGGTCGCGTAGCCGGGGATTCCCGCATGGAACGACGTGTCGAGGCACACGATCTGCGGACAATCCATCGTCTTTCGAGCGGCGTCGACGAGCGCGAGAGCCGGGGGGAGATGGAGCGGTGCCAGCTCCACCGCCGCCTCGAGCTGCTCACGGACGTGGTCGTCAACGAATGTTGCATGCCGCACGGCGGCGCCGCCATGCACCAGACGGTGAGCGACCGCATCCACATCGCCGGCGTGCGCTGCGAATGCCGCGAGCGCTGTGACCGGATTGGCGTCACCGTCGATCTCCTGCGCGTCCTCGACCCTGTCATCACCATCGATGACGCTCAGCTTCAAGCTGCTCGAGCCCGCGTTCACCGCGAGGATCCGCATCAATCAGACCAAGGCTGCGTGCGGCGTCCCATCCGCGAGGGGCCCGGGCCAGCGCCAGTTGCGGATCTCCGGCATGTCCTCGAAATGTTCGCGAACGTAGTCGTGGTGGCGCAGCAACTGGTCGCGACAGTACCGATTCAGTTCATCAGCGCCGGCGGGTGTCCGCGCCGCCCGGCGCAGCGCCTCCATCACGAGGTGGTAGCGGCTCATCTCGTTCAGCACCACCATGTCGAACGGCGTCGTGGTCGTGCCATGTTCGTTGAACCCGCGAACATGAAACCGTCCGGCGTTCGGCCGGCCGTGCAACACCTGGTGAAAAGCGCGGGCGTAGCCGTGAAATGCCATCACGACGTCCACGTCATCCGTGAACAACTCGGTGAATGTCTCCGCGCTCAGCGCGTGCGGATGGAACGGTGCCGGGCTCATCGCCAGCAGGTCCACGACATTGACCAGGCGAAAGCGCAGATCGGGCACGTGTTCGCGAAGCAGGGCTGCCGCGCCGAGCGTCTCCAGCGTCGGAATGTCGCCGGCACAGCCGAGCACGACGTCCGGCGGGCCGTCACCGGGGTTCGACGCCCAGTCCCAGACCGACGCGCCACGCGTGCAGTGCTCGATTGCCGCATCCATCGGCAGATACTGGAGTTCCGGTTGCTTGTCGATGACAATCAGGTTGACGTAGTTGCGACTCGTGAAACAGTGGTCGGCGACAGACAGCAGACAGTTCGCGTCCGGCGGGAAGTAGATCCGGACGACATCGCCGCTCAACGACATCACGGTATCGATGAGGCCCGGCCCCTGGTGGCTGAAACCGTTGTGGTCATTGCGCCAGCACGTTGATGTCAACAGCACGTTCAGCGCCGCTACCGGCTCACGCCACGGCAGTGCGCGAGCCGCTTCGAGCCACTTGGCGTGCTGCACAGTCATCGATGCGGAGACCATCGCGAAGGCCTCGTACGTCGCGAACAGCCCGTGCCGTCCGGTGAGCAGGTAGCCCTCGAGCCATCCCTCGCACAGATGCTCGGACAGCACCTCCATGACGCGTCCCCCGGCGCTCACGTGATCGTCGATGGGGATGGTGGCCTCCTCGAAGCAGCGGCTCTCGATCTCGAAGACCGCACCGAGACGGTTGCTGTTCGTCTCGTCAGGACAGAAGAGTCGGAAGTTGTCGGGGTTGTCGCGGTAGACGTCTCGAAGCCACTCACCAAGGCGGCGAGTTCAACTCGGCGACGGTAACACCGGATTCGACCGGCATCGCATAGTCCCTGAACGCCGGTAGCCGCAGCTGATGGAGCATCCGGCCGCCGTTGGCATACGCGGTCGAGCCCATTCGCTTGTCACCCTTGGGCATGAGCGTGGTGACCGCCGGGACGGGTGTGCCGCCGCTGTCGAACAGCTCCTCGGGTCGATAGCTGCGCATCCACTCCTCGAGTTGCGCAAGGTGTTCCGGATTGGTTCGCACGTTGTCGAGTGGCACCTGATGCGCGCGAAACGTTCCCTCCACTGGAAGACCGTCAACGAACTTGGGACCTGTCCAGCCTTTGGGAGTCCGAAGCACGATTGCGGGCCACACCGGCCGCCCGCCGCCGGTCCCACTGCGAGCGGCGGCCTGGATCTCGCGAATCCGGTCGTAGCAACCGTCGAGGGTATGCGCGAACTCCTCGTGCACGGCATGCGGGTCATCGCCGCTCACGAAGTGGACATCGTAACCGTGAGCGGTGAGCAATCCGCGCACATCGCGCTCGTGGGCGCGTCCCAGCACGGTGGGTCCGCTGATCTTGTATCCGTTGAGCTGGAGGATCGGGAGCACCGCGCCGTCGCGCCGCGGATCGAGGAAGCTCACGCCTTTCCATGACCCCTCGAGCGGCCCGGTCTCCGCCTCACCGTCACCAACGACACACGCCGCGATCAGGTCGGGGTTGTCAAAAACCGCGCCGAAAGCGTGTACCAGCGCGTAGCCGAGTTCACCTCCCTCGTGGATGGAACCCGGAGTCGGGACACTCACGTGGCTCGGGATCCCACCGGGCGTGGAGAACTGGCGAACAAGCCGGAGCAGACCGGGTTCGTCGAGGGACACCGCCGGGTAGATCTCCGAGTACGTGCCCTCGAGATACACGTTGGCGACGACGGCCGGTCCCCCATGGCCCGGTCCGGCGATGTACAGCACGTCGCAGTCGCGCTGCTGGATCAGCCGGTTGAGCTGAACGTAGATCAGGCTCTGTGCCGGCGACGTGCCCCAGTGGCCGAGCAGGCGGGGTTTGATGTGCTCGACGGCGAGCCGCTCGCGGAGCAGCGGGTTTGCCTGGAGATAGATCTGCGCGACGGTGAGGTAGTTCGCCGCGCGCCACGCGGTGGTCAGCGCGTCCACGTCGATGCGCTTGCTGGTCGGAGTCGGGATGCTCACGACGGCCATCCTAGCGGGGGCGCCGGATTCGCCTGGTTGTGGGCTGGTTATGGAGCCGCCACCTCGGCGTCGCGGAACGTCAGCGAGTACCCCTTCCCGGGCCTGTTCACCAGGTCGCACGGTATCTCGAGGCGAGCCAGGATCTTTCTGAGACGCATCACGTAGTTGCGGACCTCCTCAGGAAAGAGTGCCGAGTCCGACCACGCAAAGCTGGTGATTTGCGCCGATGTGTAGAAGCGGTGGGGATGGTCGAGCAGGAACTGCAGCAACTCGAACTCCCGATTGGTCAGCACAGCCTGCTGCCCCTTGTGACGGACGACACGTCCGTTCGGATCGAGCCAGAGGCCCTGGAGTTGCCAGACGCGCTGGTACCAGAGGTCGAGCCGGGCGTAGTAGCCCGCCATCTGCGCCTCGATGAAGCCGATATCCTCGTCCGCGGCGGTCTGCGCCACTGGGTGCAACTTGGGGAGTTCGCGTCGCACGCGCTCGAGCAAGCCCAGCTTGAAGCGGATCAAGTCGTCATAGATGCTCATCCAGTGACGCGCGTCTTCCCAGTGCTCAGTCTGGATGTCCTCGCCCTCGAGCGGGCGCGACGCTGGAGCGGTGCGGCCGGTCCCCACGTCGATGACTATACGGAAGCTATTGCTGATCTTCTTACGCCTGCCGGCGTATGAACATCACCATGGACCAGACCTCGGCTCCCGAGCGGCCCGACATCATCGCTGCCATCAGAGGTGGCGACAACTCGCTCGGCATGGAAGGTGAGGTGGATCCGGCCACCGCAACGCTCGAGCAGGCGGTGTTCTGGAGAAACATCTACACGGAGATCCTCGCAATGGAGGAGTCCGTCCTGCTGCGCATCCACCAGTTGATGGCCGACCAGTCGCCACAGGCCCGACACGAGGTCGAACTCACCAATGTTCCGGTCGTCGTGGCGCAGGCAGAGCGATTTCGGTCGCGGCTGGGGTTCTGGGAGACCGCCTGCCTGCGGGTCGATGCGGGTCCGGTTGTCAGCCTCAAGGCCGTACCGGTGGTTCCGGGCTAGCGCGTCGCGGTCCGCTATTACTGCAATTGTTGCGCCGCTCCCGTGACACTCGGGGCACGTGGGAACCGCAGGCTGAAGGATTTTCAGTGTCGAGCGTCCACAGAGGAGCCGGCATGACCGATATCCAGACTGATCAATCCGTCACGAGCGACGGATCGAACCGCACCGGGATCAATACCACGACGCAGACCGTCGCCGATCCCGCAACCGGGGCGAGCATGCGCCGGAGCACGACCAACGTGTGGTCGGGCCGGACGCCCGGGGTCGAAATCGTCTGGCTCATCGCCGGAATCGTGATCGTGATGCTCGCGCTCGATTTCATCTTCCATGCGGCAGGAGCGAACGATGTCGGCTTCGCATCGTTCATCTTTGGCGTCGGCAAGGCGCTCGCTGCACCGTTCGCCGGCATCTTCAAGACGGACTCCGCGGCGCGCGGCAACCTGATTGTCTGGGCGGATGTCCTCGCGATGGTGATCTACGGGATTGCTGCCGCGATCGTCGTCAAGGTGGTCGCGCTGATCTCGGCTCGCAGCGCCACGTCGGCCAATTAACACCACACGCGACAGAGGGCGGACACCATGCTTGCACTGGTTTCGGTGACCTTCGACCCTGGGTCAATCCTTGTCTGGGCAGTGATCGGGCTGATCGCGGGGTTCCTGGCGAGCAAGGTGATGACCGGTCATGGCAAGGGCATCGTGGCGGACATCGTTGTCGGGGTCATCGGCGCCATCGCGGGTGGGTTTATCGCCCGGTTTCTCGGCGTGACGACCAGCCTCACGAGCCACTCCGTCGTCGTCGAGATCGTGGTCGCCTTTGCGGGCGCGGTCATCCTGCTCGCGGTGTTGCGGCTCGCGGGCTTCGGCAAGCGCCGCAGCTTCTTCCGGTAACGACGGGCCCCAAAACGGCTGAGGTCGCTGGGGCGCGAAGTCGGCGCTGATCGCCACCGACGACGGTTCCCACACACGGGTATCCAGCGTGGCACATTGTCGCTTGCACCAACGATGCAAGGTCAACTCGAGAACGAGCCCGTTGAGAGGGCCCAGCGCCACCTGAACACGGGATCCGTGATCCTGCTTCTGTGCGCGATCGCCGTTGCAGCCGCGATCGGCATCGTGACGTCGCTCGGGCAGCGCCCGACGACCCATCACGTGCCACCGGTGGCTCAAGCACCGGCACCACTCCAGCCTCAGACGCTGCCACCGGCGCTCTTGACGAATCAGCCGGAATCGGGAGCCGGATTCAGCATCGCAAGCGACCTCGCAGCCCACGACGTGGTGCTCTTCGGCGGTGTCGGCGACTATCCGAACACGTGGCTGTGGAACGGTTCGTCCTGGACACTTGCCGACCCCGCGTCGAGCCCCGCCGGTCGCTTCGGCGCTTCCGCCGCCTACGACCCGCAGATGAAGAGCGTCGTGATGTTCGGAGGGCGGCTCGAGGACGGCACTCCCGTTGACGACACGTGGGCGTGGAACGGCAGCACCTGGACGGATCTCGACAGCGGCGCGGGTGGCCCGCCGCCAGGCGCAGGCTCGGATATGGCGTGGGACCCGGCGACGTCGCAGATGGTGCTGGTCACGAGCTCCGGGGTCATCTCGGACCCTGCCGAAACCTGGGTATGGGCCGGGACGCACTGGAATCACCCGTCTGGCGCGGTGCTTCCCGCGGGCGCGGACTACAGCCCGATGTCGTTCGACCCGGTGAGCAAGTCACTCCTCGCGGTCGCCTGCTGCGTCGGCCCACCGCCGGCCACGGCTGCGACGAACACCACATGGCGGTGGACCGGGGCGACATGGACGTTGCTTCCGACGCCAGCCGCCGCGCCGGTCGACGCGTCGTCGATCGACGTCGATCCGGAGACGGGGCACCTGGTGCTGTGTGCGTGTGGCGCCTCGACGCTGCCGCAACCCGAGTTCTGGGCATGGAATGGGGCGAGCTGGGCTCCATTCTCGACCGCCCCCTTGCCGGTGGCCGAGCGGAACCGAGATCACCGACGGCAGCGAGTTGCTGGTGTTCGGGCCGCCGACGTCCTCGGCGCCGTCAGGAGAACCGCCCGTTGACGTCTGGGCACTCAGCGCGAGATCGACCTGGAGCCAGCTGGATGACGCGGGCTAGCAGCAGCGTCAGCTGCTCGCGGAACTGCACGCGCCCGACACCATCTGCTGATTGATCTGCGCCGGCGAGGTGACGCTTCCAAAATTCCAGTTGTTCTCTGCGAAGGCCAGTGTCGCCTCCGTTGTGACGAGTGGGATCGTCCCGCCATTCGGAGCCGGCGCATTGAGGTCGTCGCACGCGGCGCTCATCACCGCCGCCGCCGTGGCAGTCGGGCCGAGCGACAGAAGCTTTGACGGGATCTTGGCGAAGAATGTGATTGCGGCGACATTCGGACGGCCGTCCGGGCACAACGCCGGACTGACATTGCCGTCCTGCGCGACGGTCACCGGACCGCAGTTCTCGGGCTTGCCGGGAAATGGCCACGGCGTTGGCCCAGACGGCGTCGCGACGGGCGCCGACAACGCGGAGGCGGAGGGCGACGGCGAAGCGCTCGACGGCGCCGATGTTCGTGTCGATGGCGTGGTGCTGCCGCAGGCGACCATGGCGAACAAGCACGACGTGATGACAATCGCTGTGCGCAGAGGGTGCATTCTTGAGTGCGTCATTGCGAGTCGTCTAACGCTGGTCAGCGCCAAGGGATACGCGTCGGGTTCGAGGCCGACCCTGGCGTCCGAGCATGTACGCTGACCGAGTAGCGCGGCAACGTATCCCACTGGAGCAGTGACGACGCCACCCACGACACGAGACGTTCATTTCCCGTCCCGAGGCTCCACCTTCGGAGCGTATCTCGCGCTCCCGAAAGGTGATGGACCGCAGCCCGGGGTCGTGGTCATACACGAAGCGTTCGGCCTCAACGACAACATCCGCGACATCGCCAGGCGATTCGCGAGTGAAGGGTACGTGGCGCTCGCCGTGGATCTCTTCACCCATCACAGCCGCGCAGTGTGCATGGCGCAACTGATGGGGTCGATGCTCACCGGGCGCGAGCCTGGATCGATCAAGGATCTCGCCGCCTCGATGGACTACCTTGTTGCGCTCCCTGAGGTTGACCCGGACAGAGTCGGTGCGATCGGTTTCTGCATGGGAGGCGGTTTCGCAATCGCATGGGGCCGACGTGACCGCAGGCTGCGCGCGATCGCGCCCTTCTACGGGACCAATCCGCGGCCGGTTGAGGCTGTGCGACGCATGTGCCCTGTCGTCGGCAGCTACCCGGGCAAGGACTTCACCGCGCGTTCGGGTCGCAAGCTCGACGCCCATCTGGCCGGTCTCGGAGTCGCGCGCGACATCAAGGTCTACCCGCAGGCTCGCCACTCCTTCTTCAACGACACCGGCAAGGCGTATAACGCCGACGCCGCGACCGACGCCTGGCAGCGCACGCTTGCCTTCTTTGCGGAGCACGTGCAATCGCCCCGGAAAACACCATGACCGAGCCGATCGACGTCCGCGAGCGCACCGGAATCTGCGACCTGTTCGTCGAGCTCGGGCCGGACGCACCGACACTGTGCGAGGGATGGAAGACCGCCGACCTTGCGGCACACCTTGTGCTTCGAGAACACTTCCATCGCTGGCCGGATGCGAAGCTCGCGGCAGAGAAGGCAAAGGGATTTCCCGCGACAGTCGCGCGTCTGCGCGCCGGTGCGCCGGCGTTTCCCTGGCGCATACCCCGGCTCCGCAACGTCCTCCTTGGTTTGGAATATTTCATCCATCACGAGGACGTGCGCCGAGCCAACGGTCGCGAGCCACGTCCGGAGATGGCCGACCTCGAAGCGGTGTCATGGCGAATGACCGGCTACAGTGCCAAGCGGATCGCGAAGCGCATCCGCCCGTACGGGCTCGAGCTCGTTCGCCCGGACGGCGCGAAGAAGCGCTTCGGGTCGGGTCAGATGGCGACACTCACCGGGACCGGCGTCGGAGCTCATCCTCTATATGGGCGGCCGTCGCGCCACGGCGCACGTGACCCTGAGCGGCGCTGCCGACGCCGTCGCCACGCTCGAGCGCACCAAACTAGCGGTCTGAGGCGTCAGCCGGGACGCCGATCGCACGCAGGGGAGAGCTTGTGACGGAGTCGGTGACCAGGATGCTCGCGGATGACGCCGCGTCGCGCGGCGCTCGGCATCGAGGTGCGCGACGTCACCGATCGGAGCAGCCACCGCGACCATGACGATCCGCGCGGACATGGTGAACGGGCACGGCATCACGCACGGAGCGTTCGTGTTCGCGGTGGCGGACACGGCGTTCGCGTGCGCCTGCAACAGTCATGGCCCGCTGACCGTCGCTGCCGCCGTCGACATCACGTTTGTCGCTCCGTCGCGCGCCGGCGACGTGCTCGAGGCGCGCGCAGTCGAACGCACGCGATTCGGCCGCTCCGGCATCTACGACGTGACCGTCCGACGTGGCGACGACGTCATCGCGGAATTCCGTGGAACGAGCCGGACAATCGGAACGAGCGTCCATGAGTAGCGTCGGCGCCGCGCCCCCGCCGGAGCTGCTCGACGCGGGCGAACGCCTGAGCCGCGACGCGCTGCTCGAACTCCAGCTCGAGCGGTTGCGCTGGTCGCTGCGTCACGCGTATGCCAACGTGGCCCACTACCGGAGCGCCTTCGACTCGGCGGGAGTCACGCCGGATGACTGCGAGACGCTCGCCGACATCGCGAGATTTCCCTTCACCACCAAGCTCGATCTGCGTGACAACTACCCGTTCGGCATGTTCGCGGTCCCGCAGTCCGAGGTGCGCCGAATCCACGCATCGAGTGGCACGACGGGACGGCCGACGGTGGTCGGATACACGCAGGACGACCTCGACACGTGGGCGGACCTCATGGCGCGCTCCATTCGTGCGGCCGGCGGACGCGCCGGCGACATCGTGCACGTCGCGTACGGCTATGGCCTGTTCACCGGCGGTCTCGGTGCGCACTACGGCGCCGAACGCCTCGGCTGCACGGTCGTCCCCATTTCCGGCGGCATGACTCCGCGGCAGGTGCAGCTGATTCGCGATTTCCAGCCTGCGATCATCATGGTCACGCCGTCGTACATGCTCGCGCTCATCGACGAGTTCGAGCGCCAGGGAGTTGATCCGCGAACGTGCTCGTTGCGCATCGGCATCTTCGGCGCGGAGCCCTGGACCGAGGCGATGCGCGCCGAGATCGAGCAACGCCTCGATATGCATGCCGTTGACATCTATGGACTTTCCGAGGTGATGGGACCGGGCGTGTCGCAGGAGTGCGTCGAGACCAAGGACGGCCTGCACGTCTGGGAGGACCACTTCTACCCGGAGGTCATCGATCCGGTGACCGGCGAGGTGCTTCCCGACGGAGAGATCGGCGAGCTGGTGTTCACGTCGTTGACCAAGCAGGCGCTCCCGATCATCCGCTACCGGACCCGCGACCTCACCCGGTTGCTTCCCGGCACAGCGCGGCCGGCATTCCGGCGCATGGAGAAGGTGACCGGCCGGAGCGACGACATGATCATCCTGCGCGGCGTCAACGTCTTTCCCACCCAGCTCGAGGAGCTTGTGATCGGCACGAGCGGTCTCTCGCCCCACTTCCAGGTGATCCTCGGACGCGAGGGCCGGCTCGACACGCTCACCCTGCGCGTCGAGGCTCGTCCCGAATGCCCGCCGGAAGGCCGCGCCGCGGCCGCGAACGCATTGGGGCGCGAGGTCAAGGACCGTGTCGGGGTGAGCGTGCTGGTGGAGGTCGTCGATCCCGACACCCTGGAGCGGTCGGTCGGCAAGCTCCAGCGAGTGATCGACCGCCGGTCGTAGACTGCGCCAGCCGATCACCAAGCCAGAGCGGGTCACGGGAGGTATCTCGGGGTGGATCGCTTTCTCCTGTATCGGACCTTCGACGAGCTGGAGGTCGGGCAGACCCAGCGCACCCGGGGCCGGACCATCACCGAGGGCGACATCGTCAACTGGTGCGCGCTCACGGGCGACTGGTTCTACCCGCACATCGACAAGGTGGCGGCGGAGCGATCGATGTTCGGGCAGCGGGTCGCGCCCGGGATCATGGTGTTCGCGCTCGGCACCGGTCTCGGTGTTCCCGCCGACGCAACCACGATCCTCGCCAACTACGGCAGCGACCGTCTCCGCTATACGGCCCCGACGTGGATCAACGACACGATCTACCTCGACATCGAGGTGCTCGAGAAGTCCGACAAGGACGCGAAGTCCGGCCTCGTGACGTATCGCTGGGACATCCTCAACCAGAACGGCGTCACGGTCTGCGCGAGCCAGCTCAAGATCCTCACCGCCAAGGAGCGCGCCCCCTATGCCGGCATCTGAGGGGGGCGGTCCAGTCCTGCTGACGATCGATGGCGGTGTGGCCGAGCTGGTGCTCAACCGGCCCGACAAGATGAATGCGATGAACCTCGCCATGGTGCACGGCATCGCCGAAAGCCTCGACGCAATCGAGCAGGCCGGCGCTCGCGCGCTCCTCGTTCGTGGGGCGGGACGCGCGTTCTGCAGTGGGCGCGACCTGGCCGACGCGGATCCGCTCCACGAGGATGGCGAAGCAGTCCTGCGCGACGTGTTCAACCCGCTCATCGAGCGGATGGCCGGCGTCGCGGTGCCGACCATCGCGGCAGTGCACGGAGCGTGCCTTGGCACCGGTCTCGGCCTCGCGCTGGCGTGCGACATCGTCTACGCGGCTGACGACGCGCGCATCGGTTCGCCCTTCGCGCGTATCGGCGCGGTGCTCGACAGTGGTGCGCACGCGGCGTTCGTATCGAGCGTGGGGCCGCATCGCGCGCTCGAGCTCGTGTACACGGGACGCCTGCTGTCCGGGCGCGAGGCTGCGGAGTGGGGACTCGTGAATCGGAGCGTCGCCGGCGCCGACCTCGTGCGCCGAACGCGCGAGATGGCCGCGTCGATCGCACGAGGTCCGACATCGGCTTTCCTCGAGTCGAAGCGACTGGTGCGCGCGATCACGGACGGCGGTCCATCGTTCAGTGACGTGCTTGCCGCAGAGGCGGCGGCGCAGGGCCGCGCGTCGCGGACGCACGACTACCAGGACGGCATCTCGGCGTTCCAGGAAAAGCGCAAACCAGCGTTCACGGGCCACTGAGACCGGGCACATGAACGACCTCGCAACATCATTTCCGAGCCTGATCTTCGACCGTCCGGAGGACGGGATCCTCGTGATCACGATGCAGGCAGAAGGGCGTCTCAACGCCGCCGACGCGGCGATGCACCGCGACCTCGCCGAAGTCTGGCGTGCGGTCGACACGGACGCGGCGACGCGCGCGGTGATCATCCGTGGCGCCGGCGGTACCTTCTCATCGGGAGGGGACTTCGACCTCATCGAGGCGATGGTGGCGGACTTCGCCGTTCGCGCCCGCGTGCTTCGCGAGGCGCGTGACCTCGTCTACAACGTCATCAACTGCAGCAAGCCGATCGTTTCGGCGATGGATGGCGTGGCGGTCGGAGCCGGGCTCGTTGTCGGCCTGCTCGCCGACATCTCGATCGCGGGTCGCTCGGCCCGGCTCATCGACGGCCACACGAGGATCGGCGTCGCAGCAGGCGACCACGCGGCGATCATCTGGCCGCTGCTCTGCGGGATCGCCAAGGCCAAGTACCACCTGTTGCTCTGCGAGCCCGTGAGCGGTGAGGAGGCAGAGCGGATCGGCCTTGTCTCGCTGAGCGTCCCGGACGACCAGGTCCACGCCAAAGCGCTCGAGGTCGCTCGCAAGCTCGCCGCGGGATCGCCGACCGCCATCAGCTGGACGAAATACGCGCTCAACAACTGGCTACGGGCCGCCGGTCCCACCTTCGACAGCTCGCTCGCTCTCGAATTTCTCGGCTTCACCGGCCCCGACGTCGTCGAGGGCGTGGCCGCGAGGCGGGCCAAACGAGCGCCTGACTTCGGCGACCGCGGTCCGCAGCGGTAGGATCGAAGCACGTGAGTGTGGAGGTGTCGTCGGCGACCAGCGGGCCGTCCTCATTTTCAGGGCCGTCGAAGGCCGCCTGGCAGGACGTCGCAGCTGAGGGATCCCTCGGCGAGGCGCTTCCCCATGACGTCGACCTGACCCACGGACCAGCTGCGCAGCCTGTACCGGCTCATGGCCCTGAGCCGGCGCGTCGACCGCCAGGCGATCAACCTCACCCGCCAGGGAGCGCTCGGAGTGTTCGCATCGAGCCACGGCCAGGAGGCAGCCCAGGTGGGTTCGGTCTTCGCGCTCGAAGCCGATGACTGGCTCTTCCCCACCTACCGTGAGACGGTGGGCACCTTCGCCCGCGGGGTCGACGTCGTCGAGCTGCTCGCGCTCTTCTCGGGGAGCTGGCACTGCGGCTTCGACCCGTACCAGTATCGGGTGGCGCCACTGACGACGCCACTTGCGACTCAGGCACTGCACGCCGTGGGCCTCGCGATGGCCGCGAAGATCAAACACGACCCGATCGTCGCGCTCACCTTCTTCGGCGACGGGGCCGCGAGTGAGGGCGACGCGCACGAGGCCATGAACCTGGCCGCCGTGTATGCCGCGCCCGTCGTCTTCGTCGTCCAGAACAACGGCTATGCCATCAGCGTGCCGTACCACCTCCAGACGAAAGCGTCCTCGATCGCGCTGCGCGCCGCAGGCGTGGGGATGCCGGGCATCCGCGTCGACGGCAACGACGTCATCTCCGTGTACGGCGCTGTCCGCACCGCGGTGGAGCGCGCGCGTCGGGGCGACGGCCCGACACTGGTTGAAGCGGTCACCTATCGTCTCGAGGCGCACACCACGGCCGACGACACGACGCGATATCGCAGCGACGATGAGGCGGCGGAGTGGCGGACGCGCGATCCGGTGGCACGCTTTCTCGGCCTGCTTCGAGAGGGCGGCGTGGTCGACGACGCGTTCGTGGCGAGCGTCGACGCGGAAGGCGAAGTTGAGGCCGCGCGGATGCGCGACTTCCTCTTCGGTGCGCCGGCAGGCGATCCCCGCGAGATGTTCGACCACGTCTACGCAACGCCAACGCCGCTGCTCGAGGCGGAGCGGGCGATGCTCCAGCAGGAGCTGACGGCTGCCGAGGAGGCGACCTGATGGAGGTCACGATGGCGGGGGCGCTGAACGCGGCGCTTCGCGACTCGATGCGTGAGGACGATTCCGTCGTGGTCTACGGCGAGGATGTCGGCCGGCTGGGCGGCGTCTTCCGCATCACCGACGGTCTGCAGGCGGAGATGGGCGCCGACCGCTGCTTCGATACCCCCGTCGCCGAGTCGGGGATCGTTGGTACCGCGATCGGCATGGCCCTCTACGGCATGCGTCCGGTTGTCGAGATGCAGTTCGACGGCTTCTCGTATCCCGCGCTGAACCAGGTCATCAGCCATGTCGCGAAGTACCGGAGCCGCACGCGCGGCCGCGTGGGCTTGCCGCTGGTGATCCGCATCCCGTATGGCGGAGGGATCGGCGCCGTGGAGCATCACTCCGAGAGCCCCGAGGCGTACTACGCGCACACGGCCGGTCTCACGGTTGTGTCTCCCGGAACGCCCGCGGACGCTTATGCGCTGCTGCGCGCGTCGATCGCGTTTGAAGATCCGGTCATCTTTCTCGAACCGAAGCGCCGGTACTGGCTGAAGGAAGACCTCGAGTTCCCGGTGACCGCTCCACCGATCGGCACGGCGATCGTGCGCCGCCAGGGGACAACCGCAACGGTCATCGCGTACGGACCGATGGTCACCACGGCGATGGAGGCGGCGACGCGCGCCGCCGATGAGAGCGGACTCGAGCTCGAGGTCATCGATGTGCGGACGCTGTCGCCGCTCGACATCGAGACGCTCGTGACCAGCGCCACCAAGACCGGCCGGGTCGTCGTCGTGCACGAGGCCGCGCGCTTCGCGGGATACGGCGCGGAGATCGCCGCGGAGCTCAACGAGCGCGCGTTCGGCTACCTCGCGGCGCCGGTGCTGCGTGTGAGCGGCTGGGATGTCCCGTATCCGTCCGCGAAGATCGAGCGCCACTTCCTTCCCGACGCCGACCGCATCCTGGATGCCGTCGGCCGGCTGCTCGAGTACTGATTCGATGCTGACGGTGCGCGACTTCCTCATGCCCGATCTCGGCGAAGGGCTCACCGAGGGAGAGATCAATCGCTGGCTTGTCGCCGAGGGCGACGTCGTGGTGGTGGATCAGCCGGTTGCGGAGATCACAACCGAGAAAGCAGTGGTCGAGGTGCCGACACCATTCGCGGGACGCGTGGCCGCGTTGCACGGCGCCGCGGGCGAGAGCATCGCCGTGGGCACACCGCTGATCAGCATCGAGGTCGCTGCGCCCTCGGAGGGTGCGTCGGGAAGCGTGCTGGTCGGATACGGCACCAGCGAGTCGGCGCCGCGGGCGCGTCGTAGTCTCGGGCCGGTGCCGCCAACCTCCGGAGCCGGTCAACCGTCCGCATCGCCACCGGCATCACCGTTGGTCCGGCGACTGGCGGCGGAACTGGGCATCGACCTCCGCACGGTCTCGGGCAGTGGCCCCGGCGGTATGGTGACGCGGGCCGACCTCGAGGGTGTTGCAGCGCGCGAGGGCGCGAGCGATGCGGGTGGGCAGCAGCGCGCAGAGGACGGCGCCGTCCGCGCCGCGCTGACTGGTGTGGATCGGATCTCCGCGGAGCGGCTCACCCGGTCTCATCACGACGCACCGACCGCGTCCGCGTGGCTGAGCGCCGATGCAACGAGGCTCATGGAGTTGCGCGCCGAATTGCCCGTCGGGTCAACCGACGCGTCGGTGACGCCCTTCGCGATCATTTTGCGGCTCTGCACAGTCGCGCTTCGGAAGTTCCCGCGGCTGAACGCGCATTTCGACACGGAGACGAACGAGGTCGTGCGTTTCACACCGGTTCATCTCGGCGTCGCGGTGCAGACGGATCGTGGACTGGTCGTCGCCGTCATTCGGGACGCGCAGAACAGGTCGATGCGGAATATCGCCGACGAACTGCAGCGGCTCGCAGGCGCGGCGCGAGACGGCTCGATCGATGCGTCGGAGCTCCGAGGCAGCACCTTCACCGTGTCCAACTTCGGCGCCTTCGGCGTCGACGGCGGCACGGCGATCATCAATCCGCCAGAGGCAGCGATCCTCGGTGTCGGGCGGATCGCAACGCGACCGTGGGTCATCGATGACGAGGTCGTGCCCCGCTCCGTCGTGGAACTGTCGCTCGTGTTCGATCACCGCGTCGCCGACGGCGGCGTCGCCGGCGGGTTCATCCGCCACCTCGCGAATCTCATCGAAACACCTGACGAGGCGATGACTGATGACTGAAACCCCGACCAAAGCGCCCGTCACCCAGGCCGAGTTGCGCAAAGCGCAAGCGGACACCTGGGTGTATTTCGACGGCGAGCTCTGCCGTTACGGGGATGCGCATCTCGGCCTCCTCACGCATGCGCTGCACTACGGTACCGGTTGCTTCGAGGGCATCCGCGCGTACTGGAGCGAGCGGCAGCACCGCATCAATGTCTTCCGCATGGCGGATCACTTCGCGCGCATGACCGGCAATGCGCGGATGCTCCACATGCAGCTCCCGCACAGCTGTCGAGGAGCTCTGCGAAATCACCGTCGAGCTGATGCGTCGCAACGACTTTCGCACGGACGTGTACATCCGCCCGCTCGTGTTCAAGGCGAATGAGGAGATCGGCATTCGCTTTCACAACCTGCGCGACGGTTTCATGATCGTGCCGGTGCCGTTCGGCGCATACGTGGACACGACCGGTGGCATCCGCTGCCAGGTGTCCAGCTGGCGGCGCATCGACGACAACGTGGCACCGGCCCGTTCGAAGGCGACGGGTATCTACATCAACAGCGCGCTCGCCAAGACCGAGGCGTTCCTCAACGGCTTCGACGAGGCAATTCTCCTGACCCAGGATGGCAGCGTCTGCGAAGGCAGCGCGGAGAACCTCTTCATCCTTCGGCGCGGTCAACTGATCACGCCACCTGCATCCGAGAACATCGTTGAAGGGATCACACGCGCTGTACTGATGCAGTTCGCCCGCGAGGAGCTCGGGGTCGAGGTCGTCGAGCGCGCGATCGATCGCAGCGAGCTGTACGTTGCGGATGAGGTGCTGTTGTGCGGCACCGGGGCGGAGGTGTCAGCCGTGATCGAGATCGATCAGCGCACCATCGGCTCCGGTGAGCCGGGTGAGGTGACACGCAAGCTCCAGGACCTCTATTTTGCTGCCTGCAAAGGCGAGAATGACCGCTACGCGAACTGGCTGACGCCGATCGTCTGATGCAGGAGGACACGCTCGCCGCGCTCAACGATTGAGCTTCGCTCGCGTTTCGCCACGCTGACCACTGCGCACGTCGCGGATGGCTGCGTGCGTGCTCAGGTCGAGGTGCGCTGTGCGCCGCCGCACGTGCAAGCACTTGTGCCGGGGAGCCACATCGCAGGATGCGCGCGTCCAGCACGACATTTCGGCAGCGTCGACATCTTTCTGGAAGCGATCAACACCGCGGTCGCCGGCGACATTCTGGTGATCGACAACGGTGGACGACTGGACGAGGCATGCATCGGCGATCTCATCGCGTTGGAGACACAGGGTGCCGGTCTTGCCGGGGTCGTGATCTGGGGCCTCCATCGCGACACTGCCGAGATACGTGCCATCGGGCTGCCGGTGTTCAGCCTCGGATCGACGCCGACGGGGCCGCAACGTCTCGACGCCCGGGATGCCGATGCGTTGCACTCCGCCCGAATCGGGGAGTGGACCGTCACTGGGGCCGACGTTGCGTTCGGGGACGACGACGGCGTCCTGTTTGTCCCGAAGGCGCAGGTGCTCCAGATCCTGACGATTTCCGAGGGGATTCGCGACACCGAGCAGCGCCAGGCGGACCGGGTTCGAGAAGGTGACGGGCTCCGCCGGCAGTTGCACTTCGACGCCTATCTCGCCGCGCGAAAGGACGCGCCGTCACTCACGTTCCGCGAGCACCTGCGGTCGGTCGGCGGAGCCGTCGAGGTCTAAGCGCGCCGGAGGCCGGAGTCAGTTCGGAGGTGCGCACATCGCGACTGTCGGTGGGCCGGTACCGCATGCGTACAGGTCGGTGTCCCACGTGGCGACGTACTGCGTGAGGTCTTCGACGTACGTCACGGTGAAGCCGGTCCAGCCACCGTCCTCGGACAGTGAACGGCGTCCGACGCCCACATCCAGTTCGGTGTATGGACCCTGCGAACTGGGGGGCTGCGATTCCTCCCACGAGCATTCATGGGTCACGCGGTATCCATGTACGGGATGGAGCGTCTGGGTCACCGTCGGCGGGAACCCCGAGCCGGTGTCGATCCCACCCGTGTTGGTCGTCGTCGACGTGTCGGGCACGATCTCGCGCACGTACGCGCCAAGGTAGTTGAGTTCCAGCCCCCACCTCGGATGCCGGCGCGATGCTTTCGATGATGACCTGGTCGGCTCCCGGCTGAAGGCACAACTCGTATCCGGCCGTCCACGGTCCGGACGTCGATGGGTCGAACGCGAAACCTGCTCCGCTCAGTGCACCGAGGGGCCCGTCGTTATGGAGATGGATGGGCCCGAACACATGAAAGAAGTTGATTCCGGCGAGGACGACACCCGCGCCGATGAGCCCGGAGAACCACGGGTGCTTCCGCGCCCATGCCTCCTGGGCCTGTGATCCGGATTCCTGAATTCGCAGCACAACACACCGCATTCGGGCGTTTGCCTCACCGTCGGCGAGGTACGTGGATCATAGGCGCGTTCGAGCCCTGATTTGGCAGTGCGCGGGCCACCGGACGCTCCGCGGCCGTCACTGGTCGAAGTCGAGGACGACCTTCGGCGTTGTGGGATGCGACTGGCAGGCGAGCACGAAGCCCGCGTCGATCTCTCGCTGCTCCAGCGCGAAGTGCTGGTCCATCTCCACGCTCCCGCTGACCAGCTTTGCGCGACACGTTCCGCACACGCCGCCCTTGCATGCGTAGGGCGCGTCGGCTCGCACGCGCAATGCTGCGTCGAGGATGCGCTCGCCATCCTGCTGAACGGAAAAGGTCGAGCTCCGTCCGTCCAGGATGATCGTGACCTCGGCCGCGCCTGACGATGTAGCTGACGTTGCACTGGACTCACGGACCGGACGCGGCGCGTCGTCAGCGTGGAACAGCTCGGCATGCAGGTGCTCAGCAGACACACCGCGCTCGAGCAGCACCGATCGGGCGGCCTCGATCATGTCGCGCGGCCCGCAGAGGAACCACTCGTCGACACCGTCCGTCGGCACCAGCTGGTCGAGGAATGCGTTCAGCCGCGGCGCGTCGATGTGCCCGTGGAACAGCTCCACCTCCTGCTCCTCACGCGAGAGGACGTGGTAGAGGGCAAATCGTTCTGGATGCTCGTTCTTCAGATCCTCGAGCTCCTCGAGAAACATGATGTCCTTGACCGTTCGGTTCCCGTAGATGAGCGTCACTGTGCTGAGTGGCTCGACGGCAAGGATGGTGCCGAGGATCGACAGGATCGGCGTGATACCGCTGCCCGCGGCGATCATCACGTACGACGTTGCGCGGCTCGCGTCGAGCGGCGTGTTGAAGTGGCCGATCGGCGTCACCACCTCCATCGTCTCGCCGGGTTTGAGTTGCTCGAACGCGTACGCTGAGAAAACGCCGCCGGGCAAGCGTTTCACGGCAACGCGCAATCGCCCCGAGCCCGCGGCGCTGCAGATCGAGTAGCTCCGCCGCACGTCGTCCCCGGCGGCCTCGCATCGCAATGAGACGTGCTGCCCGTGCGTGTACGAGTACTCGGTTGCGAGCTCGGGAGGAATGTCGAACTCGATCACCACCGCGTCGTCAGTGAGCGGCTCGACAGCGCTGACGCGCAGCGGGTGGATCGTCGCGCGCCGATGTCCAACCCCCGCATCGGCGACCGGCGTGACGGTCAACCCCTCAATGCTCCTTGAAGTGCGGGAACGTCTCGCCGCATGCGTCGCATGCGCGCACCGCCTGACACTGCGTGGATCCGAAATGGGCGACCTCGTGGGTTCGTGTGGCATTGCATCGCGGGCACGCAACGGCGATCTTCAGCGCCTGCACGTCGAACACCTGCTGTCGCGGCGGCGCGATGCCATACTCCCGCAGCTTGGTCCGGCCGGCGTCCGACATCCAGTCCGTCGTCCATGCCGGCGAGAGCACGACGCGAACGCTCACGTCGGTATATCCCTGGTCTCGGATGCACCGTTCCACGTCCTCACGGATCGTTTCCAGCGCCGGGCACCCCGAGTACGTCGGCGTGATGTCGATATCGACATGTCCACGGCTGTCGATGCGAACGTCGCGCAGGATGCCGAGGTCGGCGATGGTCAGCGCCGGCATCTCCGGATCCGGGAGCGCGCCGGCCACGCGGCGGATCTCGTCGACCGCGATCACCAGACAGCTCCAGGGAATGAGCGGTGGAGGTGCTGCATCTCGGCAACCATGTACCCAAAGGGCTCCGTGTGCAGTCCTCGTCGCCCGCCTGTCGGTCGCCAGGTGCTTTCCGGAACAACCAGCGTCGCGTCCGTGAGCACGCGATGAACATACGCGTCCCACTCGGGGCGAAGGGACTCCGGCTCCGGTCCGAATCCACCTGCCGCCGCATCGCGCCACACATCGTCAGTCTCGAACAGCTCGAAGGTGTACGGCCAGAGCTCCGCGAGTGCCTGCTCCATGCGCGCGTGGCTCTCATCGGTGCCGTCGCCCAGACGGAGTGTCCAGTCGGTGGCGTGATCGCGGTGATACGACACCTCCTTCACGGAGCGAGTGGCGATCGCCGCGACCTGTGCGTCGTTTGACGTCGTAAGCGCCTGCCACTGTGCGAGCTGGTACGTCGAGCAGAGCAGCTGACGGACCATCGTCCGCGCAAAGTCTCCGTTCTCCTGCTCAACGAGGAGGCAGTTCACAAACTCGCGCTCGTCACGCATGAACGCGTAGTCGTCTTCGGAGCGGCCGGTCCCGTCCAACTCGGCGGTTCGCTCGTACATCGCGCGAGCCTGACCGAGCAGGTCGAGCGCGATGTTCGTCAGCGCGATGTCGTCCTCCAGCGTCGGCGCCCGTGACGACCATTGCGCGAGACGGTGCGAGAGCACCAGGCAATCGTCCGCGGTTCGCAGCGTTGCAACGGCCGCCGCGCCGGCGACCACGAGGGTCACAGCTGCTGCACTTCCTTCGGTATCGAGTAGAAGGTGGGATGCCGATACGGCTTGTCGGCCGCCGGATCGAAGAACGAGTCCTTCTCATCCGGGGAGCTCGCAGTGATCAGTGCAGACGGAACCACCCAGATGCTCACGCCCTCGAGCCGGCGCGTGTACACGTCGCGCGCGTTGCGCAGCGCCATCTCCGCGTCAGGCGCGTGCAGGCTGCCGACGTGGTTGTGGGAGAGGCCTCGCTTGCTGCGGATGAAGACTTCCCACAGCGGCGCGGGCGTTTCCTCGCTCATGCGGCGGCGCTGGACGTTGTGTGCTTCGCGGCGTACGCTGCCGCAGCCTCGCGCACCCAGGCACCTTCCTCCTGCGCCTTGCGGTGATGCTCCGCGCGCTGGCGGTTGCACGGTCCATCACCACTGACGACACGACGCAACTCCTCGAAGTCCGGCGCGCCGAAGTCGTAGTGTCCGCGCTCCTCGTTCCAGCGAAGCTCAGGATCCGGTGGCACCAGGCCGAGCACCACCGCCTGCGGCGCCACCATGTCGACGAACCGCTGACGCAGCGCGTCGTTCGAGAAGCGCTTGATACCCCACGCCATCGACTGCGCGCTGTGCGTCGACTCGGTGTCTGGCGGGCCGAGCATTTCGATCGACGGCCACCACCAGCGGTTGACGGCGTCCTGCGCCATCTCGTGCTGCTCGGGTGTTCCGTGCGACAGGGCGTAGAGCGATTCGAAGCCCTGGCGCTGGTGGAAGGACTCCTCCTTGCAGACGCGCACCATCGCCCGCGCGTATGGGCCGAACGAGCAGCGGCACAGCGGGATCTGGTTGGTGATCGCCGCGCCGTCGACGAGCCAGCCGATCGCGCCCACGTCAGCCCAGGTGAGCGTCGGGTAGTTGAAGATGCTCGAGTACTTCTGGCGCCCCTGGTCGAGCAGATCGATGAGCTCGGCACGGTCCACGCCGAGGGTCTCGGCAGCGCAGTAGAGGTAGAGGCCGTGGCCTGCCTCGTCCTGCACCTTGGCCATGAGGATGGCTTTACGCCGGAGCGACGGCGCCCGAGTGATCCAGTTGCCCTCGGGCTGCATGCCGATGATCTCCGAGTGGGCGTGCTGGGCGATCTGGCGGATGAGCGACTTCCGGTAGGCGTCGGGCATCCAGTCGCGCGGCTCGATCCGCTGATCCGAGTCGATGAGCGTCTGGAATTCGATCTCCCGAGCGCCCACTTCCGTCGCCGCACCCTCGTCAATCTGGCTGCCTGAACTCATGCTCCTACAATAGAACCACATGGTTCAGGTGGCCGAGGCAGCCGTGCCGGTGCTCGAGGGCACCGACCACGTCGAGTTGTGGGTTGGTAACGCGCGCCAGGCCGCATATCACTACCGCAAGGCCTTCGGGTTCGACGTCATCGCGTACGCCGGGCCGGAGACCGGTATCCGCGATCGGGCCAGCTACGTGCTGCAACAGGGCAAGGTCCGCCTGGTGCTCACTGCGCCGCTGCAGCCGGAGGGCGACATCGCCGATCACCTCCGGCTCCATGGCGATGGCGTGCGCACCATCGCGCTCAGGGTCGCCGACGCCACAGCGGCGTATGAGGCCGCCACCGCCCGGGGCGCGCGCAGTGTCGCCGAGCCGAGCAGGGCGGAGGACGAGCACGGCATCGTGACCTCCGCTTCGATCGCCACCTTCGGAGACACCATTCACACCTTCGTCGAGCGCGACGAGTATTCCGGCGTGTTCTGGCCCGGATACCGCGCCGACAACCAAAGCGGCGGCGGTGTGGGCCTTCGCTTCATCGACCACACGGTGGGCAACGTCGACACCGGCAAGATGGACGACTGGGTCTCGTTCTATTCAGAGGTGTTCGGTTTCACCGTCTTCCAGGAGTTCGACGAGAAGGACATCGCGACGCAGTACAGCGCACTTCGCTCCAAGGTGGCGCGCGATCCGCGCACCCAGATCACGATGCCGATCAACGAGCCGCACGTCGGGCTCAAGAAATCGCAGATCCAGGAATACCTCGACTACTACCGCGGTAGCGGCATCCAGCACATCGCCGTGCACACGGACGACATCGTCAGCACCGTCTCCGACATGCGCGATCGCGGCGTCGAGTTCCTCACCGCTCCCGGTGCCTATTACGACGCACTGGGCGATCGAGCGGCCGGCATCAGTGAAGATCTCGACCGCTTGCGCTCGCTGAACATCCTCATCGACCGAGACGACGACGGTTACCTGCTGCAGATCTTCACGCGACCCGTCGGCGACCGTCCGACGCTGTTCTTCGAAGTCATCCAGCGTAAAGGGTGCAAGGGATTCGGAAAGGGAAACTTCAAGGCCCTCTTCGAGTTCATCGAGCTTGAGCAGGCCGCACGAGGAAACCTCTAGCCGGGCTGTTGCTCAATCTGGACGGCGAGAGGGGACGGACGGCACCACGCTCAGCTTGCCCGCTCCCTCGCTCGCGCAAGCAAATTGTCGCGCTCGTTCGGGAGCGGTCAAATTCGCTGGGTGCCGCCCGTCCCCTCTCGCCTCGTACTGCGCGCCTATCCTCGCCCCGGACTAGAGATTTACTCGACGGCCAGCATCACGTCTGAGGATTTGATGATGACTATTACGTCGCTGCCGACCTTGATGCCGAGGTCGTCGACCGCATCCACTGTGATCGCGGCGGTCATCGCCATGCTCGCAACCGAGACACGCACGTTTGCGGTGGCGGCACCGCGCGTGATCTGCTCGACGCGGCCGGGAAGTTTGTTGCGTGCGCTGATCTTCATTGCAATGTCCCTTTGCCCTGACCCGGGATCTGACCTATCGCCCCGACTCTAGCCCACGTCAAGCTCGTGTGACACAAGATCGAACGCATCAAACGCATCAGTCGGATGTGCGATGATGTTCTTGCGTGCCGGTTGGCATGGCGGAAGGGGGGACTGGCACATGGACGACCTGGAAGACGCGTGGACGCGCGTCCTGCGATTGATGCGTGACCTCGAGGCGCTGCTGCTTGCCATCAAGGAAGCGGCGATCCCGGTGCTCACGGCGGGTACTCCGGATCAGGCGTGGCGCGCGCGTCGCTTCCTGAGGCTGGCGGACCGGATGGTCGAGGACCTGCACGGCCTGCAGTTCGGTTCGGGGGAGCCGAACGGGGGCTGATCAGCCCGGGATCAGAGCGGCGGCCAGACCTCCGGTGAGGGCACCAGCCGCGGCTTGTCCGCCCAGTCGTCGCGAGGCGGGGAGAAGCTCTCGACGATCGTGCATCCGGCGGTGCCGGCGCGCTCGACCTTGTGCGGCACTCCAGGAGGAATCACCCACATGTCTCCGGGCTTGCGCACTCGCGTCTCGCCGCCGACGGTGAAGGTGAACTCTCCGCGCAGGACGATGCCGACCTGCTCATTCGGATGCTGGTGCTCCGGCATCACCGTTCCAGGGTCGAGTTCGAACACGGCCAGCGTGATGCGCTCGCCGCTGACCGGCCGCACGCGCAGCCCTTCCATGAGGGCCAGCGGCTCGAGCTCGCCGACCGTTGCGAACTCGTGGGCGCCGGCGCTTTCAGAATCCGGCATGACGGCGCAACCATACCCAATTCATTCCTCGGGCCCCTCGACGTTGACCACCGATGGGCCCTGGCCCGAGCGCGTCACCACGAGCATCGCGACGCCGTCCGTCGTGTTGCCCTCGCGATGGATTGCGTGCGGAGCGACGTACACGAAGTCTCCCGGCAGTGCGTCGAAGACGTCGCTCCCCCTTGGTCCTGACTCCATGCGAAGGGCTCCGCTCGCCACATAGATCACGGACTCGTGGTCGCCGTGATGGTGCCAGCCAGAGACTGCGCCGGGCGCGGTGTGCACCACGCCGGACCACACCTGTTCCGTTGCGACAGCCTGACTGCGTTGCATCCCGGGAGTGGACGGTCCCGGCGCGAAGGTATCCGGCGTGATCCGCCGCACGCCGCGATCAGGCATCGCCATGCGACTGTGGATGAACCGTCCGCATCACACCTCCGACGGCGCGTAGCCGAGCTGCTTGTCGATGACGTTGAGCAGGGGCTGACCGCTTCGGAACCGGTCGAGGTTGGTCAGAAACAAGCGCGCGATGTCCTGCTGCCAACCGGTTCGATCGCCCGACATGTGCGGCGAGATGATGAGGTTCGGCACATCCCAGAGTGGCGAGTCCGCCGGAAGTGGTTCCGGTGTCATGACGTCGAGCGCCGCGCCTGCGAGGCGTCCCTCATGCAGGGCGGTGGCGAGCGCGCCCTGGTCCAGCGTCACGCCACGTCCCACATTGATGAGACGCGCCGTTGGCTTGAGCGCTGCGAGCGCTGCCGCATCGATCATCCCGGCCGTCTCCGGTGTGCTGGGAAGGATCATCACGACGTAGTCCGCATCCGCAAAGAATGCGTGCACGGAAGTCGGGACCGCCGATCTCGCCGAAGTCGGGATCGCCGTTGCGCGCATGCCGCCCGATGCCGCGCACCGACATGCCGAACGCTTTCGCCAGCTGCGCGGTTCGTCGCGCAATCGGTCCGACGCCGACGAGGACTGCCGACTTTCCGGACAGTGTGCCGCTCTCGCGCTGCATCCAACGGTGTTCGAGTTGGTGCCGGAAGGTGGTCTGCAGATCCTTGCTGAGCGCGAGCATCAATCCGATCGTGTACTCGGCAAGCGCGTCGTCGAAGACATGGCGTGAGTTCGTCAGCGTGACGTCGCTGGCGACGAACTCCGGAAAAAGCACGCGATCGACCCCGGCACTGCCGACGTGCACCCAGCGCAGCCGGGTGAATTCGCTCCAGTGCCGGCGGAGGTAGCCGCCACGGACACTCCAGATGAGCAGCGCGTCGGCGTCGATCGCGTCCGCGGGAGGCGGCGAATTCGGCTCGATAAAGATGTATCGCACGTCGGCCCTTGGTTCCAGGATGTCGCGGCTCGGCGGGTCGTCCTCGACGATCCCAACCACGAGGCTCACAGGGCAATCCCGGCGTGCTCGCAGCGGGCAAAGACACGCCCGCAGCCGATGAGGGGCCGGGCTCCTGGCACGGTCATACTGTGCCACGTTGATCACACGTGAGATCCAGGTGACACCGGAACAGCGCGTCGCCCTCGATGCTGCGCGCCGCGAGTTCTCTCCCGACGTCATCTTTCTCAACTCGGCCACGATGGGTCTCCCGCCGCGGCGGACGCTCGACGCGCTCCAGGGCTCAATCGCCCAATGGGCCTCGGGGCGCGCCCAAGGGCCCGGATACGATCCCTGGGTCACGCGTGCGCGCAGCCTCTATGCGGACCTCGTCGGCGTCGACCCTGCTCTCGTGTCGGCCGGCGGCCAGGTATCGGTGTTCGCGGGTCTCATTGCGGCTTCTCTGCCGTCCGGCAGTGAGGTCCTCACCGCTGCGGGCGATTTCACGAGCATCCTGTTTCCGTTCCATGTCCAGGCTGCTCGTGGCGTCACCGTGCGCGAGGCGCCGCTCGAGCATATCGCCGACGCGGTGACCAGTACGACGACGCTTGTGTCGGTCGCGGCGGTGCAGTCGGCCGATGGGCGCATGGCCGACCTCGACGCGCTGGTGGCAGCGTGCGCCGCCACAGGGGCGAGAATCATGCTGGACACCACGCAGGCCGTCGGCTGGCTCCCGATCGACGCGAGCCGCTTCGCATACACGGTGAGCGGCGGATACAAGTGGCAGCTGGCCCCGCGCGGCACCGCGTTTCTCACGATCCAGCGCGAGTTGCTTGACGGCATCCTGCCGAACAACGCGAGCTGGTACGCGGGGGGCGATCGCTGGAGCAGCATCTACGGCGCGCCGCTGCGCCTCGCGGACGATGCGCGGCGCTTCGATGTCTCGCCCGCGTGGCTCCCATGGGTTGGTGCCGTGCCGTCGCTCGAGCTGCTCACCGAAGTTGGCAGAGACGCGCTCCACGCGCACGCCGTCGCTCTCGCACATCGCTTCTGCGCGGGTGTCGACCTGCCCGACCAGGGCTCGGCGATCGTGGCCGCCCTCGCTGACGACGAGGTTCCCGCGCTCATGCGATCCGCGGGAATCGTCGGGGTCACGCGAGCCGGGAAGCTCCGTCTCTCATTTCACGTCTCAACGAGCGAAGAGGATGTTGACCGGACGGTCGAGGTGCTCTCCGGTCACCTGCGCTCGTCGTAGCCGCGCGGGGACGATCACCGATAAGTAGAGGAGTCGAGAACACCATGACCGTTGACGTCGCGCAGAGTCGCATGACCAGCGAAGAGATTTCGCGGCTGGCGAAGGAGCACACCTTCTTCTCGTGGTCGGTGCAGGGAGCGGTGGATCCCATCGCCATCGACCATGCGGAAGGTGTCTGGCTGTACACGCCCGAAGGCAAGCGCATCCTCGATTTCAACAGCCAGCTGATGTCCGTGAACATCGGGCACGGCGACCAGCGGGTCGTGCGGGCCATCACCGAGCAGGCCACCAAGCTGCAGTTCGTCCAGCCGGCATTCGTCACCGAGATTCGTGCACGACTCGGTGAGAAGTTGACGTCACTCCTCCCGGGCGACCTCGACAAGGTGTTCTTCACGCTCGGCGGCGCGGAAGCGATCGAGAACGCGATCAAGATCGCGCGCCAGTACACCGGCCGCTACAAGATCCTCGCACGGTACCGCGCATATCACGGCGCGACGATGGGCGCCATGACGCTCACCGGCGATCCCCGCCGCTGGGCGACGGAGCCGGGGCTGGTGGGTGTCGTGCGGTACCCGGACACGCATCGTTGGGGTGAGCGCGAACCGAGGCCTGCCGCGGAAAGCCTGCAGGGTCTCGAGGACGTGATCCGGTACGAGGGACCGCACACCATCGCTGCGATCTTCCTCGAGACGATCGTCGGCACCAACGGCATCCTGATCCCGCCGGACGGCTACATCCAGGGAGTTCGCGAGCTCTGCGATCGGCACGGCATTCTGATGGTCGCTGATGAGGTGATGGCCGGTTTCGGGCGCAGCGGCAAGTGGTTCGCCGTCGAGCACTGGGACACGGTCCCGGACCTCATGACCATGGCCAAGGGCCTCACGTCCTCGTATCTGCCGCTGGGCGCTGTGGCCATTCGCCGTCACGTCGCGGAGAAGTTCGAACTCGATGATGTATTACGGCGGGCTCACGTACTCGAGCCATCCGGTGTCACTCGCCGCATCGCTCGCGACGCTCAACGTCTATGAAGAGGATCATCTCATCGAGCGCGCAGCCGCGCTCGGTCCGGTGATGCGCGCGCACCACGAGCGCCTGGCCGCGAAGCATCCGAGCGTTGGAACGCATCGCAACATCGGGTTGTTCGGCATCCTCGACCTCGTCCGGCAGCAGGATCCGTACACGCCGATGACGGCGTTCAACGCGTCCAGCGAGGAGATGACCGCAATCGGCAAGTACCTGCGCGAGCACGGTGTGTACACGATGATCTCGAACAACTCGATCCACACCAACCCGCCGCTCTGCATCAGCGACGACGAGCTCGCGCACGGATTCGAGGTCATCGACGCCGCGCTCTCGATCGCCGACAGAGCCGTTGTTGGTTAGCGCCTGATTCCGCACGTGGGTGGACCACGAGTGAACGACGACGCCGAAAGCGCGCGGCTCCGCGATGATCCTGCCGGCTGGCGGCGGTGGGGACCATACGTCAGCGAACGCGCGTGGGGCACCGTCCGCGAGGACTACAGCGCAGACGGTGACGCCTGGAACTACGTTCCGCACGAGCAGGCACGATCGCGCGCCTTCCGTTGGAGTGAGGACGGGCTCGGCGCGATCTGCGATGAGCATCAGTTGCTCTGCCTCGGCTTTGCGTTCTGGAATGGCGTCGATCCCATCCTCAAGGAGCGTATCTACGGGCTGACCGGTCCGCAGGGAAACCACGGCGAGGACGCCAAGGAGTACTGGTGGTACGTCGACTCGACGCCGACGCATTCGTGGATGCGCTGGCGGTATCTCTATCCGCAGGTGGCCTTTCCCTACGACGATCTCCTTGCTGAGAATCAGCGCCGCACGCAATTGGATCCCGAGTACGAGCTCGCGGACACCGGCGTGCTCGACAACGGCTTCTGGGACATCACCGTCGACTACGCGAAGGAGACCCCGGAGGATCTGGTGATCGAGCTCCGTGCGCGCAATACCGGCACCGCGAAACAGACGCTCCACGTCTTGCCGACCGTGTGGTTTCGCAACACGTGGGCATGGGGCATCACGGATACCGTCCCCGCACTGCACGTCGAGAACCAACGCATCGTTTGCGACCACACCGTCGTCGGCCGCATGTTCCTCACCGGCGACGGTGATTACACCGCGCTTGTCTGCGACAACGAGTTGAACGCGGAGCGTCTCTGGGGGACTTCACCGCGGAGCAGCTTTCCCAAGGACGGCATCAACGACCATGTCGTCAACGGCGCGAACACGGTCAACCCCGCGCAGTCCGGAACCAAAGCCGCGCTCCACTATCAACTCGACGTCGACGCCGGATCGACCGCAACGATCAGGCTTCGATTCGGACGTCGTGAGACGGATGCGGTCGACGGCGTTGCCGCGGCGCTGGCACTCCGCCGTACCGAAGCAGATGCGTTCTACGCCGGCATCCTGCCTGCTCGCCTCACCACTGATGAACGCCTGGTGACGCGGCAAGCACTTGGCGGCATGCTCTGGGGGAAGCAGTTCTACCACTACAACGTGACGCGCTGGCTCGATGGCGATCCTGCCGAGCCACCGCCGCCGGCGTCACGACTCGAAGGACGGAACGCCGGCTGGCGTCACATCGATGCCGCAGACATCATCTCGATGCCGGACAAGTGGGAATATCCCTGGTTTGCGGCGTGGGACCTGGGGTTTCAGTGTGTCGCGCTCGCGCACGTCGATCCCGAGTTCGCCAAGGATCAACTCATCCTGCTGTGCCGTGAGTGGTACATGCACGCCAACGGGCAGCTCCCCGCGTACGAGTGGTCATTCGATGACGTCAATCCACCGGTGCACGCGTGGGCCGCGCTGCGAGTGTTCGAGATCGACGGTGCGAAGGACTACCGATTCCTCGCGCGGGTCTTCCACAAGCTGCTCATCAACTTCACGTGGTGGGTGAACCGCGAGGATGCCGAAGGCAACAACATCTTCGAGGGCGGGTTTCTGGGACTGGACAACGTCGGGCCCTTCGACCGCTCGATGCTGCTTCCCGCCGGTGGTCACCTGGAGCAGTCAGACGGCACGGCATGGATGGCCATGTACGCGCTGAACATGCTCGAGATGGCGCTCATCCTCGCCACGTTCGATTCGACGTACGAGGACGTGGCCACGAAGTTCTTCGAACATTTCGCGGCCATCGCCACCGCAATGAACGAGCAGGGGCTCTGGGATGAGGCTGCCGGTTTCTATTACGACAGCTGGCATCTCGCCGACGGCTCGCGCGTGCCCATCCAGGCGCGCTCGATCGTTGGGGTGATTCCAATATGCGCCGCGACGACTCTTGGCAACGACACGCTGAGCAGGCTGCCGGATTTCGCGGCCCGGCTGCGGTTGTTCATCAAGCTCAAGCCGAGATACGCAACCGCGGTGTCGCTCGAGCTCGACGAAGGCGAACGTGAGAGCCGCCTGCTGGCGCTCGTCAACGAGGATCGGCTGCGCCGCCTGCTTGCCTACGTCCTCGACGAGTCGGAATTCCTCAGCGACCACGGCCTTCGCGCCCTGTCGCGGTATCACGAGGACCACCCGCTCGATATCGACCTCGGCGGAGCGGTGGCGCGCCTCGACTACGAGCCGGCTGAATCGACATCACGCTTGTACGGCGGCAACTCCAACTGGCGCGGCCCGGTATGGTTCCCGGTCAACCATCTGATCATCGAAGCGCTGCGCGCGTACCACCGCTTTCTCGGCGACACGTGGACGGTGGAGTATCCGCGCGGCTCCGGCCGCCAGGTGAATCTCGGCGAGGTCGCGGACGATATCGCGAAACGCCTCGCATCGATCTTTCTTCGCGACGGCGATGGTGTGCGGCCCGTGGTCGCCGGCAACCAGTTGTACGCGCGTCCGGACCTTGCGGACGCGATCCCATTCCACGAGTACTTCCATGCCGAGACGGGCAAGGGGCTCGGCGCGTCGCATCAGACGGGTTGGACGGGTCTCGTCGCTGATCTCCTGTTGCGCCGGACACCGGCGCGCGACCGGTTTGACATCGCCTCGCTGCGCAGTGCGCAGGCTGCAGCGACGCATTCGCCGGATCAGTGACCTGGCTAGGCGCGTTACCTCAGCTCACGGATTCGTCGACGTAATCACCTGGTCCACTGCGACCGCCACGCACAGCTGCTGAGTGGGGCACGCAACGGCACCTCCCAAGTGATTACGTGCCCCGACCGAGAACTCCTTCCAGGTGGATGCCGCCCCCGTCGGATCGTTTGACCACGTCATGTCGCTGGCAACGTCTTCGCCAACGCACAGCGTCGCCGTCGGGCAGGCGAGACCGTCGAGGGTGATCGGCAATCGGGTGTTGGTCCATGCGGCGATCCCGCCGGTCGGGTTCGTCGAGCTGAACACATGCGCGTCGCCCTCCACGAAACACAGGCTCGCGGAAGGGCATGATGCAAGGCCGATGTTCCCGTCCGGTTGGAAGTCGGACGTCAGATGCCACGCCGAGGCACCCCCGGTTGGATCCGTCGAGGTGAGCAGGTTGCCGGCATTATCACCGACCACGCAGAGTGCGGCGCTCGGGCATGCCACGCTCGCGATGGGCACATCGCCGTCGACATTGGTCGTGGTCCACGCCGCACTCCCACCGGTGGGGTTCGTACTCGTCACGATGTTGCCGGAGATGTCACCCGCGACGCAGAGGGTCGCGCTGGGACAATCGATCGTGTCCAATTGCTTGTACAGCGGCTCACTGTCGACGTCGCTCGCGACCCACGTGGCTGCGCCCCCGGTCGGATTCGTGGAGACCAGGGCATTGCCGCTCTCGTCAACGGCCACGCAGAGCGTTGCGGTGGGGCAGGAGATATCTTCCAACGTCGTGTACAAACCGGTGGTGTCAATGGGAGTCACGGTCCACGCGGATGCGCCGCCCGTCGGGTTCGTGGACACGAGCACGTTGCCGGCGCCATCGACGGCGACGCAAAGCGTCGTTGTTGGACAGGACACCGCCGCGATCGGGCTCGTGTCGGTGAGGTTCGTCACCGTCCACGCCGCCGCTCGTGGCGTCGGCACGGGCGTTGCCTTTGGATGCGGTGGCGCGCTGGTCGACCCGCACCCCGCGACGGCGAGCGCCACCACGGCGAGGAGCGGCAGAGATCGGCTTGGCTTCATCGCGTACTCCCCTCTGAGGTCGGTTTTCTAAGCTGAGGAACAGCCCGGCTGGGTGTAGCTCGCCGTCCTCTTGTAGAACGTCACCGCCGGTGAGGAGAAATGGAAGATGAACACCTGCGCCTCAGCATTCCCAGTGATGAAGAACGAGGCCAGGTACTTCGAGCAGAACATGCCCGCAACGGCGGAGCCGGTCACCTGGCCGATGGACACGATCGCCGACACATAGAACAGTCCATTCAACGCCCGAATGCCGAGACCGATGCCAACCTTCAGTTGCAATCCAATCTCGATCGCGGAGGCGCCCAGCGTGATGGATGGCTCTGGAATGAAGTTGCCGTTGATGTGATAGCCGGAACCCGACCCCAGGACGGTCACCGAACCTGGGGTGGACACCGACCCTGAACCACTGAGCGTGGCCTGGAGTCCGCCGCCCATCGTGGAGTTCTGCGCGGAGATCCCGAGCTTCACAAAGAAGTTGAGCTGCACCTTGGTGTAGAGGGGCACCCCGCCGCATGTCGCAGGGCAGACCGGCATCTCGTAAGCGAACGGGATATCGAAGGTTGGCGGCGACGCGCTCAACCGGGGCGCCCACCGCACGAACAGCGATGTACTTGACAGTGAGCGTGGCGCTCAGGCCCTGGAGCGTGAACTTGCCGGACTTCAGGGCGCCGTTGGCCATGACCAGGTTCGCGGTCTCGGTCGTATAGCGTGAGCAGCCCAGTGATGGTCCCCTGGATGGAGAGCCCAGTGTTGCAGTTCGCGGAGCCGGTCCCCGTATAGCAGAAGGTTCCATTCAGGGTGATCCCTGCAGTCGAGCCTCCCAACGTGACCGAGAACTTGTACCCGTTCGATTGCCCGGTTTTTGAGAAGCCGTTTCCGGAGAACCCATCGAGCTGGATGCCACCACCCGCGCGCGCGGCCGGACGCCGGCCAGGAAGGAACACGGACGTCGTGGCTGGGGACGCCGAGGCAGTGGCGCCGTCGTCTGGTGACGTCCCGGGCAGCGGCGCGACCTCCGATGCAAAGGCATTGCCAGTGTCCGGCGGAGCATTGACGTCGATCGTCCCGGATTGGATGAGCTGCGGCAGCGACGCTGGGGTCGTCGTGACGATCAAGTTGTTGCCGCTGTGCTGGACGCCGGTGACGACCGCAGCGTCGAGGCCTTCCAGGAGCATCACCTTACCCGGCGCGAGGTTGCTGAGCGGGCTGGCGTCACCGGAAAATGTATAGGTCGAGCCGTCAGGGGAAAGACCGACCAGACTCGACTGAACGAGCGCCGGGCTCACCGCAACCGTATTGGGCGTGAAGGTGACATGGGCGCTCGATTGGGCAGACGCATCACCGTCGAACGGGAGCGGGCCCCATGCCGACGACCGCCCGGCAATCGTGTGACCCACCGCGGCGCTCGTACTCGTGCCGCCGCACGCAACCACCAGGCTCGTGATGGCAAGTGCGACGAGCACCGAGAACGGATTCGCGCCACGAAGCATCGCCATATCCCTTCGGGTAACGAGGGGGTCGTCTTCGTGGGCCCGGTGACCCTCGACTTACGACGCTCACTATAGAGGGACTCCGGCAACTCCTACGTGCGACGCTCAGCTAGCCGGCTGTAGCGCGACGCCGATCTCCGACCGTCCGATCCAACCAGTCGAACGCGGCTTCGGCCCACACCTCGGCGCCCGGGCCGCCGCAGTGACCGTCGATACCCTGGTCGGCAGTCAGATGAATGATGTCGGCCGGGACCGACATCGCATCGTGCAGGACCTGCGCGCCGCCGCCCGCGAAGTCGTTCTCGCATTCGATGAGCAGCGTCGGACAGCTGATATGCGCGGCGTCCGGAAGCATATTGAAGGTGCGCAGAACGCTGAGATATGCACTCGATCGAAGTCGAGGCCGTGGGCAGCCATCCGGGCGCCGAAGAACTCGGCTCGCGCGCCGCTGAAGCGCACCTGCATCTCCACAACGGGCACTGCCACTTTGCCGACGAACCCTTCGGGCAGGTGCGCTCCCATGTCGGGTTGCGCCGGGATCGCAGACCAGTGCGGCGAGGCGGTGCTCGAATGCCGCGCCGCGCGGCGCGAGATACCCCGCGAAGGAGCGCCCGACGAGCGCGACCCGTGATGTATCCACCTCCGGCCGCTCCTGCAGCCAGTCGACCACCGGCGTCAGTACCTTTTCGTAGTCGGTGCGGAAGTACAGGCGCTGCGTGAAGAGCGCCTCACCTTGACCCGGGCCCTCGAAGACGAGCACGTTGTAGCCGCGCTGGAGTGCCGGCGGCACGTTGGTCCAACCGGCTTCGGCGGTGGAGTCGTAGCCGCACGGAAAGAGGAGCGTCGGGCGCGCCGCACCGCTCGCGTCGGGAGCGAACAGGTAGCCCCGAAATCGTCGTTCCCTCATAGGGGATCCGGACGTGCTCGGCGGGATGATCCATCAGCTCGGTGGCGGTGCTGAAGGTCTCGACGTGGCCGCGGTATGCGGACTGCAGCCGGGGATCATCGAGGTCCGAGCGGATGAAGTAGTACGCCTGGCGAAAGTACTCGCTCGCTCGAAGGAACGCATGCCGTGCCGTGACGCGGCTGCCGGTGGTTTTCGCCGCATCGCCGGCGGCTCGTGCCACCGTCGCGGTGCGCGACCACGCGTCATACCAGGAGGCCCCATCCAGCTTGTCGACGCGTCGCGCCGTGGCGAGCGCCTCACCGAGGTCCGCCGCGTCAGCCAGTGCGGCGGTCAGTGTCCTGACCAGTTGACCGTCGTAGTCGGGATTGCCAAGGAATACCTTTGCCGGATCTGACATCGTTGGTTCCCGAGTGCGGCTCGTGGCCTTCTGGCTGGTGATGGAGGGGTCGATCCTATCCGGCGGATGAGTCCGATCGCGTGCCGACCGGCCCGAGACCCTCCTCTAGACTGCTGCCTCAATGGCAGCGGACGGCAGAATTCACGGAACGCTCGCGGCTGCGGTGACGCCGCTCACCGGTGCGGACGGCTCGATCGACGCGGACGGCATCGGCGCCGTCGTCGAGTTCTACGTCAGGGCGGGGCTCGACGGAGTCCTCGCCCTCGGGACGACTGGCGAAGGAATTCTCTTCTCGACGGAAGAGCGGCGACTGGCGGCGGACGAATTCGTGACCGCAGCGCATCACCGACTCGCCGTTGTGGTGCACTGCGGAGCGCAGACAACGCACGAGACTGTGGTGCTCGCCGAGCATGCGGCAGCGTATGGCGCGGATGGAGTCGCCGTGATTGCGCCGCCGTATTTCGCACTCGATGCAGAGGCGATCTGGCGCCACTTCGACGCGGCGGCACACGCCTGCGCGCCACTGCCGTTCTACGTGTACGAGTTCGCCGCGCGAAGCGGCTACGCAGTCCCGATCGACGTGATCCGGCGTCTGCAGGACAGCGCGCCGAATCTCACAGGGCTCAAGGTCTCGAACTCGCCGTTCGGTGCTGTGGCTCCGTACCTGATCCCGGGGCTCGACGTGTTCATCGGCGCCGAAGGGCTCATTAGTCCGGGTATCTCGGGCGGCGCCGCCGGCGCGGTGTCGGGACTTGCAGCTGCGTTTCCCGAAGTGACCATCGACGCAGTTCGGTTGCGCACGCCGGAAGCGAGCGCGCGCGCTGCGCGTGTGCGCACCTCGATCGAACCCTTCCCGTTTCAGTCGGCCCTGAAGTTCATCCTGCAGCGACGCGGCGTCGCGATCGAGGACGCAGTGCGATCGCCGCTGCTCACCCTGGACGACGCTCAGCGACAGGCGCTTGGCGCGATGATCGAGGACCCGGCGGGCGAGATAGCGGCGGTGCTCGCCGCCTAAAGCACCGCCGTCTCGACGATCGTCCCGGCATCGGCAAAACGAGACAGACGCAGTGGATGCCAGGTCGAACGTCGTCGATGCACCGTTGGTGATCAACTCGGTCACGGCCTGTCCCGCCGCAAACGAGTGCATGATGCCGTGCCCGCCGAAACCGACGCACTGAATGAACCATGGAGCATCGATTGGTGACGTCGATGATCGCGTGGTGGTCCGGTGTTTCGGGATAGAGGCCGGCCCAGCACTTGCGCGGGCTGATCGGCACGTCTTCGAGAAACGGGAAGCGATTGCCGACACGAGCGGCGATTGCGTCGAGAAACGCGGGGTCGAAACCAGTGTCGGTGCTGGGGAGATCGGCAGGATCGGAGAAGCCGATGAGAAACCCTGCGCCCTCGCGGCGGATGAGCACTCCCGTGTCGTTGTCGACGCACATCGGAATCGCGTCGGCGATGCCGGCTGACCGGTTCGGTGCACGCCAGGTTTCGCCGGCGAGAGACGATCGGTAGGTCGATGCCTGCCATCGCCGCAACGCCCGGCGCAAATGGACCGGCGGCGTTGACGACGAACTCGGCCTCGACATCGCCGGACGTGGTGCGCACTCGTGAGGCGAGCCGCCGCCGACGCCGAGCACCTCGGTATCGAAAAGAAATGCGATGTCGAGACGCCGGCACTCCGCCCACAACGCGCTGACGACGCCGTGCGGGTCGATGATTCCGTCGTCCGCGCAGAAGGTCGCGCCGGACAGGCCGTCAACGTTGACGAACGGCACTTTCTCGATGACGTCGTGTGCCGAAAGCCACTGCACGTCGACACCGAGTGACCGTTGCAATTCAAAACTCCGCCGGAGTGCGATCTCACCTGCGTCGGTACCTGTGAGAAAGAGATAGCCCACCGGTCGGAATCCGACGACGCCGCCGGACAGCTCGTGCAACTCGCGCAGCTTCGTGATCGTGAATTGCGAGAACACGATGTTGATCGGCGTCGTGAATTGCGCTCGAACACCGCCGTTCGCTCGACTCGTCGAGCCCATGCCCGGCGAAGCGTTACGGTCGACCACCACGACGCCCTCGACACCGGCGCGTCGAAGCTGCAGCGCAACCGCGAGGCCGATGGCACCCGCACCGATGACGACCACCCGTGCGCGACGACCGACCGGCGTTGCGACGGCAGACTCGCTCACCCGCTACCGCCCAGGCGGGGCGTCAGTGAGCAGCGCCACCGGCAATCCACGGATGGACGCATCGAGCAACTCCACCGGATGCACCGAGGGCAGTGGATGCCCGGCTCGCCGGAGTGCGGCCTGGATCTGGAGCAGACACCCACCGTTGCCGGCCGTGAGCAGGTCCGCGCCGCTCGCGATCACGTTGCCGGCCTTGCGAGCGCCGAGATCGTCCGCCGCCTGCGGCGCAACGAGGTTGTAGATGCCGGCGCTCCCGCAGCAGACGTCCGACTCCTGCAACGTCACCAACTCGAGACCGGGGATGCGACCCAACACCGGCGCGCGGTTGGAGGCGCACACCCTGCGCATGCGCGAGGTGACACGCATCGTGATACGCGACTCGCACGGGCAGTGGATGGAGACGCGCGGGCAGTTGCACGTCGAGCTCGGCGACCACCTCCATGACGTCGCGAACCTTTGCCGAGAACTTCGCGGCGCGGTCCGCCCAGAAAGGATCATCGGCGAGCAGCTGTCCGTACTCCTTCATCGCCGAGCCGCAGCCGGCGCTGTTCACCACGATGTGGTCGAGGTCGAGCGCTTCCATCTGCGCGATGAGGCGCCGCATCCGTTCGAGCGCGGGGCCCTCGCGTCCGGCGTGGATCTCGAGCGCTCCGCAGCAGCTCTGCAGCGGCGGCACCAGCACCTCGCACCCGTGCGCGGCCAGGACGCGCGCGGTGGCGCGGTTGACGTGGGCGAAGAACGCGTCCTGCACGCAGCCGGTGAGGATCGCGACGCGCTTGACCTGGCGGCCCTTCGGGACGATACGGCGAGGCGAGCGCACCTTGAGGTCGGCGATGCGTAGCGATGGCGCCATCGCATCGAGGCGGCGCACCGTCTTTGGCACGAGCCGCTGCAACGGTTTGACGTGGAGCGCGGCGCGAAGCCCCATCGCCTGGGTCAGCGCAACAGCCGACGCCACCGTGCGCATCCGGCGCGGATGCGGCAGCACGGCGAAGAGCGCTGCACGCGACGCACGATCCCGCCACGAGCGCGCGAAACGGCGTTCCACCTGCGGGCCGGACCTGCTTCGACAAGCCGGTTGTACTGGACCCCCGACGGGCAGGCGTCGACACACGCCATACACCCGAGGCAGGCATCCCAGTGACGCACGACCTCGGCGCTCATCCCGACCTCGCCACGCGCCGCGAGGTCCATGAGCAGAATTCGACCGCGCGGGGAGTCCATCTCCTCACCCCAGAGCAGATAGGTGGGGCAGGCGGGCAGGCAGAAACCGCAGTGGACGCAGTCGGCGATCAGCGCAGGATCCGGGCTGCGGTGGTCGTCGAAGGCAACGCTCACCGCGTCGCCGCGTGGATGCCCGCGCACGCAGAGGCGGTCCGGAGCTCACCGCAGCCAACTCAGATGCCCCCGGCCTGGCGCCCGGGACTGAGCGTGCGAGCGGGATCGAGCTGCAGCTTCACGGAACGCATGAGCTCCAGCGCCACACGGTCATCGACGGTGCCGGCGGATGGCGCATCGCCGCGCCGGACCACGAGGCGGCCACCCACGCCGTGCACCGCCTCCACAACGGTACCGAGAGCATCCGCCGCGCAGCGGAGCTCCCCGGTCCCGAGCAGCGGACGCAAAGCGATGGCGTCGCACGTAGCAGACAGAATCGACAGTAACTCGACGGCGCGTGAGGGCAGCACCGCGACGGCACACACGGTCCCTTCGCCCGTCCACGGCGACCCGGCAACCGACGCATGCAGGGCGGTCGCCTCGTCTTCCGAGAGGATCCGTCCGCCCACGTCGTGCACCACGCGTTCGGCCTGGACTCCGGCACCGGCCTCAGAGCTGTCGAAACGCACGACAGCGACGCCTTGCGGCCAGTGGATATCGACAAGGCTGGGCGTGACCTGGAGACGTCCGACACGCGCCGCAAACCCGCAGAGGTCCGATACGGATCGCGCCTCGAGGACGACGGTGCGTGACGCCTCCGGGAGCGGATGCAGGCGGAAGGCAACTTCGGTGATCACTGCCAGCGTCCCCAGTGACCCCACCAGCAATTTGGCGACGTCGAAACCCGCGACGTTCTTCACGACCTTGCCGCCGCTGCGGCCGATGGTGCCGTCCGAGAGCACGAAGCTGGTGCCGATCACGAGATCGCGTGGCGTGCCGAAGCGCGTCCGCAACGGCCCGCTTGCGGCAGTCGCAACCACGCCGCCGATGGTCGCGGCGTCGCCCTGCGGCGGATCGAGCATCAGACGCTGGCGGAAGCCCGGCACCGCGGCGAGCGTGTCCTGCACGAGGCCGAGCGGCGTGCCTGCTCGTACAACGCACACAAGGTCCGCCGGCTCGTGGTCGACGATCCCCGTGATGCGCGAAGTCGAGAGCACGACGTCGCAGCGCTCGGGCGGCGAGCCCCACTCGAGCTTCGTGCCACCTCCACGCGCGACGACCGCGAGCCCACGCGCCGTTGCCGCCGAGAGGACCGATGCCACCTCGGCCTCGTCGGCGGGCGAGACAACGAGACGTGGCATGACGCCACCGACCGCATCATCGGCTCCGGCGGCGCGCACGTGCGACGCACCCACAAGCTCTGTGAACAGGCTCACTTCCTGCGACGCCGAGACTGTCATAGTCGATCCGCCAGACCGGCCATCTCGATTGCATGCGGGCGGTACATTCCGGGTACCTCGCCGCACAGCCGGGGAGTGGGAAGCGCCTTGCCGGGATTGCAGATATCGCTCGCGTCGAAGGCGTCGCGGACGCGTCCCATGACCGCAATCGACCCTGGGCTGAACATCTTCGGCATGTAGCACGCTTTGTCGGATCCGACACCGTGCTCGCCGGTGATCGAACCACCCGCTGCGATGCACGAACTCGAGGATCAGCCCCGCAAGCTCGAGCGCGCGTTCCGATGCACCAGGCTCGGTGTTGTCGTACAGGACGAGAGGATGCAGATTGCCGTCGCCCGCGTGGAAGACGTTGGCCACGCGCAAGCCGTACTTCGTCGACAGCGTGCCAATTTCCTCGAGCACCTCACGCAGCCGCGTGCGCGGAATGACACCGTCCTGCACGTAGTAGCTCGGGCTGATCCGTCCCATCGATGCGAACGCGGCTTTGCGCGCCTTCCAGATCAGTGCGCGCTCGGCCTCGCTCGCGGCCACACGGGTTTCGGTGGATCCGCTCGCTGCGCAGATGTCGAGCACCTGGCGAAGGAAAGCGCGCGAACTCGACTTCCGGCCCGTCGAGCTCGACAATCAACGCGGCGCCGCAGTCCGGATATCCCGCATGGACGATCTGCTCGCACGCCTGAATCGCCAGGCGATCCATCATCTCGATGGCTGCAGGCGTGATCCCCGCAGCGATGATGCGTGACACCGCTTCACCTGCGTCGCCCATGGTGGAGAACGCCGCGAGCACCGTCTCCGTCGATTCGGGAACGCGAACGATGCGGAGGACGACCTCGGTCACGATGCCGAGTGTCCCCTCACTGCCGATGACGACGCCAAGCAGGTCATAACCGGCGGCGTCGCGCACGGCTCCGCCGAGATGCGCGACCTCGCCGCGCGCCGTCACGAATGTCGCGGCGAGGACGTGATGCGTCGTGAATCCGTATTTCAGGCAATGCGCGCCGCCGGAATTCTCAGCGACGTTACCGCCGATCGTGCAGACCTGCTGCGACGAAGGATCCGGTGCGTAGAAATATCCGAGCGGGCGCACCGTCCTGCTCACCTCGAGGTTGGTCACACCGGGTTGCACGGTGACCTGTTGATTCTCGAGGTCGATGTCGAGGATGGCGCGCATCCGGCTGAGGCCGATGACCACGCCGTCGGCGACAGGGAGCGCACCGCCCGAAAGTCCCGTGCCGGCGCCGCGCGCGACAAACGGCACGTCGCTTTCCGCACAGGCACGCACCACTCCCGCCACCTGTTCGGTGGTCGTCGGGAGCACCACCGCCGCGGGGGAGACGCGACGTCCGGTGAGACCGTCACATGCGTACGTCTGCAACGCCGCCGCCTCGGTGATGATGCCGTCTTCACCGACTTCGGCGCGCAGACGTTCCAGGAGGGCTACGTCAAGCATGTGCGGTCATCGCCGCGGCCGCGGCATCAATGGTGCGTGCAGCTTCTGCCTCGGTGACCGTTCCCATGTGTCCGATGCGCACGCCCTTCCCCGCCCACGGGCCAAGGCACGGCGCGATCACCACACCGCGCTCGCTCATTCCCGCGCGCAAGGTCGCGTCGTCCACGCCGTCGGGGAGGGCGAGCACGCTCAGCGTTGGCGCGAGGTACGCCGGGTTGGTCAGTGGTGTGAATCCGAGCTCCGCCATGCCGTCACGGACCATTCCGGCAACACGACGGTGGCGCTCGTAGCGAGCGGGAAGCCCCTCGTCGAGGATACCGTCGAGCGACACCTCGAGTGCCCGGAGCAACGACACAGCATGCGTCGAGAAATACTTGCGGGGATCGTCGACGGATGCGTCCCAGCGGCGGAGATCCGCATAGTACGCGTGGATATCGCCGAGTGACTCGCGGCGGTTGCGCGCACGCTCGGAAACGGCGAGCACGGCCAGGCCGGGCGGAACGCTCAGCGCCTTCTGCGCGCCGGTGAGCAGGACATCGACATCCCAGACGTCCATCGTCTCTTCGAGACCACCGGTTGCGCAGACTCCGTCGAGGACGATGACCGCATCCGGCGCCACAGCGCGAACCGTCGCCGCGAGCGCGGCACAATCCGCGAGCACGCCGCTGCTGGTATCGACGTGTGTCATGCAAACGAGTGCCGGCTGGTCGCCGGCGAGGATGCGTTCGCGAAGCGCGGCAGCGTCGGCGTGCTCGCCCCATTCGACATGCAGCACGTCCGCGCGCATCCCGAGGGCGCCGGCCACCTCGGTGAAGCGGTCGCCAAAGTATCCGTGGCTGACAACGATCACCCGGTCGCCCGGCGACGCGTGGTTGATCAGCGCGGTCTCCATCGCGAGCGTGCCCGACCCGGCGAAGCAGTAGACCCGCGCTTGTGCTGATCCCATGAGCTCGCGGATGCCGGCCTGGATGCGCAGCATCGTGGCTGCGTTTTCGGGGCCGGTGTGGCTCCGAACCGGCTCGGCGAGCGCCGCGAGCACATCCGGTGCCACTGGCGTCGGGCCGGGGATCATGAGCAGCGGCGACGTTGTCATGAGCGGACTCATGCTGCCACACGGGCCTCGGCTTCCGCGATCGGGCTTTGGAGCCCGGCGGTATACGAGCCGGGTCGGTGGCTAGATCGAGTCGCGGCGGAAGGCGGCGATCACGATGGGAGCGTCCTCGCGGACCGAAACCTCGGTGCCGTCGAGGAAGGAGATACAAGTGGATCCCACCGAGGCCTGGCGAACCTGGGTGACGGCCTCGACGTTGATGTACGTCGACGCTTCGTCGGCAGCCAGGTGCAGCACTACCCATTTCGCCATCACCTGCAGTCTATCCTCCGGCCCGAATTCGTCCGGACACGCGGGTGACACGAACCGACGCCCGTAAGATCCCGGGGCGGGGGACGGGAGGGTGACGCTTGTGACAGTGTTGAACGAGCGTCGATCTGGGCTCCCACTAAGTAACCTGACGAACAGACGCGCACGCGAGGCACCGCCAGATTGGCCCCCGTGAGCATCACGGACGCTGACACCGCAGAGAGCGGAGACAACTGGTAGCAGAAGATCGGCAAGGACAAAGCCCCGATCGAAGGAGACCTTGACCGTGACCACCCGTAGCGCACGGTCGCAGACTCACCGGATCTAGGCACTTCGTGTCCTCCCGCCGGCTCTTCATCGTCCTGACGGCTTCGGTCGCCGTCCTGATCGTCGTGTTCACGGGCGCGTCGCTGCTCGGATTCGGCGGCAACGTCCTGCAGGACCGCATTCACAACCTCGCGGAGGTTGGCGCCGGACTCCTGGCCGCCGGACTCGCACTCAGCGCCGCGACCAGGTCGAGAGGCCGCCGCCGCTGGTCGTGGTTGTGCTGGTCGGCCTACGCAGGGCTCGAGGCGGCAAGCGACTGGAACGTGCTGGCAGCCCACCACGACGGGACGCTGGTGACGATCGGCAACGTGGCATTTCTCGTGCAACTACCGGTGGGTCTGCTTGCTGCGCTGATCTTCATGCGTGTGGTGTCGTCGCGCGTTGCGGTCATCGTCGCCTTCTGCGACGGCCTGCTCATGGGCGGTGGGCTGCTGCTCGTCGGTCTGGCGACCGGGTATCTCCGGATCGTCGACGGTCCGAACTCGGTCTTCGTGAACGCACTGAATCTCGCCCAACCGGTGACCGACATGGTGGTGCTCACGCTCGTCGTCACGGTCGTCGCGCGAGTTGGCCCGCGGACGCGTCCAATTGGGCTGCTCATCGGCGCTGCGATCCTTGGCATCGGCGTCGCGGATATCGAGCTCACGCACCAGATTGGACTCGGCATCAGCGCGCCCGGGTCGGTGTTTGCCAACGGCTGGATCGCCGGGCTGCTCTGCCTCGCCGTCGCGGCGCTGTATGCGCTCTGCTTCCGACGGCACCCGGAGCTGGTTGTCACCAACGCGATGACCACGAGAACCGGACTCTGGCTCCCGATCGTACCGGTGGGGCTGGCATGCGTCTTTGCCGTCGCGCTGCGAGCGCACGAGACCGAGCTCGAGGACGTGCTGCTCTGGGTGTTGCTGGCGCTCGTTGGTCTGACGCTCACACGCATGTACCTGGCGCTGTACATGAATCTCGGGCTCGGGAGAGCGCTGGCGCATCAGGCCTCGCACGATTCATTGACCGGCTTGCCGAATCGCACGCTGTTGCGGCGGCGCCTCGAGCGCGAGCTCGAAGCACTCGAGATCCCGGAAAAGCAGATCACGTTGCTGATGCTCGACCTCGACGGCTTCAAAGAGGTGAACGACACCTTCGGTCACAGCACCGGTGACCAGGTGCTGATCCAGGTGGCGCACCGGATCGTCGCCAGTGTCCGCGACGGTGACGCGGTCGCGCGTCTCGGGGGCGACGAGTTTGCGGTCGTCCTCGCGACCGGCCGAACCGAGGAGGTTGCGATCCTCGCACGGCGCGTGCTCACGGCACTCGAGCTGCCGCTCGTCCTGAAGACGACCACCGTCAGCGTTGCTGCCAGCATCGGTATCGCCTCGGCCCGGCAGGGGACGACAGCGGACGAGCTGCTGCGCAATGCCGACCTCGCCATGTATGCGGCAAAGTCCAGCGGCGGCAACGGGTTTGCCCTCTTCAAAGAGTTGATGCACACAGCCGTTGCCGAGCGCGTGCGTGTGGAGACCGGGCTTCGCACGGCGTGGCTCACCGGCGACCTGATCGTGCACTACCAACCGATCGTGGATCTTCAGAACGGACGGATGGTGTCCATCGAGGCACTCGCGCGCTGGAAGCATCCTGACGGCGATGTCATCCCTCCGGACGTCTTCATCCCGATCGCGGAGCGCACCGGGCTCATCATCCCGATCGGTGCGCGCATCCTCAATGAGGCGTGCCAGCAACTCGCGAGCTGGCAGCGGGACTATGGCGCCGCGGCCGACATCACGATGAGTGTCAACGTGTCGCCGCGTCAGCTCTACTCGGGCGACCTCGAGGCAATCGTCGAGGAGGCGATCCGTAGCGCGGGCATCAAGCCGACGAGCCTCATCCTTGAAGTCACCGAGACTGCCGTCATGGACGACATGGACAACGCGATCCGGATTCTCGGACGCCTCAAAGCGCTCGGTGTCGCCCTTGCGATTGATGACTTCGGTGTCGGTGCATCGTCGCTTGCGCGGCTGCGCCGGCTCCCTGTCGCGGTGGTGAAGATCGACAAGTCGCTGGTCGACCACGTTCCCGACGGCCATGTCGCAAGTGCCCTGCTCGACGGCGTCGTCGGCGTCGTCCGTGCGCTCCAGTTGCGCACGATCATCGAAGGCGTCGAGCGCGGTGACCAAGCCGAGCATCTGCGCGAGGCCGGCTACGACCTTGCTCAAGGGTTCTTCTACGCACGGCCGATGGAGGCCGCGGCAATCGAGCGTTCGCTGGCGGCCGCACAACCCATCGACGAAGGGCGGGCCGTTTTTCCCGTCGAGGTCGCGAGCGAGGCCCCGCGTCCACGCGGGCGTACGGGACGGGTCCTCGTCGTGGACGACGATCAGTTTGTCGGTGCGACCGCGTCCCGAATCCTCGAGCGCAACGGCATGCGCACGGTGCTCGTGCTGAGCCTCCGGGAGGCGATGGCGGAGCTGTCGCACCCCACCGACGTGATGGTCGTGGATATCGGGCTTCCCGACGGCGACGGTTGGGATCTCATCGCCACGGTGCGCGCCGGCGGCATGCATGCGCTCATGCCGATGGTGGTGATGACGGGGCTCCTCGACAGTGCCGACGTGCTCAATCGCGCCTATGAGCTGCAATGCGAATACCTCGGCAAGCCGTTCGCACCCGAGGCACTGATCGCGAAGATCGAGTTGGCGCGGCGCATGGTGGGTCAGGCTGCGCCTGCGGTGATCGACTCGGAGCTGGATAACCCGGTCGTCTTCGCCGCCGCCAGCTGACACGGACGGCGCCGCAGCGCCGCTGACCGGGCTGCGACGTGCCGCGTGGGAAGATCTCGGAGGTGTCTCGTCAACTTCGGTTCGGATACAAGGTGTCGGCGGAGCAGTTCGGCCCCACAGCACTACTCGAATTCACCGTGGCGGCTGAGGAGTGCGGATTCGACACCGCCGCGATCAGTGACCACTTTCAGCCGTGGCGGCACACCGGCGGCCACGCGCCGTTTTCGCTGGCATGGCTCGGCGCGGCCGGTCAGGCGACCAGCCGCATCGCGCTCGGGACGAGTGTGCTCACCCCGACGTTCCGCTATCACCCCGCAGTGGTCGCGCAGGCGATGGGAACGCTCGGGAGCATGTTTCCCGGCCGCTTCTGGCTCGGGGTGGGAACCGGCGAGTCGATGAACGAGGCGCCGCTCGGCACCGAATGGCCGGACGCCAAGGAGCGGTTCGCGCGCCTCAAGGAGGCGGTCACGCTCATCCAGACTCTGTTGACAGCGGACCGTGTCACCTTCGACGGCACGTACTACCGCACGCGGAACGCCACCATCTACGACCGTCCGGAAGAGCCGATCCCCATCTACATCGCGGCAGCAGGAGCGTCAGCCGCGCGGCTCGCGGGCAGAGTTGCCGACGGGCTGATCTGCACGAGTGGCAAGGGCATGGAGCTCTATGCGGACACGCTGCTCCCCGCTGAGGCAGAGGGTGCCCGCGCGGCAGCCCGTGAGGTGGACGCTGTGGAGTTGACGATCGAGATGAAGGTGTCCTTTGACACGGACCTCGAGAGAGCTCGGGATGACACGCGTCACTGGTCGGCGCTGGCGCTGTCGCCCGAGGAAAAGGTGGGTGTCGAGGATCCCGTCGAGATGGAGCGTCTCGCCGATGCGCTTCCCACGGAGCGAGCGGCGAGCCGGTGGATCGTCTCCTCGGATCCCGACGAGCACGTGGACCGCATCCGCCCGTACCTCGACCTCGGGTTCACCCACCTCATCTTTCACGCACCCGGATCCGATCAGCGTCGCTTTCTCGACCTCTATTCGCGCGAGGTGCTCCCGCGACTGCGCGCGATCACCCCGAGCACCGGCGCCGCCTGAGCCGACTTACCCCTGGGTGGTCGGTCCGCTCCGGTCGACGGTGATGCGCAGCAGGACACGGCGCTCCCGCACCATCGCTTCGCGGTACTCGTTCCAGTCCGGATGCTCGCCGCTGATGCGGCGGTAGTAGTCGACAAGCGGTTCCATCGCTTCGGGAAGGCTCACGATCTCGACGCTCCCTTCGAGGCTGTGCCATTCACCGAAGAACTGCTGGCTGATCACGCAGAGCGCGGCGCGCGGCGTGCGCCGGAGGTTGAGCGTCTTCATCGCCCCCTCACGCGTGCTGATCACCACGCGACCTTCCGCGTCGACCGTTGCACCGACGGGCGAGAGTTGCGCCTGTCCGTCGCGGCGATACGTTGCGAGCACCGCGCGCTGGTTCGCGCGGACGAAGTCGAGGACGGTCTCATGAGCCATCAAGCAACTCTAGTTCGTGCAGGAGTGCGTGGGCGAATCGGCGCTCGCCGTCGGGCCCTTCCATCACCGTGTCGTCGACGAGCGTGTGCATCCCCAGTGCACGGATCGACTCGCGCAAGCCGGCGTCGACGCGGTCGATCACGATGTTCGCCGCGATGCCGGCGTAGCGTCGCGCCACGCCGAGCGCCGTGGCCTCTTCGCCCATCTGCTCGAGCATCGAAATGGTCGGGCCCTTGAGCGAGCGCCCGCCGACGACAGGCGAGATGACGGTGACCCGCTCACGGTCGAGCTCATCACCGAGGACGGCCAGGATCGGATCGATGCTCAAAATTGGATTCGACGGGCCGATGACCACGGCATCCGCGTTGCGGACCGCAGCGACAGCTTCAGGCGATGCCTTCGCTGTCTCGATGCCGGCGAGCCGGATGCTTCGAACGACTGGCGCGCAGCGCTCACCGACGAACCACTCCTGCATGCTCATCTCGCCGGAGTCGGTCCTGATCCGCGTGCGCACCGGGTCGTCGCTCATCGGGATCACGGCAACGTCGATGCCGAAGGCTCGGGCGAGGTGCGCCACCGCCTCGCTGAGGCGAAGGCCCTTGTGCAGCAGCGTGGCGCGCAGCACATGGACGCCGATGTCGCGGTCCCCCAGCTGGAACCAGGTCTGCTCTCCGAGACTTCCGAGCATCGCCTGAGCGTTGAACGTGTCGTCGCGCACGCCGAATCCCGTTGCTTCATTGAAGAGACCAGCGAGGCGGTAGAGGATCGCGTCGACGTCCGGGCTCACCAGCAAGCCCCAGAACTCGTCGTCGTCCCCGGTGTTGGCGACGATGGACAGATCCTCCGGCGAGAGCTCCGCCGCGAGCCCGCTCGCGAGCCGTGCGCCGCCGGTGCCTCCCGAGAGGAGCGCGACCTTCATCGGAAAAGGTCCAGCTCGGACGGCCGTACGAGCTCCTGCCCGGAGCCTGGACCGCCTTCGAGCTCGCCAAGGCCTTTCACGACCACGACCGGGACGCGCCGGGTCTTGCCCATCACGATCTCCGCGGCCGCCGCGAGCTCGTCGGCGATCGCGACCACCGTCGCCTGCAGCGGCATGCCGAAGTCATCCGGCTGTCCACGATAGTCGAGCATTGCCGGCAGGCCGGCCACACCGAGCGCGACGTTGACGAGCCCCATCCGCCAGGCGCGCCCGAACGTGTCGCTGATGATCACACCGACGCGCACCGCGGCCAAGCGCCTGAAACCGATCGCGGAGCGACTGCGCGCTCGCGTCGCAGTCGATGGGAAGCAGGCAGACGTCGTCCTTGCCGTCCATGTTCGAGCGGTCGACGCCGGCGTTGGCACAGACGAATCCCTGGTGGGTCTCGACGATGAGCACGCGGTCGGCGCGGACGATGCGCCGGGTCTCGTCGAGCACCACCTGGACCATGCGAGCGTCGGCATCAAGACCGGCCGCCAGCTGCACGGCTTGCGCCGATGGCAGCACGTCAGACAGCGTGCGAATCCGGCCCTCCGCTTTGGAGACGACCTTCTGGGCCACCACCACGACATCGCCGTCATGGAGCGTTCCCGAGTGCTCGACGATCAGGGCAGGGAGGTCGTCACCCGGATGGATCTCGGGAAGACCCTCGACGCCGCGAAGCTCGAGGTTCACCCGGTCGGCTCGAGCCGGCGCCATGCGGTGAGGTCGGCGGGCTCGTCGAGGTCAAGCGCCAGGCTCGGATCTTCGTGGACGATGAACCGGCGCCCGCGGCTTCGAGCTTCCTCGGCGAATTTCGGCAGCGACGCCTGCCCGAAGTGGAGTGAGAAGTCACCGGGCGGTCGCAGGTAGAGGGCGTTCGTGCCCTGGCGGCCATCCGCCGACGCCGCGACCACGAGGCTTCCCGGCGTCTCCGTGACCGCGAGGAGCCGGCGGAGTGCCGCCTCATCCACGAGCGGGAGATCCGAGCTGAGGAGCAGTGCCGCCGACGCGCCGCGCTGCGAGACCTCGGCGAGACCGCGCATCGCCGCGGGGTTCTGACCGCTCGGTGATTCCTCCACCACCAGCGCGGCCCCGCGAACTCGGGCGAGATCCGCCGCCTCGATCGATCCGCATACCGCGAGTGTCGGCGCAACCGCGAGCGCGGCATCGAGGGCGCGCGCGGCAGTCATCTCGGCGAGGCGCCGCCGCGGTTGTGGCTCGAGCACCGAGGCAAGCCTGCTTTTCGCGGTGGTGAAGTCCTTGATCAGCACCACGATCCAGAACGACGGCATCGAGTCGCTAGGTCCCGACTTCAGCGGGCACGGGCGACGTCGGCATGCTGCGGCGTCTCGACGACGTCGCGCTGCTTGAGCAGGTTCAGGGTCGTGACCACGGCGATCAGCAGCAGCGCACCGACGATCTCGATCCCGTACAGGGGCAGGCCGAGACCGACCGGCGCCGGGAGCGAGAAGACAAGAAACAGCGTGCATGGATATCCGAGCTCGGCGATCGATGCGAGCGATGCCGGTGTGCTCGCGAGGGCTCGGTAGTACAGGAGCATCGCGAGGAGCCCCGGGATGAGCGCGATTCCGATGAAGCTCGGAATCTGGTGCACCGAGAACGTCCCGAGGTGACCGCCGCCGACGTTGGTCAGCATGAGGATGAGCAACACCGGAAGTGCCAGCGTGAAACGCATCGCGGCGGTCGTCACGAACGAGACGTTGGAGAGGCTGTAGCGTCCGAACACGGTCCCGGACGCCCAGAGAATCACGGCACCGAGAATCAGGACGGCGGCGAGGAGTTGATCGTGTTCCACCGCGGAGAACGGGGCCAGCGGATTCTGCGGAAAGACGATCAGATACACGCCGACGATGGCGCACGCGGCGAGCGGCCAGAAGTACGGCTTGCGACGCTCCTTCAGGAAGATGCGTGCCATTGCGATACCGAAGACCGGCTGGAGCATGTACAGCAGGTACACCTCGTTCTCCACGTTGAAATCGGGCGCCGCATGCGCCGGGAACGCGTAGCTCAGCGCCTGTGTGAAGAGGACGGTGGCGAACGCCTGCGCGCCGAGCGCGATGACGCCCATCGCGATCCACTGGCGGATCGGCAGATGCCGAAGCTCGCGGCGAATGCGTCCCGCCACAGGCAGAAAGCACAGCGCGATGAGCAGCGACTCGACGAAGACGATCTGGCTTGCCGTCAGCTGCTTGGTGAGCTCGGGGCGGAAATACGGGTCGGTTGCCCACATCGCCGCGGCAACGGCGACAGCCAGCGGTCCCATGCGGCCGATCAGACCGCCCGCTCTCGATGCCACGGTTACGCGACCCTGGTCACACGGGGAACAGAGGACGGCCGGCCTGGGAAGCGCACCCGGTAAATTACACTCGAAAGCCCGCCGCCCGGCGTCGGGGCACCATCAACTTCGCGGAGATGCGCTGATGCTGTTCGGCCAGGAACACGTCGATCGATACGTCGCCACTGACGGTGAAGAGGGGTATGCGTGGCACAAAGGCACCGAGATCCTGATCCTCACCACCACGGGCCGCAAGAGCGGCCAGTCGCGCAGCAATGCGCTCATCTTCGGCCGCCACGGTGATGACCTCCTGGTCGTCGGCTCGAAAGGCGGAGCGCCAAAGCCGCCCGCCTGGTATGTGAATCTCAGCGCCAACCCCGAGGTGCAGGTCCAGGTGAAAGGAGATCGCTTCGCGGCCCACGCGCGCACGGCGACGGCGGAGGAGAAGCCCGAACTCTGGAAGATCATGACCGCGGCCTGGCCGGACTACGACCAGTACCAGGAGCGCACCGATCGCGAGATCCCGGTGGTCATCCTGAACTCGCGACTGACGAGCCCATGATCGACGTCGCGAGCCTCGTCGCAATCGACGTCCACGTTCACGTCGAGATCTCGGCGAGCGGTCATCACTCGCTGCCCGATGCGCTCCGCGAGGGCGCCGACGCGTACTTTGCCGCAGGGCATCGCATGCCGACCGTGCACGAGATTGCCGCGTACTACCGGGAGCGTCACATGGCCGCGGTGGTCTTCACCGTCGATGCCGAGGCGGCGACGTCGCATCCGGCCATCTCCAACGAGGAGATTGCGACAGCTGCCGCGGAGCATGCGGACGTGCTCATTCCCTTTGCGAGCATCGATCCCGCCAAGGGGCCTGCAGGAGCGCGCGAAGCGCGACGCCTCGCCGAATCGTTCGGCGTCCGCGGCTTCAAGTTTCATCCGAACCTGCAAGGGTTCTTCCCGAACGATCGCGCCGCGTACCCGCTCTACGAGGCGATTCAGGCGCTCGGACTTCCCGCGATCTTTCACACCGGCCAGACCGGAATCGGCGCCCGAGTCCGAGGTGGCGGTGGCATACGGCTCAAGTACTCGAACCCGATGCTGCTCGATGACGTGGCAGTCGACTTCCCGGATCTCACCATCGTCCTGGCGCATCCATCGTTTCCCTGGCAGGACGAGGCGCTCGCGGTTGCGACGCACAAACCGACCGTGTTCATCGATCTCTCGGGATGGTCGCCGAAGTATTTCCCACCACAACTCGTGCGGTACGCGAACACGTTGCTGCAGGACAAGGTGCTGTTCGGATCCGACTACCCGCTGTTGAACTCCGGACCGCTGGCTCGCGGACTTCGACACGCTCGACATCAAACCGGAGGTCAAGCCGAAAATTCTCAAGCGCAACGCGATGCGTATCCTCGGCCTGGAATGACTCCGTGAATCGCGCGTCCGGCCTGGGCGCATGGCCGGCCCGCGCGGCACGAAAGGCCGCGCGCCGTCCGGCGATGACGTACGCCGGTCAGACAACCACGTACGCCGCGCTGACGTCACGGGTCGCGCGCCTCGCGCATGCGCTGGACAGTCTCGGTGCCGGCAACGGATCGCGCGTCGCGTATCTCGGTGCCAACCACCCGGCGTTTCTCGAAAGCCTCTTCGCCACAGCCGCGCTGGGGGCGATCTTCGTGCCACTGAACGCGAGACTGTCGGCGGCGGAAATCGGCTTCATGCTCGGTGATTCCGGCGCGGACGTCCTGCTGTTCGGCAGCGCATCGGCATCGACGGTGGAGCAGCTCGACGTGGACACGCGGCCGAAGTTGATCGCCGTCGACGCAGTGTTTCCTGGGGCAGCTCGACTACGAAGCGATGATCGCGAGCGCCTCCGACACTCCGATCGAGGTGACGGTGGACGCGAATGAACCGTGCATGATCATGTACACGTCGGGAACGACGGGCCGGCCGAAGGGCGCGATCCTCACGCACGACAACATCATGTGGAACTGCCTCAACGTGCTCGTGGACCTCGACCTCCGCAGCGACGAGGTGACACTCGTCACTGCGCCGATGTTTCACACCGCCGCGCTCAACATGACGTGCCTCCCGACGCTGCTCAAGGGCGGCCACCTGATCATCGAGCCGCGGTTCGATGCGGACCTGGTCATCGAGACGATCGCTCGCATGCGCGTCACGTTGCTCTTCGGCGTGCCGACGATGTTCGCCGCATTGACACAATCATCGAAGTGGGCAACGGCCGATCTCTCGTCGGTGCGCCTGTTGCTGTGCGGCGGCGCGCCCGTCCCGAAATCGCTGATCACCACATATCTCGAACGCGGCCTCTCGTTCGTCCAGGGCTACGGGATGACCGAGACAGCGCCGGGTGCGCTCATCGTCGACCCGCATCTCAGCGCCGAAACAGTCGGTGCTGCCGGTGTGCCGCACTTCTTCACCGACGTGCGCCTGGTGCGCGAAGACGGATCCGCTGCGGCGCCCGGGGACCTGGGCGAGATCGTCATCGCCGGTCCGAACGTGATGCGCGGGTACTGGGGACTTCCAGAAGCCACGGAACAGGCATTTCTCGACGGCGGGTGGTTCCGCTCCGGCGACGTCGCCGTGGCCGACGAGTCCGGCGTCATCACCATCGTCGACCGCGTCAAGGACGTGTACATCTCGGGCGGCGAGAACGTCTATCCCGCCGAGGTGGAGAAAGCCCTCTGCGACCACGAAGCTGTCGTCGAGGCAGCAGTCATCGGCGTCGCCGACGCGACCTGGGGCGAGGTCGGCGAGGCCTACGTCGTGCTCACGGCGGACGGCTCGGTGACCGAGGACGAACTGACGCACACATCTGCGAGCGCGCATCGCCGGATACAAGATCCCACGGTCCTGGGTCTTCCGCGACTCGCTCCCGCACACGGCGTCGGGTAAGGTTCAGAAGTCCCAGTTGCGGACACAGCCCGCACCACACGAACGACACGCGCGACCGAGGAGACACCGTGACCACGACCGTCACAAGCGTCGACGAGTTGACCGCCCTGATCGGCAAGCCCCTTGGGTACTCGTCCTGGCGGGAGATCACGCAAGAGCAGATCAACACGTTCGCCGACGCTACAGACGATCACCAGTGGATCCACGTCGATCCCGAACGCGCTGAAGCCGGTCCCTTCGGAACGCCTATCGCGCACGGATTTCCTCACGCTCTCGCTGCTCGTGCCGATGTGGAGCGAGATCCTGCACTACGATGGCGTGCGCCTCGGCGTCAACTACGGACTGAACAAGGTGCGCTTTGTATCTCCGGTCCCGGTTGGATCAAAGATACGCACAGGCGCCACGCTAGTCTCGGTAGAAACCGTCACGGACGGCAGCCTGCAGATCGTCGTCGACTTCGTCATCGAGCGCGAGGGCGCCGAGAAGCCCTGCTGCATCGCCCAAGGGTTGTACCGCTTTTACGTCTGAGCTTCGCAACTAGCGCAGCGCGCCGCGGATCGAGAGGGGTGACCCGCGACGTGCTCAGCTTGTCAGCGCCCTCGTTCGCGCAAGCAAATTGTCGCACTCGCTCGGGCGCTGCCAAATTCGCTGATCGCGGGTCACCCCTCCCGCTCCGCTGGGTCACCACCCGTTCAGGTCAGACCTAAAAACTCCCCTGCTCCGCATGCGCAGCGCTGCGTGCGCAGCTCACCTCCTGCTGCGCGGCGCTGCGCTGCGTCCTGCGACTCAGACGGAAAAGTCTTCTTCCCAGTACTCGCCTTCGGCGCGTGCCGACGCTGACTGCTCACGGAGTGCAGCTTCACGCGCGCGCAGGTCGACGCGGCGGATCTTTCCGGAGATCGTTTTCGGCAGCTCCGAAAACTCGAGGCGGCGTATGCGTTTGTAGCCGGCAAGGTTTGCCTTCGTGTGCGCGAAGATCGAGCGGGCGACTTCCTCTGATGCGACGTAGCCCGCCCCGACTGTGATGAACGCTTTGGGCACCGACAGGCGCAGTGGATCCGGTGATGGCACGACGGCAGCCTCGGCGACCGCGGGGTGCTCGATGAGGACGCTCTCCAGCTCGAACGGGGAGATCCGGTAGTCGGACGACTTGAACACGTCGTCGGCTCTGCCGACGTACGTGATGTATCCGTCCTCGTCGCGGGAGGCGACGTCGCCCGTGTGATAGAAGCCGTCGCGCATCACGTCGGCGGCGTGTCCGCTGCTGTCGCGGTATCCGACCATGAGGGCGAGCGGTCGCTTTGCGAGGTCGATGCAGATCTCGCCGGTTTCGCCGTGAACACCGGTCGCGGGATCGATCAGGTCGATCACGTAGCCGGGGAGTGGGCGACCCATCGATCCGAGCTTGAGCGGTTGGTCGGGCGGGTTGCCGATCTGCGCGGTGGTCTCCGTCTGCCCGTAACCGTCGCGAATGGTGAGGCCCCACGCGCGCCGCACCTGCTCGATGACCTCCGGGTTGAGCGGCTCGCCCGCGCTCACCACTTCACGGAGCGACGGGTGCCATGCGGTCAGGTCCTCCTGAATCACCATGCGCCATACCGTCGGCGGCGCGCACAGCGTTGTGACCGAGCAGCGTGTCAGCGTGTCGAGCAGTCGCCGTGCGGAAAAGCGCGATGCGTTGAGGATGAGCACGCACGCCTCGGCGTTCCACGGCGCGAAGAAATTGCTCCATGCATGCTTCGCCCAGCCAGGCGACGCGACGTTGAGGTGGACGTCGCCGGGACGAAGCCCGAGCCAGTACATCGTCGAGAGATGACCGATCGGGTAGCTCACCTGTGTGTGCTCGACGAGCTTCGGTTGCGCGGTCGTTCCGGAAGTGAAATAGAGGAAGAGCGGGTCGCTCGCCGGCGTGGGGCCGTCGGGTGTGAATGCCGTGCCGCCGCTTCTGAAATCGTCGTAATGCAGCCACCCATCCACCGGCTCGCCGACGGCGATTCGCGTGAAGGTTCCCGCGATGCCGGCGAACTGCCCGACGAGAGCCGACTCGGCGATGACCTGGGTCACACCACCGCGCTCGACGCGATCCGCGAGGTCAGCCGGGGTCAGGAGTGTGGTCGACGGGATCATCACGGCGCCCAGCTTTGTGAGCGCGAGCATGCACTCCCACAGGGCAAGCTGGTTGCCGAGCATCAGCAGCACGCGGTCGCCGCGGTGCACGCCCTGCTCGCGCAGCCACGAAGCCAGCGTGTCAGATCGCGCGCTCATCTCGGCGAACGAGAGGCGTATCTCCGTGTCGTCGTCATCGATGATCCAGAGCGCCGGCCGGTCGTTGCCGGCAGCGATGACGTCGAACCAGTCGAGCGCCCAGTTGAAGTGCTCCGGGTTCGGCCACTCGAAGTCGCGGTAGGCGGTTTCGTAGTTCGCTCGATGCGCGAGCAGGAAGTCGCGGGCGGTTCTGAACTCCATCCTCATGCGCTCCTTCTCATCCGCATTGACCGCACTCCGCTGACAGTCGTTATCGCCGGCTCATGCAGCACGTGAGCGTATCGCCCGGGCCGTGTCCATGAGGCGCTCGGCGCGTGCCGGATCGACGCGGCTCCAGGTGTCGCCATCGACCTTCAGGCTGGTGCCGACGATGACGCCGTCGGCCACGGTGAGGATCTCCTCCAACCGGTCTGCATTGACGCCGGTATTGGCAAACACGGGCAGATCGGGCACCGCGTTCTTGGCAGCACTCAGATCGCTCATGGCGAAGGGCATGCCGGCGGCGGGGCCGGAGATGAGGATTGCGTCCACTCCGAGGAATGCCGCGCTGCGGGCGCGATCCCCGATGGTGCGGCTCCCGAGCACGCTGCTGAATTCCGGCGCGATGTTGTCGAAGAGGGCGACATCGTCGGCGCCGATCGCGGTGCGGTAGCCGGCGAGGTCGCCGATGGACGGCGCGATCAGACCGAGGTCACTCTCGAACACGCCCGTGAGCACCTCGCGGATGAAGGTCGCACCCGTCGCGCGAGCGACGGCGAGCGTTGCTTTCGCGTCCCAGAGGATGTTCACGCCGAAGGGGACCCGAACCGATGCCCGCAACTCCCCGATGACCGCCGCCATTGCCGCGGGAATCTCCGGCCCGACCACGAGCTGATAGGGGATGTCGTTCTCATTGCAGAAGAGCACACCGTCGACGCCCGCGCCCTGCAGTGTTTCCAGATCACGGCCGACCACGTCGACGAGGTGGCTTCGTCCGAGCTCGCGATTGTGACGGGGCCGGCCCGGCAGCCCCGGGAAGTGCAGCATGGCGATCACCGGCTTCGGGGTGCCGAATCGCCGCTCCAGCGACATAGTCATCCCTTCTCCTCACACACCGCTTTGCGGTGGAAATAGGTACTTCGCGTACGGCTGGATTCCTTTCTCTCGTTCACACCACCGCCTCGCGGTGCTGTGCGCGGTGCTGATCAATGAACTCAATAACGGCTCGATTCCACGGGTCGGGATTTTCCACGAAAGCGGCATGGCCGCCCGGCACGATTGCCCACGATCCGTGCGGCAGCTCCTCGTACATGCGGTGCGAGAGCGACAGCCGGATGATGATGTCATCGTCGGACGCGATCACGAGTGCCGGCGTCTGCAAGGCACCGAGGCGTGCCGTGCAATCGTGCGTGACGAGCGCTGCGATCTGCGCCGCGAACGACCATGCGGGCTGAGAGCTCCGCTCCATCTCCACGAGGGTGGCAGCGAGCTGCTCGGGGTGCGCATCGTAGAAGGCGGGACTGAAAACCCACGGCGCCTGCTGACGCATCATCAGCGCCATCCCACCCAACTCGGCGACCTCGGCCCAGGAGTCGAACGCGGCGCGTGTATATGCGTCCGGACTGGCGTACGTGTTCGCGAGCACGACCGAGAGCAGGTCCTCGGGATACGACAGCGCGTACTCCTGAGCGATCACGCCGCCCATCGACACGCCGACCAGGTGGAATCGTGTGAGGCCCAACGCGGCGGCGAGCCCTTTGGTATCCGCAGCCATCTCGCGGCTGGTGTACGGGCCAGGCGGAAACGACGAGCGCCCACAACCGCGGTTGTCGAACGTGATCACGCGAAGCCCGGCCGCGACAAACGGATCAACCTGCATCGCCCAGCCCGTGAGGTCGTCCCCAACTCCGTTGATGAGCAGGACGTCGTCCGGACCGTCACCGCTGATGCGGTAGTGGAGGTCGAGGCCGTTCGCATGAACGGTGGGCATCCGGCTAGCTCCCGAGCCCGTACGCATCGATTGCGCTGCGCCAGAGCTCGACGGAGACCAGCAGATCGGCGATCACCTGGCCGTCCGGATCCTCGAAGCCGGGAATGATCTCGAAGATCAGGTCCACCGTGCCCGCGCCCGAAGCATCGAGTGTCTCCAGCACTTTCGTCGGTTCGATGAGGCCGATCGCGTTGTGCTCCGCGGTGAACGCCCAGTGGTGGTCGGCGATTCCGTCGGACTGCTGCAGCTGGACCTCGACGAGGCGGCTGCCGAAACGCCGCAACCATGCGTACGGGTCGCGCTCATCCCCCTCGGTGCCCGGGACACACTGATGACCGACATCGAGGCACAGCCGCCAGGGAACATGGTCGGCGTCGCCGTCGCTCAGAAGGTTCTCGATGCGCGCCATCGTTGACGGCTCGCGGACCGACACGAGGTTTTCGATGAGCAGGTAGTCGAGCCCGGCCATGCTCGCGTGCCCCGCGATCGTCTCGAGATCCCGCTTCAGGCCGGCCCAGCGTTCGGCGCGGCGCTCGGGAACGTTCCAGTCCGGAACGCTCATCGCGCCCACGTGACCGCCCGTCGCGCGGGCTCCGAGCGATGCCGTCAGGTCGATGACCGTCCGGTACCAGTCGAGCGCCAACTCACGGCGCGCCTGGTCCGGATGCATGAGCAGATCGAGTGAGTACGCCGACAGTCCCGTGAAGGTTGCGTGCGCCCGCAGACCGTTGGCGTCGAGCGCCGTCCGATGACGCTCCACGGCATCGCGCCCGCCGCCGAATGTCTCCGTGCCCTCGATGAGGTCGAGGGACAGTTCGACGAGATCCAGACCGAGATCGTTGCGCACGATGGACGCCCAGTCCGCGGGACGCGGCCAGCGCTTGAGCGCAAAGCACGTATTGATGCCGAGGTTGACCTTCATGCGCGCCCTCCCGGATTGCGTTTCGATCCTGTCTCGCTCGGTGGCGCAGCGCCGGACCCTCCGTGAAGCGTCGCCGAAGCGACGACTGTACGGTAGTGCTCGTACAACTGCGTGTATCTGTCGTAGTTGGCCATATCCGGCTCGATCGCCGGTTCGGGGCGGCAGGCCACCGCGATCGCGGACGCCGCATCCGGGTAGATGCCGACACCGATTCCCGCGAGCATGGCGACGCCGGACGTGGTCGCGTCACCGGCCACGCGCGACACCGGGATCCCGAGTACGTCCGCCTTGATGTGGTTCCACGTGCGCAGTGACGCGGGCCGGCCCGAGACGCGCATCTCGGTTGCGGGTGTCGTTGATTCGCCGAGACTGTCGACGTGGGCGCGGATCGCGAAGGCGACGCCCTCCATCACCGCTCTCGCGAGCGCACTCCTGTCATGACGCACCGAGAGGCCGATCGCCGCGCCGCGCAACGTCGGATCGTCACGTTCACCATCACCGAGGACCGGAACGAACGTGAGTCCGTTGGACCCTGGCGAGACCGCCGACGTTTCCCGGTCGAGTTGCTCGAAATCCGCCGGGCGGAGGCGCCCGCTGCGACCGCCATAGGTCAATGTCGCAAGCCAGTCGAGGGCCTCACCCGCGGTGTTGATGCCGACCTCGGTCACATACCCATCAGGATCGACCGCGCTCGGGTAGTGGGTCACCGCCAGATCCGGGGTTGGTTCGCTCACCACCGTGTTGATGCACGTGGAGCTTCCCGCCATCTCGCTCACCGGGCCGGGCGATGTGACCCCGGCTCCGAGGGCGCAGGCGATGCTGTCGCCGGCGCCCGCGACAACGGGAATCGACGTCGACAGCCCGAAGCGACGCACGAGTCCGGGGCGGAGCGTGCCCACGACACTCCACGACGGATTCGGGACGGGGAGTTGGTCCATCTCGAGACCCACGTACGCAACGAGCTCCGGAGCCCACCGGCGTTCGCGGAGATTGAGCAGCGCGCTTGCGGCGGCCATCGACCAGTCGGTGACGGCTTCGCCGGTGAGCGTCAGCGCGATGAGCTCGGTCGGCTGCGCGAAGAGCCGGGTCGCCCTGAAGACGTCAGGCTCGTTGGCTCGGATCCAGAGAATCTTCGCGGCCACGTGAAATGCGGCGGGCACGTGACCGGTCAACGTATGCAGCGCCTCCGCGCCGAACGCAGCGTTGAGCATCTCGGCTTCCGCGACCGCTCGGTTGTCGCGGTAGATGAGGCCGGGGCGGAGCGGCGTGCCGTGCGCATCGAGCGGGACGACCGACGGGCACTGGCCGGTGAGCCCGATTGCGTGGATGGTGTGCCGTTCGCCGAGTTGTTTGATGAGTGCGCCCAGCGCCGACAGTGACGACGATCTCCAGCTGGCGGCGTCCTGTTCCGCCCATCCGTCGCGTGGCGTGCTCGTGACGTACGGCCGGCGCACTTCGAGCAGCAGCGTTCCCGCTGTGTCGTACGCGGTTGCGCGCGCGCCCGACGTGCCGACGTCGATGGACACGAGCGTATCGGTGTGCTGGGTGGACGTTGCCACTCTGGTTACCCGCGGACCAGCTGCTGCGCCTTGACCTTGTCGCCGTCGAGGGTGATGAGCGCGCCGTTGAGCGCTCCGGTCGAATAGTCGCTGCCGGGATTGAGGACGACGGTCCTGCCGATGCGCCGGATGCCCGAGGATTCGTGGATGTGGCCGTGCAGTCCCAGCAACGGCTGATAGGTCTGCTCGGCGTCTCGCACCGCAGTGCTCCCAACGGCTGCCATCTGCACCTGACCGAGCGACGCCTGCACCGTGAGCGTCGCGTCGAGGAGTGGCGCCTCGTCCAGTTGCGTGCCGTATGGCGGCGCGTGCAGGTTGAACACGGCTCGCTCGGGATGCTCCAGCTTGGGCACCATCGCGTCGATCGAGGCGCGTAAGTGCGTCTCGTCCTGCTCGCGATACGTGTGCCATGGCGTCACGTTCGAGTAGCCGCAGCTGATCATCTCGTGCTCGTCATCGAGCCAGACCACCTTGCCTTCGCCGTGCGTCCCCCATGGAGCAGTGTCGAGCAGAGCTCCGAGCTCCTCGGGGTCGTCATTACCGAGCATGAAATGCAGCGGGATGCCGAGCGGTCGGAGCCGGGCGTCGGCAAGCTCGAGCCACTCGGTGAGCCGCTCGCGCATCATCTCGAGAAAGAGGTCGTCGAGACCGCCGGCCGCCTCTTTGGCTTCGAGCTCCCCCGGATCTGCGCGGACCGCGTAATAGCCGTGATCGGCAATCAACTTCTCGAGGGCCGTCAGTTCGGGCCCCTCGACGACGTCGTAGTCGGTGCCGATGAACCGGCACTTCCAGCGACCGCCCGGTGCTCGCACGATCGACTGAATCGCCTTGCCGGCCACGTCGCCGCCGAGGATCATCACCTTCGCCTCGTAGATCCTGGCCGCGTTGATGAACTTGCGGAAGCACACGCTCGACCCGTGCAGATCACTGACGAAATAGATCCGCGTTTTGGCCATGTCAGGCGGGAACCGCCGCGCGGGCGCGTTGCACTGCGCTCATGAATCGCCCGGCGCGCTCGGGGTCGACAGGGTTCCAGGTGACGCCGTCTCGCTTGAGACTGGTGCCGACGAAGACGCCGTCGGCGATGGCGAGAATCTCGTCGACCGTCTCCTCGCGAACCCCGGTGTTGGCGAGGACCGGCATCTCGGGAACCGCGTTCTTGGCTTCGGCGAGCTCCGAGATGTCCGTTGCCGTACCGGTGAGCTGCCCGCTGATGAGGATTGCGTCGACGCCGAGGTAGGCGGCGCTCTGTGCCCGGGCGGCGATCGACCGGCTGCCGACGCTGCTGGCGAACTCCGGCGTGATGTTGCTGAACATCGCCACCCCTGCGGCGCCGATCTGCTCACGATAGGCGGCGATCGTCCCGAAGTCGGGTTGCATCATTCCGAGGTCACTCTCGAAGACACCGGTGAAGACCTCGCGGACGAAGGAAGCTCCGGTTGCTCGCGCGACTGCGAGGCTCGCCATCGGGTCCCAGACGAGGTCGACGCCGAACGGGCGTGTGATCAGGTCGCGCACCTGACCGATGACCGCTGCCATCCCCGCCGCCACTTCGGGTCCGACCTGCATCTGGTAGGGGAGGTCTGCTTCATTGCAGAAGAGGAACCCGTCGACTCCCGCCGCCTGCAGCGACTCGAGGTCGCGTTCCACGGTCTCGACCAGGAGCCGCATCCCGAGCTCTCGGTTGTGACGCGGGCGGCCCGGGCATGGCCGGGAGGTGCAGCATCGCGATGATCGGCTTGTCAACGCCGAAGATCCGCCGGAGCAGGGTCATGCCGGCCTGCGAACGTCAGTGAGTCGTGAGCGGCCGTTCTCGGGACCGCGAACCAATGCGGGGTCGGTGCCGGCGATCACCACCTCGATGCCGGCCTGTTCGATTCGCTCGATCTCCTCGGCGTCGGCACTGATGTCGGTCACGACCGTCGCGACCTGTTCGATCGGCACCACAGTGCTCATCGCCACCGCCCCGAATTTCGAGCCGTCGGCGATCACGATGATCCGTTCCGTGCGCTCGAGGCCGCCGCGGATCACGTCGGCGTCGCGGTCGTCAAGCTCGGTGATGCCGCGGCGCGCCGAGAGACCGGCCGCGCCGATCACTGCCGTGTCGGTGTTGTAGCGGCGGACAGCCTCGACCGCGGATGCACCGATGCAGGTCAGCTCGTCCTGGCGGACGAGGCCGCCCGCGATGATCACCCGGACGTTGCGCGTGCCGAGCAGGCTCGCCACCGCAAGCGATGGGGTGATCACCATGAGGTCGTCGCGAACCGGGAGCAGCCGGGCGAAATGTTCGACCGTGGTCCCGATCCCGAGGAACATCGCACGCACGCCGACCGTGAGCTCCGCGGCGCGCTTGGCGATGAGCCGCTTCTCGCGCGCGTGGTGCAAGGTGCGAGCGTTGGCGCCCACTTCGAAGCTCCGGACAAGATGCGTCGTGGCGCCCCCATACGTCCTCCGGACGAAACCGTCGCGTTCGAGGCGGCGAAGATCGCGCCGGATGGTCATCTCCGAAACCTGGAAGTCGCGCGCAAGAGTCCCGACCTCGATGGCCTGATCCTCAGCAACTCGCTCCAGGACCTTCAAGCGCCGCTCGACGGCTAACACCTTGCGGCTCTCCTCCATTGACTCTGCGTCATTCTGTCGGGTCTTGACCGGAAGTTGTCCCTCCGTGTCAGTTCGCCTCTTGACACTCGTGTTCGATTGTGTTCAAACTCTGCCTGTTTCCGACGCGAGTGTCAAGTTGGGGGTGTGACGCACCCTCGGAGGGCTGCCATGGCAAGCGCGAGCAGGCTTTTCGTACGCAACAGCACCGGGCTGGTGCGCTCCGCGTCGGCAGTTGATGCAACCATCTTCAACGCGGTCATTTCCGCGCCGGTCGGGTCGACGATCGCCTACTCGATTTTCTTTGCGCTGGTCGCCTTCCCCGGCGCTGACGTCGTCGGGGTTCTGATCCTCGTCGCGATCATCAACATCCCGGTCCTGATCATGTTCGCCCTCCTCGGCGCGAGCATGCCGAGAGTTGGCGGTGACTACGTCTGGGTCAGTCGGGTGCTGTCCCCGCCCCTGGCGCTGATATCCAACCTCTGCATGATCATGGGCGGCCTGCTCGGGGCTGCCTTCTTCGCGAAGTTCTTCTCCGTGCTGGCGCTCGGGCCTGTCCTCGTGGCGCTGGGAGCGATCTTCAGCAACAGCCATTTCATCGATTGGGGCAACGCGTTCCAGACCAACAACGGCTGGATCCTGGGCGCCTCGCTCTTCATGGTCGTGCTGCAGACGATCATCCTCATCAGCGGCACCAAGGCGACCTTCCGCTGGCAGAACTACTCGTTCATCATCGCGATGGCCGGCACCCTCGTTGCGTTCATCGTGCTCCTCGTCGGCAGCCAGGGCGACTTCTTCTCGCACTTCGACGCGCTCAACAAGAGCTTTGGCGGTGGCAACGTCGCTGCGGTGATCGCCGGCGCGCCTGGCGCTGCCTCGGCAGCGCCCAACTTCTGGAACGGCAGCGCGACCTTGCCAACACTCTTCTCGATCCAGGGTTTCATGATGTGGAACTTCTGGTCCGTGTACATGTCCGGTGAGTTGAAGAGCGCTTCCAACCGCCGCCGTCAGCTGTCCGTCATGTTCGGTGCGCTTGGATGGGACACCGTCCTGCTCGTCATCGGCGTGCTGCTCCTTTTCCGCGTCGCGGGCTACAACTTCGTCTACGCGCTGAACGACGCGAGCACCGCGTACCACATCCCGTCGGGACCGTTCTATCCGTTCCTCGCCGCACTCGTCTTCAATACACCTGTCCTGACGATCATCATCATGGGCTCGTTCCTGTTCTGGTCATTGCCTTCGATGATCGCGAACACGTTCATGCCGATCAGGTCGTTCTTCGCATGGTCGTTCGACCGGCTCATGCCGGAGAGCCTCGCGAATGTCAACGAGCGGACTCACTCACCTGTCAACGCGATCATCGTCACGAACGTGATCATCGCGGCGCTGGTGATCTGGAGTGTCATCGGGAATCAGTTCCAACTGGTGCTCGGTCTCATCGTGCTTGCCGGTGCCCTCGCCGTCATCATCGTCGGGGTGGCGGCAATCGCCCTGCCCATCCGACGGCCCGACCTCTATCAAGCGTCGCCGGCAAATGTCAAATTCCTGGGCATGCCGTTGCTCTACATCACCGGCGTGCTGTCGATTGTGGAGTTCGTCGGCATCATCGCGATCTCGTTCATCAACCCGCTGTCGGTCATGAACGGCAACCGCGCTGACTGGTGGTGGATTCCAGCCTGGCTTGCGGGTCTGATCGTGGGTGGCGCGCTCCTGTATTACATCCCGCGCGCGATCCGTGCAGGGCAGGGCGTGAACATCAGCTACGTGTACAAGGAACTCCCGCCGGAGTGACTCGTCTGTGCCCCTGGTTGGAAGGGCGGTCGGTGATCCCACCGGCCGCCCTTACTATGTCCTCATGACAGCGGACGAGACGCCGATCCTCGCCGACATACGCGAGGAGGCGAAGCGGCTTGCGGGTGTTGCGGTGAGCCTCGGTCTTTCGGCGCGGCTCATCGGTGGGCTCGCCATCTGGCTGCGCTGTCCGAGCGCCCACGACGGACCGTTCGCGCGGCCATATCAGGACATGGACTTCGCGATCACCTCGGCGGCGAGCACGAAGTTCAAGGCGCTGCTGATGACGCAGGGATATCTGCCGGATCAGTTCTTCAACGGACTGCACGGTGCAACACGCCTGTACTACGGCGAGCCGCAAGGGAGATGGTCGATCGATGTCGTCATCAATGAGCTGGTGATGTCACACAAACTCGATTTGCGCGATCGCCTCGACGGCCCCGCTGAAACCATCCCACTCGCGGACCTGCTGCTCACCAAGCTGCAGGTGTGGGAGATCAACCGCAAGGATCTCGGTGACACGGCCTGCCTGCTCGCCGATCACGGGCTCAGCGAGGACGACGCTGACACAGACGGCATCAGCCTCCCCAGGCTCCGCTCGGTGCTCGGCAAGGACTGGGGCTTCTGTCACACCGTCGATCGCAACGCGCAGAAGGTGGCGGAACTCTGGGCGCAGGAGCCAGTGCCCGGCGCGACGCACGACGTGGCCGCGCAGGTCAGCACGCTGCGTCAGGCGATCGAGGATGCGCCGAAGTCCACGGCGTGGAAGCTCCGAGCCCGAGTCGGTGAGCGCATCCGCTGGTACGAGACGCCCGAGGAAGTCAAGCACTGACTGACCGCCGCAGCGGTCTCTCCGGTAGGTCTCTCCGAGAAGAGAGCCGTTTGCCGACGGTCTGACTAGACTTCCATCGTGCCTCACACCAGCGCCGCGTTTGTCATCGACTCGCAGGTGCCTCACACGCTCGCGTTCGCGTCCCAGACGGATGTCGCCTATGGGGGCATGACCCTGGCCAAGACGTTTACCGGGGCGATCGAGGGAACGAGCACCACGGAAATGCTGTACACGCGCACGCCGGGTCCCGACGGATCCTTCGCGGGTGCCGGGTACGTTGCCCTGGAGCGCATCTCGGGCATCGTCGACGGCCATGACGGCAGCTTCGTGCTGCTGCACATCTCGACCGTTATCGGCAACGAGCCGCCGCTGAGCCGGTATCTCATCTCGCCCGGATCGGGAACAGGCGCTCTTGCCGGGATGTCCGGCGTTGGGCTGATCACCATCGACGACGACGGTTCACACACCCTGCATCTCGACTACGAGTTGGGGTGATGTCCTCGCTGGGCACGGACGACATCAGCGTTCTGCCACCGGACCTCCCGGTCCCGGTTGATGACGGCGCATCCGATCATCTCCCCGGCATGCGCATGCCCGCTATCGCCCTCCGCTCCACGCGTGGGCGCGACGTCGTGCTCGCGAGCGTTCCCGGGTGGACTGTCGTGTACACGTATCCGCGTACCGGTGAAGACGGGCTCGCGCCGCCACCGGGTTGGAACGAGATACCTGGAGCGCGCGGATGCACGCCGCAGACGTGCGGGTTTCGCGATCACTATCACGAGCTGACGGAGCTCGGTGCCGCGGTGTTCGGCATGAGCACGCAGACCTCGGAGTATCAGCGCGAGATGATCGAGCGGCTGCACGTGCCCTTCGAAGTGCTCTCCGATGCCGACCTCGCGATGGTGCATGCGCTGCGGTTGCCGACCTTCACCTTCCGTGAGATGACGCTCATGAAGCGCCTGACGATGTTTCTCCGTGACGGCGTGATCGAGCACGTGATCTACCCGGTGTTCCCACCTGATCGCAGCGCCGAGGAAGCGGTGCGATGGCTCGAGGGAGCTGCGTCATCGACCTGAACGGACGCGTCGCGATTGTCACCGGTGGCGCGAGCGGCATCGGCGCTGCATCGTGCCGCGCCCTTGCGGCTGCGGGCGCACAGGTCGCGGTCGTCGACCGCGACGCGGAAGGGTGTGTGGCCGTGGCCTCGGAGATCGACGGGATCGCGGTGGTTGCGGATGTCAGCAACGAGGCTTCCGTCAACGCGATGGTCGATGGTGTCTCGGCCAGTCTGGGTCCCATCGACATCTGCTTCAGCAACGCCGGTATCGCCACGGGTGCCGACATCCTGAGCACCGACGCCAAGACATGGGATGAGCAGTGGGCCGTGAACGTCATGGCGCATGTGTACGCAGTCCGCGCCGTGCTGCCCGGCATGCTCGAACGCGGATCCGGATATCTCGTGCACACCGCATCGATGGCGGGAATCCTCACGAGCCACGGCAACGTCACCTACGCGACCACGAAGCATGCGGTCGTCGGGCTCGCGGAGTGGCTCTCGATCACGTATCACCACCGCGGCATTCGCGTGTCCTTGATCGCGCCGCTCGGGGTGAGCACGCCAATGCTGGCGCGCGCCGATCCACGTTTCGCCGCCGCGGTGGCGGGACCGATCAAGGACGCCGGCTACGTGGCCGGGCTCGTGGTCGACGCGATCCGCGAGGAGCGATTCCTGGTTGTGTCAGACCCGATTGCCGAGACCTGGATGCAGCGCAAGACCGACGATCCCGAGCGCTGGTTGCGCGGGATGCGCAAGGTGCAGCAGCAGCTCGAGGAAGCGCCGCCGCCGGCGAGTTAGCGCGTCGGAGCAGCCGCGAGTTGCAACACGATGTCGATGTCCACCGTGTACCAGTTCCCGACGATCCCCTCCGGCGCGGACTCCTTCGCCGCATCGTGCGCACTCAGCGTCCCGCGCGAGCGACTTCTTGTAACCGAACACGGCGTCGGTCTCGAGATAGCGGCTCTCGGCATCGAAGACGTGCGTCGTCAGCGGGAGACATCCGTCGGCTGACACGACGAAATGAATATGCGCGGGTCTCCACGGATGGCGGCCGGTAGCGCGCAGCATCCTGCCCACAGGGCCGTCCTCGGGAATCGAGTAGTCCACGGGGCGAGCGGTACGGAACGAGAACGCGCCGTCACGGTCGGTGCGGAAGCGGCCGCGAAAGTTCTCCGGCGACTGCGTCTCGTCCTGCACCGCGTACAGCATGTTCGGGGCGTTCTGCCACACGTCGACGGTGGCGCCGGCGAGCGGCCTGCCCGACGTGTCCCGGACGTGACCGCTCACCAGGAGCGGGTGCGCTCCCAGGTCGTCGGTGATCGCGTCGCCGTTTTCTCGCCACGGCGAGTCCGCAACGTAAAACGGGCCGAGCACCGTCGACTCCGTCGCGCCGCTGCCGCTGCCGTGATTGATCAAATCCACGAGCATCGAGAGCCCGAGCGTGTCGGAGAGCAGGATGAACTCCTGGCGACGGTCGTCGCACAGATGACCGACGTCGGTGAGAAAGCGAATGCCGGCGAACCATTCCGCCTCGGTGAGCCGCTCCTCGGCGGCGAACGCGTGCAGATGCCGGATCAGTCCGGTCATCAGCGCTCGCAGCCGGGGATCGGGACAGGTGTCCATCCGGTCGATCACCTGCTGTGTCAGCGCATTCGCGTTCTCGTCGTCTGCGGTCACGTCGTCGCCCATTCGTACCCAACGTAATTCTCGGCGAGGCTTGTCGCAGCCGCTCGCGAATCGACAGTGTACGCAAGCTGCGCCAGCTGCAGTTGCGTTTGATAGGCATCACTGTCTGGAAAGCGGTGGAGCATCGACGTCATCCACCACGAGAAGTGCTGCGCCCTCCAGACGCGGCGCAGGCAGGCGGCCGAGTATTCGTCGAGGGGTCTCACGTCTCCGGTGGTGAAGAACACGGTCAGCGCCTGCGCGAGAATGCTCACGTCGCGGAGCGCCAGGTTCATGCCCTTGGCCCCTGTGGGCGGCACGATGTGCGCCGCGTCGCCGCTCAGGAACAGGCGCCCATACTGCATCGGCTCGACGACGAAGCTGCGCATCGCCGAGATGCCCTTCTCGATCACCGGGCCTTCGGTGAGTGTCCAGTCATGGGACGCGAGCCTCGTCCGCAACTCCTCCCAGATGCGCGTGTCAGGCCACGCGTCGATGCGCTCATCGGCGGGCACCTGCAGATACAGACGGCTGACGCTTGGCGACCGCATGCTGAGGAGCGCGAAGCCACGCTCGTGATAGCAGTAGATGAGCTCTTCGCTCGAGGGCGCGACGGCCGCGAGAATGCCGAGCCACGCAAAGGGATACTCACGCTCGTACGTCGTGAGCACTCCGGCCGGGATGCTGTCGCGCGAGACACCGTGGAATCCGTCGCAGCCGGCGATGACGTCGCACTCGATGGTGGTACGGGCGCCATTGACGGCGTAGCTCACTGACGGGTGCTCGCTGTCGATGTCGTGCAATCGCACTTCCCCAACCTCGAACACGAGCGGCAGGCCCGCCGCGAGCCGGATCGCGATCAGGTCTTTCACCAGCTCCTGCTGCCCGTACACCGTGATCGCCCGCCCGCCGGTGAGGGCTGCGAAATCGATGCGGTGATCGGTTCCGCCGAAGCGCAACTGGATACCGCGATGCACCAGACCCTCACGGCGCATCCGCTCGCCGACGCCCGTCGCGTCGAGCAGGTCGACGCTGCCCTGTTCAAGGACTCCCGCTCGCACGCGGTGCTCGACGTACTCCCGCGTACGCGACTCGATCACGATGGATTCGACGCCTTCACGGCTCAGCAGATGCGCGAGCATGAGTCCTGCCGGACCGGCACCGATGATCGCAACGCGCGTTCGCACGCTGGGAGGACCTAGAACGGGAACGGACGGCGGCCGCGCTGCACGGTGATCCAGCGCATCTCGGTGAACTCGTCCATTGCGAAGGTGCCGCCGAAACGTCCCCAGCCACTGTCCTTCACACCACCGAACGGCATCTGCGGCTCGTCGTGCACCGGCTGGTCGTTCACGTGCACGATCCCGGCTTCGATCCGCCCGGCGAGCGCGGTGCCACGGTCGGGATCGCTGGTGATGATGCCCGAGGAGAGCCCGTACGCCGTCGCATTCGCCCGGTCGACCGCGTCGTCCTCGTTCTCGACGACCTCGATCGTCGCAACGGGGCCGAACGTCTCCATGCGGTCGAGGTCGGAGCCGGCCGGAACGTCGGTGACGAGTGTTGGCCGGTAGCACGCACCTGAAGCGGCGCCGCCGGTGAGCACGCGCGCCCCGCTAGCGACGGCGGCATCGACGCGCCGTCCCACCATCTCCAGTGCGGCCGGGTTGATGAGCGGGCCGATGATCGTGTCCATCTCCTTCGGATCGCCGACCTTGAGTCCGGCGGTCTTGGTCGTGAGCGCCGCGATGAATGCGTCAGCGATCGGACGCTCGACGATGATCCGGCGCGCGGACATGCAGATCTGACCCTGGTGCAGGAAAGCGCCGAACGCCGCCGCGTCCACCGCGTAATCGAGGTCCGCGTCGGAGAGGACGATCAGCGGGTTCTGGCCACCGAGCTCGAGGACGACGCGCTTGAGGTTGCGTCCCGCAGCTTCCGCCAGACGCCGCCCGGTCGCAGTCGATCCGGTGAAGTTGAGGCGTCGCACGCGCGGATCCTCGACCAGCTCGTCGCCGATCGGAGCGGCGTCACCCGGTGCGTGCGTGACGATGTTGAGCACGCCGGCCGGGAGTCCGGCCTCGGCGAAGATCTCACCCCATACGAGTCCGCCGCTGTACGGCGACTCCTCGGACGGCTTGAGGACGACTGTGTTGCCGAAAACGAGCGGCGCCGCGATCGAGCGTGCCGAGAGGATGAGTGCTGCGTTCCAGGGCGCGATGGCGCCGACGACGCCCACCGGACGGCGGATCGCCATGGCAACCGCACCCGGCATGTCGGACGGAATGATCTGGCCGATCGGCGCGTACGCCGCGCCTGCTGCCTGGCGGAACAGGCCGGGCACGAATCCCATCTGGAACATGCCGAACCCGAAGCTGCTCCCGGTCTCGCGGGCGAGCCAGCCGACGATCTCATCACGCCGGGACTCGAGGATGTCGGCCGCCTTGAGAAAGATGGCCTGGCGCACGGCCGCGGGTGTTTGCGACCAGGCGGGGAATGCCGCGGAGGCAGCGTCGATCGCGCGCTTCGCGTCGGCGCGAGTCCCAGCGGCGACGCGCGCAACCACGTCGCCGGTGAACGGATCGAGGTCGTCGAAGGCGCGGTCGTCCGATGCGGGAACCCACTCGCCCCCGATGAAGTGCGTCAGCTCACGCACGTTGCCGTTGACAGTCGTGGTCATGACCCCATCCTCCAATGCCTGGACTTACGCGTCAGTTGTCGAGTTGTCGGTGGCGGCGGGCGCCGTCGTTGTGAGCGTTCGTAGTGTGTAGCCGACTGGGAGCAGTCGCAAGCGCAACCGGCGGTCGATCGCGCCCCAGATCCCGTGCGGGAGGAAGAGCGCAAAGCCGATGGCGACGGCCCCGAGGCCGATGAAATACCAGGCGCCGCTGTCGCCGAACTGCGCCTGGATGAGGTAGAAGATGACCGCGCCGATGATCGGCCCTTCGAAGGTGCCGAGACCGCCGACGAGCACCATGAAGAGCATGAAGGCGGTCCACTGCACGCCGAACACCGATGTGGTCTGGATGAACAGCGTGTTGGCCAGGTAGAGCGCGCCGGCGATCCCGCAGCCGACGGCGGCAACGACGAAGAGCACGCGTTTGGAGCGCACCACGTTGACGCCGAGGGACGCGGCAGCTTCCTCGTCATCGCGAACCGCCTGCAGCGAGGTGCCGATCCGCCGCCGCAACAGGACGAACACCGTGCCGAGCAACAGCGTCGTGCACACGAGCGTGAGCCAGAAGGTATATGCCTGCCGGTACCCGGGCGCGAACACGTCGAGGCCGTTCAGCGAGATCCCTGTCCCTCCGCCGAGTCCGGAGTTGAGCGTGACAAGGATGCCGAACACCTCGGCCATCACCCACATCCCGATCGCAAACTGCCCACCACGCAAGCGCAGCATCACGAACGACGCTGGTATCGCGACGACACCCGCGCCGAGGCCGGCAATCACCATCGCCACATACGGCGCAAATCCCTGCTGGGTCAGGAAGATCGTGCCGTACGCGCCGAGCCCGATGAACGCCTGCTGACCGACGGAAATGAGCCCGCCGTAGCCCGCAAGCGCGTTCCACATCACGGCGAGGATCACGAAGATCATCAGCGCAGTCAGCTGTTCGGTGACATCGGCTCCGAAGAGGAACGGGATCACCGCCAGCACCGCGATCACAAGAACGGCAGCAACCGCCGACGCAATCGACACACGCGTCCAGCGCTGGACGCGGAACCCGCCGGCGAGCGATGCGGTGCGCGCGCGAATCACATCGTCACTCCCCGGCGGACCAGGATGCCGCCCCGCGGCGACGCGAGGACGGCGAGAAACACCAGGTGTCCGAAGAGCACGAAATACTGCGGATTCACCTGCGCGCCGATCACCTGCGCAACGCCCGAGCACGACGCCGCCGAGCAGCGTGCCCCACGGGGATCCGAAGCCGCCGATGACCACCGCCTCGAAGGCAAAGATCAACTGAGTAGGCCCAGTGGAGGGATCGAACGTCTGCCGGATCGCGAGGAAGATGCCCCCGAGCCCGCCGATCGCAACCGCGATCGCAGTCGCCTTGGCATAGACGGAGCGTGCGTTGATGCCCACGAGCTCGGCAACGTCGGGATCCTCGGCGGTGGCACGCATCTGGCGGCCCGACCGCGTCCGCGAGAGAAACAGTTGCAGCCCCGTCAGCACGACCACTGCTGTGGCGAGCGTGAGCACGCCGAACGTCGAGATCGTGAGACCGCCGATGGAGACGCTCGACGTCGCGAGCGTTCCGGTGTTGCTCAGGAGCGAATGGTCGTCCGGCGAGAAGATCTGGAGGAGCACATTCTCGATGACGATCGCAAGCCCGAACGTGGTGAGCAGCGGGACGAGCAGCCCTGCGCGCCGGCTGCGTTCCAGCAGCAGGATGTACATGACGTAGCCGGCGATCCACATGACCGGCAACACCAGCAGCGCCGCGAGCCACGGCGGAATCGACGTTTGATTCACGAGCACCCAGACCAGGTACGCGCCGATCACCGCAATGTCGCCATGCGCGAGATTGATGATTCGCATGACGCCGAACATCAACGACAGGCCGCACGCAAGCAGCGCATAGAAGCCACCGAGCAGCACTCCCTGCAGTAGCACGTTCACCCAGTTCACGTGGCGGCTCCGGCAGCGGGGGAGGATCGGACGCCGAAATACGCGGCGGTGATCTCGGCGCGTGTGAGTGTCGACGCCGCGCCTTCCAGCACGACCTGGCCGTGCAGCATGCAGGTCACGCGCGATGCGACGGCAAGCGCCCGCCCGAGATCCTGCTCGACGAGCACGACGGTGGTGCCGCTGCCGATGAGCCCGCGCAAGGACTTGTACACCGCCGCAACGGCTTTGGGCGCGAGCCCGAGTGACACTTCGTCGAGCAACAGCAATCGCGGGTTGCACATCAAGGCGCGTCCGATGGCGGTGGCCTGTTGTTCACCACCGGAGAGCGTCGAGGCCCGCTGCGCGCGCCGCGACTGCAGCATCGGAAAGATCTCGAGGACCCGATCCACCGTCCACGCGCTGTCACCGTGCCGACCCGCTGCAACTTTGAGGTTTTCCTCCACCGACAGTCCGGGGAACAGCCGCCGCCCTTCGGGGACGAGAGCGATCCCGAGTGACACCCGCTGGTGCGCGGGGATTTTCGTGATGTCGGCGCCGTCGAAGACGACGCTCCCCGCGGCGGGTCGATGTGCACCCGCGATGACGCGAAGCAGGGTTGTCTTGCCGGCGCCGTTGGCGCCGATCAACGCATGCGTCTCCCCCTCATCGATCGTCAGTGAGACGTTGCGGACAGCCTGCAGGAGTTCGTAGTTCGCGTCGACGGAACGAACGTCGAGCAGGCTCACGTCACTGACGCTCCGAGGTACGCGTCGATGACGGCAGCATCGTTGAGCACGGCGTCGGGGAGTCCGTCCGCGATGATCCGTCCGGCGTCGAGACACACGAGCCGGTCGATCGCCTGGACGAGCACATGCACGATGTGCTCGATCCAGATGATCGCAATACCGCGGCTCCGCAACTCTTTGATGGTGCCGACGAGCTCGATTGCCTCCGCGTCCGTGAGACCGCCGCCGATCTCGTCAAGGAAGAGCACCTTCGGGTCTGTCGCAAGCGCACGACCGAGCTCGAGGCGTTTGCGATCGAGCAGACCCAGGTCGGCGGCCCGGCGGTTGGCGACATTGACGAGCCCGCACGTCTGCAGCACATCGACGACACGCGCGTACGCGGCGGAGCGGCGTTGATTCGCGCCTTGCATCGCGCCGACGAGCACGTTCTCGAACACCGTCATGCCGACGAACGGGCGCGGAATCTGATGCGTGCGTCCAATGCCGAGACGGCAGCGCCGATCGGCACGCATGCCGGTGACGTCATTCCCCTCGTAGCGAACGCGCCCGGACGTTGGGCGGATCGACCCCGCGAGGATGCTCAGCAGCGTCGTCTTCCCCGCGCCATTGGGGCCGACGACGCCGACCGACTTGCCCGCCGCGAGCTGAAAGTCAACACCGTCCAGAACCACCAGCGCGCCAAAGCGTTGCGCGATGCCGCTGGCCTCGAGCAGAGGGGATGACATCGGCACGACGATACGCGCGCCCCGGTGTTAGCTGTAAGCGGTCAGCGTTGCTGCCACAGGGACATTGGAGTTGTTCGAGTTCTCGCAGATCACGAAGTTGATCGGGTACGCCGTCCCCGGTGTCGCGACCCACTGGCCACCGATGATCGGGGTCGGGACGACGTTCGGATTGGGTGTCCCCGTTGCGCCCCACGCGAGGTTTCCGAGTGGTGTCTCGACCGACAGCGTCTTCATGGCAGTTGCCACCGCCAGCTTGTTCTTGGGATCGCCACTGGCCTTGAGCGCGGCGGCGGCGACGTCGAACAGCGCCAGGCTCGCGCCGGCCTGCTGATTCCACTCCTTGCCGGAGCTCGTCTGGTAGCCGCTCGCGAGGTCGGCAGACGAAATGCCCGTGAGCGACGACGAGTAGGGGAACGTGGGCGCCCAGTACACGCCGCTTGCGAGTCCGTCACCGATGGCGCCGAGTGCCTCGACCTGCGACGGGAACAGACCCGTCTTGGCGATCTGCGCGATCTTTGGAACGTAGCCCTGCTGCGCGGCCTGCTCCCAGAACGTCACGAAGTCGGGTGGGATCGGGAAGGTGTTGAAGATCTCGCAGTTCTTGTTCTTGAACTCGGTGATCTGCGTGGTGAACGAGGTGGTGCCGTCGGCGTATGCGCCCGGATCGACGATCGTGTACCCCGCCTGCTTGAGCAGCGGCCCGAGCGCCATCCGAATCGCGTTGCCGTCGGCGTCGTTCGGCCACATGACACCGACGACCTTGTTGGTGCTGACCTGTGGCCAGAGATGTTCGTACGCACTCGCGAACTGCGCGACGCCGAAGGAGAAGTGGAATGTCCACTTGAAGGGCACGGGCGCAGCGGGATTGGTCTGACGTCCGAAGTACCACGCCTCCCACGGCACAACCGTCGAGATGCACGGGACGCCTGCCGCTTCTGCTGCGTCCGACACCGGGTTGACCGTCTCCGGCGCCGACGTCGTGAGGATGAGGTCGACGTTCTGCGCGTTGATCAGGTCACTCGCCGCCTGCGCGGCGCGCGTACCGGACTGACTGTCCTCGTCGATGATCTGGACGTTGTACTTCTTGCCGCCAACCGTGAGCCCGCTGGCGAATGCCTTCTTGGCGAGCGAGATGACATACGGATCCGGCTCGCCGAATCCGGCGTCGGGCCCGGTCAGGGGGCTGACGAATCCGATCTTGATCGTCCCGGCGGTGGAAGTTCCGCCGGTGGTGCCGAGTGCCGAGCCGCAGGCCTCGAGCAGGCCGCCTCCGGCAAGCGTGAGCGAGCCGGCGCCGATCGCCTTGAGGACGTCGCGGCGCGACAGCTGGCGGCCGGTGAGCAGGCTTGCGGCGAAGCTGTAGTCGCCTGCTTTGACGAGGGCGTCCTCCTGGGACATGGCTAGCACCCCGCACTTACCGATGGCAAACAATCTGATCGCAATGTGTTCGCATAGCGAACTCACGTTCTCTGAATGAACGTATCATATCCTTGTGAGGGCAGGCAACCCCCGAAGACGTGCCGGACCAGGGAATCAAACCGCTATGGTTGCGAGTACGAGTGTGCGCTACGCGAACATGTTGATCGACCACCGTGGCTGAGATCGTCTCGCTCACCGACGGCGTCGCCGCGCTCGTGCATGACGGCGACACGCTGGTGATGGAAGGCTTCACTCACCTGATCCCATTCGCGGCCGGGCACGAGATCATCCGCCAGGGGCGGCGGGATCTCACCCTGGTGCGCATGACCCCTGACCTGATCTACGACCAGTTGATCGGCATGGGGTGCGCTTCGAAGCTCATCTTCTCGTGGGGCGGCAACCCCGGCGTCGGTTCGCTCCATCGGTTCCGGGATGCCGTAGAGAACTCCTGGCCCGTCCCGCTCGAGCTCGAGGAGCACAGCCACGCCGGCATGGCGAACCGCTACCTGGCGGGCGCGAGCGGTCTGCCGTTTGCCGTGCTTCGAGGCTATGTCGGCACCGATCTCCCTGCGCAGACGGACACCATTCGTTCGATCACGTGTCCCTTCACGGGCGAGGTGCTCACCGCAGTCCCGGCGCTGTCGCCCGACGTCACGATCATCCACGCGCAGCGCGCCGACCGCAAAGGCAACGTGCAGATGTGGGGCATCCTCGGGGTGCAGAAGGAGGCGGTGCTCGCCGCAAAGCGGTCGCTGATAACCGTCGAGGAGATCGTTGACAGCCTCGATCCGCAACCCCAGGAGGTCGTGCTTCCCTCGTTCGCCACCACATATGTGGCTGTGGCGCCGGGCGGCTCGCACCCGTCCTACGCGCAGGGATACTCCTTGCGGGACAACGGGTTCTACACAGAGTGGGACGCGATCAGCAAGGATCGCGACCGATTCCTCGCGTGGATGGACGAGAACGTGCTGCGCGAGGCGCCTGCGGCGTGAACGCGGCGTACACCGCCGACGAGATGATGACCGTCGCGGCTGCTCGTCAACTCCACGATGGGACCGTGTGCTTCGTCGGCATCGGCCTGCCGAGCACCGCGGCCAACCTCGCGCGCGCAACGAGCGCGCCCGACGTCGTCCTCATCTATGAGTTGGGCACGTTGGGTGCGAAGCCCGACCGTCTCCCGCTTTCGATCGGCGACGGCATGCTCGCCGAAACCGCGGACGCCGTGGTGAGCGTCCCCGAGGTCTTCAACTACTGGTTGCAGCCGGGCCGGATAGATGTCGGCTTTCTCAGTGCTGCCCAAATCGACCGCTACGCCAATATCAACACCACAGTGATCGGCTCCGACTACCGCCATCCCAAGGTTCGCCTCCCCGGCGCGGGCGGCGCTCCCGAGATCGCCGCATCCTGTCGCGAGGTGGTCGTGGTGCTCCGGCAGACGCCGCGGACATTCGTCGATCGGGTCGACTTCGTGACGTCGGTCGGCTTCGGGCGCGGCCCGGGCGACCGCCAACGGCTCGGCCTGATCGGTGCCGGCCCGCGCGTGGTCATCACCGACTTCGGCGTCCTGTCGCCGGATCCGGAGACCTGCGAACTGACGCTGGTGAGTGTCCACCACGGATCGACCGCTGACGACGCGCGCGCTGCCACCGGCTGGCCGCTCGCTGTGTCCCCGGATCTCGCCACGACCGACCCGCCGACAGACGAGGAACTCCGGGTATTGCGCCATCTCGAGGCGACCAAGGGCGCGTGACCGAGGACGTCTTCATCCTGGACGCGGTGCGCACGCCGATCGGACGGCATGGTGGCGCGCTTGCGGGAGTCCGGCCAGACGACCTCGCTGCCACGGTCATCGCCGGGTTGGTCCAGCGGAACCCCGGGCTCGATCCGGCCGCGGTCGGTGACGTCGTCTTTGGTGACGGCAACGGCGCCGGCGAGGACAACCGCAACCTCGCGCGCATGGCACTGCTGCTCGCGGGAGTGCCGCCGAGCGTTCCCGGGACCACGGTCAACAGGCTCTGCGGCTCGGGGCTCGAGGCGGTCATCGCCGCCAGTCGCGCCATTGCCGTCGGCGACCACTCCGTCTGCATCGCCGGCGGCGTCGAGTCGATGTCCCGCGCGCCTTGGGTCATGCTCAAGCCGGAGCGCGGGTATGCCCGCACCAACGAAACGCTCTTCTCGACGACGCTCGGCTGGCGGATGGTCAATCCGCGCATGTCCAAGGAGTGGACGATCTCGCTCGGCGAGGGTGCCGAGTTGCTCGCAGCGAAGTACTCCATCAGCCGCGAGGAGCAGGACGCATTTGCGTTGCGGAGCCATCGTCAGGCGGCGGCTGCGTGGGACGCGGGCGTGTACGACGGCGAGGTGGTCGGCGTCGCTGGGACGGAGCTCCGTCGAGATGAGAGCATCCGAGCTGACACGTCGATCGGGGCGCTCGGCGCGCTGAAGCCGGCTTTTCGGCCCGATGGCACCGTCACCGCAGGCAACGCCTCGCCGCTCAACGACGGAGCTGCCGCGGTGCTGCTCGCGGACGCCGACGGCGCGCGACGCGCCGGTCGCGAGCCACTGGCACGCATCGTCTCGCGCGGCGTGAGCGCAGTCGAGCCGCCGCTGTACGGGATCGGGCCGGTGGAAGCAGCGAAGCAGGCGCTCCGGCGCGCGGGAATCGGCTGGCAGGACCTCGCGGTTGTCGAGCTCAACGAGGCCTTCGCGGCGCAGTCGCTTGCCTGCCTGCGGGAATGGACGGAGCTCGACCCGTCGAAGGTGAATCCAAACGGCGGCGCGATCGCGATCGGGCATCCCATCGGATGTTCGGGCGCTCGCATCATCGGGTCGCTCGCGCACGAGCTTCGGCGCCGTGGCGGCGGGTATGGGATGGCCGCGATCTGCATCGGCGTCGGCCAGGGTCTCGCGGTCGTCATCGAGGCTGTCTGATGTCCGAGCACGCGCGATCCCCTCATCCACCGAACGACTTTCCCGAGTACGGATCGAGCAGGCTGCGCGCGCCCAAGCAGCCGTTGCACGTGCTGCCCGGACGGCTCGCCGAGCTCGGGTCACCGCTCCTCGCGGGGGAGACCATCGGCGCGCTCGACAACGACCTCACCCGGCAGCACGACGCCGAACCGCTCGGTGAGCGGATCACGATCAACGGGCGCGTTCTCGATGAGGACGGCAATCCGCTGTCGGGTACGCTCGTCGAGGTCTGGCAGGCGAATGCGGCGGGACGCTACGCGCACCTCTCGGATCAGCACCCGGCGCCACTGGATCCCAACTTCAGCGGCGCCGGTCGTTGCCTCACCGACTCGGATGGCGCCTACCGCTTCATCACGATCAAGCCGGGCGCATATCCGTGGCGCAACCATCCCAACGCGTGGCGACCGGCGCACGTGCATTTCTCTGTGTTCTCACCGCTCTTCGAGCAGCGACTCATCACGCAGATGTACTTCCCGGGGGACCCGCTGTTCGTGCAGGATCCGGTTCTCAACTCCGTGCCGGAGTGGGCGCGAGAGCGTTTGATCGCGCGCTGGTCGCTCGAGCTGACCGAACCCGAGTGGTCGCTCGGCTACGTGTGGGACATCATCGTGGCGGGGCGCGACGCGACGCCGCTCGACGATGATGCGTCCGAATGAGACTGCCACTGACTCCGTCGCAGACTGTCGGACCGTTCTTTCGCATCGGCCTCTCGGCCACCATCGGGTCGCATGTCGTCGGTGAGGGAATGCCCGGAGCGATCCGCATCTCCGGGCAGGTGTTCGACGGCGATGGCGAACCGGTTCCCGACGCGATGATCGAAACCTGGCAATCCGAGGGCGCCGGCCGTTGCGCAACCGATGAGGAAGGCCACTTCGCCATCGTCACGAGCAAGCCCGCGGGAGATGGCGCCTCCGGCGCGCCGCATCTCGACGTGTCGGTGTTCGCGCGTGGTCTGCTCACACGTCTCGTCACCCGCCTGTACTTTCCCGATGAGCACGATGCGAATGGCGCCGACCCGGTGCTCCGGTCCCTTTCGCCGGCGGAGCGCGCGACACTCGTCGCGGTGCGGGAGGACGGCGGTCTCCGCTTCGATATTCACCTTCAAGGCGCGCGTGAAACCGTCTTCTTCGATCGCTGACGGATTGGTCGATCCGCTCTTCAGCAGCGCCGCGGTGGACGCGGCGGTCAGCGACGAGGCGTGGCTGCAGGCGATGCTCGATTTCGAGGCTGCACTTGCCGAGTCGGAGGCGGATGCCGGCTTGATCCCCGCGAATGCCGCGGCCGAGATTGCCGCGTCATGCCTCGCGGAGCTCTTCGACGCGTCCGAGATTGGCCGGCAGTCCGTGGCCGCCGGTAACCCCGCCGCACCGCTGGTTCGTGCGTTGACTGACCGCATGTCGATGGAAGCGAAGGAGTACGTGCATCTCGGCGCAACGAGTCAGGACGTCATCGACACCGCGTTCTCACTCATGGCACGCCACGCGCTCGACGCGATCCTTGCTGACATTGTGGTTGCTTCGTCGGCGTGCGCGTCGCTGGTCGCGAGTCACGAACACACACTCATGACCGCGCGAACGTTGCTGCAGCCTGCCATACCAACGACATTCGGCTTCAAAACGGCAGGCTGGATGGTCAGCATTGACGAAGCAGCCGCACGACTTGCGCATATCCGCGACGATCGCCTCGCCGTACAACTCGGTGGCGCCGCCGGAACGCTTGCGTCCCTTGGGGGCGCGGGACTCGATGTCGCGCATCGCGTGGCAGCGCGTCTTGGCCTCGCCGAGCCGGTGCTCCCCTGGCATACCGATCGCACCCGCGTTGCGGAGCTCGCCGCCGCGCTCGGCCTTGCTGTTGGAGTCCTTGGCAAGATCGCTCGCGATGTCGTCCTCCTGGCCCAGGCGGAGGTTGCCGAAGCTGTTGGGTCCGAGCACGGAACATCGTCGACGCTGCCGCAAAAGCGGAATCCCGTGCGCGCGGTGCTCGTGGTCGCAGCCGCGGAGCGCGCACCGGGTCTGGTCGCAACCATCTTTGCCACGATGCTCCAGGAGCACGAGCGCGCTGCCGGGGCTTGGCATGCGGAGTGGGAAACCGTTCGCGACTTACTACGTCTTGCCGGCGCGGCCAGCCATCACGCCAGTGCCCTGCTCGGTTCCCTGCAGGTGGACCCACAACGGATGGCCGAGAACCTCGCGGCCGACGGCGGTCTCGTGATGGCCGAGAACCTTGTGCTGCAACTCTCGCACCACGTCGCACGATCCGAAGCCCGCGACGTGGTTCGGCGTTGTAGCGAGGAATCGTTTGCGCGCAAGGTCGCGTTCGCGGATATCGTTCGCGGCGATCCCGAGCTACGCCGCCATCTCTCCGAGGAGCAGATCAGCGCTGCACTCGATCCGGCGAGCTACCTCGGATCGGTGGACAAGCTGATCGCGCGCGCGCAAGCCGCGCACCGCGATGCGGAGACCGGAGCGTGAGCATTGCGCTGACGCAGGCCGCCGAGCGCGATGCAGTGACGCGCGCATGAGCGTTGCGCTCTCGTATTCACTGGTGGGCGATGCCACAAAGCCGGTGCTCGTCATGAGCAGCGCACTCGGCACCACGAGAGCGATGTGGGAATCGCAGCATTCCCTCGGAGCGGAGTTCTCCCTGCTGCTCTACGACCACCGCGGGCTCGGCGACTCGCCGGCGCCTCGAGGGCCATACACCATCGAGGAACTGGGCACCGATGTGATATCGCTGCTGGACACACTCGGTATCAGGTCCGTGTCGTTCTGCGGGGTGTCGCTCGGAGGCATGGTCGGTATGTGGCTTGCCGCGAACCATCGCCAGCGCATTCGCAGCCTTGTGGTGATGTGCGCGCTCTCGCGGTTGCAGCCGTCCGAACGGTACATCGAGCGTGCCGCCGCGGTTCGCGCGGATGGCATCCCACCGATTGCGGCCGGCGTCGTTGCCCGGTGGTTCACGCCCACCTTCGGCGAGCAGCATCCGGCGGTGCTCGAACAGTTCACCAGCGCCCTCTCGAAGATGACCGCCGAAGGCTACGCGAGTTGTTGCGAAGCCATCGCAACGGGTGATCTGCGCACCGCGATACACCGTATCGCGGCGCCGACCTTGATCATCGCCGGCGCCGATGACCCGTTCGTGCCGGCGCCGAGTGCCGTGATGTTCGGCACATCGTTCCACGATGCGAGCGTTGCGGTGGTATCGGATGCGGGGCATCTTGTCAATGTGGAGCAGCCGGAGATCGTGAACCGGCTGGTGCTCGAGCATCTTCTCGACTTCGACGGAGGAATGGAGTGAGCGACGACATTCGAGACACCGGGATGGCCACGCGCCGCGAGGTCCTCGGCGACGCCCATGTGGATCGCGCGATCGCAGACGCCAACTCGTTCACCGCCGACCTCCAGGAGCACATCACGCGATACGCATGGGGTGCGGTCTGGTCGCGTCCGGGACTGGATCGGCGCACGCGGAGCTGCATCACTGTCGCGATGCTCGCCTCCCAGGGCTCGGAGCACGAGTTGGCGATGCACGTGCGCGCCGCGCGGCGCAACGGCGTGACGGTCGATGAGCTCAAGGAAGTCCTGCTCCAGGTAGCCGTGTATGCCGGCGTTCCGCGCGCGAACCGGGCCTTCGCAATCGCTCGCGAGGCATTGGCTGAAGCCGAGCCCGAGGTGGAAGCGACGTGATCGACTCCAAGCGTTCGCTGACCGCGCGTCTCAACGACCGCGGCAAGGGCCAGTCCGTGGGCAGGCTCCCGTGACCAACTCCGAGCGCCCAACGACCGCACGCGTCGACCGTGGGATCGGCACGGACTTCGTGCAGTCATTGGAGCGCGGCCTCGCCGTCATCCGCGCGTTCGACGCCGAGCATCCCGAGTTGACGCTCAGCGACGTGGCGAGAGCGGCCGGGCTGACGCGTGCCTCGGCTCGACGGTTCCTGCGCACGCTCATGGAACTGGGCTATGTGCGCAGCAACGGACGCCTCTTCGCCCTTCGTCCGCGCGTGCTCGAGCTCGGCTACGCGTACCTGTCCAGCCTCAGCCTGCACGAGGTCGCGCAACCACACCTTGAGCGCCTCGTGAGCGTGCTCCGCGAGTCCTCGTCGGTCTCGGTCCTTGACGCCGATGACGTCGTCTACGTCGCGCGCGTTCCGACCCGGCGCATCATGACGATCACGATCAGTGTCGGGACGCGGTTCCCCGCATACGCAACATCCATGGGCCGCGTCCTGCTCGCCGGGCAGAGCGATGAGTGGCTTGACGGTTATTTCGCCACAGTCGAGTTGCGCCGCCTCACCGCCCGCACCGTCACCGACATCCCGGCACTGCGCGCGGAGCTGCTCCTTGTTCGCGACCAGGGCTGGGCGTTCGTCGACGAGGAACTTGAGGAGGGGTTGCGCGCAATCGCGGCACCCATCAATGACGTTTCCGGGCGGGTGATCGCCGCGGTCAACGTGTCGTCACCGGTGAGTCGCGGCAGCGCCGACCTGGTGCGCGGCGAGTTTCTCCCGCATCTCCTCGCGGCAGCGCGCGGCATCGAGGAAGACCTCAGCCACAGCGCCACCGGCTCGCGCTGAGTTACTCCGTCGATGACGACAGGCGCCCCATGCCGGCGCGAGATACTTCCAGCTATGACGACCGCACGCGTCGGTGACATCGAGATGTACTACGAGGTGCACGGATCCGGCGATCCGCTCGTGCTGATCGGCGGTCTCGCCGGCGACATCTCGCAGTCGACGTGGCTCACCAATTGGTCTGCCCAGCGGAGCCGCGTGCTTGCCTTCGACAACCGCGGCGCGGGGCGCACAGACGCACCCGAGACCCCCTACACGATCCCGATGATGGCGAACGACACTGACGGGCTCATGGAAGTCGTCGGCATGTCGCACGCCACCGTGCTCGGCATCTCCATGGGCGGGCGCGTCGCGCTGAATCTGGCGCTCGATCACCCCGACCGGGTGTCGCGGCTCATCCTCGTCAGCACCAGGGCCTCGGCGAGGGCTGACGGCTCCACATCGCGCGTCGACGTGATGGCCACGCTGTCCGGCGTGCTCTTTCGCGGAAAGTACCCGCAGCAGCGTGGCGCCTTCGCGCGCCAACGCCAGGCGTCGCGCGCCTATGACTGCATGGATCGCCTCGGGGAGATCCACGTTCCCACGACGATTCTCCACGGACGTCGGGACAGGGTCGTTCCACTGCGCGAAGCAGAGAGCATGCATCGCGGCATCGCCGGTTCGAAGATGGTGACCTTCAACGGGGGCCACATATTCTTTGTCATGCGCGAGCGCCCGCGATTTCTTGAATGCGTCGCGGCCGCGATGGCTTGATGACGGTCACGTGGGTGGCCCTGCTTCGAGGGATCAACGTGGGCCGCAACAAGCGAATCGCGATGGCGGATCTGCGCACGATGCTGGAAGCGCTCGGCAACGGCGATGTGCGCACTCTGGGGCAGAGCGGAAATCTCGTCTTCTCGTCGATGCAGCGAAAAGCGGAGCCGCTCGAGCAAGAGGTTTCGAAAGCCATCCGCGCGACATTCGGCATGGATGTCGCCGTGCTTCTGCGCACCGCCGACGAATTTTCGGCCGCCGTCGATGCGAATCCCTTTGTTGCGTCCGGCGTGGACACCGCCGAGCTGCACGTTGCGTTTCTGAGCGCCGAGCCTGCGGCTGCGACGTCAGCCGGCATCGACCACGCAGCGTTCCTGCCCGATGAATTCGCATTCGGCAAACGCGTTGTCTACGTGCGCCTTCCCAACGGCGTCATGGGCGCGACGCTCCCCGACTGGGACAAGGTGCTCGGCGTACGCGCGACGCAGCGAAACTGGAACACGACCACAAAGTTGCGCGAGCTGATCAGGTAAGCGACCCGACCCCGCGTCAGCGCTTCGCTCGCTCGTCAGCGCTCATGCCCTGTTAGCGTGCTCAGCGTGGCCGCCAGCGGCTGTGGCGCGTCCGCACCTCACCCTCACGGATCAACTGCAGCCTCGGCTTTGGACCGTCCGTGCGGCCCGATTGCGGCCTGCGGCTCCCGGCCCTGAATGGATCCGGCCACACCGCACCAGGCCCGACATACCCCTGGTCCGCCGCCGCATGGAGCGTCCACTGCGGGTCGTACAGATGCGCTCGAGCCAGCGCGCAAAGGTCCGCCCGGCCCGCGAGCACGAGCGAATTCACGTCGTCGTACGAGGAGATCGCGCCGACGGCGATCGTTGCAATTCCCACCTCGTTGCGGATCCGGTCGGAGTACGGCGTCTGATAGGAACGCCCGAACGCCGGCTGCTCGTCTTTGGTGACCTGACCGGTCGACACGTCGATGGCGTCGGCGCCGTGCGCGGAAAACGCGCGCGCGATGTCGACCGCGTCCTCGATATCGTTGCCGCCCGGGTACCAGTCGGTTGCCGAGATTCGAACGGTGATCGGCTTGTGCGCCGGCCACACGGCGCGAATGCCGTCGAACACCTCGAGCGGAAAGCGCAGACGGTGCGCAAGCGTTCCGCCGTACTCGTCCGTTCGCTGGTTCGAGATCGGCGAGATGAAGCTCGAGAGCAGGTATCCGTGCGCGCAGTGCAACTCGAGCAGATCGAATCCGACGCGTTCGCCCGCCTCTGCGGCACGCACGAACTGCTCGCGAATCACGCCCATCTCATCGAGGCTCAGCTCGCGTGGGATCTGGTTTGCGGCGGCGTACGCAATCGGCGATGGCGCGACGATCTCCCAGTTCCCGTCCGGGAGCGGCTCGTCCATCCCTTCCCACATCAGGCGAGTTGATCCCTTCCGCCCCGAGTGGCCGAGCTGCAGACCGATGCGCGCAGTCGATCGCTCGTGCACGAAATCCACGATGCGTCGCCACCCGGTTTCGTGTTCCGGCGCATACATTCCCGTGCAGCCTGGTGTGATGCGCCCGGCGGCTGACACGCAGACCATCTCCGTCATCACCAACCCAGCGCCGCCGAGCGCTTTGCCACCGGTCTGGACGAGATGGAAGTCATTGGGCATGCCGTCGTCCGCGGAGTACATGTCCATCGCGGAAACGATCACGCGATTCTTCAACTCGAGGTCGCGCAGCCGGAACGGTTGGAACATCGGCGGTGTCGTCATCTCCGGCGAACGCTGGTGCTGCACCTCGAGCTGACCCGCGAACCACGCGTCGACCCGGTGCACGAATTCCGGGTCGCGCAGACGCAGGTTGTCGTACGTGACTCTGCGGCTGCGAGTCAGGATGTTGAACGCAAACTGCAACGGATCCTGGTGCACGTACTGGCCGAGATTCTCGAACCACTCGAGGCTTGCCTGCGCCGCGCGTTGCGTCGAGACCACAACGGGCTTGCGTTCCGCTTCATACGCGTCCAGCGCCCGCGCGATGGTGTGCTGTTCGTGCAAACAGGCGGCGAGGGCGAGCGCATCCTCCATCGCGAGCTTGGTGCCGGAGCCGATCGAGAAGTGCGCGGTGTGCGCAGCATCACCGAGGATGACGACATTGCCGTCATGCCAGGACTCGTTGCGCACCGTGGTGAAACTGATCCACTTCGAATTGTTGGCGTGCACCGCATGGCTGCCGAGGATGTGCTCGAACAGCCGGCGAATCTCCGCGATGCTCTCGACGTCGCTCTCGCCCGGCGCGAAGGTGCGGCTCGCGAATGCCGCGAAGCCGGCGCGCTCCCAGACCTCGTCATTCATCTCGACGATGAACGTGCTTCCCGTTGCGTCATATGGATATCCGTGGATCTGCATGACGCCGTGCGGCGTCTCGACGATGTAGAACTTGAAGGCGTCGAACACGAGGTCGGTGCCGAGCCACATGAACTTGCATCGGCGCACGTCGAGCGTCGGACGAAACGTTGCCGCACGGTCTGTCCGTACTCCCGAGTTCACGCCGTCGGCGCAGACGACAAGGTCGTGCGTCATCGCGAGCTCGCGTGTCGCCGGCGCCTCAGTCTTGAAATGCAGCGTCACGCCAAGTTCGCGGCAACGCTCCTGCAGGATCTGCAGGAGTCGCCGTCGGCTCATCGCCGCGAAACCATGGCCGCCGGAGGTGATGACGTGCCCCCGGTAGTGAATATCGATGTCATCCCAGCGCGCGAACTCGCGCGACATCGCCTCGTGAATCGCGGGGTCGGCGTGCTCGATGCCACCGAGCGTCTCGTCGGAGAACACCACGCCGAATCCGAATGTGTCGTCTTCGGCGTTGCGCTCCCACACCGTGATCTCGTGGCTCGGATCGAGTTGCCGGGTGAGCGCCGCGAAGTAGAGTCCGCCCGGTCCGCCCCCGACAACCGCAATTCGCATGTGAGTTTGGGCGCAACTGTAAAGTGTGGAACGTCGTGAATGTGGCCTCGTCAGCGTGCCTGCGTCGATCCATTTCGCCGATCTGACGTCGCCGCGCGCGCGGGCACTGCTGGACGCCGGTCCTGCGCCGGTGCTCCTGCTGCCGATCGGCGCCGTGGAACCGCACGGCCCTCACGCCCCCCTCGGGACCGATTCGATCATCTCCACGGCGATCTGCGAGCGGGCGGCGATGAGCCTCGCCGAGGACCGCGTGGTGCGCGCTTTCGTGCTCCCGGAGATCGCCTTCGGCGTGACGCGTTACTCGGCGGCGTTCACCGGCGCGATCACGATCAGCGAGACCACCTTGCATGCGATGGTCGTCGAGGTCTGCGCGTCGCTGCAGGCACAGGGCTTTCGCCACCAGGTCATCGTGAACAGCCACTTCGAGCCCGCCCAGGTCGCGACCCTCCGTCGCGCTGCCGATGACGCGAAGGTGGGGTTCCTCGATCTCACCCGCCGCGACACGGCGGAGCAATTGACCGCGGAGTTTCGGAGCGGGGCCGCCCACGCCGGGCGATACGAGACCTCGCTTGTCCTTGCCACGCGGCCCGAATTGGTCGAGACGGAAACGATGCGCCGCCTTCCCGCATACCAGCTCGACATGCCGGCGGCGATGGCGGCCGGACAGACCGACTTCCTGGCCATGGGGATGGACCGCGCGTACTGCGGCGCCCCCGCGGAGGCGACTCCCGGAGAGGGAGGGACGACGCTGGCGACGCTGACCGGGCTGCTGGTCGACCTGATCCGCGCGCAGGTCGGCGCCTCGTGACCACCGCTGGTCGACCTGATCCGCGCGCAGGTCGACGCCCCGTGACCACCGCTTTTCGACCGAATCCGCGCGCAGGTCGGCGCCTCGTGACCATCGCTTCTCGACCGATACCGCGTCCGCGCCGCAATCGGCCTTCACCTTGACCGGTTCGGGCACGGACGCCGATTTGAACCTGGCCACCGCCTTCCTCGACAGCAACCTCGCCCAGGGGCGCGGAGCCCGGGCCGCGCTCACCGGACCCGCAGGCACCGCCACCTACGCGGAACTCTCCGCTCTCACCAACCAAATCGGCAACGCGCTCCTCGAGCTCGGCGTCCGCTCGCAGCAGCGAGTCCTCCTGGCACTCGCCGACTCAGTCGCGTTCGTCGCGTCCTGGTACGCCGTGCAGAAGATCGGCGCCGTCACTGCCGAGGTCTACACGTTTCTGCAGCCCAAGGACTACACGTACTACCTGGACTACACCGATGCCGTTGTCGTGATCGTCGACGGGGTCACGCTCGACAGGATGCGCGAGGCGTCGGCAGCGAGTCGCAGGCGCGCGACGCTCCTCGTCGTGAACGCGGACGGCATCACGCTTCGCGATGGTGAGGTGTCGTTCGAATCGCTCGTGTCTCGCCAGGCCACGAGCCTCGACCCGGCGCAGGTTACCGAAGGCGACATCGCGATCTGGAAGTTCACGACAGGCAGCACCGGCAAGCCGAAGGCGTGCGTCCATACCGCCCGTAGCCCGCTCGTGAGCTTCGAGGGCTATGCGCGTGGCGTGCTCGATTTCCGCGCAGACGACATCGTGCTTCCGGTGCCGAAGCTCTTCTTCGGCTACGCACGGGACCTGGCTGCGCTGTTCCCGTTCGGCGTGGGCGCGAAAGGCGTCATCTTCGCCGAGCGCCCGACCCCAGAGCTGCTCTTCGAACTGATCGCGTACTACCGGCCGACCATCCTCGTCAACGTCCCGACCATGATGCAGGCGATGCTCGACCATCCCAGTGCGTCGGCCCAGGACCTGAGCTGCCTGCGCCTCTGCACATCCGCCGGCGAGGCACTGCCGGAGCCGTTACACCATCGCTGGAATGAGGCTTTCGGTGTCGAGGTGCTCGACGGGATCGGCTCGTCCGAGGCGTACCACATCTATGTCTCCAACCGACCCGGTCGCGTCCGGCCGGGGACGATCGGCGAGGTGGTCCCCGGGTACGAGGCCGAGGTCGTCGGCGACGGTGGCGAGCCACTCCCCGATGGGCAGATTGGACGGTTGTGGATTCGCGGCAGGAGCGCGTCGCTCATGTACTGGGAGGACGAGGCGGCGTCAGCAGCCACCTTCGGCCGTGACCTCGTGATGAGCGGCGACCTCGTCGAGCGCGGCACCGATGGGTACATGCAGTACCGCGGACGCGCCGACGACCTCCTCAAGGTCGGGGGCATCTGGGTTGCTCCGGCGGAGATCGAACGCTGCCTCGTCGAACATCCTGATGTCGTGGAGTGCGCCGTGGTGGCCGCGGAACGCGACGGCCTGGTCCACGGCTGCGCCTACGTCGTCCTCAAGCCGGATGCCGCGGCAACACCCGACACGTTGCGCGAGTTCGTCCGCGAGCGCCTGGCGCCTCACAAGGTTCCCCGTGAAGTGGTTCTCGTCGAGGCCCTCCCTCGTACGGGCTCGGGCAAGATCGATCGAACCGCGCTGCGAGGGCTCGTCCCCGCCGGCGACACGGGAGGCAGGCGGCGTTGACCCGATTCCGCGCATCAGCCGGGTTCACCGAGCACTGGCAGCAGTTCGACTTCGAGGTCGTCGATGGCGTGGCGACGATCACCTTCGCGCGCCCGGAAAAGCTCGGGGCGCTGACCTTCGACGTCTACGCCGATCTCCGCGACCTGCTCACCGAGCTGCCGCATCGCGGTGATGCCCGGGTCGTGGTCATCACGGGCAAAGGCGCCGGGTTCTGCTCCGGCGGCGACGTCAAGGAGATCATCGGCGCCCTGCAATCGATGGAGGCGGGCGATCTGCTGGAGTTCACCCGCATGACCGGATCGGTTGTCCGGGCGTTGCGCGAGAGCCCGCTCCCGGTGATCGCCGCTGTCAACGGTGTCGCGGCCGGCGCCGGTGCAGTGATCGCTCTCGCGTCGGATCTCCGCCTCATGGCGAGCTCGGCCCGGTTCGCGTTTCTCTTTACCAAGGTGGGGCTTGCCGGTGCCGACATGGGTTCGGCATATCTGCTCCCCCGGGTCATCGGATTTGGACGCGCGACGGAATTGCTCCTGCTCGGCGACACGGTCGAATCCGAGCGGGCGTTGGAGATCGGCCTCGTGACCGCGGTCGTGGAGGATGCGGGACTTCGGGAGGCGGCGTCGAAGATGGCGCGGCGACTGGCCGATGGACCTGCTCTTGCGTATTCCACGACCAAGGTGCTTTTGACCCGAGAGCTCGACATGGGGCTGAGCGGATCGCTCGAGATGGACGCGATGACTCAGGCGCTGCTCATGGGGAGCCATGACCACGCCGAGTTTCACCGCGCATGGACGGAGGGGCGGGCCCCGAAATGGGAGGGGCGATGAGCCGCACAGAGCACGAGATCGTCACGTCCCCGGACCTTCCGGCGCCGGTGGGCTACGCCCACGCCGTGGTCGCCGCTGCAGGGAGGACTGTCCATCTCGGCGGCCAGACCGCGCAGAACGTCGACGGGAGCATCGCCGGCGCGACCATCGTCGAGCAGTTCGACCTCGCGGCGCGGAACCTGGTCACTGCACTCGCGGCCGCCGGGGGGCAGCCGGACGATCTCGTCTCGCTTCAGGTGTTCGTGACCGATCTCGTCGCATACCGCGCGTCGATGCGTGACCTCGGGCGTGTCTGGCGGGCACACTTCGGGCGCCGCTACCCGGCAATGGCGGTGCTCGGGGTGTCCGGGCTGTTCGATCCGGAGGCGCTCGTGGAACTTGTCGGGGTGGCAGTGATCCCGTGAGCGCGACCTACGCGCACCTGACCGCCGCCCATCGCGACCTGCTTGCTCGGACGGAGACCCTCGCCCGAGACGTCCTTGCGCCGATCGCCCACAGCGGCACTCCCGGCCGGGTCAATCGGGAACTCGTTGCGGCACTCTCCGCGCATGGGCTCGTCCCCCAGGTGCTCCAGCGCGGCCAGGAGGTGCCGGCACTCACCCTTTGCCTCGTTCGCGAGGGCCTCGCCCGCTATTCCACCGAGGCCGAAACAGCCTTTGCGCTGCAGGGGCTCGGAGCCCACCCGATCCTCGCTGCCGGGTCGCGCAGCGGTGGTGGACGTGTGGATCCCTCGGGTGTCGTCAGGCGAGGCGGTCGCCGCGTTCGCGCTCACCGAGCCAGATGCGGGATCCGATGTGGCCGGAATTGCCCTCGCAGCCGAGCGCGACGGTGACGGATACCGCCTGAGCGGGGAGAAGGTCTTCATCTCCAACGCTCCTGACGCGGACATCTATACCGTGTTCGCGCGAACGACGCCGGGTGCCGGCGCTCGCGGCATCACCGCGTTCGCGGTACCGCGAGAGAGCCGCGGACTCACCGGCGAGCCCATCCCGTTCGTCGCTGACCACCCGATCGGCCGGCTCCGCTTCGATGACGTCCGAGTGCCCTTGGACCACGTCCTCGGTGAGGTCGACCACGGATTCGGTGTCGCGATGCGCACGCTCGATCTGTTCCGTCCCAGTGTCGGCGCCTGCGCCGTCGGGATGGCCCAGGCAGCGCTCGATGCCGCCGTCGACCACGCCGCTGAGCGCCAGGCATTCGGTAAGCCGCTCGCCACGCTGCAGGGGGTGAGCCACCAACTCGCCGACGTGGCGACACGGGTGCAGGCCTCGCGGCTGCTCGTCCACTCCGCCGCCGCCGCGCACGATGCCGGGATCACCCCGAACACCGAGGCCGCCGCGATGGCGAAGCTGTTCGCGACCGAGACCGCGATGTTCGCGATTGACGTGGCGATCCAGGTCCACGGCGCCAGAGCACTCGAGCGAGGCCACCTGCTGGAGCATCTGTACCGCGACGTCCGCGGCACCCGGATCTACGAGGGTGCGTCCGAGGTGCAGCGCGAGATCATCGCCCGTCAGCTCTTCCGTCGGGCCGGTCGCGGTTCAGGAAAATGAATCCCGATAGCTCCGTCCGGCCGGTCCCGGATCATGAGGACCGACTCCACCCGCTGACCGCCCCGCATGTCTGTGTCCCGAAAGGGCTCGCCAAGAACACGCATCCCCGCATTCCGGTACGAGGCCTGAGCGCGAGCGTTGGTCGCCTCTGTGATCAAGGCCACTGCCGTCGCTCCCCGCTCCGAGAACAGATGGTCCGAGATCACCCTCACCGCTCGCGACCCGACCCCGGCGCCCTCGAGACCTGATTTCCCGATGAAGATGTCCAGCCCCCACGACCCGGGCGGCAGCGTCACCCCGATCTCAGTGAGGTACTTCTCCTCCGCGTCCCACGGGTAGTACTGGATGAACCCGACCGGCTCACCGGAGTCGCTCGATGATGCAGGACGTGGTTGTATCGTCCCCACGAATCTGTGCGTCAAGCTCGTCGCGGAGCGCGGCGAGCGTCAGGGGCGGGTCGTCCGGATCCCACCACTCCCTGACGTGTGGCGAGTTCCTCCACGCCACGATCAACTCGTAGTCCCCGGCCTCCTCACGGACTGGCCGGATGACCAGATCCCCGTCCGCCGCAATGACGTCATTCATGCAAGCAAGTATCGAGTCACTCGCGAACCGGTGGTGGCGATCCCCGCTGCATACGATGCCCTCATGCGCGTACTCGTCGTCGAGGACGAACCGGAAGTCGCCGGAAGCCTCGCCCGAGGCCTGGTGGAAGCCGGCATGTCCGTCGACGTCGCCCTGAGCGGCGAGGAGGCCCTCGAGACACTGCGTTCGGGGCTCGCGTATGACGTTGCCGTCCTCGACGTGATGCTCGGCGGCGACCTGGACGGCATGGGACTCTGTCGCCACCTCCGCGTCCAGCAGGCGCCGACCGCGATCCTGATGCTCACGGCCCGCGATGACGTCAAGGACCGGCTCGCCGGATTCGACGCCGGCGCCGACGACTACCTCGCCAAGCCCTTCCACTTCGAGGAGGTGCTCGCCCGGGTGCGAGCGCTGAGCCGTAGGCGCGTCGCGCCGCTGGTGCAAGTCCTCCAGGCGGGCAACCTGAGCATGGACAGCGCCGCCCGCCAGGTGATGGTGGGCGGGGATGTCGTGCCGACCACGCGTCGCGAATACGAGATCCTCGAACTCTTCCTCCGCCATCCGGCGCAGGTGCTCAGCAAGGAGCAGATCCACGACGCGGTGTGGGGCGACGCTCAGACCGTGGAGTTGGGCCTCGTCGAGGTGTATGCGGGCAAGGTGCGCCGCAAGCTACAGGCCGCGCGCGCATCGGTGCTGATCGAGACGTGCCGCGGCATCGGCTATCGCCTGATCAGCGGCGAAGCGGCGGCGCTCTGACGTGAATCAGGCCATCCGGCGGCGGGACTGCCTTCAGCCCACGGCAGCCGACGACACCGCTCGGTCGCATCACGACCTTCCTCGGCTGCGCGGCCATGCTCCTGCTGGTCCTGATCATCGAGATCGCCGTACCGAACAACCCGACGCTCGGCGGCATGCTCCTGCTGGCGGTGCTGTTCGCCACGTGGCTCCTGCCGACGCCGTTCGCGGCGGTGATCACCGCCCTGGCGATCGTTGTGACGCTTGTCACGGCGCTCACCGGCGCGGTGGACCCGCTCACGGCGAAGTTCCAGTTCGTCGCCGTCGTCGTCACCGCGTGCCTCAGCGAGCTGACCGTGCGCTCATTGATGGCCCGCGACCGAGCCCAGCTGGCGACGACCGATCAGCTTCGACGGTTCACCGCAGATGCCGCGCACGAGCTGCGCAACCCGTTGTCGGCGCTGCAGAGCGACCTCGAGATCACCCTGCTCCAGCCACGCACGTCCGATGAGCTCACCGCGACGGTCCGCCTCGCCCTGAAGAACACGCAGCGCCTGGTGAAGATCTCCGAGTTGTTGCTGACGCTGTCCCGGAGCGATTCCGGAGGGCTCGTGACGTCGGTCACGCGCCTCGATATCAGCGACGTGCTCGAGGAAGCCTATGCGCGCTGGGAGGGCCACGCCACCGCACTCGGCGTGCACCTCACCGAGGAACTCGACTGCGAGGCTGTTGTCGAAGGCGATCCCCTCCTGCTCGGCCGTCTTTTCGACAACCTTCTCGAAAACGGACTCGGTTACACGCCGCCCGGCGGCAGCGTCACGCTCGCGCTCGCCGCGTCGCCCCCGAGCACATGCGTCATCTCCATCACAGACACAGGGCCGGGGATTCCCGCCGGCCTGCGGCCCGTGATTTTCGAGCGCTTCTCGCGGGGCGACGCGTCACGGTCGCGGAAAACCGGCGGCGCGGGGCTCGGGCTCGCAATCTGCGCGGCAATCGTTTCTGCCCACAAAGGCACGATCACACTTGATGACGAACATGTCGGTGGAACGCGAATCAGTGTGAGACTGCCCGTTACCAGGCTTTCCGGAAGGGTTTGAGATCGCAGCGCAGGCTGTGAATATCGCCTCGCTCAGTCGGGGGAACGGCTTTTTTCGGAGATATCAAAATGGGCAACAGGGTTCTGGAGGTCGGCGAACGTATCCGCGAGCTGGGAGAGAGGCTCCAGGATCGCGAAGACGGTCAGGGAATGGTTGAGTACGCGCTCATCCTCGTCCTTATCTCGATCGTCGTTATCGTGATTCTCAGCACGCTGGGCAAGACGGTGAACAACGTCTTCTCGAACGTGAGCCACGGGCTCGCCAGCTAAACACGCTCCCCCGCGAGCTGCCGGACACGAGAGGGCCGGCAGCTCGCCGCCGCTCTAAGCGGCGTGTACGGCTCCCGGGGCCGGCCGTGGTCGCGCTCGAGGCAACAGCATCGAGAGCAGCCCGGTGAGGAACCAGAAGCCGACGTTGAAGAACAGGATCCGTTCGACCGATGTCACGAAGACGCGGCCGAGCGCGAGCTGAGCGGCACTCGCAAATGCATCGTTGACCGGACCGGTCCCGGTCGTCGAGCAGCCGGGAATCGGAGCGCTTGGATCACTCGAGGACGCCTGCTGGTTGAAGCACGTGCTGAAGTGCGCGATGTACCCCGCGGCCTGCGGTGCCGGGCACGTTCGCGGCCGCCAGCTGTGACTGGAGCTGCGGCGTCACGGTCGCGACCGCTGCAGGTGCACGGCTCGAGAGCAGTCCGAAGAACACAACGCCGACCACCGCAACGCCGATCGCGCCACCGAGCTGCTGGAACGTCGTGAGCACGCCTGACGCCGAACCCGCGTCCCTGCCGGGCACGCCCGCCAGGATGATGTTGAGCAGCGGGGCGATGACCGTGCCAAGCCCGAGGCCGCTGACAAGAAGGATGGGGATGAGGTCCCAGCCGGTGAGCTTCGTGCCGACGAGGTGGATCGTGAACATGATGCCGAGGATGCCGATCACGAGCAACGCGGATCCGATCGGCGATCGTGTACTTCCCGAGACGCGGCGCAACCCGTGTTGACAGCGCGGATGAGACTGCCGACGCGAGGCTCCAGGGGATGGTGGTCAGCCCGGCGTTCAGTGCGCTGAAGCCCAGGCCGACCTGGAGCATCAGGCTGAAGGTGAAGAAGAACGCGGGAATGCCCGCGATGAACACGGCGGAGATGGCCACACCGACGCTGAATGACCTGATGCGAAACAGCGAGAGCTGCACCAGGGGAAACCTGCGTTGACCGGCAGCGAGCGCTCGTAGAGGACGAAGGCGAGGAGCGCGAATGGGCTGAGCCCCATGCAGATGAACGTCCACGCCGGCCAGCCGGCGACCTGGCCCTCGACCAGCGGGTAGACAAGCAACAGGATCCCCACGGTGGAGAGCGCGAATCCGACCGAGGTCGAGGCGCGTCGCATTTGGTGCTCGCGATTCCGTGATCAGCCGTGTCGCGGCGATCAGCGCCGCGATCCCGATCGGCAGGTTGACGAGGAAGATCCAGCGCCACGATCCGCCTGTGATGTCGTTGCGGATGATGAGCCCACCAACGAGCGGGCCGGTGATCGTCGCGATGCCGATCACGGCGCCGACAAAGCCGAACACGCGGGCGCGTTCCTGCGGTGGGAATGTGACCTGGATCACCGAGAGCACCTGCGGGTACATCATCGCCGCCATGCCGCCCTGAAGCACTCGTGAGAGGTCGAGCATGATCGCGCTCTGCGCAAGCCCGCAGAGCGCGGACGCGATGACGAAGCCCGACATGCCGATGAGGAACAACTTCTTTCTGCCAAAGATGTCACCAAGTCGGCCGCCGGTGATGAGCAGCACCGCGTAGGCGAGGCCGTAGCCGGCGACGACGAACTGGATGTCGGCGTTGTTCGCCTGCAGATTCGAGCGGATGGCGGGGATCGCGACGTTCACGATGGAGACGTCGAGCAGCACCATGAACAGGCCGGTCATCACGCTCGCGAGCGCGAGCCAGCGACGTGGATCGAGTTCGGCGGGCGCGGGAGGCTGGCCCGCCGGCTGAACCCCCGCGCCGGGCGGGGACGCAGCCTCAGTGGTCTCGGTCATCGGTCTGCCTCCCACGTTCGCGCATCACACGCATGTTCCAAATCCGCCCGATGCGGACGTCCATCTTGCCAGAGTCCCGTTCTCCCGGCGACTCCCTCCGGATATGTCACCTGCCCGCAAGCGGACCGTTCAGAGCGGTGTGCACGATGCCGACCGCGAGCACCGCGAACATGGTGACCACGTGGTTGCGCCGGATACGCGCACGTGCGTCGCGTTTGGCGCCGGAGAGGCCGCTGCCTGCGAAGGCGGTGAGGACGAGCAGGCCCACCGCCGCCGCACCTGCCCAGATGCCGATCTCCTCACCAACGGGCAGCGTGGACCTCGTGATCGACGCGAGGCAGTGGGCCACGCCGGCGACCGTCGCGATGGCGCCGAGCCAGTTGTGCGCGCGGAACCATCCCATCGAGAAGCTCAATCGGGCTTTCAGCCGCGAGCGATTCACGAGGGACGACCCGATCGCCAAGCCGAAGAGCGCCGCAGCGACCCAGCCGGTGATCGAATCGAACTGCGCTCATCGGCGGAGTCCGTGGGCACGGCTGGGCCCTCGGTCTCTATGCTCGGTCGTCATGGAGATGCAGTATCGACACCTTGGGCGCTCAGGGCTTCAGGTGAGCGTCCTGTCGTTCGGCTCGTGGGTCAGTTTTGGCCCGCAACTGGCCGGCGGCAGTGCCCGCGATTGCCTCGCCGCCGCGTATGACGGTGGCGTCAACTTCTTCGACAACGCCGAGATCTATGCCGGCGGACGGTCGGAAACGATCATGGGCGAGGCGATCAAAGCGCTCGGCTGGCCCCGGCACACGTACGTGATCTCGAGCAAATACTTCTGGGGGATCGAGGATTCGGTCAACACGCGCAACACGCTGAACCGCAAGTACCTGCTTCAGGCCGTGGACGGCTCGTTGCGTCGCCTCGGCCTCGACTTCCTCGACCTCATCTACTGCCACCGCGCCGATGCGGAGACGCCGATCGAGGAGACGGTCTTCGCGATGCACGACATCATCACTTCGGGGCGCGCCTTGTACTGGGGGACGTCGGAGTGGAGCGCGGACGCGATCACCGAGGCGTGGGAGATCGCCGACCGGCATCACCTCCACAAGCCCATCGTCGAGCAGCCGCAGTACAACCTCTTCGAGCGCGACAAGGTGGAGAGGGAGTTCGCTGCGCTCTACGACCGCATCGGGCTCGGGCTGACGACCTGGAGCCCGCTGGCCTCCGGTCTCCTCACTGGCAAATATGCGAACGGTGTGCCGGCGGACAGCCGCGCCGCGCTGCCCGGATACGGGTGGCTCACCGAGGACGTCACGAACGCCGACGCCAACCGCAAGGTGCGGGAGCTCAGTGTGATTGCCGGGGAGCTGGGCGTCAGCACCGCGCAACTCTCGATTGCCTGGTGCGCGTCCAACCCACACGTGTCGACGGTGATCACGGGCGCGAGCCGTGTCGAGCAGGTGCGCGAAAACCTCGGGGCGCTCGATGTCATCGGCAGGTTGACGCCGGATGTGCTCGCGCGGATCAACGCGATCTTCTGAGGCGTTCGAGCGGCCGGCGTCGAAATGAGCGACGCCTGACCCGGATCGCTTTCTCAGACTCAGCTCGTCGCGGCGACGCGGTACACGATCCCCCTGCCCCAGTCGCCAATGTAGAGCGCGTTGTCCGGCCCCAGGATCACTGGCACTGGCTGCTCCAGGCCGCTGATGAACGTCGAGACCGTGCCCGTGTAGGTCGATCCGACCTTCGTCAGCGCGACGGCGTTGACGACTCCCTTCGCCCACTCGGCGACGAGCGCCTTTGTGCCGACGCCCGCACCGAGCTGGCCGGTGATGATCGCGACCCCGCTGACTGCAGCGTGCTTGTCGAGCACAGCCACGGGAGCGGGCACGCCCTCGCACACCGTGCCGCCCTGGCCGTAGCAGTCTGGGAATCCCCACGACTGCCCCTGGCGAACGACGGCGAGCCAGTCGCCTGGCGTCCGAACCCCGAGATCGTCGCGCTGGTTCATGGTCACGAAGAGGTCATCGGTCCCCGGGTAGAACTCGAGGCCCACCGGTGCTCGGATTCGCGTCGCGAACTCCTCGAGATCGGTGCCGTTCGGCAGAAACGAGACGATCGACCCCGAGACGGCAAGGCTCGGAGTGCAGTGGTCGCATGGTGCGGTGATTCCCATCAGCATCTCGCCGTTCGGAGCGAGTACGAGTTCGTTCACCTCGCCGGAGCCCGTGGGCAGCGTGAGGATCGTTCGATGCTCCAGGAAGGTGGTCCCGTTGAAGTCGCTGTACGCCCCCACCTGGCTTGTCGAGGCGACGTAGAGCGATCCTTCGTACCAGAGGAGTCCGAGCGGGGTCCGCAGACCGGTGATGACTTCGATCGGGGCCGCGCCGGCGTGATCCACGACGTACACCCCGTCGGTGCCGTCATATGTGTATGCGGCCGTAGCGATCCAGAGGCGGCCTTCCGGGTCGAACGCGAGCGCAGCGGCGTGGGTGAGACCAGTTGCGTACGTCGTCGCGCTCAGCCCCGCAGGTCCGTCGAGGCCATCCCCGATGCTCGCCCGTGACGGCGTTGGTGACGCGCTGGGCGCACCGCCGCACGCCGCGACGAGCGCCATCACGAGAGCCGATACGGCATGGAGCGATCGTCGTCGACGGCTCACCACTGCCGGTCGAGTGTACGGCTACTCGGGATGGACGTCAGAGCAGTACCGAATCAGGTCGCGAGCATCGCGGGCGTCGGCTTTCATCCGTGCAGACAGTTGGGTCGCAATTGCATAGTCGCCTCACATCGCGTGCCGGCCCATGGGGCGCAATTGATAGTCGCCTCACATCGCGTGCGGGCCCGCGGAGCGCAACAACCAGCAGCCGCTACACTCCGACGCCGTCAGGAGCGCGGGCCCAGGTGCGAAAGATGGGGGTGGGGGCGATGGCGAGCATGCGTCCCTTCTCGTCTCGGGCCAGTTGCCAGCCACCCTCGTGGATCATCCAGTGGTGGCGATAGCAGAGCAGGACAAGATTGGCCACGTCGGTGGTGCCGCCCTGGCCCCAGTGGACCATGTGATGGGCATTGGTGAAGGCCACGGGCCGATCGCACTTCGGCCATTCGCAGCCGCCGGAGCGAGCCTGGAGCGCTGCCCGGGCAGCGACGCCGGGGAGGCGGAGCTCCCGGCCGACCTCGATCACGGCCGACTTGGGGCCGAGCAGGATGCGCCGGACACCGGCATCGCAGGTGAGCCGCTGCACCGTGGTGGCGGTGACCGCGCCGCCGTACTCGAGGACGCCGCCGGGTGCACCGTCCAGAGCCATCACCGTCTCCACTGAAGCGGTGAGCTGGAGATGGGTTCTGGTCCCGCCGCTGCCGGGGACCGCGCCGATGTCGAGCGCGTGGGCGGCCACCTCGACCAGGGCGTCGGCGAGGCGGCGCTCGAAGCGCCGCGTGTCGCGAGCGCCGCTCGGCTTGGCGAGGGGGAACACCGCGGTCTTGAGGGTGGCCGCGGCGATGGGATCGAAGTATCCCTTCACGGCGAGGAAGCCACCTTCGCAGTCGGTGAACTCGCAGCGGTTGCGCTCGGCGTTGTCGACGTGCTCGCGGAGGACGGCGGCCGCGTCGTACACATGCCGGGCGTGGGTGCAGTCCATGCCGAAGCGGCCGACGGAGTGCTCGCGGGCCATCTCCAGGAGCGGGCGCTCGTCGAAGCCGATGGTGCCGACCGGCGGAGTGGGATCCGCGGAGTCCGTTGGGTCTGCGCCGCCATCGTCGCCGGCGCCGGCCGGTATCGTGGGATCCGCTCCGGCATCGCCATCCGTGGCATCAACTCCGGCGTCGAGATCCGCCCCATCGAGGCTCGTGGCCGCGACCCACTTCGGAGCACTCACCGCCCGAGCCACGCTCGCCAGCAACGAGAAGTGCGCGAATCCGATCTCCCCCGCGTGCAGCGCCGTCACGCTCGCCGGCAGCTGGCCCGCCTGATCGCCCGAGTTCACGGCTTTCGCCGCGGCCCCGCTCGTCATGTGGCAGTTGTGCCGGATCCAGTCAATCGGGGAGACCGACCCCGCAGCCTCGTACTCGTCGGTCAACGCGAACCTGGAAGCGCCGATCGCGAAATCGAGCTCCAACAGATCGATCCCGTGGCGAAGGCGGATCAGGCAGTCGCCGAGCCTCGCGGGGAGTCGCCTCCAGGCCTGGGTGTCCAGCATGTAGCGCTCGATGGCCCGCAGGAGCGTCGCCGAGCGGATCGTCCCGGCCGCTTCGCACTACACATTCCTGTAGCATACACAAATCTGTGTTAGCATCCAACACACGCGTACAACGACACCCAAACACCACAGCCCCACCGCCACCGCGAAGACCCCTACGCGCTCTCCTCGAGCACGCGAAGCCAAGCACGCCGCTCCGGCTCGGTTTCCGACCACCGCCCGCCCGCTACGCGGATGGCGTGCGACGCATGCAGCATCCGCTTGATCTCGTCGGCGGCAACCGGCCTCGAGAAGTAGAAGCCCTGCGCAAACCGGCACCCGAGGCTCTGCAAACGCTCGGCCTGCTCGGCGTTCTCCACACCCTCGGCAATCAGCCCGAGCCCGAGCGTCTTGCCCATCCGGATGATCGCCTGCGCGAACGCGGTCCGGCGCGGGTCCTCGGCCACGTGGTCGACGAAGAGCTTGTCGATCTTCAGCACGTCCAACGGCAGATCCTGCAGGGACGCGAGCGAGGAATAGCCGGTACCGAAGTCGTCCATCGAGATGCGCACACCAAGCGCTTTCAGCTCCCGCAGCCGCGCTCGCGCACTCTCCGGGTCGTCCACCATGAAGCTCTCGGTGATTTCCAGCGTCAGATGCGATGGCGGGAGGCCGGCCCGCGTGAGGATGCGCCACACCTCGCTCACGAAGCTCGGGTCGCGCAGCTGCCGCGGCGACACGTTGACGCTCACCGTGAATGCGGGCTCATCGATGAGCTCGACCTGCCACTCCTGCCACTGCCGGCACGCCTCCTCGAGGACGTAGAGGCCGAGCTCGCGGATCATCCCGGTCTCCTCGGCGATCCCGATGAACTCGAGTGGCGCGACCATGCCCCAGCGCGGATGTCTTCCAGCGCACGAGCGCCTCGACGCCGACGGGCGTGCTGGTGGTGATGTCGACGATCGGCTGGTACATGACCACGAGCTCGTTGCGATCGATGGCCCGCTCGAGGTCGGTGCGCACCTCGAGACGCCTGGCGACCACGTCCTGCATGCCCGGCTCGAAGATCTCGTACGTGTCCTTGCCCTTGACCTTGGCTCGGTACATGGCGACGTCCGCCTGACCGACCAGCTCCTCCGCGGTGATATCGCGAGAGGCCGTCACTGCAACGCCCACCGATGCACTGATCGTGACCTCGCGTCCGGCGAGCATGAAGCGCGGCTTGAACACCGAGACGACACGCTCCGCCACTCGAATGGTGTCCTCGGGATCGGCCGTCTCCTCGACGAGGATCGCGAACTCATCACCACCGAAACGAGCGGCAGTGTCAGAGGCGCGGAGCACCAAGTTCAGGCGATCCGCGACGCGCGCCAGCAGCTCGTCGCCGGCCATATGTCCGAGGCTGTCGTTGATCTCCTTGAAATCGTCCAGGTCGAGAAACATCACTGCCAGCAACTCGTCATGCCGCTCGCGACGGGTGAGCGCGTGCTCGAGGCGGTCCATGAACAGCGCGCGATTGGCAAGGTCGGTGAGCGTGTCGTGGAACGCCTGCTGGCGAAGGCGGTGACCGAGGCGCGTGTTCTGCACCGCGACGCTCGTCTGCGCGGCGAAAGCATCAAAGAATTGGAGGTCGTCGGTGTCGAATGAGCCGACGTCGCTCAGCCGGTTGGCGACAACAAGGGTTCCCAGCAGCATCCCCTCGCCCTGCAGCAGTGTCGCCATCGCGTCGCGATACCCCTGCTCGGCGAGCCACTTCCGCAGCTCCGGATCCGACGTCGAGTGCGTCGCGATGAGGCCGCGCTTGGTTTCATCCAGAAGTGGCACGAACCGTTCGAGGAGCTCGGGGCTCAGCGCACTGTCGACGTTGTTACTCATCCCCCGCGTCATGCTGATCGTGCGCCATGACCCGGTCCCCGTTGCCACCGGTAGCAGGCACACCGTCGCGATATCCGCCCGGAACACTTTACAAAGCTGGTCGAGTAGCTCCCGGATTGCAGCGCCATCGGAGCTCGCGCGCTGGAGCATGTCGCTCGAACTCGTAGAGATATTGCAGGCGCTGGTGCTTCTGATGCTCGCGTGTGTAGAGCACGTACGAGGCGCCGATTGCGGCGAGCGGGGTCAGGAGCAGCAGCAGCACCCATGCATCGAGGTGCAGCAAGACGACCACCACGAGGCCGATGCTGCAGTTGGCGAATCCGCCGACCAGCACGATCACCGTCGGCTGGAACCACTGGTGGCGCGACGGGCGGCCCTCGGCAAGCGAGATCGCAATCACCGTCAATGCGAGACCGAGGAGCGACGCGGCAGACATGAACAGCAGCACCCAGAGGCACGTCCACGGGTTCGTCGCGTCGGTGCCGGAGATGTGGTGGACGAGGAGCGTCACCGTCTCGGTCTCGAGCGCGAAGCTGGCCAGGTTGAAGAGGAGCTTCATCGGATCCTGCCTGCGAAGGAGGCCAAGGCCGATCGCCGCGCCGAGCACGCGGGCGAGCACGAGGGGCCCCGGGTCGCCGGCGAACAGGAAGACGCCGATCACCAGTGGGATCTCGCTCAGCGAAAAGGACTGCGCCTCCTGGCGGAAGTGGATGAACACCCGCCACCACTCGCCGGCGGCGAAGCTCGCCACGAAGGCTGCGATGAGGAAGATCGTTGCCGGGGTCTTGTGCGGCAGCGGCGCGATCCCGATCACGTAGACGGCGCCGGCCGCCAGCGACAGCACGACATTCAGCACCCAGATGGGCGCGACGCTGCCACCGCTTGCCGTGGGCCGGTGTTCCGGGCCTGCCCTGGCGTCATCCGCACGCTGCCTGGCGGTCACCACAACTCGTGACACGTCACACATCCCTGTGCATCGCGATCTCCCGCGTGAGCCTGGCGCCGGCTCCGGCGGGCCCCCCTCAGGGGCTTTCTGAGTTATAGCGTTGACGCTTCAAACGCGTCATGACGTGCCGGAATCGCTGGTGTTACGGGGAATGGGATACGTGCGTCCCGACGCGGGGTCGGACCTCATCAGCCCGGCCCGACCCCGCAGTGGGGGAGAGAGGTTCAGTCGGGGAAGGTGGCGGTGCCCAGGGTGATCGTGGCGCTGTGCGTCTGGGCGGACGAGTCCATCCAGGTGAGCGTCACCGTCTGACCGGGGACAAAGCTTTCCATCGCGTTGTGGAGGTCGTTCTGGTTGGCCACCGAGATTCCACCAATGGCGGTGATCCGCCCGCAAGATGCCAGGCTCGTCCCGGCAGCAGGGCCGTTCGGCACGACGGTGCTCACCCAGGCGCCGGTTGTCGCAGCTGACGTGGTGCAGTTCGGCTCGGTGACGGGCTCCTCGGTGGAGACCTCGACGCCGAGGAGCGCCGCATACCCGATGTGGATGTGCGGTCCGCTGCCGGCGCGGATCTCGGAGATGATCTGCATTGCCTTGTTGATCGGGATCGCGAACCCGATGGTGGAGGCTGCCTCGTGGCCGGGATTCCCGGAGGTCTGACCGGCGGTGGTCATGCCGATCACCTTGCCGGCGGAGTCGACCTCGGGGCCTCCCGAGTCGCCGGGCACGATCCCTGCGTTGACCTCGAGCATGCCGGTGAGGGTCTCGGTGTCACCGCTGTCGTCGCTCGCGGTGATCTGCTGGTCGAGGTCCGACACCGTGCCTGTGACCTCTGCCGGCGTTCCACCCTCGCCTTCGGCGTTGCCCAGCACCGTGATGGCGTCGCCGGGTATGAGCGTCGATGAGTCGCCGATGGGAACAGTCGGGAGGCCGGATGCGTTCTCGAGCTGCACCAACGCAACGTCGTCACTGGCGTCGTAGCCGATCACCTTCACCGAGTACACAGTCCCGGTGCCGTCAATCTGCGCGTGGATGTTGACGGTGTCGTCGATGACGTGGTTGTTGGTGAGCACCTCACCGTTGGAGGTGATGATCATCCCCGTGCCGGCGACTTCGCCCTGGCCACCCGCCGTATCGGCGGTGATGTCGACGACTGCGGAGTTGATCTGCGCGACCGTGGCCGCCGAGATGGTGCCGGTGGACGGCGAAGTGCTGCTCCCGCCTGGGTTTTGCCCGGTTCCGGTTGACCCGGAGCCCTGCGACGCAGTGGACGGGCTGGATGCTGACGTCGTCGTGAGCGCCCACGCAGTACCGCCGCCTGCGCCGACGCACGCAATCGCAAAGACCGCAAGCGCGGTCCGGCGAAATCCGGAGCCGCTCTTGGCCTGCTGCGACGGTGGCCAGGTGGGCGGACCCCAGGTCGGGTCGGCCGACCACGGGCTGTAGTAACCGCCGTATGGCTCAGCAGGCGGCGGCGGGGGCGGATCGTTTGGGCGGTAGTCCTGCATCTCGTTGGTCATCTTCAGGCTCCGAGGTTTTCAATTGGGTGACACTCTCGAGCATGACCCTCGATGCTCAGTGTGGCCTGAGCCGTCTCTGTGACATTGCTGAGACCCTTGCGGCCGCCCCGGCACATCACGATTCGCCTGCTTCCAGTTCTAGCAGGTCGGGACTGGCGGCGGAGTGCGGCACCGGCGCGAAGATGTAGTACACGGCGGTCAAGCCGGCAATCGCGAGCGCCACCGGCGCGCTGATGAACGCCAGGATGATCACGACGAGGTACACGATCGCGCCGATCGACGTGCGCAGCCGTGTCTTGCGCCGCTGATCGTCGGGCACGATCACGTACGTTCGTCCTTCGCGCAGCGACCACTCGAACATCGCGCTGAAGCTCAACGCCATTCCCTCGAGCACTCCCGCGTACAGCGCCATCGCGACGTGCGACTCCTCGGTTCCCGCGAATGAGATACGTGGCCATCGTCGAGGTGGCAAACGGGATGAGCACGACGAACATCAGCAGCACGAGGTTGATGAACAGCAACGTTCGATCGACCCTCGCGATCATGCTCACACGCGCGTGATGGTTCACCCAGATGATGCCGACGGTGAAGAAGCTGACCGCGTAAGCGGCGAACTGGGGCCAGTGATCGCCGAGTTGCTGGAGCAGCGAGACATGCCCCGGTTCGGGGACCGTGAGGTCGAGCGCGAGGAGCGTGATCGCGACGGCGATGACGCCGTCGCTGAATGCCTCGAGACGTGCCTTGCTCATCGTCACGAGGAGAGCGTACATGCAGTTTCGCGGTCGCAACACGCGACCTCGGGGTACCATCTGACACCCGCGGCGGTGCCCGTCGCGGCCCGTCCTTGAACTCGCTGTTCCACTCAACGTCCCACCTGAGGTTCGAGGTTGTCTCGTTCGTACGATCTTTCCGGCCGCCGCACGGTCCGCCGTCGGCGCGCATCCCGGAAGACCGGCCGGCAGCGGTTCACCCGCGGAACCTTCGTCGCAGCAGGTTTCCTTTTCTCGATCGTGGCCGGCGTTGCGCTGTACTTCCTGCCGGCGCTCCAGGTTGCGCTCCATGACACAGGGCAGGTCAACACCTCGCTCGGCGGCACATCGCAGCTCAAGCCGGTCTCGGCGAGCGAGAACCTCTCGGCCACGGCGCCCTTCACGCTGCTGCTCCTCGGTTCGGACAGCGATTCGAAGTTCAACGGCGACTACCTGACCCAGTCGATGATCCTCACGCGGGTCGATCCCGCGACCAAGCACGTGACGATGCTCTCGATCCCGCGGGACCTCTGGGTGCGGCTGTGCACCGGACGCAACGGAAAGATCGACCAGGCGTTCCTGCACGGTGGCGCGCAGTGCGCGATCCAGACGGTGGAACAGGACCTGCGGGTCCATATCGACTACTACGCGTGGATCGGCCTCCAGGGCCTCGTGTCGGTGCTGAACCAGCTTGGCGGCGTCAACGTGATCGCCAACAACCCGGTGATGGACGACTACTACCCGGCAGACCTCTCCGGTGGAAATCCCTTTGATTACGAGCGAATTCTCGTGCTGCCGGGCGCGCAGCACATGAGCGGGACGCTCGCGCTCGAGTACGTGCGTGCGCGTCACGACGACGCGTACGGCGACTTCGCGCGCTCGCAGCGGCAGCAGCAGATTCTCATCGCGCTGCGCGCCAAGACGAAGAGCGTGTCGCTCACCGATATTCCGACGCTCGCGACATCGCTCGGCTCCAACTTCCAGACCGACATGAGCATCGGTCAGGTGAGCGGGTTGCTGCCGATCGCCGGATCGGTGCCGCTGGCATCGATCACGCAGGTGGTGCTGCTTCCCCCGTACACGAGCAGCGAGTACATCGGCGGTCAGGACGCGCTGGCACCCAACTGGCAGCTCATCCGGCCCGAGGTCGCGAAATACTTCCCGGCGAACTGAGATGAGACGCACCAGTGTTCTCATCGCGCTGATGATCGTGAGCGGGCTCCTCGCAAACCGCGCGCTCGCCATGCTCCAGTCGCATACCACCGCCGCAGTGCTCATCGACAACACGAGCCCGCAGGTACGCTTGCCGGGGACGATCTACGTGAGCCAGGAAGGGGCCATCTACGCGATCAGCGGGACGAAGGTCCGTGAGCTCGCGCTGCCCGTCGGGCGGGGACTGGACGCAGCCGCGCGTGCTCGCGGACGGATCGCTCCTGGTGATCCGCAGATTCGACGAGTACTCCGATCTGTATCACGTGACGTCCGCGGGGCATGTGCTGAGCCAGCTCACATCTGACGATCAGTCGACAACCAACGCGACGTTGCAGCTCGATCACTGGATCCTCTGGCCATCGGTCGGTCCTGATGGCACCGACGTGTATTTCGCGACCGACGCACCGAAGCCGGCGCCGAACAAGAGCTACGAGGTGGATTTCTCGCTCTGGTCAGCGCCGCTCGGCGCGCCCTTCAGCATTGGCGACACCGGCGTTGCCGGGGGAACGCGCTGGTCGGTTCCGGACGCGTACACGGGCGGCGACATCGAGCCCGTGCCGCTGCCGAGCGGGGGCGTCCTCTACTCCAGCTATGCGAACACCGGCAAGGGGACCGTGGTCACCGTGCTCGGACTGCAGACCGGCCCGAACAGCCCGATGCAGTCGCTCACCACCCCGCAGCAGGACTGCGGTGCGCCGGCCGTCGCGCCGGATGGCGTCACCGTGGCGATGGTCTGCACGAACTCCGGGCAGAGCGCGGATCTCGAAGTCGCGACGCTCGAGGGCAACACACTCGGTCCGCTGCGCGTGCTGGCCGCGAACTGCCTGTGCAACTCGCCGTCATGGTCGCCGACAGGCGACAACCTGCTGTACATGAACGCCGCAGACCCGGACGGCAACTTCGGGCTCTGGTACATCGCGAATGCCGGTGGGTTGCACCCGAGCGCGACGCGACGTGTCAGCGACGCGAGCGTCGATCTCGATGCGACATCGGCCGCCGCGTGGACGAGTCGCTAGAACGCTCACGCCGCGGGTTGCGTCAGGTCGTAGACGGTCACGCCGTCGACTCTCGTCGCGGTGAAGTGCTGCTCGACCCACTGCTCGATCTGACTCGAGGTGCCGCTGCCGCCACCACCGAAACCGCCGCCCGATGCGAGGAAGTAGTGGATGCGCCCTTGTGCGACGTACTGCTCGAACTGGGCGAGTGTCGGCGCCGGATCGGTGCCGTTGAAGCCGCCGATTGCCATGATGGGATCGTCTGTCGCGAGCTGGTATCCGGCCGCTGAGTTAGCGTCGATGGTGGCACCAACCCAGCTGTAATGACTGGCGTTGGTCTCGAGCAACCTGACGAGTGCCGCGCCCGGTGTGCTCGCGTTGAGGAACGACCCTCCGCCGCCCAAGCCTGCGCCGCCGGTTCCGTGCGGTGCGCCGAATCCGCCCCCGCCAAATCCGCCGCCACCAAATCCGCCGCCGGGGAACGTGCCGGCTCCAGGGAATGTGCCACCGCCGAACCCGCCAGTCGGGAAACTTCCGCCGCCGAAGCCTCCACGGCCGGATACGCCCGGGAATCCGCCCGTTCCGCGTCCGGGGAATCCACCAGCGCCACCGCCGGGGCCGGAATTTGCTGCCGTCACGGTCGGCCCTGCTGAGGGGATGGCACCGGAGTGCGGGGTGAGGACCGTATCGATGGTGTATGCCGCCGGACCCGCGAACGCCGCCAGAAGACCTGCGACGACGACTCCGGCAACCACCCTGCGGTGCATGAGCGGCAGGCCGACGATCGCAACTGCAGCGCCGACACCGATGACGGCAACCGCGGCAGCAAGGCCGGGAGCGAATTGCGGGCTGCGCTCGAGGAGCACCGCCGACCACACGCTCGTGGCGGCGACGGCGCCTGCCAGCACGAGCCGCGCCCAGGTCTTGGAGCGCTCACGCCAGAACAGCACGCTGCCCATGCCGACAAGCGCCCCGATTGAGGGAGCCAGGGCGACCGTGTAGTACGGGTGGATGATCCCCGCCGCGAAGCTGAAGACCAACGCGGTGACGGCAAGTGAGCCGCCCCAGAGCAGGAACGCAGCCCGGGTTCGATCGGTGCGAGAGCGCAGCAGCGTGAAGCCGAGCCCGGCAACGAGCAGGATCAGCGCCGCGGGAAGCAGCCACGAGATCTGGCCGCCGAAGCTCGCGTTGAAAAGGCGATCCAGCCCGGTCGGTCCCCACATGGAGCCGGCAGCACCCGATCCGCCGACGCTCCCCGCCTCATTGCCGGTCAGCCTGCCGAATCCGTTGTAGCCGAAGATGAGATTGAGGAGGCTGTTGTCCTGCGAGCCGCCGATATACGGCCGGTCGGCTGCAGGCGTGAGTTGGACGATCGCCACCCACCAGCCTGACGCGACGACCATCGTCCCGGCCGCGATGGCGAGTTGCGCGATCCGCCGTCGCAGCGACACGGGCGCCGCCACGAGGTAGACGAGCCCGAACGCCGGAACGACGAGGAACGCCTGGAGCATCTTGGTCAGGAAGGCGAACCCGACCAGCGTTGCCGCGAGGACGAGCCACTTGGTCTTGCCGGCCTCGATCGCGCGGACCGTCGCGTAGGTGGCGATCGTCAGGAGCAACACAAGCAGCGCATCCGGGTTGTCGAACCGGAACATCAGAGCCGCGACCGGGGTGAGCGCGACCGTCGCGCCGGCGATCAGCCCGGCTGCCGGTGAGAACCACCGGCGAACGGTGAGATACGTGAAGCCGACGGTGGCGACACCCTCGAGCGCCTGTGGCACGAGGATGCTCCAGGCGTTGACGCCGAAGACGCGAGCCGACAGATCCATGATCCAGAGCGCGGCCGGCGACTTGTCCACCGTGATGAAGTTGGACGCGTCGAAGGAGCCGAAGAAGAAGGCCTTCCAGCTCGTCGAGCCCGCCTGGACGGCCGCCGAGTAGAAGGCGTTCGCCCAGCCCGAGGCCCCCAGATCCCACAGATAGAGGAACGCGGCGATACCCAACAGGCCGAGGAGAGACGGGCGAACCCAGGCCGAAGTCCTCCTCACGGCCCCGGACGAGCAGCCTCGCCCACCGGATCGGCGCCGGACGCGCGTGAGCCCCGAGACGAGGTGGCGCAGGCAGCGCGACCGGAGGCGGCGGCGGGGGATCGTCGAAGAACGGGCGGGAAGCCATGGCCCTACTCTGCCCGCCCCGGCTCACGGCGATCTGAGCAGCGGCTCAGAATTCGCTGTGAACGCGGCGATTACGGGAGAAGGTGGTCCGGGCTACCGCTGAAGCCGACTTCGACCGCGAAGGTGTCACTGGCGGTTGCCGCAGCGTTGACGTTGTACACGAGGTTGTAGTACCCGGTGGCCGTCGACGTCACGGTCATCTGGAGCTGGATCCACTGGCCGTTGTAGATGGCGCCGCCTCCCGACCCTGCAGTCTGGTAGCACGCGGTGCTGCACCCGCCTGTGGGCCAGGCATCTGCAACGTTGCCGCCTCCACCGGGCGGACTCGCCCCTCCGAGAGACGCACCGAGATCGGTAATGCTGTTGACCGACGTCCAGGTTCCATCAGGCGCCTGCAGTCCCACGTACGCGGCCCCACCTCCGACGTCACCGACGTCGAACAGATCGACGTCGATTGTCTGACCGGCGTACGCCGTGGGATCGAGGCTGAAGAGCGGAATCGAGAACTGGGTCGCGCTGGCGCCGTTGACCGGCGTGAACACCGTCATGTCGTCCATCGAAGAAAGCGTTCCGCAGGTCGTGCCGGTTGTCGGGCAGACGCTGAAGGAGTTGTTCGTGCTACCGGACGTAGCGCCGCACGTTCCGAGATTGTCATTAGGAGCGCTGCAGCTCGTGGTCGCGACGAGTCGTAGCGCGTAGCCCTTGTGTGCCTCGGATTGTGCCGTGGTCCCGGTGGCGGGGATGGTGCAACTGGACGAGGTGCAGGTCTGCTGCCCGTTCCAGGTCAATGTGTCGACCTCGAGCCGGTAGTACTGTGGAACAGTCGATGAGGGGTCGGTGAGAAAGCTTCCGTACGGACCTGCCACGGCAGCTCCGTTCGGAATTCCGTTCGAAACGCAGGATGTCTTGTCGCAGTAGAGAGCCTTGTCCGTTGCGCTCGTGGGCGAGTAGTTGATCGCGGAGACCCACTGGTGATAGGTCGGTGGCACTTCGGCGACCGTCGTGGCGGTCGGCGTGCACGAATTACACGGCGGGTAGTACGTGATGCTCTGCGGGGTCGGGCACGCTCCGGTGGCAGTCGTCGTGGCCAGGCAGGTCGCGTTGTACGGGTAGAAGATCTCCTGACTTACCAGCGTATCGCTGAGGCGTGAGGAAAGCGTCGTGACCTTGAACAGCGAGTAGGCCATTGCGGAATAGGAGGTGTACGGAGCCGACTGCCCCGTGAAGCTTCCGTCGTCCTCGTGATAGCAGTAGTACGGCTCCGTGCCTGTGCAGGTGTCTGGAGCGAAGGCCGGGTTGTAGATCTGCACATCCGCAGACTGGCCAACCGGAATCTCGATCAAGTAGTTGGATCCGCCCTGATAGTTGATGTTGAGATATGGGTTCTCGGTGCCGGCCTCCGGACTGATCTGGTGGTAGTCCGGCGCCGAGGACGCATTGCAGGAGTCAGCGCCGGCGAGACCGCATCCAGAGCTCGTCTCATCTGGGGACGGCGTGAACGGATCTCCCTCGGAGCGTGGGTTACCCCAGCCCTCCTCGCGCTCGAAGTAATAGTTACCGCTGCTCCCTAGGCCCGATGCCGGGGTCGAGCAGTAGGCGGTGAGACCGATACAACTGCCGTTCATCGCTGAGCCCTGCTGGGCGCCCGGCTGCCCGAGTGAGATCGGCGGGAGGTATTCGGCGGTATCGGAGCGAACGATGGTGTGATTGCCGAAACCGATCAGGCGCAGGAAGATCGTGGAGACGGATGTCGAGATGGTGACTTTCAGCTCGTTTGTCTGCGGCTGTGAGGTGATGACGCACGGCCACACGTTGGCAGTGCACGTGACTTCCCCGCCGGTGCCCGCATTCGCGAATCCGTTGCGGGCAGCCTCGACAAGTGCAGCGTTCTGCGCATCGGGATAGTCACCGGGGAGATACGCGACGCCTGCGAGTGCTGCCGCAGCTGCTGCGCGTTCGAGCTGGTTGCTGGTCAAATAGCTTGTCCCCGCGTCGACTGCGAGTCCGGCAACGACGAAGAGCAGGACCGAGACGAGAGCGAAGATCGCCATCGCCTGTCCCTTGACTGAGCTCCGGCCCAGGCGGATCGGTTCTGCTGGTCTCATGGTCATCCTCACGATGTCGGCGCAAGCCGCATAACGGTGTATTGACTGTCTGTCTGGGTGAAGAACGTCAGGGCGGGGGACGTGTACTTGAAGACGAGCCGGACGCCAAGCTCGGCTTCACTCGGATGCGTCTGACCCCGGTTGGCGACGGTGAAGGTGCATGTCCCGCAGGTGCTGGAGACGACTCCGCCGGTGACCGTGTAGGTGTCGATCAACTCTCCGGAGGTATAGGCCCCGTTGTTCGGGGGACAGGTGCCGGCCACAAAAGGGGTCGTTCCGATGCAACCACTCGGCTGATAGATGTCGATCTCAGTCACCTTGGCGTTGGTGAGCTGCGGTGACACGATCGGATACACCTGATCGAGGATGTCGGTGTCGATCTGCGCCTGGGTCAGTCCCAGCGCTGTGCCGTTGCCGAGCTCGGCGCCAAGGCGGGCGCCGGCTCGTGTTGCCTGCGCTGCCGCGTTGTTGTCGTCGATGAGGTTCGCCGCAGTCCACGATCCGAGAAAGAGCAGCATCAGGACTGGCAGCAACAGAGCCATCTCGACCATCGCCTGGCCCCGCTTGCCGTCGCGCACACGCATCATTGCTGTGGCTCCAGGCGGAAGAGGTTGACGGTGGTGCTGTTGAACGTCGTCGTTCCGATCAGCAGCGTGTACTGAAAGTGGATGACCATCTTCGCGTAGTCAGGGCTCGTGCTCACGTTGCGCACAGCCGGGCTCCATTCGACGGTTCCGATCACAGTGCCGGTTGCCGTATACGAGTTCTCACACAGCGTGGCGCCAGTACCGCAGGTGTACGCATCGCTGAAGACGCCTCCAACGACGTTCTCCTTATAGATGTCCACCTGCGTGACCTGAACAAGCGGGGTGCTGTTCAAACCGTCGGTATCCATCCGGGCGATCGCGATGGTGTCGGCGTTGTTCGGCGCGGGGATGCCGGTGTTGTCGTAGTTGCCCTCGGCGGCGATCGTGGCGGTGCCGATGTCGGCCGCGTATTGCATGGCATTGGCGCCATACAGATAGAAGCCCGCGTTCATGACCGAGAAGATCAGGAAGAACAGCAGTCCACCCACGATGGCGAACTCAACCAGGCCCTGGCCCGAAGACCGGCGCCTGCGCACTCGCCTCTCACGCGTGAAAATGGTTGTTCCTCCAGAGCGGTGGTGCCTTGTGACACCGACCTGTCCACCTCGAATGCCAGTATCGACGCGATCTCGGCCTGCACCCGATTGCAATGTGTGAAGAGTTGGTTGCAAACCGTGACGGAACGCCGATAGCAGCCGGACCTGCCCGGAGAGACCACTGGCCGGTCGTCCAACCAGGGCGGCCCGCACGAACCAGATCGTTCGCACCTCGGACGAATTCCCAAAAGTGCTTGCCTAAGGTGCCTGACTAGTGCAATTAATGCGCGGCAATTAATTCCGTCAGGGGTGCCTTCCAGGAGGTCGCGATGAGCGAGCAGGCCAAGACTATCGATACCTTGCTCGACGAGCGGCGCACGTTCGCTCCGAGTGCTGAGTTCCTCGCCAACGCCAGGGTGAAGGACCGCAGTCTCTGGGAAGCGGCGGACGCCGATCCCGAGGCCTTCTGGGCCGAGCAGGCGAAGAAGTACGTCAGCTGGTTCAAGCCCTTCGACACCGTGCTCGAGTGGGACCTCCCGTTCGCGAAGTGGTTCGTGGGCGGGACGACGAACGTCTCGTACAACTGCCTCGACCGCCACGTCGAGGCCGGTAAGGGCGAGAAGGTCGCCTATCACTTCGAAGGTGAGAACGGCGACACCCGCACGATCACGTACGCCGAACTGCTCTCCGGCGTCTGTCGCTTCGCCAACGCGCTGAAGAAGCTCGGCGTCAAGCGGGGCGACCGGGTCGGCATCTACATGCCGATGATTCCCGAGCTGCCGATGGCGATGCTCGCCTGCGCGCGAATCGGGGCAGCGCACTCGGTCGTCTTCGGCGGCTTCAGCGCCGAGGCTGTTCGCGACCGGATGAACGACGCGGCCGCCGTGGCGATCATCACGGCTGACGAAGGCCGGCGCCGCGGCGGCCTGGTGCCGCTCAAGCGCAGCGTCGACGAGGCCTGCGAGGGCTCGCCGACAGTCCAGCACGTCGTGGTCGTTCGCCGGACCGGCAACGAGGTCCCGATGAAGGAGGGCCGCGACCACTGGTACCACGACCTCGTCGAGGGCGAGTCCGACGTGTGCGAGCCGGAGCACATGGAGTCCGAGGACCTCCTCTTCACGCTCTACACGTCAGGCACGACGGCCAAGCCGAAAGGCATCAAGCACACGACGGCCGGCTACCACCTGTACGCGATGTTCACCCACGACCTCGTGTTTGACATCCAGCCGGACACCATCTACTGGTGCGCGGCCGACGTCGGCTGGGTCACCGGGCACTCCTACATCGTCTATGGGCCGCTCGGGAACGGCGTGACCTCGGTCATGTACGAGGGCACTCCGGACTACCCGAACAAGGACCGCTGGTGGGCGATCATCGAGAAGTACAAGGTCAACGTTCTCTACTGCGCGCCGACTGCGATCCGCACGTTCATGAAGTGGGGACCCGAGCATCCGCAGGCGCACGACCTGTCGAGCCTCCGCCTCCTCGGCACCGTGGGTGAGCCCATCAACCCCGAGGCGTGGATGTGGTACCGGACCTACATCGGCGGCGACCGCACTCCAGTCGTCGACACCTGGTGGCAGACGGAAACGGGCGGCATCATGATCGCGCCGCTTGCCGGAGTCACCACGCTCAAGCCCGGTTCGGCGACCAAGCCGCTCCCGGGTATCGGCGCCGCCGTAGTCGATGAGGCAGGAAAGCAAGTAGCCCTCGGCGGTGGCGGCTACGTGACCCTCACCAGGCCGTGGCCGGGAATGCTGCGCGGCATCTGGGGCGATGACGAGCGCTACAAGGAGACGTACTGGAATCGCTTCGGCGATCAGTACTTCGCCGGCGACGGCGCCCGCATCGATGAGGACGGCTACTTCTGGTTCATGGGCCGTGTCGACGACGTGATGAACGTCGCCGGGCACCGCATCTCCACCGCTGAGGTGGAGTCGCGCGCTCGTCGACCATCCAGCAGTTGCCGAGGCGGCGGTTGTCGCCAAGGCCGACCCCGAGACCGGCCAGGCCATCTCGGCGTTCGTGACACTGCGCGCCGGGTACGAGGAATCGACCGAGCTCATCGTCGAGTTGCGCAACCACGTCGGCAAGCTGATCGGGGCGATCGCGAAGCCGAAATGGATCGCTTTCACACCTGATCTGCCGAAAACCAGAAGCGGGAAGATCATGCGCCGCCTGCTCCGCGACATTGCCGAGAACCGCAACCTCGGCGATACAACGACGCTCGCCGACCCGGGCATCGTCGCGGACCTCCAGCGCCGCGCCACGGAGGAGGAGAGCAAGGAACAGTAGACCCGTCGCGATGGGGGACAGATCGGTTTGAACAGTCCCGGAGTACGACTCACTCCGGGCTCATTGGAGGGCTACAAACCTATGGCACAGGTATCAGGGGCAACTCAGGCACCGGCAGCGCCGGCGCCTGCGCACTCGTTGTGGGCCGGGCCAGCCCCGTTGGGACTGGTCGCGTTCGGGATGACGACGCTGCTGTTGTCGTGCATCAACACCGGAATCATTCCTGCGACGTCAACGCCGGTCGTGCTGGCGCTGGCGATTCCGTTCGGTGGGTCCTGTCAGGTGATCGCTGGGCTGGTCGCGTTCCGTAATGGCGCGCACTTCGCCGCAACTGCCTTCACGTCATACGGAGCGTTCTGGATCAGCTTCGTGATGATCAACACCCTCTTTGGTGCTGAGCTTCCCAAGGACCCAACCCCGATCCTCGGTCTCTACGCGATGGCGTGGGCGCTCTTCACGGCATACATGACCGTCGCTTCGCTTGCAGGCACCAAGGCTGTCACCGTGGTCTTCGTCCTGCTGACACTCACCTTTGTCGCGCTGGGAATCGGCTTCTGGGGCCACGATGCCTCCGGCGCCGGCTTCACCCAGATCGGCGGAATCCTCGGCATCGCCACCGCGGCGGCTGCCATCTACACCTCGTTCGCGGACATCTCGAACGCGGTCTTCGGTCGGACTGTCCTGCCCGTCTAAGGGCGGAAACCGGTGACGGCGGCGCGCGGCCCTTCGGGGCCGCGCCGCTGCCTCCCGGGTTTAGTGCAGTTCTTTGTCGTAGCGCGGCTCGCCGTCGGCCAGACGCTTTCCGGGATCTCTCGGCGGCCTGCGGAAGAGCCCGTAGCGATTCTTGAGCATCCCTTTCCGAAAGCGCGACACCGCTCCAAAGCACACGCTCGCCACGCCGACACCAACCACTGGCGCGATCAGGTCGAGGAGCCCCTGCTTTGGCAGGATCAGCGCGAGCAGGATCGTGACGCCGACCGCGATTGCCACGAAGACCGCGAAGGCAAGCAGGCACAGGAGGAGAAAGAGGACGACGAAGCCGGCGATCTTCAGGGGACCGGTCCGCTTGGCAGCCAGCACAGGCACCGGGTCCGGGTTTGCAGGTTCCTCGAGACCGTTTGCGTCGACGTGGGGCGTGGGCCGGTAGGTCATCGGGTGGCGACAAACGATCGTAACGGAACGTCAACGAAGCGCGTGCCCGTTCAGGGGGGCTTGATCGCTGTGCCAGAATCGCTCATCGGTGAGTACGGATCGACGACAGCCAACGTTCCTGATCGGCGCAGCTCGTTCCGGCACAAGTCTTCTCTACAAGGGGCTGTGCCTGCATCCTGATGCGGCGTTCTTCAACAACTATCTGCGCCGCCTGCCGCGTCATCCGTCGGTCAGCGTGACCAATCGATTTGCCCGAATGACTCCGGGGCTTCGCAGCCGCGTGTGGTTCTCCGGCGGGTCCAACGCCTATGTGTACGCAGGAGCGCGCTCGCTGCGCGACCGCCTCTATCCGATGCCCGTCGAGGGCGAACCCGTGTACGCGGCCTGCGGCATCCCCGACAGCGTGTCGAGCGACACCGTGAGCATGAACGCGGCGCGCGAGCTGCGACGCTCCGTCGCCGGCACGATGCGGTGGGGTGGCGGAACGCACTTCATCAACAAGCGCATCGCCAACGTGCGCCGGATCCCTTTGCTTGCAGCGGCATTTCCCAATGCCCGCTTTGTCGATATCACTCGCGACGGCCGCGCAGTCGCTGTGTCGCTCTCGCGCGTCGACTGGTGGGAGAACAGCGTTGTCTGGTGGTACGGCGGCACGCCGAAGGCATGGCGTGACGACGGCCGCGATCCCTGGGAGCTGTGCGCGCGCAACTGGGTCGAAGAGGTTCGCGCCATCGACTCCGGCATTGGCGAGCTCAACCCGAAGCAGGTGCTCCGGTTGACATACGAAGAATTCACGGCGGAGCCGGTCAAGACCATCGAGCGCGTTGCCGAGTTCGCGGGTCTGGATGACGTCGCCAGCTGGCGGCGCGACATCGAGCGCATTCAGTTCAGAAATCGCAACGATTCCTGGAAGACGGGCTTGCCACCGGAAGTGGTGACCACCATCGAGGAAGTGCAGGCCGGCGAGCTGAGCAAGCGTGGCTACGCCTGACGCCGCCGGCGCGTCGCGATTGGTTTTCGTTCTCGGCACCGGGCGCTGCGGGTCCACGCTCGTCGAGGAAGTGCTGTGCCGGCATCCATCCGTGGGCTTTGTCTCGAACCTCGAGGATCGTTTCAATCTCCCGGTGAGCGCGGGGCGCTGGAACGGTTCGCTGTACAGGCGTTTGCCCGCTGCGGTCACACAGAAATCGAGGCTTCGGTATGCGCCTTCCGAGGCGTATCGCGTGCTCTCGCGCGAGGTGTCACCGCTGCTCGTGTCCGCACCGCGAGATCTCCTTGCAAGCGACGTGACGCCATGGCTCGAGAACCGGTTTCGGACGTTCTTCACCGACCGTGCGCGCGCGCAGAGCACCGGCACGTTCCTGCACAAATTCACGGGGTGGCCACGCTCGGGATTCATCCGCGGCGTCTTTCCGTCGGCGCGCTTCATCCATGTCGTACGCGACGGCCGCGCTGTCGCGAACTCGTGGCTGCAGATGCCGTGGTGGCTCGGCTACGAAGGCCCTGATCACTGGCAATGGGGCCCGCTCCCCGCGGATCTCGCAGCAGAATGGCAGCAGTCCGGCGAGTCATTCGTCGTGCTTGCGGGCCTGCTCTGGAAGATGCTCATCGACGCGTTTGACTTGGCACGCAAGGGAATTCCCGCGTCGGACTGGCTCGAGGTGCGCTACGAGGATGTTGCCGCGAACCCCCGCACGGCATTCGCGAAGATGCTCGAGTTCTGCGGGCTACCGTGGGACGCGGAGTTCGAGCGTGGCTTCGAGCGACACGCGTTCACAGCGTCGCGATCCGACGCGTTTCGTCGCGATCTCGCGGCACCGGATGTCGACCGCCTCAGCCGGATCCTCGCGAGTCCGCTCGCGTCCAGAGGCTACGTCTGATCAGTACGAGCCGCGCGCTGTGAGCAGTGCCGGAATCGTCTTCGCGAGGATGTAGAGGTCCATGGTCAGCGACCAGTTCTCGACGTAGAACAGGTCGTAGCGCACGTAATCCTCGAACGCGAGATCGTGGCGCCCGTTCACCTGCCAGAGGCCGGTGACGCCGGGCTTGACCCGCAGTCGTCCACGCTGCGATTCCGCGTACCGCGCCGTCTCCTCCGGAAGCGCAGGACGAGGCCCCACAAGGCTCATCTCGCCGCGCAGCACGTTGAACAGCTGTGGCAACTCGTCGAGCGACGTCTTGCGCAGGAAGCGGCCGACCCGTGTGACGCGCGGGTCGCGGCGCATCTTGAACAGCAGGCCGTCGGCCTCGTTGTCGAGCGCGTCCCGCTGCGAATGCGCACCGACAACCATGGTGCGGAATTTCAGGATGGTGAAGTCGCGCTCCATCGCGCCGACGCGTCGCTGCTTGAAGAGCACCGGCCCTGGGCTGGTGAGCTTGATGGCGATCGCGATGGCGAGCATGAACGGCGATGCGATGACGATCGCAACCGACGTCACCGAGAGATCGACCGTCCGCTTGAGGAGCCGCTGGCGGCGGGAGAAGCGGTGCCGGCGAAGGGAGAACAGGGCCATCCCGTCGATGGGCTCGAGGATCACTCGGGCGGCGCCGAGGTTCGCGAGACCCGGCGAGACGCGGACACTGATGTCCGGGCTCAGCGCGGAATCGATCGACTGCAGTGTTGCGCCGCCGGCGGCGCTCCCGGAGATGATCACGGAGCGCACGCTGTGCTCGCGGCTGATCTGCGCGATGTCGTCGACGGTCCCGAAGACCGGGAGCCCGTCCATGACGGTGAGGCCGGACTGGGTGACCTCGACGAAACCGCAGACGCGGTAGCCCATCCAGGGGCGGCGCTGCAGTGTCCGCGCCAAGGCACGGGCTTCGTCGTTCGTGCCGGCGATCAGCGTGACCTGGCTCGTCACGGCGTGAGCGTTCAGGGAGTGCCCGATGCGGCGAGTGATCAAGCGCCCTGTGGTGATCGTCAGCACCGAGAGGACCAGCAGCAGTGGAACAAAATCTCGGGACGACGGGATCCGCGTGATGAAGATGAACAACACCACGAGCAGCACGGAGATCGCGATGGCGTTGAAAAGGCGCTGGAGCTCGGCGGTCGCGTGGGTCGGCCGGCGCAGGTCATACAGACCATAGATGGCGAACACGACAGGCCAGATCGCGATTGTCGCGAAGACCGGTTGCAGGAGCGAGATGCCGGTGCTGTCCTTGACGATGGCCTTGGCGAGGATGTACGCCCCGGTAACCGCGACGAGATCCACCGCAAAGGTGACGATCGCCAGGATCAGTGGCCAGTGGCGCGACGAAGCCTGGACGTGTCATGGAGACAGGAGCGGGCTTGGCCTGGAGTTCGCCGACGAGTTCAACAGCCCCCTCAACCTCGCGATCTGTCCACTCCCCCTCCTGGGTGAGACTAGAAGGCAGACGATCTTCTGCTAGCTCCACGACTGCTCTCCCCTGCGCAACGGCAATGCCGTGGAAACGGCGACCCCCCGGTGGCCACGCACCGACCCTGACTCCGTTCCCCGCTTGATTCTAACGACGCGTTCGACCTGACGTCAAATGACGCTTCTGACGCGCTTGACCTGATATTACAGATTTCCTCAGGCGGGTGTCGTAGGTCCCCGATCGACCGATTTGGCGCGATCTGGAGCTTTGACTTTCTAGGCGATCATCGGTCATGATTGCGAACGGACTGTCTCCCCCGGAAGGGTCTGGCGGAGTTCATCGCCGGTAGGGGCCGCGCGGTCCATTAGGGAGTCACAATCGGCGTTCACGGGGGATTCATGGGTCGGTCACTTTCGCGCTTCTCACTCCTGATTGGTAGCGCCATCGCCGGCGGCTCCTTGCTCGCCGCTTGCGCGTCCGAGGTGCCCGGTCCCGCGGTCATTGTTGCCCCGGCCTCGGCGGCCACCAGCGCCGCGCAGCCCGTCGGCAACTTCCTCGCCAGCCTCGAGCAGGCCGTCTCGAGTGAGCTCAATGCCATCAACTCCACTCAGAGTGACAACGAGCCGCCCGAAGTCCTGGTAGAGCTGCAGGCACTCTCGAGCAACTCGTCGCTGATCGAGGCGGAGAACTTCGGAGCGCTCGTGTCGACTGGCGCCAACCAGATAGCCAAGCGCGAACGCCTCCTGAACGCGCTGATCGGAAGCGTCAAGGACAGCGCCTATCTCAGTGGCGTGACGGTCAACGGCACGCCGCTCTCGACGACCATCCTGGCTTTCCTTGAGGGCGTCGACGGCCAGGTCGAGGCGCAGGCAAGCAGCCTCGAGGCCGCCGCGCTGCCCGATCAGCTACGCGCAGTGGTCACGGCCATCGGGCCCTCGACGCGCGTCTTTGGTCTCGTCCAGCCAGTGGTCCACCTCGCTCTTGCGGCCGGCGACGAGCTCAACGGAGCAAATCTCCTCGAGAACCAATGGGTCGTTCTGTCTCGCCAGGCGTACCTGCACCACGGTGGCGTCTACAAGGCCGCGTATGCCACAGAGTTGCAGGCGCTCAATGCCCTCCAGGCCGACATCACCGCCGTGACGACGACAGCCTCGCAAGACATCGACACCGTGCTGGCGCTGACGCCTGCTGGGTATCCCGGCAACAAGGCGACGATTGTGAACGTGCGTGCCCAATTGCTTCAGCTCAAGTCGGGCCTCGGGCCGCTGAACGCGGGGGCCGGGGAAATCACTGATCTCCAGACCGAACTCAATCAACAGCCATAGCGGTCGATAGGTGAGAATAGGCAGGACGCAAGCACACGCAGGGTCGGAACTCATGAACGGGCGATCCAGTTTTCCGCTCAAACGCGTGGGGGGGCTATCGGCGCTCGCCGGTACCGCCGTTTTGGGCCTCGCCGTCCTAACGTCACAGGGTGTCGTGGCCCGAGGCAATCCCAATTTCGAGGGAATGATCTCGGCGGCGCAGCCAACGGGCTTCTTGAGCAGCCCAGACGCTTACAACATCTCGGGCGGATCGGTGACGGTCGATTTCGATGTTGTCACAACGAACTTCACCGATCTGACGCAGACGGTCGCACTGAATTTCTCCGCGCATCACATCCTGACCTACAACGGCGTCAACGTCGCCGATGGGCAACCCGGTCAGCCTGGCATCACGTTCAGTGGCCCCGCGGGCACGACGCAGGCGCTGATGCCCGGCAGTCAGGCATTCAGCGAGACCTGGGGCCCCAATGCGGTCGTCGCCATTGCGCGAACGTACAGTTTTGATGCTTGCGGCTACTACCAGCTCGACATGTGGGCACCCGTCACGCCAACCGGAGACAGTGGTCGGGACCGCGCGACACTCGCATCAGGGTTCATTCGCGTTCTCGGATGTCAGGGTCAGCCGACACCGACGCCGACGGTGACGCCAACACCGACGCCGACGGCCACTCCGACACCAACCGCGACCCCAACACCAACGCCAACTGCGACACCAACTCCAACAGCGACCGCGACGCCAACACCGTCGCCCACTGGTGGCGTTGGCGGGGCAACTGCAACACCGACGCCGACCGGCGGCGTTCAGGGCATCACGACCGGGACACCTTCAACCGGGTCAGGAAATGGCTGGCTCACAATTGGAGCAGTGCTTTTGATCGCGGGTGCAGGTATGCTTGCAGTCGGGGTGCGCGGGCGTCGCATCGACATCTGAGAGAAGGGGAGAGATACAAGTGGAGATTCGCGACTACCTGCGGGCAATCCGGCGGGTGCTCTGGCTGGTCATCGCTGTGCCGATTGTTGCCGGCCTGCTCGTCGGTGGCTTCATCGAGTTGCAGCCGTCCTCGTATGAGGCTGATGCATATGCGGTTGTTCCCGCTATCACCGCCAACGGCATCTCACAGAGCGCCGCATCGCAGTACGCGAGCACCTTCAAGGACGTCCTCACGTCCGAGTCGGTGATTCCCGTTGTCTCTCAGAAGTACGGCATTCCGCAGAGTGAGCTGGTCTCCGGACTCAGTTCCAGCACGACAACGGCCTCAAGCAACTTGATCACTGTCGTGCTTGTCGGCAAGCACGGCCAGAATCTTGTCGGAGCGGTGCGCGAGGCGACCATCGACACGATGAACGCCATTGCCGGACCACAGTTGGTTGAAGCAAACAACGAGGTCACCATTTCACAAACGCGTCTCTCACAGACCAACACCGCTATCAACAACTTCGAGGATGACTACAGCAATGCCTCCCCGCAGGTCGCGTACAACAACGAGGCGTCCACGCTGAGCCAGCAGGAAGCAGAGCTTCAGACGGCGAAGATCGACAATGACGCCCCTCGCCAGGCAATCCTGAACACGATCATCGCGCAGACACAAAGCAAGCTTGCGCAGCTTGCCTCAGCGGTTCAGCAGTTCACGCCGCTCGCAAACGCTCAGTCGGCGGCGGTCGCGGCCAACGACCATGCGCTTTCGGATCAGGTTGCTGCCCAAGCGCTCATCGCGACCGACTCCGCTCCGGGTACTGTGCTCACCAAGGACGTCGGCAGACTGTCGAAGCTCAGTGACGTGATCAAGTTCGCCGGCATCGCGTTTGCGCTGGCGCTGCTCATGATGCTCGGCCTGATCCTCATCCTCGAGTTGATGCGGTCCGGCAAGCGCGCGGACGAGCCCGCCGGCAGCGAGCAGGGCGCCTTCGCGTGGGCGCCGCCTTCCGCGCAGACACGGCCGACCGGTCCGCCCGCGGCGCCTGCCATGGCCGCCTCACCCGCGTCGAGCGCCGGTGTTCGTGACCCGTGGCGCGCATCGCCCGCGGCGTCGACGCTACCCGGTGACGGAGACGGCAATGGCAACGGACATGCGAACGGAAATGGGCAGGCTGACGCATCGGATGCGGACGCCGAGCCACAGCGCGCCGGCGGCGGGCTCTTTCGCCGCCGATAGCCACGTGATCGCCGCCGCTGGGCGGCCTCAAGCGCGCTGAACCTCGGAGACTCATGTCCACCGTCGTCCTTTACATCGCCGGTACGGGCCGGAGCGGCAGCACAGTGCTCGCGAACATCCTCGGCGAAGTCGAGGGTGTGTTCGCGGCAGGTGAGGTTCGCTATCTCTGGCAGCGCGGCCTCAAGGAGGGCCGTCTCTGCGGTTGCGGACTGCCCGTGCGCGAGTGCCCGGTCTGGAGCCGCGTCCTTGCTGAAGCAGGGCACCTCGACGATCCGGAACGTGTTGACAGCATCGTCTCGATGCTCCAGCGCACCGGACGGATCCGCAATCTCCCGGCCGTGCTCGCGGGGTCAGTGGCGACTCGCCTGGATCCCGCCGAGGCACATGCGCTCGCTCCTGCTCGCGCGGCGCTGGGCGATCTCTACGCCGGCATCGCCTCGGTGACCGGCTGCCGGGTGATCGTCGACTCGTCGAAGCTCCCCGCCTACGCGAACGTGCTCGCCGCGACGCCCGGGATCGACCTACGGGTCGTCCACCTCATACGAGACCCGCGGGGGGCGGCGTATTCGTGGTCGAGCAAGAAGACGCTCGCCGACGGCGCCGCCCGAACGCACATGGAGCAGATCGGCCCGGCCAAGAGCGCCGTGCTCTGGGACGTCTGGAACATCGCGGGCGGGGCGCTGTTCAAGGGCGGTCCCGACCGTTACCTCCGCCTTCGCTACGAGGACTTCGTGGCTGATCCACCGGCGAGTGTGCGCGCGATCCTGGCGATGGTCGGGATGGCGGATGCCGACCTCCCCTTCATCAATGACCACGAAGCGCGCACCTCGGCGAACCATAGCGTCGCGGGCAACCCGGACCGGCTCCGTCATGGCGTCATCACCCTTCGCAGCGACGACCGCTGGCGCAGCGCAATGGCTCCGCGCAACCGCCGTCTCGTGAGCACACTCACCTCGCCGCTGCTGCTTCGCTACGGGTACCCGCTTCGCCCCGCCATGCGAAGCACCGATGGCGACGAGACCATCTTCGACCGGGCTCCGGCGGGCGAGGGCACGGCTTCCCGGCTCACCCGCCGGGTACGCCGCCATCTCCGCTGGGGACGGACCGAAGGCTTCTCGCGTCTGGTCGAGGAGGACGAGCTCAATCCAGTCACGCGCGCCCGCGTCGCCGCGTCGAAATGGGAGTGGCGCCGGTCTCACCCGCGCGCCGCAGGGCTCGCGACACCGGTCTACCTCGTCGGGCTGCAGCGATCGGGGACGAACATGCTCGCCCGTGGCCTCGACATCGCGCCCGAGTTCGAGGTCCACAACGAGAACGACCGCGCGGTCTTCGACCACTTCCTGCTCCGGGATGACGACACCGTCCGCCGCGTGGTCCTCGAGAGCCGCCATGAGTACGTGCTCTTCAAGCCGCTCTGCAACTCACACCGCGTCGACCACCTCCTCGACACGCTGGGGACGCCTTCGCCGGGGCGAGCCATCTGGGCGTATCGCGATGTCGACGGTCGTGTCCGTTCGGCAGTCTCGAAATTCGGCCGCAACAACCTGCTCACGCTGCGCGACATCGCTGCCGGCAAGGGGGCAAACATGTGGCAGGCGAAGCGCCTGTCCGACGCCACGCTCACCGAGATCTCGAGCTACGACTACACGACCATGACCGCCGAGACGGCCGCGGCGCTCTTCTGGTGGTTGCGCAACGGCCTCTACTTCGAGACCGGGCTCGACCGTCGCGACGACGTGCTGCTTGCCTCGTACCAGGACATGCTCGCCACACCGGTCGCTGCGATGCAGGCGATCTGCGCGTTCCTCGGGCTCGCGTATCGCCCCGCGCTGATCGAGCACATCTCGCCGCGCGGCCCGGGTGGCGCGAAGCCGCTCGACATCGATCCGCGGGTGCGGGCACTCTGCGATCAATTGCAGGGACGCCTCGACGAGACGTTGCGCAGCCAGCGCGACGGCGCCGCAGCCTGACGTCTGCTCCGTGAGCATCGACGGGGGCCGCGGGCCTTCGGGCCGGCACTCGGATCGCGCGATCTTCCGTCAGTCAGGGCTCACCGGCATTGCAGCCGGCGCCGGCATCCTCGCGGGCCTCATCCTCGACGTCAGCATCGCGTTCCGCTTCGGCGCCGGCCCGAACACCGACGCTTTCTTCGTTGCGTCGCGGATTCCGTTCGGGCTTGTCGCGGTGGTCATGGCCGCGGCGAACCAGGCGCTCGTCCCTGCGTTCCGAACCTCACTGACGGAGCTTGGCGACCGGTCGACGGATCGCCTCATTTCCATGGTGCTGGCGGTCGTGCTCATCGCCGGTGTGGCACTCGTGGCGCTCGCCTGGCTGATCGCCTGGCCGCTCATGCGCGCTACCGCGCCAGGAATCTCAGCGAGCGAGGTGAATCTCGCGGCGTCCATGGTGCCGGTCGTGTTCGCCATGGTCCCGCTCGTTGCGATCGCCGAGGTCATGCGCGCATACCTCAATGCGCGATACGCGTTCGTGGCCCCGGCGTTGATGACCGTCGTGCTCAACGGTCTGAGCGCTGCGATCATCCTCGTGCTCCCGCTGCTGAGCCCGAGCTTCAAGGACATTCACCTGGTCGCATACGCTTACCTCGCCGGTGCCGCGGCGCAGGCGGTGTTCATGTGTCTGATGGCGGTCCGCCAGGGCCTGAGGATCGTGCCGGCGCTGGATCTGCGCGACACCCAGTTGCGCTTCATCGGGAAACTCTGCGTCCGGCCGCTCGCTGCGGCCAGTCTCAACCCCGTCGCGCGGATCGGCGAGCAGTTGATGGTCTCCTTCCTGCCGGTCGGGTCGATCACGATCCTGAACTACGGCTACCTCATCGTCTCGGCGGTTGGCGGCACCGTATTCTTCCGCTCGGTGATCGTGGCGCTCCTGCCGCGCCTCACCGATGCGCACAACCGTGGTGGCCAGGATGAGGTGCGCCGCTATACGGGGCTCGGCGTCCGGATCATGCTCGCGCTCAGCCTCCCGCTGACCGGATTCATGGCGGTGCTCGGCCTGCCCGCGGCGGTCCTGGTGTTCGACCGAGGCCGTTTTGTTCTTTCCTCAGCCGACGTGCTGGGGTACGTGCTGATGGTCTACTCGATCAGCCTGGTGGGCTCGGCGGTGCAGCGTGCGGTCCTCGCACCGTTCTACGCCAGGCTCGACACCAGAACCCCGTTGCGCAACGCCTTCTACGGAGTGGCGGCCAACCTCGTCCTGCTGCCACTCCTTGTCCTGCCATTCAGCCTCACCAACAAGTACGCGATCCTCGGCGTCGCATTGGCGTACTCGCTTGCGCAGTACGTGAACGTCGCGCACGGCTGGTACCGGCTGCATCAGACGGACGGCAATCCCGGCCACGGGACACTCGGATTCACGCTCCGGCTGGCCGTCGCGTCAGTCGCCAGCGCGCTCTCGATGATCGCCGCTTCGGCGGTCTTCAACCTCTGGGGAGAAGCCAAGGCGGGCGATCGCATCGCGTTGCTGATCCGGACTCCGGTCGCGGGTCTCCTCGGCCTCGTGGTCCTGCTTGCGGCGATGTATGTGCTCGCGGGTGGGGAGATCAGGAGCTGGCGCACGGTGCTTCGCCGCCGGCCACGGACCGGTGGAGCGGACGGATCGGGCACAATCTCTGGGGACGTTGCACCGGCCGGCGAGCAGCCGGGCACAGACACATGATCGTCGGACGGATCCTTTCAATCGCAGCAAACTTGCCATGAGCGCCCGCTGCCCTTACACTGAGTACCGACAGGGTTTCGTAGCCGCCGCCGCGGTGGCCGCAATCCTGGAGCGGAAAGGGGTTTCGCGCACCGACGGTACCGGCGCTCCAGCGAACAGGGGAATCAGTTGATGTCGACGGCCATTTTCCGGCAGCCACGACTGGCCACGCCGATGACGCGCCGTTCGAGGCTGTTCTTCATCGGGATCTCCCTACTGATCCTCGCCGTCGCTGTCGAGAGCGGAATCGAGGTGTACCTCGGCGGCAACAAGTTGCTGCTCATCGTGCCGATCGGTGTCCTCGCGGGTGCCGGCATGGTTGCGCTCGGTCTCGTCAATTTCGAGAACTTCGTCTTCACCACAATTGCGATCCGCTCGACCCTCGACATCACGAAGCCGCAGGCCGGCAACACCGGTTCGGCAGGTGTTGGCAACCCGACGGCGTCGGGTCTCGACCCGGCTGGTGCGCTCGCCATTCTCTTCATCCTGGTGGCGTTCTTCTGGCTGCTGACGCGGATGCGCGAGGGAAGGAAATCGCCGCCTGCATCGATCCATCGCGTCTGTCTGATTCTGTTTGCCGGAGCCGGGTTCCTCAGCATCATCGATTCGGCGAGTCCAAGCATCAGCCTCCTGGAGGCGATCCGTGTCACGGCTGTGGTGGTCATGCTCGCCGTGCTCGAGGTGATGCTCGTGAACCGCGAGATGATCAAGAAGCTGATCGCCTCGATCTACGTGTCGGCGCTGATTCCCGTGGGCTTCACGATGTTCGAGGTGCTCACGCACCATGCGCAGTTCACGAGCGGCGGGTTCGACCGCTTCGAGGGAACGTTCTCGCAGCCGAACCCGTTCGCGATCTACCTGACGATGCTGATTGTGATGGGCGCGGCGTTGTTCCCGCACCTGTCGGACAAGAAAAAGCTCGGCATGTCCGTGCTGCTCTTCTTCTGCCTCGTCTGCCTCTACTACACCTTCACGCGCAGCGCTTGGATCGCGTGTGTGATCGGGCTCTTCGCCGTCGCGTTCATGGGCCGGCGCAAGCTCATGCTCGGGTTGATGGTCGGCGGCATCATGGTGGCGCTCGTCGCATTACCATCGATTGCGGGACGCTTCGCGGACCTCGGGACGTCGACCAGCGCGGCCGGCTATGCGTCGAACTCGCTGTCGTGGCGTTTTGACTACTGGGCTGACGTCCTGCCGCTCGCGAACAAGGATCCGATCACCGGCATCGGTCTGAACATGAGCTCCTACGAGACGAGTTAGCAGAAGGAACCGCACAACGACTTCCTTCGAGCGTATGTCGAGACCGGCATCATCGGGACGATTGCGTATCTCGCACTGCTCGTCAGCATGGTGCTCGTCGCGCGCGACTCGATGCGCTTCACGAAGCCGCGAGCGTGGACCTATGAACGATCTATCGCGGTGGGGTTTGCCGCGTGCGTCATCGCGTTCGTCGTCATCAGCATCGTGTCCAACGTGATCACCGAGGTGATCGTGCTCTGGTACTACGTTGCCTTTGCCGCGGCCGCGTATGCGGTCACGCGATATCGGGAGAACGCCGAGCTGCGCGGCCTCCCGCCGCCTGTCGAGGAGCCGGAGCCGGTTCGGGCGGGCGTCCGGGGTGCTCCCGCATCGTGATCTGGAACTCGCCGTTTGCGCCCCTTGGAACCGAGGCCGTATCATCAATTCGCTTGGGCAACAGGGAGGCGGAAGTTCGAGATCTGCCCTCAGCAGGACAGGGATGAGGAGATCACCGGTGCAGGGACGCTCAGCATGACTGCGAGATCGCGCATGTCGGGGACGCGCCGTGCGAGCCTCGCGATGCTCGCCGGACTGGTTGCCGTCTGCGCCAGCGTCGTGCAGGGTCACGCCACCGTCTCCACGCCGACCCCGACTGGGAATTTTGCCGGCGGACGGGTCACCAGCGCCGACGGGGTCCTGATCAAGGGGAGCACCGCGATCAGCGCGGCCGACGCCAACTTCACGACGAGTGATGTCGGCTTCGGGATTCTTGCCCAGGGCATTCCGGCCGGAGCGACGATCACCAGCGTCACCAGCTCCACGCAGGCGACGATCTCGGTTGCCGCGACCAAGAAGACGTCGACCGCGGTGTTCGCGATCGAGGGCGCCAATGCCGCGCTCTACGGTTGGGGCGATGCCACCGAACCGGACGGTTCCATCCTGGTCGGCGACTACTGGAACAACCGCATCGTCCACTACAACGATGACGGGACACCGGCAACGCCGTTCGTCTTCACGCAGAGCAAGGTCGGTTTCGGTACGGACACCAACCAGGCGCCGTTCGGCATCTGCGTCGACAACAGCGGTGGACCGTTCCAGGGCTACGTGTACATGACCGAAGGCAGCCTGTACAACGTTGTCCAGTACGACCCGAACGGCAACTGGGTGACCAGTTGGGGCACCACCAACGCCGCTCACACTGTCGCGTTCGATTATCCGTCGCAGTGCGTCGTCAACCCCACCAACGGGCTGGTGTACATCTCGAACCAGTTCGGCAAGAGCATCGTCGTCCTCAACCCGTCAACGAACGTGGCGACCTTCGTCTCGCCTCCCAGCCCGAACACCTTCATCCAGCCGCGTGGACTCGCGTTCGACGGCCTCGGCAACATCTGGATCGCCGATCAGGGGCACCATCGCATCGACATCTACAGCCCCAGCTGCCTCCAGAACCCGTGGCCCAGCGGCACGACCTGTGCCAAGCCGATCAAGGAGATCACCCCGCCGGGAGGCGTGACCACGACGTTTGACATGCGTGGGCTCGCCATCGACATCACCGCACCTGCCACGACGCTGACACCGACCGCGGTGCCGCTGATGTTCGTCACCAACGGGCAGAACTGCCTTGTCCAGGAGTTCGACGCCGATCCGACCAACAACTACAAGAACGTCGCATTCCTCACGAACTTCAACAACGCCAACCTGGTGGGCGGCAGCGACTGCGGCACACCGGGGCAACTGGCCGCGAACGGCCAGTTCGAGGATGGCGCGCGCGGTCTCGCCATCGACGGCAATCACGACGTCTGGGCGGGCGACCTCGGTGACTTCCGCACCCAGGTCTTCGACGAGAACGGCAACTGGCTCAACAATGTCCCCGGGTACTGGCCCGGTGACAACGACGGGACAAGCCCGCCATCGGTCCCAGCGGGCGGCGGGTTCAACGGACCGCGAGGGGTGGCGTTCGACGGCGCCGGCAACATGTACGTCACCGACATGTACAACGAGCGGATCGAGGAATTCTCGCCGACTGTGAGCGGCGGCTGGACGTTGGACACAGCGCAGAACAGTGGCTCCGTCACGCCCGGCGCCTGGGGCATGCGCGGTGACGGTCCCGGTCAGATGAACTACCCACGCCTGCTCTGCTGGGACCCGTTGACGGTGACGGGCAACGGAGATGGCGCGCTCATCGAGGCGAACACCGACTCGGACATGGTCGTCGCCTGGAACACGAATCGAAATGGCAATCCACCGAGCGTGGTGTGGAGCACGCCGACTGCTCCCAACACCTTCAATCTCGCTGATCCATACGGCGTGGCCTGCGACACAGATCCGACCTCTCCCGGCTACGGCTTGATCTACATCGCCAACAGCAACGGCAAGGACATCGTGGTGCTCAATCCGGACGGGTCGGCGGCGTCGTACATGGGCGGCACCACGAACACCATGGGCGTGGGAGTCCTCAACGGTTTCTCGCGTGGCATCACGGTTGACACCGACGGCAGCGTCTGGGTGGACACCGGTACGGCAAGCAAGGTGTACCACTTCGCATCGTTCGCATCCGGTGGCGCGCTCCTCTCGACCTTCACGGCGTCGAGTGGCGGCAGCACGGCGTGCAACCCGTTTGGTATGGCGGCAACGACGGACTATCTCTACGTCACCTGTCCGTCGGCCAACAACGTCGTGTATTACGCGAAGAACGGCACACAGCCGCCCACGTTCGTGGCGGCGTTCGGCAGCTACAACGTCTTCGGGCTCGTCGGCACCATGCGCACGCCGCAGGGGCTCGCGATCGGACCCAACGGCGACCTCTACGTGGTCGAGGAAAACAACGACCGCGTCAGCGAGTGGCAGGTTCCGCAGTAGGGATTCGCGGGCCGAGCACAACCAGCTCCCTCGACCGATCGGCACGGTTCCGAAACGGCAGGCCGCGCTGACCCTGATGCGGGCACACTTGGATGACGATGCGGATCCTCCACGTCAATAAGTTTCTCTATCGGCGCGGCGGCGCCGAGGCGTACATGGAGGACCTGGCGGACCTGCAGGTCGCCGCCGGCCACACGGTCGCGTTTTTCGGCATGGCGCACCCGCTGAACACGCATCTCGAGTACGCCTCGCACTTTCCCGAGCACATCGAGCTCGAGCCGCCCCCACCGACACTGACCGGACGAGTGCGCGGCGCCGCGCGAATGCTCTATTCGACCTCGGCGAGCCGGGGCATGGACGCGGTGCTCGCCGAGTTTCGCCCGGACGTGGTGCACCTCCACAACATCTATCACCAGCTGTCCCCCTCGGTGCTCCGCCCGGTCGCACGGCGGCGCGTGCCGGCGGTGATGACGCTCCACGACTACAAGCTGGCGTGCCCGACGTATCAGTTCCTCGACCATGGCAACCTCTGCCAGGCCTGCCTCGGCGGCCACTTCCAGCACGCGGTCCTGCGCCGGTGCAAGGACGGATCGCTCGGCTCGAGCGCGGTAATGGCGGGCGAACTGTTCGTTCACACGATCACGCGCGCGTACTCGCCGGTGCGCGTCTTCATCTGTCCGAGCCGTTTCCTCGAGGGCCGGATGCGTGCCGCCGGCGTCTACCCGCATCGCATGGTCCACGTACCCCACTTCATCGAGACCAAGGAGATTCCTCACAAGGCGCGTCCGGGAAGCGGCGTCCTCGTCGCCGGGCGGCTCTCGGCGGAGAAGGGGATTGACGTGGCCATCCGCGCGCTCGGCATGATGCCCGGCGCCATCCTCGACATCGCCGGCACCGGCCCCGAGGAGGGCGCGCTGCGCAGTCTCGCCGACGAGGTTGCGCCGGGGCGCGTGCGCTTCCACGGCCTCGTCGACAAGGCCGGAGGTGCAGCGCCTGATGCTCGCCGCCGCGGTCGTGGCGGTGCCGTCGCGGTGGTACGAGAACCAGCCGATGGTTGTGCTCGAGGCCCTCGCTCGCGGCACCCCGGTCGTTGGCAGCGATCTCGGGGGTATGCCGGAGCTGATCGAGCCCGGCGCCACCGGCGACCTCGTCCCCGCCAACGATCCAGGCGCGCTTGCCACGGCGCTCCGTCAGTTTGTTGATGATCCCGATCACGCATTCGCGATGCGCAGGCGAGCCCGAGCGACGGTCGTCAAGGAGTTCGACCCGCAGCGCCACCTCGAGCGTATCGGCGCGATGTACGGCGTGGCGATGAGGACGATGCAGGCGCGGGCAGCATGAAGCCTGCGCGGATCGCGTTCATCGGGCAGCGGGGGGTCCCAGCCACCATCGGTGGCATCGAGCACCACGTCGAGGAGATCGGCTCACGGCTGGTCGCTCATGGGCATGAGGTCACCGTCTATACACGCGAGAATTACACGACGAGCCGTGCCGGTGAGTATCGAGGGATGCGCGTGCGCTACATCCCCACGGCGCCGACCAAGCATCTCGAGGCACTGGTGCACAGCGGGCTCTCGACTGCTGTGTCGATGCTGCCGGGTGCGGACCGCGCCGACATCCTCCACTACCACGCAATCGGACCGTCGGTGTTCACGCCACTGCCGCGGGCGCTCACGCGTCGCGGGGTCGTCCTCACCGTCCACGGCCTCGATTACGACCGCGACAAGTGGGGTGTGGGCGCACGGGCGGCGCTCAAGAGCGCCGGGTGGATCAGCGCCCACGTCCCGCACGCCACCATCACCGTCTCGCAGAACCTTGCCGACTTCTACCTGGAGCGCTACGGCCGGGTCGCGCATTACATCCCGAACGGAGTCGCGCCGCCGGTGCCGCCGGAAGCCGGACCTGATCCGGCAGCGGTTCGGTCTGCAGGGCGGTGACTATCTGCTCTTCGTCGGACGGCTCGTGCCCGAGAAGGCTCCGGATCTGCTCGTGCGCGCTTTTCGGACCGTCGACACGTCCGCCCGGCTAGTTATCGCCGGCGGCTCGAGCTTCACCGACGCGTATGTGCACGAGCTCGAAGTGCTCGCCGCTCGTGACCCTCGAGTGTTGCTGGTGGGGTCGGTGCATGGCGAGCTCCTCCAGGAGCTCTACACGAATGCGGCGCTCTTCGTCCTCCCGTCGCGGCTGGAGGGCCTGGCGCTCACCCTGCTCGAAGCTGCCTCCTACCGCCTCCCTTTGGTGGCAAGCGATATCCCGCCCAACCGCGAGGTGATCGGCTCGGACGGCCCCGGGGGCCGGGTGTTCGCGAGCGGCGACCAGCAGGCCCTCGCTGCGGCGACGACAGCGACGCTTGGAGACCTTCCTGGAGCGCAGAAGGGTGCGCGCGCACTTGGCGACAGGGTCGTTGCCGCGTACAACTGGGATGCCGCCACGGAAGCCACCGAAGCGGTGTACGAGCAGGTGCTCCGACGGTCCCGAGGCAACCGTTAGGCTTGGTCTTCGGACCAGGGAACTGATCGCGTTCGCACCACTTCGTGACGCGTTTGCTGCGAAACAGCGCGGAATGATACGATGCGTTCTCGGGGAGTGGACCAGCGGGGAAGTGAGCCGGAGAGGGCTCGAGGGGACATATGCACCAGGGAAGGACATTGGCTCGTCGGGTGAAATTCGGATCGCTCACAGGCATTGCGATGTCTGGGGCGATCGCTGCCGCCGTCATCGGATCAGCGCTGCCCGCGAGTGCGGCGCCCGCCACCGATCCCACCGTCACCGCAACGTATTCTTCGACCATCGGCGGACCCGGGCATGCGGCCATGTACCCCTCGGGGATGGAGATCGTGCCCACGAATGCGACGACGACCGGGGAAGGGATCGCTGGCAACGTCGTCATTGCGGATACCGGGAATGACCAGGTTGCGATGTACACGACCGGCGGAACCCAGGTCTGGCGAGGCGGCGCTGAAGGCACTGCGGCGCCGTGCGGCGCCAAACCCGCGACCTTCCCGGACTACGAGCAGCCTCGTGACGTCGGTATCAACTCGTCCGGCGATATCTACGTCGCTGACAACGGCAACGGCCGCATCCTCAAGCTCAATGGCCTGACCGGCAAGTGCATGGCAAAGCCATTCAAGATGCCCGGCGGCGGCGCTCCAATCGGCGTCACGGTGAGCCCCCTCGGTGCGCCGGCAGCCAGCCAGCTGGTGTATGTGGCCAACGGGACCCTGAGCCAGGTCATCGTCTTCAGCACCACCGGCACCCTTGAGCAGACCATCGTCTCGAATGGCGTCTGCTCACTGATGCGCATGCGCGACGCGGCGGCTGATGCATCCGGCGACATCTACGTCGCCAACTACACGAGCGACGACATCCTTGAATTCAACTCCGCCGGGAAGTGCATCACGAAGTTTGGTGCCAAGGGAAAGAAGGCAGGCGGCGGCGTCTGCAACGGTAATGGCAACGGGCTGTTCGCGAATCCCTACGGCGTCGCGATCGGCACCGACCCGTACATCAACGAGGGGACACCGGGCGAGGCGATCTACGTTGCCGACTCCAACGATGACTGCATTCAGGAGTTCACCCCGAGCGGAGTCTTTGTTGCCGAGTTCGGCTCTCCAGGAACGACTCCAGGAACCTTCACTCAGCTGCGCCGCGTCGCTGTCGACGCCAACGGAAACGTCTGGGGCGCTGATCTCTGGGGCTATCGTGTCGAGGAGTTCACCCCGAGCTATGCCGGGGGCATCGAGTCGTACAGCTACGACCAGACGATCCCCAACCCGGTCGTTCCGCCGGGTGATACCAGCACCTCGGTCTTCAATCAGGTGCGTGGCCTCACCTTCGACACCTCGGGTGACGTGATCGCCATGGACAGCGTCAACCAGCGTGTGGATGTCTTCAACTCGAGCGGCACGCTCGTCAACACATGTGGCCAGCGCGGCTTCACCAGCACCGGTGACTTCAACTGGCCGCGCGGTGTTGCCTACGACCCGGCAACCGGCAACTACTGGGTCGCCGATACCAAGCAGAGCGACCTGCAGATCCTGCAGCCGGTCACGTCACCTCCCTATGGGTGCAACGGGCTCGCCGAGTTCGTCACCGAGGGTAAGAACGCCGGGCAGCTCGACTACCCGTACTCGATCACGATCAGTGACGGCTATGCCTGGGTCGCTGATACCAAGAACAATCGGATCGAGTCCTGGAACGTGGCGACCTGCACAGCCGACAAGGGAACGTGCACCGTGACCAGCACCTTCGGCGCCAAGGGATCGGGTACCGACCAGTTCTCGACCCCGGCAGGAGTTGCCATCGACCCGACCACCGGCAACCTGTTCGTCGCTGACGCTCTGAACGACCGCGTGGTCGAGCTCGCGGTCAGCAATGGCACTGTGAACCCGACGCCGGTCGCGACGTTCGGCACCGGGCTGGGGCTCAACCAACCGTACGGCGTCGCGTCGAACGGTGCGGGACTGCTCGCCATCGCGGACCGCGACAACAACCGAGTGGTCATCGTCAATGAATCAGATGGCACCATCGCGGCGATCATCAACGCGAGTGACGCGCCGGCCAACGAGTACGGCAAATTCGCGATGACCAATCCGGAGAACGTCGCGTTCGGTCCGAGCGGTCAGCTGTACATCGCCGACACCTACGACGACCGCGTTCTCGTCTACAACGTGACAGGTTAGGACGGGAGAGATGGGGGTGCGCTTCCGACATTCGACTGCACGCGTGGCGGTGCTCGCGCTGGGCACGGGTTCGCTCGTTGCTTCTGTAGCTCTTGGCGGCGGGGCAGTGGGCGCCGACGCCGCGACATGGACGCCGCCCGGCTATGTCCAGTCCATCGGCGGCACCGGGACTGCCGGCGTCTACGCCTGGGGTATCCAGTACGACGCCACGACCAACCAGGTCGAGGTTGCCGACTACTGGAACTTCTTCGTCCGCAGCTACACCCCGACCGGGACGCAGACGCAGTCCTTCTACCAGTCGGCATCCACCCGACAGGGTCAACCTGAGTCGATCGCGGTGAACCCGTTGAACGGCGACATCTACGTCGCCGAGAACGGGACGCAGAAGGCGGCCGGCTACATCGCTCACTTCTCCGATACCGGGGCGTACATCGGCGAGATCAACACGGAGTCCGAGTACACGGCGTGGATCGCCATCGACCACAACAACCACCTCTTCGTCGTCAACGGGCACCTCTCGGGCAGCTCTCGCAACCCGAACCGTGTGCAGGAGTACGACATCTCGCAGCCGTCCGACCCGGAGATCAACTCGTGGGGGACGTACGGCACCGGGAACTGTGACTTCATCGAGGCCACCGGGATCTCCACGGATGCTGCCGGCAACGTCTACGTGGCGGATGCGCAGAACTACTACGTTGCCGAGTTCACCCCGAGCACGTCGCCGAACGGTGGCGCGACCTGCGTTCAGGACATCGGCACCCAGGGTCACGGCCTCGGTCAGTTCGTGGGGGATCTTCGCGGCGTCGCCGTCGATCAGACCAACGACTTGCTGTATGTCTCGGATGCCGCAGGGTACCGGGTCGAGGAGTTCAACCTCGCCACCACGCCGCCCACACCGGTCCGGACCATCGGATCCCAGGGCACCGGCAATGGCCAGTTCGGTGACGGCGCGCGTCAGATCGCAGTGGATAGTTCCGGCGATCTCTGGGCCGCCGACTACAGCAACTTCCGATTCGAGGAGTTCTCACCGACGGGCGCCTTCATGGCCGCGTATCCGAATCCTGCAGAGCCGCCTGCGCCGGGCTTCCTGTCCGAGGCCCGCGACGTGGCGATCAACCCCGTCAACGGCACCGTCTGGGTTGCCAACTCGTGGAGCGACCGGTTCCAGGAGTTCTCGTCGAACGGGACGTTCATCGGTGCCTGGGGGCATCGCGGCAGCACTGCCCCCTACGGACTCGACTACCCACGTGGCATCGGAGTGGACCCGAACGGCAACGTGTGGGTGGCCGACACGCGCGACTACTACATTCGAATATATGACGACAACGGCAACTACCTGAACACGATCGGGTCGGGAACCGATTCGAGCTCGCCAGGCAGTTTCGAGGCGCCTGACGGCGTCACCTTCTATGGCGGAGATGCGTACATCAGTGATTACTGGTCCTGCACAGTGACCGTGTGGACCGACCCGGCCAATCCGGCCACGACGGCACCCACGTACGTGCGTCAGATCAACGGCTGCAACTTCGGCGTCGCCGTCGATCCTGCGACAGGGAACACCTACGTCGTCGATCAGAGCCGCGATCAGATCCGCGAGTACAGCCCGAGCTGCAACGGCAACTGCACGCCGATCGCCGAGTGGGGCTCGTATGGCACGGGCCCCGGTCAGTTCGAATCTGCTTGGGGCGCCGAGGTCATCAACGGCGTCCTCTACGTCACCGACACGAAGCGCAACGTCGTGCAAGCCTTCAGCTTGAGCGGCCAGTATCTCGGTCAGTGGGGGAGTACTGGCGCAGGCGCATTCCAGTTCAACCAACCCTCGGGGATCGCCGGCGACGCGTCCGGCAACATCTATGTCGCGTCGGCCAACCAGGGCCGCGTCCAGGTCTTCTCCGAGTCGGTCCCGCTGCCGTCCGGCGATACCACGCCGCCGACGGTCACGATGACCTCGCCGACGGCGAAGGAAGTGTTCCCTGCTTCGACCGTCACCATCACCGGCTCGGCGACCGACAACGTCGGGCTGGGTGATCTCGAGGTCGCGGTCCACAACGCCGCGACAAATCTCTGGTGGGACGGCAGTCACTCGAACTGGACAAAGACCAAGACATGGAACTACGCCGCGCCTGTCTGCAGCAGCCTGACGTCGTGCACGTTCAGCTTCGCCTTCATCGGTGAGACGTTCGGGACCAAGTACACGGCCCAGGTGCGCGCGCTCGATACCAGCGGCAACGCCGCGATGAGCGGGCTCGTCGCCTTCAGTGTGGCAACCTCGTAAGTGGCGGCGACGCCAAGCGGCGGCCGAGAGGGGCCGACCGTCCTGTCTGCAGCAAAGAAGCACCGCGGTGAGCGATTGGGTTACGGGAGGAAGACGTTGTGGCTAGGGACACTGTGATGGCCAACAGGAGACTGTGGCGCGCGAGTGCGGTGGCCGTCGGGGCCGCACTGCTTGCGATCGGTTCAGGAGCCGGGATGTGGCAGGTGCAGGCGGCACCAACCCTGACGGCCCCCACGTGGCAGCTCCAGATCGGTCAGCCTGGCAGCGCTTTCGTCTATCCGTGGGGGATGGCGTGGGATCCTGCTTCCGGCACGATTCTCACCACCGACTACAACAACTACCAGGTGCGGCGTTTCTCGGCATCCGGGACGCCGCTTGCCGTCTACAGCAACAAGGCCGCCCTCAACAATCAGCAGCCGTTTTCGATCGTGGTCGATTCCTCGACCGATGACTTCCTGGTCGACGACCTTGTGGGCTACCTGCGATACAGCAGCACTGGAACCTTGCTGGATTCGGTACACGCATCAGCGGAGGGCGCCTACTACGCGCCGTGGATGACGGTCAGCTCGGCGACGAGCGAGGTGTACCTCGTGAACTCGAACAGCGCGACTGGTCACAACATCGTGCTGATGTACAACGGCAGCGACAGCTACCTCGGTGAGTTCGGAACCACCGGAACGAACTGCGCGCTGGGCCAGTTCGGCCTCATCCGTGGCCTCGACGTCGACAGTTCAGGCAACCTTTATGTCAACGACGTCAGCAACAATTGCGTCGAGGTCTTCAGCAGCACCGGCACCTTCCTTCGCTACTTCAGCACCAAGGCCGGGCTCCCCGCGAAGGATCAGGTCAGCGGCAACACTCGCGGACTGACCATCGATCGCGCCAACAACCTCGTCTACATCGCCGACGCTGGAAAGCAGAACGTTGCTGTCTTCAGCACCTCCGGAACCTTCGTCGGCACAATCGGGAAACCCGGATCTGACTGCGCGGGCAACGGCCAGCTCGACGGTCCGCGTGACACGGCGATCGGGCCGACCGGGACCGTGTACGTGAGCGACTACACCTGCTTCGACATCGATGCCTACAACCCGCTCTTCGCAAGCAGCAAGCCCGGTGGGTTCCTCGAGTCGATCCCGAACCCGGCTGTCCCGCCGCCCGCCGGCGGCCTGAACCAGGCGGTAGGGGTTGCGGTGTCGCCCGTCGACGGCACGGTCTACGTGAGTGACACCTTCAACCAGCGGATCCAGGAGTTCCAGGGGCTCAACGGCACAACGCCCGGCGCCTTCGTCCAGATGTGGGGCAGCCGCCAGCCAACGCTGAGCTCCTACTGCGCCATGGACTATCCGCGTGGCGTTGCCGTGGATTCCAACGGCAACCTCTGGGTCAACGACACTCGCTCCGGATGGATCAAGGAGTACACACCCGACGGCAACAGCAACGGGCCACTCGGGTGCGCGTCGCCAACGACGGCCACGGTCAGCTCCACGTCGGAGTTCGGCGGCGAAGTCGGGACGGGGACGTGCATCACGTGCTCGCCCGGCAAGTTCTTCTACGCTCGCGGGATCTTCGTCGGCGGTCCGTCGAACGACGTGTACGTGCCCGATAGCGACAACGGCCGCCTCCAGGTGCTCACGCAGGCCGGCACTGAAGTGCCAGGGTTCCCGGTCGCGTGCGGCGTGCAGAACGCGTACGACCCGGGCGCATTGCAGGGCTGCACGGGTGTCACTGTGAATCCCACCACCGGGACGATCTACGCCGTTTCGATCACCCAGGGTCTCGTTGAGGTGTTCAGCCCGGCCGGCAAACTCCTCTCCACGATCGGCTCCACGGCGCCGGGAGGCAAGATGCGCTCGCCGTTCGATGACGCGCTCTCGCCCAACGGCAGCATTCTGTATGTCACCGATACGAACAACAATCGAATCGACGAGTTCAACCCGACGACCGGGAGCTATCTGGGGAGCTGGGGATCGAAGGGCAGCGCGCATGGCCAGTTCCTGACCCCGCAGGGCATCGTCGTGGATGCCGCCGGCAACATCTACGTCAACGACTACGGCAACAACCGGATCGAGGTCTTCGCCCCGGCACCCTGAGTTGCTCAGGCTGACTGGAAAGCAAAGGGCCGGCGCTCCCCGCGGGTGCGCCGGCCCTTTCGCGTTACCGAGATATTTCGCTAGTCGGCGACCGAGACGGTGAGCTTGGCATTCTTGTTCGAGCCAAGCTTGAAGTGCTCGGTCTTCCCTTTCTGCGTGTTCTCGTTGATGCAGATCCCAGTCATCTCATGGGCGGGAAGATTGCCTAGGTCTGTTGTGCCGTTGAGGATCTCCTGAGTTGCCGATGTGTTGTTGGTGATCGTGAACGACTTGACAGCCGTCGTGCATGTTCCTGACTGGCCATTCCAATGCGCGACCGCCTTGAGGCTCGTCGGCTTGTAGACCGCGGGCTTTCCCGAGATCGTCACCTTGGGGACACCGGCCAGTGATGCGGCCTGTGCCGGAATCCCGAGCGCCAGCACGGGCGCGATCAACAAGGACGCAAGACCCACGCGTTTGAAGAGAACCACTTGTGCCACCTCCATTACGGTCGTCTACCCCCCCACGGAGGAATTGGAAGCAGCCTAGAGCTTTGGACGGCCAATTACAATCAGCGCGCCGGCCGCCCCTCCCCTCAGGGCACCGACCAGACGCTCACCCGGTTGTTGTTCTCCTCGACGACATAGAGGTTGCCGTCGGGCCCGAACGCGAGACCCTGCGGTGTGCGGAGCTGCCCGAGCGCCTTCCCGGCCCCGCCGAAGGTCTGGACCAGTGTCCCGGTTCGCGTGTATTGCCCGACCTCGTTCGACGAACTGAGTGCGACGTACAGGTATCCCGCATCGCCGGCGATGCCGAACGGCGAGGTGCCGGAACCGGTGCTGAACCCGGCCAGTTGGGTCCCGCTGGCGGAAAAGTGATCGATGGCACCGGTCGTCATGTTCGACGCCCAGATCGAGCCGTCGGTATCAACCCAGATACCGCGGACGAACCCAAGGTGGGTGCCGATCGTTCCGGTCATGACGCCGGCGCTGCTCACGACCACGATGTCGCTGCCGTTGCCATTGGCGACATAGATGGTCCCGTCCGCACCGCACGCGACACCGTATGGCGTCGCCATGCCACCGACGAACCACTGTTCCTTGCCGGCCGTGCTCCAGGCGACGATCTCATTGCTGTCGGTGTTGGCGACGATCAGGAAACCGTTCACCGGGTCGAAGCACATCAGCCTCGGATAGTTGAACGTGCTGGCAGTGACCCCCCGGATGCCCCACGCCTTGGAGAAGACGTAGCCGCCACTCCCCTTGGTGAACTCCTCGATCCGCTCGTTGTAGGTGTCGGTGACGAAGAGATCTCCCGCGCTGTCGAAGGCGACGCCGCGCGGGCCGTTGAAGCTGCCGTCCGGCGGTGGTGCAGGAGGATTCGGCACCGAGAAGAGGTAGGTGCCGCTCTCGTTGAAGACCTCTGCGCGGAAGTCCGCGAGGTCCGCGACCCACACGTCTCCGTTCCCGGCGACGGCGAGGTCACGGGCGCCATCGCCGAACTGACCGGGCCCTGACCCGCAATCGCTTCCGCTCGACCCGACACCGTTGAAGTTGGTGATGAACTGACCGTAGTTCGGGCTCGATGGATTCGCGTTGAATTCCTGCACGAGGCAGTTCTGGCCGTTGGCCACAAAGGCAAGGTTGGAGTTCGTGTCGATCGCCAGCCCGCGCATGTCGAACGTGGAGGTCACGCCGCCGGGCGGGCTGATGGTCTTCAGCGGCTTGGTGCCGGTCAATCCGTTGGGCCAGATCTCGATACGGTGATGGCCCTGGTCGGCGATCCAGAGATTGCCGGAGCTGTCGAACGCCAGGCCGCGCGGCTGGATGAAGTTGTTGGGTGAAGGCGGAGAGATGAACTGGGCGGGAGCTGTGGGATTCGCAGGGTCAAGAATGACCATGTCCTTTCCCCACTGATTCGAGATGTAGAGCTTCCCGTTCGTCGGGTTCACCGCACACTGCGACGGATAGTCGAAGTTCACCGAGTGCACAGCGTCGGTGGTGCCCCAGCTGGTGATGAACGCGCCAGTCTTGCTGTACTGGTTGACGTCGTACTCGCTGCCTTCTGTCATGTACACGTCGCCGGCATCAGGGCCGTTGGTGGTGTCGACGCAGATCCCAAAGGGCGCCTGGTTGCTGGAACCGCCGAAGCCCTCCTTGCCGGTGAAGACGAGCGGCGACGCGGGCGCCCCGCTTTCCTCGTAGTGGACGATCCGGTAGTTCCAGTAGTCGCCAAGCAGAATCGAGCCGTCTGGCATCGTGGCCGCCCCCCAGGCATAGAGGCCCGCGGTGCCGGGGCTGCCGATCAGCGACAGTGCTGTTGGCTTTGAGGCGGCGCCCGCCGGGACTGCGGCGGCCCATGCCGTGGCCGATGCCAGCGTGACCGCGACCGCCACTCCTCCGAGCGCAGTGATCCGATTGCGATGTACCACGGAATTGATCCCCTCTTCCTCATGTCCTGAGGTCCGAAGGACATGCCTGACCTGAATAGTCCCCCGATCTCGTAACGATTTCCAGCAAGTATACCTGTCTCGGCGACACCATTCCTGAGCCCGACCGGCGCCACAACCGCAAGCGGGAAAAGGCGTCCGCGTCCTGTCGACCCGCCGGCGTTACGACGTGTCGGCCAGGACCGGAGCGAGGGCACTCGCGGTCTGCGGTGCGAACCCCGGCGGGAGCTCCACGTTGTTCGCACCGAGCGCTGCGGCCCCCTGCACGGTTTCCAGGAGGTTGCCAACCTTGCTGAGCACCGCGGTCTGGAATCCAATTGGCGAGCCGAGCTGTCGCATCGACGCATACATCGCCGCGTACTCGCCTGAGTGGAGGAACGAGACCCGGAGGCTGTCGTTTTCGAGGACCAGCTGCGAGCCCAGCACCCGCCGCCCGTAGGTCATGAGCTGCACGGTGAAGGCTTCGTCCTGCCCGACCGGGTTGACGGTCTGGTAGGGGTTGAAGGTGAAGCCGACGTGGGTGTGCTTCCAGTAGGTGCCGAGGGCGGCGATGTCGGCCATCTGGTTCTGCTCATCGAGAGCGGTGGTGTAGCCGGCGGCGAGCAGGCCGGCAACGCTGGCGGGGCTCTGGATCTGGCGGAGCAGGGGCTCGTTGTAGATGGTCATGTCGCGGGCGATGATGACCTCGCCGATCTCGGGGACGCTGTCGTACTTGGCGGCGAGCTCCGCCTCGAACTGATAGAAGGCGGTGCCGAACTGGGGGGTCCAGAAGCGCGGGGTGCAGCCGGAGGTGCCGAAGTTGGGATCGGTGACCTCGACGCAGGGACCGCCGAGGTTCATGGCCCAGGCGGGGGAATGGATGCCGGCCTCGATGCGGACGAGGAGGGATTCGCGATGGGTGGGGTTCTGGGCATTCCAGGCGCGGACATCGGTGATGGCCTGATCGATGGGATTGTTGGCGGTGATCGGACCGCCCGGGGTGGCCTGGAGCTCCGCCCAGGAGACACCGCCGTAGTCACCACGACCCTGCACGTCATAACCGGCAAGGAGCGGACGCACGGTTGCCGGCGGCTTGCCTTGCAGGTACAGCAGCCCGCGGATCGCCGGTTTGAGCGTCTGCCCCGGAAGCGACGGGGGCTCGGACGGCTGGGCGGTGGGTGACGCCTCCACCGGTGGCACCCCGAGCAGCGGCGGCAGCTTGCCGACCTCTGAGCGCACCCCGGGTTGCAGCAGGATCACGAGCAGCACGACCACCGCGATGACGGCGATCACAGCCGGTGGCGCGTTCCGGTGTCGATCCAGCCAGGATCTGACCCGGTTGTTTCCTGGGCGATTCGTCAGTTCACGTCCAGTTGATTGCGGTCACGCTGCACCGTGGCAGTCACGCGCCGGCGTGGCCTCGAATTGGCAGGGGACTCCAGCGTCGCACAGCTGTCAACGAACGGCGCCACTGGTGCGGGTTCGTTGACACCTCGTCGAGGCCACGCGTAGTGTCCTGTGGCGAGCGCAATTGCGCCCGCCAGAGATTCAGGGGGTGGCTGATGGTTATCACGGGACGCAACCCGTTGTCGCGCACAGGCGCAGCCGTTGGGATCGCAGTCGCAGCATCACTCGCCACTGCGACGCTTGCGGGCGGGGCGGGGGCATCGGGTACGGGCGTGACACCGGAGGGGTCGGTGGGCGGACCCGCAACGGCCGGACTGTACGGCTGGGGGGCAGCCACCGAAACCGATGGATCCGTGCTGATCGGTGACTACTGGAACTATCGGATCGTCCACTTCGAGGACAGTGGGGCCCACGCGTCTCCATACGTTTTCGCGGGAAAGCTCGGCTACGGACCCGGCACCAACCAGGCACCGTACGGACTCGGCGTCGATCCCTTCAACGGCGATGTGTACATGGCCGAGGGCAGCGAGCCGGACGTCAATGTTTACGACAAGAACGGCAATTTCATCACGAGCTATGGCACCAACGCGGTCCACTTCGTGAACTTCACGTACCCGGGTCACGTCGCGGTGAACCCGGTCAACGAGAATGTCTACGTCGTGGACCAGTGGGCCGGGGACATCGACATCATCAACCCCAAGACCCAATCCCTGGTGAGCACGTTCGGCTCCGGGCAGCTGATCCAGCCTCGAGGGATCGCCTTCGACGCCTCGGGGAACTTCTGGGTCGCCGATCAGGGCCACCATCGCGTCGTGATCTACAACCAGAAGAACGCCATCGTCAAGACGATCTCGCCGCCCGGCGGCGTCTCGACGAGCTTCGAGTTCCGAGGCCTTGCCATCGACACCTCGGACAACATCGCCTACGTGGTGAACAACCAGGGATGTCGCATCCAGGAGTTCAATGCCAACGCAAGCAGCGGCCAGTACGGCGCTTACATGTCGCAGTTCGGCTCCTGCGGCACCGGCAACGGTCAGTTCGAGGATGGCGGCCGCGACATCACCGTCGATGGCAGTCACAACGTCTGGGTGGGTGATCTCGGCAACTTCCGTGTTCAGGTGTTCTCTCCAAGCGGAGCGTTCCTCTTCGCCGAGCCGTCGCCTCCGGCGCCGCCGCCGACCGGCGGCTTCAACGGTCCTCGCGGCGCGGTGTTCGAACTCGAGCGGCGACCTTTTCGTCACTGACACGTACAACGAGCGGGTCGAGAAGTTCACTCCCACCAGCGGCGGTGGCTACGCGTTCTCACTCGCGTGGGGGCTGCGTGGTGAGAACCCGGATCAGTTCAACTACCCCCGGTTGGCGTGCTTCGACCCTGCAAGCGGCCTCATCATCATCGCCAACACCGATTCCGACGAGATCGTCGCGTACACGACCAACGGGGTGTACAAGTGGGTGGGAACCGGTCTGGCGGATCCATACGGTGTCGCCTGCGCGCCCAACGGGACCATCTACGCGGCCGACAGCAACAATCACGACATCGCCGTCTTCAACAGCAGCGGGAAGAAGACCGGAACGATCGGCACGAATCTCGGCTTCGATCGCGGGATCTGGGTCGACACCGACGGCAGCATCTGGGTGTCGAGCATGGCGAGCGGCAAGATCTTTCACTTCGCGGCGACCGGCGCGCAGCTGGGGACGTTCAATACCGGGGCGACGTCGATGCCATTTGGCATCGCGGGCGACGCAGGATATCTGTACATCGCACTGAGCTCGAGCAATCAGGTCGCGCAGTACACGCGCAGCGGCACGCTTGTCTCGACGTTCAAGGCAAGCACGCCACAGGGCCTGGTGTTCTCGTCATCCGGGCGCCTCTTCGTGGTGGAAGAGGGCAGCGATGTCGTCGGCGAGTGGATGGTCCCCTGACAAAGGGAACCGCGATGGACCGGGAGCGCACGCCGCGCGTGGCTCCCGGTCCCGGTCAGCGGAAGGTCAGGGAATGAGGCTGATGGACGCCGATTGTCCGTTGGTATTCAGCGTCACCGATCCATACGTGAAGGTGCGGTGGTACACACCTCCGACCAGCGTATATGCGCCAGTCGCCGCGCCGAGCGCCTCTCTCTCATTGGGGAAGAAGATGGTCGTCCGGTCGGAGTTGGCCGGTGAGTTGAACAGGTAGTAGTCGCTGACGCCGTTGTCGACCAGCAGATAGGCGGCGAGTGCGTAGGTGTTCCACGCCGACTGCTGTGCCTCCGTGGCGTTGATCCACACCTTGGTCCATCCGAAGAATCCCTTGCCCATGGCGTTCAGCGACTGCACCATCGCGAGATCGGCTGCGAGCGCATTGGCGGATGGCCAGTCATTGAGCGACCCGTTGGCGACGCGCATCCATGAGTTGGTCTCGCATGCCGTCGACGTTGAGTCGGCGAGATAGTGCGTGAACGACGTGTACTCCGAGCCGTTGACGAGCCCGGTCGCCATGAGGTACTTGCTCTTGCCGATTGCTGCCTTGACCGCGTTCATGGCCGCTGCCCCCGCCTGCATCCACGATGCATCGGTGTAGGCCTTGCCAGTGCTCGGATCGATAGGCACTCCGGTGGTTGTGCCGGTGAAGACCCCGGGGCCCATGGAATCGACATACGCACCGTCGAATCCCCACGCCTCGATGTTCGTGAGGATGCGCTGTGCCTGGAATTGCTGCCACCCCGGATTTCCCTGGTCCATCAGGGTGTTCTTGGAAAGGCCGCGGTCCCGCTGGCGGCCTTGACGGTGATGAGATGGCCATTCTTGTCATGCGCGAAGTAGCTCGGGTGCTCCGCCATAAGGGTGTTGTAGTCCGACGTGCCCTTGATGGTGTACGGACCGAGGTCGTAGACCAGCACCTTGAGCGTCGGGTTCCACGCATGCAGCTGCGCGATCATCTTTCCGTACACCGGACCCTGCGTCCCAACCAGCACCTCGTGCGTGATGGCAGCCTCCTGCCACGCCGCCATGCTGCGCTTTGCGGGGAAACCGTTCCAGTCCTGCGCGTACAGAAGAATCGGTGACGGATTCGCCGACGCGGAGCGTCGGATCCAGGAACTCAAAACTTGCACCACTCTTCGACCCAGCTGATCCCAATTCCAGACCTGGCTGCGACGCCGTCGACGCGGAGCTGCTCTGCCCGGTTGTGCCCGAGCCGGAAAAGCGACGCGCTGATGGGGGCTAATCCCTGCTGGGATGTGGTGCTGGCGAGCAAAAACGTTGACACAACGGCCACTAACGCGGCCGAGGGCACACGAAGGAATCGGCTGAGCATAGGCATCCTCCGCGAGGGCATGGTGCCGCTCGCATGTATGTTGAGTGCGACAACGGCTCTCTCCCCGGTGCCGCGTTCTGGGATTACGCCGGGAGGTCCGCCCCCGAATTCCGCGCACCATACGACATACGGGGGCCGCGTTGCCACCACACAATTCGAGTCAAGCAGTTGTCCTACAGCAACTTTGCCCGAAACATCGTTGCCGCACAGCACGCAGCGTCTTGACCACCATTTAAATAGAGAAACTATTTGGTGGACGACGAGACGGCGGAGCGCATGCTCGAACGTGCGCTCGATGTCACATTCGACACTACCGAAGTGCGCGCGTGCGAAGACACACAGTTGTCAACCAACGACACGTGCCATGCGAGACCGCCACGTTTGGGTGAGCTCGCGCGGCGCCTCGGAGGGTGGTGCCAACTGGATCCCCAGGATGGCACCGCCCTCCGGCAGTCGCCTTCCTCAGCTCGGCGGGGTACGCCCCCAGGCGGTGGCGACCGTCGCGGGATCCGCAGTCACGACGCCGGCTGGAACATCGGCCATGATGGCGTCGAAATCGTTCTGGCAGTACATCTCGGTGGAGCTGGTCCAGTGCAGCTGCCAGTTCGAGCTGGTGCAATCCCATGACAGCTCCGGGCTGAAATCGCTCGAGCCGGTCACCAGACGGTAGAACTGCAGGTCGATCCACTGGTTGCTGCCCTCACCGCGACGAGCTTCTCGAACGTGAGTGGGGATTCGTAGTGCTTGCCGCTCGTCGTCGAGAGCTTGTAGCACGGTTGTCCGACGACGTTGCACTCGCCGCCGGTGATCGAGTTCGTGTTCTGGAACCACGGCGCGTGCATGTTGGCTCGCATGTTGACCCCGCCGCGATACGTGCGGCCATAGGCGAAGCACGTGCTGACAACGTTGGTCTGGATCTGGGTGGTGAAGTGGTTGTCGCCGTAGGCGAAGAGGCCCCATGCCGAGGTGAAGCCGTGGCTCTCGAGCGGCGGGAGTGAACCGCAGCTTTCCTGCTCCTGCTGCGCCGGGGTCATGGTCGTCATGTCGCCATGCGTCAGCCCGTCGCTGACGAACTGCCACCCGTAGGTGGTGTTGAGCGAGGCGAGGTCAGCCCAGTTGGCATACATGTCGTCGCCCTGGCAATACCGGGTGGTGCCGCTGTCGACACGGTCGACCACCACGGTCCCGGTCGCCGTCATCGATCGTGCCTGAAGGTCCTGAGCGATCTGGGTGAGGGTGAGCGCCCCCGGAAGAGCGACGCAGCCGTTGGCCACCGTCCAGATGGTGCGACCGAACTGGATCGTCAGGTAGCCGGGTGTGGCCGGCTGGGCGGTGGTCATCGCCGTCGCCTGCGCAGCAGGACCTTCGACGAACGTGGCACCGGCGCTGATCGGCGCAAGCGCGGTCAACGAGACGGTCAAGAGCGCAAGGCGGAGATAGCTCCTGGGCCGATGCGATCGCAGGATCGCCGCCCGGCGGGATTGCTGTGTATCCATCAGTTGGTTCCTCCGAGGAATCGGTGGCTACGGGGCGGGTAATGTGCGGGGTCTTGGGTTCGCCTCAGGCATTGGACCACGATCAGATCTCGTCGCACGTTCAGTGGGTGGAGAGGGTGAGGACGCGGTTGTTCCAGATGTCGGAGAGATAGACGGTGTCGCCGCTGAAGGCGATGGCGAAGGGATAGATGACGTTGTCGTTCGGAACCGAAGGGATGCCCATCGTCGCCTCGTTGGCGCTGAAGTTGATCGCCCCGGTGGTGCTCATGGACACGATCCGGCAGTTCCCTGTATCCGACACCCAGATGCTCCCGTCGGGCGCCACGGTGACACCCCAGGGCACCTTGAAGGTTGTCTGCTTGCCGGTGCCCTGGCACGCGGTCTGCGCGCCGGTGCCCGTCGTCTGGGTGATGGGTTTTGCCCAGACGCCGGAGGACGACATGCTCTGGATACGATTGTTCAGCGTGTCCGCGACCCAGACGGTGCCGTCCGGGGCGACCGCGATCCCGGTCGGGTTGTTGAGCTCGCCGGCGGGGGCGCTGCTGCCCATGCCCTTGCTTCCGTAGGTGGCATCCCATTTGACGCTGATATCGCCGGTGCCCATCGTGAAGCGCTGGATGCGGTCGTTGCCGGAGTCATCGACGAGCAGGGTCCCGTTGGTGGGGTCGAAGGCGATCCCCTGGGGGAACTTGAAGTCCCCGTTCGCGGTGCCGTTCTTGCCGAAGATGTAGATCGAGGTCCCGGTCGGGGAGAAGACCTCGACCTGGTTGCTCTCCCGGTTGGCCACGAAGACGTCGCCCGTGCCAGGCTGGATGGCCGCCGACCAGGCGAAGTTGATCGCTCCCTTCTGCGAGGGATTGCCCCGGAAGCCGAAGGCTGCGGCGTCGGTCCCGTTGGGGTTCATGTACTCGATGCGCTGATCCCAGTAGTCGACGATGTAGATCTGCCCGTTGGCGGCGATCTGGAGGCCGCGCGGCGAGTCCACCCCGGGGAGCGTCGGACCGGTGCCGAAGAGGTTGCGGGTCTGGGTCGCCCCGGTCGAGGTGAAGCTCAGCTCGTGGAGCGAGAAGCCCCACTCGTCGGTGAGCAGGAGGTGGTTGTCGGACGTGGTGGTGAGCCCGCGCGGGCCGACGAACTGGCCGGCGCCCGTCCCTGAGGCGATGGTGTACGCGAACGTCCAGCCGTTGTAGTTGCTTCCGCTCGACAGGAGGTTGAAGACCTCGATCCGCTTACCCCCCGAATCGGTGATGAATGCGAGGCTGCCGTTCTCGCTCACTGACACGCCCCGGGGATCGTCGCTGAATTGGCCGGGGCCGGTCCCCTCGCCGTTGCCGAGGACGAAGAGCAGGGTCCCGGCAGTGTTGAAGACGTCGCACTCGTGGTCGCGAGCGTTCATCACCAGCACGTCGCTGTTGGGCGCCACGGTGACCTGGCGGGGCTCGTTGAGCCCGGCGCCGTTGAACTCGGTGATGTACGTGCTCGGGGTGCTCGAGGTGGTCAGCGTCCACTTCTGCACCCAGCCCGCGCCATTGACCGCGTAGACCCAGCCGTTGACCGGGTCGACCGCGACCCCGTAGACCTGGTTGAACTCGCCCGGGCCGCTGCCCTTGGTGCCGAACTGAGAGAGGAAGGTGAAGGCGCTCGATGAATTCGAGGCGCAGAGGCTGGCAGAGAAGGAGAAGACCTCGACCCGGTTGTTGGGGGTGTCGGCGACGTAGAGCTCGTTGTGGACGGAGTTGTAGTCGAGGGCCCGGGCGTCCCCGAACTGGCCGGGGCCGTTGCCCTGGAGGCCGCCGATGTGGCACGCGATGGCGCCCGTCGAACGGTTGACCGCGACCACCCGGTAGTTACCGGCGTCGAGGACGAAGTAGTACTGGGTGTCCTGGCTGACGTCGACCGGATACATGGTGGCCTGCCCGGGCCCGACCAGGGTGCTCGAGTAGGTCGGCGCCGCGAGCACCGCCGGCGCCGCCGATGCTCCTGTGCCGGGCAACACCGCTGCGGCAACCACGAGAGGCACCGCCGCGGCGATCGAAACCTTGCTCAGACGCATGTCGCCCCCTTGTCTCTCACCACCATCCCGATGTGCCCAATCCGTTCGGTTCAGGCTGACAATCCGTTCCGTTCAGGCTCAGTCAGGCGGCATCATAGCAAAAGACGACTGGCGTGTTTGGGCAGTTTGTTGAGATCGCTCCGAACCGCGAATGAACTGGCAAAGCGGCTTTGAAGGGGCTTCCGCAGCGCGGCTCCTCGCGATTGCCTTCAGTAGGCTCGAGGCGCCGGTATCCCGTTTGGTGGCATTTCGCCCAGCAACCAGGCGGGATTGGAAAGCGCCACGATCGTGCCCGCAGAGTTGATCACCTGGGTCCGGACGAATGACAACTCGGTCGTGTCGACGGGAAGGGTCACGCTGCCACTGCTCAGATCAGCGGTGCTGTACGTGGCGATGACCGCGGTGTTGGGGACTGCGGCGCTGCTGCCCGCATAGTCCACCTCACCCTGGACGACCTGGAGGGTGCCATTGGTCGGAAGGTCAGTGGCCATGACGGAGAGCTGTCGGGTGGTCAGGGATGACACGGTCACGGATCCCATGGGCGCGACCCCGTCCACCAGCAGGTCGAGACTGCCCCGAAACCAGGCGAGCGATGCGCACCAGGAGCGACCCGCCGCCAGCGCGCTCAGGAGATCTGCCTCGGCCGTGCTGGCAGCCCAGACGGAGGTGAACCAGTTGTTCCCGAATCGCAGCCAGTTGGTGCCGACGTGGTCGTCACTGGCGCCGTTGCCGGTGAGGAACAGCGCATTACGTGAGCAGATGTCCCACAGTCCGATGTGATGCTGGAGATCGACGCCTCCGCGCAGCGGGTAGCCGACCTCCAGGATGTCCACACCCAAGGCCTGGCTGGCCAGCATCGATATTGCCAAGCTTGTCATCTTCTGATTCTGCAACGCCTGGGAGTAGGCAGGGGGTGCTGTGGCTCCGTACGGGTGGTTGAAGCTGACCAGGCCTCCCGACGCATGGATCCCCGGGATCACCGAGGTCTGGAGAAACCCTGGGTACTGCTTCGCGGTGACGGTGCCGTAGTCGGTCAGCGCGACGCCGGCGCCATACCAGTTCACGTGCGGCACCGCCAGGGAGATCTCGAGCCCCTGCAGCTGCGTCACACTCGGATAGAGCGAGCCGTATGACAGTTCCATGTCCTGCTGCGCTGTCAGCTGCACCTCGCCACTCGATCGCGAGAAACGGAGATAGTCGAAGTTGCCGGACGCGACAGCTCCGGTCGAGACCGCGTTCAACGTGATCCCGAAGAGACCGAAGTCGCGCGCATCCATGCCGGGCCAGAGGACGGCGATGTCGTTGGCCGGGCTGATGGAAACCGAGTTCCACTGGCCAGGAGTCGCTGCGAGGTTGACCACGCCCTGGATGCCGGCGACGGAGCTGGTTCCTGGGACACCCGGCCCTCCGAGCCGGTAGGCAATGGAGTACTGCCCAGCCGGGCGCCCACCGTTGGCCGGATGGTAGGAGCTCGTGATCAGGATCTCGAGGTAGGCGCCGGCGCCGATCGAAGTCGGGAGGACCTCGATGGCGAGCGTCTGGCCGATGAGGCTGCAGTGGTAGTTCCAGTCCGACGACTGTGACTGCGCATAGAACCCCAGCGACGCGGATGCGGAGTTGCTGCTCTCGGCGGACACAGCGAGACTCCCCACCCACCACGGGGTCCAGCGGCGAACTTGGGCTGGTGACGATGCCGCCGGTGGACGTCTTCGTCAGGTCACCCGTGCGCTGGAGCTGCCACTGCCACGGTCGTCCCTCTCCGGGAGCGGGCTGCTCGGCAGTCAGGCTCGTGAAGTGCACCGTGTCCCGATAGCCGATACCGCTCATCCGATAATCGTGGTCGGTCCACCAGAGGACGTCGACGGCGTTCGCCTGCGCCTGCAAGAGATGCGCATCCATCGACGCGTACTGCTCGCTGAATGATGAGTGGATGTGCATCGCCATTCCGACCTGCACGCTGCCGTCGGCGCCGACAACTGTGGGGCCCGCAGCAGCTACAGGACGCGGCCATTCCGCGCGGACCGCCGCCATCGCGGCGACTCCTGCGGCGTACCCGAGGAAGCGGCGTCGATTGACTTTCGGCAGCCGCGGAGGTTCGTCGTCAGTGCACACGAGCGCGCCGTTCGCAATGTCGCAGGTTCGACCTCAGCGCAGTCCCTGCCGAGCGCATGATCGCCTTCCCTTCTTGAATGAACACCCCACCACGGCCGCAACCCTACGACATCGGTGCGGGAATGACAAGCAGTACGTGCCAGAGATGGCCACAATCCTGCGCGTAGGACTCCAAACGCGCCGAGCGTCGTCGTTCGGGGGTTTGTGGCGCGTTCGGGCGGATCGGTGGGATTCGACATGCGCCCGCGCACGCGCTAACATGGGATGGGTATCTGGCTGAGTCCCTTTGAGGAAGGCTGTTGTCCTCCTTCCGGCAACTCTGGTCAGGGGGCAGTATCGCGGCAGAGAGAGGGGTAACCATGGGAGTGGGAACTGCACCCGAATTGGGTGCACGCAGGTCGAAGAGATCGCGGATCCCTCGGGTTGCGTCGTGCGGCGTCGCCGCCGTGACGGCCATCGCTGCTGCCATGGCCGGGGCGACCGCGTCCGTGCATGCAGCGCCGGCATTCACCGCGCCGACGTACAGCATGAGCATCGGGTCGGCAGGCGGGGCCTTCGTCTATCCATTCGGAATGGCGTGGGACCCGACGGTCAGCGATTCGACCGGCACCGAGCCCGGGTCGTTGCTGGTCAACGACTACAACAACTACGACGTCAAACGTTTCGGCTCTGACGGCGCGTACATGGCGACGTACGGTTCCAAAGGCAAGAAGCCGGGACAGTTCTCGGAGCAACCGTCGGAGATTGCCGTGAACCCGACGAACGGCAACTTCGTGGTTGCATTCGCCTTCAACGGCTATGGCTACGCGCAGTTCAACAACCAGGGCCAGTTCATGTTCCAGGTGACCAATCCGGTGGCGTACTACGCGCCGTTCATCGGCATCAGCGCAACGGGCGAGGTGTATCTGGTCCAGTCCACCGGTCTGAACAAGTCGGGCGCGAACATCGTGCTCATGTACAACTCGAGCGGCGTCTCCATGGGTCAGTTCGGAAAGAACGGCACCAACTGCTCGAAGGGTCAATTCGGTGTCATCCGCGGCATCGACGTCGACAACTACGGCAACGTTTTCGTGAACGACGTCAGCAACCACTGCATCCAGGTCTTCACCAGCACCGGGGTCTTCGAGGGCTCCTTCGGCACACGGGCGCAGCTGAGCGCCAACACCCGTGGGTTGAAGCTCGACAAGACCAACGATGTCGTGTACATCGCTGACGCTGCCAAGGAAGATGTCGTCGCCTACAACTACACCCTGAACTCGACGACGCACAAGCTCGCGTCTGGGACATGGGCTGGGACCATCGGCACGCCGGGGCTCAGCGTGGGGTCATCGTGCGGCGGCAACGGCGAGCTCGACGCGCCACGAGACATCGCGGTCGGACCGGATGGCACCGTGTATGTCAGCGACTACGCCTGCTGGCTCATCGACGCATTTCATCCGCTCTTCGACACCGCCGACGGTGCCGGCACATGGATCAATCAAATCCCGGATCCGTCGCAGCCGGCCCCGCTCGGGGAGCTGACTTCGGCCAACGGTGTCGCGGTATCGCAGGACGGTTCGATCGTCTACGTCGCGGACACGTTCAACCAGCGCATCCAGGAATTCAACGGTCCCGCCAGCACCACCGGTACCCCCGGCAGCCCGATGCAGCAGTGGGGCAGCCGCCTGCCGACGCTCGACGGTCCGTTCTCGCTGGATTACCCGCGGGGTGTGGCGATCGACCCGAACACCGGCAACGTGTGGGTGTCTGACACCCGTTCGGGCTACATCAAGGAGTACACGACCACCAACAGTCCCCCGAGCGCCCCGACGGTGACCTTTGACGAGGACTTCGGTGGCGAGGGGATCGACCCCGGGCAGTTTTTCTACTCGGACGGCATCACCGCGGCGGCTGGACCTCCCGGCGACACGCTCAACTTCCTGAACCCAACCACGCTCTACATCCCTGACAGCGGTATCGGATATTTCCAGGTCATGCAGGATGTGACCGGCACCGGGGACTACCAGACGGTTGCCGAGTTCCCGTGCGGCATCCTGGTCGAGCCCGATGTGTTCAACGGCTGCACTGGGTCCGCGGTTGACGCGGCAGGCAACATCTATGCCGCTGACTTCAATGATGGCGTGGTCGACGAATTCCAGTACAACCTTGGCACCACGCCGCCCACCTACAGCATGTCTCCCATTCAGATCGGCCTACCGTCCGGCAAACTTGGCGGCCCCTATGGCGTCGCCATCAGCGGCAACACCTTGTACGTCACTCAGTCGACAAAGAACTCGGTGAGCGCATTCGACATCACCACTCCAGCCGCCCCGGTGTACCTCGGGAGCTGGGGTACCAAAGGCGCAGGCAACGGTCAGCTCAACCGCCCGCTCGGGATCGCAACCGACGGCGCCGGCAACGTCTACGTCGACGACTACGGCAACGGTCGAATCGAGGTGTTCACTCCGCCGGCCGTGTGAACGCCAACGTCGAGCGTTATCGGCGTATCCATGCGGCGCGTTGCGCAGGCCCTTCGGGCATGTGCGGCGCGCCGCGTCCACGTCATCGCCTGCCGAGACACCGGCGCGCAGTGACCGTCCGGACCTCTCAGAACCCACCCATCAGTAGCCTGTTAGCATTGCTATCAATTCGTTAACAAGTGGGGGGGAGCCTGGAGACGGGCTCGGTGAAAATGAGCGCAGGAAGGTATCGCTTGCCCCGGCCCATTACCGGGACGCATGTGCGAGTCATGCTGGGTGCGGCCCTGTCCGTGTCGGCATTGGTGGCCAGTACGACCGTGATAGCTGCCCGGCCGGTCGATCCGGCTGTGACCGCGGCATACTCGGCAACTGTCGGCGGACCGGGACACGCTGCGATGTACCCGTCCGGCATGGAGGTTGCGCCGAACGGCAACATCGTCATAGCTGACACCGGTAATGATCAGATCGCCGAGTACACCTCGACTGGGACGCTCGTGTGGCGGATCGGCTCCGAAGGCAGTGCGGCGCCGTGCGGCGCCAATCCCGCGGGGTTTCCGCAGTTCGAACAGCCTCGGGATGTCGGCGTCGACACGGCCGGCAACATCTACGTCGCCGACAACGGCAACGGGCGCATCGTGAAGCTCAACGGGACCAACGGCAAATGCATGACGGCGCCGTTCAAGATGCCGGGCGGCGGCGCGCCGATCGGTGTCACGGTGAGTCCCACCGGCGCGCCAGTTGGTAGCCAGTTGGTGTATGTCGCCAACGGCACCAAGAGCCAGGTGATCGTGTTCAGCACCTCGGGATCGGTGGTGCGCACGATCTCCTCGAGCGGCGCCTGCACGCTCAACCGGATGCGCGATGCAGCCGCGGACGCGTCGGGGAACGTGTACGTCGCCAACTACGAGAGCAACAACATCCTCGAGTTCTCGTCGACCGGCACCTGCATCCGCAGCTGGGGCAAGAAGGGCTCGGCCACCGGGCAGTTCATGAACCCCTACGGCGTCGCGATCGGCACCGACCCGTTCATCAACAGCGGCAAACCCGGTGAAGCGATCTACGTGGCGGACTCCAACAACGACCGCATCCAGGAGTTCACCCCCACGGGTACATACGTGGCGCAGATGGGCAGCGCCGGAACAGACAGCCAGCCGGGCACCTTCACGCAGCTGCGCCGCGTGGCCGTGGACTCCAACGGCAACGTCTGGGGAGCCGACCTCTGGGGCTACCGCGTCGAGGAGTTCCTCCGCACGTCGGGCGGATACACGTACCACCAGACGATTCCGAATCCGATCGTTCCGCCCGGCGATACCAGCACATCGGTGTTCAACGAAGTTCGCGGGATTTCCTTCGATGCGTCCGGTGACATCGTCGCGATGGACACGGTGAACCAGCGGGTGGATGTCTTCACGTCCGCGGGGACTCTCATCAACAATTGCGGCCAGCGCGGCTTCACCAGCACCGGCGATTTCAACTGGCCACGCGGCGTGGCGGTGGATCCGTCGACGGGCGACTACTGGATCGCCGACACCAAGCAGAGCGACCTGCAGATCCTGCAGCCGATCAGCTCACCGAGCTTCTCAGGATGCAACGGCATAGCGGAGTTCGGCGTCGTGGGTACCGCCCTCGGCGATGACGACTATCCGTACTCGATCACGATCGGCAACGGCTACGCGTGGATCGCCGACACGCGGAATGATCGCGTCGAATCCTGGAACCTCAGCACCCATGCCGCAGTGAGCGTTTACGGCACCAAGGGCTCGGGCAGCGGTGAGTTCTCCACTCCAGCCGGCGTCGGCATCGATCCCACCACCGGCAATCTCTTTGTTGCGGATAGCGGGAACAATCGTGTCGTCGAGCTGAAGGTGAGTGCCGGGCACGTCACCTCGATCGTCAAGACGTTTACCGGGGGATTCGACGAGCCCTACGGCGTCGCATCCAACGGACACGGGTTGCTCGCCGTCGCCAATCGCACGAGCAATCTCGTCGATATCATCAACGAGTTCTGACGGCACCTCTGCCGCAACCATCAACGGCAGCGACGTCACCGGTGGCGGGCCGACCGCTCTGTTCAATCCCGAGAATGTTGCATTCGGACCGAACGGAAAGCTCTATATCGCCGACACGTACAACGACCGCATCCTGGTGTACACGCTGACCGTTGCGTAGTGGCCCGACCCGCGAGCGGCGCTGAGCATCTCCGTGCCAGCGATCCGCCCGCGGGGCAGGGTCTTGCGTCGCCTCGGCGCCAGTTGTTGGCTAGTTCGCGCGGTCGAGCACCCTTGTCAGCATCGGCACCTGCCCGACAGGGAAGCCCGGCGGCAGCTCGACGTAGTCGGCACCCATGGAGCTTGCCCCTTGCACGGTCCCTTCGAGGCTGCCGTCCTTGCTCAGCACGGCGGTCTGAAATCCAATCGGCCCACCGAGCTGTTGCATCGAGGCGTACATGGTTCCGTAGGCTCCGCTGTGGAGGAACGAGACCCGGAGGCTGTCGTTGTCGAGCACCAGCCGGGAGCCGAGCACCTCGCGCCCGTAGGTCATGAGCTGCACGGTGAAGGCTTCGTCCTGCCCGACCGGGTTGACGGTCTGGTAGGGGTTGAAGGTGAAGCCGACGTGGGTGTGCTTCCAGTAGGTGCCGAGGGCGGCGATGTCGGCCATCTGGTTCTGCTCATCGAGAGCGGTGGTGTAGCCGGCGGCGAGCAGGCCGGCAACGCTGGCGGGGCTCTGGATCTGGCGGAGCAGGGGCTCGTTGTAGATGGTCATGTCGCGGGCGATGATGACCTCGCCGATCTCGGGGACGCTGTCGTACTTGGCGGCGAGCTCCGCCTCGAACTGATAGAAGGCGGTGCCGAACTGGGGGGTCCAGAAGCGCGGGGTGCAGCCGGAGGTGCCGAAGTTGGGATCGGTGACCTCGACGCAGGGACCGCCGAGGTTCATGGCCCAGGCGGGGGAATGGATGCCGGCCTCGATGCGGACGAGGAGGGATTCGCGATGGGTGGGGTTCTGGGCATTCCAGGCGCGGACATCGGTGATGGCCTGATCGATGGGATTGTTGGCGGTGATCGGACCGCCCGGGGTGGCCTGGAGCTCCGCCCAGGAGACACCGCCGTAGTCACCACGACCCTGGACGTCATAACCCCCGAGCGCCGCCCGGCCATTTGCCGGAGGCCGACCCTGCAAGTACAGCATCCCCGTCGGTGGCGGCTTCAACCCGACCACCACATTACCGCCGGCGATCGACCCGGAAGTCGGCTTCGACGTTGGTTTGGAGTGACGTGCGGCGGGGCTCGACTTGTGCGACGGAGCCGAGGACGGAGCAACATGAGCCGCGTCCTGCGTGCTTGACGGCATCCCAATCACGCCGACGGCGGGACCCGCGATGATGACGATCGCGGCCGCCGTGACGACGCCGAGGAGCACGAGTTCGAGATGGGTTGACCATTGAGCCTTCCTTCCGAGTGAGCGAATCTGGAGCTCACTCTGAGAGGCCGTTGTCGCGTTCCGGTTGCCAACCCGTCGCTATACGCCGTCCCGTCACCGACAGCTAACCGAGCGGTGACTTCCGCGATGACCTGCGGCTTTGATCGCACATCGCACCCGGTGCGGTGATCGACGTTGCGGAGTTGGAAGGGACGCCGGCGCTCAGCAGGTCGCGAACGCCCGGCGGATCAGGGTGCGAATTCCTCGATGCGCGAGTTGCCGTAATCCACCACGTAGATGTTGCCAGCGGCATCGACGGCGATGCCAAGCGGGCGGTTGAACTTGCCGTTGCCGGTGCCCGCGCTGCCGAAGTTGCCGAGGTAGGGGTACGGGCCGGCCACACTGGCGACGTTGAATTCGCTGACCCGGTTGTTGCTCGCCTCGGTCACATACAGCGTCGTTCCCGCGAGCGCGACGTCCCACGGCTGGCCGAGGCTTCCCCCGGGTGCGGTGGCTCCGATCGTGCCGATGAGCGTGCCCGTGGAGTTGAAGACGTAGACGACGCCCTTCTCCGGCGCGGCGGCGTAGATGTTCCCTGCCGAGTCAACCGTAACGCCGGTGCACCCTGCAGCGCCGCCCGCGCTGAAGCCGGTGCCGCAGGGCACCGGGAATCCGGCGACCTCGTGCCCCGCCTGGGTGAGCACCTGCAGACGGTCGTTGTCGGTATCCGTGACGTAGATGTCCCCGGTCAGGCCGACCGCGATGCCGCTCGAGTAGAAGAACTGACCGTTCGCCTGTCCCTGTCCACCGAACTCGCTGATGAACGTGCCGCTCGATGTGTATTCCTTGATGTAGCCGGAGCGTGTGTCATTGACCCAGACGTTGCCGGTGGCAGGGTCGACGGCGACGCCACGCGGGTAGTCGAGCGCGTAGTCCCCATTGAGTTGGGGCAGCCGGCTTCCCCACATGGTCGCAAACGTTCCATTGTTCAAGAACTGCTGGATGCGCATGTTGAAGGTGTCCGCGACGTAGACATCACCCGAGGTGCCGGCGTGGGTCGACACCGCGACCGAGGTGGGATTGTTGAAGCCGCCGGGAGGGGGCGCCACCGCAGGGTTCGGCGCCGAGAAGAGATACGACCACCGCGTGGCGCTCGTCGGTGATGCGTAGGCGTCAACGGTCCACTGCGTGTAGTCGGAGACGTAGACCGTGCCGTCGAGGCCGACCGCGACCCCTCTTGGCCCTTCGAGCTGACCGGGATCAGTCCCCGGCGTCCCGATCTTCCCCACGTAGGTACCGCCTGAGACCCCGTTCCACGTGGTGAAGACGTCGACGACCTGCTTCGCCGCATCGGCGACGTACACGTATCCATTGGTCGCGTCGATGGTCATTCCACGCGTATTGCCGCTCAGTTGCGACTTCTTGCCAAAGCTGTCCACGACGGTCCACGCCAGCGGATTCGACGTGTTGAACACCTGGATGCAGCGGTTGCCGACATCGTCGACGTAGAGGTTGTCCAGCGCATCGACGGCGACACCGCGGATGAGCCCGAACTGTCCGGCGCTGCAACTGGTTCCGTTGGTGCCGAACGTGGTGATGTAGTTTCCGAGGTCGTCGTACTCGAGGATGATGTTCGGCGCGGTGTGGCTCAGGCCTGACGACTGCACGATGAAGACGTCACCCTCGTGGTTGACGGCGATGAACGGAGCGTAGAAGAGGTGCGGTGGCGTGATGACGTACTCGGGCACGCCGGCGCTGCTGAACTTCTCGACACGCTGATTGTTCAGGTCTGCGACGTAGATTGATCCGTCGTTGGGGTCGACGGCGAGGCCGTACGGCTGCCCCATCTGCCCCGAGCGCGGAGCCCTTGCTCCCGAAGCTCGTCACGTAGGTGCCGTTGGGCTGGAAGACCTTGATGTTGTAGTTGTTGTAGTCGCCGACCAGGATGTCGCCGTCCCACGGCCCGCCGAGCGCAGGCTCTGTCGCCATGCCCCAGGGGTAGACGAACGCGTCGCCCACGTGACCGATGGTCTTGACGTAGGTCGGCGCGCTGGACGCGGCCGATGCACGCGCGGGCGCTGCATGTGCCTGGTCAGCGCCGGCCGCGATGGTGATGGCCAGTGCAGTGCATGCGACCGACGCGGCGACGATCCGCCGCTGCCGGTGACCGCTTGTGTGTGTCATGCCAAGAAGCCTCCCAACTCCCAAGCTAGCTGGTCGTCAAGACCAGGACGCGGTTGTTCCAGATGTCGGAGAGATACACGGTGTCGCCGCTGAAGGCGATGGCGAAGGGGTAGATGACCGAGTTCGTCCGGAACCGAAGGGATACCCATGCTCGCCTCGGTGGCGCTGAAGTTGAGCGCTCCGGTGGTGCTCATGGAGACGATCCGGTTGTTGCCGGTGTCGGCGACCCAGATGCTCCCGTCGGGAGCGACGGTCACGCCCCAGGGCACCTTGAAGCCGGTCTGATGGCCGGTGCCGGTGGTGGTCTTGAAGACGGTCCAGGTGCCCGACGTGGACATGCTCTGGATGCGGTTGTTGACGGTGTCCGCGACCCAGATGGTGCCGTCCGAGGCGACCGCGATCCCGGTCGGGTTGTTGAGCTCGCCGGCGGGGGCGGTGCTGCCCATGCCCTTGCTCCCGTAGGTGGCATCCCAGGTGGCGCTGGTGTCGCCGGCCGACATCGTGAAGCGCTCGATGCGGTCGTTGCCGGAGTCATCGACGAGCAGGGTCCCGTTGGTGGGATCGAAGGCGATCCCCTGGGGGAAGTTGAAGTCCCCGTTCGCGGTGCCGAGCTTGCCGAAGATGAGCAGCGAGGTCCCGGTGGCCGAGAAGACCTCGACCTGGTTGCTCTCTCTGTTGGCCACGAAGACGTCGCCGGTGCCAGGCTGGATGGCGGCCGACCAGGCGAAGTTGATCGCTCCCTTCTGCGAGGGGTTGCCCCGGAAGCCGAAGGCGGCGGCGTCAGTCCCGTTGGGGTTCATGTACTCGATGCGCTGATCCCAGTAGTCGACGATGTAGATCTGCCCGTTGGCGGCGATCTGGAGGCCGCGGGGCGAGTCCACCCCGGGGAGCGTCGGACCGGTCCCGAAGAGGTTGCGGGTCTGGGTCGCCCCGGTCGACGTGAAGCTCAGCTCGTGGAGCGAGAAGCCCCACTCATCGGTGAGCAGGAGGTGGTTGTCGGACGTGGTGGTGAGCCCGCGCGGGCCGACGAACTGGCCGGCGCCCGTCCCTGAGGCGATGGTGTACGCGAAGGTTGCGCCCGTGTAGTTGGTCCCGTTGGTCTGAAGGGTGAAGACCTCCACCCGCTTGCCCCCCGAATCGGTGACGAAGACCAGGCTGCCGTTCTCGCTCACCGACACCCCACGCGGGTCATCGGTGAACTGCCCGGGGCCTGTGCCCTCGCTGCCGAAGGTGAAGAGCAGGGTTCCGGCAGTGTTGAAGACGTCGCACTCGTGGTCGCGAGCGTTCATGACAAGGACGTCGCTGTTGGGCGCCACGGTGACCTGGCGGGGCTCGTTGAGCCCGGCGCCGTTGAACTCGGTGATGTACGTGCTCGGCGTGCTCGAGGTGGTCAGCGTCCACTTCTGCACCCAGCCTGCCCCGTTGACCGCGTAGACCCAGCCGTTGACCGCGTCGACGGCGACCCCGTACACCTGGTTGAACTCGCCCGGGCCGCTGCCCTTGGTGCCGAACTGAGAGAGGAAGGTGAAGGCGCTCGATGAATTCGAGGCGCAGAGGCTGGCAGAGAAGGAGAAGACCTCGACCCGGTTGTTGGGGGTGTCGGCGACGTAGAGCTCGTTGTGGACGAAGTTGTAGTCGAGGGCCCGGGCGTCCCCGAACTGGCCGGGGCCGTTGCCCTGGAGGCCGCCGATCTGGCAGTCGATGTTGCCAGTGGTCCGGTTGACTGCGACCACCCGGTAGTTGCCGGCGTCGAGGACGAAGTAGTACTGGGTGTCCTGGCTGACGTCGACCGGATACATGGTCGCCTGCCCGGGTCCGACCAGGGTGCTCGAGTAGGTCGGCGCCGCGAGCACCGCCGGCGCCGCCGCGACTGTCCCCGGGAGTACCGCCATTGCCCCTGCCAGCGGCAACGCCGCGGCCATCACAACCTTGCTCAGACGCATCATCGCCCCCTTCGCTGTTACCACAATCCTGATCCGCCGGCCACGCGGGCCGAGCGACTTGAATCATACCTCAATCGATGAGTTGTGGAATGTTTGACGCGATTTGACGCCCGTCGTCTCGCGCCCGAACGAGCGGTTTCGTCTCCACGCCCCGAAGGTGGCCTTCAAGAGCGAGACCACCGCGCCGCGACTGGGTCGTCACACGGATACCACCGCTATCGGCGGTCAGTGACGGCTTAGCCACGGGGACGAAACATCCCCCGGTCAGAGTGCAGTGAAGAAACGGTTCTGTCACACGGAAAGGTGAATACATTGCACGTCCCCTCTCGATTCGCGCTGGTCGGCGTCGCGACCGCGCTCACTGCGTTTGTCGCCACGGCCCCGGTTGCCGGCGGTGCCCTGATGTTCTCCGGCGCAGACGCCGGTGCACACATCGCTGCCCCGCTTCGCACACCGGGCGCGGCCTCCACATCCACGCGGACCGCCGCGCCGTCACCCGCCGCCCACCACTCCGGCGCAGTGGTTTCGGGGGATTCGAGCTCGGCGAGCCCGATTCTGCTCTACGCCCAGGACTGGAATGGGGCTCCGAACTCGCGCTCCATGACCGACTGGCAGGAGGTCGCGGAGACCCATTCGATCCTCGTCGGTACTCCGGGCAAGGTCTACGGAAGCATGATCGCCCAGCTCCACGCCTGGAACCCTGCGATCAAGGTGCTGGTGTACGACCTCGGTCCCTATACGATCAAGGGATCCGCCGAGTTCAACACCCTCATGGCCGACCATCCCGACTACTTCGCCCATGACGCATCCGGCAATCTGATCACCGTCAAGGCGGCGAGCGGCACCGGTGCATTTCCGAACAACTACCTGATGGACGAGGCGAATCCCGGCTGGCAGGCCGAAGAGGCGTCCAGGGTTCTCGCCAACATCCAGGAGTACGGGTTCGACGGCGCCTACATCGACTCCATGGGTCCAGGACCGTTCTCAGGAACAACCACTGGTGTCCCCATCGATCCGTCGACTGGCGTCGCGTTCACCAAGACCTCGTGGATGCAGGCGGCCGGCCAGACCCTCTCTGTGATCAAGGCGGCGATCGGCACGAAGTTTCTCTTCTCGACCGGCCTCGTCAACGGCCTCGAGTTCACGAGCTTCACGCACTACCTCTCCGACTCGACCGTCGACGGTGTGCAGACCAACTCATGGCTCCGTGTTGCCAGCTCATCGCCGCTGGTGTACCCGGCGACCAAGAGCCTTGCCGCCGACCTCGCGATGGTCCAGACACTCAACGCGGAGGGCAAGTCCTTCTTCGGCTGGACCAAGATCTGGACGTCGGCCACTCCCGCTGAGGAGGCCGCGTGGAACACGTACGCGCTGGCCGCTTACCTGCTGGTCGACAACGGGGTCAGCGACTACTACCTCTACAGCGCCCCGTCGTCCGGCGCCGATCGCTCGACCATCTACTTTCCCAACGAGCTCTCCATCCTGGGCGCGCCGACTGGGGCGTTCACCCTCGTGAGCGGCGTCTACAGCCGGTCGTTCGTCGATGGAACGGTCACGCTGAACACCAACAACAACACGGCCTCGATCACGGTTTCGTAAGAACGCGTGCCGACGGGCACATCGGACACGGGCAAGCCTCCGCTCTGAATTGGACCGTCCAACTCGGAGACGGAGGCTTTCTCGCACCGGGTGCCTGGCCGATCGGCGGTCGAGGTGTCGGCCCGGTTTCGTCCCTCAGGTGGCAGCGCGATTGCCGGCAAGGAGCCGCGTGGCGGAGGCGAAGCTGCTCGGCGTACCGAGAGAACTCGTAGCCGGCGGGCAGCTCGACCGAGCTTGCACCGAGGCTGACGGCATAGGCGAGGGTCTGCGACAGGCTGCCGATTCGGTCCGCGGTCGCGGTCTGGAAGGCGATCGGCGCTCCCAGTTCGACCATCGCCTGGTACATGGACAGGTACGCGGCTCCCGGCGCCGGGTCGCGCAGCGAGTTGTTCTCGAGGACGCAGGCGGTGCCGAGCACCTGACGGCAGTACTGCATCATCGATTCGGTGAAGGGTTCGTCGGTGCTCGATGGACCCGTCCGGCTTCGATGACCTGGTACGGGTTGAGTGCAAGGTCGGAATGGGTGTGGTGCCACACCGTGGCCGCCTGGATCTCCTCCTCCTGGCACGTCTGGTCCGCGGCAAGCGTGTAGCCCGCGCCGATCAGCGCGCTCACCGTCGCCGGTGCCGTCGTGTCCCGGATGAAGGGCTCGTCGTAGAAGGTCGTGCAGCGCGCGATCGTGACCTCGCGGATCTCCGGCACGGAGTCGTACTTCGCCGCGAGGAGCGTCTCGAGATTGTCGTAGGCGGCGCCGAAAGCGCTCGGTCCAGAACCGGCCGATCGTCCCGGTGCCACCGTCCTGCGGGTTGGTGATCGGGATCGGAGGTCCGCCCAGGCCCTTCACCCAGTTCGGGCGCCCAGATCCCGGCATAGAGACGGATCTTCAGACCGAGATCGGTGTGATGAGCGGCATTGAGGCTGCGCACCTCGGTGATGGCCTGGTCGATGGCGTTGTCGGGCGCCAGGGTCGCCCCGGACGCGGGCTGAAGATTCGCCCAGTACACATTGACGACGAAGCCGCCAAGGGATGGGAGAAACTCGGCCGGCGGCGGGCCGTCGCGATCGAGCAGACCTGCGAGGACCGGCTTGAGATCCGATGGCTGCGGGCTTGACCGAGGGACTCACCGAGGATGTCGGCGTCGACGATGGCGTGGGAAAAGGGTTCGAGGGGCTGCCGCAGCCCGCCACCAGAGCCGTGGCGGCAGTGACGGCGGCGATCGTGACGAGCCTTGTCCAGCGTCGCTCGCGGCTGCTCAGGTGCCTGGTCACGAGGGACTCACGCTCCGCAGGGCAGGCCGAAAGAGCTCTCCTCTCATCGAACCCATTGTGCCTGGGGTCGCCGCGCCACCACCTGTGAGGCGGTGGAGAAGACGCGGTTGCCGGACGCGATCAGTGCTGGGTTTCGGCGGCTGCGGACCGGACCGCGCTGATGATCGCGTCGTGCAAATCCGGGCGGCAGACGACCTGGTCGGGGAGCCAGGGATCCTCGCGGTTGTAGCGGAGCGGGGATCCGTCCACGCGGGTCGCACGCAGGCCGGCCGCGAGCGCAACGCCCACCGGTGCCGCGAAGTCCCACTCGTACTGTCCGCCGACGTGGACGTAGGCGTCCGCGTCGCCGAGCACGACCGCCATGGTCTTGGCGCCGGCCGAGCCCATGTACACGAGCTCAGCGTCGAGCTCTCGGGCAACCACCACGGCCTCAGCCGGCGTGTGTGAGCGGCTCACCACGAGGCGAATGCGGCCCGGCGCCCGAGCGGGCGTCCTTTCGGGCGGCGAAGTGCTCATGACCATGTCCCGTGCCGGCAGCGCCACGGCGGCAGCCACGGGCTGGCCATCCTCGATCAGCGCGACGTGCACAGCCCAGTCGGTGCGACCTTCCTCGCCGAACTCGCGGGTTCCATCGAGTGGGTCGACGATCCAGACGCGGTGGGCGCCGAGGCGTTCCTTGCCGTCGATGCCCTCCTCCGAGAGGACGGCATCGCCAGGGCGGTGCTCGGCGAGCAGCTGCATCAGCAGCACGTGTGCGGTGCGATCGCCTTCATCCCGGAGGCGCTTCGGATCGTCGAAGCCGATTTCGTCGCGCAGTGTCATCAGAGCCCGTCCCGCGGCAACGGCCGCGAGGCGGGCGAGGTCGTGGTCTGAATCGACCACGACCTCGTTCCCCCCCACGTTCATTCTTTTGTGAGCTACCTCAGCTGTAGTAGCCGAGGACGTCGACGATCAGGTTCACGTTGCCCACGGCATTGAACAGGTTGATGCTTCCGTCGGATCCAACCTTGACGATGACAAGGTTGGTCACCGGCTCGAAGGTTGGTTCATTCAGGTCCGAGGCGTTCGGAACAGCAGCTCCCGCCGGTCCCGGGTACACGGTCACATACGTTCCGGTGCTGGCGTTGACAGCGGTCACGTTGACGACGATTGCGACCGGCTGATGCGCGCTTCCCAGTGTGGGAATCCCGCCTGCGCCGTCGACGACGATGTTGAGCACGTGCGCCGCATCCGGCGCCGACCGTACCCGCTGTCTGGCAACCGCTCGTGCCGCTGGTGCCGCTCTGCGTATCGCAGATGCGCGACGGAGCCAGCGCGGTGAACTGGGATGCCGGAGGCGTGCTCGAGGTGCCGAACCATCCGTCAATGTCGACGGCGACGTCGGACAACCCGACTCCGTTCCATATGTCGACAATGCAACTCGTCGTGCAGCCTGATGGCACTCCCACGATGATTCGGTTGGGGACGGCCTGACCGGGGTTGATGTTGATGTTCGAGACATTCGGCCGGCCGACGCCGCCAGGAGTAACTGCGAGCACCGTGCGCGCAGTGGGTTCGATGGCGGTCAGATTGAAGACAACGGCGGTGACGGTGCCGGTGGTCGGAACCGGGCTGCCGGAGGCGGTGACGTTGAGGGCCAGCGGTGTCGTGGCGTTGATGGGGCTATGGCCGTGCGTATTGCACTGGCTAGCCGCAATCCCTGCCCCAGCGGCTCGCGTGTCGCAGATGCGTTGTGGCGACGTGGCGTTGAAGTATCCGGGTGACGTGGACGAAACGTAGCCTTCCACGTCCAGAGCGACGTTGATCGGGGAGGTACCGGCAGCGTTGTAGACCTCGATCTGGCCGCCTGTGCCAACCCCGACCTCGACAAGATTGGCGACCACCTCGCCGGCCAGAGGGTTGACGTTCGACGTCCTGGGCAGCGAACCGCCGGCCGGGTACAGGCTCAGGAACGTCCCCTTGACGGGCGCGATCGCGGTCACGTTGACGACGACTCCGGTCACGCCGCTGGCCGGCACCACGCCCTCACCCTCTATGGTCACGGCGCGGCTCGCGCCCGAGGCGATGGGAACGGCGCCGCTGCTGCTGTTGCACTGGTTCAAGGGGATGCCTCCGCCAGGTGCTCGCGTGTCGCAGACGCGGAATGGGGTGATCGCGGTGTACGGAGCCTGCGCGAATGGTGTGGTGCTCCCATACGTGTAGGTCGTGAGGCTTCAACGGTCTCGGTGGGGTGGTTCTGCGCGGTGATCGTGTCGACGCCGGACGTCGCGTGCCGAGGCCGTGTATGTGACCTGCACACGTTCCGGCGTTGGTAGCGCCGAATCGAGTGGGAAGGTTGGTGACCTTTTGCGTCGTGATTACCGTCAAAGTTGTTGACACCCGTTGCCGTGCCCGCGGTGGATGCGGTGGTGGTGAGCGAGAGGTCGATAAACGCCCCGGGCACAGGGTGCGACGTGCCGTCCAGAGCCGTGACGGTGAAGACCACGGTCTGACCTGCGGTCAACGATCCATTGGGTGCGATCGGCGAGGTACCTTGCGGCGCGAACGTGTACGAGGCCACCGGCGAGAAGACGTACGTGCCGACACTGCAGACGCCTGCGCCGGTGCACTGGCCGTTGCTGGCGTCAAATGAGGTGCCGTCGCTCGTTGCGCCGATCACGTCCCGTCCGTTGACCTCCACGGAACTCGGACCCGTGTAGGTCACCGGTATGGCGTCCATCTCGGTTGTGGTGCCAGATCCAGACGCGTTGTCGTATGTGCAGCTCGCGGAGACCGTGAACAGTGCGGGCGTGGCGGTCAGTGGAGTGGCCCCCACGACCGCGGATCCCCCTGCCTCTGGTGGGGCGGTGAAGAGACCCGGAGATGATGCTGAGGTACACCGTGTGCGCCGGCGCCGACATGCACGCCGCCCGACTGCGGCTGCACGCACAACAGCACCGTGTTGGTGCTGGCATGGCCGGGTTCAGCGTGCCGGGCTGCGCGATCGGCAACGGCGATAGCACCAAACTGGTGTAGCTGGGGCCGGTTGCGTGAGCAATGGTCGGCAATCCGAACGGCAGGGCCAGGGCGCCAAAGGCGGCCGCGGCAAAGACGGCTAGGGTTCGCTTGGGCATCAAGGGTTCAATCCTCCTGGGGGAATAACACCCGCACCGAACGCGACCGGCGCGGGTGTTGAGAATAACCCACGGTACCGATTCCCATCCTTGCATTCAGTGAATCGGCACAGGGTGGCAACAGTCCTAGGCCCTCTTCGTACCCTTGACCAGCTCACTGCCGAGGAACAGTGCCAGGCCACCGAGCAGCAGCTCGATTCCCAACCCGATCTGGGTGACCGAGCCTGCCAGGCCGGTGCCCGGAGTGGTGATCCCCTGGACGCCGCTGGCGGTCAGGTGGACCGGCTCGGCGCCGCACTTGCTCGTCGAGGGGGCGCTGTTGGCGTCGCCGCTGTATGAGGCGACCCAGTTGTAGGTGCCGGCCGCGCTCGTGCTGCTGAAGCTGCCCGAAGTCGCCGTTCCGGTCGCGCTGAGCGCAACCGTGCTGGTGAAGATCGCGGTGCCGGTGCAGGTCGGTGTCAGTGGGGCCGAAGAGGGTGAACGTCACCGTCCCGGTCGGCAGGAACGTGCCCGTTACCTTGGCGGTGTCGTGGAGCGCGATGCCCGTGGAGCCGCCGGCCGAGGCCGCGGTCGCGACGGACGTCGGATCCTTGCCGACGGTGACCTGCTCATCCGTGCAGGCCGTGGAGACGCTCACGTTGTTGGCGTCGCCGTTGTACGTGGCGATCCAGTTGTACGTGCCCGTCTCGTTGGTGGTGTATGGCGTTCCCGCGCTGGATGCGGAGCCGTTGCTGCCGAGCGGCACGGTCACGGTCTGCACGGCACCCATCGCGTCGCTGTTGATGCACGTCGGGTTGCTCGGCGAGTAGAGGCTGAAGGTCACCGTGCCTGTCGGATTGGCGCCGCCCGAAACCTGAGCGGTGTCATGGATCTGCGTGCCGACCGGTCCGCCGGTCGAGGCGACGGTCACGATGCTTGGCGTCGCCTTGATAAATGTGACGCTTTCGGATCCGCAGGCGCTGGTCGCGCCGAGGTTGTCGTTGTCACCGCTGTAGATGGCGACCCAGTTGTAGGTGCCGACGCTGGTGGTCGTGAAGCCAGGCGCGGGAACGCTCGCGTTCCCGTGGCTGTCGAGCGAGACGGACCAGTGTCCGAGCCAGGTCTGCGAACTGTCGCCGCCGCTGATGCAGTTGGGGTTCGACGGTCCGAAGAGCTCGAAGGTCACCGTGCCAGTGGGGTTGACCCCGCCGGTCACCGACGCGGTATCCGTGATCGATGTCCCGACCGGGCCACCATCGGCGTTCGACGGTGTCGTGCTGATCTGGGTCGGGGCCGCGGTGACGGTCACCTGCTCGTCGGTGCAAGCCGTGGGACCGTCCTCGACGCTGCCGTCACTGTTGACGATCACCTCGGCTGTCCACTCATAGATGCCTGCGTGCTTGGGCACGAAGGATGCGGAAGTGACGGTGCTGTCGGTGAGCGTCGACGTGGTCACCGCTTCGCTGTCGGTGAAGACCGGCGTCGCGCCGGCCACGCCGCAGGTATTGGGCGCCCACAGTGAGAACGCGATAGTGCGGCTGCTGTCCGCGTAGACGAGCGCTGTATCGGACAGCGCGGTGCTGCCGGCAACTCCATGCGTTGGCGTGGGCGTCGTCGACACGATGTGATGGGCGGAGACAGTTGCGAAGCTGACGGTTCCCGCGGCTGCGACCGCGATGATCCCCGCGAAGACTCTGACGGCGCCGCGGCGCGTTCGGTGCGTGCGGTCACGCCTGTTGTCGCTGAACCAGTTCGCCACCCTGAGCCTCCTTATCCCACCGGCAGTGCCGGCATCCCCTGTTGAAACGTCCCCACGTCGTGCGAAGAGAGTTCCCGATCGGATCAGTAACTCCGAACGCTCCGATCTCCTTGATCCAGCCTAACAAACCAGTTACGAGCGATGCAAGTGAGGCGTTTGACGTTTGCGACCGGTCACCACAACGGTCCTCTGGTTATGACGGGGTGACCGATTCCGCCCGGTGTTTGTTGCGATAAGGAGCCTCGGTCGATTGCGCCAACCGGTAGGCTGCGGCGCGTGATTGACGCTGAGCTCGCGGAAGCTGTCCGCTACGCGCGGCAGATCGAGACGCTCGGCGCGGACGACCAGGGCACCTGGGCCGGCGGCGAGTGGTTCCGTGCTCGCTCGCTGCCTGAGGTCTACGACGTCAACCACGTGGTGGTCCATGAGCATGGATTCGGCCTGTCATTCGCCGAGGTGACGGCCGCCGCGGACGAGATCCAGGCGGGGCTGCCCAACCGCATCGTCGAGTTTGTGATGTGCCCGGAGTCCGCTCCGCTCGCCGCGGCGTTTCGGGCTGCGGGGTGGCTCGACGAGCCGCTCGGCATCATGGTGCGACGCCGGCCAGTGGATCGCGGCGTTGACACCTCGGCGGTGCGAGCTGTCGATGCCATCTCGATGCGGCCTGCGCGAGCCGCTTCCTTATTAGATGAGCCCTGGGCCACACCGGACGCGGTGGAACAGGTTCGGGAGAAACAGGAACGGGTCGCGAAAGGCGTGCCGACGACGCATCTCGCGGTCATCGAGGGTGGTCTGGTCGTCTCCTACTGCGAGGTCTACCGAGTCGATGATGTCGCGCAGATCGAGAGCGTTGCGACGGTGCCGGAGCATCGTGGCAGGGGATACGCGCGCGCAGTCGTGTCGCGAGCACTCGAGCTCACAGCAGATCGGCGCATGGTGTTTCTCGGGATGGATCCGTACGACTGGCCGCAGCAGTTGTACACGCGACTCGGCATGGACGACATCGGGCGCGTTGCTCGATTTCGCGCAGCGCTCCCAGGTTCAGCGTGAACCCAGGAGCGCTCGCAACCCCCTATCCCTCAAGGCCGTACTTCCCCACGGATCGGTGCAAAACCACCGAACGTCGTAAGACTACCAAACACGTCATAGCGATGCAAGCACTGCGTTTTCCGTTGGCCTGACTGCAACATCTCGACGCTGCGAGTGATGTGGTCGCAACATTTCGCAGGTCGGATATGACATTGGCCGGCATTCACGGCGCGGTTGGCAGGAGATGTTCGTCGAGCGTGCCGCCGCCCGCGATGTACGCAAGGATGGCTTCATCCGTGAGCCACTCCACCGGCGCGCGGTCATCGGTGAGGGGATCCTGCGACGGCGCGACCGTATACGACTGCTGCAGCACCAGAGGGCCGAGCACTTGCACGCTCGCCGGCAGCGCGGTGAGCCGATCGGCGAGGTCGGTCTTTGTCGGTATTGCGTCGTCGAGGCCGACGACCAGCTCGTTGAAGTGCAGCGCCGGCCACACCCATGCTTGCGGGAACTCGGTGGCGACGGTGCCGGCGATCGCATCGACCAATTGGTTGTTACCGGGCACGCGCTCGACGTTCAACGCGATGCCGCCGCCGGGATTGAGATGCGCGCGCATCAGCGAGAAGAACTCCTGCGTGGCGAGATAGAAGGGGATGTACTCGGTGCGATACGCATCGACGACGATCATGTCGTAGCGCTTGGCTGTGGTCTCGAGATACTCACGTCCGTCTGCGGTGATGACGTTGAGATGGGGAATCGCGTCGAGGCCCATGTACTGGCGCGCAAGCTGCGTCACGACGGGGTCGAGCTCCACGGCGTCGATGTCGATGCCGGGATACTCCGCCGCGAGGGCTCGCGCTGTCGTGCCGCCGGCATTGCCGATCACGAGCACGCTGTGCAGGGTGCGTCCGAGGAGTGGCGGTACCACGAGCGGCATGTCCCACTCACCACCCGTGAGCGCCGTGTCGGCGCGATATACGGACTGATCGGCGATCCCGTCGTCGAAGCGCATGACGATGCGTCCTCCCGACTCGCGCACGACCTGCACGAACTGGTAGGTCGTCTCGCGTTCGGCGAGCGTTCCCTGCGTCTCCTTCACGAGTCCTGGCGGAAGGATGAGCAGCACGACGATGACCGCGCTCGCGATGATCGCTGGACGCATGAGCAGCGGGATCGAGACGAGCGCGACGAGCAATGCAGCGCTCAGCAGCGTCCGCTGCGTGCCAACTCCGGGGATCAGCACGAGCGCCGACCCGAATGTGCCAATGATGGCACCAACAGTCGCGAGTGACGAGAGGCGTCCGCTGGTGCGGCCGGCGCGGTCGATGTCGGTCAGCGCCAGCCGCAACGCGAATGGCGACGCCATACCGAGCAGCGTCACCGGCACCGAGAACAGCAGCAGCGTCGAGAGGAACGACCCCACGACGGTGCCGATGCTCACCGCCGCGAAGCCCTGGAGCGCGAGGTTGAGAAACGGCCGGGCGATGAAGGGGAGCAACGCTGTGCACAGCGCTGCGATGACGAGAATCAGCCCGAGGACGCGGCGCGCCGGATGCCTGTCGGCGATGCGTCCGCCGAGCCAGTAGCCGACGGAGAGATAGATAAGGATGAGTCCGATGACATTGGCCCACACCACGGTCGACTGCCCGAAGTACGGGGCCAGCAACCGCGTCGCGCAGATCTCCGTCGCCAGCGAGGAGGCTCCGGCGGTGAACACGACCGCGGGCAGCACGCGTGGGGCCACCGGCTGATCGTAATCGCGCCGGATACAGCGACGGCTCGCCTTGGGAGGCGAGCCGTCTTGGGAGGGAGGCTATTGAGGTGGGTCACTCCGGGCGGTGAGCCCGAGGTGACTGGTCGAGCTAGTTCGCCGTCGACTTGCCCATGTTCGGGCAGGGATGCGCCGCGCCTGGCGTCGAGGAGGCCATCGTCGTGAACGTGGGAACGGCGTGGGCTGCGCTGGCGGCGACAAAACCGCCGATGCCTCCGCCGATGAGCAGACCCGCAGCGAGCAGGAGCGCAGCAGGACCACGGCCAAGACCACCGAAGCTGCGACGCTGCGGCTGATCTTCGGACGAGAGAGTGTCGGTGAAGTTGTCCTGATGCATCGCAAACCTCCTCAGATGCGTCCACACGGAGGTTAGGAGCGCGAACCTTTCGACTTGGTGACGCCGATTGCACTTTTGCGGCTGTTGCCGGGCGTTCGTGTAGCGCGGAGTCCACTCGCGGCATTTGCGTCTAATTAGGTCAATCGCTCCATTCGGCGCACTCAAACCGAAGGGCCTACGCCAGCTCGTAAATGTGCGTCTCGTCCGAGTAGTACAGGGCGTGATTCGGCCCCTCGACGACGTCGAGACGGCACCCGGATGGTCCGAGCTGTACCGTCGCGTGCGGGCTGCCGTCAGTGACGATCGCCATGCCCTTGTCGTACGTGCAGAACACGAGGTGTCCCGCATAGCCGGCGGGCCGTCCGCGTCGACGAAGGTCGCGCCCGTCGGCACGTACGTGCTCGTCTCGCTGCTCCAGTTCGGGGCCAGACCGCCACCGCACGTCGACATCGCGAGCGGATGGCTGTAGCCATAGCAGTCGGGCCACATGTAGTGCGCGCCACGCGTCACGTTGAGATAGAGCGTGTCGTATCCGGTGGGCGGACTTCCGGCATCGCCGGACGGGCCGTTCATCGTGATCGCGAGTTGCCCGGTCGGTGAGAAGGCGATGCCGAACGGATTGCGAAACCCGTATGCCCACACCGGATTGTTGGCTCCGAAGGGGTTATCCGACGGGATGGTGCCATCCGGGTTGTATCGCAGCACTTTCCCACGCACGTCATCGACGTTCTGCGCGCTCGGCGCATCGTGTTCGTCGCCGAGCGTGACGTAGAGCTCGCCGTCGGGTCCGAACGCAATCCGACCACCCTTGTGGCAGCAGTCGTTTCCCGACGGGAACGTGGCGATGATCGTCGGGTCTATCCCGGTGCCGTCGCAGTCGTACCAGCGGATCACGTGCTGTGTCGTGTAGTTGGCGTCGGAGTAGAAGGCATAGACGAAGCGATCCGTCATGAACGTCGGGCTGATCGCGAGGCCGAGGAGTCCGCGCTCGCTGTAGCTGCCGTTGCGCTCTGTGGTCACTGTCCGCACGGTCGCGAACACCCTGGACGCGCCGTTCTGCCAGACCCGCACCGTGCCGGAACGTTGCGCCCAGAAGAGCCTTCCGTCAGGAGCGAACGCCAGAGCCGTCGCGTAGTTGGCCGGGATGGTCCCGCTCGGTGCCGGCTCGTTGGAGGGGGCGACGCAGGGGTTGGCGGTGGGCGACGGCGTCGACGTGACGGTGACTGTCGGGGTGGGCTGCGGCCTGGCGCTCGGGCTCGGTCGCGACGTGGATCCGCACGCTACTGCCAGAGCCGCGACGCCCGCGAGCAGCGGCCCGGCGACGGAGCCCGATCGCGTGGTCAGCCGACAGCTGCGGCCGGCTCCTCGTCAGTGTCGCCCGGCTTGAGGTCTGCCAGATGTTCTCGCGCCCATGCATCGATGGCATCGATCACTCGCTGCAGGTCAACGCCCGAGGGCGCGAGCTCGTACGACGTGCGCGGCGGCATCTGCGAGTGAACGGTACGCCGCACGAGTCCGAGATCCTCGAGGCGGTCGAGGCGAACTTTGAGCGTCGCGGGGTTGCACCCGCCGACAGCGCGACCGAGTTCGTTGAAGCCGAGTGGCCCGTCCAGGAGCGCGCGAACGATATGCATCGTCCACTTCTCCTGAAGGATCTGTATCGCTTCGTGAACCGGGCAATAGTCGCGTTCAGCATCCATGTGGTCGTTCCTCCATCCCGCTCCAGATCTTAACCCGAGGCCGCGAGAAGTTTGGGTGGAATCTCACTTGACAAACTATAGCACTTTATTTCATGATGCGGGTATCGGACAGATTCACGTCCGAGGCCGCCCGGGGCACTCCTGGCATTCAAGGAGTACACGCAATGACGTGGAGTCTTGACCCGCATCACACCGCAGTCAGCTTCAGTGCGAAGCACCTCGGCGTTGCCACCGTCCGTGGGAGCTTCACGGATGTGACCGCCGCCCTCGAGCTTGACGATCCCAACGATCCGACGACCGGCAGCGGCACCATCACCATCAAGTCCGCGAGCATCACGACGAACTCCGAGATGCGCGACGGGCACCTCGAAGAGCGCGGACTTTCCTCGACGTCGAAAAGTACCCGGAGATCGTCTTCACCCTGAAGTCGATCACCCCAGATGGCGACCACTTCAAAGTCACCGGTGATCTCACGATCAAGGACATCACGCACGAGATCGTCCTCGACTACGAGCACAGCGGATCGGTCCAGGACCCGTACGGCAACACCAAGGTCGGTGGAACGCTCACCGGTACCATCACCCGCGCCGACTGGGGCCTCGTCTGGAACGTTCCGCTCGGCGGCGGCGGGCTACTCGTCGGCGAGAAAGTCAAGCTGGAGATCGACGGCGAGCTCGGCCAGGACAAGCCTGCCGAAGCACAGCCGGAAGCGGCCGCTGCGGGAGCGACCGCGTAGCATTCAGACCAAGAGGTTTATGACGATGACTGAGAGCATTCGCTTCTATTTCGACCCGCTGTGCCCCTGGTGCTATCAGACGTCTCGCTGGGCGCGACGTCTCGAAGAGCTGGGTGTGCTCGATGTCCAATGGCGCGTGTTCTCGCTGGCCATCGTCAACGGTGATGAAAAGGGGCGGGCGGCTGCGGACACCGGGTCCGCGCCGTCCCTCCGCACCGCCATCGCCGTTCGCGCCGCACACGGCAACGCCGCCGTCGGCGCGTTCTACAAGGCGCTCAGTGACGCGCGCCATCAGCGCGGCCTTTCGCTCGACGACCATGCGGTGATCGAAGCATCGCTTCGTGAGGCGGGCGTCGAGCCGGAACTGCTCCAGCAAGCCCTTGACGATCCGTCGACGTGGGAGGCCGTGCAGCGCGAGCACGATGAGGCGGTAACCGTGCACAAGGCGTTCGGCGTGCCGACGATCGTGCTCGACGGCGGTCATGGGCCGCACATGTTCGGACCCGTCATCAGCGAGATTCCGGACGATGACGCCGCACTGGATCTGTGGCAGCATTTCGTTTGGATGGCGCGCAATCCCAACGTTGCCGAACTCAAGCGGGATCGACTTCCGCTCGACCTCGAGAGTGTTCGGGTCTGGCAGCGCGAGCGTGAGCGCCGTGAACTCGAGAAGCAGGCGCAGCCGGCCGCGTGACCACAACGGAAGTCCCGACCCCGGCCCCCAAGACCTCGCGCAAACACGGCGAGGTTGGTCCTCGCTATAAGTGGGTCGCGCTTTCCAACACGACCATCGGCATGCTGATGGCGACGGTCAACTCGTCGATCGTGCTCATCTCGCTGCCGGCGATCTTCCGCGGCATCAAGCTGAATCCGCTCGTCCCTGGCAATGTCAGCTATCTGCTCTGGATGATCATGGGATACATGGTCGTCACCGCCGTGCTGGTGGTGAGCCTCGGGCGGATCGGCGACATGTTCGGCCGAGTTCGCTTGTACAACCTCGGTTTTCTCGTGTTCACGGTGGGGTCGATTCTGCTGTCGCTCGTGTTCTCGACTGGCCCGAGTGCTGCCCTGGAGTTGATCTTTTTCCGCCTGATTCAGGGCGTTGGCGGCGCAATGATCTTCGCCTGCTCGACGGCGATTCTCACCGACGCGTTTCCGCAGAAGGAGCGCGGCATGGCGCTCGGGATCAACGCGGTTGCCGCGGTGTCCGGGTCCTTCATCGGCCTGATCGTGGGTGGTCTGCTGAGCACCACGGACTGGCATCTTGTGTTCCTGGTCTCGGTGCCTGTGGGCTTGTTCGGCACCGGGTGGGCATACCTCAAGCTCCGTGAGACCGGGATCGTGAAGCGCTCGCGTGTCGACTGGTGGGGCAACGTGCTCTTCGCCGTCGGCCTTGTCTCGGTCCTCGTCGGGATCACGTATGGGATCCAGCCCTACGGCGGTCATTCGATGGGCTGGACCAATCCGTCAGTGCTGGCGGGCATCATCGGTGGCGCCGCGCTGCTTGTTGTGTTTGTGGTCGTCGAGACCCGTGTCGCGGAGCCGATGTTCCGCGTGAGCCTGTTCCGCATCCGTGGTTTCACGTTCGGCACCGTCGCTGCCCTGTTGAGCTCGGTCGGACGCGGCGGGCTGATGTTCATGGTGATCATCTGGCTGCAAGGCATCTGGTTGCCTCTGCACGGATACAGCTACGAATCGACGCCGTTCTGGGCCGCGATTTTCATGTTGCCTTTGACAGCGGGGTTCCTCATCGGCGGACCATCGTCGGGATTCCTGTCGGACCGTCTCGGGTCGCGCGGTTTCGCGACGGCGGGGATGATCTGTTCCGCCATCGGCTTCGGGTTGCTCATGTTCCTGCCGGCCAACTTCTCGTATCTGCCGTTTGCGTTGCTGCTGTTCCTGGTCGGCGTGTCGATGGGCATGTTCGTCGCGCCGAATACGGCCGGCGTCATGAACTCGGTGCCGGCAGACCGCCGCGGCGTTGCGTCGGGAATGCTGGCGACGTTCCAGAACAGCGGCATGACGCTGTCGATCGGCATCTTCTTCTCGCTGATGATCGCGGGGCTCAGCTCGACGTTGCCGTCAACGATGTTTTCCGGCTTGACGGCGCATGGAGTGTCCGCGACCGTCGCGCACCAGGTGGCGAATCTGCCGCCGGTTGGGTCGCTGTTCGCCGCGTTCCTCGGGTACAACCCGATGACGACACTGCTTGGGCCTTCACTGCACACGCTGAGTGCGAGTCAGGCGGCATACCTGTCGGGGCAGACGTTCTTTCCGAACCTGATCAGCGACCCGTTCATCGTTGGCATGCACATCACGTTCGCGTTCTCGGTGATCATGATGCTGGTTGGTGCGACAGCGTCGTGGTTGCGCGGGGCAAGTCCTGCGCGGCCGTCAGCGGCGCGCGCCGTGGGGCGTCCCGAGGCGGTCGAACCGGCCGTTTAGCCGGCACGGCCGCACCGCCTGGCGTGTGTGCGGTGCCTCTCTCGTGGGCCGCGCTCCGAAGGCAGACAACAATCAAGAGGACCACGTGTGAATGCGCAGTCCCCTTGATCCGGGTGATCCCGTGGCTTACGCCGTCGCGCCCGCCAGTGCCGCAACCCTTCCGTTTGGTGACGTCGCCCCTGCGGTGAGCACAACCTTGAGCGCGCCGGTCTCAGCGGCACGGCCGAATGTGTCGTACGCGGCCATCATGTCGTCAATCGCGAATCGCTGTGTGACGAACACCGATGTGTTGAGCTGCCCACCCGCGAGCAGACGGATCAGCGTCGGCGTGCTGAACGTGTCGACCAGCCCCGTGGTGATGGTCACGTCGCGCGTCCAGAGTGTTTCGAGATGGAGCGTTGCCGGCTTGCCGTGCACGCCGATGTTCGCGATGCGTCCTCCGGGACGGACGAGCGCTGTCGCAAGCTCGAACGTGGCTGGGAATTCCGACCGCCTCGATGGCGACGTCGGCACCGAGTCCGTCCGTCAACTTCTGCACAACCTTCAAAGGATCGTCACGCCCGCTGTTGACCACGACGTCCGCGCCGAACCGCTTGGCTGCCTCGAGCCTGGTGTCAGCAAGGTCAATTGCGACGATATGCGAAGGGCTGAACAGTCGCGCGGTCATCATCGCGGACAACCCGATCGGGCCTGCGCCGACAATCGCGACGACATCGCCTGGGCTGATATGTCCATTGAGCACACCAACTTCGTAGCTCGTTGGCAGGATGTCCGCGAGCATCAACAGATCCTCGTCGGCCACGCCGTCCGGAACCGGGTACGTCGATGTGTCCGCGAAGGGCACGCGCACGTATTCCGCCTGTGTTCCGTCGATCATGTACCCGAGGATCCATCCGCCGCCGCCGAGGCATTGTCCGTAGCGTCCTTCGCGACAGAAGCGGCACGTACCGCACGCGCTGACGCAGGACACCAATACCCTGTCGCCGGGCTTGACGTTCTTCACCGCCGACCCGACCGATTCGACCGTACCGACGGCTTCGTGGCCGAGGATGCGTCCGTCTTTCGTGGCGGGAAGATCGCCCTTCATGATGTGAAGATCGGTCCCGCAAATTGTTGTCGCGTCGACGCGAACGATTGCGTCGGTAGGCGCTGAGATTCCCGGCTTCGGCGTGTCTTCCCACGCCATCCGCCCCGGTCCGTGATAGACGAGTGCTTTCATACTCTGTCCTCCATTTGACCTGAGCGTGACCACGTGGTACCGCTGCGTCTAGTGCCGTTGGTCACCACTGTTTTGGGACCACGCGGGGGGTCGCCCGTTCGCGAGAAGTTATACGGATTAGTGTATGCTACAGAAATGTATAGTCGCGCTGACGATGAAGGCGGCCCGGACGACGAGATCGGACGTCTCGCCACGGCGGCCGACTGTGTTCGGCGGCGCTTGCGAACGAATACGCCTGAATCGCTGCGGGGCGATCTGAGCCGCCTGCGCCGGATCATCGATCGGATCGAGTTGGAGTTCGCGGCTCTCGCGGGGGCATTTGCCGATACCGAGGAGGATGAGTGGCAGGGATGTCTCAGTCCTTCACAGTGGCTCCGCGTGGAGTGTGGGATGACCTCCTCGGCCGCAGCGAGCGCGATCGCCGTGGGATCACATGCCGAGGTGCTCGCCGAGAGTGTCGCGGCGGTGGATGAGGGCAAACTCGGCTTTGCGCACCTCGCGTTGATGGCCGGCACGGCGCGGGTGTTTCACGAGTCTCCAACCGCGACGCCATTCGAGGAACAGCCGTTGCTGCAGCAGGCGATGACGCACGATTTGGGCCGATTTCGGACCGATTGCGCGCATGTGCGTCACGCACACGACACGGAGGCCTTCCAAGCGGAACAACGCGTGGACGTGGAGCATCGCACCCTCGAAGTGCGCACTGGCGAAGGCGGAGCCGTCTTCATCAAGGGATTCCTCGATCCAGTCGGCGGTGCGTCGTTGTGCACCGCCCTTGACTCACTCGCGCGCCGGGCGGGGAGCGATGACGATCGGACACGCGAACGTCGCTACGCCGATGCTCTCGTCGAGCTCGCCGGGCATGCGCTCGATGAGGCGATCCTGCCGCGCGTTGGCGGGCAGCGTCCACACCTCCAGGTCACGACCAGCCTGGACACCCTGGTCGGAACCGCCGGCGCTCCGGCAGGGATGCTCGAGCGGGCGGGACCGATCGCCACGCCTACTGTGCAGCGCCTCGCCTGCGATGCCAGTGTCACTCGCGTACTGCTCGGGCCGGATTCTGCGGTGGTCGATGTTGGTCGCGCGCGCAGGCTGCCGTCCGGACCCACGCGACGCGCGCTGCATGCGCGCCACGGTGGGTGTGCGTGGCCGGGATGCGACCGTCCCGCCTCTTGGACCGCGGCACACCACATCAAACACTGGGCGCACGGCGGGCCGACCGATCTCGACAACCTGGTGCTGTTGTGCCACCGCCATCACTGGCTCGTTCATGAGGGCGGATGGAAACTCGTCCGCGGCGATGATGGCCAGATCAAATCGATTGCGCCGATCCCTGAGGTGCGCTGGCCTTCGCGACCCCCGGAACCAACGTTGAAGGAGTGAGTCTTCCGCCATTCGGTTGGGCGTGTTCGCCAGCTCTGTGCTAACGCTGATGCCGTTGCGGTGTGTTTACGCTCTGGTGGCGGCGTCGAGCGATGTGACTGTGCGTGGGGGATCTGCGCGAATGATCTCTTGGGCGTCGGATTCCTGAAGCGGCAACTCGAACCAAACCGTCACGCCGTCGGCGTCGTTGTTCGCGCCGACGTCGCCACCGTGGGCGGTGACGAGTTCTTTGACGATAGCGAGCCCGATGCCAGCGCCACCGCTGCCGCGCGTGCGGCTCGGGTCGGCGCGGAAGAAGCGTTCAAAGATGTGCGGGAGTGCGGTGTCCTCAATGCTCGCGCCGGCGTTGTGGATGGTGACGCGGACGCAGGCGCCGCGGCGGACGAGCGTGATGCGAATCATGGTGCCCGCGCTGGCATACCGTATCGCGTTATCGACGATGTTGCTGACGACCTGACTAACCCGTCCTGCGTCGCCTTCCACCACAAACTCATTGCCCGGAGGCGCGATCTCCCAGGTGAGGTCACGCTGAGCCATGCGGGCGCCAAACCCGGCAACCGCATTCCGCACGACGAATTCGAGGTCGAGCGGTTCGCGTGTCATCCGGTCGCTTGCCAGCTGCGCGTCGGAAAGGCCTCGCAGGTCTTCCACCAATGCAATGAGACGGCCTACTTCCCCGTGCGCTTGTTGCAATCGTGCAGGCGTGACCGGGATGACACCATCACGCATGCCCTCGATCAGTCCCAGAAGATTGTGCAAAGGCGTCCGCAACTCGTGAGCGACATCGTTGGTGACCTGACGCCGCAGTTCCTCGAGGCGCTGCAGGGATTGCGCGAGCGCATTGACGGAGTCCGCAACGCCGCCAATCTCATCGCGACGATTTGTTGCAACGATGGCGGGCGTGGCGCCCCGAGCCATCCGTTGTGTCGCCTCACTGACGGCTGACAATGGCCTCAGCGCGAGGGTTACGGCCAGAAAGCTGAGACCGACAGCGACGACAGCTGCGACAGCAATGGTTGGGTATATCTGAGCCTCGACAGCAGCATCGTATGCGCGCTGACCTGCGGCGGGATCGACGGGCTGCCCAGCGGCGTGCATGATGACCATGAATTGCTGCTGGGCAATGTTGTGCATCAACACGATGATCAGGATCACGGTCACTGCTATGACAAGGATATTGAGTGCGACGAGTTGCCAACGCAGGCCCAGCGCACTCCACCCCCGTAGAAGCCATGCCCAGGGACGATTTCGCTGGATGTGAGCCATGGTCAGCGGCTCTCGGCTGTGATCTTGTATCCGACCCCGCGGATAGTCGCGATAGCCGCATTCGACTGTGCCGCAACGAGCTTCTCGCGGAGCCGAAACACGTGAACGTCGACCGTCCGCTCCAACGCCGGGAGGCGATCGCCCGCGTACAGCCGGTCGATAAGCTGACTGCGGGTGAGAACCCAGCCGGGTCGCTCCATCATCGCGGCGAGAAGTCCGAATTCGACGTGCGTCAGCGCGACCGGTTTCCCTTCGACCGCTACCTCATGCTGCGTGGGTGAGAGCTCCAGATTGCCGAGCGTCAAGACTGCCGGGGGGCGAGGACCGATCTCTGATCTGCGGAGGAGCGCCTCGACTCGCGCGACGAGCTCGCGGGGGCTGAATGGCTTGACGAGGTAGTCGTCAGCTCCGACGCGAAGTCCGCCGACCCGGTCTGGCTCGTCACTGCGCGCGCTGAGAAACAGGATCGGAACAATCGAGCCGGCGCTCCGAATCTCCTCGCAGATCGCAAATCCGTCCTTGCCGGGAAGCATCACGTCGAGGATGACGCAGCGCGGCTGCGTCTGATGGACAAAGCCGAGCGCCTCACCGCCTGTGCGGCACACGACGACACGATGCCCCGCGCTCTCGAGGTATGCCCGGACGACATCGCAGGTGGTCTGATCATCCTCGACTACCAGGATCGGCGATACGAGGGCTTTCGCGCCGCCTTCGCCCGCCACCGGGTCATTCCGGGTTGCCGGCCAGTGAGGCGACGGGGTTTCCATGGTCATTGCTCACCATTCTGCGAAAGTCGCCGAGACGCCGTGCGGCGAGCTGCCGCACGGCGTCCAGAAGCGATTTGGGTCAGTGTTGTTGGGCTTCTACGCTTTCGCCTCAGGCCGTGGCTAGGGCGAGGCCGCTGGCCGCCGCTGGAAGACCGCTTGCAGCGGATTCGTTCACCGCGCCAAGATCGCCACCCGCCGTGATCGGCGCGGACGCGATCTCAGTGGTTGTCAGGACGAAGAACCACCCGCTGGTGACGACTTCGTCGATCGGGTGCACACCAACCGTCGCCGCAACCGCGGAACGCAGCACCAACCGTCCGGCAGGCCCGATGTTGTACGAAGAAACCGTGCCCGATGCGGCGTTCGCGAGGTACGCCCGGTCACCAGCGCCATTCACGACGAGCCAGCACGCCGCCGCTTGTGATTCACCAACCTCGCTGATGGGGTGAAGTACACCAAAGGCGCCGACCTTGTACGACGTCGCTGCGCTGACGCCACCCGCGCCGCCACCAGCGTCGGAAACGATCGCCTCGTCGCCAGCACTGAATCCGAATCCGTACGGCGCAGTACCTGTCGATGCGGTGTGTCGTAGCCCGATGAGACGGCCGTCTGCGGTCACATTGAAGGTGTCGATGCTGCTGCTCACCTTCTCAGTGACGATGACGTGCGCCCCTGAAGGTGTGAATCCGATCTGCACAGGTGTCTCAGCAGCAGAAGAGAGCGGAACCGCGTGATGCGATGACGGCACGAGCGCGGCGCCTGTCAGCACAAGACCCGCGACGGTATTGCTGCCCTGGTTGAGGACCTCAACCCAGCTGCCATGAGCGGTCACGCTCACCGGATCCGTGCCCCCCGACGGAGCGGCGTCGACCAGCCATAGTGTCCCGTTCGGGCGGATTCGGAAATAGGAGACCGTGTTCGATCCCGCATTCACGACGAGAAGCGCGTGGCCGCCGTCGGCGAGTGTGACTGCACCTTGTGAGCCGAGCCCGGCGCCGGTGCCGTCTCCCCCGGTGGCAAAGCTGCCGATGGAAGTAAGGGCACCGCCGGCGCCGACCCAATACCCAAGCACGGCGTTGCCACCGTCCGCGGACGTCTGGTTACTCTCGGTATAGACATACGTGCCTTCGGTAGAGGATCGAACGGTGCTAGCCGCGACCCCAGCAGCGGCTGTAACGGAAATCGCCCCGGCCAGGATCGAGCTGGCGAGCCCGATTCCCAGCTTCCTGATGGATACGTCAGCCATTGTTCCGCGCCTCCTCGTACCTGGCTCAGGGTGAGCCATGGATGGACATTCGCACCAGCGTCTGCCTCGAACATTTCGCTGGTGTTTCGAGCCCATCCCGGCGGCTGGCGCCGCTAGTGACCCGGAGGCGAGCTCTCCATCGAGGGAACATGCACGATCAGCACGGGGACTCGGCTGTGGCTCAGGACCGCGTGACTCACGCTGCCGAGCAGGAAGGATTCAGCATCGCCGCGTCCCCTCGATCCGACCACGATGAGATCGTGGTGGCCCGTGACCGACTGGTCGAGGAGTGCCTCTGCGGGCGCCGCATCTACCACCAGTATCTCGGCGTGGACCTCGGCCGGGATGCTGCTCCTTGCCTCGTCCGCGATGGCCTGGGCATCGCTCTGAACGCCGGCGACGAATTCGTCGACTGCCGATTGTGGCAACGGTGCGACCGGCCCCCAGGGCATCAGCGTGCTGTACGCAACCAGGACGGTAAGCGAGGCTTGCTGCGTGCGCGCGATGTCCACGGCTTGTGAAAGCGCGACGCGAGCGTGTTCGGAGCGGTCGAAACCTACCAGAATGCTTGTGAACATCTTGAATCTCCGTGAAGACAGCGCGTATCGAGGTCTGCTCTAGATTCTGACCCATCGGGCGCTGCGCGCCGCATACGCGACGCCCACGCAATGTCCGGTCGCTGTCCGCACAGCGATCCCAGAGTTCAGCACTCGGCCCCGAGCGGGCTAGTCCAGACCGAGGGTTGAGGAGCATCCGCCATGCTGCTAATAGCAGTCACCGCAACGATCCACTGGCTCAGCGCACTGAGCGCGGCGTCACCCGTCGATCCTCTCTCGCAGCAGGTGCTCGCGCGTGTCGCGAATCCACTGCTGACGTCGGCGCAATTTCTTATACCCGCAGCCGTGGCTATTAGTGGCATCCACAAAATGATGGAGCACCGGGAAAGTGGGGGCTCATTCATGGTGGACATGGTGACCAAAGGCGGGGGAGCTATCCTTGTACTACAGCTTGTCAAGTCGATCTCCGGTGTCGGCTGATGACGACCGCGGTGTACCTGCTCTCCATTCCACTCGCGAGGCATCGGAGTATCGTCGCGCAGCGTCGAGACGCGGGCATCGCAAGTGCCGAGTCCTCTTTGCGACCCCGCGAACTGCGTGTGGGTGAAGTAGCGGACCGAGTGGCAGCATCTCCGGTGCGCGCGAACGCGATACAGCGCATCGACTCTCGCTGACATCGTCAGGAACATCGAGGGTGGGAAGCGGGGCAGGGAGCTGGTGGAACCCGGCGACGTGGCTACAGAATGTCGCCGGATTCTTCCATGGCGCATACGACGCCGGAGGAGCCGTTCTGAACGTTCTCGGCGGGGCGTTGACGATTCTCACGCAATTCTTTCGGTTCTTTTTCGATACGGGACACTTCATCGCCGACGCGGTCAACTGGCTCACAAGTACCCTTTTTCCGCCAGAGCTGCAGACGTGGTTTCTTGGCACGATCGGCGAGCCGGGCCAGCAATGGAACTCCGCGCAGATCTATGAGTTGCTGTACAAGGGCATGATCCCGACGGCCTTGATGCTCGCAGCAGTCGCAGCGGCGGGACGCATCATTCGCGCACTCGTCGACCATCGGACAGGCTCGATGGAGACGATCCTCTCGGTCTTGCCGCGCTTCCTCCTGGCAGTCGCTGTGATCGGCATCCCAGGGACACAGGTCAGCGTCGGGTACACAGCTATCGCGTGGTGTGTCGACGCATCCATCGCAGTTTCAGGAGCGGTGATCGGACTCATCCTGCATGCGTCGCTACTGAGTGGTGCACAGCCGGGTCAGGGGTGGTTCAGTCACGTCTACGGCGTGCTAACTCATGCGAGCAACGACATGGTCGCGGTCGTCATCGGTGGAATACCGCTTCTCATCTTGATCCTCTACGCCGCGTTTCTCATGATCGTCCGCACAGTCATGCTGGGATTCTGCATTGTGGCTGCGCCATTGTGTCTCGCCACAGCGGTATTTGATTCGAACAATCGCTTTTTTCACTGGTGGCTCGACCTTCTGGGCAGCGTTCTCCTCACGCCGCTCGTACTCGGCATGGCGATCGCCCTGAGCCTGACTCTCGCATCCCACGTCGTCTCTGCAGCTGTGGTCGGACCGCTTCTGGCTGTCGTTGTTATCTGCGGCGGACTGTGGTTCGCGGGAAAGATGATTCATCACCTCACGTGGCGTGGTTTCAGCCATGGCGGTGCTCTCGCGGGATTCGCCGCTGGTGCGGCAACCATGGTCGCGCCGGTCCACCGATTGTCGTCCGCCGGCTTCATGGCAGAGGCACTCGGTGCGAATCGCGATGGCGGAAACTCCGCGGTGAATTTCATGAAGCGAGTGGGCCTCGCGAGTCAGGGATTGAGTCCTGCTTCGCCGGAGTCGCAGACACGCCCCTGCGGTGGCTCCGCCGCGATGAGTCACGGAATCGATCTGCTTGCCGCAGGCGGGCCGCCCGACATGGCGTCTGTACTGGGCGCCGATGGCCAGAGTGCGGTCGCAGGAGCAGAGCAGTTGTTTTCGCAGCATGCCTTCAACGCGTTCGGTGCTGGGAACAGCAAGCTCATCGGAGCGGCGACTCGCGACCAGCCATACGGGACCGTGTCGTCGGGTGATCGAGCAAAACTTGCCTGGAGTAGAACGCCGCCGCGCCAGCAGGCTGCTTTTGCAAACAACTTCCTGTCGGAGTGGCTGGGCGCGGGGCCGGGACCCGCCGGCGACACGATGGCCAACGTCGGATCTGCGCCATTGGAGGCAGCAATCGGATGAGTGGCGTGCGCGTCCCTCTCGCAGTCGACGCTCAGATCCGCGTGCCATTTGGTCCGATGCTTGTACCGCTGCGTGCACTCGTGCTGATCAGCGCCGCAACACCACTTGCGCTCCTGTGCATGAGCCTGAATACACTGTCGGAAGGCTCGCGGATTGGGCTCGCCATGGCGGTGTTGATGCTCGCATTCACGATCGCCGCTCCGATGCGTGACGGCATTTGGTTCGGAACCTGGCTCTTGTATCGACTTGGCGGCGGCATCATGACGACAGCGGTACTTAGTGGGGAGGGACGACGTGCATCCGTGACGTGCACTGGTGACGCGATGCAGGTGTCCCGAGTTCGACGTGAAACTCGATGGCCGATGCCGCTGCGGCGACTTCGGAACCTCACCGCGTTGCCGATTGTCGGCAGTGCGGATGCCGGAGTGATCCTGCTCAATCCGGGCGGCGCTCGCGGGGTCATCGTCCTCGAAGGGCCTGGGGGCTCACCGAACAGCGAGTCACACGCTCGCTGGTGCGCAACCCTGACGCAGTGGCTGCTCGGCCTGGACTGTCCGGCGCAGCTCATCAGCGTCGTGAGCAACTTCGACAGTCACCGCGCACAGACCGCGTTTGACGAGCGTACAAAGGGGTGGCCGGCCACGCGACTTGCCGAACTGGAACGCGATCTCGCAGGCAGGGTCGCGGAGCAGAGCCTTGGACTGCGTCACTACGTCGTGTTGGCACCCGGGCTCGCTGCCTCTGACGGTATTCCGTGGCTCAGTCGCGTTACACGGCTCCCCCGGGCGCTCGAGGCCAGCCATGACGATGCTTCCCGAGCGCTCCAGACGGCTTTGCGGACCGCGCCTGGCTTGGGGCTGGTCGCGTCAGTGGCTGATCGCGATGACATCGCAGAGCTGGTGGTCAATAGCGTTCTCGGTTCGGCGACTTCCGCCGTCAGCGGCACCGGCGTGGTGAGGATCGGCGACGAATTTCAGATCGTTCTCACCGCGACACGCCTCCCGGCGCTGGTCCATCCGGGATCTGTCGTTGACGCGCTCGTCCGGAGCCGCGTTAAAGGCTACGCGAGCCTGCACCTGCTGCCAGTCGATGCGACGGTCGCGCGCACGGTGCTGAACCGTCGCGCAGCAATGCAGCGCTATACCGCGCGGGAAGGCAACGATGCTGTGGACAATCAGATCGCGCTTGCGGACACGACGGCGGCGCTCGCCGCGATCGCGCAGCGCCAGCTCATTCCATGCCGCATCGCGCTCAGCTTTGCTGTGCGGCACTCCGTCCTGTCCAAAGCCGCAGAAGCGGTCGAGCGTCTCGACGGCCTTCTGCGAGGGCAGGGGTTCGACACAGTGCATCCGACATCACCCGGATTGCTGCCTTCGCTCGCAGTCAGTCCTGGTGGTGCGCCGCTCGGCCGCAGCCTTCAATTGACGTCCGACTCTGTTGCTGCGTGCTTGGTTCCAGCCCTGGGGACACCGTTTGCGGATCAGCGGCAGCCGCTCGTCGGCATCAACCAACTCACTGGCGCTCCGGCGTACCTCTCCATATGGAGTAGGCCCAACCACAATGCGGTCATCGTCGGAAGCTCCGGATCCGGTAAGAGTGTCGCTGCAAAAACCCTACTTGTGCGCCACGTGATGGAAGGTGCATCAGCGGTTGTTATCGACCCCGACTCGGAGTACCGGCGCGTCATGAACGCCATTGGGGGCGTCCATTTCGAGTTAGGTGAGGACGCGCTCAACCCGCTTGCACCTGGTTGCGACGTTGCACCTGACCTCGCGGCAAGCCTTCTCCTTCCCGTGTTGAGCGTGATGGCCGGCGATGAGAAGGGGGTCAAGGATGGCCGTCCGATTCGGCGACTGCCGGACGAGGACCAGGGGTGGGTACACGGCGAGATCGCATCGTTTTTCCGAGAGTGGAACCGACTCCGCCCAGGAGACGAGCCGGTCATCCACGATCTGATTGCCTTCATCGAGACCACCTCTGTCACGCAGGCATTGACCCGACGCGAGAAGGATCGATGCCGGATCATCACTGCGCGACTGCGCCGGTTCACGCAAGGGGATCGGGCGCGCGTGTTCGACCGTCCGTCCACATTTCGGGTTGGCGACCGTCCCGTCGCCATCGGTCTGCGAGCTTTTGCTCTGACTTACGCCGCTGATCTGACACCTGCGTTGGCGGTAGTCCTGACGGCCGTGCTTGCCGCGCTGGGCCGTGCGCATCGGCGCCTGGTCGTCGTTGTCGATGAAGCACATCGCATCACGATCGACCCGGATGCCGGAGAAGTCCTCGGTCAACTCGTGCGACAGGCGCGCAAGCACGGCGCCGGTGTGTGGATGTGTTCCCAACAGGTCCACGACTTTGTGGGTACCGACCTGGGAAGAACCCTGGTCGCCACCGCATCAACCAAGCTGATTCTCGGCGTGGAAGAGGGCGCGCTCGCCGATGTCCGGGACGTCTTCGGGTTGACTGAAGATGAGGTGGCGGCAGTCAATCCGCCGGTCCAAGGACGTGCGGTCCTTCTCTCCGGTGGCGAGCGTACTGTCGTCTCGATCGTTGCGGGGCCGGCGCTCCTTGCACTCGCGCACTCGTCTCCAGAGCCACGATCGCAGCCTGCGACGGCAGTTGCGGGCTGAAGCGTGGCCGTTTCAGCCGCAATCGGCGCCGCACTCTCGCGGGCTCGATCCCTGCGCGCGCTGACCTCGGCTGTCACCGGTGGCTCGTCCGGACGCGGCGGACGTCGTGCTCGATCGTGCGGCATCACCTCCTGCACTGGATGTACGGCATGCGCTCTTGTCGCGGGCGTCGTTGTTCTTGCAGTTGGGAGCGCGCTGGTTGCGGCGACGGCCTCTTTGGTTGGCGTGGGTACCGATCAGCCGTGCGCGCAATTGTCATCCACCTGCAGCGCACTGACCGACGTCGTCGTCGGAGCTCCGATGAACTGCCCAAAACTGTATGTGAGCCAGGGGTACGGCAATACGCCATGGGAGCATCCGCACACTGGGATCGACATAGTCTGCCCGCCGGAGACTCTCGTGATCGCGGTTGCGGATGGAATCTTTCACCGCGCTCTCGGCAGTCCCGTGGCGTGCCTCTATCCCGTAGGTCGCAGCGGTGGGCTCGGCACGTATGGCGTCCTCGACTCCGGCGGAACGACCTATCTCTACGGACATCTCGAGGGATTTGTCGCCGCGGATGGCGCCACGGTTGTTGTGGGCCAGCCGATTGGCTTCGAAGGTGATTCCGGTTGTGCCACCGGCGATCACCTTCACTTCGAGGTGCTCGAGGACGGCCATCCGGTTGACCCATGCCCGGAACTTCCTGCCGGGTACCCGGATCCGCACGATCAAACGGGGCTCCGGTGCTGGGGTTCTGCGCCTCCATGATCTTGTCTGCAACGGTCCACCGCCCGTTGACCTATGCTGGTACGTGCCTGGCGGCGGGGGGATTCTCAGGGAGGGGTGCATTCTCGTGAGTTGGAGAAGAACTCGCTGCTGCCTTGTTTTTCAGCGCGGTGATCGTTGTTGTACTCGGCGTGATCGTCTACACCGAACAGATGAACGCAACCCAGACGGCGTCCGTGTGGGTCGTGACGCACGACGTTGTCGCCGGAACTCCATTTAGCTCGAACAACGTTGAGCTGGTTGAGGTTCGCTCGGGATCGGGTGACTTCAACTTCGAAGTCGATGGTCCTTCGACGTTTCATGCGCTCTTCGTACGAAGCCTCACGACCAACGACATCCTGAGAAGCGACGATCTGATCGCCGCTTCGGCCGAATCTCAGGTGGCGATCACGGTGGAGGATGCGCCTCCGCTCGCACCGGGCGAGAACATCGACGTCTATGCGGCTGTACCAACAGGTCAACAGGTCTTGGTTGGACGTGACCTGGTGGTGAACACGGTATCCGGCGGTTCCATCACTCTTCTGGTGCCAGTCGCCGACGAGCCAGCGTGGATCGCCATCGGCGCTTCGAATGTCGCCCTGCATGTCGCCATGACTGTTCCCGGCGCGCAACTCGCGCCGCCGCCGCTCAGCGCGAATACAGCGATCGACATCCTCTGTGGCGATGCATGCGAGGGGCTTTCGGGAAGCGCCACGACGCCGTGAGTTTCCTTCTCGGTGTGTGCACTACTCGCGCCGGACAGACGTCGACTTCGTGGGCGACGAGCCTTGCCTGGACGTTGTCGTCGACGAGATCCGTCGTACTCATCGACTGCGATATGGAAGGCGGCACCGTCGCCGATCTGCTGTATCTGCGTCTCGACGACCGCGGCCTCGCCAACTGTTTCGGAGATAGGCCGGTGACGGCGAGTGTGCTCGACGCGCAGGCTCTTCCAGTCCCCGATCGTCCCGGTCTGCGGGTTATCCCGGGACTGCGCAGCACCTACGGACTCGAGATTGGCGACTGTCTTCGGTCCATCGCGCCGGCCATGCGCGATCTCGAGGCAGATGTGGTCGTTGTGGATCTTGGGCATCCGTGGGCGCACACTAGCCTTCGGTCGCCCCGTGCGGCTGCCGACGCGGTGTGCGCCGTGTTCGATCGGGTCTTCATCGTCATTCGCGACGATCCCGCGCTGTTATCGAGAAGCATCGACGTGCTCCGAACCGCGCGGCCTCCACACGGCGAGTTGATCGTCTGCGAGCAGCGCGGCACCGCGCATCGACGCGTCATGGTCGAGAGCCTCGAGCGCGAACTTCCCGACCTCCCGGTTCGGCGAGGCTGGGAGTGGGATGTACGACGCGCCACGCGCGTGGCGGACACTGGCCGGCCTCTTATCCTTGCGGGTGTCGAGGCGGAGTTGCACCTGTGACGGCTGCTACTGCGCTCGAACTCGCCGCCGCGTCCGGACAATCGCGACACGTCGGTGCAGGTCAGTCGATGGCCGCGTATCCCAACCGAGGAGCGGGAGGTCGCAGAGATCGTCGCTGCCTCGGTCCAGCGATCGAGGAACGGCGAACCGGCGTCCGTGCTGCACGAGGAGCGCCTCGCAGACGACGTCTCGCATGAGATTGACCAGGCAATCGAGTCGCCGCAGACCAGCGGGTTGCCTCTATCCGTCGTCGCGGAGCTTTCTCGAAACGCTCGCTATCGGGCGACGACCCAGCGCAACGCAGTCATTCTCGCGTCGCATCTCCATCCGCTGTCGCTCCTCATCTACGGCGCTGAACTGGAGAACATCACCTGCCTCGGCCATGACCATTGGCTGGTCAGCACAGTGGGACGAAAGCTTTCTCTCATCGGTGACAGTCCGTTCTCGAGCGACGATGAAGTTCTCGAGTTCTTCCGCAGTGTCGTGCGCATACGCGGGGTTACAGGTGATCGTTCGATCACGGACGCTTCACCGATCGCGGAGGCCAACGTGGGGAGCGTGATTCGGCTCTGCGTTGCCAAGCGACCAGCCGTCTCCGGCCGTTCGGACGTGAAAGCGGCGATCAGAGTGCCGGCGCGATCAAAGGTTCGAGATCTCAGCGACTACGTCACACAGATGGTCATGCCGCCGGGCGTCGCGACCTTCATAGATGCGTGCGTTCGCGGCCGCGCAAACGTGATGATTGCCGGAGGGACATCCACCGGAAAGACGACGCTTTTGCGTGTCCTGGCCGGCATGGTCCCGGACGATGAACACATCGTCGTCGTCGAAGACGGGGCCGAGTTGCATCTCGATCAGGATCGAGGCGACGGAAAGGAGTGGCACGCACTTACCACCGCCGTTTCCACGATTCCTTCGATTCGCGCAGACGTCGACGCTCAGCATCTCACGATGTTCGATCTCGTGCGTCACGCCCTCCGGTTTCAACCAGATCGGCTGATTCTCGGCGAGTTGCGTGGCGAGGAGATGGCCGCCGTATGCAAGGCGCTGATGACCGGCCACGACGGCTCGATGACCACCATCCACGCTGAGGATGCGGAACTCGCGATCGAACAAGCAATGCAGTACGTCATGGAGAATGCGCGGTTCGCCGGAAACGAGCGCCTGGCGAAACGCATCGTGGAGCAGGCGATTCACGTGGTCGTCCATATCGCGAACCAGGACGGTCGCCGCCGCATCACCGGCGTCGTAGCAGTTGAACGCGGCGGAAACCATAAGTGGGTCTACCGTCAGGCAGAGAGCGGAGGGTTGGTTCGCGGAACTGACCTTGTCGGCAACCTTGGACGCCTGGCGCCGCGCATCCGCCCGTATCTTCAGAGCGACGAGGTGCCGTCGCCATGATCATGGCTGTTGGCCTTCCGGAGCCTGTGATTCTCGTTGCTGGTGTTGCTGTCATCGTTGGCTGCGGTTGCGCTGGAATCGCGACCATCCTTGGTATGCGGCCGCGGACCAGAGGTTCACGACGTCGCACGATCCCGTTGATCGAGCACGAGAAGGACGTTGCTGCGGCACTCGGCTGGCCCTGGCGTCGCTGGATTGCGCTCCGTCTTGGCGTGGCAGCAACCGGTGCGGTCATCGGGTTCACAACGCAGATCTGGCTCTTGAGCCTTCTCCTCGGCGCTATCGGATTCTTCGGCGTCCGCTTCCTTGTCGCCGGGCGTGCAGCACGAAGACGCCTCCGCATGGAACGCGCCTTTCTCGTGCAGCTTAGAGTGCTCCGTGACCGCATGGCGATTGGGAATCAGTCGCTGGACTCCGCGCTCCAGGAGGTCGGTCGCAACCCCGGACGCGATCTTGCCTATGTGCTCGAGCCCTGGGGGCAGGGCGGTTCCGTCACGGCGAATCTGGTTCTGACCGGCACTCGGTCGCGGTCGCCGCTTGTCGAGCACGCTTGCGCTGTGTTGATCTGGGCGCGAACGCGAAGCCTTGACGGCCTTATCTCCGCGATTGATGAGGTACTTCTTCCCGTCGGCGAGGCGCAGCTGCAGGTCGAGGAGGAGTCATTGGTGACGTTGACACAGCAGCGGGCGGTCACCTTCGCCATGTCCGCGCTCATGACGGTCATGTTCGTCAGTCTCGTCCGCGTCGCCAGCTTTCGCGCGTACTACGACACCTTCGAAGGGACCGTCGTGCTCATTGTGGCTGTAGCGATGTTCTTCGTCCTCATTGCCATGCTCGGGCGCATCGCTCGCACGGCTCGATGGACTCGGTGGGATCTCCGCCAGGTGCAGGAGCAGGAACTGCATCCCCATGGCTGACGCGATTCCGTATGCGGCGCTCGCGATGCTTGCCGTCGGCTCCTGGATTGGCGGTGTCCTTCTGCTGGATGTCTTTACGGTTGCAGACGCCCGCGCGTGGCGACGGATGTCACACCTTCGAGGATACGCAACCCGGGCGTCCGCACTCGAACGAGTTGCAAATCGAGCTCCGTTTCTGCGCCGTCTGCAGACCGAGCTCGACCTGGAGCGCCTCCTTGGTCAGGCAAACAGTGACGACGGCTCGGCGGGCTTTCTTGCACGGACTGGTGCGATCACGTTGCTGACGTTCGCCCTCCTTCTCGCGGCTACGGCAGCCGGCAGGGCCCTGGAAGGTGAATGGCCGGCTCCCCCGTGGGCTGCACTGCTGATCGCGGCGCTGATTCCACCACTCGCATTGTCCGATCTTCGCCGGCGTGCGCGCGACGCTCGTCATGCATCAGGTCGAACGCTGGGCGACATGCTCATGGCTGTCGCCGTGATGACGGACAGTCGCGGGCTCCAGCTCGATGATGCGGTCCGCGTGATGGCCCGGTGCGCACGGGATGATGCGTTGCAGGATCTTCTTGATCGAGGCGGTTTCAAGCGGTTGGCGAAGACGTCCTATCGCTCGACTGCTGAAAAGTATCGACTGATCGCCGAGGCATACGGAATCCGCGAGTTTGCCGAGATCGCTGACGCTGCCGCAACCACCAATGTCGGCGTTCCCGATCGCGTTGCCTACACACGGCTCGCCCTCACGGTCTATCAGGAACGACTTGCGGACGCCCGAGTGCGCGCCGCCCGTGCACGAATCCTGATCACCCTGCCCATTGCAGGGATGCTCGTTCCACTCCTCCTGTTAATTGGCGCTCCAACGTTTCACGCGATCTCCTCCGGTCTGGGGGGATAACGACGAATGTTCCGGAGGAGTGTCGCTTTGTTCGGCTTGTTGATGACGCTGCTGGTTGCGGCGTGGTTCGTTCTCCGCTCACCTGACATGAGCGAGGGGCTCGCCTTCTTCACGGCGGGTATCCCGACGATGGCTGCCGGCGAAGCCGTGATGGCCTTGCTCGCGTGGCTTCTCATCGCCGTCGCCGCACTGGCGACCGTCGTGAACGCTATCGGCGACATAAAGAAGAGACGACCGAATCGGCGGCCATATCCGACGGCCTCGATACTGCTTGCTGTCGGACTGACGTTGTTGGTCGTTGGAGCCTCCCAGCGCGCGCTGCCGCCGTCGTCGATGTGCTGTGGTTCTGGCGCTGCGAACATTCGAGAGGCGATCTCCCTTGCGCGCTGAGCATCGGCCGTCCTGGGCGATTGTGATGCTTCTCGAGGATGACGAGGACGCCGAAGCGGTGGGACGGATGCTGTGTGATCTGTCGCTGCAAGGCTCGAACGTCGTTGCACACAGGCCACCCGTTCGAGGCGTCCGATTCTTTTCGGACGGTGCTGCCCAGTCGCAACTCGACGCTTGGTGGGAGCTCGAGGTGCCGCGTGATGCTCAAGTCATCTTCATCGTGGAAGATGCGGACGGCCTGGGCGAGTGGTTGGTCGGCATCGACGGATCCTCCTACGTGGGGGTGTCGTTGCCGGCGGCGTTGGCGAACTACGAGCACCACCTCGGAGTGCATGCCTTCTGCGCTCGCTCACCCCTCGACTATGCCGCTGCCGTGATGACGGATCTCGCTGATGCTGGGGTGTACGCGGAAGTTGAAGCCTTGCGAGTGAATGCGCTCGCGACGGCGTTCACGGAGCGGCACATTCCCGAGATGGATCACGCTTCGGGTAGCGACGGACGTCGCGACGATCCCGGTCCGGACCCGTTCGATCTTCTCATTGCGATGAGTCTTGAACACGGGCGTGCTCCGCAGCCGAGCGTTGAAGCAGTGCCAAAAGCACCCGGAGACGAGCACGCCGCGGGAATCCGGGGATTCCGCCTTCCGGCGTGGACGCGCCGTGCGCGCACGTGGCGAGCTTCGGCGGACATGCAAGGAGACGACCTCGGGAGTCTCTTCGTGATGCGTGGCTCCACTATCGTCGTTGTCGGTTCTCGAAAAGGTGGCGTGGGGAAGACGAGCCACGCGGCAGGTGTGGCCATTGTCGCGGGAGCTGCTCTGGATGCGGTGGGCCGGTGTGCGGCCATCGTCGACGCGAACCTTGCCAATCCCGATGCGTGGGGTCAATTGAACCTGCCGCCAGGAGCCGCCACCGTGCGCGACATGGTCGTGGCGTTGACGGCGGATCGGGAAACCCCGCGACCAGTCCACGCGTCGACACCTGCACTCGCCTGCTTCCCGGAGACACGCGAGACCACCGAGTATTCACGCACCGAAATCGGCTTGCTCGCCTCGCACCTCCGCTCAAAATATCCGCTCGTCATCGTGGACATGAGCAACCGGCTGCCGGACCCTACCGGTGGCCCCGCGGCGGCCGCCGCGGCGTACTGGCTCGAGCACGCGGATGTCCTGGTGCTTCCGAGTGCGGCGTCGAAGCAGGACTTCAACGGTGTGCTCGACTACCTTGATGTGCGCGACCTTCCGCCAGTGATCGTCGCCTCCCTTGTCCCACGAACGCGACGCAACCGCGAGCACCCACTGGCCAAGCGATACCTCACCGCGATCGCGCAGCGCGTCTACCGCGTCGTGGACATTCCGGATGATGCGGAGCGCGTCAGATATGCCGGCATGCAGGGAGTCCCCGTCGAAGCGGTGTCTTCATCACTGCGCGTGGCCTACCGAGACCTCGCCGACGCGATCGTCCGGGCTCCGCAGGCCGTCCGCACGTGAGCAGGTGGATCAACGCCGTGATCCGTGGCGGCGCGTCTTCGAATCGGACGGCGCAACACGCGGTACGCGAGGAACGGCTTGACCGTATTCGTGATGCCGTTGAGCAATTCACGTTCGACCTTGGCTTGCTCATCGCCGGCCACGAGGTGCGTGAGGACTCGCGCGACCGCGCTCTTCTGTTGCAGCTGGAGCGAGAGCTCAAGCCCTTCCTTGATGCGGGAGATGCCATGCGTCCCGATTTCGGCGCCTTCGGTGACCTCCGCATTGAGGGCGAGCTTCTGGAGTCGGTGGAACCGGTGCTGGCGACGCTGGAGTTTGATGACCGCTGTGCTCGGGAAACAGCTCACGGGAGAGTCGTCCCCGCACGCGGACGTCGGCTGCGGATCACTCTCCACGTCGCAATCGACCCCGTGCACGTCGTCGATTGCGCGATCGCGCAGGTCGCCACTCGGCGTGGCTGATTGCGCTGTCGTCGGGGCCGTTGCCCAGCCTCCGCTCGACCGATCCACGCAGACGTTTCCCGTGCCGCTCGGGGGACTCGCGCCGGTGCATCGGCGGTCGACGCGTTGGCGCCGTGGCATGCGTGCGCATAGGTCTGTTCTGACACTCGCGCTGGCTCTCCTATCCGCCGCAGCGGGAGTGTGGTTGTCAACCGCTCCGCGGTCGTTTGATGCGGGAAAGGATGGCGCGGGCGTTCACGTCGACGGCATGACTCTGACGCTGGTCGCCCAGAAGACTCCGGGATCACAGGTTTTCACCGGCGCTGCGACACTCGTCATAGACACAGCGTCGTCGGGAGCGATCACAGCGGCAGCGGTGATGACATGGAACGGCCTCTCCGCGACGGGGAGGTGCGTGTTCCTTCGCAGCGGAACAGGCGCAGCCGAGACGTGTCTCTACGAGCTTGGCTCGCAGCGGTTGACCTCGATCGACCGGTTCAGTCCCAGTAAGCAGACGTGGCATCGGCTATACAGCGATGGCGTTGCGGTCACCATCACCGTGCCTCGAGGGAGCAGCGTTATCCCGGTACCGTTCCCGCTGGGGCGCTGACGCGCCGAGGGAAAACGGGTGAGGCCATCGACGCGTGTTGCGTTGCGCTCTGATCTCACCACTACAGCGCGGTGGTCAGCGCGGCACGTGATCCGCTGACCGAAAGTATGGGATCTGTGCGAGCCTGCGATAGCGCGCGCTCCGAAACCAGAATGGGAGTCTGGACGAAGGCCGGCGGGCTGTCTCGATGAATCAGGATCGCACTCCCGGCGCTCAGCTGACGCAACGCGTCCGGTGTTGCCATGGCGTCATGCCGGACTGAGTACGAGCGGCTCACGCGGCCGTCACCACCGACGCTCATTTGCTGCTCTGTAAAGTTGCTCCGACCGACCAGCCTGCCAAGAATCTCTGCGGTCTCCGGGTCGCTATTGCCGGGAAGGATCAGTTTGCACCCGTGGTTATTTAATATCGTGTTGGCCTTCTCTTGACCGTAGCGTGCCCGGAGCTGACTGAGATCTTGAACGATCGAGAGCAGCATCACTCCGCGCCCGGCACCTTGTGAGGCGAGCGCAGGGAGATCTTCGATTGGCACCACATTGGCCAGCTCGTCGAGAAAGAGACCAAGAATTCTTGTGTGCCGGTTCGTGGGGTCCGACTCCGACAGAGCGTATGCCGCCGTGACGACAGTCATCAGGATACCCACGAAGAGGCTCGCGACACGCTCAGGAGACTGCCTTGGTGTGCATAGATACAGAGTTCCCTTGCGTTTGAGGAAGTCGTCCGCATCGAAACGACTGGACACGGCTGACTCCGCTACCGCGCGTTCCGTGAAGACGTTGAAGATTCGCATCACGGTCGAAAACACCGTGCCACGCTCACGCTCCGGCCGCTGGTCAACGGAGGCGAGCATCGACATCGCCCGGAACGGATCGCTGTCGCCCGATATCGCTGGGTCGAGCAGCATGTCCTCAAGAATGGTGATCGGCGTGGCGATATCGAACCCGTGAATCCACGTTCGTACGTCGACGATCGTGCGTCCCGTTGTGGCCGCAACATAGAGCAGGGGGGCTATGAGCAGCTTTCCCGACTCGGCCCAATGGGACCAGTCGTTGTCGCCGCGTCCGCCGCCTTGTTGCAGCGAAGCGCATAGCCACGATGCAACCATCCAGGCCCGATCGAGATCTTCACAGCCGGCGATTGGTGACCACGTCACCGATCGCACGCCGCCGCCGATCTCCCCTGTCGGGTCGTAAACATAGACTGGACCGAGCGCCTGCCTGCGTCCGGCTGTGAGCTCTACGAGTTCACTTTTGGTGCTGGTGGCGATAGTCGGCCCGTCCCACTCGAGCAGGTTCGGGATCACCAGTCCCGCTGTTTTCCCGGAGCGTGTGGGGCCGATCACGAGCACGCTGGTCTCCGCCTGAGTTGTGAGCATGCGGCGTCCGTGGCGGCCGAGCAGAAAGACGCCGCCATGTCCCGGGCGACCACGCAGTGAACGCAGATCCACGCCGCGGGCCCAGTGCGCTGTCCGAGTCACGCGGCGGCCGGCCGGTATCAAGCGTCTGAACCGTCCGTGTGTCATCCGCTTGAGCTGGACCCCCATCACGATGAAACCGCCTGTCGCGACAACCACGATCAACCCGAGGCTTGCCCAGAATCTCCCTGCGAGCACGTGGGATGCCGGTGCAACCAGCACCCACCAGTCAAAGGGACCGTGCCCGGACGACACGCGCCGCACGATGCTGCCCGGGTCGATGAATGAGAGCGGCGAAGTGCTGGGACGGCCGCCTGCGACCCACGTTGCTACGGTGATCACGAGCCACGGCCCAATCCAGAGCGCGATGAGCGCGGCGCTCGTACCGACATCGCGCCAGACATTTGCCCCTGGCCGGGGAGCTGCAGCCATCAGTCTGATGACATTGGGGCAGGCGGAGGGACGTTACCGGGACAAAGAGCCGACGGATACCCCCGGTGCGTGGCCTGATCTGCCTCTCACGGTAGTGACATGCGCTGGATGTGCAACGGCCTGTGTGCGGGCATGCTCGACGCACTTCGCGGGGCCGCCTCGCCGCGAAAGAGAGCGATTGTCAGTCCGGGTCGCGGCCGGCGAGCGCGAGCATGTCGTCCGCAAGCTGATCGAATGTCGAATGTAGGAATCCGCGCATTGTTATGACGCGTACTCTGTCCGACAGCCACGCAACACTTTGATGATCGGTCGCGGCATTCTCAACGATCTCCTCGACAGATTCTGCCGAACGTTGAAGACGATGGTGCACGAGTAGTCTCAATTGCGGCAGGACGGAGGCCACGTCAAGTTCGGCGCCGTGAGGTGCGCCACCGCGAGCGATCGAACGATGCGCTCCAGGTGTTTCGTCGTGCGAGCCGAACATGGCGGTGAATGTGGCGTTGGGGTCGGCGGCGTCCGTGACCCGTGGCCGTGACCCTCCCGGTGGGACGAGTGCAGATTCCGCTGCGCGCAGAACATATCGTTCGACGTGCTCAGCCGGAGGCGGCGCGAGCGTGATTGGTCTTGCAGTCGCGGGACGGCCCGCGGTGGCAAGGTGCTCCGCCCGAAGAGGTTGACCCGCGATAGCTGTTGCCGCCTCAGGCTGCATCGCGTCGGCGTGGTGCGCTTCCGGCACAGGCTCGACCGCGACTGCCGGGGTCACCCCATGCAGGGCCAGGTCGGCGCCAGTTGGGGTCATCCCAGGCAGGGCGAGGTCGGAGCCAGGTGGAGTCACCCCAGGCAGGGGCACTGCGGCGACATTCAGGGTCACCTCAGGCAGGGCGAAGGCGGCGACAGTGGGGGTCTCATCAGTCCCGGCTGCGCCGACAACAGTCGGCCCAACGACAGGTGCCAGCGCATACGCGAGATCGTCTGGAGCACCGTCATCCACGAGAACGCGAATGGTGCCAACCGCTCCCGCCGCAAGGTCATCGAGCAGGCTCGCGTCGCCGAGTGCGGGGTGGGATTCGGTGAACGTGGCCACTTGCCGACCATCCCGTATATAGCTGACGCCACGCCCGTCAGGCGTCTGTAGTTCGACGAGAAAGGTCTGGCCTCGCGTGCAGAGGTCGCCGAGAAACTGTGGCCAGGCGACCCACTCAAGGCGCAGGTCGGTGTAGCAAGGAATGCCGTGGAGCAGCGGCCGGAGCAGGCCCATCGCATCGTCGTCGAGCCGGCGTGCCGACACCATCGCCGCATTGGCCCCGCGGATCAACGCGAGAGCCTCGTCGCCGTGACTGCGAACGCCATTTGTCATCCACACGCGCTCCGCCACGACGCCGTTGCGAACCACAAGCACTCCCTCCGACCCGTTTTCGCTCATGGTGATCATGCCGTTGGCAATCGCTGGCGCAAGCGCTTCGAGCACCAGGGCGCCAACCGGAAGCGACTCGAAGACGGTGAATCCAGAAGGCAGCAATGGCTGCGTTGACCAATCCCTTCCCAATTCGCCAGGCATCAATTTCAGTATGGCCCGTCGGGCGACCTCGCGTGCGGACACTGCGCGGACGTCTTTCCAAAGGGCTGAGACAAAAATGCTAGGGTCGAGGCCATGGATCTGGGGCTCCGGGGACGCGCTGCTTTCGTCGCCGCGTCGAGCAAGGGCATGGGCCGAGCGATCGCCGAACAGTTCGCGGCCGAAGGTGCGGATGTCGGGATGTGCGCACGCTCGGAGGAGACCCTGGAAGCCGCAGCAAAACGTGTTCGTACCCATGGAGGCCGCGTCGTCGCCACGGTCGCGGATGTCGCAGATCCCGAGCAGGCGAGACTCGCTGTCGAGCGCACGGTGACGGAGTTCGAACGACTCGATGCACTCGTCGTCAATGCCGGTGGACCGCCGCGGGCCTCCTTCGCGGAACTGGACGACGAGAAATTCGACGCTGCGTATCGACTTACGTTCATGAGCGCGGTGCATCTCGTGCAAGCAGCGTTGCCGGCGCTCAGCAAGTCCGACGCAGGCGCAATCCTGTTCATCACGTCGACAAGTGTCAAACAACCGATCAGCGGGCTGACGTTGAGCAACAGCATCCGTGGCTCGGTCAGCGGCCTGGCGAAGACGCTTTCCAACGAGCTTGCGCCGACGATTCGCGTCAACTCGCTCCTCCCGGGAGCGATTCGCACTGACCGTCAGATCGAGATCGCACGCGCATCCGGAGTAACCGACCTGGACGCGTTCTTCGAGCGCGCAGGCGCGATCAATCCGCTCGGGCGCGTCGGCGAGCCGGATGAAATCGCGCGAGTGGCGGCGTTCCTCTGCTCACCCGCGGCGTCATTCGTCACCGGCGCTTCCATCGCCGTAGACGGCGGTCAGATACAGTCCGTCGTCTGACCGGGACCGCGACTCAGTACTCGGCGCCGATCCCCTCGGTACGCACCGAGTTCGATGCGTCGCGCGAGCAACTGCGCTTCGTAACCTGCGGCCTGGCCCTCGAGCACGAGACGAGCAAGGCGTGCGGCATCCTGCCGAACGCCTTGCTCGATGCGCGCCCATCGAGCAGTCTCGACTTCGCCGCGGGGCGTACCCGTTGTATCGCGGTTCATATCGCTCATCGGCACCCCTGCCATACGTCTTCCTGGCCAACTCCCTCTTGACCCAGCTTGAACATACACCACGCGTACGTCCGAATGGCGCACTCAGCAGGTGGTTGTCGTGCTCAGGATCGCGATGATGTTGGGTAGGTTGAAAAGCGCGTGCGTGAGGATGCCCGGGACAATGCTCTTCGAGCCTTGATACAGCGACGCAAGCACCAGACCGACGAAGAACAGCGGCAGGAACAGCACCAACTGCTGGTGGAGTGCCGAGAAGATCGCCGCACTCAACGGCACCGCGAAGACTGCCGGTCCCCATCGGTGGAGCCATCCATAGATGAAGCCGCGGAAGATGGTTTCCTCCGAGATCGGCGCGATGACGCAGACGACGATGATGGCCAACACGTAGTAATGGCTGTAGTCATGCTGGACCTCGTGGCACTGACCGTTGGTGACACCGGGGAACAGGCTCTGGTTGAGGACCTGCAAATAATTCGCGCCGACCAGCGCAACGTACGTCGCGATTGGCGCCACGGGAAGCCACCACCACTTGAAACCGCGCCATCCGAGGTCGCGCAACGTGCCACCGCGACGCATGAACGCGAGCACGAAGATGTTGAAGAGCATCGCGCCGTACTGGCAGACAGCGAGCACGGATGACTCGATCGCGTTGCGCACCGTCGGATCGGAGTTGCTGCCGATGACGTCGGTGAGGATGACGGCCAGCGATCCAAGCAGTTGGAACGCGCTGAACCATCCCGGCCAGAACATGAGGAAGTCGGTCCAGTCCCACGGCACCGTCGCGTCAGGATCGGCGGGGTCGCGGACCACCGGCACGTCGTGTCGCATCCGGGTGGCGCCGACGCCGAGGATGACCACTCCCACGATGCAGAGCCCGCCGCCACCGGCCACGCTCAGCAGATCGGTTCCCTGCGTGCCGCTCAAGAAGCCGAAAGCGATGAGCACGAGGAACGCCGCTTCCATGTAGAGGACCACGCGTGCGGCGTAGTGGCGCCCACTCTCGACCGGATGCGACGGCACCGCTGCCTGTGCTGGGCGTCGGAGGCTGAGTCACCGCGGGCAATTCTGCACAATCCGTCCCGTGACCACGCTCGACTCCGTCATCGGCCACGGTCCCGTCCTCCAGCGTCTGGCGGCGATGGGGATCGATGAGGAGCTCACGCATGCCCTCCTTCTGATCGGCCCCGAGGGCGTCGGCAAGACGACTGCGGCGCTCGCCCTCGCCGGCGAGCTCCTCGCTGCGGCGAGCTGGCCAGGCGGGCTCGATGCCCACCCCGACTTCTGGGTGGAGGACTTGGCCGCGGAGAACGTGGGCATCGATCGCATGCGCCCCTCGCCGAAGCGCAAGCCCGGTGAGGAGGAAGCAGGACCATCCCTGCAGCAGTTCCTCTCGCTGTCCGCCTACGCGGGCGGCCGGCGGGTCGCGGTGATCGCCCGTGCTGAGCGCCTCACCGAGCAGGCGGCGGACAACCTCCTGAAGACGCTCGAGGAGCCGCCGCCGCGAGCGCACCTCATCCTCACGTCAGCGCATCCGGAGCAGCTTCCGCAGACCGTGCGGTCGCGTTGCGAGACGGTGGTGTTGGGTCCGGTAGCCCCGGCGGCGATCGAAGCCTGGCTCGAGCGGGTCCACACGGTGAGTGAGCGCGACGCCTCCACCGCTGCAGCCCTGGCGGCGGGACGGCCCGGACGTGCCCTGCACCTCGCGACTGATCCGGGGGCACTCAAAGCCGAGCTCGACGCCCTTGATCGATTCATCGGCGCAGGTGGCGGGGGAGCCGAGGGTGCGCTTCGGACCGCCGCGTCGGTGACGGTCGCCGCAGCAGCTGGGACGGAACGCAGCGCCGAGGTGCGTGAGCAGGCGCTGATCACGCTCGGGGCCTGGGCGTCGTTTGTGCGCGACGCCGCCTGCTTCGCCTCGGGAGCGCCGGAACTCGCAGTCTGGAAGGCGTATCGCCCAGCGCTCGAAGCCTGGGCTGAGGATCTCGATCTCACCCGGATCGTCGAGATCCTGGCAAGCATCCTCGAGACCGCTGAGTCCGTCGCGAACTACGCCCAGCCTCGCCTGGCATTCGAGGCGCTGATGCTCGAGATCTTCGCCAGATCGGACAGCCCGCCGCTGGTGGCAGCGGTATCTCGCGAGGGTCTGGAGGTCAGCGCCGGCGGCGCAGTACCAGGAAAGCCACGCCGATCCCCACCAGCACGGCGGGGATGATCCACGGGCTCCTGGCGGCGATCGAGGAGATGCGCTGACCGATCCCGGTGTCCGGCGCGTCGTCGAGCTCGAACGGATCCTCGGTCATGAGCCGGACGGTGCCGGCGACCCGTCGAGGGCTCTCCTCCACGTCGTCGAATGCATCGTCGTGGCGGAGCGGCTCTGGTGTGGGCATTCGCGCATTATGGGCCGGTCCGCGATGGGGCTTGGAGAAAGGGCGCGTCCGGCCCTTCTGGAAGACCGGGTCATCCGGTGCGCTTTCGGCGCCCGGGATGGCCAACGAGCGACTGGGCGCTGAGCGTTTGAAGGTATTTCGCGCACTCCGCCATGCCGGCCTTCCGGCAGCGTGGCGACTACGGGCTTTGCCGGCCGTTCAGCAGCTTGCCCAGCCCTTGCCACGGGGCCGCACGTATTCTGCTGTCGTGCATCCACAACGCTCCGTTCGTCCGTCATCCCAGGCCTGGCATGCCTGAAAGCACCGTCCTCGACCTGAGCGGCTCGGAAGAACTGTGCACCGACCCGGGAGCGCTGGAGCGAGTGCGCCGGGCGTACGCACGGCTGGAACCCGGGGGTCGCCTCGAAGTTCGTTCGCCGGTTGCCGAGCACGCCTTCGCGGTGCGCGCGTGGAGCCGCAAGAACGGTGTGAGTGTGGTTGTCGACGAGCCCGCGGACGGATTCCGGCGTCTCGTGCTCGCAGCACCCGCGGCCGGCGGGTGACACCACGGCAGTTGCCCGAGGGACTCCTCCTCGGGTGCGCGACCGCCGCACATCAGGTGGAGGGTGGCATCGACAACGACTGGTCGAGGTGGGTCGCCGATCACCCGGAGGCGATTGCCGGCGGCGGTGACGCGGTCATCGCCATCGATCACTACCGTCGTTATCGAGAGGATCTCGCACAACTCGGGTTCGATGCGTCACAACGCGCATCGTTTCTCGATCGAGTGGGCACGCATCGAGCCGCAGCCCGGGAAATTCGACCGCGACGCGCTGGCGCACTACGCGGATGTCGTGCGCACGTGCCGCAGCAACGGCATGGAGCCCGTGGCCACGCTGCACCACTTCACGCTGCCGGTGTGGCTCGCGGAGTTGGGGGGCTTCGGCGCTCCCGATGCTCCGATGCGCTTTGCGCGATATGCAGCCGCGTGCGCCGAGGCGTTCGGCGACATGGTCACCTGGTGGGTGACGATCAACGAGCCCACTGTGGTCGCGGTGCTCGGCCATCTCGAGGGCGTGTGGCCGCCCGGCGAACACTCGTTGCGCAACACGCTCGTCGCTCTGCGCGGGCTCCTGCGCATGCACGCTGCCGCGGCGCATGCGATCAACGTTGTGTCGGAAGCGCACCACCGAACTGCGCAGATATCGATCGCGCATCACGAGCGTCGTTTGCTGCCGCGCGATCCGTCGTCATCGGTGGATCGGGCCGTGAGCCGTGTCCCGGATTTTCTGTTCAACCGGTGGTTTCTCCGAAGTTGTGTCGCAGGAAAAGTGCTGCGGCCCGTCGGACACGGCGAGGTCGTCCCCGGACTCGCGGGCTCGCTGACATACCTCGGTCTGAACCACTACACCAGCGAATCGGTGTCGCTCGACGTCGGTGCTCCGGGAATGCTCTTCGCGAGGCACGAAGCGGTAGGGGGCTTGCCACTCTCGGGTGCGGGCTGGGCGATCGACGCGACGGGGTTGCGCAACGCGCTCACCGACCTCTGGCGCGAGTTCGGACTCCCGATCATCGTCACGGAGAACGGTGTGTCCGACGACCACGACGAGTTGCGCCCCGCGTATCTGCGTGATCACCTCAACGCCGTGGCCGATGCGATCGATGCCGGTGTGGACGTCCGCGGCTACCTGTACTGGACGGCATGGGACAACTTCGAATGGGCCGAGGGATACACACAGCGCTTCGGTCTCATCGCTGTCGATCGCGAGACACAGGAGCGAATTCCCAAGCCGAGCGCTGCCCTCTTCGCGGAGATATGCCGGACACACCAGGTGCCCGATGACGTCGGGCCTCAGGCGATCGGCAGTGTGACCGCGTCCTCCGCCTCGGCATAGGGAAGGGCAAGTGGCTCACCCGACACGTCGGGCGGGATTCGCCGCTGCTCGTCGCGGGTGAGGAGATACACGGCGGCGACAACGCCCATCACGGCCGAGAAGATGAGCAACAGCCGGTAGTCGACGAACGCGATCAGTCCCGCGCCGGCGGCGATCGAAATGGTCTGTGGGAGCCCGATCAGCGTGTCGAACGCCGAGTACACGCGCCCCTGCAACGCCAGCGGCGTGCGGCGCTGGGTGAGCGTGAAGAGGGAGACGAGCACCCAGGGGAGGCACGCGCCGACAACGAGCGCTCCGGCGAGGACTCCCGGGAGCCATTGCAACGTCAGCAGGAGTGATGCGGCGGCAAAGAGCAGGCAGGCGAACGCGAACAACGCGCCCTCGTTCGTGCGCTTCATGACCGCTGCGGCGGTGAGGCCACCGACAATCGCACCGACTCCCTGCGTCGTCGCGAGGATGCCGAGGAAGGTCGGCGGCTTGTGCAGTCCCATGCTGACAACGGCGAACGAGATCGTCTCGAAGAACCCGATCGGGACGATGATCAGCAGGCACGCGGTGAGGATCTGTCGGAGCACGGTGGTGGTCCATGCGTGACGGATGCCGGCCGTCACCTCGTCGAACCAGTGATGCTCGGTGCGCACCGGTTTCACCTCGGTGACGTGCAACGAGAACGTGGCCACTGCGGCGACGAGGAACGTGCATGCGTCGACGATTGCAACGGCGCCACCACCTTTCCACGCGAACAGACCGGCGCCGGCGACAGGACCGACAAGCCGGATGCCCTGACGGAATGTCTGCAGGAGTCCGTTGGCGTTGCCGAGCAACTCCTCGGGCAGCATCTCGCGCAGCAGTGCGGATTCCCCTGAGCCGAGGACACCGTACGCGAGTCCGTAGAGCACCATGACGAGATAGATGAGCCACACCTGGTCGCGACCGTGCACCAGGAGGAGCAACAGGACTCCCGCGCCGAGCGCGAGGTCGGTCGCCACCAGGAGTGGCTTCTTTTTCATGCGGTCGACGAACATGCCGGCCGCGGGCGCGAGCACAGACGGTGCGCTGAACGCGAAGAACGTGAGGCCCGCTAGAGCGTTGCTGCCGGTGAGGGTCTTGACCCAGATGCCTGCCGCGAGCCACAGGGCGGTATCTCCGAAGACGGAGAGCAACTGGCCGATGAGATACCGGCGTCCATTGCGATCACGCAGCAGCGCGAGCACGGGGTTAGACCCGCACCCACAACGGAGGCACGCTCACGCGTGCCTCCGCACGGTGTGTGTCCGCATCAGCTGCGGTCACGGCGATCCGACAATGTGTTCAACATGGTCGTGACGCGATGCAGGACTGTGCGATTCGAGCATTCGTGCTCGGCACAGAAGACGCGCCGGCGCTCGATGGAGCGAGCCAGCTCGATGTTCTGCAAGTTGGTCATGGCGTTTACCTCCTTTTAGTTCGTGATGTGTGTTGTGTCCGGGATGACAGCTCAGCGCGCCGCTCGCGGATAACCGCGATGCGCTGGGCGGGGATATGCGAAGAACAGCAGCTCGATCGGAATGGATCCCTTCGGACGTTTCTTGGGGTTGCCGATGCGGTCGACGTATCTGCCGGGCCAGCGCGGTCATGTTCTCGTCCAGCTCGCGGAGCTCATCCGGCGTCACGTAGAGCAGGAACTCGCTGGCGCCGGTGGTCTTCTGCCACTCGGTGGAGATATCGCGACGAAGCTCGAGACCTTCCTTGAGCCGGTCGAGGTAGAAGTCGTGGAGGACGCGGCTGAGGGCGTTCGCCGCCAGGCGGGTCTCCGTGTCGTCGCTGACATCGGAGTAGCTCATTCCGGTGTTCACGAGGCGCCACGGGCGCTTGCGCCCGGCAACGCCGGCGACCTCCTCGATGAAGCCGTACTTGGCGAGCTGGCGAAGGTGGAAGGAGCACGTGGTCGGGCTCTCGCCGATGAGCTCGCCGGCCTGGGTGGCCGTCAGCGGGCCCTCGGTACCGAGCACCTCGAGCAGCGCGATTCGCACCGGGTGGGCGACGGCGCGCATCGCCCTCGGGTCCGTGAGCTTGCGCGGCTCGGGATCGGGGAGCGCAGCGACCTCAATGCGGTGATCCTGGGGGTTGGAGAGATTCGTATCGACATCCATGTATCGAATTATATCTCTCGAGAGATATCTCTGCAAGTCCTGGTCGCCACTTCGTGACAGGGGGCGTACCATCGGGGTCGCGGGAGCTCGGCGGGACCGGGCTGAGAGGGCCGCTGCGGGCGGCCGACCGTGGAACCTGATCCGGGTAATGCCGGCGCAGGGAGCGCTCCGCCTGCCAGAAGGCGGCTCTCCGGGCGTCGTGTCACATGGAGGCCGACATGACCGAGGTGATCGACCGCGAAAGCGTCGCCGTAGTGACCAAGACTGCTCACTCGGGCTCTTCCCGCGTGTATGTCGAGGGATCACGTCCAGATGTGCGGGTCCCCTTTCGCGAGATTCTTCAGGCGCCGACTCGCGGCGCGACGGGCGACACGCCCAACCCGCCGCTCCGCCTGTATGACACGAGCGGACCGCACGGGGACCCCGCGATCACGGTCGATCCCAAGGCGGGGCTGGCCGGTGTGCGCCTTCCCTGGATCCTCGAGCGCGGCGACGTCGAGACCGTGGCCGGGGTTCGCGGCAACGCGCTCCGTGCCCGCGGCGGAGCGGCGGTCACCCAGCTGCACTACGCCCGAAGGGGAATGATCACCCCGGAGATGGAGTTCATCGCGATCCGCGAGGGTATCGACGCGGAGCTCGTCCGCGACGAGGTCGCCCGCGGGCGCGCGATCATCCCGGCGAACATCAACCACCCCGAGGCGGAGCCGATGATCATCGGCACCAAGTTCCTCGTGAAGGTCAACGCCAACATCGGCAACTCGGCCGTGCTCTCGGACATCGATGCCGAGGTCGAGAAGATGCGCTGGGCAACGCGCTGGGGATCGGACACGATCATGGACCTGTCCACCGGCAAGGACATCCATGCCACTCGCGAGTGGATCATGCGCAACTCACCAGTTCCTGTCGGAACTGTCCCGATCTACCAGGCCCTGGAGAAGGTGGGTGGCAACGCCGACCAGCTCACGTGGGAGCTGTATCGCGACACGATCATCGAGCAGGCGGAACAGGGCGTCGACTACTTCACGATCCATGCCGGCGTGCTGCTCCGCTACGTCCCGCTCACGGCCAAGCGCATCACCGGCATCGTGTCGCGGGGCGGATCGATCATGGCGGCCTGGTGTCTCGCGCACCACGAGGAGAACTTCCTGTACACGCATTTCGAGGACCTCTGCGAGATCCTGCGCGCGTACGACGTCTCGTTCTCGCTCGGTGACGGGCTGCGTCCCGGGTCGATCGCGGACGCCAACGACGAGGCGCAGTTCGGTGAGCTGCGTACCCTCGGCGAGCTGACCGAGATCGCGTGGCGGCACGACGTCCAGGTGATGATCGAAGGCCCGGGTCACGTGCCGATGCACAAGATCAAGGAGAACGTTGACCTCCAGATGGAGGTCTGCCACGAGGCGCCGTTCTACACGCTCGGTCCGCTCACCACCGACGTCGCACCCGGCTACGACCACATCACGTCCGCAATCGGCGCGGCGATGATCGGCTGGTACGGCACGGCGATGCTCTGCTACGTCACCCCGAAGGAGCACCTCGGTCTCCCGGACCGGCAGGACGTGAAAGACGGCGTGATCGCGTACAAGATCGCCGCCCACGCGGCCGACCTGGCCAAGGGACATCCGGGCGCGCAGCGTTGGGACGACGCGCTGTCACAGGCGCGATTCGATTTCCGCTGGGAGGACCAGTTCAACCTGAGCCTCGACCCGGAGACCGCGAGGTCGATGCACGACGAGACGCTGCCGGCCGCGGGAGCGAAGGTCGCGCACTTCTGCTCGATGTGCGGCCCGAAGTTCTGCAGCATGCGCATCACGCAGGACATTCGCGATTACGCGCGCGACCACGGCGTCGGCGCCGACGAGGCGGTCCGCATCGGCATGGAGGAGAAGTCGCTGGAGTTCCGCGAGCTCGGCGGCCGGATCAACGTTCCGCAGTAGGCGCATGTAACCAGTTCCCGGGGCGCTGGTTAGAGTGATATGACCGTGGATCGGATGCCCGACCGATGATCCGCCTGCGCCGGCCGGCGGTGGCAGCCGTCGGTGGACTCGTGCTCGCCGCCGCAGTGGCGTTGCCGCTCTGGTCCCTCGCCCAGGGCAACGCCGCGCACGCCATCGCGCAGATCCTCCCAACGCCGTCGCCGACGCTCGTCACGGAGCCGCCAACCGCGTCGCCGACACTCAATCAGACCGGTGCCGTGTCCTTGCAGGCGCCGATCATCAAGCAGGACCTGGCACTCGACTGCGAGTCGGCGGCGCTGCAGGTGGCGCTCGCCGTCAAGAACATCTTCGTTCCCCAGGACACGATCTTCTACAGCCTCCCGCAGCAGCCGCAGGCGGTGCAACTCGGCGCCGACGGATACCCGGAGCGCTGGGGCGATCCGTACGTCGCGTTCGTCGGTGATGTGAACGGGTATGAGCCGAGCTACACCGGCTACGGCGTGTACTACCCGCCGATCGTCGCCGCTGCGGAGCACTTCGGCGCCACCGCGGTCGGGCGCACCGGGTGGACCGTCCCTGAGATTGTCGCCGAGTTGCGCGAGGGCGACTTCGTGGTGGTCTGGCTCACCTCGGACTTCAAGCCGCACGTGCCCCGGTACTGGACGGCATGGGACGGTCGGCAGATTCCCTGGGCGGTCGGCGAACACGCGGTGCCGGTGATCGGGTACGACCCGGTCGCGAACACGATCACGTTCGTCGACGTGCTGTATGGGGTGGAGCGGACGATGTCGGTGCCGGCGTTCGCCGCGGCGCTGACCACGTTCGGCGGGATGGGAGTCGCGGTTTCCTGAGCTTCGCGGGCACCGGTTCTCGCTCTGCCTGTGCGCCGCGCACGACGTTCTGGTCCAGTTCGGGCGTCTGAGAAAACCCGAGGGTGCGATAGTATCCGTTGAGCAACCTGCGCTTGTGCGCTCCGCCTAGTTGGACCAGTTGGAGGCCATCAATTGCCACCGTCCACCCAAAGGGAAGCGCCCCCCGACCTTCTGGCTCGTGTGGAAGAGGCGCACGTCCGCCATATCGACCTTCAGTTCACCGATGTCATCGGTGGCGTGAAGACGGTCACGATCCCGGCCTCTCAGCTGTCCGAGGCGATCGCCCACGGCACCTGGTTCGACGGCTCATCGGTGGATTCGTTCGCCCGCACGGCGGAGTCCGACATGTACCTGGTCCCGGACCCGTCGACCTTTCAACTGCTCCCCTGGGGCGACGAGCCCACCGCGCGGCTGATCTGCTGGGCGACCACCCCTGACGGCGAGCCGTACCAGGGCGATCCACGAGGCGTGCTCCGGCGCGCCGTGGAGGACGCCGAGCGCCTCGGATTCGAATACCGCGTTGGGCCAGAGGTCGAGTTCTTCCTGCTCGAGAAGGCCGCCGACGGGTCGCTCGTGCCCATCCGCAACGACCGCAGCTCGTACTTCGACTTCTCGAGCGACGGCAACCGCGACGTCCGCCAGCGCATGGTGAGCGCGTTGATGAGCATGGGGATTGCAGTCAACACCTCGCACCACGAGATCGCGGGGGGCCAGCACGAGATCGATATCGACGCCGCGCCGGCGCTCAAGGCCGCCGACGACCTGATCACCTTCCGATACGCGCTCAAGGCGGTCGCGCAGCAATCCGGGGTGATCGCGACGTTCATGCCCAAACCATTCGACGGCAAGCCGGGCAGCGGCATGCATGTCCACCAGAGCCTCGAGCGCCTCCGTGACGGCGTGAACGCCTTCGCCGGTGACGACGCCTACGGGCTCAGCGAGATTGCGCAGCACTTCATCGCAGGCCAGTTGCACCACGCCGCCGGCATCACTGCCGTGCTCGCCCCGTTGGTGAACTCCTACAAGCGCCTGGTCCGCGGCTTCGAGGCTCCCATCTTCATCTCGTGGGCGCGAACCAACCGCGGGGCGCTCATCCGCGTCCCCCACGTCGGACGCGCCGAGGCGACGCGGGTGGAGCTGCGGAGCCCGGATCCGTCGTGCAACGCCTATCTCGCCTTCGCGGTGATGCTTCGATGCGGCCTCGACGGCATCGAGCGGCGGCTGCCACTGCCGCCGCCGGTGGAGGAGTCCCTCTACGGGTTCGACGAGGTCGAGTTGGAGCGCCGCAATGTCGGGGTGCTCCCCGACAACCTGAAGGACGCCATCGATGCGCTCGAAGCCGACGAAGTCGTCATCGATGCGCTCGGGGACCATCTCGCGGAGCGGTTCATCGCCGCAAAACGCCTCGAGTGGCAGGCGTACCGCGGTCAGGTCACCCCGTGGGAGATCGATCAGTACCTCGAGCGGTGCTGACCAGGCTCGCGACATGAGCTCTCCGACGCTCACCGTCAAGGACGTCTGGCGCGGGATCCTGCCGCCCGGTACCGACCTGCTCGGCGGCGGCGGCGGTCTCGAGCGCAGGGTGGAGTGGGCATGCGCGCTGCGCACCCGCCCGCCCGCTTTCGAAGCGGTCAAGGGAGGCGAGATCGCGTTCGTGCCGGTCAAGAGCATCCGTCTCCTCGACGAACGTCTCGACCTTCCGCAGGTCATGGTCAGCTTCGCCGAGAAAGGCGGTGTCGCCGTTGCCGTGGTCGGCGACGTGTCCGTTGAGAGCATCGCGGCTGCGGACCGGTTGATGATGCCGCTGCTGCGTCTGCCCGACGGCATTCACGCCGCGGACGCGCATCACACCTGCGTTCGCTTCATCCTGGACCAGCGCGCGCTCCTGCACGAGCGTGCCCAGGAACTCCAGCTCTCGCTCATGGACCTGGCTCTGGGTGGAGCGGGTCCGGACAAGATCATCGAGCGCCTGGCCGAGGTCACCGGCCTCCCGGCGGCGTGGCTTGACGAGAGCGGCGAGGTGCGCCATCTCACTGTCACCGACGGCGCCCTGCTGGCGGACGTCGAGGAAGGCGCGGATGCGCTCCGGCGTTGGGGCGGAACCATCGCCGCGGTGGGCGCGGATCCGCCCGTGCGCGAGTTCACGGTCGGCCGCAACGGGCTCGCCTCGCTGGTGAGCCCGGTCCCGATGCGAAATGGGGTCGGTGGGTTCGTGTGCGTGATCGGCGAGGAGCAGCGCCTCGATCAGATCGCCCGCCTCGCGGTTGCGAGGGCAGCGTCCGCATGCGCGATCGAGTTCGACCGCGAGCGGGCCGTTACCGAGACCCGCGACAAGCTCGAGGGTGACTTCATTGCCTCGCTCCTGACGGGGTCGTACTCGTCCGAACGGGTCGCGCTCGAGCGGGCGCGCCGGCTCGGGGCCGACCTCTCGAAGCAGGTTGCGGTCATCGCGCTCCGCGGGGCGATCTCATCGGCGTCGTGGGAGACGCGGGCGCTCCGCGCGGCACAGAACGTCGTCGCGCGACGCGAGGTCCGGGCGCTCGTCGCTCCCCACGAGGACGCGGTCTGCGTCGTGGTGATGCCTGAGCTGGACGGAGCCGTCGATGCGGTCTACCGGTTTGCGGAATTACTGCGGACGGAGTGCGCTCGCGCGACCGGGGACGCCACCACGTCGCTCGGCCTCGGCCGAACCCACGAAGGCGCGGCCGGCGTCCGTCAGTCGTTCCGGGAGGCGGAACACGCACTCGAGATGAGCCGGCGTCTGCTCGGCCCGGGGCGGCAGGCGAGCTTTGCGGATCTCGGACTGCACCGGCTTCTGTTCGCGATGGCGCAGCACCCGGAGCTGAGTGACTACTACCGGGGGACCGTCGGCGACCTCGTCGCGTACGACGAGCGCTCGAGTGCGGAGCTCATGGCGACGCTCGACGCGTATTTCGAGGCCAACGGCTCGCCCACCGAGACTGCGCAGCGCCTCAAGTTGCATCGCAACACCGTGCTGTACCGGCTGCGGCGGATCGAGGAGGTCGGCCGGTTGCGTCTCGACGATCCCGCCACGAGGCTCAACCTGCACCTCTGTCTCCGCATTCGAGACGTGTTGCAGGCCGGGGCCGCTCGGGGCGCTCAGCCAGAGCCGGAGGGAGTCCCGGGTAACTGAGCGCCCTTTGGATCGGCGGCGTGAACTGTTAGTGGAGCAATTCGAACGTGTTGGTCGCGTCGTCCACGAAGTACACACCGGTCTTGTTGGGTGTCACGACGACGCCGAAGAGGGCGCCGTCACCTGGCGGAGAGCCACTCGTGTCGAGCCACTTGAATGCGACCTGCGCACCTGACGGTGTCGTCTCGACGATGCGTCCGTCGCCGGCGTTGACGGTGAGGATGTCGCCGTTCGGCGCAAGCGTCAGGCCCAGCGGCGCGTTGAGCCAGCCGTTGCTGGTGACGTCGTTGCCGGTGAGCGCGGTGTGCAACCGTGTGAGTGCGTCGGGGATGGCCGCGATGCGGTTGTCGGCGGTGTCCGCGACGTAGAGCGTTCCGTTGGCGCTCAGGGCATCACCCGTCGGCCCCACCACGAGCGCTGCAGGATCGGTGCGCTCCGCAAACCCGGAGCCGATCACGGTGCTCGAGACCACCCACGGGGCGGCACTTCCGGCGGTGTGGAGCACGAGTCTCACGACGGTGCCGCGGTTGACCACCGCGCCGTCAGCGGCCACGGTGCCGTTGAGCACGTTGGTGACAAAGACGTCCGAGTTGGCGCCGCTGTCGACGGACGTGAGATCCCAAGGACCGTTGATCCCGTCCTCATTGTTCAGCGTCTCGACGACGTTGCCGTTGCTGTCGAGGATGATCAGGCACCCCGCTTTAGCGGTGGCCGACATTCCGTTGGAGGTCGGCAACGAGCCGACGATGACCCACTGGTGCTGCAGGATCGCGAGCGCGGTGGTGAGTCCGACTCCGCCGGTGCACATGCCGCGCACGTCGTGATCGGTGATGTGCGCGAAGACCGAGCGGCCGCCGTGGGGCGTCATCTGCACGATGGTCGTGCCGGTGCCCTGGTCGTTCGAGACCGCGTTGAAGTTGCTGACGAGCACGTCGCCGGCAACCAGATCGCCCCAGTTCTCGGTGACGACCGCCATGCCGTAGGGGTTGACGTCGCCGTTGTGCGGCACCGTGGAGCCGAGCGTCGTGACGTGCGACAGGCCGCCGATGAACGGTCCGGATGCCGCGGCGACGGCCGGTGCGATTGCGATCGCCGCGGTTGGGATCGCGATCAGCGCGAAGCGTCCCAGGATGTGACTTCCCCTCACTGCGTCTTCTCCTACGACGCCGGACAGCCTTCTCCGGACCGCCTTGGTCAGCGCCAATCAATCAGTACGAGTGCGGGTTACGCGCAGCGATCGCACTGACGCAGAGCGCGAGGAGTCCCCCTTGGTAGACTCACGCGAGCCCATGACCTACATCGTCACCGAGACCTGCGTCGACCTCAAGGACAAGTCCTGCATCGAGGTCTGCCCCGTGGATTGCATTCATGAGGCGGCCGAGGACCGGATGGTCTACATCGACCCGGACGAGTGCATCGATTGCGGCGCGTGTGTGGATCCGTGCCCGGTCGACGCCATCTACGCGGAGGAGGACGTGCCCGAGGCGCAGGTGCTGTTCGTCGACATCAACAAGGTCTACTTCAAGGACAAGGCGCTCGCGCGTTCCCAGGTCGCGGAGATCAAGCCGGTTCCTGCGAGCTGAGCGAACCCGAAGGGGTTTGGTTTGTGCGATTTGCACAAGCCTTTCCCTGAAACCATCGGTCTCGGAGTCCATAGTCCCAAGCCGGCGAGAACCCTACTCTGGGTCGGGTAGGAGTGCCGCGGCGACCGAGGGTCCAATCGGTGGTGGCGGCGTTGCAGCCAGCCGTCGCGGAAGGAGTCCTATGGCAATCGACCAGTCGCTAGCCGTACGGGAACTAGAGGGGTCAGCAGCGGTGTCTCCAACGACCACATCAAAAACCAAGCCCTCCGACGTCATTCGCAACGCGAAAGAGCTCGGCATCAAGATCGTTGACCTTCGCTTTGTCGATCTGATCGGCACGTGGCAGCACTTCAGCATCCCGGTCGGCGAGATGACGGAGTCGCTCTTCACCGAGGGCATCGGCTTCGACGGATCGAGCATCCGTGGCTTCCAGAAGATCTACGAGAGCGACATGCTCCTGTTCCCCGACCCGGGGCGCACCTTCGTCGACAGCACGCTCGAGGTTCCGACCCTCGCGATGGTCTGCGACATCAAGGATCCGCTGACGCTCTCCGACTACAGCCGCGACCCTCGCTTTGTCGCGCGCAAGGCTGAGGCGTACCTGCTGAGCACCGGTATCGCGGACACGTCGTACTGGGGACCGGAGCTCGAGTTCTACATCTTCAACTCGGTTCGCTTCGACCAGAACACCCACGAGGGCTACTACCACATCGATTCCGACGAGGGCATCTGGAACACCGGCAAGAACGGGACGGCCAACCTCGGCTTCCGGCCGAAGCTGAAGCAGGGCTACTTCCCGACCCCGCCGATCGACAAGCTCCAGGATCTGCGCAGCAAGATCGTGCTCGCGCTCATCGATGCGGGCGTGCAGATCGAGGTGCACCACCACGAGGTTGGCACGGCCGGTCAGACCGAGATCGACATGCGCTTCGACTCGCTCGTGAACATGGCCGACAAGGTGCTCATCTACAAGCACATCGTCAAGAACGTCTGCTACCAGAACGGCTATACGGCGACGTTCATGCCGAAGCCGCTCTTCGGTGACAACGGCTCGGGCATGCACACGCACCAGTCGCTCTGGAAGGACGGCGTGCCGCTCTTCTACGACAAGGACGGCTATGCGCTGCTGAGCGATACCGCGCGCTGGTACATCGGCGGCCTGCTCAAGCACGCGCCGGCAGTGCTCGCGTTCGCTGCCCCGACGACGAACAGTTACCGCCGGCTGGTCCCGGGATACGAAGCGCCGATCAAGCTCGCGTACAGCGCGCGCAACCGGAGCGCATGCGTGCGCATCCCGACGTACAGCCCGGCGCCTGCGGCCCGGCGTCTCGAATTCCGTTCGCCGGACCCGATGTGCAACCCGTACCTCTCGTTCTCGGCCTGCCTGATGGCCGGTCTTGACGGAGTGAAGCACCGCATCGAGCCGCCGACACCGGTTGAGGCCGACCTGTACGAGCTCGAGGGCGAGGAGAAGGCACGGGTCAAGGACCTTCCGGGGTCGTTGACCGAGGTGCTCAACGCACTCGAAGTTGACAACGAGTTCCTCCTCGAGGGTGGCGTGTTCACCCAGGACCTCATCGACATGCACATTGCATACAAGCGCGAGAACGAAGTGGATCCGGTGGCACTGCGGCCGCATCCCTACGAGTTCGCCCTGTACTACGACGCCTGAGCCTTCGCTCAGCACTTCACAAGCACACTCCTTCCTGGACAGGGGGGCCGGGTTACCTCGACCCGGCCCCTCCTTCTTTTTATTGGGAAAGAAGAAGAGCTGGGGAGCACGGCGGATCATCGTCAGGGTCGTTCGCAGCGACCCGTCGGAGTGATCTGCATCAGGAAGCGGCTGACTTCCGACCTTGCGCTCAACACGCAGAACTCGTTGGCCTCGGGATCGGCCATCACGACCCAGGTGACTTCGCCTTGACCGATGTCGATCTTCCGGGCGCCGAGTGACAGCAATCGTTCCACCTCTGCGGCCTGGTCGTCGGGACGGAGGTCGAGGTGGATCCGGTCCTTGACGGATTTCCCTTCGGGAACGTGCAGGAACAGGATGTCTGGGCTCTCGCCACCGGGTTCGATCCAGTACTCGCCGTCTTCCGGGCCGTGCAACTCCAGTCCGAGCGCCTCGCTCCAGAACGATGCGACGAGGAGCGTGTCGGTGCAGTCGATGACGATGTTCTGCCAGCGAAGGGACATGACGGCAGTCTAGCCCGCGACCCGCGTTCCAAGCACTGCGCTTCGAATGGCGCCCACCTGCGCGGCCGGCGTGTACCAGCGCAGCGCGTGCTCCAGTCCGCGCTCGGCCACACCGGCGAGGTCGAGGTCGCCGCACACTGCCTGCTCGATGCGGCGTTCCCAGTCGTACGCATCCACGAGGTAGCCGTTCACGCCGTCGTCGATCGCGAGACGGAAGCTGTAGTTCGGCGTCGCAAGCGTCGGCGTCTCGACGATGGCCGCCTCGAAGTATTTCAACTCGGACTTGCAGTTGCTGAAGATGTTGTTCTGCAACGGGACAATGTTGAGTCCCGTCGAACCGATCAGCGTCTGCAGCGTCAGAAAATCAGTGAGGGGGAGGATGTCGATGCGGTCGCCGAGCCCGCGCAGCGCGCTGCCGACATCAAGGAATCCCACGATGAGCAGGCGCACGTCGGTGTGCCGCGTCATCACATTCGCGAGCGCTGCCGACACGAGCTCGAAGTCGCGGTTGTGCGTCGGGGTACCGCTGAAATAGCCGATGCTCGTCACGCGCTCGGGTCGCGGTGACGCGTGCCTGGTGCGCCGGATCTCAGCCGAGTGCTCCAGTTGCAGGCCATTGAGGAAATTGGCAACGACCCAGGTGGGGAGCTGCGCGAAGTCCTCGATGCACTGCGCGAGGAAGTGGTTGGTGGTGATGGCCCCGTCGCAGAGGCGCAGCAACGCTCCGACACGAGAGATGGCCGCGAACCACTCGTCGAGCAGTGCTTCCGTTGACGGGCGGTCGAGGGTCTCGAGCACGAGGTTCACGTAGCGGTTGTCGAAGATCAGGTCGTCGACGTCGAAGAGCACCCGGCACCCTGCAGCGCGGGCGCGTATCACGAGGTTGTCGAGCCGCGCTGTGTAACGCGTCCGGCAGATGACGAGCGTGCGCACCTCACCGATCAATCGCTCGAGGATGGGCAGTTCTGCACGGGTGAACCACGTGGCCGCGATGTGGTCGCTGGTTTCATCGGCGTCGAGCGCTTCGACCATGTTGAAGACGCGATAGCGAAAGGTGCTCGTGTCCGGCACTTCGTACAGGTAGGCGACGGTGTGTCCTGTCGCCGCGGTCACCGTGCGAACTCGTTCTTCGATGCTCGGCGCCCAGGGGTCCGGGAACTCCGGCGGCGCGGCCTTCTTGCTCACCGCTCGGCGTCGGCCGCGGCGAGTTTTTCGCAGAGCGGCGCGAAGACTGCGCTCCAGTCGGTCTCGAACGAGCTGTTCTTGTGGTTGAGCGCACGGCGTTCGGTGTCGGCAGCGAGGGCAACGCCCCGACCGATTCCCGCGATGAGGCTCGGCAGCGCCGGGTCGCTGCAGATGATGTTCGCCGAATACTGGGCAAGCGACTGTTTCTCGGGTCCGAAGGTGTTCGTTACGACAACAGCGCCTGCGGCGGCGAGGTCGAGCGGTGGATAGCTCGAATGCGGCGATGCCATCAGCGACAACCCAAGGTCCATGCTGCGGAGCAGGCGCTGATACTCGTGCCAGCCGAGATTTTCGATGAGTGTTGGCTGGACGCCGCCTGGGAGCGCGACCGGCTGCAGATCCCTCCCGATGAAGAAGAAGTCCCATGCCGCAGGGTCGAGCACGCCGCTCTCGATTGCTCCTGCGATTGCCTCGAGACCTCGGTAATACAGGTTGCGCACATTCTTCGGGCGCGCGTAGAAGATGAACTTGCGTTTGCCCGCCTGCGCAGTTTCCCGAGGTATCAGGAACGCCGGGAACGCCGGGTCGAACCACGCTGGCGCATGAACGTGTTCGTCAGGACCCTTGAAGAGATAGTCGAACAGTGGCTTGGAGTTGACGATGCACGTGAGCCGCGGGTCGGCGAGCACCTCGGCGCATCGGATCGATTCGTCGCCCTCCGGGTAGAAGCGTCGCTCGTCCTCCTGGACGAGATAGACGATGCTCGCGGGGTCGACGGACGCGCGCGTCGCCCAGGTGGTCCACCACGACGTGGTCACGAAGAGATCACCCGCGGTGACGTCGATCGGCCGGCCGTTCGACGTGTCGCGCGAGGAGAACAGGAACTCGACATCCCCTTGCCACGCAATCCCATTTGCCTCGAGCACCGTCCTGCAGTTGGCCGGCGTCGGCGGCTCGGAGCGTGTGATGATCCGAAGCGGCCGCTGCATGCGACGGGCGAGCAGCGTCGCGAAGATCAGTGCAGTGCCGACACCCCCGAAGAGGCTGCCACTGTTGATGCTGTCGGTCACCATCGAGATGCGTTTCGGAGCCGACGCGTTCGCGTAGACCGGGAGCGGGCGGAGATTGACGAAGTGCTCGTCGAGCGTCAGCGTCAACCACTGGCGTTCCACCGTCGACGGCGCGATCTTGCTGCCGCGCGCCCGTCCGTGGCGCAGGTAATGCAGGAGCGCGTTGGTCCCGAGCGGCACGTCCGGGTTGTGCACGAGGTAGAACTCGGTGGAGAACCGCGGGCCGGGGTCCAACGCGGCTCCCGCGCCCACCAAAACGTAATGACGGAGCGGATCCATGCCGGACTGCGCCACCTCGGGATAGTTCGCCTGGTACCACGTCGCATCGAAGAACCCCGAGCCCTCGATCTCGCGGAGATCGCGTGGTAACTGCAGGCGCGAAAGCGCTCTGCGGTGGAAGTTGATCCGCCCCGTGCCGCTGGCGACGTTGAGCGCCTTGATCGCGGTCTTCGAGGCCTGTGGATACTTGCGGATCACCGAGCGGAGCTGTGAGTACGGGGGCTCGAGCAACGACTGTCGCAGGCGAACGTTCTCCATTCGCGCCTCGTCGAGCTCGTGCTGCAGGAGCGTGACGTTCAGGCTTGCGTCATCGGCGCTGGGCGCGCCGTCTTCAGGGTTCGACATGGGTGGCTAGGATATCCAGCGAGCCGGCATCACCGGCCGAGGAGCCGCGCCGTCTCGATGACGACGTAGTGATGGCTCACCTTCGTGATGTCGTCAACGTAGCCGTTGTCGCTGACGCGAAACCCGAGCCGTTCGTAAAAACCCTGTGCCGTGTCGCGCCCATGTGCCCACATGAGTTCGATCCGATTGTCCTGGCAGATGGTCGCCGCGTGCTGGAGCAGCGCCTTCCCGGCGCCGGATCCACGCCTCGCCTCATCGACCGCCATCCAGCGGAATCGCGCGGCGGTCCTGCCCGGCTCCTCCGGAAACGGATCGGGGAAGAGCGTGACGACGCCGATGACATCATCCCCGGCGTACGCGGCGAGGTGGACGGTGATCGGATCGTCGTCGCCGTCCGTGTGCACGGACGACTCCGGAAATCCGTTGCGCAGCACGCGATGGCGGAGCGGGCGAACGATATCCACCGGAACCTGGCGCACGGTCACGGGCGCAATGACTTCGCTCATGGTGTCGCGCTCGCCGGTGCGACCGGTCAGCCCGCGAGCACCTCGGTCGCGGGGAGCAGAGCGAGCGCGGCCGCGGTGATGCCGTCGGCGTCGAGACCCAGCTGTTCGAGGAGTGCTGCCTGCGCGCCGTGCTCGATGAAATGGTCGGGAAGACCGAGGCGCACGATCGGCACGCTCACCCCATCCGAGGCGAGGAGATCGGTCACCGCGGACCCGAATCCGCCACTCGCCACGCCGTCCTCGACGGTCACGACGGCTTTGTGCCGTGCGGCGATCGCGCTCAGCTCGGGTGCGAGCGGCTTGATGAATCGGGCGTCGACCACTGTCGTCGAGATGCCGTGTGCGCTGAGCTGCTCCTGCGCCTGCATCGCGACGGACACCATCTTGCCGACGGCGAAGATCGCCAGGTCCCGCCCACGGTGGCGGATGACGATGCTCGGCACCGCAACGGGCTCGAGGGGTTCGCTGCTCGCCGCCGGCGCGGTGCCGCGCGGAAAGCGCAGGGAGAACGGTCCCTCCGACGCCAGTGCCGTGGCGAACATCCTGCGCAGTTCGTCGGGCGAACTGGGCGCCGTGATGGTCATGCCGGGAATGCAGCGCAGGAATGCGAGGTCCAGCATGCCGTGGTGCGAGGGTCCGTCGGCGCCGGTGATGCCCGCGCGATCGATGACGAAGGTCACCGGGAGGCGGTGCAGCGCGACGTCGGAGGAGATCTGGTCGAATGCGCGCTGCAGGAACGTGGAGTAGATGCACACGACCGGACGCAACCCGCGCATGGCCAGTCCCGCAGCGAAGGTCACCGCGTGTTGCTCGGCGATGCCCACGTCGAAGAAGCGATCCGGGAAGCGTCGCGAGAACTCCAGCAGGCCGGTCGAGGATGCCATCGCGGCGGTGATGGCGACGATCCGCTCGTCCGCCTCGGCGGCCTCGCAGAGCGCCTCGCCGAAGACGTCGGTCCAGTCGATCCCCTTCTTGAGGGCGGTACCGCTGTCCGGATCAAAGGTGGACACACCGTGGAATTTGTCAACTTTGTCTGCAACAGCCGGACCATATCCCTGGCCCTTGTTGGTGACGACGTGCACCACCACCGGGCCGCGGATGCGTGCCGCGTCGCGCAGCGCCTTCTCGACGGCGGCGAGGTCGTGGCCGTCGATCGGTCCGCCGTACTTGAGACCGAGCGTCTCGAAGAGCGAGATCGGTGCGACCAGCTGTTTGAGGGAGTTCTTCATACGCCGGGCGGTCTCGTACGCGGAGTGCCCCACCGCCGGAAGCGAACGCAACGCGGTGCCCGCGGCGTCCTTGGCCGCCTCGTAGCGGGGCGACAGGCGGAGATGACCGAGGTTCTCGGCGATGCCGCCGACCGTCGGCGCGTAGCTCCGCCCGTTGTCGTTCAGGATGATCACCATCTCGGGCTTCATCTGACCGATGTTGTTGAGCGCCTCGTAGGCCATGCCGCCGGTGAGCGCGCCGTCCCCGATGACGCAGACGACCTTGCCGCCCTCGCCATGCAGGTCGCGCGCCGTGGCGAACCCGAGCGCGTAGCTGAGGCCCGTTGACGCGTGCGAGTTCTCGATCAAGTCGTGCTCGGACTCCCGGCGCGACGGGTAGCCGCTCAGGCCACCTTGCTGGCGGAGCGTGTCGAACAGTCCGAGCCGGCCCGTGAGCATCTTGTGGACGTACGCCTGGTGGCCGGTGTCGAAGATGATCGCGTCGCGCGGGCTCTCGAACACCCGGTGCATGGCGACGGTGAGCTCCACCACGCCGAGGTTGGGGCCGAGGTGCCCGCCGGTTCGCGAGACGGCGGTGATCAACTCGTCGCGAATCTCGGCGCAGAGGCGGGTCAGATCTTCCGGACCGAGGCCACGCAGGTCGTCCGGGCCGGAGATCTCCTCGAGCAGCACATGGTCAGTCTAGTTGAGGAGACCCAGCCGGGCTCCCCGGAAATGCGCCACAACGCGGGTCGCGGAGCATGATTACCGGCCATGCAGGGACTGGAGCCACGTGAGGCGGTGCTCGAATGTGCCGCCAACGATGGCGATATCGCGGAGGGCGCGCTCTGGCTCGCGGCCGACGACTGCCCCGGAGTCGAACCGGAACGCTGGCTCGAGCGCCTCGACGACCTGGCGAGTGAGTTGCGCTCGCGCTGCGGCCTCCATGGGTGCAGCGCCTCGGACGTTCCCCTGGTCGGCGCGCTCCTGCGCGATCGGCTCCGCCTTCGCGGCGCGGGCGGCGGCGATCCGCGCGCCCACTACCTCCACACCGTGCTCGAGCGCGGCGCCGGCGTGCCGATCGCATGCTCCGCGATCTGGATCGCTGTGGGCGCGCGTGCGGAGATTCCGGTGGAAGGGCTGAACCTCCCCGGGCACTTCGTTGTCCGTGTGGACGGGCACCTCTTCGACACGGTCGCGAGTGGTGAGCCGCTCGATGACGAGGACGTCAAGCGTCTGGTGACGACGGCCACCGGGCAGGAGGTCGCGCACCTCGAGCCGGCGCAGATGGAGCGTGCGAGCGCCCGCGACATGCTCGCGCGCATGTCGCGCAATCTGCGCCGCTGCTACACGAGCCTCGAGTGCTGGGACCAGGCCCTGCGCGCCGCCGACCGCTGCGTTGATCTGGTGCCGTCGCCGGCGGAACGTCGCGATCGTGGGCTGCTCCTGTGGCGGATGGGCAAGGTCGTGGCCGCGCTCAACGACATCACCGCGTATCTCGATGAGGCGCCCGAGGAGTGCCCGGATCGCACGCCGATGACCGAGGTCGCGGGCCGGCTTCGCGCGTTCCTGAACTAGGGAATGGCCGGGCGTCTGACGCCCGGTCAGTGCACCCCGATCAGGAGCGAGAGCAACCAGATGACGCCGATGAACGCGAGTACCCCGAACGGCACCATCACGAACACGACGAACGAGAAGACGATGCGCTCGTCGGGCATCAGTTCCGGGCTGCGCTTGCGGACTCGCAGGTCGTGCGAGTACCAGAAGACACCGCCGACGAGAAAGCCCAGCAGCAGAAAGAAGATCCCGGCGAACGCCGTGACGATGCCGACCGCGTTGGGCGAGAGGGTGAACCGCCACGCGGCTCCGCCCGCGAGTGACAGCAGCCCGCACGAGATGTAGCGGAGCAGGATCGGGACCGGACGCGGCTGGGCCGGATCGGGCGCGCGCCGCTTCGCTGCGGCGCCCTTGCTGGTCGTGGCCGCGCTGGGACGGGAATTCGACGGCACGGCCCGAGTATAGGGAGGGCGAGCACGGCGCCCGGCGAACCGAGGCGCCGGGCGGACGGTGCTCACCTACACTTGGCCACCACTGCCGCTGCGCACGGAGGACCGGGAACCATGACCGTCGGGGCACGACTCCCTGACTTCGATCTCGAGGCGACAGGCGGACGCCGCGTTCGCAGCGCGGACCTCGAGGGCCGTCGCACGGTGCTGTACTTCTATCCGAAGGACGACACGCCCGGTTGCACGCTCGAAGGCCAGGAGTTCACGCGGCTGTACGACGCGTTCGCCGAGGCGGGCGTCGACGTGTACGGCGTGTCCCCGGACACGGCGAGGAAGCATCAACGCTTTACCGAGAAGTGCTCGCTGGGGATACCGCTCATCAGCGATCCGGAGCGGCAGCTCATCGAGTCCCAGGGACTGTGGGTCCAGAAGAAGTACATGGGCCGCGAGTACATGGGGGTTGCGCGCACGACGCTGCTGATCGGACCGGACGGCACCATCGAGCGCGAGTGGCGCGATGTCAAGCCCAGCGGGCACGCCGCCGAGGTCCTGGAGACCGTCAACGGCGGTTAGGCGCGCGATCGCTGGAGAGCGGATCGACCTCGCGACGCTGCTAGCGCGGCGGGTCGTCTTCGTCGCGGGAAAGGGTGGGACCGGCCGGAGCACGATGACCGCTGCGCTTGCACTCCTCGCGGCGCGGTCGGGCAAGCGGGTGCTGGCCATCGACGTCGACGCCAAGGGAGATCTCGCCAACGCGCTCGGGTCGCCTCCGGCCGGTTTTGCCCCGCATGTCGTGCAGCACAACCTCTCGGTCCTCGAGCTGCGCACCGATGAGTTGTTCCAGGAATACCTGAACATCTACTTCAAGGTGCCGCGGCTGACGCGGCTCACTCCGCTCGCGCGCGTGTTCGACTTCATCGCGACGGGGGTTCCGGGTCCGCGCGACATGCTCGTCGTCGGCAAGATCGCGTACGAGGAGCGTCGCAAGGAGCCCGAATCGGGTTCGCCGGTTTGGGATCTCATCCTCGTCGACTGCGCCGCGGGTGGCCAGGTCGAGTTGCACCTGGCCGCGCCGAAAGCGATGCTCACGCTGGTGCGCGGCGGCATCATCCGATCCCAGGTGGAGTGGATCGCTGGGCTCATTCGCGATCCGCAGCGGACGTGTGTCGTGCTCTGCGCGTTGCCGGAGGAGATGCCGGTCACCGAGGCGATCGAGTTGCACGAGCGCCTGCGCAAGGGATCCGGGGTCGCAGTCGACGTGTGCGTGCTGAATCGCGCTGTCGACGAGCCGGTGACCACCGCGCACCGGCGGCTCATGACCGGGCTGGTCGACCCGCAGTACGCCGATGCCGTTGCCGAGCATCTCGGTGGTGCGCCGCGTCCACTCGAAGCCGGACTTGATCTCCAGGCGCACCAGTACGACACCACGGCGCACTACGCACGCGAGCTCCGGAGCAAGCTCCCGATGCCGGTCGTGCCGGTCCCGTTCATCGTCGATCGGACCGGGCTCACCACCACGCGCGCGGTTGCCGACGCGCTCAACAGCAGGCTGGCATGAGCGCCGAGGAAGCCGCCCGAGTTCCCGAGCGCCGCCGGAGTGTCCGCAAGGAGCCGCGCGGGCTCGGGCGCCAGCTCGGCATCGCTCGAGGTGGTCATCTGCTGCGGCAGCGGCGGCGTCGGCAAGACCACCGTGAGCGCGGCGCTGGCCCTGGCGATCGCCGCGGCCGAGGACAAACGCGTGCTGGTTCTCACCGTGGACCCGGCGAGACGGCTCGCCACCGCACTCGGCATCAAGGGCATCGGCGCCGAGCCCGTGCGCATTCCCAAGGCGCGCCTGCGCCGAGCCGGCATCACGGTGACCGGCGAACTGGAAGCGGCGATGCTCGACATGAAGCAGGCGTGGGACCGGATGATCGAGCGCTACGCGCCGGATCGCGCGACCGCACGGCGGATCCTTGCCAACCCGCTGTATCAGCGCATCACCGATTCGTTCGTCGGATCACATGAGTACGCGGCCATCGAAGCGCTGTACGAGCTCCACGACGCCGGCGAATACGACTGCATCGTCGTGGACACGCCGCCGTCGCGCAACGCGCTCGACTTCCTCGAGGCGCCGAGCCGTCTGACCGACTACGTCGGATCGCGGCTGCTGTCGCTGCTTTCCGGGAGGTCCGTCGCGGTTCGGCTTTCGTGCGATGAACTACGCGGCCGCGCCGTTCCTTCGCCTCGCCGACCGGCTTCTCGGCGCCGAGGTCCTCGCCGAGGTCTCGGAGTTCGTGAAAGAGCTGCAGTCCCTGTACGCCGGCATCCAGGGTCGGGCACGCTCCGTGTACCGGTTGCTGCGCAGTCCTCAGACGGGCTTTGTCGTGGTCACGACGCTCGAGCAGGGGCCGTTCAGTGAAGCCGAGTTCTTCTGCGCCAAACTGCGCGAGTTCAAGATGCCGCTGCGTGCGGTGGTCGCGAACCGCGTGCTCCCGGACGTCTTTCGTGATGCGGGAGGCATTGCCGCGGCGACCACCCTGGTGGAGGATCCGAAGATCGCGGCGTGGCTGAGCGATGCGCTCGGAACCCGCGTCTCCCCCGACGTCGCGCGCTTCGTCGGCACGACGTTCCTCAACCGCAGCACGCTGGCGGCACGCGAAGCACGCCAGCTCTCGAAGCTGAGCCGTCTTGGCGACGTGCCCATCGTGCGCATGCCACTCTTCAGCGAAGAGGTCTCCGAGCTCGAGGGGCTCGTGCGCATCGCAAGATCGCTCTGAGTCTTACCCCTCGCGTGCGAGCAGTCGCATCCGCGCGCTGTGGCGTCCGAGTGAATGCGCGTCGCCGATCACGTCGAGCACAGGCGGATCCTCGAGCCGCACCACCGAGCAGTCGCCGGAGGTAACGCGCGCAACGGCCTCGACCATCGCCGGGTCGGCGCTGCTGAGCAGGACCTGATGTGTTGCAGACAGGTCGTGCAGAAACTCGATGAACAGGTCGCGTCGAAGCGGGTCCGATGTCAGCAGCGGTTCGTCGAGGAGCAGCGGCGTGCGCTCGCCACCGCCGCCCAGCACCTCGCACAGCGCGAGCCGCAGCAGCAGGGCCACCTGGTCGCGGGTGCCGTGCGACACCGCGTCGAGCGGCACCATGTCGGGCCGTTCGCGACCGAGCAGACCGAGCGCGAAGTGGTCGGTGTCGACGTTCACCTCGACGTAGCGCGCGCCCGTCAGCATGCTGAGCCGGCTGCCGAGCGAGTTGGCGAGCCGCGGGGCGATCTCGCGGTGGGTCACCCGTGACGCCGCCTCGATCAATTCCGTCGCGCGACGCAGCGCTGTCAGTTGCCGCAGTCCACGGTCGCGCGCGGTCTCGCATGCGTCGCGCTCGTCCTCGAGGTCCGCGATCACCGGAAGCGTATCGAGCACGCCACCGAGGCGCGCGCGAAGTTCACGTGCCTGGTCGCCCGCTGACGTCGCCGCGCGCCGCGCCCGTTCCGCCTCGAGGTCGAGCGCCTGGAGTTCGGCCGCGTCGGGTGGCGACGCGTTGATCGCCGTGTCGGGATCGCCGCCGCACTGCATGAGCTGCTCGGCAAGCGCCGTCTCGAGGGCCTCGAGCGTCCTCGCGTCGCCGCCCAGGGCGAGGACCGATCGCTGGACCTCATCCAGACGGCGTCGCGCGAGATCGTGCCTGCGCCTGCGCTCGCTCGCGTGGTGCACACCGGCGACCGCATCGGCCGGGTCGGCATCCGCGATCGTGATGCCTCCGGCCTTCAGCACCGTCCGCAGGCGGATCTCGAGGTTCGCCACCGCGCGCTCGGCGCGGTCGACATCCTCTCGCGATTGCGAGCAGGCCGATTCCTCGGCGGCGAGCAAGGCGTCCTCGGCGACGAGCTCGTCGCGGCGATGCATCTGGACGACGACTGCGTCGACGCGGTCGAGGATGCGCTGCGCAGTGCCGATCACCGCATCCGTGGTTGCGTCGGTGCCGCGCGAGGACGCGGTGATCCCGGCTTCGGCGGCAAGGGCAACGGCGCGCTCGAGGAGGGATCCGAGTGCAGATCTGGATCGCTTCCGCATCCGCGCGACGGCCGGCAGTGCGCCGCTCGGCGTCGTCGAGCGCTTCGTGGAGCATGCGAAGCACGGGCAGCCGGTCCTGCAACCGTGCGAGTTCTGATGGATCGATGCCCGCGTCCAGGGCAAGTCGAGATGCGGCCGCGCGCGCACGCGACGCGGTCGACGGCTCGTGTCCACGCTTGCCAGGCGCACGCGATTGCGAGCAATCCGCCCAGAACGCCCGCGATGATCGCTGCGGGGATGGCGTGTGCGTGCGCGAACCCGACGGCAAATGCCGCGCCGATCCCCGCCGCGAGGACCGCCGCGACGCCGAACCGCCAGCCGCCACGTCTCGCCGCCTCGAGCTCGGGGAGCAGGTCGTCGATGACGTTCGCGGGAAGGCTGCGCAGCCCGGTGGCCGCGATCTCACGACGCAGCGCGGCCTCGCGCGCACCGTCGCCGGCGTCGCGGCGGGCCGCCCCGGCAACGGCGATCAACTCGCCGCGCAGGCGCTGCGAGCGCTCGCCGATGTCGTTGCTGGACTCGACGCCGGGGCCGATCGCGTTGAGGCCGCTCGCGATCACCTCGCGTCGCGCCCGGATCGGTCGCAGGCGGTCAACCGCCGCCTCCCATCGAGCGTGCGCACCGGATGCGTTCGAACGCGCCTGGGCCAGCTCACCGCCGAGCGCGGTCACTTCGGTCTCGACGTCGAGCGGGAAGCGCGCATACGCGGCAGTCGCTTCCACCTCGGCCGCCTGAAGCTTCGCCTCGCGAACGAGCTCCCCGAGGCGCACGCGGCGGCTAGCGACTTCCGCGAGGCGGCCGGCGATCCGAGCGCGTTCCGCCTCGCCCCAGGATTCGGTCTCCGCGGCGAGCGTGGCGTCCAGGCCTGCGAGACGCTCCTGGTCGACAGCCACGGCAGCCAGCCGCGTGCGGGCGTCCGCGATCGTACGCTCGAGTGCCTTGAGCCGCGCGGTGGCGACGCCGAGCGGGCTCGTCGCACGGCGCTCGGATCCGACCCGGTCCATCGCCTCGCGAATGCGAACGAGCGCCTGCGCCGCCGTGACCCCTCGGCGCGTATCCGCAAGCCGCTCGATCGCCTCCTGGAGTTGCCCGGCGCGCTGACGGGCGCTCTCCGGCGCGTCGATGCGAAGGCCGTCGTCACCGAGCCACGCGGTGGCGCAGAACACCGACTCGTCAATCCCGAGGTGGAATCGCCCGGGTGTCACCGACCGGCCGCTGCGCAGCTCGTCGGTCAGCTCGGATCCGCCGAGTTCGAGCACTTGAACCGACTGCTCACGCGTGTCGAGGCGCCGGGCGACACGGATGCGGCGCCCATCGTCGAGCTTGTACGTCAGCGCGAGCCCGTACCCGCCGCGATTCCACGGCTCGTAGCGCGCCCAGTCACTGCGATCCACCGCGCGACCCTGGCCGCCGGCGTCGATGCCGTACAGCGCACCACGCACCGCCCGGAGCAGGGTGGACTTGCCCGATTCGTTCCGCCCGGTGATGACCGTGATCCGCGGATGCAGCTCGGTAGTCACGTCGTGGAGGCAGCCGAAGCCGGTGATCTCGACACGCTCGAGGATCATCGAAGGCCGACCTCAGCGCCGGAAAGTGCCATCAGCCCGTACCGGAGGGCCTCCTCGAGGACCAGCGCTTCCTCGAGATCCGCGACCTTGGCAGCCGATGTGGCCGCGCGCACGAATGCGCCGCGAGTGCTCTCCTCGACCATCGCGGCATCGAGGTCGATGTATGGCGAAGTGTGGTCCCGGACCTTGACTGCGGCGAGCCCCAGGCGCTCTCGCACCGACAACTCGACGGTGAAGGCGTCGAGTGAGATCGCCGAGTTGATCACTCCGGTGAGGTCGACCCGGATCATGGTCCGCTCGGGATCGCTGAAACCGGTCGAGGCGCAGTGCATGCTCACCTCGTCGATCACCGTCTCCGCGGAGCCGCATTCCTCGGCATCGCATTCGACGGTGAACACGGACCAACGATTCGAGTCGTGCGCGACAAACCGCACGTCGCCAGGCCCGCTGATCTCGACCACCACAGGCCCGCGTCCGCCCTCGTCATCGAAGCTGAGCGGCTCCGGTGTGCCCGGGTACAGGAGGCCCGATGCGGTGTCGAGGCGGCGCCCGTGGTAGTGACCGCAGAGCGCGGCGGCAAAGCCGGCTTCGCGAATTCGCTCCGCGTGAAATGGCCCGTGGACCGACTTGCCCTCGGGGCGCGATCCGATTTCGGCGCCGTGAAAGAGCGCGAGGTGGACCCCGGAGTCCGACGTCGCCGGGGACCCGCCGAGCGGATCGCCCTGCCAGGCCGGCTCGCGGTGCGCAAGCCCCCAGATCGTCACGCCGTCCGTGAGCTCCACGGGCTCCAGCTCCGAGCTCCGGAAGATCGTGACGTTGTCCGGCCACTCGACCCGGCGGTACAGCGACCCGGGAAGCAGCGCATCGTGGTTGCCCGGCGCGATCAGCACCCGCATCGGCTGCCAGGCGGCGAACGTCTCGGCGAGGAACCGTCCGGTGTCGACGCCGGCGCGTTCGTGCTCGTAGAGATCGCCGCCGATGGTGACCGCGAGACACCCCTGTTCCATCGCCAGCCGCCCGGCGCCGGTGAGTGCCTCGCGCAATCCCTGCCTGCGCCGCCGGGCGAGCTCGCCCTGGCAGCCCATGGCGGCGAACACCCGATCGAGGTGGAGGTCAGAGAGATGGAGGAGACGTATCGTCATGGTGCTGGGGGAACGAACAGAGACCCGCGAGCGAACGTCAGTTCGCAAGCCTATCACAGGTGTATCGGGGACACTTCTGCCACAATTGCCCAGTACCGACGATGATTTCCCTGGCCGGCGGCCGTGGATCAAGTCGGGTCAGCGGGACGGGGGATCAGGTGGAATATCCGTTGCATTTGTCGCGGCGTTTCAGCCAGGCAGGGGCGGGCATCGTCGGCGCGGCGATTGTGATCCGGGTGCTTGCGCTGCCCGTGAGTGCAGGCGTCCGCGTCCTCGATGTGGTCCTTGCCGCGGTGGCAATCGGTATCGGTGTGACGCTGACGTGGCTACCACCTGCGTGGGAGCGACACCGCCAGTCAGCCGCGGTCGTGGAGGCCGTGGCTCTCGCAGTGCTGACCGCGATCGGGCTGCGCTCGGTCGCCGGGCAATTGCCCGATTTCACGCTCATCGCGACGATCGCCTTCGCGGCAATCGTGATCGGCGTGGACACGAGCGCCGCGCGCGCATCCTCGGCTCGCGCGATTGCCTCTGTGACCCGCGCCCCATCTGCGCTGGGCCTGGGAGGGGCCGCCCTGGTCGTGGCGATCTTTGTCGCGCTCTGGCTGACCACGGCCCCCACGACATCGGGGGTCGCGTCGCTCCTCGTCGCTGTCGCCGGCATCCTCGGCATCAAGCTCATCGTCGTCGGCGCGGCTGACCGGAGCCTGGGCAGGCTCGACTCCGATACGCGCCGCGGCCATGTGTACGCGACCCTCGGTCGCAAACTCGGCGTTGCCCGCGACGTGACGTCGGTAGCCTCCGCGGTGCTCGAGGCGTGCCGGGAGATCTTCCCGGAGACCTCGACCGGCATGGTCCTCATCAACGATCCCGCCGACGGGCTGCTGAAGTCGCAAGGCATGTTCCTGTCATCGAGTGGCGTCGGGTCCGGCGGTCCCGCCTACGAACTCGCCCCGGGCGAGGGGCTCGGCGGAGCGGCGTTCATCGCCGAGCGAGCGGAGCTCTGGCCCACCACGCTCTCCGCCTCGATGGCCCAGGCGAGCCTGCGAGAGGCGAACCGCGTCCGCCTGCGGCGATCCAAGCTCGGGTTCATCCGGTCGGCGATCGGCGCGCCACTGCGCGTGGATGGGACGTCCATCGGAGCGATCGTGCTCACCTCCGAGCACCAGGAGAACGCCTGGTCCGAAACGGACGCACCCATCATCGAAGCGCTCGCGGACGAGGCTGCCCGAGCCATCGAGCGAGCCCGGCGGCACGAGGAGGAGATGAGTCGCGCGCTGCTCGATGCGGTGACCGGTATGGCCACGCGCCCGCAACTGCTCGCGATCATCGACAAGGAACTCGCGCGCGCGTCGCGGCTCGACGGCACGCTCGCACTGATCATGGCCGACATCGACGGGTTCGGCGAGCTCAACGACCGGTGGGGACACGAGACCGGGAACCGAGTGCTCGAGACCTTCGCCGAGGTGCTCCGATCGATCCTGCGGCGCGAGGACAGCGCTGCCCGTTTCGGCGCCGACGAGTTCGTGTGCGTCCTCCCCGGTGCCGATCGAGAGCAGGCCAGCGCGGTTGCGGCCCGTATCCATCAACGATTCACGGCAAACACGTCGGGCGACCAGGGACTCGGCAGATCCGGCGCCACCGCGTCCGCCGGTGTTGCCGTCTATCCCGCCGATGCGCAGGATGTGGCGGCACTGCTCGAAGTGGCGTCCAACGAGCTCGCCAGCGCCAAATCGCAGCACGAGTTGACCGGTCGCTCCCGCCTGCTCCGTCGCGTCAGGGACACCGCTCCGAGTTGACATCGACTGACGAATAGTTCTACACTCTAACTATTCGCCTATCGAACACTCGGGTCCGCAACTCGGGTGGAAGACACGAGGATGCGCGTGAGTCAAGCCCCCACGGTGGAGCGGTCCGTCCCCTCCCGCAAGATCGCCGACGCTCGTCGCGATCAGCTTGCAGACCTGCTCTTCGCCTGTATCAACGGTGTCAAGCGTCGCCTGATGGCGAGCGTCCCCGACGAGTTGCGCGGCGAGTTCGGCGCTGTCACCTGGCATCAGGTCATCGCGCTGGAACAGCTTCGCGCGGCGACGGAAACCTCGTCCGGGGCAACGATGAACGAGATCGCGCGCATGCAGCAGTGCGCGCTCAGTTCCGCGAGCGCGCTCGTCGACCGCATGATCCGTCTTGGGTTCGCCGACCGCGTCAGCGACCCGGAGGATCGCCGGATCATCCACATCGTTCCCTCGCCGCTCGGGTTGCGCATGCTCGACCGATTCGATGAGGCGAGGAAGACTGTTGCGCTCGAGGCGCTCGCCCCGCTCAATGACGCGGAGCTCGAGCAACTCGTTCTCCTGATGGGCAAGATCGTCGACTGGCCGGAGCCGGGACACAGCAAGGAAGATGCACATGACTGACGTTCTCGACAGACCAGACGTCCCGGCGGCAGTCGCCGTCCCCGTCGACGACGGCATCGCGGAAGCGCGCACCGGACGCTTCGACTACAAGTGGATCGCGCTCTGTGTCGTGCTGCTCGGCACGATCATGACGATCCTCGACGCGACCATCGTCAACATCGCGATCCCGACTCTGCAGGTTGACCTGAAGGCCGGCTCCTACGCCGACATCTCGTGGGTTGTCACCGGTTACATGCTCGCGCAGGGCGCGGTGATTCCCATGGCCGGCTGGGCGACGGACCGTTTTGGCACAAAGCGTCTGTATCTCATCACCATCGCGCTGTTCACGCTCGCGTCGATGGCCTGCGGCATCGCCACGACTCTTCCCGAACTGGTCATCTTCCGCGTCCTTCAGGGACTTGGCGGTGGCATGCTGATGCCGATCGGCATGACCATCATCATGCGGGCGGTCGGACCCCAGAACATGGGACGGGTCATGGGGATCTTCGGCATCCCGATGCTCCTCGCGCCCGCGGTCGGGCCGGTGCTCGGCGGATGGTTCGTGCAGGACTTCTCGTGGCGCCTCATCTTCTACGTCAACGTCCCGATCGGGCTGATCGCGTTCGTTTCCGCGTGGCGGTTTCTCACTGAATCGAACCGCTCGCACGGGCTGCGCCTCGATACGTTCGGCCTGCTGACCGCTCCGCCCGCGGCGGTCGCGGTGATGTACGCCGTCAACGAGAGCATCACACTCGGCTGGACCTCGCTGCTCGTCGTCAGCCTGCTCGTCGGCGCGGCCGTGCTGCTGACGGCGTTCGTCCTGTCGCAGCTCGGCCGCCGCCGCGCGGCAACACTGCTCATGCTGCCGCTCGCTGCAGGGGCGTTCCTCGTCACGCTGCGCAACGGCTTCGTCGACGGCTGGACGGCGCTGGACACGATCGTGATGCTCGTCGGCACCGTGCTCGCGCTGGTCAATCTCGCCATCGGAAACCGCGGCAACCCCGAGCCACTGCTCCAGATGCGCCTCTTCCGCGATTCGACCTTCTCATGGTCGATGGGCCTGAGTTTCATCATCGTCACGGCGCTGTTCGGCGGCATGCTGCTGCTGCCCCTGTACCTCCAGGAGGTGCATGGATACAGCCCACTCGAAACCGGACTCCTGTTGCTGCCCCAGGCAATCACAGCCGCAGTCGCCATGCCGCTCGGTGGATATCTCACCGACCGCATCGGTCCGCGCCCGGTTGTCGCAACCGGCATGGTGATGCTCGCGGGCGGTGGGTTCCTGCTCGCGCAGATTCATCCCACATCGTCGAACTGGCTCGTCGTGAGCGCGCTCCTGCTGCGCGGTTTCGCGATGGGATTCTCGATGATGCCGTCGATGGCCGCGGCGATGGCGCGTGTGCCCCGCAACCTCAGTTCGAGTGCGTCGAGCATCTCCAACAGCCTGCAGCGCATCGGCTCGTCCATCGGCATCGCGGTGCTGGTGACAGTGCTTGCGGCGCAGTTCACGACCGCAATCGGGCAGGCATCGTGCGCGCCTTCGCCGGCAGTGCTGAGCGCTGCTTCCGCACCCGGTCATCAACTGACCACCGCGGAGTTCTGCAGCAGTCTGGAAGGTCAGTACTCGTCGCTCATCCAGAATGGTGGACAGCCCAGCACCACCGCGACGGTTCCCCCCGTGGTTGCGCAATTCGGTCGCACGTACGCGGCGGATGCGCTCAGCACATCGTTCGACAGAACCTTCGCGTTCATCACGATCCTGACCCTCCTTGGCGTGATTCCTGCGATGTTCCTTCGCAAGCCGGAGAAGACCGTCGCCGGGAGCATGCCGCAACTCGATGTCGCGTAAGGTCCTGGTCCTCGGCGGCACCGACTTCGTCGGCCCGGCAGTGGTCGGCGCTGCGCTCGCACACGGTGACGACGTCACGATCTTTCATCGCGGACAGACCGGCTCGGCGCCCGACGGCGTGCGCGTGGTCCATGGCGATCGAACCAATGTCGCGGATCTTTCGCCACTGACCGGGGAGCGGTGGGACGTTGTCGTGGACGCATGGTCGCGCGCACCGCGCGTCGTTCTCGATTCGGCAACCGCGCTCGAGGCGCACGCGGATCGCTACGTGTACATCTCGACCATCTCGGTCTACGCGGAGGCGCATGAGGGCGTGCTCACCGAGTCGTCACCGACTGTTGACGCGAAACCCGACGCCGATGCCAGGGACTACGCAGCCGACAAGCGCGGTGCGGAGCTCGCGATCGAGAGTGTGTTCGGCGCCGATCGATGCGTCTTCGCGCGGCCCGGATTGATCATCGGACCGCGAGAGAACATCGGCCGCCTGCCGTGGTGGCTGCGCCGGATCGCCGCCGGCGGTGACGTGCTCGCACCGGAACCGAAGGACCTGCCGATCCAGTACGTCGATGCGCGCGACCTCGCGTCGTTCGCACTCGACACCACGCTCAACGGCGCCGTGAACGTGTTGAGCCGGCCGGGGCATGCCACGATGGCCGAAGTGCTCGCGCTCTGCCACGAGGTCACAGGATCGAGCGCGACGTACACGTGGATGGACGCGGAGTTCCTGCTGGCCCATGACGTCCAGCCGTGGACGGAGCTCCCCATCTGGGTGCCGCCGATCGGCGAGTGGGCAGGCTTCTACGAGTGCGACTCGTCGCTGGCGCTGCGTTCGGAGCTCACGTGCCGCTCAGCGCGGAACACCGTGCAGGACACGTGGTCGTGGTTGGTCGAGCATCCCGAATGGACGCAGATCGTGACCGCGAATCGCGCGCGCACCGGCATGGCGCCGGAGCGTGAGGCGGCTTTGCACGCCGCCTGGGCAGATCAGCCGCCCGCAGCCCGATAGCGCTGCTGCCGCTGCGCAACCAGGTCATCGATTGGGATCTCGCTGATCTCGTCGAGGTTGCGGATCACCGCGCCGCGGATCGCGGCGATCACCAGTGGTGCGTGCGCATGCGCGCCTGGTGGCGGCTCGGGGATGAGCTCGTCCACGAGGCCGATTCGGTTTGCTGTCTCGACGCCGGGACGCAACGCGGCTGCGGCGCGAGCGCGCTGCCCGGCGTCGCGATAGAGGATCGCGGCGCAGGTCTCAGGAGGCGCGACTGTGTACACCGCGTTTTCCAGTGCGAGGACGCGATCGGCCAGTGCCAGCGCGAGCGCGCCACCGGAGCCGCCTTCACTGAGCACCACGCTGACTGTCGGTGTGCGCAGCCCGAGCATGCACAGGAGCGCATCGGCGATTGCCCATGCCTGACCACGTTCCTCGGCGCCGATGCCCGCGTGCGCCGCGGGCGTGTCGACGAGACACACCACCGGCATCGAGAACTTCTCCGCCTGGCGCATCAGGCGCACGGCCTTGCGGTATCCCTCGGGATGCGGCATCCCGAAGTTGTGCAGCGCCCGGGTCATCGGATCGGTGCCCTTCTCCTGGCCGATGACCATGACCGAACGGCCGCCGAGCCGCGCCGGGCCGCCGACCACCGCGCGGTCGTCGCCGAAAAGCCGGTCGCCGCGTAGCTCCGTCCACCCGCCCGTGATCGCCGCGATCACCTGGAGTGCGCGCGGGCGCTCAGGATGGCGGGCCAGCTCAACGGCGGCAAATGCGATCCGCTCGCGCTCGGTTGTCTCGATGGTGGTGCTCATGCGCGCCCCGAGTAGATGCGGATGAGCGTGCCGACTGTGTCGCGCAGGCGGCCGCGCTCGACGACGGCGTCCACCATGCCATGGGCGAGCAGGAATTCCGCGGTCTGGAAGCCGTCCGGAAGCTTGTCGTGCGTTGCCTGTTCGATGACTCGGCCGCCTGCGAAACCGATCCTCGCTCCAGGCTCGGCGATGATCACATCCGCCTGCACGGCGAACGACGCGGTGACCCCGCCGAAGCACGGGTCCCCAAGGATGCTGATGTAGGGAAGGCGCGCCGCGATGACCTCGGCAACCGCCGCCGAGCAACGCGCCATCTGCGCGAGCGAGGCGATGCCCTCCTGCATCCTCGCCCCGCCCGACGTGCACACCGCGACGAGCGCGCGTTGCTGCGCGACCGCGGTCTCGCATGCGCGCGCGAAAATCTCTCCGGCGCCACTCCCGAGCGACCCGCCGAGAAAGCCGAAGTCCATGCACGCGAGCACCACGGGATTCCCCGCAAGTGATGCGGTGGCAGTGAGAAACGCCTCGTGCAGGCCGGTTTTCTCGCGAGCGCGCTCCACACGCTGTGGATACGGAACACCGTCGTCGAACAACAGCGGATCACGGTCACCGACCTCGATGAACATCGTCTCCGCCGTGCCCGGATCTGAGAGCTGTTCGATGCGCTGCGCCGCGCCGACGACCCCGTGATGGCCGCATTCCGAGCACACGTTCAGGTCCGCGGCATAGCGCTCGGCGACAAAGCGGCGCTTGCATCGTGGACACGCGACGGTGCCTGTGGTGGGCGCGGTCGGCCGGAGTTCGGGTCCCGGTGCCTGCAGCCTGTTTCGCGGCGCCTGTCGCCGCGAGGTCACCGATTCGGGGCGGTCCATCGAAGAGCGAGGCCACCCCACACAACGCCCGATCCGAACGCGATGCAGACGACTCGGTCACCCTGGCGCAACCTGCCGGTTTCCGCGGCCTCGGTGAGCGCGATCGGGATCGATGCGCCACTGGTGTTGCCGTAGCGGTCGATATTGATGACAACGCGATCCAGGGGCAGATTGAGACGCTTCGCGACTGCCTCGATGATGCGCAGATTCGCCTGGTGGGGGACGAGCAGGGTCACGTCCTCGAGCGCCCAGCCCGCCTCGGCGCACACCGACCGAGCCGCCTCCGCCATGCGTTCGACGCCGAGACGGAAGGTGCCTTTGCCGTACATCCGCAGGCCGTTCTCGCCGTCCTCCTCGCCCGCCTTGGGTCCGTAATAGATGAGGTCGGCCTCTGCGCCGTCGGCGCCCCACTGGACTCCTTCGATGCCACCGGAGTCGGACACACCGAGCACGGCGGCCCCCGCGCCATCGCCGAACAGCACGCACGTCGAGCGGTCCTTGTAATCGATGAGCGAAGTGAGCGCGTCACCGGCAATGACGAGGACGCGGCTCATCCCGGACGACACGATGAGCCCGCGGCCCACCGCAACTCCGTAGACGAAGCCGGCGCACGCCGCGGCGATATCGAACGCGGGAATGCCGCCCAGCCCCATCCGGCGCTGCACCAGGCACGCCGTGGACGGAAGTGGCGAATCGGGCGACACCGTGGCGACGATCAGCGCGTCGACGCTGTCGACCCCCGCGGCGGCCATCGCGCGGCGGCCCGCTTCCGCGGCCATCATCGACGTGGTCATCCCCGAGGAGACCTTGCGACGCTCGCGGATACCCGTGCGCTCGAGGATCCACGCGTCGGACGTGTCGACCATCGCCTCGAGGTGCGCGTTGGTGATGATCTCGGGCGGCACGTACGACGCGATGCCCAGGATGGCGGCTGTCCGGGTGGTGCCCGGGGTTACTCCAGCGGGTGCGGACGTGGGGGCGTGCAGGATCGCCATCTGCACAGAAGCTTAGGCGAGGCCGGGGGGTTACGTCACCGGTGCGGTGATGTACATTTCCCGATCGAGATGCTCGGGGCCATGCTCGCGGTCAACAACCCGTTCCCGTTTTCGATCAGCGGGTTCGGTGGCCTGACGACCGCGCAGATCATCTCGTTCTTCATCGACTTCGTCCTCTTCAACGCCTACGTCGTCCTCCTCGTGATCGCGATGGCCGGCTTCTACTTCACCTCGAAGCCCCGCCACGGTGTGATCCGCACCGCCGCCATCTGGCACTTCTTCGCCGTGATCTGGATGCTCATGGCATTCATCGGCACGGTCTGGGCCGCCCCCGCCGAGAAGACCTGGCTCGTCCTCAACTCCCTCAGTCAGTTCGGCGTCAGCCAGCGCGGCATCAACGCCTTCATCAGCATGGGCTTCGCCTTCATCGCCATCGTCTGCATGGCCATCGGCTTCGCCGGCGCCTCCCGCCAGAACCGAGCCATCCGCGAGAAGGTCCTCGCTGCGGTCTGAACGCCGGCTTGACGACTACGACGGCAACGCGTAGTGGTCGGGCGGGAGGGGACGGGCGTCACCGTGCTCAGCTTGGCCGCTCCCTCGCTCGCGCAAGCAAATTGTCGCACTCGTTCGGGAGCGGCCAAATTCGCTGAGTGCCGCCCGTCCCCTCCCGCCTTACACCCTCTTCGCCGTAGTCCTCGAGAGCGGCGTCAACGTCCGCGCTCGTTAGCGCCAAGAAAAAGCTCTTAGCCGCAGCCTGATGATGACCTCAACGTCTTGTACCTGAGCGATCCGGTCGCCGGCGCCCGCAAGAAGGACTACGGCTGTAAGGCGGCAGAGGATGGGCGGCACCCAGCGAATTTGACCGCTCCCGAGCGAGTGCGACAATTTGCTTGCGCGAACGAGGGAGCGGGCAAGCTGAGCACCGTGCCGCCCATCCTCTGCCGCCCCCACCACCGAGCGAACGTGTTTGCGGACGCCCTTTACCGCAACGAGAAGGACAAGATCGATGCGGGGTTCAGCAGCGCGAAGGCTCTCTGGACGGCGTGGGTCTCGTTCGTGATCGCCGTGATCCAGAGGGCGGAGAGGTTGGTCACCGGAAGGAAGTCTCCGGGGTGGCGCTCGAGGTGGTCCTGGAGGTCGTTGCCCGGCGAGAGGTGGACGTCCCCGACGAGCGAGATCGCGGAGGTGTTGATCGAGGCGGCGTAGGGGACGGTCTCCCTCCACATCGCGGAGTTCCCGTCGGGTACCTCCTCGAGCGGCGAGACGAGGATGACTCCGGACTTGGCGATCGTCACGCGGGGCTCGAGCCGGCTGAGCACCGGGTAGTTGGTCGAGAGCGGCTCGGCACGCGAATTCCGGACCTGAAGGAATGCACCGAATCGGTTGATGCTGTCGCTGAGGCGCTCCGCACCGATGACCTCGAGCTCGCCCGTCAACCGGATAAAGGTGCCGTAGATCTCTACCTCACGCCATCCGCTCACTGGCCTCCAAGGCTACTCTCCGGCGACCGCCGTGGGCTCGCTCGACCCGGCACGCGGCGCGGGTCCCGCCGTGACGTATCCTTTCCGCCAATCTGACAATCCGACGCTCCGAACACGAGATATGGAACGCCTCATCGTCGCTCTCCGCACCGACTTCGGATGCTTCGCCATCATCGTGGCATTCGTCGTGATCATGATTTCGGCGATCGTGTTCGCCAACATCCTCACCCCTCCAGCAAGCAACCCACTCCTATAGCCGGGGATGAGGCTCGCAGCGACATCCGGTCAGGCGGCTCAGGGGCCGCGAGACCCTAAACTTGCCCGAGAAATTGGCTCCCTCGTGAGGACTGCATGGCGCTGAATCCGTACGAATCGCCGCGAGGGAAGATGCGTGCTCGCGCCGAGGCGACGCGACGTCAGTTCCTGATGATCATGGGTGGCCTCGCCGCAGCGGGTGCCAGCCTGTTCGGCGGCATCGAAGTGCTGCGATTCATGTTCCCCCAGGCCTCGGGCAACGCCCCGGCGTTGTTCAAGACGGCCTTCACGTTCGACCAACTCACCGGCGGTGTTGTCGGCGGCAAGGCGGTCACTCCGGTGAACGTCCTTTCAGAGACCGACAAGCGGGTCACCGTCGTGCTCGACGACGCCGGCATCTACGCCGTGTACCTGGTGTGCACACACCTCGGCTGCACGCCGAACTACGTCACGGACGTGACCACGGGCTCGGGTGTCGCTCCATCGGTCGCAGAGGCGCGCGGCGTGCGTACGCAGAATCAGCGCCTTCCCAACGGATGGGCGTGTCCATGCCACGGCAGCCGGTACTTCATCGATTCGACGAACTTCTACGGTCCGGCGCCGCGGCCGATGGACTGGGTGAACATCGAGGTCACTCCGGATGGGTTCTTCGCGGTCGACCGGGCGACGCTCGTTGCGACCCGTGGGCCTGGGAACAACATTGCCCCAGAATGGCGGCTGCTGGTCGATACCAAGAAAAGTAACGGCAAGACCCTCGGGGTCTGAATGAGGAGGCGGCTTAAGCGAATGAGGGGTCTCGGTCGATGAGCGCAACCCCCGGCCAGGCGAACCCTGTCCGCGCATTCGTCGCGCAACTCTGGGGCTCGGTCTTCCGCCATGGTCTGCCGACCAACGACAAGGTCGCGGCTCGTACCGCGCTGACCAACTTCTTCCTGCACATCCATCCGGTGCGCGTCAAGAAGTCGGCCGTTCGGGTGTCATACACGCTGTGCCTCGGTGGTCTCTCGTTCTTCCTGTTCATCCTGCTGACGATCACCGGGCTCTTCCTGATGTTCTATTACATCCCCTCGGTGGATACGGCGTACCAGAACGTCAAGGATCTGCAGTTCGTCGCGGTCTTCGGGGACATCATTCGCAACATGCATCGGTGGGCCGCCCACGCGATGGTCATCACCGTCTGGCTGCACATGGCGCGCGTCTTCTACCAGGGCGCGTACAAGCCGCCGCGGGAGTTCAACTGGGTCATCGGCACCTTCCTCCTTCTGATCACATTGCTGCTCTCCTTCTCCGGTTATCTCCTCCCCTGGGACCAGCTCGCCATCTGGGCGATCACGGTCGGCACCAACATGGCGAAGTACGCCCCGATCGTGGGTCCCTACACCAGATACCTCCTGCTCGGTGGCGACCAGGTAGCACAAGGTGCTCTGATTCGCTTCTACGTCTTACACGTGATCGCCCTGCCCCTGATCGGCTTCTTGCTGATGGTCGTACACTTCTGGCGCGTCCGTAAAGACGGGTTCACAGGAGGCCTCTGATGGCAACTGTCGTCGAGGGAGGACGCGACCCGCGCGGTGCTGTCACACCGCGTCCGCAGGTACCCGTTTCGGGACCTGAGCTGGCGAGTACGCCACTGGTCATCCGCCGTCGCGAGGACGAGGAGACCGTGGTCACGTTCCCCTACCTGGTGTGGCGCGAATTCCTCGCCGGCCTGGCGGCCTTCTGCTTCCTGCTGCTCGTGTCGATCCAGGTCAACGCGCCATTGCTGCAGCGCGCCAACACCTCGATCACCCCGAACCCCGCCAAGGCGCCGTGGTACTTCGTCGGCCTGCAGGAGCTGCTCGAGCGCTTCCCACCGATCATGGCCGGTGTTGCGTTCCCGAGCTTCGTGATCATCTTCATGATCCTGACCCCGTACCTCGACCGCAACCCGAGCCGCAGGCCGCAGGACCGCAAGGTGGCGATCGTGCTCTTCACCGTGTACGTCTGCCTCGCAGTGGCCTTCGTCATCATCGGAGAGTTCTTCCGCGGTGAAGCGTTCAACTGGGACTGGACTCTGATCCTCGGCCACCCGGGACTGAGCTCGCCGGTATGAGAACGAGAATCATCTTCGTCGGCCTCAGCGTCGTCCTCCTCGGTCTGGTGGCCTGGGCGGCGTTCAAGGACTCGAGCAGCCGGACGTATATCGCCATCCAGCAGCAGTACCTGAAGGACTACCCGGACTCGGACTTCAACGTCCAGGTGCAGCAGCTGTTCCCGAGCTTCCCCGAGGCCACGATCGAGGGCGACACGTACCGCGTCGAGCGGTGCATCTCGTGCCACGTTCCCGATATCGGCACCATCGGTCCGGTGGAGGCGGCACAGCGCATCAGCCAGGACTTCTTCAAGTACGAGCCGAATGCGTTGGCGCTGGCGAAGGAGTACCACCTCACCGGCATCCATCCGGCGTACGTGAGCCTCACCGGGAGCAACTACCCGCCGTCGATGAGCTACGACACGTATGGGCCGGATGGATTCACGTCCTTCACGTACACGCCGTACACACCGCCTGGCGCGCCGGCGGCAGCACCGGTGACGGTCGAGCAGCCGGGTCCCTTGCCGTCGTTCCTGGATCCCGCGACGGACTACGGCGATGTGTCAGGCACGCCGACCGGCGAACTGGGCATCGACCAGATCGGCTGCATCGTCTGCCATAACGGCAACCGCCTCGGGCTCGACGAGACGGACGCCCATCAGAACCTGATCATCAATCCCGAGTACACGTTCACCGAGGGAGCGCAGCTGTACTACGCCAACTGCGCGCGCTGCCACGGCGGCCAGGGTGAAGGCGGCGCCGGGCCGCCGCTGAACAACCAGGACCGGCTTGGATACTTCAACGAGGACTACTACTACCGCTGCATCGAATACGGCTTCACCGACTTCGAGCACTACGGCAGCATCATGCCCAACTGGGGCGGGATCGCCAGCGACTACAACGAGGCCGCGAACCCGCCAGGTCCTGGCGCGGTGCTGAACACGTCACCCGTGCTGACCCAGACGCAGATCAACATCCTCATCCAGTTCATCCGCCACTGGGAGGACTACAGCACCCTCCCATGAGCACCATGCAATGAAGCGCCGCAGCACGTTCGCACGCGACTTGATCGGAACGCTCGTCGTCTTCTTCGGGCTGCTCGTTTTCACGTTCGTGCTCATCTACGGGGAGTTCCTCCTCGAGAACTTCAAGGCGCACTGAGCAGATGCCTTTCCCACTGCTTGCGGAGCTGTACCCCGGCGAGGCCGGCTGGGGCGACGTTCTGTTCGTCGCCATCTGGGCCTTCGGGACACTGCTGCTCGCCGCGTATTACCTCTACCGGGCGTTCGTCGGCCGATGACTTCGATTGCACCGTTGGGCGGCCGCGCCCTCTGGACGTGTCGTCGCGCCGGTGATGGCGTCTGACGCCGGAGGGGTCACCCCTCTGCGCCGTCCGAATCCCGGTGTCGCCGCCGGGTTGTCGATCGTCCCGGGTCTCGGCCAGCTGTACCTCTTGTACCCGCGCAAGGCGCTGTACTACTTCGCCTGGACCGTGCTCACAATCGGTCCCGCGATCCTCCTGATCATGGCCGGCCAGAGTATCGGGCACACCCTTCTCACACACCACTCTGGCGCGCTCTTCCTGCTGATCGCGCTCGTCTCGGTCTTTCTCTTCATCGGGCTGTTTCTCGCCGGGCTGTTCATCTGGGCGAGCTCGATCATCGATGCCTACCAGAGTGCGATTGCCATGGCGGCCGGCGACCTGGAGCGCGCCGCGCAGCGCAAGGTGTTCCGCCTGTGAGCTCGCAATCCCGCAAGTCGATCTTCGCGAGGCTGCGCCGCCAGCGATCCGAGGCGACCGGCGAGGTGCTGCCCGACCCCTCGGTGCCGCCGGGAAATCGCGGGCCGTGGGGCAACTCGGCGCTCATCAACACCGACATCACCGAGCTCGTGAAACGCCAGATCAAGACCAAGACCAAGGTATGGCAGCGATGATCGGGCAGCTTTCCCAGATGGCTCGACGGGGCGCGGATTGCCCGTCTGAACGCCGCTATGCGATCATCCTGCGCTGCCGATGAATCTGCTCGCAGACTGTTGCGTTAACAATGCTGGTGCTTTCGGCGACGGCGGCACCATCGCCGATCGGGCCCTCAACGTTTACACGTACGTGTTCTGGGCGTCGGTGGTGCTCGGCGTCATCGTCACGGCCCTGCTGCTCTACGCATTCGTGAAATTCCGCCGCCGCAGCGACGATGACGATCCACCGCAGTTCCACGGGAACACGAGGCTCGAGATCGCCTGGACACTCGTCCCCCTGGCGACGTTTCTCTCACTCTTCGGACTGACCGCCGCGAACATGCCGTTCATCAACAACATCGCCAGCGACTCGGCGTACACGGTCACGGTGATCGGTCAGCAGTTCAGCTGGACGTTCGACTACGGCGCCACCACGAACGGGACGCGCATCCGCAGCTTCGGCACGCTCTACCTGCCCGAGAACACCGACGTCGCGCTCGATGTCGTGTCGACGGATCCGCCCTGCAACTCGCATCCCACGATCCCTTCGGGCAGCACCGAGGCGCAGGCCATTTCCGACGAGGGATGCGGCGTCAACCACAGCTTCTTCGCGCCGTCGCTCGGCCAGCAGATGAACGCGATCCCCGGTGATGTCAACACGGCGCCGATCGAGGCGCGGCAGGGCACCTACTACGGGCAGTGCACGGAGTTGTGCGGCGTGGGCCACGCGACGATGGTCTTCACCGTCATCGCGTTGCCGTCTAACCAGTTCCAGTCCTGCGTGTTCGGTAATCCCAGCGGCACCATCGACCCGACCAGCAAAGCCTGCACCCTCGGAGGATCCTGATGGCGGTCATGGACGCGACCCTTCCACGGGCTCGCTTCGCGCGCGTCGACAAGTCGAAGGGAATCCTCGGCTGGTTGACCACGGTCGACCACAAGAAGATCGCGATCATGTATCTGTTCACGACCTTCTTCTTCTTCCTGCTCGGCGGCATCATGGCGCTGCTGATCCGGATCCAGCTCGCCGAGCCGCAGAACACGTTTCTGACGCCCGAGCAGTACAACCAGATTTTCACGATGCACGGGACGACGATGATCTTCCTGTGGATCATTCCGGTGTGGGCCGGGTTCGGCAACTACATGGTCCCGTTGATGATCGGTGCGCGCGACATGGCGTTTCCGCGCATCAACGCTTTGTCGTTCTGGCTCATCCCCCTCGGCGGCATCGTCATGTACTCGGGCTTCCTGGTCCCCGCGACGACCCACGCCGGCCTGCTCTGCCCGGGTGGTCCGGGTGACGCGGGGTGGACCGGCTATGTCCCGCTGACGGGGAGCCACTACAGCTGCAGCATGGGCCAGGACCTGTGGATCATCGGACTCCATCTCGTCGGTGTGTCCTCGATGCTCGGCGGCATCAACTTCCTCGCGACCATCCACAACATGCGCGCCAAAGGCATGACATGGGGACGGCTTCCGCTGTTCGTGTGGGCGCAGGAGGTGACCGCCGCACTTGTCGTGCTCGCGTCGCCGTTCCTCGCGTCCGGGCTTGCGATGAACCTGCTCGATCGCCAGATCGGCACCAACTTCTTCGACCCGGTCAACGGCGGCAGCGCGCTGCTGTACCAGTTCGTGTTCTGGTTCTACTCACACCCGGCGGTGTACATCATGATCCTGCCGGCGTTCGGGATCATCAGCGAGATCGTGCCGGTGTTCAGCCGAAAACCGATCTTCGGCTATAAAGCGATGGCGGCATCCATCGCCGCCATCGCCGTGCTCGGATTCATCGTGTTCGTGCACCACATGTTCGTGACCGGACTACCGCTCGTTGTGCAGACCTTCTTCGCCTTCACCACGATGGTCATCGGTGTGCCGACGGGGGTGAAAATTTTCAGTTGGCTTGCCACGATGTGGGGTGGCAGCATCAAATACGACACGCCCATGCTCTTTGCGTGCGGGTTCATCTTGATGTTTCTGATAGGCGGCATCGATGGCGTCTATCTGGGCAGTCTCGCCGTCGACCGTCTTGTGCACGGCACGTACTGGGTGGTGGCGCACATTCACTATGTCTTGTTCGGCGGCAGCGTCATGGGCGTGTTTGCCGCGTTCTATTACTGGTTCCCGAAGGTGACCGGCCGTTTTCTCAATGAGAAACTGGGCAAACTGCACTTCTGGTTGATGATCATCGGCATCAACCTGACGTTCCTCCCGATGCATGCGCTCGGGCTGCTCGGGATGCCGCGTCGCATCGCCACCTACCTCGACAACCGCGGCTGGGGTGACCTCAACTCGCTGATCACCTTCGGCGCATTCGTGATCGCCATCTCGGTCACGGTGTTCATGATCAATTTCGTCATCAGCATGCGCGCGCCAAAGACGGCGCCCGACGATCCATGGGAGGGCAACACCCTCGAGTGGGCGACATCGTCGCCGCCACCGGCATGGAACTTCGACGAGGAGCCCGAAGTGATGAGCCTCCGGCCGGTGCGCGACGCGCGTATCGCGCGCAAGAAGGCGGCAGCAGCGGCAGCAGCGTCGGGAGCGCCCGCGTAGGGCGGGTGGCACGGTGAGCTCGCGGCCGTCGGTCGGTTTCCGCCGCCTTGCGGTGTGGACGGCGGTGATCACCTACCTGTTGATCATCTGGGGCGGCATCGTCCGTGTCACCGGTAGCGGCAACGGCTGTGGGACGAGCGATCAGTGGCCGCTGTGTCACGGCTCGCTGCTTCCCGCGTGGCAGCTCAACACGCTCATCGAGTTCACGCACCGCTGGCTTGCATCGATCTGCACGATCCTCGTGATCGTCCTCACTGTCGCGACGTGGGTGTGGCATCGCCACCAGCGCAAGATTCTTGTCGGCACCAGCGTGGCCGCGGGACTCTTCGTCATCCAGATCGCGCTCGGTGCGATCACCGTCGAGACCAATCTTCCGGGTGGCGTCGTGATGCTGCACCTCGCCAACGCCTTGCTCCTCTTCGCGGTGCTGATCTACGTCGCGGTGATTGCGACCACAGTTGGCACGGCGCGACAGTCGCCCGGGCTCGGTGATGCGGCCAACGAGTCGCTGAAGGTCCCGGTCGTCATCGCGGTTGTCGCCACGTATGTCGTCGCGCTGAGCGGTGCCTTCCTGGTGGCCACGAATTCCACGGGTGGATGCAGCAGCTGGCCGCTCTGCGGCAGCGGGTTCTCTCTTCCCACAACGCAGTCGGCCACGATCAACATTGCCCACCGTGTCATTGCCGGCGTGGTGGTGCTGATGCTTGGCGGCCTGATGGCGATGATCCGCAAGCGCCGTCGCGGGGATCGGGCGGTCAGCATCGCCGTGATGGCGGTCAACGTGCTGCTGGTGCTCCAGGTTGCAGCGGGTGCACTCGATGCCATCTTCAATCTCCCGGCGGGGCTGAGTGCGCTGCATATCGCGCTTGCGTCGCTTCTCTGGGGCGCAGTCGTCGCTGCGGCGCTCCTTGCGCTCCAGGTCGTCGGCGAGACGTCTCCCGGCGCAGACGGCAACACCCTCTGACCCGGTCCTGCCCCGCGCGCAGGTGGCGCAGTCGTGACCGTCGCCGTCAGCCTGGAGGCGTTGCCGCGCCGGCGCACGTCCGACATCGCGCGCGACTACCTGGCGCTGACCAAGCCGCGTGTGATCGTGCTGCTCGAGGTGACGGCTGTCGCCGCGATGGTGATCGCGGATCGCGGCTGGCCCGGATGGCGCCTCGTGCTGCTCACCGTCGCGGGTGGCTGGCTCGCCGCCTCCGGTGCCAACGCGATCAACTGCTGGTTCGACCGTGACATCGACCAGGACATGGGCCGCACGAAGTCGCGCCCGCTGCCCGCCGGTCGCATCGAGCCGAGGCAGGCACTCGCCTTCGGGATTGGGCTCGGTGTCGCATCGTTCGCGCTCCTGGCCACCACCGTCAACGTGCTCTCCGCGAGCCTCGCGCTCCTCGCGCTGCTGTTCTACGTCTTCGTTTACACGATGTGGCTCAAGCGCACGTCGATGCAGAACATCGTCATCGGCGGTGCAGCCGGCGCGATCCCGCCGCTCGTCGGATGGGCCGCTGTCACAGGGAGCCTGAACATCACCGCGGTGTTCCTGTTCGCAGTGGTCTTCTACTGGACGCCACCGCACTTCTGGGCGCTCTCGCTGCTCATCAAAGGCGACTACGCCCGCGCCGGCGTTCCGATGATGCCGGTCGTCCAGGGCGACCGCCAGACCCGCTACCAGATCGTGCTGTACACAGTCGTGCTCTGCCTCGTGACCGTCCTGCCGATCCTGACCCAGTCGTTCGGAGCGGTCTACGCGGGCGGTGCCGCAGTCCTCGACGGGATCCTGCTGACCGATGCCGTCGTGGCCGCGAGACGCCCGTCAGCGCGCTCGGCACGCCGGCTCTTCTACCATTCAATGATCTACTTGGCTCTGCTCTTCGCGATCATGGCGGTCGACCGCGTGACAGGGCTCTGAGGAGGACGCGACGTGAACCGGAAGCTCGCCCGAAAGAACATGCGAATGGGCGTCGCCATGTTCATCATGTTGCTGATCCTCATGGGTGCTGCCTTTGTCTGGGCCGCCATCTTCCTGGCGGTGACCAAATGAGGACGCAGCTGTGAGCGATGACACGGTCGCAACCGCGACCCACGATACGGACGAGCCCGCGCACGAGCACCCGCACCTGCCGCCGCCGAGCGCGGTGCCGATCAACCTCGCGCTCGCGCTCGCCATCACGCTGACGGGTTTCCTCACGGACATCCGGGCGGACGTCGGACCGCTGATGTGGGGGGTCGGCCTGATCTATCTCATCGTGACGTGCGTCTTCTGGGCGCGCGGCGCGAGGGCCGAGTACCTGGAGCTCCCGGAGGACGGAGGCCACTGACGGCACACCTGGGGTTCGGCGACTGGACGTGGGATCCCACCGTCATCTGCGGTCTGGTCGCGGTGGCGGCCGCGTATATCATCGCGATCCGTCGCGGCACCATCGGGCCGGACGACGACGTCACGCCATGGTTCCGCCATCAGCGTTGGCGGCCGGTGTTCTTCTTCACCGGCCTGCTGATCACCTTCATCGCGCTGGAATCACCGATCGACTACGCGGGCGACTACTACCTGTTCTCGGCGCACATGGTCCAGCACATGCTGCTGATGATGGTCGCGCCGCCGCTGATCCTCCTCGGGATCGCGGGAGCCCGGCCGTCGCCGCGCGATCGGCACACCACCATCCGGACCGTGTGGTGGGCGATCACGCGTCCGTGGCCCGCCGTGATCATCTTCAACGCCGTGCTGCTGCTCTGGCACATCCCCTCGCTGTACGACACGACGCTCCGAGTGGTACCGGTGCACATCGTCGAACACCTCAGCTTCATCGGCGTGGGGATCATCGTCTGGTGGCCGGTCGTTGACCCGATACGCGATGCCCGGACGGTCACCGTGAGCCCGCTCACGAAGATCGCCGCGCTGAGCATCGCCGGGATCCCGCCAACGGTCCTCGGGATCATCTTCGCCCTGGCTCCGGCCCCGCTCTACAGCTTCTACGAGCAGGCGCCGCGCCTCTGGGGCATCTCGGCGCTCACCGACCAGCAATACGGCGGCGTGATCATGCTCGGCGTCGGCAACATCGTGTACTTCATCGCGATCATCGTCGTCTTCATGCGCCTCTTCTCTGACCCCGGAAAGGACGAGGAACTCGCCGCGGATCGCATTGCGGAGGCGCTCCGCTGAACACCAAGTCGCACCGGGAGACCCATCCTTTAACATGCCGGTGAACATGCGACTCACTCATCTCCGCACTCTCGCCGCCGGGCTCGGAGTGTGTGTCGCCATCGGGTTGTTCGCGTGCGGCAACGGGACTCCGGGGTCCAGCACGGGTGGCGGAGGAACGCAGCCGTGCAATGGGTCGGCCGCCGTGACCATGACCGGGACGGGCAGTCCTGTGATGATTGCCGCGACTGACAACCTCGTGTTCGTGCCCGGACTCGTCGCCCGCCGTGGTCGGCCAGGTGGTCGAGTTCCAGAACACCGGCTCCGTCGTGCACACGGTCACCTTCCAGGACAACAACGACTCGTGCTTGAGCGACCCGACACTCGCGCCGGGCGCGACCTGGGAAGTGAAGTTCACGCAGCCCGGGACGTACAACTATCTCTGCACCATCCATGCGCCGAACATGAAGGGCGTGATCCACGTCACCGGATCGGCCGCGCCGGCGACCGCCGCCGCGGGCGCCTCGCCCTCAGCGTCGGCAACCCCTTCTCCCGCGACGTAGCGACCGCCTCCCGGCTTCCAAGGCTGGAGTGCGCGTCGTTGCGGCGATGATCAGTTTGGATCGGTGCCGAGGTGCACGTCGGCAGCCAGGAAGTGGCGTACCTGGCCTGAGGTTTCGACAAGCAACGCGCCGTCGTTGCCGACGTCGACTGCGATGCCGTGGATTGTTTCTCCGGTCGTCTGCACGGTGACGTGCCCGCCGAGCCCCACCGCGCAACGGCGCCAGTCTCCCAGCAGCGCCGCGATGCCGCCCCGTTCCAGGTCTTCGATGCGGACAGCCAGTGCGCGTCCCCACGCCGGCGAGGAGTGACTCGGCGTCGGGCGGGGTCGGAACCAGCGCATGCAGGCTCACGGCCACGATGTCAGCGGGAAAGCTGGTGACCGTGAGGTTCACGCCGATGCCGAGCGCGACGGCGACGAGGTCGGCGGTGGACGTCACCGGCTCCACCTCGCACAGGATCCCCGCCAGCTTGCGAGTGCCAATCAGCACGTCGTTGGGCCACTTCAGCCCGGCCGTGACGCCGTAGTCGGACGCGAGGATGTCGACGAGCGCCAGCCCCGCGGCGAACGGAATGCCCGCCGCGACTGTGGGGGAGCGGCGCAGCAGCACGGACGCCAGCACCGCCGAGCCGGCGGGCGCGACCCAGGCGCGTCCCTGGCGCCCGCGTCCGGCAGTTTGCTCAGCCGCGAGGCACGCGAATCCTTCGCCGGCGCCCTCGCGGGCGGCTCGGAGCACGACCTCCTGGGTGCTGGCGGTCCTGGCCACCCGCATCAGCCGGAAGCCCGGAAAACGTGCTTGTTGACCGTAACGATCCTGCGACATACGATGGAAGTTATTACAGGGGTAGAGGTTGCGAGGGTGGTGATCCAATGATTCAGGAGACTTGCGTGGAGATCGGCGAGCTTGAAGCTCGCTGGACTTCGCTTCGCGAGGCACGCAACGCGCGCCGGCAGAAGATCCGTTACATCGACGAGCTGATCGATCAGTTCGAGAAGCTCAACCTCGCGGACGAGGTGGAGGTGCCCTACGAGCTTGTGGGGCGGGCAGTCGCGCTTGTCAGCAACGACACCCATCTCGTGGGTCGGGCACCGCAGGAATTGATGATCTCGGAATGGATGGACGCGCTCTACGAGGTCCAGGACAGCCTGATGTTCGCTGCCGAGGACGATCCGGACTGAGCCGTATACTGGCCACGGTTGTCCCGGCGAGCCGCGACGGGCGCCCGTAGCTCAGTTGGATAGAGCGCCGGCCTCCGGAGCCGGGTGCGGGGGTTCAAGTCCCTCCGGGCGTACCACTCGTGTCGCTACTCGGACACTTCCAGTCACCTGCTGGCGATGCGCCGCAAAGCCCAGGCGGCGCTGACCGCCGCATCATCCGGGCTGAGCCCGAGTTAGTCTCGCCAGTAGAGCCACGTCATCGGCGACGTGAGCAGGAGCGCTGCCCGAAGCAGATGGTCCTTGTCCTCCGCCGGCAGATCCGCCCCGGCAGGGCCCAGCGCTGCGCGAAGCATCGCCAGCCGCGCTTCCACATTGGGTCTCGGCACCCTCTCGGGGTCGGGCGCGGCCAGGGTCCATCGGACGACAGGTTCCATCTCCTCTGCGCGCTTGTAGACCGTCCCGATGGCGTCGGCGAGTTCATCGATCGACTGCGGGCTGACGCCCTCGGTGACGCGGGTGAACTGCAGCGCCGCAAGCGCACCGAACAGGTCACGCTTGGTGGGAAAGGGACACGGCGATGCGCGAGCAGATCGAGCGGCTCTATCGGGCCATGAACGAGGGTCATCTGGAGGACTTCGACGGGATCTTCGCGGCGGATTACGTCGACCACGAGGAGGGTTACACGGGCGCGGAGCCGCTGAAGCAGCAGATTGCGGCGTTCCGACGGGGCTTTCCCGACCTGCGCATTACGGTCGACGACTGCGTCGAGGCGGGCGATCGGATCAATACTCGGACCACCGTGACCGGAACCCACACGGGCGACCTGATGGGGATGCCTCCGACCGGCAGGAAGGTGAAGGTGTCGGCGGTGGATATCGTGCGATTCGTTGGCGATCGGGCGACCGAGCGCTGGGGCGGTCTCAACACCTACTCGCTCATGGTCCAACTCGGCGTCATCCCGGCGCCGATTCCAGCCTGAGGCGCCAGGTGGCAGCCGGGCAGTGAGAATGGCCCAGATGGTCGTCCGCGATGGGGGCGCGTCGCGGTCCGAGACTACTGCTGATGGAGTATCCCGGCTCGCGTCGTGACCCCTCGCCGGCTCGCACATGACCGACGTCAGCGACCGCCCATGGTCGGAGATCAGCAAGGCGAGCTACGGCTCGGCGGCCGAATACTGCAGTGCCTGCCTCATCGACGACAACACTTCCGGCCGCCCGAAGATCAAGTCGCGTTGCAAGCTGCCGGTCTACGAGCCGGAGCACCTGGGGGGCCGGCTCAATCGCAACGCCGTGCGGGCGGCCGCCGAGCGGCTCGTGCAGTCACACGGTGGTCTGACCGCATCCCCGTCCGAGCGCACGGCTGCTGCGCAACGCCTCGTGACCCTGTACGCGGTCATCGGCGAAAGGCCGCCGCGCTCACTGATGGCGCTTGCCGGCAGTGACGGTCCTCAGGAGCCCGCAACCGGCTCGTGGGGAACACTCGAGCCGTGATGGTGATGCTCCACGTGCTCCGCGGGCATCTCCATCATGCGCAGCATCGCGATCCCGCCGGTGCGCAGGAAACGCAACAACAGCAAGGCGATCACCGCCAGCGCCGCGATATTGCAGAACGTCGTCGCATCCCATGAGATGGTCGTCCCGAACGCCGCGACGTTGCGACTGACGGGCACCCAGTTGAGCGCCGAGAAGACCGCGCCCACGAGGAGCCCGGCCGCGGCCATCGTCAGGTACGAGACCACGAAGAGATACAGGGCGACGCGCCCGCCGTAGTACTTCCGATAGATGTTGAGGATCGGAATGATGATGAGGTCGCCGAACACGAACGCGATGGCGCCACCGAATCCGATGCCGTTGTGCCAGAGCACCGCGGCGAGCGGCACGTTGCCCACGGAGCACACGTAGCTCAGGAGCGCGACGAGCGGACCGATCAGCGCGCTCGAGAGCGCCGGCAGGAAACCATGCCCGCTGACAAAGAGATGCGCCCATACGCGTTTCCGGCACCCAGGCGCCGATGGCGCCGGCGATGAGGAAGCCGAGGAGCAGGTCCCACCAGAGTCCATACACGTTCATGAAGAAGGAGTGGCTCACTGCCGTGAGCGCGCGGGGTGAGGTGAGGCGAGCGAGCAGCGGTCCGTCGGTCACCGACATGTCCATCGCGCCGTGGCCTTCCATCTTCCCGAGCAGTCCGCGATCCGCCTGAGCCCTCGCGGAGTCCGTGAGCCGGGGCGACAGCGTCAACCGGAAGACGATCGCCAGCAGCACCACCATGACGAGCCCGCCCACGAACTCCGCCGCCACGAACTGCCAGCCGAGCAGGATCAGCAGCGCGAGCCCGAGCTCGAACACGAGGTTCGTCGAGGCGAACTCGAAGATGATCGCGTTGGGCAGCGTCGCACCCTTGCGAAACAGCGTCCGGGCGACCGCGACGGCGGCGTACGAGCACGACGACGAGGCCGCGCCGAATGCAGTCGCGAGACTGGCGGAGCGAACGCCATCGCGCCCCAGCAAGCGCGAGATCGACTGCCCGGACACGAACGTCTCGACGCATGCGGAGAGCAGGAAGCCGAGCGCCAGTGGCCACAGCACGCTCCAGAACATCGCGGACGCCAGGCGCAGGGCGTCGCCGGCGTTGCTGAGCAGGAAGCTCATCGAAGGGACCGCGGCGAATGCACGTGGTGAGGGTAGCCAAGCGGGCCCCGTTCATAACTCTGAGCAATCTCCCAGGACACGCCCACGGCGTTCCGATGGGTGGGCGCGACGCTGAACAACGTCAAACGTCAGTCCACCAAGGAGGTACACACCATGGACGGCGACCAACTCATCCCACCGCCCCCGCCCCCGGAAGAGCCGGCCAGGCGCCGCACGGGGCTTCGCAAAATCGCGGCGACGGCGCTGCTCTCGGTCGGCCTGCTCGCCGGAACGGGAGTCGGCAGCTTCGTAATCGCGCACGCTGCCACGACCACCACGGCGTCGAGCAGCGCCGCAACGCTCACGGCGAGCACGGCGACGCCGTCGACGACCACGCCGGCGACCAAGACGCCATCGTCCTCGGCCAACTGCCCGAACATGGGTGGCTCGAGCAGCACGACGGGGTAGGCGTCCATTCCCCCCTCAAGGCGGCCCGCCGGATCCGGCGGGTCGCCTCACCACCACTCGAACGGCCTGCCGTCCCAGTCGTCGAGCACCGGGTAGGTCGGATCCTCCGCCAGCTCGGCGACGCGGTGGCCGAAGGCGTCAACCTCGGAGGCGTTGAGCAGGCGCCCGAGACGCGTCAGCAGCGTGTCCATCCGGGCTTTGTCGCCGGCGAGATCCTGGACGCGGCGGGCCAGCTTGGCCGGCAGCGCTGATCCGCCGAGCGCGATGAGCGCCGTGCGCTGGCGCGGATAGGGGAGAAAGCTCAGGGCGTTGTCGATCGCCTGCACGTCCGGACCGTCCACCACCAGGAGGTGGGAGCGCTTGCGGTCGGCGTTGTTGATGAGCACGTCGAGCACGGCGATGGCGCGAAGCGGTGTCTCGAGTTTCGCCGCGCGTTCGGGGGTCAACTGCTCATCGATGACGTGAACGAAGCGCTGCACCGAACCGGGCCCGAGCGGTCCGTCGCGAAGCACCGTGACCGGCACCCGGTGCAGGCCGAGCGCCGCATCGACGGTGTATGCGGCCACCTCGCGCAGATACAAGGTCCGGCGCGGGAAGTCCCAGAGTGGGCGCTCACCACGGACGGGCTTGTACACCGCGCGAAGCGGCTCGGTCGGGACCAAAGGATCCGGCGCATCGAGCTCGATCAGGAACACGCCGTTGCTCCCGTACACGACTTCGGCGATGCGCTCGATCGGCGCCTCGGCGAGCATGCGGGCGACCTCGACATCCTTCGGCGCCACGCCGTCCGCAGGACCCGGGGCCATTGCAGCTTCGAACCGCGCACGCAGCGACGGCGCCGCGGCCTCGTCGTCACCGGCGGGTAGCGCGAGCCCAGGGATCGGATCGAGGTGCGCTCGTCGCGGTCGCCGAAAACGATCCGTTCGACGTGGCGGGTCGTCGCTCACGACGTTTCCAGCCCGGGGACCGGCGAGGTCAGCTGCTCCGCCGAGCGATGAAGATCGTGACCCCGGCGGCGAGTGCGACGGGGACGCAGATCAGGAGCGTCACGATCAACACGGTGTCGTCCGGATCCGCGAGCCGCTCCAGGCCGAGGATCAAGGCGGCCCCCAGGGCCACGACGAACCAGAGGAGCCACCCTCGGCGGTGCGCCGGCGCCGGCTGGGCGCGACCGGCCTCCTGGGCCTGAGGATGCACTGGTTCGGCTTCCTCATACCAGCGTCGCTGCGCCGACGGCTCGACCTCATTATCCGGAAGGTCTGTTCGGTCCAACGCCGCCCACCAGATGGGGGCGCCGTCATTTCGTCGCTGGCCATATGGCCGGGCGGAGCGAGAAGACTCGTCGGACATGGAGCCTCGTAGTACGACGGCTGACCACGACGGCCGCTCAACTGTGACGGGGTGAGGACGAGCGGTGCACAGATGATATCGCCTGGGCAACTGCGACGCTAGTTCGGCGAGTCAGAGTCGGTTCGGTCATGCCTGAACGAACTGTCCGCGTGGCGCTCGCTGCCGTCGCTCCAGCGTGCGCAGCGCGCGTGCACTCGCTGCGAGGAGCGCGGCTACATCGATCGGGCGCACCCGGTGTTCAGCGGTCACGCGGGGCAACGCATCATGCTCGTCGGGCAGGCTCCCGGGCCGGTCGAGCAGGACCAGAGCAGGCCCTTCGCCGGCCGCTCGGGACGCCAGTTGATGCGCTGGCTGATCCGCGCAGGTTTCACCGACGAGGACGACGTCCGAGCTCGCATCTACATGACGGCGATGACGACGTGCTTTCCAGGACGCCGGCCGGACGGTGCCGGTGACCGGCGTCCGAGTGCCGCGGAGGTGGCACTCTGCACGCCGTGGCTTGACGGCGTGCTCGCGCTCCTGCGTCCGCGCGTCATCATCCCGATCGGATCGCTGGCGCTCGAGCGATTCCTTCCTGGGCAGCGTCTCGACGACGTGATCGGCGCGGCGTTCGCCGAGTCCGGCGCGCGCATTTCGTCGCCGTCTGACGCGACCCCGATTCTCGTTCCCCTGCCCCATCCGTCGGGCCAGAGCCGCTGGCTCAACGATCCCGTTCGCATCGCCCTGCTGGATCAAGCACTCGTGCGATTGCACGAGATGGTCGACTGGGCCGATCCCAGCGACTGATCTCGGCGCGTCTCGGCCCGGCTTTCGACGGCGATTTTCGATGCTATCATCGGCACTCGCACGCTTTTGCTGTGACGGGGAGAAAGGTTGCGCCAACGTGGTACTCGGCGTCGTGAGAGCACACCGCTGATTCGCGACGAGGCCGCGTCGCCCGCTGGTCCGGCCGTCAAGAACGCCGAGGATATTCTCGAGCGCATCTTCGCGCCGACGCCGAAAGCGAGCCCCGCGGAGCAGGCCGAGCGAGCGCTCCGCCGGCCGAAGCAGCTCATCTACTGCGCGCTGAGCAACCGCAATTTCTACTGGCGTCAGCACATCACCAAGTTCGTCCTCGACGAGGGTCAGGTGCCGATCGTTCCCTTCATGCTGTTCGACTACTACCTCGTGCACACCGTACCGAAGGATGTCGTGCGCGAGGCATTCAACAACCTCATCGTGCGCTGCGATCAGATGTGGGTCTTCGGCAACCCGTCGCTTGGTGTGAAGGTGCAGATCGGCATCGCGAAACGCCTCAAGAAGCCGATCCGCTACTACGACATCACCGACATGCCGTATCGCGTGGTGAGCGTCCCCGAAGCGATGTTGCGCGAGGAGTGAGACACTGAAGTCATGACTGTCCTCGTGATCGTGCTGATCATCATCGTGCTCATCGTCCTGTACGTCGCGTACCGGTTCAACCGGCTCATCCGCCTGCGGACGCGAACCCAGGAAGCGTGGTCCGACATCGATGTCGAGCTGAAGCGGCGCTACGACCTCATCCCCAACCTCGTGAACACGGTGCAGGGCTACGCGGCGCACGAGCGGGGCGTGTTCGAGGCGGTGACCGCAGCTCGGACCAACGCGCTCGCCGCATCGAAGACGGGAGACCCTTCCGCGATGGCCGGCGCCGAGGACGCCCTGACCGGATCCACGCGGCAACTGCTCGCCGTTGCCGAGAACTACCCGCAGCTGAAGGCATCCGAGCTGTTCCTCAACCTCCAGGAACAGCTGACCACGACTGAGGACAAGGTGGAGTTCTCGCGGCGCTTCTACAACGGCAACGTCCGCGATTTCAACACCGCGCTGCAGACGTTCCCCACCAACATCTACGGGCAGATCATGCATTTCCAGCCGTTCGCGTTCTTCCAGGTTGCGGACGCCGAACGCCAGGCTCCCACGGTCTCGTTCACGCCGGCTGCTCCGGTTGTGCCGCCGTCTGCCGCGGCAACCCCGCCGCCGCCTCCGCCAGGCTGAGGTCGAGCCGCCTCGACACGAGGCTGCAACGATCTGAATATCGCTGATCGGCGGCTTCGGGCCTCGGTTAGCGTCGGGCACCATGGCGGACGAAGGTCAGGCCCCCGGGAAGCCCGATTACGATCCCAGCGCCGGATGGCAGATACGGGTTCGCGATTCCGTCGTGCCCGACTGGGACGCGGCACCCGCTCCGGCGCCGGCACCATCGCCACCCCGCCTCCTCTGGACGCGCCACCGAATCCGCTTGCATTCGGCCCCGTCCCCGAGCCGCCGCCGCTGCTCCCGCCCGGGGTCGCGCCGTTCCAGGTCGGCACCGCAGGCAACGGAGCCCCATGATGGCGATCCTCGTCGCAGCGGTGCTCGTCGTGCTCCTCGCGGGCGGCGGCATCTACTTCCTGAGCCGGGGAAGCCAGGCGGCCGTCCCGCTCAGCTCGCCACTCCCGTCGACCGTCGCCGTGGTGCATTCGGGTCCGGCACTGCTCGCGCTCGAGTCGCTCGCCGGCGACGGGACCAACAGGACCATGAAGATCCCGGGATCGCCTGAAGCGATCATCTCGACGCCGGATCGAGCCAAGGCGTTCCTGCTCGACACCTCGCACGGCGACGTCGTCCCGGTGAATCTCGTGACCGGGAAGGTCGGGGCGGCAATCCCGGTCGGCAAGCTCCCAGTCGACGAGGAGATTTCAGCCGACGGGTCGACGCTCTACGTCACCGACAACCTCGGGGGAACCGTGATCCCCATCAACACGGCCACGGACACCGCGGAGCCGGCGCAGACCCTCACGCAGGGCGTCGACTTCTACGTGCCGTCGCCGACGACGTCCGGAGCCATCGTCGGTGTCGACACGAGCCCCGGGCAGCCGGGCCTCATCTACTTCTACAACCCCGCGACCGGGACAGGCTCGCCCGTGGCGGTCGGCTCTGAGCCCGCGGCGTACGCCTTCTTCAGCAAGGACGGCACCATTGCCTGGGTCATCGAGCAGGGGGCGAACAGCAAACCGGGCGAGCTCATCCCCGTTGACGTGGCAACCCATGCTTCGGGAACCCCGATCAAGCTCGGCGTCGCGCCCGAGAGCTGGGCGCTCACACCCAACGGTGAGACCGCCGTGATCGGGAACGTGTCGAGCAGCACGGTGTCGATCGTCAATCTCACGACGCATGCGTTGACGGCGACCGTGGCGGTGGGGGCGACCCCGACCGGGCTCGACATCGACGCGACCGGTACCACCGCATGGGTCGCCTCAGCACCGGACGACGAGCTGGTGCCTGTCGACCTGCTCACCGACAAGGTGGGGACGGCGGTGACCCTCCAGAACGCTCCCGGCGATCTCGCGCTCCCGGCTGCGGCAGGTGTCGCGTGGGTCCTGTATCCGAGCTCGAACGGCAGCGTCAATTTTCTCGATGGCACAACCGGTCCGCTCGGCCGCTCGATTCACGTCGGCAACGGCCCCGAGCTGATGATCGGCACCGGCTCCGAGACGAGCTGGGTCGCCAACGCGGTCACGGGCACGGTGCAGCGCATCGACGCAGCGGGACAGAGTGCCGGTGCTCCGATCAAGGTGTTCGAGTCTCCGTCCGAGCTCAAGCTCACTCCTGACGGGTCTTCGCTCCTCGTGCTGAGCTACGGCGACGGAGTCCACGCCGGCGCGCTGACGTCGATCAACACCACCACATCGAAGCGCAGCGCGCCGCTCAGCGTCGGCCCGAGCCCGAGCGATCTGACTTCTGTCTCCGGCCGGCGACATGGCGTACATCGCCGACTACCAGAACAACGCGATCGTGGTCGTCGACATTCCCAACTGGCGGGTCAAAGGCGTGATCCCCCTTCCCTGCGGGCCGACGGATCTCGTCGTGACGCCCGACGACACGCAGCTCTATGTCGCGTGCGGCGATGTGTCCGCGATCGTCCCGATCAAGCTGCCGGACGACACGCTGGAAGCCCCGATCGGTGTGCAGAGCATCCGCTTCCTGGTCATGCCGCAGACGGGCGCGAACCTGCTCGTGGTGGGCAGCGGCGGATTGCAGAACATCGACACCACAACGAACACAGTCACGAAGAGCGTCACCGAGACGGCAAACCTGGTCGACGTCGTCGAAACCACTGATGGCAGCACGATTCTCGCGCTGGACAACTCCGGCGCGGCGCTGCTGCTGATCAACCCCACAACGCTCGCGACAACGAAGTCGCTCGCCGTGGGCACGCGACCCGATGAGGTGGTCCTGTCGCCGGACAACACCCACGCGTACGTGCTCGACACCAGCCAGCAGAAGCTGTTCGTCATCACCGTCGCAAGCTGGAAGGTGAGCGTGACGCTCGGTGTGTCGCCCAACGCCACCGACGTCATCGTGCCCGCGCCGGTCGTCGTCCCACCGACCTCCTGAGCGTGTCGACGCCGACCATCGCGCCGCCACTGCCGCCACCGCTGTGGCCGGATCCGCCGCCACCGCCACCACCGCCATCAGAGTCGAATCGGGACCCAAACCGCCCGTACGTGATCGGAATGGTCGTGGCCGCGGTGATGATCCCGGTGCTCGCAGTCGGATGGGCGTTGCTAAGCGGCGTGCATGGGGCAGCACCAAAACAGACCGTCGCGAAACCATTCTCCGACCAGGCAATCGTGAATATCAACGGCGTGATCCCGAACGGTTTCATCGCCGGGACGGGGATGGTGCTGACGTCGACCGGCCTGGTGCTGACGAACAACCACGTGGTCGCCAACACGTCCGCATTGACGGGCCAGCTCGCCGGCCGCGGGCCGATCTACCCAGCGGTTGTGGTCGGCGTCGATCCGACCGAGGACGTCGCGGTCATTCAGCTTGAAGGTGCTGTGGGTCTCCCGGTCACGCCGTTCGATCTGTCCGGCTCACTCGCAGTCGGCGATCCGGTCACCGGGCGCGGAAACGCGGGCGGCCTCGACGGTGCGCCGCTTTCCGCCACGGGGGCCGTCACCTCCCTTGACGAGACCATCTCCGTCGAGGACGAGGACGCCACGATCGTGGAGACGCTCGACGGTGTCGTCTGCTTCAACGCCCCGATACGGCCCGGCAACTCCGGTGGTCCGCTGCTCGAAGCGAGCGGCAAGGTCATCGGCATGGACACTGCCGGCGCACTGACCAACGCGAGTGGTGCGGCCTCGAACTGGGGATGCGCGATCCCGATCACGCGCGCGATCACGATTGCGCACGAGATCGAATCCGGCACGGCGTCGCCGTACATCGAGTCGGGCCATCGCGGCATCCTCGGCGTGTCGGTAGCCACAAAGACTGGTGGCGCAGGCTGTGTGGTCACATCGGTGACTCCTGGCGATGCCGCGGCGACGGCCGGGTTGATTGCCGGTGATGTGATCACCACCGTCGGCGGTATTCCAGTCCCGTCGATGGCCGATTTCAATTTCGTCATGCAGGACCGACGGCCTGGCGACAACGTCACAGTCATCTGGCGCGACGCGTCCGGCGCCCAGCACACCGCCGTCGCGGTCCTCAGCGCAGGGCCGCCTGCGTGAATCCCGGCGTTCTACGTCTGCTTGACGGCCAGCATCGCCTGGAGGGTGGCGATGCGCTCCTCGATGGGAGGATGCGTGTCGAACAGGTGATGGGTGAAACCACCGTGATGCTGCAACGGGTCGTCGATGCACATCGCGGCAGTGGCATGGGTCATCTTCGAGAACGGCTTGTCGTTCTGCTGCAGCTTCTGCAGCGCGTGCAGCAGACCGGCGGGGTTGCGTGTGAGCTCGACACTGCTCGCATCGGCGAGTGACTCGCGTGAGCGTGACAGCGAGAACTGCATCAGCGGCCCGACGATCACCGCAACCACTGACAGCAGCGCCGCCGCGGCGATGAGCACGATGATCAGGTAACCGCCGTCGCGGCTGTTGCCACCGCGGGTGAAGAACAGCGAGCGCCACAGGAGGCTGGCGATGAGCCCCACCAGGGCGATCGACGTCGCCACGATGAGCACGAGGCGCACGTCGTAATTGCGGATGTGGCTCATCTCGTGTCCGACCACACCTTCCAGCTCCTCGCGATTCATGATCGCGAGCAGTCCGGTCGTGCACGTGATCGCCGCTTTGCTCGGGCTGGTGCCCGTTGCGAAGGCGTTCGGCGACGGGTCGTTGATGATGTAGACCTTCGGCATCGGCAACCCCGCGCCGATCGCGAGCGTGGACACGATGTCATACAGGACCGGTGCCTGCTGCTGGGTGACCGGTTGCGCTCCCGAGAGGGCGAGGACCGACTGCGCACCGAGAGTCACCGACCAGAGCACGACGAGCAGCGCCGCGATCGCGGCGATGATGATCCCCGCGACGCCACCGCCGACGCCACCGGCGATGAAGCCGATCAAGTAACCGATCGCTGCCCAGATGATGAAGAAGCCGGCGATCACGAACACGCTCTTGCGCTTGTTGCGGGCAATCTGGTGATACATCGCCTTCACTATGCCACGGCAGAAGGCGGGGGAAACCGACGCTCAGTGCCCCGGCGGATCGCCGGGGCAAGCTACGTTGCGTGCCCGAGAAAGGCGCGGACAAGGCGGCGGATGGCGAGCTAGTCTGAGATCAGACCGGCGTAGCGCTCCCGGACAGCTCGGAGGGACGCGCCGACGGGGACGAGCTCAGGGGCCCTCGACGCAACGCAGTCGGCCGTCTTCAGCCCGGCACCGGTGATGTAGGCGACCACGGTCTCGTCACCCTGCCAGCGGCCCGCGCGGGCGAGCTTGCGGAGCACGGCGACGGTGACCCCGCCTGCCGTCTCGGCGAAGATGCCCTCGCTGGCAGCGAGCAACTCGATCCCTTCGACCAGTTCCTCCTCGGTGACGCTCGCCACCACACCGCCGGTCTCGCGCGCGATGCGCAGCACGTCGGCGCCGTCGGATGGGTTGCCGATCGCGATCGAGCGGGCGATGGTGGCCGGCCGCACCGGGACGACGGTCGTCTCGCCGCCGGCGAAGGCGCTGGCGACGGGCGAGCAGCCCAGCGCTTGAGCGCCTGTCAGGCGGGGGAGGCGAGATCCGGTCGGGACGAGCCCGAGGTCGATCAGCTCGCCGGCAGCCTTGCGGTGCTTGACGAACTGGCAGCCGGATGCGACCGGGACGACGATCTCGTCGGGAAGGCGCCAGCCGAGTTGCTCCGCGGTCTCGAAGGTCAGGGTCTTGCTGCCCTCGCTGTAGTACGCGCGGAGATTGAGGTTGCAGAACCCCCAGTCGACGCAGTCGGCGAGCTCGGTACAGAGACGGTTGACGTCGTCGTAGCTGCCGTCGACGGCGATGATCGTCGGCCGGAAGATCGAGGTGCCGATCATCTTCGCGGGCTCGAGATCGCTCGGCACCACGACCACCGCGCGCAATCCCGCATGTGCCGCATACGCGGCGACCGAGTTGGCGAGGTTGCCGGTGCTGGCGCACGCGATCGTGGTGAGGCCGTGCTCGCGTGCCCATGTCGCCGCGACGCTGACGACGCGATCCTTGAACGAGCCCGTCGGATTCTGCGTGTCGTTCTTCAGGTAGAGGTTGCGCAGACCGAGTTCCGCGCCGAGGTTGCGCGCGTGGATGAGCGGCGTGAAGCCCTCACCGAGCGTGATCGGCTCGGTGGCGTCGAGATCGACCGGCAGAAGATCGCGGTACCGCCAGATGCTCGGCGGTCCGGCGGCGATGCTCTCGTGGGAGATGCGGCGCGCAATCTCCTCGTAGTCGTAGCGCACCTCGAGCGGACCGAAGCAGCGATCGCAGATGTTGGTCGCCTCGACCGGGGTTTCGTGACCACAGGCGCGACACACAAGACAGGTGACGTGCGCGCCTGACGGCGCCCGTCCGTAGCGTTCGAGCAGGGAAATGGTGGACATAAAAAAACCTCCCGGGCTTGTGGTCCGGGAGGTCTCCCAACGTGGGCGCGCGTGCCCCTACGTTCGGAAACCTCCGCGGGGCATGATCATGGTTGCGAGCACAACTCTTGGTGTCAGCACAGTGCGCGAATCCTAGCATGCACGCCGCGCAGCAATGCAACACCGTCGCACGACCCGTGACGCAGAACGGTCAGATGCGCCGGATCAGATCTCGTTCCACGCGCTCGCGCGCAAGCGCCACGACGGGGTGGAGCGGGTGGTTGCGGAGCGCCTGCTCCATCTGGCGGAGCAGGGAGTAGAGGCTCTTCACCGCCTTGACGACATCGCCCGTATCCGCCCCGGGCGGGGGTTCGATGTCGGCCAGCGGCACTCCGGAGGCCCACTCGTATGCGGGACGGATCTGCTCGAGCGACAGTGGCGGCATCGTCTCGAGGCCGTGCTCGCGTTCGAGTTCCACGAACCGGCGCATCGCGGTTCGCAGGCGGCGATGGCGCTCCTCGATGCGCGGCGTGGGAAAGTGCCGTCGCGATGGCTGGGGGCGTTCCCGGCCGCGATCCTCCGATACCAGGCTGACCAGCGTCGCCGCCAGTTCCTCCGGCTTCAGCCCGTCGAGCAACCCGGACGCGATGGCGTCCGCCACGAGCAGCGAGCTCTCGCCATAGAGCGATCCGGCGAGCCGCCCGAGATCTGTCGGTTCGTCGCCGTCGAGGAAGCCCGCAGCGCGCAACACTGCGCGATGGGCGCGGAACTCGCTGCGAAAACGATGTTGCGCGCGCTCGAGCTCCTCCTCGGCCCCGGCGAGCGTCGTCTCGATATCGGCAATCCGATAGTGGTGCGCGCGATGCTCGCCGAAGTACGGGCAGTTGCGACACGGCGAGTCGTTCAACTTGTCCTGCAGCGTTTTGGTCGTGCGGCGCAAGGCTTCGAAGCGCTGCCCGGGATCGGATCCTGCTTTGCCGTACCTGCCGCGACGCGCGTCGGTCCAGTGGCCGCGGCGCACCCTTCGCAATGCGAGTTGGGCTTCGCCTAGTTGTGTCGTGGTGGTCAAAAACGATGTGAGGGTGCGCTCGGTGCATGGCACGCGGGGATGCTGGAAACGGCGAAGTCGCAAGTCGTGCAACTCGGAGTCGAGATTCGCCTTGCGATGCTCCCAGCGCGCGGACCGTTCGACTGCCTGGTACTGGCCGAATGAGCTGTCGAGCAACTCCTCGGCGGCCTCGGCGGATCGCGTGCGCAAGAGATTCAGAACCATCGTGTACGTCGGCGAGAACTTCGAAGTCGACGGCGAACTCTCCGGAGATCGCTGCGTCGTAGATGTCGCGCAGGTCGACGTCACTTTCCTTGAGGATCACGCCGTGACCGACCGTGTCGATGCCGCGCCGGCCGGCACGACCCATGAGCTGCGTCAACTCCCCGCTGGTCAGTGACGCGAAGCTCACGCCGTCGAACTTCGTGAACGTCGAGATCACGCAGGAACGAGCGGGCATGTTGAGCCCGAGCGACAGCGTCTCCGTCGCAAACACGACCTTGATCAACCCCTCCTGGAAAAGTCGTTCCACCGTCTCTTTCGCATAGGGGAGCAACCCGGCGTGGTGCATCGCGAGTCCACGGCGCAGCAGCCGCCGGTCGAGTTCAAGCAGCACGCACTGCCGCTCGTCCTCGTCGCTCAACGCGGCCATGCGTTCCGTGATCGCGATGTTGATGCGCTCCTTCTCGTCATCGTTGGTGAGGTCGACGCCGTGGACGCCACACCGTTGCAGCGCCTCGCGACATCCGCGACGCGAGAAGATGAAGTAGATGGCGGGCAGCATCGAGCGGCGATGGAGCACGTCCACCACCTGGAGCATGTCGTTATCGGGCGCACGCCGCGCTTCGCGAAAACGCGGCTGCTGCACCGCGTCGGCCTGCGCCAGCTCGAGCGTTCCACGCGCCGCGTTGCCGGCCTTGTCGAAGAGCGGATGCAGCGCGTTGTCGATGGCGAGCCACATCTCGAGCGCGACCGGACGCTCGGTGCGCGTGACCGTCTCGATGGTGCCGCGCAACCCTGACATCCACGCGGCCACTTCGCCGACGTTGCTGATCGTCGCCGAGAGCCCGATGAGGCGAATGTGGTGCGGCGCCTCGATGATCAACTCCTCCCACACGGTGCCGCGCGGGTAGTCGTCGATGTAGTGAACCTCGTCGAGCACCACGTCGCCGACTCGGTCCACGCGAGCCGGCTCGTCGTACAAAACGTTGCGCAGGATCTCCGTCGTCATCACCAGCACCGGCGCACCGTCATTGAGCGTGTGCTCACCGGTGATCAAGCCGATGCGGTGCTCACCGAAACGCGCGCAGAGGTCGTGATACTTCTGGTTGCTGAGCGCTTTCAGTGGGGTCGTGTACACGACGTCGGCTGCATCGGTGATGGGCCGTCGCAGCGCCGCGGGCGCGTCAAGGCGGCGCCAGATCACGTAATCCGCAACGACGGTCTTGCCGCTCGATGTCGGCGCGCTGACGAGGACGCCGCGGGAGCGCTCGAGCTTCTCGATTGCCTCGCGCTGAAACTCGTCGAGCGTGAAGGGGAGCGTCGCCTGGTAGGCGGTGATGAGATCCCGCGTCAGCGGCTCGAAGTCAGACGTGGATCAACTCGAAATGGGAGCCGGTCACGAGCGCCTCGCCGTGGTCGTCGACGAACCGCAGCACCTTCTGGCACATCTCGTCGGCGTGGCGGCTGTCCGAGCTCACGCACGCGATCCCGATGACAGCGGACTGCCAGAGGTTCTGGTCCTCAACCTCCGCAACGGCGACGTTGAACGTATTGCGCAATTTCGCCGTGAGCGATCGCACCACTTGACGCTTGTCTTTGAGGGATTCGCTGTCCGGCACCTGGATCGTGACGGTAAGCGCGCCGATGACCACGAAGTCAGGAGGAGGGGACGGCATCGACTGCGGCAGGCCGTCTCGCAGCCGGGGCTACCCCCCCCGGCGAGAGCGAGGGGCGGAACGGCGAAGGCGTTCCGACCCCGTGCCTGCCGCAGTCGATGCCGTTCCGTCCGACCCCGTGCCCAACTCCGTCGATGCCGTCCCCTCCGACCCCGTGCCTGCCGCGGTCGATGCCGTCCCCTCCGACTGGCATCAGAGGGCGTCGAGCAGTTTCTGGCGGAGCACCTCCAGCTTCTCGAAGTCGTCGACGGACGGGCGAGCGGGAGGCTTGGCGGGAAACTTGAGGTGCTGCACCGCTTCCGACAGGAGGCGCAGCTCGTCGTCGGTCAGCCGGACCGAGCGCATGTGGGGAGCCGGTGCGGTGGGGACGGGATGGACCGCGTCCTCGTTGACACCCGGCGAAAGTGGTGCGTCGAGCTGTTCGGGTTCGGCGGAGCGGAAGAGCTCATCGCTGCCGCGCAGCTGGGCGCGGCGAAATCCGCGCATCACGCTCGTGCCGCGCGCACCCGCTCGCGTGGACGTTCCGCGCTCCCGGAGACCTCGATGGAGTCATCGTCGCCACGATCCTGGGCGATGACGGCCTTGGCGAGAGCCCGGTAGGAGCGAGCCCCAGGCGAGTTCGGGGCGTACTCGAGGATCGACTGGCCCGCGAGAGGGGTCTCGGCGAACCGGATCGAGGAGTCGACGGTGATCGGAAAGACCAGGTCGGGATACGCACTTTTGACGAGGTCGAGGACCTCCTGGCTGTGCAGTGTGCGCGACTTGTACAGCGTCGGCAGAATGCCTGCAACGCGCAGGTGGCTGTTCAGCTTTGCGCGCACGCGATCGATGGTGCGCTGCAACTGCTGCATCCCCTTCATGCCGAAGTACTCGCACTGGAGCGGGATGATCACGTCCGTCGAAGCAACCAGCGCGTTGATGCAGAGCAGGCCGAGCGACGGCGGGCAGTCGATGACGACGTAGTCGTACTTCCCGTCGATCGGCTCGAGCTTCTCCTTGAGGATCGACTCGCGGCCGAACTCGGTGACGAGCTGGAGCTCGGCGCCGCTGAGGTCGATGTTGGCGGGGATGAAGTCGAGGCCCATGCCTTCGGAGTGCAACAGCACGTCGGAGACGTTGACGCGATGGTCCGTGAGCAGGTCGTAGATCGTCCGCTCCAGCTCATCGGGCCGCCGGCAGCCCATGTTGATGGTGAGATGGCCCTGCGGATCGAGATCGATCGCGAGGACTTTTGGACCCGCCTCGGCGATGGCTGCCGCGAGGTTCACGGCGGTGGTCGTCTTGCCGACCCCACCCTTCTGATTGGCGACCGAAATGATCCGCGTCATGGCTGGCGCGGTGTCAAGAAGTCGCAAAGGGAACGGACGCGCCTCACTGAGCAGGTATCATAGCGAACCCGATTGCCTCTCTCGGCCGTGGGTCGGGAGCGAGCGCACTCGCAGCGGTCATTGACCCTTGAATCCGGAGTGGTGTTTGGTGTCTGAAGAACGTGTGAAGCCTCGCAGCCTGTTCGTTGATGAGGCTATCGCGCTTGCGCTCGAAAGCCGTTGGCCGGAGGCGCTGGCCGTGAACCAGGCCCTGGTCGAGCGTCATGGCGCCGACGAGGACACGCTGAACCGTATCGGCAAAGCCCTCATGGAGCTTGGTCAGCGCGAGGACGCGCTCGCGTCGTATTCGACCTCGCTGCAGATGAACCCGCTCAACCTGATCGCCCAGAAGAACGTGCGCAAGCTCACCGCGATGCTGGAGAGCAAGAGCACGGCCGCGGGCTCGGCAGCCGCGATCGACGTGGAGCTGTTCACCGAGGAGCCCGGCAAGAGCGCCATCACGGTGCTCAGCGCGCCCTCGAAAAACGCCACCGTCTCGATCGCCCCGGGTGACGTGGTGGAGCTGTATCGCGAGGGGTCGACACTCCGGGCGCAGACGTCGCGCGGCGTCTCGCTCGGCGAGGTGGACACCAAGATCGCCCGCCGGCTCGTCCCGCTCATGGAGACGGGCAACCGCTACTCCGCCGCGGTGGCGCGGCTCGAGGACGAGCGCGTCGAGATCATCCTCCGCGAGACCTATCAGGCGGCCGAGAACGCCAGGAAGTCGTCCTTCCCGCTCGCCAAGGGCGGCCGTCGCGAGGAATTCCGCCCGTACGCCAAGGATTCCCTCCTGGCGTCCCGCGAGATCGATTCGAGCCCGCTCGACGACGATGGCGAGGAGATCATCGGGCGCCCCGCGGCTGATGAGACCGAGGACGATCTCGGCGAGCTCGGCATGAGCACGTTCGAGTCGGACGCCGAGGACGCGCCGCCGGTACGCGATAACGACGATGACGATGACTCCCGACCCGAGGACGACTACTAGCCGGCCAGAGCCCCGGGGTCGTCCGGTCTCGCATGAGCGGATCGACGGGTATCTTCCGATCGGGGCCTACGGGCTGATCGGCGACTGCCGCTCGGCGGCGCTGGTGGGTGTCGACGGCAGCATCGACTGGCTGTGCCTGCCGCGCTTCGACAACGACGCGCTCTTCGGAAGGATCCTCGACGCGGGCAAGGGCGGCAGCTGGCAAATCCACCCCGACGAGCCCCACGAGGTCCATCAGCGATATCGGGACCGGACCAACCTCCTCGACACCGTGTTTGCCACCGGCGCCGGGGTTGTGGTGGTCACGGATTTCATGCCCGTCGACGAACGCAGCGTCGTCCAGCACGCCAGGCCGCACAACCGTCCACGTGTGATCCGCCTGGTCGAGTGCCTCGCCGGCGAGATGACCATGCACCAGGTCTTCGATCCCAAGCCGGGGTTCGCCCGGACGCCGGTATCGCTCAACGTGGAGCACGGCCACATCCACGCGGACACCGAGAAGCTGCATCTCTGCATGAGCTCGACGGTCGACCTCGACGGCCCGAACGACACGTTTGTGCTTCGTGCCACAGAAGCGGCGGCGTTCGCGCTCCACACAGGCCCGGTCGGTGAGTGCGGCGCCAAGCCGTGGAGCGTCGAGCGTGCGCGGGAACTACTGCGGGACAGCCAGCGCTACTGGTGGCGCTGGATCGGCCAGGTGGACTACCACGGTCCATACCAGGTGCACGTCTGGCGATCGGCGCTCGCGTTGAAGCTCATGACGTACGCGCCCACTGGAGCGATCGTCGCGGCGCCGACGACGAGCCTTCCGGAGGAGATCGGCGGCGAGCGCAACTGGGACTACCGCTTCACGTGGCTGCGCGATGCCGCGTTCACGCTGTACGCCTTCTTCCAGCTCGGGCTCACCGCGGAGGCGACCGCGTACTTCGACTGGCTCACGCATCGTCACATCGCCGACCGCAAGGCGATGGACGTTCCCAATCTCTTCGACCTCAGCGGACATGCGTATGCCCCCGAGCACACCCTCGATCATCTCCAGGGATATCGCGGATCGAGACCTGTGCGCACCGGCAACGCCGCCGTCAATCAGCTGCAGCTCGATGTCTACGGCGAAGTGCTCGACAGTGCGTACGTGTTCGCACGTTTCGGTGGTGTCATCAGCGCCACGCTATGGGAGGAGCTCAGCAACATCGTCGAGATGGCGATCAAACGCTGGGAGGAGCCGGACTCGTCGATCTGGGAGGTGCGCAGCGAGCGACGGCAGTACGTGTACAGCAAGATGATGTGCTGGGTCGCCGTCGACCGCGGCATTCGCATCGCGGATCGCTACAACCTTCCGTACGACAAGGTTGCGTGGAAGAGGGCCCGGCTGCGCATTCACCGGGCGATCACGTCGCGCGGATGGTCGGAACATCGCCGCGCGTTCACGCAGCAGTTCGACGATGACGCACTCGACGCGTCCATCCTGCGCATCAGCCAGGTGCGCTTTCTCGCCGACAAAGACCCTCGTATCCATTCGACGGTACGGGCGATCGCGCAACATCTCGGCGACGGCGTGCTCGTCAACCGGTATCGCATGGACGAGAGCGAGGACGGGTTGCGCGGTCAGGAGGGTGCGTTCTTTCTCAGCTCGTTCTGGCTGGTGGACGCGCTCGCGCACATCGGCGAGCTCGAAGAGGCGGAGCGCCGCTTCGAGCGCCTGCTCCATTTCGCCTCGCCACTCGCGCTCTTCTCGGAGGAGGTGGACATTCGCAGCGGCCAGCTGCTGGGTAACTTCCCGCAGGCGTTCACGCATCTCGCACTGGTCGGGGCGGCGGTGAACATGGAGCGTGCCCGGCAGCGGACGTTGGGCGTCAAGGGACTTCACAAGCCCTGACCAGAAGATCGCGCGTACGGCGACGCTGCATAACTATGCAGTATCGACTGTATAATACCCGGTCATGCCCCATGCGACACCGTTGCGCGCTGCCGTCGCCGGTTCGACCGGATACATCGGCATGCAGTGCACCGCCCTGCTCGCCGGCCATCCGAACGTGTCGCTCACCAAGGTCCTCGGGAACAGCAGCGCGGGAAAGCGGTACTCCGACGTTGTTCCCGGAAGTCCTGTCGACCTGACCATCGAGGACAGCGTCGACCCCGGGGACGTCGATGTGATCGTCGCCGCACTGCCGCACACTGTCGCCGCTTCACTCGCGCCCGCTTGGCTCGCGGGCGGCGCGACAGTCATCGACTGCTCGGCGGACTTCCGCCTCCATGACGCCGCCGCATACCGGCAGTGGTACGGCGTCGAGCATCCGTCGCCGGACCTGCTCGATGAAGCCGTCTACGCGATGGTCGAGCTGCAGCGCGATCGCCTGGCCTGCGCCAATCTCATCTCCGTCCCCGGTTGCTATCCGACGGCAGCGCTGCTTGCGTGTGTCCCCGCACTCCGTGCCGGGTTGATCGAGTCGGACATCATCGTCGACGCCAAGAGTGGTGTCAGCGGCGCGGGTCGCGAGGCGAAGGTCGCCAATCTCTTCTCGGAAGTCAACGAGTCCGTGCACGCATATGGCGTCTCGGGGCACCGCCACAAGTCGGAGATGCTCGAGCAGATGCGTGATGCCGCGGGCGGCGACATCCAGCTCACGTTCGTTCCGCATCTGATCCCGATGACGCGCGGCATCCTCGCCACCGCATATCTGCGCCCGCGTCCTGGCGTCACCGAGGCGCAGTTCCACGACGTCTACGAGTCGTTCTGCGCGACGAGCCCGTTTCTCGACCACGCGCACAAGCCGCCAGCCACCAAGACGGTCACCGGTACCAACCGCGCCGCAATCCACGCGGGCTGGCAGGACGGCGTGGCGGTCATCACCGTCGCGATCGACAATCTCGGCAAGGGTGGCGGCGGACAGGCGGTGCATGCCATGAACATCCGATTCGGATTTGACGAGACGGCCGGGCTGGAGTCCCGCGTCCTGTGGCCATGAGCGCGCCCGTCGCCGCGCACACTCGCTCCGGCGTCTGCGCGCCACTCGGTTTCCGTGGTGGTGTCGCCGCGGCAGGAATCCGTGGCGACGGTGACGAGACGCGCACCGACATCGCGGTGATTCGCTCGGATACGCCTGCTGCCGCAGCGGGAGTCTTCACGCGCAATACCGTCAAAGCTGCGCCGGTCGTCATCTCGCAACTCACGCTGCGCCGCGGCACGCCGATCTCCGCCGTTGTCGTCAACGCCGGCAACGCCAATGCATGCACCGGCGCGCAGGGATTCCGGGATGCGCTGGTGATGTGCACCACCGCGGGCGACGCGCTCGATCTCGACCCGAGCGATGTGCTCGTGTGCAGCACCGGCGTCATCGGCCGTCCGATGCCGATGGATCGCGTTGTCCGCGGCGTCCGCGCAGCGGCGCTGTCCATGTCGCCGGGCGCGGGTGGCGACGTCGCGCGCGCGATCATGACCACCGACACCGTTCCCAAGGTTGCCGAGGCGACGTTCACAGTGGGCGGGATCACGTACACAGTCGGCGGCACCGCGAAAGGCGCGGGCATGCTCCACCCCGACATGGCCACGTTGCTCGCGTTTCTCACGACGGATGCGCCCATCGAGTCCGCGGTGCTCCAGCCGGCACTGTCGCGGGTGACCGACAGCACGTTCAACTGCGTCACCGTCGACGGCGACACGTCGACCAACGACAGTTGCATCCTGCTCGCCAACGGTGCGGCGGGTGGCGAAACGTTCGTCGAGGGATCGGCCGGGGCCGGCGCATTCGAGGCGGCTCTCCTCGAGGTGTGCGACTCCCTCGCGGAGCAACTCGTCGCCGACGCCGAGGGCGCCACGCGGCATTTCCGCGTCGCGGTCAGCGGCGCCGCCGATGCGGACCAGGCGCGCGTCGCAGCGCGCATCGTCGCCGCGAGCCCGCTGGTGAAGACGGCGATCCACGGTGGCGATCCCAACTGGGGCCGGATCGTCGCCGCGCTCGGTCGCAGCGGCGCCACATTCACGCTCGATCGCTGCCGAGTCGCCATCGGCGGGCTCGTCGTGTTCGACCGTGGCGCGCCCGAACCGGTCGACCCCGAGCGGATACGCGTCGCGCTCGCGCATCCGCGTCTTGACATCGTGATCGACCTTGGTGCCGGCGACGGTGACGGTCACGCCTGGGGGTGTGACCTCTCGGCCGACTACGTACGCATCAATGCCGACTACACAACCTGATACGGAGCAACCACCAACGCACCATGCCTGAACAGACCATCGACGAACGAATCCAGCGTGCCGAAGTGCTCATCGAGGCACTGCCGTATATCAAGCGTTTCGCGGGTCACATCCTGGTCATCAAGGTCGGCGGTGCCGCAGGTGCCGCCGCTGACCTCGATGCGCTGCTCGAGGACGTGGTGCTTCTGCGCTTCGTCGGCATGCGGCCGGTAATCGTGCATGGCGGTGGCTCGGAGATCAGCGCGTGGCAGGAACGCATGGGCATCGAGACGAAGTTCGTCAACGGGCTTCGGGTCACCGATGCGCCGACGATGGAGATCGCGAAGATGGTGCTGACCGGCAAGGTCGGTCCCGACATCGTCTCGCGCATCCACACACTCGGCGCCGGCGCGATCGGGCTGTCCGGTGAGGACGGACCCGACGTTGCTCGTGCGTCCGCGTACCAACTCCGGGGGCGCCGACCTCGGCTTCGTCGGAGAGGTCGCGCAGGTCAACGGCGAGCCGATCATGGCGATCCTCGACCAGGGACGGATCCCGGTGATGGCGTCCATCGGCCTCGGTTACGACGGCCAGGCGTACAACGTGAATGCGGATACCGTCGCCGCCGAGCTCGCGGTGGCGCTGCACGCCAGCAAGCTCATCCTCATGACCGATGTCGAGGGTGTGCGCGATGGTGACGGCGCGCTGATCAGCAAGCTCGACGCGGCGCAGGCCAACGAGTTGCTCGACAACGGCGTCATCCGCGACGGCATGATTCCCAAGGTTGCGGCGGCGATTCGCGCCACCGAGGGCGGCTCGGCCACGCACATCATCGATGCGCGCGTGCCGCACGCGCTCCTGCTCGAACTGCTCACCGAGCAAGGCGTCGGCACGATGCTCACGGAGACGACCGTCACGTGACCACAAGCGCAACGCCCGCAGCGGCGACGCTCGCCGAGCGAGCCAAGGCTGCGCTGATGGACACGTATCAGCGCCAGCCGCTCGCGATACGCAGCGGCAATGGCGTCTGGGTCACCGGCGAGGACGGGCGCGAGTATCTCGACCTCGTTGCAGGCATCGCTGTGAACGTGCTCGGCCACAATCATCCGGCGCTGCGCCAGGCGATAGCCGAGCAGGCCGGCGCGCTGATGCACACCAGCAACCTGTATTACACGGCACCGCAGCTCGAGCTTGCGGAACTGTTGATCGAGTTGGCCTTTCCGTCGCGCGTGTTCTTCTGCAACAGCGGGGCCGAGGCAAATGAGGGCGCGATCAAGCTCGCGCGCAAGTGGGGCAAGCGCAATCGCGACGGTGCGCACGTCATCGTCTGCGCGCAGGGCGCCTTCCACGGACGGACCATGGGCGCGCTCGCGGCGACCGCAAACCCTCGATACCGCAAGCAGTTCGAGCCACTCCCCAAAGGATTCGTGCATGTCCCGTACGACGATCTCGGAGCGCTCGAGCAGGCAATCGATGCCGCGACGTGTGCCGTCATGCTCGAGCCGATCGAAGGTGAGAGCGGAGTCATCCCGCTTGCTCCGGGCCGTCTCGCAGCGATCCGCAGGCTCTGTGACGAGCGCAACGTGCTGCTCATCCTCGACGAAGTCCAGACCGGCATGGGCCGTACCGGCCGCTGGTGGGCGTATCAGCACGAGGACGCCGCGCCCGATGTGATGACGGTCGCCAAAGGTCTAGGGGGCGGTGTTCCCATCGGCGCCATCCTCGCCGCGCCGCGCGCCGACGTCTTCGAGCCCGGCGACCACGGTTCCACATTCGGCGGCGGGCCGCTTGCGTCCGCGGCAGCGGTCGCGGTGATGCGCACCATCACGAGCGAAGGGCTCGTCGACCACGCCGCCGAGGTCGGTGACTACCTCGCCGAGTCGTTGAGTGCACTCGCGGATCGCGGCGCGCCGATTGCAGGGATACGCGGCCGCGGTCTGATGCTCGGTGTCGCGCTTGATAGTGATATCGCACGCGACGTCGCGAAGGCGGCGCTTGATGGCGGGCTCATCGTCAACGCGATCGGCGATCGCACGCTCCGGCTCGTGCCGCCGCTGATCATCACGCGCGATGAGATCGACATCGCGGTGCAGCGGCTGAGCGCGGCGTTCGACACCGTTGCGGCAGCGGAGGGCGGCGGATGAGCGCGAGCGCCGCCCGCGTGGTCGGTCCTGCCGCGAAACCCGCGCGCCACCGTGCCATCCTCGCGCTCGTTCGAGGTGGCGTCATCCGTACCCAGGAGGATCTCGTGGCGGAGTTGCACCGCAGACGCTTTCCGGTGACGCAGGCAACCGTCAGCCGCGATATCCGCGAGCTCGGTCTGCTCCGAGTCCACGACGACGCCGGCCCGCGCTACATGGCGCCGGTCGCCGAGCTTGACGCCGAGCAGACCATGCAGCGCCTGCGCAATGCGCTGCGCGAGCACGTGCAGGGGATCGAGTTCGTGGATCTGTTCGGCATCGTCCACACCGCCCCGGGATGCGCGCCACTGGTCGGCGGCGCGCTCGACGGCTCGCGGTTTGAGGAAGTCGCCGGCACCATCGCCGGCGACGACACCGTGCTCGTCATCGCCCGTTCGCGACCCGCCGCGCAACGGCTGCTGCTCCGCCTCAACTCGATGTCCGAGGAGGACGCGTGAGCGCGCGCGAACGCTGCGTGCTCGCGTACAGCGGTGGCCTCGACACGTCCGTTGCCATACGCTGGCTGCAGGAGGAGCTCGGCTACGACGTCATCACGCTCACGGCGGATCTTGGTGAATCGAAGGACGTCGACGCCGTCGCGACTCGCGCGCTTGCGCACCGGTGCGCTGAGCGCCCACGTCGCCGATGCGCGGCGAGTCTTCGTGGATGCGTTCTGCTTTCCGACCCTCGCCGCCGGCGCTGTGTATGAGGGTGTCTATCCGCTCGCAACCGCGCTGGCACGGCCGCTCATCGCCAAGCTGCTCGTCGACGTCGCCCGCGAGGAGGGCGCAAGCGCGGTCGCCCACGGCTGCACCGGCAAGGGCAACGACCAGGTGCGCTTTGATGTCGCGGTGGGTGCGCTTGCACCCGAGCTGCGCGTGGTCGCTCCGGTCCGCGACTGGGATATGGGGCGTTCGGACGAGCTGGAGTACGCAACGAAATTTGGCATCGAGGTGCCGGTCACCGCGGCATCGCCGTACTCGATCGACGCCAACCTCTGGGGCCGCAGCATCGAAACCGGTGTGCTCGAGGACCCCTGGGTCGAACCACCCGACGATGTGTACGCATGGACTGCACACACCGCTGCGCATGGGTGTCGTCGTGGAGATCGGCTTCGAGCGCGGCGTGCCGGTTTCGCTCGACGGGCGCCGCCTCGAGGGTGACGTGCTCGTCGCCGAGCTCAACACCACCGCAGGATCGCGCGGCATCGGACGGATCGACCACGTGGAGAATCGCCTGGTGGGCATCAAGTCCCGCGAGATCTACGAGGCGCCGGCCGCGGTGACGTTGCATGCGGCGCACCACGCGCTCGAGAGCCTGACGATCACGCGCGACGTCGCGCGGTTCCAGCGCATCGTCGCCGATGAGTGGGCGCGCCTCGTCTATGACGGTCTCTGGTTCTCGGCGCTGCGCACGGCGCTGGACGCCTTCGTCCAGGAGACGCAGGTGCACGTGACGGGGACGGTCCGGATGCGTCTGCAGGATGGCGTCGCGCAGGTTGTGGGCAGGCGCGCCGATCAGTCGCTGTACAGCACCAACCTCGCCACCTACGACCGCGCCGGCGACACGTTCGACCACGCGGCAGCGCGTGGGTTCATCGAGCTGTTCGGCCTCCCGCTGCGCACCCAGACGCGAGTGCAGGGCGCCCTCGAGGACACAGCGCCACTGCACGTCGAGCGACGCACGCGGCGTGCCTGACCAGCCGGCGCGCGGAGCGCACGCGCGACCAAGGTGTGGGCCGGCCGCCTCAGCGCGCCGACGTCCGAGCGCGTGGAGCACTACACGTCGAGCCTCGCTGTCGACCGGCGCCTTGGTGCCGACGATGTTGCGGGGTCACGCGCGCATGCCCGCATGCTGCGGAGCATCGGCGTGCTCACGTCGGCGCAGCATCGCGCCCTCGACGTCGGGTTACGCGCCATCGCGGCCGAGCTTTCGTCGGGTGCTTTCACGGTTGCGCCGGGCGACGAGGACATTCACACCGCGGTCGAACGCAGGCTTTTCGAGCTTGCGGGACCCGTCGCCGGAATGCTGCACACGGGGCGAAGCCGCAACGACCAGGTGGCCACGGATCTGCGCATGTGGGCGCGGCGCGCCTGCACCGATCTGCTGATTGCACTCGCCGGCCTGCAGGATGCGCTGGTGACCCGCGCGGCGGAGCATCGGAAGGATCCGATACCCGGCTACACGCATCTGCAGCGCGCGCAGGTCGTCTCCCTTGCGCACCACCTCCTCGCGTACGTCGAGATGTTCGCTCGCGACGCGATCCGTCTCGGCGCTGCGCGAGTCGCATGCGACGAATTGCCGCTCGGCAGCGGCGCGCTTGCCGGCTCAACGCTGCCGCTCGATCGCGAGCGTGTGGCCCACGAGCTCGGCTTTCGGACGGATCGCGTCCAACAGCATGGATGCAGTGTCCGACAGGGATTTCGCCGTCGAGATCACCGCCGCCTGCGCGCTCACGATGGTGCACTGCTCGCGTCTCGGCGAGGAATTGGTGCTGTGGTCGAGCGCCGAATTCGGCTTTGCGAGCCTCCCTGACAGTCACGCAACCGGCTCGTCGCTGATGCCGCAGAAGAAGAACGCCGACGTCGCGGAGCTCGCGCGCGGACGGAGCGGCCGAGTGATCGGCGATGTCGTCGCACTGCTCACCGTCCTCAAGGGTTTGCCGCTGACGTACAACCGCGATCTTCAGGAGGACAAGGAGCCGCTCTTCGACGCGGTGGACACGACCGCCGCAACGCTGCGAATGCTCACCGAAGTCATCACCGTCGTGCACTTCGACACTGACACGATGCGCACCGCCGCATCCGACCCCGCATTGCAGGCCACCGACATCGCCGAGCACCTCGTCGCCAACGGCGTGCCGTTCCGCGAAGCCCACATGATCGTCGGCGCCGTGGTAGCCCAGACACTCGCCGCCGGCCGCACCCTCGCCGACCTCAGCTTCGAAGAGTGGCAAGCGGCATCCGATCGCTTCACTCCCAACGTCATCCGCCTGTTCGACCCGAACGCCGCCCTCCGCCGCCGCGACGTCCCCGGCGGCCCAGGCCCAAAGTCGGTCAGCCGCCAGCTCACCCGCGCGCGCACCCTCGTCGCCCGAACGCGCCGAGCCGCCGCGGGCGGATGACCAAGCCGGCGCTCGTATCCTGAACGCCGTGTCCAGACCCACCCTGATCGTCGGCGACGTCCAGGGTGACGTCGACCGCCTCCGCGAAGCGCTCCAGCCCTACCCCGAGGACGAAGTCGACACCGTCTTCCTCGGCGACTTCTTCCAGGGCGGCCAACCCGGCGCCGGCGGCGGCGCCGCAGCCGCCCGCCTCGCGATGACCCGCCGCAACGCCCGCTCCGTCCTGGGCAACCACGACCTCTTCCTCCTTGTCATGGTCGAACGCTCCCGAGGAGGCGACCAACTCGGCACCTTCAAAACGCGTGACGGCCTCAGCATCGAAGACCTCTGGCTCAGCCGAAGAGGCGACTGGGCCGACCTGAACGCGGTCGCAGCGGACCCAGCCCTGGAAGCCTGGCTTCGAGCGCTCCCGATGCTCCTCAAGCTCGAAGACGGCACCCTCGCCCAGCACACCGACGACGACCGCTACGCCGAGATCGCCGACACGATCGACGAGGTGAACGCGGCAGCAAGCGCCTGGCTCGCGACCACGCGGCGGAGCCTTCCAGTCCCTCTGGTTCACGATCGGCCGCCATGGCTTCGACGACCCAGCCCGGCTGCAGCGATACCTCAAGCACTTCAATGTCCGCCGAGTAGTCCACGGGCACACCCCGCACTGGAACGACGAGCCGATCTCTTTCCACGGCGGGCTTGCAGTCGGCTACGACGGCCGCTTTTCGCGCTTCTGGGGGCGCGCGGAAGGCGAGGAAGAAGGACCGATCGGCGCCACCGTCGCGCTCCTCCCGCCGCTCCCAGTCGAAGCCGGCTAGAAAAGTCTTTCTCGCCGATCGAAGCTAAGGGAATGGGCGCTGCTGGAACGGCCGCTAAGGAGTGCGCGCGTGGCTCGCGACACCGTACGGCACTGCGTCGTGGAGGCACCACCCACGCCAAAGCGAACAAGAAAGCGCCGTTACTAATGCTGAGCATGACCTGGGAGCGGGCGGGGTGACCCGCACCACGGCGAATTTGTCAGCGCCCGAGCGAGTGCGACAATCTGCTTGCGCGAACGAGGGCGCTGACAAGCTGAGCGCTGGCGCGGGTCACCCCGCCCGCTCCGCGGCGCAAGACACTCGCCAGAGGAAAAACGGCGCTAACACCGCGAGCGACGGCCCTCGCCTCCCGCAGAGCCCCCTAGGGGTGGCGGCTGAGCATCTCCCCGAGGCGGGCGACGGGCGGGTCCTGCCCGGCAGTGACGTATGCGGTGACGACCAGCGAGAGCAATAGCACCTTGAGCGCGCGGAACGGCGCGCGCCGTTGCCTGCTGGACCACGAGGCTCGAGAGGGCGATCCCGTCGATGGCGCTGAGGATCGGCACCGGCGAGCTCGCGTGGGGTAACCAGCGAGTACGCTGGAAGCCGGCCCGAGCACTTGACGGAGCTCGATCTCGATCTCGTCGACCAGGTGGGCTGCGAAGGGCCGCGCAGCGAGTTCGCAGCGCGGGGCTGCTCAGGCTCACCGTGTAGAGATCGAGGAGGAGGCGGAAGAACTCGGGCTGATCGGCGCAGCGGGCTTCGGCGTGGTCGAGGCCCGTCACGATGCGCTCGAGCGGGTCGTCCACTGCCTCGACGACCGCCTTCCAGTTGGCGACCATCTGGCGCTCGGTCACGGTCACGACCTCGAGGAGCAGTTCCTCCTTGGATTCGAAGTAGTAGTGGAGGAGACCGGGGGCGACGCCGGCTTCGCGGGCGACGTCCTTGAGCGAGGTCTCCGCATAGCCCTGGCGGCCCAGCACGGCGGCTGCCGCGCGGACGATCTGGCTTCGTCTGCCATCGACGTCGGCGTCCACCAACAGAGTGGTCGTCACCTCGTCGGTGGCGGTGATCGTGGCGATTTCTCTCACGCGTTCAACCTGATCGGCAATCCTAACGCGGCCGGAGCGATTTGAACTGCGGCCCGCTCAGCTGATCGGTTTGTGGAAGCCGACGCCGATGGCGCCCGGCCCGCTGTGGCAGCCGACGACGGGACCGACCACGGTCAGTGACGGCTCGCCCGACACGATCGGACGCATCCGCTCGATGAGCTCCGCGGCGATCTTCGGCCGGTCCGCGTGGGCGATCACGAGCTCGGCGCCGCCCCACGCCTGCGCGGCCGCGCGTGCACTCGTCGACGACGCGGTCGATCGCGCGCGGATACGTCCGCACACGTCCGACCGGCTCAATGTGTCCTTCGCGAATCTCGAGGATCGGCTTGATGTCGAGCATGGAGCCCAGCATCGCGCGGGCGCCGCCGATGCGCCCGCCACGGCGCAGGAACTCGAGCGTCTCGACGGTGAAGAGGACCCGGTCGGTGCTGCCCACGGCGGCGACGGCGGCCACGACCTTGTCCGCGTCGCCGCCGGCCTCGATTGCGCGAACCGCTTCGCGGACGGCGGCGTAGTGGCCGACCGCGACGCTGCGGGTGTCGATGACGCGGATATCGAGATCCGGGAGCGCGGCGCGCGCCTGCGTCGCCGACGCGTAGGTGCCGCTCAGGTCAGCGGAGATGGTGGTGCACACGATCGCGCCACCATCGGCGCCGAGTTCGCGGAAGACCGCCTCGAACTCAGCCGGCGTCGGCTGCGACGTGCGCGGGAACGGGCCGGGTGCGGCCAGCCGCTTGTAGAACTGCTCGGCGGTGATGTCCACGCCGTCGTCGAAGGTCTCATCCCCGAAGATCACCTTGAGCGGGACCACGGTGACGGTATGGGCGGCGCGGAAGGCTGGATCGAGGTCGGCGGTGCTGTCGCACACCATGTGGACCGTGGGCATCGGCGCCGTAGCCTACCTCGCCGTCAACAGTCGCGCGGGATCCTCACCGTTGTCCTCGGCGATGAGCAGGGCCCCGAGCAGCGATCGCTCCTCGCCGAGGGTGCCGCGGACGATCTCCGGTTGGGGTTGGAGATGGAGCGAGCGCTGCACCTCCTCGAAGAGCGCCGGCGCGAACCGGCTCCAGCTCGCGCACACACCGCCGCCGAAGATGACCGCGTCGGGATCGTGCACCGCGGTGACGTTGACGACCGCGAGGCCGATCCACCGGCCGATCTCGGCCCAGGCTTCCGGATCGCTCAGGTGTTCCGGGGCGACGCCGTATCGGCGGGTGATCGCCCGACCGCTCGCGAGCGCCTCGAGGCAGCCGAAACCGCCGCAGTGACAGGGAGGTCCGCCGAGCCAGGCCGGCCAGAGCACCATGTGGCCGCCCTCGGTGTCGTGCCTGCCGACGACGATCCGGCCGTCGCGAACCACCCCGCAGCCGATGCCCGTGGAGACCGTCCAGTACACGACCGTGCGATGTCCCGCGCCGGCCCCGAGGCGGGCCTCCGCGAGGGCAGCGCAGTTCGCGTCGTTCTCCACCACGACAGGGCAGTCGAAGCGCTGGCTCAGCAGATGCGCCATCTCGAGGCCATGCCACGACGGGGGCATTCCGGGCGGGTTGCGCAGCGCGCCGGTCGCCCGGTCGAACGGTCCCGGCGCGGAGATCGCGATCGCCTCGGGCAGGACACCGCCCATCACGCTTTCGATGAGGCCACGCAGGGTCGCCAGCGGGGAGGAGACCGGGGTCGGGATCCGCCGGGTCGGCCCGATGGCGGCATCGCGCCCCGCGGACGCCGCGATCTTGGTCCCGCCGATGTCGAGGAGCGCGATCACGTCGCGATGATGCCTACACTCGCCGCGATGCTGCTCGCGATCGACGTCGGGAACACGAACATCGTCGTCGGAGTCTTCGACGGCGACGAGCTGATCGCGGACTTCCGGATCCACACCGACGATCGCTTCACCGGCGACGAGCTCGGACTGACGCTCGTCGAGCTGCTGGGGCGCCGCGACCTCTCGCCGGGGCAGATCACCGGGGTCGTGGTGAGCAGCGTTGTTCCCACGTTGGCGCGGAGCATCGACGAACTTTCCCACACCTCCTTCAACCTGCAGCCGATGGTCGTCGGCCCGGGGACGCGAACCGGGATCCGCATCCAGTACGACGACCCGAGGCGGGTCGGCGCCGACCGGATCGCGAACGCCATCGCCGCCCACCATCTCTATAAAGGGCCGGCCATCCTGGTCGACTTCGGGACCGCCACAACGTTCGACGCCATCGACGCCCGTGGCGATTACCTCGGCGGCGCGATCGCGCCCGGGATCCAGCTCAGCCACGACGCGCTGGTGAGCCACGCCGCGATGCTCATCCGGGTCGAGCTCACCGCCCCTGTCGAGGCGATCGGGCATTCGACCACCGGGAGCATGCAGTCCGGGATCGTCTTCGGCTATGTCGGCCTGGTGGAGGGGCTGGTGGGCCGGTTCCGCAAGGAGATGGAGGGCGAGCCGAAGGTGATCGCCACCGGCGGCCTCGCCCCGTCGCTGGCGAAGCTGATCCCGGCGATCGACGTGGTCGACGAGCGCCTGACCCTCGTCGGACTGCGGCTGATCCACGAGCAGAATCGCTGAGGCGAGCCGACCCTCCCCGTACCATGGGGCGATGACTGCCGTGCCGACAACCGCCCGCCCACTCCGGGTCGGCGGGCTCGAACTCTCATCCCCGGTGCTGGTTGCGCCCATGGTCGGGATCACCGACGCACCGTGCCGCGCCATCTGCCGGGAGTTCGGCGCGGGACTGGTGTCGACGGAGATGGTGGCCGCCGAGGCCGTCGTGCGGAGTACGGATGCCGCGTTGCACCTGCTCGATTTCCCCGAGCAGGTATCCCCGGTGGCGGCGCAGCTCGTGGGCTGCGACCCGGCGGTGATGGCCGAAGCGGCAGTCGTCTGCGTGGAGCGAGGGGCGGTGCTCGTCGACGTCAATCTCGGGTGCCCCGTCTCCAAGGTGGTGAGCCGCGGGAGCGGCGCAGCGCTCGCACGCGACGTCCACGCAACTGCTCGGGTGGTCGCGGCGATGGTCGCGGCGGTCCCGGTCCCGGTCACCGTGAAGATGCGCCTCGGCTGGGAACTCGTCCTCGATCAACGCTCCGGAGCTGGCCCGCGCCCTCGCGGACGCCGGCGTGGCCGCGGTCACGGTCCACGGCCGGACCCGCTGCCAGAAGTACGAGGGAACCGCGGACTGGGTGGAGATCGCGCGGGTCAAGGAGGCGGTCGACCTGCCGGTCTTCGGCAGCGGCGACGTCGAGGACGTCGAAACCCTCGCGCGGCGGATCGAATCGGGGATGGTCGACGGCGTGGTGATCGCCCGCGGCATGCTCGGCAACTTCTGGCTGGTGCGGCAGGCGGTGCATCGCCTCGCGACCGGAACCACCTTGCCGGACCTCGACTTTGCCGAGCGCATCGCGCTGGCACGACGCCATCTCGACATGCTCTGCGCGTATCACGGCGAGACGCGAGCGCTGCGCATCGGGCGCAAGTACGTGGCCTGGACGATTCGCGGATGCGCAGGCGCCGCACGGCTTCGAGCGGAGGTTCAGACGATGGACACGCGCGAGCGGCTCGACGCGTTGCTGGATCGCGCGCTCGCCGCCGGACCGCGTCCGGAGGGATGGTTCAAGCCGGTGTTCATCAGCGGCGAAGGCTAGCAAGCAAAAGAGAAGGGCGCCTCTGGAAACCAGAGACGCCCCGAGAGGGGGGGCAGTAATAAGAGATCGCCGCCGTGACCTCGCGACGGATCATATGAACCAGAGCGATTTCCGTCAAGGAATAACGACAAGTTGTTACGCCGCGTTGGATGTTGCTCGCCTATACTCCGGGCTCCGCAGAGCGGAGGTCAGCGGTTACCCCGCCCGGATAGTGTGGTACCAGGGAATTCCATGGACAAACCGGTGTTGCTCACGAAGGACGGTCTCGTCAAGCTTGAGCATGAATTGGATGAGTTGCGTACCGTTCGCCGCTCCGAGGTGGCCGAGCGCATCAAGTACGCCAAGGACTTCGGAGACATCTCGGAGAACGCGGAGTACGACGAGGCGAAGAATGAGCAGGGAATGCTCGAAGGTCGCATCCTCGTCATCGAGAACATGCTCCGCAACGCGGTCATCATCGAAGAGGGCAGCGAGAGCGGCATCGTGAGTGTCGGAACGACTGTTGAGGTCAAAGATGACTTCGGCAAGCAGACGCTCACGATTGTCGGGCCGGCGGAAGTTGATGTCGCAGAGGGCCGGATCTCGATGGAGTCGCCGGTCGGCAAGGCACTGCTCGGTCACAGCGTCGGTGACACCATCGATGTGGTGAGCCCGGGCGGCTCCCGGCAAATCAAGATCACCAAGATCAACTAGGGGCCCCGCGCGGCCCGTGTCGCGCACGCGGCGAGCCTGGGCGGGGAAGATAGCCGGATGCCATCCGACGACCTCTTTGCTGAGCGACGCCGCAAGGTCGACGAGCTCGCCGCGCGCGGGATCAAGTCCTACGGTGTCGACTTCGCGCCCACCGCGACGATGGACGAGGCGCGCCTGCTGCTCAACGCGTATGAAGCGGACCATCCGGACGCGGATGTCGAGGCGGCCGACCGGCCAATCGTTTCCGTCGCCGGGCGGATCATGCAGTTGCGCGACCTGGGCGGCGTCGCCTTCGCGCACGTCGAGGACGAATCGGGACGCATGCAGATGTGGTTCCGCGCCGACCGTGCCGGCGACGCTCACGCGATGGTCGCGCTCCTCGACCTCGGCGACATCGTTGGGATCACGGGACCACTCACTCGCACGAGACGTGGCGAACCGAGCGTTCTCGTCGACACGGTCACGCTGTTGGTGAAGGCGCTGCATGCGCCGCCGGAGAAGTTCCACGGCCTCCAGGACCAGGAGACGCGGTACCGCAAGCGTTACCTCGACCTGCTGAGCAACGCCTCGCAACGCCGCCACTTCGCAACCCGCACGCGCCTGATCCGTGCGCTGCGCGCAACGCTCGACCAGCGAGGCTTTCTCGAGGTCGAGACGCCCGTCCTGCAACCGATCCCTGGTGGCGGACACGCGCTGCCGTTCGAGACGCACTGGAACGCGCTGCACACCGACGTGTACCTGCGCATCGCGATCGAGTTGCACCTCAAGCGTTTGATCGTCGGTGGCTACGCGCGTGTCTACGAGATCGGTCGCGTCTTCCGCAATGAAGGCCTGTCGCCGCGTCACAACCCGGAGTTCACGATGCTCGAGGCGTACCAGGCCTACGCGACGTACGACGACATGCGCGAGCTCACCGAGTCACTCATCACCGCTGCGGCGAATGCGGCCGGACCGCAGGTGGCCGAAGCAGTCGAAGGTGGCAGCGCACCGTGCGAGGATCCGTTGTTGCGCACCGCGTTCGGCCGTGCGCTCGACCTCCGGCCGCCGTATCGCACCGCAACCATGGTCGACCTCGTGCGCGAGTACACCGGCGTCGATGCGATCGCGTCGTGGGATGCAATGCACGCGGCAGCAGCCGGGATCGGCGTCGAGGTCGGTCGCGACCTGGGACCAGGTGCCGTGTTGCTCGAGATCTACGAGCAGCGCGTGGAGAGTGAGCTCTGGGATCCGACATTCGTGCTCGACTACCCGGCGGAGGTGAGCCCGCTCGCCCGCCGTCGCGTCGACGATCCCCGTTTTGTCGAGCGCTTCGAGCTGATCGTCGCGGGGCGCGAGCTGGCAAACGCATTCAGCGAGCTCAATGATCCGATCGACCAGCGCGCGCGGTTCGAGGAGCAGGCGCGCCTTCGCGCAGCAGGCGATTCCGAGATTCCACCGATCGACGAGGACTTTCTCGAGGCGATCGAGGTCGGTATGCCACCCGCCGGGGGACTCGGCATCGGCGTCGACCGGCTCGTCATGTTGCTCACCGACTCAGCGACCATTCGCGATGTGCTGCTCTTCCCAACCATGCGTCCGCAGCCGCGTGGCGGTGATTCCTGATGCTGCCGATTCAGCGCATCCGAGACGATCCCGATTCGGTTCGTGACGGCGCGCGCCGCAAGGGAGAGTCGGCGCCGATCGATGAGCTGCTCGCAGTCGACGCGGAGGCACGCGCTTTGCGAACGACGGTCGAGCAGGCACGAGCCGAGCAACGCGCCGCATCTGCGGCGATGCGCGGCAAGCCGTCTGACGAACAGCTTGCTTCGCTCACGGAGCTCAAGCAGCGCATTCAGGACGGTGAGACGCGGCTTGCGGAGCTGGATCAACGCGTCGAGGCGATGTTGCTCGAGGTGCCGAATCCTCCGCACGAGAGCGTTCCCGACGGCGGTGGTCCGGAGGACAACGTTGTCGCTCGGACGTGGGGAGACGCGCCGAGCTTTGGTTTCGATCCGCTGCCCCACTACGAGCTCGGTGAGCGCCTCGGTGTCTTCGACTTCGAGCGCGCAGTGAAGCTCAGCGGTTCACGGTTCGTCGTCCTGCGCGGCGATGGCGCGCGTCTGCAGCGTGCGCTGACGTCGTTCATGCTCGACGTCGCGCGCGAGCATGGCTACACGGAGATTGCTCCGCCGTTCCTCGTGCGTCGCGAAGCGATGGTCGGCACGGCGCAGCTGCCCAAGTTCGAGGACGAGGCGTATCACGCCGACGACGGGCTCTTTCTTATCCCCACCGCGGAGGTGCCGGTCACCAACCTCTACTCGGGTGAGATTCTCGAAGCGGCGCAACTGCCGATCGCGCATGTGGCGCTGACGCCGTGCTGGCGTCGCGAGGCCGGCGCCGCGGGGAAGGACACGCGCGGGTACATCCGGCTGCATCAGTTCGAGAAGGTGGAGATGGTGCGGTTCACCACACCGGAGACATCGATGGACGATCTCGAGCTGATCACGTCGCACGCCGAGCATGTGCTGCAACGTCTCGGCCTGCACTACCGAGTCCTGCTCGATGTGCACCGGCGACCTCGGCTTCGCGCAGTGGAAGAAGTACGACGTCGAGGTGTGGGCGCCGGGGATGCAGCAGTGGCTCGAGGTGTCGTCGTGCTCGGTGTTCGGGGAATTCCAGGCGCGGCGCGCCAACATCCGCTACCGTCCCGCTCCGGGCGAGAAGCCTCGCCACGTGCACACGCTCAACGGCAGTGCGCTCGGCGTGCCGCGCACCTTCGACGCGCTGCTCGAGACGTATCAGCAGGAAGACGGCAGCGTGCTCATCCCTGAACCGCTGCGCGGATATCTCGGCGGGCTCGAGCGCCTCACCGCGCCGTGATCAACCAGGACATCGACCCGGCCTGGCTCAACGATCGCAGCGAGTTCCAGCAGAACTGGGTGCACGGCCTGCGCAATCCTTCGGGACTGCATCTGCAGTACGAGCTCGACGGTTCACTCGTCTTCACGCACTGGACTCCGGGTGACGACCACGCCGGCTTTCCGGGCTTCGCGCACGGCGGGATCATCAGCGCGGTGCTCGACGACGTGATGGGCCGGTGCTCGGCGTTGCATCGACACTGGGTGGTGACCGGTCGCCTCGAGGTCCGCTACCGTCGCGCGGCACCGCTCGGGACGCGGCTGCGCGTCGAGGGACGGATCACGCGGCTGATGCGGCGTGCGCTGCATACCGAAGGTCGCGTGCTGCTACCGGACGGCGGCGTCGTCGCCGAGGCGACGGGGACGTATCTCCCGCTCTCGGACGAGTTGCGCGAGCAGATGGTCAGCGCGTGGCCCGGCTTCGAGGAATTTCTCTAGCACCGGTCGAACGCTTCTTCCGTGTTTCGGATCCCGGTTGTCTGTGCTTCAGGCCGGGCGGAGGGGACACCCGCTCCGGCTTCAAACCGGACTATTCAGCCTCCGCGGGTGTCCCCTCCACCCTCTGCTGAGTGTCCACTGGGCGATCCGAAGGCTTGGGGCGTTCGCCCGCAGCCTTCGGGTCGCGGCTTGTCATTACAGTGGGCCTGATGCCCGAAGAGCGGGAGATCAAGATCCCTGTTGGTCCGACTTTGTGTTGCCTGATCTTGATGGTGTTGTCGATGGGACTTCTGCTATTGATCGGGGCGGTGTCGAGCTCTCGGCGACGTATTGGGATACCGATGAGCTGACGCTGCTCCACGCCAAGCTCGGGCTGCGTCATCGCAGCGCTCCTGGCGAGGCGGGGAAGTGGACGCTCAAGGCGGGGGCTCGGATGATCGGGGACGCCGTGTCGCGTGAGGAGACGGACTTCGCCGGTCCGCCCGAGGAACCGCCTCAGGCGGCGCTCGATGTCATCCAGGCGGTGGTTGGCGAGGTGAGGCTGCATCCGATCGCGTCGCTGGTTACCGACAGGCATACCGTCGATCTCGTGGCCGGCGACACGCGGCGCGCGGAGGTGGCCGACGACCGTGTGGCGGTTCGGTCCGGGGACCGAACGGTCGAGACGTTTCGGGAGGTGGAGGTGGAGCTGTTCGACGCCGACGACGCGTTGATTGAGGCCGTTATGGCGCGGCTTCGTGCAGCCGGTGTCGGTGAGCCGGACAGCACTCCGAAGTACGTTCGGGCGCTGCGGGCGCTCGGGCACGTGGTCTGAACCCGGCCGCACCCGTGGGCGCGTCACTCAGTTCGATCGAGCGGCCTGAGCTCCGGAAGAGACGTAGCCCGCTTGAGCGGGCTGCGCTCCCCGTCCGGCGGGACCCGCCCCCTGTAGGCACCATCCCCCTGGCTGGCAACCCCCCTCAGATGTGGCCCCTGGCCGAGCATCCTGACAACGCCCTGTTGAGCGAATGGATGTGCCCTGCGAGGGCTTCACCGTTTTTTACCGTCTGCAAACAAACATTTGCCGCCCACAGCCCCGCACCGGCCAAGTCACCATCGCGCACCTTGTAAAGTCGGAACGGTGACGTTAGCCGCGAAGCCCGAACTCGAAAGTCCGGACGCGGACTTCTTCCAGGACGCCACGATCCACGACTTGCGGCTCGCGGCCATCTTCCGGCGCGGGTTCCGCCAGGCGATGATCCAGATCAATCGCTCGCTTGCCCAGCACGATCTCAGCCCCCTCCAGTACCACCTCCTCCTCGAGGCCGGGGCCGCCGGAACCGAGGGATGCGTTCAGGGAGATCTCGCGGATCTCATCCAGGCTCCGGAGGCCCGCGTCTCGCTGATGGTCCACGAGTTGAATGACCGGGGGCTCGTCCGGACGCTCCGTGCGGCGCCCGACCGGCGAATGGTGCGTGTCGGTCTCACCGAGGCCGGCTGCCGCGTCGTCGAGGCCGCGCTCCATGCGCAGCGAGCGGCCCTCCACGAGATGGCGCAGGACTTCGACATCCCCGGGGTGACCCAGATGCTGCGTGGCGCGGTGCAGCTATATCTCGGGGTCGATATTGCCGAGGAAGGCCGCCTCTAGCACCGCCCCGACGCGGAGCGCATAGCGCGGCGTGTTGACCCCGAGCCACAGCGCCTCACCCCAGTTCGACGGTTGCCGGATGGCGCGCGCCGGCGCCGCCCACGCGTCGGAGAGCTCGCGCGTGGGCGTGTCGAGGATCACCCGAAGGACGCCAAATCGTGTTGCCGATTCCGCCACCGCTGCGGATTCCATGTCCACCGCGACGTGACCACGGCTTGCCAAGGCTTCGCGGCCCGAGCCGGTGACCATGGCCGACGTCGAGATGAGCGATCCCCCGGCGACGGGATACCGCAGGTATCGTGCGGCCTGCCCGAGGGCTGCGACGACACCTGGGTCGCAGGTGTGGATCTTGCCGCGCTCGTCCATCACCTCAGTCGGAATGACGACGGTCCCAGGCATCTGGCCGGGCAGCAGTCCGCCACAGAGGCCGGCGCTGATCACGATTCCAGGAAGCGCCGTCCGCGGTCTGCCGCCGATCCCAACCAGAACGACCCGGACGTCGCGCGCTCGGCGCCGGACGCCCCACGCCTCCACGCCCATGGCGCACACCGCGACAACCTGCGTGTCAGGCGGCATACCCGTTCTCCCGATACCAGCGCACTGCGCGTTCGATCGCGTTGAACACGCTCGACGGCGCATAGCCGAGCTCCGCCGCCGCCTTCGCGCTCGACGAGTACATGTCGAGCCGGCCCATTCGAACGCCTTCGAGGGGGACCACGGGCACCCCACCGGTGATCCGCACGCGTGCGGAGTCCACGCGGGCCGCCGCAGCCGCGATCGCATATGGCAGCCGGTATGTCCGCTCCGGCCGTCCGGCCGCACGCGCGATGAGCCGCCAGAACTCCGCAAGCGTGAGGTTCACCCCGCCCGCGATGTAGCGCTCGCCCGCCCGCCCGCGTTCGAGCGCCTGAACGTGCGCCGAAGCGACATCCTCGACCGGCACGATGTTCATGCCGCCGCCGAGGGTCGCCGGGATGCGCCCGCGAAGCAGGTCGACGATGATCTTGCCGGTCGGTGTCGGCCGCCCGATCGCCGGGCCCGATGGGTGCGGTGGGGAGCACGGTGACAACCGGAATCTGCACGCTGAATGCAGCGCGTTCGGCCGCGAGCTTTGATGCGTGATACGACCACGCGGCGTGGTCCGCGCTCGCCCAGTCATCCTCGGTCGCGGGGCGCGACATCGATGCAGGCGGAAGCGCCGCGGAACTCGATGTCACGACGCACCGCTGGATGCCCGCGGCGCGTGCCGCTTCGAGGATGCCGGAGGTTCCGAGGACATTGACGGCTGCAATGGCCTGGCGATCTCGCGGCGCGAACGAGTACAGCGCGGCGACGTGGATGAGCGAAGTGCATCCCCGCATCGCCGGAATCAACGCTCCCGGTTCGCGCAGATCACCGGTGACGGCAGTGACACCGTGCGGCGCATCCCACGGTCCCGCACCAGCGCGCGGACGTGGTAGCCGGCCGCGAGCAGCGCCGCGAGCACGTGTGATCCCACGAACCCCGAGGCGCCGGTGAGAAAGACCTCCCCATCGCCGGGCCGTGCCTGCGCGGCATTCACGTCAGTTCAGGTGTGGCTTGGTTCCGCGGGGCCGCAGGCTGTCACTCGCCGCGCGCAGCGACTCGCGCAACGACGCGGATGTCGCGACGACCGCAGTCGGCTCGTAGCCGCAGTGGGCCATGCAGTTCCCGCACCGCTCGTCGCGGCCACGGCCGTACTTCTCCCATTCTGTCGTCTCGAGCAGTTCGCGATATGACGTCGCGTACCCGTCCGACATGAGGTAGCAGGGACGCTGCCATCCGAGCACCGAGTAGCTCGGGATTCCCCACGCGGTGCAACTGAAGTCAATCTTGCCCTCGAGGAAATCGAGGAAGAGCGGGGAGTGGTTGAGCCGCCACTTCTTGCGCCGCCCGTCGGCGAACGCGTCGCGGAAGATCGCATGTGTGCGCTCCACGTTGAGCCAGTGGTCCTGGTCGGGCGCTTTCTCGTATGCGTAGCCGGGCGAGATCTGCATGCTGTCGACCTGCACCTCGTCGTTGAGGAAATCGAGCACGTCGCGGATCGAACGGGCGTCGTCCTGGTCGAAGAACGTCGTGTTCGTGGTGACCCGGAAACCGCGCGCCTTGGCAGCCGCGATGGCGGCGATCGCCTTGTCGAAGACGCCGGTACGGCAAACCGACTCATCGTGGCGCTCGCGCAGCCCATCGATGTGAATGGAGAACGAGAAGTACGGCGACGGTGTGAAGAGGTGCAGCTTCTTCTCGAGCAGGAGCGCGTTCGTGCAGAGATACACGTAGCGCTTGCGAGCAACGAGTGCCGCGACGATCTGGTCGATTTCCTTGTGCACGAGCGGTTCGCCGCCCGCGATGGAGACCATCGGCGCCCCGCATTCCTCGACCGCGTCGATGCACTGCTGCACGGTGAGACGCCGCTGGAGGATGGCGTCCTCGTGCTGGATCTTCCCGCAGCCGGCGCATGCGAGGTTGCACTGATACAGCGGTTCGAGCTGAAGCACCAGCGCGAACTTCTCGTTGCGGCGCAGGCGTTGCCGCGCCACGTAGCTCCCGACTTTCATCGCCTGTCGCAGTGGCACCGCCATGGCTGTCTCCTCCGTGCTCTCGGTTCTATCTGTGGGCGACGAGCTCACGCTCGCGTGCGGGCGCGCCATTCGCGGTGGTCTCCCCACCGGCGAGCGCCAGGGTTGGAAAAACGTGTCGGTACAAGTGATAGTTGATGTAGAAGTCACCGGGAAAACCGGTGCCCGTGTGCTCGGGCTCATCCCACGTGCCGTCGTGCTGACGATCGAGCAGGAACGCTCTGCCGCTCGCGCACGCCGGATCGTCACCGAGACCGGCAAGTTGCAGCGTCAGCATCGCCCAGGCGGTCTGCGACGGGGTGCTGGTGCCGACACCCGCGAACGACTCGTCCACGTATGAGTGACACGACTCACCCCAGCCACCATCGGGGTTCTGCACGCGGAGCATCCACTCGGCGGCGTGGCGAACCATGTCGGCACCGACGCGGAGGGCGACAAGTGCGCTGACCACGCACCACGTGCCGTAGATGTGATTGACGCCCCAGCGGCCGTACCACGATCCCCAGGGGCGCTGCGTTTCGCGGAGGTATGCCAGCGCGTGCGGAATGTCGACATCATCCGCGGTGCAGCCCACGGCCGCGAGCATCTCGATCACGTGCGCGGTGACGTCCTCGGACGGCGGATCGAGCATCGCGCCGAAATCAGCGAACGGCAGCTTGTACACGAGGGCGCGCGTGTTGTCCTTGTCGAACGCGGCCCATGCGCCGTTGCGCGAGCGCATCGCTCTGCACCAGCGGACGGCTTCGGCGACCGGCTGCGCCACGCGCTCGGGATCGCCCGACTCGAGGAGTGCGAGCACCACCACCGCGGTGTCGTCCACGTCGGGATAGATGTCGTTGTCGAACTCGAAGGCCCATCCGCCGCCGCGCTCGAGCGGCACCTTGACCTGCCAATCGCCACCACCAGAGATCTGCTCACTGATCAGCCAGTCCACGGCGCGTCGCAATGACGCGTGCTCGCGGGGCACACCCGCTTTGCGGAGCGCGAGCATCGCCCACGCCGTATCCCACACGGGCGACATGCAGGCCTGGAGACGCCAGCCGTGCCCGTCGTCGATGGAGAACCGCCGGAACCCGTCGAGACCGCGACGGATCACCGGGTGGTCGAGCGACATTCCTTCGAGGTGCAGCGCGATGAGTGAATACACCCACGGCGGCTGAATCCCGCCCCACCCACCGTCGGCCTCCTGCCGATCGGTGATCCACTTGACGAGTTGCGCGCGCGATGCCGCGCGTCCTGGTTGGCGCGGCAGGCGTTCATACAGCTTCAGCATCTTGTCGAGCTGGAGGAACACGCCCGACCCGGCGACGTGATGCATGCGGTGCCGGCTCGTGGGCACGATCACTTCGCTGACGTTGACTCCGAGGTCGCGCACCGGGCGATGCGAGATCACGATGAGCAGCGGCGCGACGGTTCCCCGTGCCCAGCACGCGAAGTCGTAGAGGTTGAGCGGCGCCCACGACGGGAGGCGCACCAATTCCGGCGGCATGCTCGGCACGCCGTCCCACGGGTACACGCCGAACAGCGCGAGCCAGATCTTCGTGAAGACGCGTGCTTCAACGAGTTCGCCCTGGTCGAGAATCATGCGCAGTGCCCGGCGCATTGCCGGCTGCGTCGCCTCGACGCCGAGCACTCGCAGCGCGACGTACGCCTCGATGGTCGTGCTCAGATCGCCTGGCCCATCGTGATACAGAGCCCACGACCCGTCGTCGCGCTGCCCGCCGAGAATGTGGCGGATCGCTCCATCGCGAATGTCGTCGTGCGAGACGCCGAGAAAACGAAGCAGGAGCACGTGCTCCGCGGTCATCGTCACGTTGGTTTCGAGCTCACCGCTCCACCAACCAGCGGCGTCCTGGTGGTCGAGCAGCCAGTCGACCGCGGAGCGAAGCGCGTCAGACGGCACCTGCGACCTCCAGTCTCGGTCCGTCCGCCGTTGCGCTAACGGATGTCCATCCCGCGGCGCCGCTGTACAGCGTCAGTGCGGCGGTGCGTCCGCTCCTGACTGCGGACTCGATTGTCGCGGGCCAGCCGGTATCGGTCCATGCGCCGGCGATCACGAGGTTGGAGAATCCCGTTGTGGGGCCGGGGCGACGCACACCGGCCGCCGGAATGAAGGTGGCGTCGGGGTCTCGCGTCGCGGCGCCACGCAACAGTTGCGCGCGCCCTGCCTGGGGTAGCACAGACGCGAGCGAGGTGCGGCAGAGCTCCACCAAGTCCTGCTCCGGGCGCTGGACGTACTCGTCGGCGGCGCTCATGCTGCAGCACACGTAACCCGGCGATTTCTCGAAGACCCACTGCACGGGTGAGTTGAGCAGCGCCGCGAAGTCGCAGCCGAGGACCGGCCGGTCGTACCAGAGATGCACGTCGACAATCGGCATCGGCTCGAACGCCTCGAGTTCGCCGACACCGAGCGCCGGCTCATCGTCGAACATCGCGCGAAGCCGGCTTGGCGGGACGGCGATCACGCACGCATCGCACGCCGCGCCGGCGCCGCCACTCAATTTCACGCCGGTGACGCGGTTGCCGTCACGATGCACGCCCACCACCGCCTGACGAAGGTGGACGCCGTCGAGACGCGCGGCCGCGGCTTCGGCGAGACGCGCAAGCGGGACCTTCAGATACGCGATACGCGCCGCGTCGCGATCGCCGAGAAATGCTGTCCGAATGGTGAACACGCCCATCTCCGCCGAGACGCGGTGGAGTGGCGCATTGAGTGCGGGGACGAGAAACGGGTCCCAGAACGCGCGCAATGCACGAGCACTCTGATGGTGGCGGCGCAGCCACGCGGCCATGTCGCCGGTCGGTTTCCGATCGGTTCGCGCGGCGACGAGCGCGCGCCCTATCTGGATGCGGTCAAGCGTTGTCAGGTGCGGGTAACGCGCGAAGCCCGCCATGAGGTGGAGCGGCGCCGGCAGGTCGGACGCGCGCAGATGTGCGGGAGGCCGGCTGCGGGACAGCACAGTGACCTCGAAGCGCGGCTGGATGTACAGCGAATCAAGGAGCCCGAGCTCCTCGATCAGTTCGAGCGTCGCCGTGCAGCACGCGAGGAGCACGTGCTGACCGCAATCGACCTCGTGTCCGTCAACCTCGAACGACGTCGCCTTGCCCCCGAGCAGTCTCGAACGCTCATACAGGTCGACACGCCAGCCGCGTTTCGCGAGCGCGATTCCGGCGGTGAGACCCGCGAGCCCGGCGCCAACGACGGCAACGCGCGGCTGGCGTGTCATACCGCCGCCAGCCATGAGCGCGCCATCACGCTCAGCTTTGCCGCAGTGGAAAGGCGCGCCCGCCCGCGCAGGGGCAACACAGGTGCGGCTTCGATGCGGTCGAGAATGCCGAGGTAGATTCCGGCCATCGTGCGCACGCACACCGCGGGCTGCCTGGGGATGGACTCGGTCACGCGGATGCCGGACGCGTGCAACTCGCGGGCGCGTGCGATCTGCATGGCCATGAACGCGTTCCATCCTGGAGCCACCTCGCCTTCGAGGATCTGGCGCTCCGTGATGCCATACGCCGCGAGCTCTTCCATCGGCAGGTAGATGCGGCCGCGCGCGGCGTCCTCCTGGACGTCACGCAGGATATTGATGAGCTGGAGCGCAACGCCGAGCTCATCGGCTCGCTCGAGGGCGATGGCGTCTCGAAACCCGAAGATGCGCACGCACATCCTGCCCACGACGGACGCGACGAGGTTTGCGTATGCCTGCAGCTCGTCCCACGTCTGATATCGGGTTGTGGTGAGGTCCATCGCGACGCCGTCGATGAGCATGTCAAGCTCGGCGAGCGGAATCGCGTACCGGCGCATCGCGATTGCCAGCAGTCCCATCACTGGATCCGTACTGTCGCCCGGGCGCGTCTCCCGAAGACGGCGGCGATGATGCTCGAGACGGTCGTCGCGCGATGCGCGACCATCAAGATCGGCATCATCGTCGACCTGGCGCGCGAAGTCGTACAGCGCGTAGATGGCGGTGCGCTGGCGTCTTGGGAGCGCGATGAAGCCCCAGTAGAAATTCGCGGCCTCGCGGCGCGCCATATCCTCACAGTAGCGCTCCAGCGCGCGCACATCGGGGACACTCGGCGTGTCAAGCATTGTGATCTCCCGCCGGCACCTTAGCGGCGCTCTGTGGTGCGGGTCGAGGGGGGAGACGGACGATGTGCTCAGCTTGTCCGCTCGCTCGTCGCGCAAACAGATTTTCGCGCTCCTCGCTCGCTCCCAAATTCGCTGATCGTCCGTCTCCCCCCTCGACCCTGGTGCGCGTCGCGTCTTGCCGCCGTACGCTTGTCACGGTTGCCAGCGCCTCGCCGACTATGCGCACGCGCATTCCGCGGTCGACCTTTGGGCGGTCGTCGTCGTGCGGTAGCCGGCCGAGGCTATTGCGTCGAGGATGGCGATGCCGCCTAGGCGGTATAGGGCTAGTTGCACGCGAAGGCGGGGCGGGGCCATCGCTTCTAGTGCCACGCCTGACTCGAGTAACCCGCGTGCGCGCTCGCACATGGAGCGAGTTGCCAGGTCGGTTCCGCGGTTGCGGATGTCGCTCTGCAATAGATATGTGCGGCCGAGTTTTTTGTCGACTGAGACGTCCTGGGCGAAGTTGGCGAGTTGGAGGCCGATGCAGACGTCGTCGCTGAGGGGTACTGCTGCCTGGTCGCGTAATGTCGAACAAGCGCAGCACGATTCGGCCAACGGGCGCGGCTGAGAGCATGCAGTACTGACGGAGCGCGGGCCAGTTCTCGTACGTGTCGATGCGCTGGTCCTGGATGTTGGCGTCGATCAGGTCGATGAAGGGTTGTTCCTCGAGCCCGTAACGGTGCACGGTGTCCGTGAGCGCGAGCAGGACCGGATGGGTGCGCTCGTCGTGCTCGAAGCTTTCGCGAGTCTCGTCGCGCCAGCGACGCAGGCGACGCATCGCCACCGCACGATCGCCGCTTTCATCGCCGAGGTCGTCCGTGTACCTGCAGAACGCGTAGACGCGAGTCAGGTCGCGGCGGAGGGAGCGCGGTGAGAGGCGAGAGGCAACCGTGAAATTCTCGTAATGGCGAACGAGTTCGCGGCAGTACGCGTCGGCCGCCTCGAGCGACAGCGCTCCCTGTGGCATCAGAGGGCCCGTCCGTCGCGGCGCACGAGTTGGGCGTCGCTTCTGAGGTCGAACACTCTGACGGCGCCGACGCAGAACATCGCGAGACGGAGTTCCTCGAGGATCACGCTCACCGTCTCCTCGAGCGCGTCGTCACCTGCGGCTGCGGCGCGCACGAATGGCCCCGCAATGCCAACCGAATCGGCGCCGAGCGTCAGCGCCTTTGCGACGTCAATGCCGTCACGAATCCCGCCGCTCGCGATCAGGACACCACTCGGTGCAGCGCTTCGCGCGCCGATCAGCGCGTCGGCCGTGGGGATGCCCCAGCCCGCGAACGCTGCTGCGACGCGCGCCCGCGCCGAGTCATGCATGCGATGCCGTTCGACCTCGCTCCAGGACGTCCCACCGGCGCCGGCGACATCGACTGCCGCAACGCCGGCCTCGAAGAGGCGAGTCACGAGGTCATCGGCGATGCCCCAGCCGACTTCCTTGACGATCACCGGCGCGCCGAGTCCGGCGCACACGGAGGCGATTCGCGCGAGCAGGCCGGAGAAGCCGGTGTTGCCGGCCGTCTGCAGCGCTTCCTGCAAAGGGTTCAGATGCAGGACCAGCGCGTCTGCGCGGAGCGCGTGGAGCAGGTGGCGGCACTGGTCGACGCCGACTCCGAGATTCAGTTGCACGGCACCGAGATTGGCGAGCAACGGCACGTCTGGTGCGAGTTTTCTCATGTCGAATGTCGGCAGCACATCGGGCTGCTCGAGGAGCACGCGGCACGACCCAAGACCCATCGCGAGCCCGTGCGCCTGCGCGACACGTGCAAGCCGCTCGTTGATGACCTGCGCTTGTTCGGTGCCTCCGGTCATGCAGGAGACGAGGAGCGGGGCGCCGACGGAATGGCCGAGCAGGTTCGCACGCAGCACGACGTCGTCGAGGTCGATCTCCGGGAGCGCGCGGTGCACGAAACGCCAGTCGTCGAAACCGGTTTCTATGCCCTTGGCGGCGACGTCCTCATCGATGTTGATGCGCAGGTGCTCGTCCTTGCGCGAGGCCGTGCGGGCTCCGGGTTTCGCGTCGCTGCTCGAGCTAGCGGTTGCGTTCAGCGACATGGATCGCCAGATCCGCGAAGTCGGTGATCGCCTCGTCGGGCAGCCCCGTGAGCGCGGCGATGGCGTCGCGCGCCAGCACCATCGGCACCCCGGCGGTGAGTGCTGGTCCACCAAGTTCCTCGAGCAATGCGCGCAGGCGGAACTCGCCACCCGGCTCGCGCTCGTGGAAAAGGCGCCGGAGCTCCCGGCGCCGGTTCGGTGTCGCCACCTCGTAGGCGGCGACCACCGGGTACGTGAGCTTGCGCCGGCGAAGGTCGCCGCTCCGGCCCTTGCCGGTGAGCTGTGGGTCGCCCCACGTGCCGAGCCAGTCGTCGCGCACTTGAAAGGCGAGCCCGAGCAGCCTGCCGGCAGCGTCGAACCGTTGCGCCACTGTTCTCGGCGCACCCGCCAGCACCGCACCGGCAGCCATTGCCGCGCCGAGGAGCGCGCCCGTCTTCATCGTGACCAGGCGCAAGTAGGTGGCCTGTGCCGCTCCTGCGCGGCCCTCCAGCGAGAGGTCGAGGCACTGGCCCTCCACGACCTGGACGACGGCCGCGCTGAGCAGATGCGCGGCGCGCATCCGCCGTCCAGGCCGCGGCCCCGGTGCCAGCAACCCGGTGAGCGCATTGGCGAACATCCCGTCGCCGGCGTTGATGCCCTGCTCGATGCCCCAGATCGTCCACACGGTCGGACGGTGGCGGCGGAGCTGGTCGCCGTCCTGGATGTCGTCGTGAATGAGCGTGAAGTTGTGGATCAACTCCACCGCGACTGCGGCTGGGACCGCCCATGCAGGGTCACCACCGATCGCCTCGCACGACCAGAGCGTCAGCGCCGGCCTGATCCGCTTGCCGGCCGGATCGTGCGCGGGGTGTCCCTGGGCGTCCGTGTAGCCGAGGTGGTAGGCGGACATCTGCCGCAGCAGCCCCTTGGTGCGGGGCGCCGTTTTCCGCAGTTCAGCATCGAGGAGGTCGCGATGCCGGTCGAGAAGCGCCGGCTGCCCCTCAGCCGCCGGCGACGCATCGAGGTCGAGAACGCGTTCCGCCATTGGGCCTCCCCCTACAGGAAGCTTTCTACGTCGTAACTATCGTCGAATGGTAACCAACGCGGTTTCGCGGCAGCAAGCCGGTCAAACGCTGCTGGTCAGGCGTCGACGGCCGCCGGGAGGACCACCTGGAACTCCGTTCCGTGACGCGGTTCGGAGGTGACCGAGACGGTCCCGCCGTGCGCTTCAACGACGTGCCGGACGATGGCGAGGCCGAGCCCCGAGCCTTCGCCATCACGTTGCCGCGAGCTGTCCGCCTTCCAGAAACGCTCGTAGATTCGGGGCAGGTCGGCAGGTGTGATTCCCACTCCGGTGTCACGACAGCTCAGGACGACGTGGCCGGGGCTTCCCGGAGCGGCGCCAATCGTGATGCGGCCACCCGATGGCGTGAACTTGATCGCGTTGTGCGCGAGGTTGCGAAGCACCTGGCCGAGGTGTGAGGCATCGCCGACCAGGTCCGGGGTGCCCGCCGCGACCACAACGTCGAGCGAGACCCCCTTGCTCTCCGCAAGCGGGCGCAACCGGTCGAGGCTCCCCATCAGGTCGGCAATCGGGACCCGTTCGTTGACCATCGGCCGCAGCCCGGACTCGATGGTGCTCAGCTCGAGCAGCTCCTCGACCATCTGCGCCATGTGTGACGCCTCCTGGCCGATCCTGCGCACGAAGTCGGCGGCCGCGGTCGGGTCCTCGAGGCCGCCGTTCGCGAGCGTCTCGGCGATCAGCTGCACAGCGGTGATCGGTGTGCGCAACTCGTGCGACACGTTACTGACAAAGTCGCGCCGAACTCGCTCGAGATGATGGACGCGTGTCTCGTCGCGCACGAGCAGCAGTGTCGAGACCTCGCCGTTCAGTGCCAGCGCACGAGCATTGAAGTCGCGGTCGTGCAGTGTGATCGCGCGCTCCTCGACGTGGCCGCTCTGTTTTGCCGCATCGAGCAGCCGGATGAGCCGGTAGTCGACCTCGCCTGCGACGAACTCCGAGCCCTCGGCAAGCGCGAGCCCGAGCAGCCGGCGGGCCGGTTCATTCGCGAGCAGCACGCGACCCTCTGCATCGAGGCCGACGATCCCGGGATCGAGCAGCAGTCCCACCGCTCGGAGCACGTCGATGCTCCCGGAGCCGGCGAGCAAATCGACGGCGCTCAACTCCTCCACGTCGCCGAGTATAGGCGCGTCTCGGACTCGCCTATCGAGGCGAACCGCTAAGCTCGTTCGATGGCGCCCACCGTCGCCAAACGTATTCTCGTGGTCGAAGACGAGGACGCCATCCGCGAGACGCTCCGCTACAACCTCGTGCGTGAGGGCTACCACGTCCTCGAGGCTGCGACGGGACCTGATGCGCTCGATGTTGCACGTGCGGAGCGTCCCGATCTGATCCTCCTCGACGTCATGCTCCCGGGGTTGAGCGGCCTCGAGGTGTGCCGTGTGCTCCGGCAGGAATCGTCGACGCCGATCCTCATGCTCACCGCCAAGGGCACCGAGGTGGACAAGGTCGTCGGCCTCCAACTTGGCGCCGACGACTACGTGACCAAACCCTTCTCCTTCAACGAGTTGCTCGCCCGCGTCACGGCACTGCTCCGGCGGTCGGACATGAGCACACGACCGTCCGGCGCACCGGAGATCGAGGAGTTCGACGGTTTCCGGATCGACCGAGCCGCGCGGACGATTCACGTGGAGCAGGTCGAGCTTCGCCTTGCGCCGAAGGAATTCGACCTGCTCTCACTGATGCTGCGCAACACTGGCCGGGTGCTCTCCCGCCAGGCGATCATCGCGGCCGTGTGGGGAAATCGCTTCTACGGCGACCCCAAGACCGTCGACGTGCACGTCCGCTGGCTCCGCGAGAAGTTCGAGCCATTCGCCCAGGTCCCGTTCCGCATCACCACCGTTTTCGGCGTCGGCTACCGCCTCGATCGGATCGGCGCGGCCGAGCCCTCCCCGTAAACTCGAAGCGCAACGGAGGAATCGCGTGGACGCAGCGGTCATCGGCGGCGGTGTGATCGGTCTGTCGGTGGCCTGGCGGGCCGCCCGGGCCGGCCTCAGCGTGGCCGTCGTGGACCCCGATCCGGGATCGGGCGCGTCCCATTTCGCAGCCGGCATGATCGCTCCGGTCGGCGAGGCCGAGTTCGGTGAAGAGGCCGTGGTCGCCCTCAACCGGGATTCTGCGGCCCGCTATCCGGCATTCATCGCCGAGCTCGAGCTCGATGCCGGTCGCTCCGCTGGGTATCGGCAGACCGGCACGCTGCACGTCGCGGTTGATGCCGACGAACAGGCGGCGCTCGAGCGCGAGTTCCGGCACCGGCAGGATCTCGGGCTTCCGGTTGAGCGGCTCACATCGCGGCAGACACGCGATCTCGAGCCGGGCCTTTCCCCGTCTATCCGGGGCGGGATGCTCGTCGCGACCGATCACCAGGTGGACCCGAGGGCAATGGTGCCCACGCTGTTGCAGGCCTGCAGCCGTCTCGGCGTCCAGATTCACCGGTGCAGCGGAACACTCCTCGTCGAGAACGGGCGGGCGGTCGGGGTCGGTCTCGACGGTGGCGACCGGCTCGAGGCGGCGCAGGTGGTGCTCGCGGCCGGGTGCTGGTCCGGTGCCGTGCACGGCGTCCCCGACGACGCGCTGCCGCCTGTGAGGCCCGTGAAAGGCCAGATCCTCCGCCTCCGTGGGGCACCCGACCTGATCGCCCGCACCATCCGCGGCGGATCCGTCTACATCCTCCCGAGAGGCGATGGCCGCGTGGTCATCGGCGGAACGGTGGAGGAGCGCGGCTTCGACACTGCCGTGACCGCAGGAGCCGTCTACGAGCTGTTGCGCGATGCCCGGGCGCTTGTCCCGGACGTTGCCGAACTGGAGCTCGTCGAGGCCTCTGCCGGATTGCGTCCCGGATCGCCGGACAACATGCCGATCGTCGGTGACTCCACCGTCCCCGGGCTCATCGTCGCGACTGGCCATTACCGCAACGGCTATCTCCTGGCGCCTGCCACCGCCGACGCGGTTGCCGGCGTCCTGGCCGGTGGCCGCTGGCCGGAGGCGACGGCCCCATGGTCGCCGGCTCGCTTCCGCCGGCCGGCCGGGGTGGCGCAATGATCATCGTCGTCAACGGCGAGAGCCGCGAAGTGGCGGAGGGCCTCGGGCTGACCGACCTGCTCCGCCTTATGGAGCTGCCGCCGGAGCAGCGCGGCATCGCCGTGGCCCGCAACGGCGACGTCGTGCTCCGTGCCAGCTGGCCGGAGACGACGCTCATGGCAGGTGACCGGCTCGAGATCCTCCATGCCGTCCAGGGTGGCTGACGTGCCGGTTGCCGACGTCAACGACTCCCTGGTCATCGCCGGCGAGCGATTCACCTCGCGGCTGATCATGGGGACAGGCGGCGCGCCGAGCCTGGACATCCTCGAGCGCGCGCTGGACGCGTCCGGCACCCAGATCGTGACCGTCGCCCTGCGCCGCCTCGACCCCGCGGGTGCGTCCTCGTTCCTCGATGTCGTCGCCCGGTCCGGACGTCGCGTGCTCCCCAACACGGCGGGCTGCTTCACGGCTCACGACGCGATCACCACCGCACGCCTCGCCCGCGAAGCCTTCGAGACGAACTGGATCAAGCTCGAGGTGATCGCCGACGAGGACACGCTGCTTCCGGACGGCGCCGAGCTCCTGGTCGCCGCCGAGCAGCTGATCGACGACGGGTTCGTCGTGCTGCCGTACGCCAACGATGACCCCGTGCTCTCGCGCCGGTTGGAAGATCTCGGCTGCGCGGCGGTGATGCCGCTCGGCGCGCCGATCGGGAGCGGGTCCGGGATCCGCAACCCGTACAACCTCCGGATCATCCGCGAGCGCGCCGGGGTCCCGGTGGTGCTGGATGCCGGAGTCGGAACCGCTTCCGACGCCGCGATCGCGATGGAGCTCGGCTGCGACGCCGTACTGGTGGCGTCGGCGATCACCCGCGCGGCCGAGCCCGTGCTGATGGCTCGGGCGATCGGAGCGGCGGTGGAGGCCGGGCGGCTGGCGTTCCGGGCCGGCCGCATCCCGCAGCGTCTCTATGCGGCGGCGTCGACGTCGTGGGAGGGGATCGCGGACCTCGGCGGACGCCCCAAAGTCGTGCCCGCGATTGGTGATGCCGGGTCTCGGTGATCAGCGGCGGGAGCGCCTCGCGCGTGCTCGTCTGTATGTGGTCACCGGCGCGCGTGGGGAACAGGGCGATCTCGAAATCTTCCTGAACGCGGTGCTCGAAGCCGGCGCGGATATCGTCCAGCTGCGCGACAAAGGCGCTGAAGCGGGCGATCTGCTCCGATGGAGCAAGGCGTTTCGCGCCGCTGCGGACCGCTACGGCGCGCTTTTTGTGATGAATGATCGGCCCGACGTCGCCATCGCCGCCGGTGCCGACGGCGTGCATCTTGGGCAGAACGATCTCCCACCGGCGGTCGCACGTCAGCTGATCGGGCCCGAGATGCTCATCGGCCTCTCAACCCACTCACCGGCGGAATTCGATGCGGGCGCGCCCGAGGCGGACTACCTCTGCGTCGGCCCGATCTACGCGACGCCGACAAAACCGGGGAGGCCGGCCACGGGTCTCGGGATCGTGACGCACGCGGCTGATCGAGAACGAGGCGGAGTTGAGCGACGTCCGTGGTTCGCGATCGGTGGCATCGACACAGCCCTGCTGCCTGGCGTTATCGAGGCGGGAGCCTCGCGAATCGTCGTCGTTCGAGCGGTTGCCGGACCAGATCCGGGGGGCGCTGTTCAGGCCCTGGCGAGTGTGTTTATGAATTTCCCCGTTTCTTAACCATCACCTAACACCCGCACAAACTTCTCGCCGCTAGGCTGCGAAACATGGTGGCTGGAGCGGGGCCTTTAAGTACTTCCACGTCGACTGTGGCCGTGGAGACTGCGAAGGCGACGGATACGCAGACGGCAGTTGCGGTGAATTCGCTCACCGTGAGACTGATACAGCGCAAGCTGCTTGACGCCATCACCGTGGGTTTCGGCAGTAACCGCATTACCGCGATTGTTGGCCCAACAGGGTGCGGCAAGACGACGCTTCTGCGCTCGGTGAACCGCATGCATGACCACACGTTGAACATGTCGGTCGACGGATCAATCGTCGTCAACGGCATGAATGTCTACGGTGACGACGTCAACGTGCGCGACCTCCGTCGCCACGTCGGCATGTTGTTCCAGCGCCCGAATCCGTTTCCACAGAGCATCCAGGACAACATCTCCATCGCACCGCGGGCTCACGGCCTGATCACGCGCGGCGGTGACAGCCAGGTCGTGGAGCAACGCCTCACCGAAGTGGGGCTCTGGGATGCGGTGAAGGATCGTCTGCACTCGTCGCCGTTCACGCTCTCGGGCGGCCAGCAGCAGTTGCTCTGCCTCGCACGCGCGCTTGCGCTCTCGCCCGACGTCATGCTGCTCGACGAGCCAACATCGGCGCTCGACCCCGGCACAACCGAGCACATCGAGGCGCTGCTGCGCAGCCTGAAGGACTCGATGACGATTCTCATCGTCACGCACAACCTCGGGCAGGCGATGCGCCTCAGTGATGACGTCGTGTTCCTGATGGCCGGGAAGCTCGTCGAAACCGGCACCGACAGAAAAGTTCTTTCATGCGGCTGAGGACGAGCGCAGCCGCGAATACGTCAGCGGACGTATCGGATAACCGTTGTTACGCCGGTTGTCACCGGCAACAAATACTCGCGAGACACAGGAGAGGAAATACATGCGCACGGGCTTGATGGGGGGAATCGCACTCTTGGGAGCGCTGGCTGTCGTTGCCTGCGGAGGCACGTCGACGACGCCGACTGCGTCGAACAGCGGCACGCCGAAGCCGGCTCAGACCGGCAACCCGACGACCGCGGTCACGCTGAGTGAGAGCGGATCGTCGCTTGCTGCTGCCGTTCCTGCAGCAACTCGTCGCGCCGCTTACCGCGGCGTATCCGAATATCACGCTCGCGCCGTCCGGCGGTGGTTCGGGCAAGGGCATCACCGATGCCATTGCGGGAAACTCGCTGCTCGGCGGCACCGATGCCTACCTGAGCCCCGCGCAGTTCAGCGCGAACCCAACTCTCGCGAACATCCCCGTGGCGGTGTCGGCGCAAGGCGTCTGGTTCAACCTCCCCGGGATCACGAGCCTCAAGCTGAGCGGAGCCGTCCTCGCCAGATCTACTCGGGCACGATCACCAAGTGGAATGACCCGGCGATCGCCGCGCTCAACTCGGGTGTCACGCTCCCGGCCACCACCATCATCCCGCTCGTCCGGCAGGGAAGTGCTGGTGACACGTTCCTCTTCACCTCGTTCCTGAGCGCGACCAGTAGCACGTGGTCCAACGGCCCGGGATTCGGCACCACCGTCACGTGGCCGAAGGTGCCGGGTGAAGGCAGCGCGTCGAGCAACCCCGGCATGGTCGCAGCCTGCAAGACAGGCTGCATCGCGTACATCGGAGTCAGCGCTTCTGCTGCGGCGACATCGGCAGGACTTGGCGAAGCGATGCTGGAGAACAAGTCGGGCGACTTCCTCACGCCAACGCCGGCAACGATCTCCGCCGCGGTCACCGCCGGCGCGGCCTCGATCCCGTCGAACCTGGCGCTCTCGTTGATCTACCAGGACGGCGCGCAGTCGTACCCGATCGTCAACTTCGAGTACCTGGTCGTCAACACGACGCAGTCGTCGAGCGATGACGCCCTCGCGATCCGGACGTTCTTCGAGTGGACCATCGATCCCAACGGCGGATCGACAGCGGCGTTCCTTTCGGCAGACAACTTCGTTGGCCTGCAGGCGGCCGTTCCCGCGTCTGTCTTCTCCGCGATCCAGGCCAAGATCGACTCGATCACCGGATAGGTAACCAAACCCCCACCCCATGGCGATGAGCAGTGCGACGGCCGGCAAAGTCGATGCCGGCCGCGCACGCCATCGCGTGAGCAAGACGGAGCTCACGGCCGGGGACAGAGTGCTCCGCGTGATCAGCGGAGTGGCGTCGGCCGTCCCAATGTTCATCCTCGGTGTCATCGCGGTGGTGATGTTCATCACGGCGCTGCCGTCGATCATCTTCAGCGGGCTGTCGTTCTTCACCGGGTCCGTCTTCAACTTCGGCAACCTCTACGCGACGACGACCATCACGCACAACGGCGTCCAGGCGCCGCCGCATGCCGTCTACGGCGTCCTCCCGTTGATCGTGGGCACGCTCGCCACGTCGATCATCGCGCTCGTGCTCGCGGTGCCGATCTCGGTCGGCGGCGTGCTGATGCTCAGCGAGATCATCCCGCGCAGGATCGCCGACTCGATGGCGGTCTTCCTCGAGTTGCTTGCGGGAATTCCCAGTGTCGTGTTCGGCCTCTGGGGCGTCGCAGTATTCGGGCCATTCCTCGCGGCGCACGTGTTCCCGGTGCTCACCGGGATAGGCCACGTCATTCCGTTCTTCAAAGGGCCGGTCGGTGAAGGACAAGGGCTGCTCACGGCGAGCCTCGTGCTTGCCGTGATGATCATCCCGATCGTCGCGTCGACCACTCGCGAGTTGCTTCGACGCGTGCCGATCCTCGCGAAGGAAGGCGCACTCGCACTCGGGATGACGCGCTACGAGACAGTGCGAGTCGTGACCATCCCCTACATCCGGACAGGCATTGTCGCTGCCTCGCTGCTCGGCTGGGCCCGCGCGCTCGGTGAGACGATCGCCGTCCTTCTGATCATCGGCGACATCTATTCGATTCCGAGCAACGCGTACGGCAACACCAGCACCATCGCGGCGTGGATCGCGTCAACACTTGACGGTGCATTCGGTGACACGACAGGAGCCGGTATCCACGCGCTCGCCGAGCTCGGGTTGCTCCTGCTCGCGATCAGCCTCATCACCAACTTCGCGGGCCGCCTCGTTGTCCGCAAGGTGTCAGGCGGTGTGCTCCCGGTGGGTCGTGGTGTCTAGACCGCGTCAGAGTCGCATCCGCGCCGGAATCTTCTGGACGCTCTGCGGCATCGCGCTGGTGCTGATCGTTGCGCCGGCGCTCGACATCATCCTGAGCATCCTTATCCACGCGCTCCCAGTGCTGAAGCCGATCGCTGCTCACCGAGTCGACGTCGGGCACCCAACTGGGCCTGCAGAACGCCATCCTCGGAACGCTCGCACTGAGCCTCGGCGTGCTGATCGTTGCCGGAAGCATCGGTGTCCTTGCTGGCCTGTACTTCTCGGAATTCGCGCCGCCGCGGGTTGCGTCGGTCGCACGATTCTTCTCGGAGGTGCTTGCCGGCGTTCCGTCGATCGTCGTCGGATACGTCGGCTACCTGGTGCTCGTCAACAAGGGCGGCCTCGGGTTGCACTACTCGCTGCTCGCCGGCATCATCGCGCTCAGCGCGCTGATCCTCCCGTACATCGTGAAGACCACGGAACTCGCCTTCAGCAGCGTGCCTCGGACGCTCCGCGAGGGTGCCATCGCGCTTGGCATGTCGCGGGGCAGGACGATTCGCAAAGTGCTGTTGCCACCGGCACTTCCCGGGATCGTGTCGGGCCTCGTGCTGGCGCTTGCGATCTCCACCGGCGAGACCGCGCCGCTCCTCTTCACCGCCGGCTTCAGCGATCAGAATCCGTCGGGCCTTCTGCAGCCTGTCGGATACCTCACCAACGTCACCTACACGGACATCCAGCTTCCGGGCGCATCGACACAAGCGGTCGCCTACGCGGCGGCCGCGGTCACGGTGCTCCTGGTGCTGCTGTTGATCTTCCTCGGACGGCGTGTGACCCTCCGTTCCCGGCGCATGATTGCGCGGATGGACGTCTAACCCGAGCGCGGTCCCTTTCAGGAACCTCGGGGTACGATGGGCGTTCCGTGGAGTTCCGTCGATGACCAGTCTGTTCCGGCGCCGCCGCCCGGAACCCGTTGCCCCGTCCCCCGAGCCCGTGCCGACCGGTATTCCTTGCAGCGTGCCCGGATGCCTGAACAGCGATGCGCTGACCTGTGAGTACCGAGATCGCCGGGGACGCATATGCCAGGTCTCCTTCTGCCCGGAACACGGCGATGTCATCGCAGGGGTCCCGTACTGCCGGCGGCACGCCAGCACCGTTCGCGCGATCGGTCCGCTTGCCACCGATCCCAACGGGCGCCCCGATCTCAACGACCGGACACCGTCGCTGGTCAACTGGATCTCGAAGGAGCTGGACACGCATATCCGCGCGCAGCTCGAGGCGGCGGCGATGGAGGGAGAGTCGGTCGTCGCCGATGACTCGGTTCATCTCTCTCGTGACTACAACCGGAACCTCCGCTGGGAACGCAGCTGGCGCCTCATCGAGAACACCGGCCTCGTGCTCAAGATCGTCATCAGCGTATCCGAGGAAAACGACGCGCTGGTGCGCATCAACGTCGGGAGCGAGATGGTCGCCGACGGCATCCCGCCGTGGATCGCGCGACGCCGGATGGGGGAGGACGTCGATGTTGCGATCGACGTCGCGCAGCGGCAGCTCTTCTACCAGTACATGCAGGAGAGCATCGCGAGAGCCGTCACAGAGTTCCGCGGCAGCGGACGTCCCCGCTAAGAGGTCAGCGGGAGGCTGACGGTGAACGCCGAGCCCAGGCCCGGCGTGCTTCGGACGCGGACGGATCCACCGTGTGCCTCCGCGACGTGGCGAACGATGGAAAGACCCAGCCCGGTCCCGCCCGTCTCGCGAGAGCGCGCGTCATCGACGCGATAAAAGCGCTCGAACACTCGGTCGAGATCCTTCGCCGGAATGCCGATTCCGGTGTCGGTCACCACGAGATGCGCATCGGTGCCGAACCGGCTCACGGTCGCGTGCACCTGACCGCCCGGAGGCGTGTACCGCACGGCGTTCTCGAGGAGATTCTGGATGAGATGCGCGAGGTCGCGTTCCGATCCAAGCACCGTCAACGAACCGGAAACTTCAACTGACAATACGAGGCCGGCACTCTCAGCGCGTGAACGAACACGCTCGACCTCGGTCGGGACCAGTTCGTCGAGACTGACACGGGCGCGTTCGGGATTGCTCGCCTCCAGCCTCGACAGCTCGAGCAGATGGGTGACCAGCGCGGCGAGGCGTTCGGCCTCATTTTCGAGACGGGAAAGAAACGCGGCCAGCTTTTCGGGATCCTCGCTCGCAACCGATCGAAGTGTCGCGGACAGCGCAAGGATCGAGGCGACCGGTGTTTTGAGCTCATGCGAGGCGTTGGCGACGAAGTCCCGGCGAAGTTGTTCGATGCGGCCGGCACGGGTGACGTCACGCAGCACCACCACGACGGTTCCATGCGGTCTCGACGGCCGGGTGGTGACCTCGACAATTGCGCCGCGCGTCTCGAATTGACGCACGGTGGTCTCCGTGGCTCCGGGACCGTCGAGATGCGACCTCACCGTGCGAATCGCGTCCCATAATGGTTCCGGAGTCACGTCCTCGGCGGTCTCGAAAATCTGGCCGAGGATCATGTGCGCCGCGCGATTGGTGTAGATGATTCGTCCGCTCGGGTCGACCAGCAGCACGCCCTCGCTCATGGCCGAAAGAACGACTTCGCGCGCGGCAACATCTGCAGTGAGTCGTCCTGCGTCGGGTGCCGCGACAACGTCTGCAGGCACACCGGTCATCTCTCGATGAGTATAGCCGCGCAAATGTGTACAACATCGAGTTTACCGTTGCGCTGTCTGACATTCATCTCCCGTTCACACACGAATGGCATTCTCTTTTGGCGTTGGTACTCGCGGGTCGGAAGTTGGAGGCGGTGTGAGCGTCATCGGGGTGGAGCAGGCGAGTTCGCGCGGCCTCGAACGTCCCCGTGTCATCAGTCGTGGCCGCACCCAGACCGACCGCGCGTATCGTGGGATCGCGACCGCTGCCGGCCTCCTCACGCTCGTCATCCTCGTGCTGATTGGGGTCTTTCTCCTCATCCGGTCGCTCCCAGCCTTTCGTCAGATGGGCTGGGCGTTTTTCACGACCGAGGTGTGGCAACCGGACGGCACGACGCATCAGTTCGGCATCGCCGCGGTCCTGTACTGGACATTTGTGATCGCAATCGTCGCGCTCGTGATTGCAATGCCGGTTTCGATCGCATGTGCGCTCTTCATCAATGAATTTGCGTCACGGCGTCTCCGGCGTCCGCTCACTGCAATCGTCGATCTGCTGGCCGCGATCCCGAGCGTTATCTACGGCATATGGGGCCTCATCTTTCTGCAGCCCCATCTCGTTGCGGTCTCGGCCTGGCTGAGCGCCAACCTCGGGTTCATCCCGTTCTTCAAGACCACGGGCGTCAACTACGCCGGCTCCGCGTTCGTCGCCGGGGTCGTCGTGTCACTCATGGTCATGCCGATCTGCACGTCGGTGATGCGCGAGGTCTTCGCGCAGACTCCGCCAGGCGAAAAGGAAGCCGCGCTGGCCCTTGGCGCGAGCCGGTGGGGGATGATCCGCGCCGTCGTTCTCCCATTCGGACGCGGTGGGATCATCGGCGGCGCGATGCTCGGCTTCGGCCGCGCGCTTGGAGAGACCATCGCCGTGGCGCTGATCATCTCGACGTTCTTCCAGATCTCGCCGGAGATCCTCAGCGGGCAGGGTGCGAACTCGGTGGCCGCGTTGATCGCGTTGTACTTCGGTGAGGCCTCGCAGCAGTATGGGATTCCGGCCCTCATGGCAGCCGGCCTGACGCTCTTCGCGGTGACGCTCATCGTCAACTTCCTCGCGTCGCTGGTCGTGGCCAGGTCTCGTTCGGGGAAGGGGGTGGACATCTGATGACCGTCGAGGCCGCGCAATCGGTCCGCCCGGCCGGCGCTGCTCCCGGCGCCCCGCGCCGCCGTATCGACGCTCGCGTCCGGCCCCGCTCAGTGCAGCGAGATGACCTGGTCGTCCTGGCGTTGTCAGCGGTGGCGGCCGCGGCGCTCGTGGCCCTGATCTACGGCGGGCTCACCATCCAATCAGGGATTCCCGGCCTCGTGATCTGGTGGTACGTGGCCTTTCTCGCCATCCACTACCTGGTTGTCCGACGCCTGCACGGAAAGTTGCTCGCGCTCGACCGGACGATGACCGTGTTCATCGCGTCGCTCGCCCTGGCCATGTTGGTCCCGTTGCTGCTGATCATCGGCGTCGTCGTCTACCAGGGGTTCCGGGTCATCTCGCCACACTTCTTTGTCGACACTGTCGACGAGTGCGGGCCGCTCGATCCGTCGAGTTGCGGCGGCGTCGGTCACGCGATTGTCGGCACGGCGGAACAGGTCGCGCTCGCTGTGGTGATCGCGATCCCGCTGGCGCTCCTCTGCGCGGTGTTCCTCAACGAGGTCGGCGGACCGCTGAAGCGTCCGGTCCGCATCTTCGTTGATGCCATGAGTGGCGTACCGTCAATCGTCGCGGGGCTGTTCATCTACGCCGTGTGGGTAGTGCAGTTCAACCGCGGCTTCTCCGGCTTCGCCGCCTCGATGGCCCTTGCCATCTTGATGCTGCCAACTGTGACGAGAACATCCGAGGAGGTGCTCCGCCTCGTTCCAGACGGCCTCCGAGAGGGTTCGCTGGCGCTGGGTGGATCCGAGTGGCGCACCACCTGGAGTGTCGTGCTGCCCACGGCACGCAGCGGGATCATCACCGCATCCATCCTCGGCGTCGCTCGTGCTGTCGGTGAGACCGCGCCGCTCATCCTGCTTGCGTTCGGCAACTCGTCGATGAACGCAAACCCGTTTGCCGGCGCTCAGGAGGGCCTCCCGCACTTCATCTACGAATACATTCGCTTCAACCCCGGAACGCCTCCTTATGAGCGCGCGTGGGGGGCTGCGCTGGTGCTCATCGCAATGGTGCTCGGACTGTTCACCCTCGCGCGCGTCATCGGCGCACGCACGTCTGTTGAAGCTCGGCAACGCAGAGAGGCGAAGCGCGCGGCAAAAACACGCGTGACGGCTCCTGCCGCCGGAGGCGCCTCGTCATGACCACGACGCCATCCACAGAGATCACCGAGCTTCGCGGCGTCCCCCAGACGCCAGTTGTTCCTCACCAGACGGCCACTGCCTCGTCGCTGAGCGCAGCGGAGGTGAGTGCGTGGTTCGGAGACCACAAAGTGCTCGAGGGACTCAACCTCGAGATGAATGCCAGCGAGGTGACGGCACTCATCGGCCCGTCCGGGTGCGGAAAGTCGACCTTCATCCGCATCCTCAATCGCATGCACGAGCTCGTGCCGGGCGCAGCGCTTTCCGGGAGCGTGCAGCTTGATGGCGTCGACATCTACGGGGCGGAGCAACGGCCGATCGACACACGCCGGCACATCGGCATGGTTTTTCAAAAGCCGAATCCGTTTCCGGCGATGAGCGTCTACAACAACGTGCTGTCCGGCCTGCGCCTGTCGGGATCGCGCATTGTCGATCCGCAACACATCGTGGAGGAGAGCCTCACTCGCGCCGGGCTGTGGAAAGAGGTGCGCAATCGTCTGGGCGCGCCTGGAGGATCGCTCTCGGGCGGCCAGCAGCAACGACTTTGCATTGCCCGCGCACTCGCAGTACGGCCGAAGGTACTGCTGATGGACGAGCCGTGCTCGGCGCTCGATCCGTCGTCGACGGGACGGATCGAGGAAACGATCGCCGAGATCGTGCACGACGTCACCATCGTCATCGTCACGCACAACATGCAACAGGCGCAACGTGTTTCGCATCGCTGCGCGTTCTTCATGGTGGAGGAAGGGCATCCGGGTGGCATCGTCGAGGTGGGCCCGACGGAGAAAGTCTTCAACAACCCCGACGATCCGCGCACAGCCGACTATGTCCACGGGAGGTTCGGTTAGCAATGCACCTGATCAAGCCCAGGCTCATTGCCATGCTCGGCATAGGAGCTCTCGTCGCGCTCGCTTCGACCAGCGTCGCCACACCGTTGACACAGCGCGCCGCGGCCGCCAGTTATCCAACCGTGTTGGGGGCCGGCTCGACGTGGGTGCAGATCGCCCTCGACCAGTGGCGCGCCGACATTGCGCGCCAGGGTTTTCAGATCAACTACCAGGGTGTCGGTTCCAGCGCTGGGCGCGAGTTCTATATCAACAACCAGGTCGACTTCGCCGCCAGCGAGATTCCGTTTCAGCCTGACGAACTTCCCGCGCTGGCAGCTGAGCACAAGGCGTTTCAGTACATCCCGGATGTGGCCGGCGGGACGTCGCTGATGTACAACATCGATGCCCCGGACGGCGTCCGGATCAACAACCTGCGCTTGGACGCGGACGCTGCGGGGAAGATCTTCACCGGGGTTATCACCACGTGGCAGAATCCCGAGATCCAGGCGCTCAACCCTGGCCTCCAAATCGAACAGACGACAATCACGCCGGTCGTTCGCTCCGATGGTTCCGGTACCTCTGCCCAGTTCTCGCTGTATCTGCAGAATCAAGCGCCGACCGTCTGGAATTCGTTTGCGTCCCATTACGGATGTCCCGCCCCGTGCTCGATCTGGCCGCCGTTCCCTGGAAGCACCCAGCAGAACGGGTCGGACGGTGTGGCGGACTTCGTCGCCGACAATCAGATCGGCGAAGGCTCGATCGGTTACGTCGAGGCGGGCTACGCGTACGCGCGCGGGTTCCCGGTCGTGGACCTCGAGAACCACAGTGGCAACTTCACGCAGCCCACCGCCACCAACGTGGCGACGGCGCTGCGCCACGCGACCCTGTATCCGGATTTCACGCAGAACCTGATCGGCGTCTACAACGCGCCCGAGTTCGAACGCGTACGCGATGTCGAGCTACAGCTACCTCATCACGCCCACATCAAACATCAGTCCGGCCAAGGGCTTCGTGCTCGGGACATGGCTGATCTACATCGCGTGCGCCGGCCAGCGAGAAGCGCCGTTGCTCGGCTATTCACCGTTACCCCCGAACCTTGTCCAGGATGTGTTCACGCAGGAGCAGAAGATCGCCGGCGCGCCAAAGCCGCCGCCAATCACGCCTTCGACGTGTCCCAATCCGACCGTCACGACGGCCTACACGAAGTCCGGGCAGCGGAGGCAGTCACCACAGCACCTCCCCGGGCAGCGTGGTGGTGGTCAAAACGGGCGCCACTCCAGCTCCTACAGCGAGCACGGGGCCGACGGTGACGACTGGCGGATCCGGCTCGACCACCACGACAACGTCCTCCGGAACGGCGCAGCCCACGGCCATCCCGGTCTTGACGGCATCCGAGCTGCAGGCGTCGTTTGCACTCGCAGAGAGTGACGTCAAAGACGCGCCCATACCGTCCACGGCGCCACTGTTCGTGACCGGCGCGATCTTACTCATCCTGCTGTTCGCGCCAGTGCTGATTGTGAGACGCCGTGTTTCGTAGACGACACCGGCGGGCGGGCACGTTCGCGATGACGTTGGGGCTTGGAGCGGCTGCGCTCATCTCCGTCACGGGGATCACGCAACTGCCCGTGGTCGCGCATGCCACGACGCCGACGCCGGCACTGACCGCCACGCCAAATTCGGGCCTGGAGGACGGGCAGTTCGTCGTTGTGTCCTTTTCGGGTTTTCCAGCCGGCTCCGCGTACGACTTCCGGCAGTGCACGGCGACGCCCACCGACGTCGACACGGATTGCACCGCCATCGTGCCGGGCTTGACCGTGGTGCTCGATGGCACTGGCGCAGGCCAGACGTTCGTCCCGGTGTACTCGGACGCCAACTCGGCGCTCGAGGATCAGGCCGGAACCGCCGAGATTATCTGCGACAACACAACGCCGTGCTCACTCGACGCAATGTCGGACCCGGACAACCTGGCAACGGGAACCCTGGTCCCGATCACCTTCGGCCAGTCTCCCGGTGACTGTCCGCCCCCTGGTATCAACGGGATCGTCGGTGCAGGCGCGTCATCCGCGTATCGCGCTATCTATACCTGGGAGTCGGCGGTCTGCCAGCCGCCGGCGAACCTCGCGGTTGACTACGCCTTGAAGAATTCACCGGACGGCGTGACCGCGTGGTTCCAGGGCGAGAGCGAATTCGCGGTCACCGGGCCGTGGGGACCTGGATTCGAGCCCACAGCCCCTGTGTCGACGTCGCCGCCGACACAGACCTGGGACTACGCGCCGATCACGGCATCGTCGGTCGTGCTCGCATATCGCGTTTACGATCGCCGAGGACCGCAGATCACGACCCTCACGCTGACGCCCGCGCAGATCGCTGCCACGTTCGAGGGGACGGACGACGACTGGAGCACGGACAAGACCATCACCAAGCTGAATCCCGGTGTGGAGTTTCCGACCAAGATCGTGCCCTACGCACGAGCCGATTATTCGGAGGAGACCTGGACATTCACATCGTGGCTCTCAGCCGTCGCACCCACCGTCTGGACGTACGGACCGCAGGAGATCTTCCCTGCGTCACTCGGATCCACCGACATCACCGGCAGCGCGAAGCTCGCCTTCGATGTCGTGACCAACCCTCCGACCGACGACTTCGATGACTACGGAACGATCGGATTCATGGACTCCAGCACGGCTGCGTTCTACGGCCTGCCGACCGTGAATATCAAGAACGCCGACGGGACGACCACCGCGGCCACTCCCGCCACGCTGGCCAAAGCGTTGAGCGACGCGACGGTGAATGCGGACGGCACCATCACGCCGAACTACAACCCGACCGACGGCGCATATCCGATGTTGCTGCCGGCCTACCTGATGGCACCGACGAACGACGTCAAGTACTCGGTGGCCCAGGCGATTCAACAGTTCATCAACTACGCGGTCCAGGGTGGTCAGACGACGCTGCCGGCGGGCTACACGCCGCTCACACCGCAACTGGTCAACATCAGCCTCGCAGCGGCCAAGGCGATCCCGCTTGTGGTGCCGCCACCGACACCAACTCCTGCGCCGACGCCCGTGGCGACACCGGCCCCCGTGATCACCATCACGGAGACGCCTCCGCCATTTGTCGTACCAACGCCGGCCGCAACACCGGAGCCGACGGCCGCGCCGAGTCCCACACCGGCACCGGTCACGGCACCGAGCGCAGCTGTCTTCACCCCGTCGCTGCTGCTCACATCGTCGGCCACGCAGTTCGTCTTTCCGGCCGTGGTCCTTGTGGCCGTGCTCGGCTTGCTCGGTGGTCTCGCGCTCGAGGCGGCTGGTTGGCGGCGCAGACGTCGCGCAAGGAGGAGGAGTGATGGCAGGCCCGGTGACTGCCGCGTCCCCTTCTGCTGTCGCCGAACCAGCGTCCGCTTCGACGAAAACGAATGCCAGCGCGACCACGGAGCCCGATGAGCAGGAAGGACGGCGAGAGCGCCTGCTTCGTGTCTTCGGCCGGGTCATCCTCGGCATCGGCGTGTTCGCAGCACTCTTCGTTCTCTACGAGATTGCGTTCACGCCGCTGACGGAGGAGAACTCGCAAGCATCGCTGCTAAGTCAATTTCAGCAGGACGTCCCGACGACGACGGTCGACGCGCCGGGCGCATCCATCTCCGAGGGAAGTCCCGTCGCGCTGATGAGTATTCCGAGCATCGGAGTCGTGCAGGTCGTCGCCGAAGGCACGACGCCCAGTGACCTGAAAGTCGGACCCGGCCATCTCATGAGCTCGCCGCTCCCGGGCGAAGCGGGCAATGTCGTGATCGCTGGACATCGCACCACCTACGGCGGACCATTCGCGAATCTCGATGAGCTCGCCGCCGGCAACATCATCAAATTCGACACGGGCCGGGGCACCGTGACCTATGTGGTGAACAGCGTGAAACACGTGAGTCCCGGGGCACCCGATCCCATTCTCGACACACCGAACAACCGACTGACCTTGATCACGTCCGATCCGGCGATTTTCGCGAGCGGACGGCTGGTCGTCGAGGCATCGCTCATCGGTCTGCCACTCGATGTCGCGCACCGCGCGCCCGTGCTAGTCGGCGACGCCGACCTTGGGCTCACCGGTGACCCGCTCGGCCTCGCGCTCGGGCTCATCTGGGCGGAGTTGCTTGGCCTGACGGTGTTTCTCGCGTGGCGCCACCGGCATCGCTGGTCACCGGAAGTGCTCTACCTCCTGACCGCTCCGATCGTGCTGATTCTTGCGGTGCTGACGTTCTCGAGTCTCGACCTCATGCTCCCGGGGACGTTCTGAGTGCGGTGGGCACGCATCGCGCGGACAGCCGGCGCTTTCGCGGCAGCGCTCGTTGTGCTCTCCGCATGCGGGAGTGGAACCGCTGCGCCGACTGCGACGCCACCGGCGGAGACCAACCGCAGCGGCGGCGGCAACCGCAACACCGATTCCGTCGGCGCCGATTGACGGTCTGACGTCCGTCACGCCTGCCGCCGTTCCAACCGAGCCTGCGGGCGAACCGACGCGTGAAGCGCAGAGCCCAGACCCTGCCTTTGACTACGGTTTCGTCATTGACATCACGCCCGCCGGGTTCCATCCGAACGTGCTCGTCGCCGCGTGCTGTCAGGCCCTGACGTGGATCAACCTCACCGACAAGCCGAACAGGATTTTGTTCACCGTCGAGCTGACCGAATCACCGCTCATCCCACCCGGCGGATCGTGGACGTGGATACCGCCGAACGTTGAGGCCGTGGCGTATCAATCGGTCCCATATCCGTCGATGACGGGCGCGATTCAGGTCAACCAGACCGTCGATTAGCGGCCGTCGCCGAGCACGCCGCGTCTATTCATCCTCTGGACATGAGTCGGTCACCCGACCGTCGTCTGGGCGGGAGTAGCGTCCCAAACAAAGCCAACGCACCCATATTGGGGAGGACTGTTCACATGCGGCGTCGACCATTAGTCATTGCGCTCGGAGCAGGCGCACTGCTCGTCGGACTGCTCCCGAGTCAGCTCGTGCTCGCCTCGGGCGCGAAGACACGCTACGTGTCGACTCTCGGGACCGACACGGGCAACTGCACCGTCAGGGCTGACGCCTGCGCCACCGTGACGTATGCAGTGGAGCAGGCAAACCCTGGAGACACGATCAAGCTCACCGCAGGAAAGTACTTCCAGCAGGCCGAGATCAACAAGAGCGTCACCGTCGAAGGCGCCGGCGTGAACTCGCAAGGTACGGAGATCGCGGCTCCGTCGACGCTCGTTGCCAACACGCAGACCTCCGCTCCCGGGGGAGCCGGGGAGACGTCCATCGTCGACATCGATGGCGACGCTACGGTGACCCTCACCGAGCTGATCATCGCCGGTCCTGGGCCCGTCCAGACGAGCGTGGACTGCAATGCGGCGGACTCGGACGTCCTCGCAAGCGGCATCGACGTGTGGGGCGGAGCGACCGCGAGGATTACCAAGGTCAACGTTCTCAACATCTTCGACACGCCGGCGAACAATTGCGGTGTTGGAGACGGCATCAGCGTTGGTAGCGGCTGCGCAACATGCACGGCAGACACAGGCACCGCGGTCCTCTCGGGCGTGACGGTCTCGGGTTTCCAACATGCCGGAGTAGCCGTCAGCGGGCTGAACTCGACTGTCACGGTCATGCCTCCCACGAAGAAGGTCGCCGCGACGCAAGTGCTGAACATGGCCAACGCGAACGCAGCGACAAACGGCATCGAAGTGGACAACAGCGCATTCGCGAGCGTCGCCGGTGCGAAGATCAGCGGCAACGTATGCACCGCGGTCAGTTGCGGTGCTCCCTACGTGTCGGATCTCTTCAACTCGGGTACGACCGCCCCGTTCACCTCCGATACCTCGACCACCTTCTCGGCGACAGGCGCGTCGGATTCCACCGCCACCTGGACCATGAACCAATACGCGGGTGACGCCGTGACCGACGGCTCGAGCAGCGGCGTGATTGCCAGCAACGACACGATGGGCGATGTCACCCTGACGTCCGCCGGCTGGGCTGGAGGCACTCCTGCAAGTGCGAGCGTGTTCACCATCGTCACACCGAGCTACGGCACGACGAACGTGACGGACACTGCGGCGACAACCTGGACCACCAACGAGTTCGCCGGCGACACCGTGACATCCGGTGGCAATACCGACGTGGTCAAGTCCAATACCGCGACCGTGCTCACGCTCGATCACGCGTGGGTGGGCGTGACGCCGTCGCAGGGCACCGGCTTCTCGATCATCACCGTGGTCACGCCGGCCGCGGGCTTCGGCGTCTACCTGAACCAAGCCGCCGGGAGCGTGCAGATCAAGCACGACACGATCACTGGGAACGACGGCGGCGTGTACGACAACACCGGCGAGATCGTGACCGACGACAATCTCGACAATAACGGCGACGTGGGTCTCGAGGTCGTGAAATCCGCGCAGTACGGCTCGTACACCGGCGACACCGCGAGTCCGACGACGGGAACTGATCAGTACGGCCTGTTCGTCCTGAGCTCGACGCTGAACGTGTTCGAGAACGACACCGCCAACGGCAACGTAGCGGACGACATGTTCCTCTACATCGTCGCCCCGGACACCAACACATACACGACGAACAGCTGCACCACAGCGGTCCCCACCCCGGCGCACTGGGCCTGCAGCTAAGACACAGGGATAACGCCCGTCGCGGGTTGGAGCGGGGGTCGGCGTCCACGGATGCCGGCCCTCTTTCCGTTTAAGGAGATCCGTTGATGGATGAATTGGGAGGGCCTGTCACCGCGCCGAGGGCGGGGCCGACTCCGATGACGGTGGAAACGCTCGACGTGGTTGCCATTGACGCCGGCAACGGGTCATAAGGAGGTGACGCGTCGAGTAGCGCGTTGGCCTCGGGCGTACGCCGGCGGCTTCGGGCGCCGGTGTACGCAGGGGGATGGCGCCGACGGCCAGGCTGGCGACGGCACCAGGCCTAGCAGTGGTGTCCCGGCGCCGATCACTGGACTACCACTGGTCGTGATGGTTCGTGCACGGACGCACTCGCGCACTGGAAAGCGGAGGTACTGTCTGGGCCTGAGGGGCGAACAACGACGGACAGCTCGGCGACGATAAGCCGTGCGTGGTATCCGTGCCCGTGGGAGCGCTTGCCGTCTGATGAGCACGCCCGATCGAACACCGTGCAACCCCGCCGCCATACCTGCGCCCACTCCGAGTGTCCTTTGCCGTGAAACACGCTAAGCCTGCACGAAAAGAGAAGAGCCCGGCGCGGCCGGGCTCTTCTCCACGGGGTGAGGGCTACGGTTAGGTCGTGAACAGGCGGCAGACGTCAGAGTTGGTGTCGCCGCCGCCGATGACGCCCTTGGCGATCGGGACGAACCCGAAGGCTTTGATCGCAGTCGGCAATCTCTGTCTGGTACTTGGCGCCGGTCGACGAGTTCGGATCCACCTCTGTCGCCGGCACGTCGCACAGCCAGCCTTCCTCGGCGACGTAGCGCTGCGCTGCCGTGTCAGTAGTGGCCGAGCCCTTCCAGACGGCATTGCTGCCGCAGTGAAGCTCCGAGCCGCAGGACACGACGTTGTAGAGGTACCGACCGTACGGGAAGGTGAGGTTGCCGATGGTCGTCGGAGTGGCGGCGATGCCGTCGATCTCGGCGAGCTTCGAGGTGTCGCAGCCCTTGCAGGTTGTCTCGTACGCACCGTACGAGAACGGGAAGAGCGCGTCCTTCTGATCGCCGTTGGCGATGATCGGACCGTTGCTGTTCTCCGGGATCACGTGCGTGTCCTCGTACGTGGTGCCACGCGCATCGATGCAGGTCTCGGAGAAGTTGGTCCCGCCGAGGAAGGTGTCGAAGGTCGACCGTGTGCCCGAGCCCGGCTGCGGGGTGTACATGTCGATCGTCGCGCTCGGCAGGCTTGGATCAAGCTGGTCCCAGTTTGTGATCGTGCAGGTATGCCAGATCGCCTTGGCCTCAGCCTGGGTGATGCAGAACTTGCTCGTCGTCTTGCACGGGCTCGTGCTCTGCTTGAACGTCGATGCGTTGGTGCCGAAGCCCTCAATCGGAATGCCATCTCGCGCGTAGGCAACGAAGTGGAGCCCGGTGCAGTCGGTGGCCGAAGGGGCACGAGACGAACGGGCGAACTGGATCGAGGCGACGCCCGGCTGGCCCTGGTCGCAGAGTTGCGTGATGCCGTTGCTCGAGCCGAGGAAGTAGGCCTCGTGGACCTGGTCGTGCTCGTAGTTGTCGTTGAAGTCGGTGCCGGCCGGATCCGGGCTCTGGCAGCTGAAGTCGAGCCACGCGGTCGGGCCGACCGGGTCCGGGATCTGTGAGCATCCTGGGCTGAACAGGTACAGCGTGTCGATGTCAGCCATCATGAGCTGGGTGGTGTTGGAACCGCTGCCCAGAACGCTCTGAGCGACAGGACCTCCACCTCCCGAGGCGTCGGCTGGAACGGTGCTCGCAGCGCCGAGCGTGACGACGGCCACGCCCAGGCCGAGCATGATTCGTCCTCTCTTCATACCCTTGCATTCCCTTGTATTGCGGCTCCGATTCCTGGTACGGAGTCCTTCTGGCGGTTGCGGCTTCAGTGTGCGGACGGCCATGTGGCCCTTACGTGGCAACACGGATAACACCGACTGAACGCTGTCTTACAGGAGTGAAAACACGCACGGGCAAAAATGAGCGCGTGGCAAATCGCAAGCCTTCTCAAAGGCATCGCAATGCCTTAACTGCACGTTAGCCCGATAGCCCCAAATCCATCGCTAGAGTGTCGATTTGATGACAGGAGCAACGCTGATGACGAGACGCGCCCGCTGCGTGTGGGCGCCGACGAACGCAACAGTGGGCCGCCGATCTTGATTATCGAGGACGAGCCGGCACTCTCCGAAAGCCTCGACTACGCACTTGACGCGTGAAGGGTTTCGCGTCGTCCTCGCGAGTGACGGTGTGACTGGGTTGGAGCGATTTCGCACTGAGCGTCCAGGATTGATTCTCCTTGATCTCATGCTGCCGACCCTGCCAGGACTCGATGTCTGCAGGATCATTCGCGCGCAGTCGAATGTGCCGATCGTGATTCTGACTGCAAAGGATTCCGAAGCCGACAAGGTCGCTGGACTAGAGATTGGGGCAGACGATTACGTCACGAAGCCTTTCTCAATGCGGGAACTCGTGTCACGGCTTCGGGCGCACCTCCGTCGCGCGGGAATGGGTGCCGACAAGCCAGACGTCCAGGTGCTCTCAGGAGGTCCGGTCGAACTCGACGTCAGTAACCACGAGGTACGGGTTCGCGGCGAACGTGTCGATCTCACGCCAAAGGAATTCGACCTCCTTGAGAACTTCCTCCGCGGACAGAGCCGGCTTCGCACGCGCAACAACTTGATCGACGCTGTGTGGGGAGTGAACTACTTCGGCGACACCAAGACCCTCGATGTGCACGTCAAACGCCTTCGAGCGAAGATCGAGCGCGATCCGCACAATCCCGAGTACCTGGTGACCGTGCGCGGCCTCGGATATCGATTTTTGCACCGCAACGACCAAGCGTCGACGACCGAGGTGAGGGCGCAACTCGGCTGAGAGAACGCCAGATTGTGGTGGATTTCGCCACAGGTCGAACATGACGAAGAACAAACGGGAAATGCCATCGCGACGGCTCACGGGGGTGACGACAGTGGTCATCGCGCTCGTTCTTGTCGCCGGTTGTGCTGACGTCCCAACGGAATCGGTGACCGCCTCGTTGACCGATGGCGGGACGAGACTGCAGATCGTGGTCAAAAGCGACAGCACGGCAATTGCGGCGATCGAAGCCAACGACTTGTACTCCAACGATCCCAATTTTGCCCCCGTGTCCTTCTCTGCAGGTGATACGCACACCGGTCCCCACGTCTGTGGGTTCACCGTCAGCAACAGCAGCCATACGTACCAGGTCGATTACTACGGGACTGTTACCAGCGGCGCCGCAGCCGTGGTCTGCTCCGCTGCAGCGCAGACGCACTTCCTGGCGACGGCGCCCTAGCAACCGCCCAGGGCGCGGGGCGCCGGCCGTCGAGAAGGTGCTGCGGGCGGCTACGCTGTGCCGCGCGATTGAGGACGGCACACCCAACAGGAGACCCGATGAGCGCCGAGACATACCTGGACAACACCGGTCGGGACGACGTCCTCAGCGGCGGCGCGCGCCTGATTCCGATCACAACGCCCAAGGGTGAGTTTCACGTCTGGACGAAGCGGTTCGGCAACAACCCGACCGCGAAGTTGCTGCTGCTGCACGGAGGTCCCGCAGCCACCCACGAGTATTTCGAGGCGTGCGACAGCTACCTGCCGGCTGCGGGCATCGAGTACTACTACTACGACCAGCTCGGCTCCGCATATAGCGACCAGCCCGACGAACCGGATCTCTGGCAGGTGGACCGGTTTGTTGACGAGGTCGAGCAGGTCCGCATCGCGCTCGGCCTCGACGCGGGAAATTTCTTCCTGCTGGGCCACTCGTGGGGCGGGATCCTCGCCACCGAGTACGCGCTGCGGTATCAGCAGCACCTGAAGGGGCTCGTGATCTCCAACATGATGATGAGCATCCCGGCGTACAACGAGTACGCACGCAGCGTGCTCATGCCCACGATGGATCAGGATGTGCTTGCGGAAATCAAGCGCCTCGAGGCCGCGGGTGAGACCGAGACGCCTCGATACATGGCGTTGCTCACCGACCACTACGAGCAACACGTGCTGCGCCTCCCGGAGGCCGACTGGCCGGAGCCGGTGCACCGCTCGTTCGCGCACACCAACCGCTCGATCTACGTACCGATGCAGGGGCCGAGCGAGCTCGGTGCGAGCGGCATCCTCTCGAACTGGGACCGAACCGAAGAGCTCGAGCAGCTCATGGTGCCGACCCTCGTCATCGGGGCGACGCACGACACCATGGACCCCGCGCACATGGAGATGGTGGCCGGGCGGATCCCCCACGGCCGATTCCTGCTCTGCCACAACGGCAGCCATATGGCGATGTACGACGACCAGGTGACCTACTTCCGCGGCCTGATCGACTTCATCATCGACATCGATCACTGGAGCTCTCCCCAGCACGTCCGCTGACGGGGCGGTCCTCCGGGCCGCGGCCGGTCGGGAGGGGCTGCCAGGGCGCCCTCAGCCCCTATCCTGTGCCCGTGCGGGCTCCCCAGGATCGGCTCGGTGATGCTGCGCCGGGGCAGCAACGCTCGCTCTGGCGAATCTGCGTCGAGGCGTTGCTTCTCGCGCTCTCGCCGGCCGCGGCCTTCTTCGGCCTCAGGCTGACGCTGATGGCGCCGCCGGATCTCAACGATCCCGCGATGCACACCACGTTCATCCTCGATCCGCACGACATCTTCCTGCGCTATTCGGCGGTCTTCCAGCCCACCGAGCGGCTGCGCGAGGGCGCCCGGGTTGGGTTTCTTGTCCCCGGCCGCATCGCGTATCTCCTCTTCGGCGGAGTCCCCGGATTCGTCGTGTTCCGCTACGTCCTGGCGCTGATTGCGGTGGTGCCGGCGTATCTCCTGCTTCGACGGTTGTACAGCCCCGTTGCCGGGGTCATCGGAGTGATCGTCATCCTCAGTTGCCCGGTCATCATCCTGGCCTGGGGAACGGACTTTCCGGACTCGGCCGGCGTCTCCTATCTGATCGGTGGGCTCGCCTGCCTCGCGATGCCGACAGCGCGCCATCGCGTCGGCTGGCTGATCGCGTCCGCGGTGCTGTTCACGCTCGCTGTCTGGTCGCTGGCGACGTCCGCAGCGCTCGTGCTTGTGACTGTTCTCGCGTACTGGCTCGTCCGGCGCAAGCGCGACCGGCCGAAGCTGCTGCGCGATCTCTCGGTGATGGTGGGCGTCGCGGTTGCCGTGACCGGCGTGCTCATGATCGCCTCGGCAGTATTGATCGGCCCCTGGGACTACATCCTGACCACGATCCAGTCGCTGATCTATCTCGCCGAGCCCGCGCAGACGATCGTGAACCATTCACGGAGCCCACTCTGGGCTCCGTACATCACGTACTTGCTTGTCCCGCCTGCGGTGGGGCTCGCGTGCTATGCCGCGTTCGGTGGCCGGCTGAAGGACGTGATCGCCAAGGGCCGCATCGGTCGCATCGGCAAACGGCTCGGCACGATTCCCACAACGCAACTCTTCATCGCCATCGCGTGCGCGTTCCAAATCCTGATCTACTCGATCCTGCAGTTCGTGGGTAGCACGCAGGTGCTCGAGGTGCACTACTTCTCGTCGCTGCTGTGGGGTTCTGTGCTGTTGACGCTCGCGATCACCATCGCAGAGCTCGGCGCGCCGATTCTCGAGCACGCGCGATACCGCTGGCTCATTCCCGTTGCGCTTGTTGCCGTTCCGCTCGCGTTCGAGCTGTCTCCCAAGGTGCCGCAGTTCGGCTGGATGCCGGTCGGACTCCTGATCGTCATCGCGATCGTTCTGCTGGCGTGGGTGGCCCGCCGTGAGGCCGCGTCGCACGACATTGTGCAATCGCGACTCATCATCGGCGGCGCGCTCACGGCGATCATCGCCGGCCTGCTCGTGCTCACCGTCACGCCGACAGCGCACAAGCACGAGCCGGGTACTGTGGATGACACGTTCCCTGACTACGCGTACACGCTCGGTGGCAACGATCCCGCGTGGGGAAGCGACTCCACGTGGGTCAATCTGTATGCGGTCACCACGGAGATGCCCAAGTTCGTCGGTCCGGCGACGTATTCGGGTGAACAACTTCTCATGTGGTGGAACAGCGATCAACTCAAAGAGCTGCGCGAGCCGATCGGCATCTTTCACGCCTTCTTCGATTCGACTCCGAGCGATCTCGGTGACCTCACGCCGCTCGACAAGTACTACTTCGGGCAGCGTCATCCGGCGCAGATTCTGCTGATGAGCCTCACGGGCCAGGGATTCCAGGCCTCGCTCGATTCGCTGCAACCGTATGGAGCGCAGCTCGTCAAGGCGGGCGTTCTGCGCTCGGGATCGGTCGCCCTGCACCTCTGGTTGATCGATCTCCATCAGTGGCTGAAGACCCCGTAGCCGAAGCGCGACGCGCCGCGATGCGTGCGGTGGCGACGACGTCGTCAGCGGGTGTCGTCGCTCGGTGTGGTCTCTGAGCGTCAGTACGCGGGCGGCGGGGGAGGAGGCGGCGGTGGTGGCGGCGGCGCCATTGCCATCGGCGCCCATCGGAGCCAGGGGTACTGGATGCGAAGGCGCGGGACGCTGCGGCGACGCGAACGACATGATCAGTACGAAGGAAGTCCCGGCTGCGATCAGCAGGTCGGTGATGCTGGCGGCGACGCCGGCCGTTGTTTCGGCGCTCAAGTGTCCCAGCGTCACGAGCATCCCGAGCACTGTCAGTGCGAGGATGATTCCGCGCGTGATGCCGAACTTGATGAGCCATACGAAGAAGGCGTAGATCACGATGAGCACGAACGCAAGGAGCGCCAAGGCCGGGCGGATATTCACTGTCTGCAGGAAGATCTGACCGTTGTATGGGTTCTGCTGCGACACAGTCACGCTCGGCACGAGCACCCCGATGGCGAAGATCGCCAGGACGTAGAGCGCGCCATGGGCAGCGGTGATCCAGCGTGCAATGGAGATCCAGTCGGTGCCGACGGTGAGTGGTTCCAGTGACACCGTGGGTGCCTTCATCGCGACCGGAGCAGGGGCCGTGCCATCGCGAGCTTGATCCAAACGGCGGCCGTCCGGGAGCACGAGCGGCGTGCCACAGCGTTTACAGACGCTCGAGTTCTTTACCTCGGTCCACTTCCAGCAGTTCGGACAGCAGACCGCGACGGGCGCACTTGCAGGCATGGCGCATTCTCGACAGAGATCAAGGCTGGGCTGTTCGCCGTGAGCGGACAGTGCCACGCCCGTGACCCGCCCGCGTCAATTGATCAGCGGGCGCGGACCGACCAGCCGACAGGCTCGAGTTCCACCGGCGGGGGTTCAGGGGGTGCGGGAATATCGCTTGGCGGCGGCGCCATGGCCACCTCGTCAACGCGACGGCCGTCTTCGAGAATCAGTGGTGTGCCGCACCGCTTGCACGACATGACCTCCCCCAATTCCGACCATTTCCAGCAAGTCGGGCAGCAGACTTTTATGACCACCGCTCATTCTCAGCAATGGCACGAGCTTCGTCCCGTGCGATGCGTGGACGGTGCCGGGACCGTGACCGGTTCAGCGCAGACCGGAACAGACCATGAGAATCGCGCCACCTCCATGGCTGCATTGCCGACATCGCGAGTGGCGGAGGGAGAGGGATTCGAACCCCCGGGGGCTTGGCGGCCCCTGCGGTTTTCAAGACCGCTCCGTTCAACCGCTCCGGCATCCCTCCGCGGGATCATCCAAGTCTAATGACACGCGGTTGATCTCACCGGCGAACGGTCGCTCGCCAGGTTCCGGAACGCTTGACGAACTTCACGGCCGCCACGAGCCCGCGTTCCTCAGTCCTTCCCTATTTCGCGTCGCAAGGGCGCATACTCCGCGGCGACTTGGAAGGGTCATCACGTTGAAACGTCGAATCATGGTGAGCGTGTGCCTCCCCTGAGCCGGCTGTTGCCGGTGGCGGCGATCGTGACAATCGCGTTGGCAACCGCCGCACTGTCAGGGCCGCCGGCACTTGCCTCGGTGGAGGCGGGTGTCCCGACGATCACGCTGCAACCGGGGTCGGTGGACCTCTACCAAGGCCAGAACGCCGTGTTCACCGCGGCCGCGTCAGGATCGCCCACTCCAACGGTGGCGTGGCAACTGAGCCGGGCCAACGGCCCATGGAAGGGCATCGGCGGCGCCACGACAGGACAACTGACTGTGCTGCACGTGACAGTGGCGCTAAGTGGAAACCGCTACCGCGCCGTTTTCAGCAACAGCGCAGGTCGGGCTGACAGCCACGCTGCGCTGCTGACGGTTGCCGCGGCCCGCCTCGCGAAAGTCGTGCTGTCGCCGGCGGTCGCCTCCATCGCCCCGGGAGGCAGCGTGACCTATCAGGCCGAAGGCTTCGACCCGAACGGCATCGATCTCGGCGACGTCACGTCGACCACCGCGTTCTCCATTGCGCCAGCTGGTTCGTGCACCGGCGGGATCTGCACGCCATCGATCCCCGGCGCGTACACCGTCACAGGCATCAACGGGCTTGCACGGGGCACCGCGTCGCTCACGGTGATGACGGCGATTCCGGACTACTTGGTCCTGTCGCCGGCAACGGCGTGGATCGCGCCCGACGGATCCGCAACGTTCTCCGCAGAAGCCTACGACTCCGCGGGCGATGACCTCGGCAACGTCACGGCCTCAACCACCTTCAGCATCGACGGCATCACCTGCGACGGCGCCACGTGCGCATCGAGCATCGGAGGCGCGCACACGATCACCGGTACCGACGAGGGCGCGAGCGGGACGGCAGCGCTGACTGTCGCGACGAGCAGTTTCGTCGAGCTGCTCTTCTCCCGCACCGAGGAGACTGCAGCCGATAACTGCGTCCGCGACGACACTGACATCGCGCTTCTGGACACCACAGTCGCACCGTATCTGCAGTCCCTCGGCTTCTCGGCGACGGGCACGATCGAAACCGGCCCCACGCAACAGAGCAGCTTCTTTTGCACACATTATCAGTCGACCTTGGCGACGTCCTGGGACCTCGCGCAGGAGCTCGCGTCGACGTACGGTTGGACGTTCGTCTCTCATTCGTCGACCTATCCGACCACCTGGCCGACGGACCCGGGCCAGCAGTGGGACCAGACCTGCGGCTCCGCTCAGGTGATCGATGCTCACGGATTGCCAGGCGCGGACGCCATGTTCGCCTGGCCCCACAGCTACCTCAACAGCACCGTGCTGACGCAGTTCGTCGAGCCGTGCTTCGGCACCAGCCGCATCTTCCGGAACGCCCCCACCGCTGTCGGGACTCTCAGCACGCCGCCGTATTACCAGTACTCCTGGCAGCTGCTCGGAGGGTGTCTGAGCGCAACCACCGGAGCCAATCAGTGCGGACCGGTCGTCATTGACGGGGGCACGTTGACCTACCAGGACCCGCAGGCGGTCATCGACGCCATCGAGTCGCTCCCACCGGGGCGGGTGCTCACCCTGCAGGTCTACCTGCTCGTCACCGGGAAGAGTCCGCCGTATACCGCCAGCAAGGACCAGTGGGACTGCACATCGTCCGATCCCGCGGACCACTGGAGCAATGACGCCGAGCGCTACTGCTACAGCGATTTCCAGGAGATCATGCAGGCTCTGTACAACAGCGGCATCACCATCACGCAGCCGCTCGCGGTGGACGCAGCGTTTGGGCGTACGGGATTCTCCGACACCGCGGTCCCGCGCCCGTAAGTCGCACGGAGCTGTTCGTAGAGCGCTGGACTACTGCCCTCGCCGAGACGTCGAAACACATTTAGCCGGTTGGAGCCATCGCCTCGAGCTGATCGGCGTGTTCCTCGAGGTGGCCGACGAGGAATTGCTCCACGAGCTCGTCAACTGTCATCGCCCCGCGAGTCGGGTGCAGCCCGCGGATATCCCATTGCTCCGGTTCCATGCTCGCGAGAAAGCCACGGAGCTGGGCGATGTCCGAGCTCGTGTCGGCCCAGAGCACGTCCACGGATTCTCGCCGGCTGCGCTCGATCGCCCCGATCCGTTCTGGGTCCGCTTTGGTCCGCCCGAAGGGCACCGGCGCGCCCGACGGTTGACCGCGCAGCACCGGCCCCGCCTGCTGGATCCAGTACGGGATGAACTCCGACAAATGCGCCCAGACCTGGCCACGGTCCCATCGCTCACCACTTTCCGGATCCGCGGCCGTGATCTCGCCGGGCATCGGCTCCGTCGACGCTGCGATGGCGAGCCTGGCCTCGACCGAGTCGAGCCGCGCGAGGTAGGCATCCCTCGTGTTCATCGCAGCGGCTGCAACGCCTTGCCCGCAGTCACGGTGTTGCGCAGCGTTCCCAACCGCTCCACGCTCAGCTCCACGACATCGCCTGGCCGCAACCACGGATAGCGATCGACGCCGTGCACGAGAGACAGCTCGAGAATGCAGCCGGTCCCACACGTACCGGATCCGATCACATCGCCCGTCTCGACGCGCGTGCCGCGCGACGCGTACGCGAGCATCTCACCGAAGCTCCAGTAGATATCCGCGAGCGATGCACGTGAGTATTCGACGCCGTTGACGGTCGCGGTCATCGCGAGGTCGTAGCTCTTGTCGCGGCGTGCATCCGCGAGCTCGTCGGGCGTGACAAAGACCGGACCGATCGACGTCGCGAAGTCCTTGCCTTTCACGGGACCCATGCTGAGCTTCATCTCGCGCCGCTGGATGTCGCGCGCACTCCAGTCGTTCATGACGCAGTACCCCGCGATCGACCGTTCCGCCTCGTCGGGATCGAGGTCGGCGCCGCCCATGCCAACGACCGCTGCGACCTCGAGCTCGTAGTCCAGTTCCACGCATCCCGGCGGTATGGCAACGTCGTCGTCGGGGCCACAGATGGCGTAGGGATTGCTGAAATAGAAGACGGGTAGCTCGTACCAATCGGGATCCATCTCGAGGCCGCGCCGCTGACGAGCGGTGCGCACGTGCTGCTCGAACGCGTAGAAATCGCGCACGGTCGGTGGGCGCGGAATCGGTGCGCGCAAACGCACCGCGTCAAGCTCAAAGACGTCACGCGCATCGCGACGCACCGCATCACCTTCGGCCGCGAGTCGTGTGCCGTCATCGCCGAGCAGTCCGAGCAGGGTCACGCCCGGCGCGCAAGCGTGCACACGCCCGTCAACCAACAGACCCGCACGCTCATCCTCGTGACCAGGCCCGGTGAAGGTCACCCAGCGCACTGACGCCTTCGCCTTCGCTCGAGGACCGCCAGCAGGATTGCTGCGGCGACGACGAGCAGTAATCCAACGACAAGGAACGGCGCAAGGCCAAGGCCGTGCGACGCAGTACTCGTCGCTCCCACCAGCAGCCCGACACTCGCCGCGGCGACATCGGCGCCGTCCTCCGAGCTGAAGGCGCTCGTCGTCCGGACGTGATAGATCGGAACCCAGGCGGCGAGCGTCGCCGCCGGCAGAACCGTGACCAGCGGCACTGCCACGGGCGGGGGCACCACGACGTGATGCACCGGAGCGGGGAGGCGGTGCCGCCTCGGCGGTGCGCTCGATGACGATTGCCATGCTGCCGTAGATGGTGAAGGTTCGAGCGAACTGCGCCATCGTCGTGCCGTTGTACGAACCCGTGAGCGGATCGCTGAACTCAAGTGTCCCGGCTGCTGGGATCGACACCCATCAGCACCACGACGTGGCCGGCCTCGGTCCACGGGATGATCCGGCCGTCCCAGGCCGTCCACGTCCGCGGGGTCTCGTACGCGTAGTCGACGGTCGTCCAGACCAGCACCGGGTGCCCGGCCTCGACGGCGGCATAGAGCGCCTGCGGATTCCAGCCGGTGAGCTGTGCGGCCACCGGCACGCCGAGCGCCTCGGCCTCCTGCGCGACCACGGGCGCGTACGCGCCCCATCCGGCGTATTCGTCCCAGTGCGGATTGCTGCCCGGCTCCGAGCCCATGACGTGGCCGACGAAGTCCTTGTACGGGTCGCCCCACTCCGCGGGGAGACCGTTGGCGCCCAGCACGGGGGCGCGGGTATCGACGGGGAAGTGATCCTGGACATACTGCTGCGTGGTGCGGACGCCGACCGACGCGAGCGCGATCGTCAGTGATGTCGCCTCGCAGTCGAGCGGCATCTGCATCCGCTGCGTTCCGACGGGAAGTCGGAACATGGCGGCCTCGGCCGTGATTGGGGCCGTCGCCAGCGCCACGGCGCCCACCCCGAGGGCGACGATCGCGGCGATCCCCCTCCGTGCATGGACCACCTGCCTACTCTACGAGCCAGCCGAACTTGGATGGTGGCGAGCGGGACACGACATATACTGGCCCCGGCCTGGGGAGGTGGCTGAGCGGCCGAAAGCGCCCGCCTGCTAAGCGGGTGAGGGATGTTAAGTCCCTCCGGGGGTTCGAATCCCCCCCTTCCCGCCAGGCCGGGGTATAGCAGCGCCCGGAAATTTGCCTGGTCCCTGGGAACACGCCTGCGCCCAGCGGCGGCCCAGGACGGTCGCGATGCCTACGCCGGAAGCAGCACGTTCATCGAAGTCAGCCATGGCCCGCGCGCCCGGCTGATCCGCTTGATGAGACCTACGGGTCTGAACATAATCTGGGAGTCATGACGGAAAGCCGCTCGAACGCGGACGTGTCGTCTGACGACTGGAGAACTCGGCGATGATTGACCCACGCCACTGTGCCAACTGCGGCGCACCGCTGCAGCCGGAGCAGCCCAGCGACCACCGGTACTGCGCACGCTGCGCGCAGACGTACTGGCGGGGGCAAGCCGCGCAACAGCAGGCTTACTCCGCCGACACTGCGGCGACCGACCCTCGCCGTTGCGCTAACTGCGGGGCCTCGCTGCCGCCAGACCAGCCTGCCGATCACCAGTACTGCGCGAGGTGCGCGTCCGCGTGGCAGCGGGGGCAGACCGCGCGCGCAAGAACGGCCGACCAAGCGCGCGAATAGCGCGCACCGACAAACTCATCATGGGCGAGTTGTCCAGTCTTCAACGGCGGCTCACTCAACCGCAAACCGGGTTATCTCAGGCACGGACATCCGCGCTCCGCGGGACCACGCTTGCTCGAAATGGGCGGCAGCGAGCGCCGCGGTCGCAGCACCCTTGCTGGCCTGGAACACCGGCAACTCATCCGGGGGCCATTCGGCGCCCTGATCCTCAACCATGCGCGCCGCGGCGCCGAGCAATGTCGCAGCCCTCACAGGGTCATGAGCGTCGACCGCGACAGCAGCCAGCTGATTCAGGGTGTATGGAATTGCCCATAGATCGCTGCGCTGGACCTCGAGGTCGAGCGCTTCGAGCGCCAGCCGTTTCGCTCCCGTTTGGTTGCCGAGCTGCCGCTCGACCGCGCTGAGGTTGCTTGCCTCGTATGACACAACACTGAAAGTCCCGGAGCGGCGTGCCATCTCCATCCGTTGCCGCATCAGGTCACGGGCTGTCTTCAGGTCACCCGCCATCTGGGCGGCAACGCTGAGCACGTGGATCGCACTTGAGCGACCCACGGTATCGTCGCTGCCCTCGAGGGCGCGCAGTGCCTCTTCGCAGAGTGAATGCGCCTTCTCGATGTGGCCCGCTCGCAGAGCCAGCCTCGCGCATCCCGCCAGTGCCAGCGCCTCGGTGGTGCTGTCTTCGGAATCCCGAGCGACCTCGAGTGCCGCCTGAAACGATGATCGTGCCACCTGGTCGCGACCCTGCCAGAAGGCGAGCATCCCCGCCTGGTACTGGGCATGGCCGCGGACGCGCGGCTCGACCCCCGTGGCGGCCAGGCCGAGCTCCAACCGCCGGGTACCCTCGCTCAGGTCACCGGCGTGCATCCAGTGGTCGGCCAGGGCGACGGCGATACGCAGCGAATCGGTTGGGCGCTGATGGTCCAGGAACCAGTCGAAGGCGGCGTCGAGGTCGGCCGATCGCTCCTCGAGCCGGCGCCGCCATGTGATCGGGTCGAGCCCGGCGAGGCCGGCCGGCGCCTCTTCAGCGAAGGCGAGGAGCGTCCGCGCAGACTTCGCATCCACGGCGCAGAGACTAGCGCCGCCGGGGCGACTGGTATTCCCGAGAAACCAGCCAGCCAGATGTCTCGAGCCGCGCCGGAGCACTACGTTCACCGGGTACCCATGGCCCGTGCGGTCGGCTGATCCGCGATTCGACCTCGGGTCTGCGCGGTTCCGCGTCCGCTACGGTGCGGTTCCGACCGCGATACCGTTGCCGAGTGTGGCGAGATACACACTGCCGTCGGTGCCGGCTGCCAGGGAGACGGGGCTGCTGGCGACCTCGTCGAAATAGGGGTCAGTGAACCCGGTGGCAGCCGGGCACGACACCGCGCAGTCTGTGACCTGCACCTCCCAGAAGCTCGGAGCCGCGCCGCCGCTCGCCATGTAGACGTAGTCGCCGTTCACGCTCGAATACGTCGCGAGCGGCCCACCCGCGCTGCTGGTCACCCACGTCGGGACGCACGCGCTGGTGCACGCGGCCGTATCGATGAAGCCCAATCCGTTCGTGTTGGCGATCCATACCACCGTTGGTGTGTTCGGGTCCGCGGCGACCCATCCGCGCCCCGGCGAAGTGCTCGTGTCGGCATACAACTTCACCCACGGAGCGAACGAGAACTCCGTTGAAGGCGGATTCCCAGACCGCGTGCGTCCCGGTGTCGTACATGAACACGGCGCTGCCGTCGCTTGCCCAGGCGAGGCTGACGCCGTGTATGTCGGCGGGGGAGATCGTTGGACCGCCGGGGCCGCCGGCAGACACCAGCGCCCACGTGCCCGACGTTCCTGAACCCGTGAACGCGTAGACGCCGGTCTTCTGAAACGCGGCCAGGAGGATGTACTCGTCCGGTCCGATCGCGCGAGCCGCGAGCGCGATCGGCCGCGAGGACACGCCGGTGGGCAACGGCAACGATGTCCACGGGCCGCCGGTCGCCCATGTGGCGTCGTACCAGATCGAGCCGAGCTTGTTTGCTGACCGATTTCCGCCCGAGATGATCAATGCAGACGGCGAGACACTCGCATCCCAGGTCACGCCGAGGCCGGTGCTGCTCTGGTTGGTGAAGAGCGGCGGCTGGACGGAGTCGTCAACGTCGTTCATATCGTCCGTCGAGGCCAGGACATTCCAGTCCGCATCGGTTGCGGCAACGTTCGAACTGTCGGCAGGATCGACGGCGACGGCAAGGTCGAAGGTCGTGTCCAGTCCGGCGACCGCGGGGACCCACGCAGGCGTCGTGGTGGGGTTATAGAACCAGATCCCCGATCTTCCCGAGACGAACAACGTGTCGGGGACGCCACCGTTGTGCGTCTCGAGCAGGATGTTCGAGCCGACGAAGTCATCGTCGCTGCTCCCGGCGCAGAGCGTGCTTGACGACGACACGCAACCTCCGATCATCGATGCGGGACCGAGATTCTTTCCGGCGCCGCCGGCGTCGGTCGCCTCCCACCACTGATTCGTCGTGCCGTAGATGGTGGTCCCCACGCTTCCGTCGGGGACGAGCCCGGTGATCACCACGTGGGTGCCGCTGACCGCCAGCTGCTCGACGTCATGGGTGCCGATCCCGGTGTACGTGGCTGCGTACAGGATGTCGTCCGGCGCCGCCCCCGCCAAAGTCTCGTACCCGGTGAGCGTGTACCAGTGCTGCGTTGGATCCAGTACCGACCACGTCCCGCCGCTCCAATAGCCGATACCGTTCGCGCCGGCCGCGTACACGCGCGAACCAAGGCTGAGCAGCTCCTGAACGCCAGTCGAGACACCCTTCTTTGCGCTGAGCGCTTTGGTGTTCACCTTCGATCCCAGGCCGGTCACCTCATAGACACCTTTGCTCGCTCCGCTCCTGCTGATCACCGAAATGAAGGCGTCGCCCTTGCCATCGAGCGTCAGCGAGTTGAGAAACGACGTGCACAGTGCGACGCACTGCCATCCGGCCGCGAGGCTCGGGGAGCTCAGTGCCCAGCGCTGGAGGCCGCGGCCGAACGACGCCGCGTAGAGAAAGGTGCCGTCACTCGCGAGCAGGGAGCCGGTAGCTCGCGGGTTCCCCGTCTGCCCCGGGAGATTCGTCCCGTCGAAGAGCGGTGGTGCGGCTCCTTTTCCAGAGGCTGACTTCACCCAGGTGACACCGTCGTCGAGCGATTCAGCGACGCCCCCGACCCCGCCGTCACCGACGGCCGCGAACCAGGTGGTACCGACGGTCAGGAGCGCCGCCACGTGGTACCCCGAGGCAGGGAGGCCGGCGTCCTGCGGAGTCCACGTCTGGCCACCGTCGACCGATCGGAAGAAGCCCTGCGTGTCACCGCCCGCGATAAGCGTCGCGTCGCTGGCTTGGGCAAGCACGCTGATGAACCCGCCGCCGGTCAGCGCCGAATTCTGAAACGTCGGACCGCTTCCGTCCGCAAGCACCGGGTGGCTCATCGGGGCAATGGCCAGCCAGGTCAACGACAGCGCGCCAAGGCCGGCGAGACCTCGGTGCAATCGACTCGAACTCCCCACTCTGACGTTGCCTCCGCGCGAATCCAACCGCATTGCTGGTCGACCGCCACCTGCCAGGCAAGCTGAACTGTACGCCGTTGAGCGCCCCCATCACCGGTGCAAGCGAGGTTTGCGAGACGGCGAGATATGCGTCCAACGCCCGCAGGATCCGCACAACGCGTTCGCCCGGCCGCCTCTGGGGAAGCGCTAGGGCCGAGCTTTGCCGGTAGATCCGAACAGATCGATGCGGTTTTCGACGACGTCCTGCACCGCGCGGATCACCGGCTCGATGAGCTTCACGATCGCGAACTCGTCAGGGTTGGCTCGCAACTGCTGCTCGAGCGTTGTGCGGTATGCGTAGCGCATATCGGAGTTGATGTTGACTTTGCTGACGCCGATTTCGGCGGCGCGCTGAAAGTAGTGGCCGGGCGTGCCGCTGCCGCCGTGCAGGCTGATGTTGACGTCGATCGCGTCTCGGATCGTTTGCAGCAGCGCGAGATCGAGTTGCTTGGGGACCGGGTAGCGGCCGTGCAAGTTGCCCACGGCCGCGGCAAACGTGTCGATGCCGGTCGCATCGACGAAGTGCCGCGCGCCATCGGGAGTCGAGAAGGTGCTCTTGATCGCCTCGTAGTCAATGGGCTCGTCGTGCACGTTGGAGCTGCCGCTGAAGTAGTGCGGCTCGCTCTCCACGAGGGCCCCGGTCGTGTGCGCCGCGTACTCCACGACCGCGCGCGTCGCCTCGATGATGTCGGCGTCGGACGCATCCCTTCGTGCCTGGCTGTAGTCGATGTGGACAAACTCGAAGCCGGCGTCAATGCCCGCTTTGGCGGCCTCGACGCTTGGAGAGTGGTCGAGGTTGATGTACATCTCCACGCCGAGCTCCGCGCGATAGTTGTCGACCAGGGAACGGAGGTTTCGCAGGCCGATGACGGCGACCTCCCCGTGGCTCACCTCTGCCAACACCGGTGCTCGCCGGGCTTGCGCTGCCCGGGCGATTGCGATCAGCGTCTCCTGATTGTCGACATTGAACGCACCCACTGCGAAGTGCTCTTCGCGCGAGCGCCTCATGAGTTCGCGGGCGCCGGAGACGTCGCCGGCTGGAGGGCCCGTGCTGGAAGAGGGGGTCATGTGATCGCCACAAGGATGATCCTAGCTAAGCGGCTTCGACGACCTTGGACACGACCCAGCGATGCTTGCCGATTTTTCGCTCACGCGCGAAGCCGAGCTGCTCGTACGTTGAGAGCGCACCGTGGAAGAGAAAGCCGGCGGGTACCGAAGCGGCGTCTTCGGGATAGCCCTCGACACGACCACCGCCCGCGCGTGCGATGAGGTCAAGGGCTCCGGCGAGAGCCGCTCCCCAGACACCCTGGCGCCGGTGACCTTTACCGACAAAGCAACAGGCGATTCGCCAATCCGGCAGCGCAACGAGGTCTTTCTCGTAGGCGGCTCGGCTCTTGATCCATGGTAGCTCGTCGGGTTTTCCGAACTGGCACCATCCGACGCAGTCCGCCCCGTCAAAGACGAGCGCCGAATGCGTGGATCCTGCGCGGACTCGGTCGTGCTTGCGCTCTCGGTTGAGTGGCGAGTTGCCCCTGGCAACGCCCTCGGGATGGAAGCCGATGCACCAGCATCCGCCGAAGACTTCGTTGTTGCGTTCGACGAGTGCCTCGAATGCCGGCCACGTCGACTCGTCGAGAGCTGCGATCTTGTACGCAGTGTTCACCACCGAAGTTCTTCACCGGGTCGCGCGGATGATCAAGCCGTCGCGATCGTCGTTGAGCCCTCGAGCAGGGCGGCGAAGCGGAGCCCAGCCGAAAGCCAGACTCCGCTTGGCGGTGCGAGATGGAGGCGCCTAGGCCGCAACGACCGCGTCAAGCGGCGGGTTGCTCATACCGTGGACATCTGCAGTCTCACCGCCGGCGAAGGCGGATGGGCTGAAGCCCTTGAAGATGAGCCACAGCGCGAGGTAGGCCTCCCAGATGAACTCCGGGATTGTTGCGATGCCCTGCATCGGGGAGCCCGCCTTGAAGATCCCGAACAGCACGGCGATCCCCGACGTTGCGAGCAGCGGGCCGCCGATGACCCCCAACAGCGCGACACGGCGTGACACCAGGCCCGACCGGTACATCAGCCAACCCAGCATCAGCCCAGTGCCGATTCCATCCATGAATCCGGGGCCGAGCAGGAACGTCCAACTCTTGATCGCGATGAGCGCCCTGGCGACAGTGACGAGCGTGCTCGCATCGGCGCCAGCCGCTTCCTGCCGCAGCGTGACGATCGCAAGGACACTGAGGATGCCGATGAGGAGGAACGTGCTCTCAACCATGCGAGCCGCCACGTAGCCGAGCGCGACCGCTTCGTTCTGACGCTTGAGCAGCGGGAACAAGACCACCGCGCAGCCGATGTTGCTGATGACGAGCAGCAGCTCGAGAAATGCACCGAGAAACACGCGGGTGTCGGCACCTGGCCCGGTGACGTAGTGGGCATCGGTGAGAACGGAGCCGTAAGCGAAGAATGCTGCAATCGACGTGACGAACGTGACGAGGAAGAGCACTCCTACGACCAGCGCGAGTGTTCTTGTCGCTGTCACTGGCACGCTCGCCTCTGAACGGGTTGTCGTCGTGGCCTTGGTATTCATCTGAAACTCCTTGTGTTCATTCGGCAATCGAAACGATTACTTGGCCCCTGCGGGCTCGAGCTGCGAGCTCACTGCGTTCGTGATGGACCGCGTGGCCGAGGCGCGCTGCGCGTGCCACACGGAGCACCCGAGGCCGATCAGGGCGACGCCGGTGGGAAACGCGAACAGCCTTTCGTACTGCGGCATCACAGCCGTCAAGATGGTTGCGAAGCTGCCACAGGCAAGAAGAATCGCCGCCCACCGCGCGAGGACGTTGGCGCGGAAGAGCGCGATGCCGAAGAGGAAGCCGCCGGCGAGGTAGGTGATCCCGTTGACCAGGATCGCGACCTTGATGAGGCCGACGCTGCCAGTGACTGTGCCGTTTGTGGCGGCGGCGATGGCATTGCTGACGTAGGCGGGCGAACTGTGCGCGATCGAGGGCAGGACAAAGGCACCGACGAATTCAATGCCGAACATCGTCAGATACCCGGTGGCGAAGGCGACGTACCCGATCAAGCCGAGCACGCCGATCTTCTTCACCTGAAGCAAGTACATACCGCTTATCCCGGCGAGGGCCAGGGCGGCCATGAGCACCTTCAGGCTTTCGCGGACGACCGCGTTGGCCGTGGTGATGTTGGTGCCGTCGAAATGCGGGCTACCGATTTGCACGCCGATGAAGATCAATCCTGCCAACGCGGCGGCGACGCCGGTCGCTCGGAAGAGGGTGTTCGGTGTGACGGTCATGTCGTTCTCCTTGTGTTGATGAGTGAGCACCGATCGAGGTGCGATGCGGATCGGTCGAGTTGGTCGGGATCGAGACACGTGATTCGCCCTTGCGGCCATCAACCACCTCCGTCCGGCATCGGAACGGACATGAGACTGATGACCTCGTAGCCGCGCAACGCTTCGAGAAACGGCTGAAAGCTGCCGCACACAACGCAGCGCACTTGTGAGCCGTCGACCTCGACGTCCCTGACTCCAGACGCCAGCGCGATCTGTCGCGCCGGAGGCGGGCCGACGAAGCGGACCTCGACCTGCTGGTTCGTGAGCTCGTCAGACATGGTCGTCAGCCTGTGCCGGCAGCCGAGGGGACGAATCGTCAGGATTACTGATTGCATGCGTAGTCATTCGATTCGCACCGCGATCGCCGGCTAGGCCGCATTGGCCAGGCCGCGCCGACGGCTGGGGAACCTGCCCGCTGAGTTGACGAGCTTCGTCGGCCGCCGCCATGAGCTCGGCGAGATCAGGAGCAAGCTCGCGACCGCGCGTCTGGTCAGTCTCGTGGGTCCAGGCGGTGTCGGGAAGACCCGGCTCGGACTTCGTGCGGCGGGTGCCCTCGGGCGGGGATTCGCGGACGGCGCCTGGGTGGTGGAACTCGCCGAGGTTCGAGACGATGCACTCGTGACCAACGCGGTGGCGACCGCGCTCGATCTCCGCGACCAAAGCACGACGAAGCCCCTGCAGATCCTGATCGGCTACCTGCAGGACAAGGAGCTGCTGCTCCTTCTGGACAACTGCGAACACCTTCTTGGAGCGGCCGCCGACCTCGTCAACGACATCCTCAGCGCTGCGCCCAACGTGCGCGTCGTGACCACCAGCCGCGAGCCGCTCCAGGTGACCGGCGAGCATGTGGTCCCCGTTGCACCGCTCGAGCTCCCCGACCCGGATGGATCGGAATCGCTCGAACGGCTCCGGCAGAACGACGCTGTCGCACTGTTCAGCGAGAGGGCGGCGGCAGCGTCGGGCGCATTCGTGCTGACCGCTTCGAATCGGGCGGCGGTTGTCCGGCTGTGCCGGCGACTCGACGGGCTGCCGCTGGCGATCGAGCTTGCGGCCGTTAGAACCCGGGTGCTCACGCTTGATCAGATCGTCGATCGGTTGAGTGACCGATTCGCGCTGCTCACCGGCGGATCGCGCGCCGCGCTGCCGCGTCATCAGACGCTTCGCACGGCTATCGACTGGAGTCACGATCTTCTCTCGGCGGGAGAGCAAGCGTTCCTGCGGAGGTTGGGCGTCTTTGCAGGGCGGTTCACGCTCGAGGATGCCGAGTTGGTGTGCGCGTTCGGCGAAGCACCGGTATCCGAAGTGCTGGAGACGCTGTCATCGCTCATCGAGAAGTCGTTGGTCACCAGGGACGACGTCAAGGGAGCCGGCTGTTTTCGTCTGCACGAGACGATGCGCGAATACGCATATCTCCAGCTCGCCGATGCAGGCGAGAGGGCGCAACTCGAGGAACGATTCCTCGAGTACTACCGGACGAGATGTCTGCGCACCGCAGACCACGCGTGGCAGCGGACGCGAGAGTGGCTCGAATGGAACGAGCTGGAGATCGACAACATCCGATCGGTGCTGCAGCAGTGCGTCGCGCAGGGCGACTCGCAACGGGGCCTCGAAGTTGCGGCGTCGCTTGGCTACTACTGGATCATGCGCGCAACCACAGAGAGTGTTCGCTGGCTCGACGAGCTGTTCGCGTCTGACCCGGATTCGGTACACCCCAACGCGCGTGCGTATCGCCTACGTGGATGGTTGAGCCTGCTGCAGGTGGACGCTGAGCGCGCACGGCCATGGCTTGCTCGCGCCGTCGCGACAGCTCGAGAACAAGGTCAACTCCAGCTGCTCTCGGAGTCGTTGACGACCGCCGCCAATGCAGAGCGCGTCGCGGGTGATGCGCTTGCTGCCGGGCGCTTCCTCGAGGAGGCCGAGGCAATGACTCCGGGCCTGCACGACTACCCGGCTACGATCGGCGTCCTCCAGGCCCGGGCAATCGGGGCGATGTTCCAGGGGGATCGAGACGCCGTCGAGGCGGCGTCCGCAGAGGGTGCCCGGCTGAGTTGAGAAGTGGGCGACCTGTACATGCTCGGGCAGATGCTCGTCAACCTCGGCCTTGTCGCCGTGATGGGTGGGGACCTGCAGACCACGAAGCCGCGATTCACGGAGGCGATGCGCGCTGCCCGTGAAGTTGACGACCGGGCTGCTCAATTCTTCGCCCTCAACGCACTCGGCTGGCATGCAGCCAATTCTGGGCAGGCGCCACTCGCTGCCCAGCTGTTTGGAGCAGCGGAGGCGGTCGGAGCGGGGGCGGGTACCGGTGTCGCAGGACCCTTTGCACCAATGGTCGCCGCGGCCACGGAGTCCGCGATTGCGGCGGTGGGAGCGGCGCGGTTCGCGGCTGCATTTGAGGCAGGCAAACACTTGAGTTGCGCTGCGGCTGTGCGCCTCGCGCTCGGCGAGTCCGAACCCGTTGACGGTGAGGTCTTCGCTCGCGACGGCGTCGGCGTTCTCGCGAAACGCGAGTTGGAGATTGCTCGATTGATCGCCGAAGGACTGAGCAACAAGCAGATAGCGACCCGGCTGTTCATTTCCGATCGTACCGTCGCCACGCACGTGGGCAACATCCTGAACAAGCTCGGATTCAACTCGCGCGCGCAGGTGGCGAGTTGGATGGCATCATCGAACCGATGATGGCAACGACCTACAAGTCGATCGATGTGGACGGCCTCTCGATCTTCTACCGCGAGGCGGGCAGACCTCGATGCGCCGACCATTTCGCTGCTTCGATGCAGCCGCCCGATGCGATTGTGGTAGCGGTCCCTGGACGTTCCGTCGTTCCAGGTGGCAGACAGCTGAAGCGTTCCAGCGCTGGCAATGAACACTCGTCGAGTGACCTTCGGTATCAAGACGAGCCAGATCAATCTCGGCTACGAAGAAATCCTTCGCGTCTGGAAAGAGGCGGATGAGGTGGCCGTCTTCGAGCACGCGTGGCTTTGGGATCACATGGTGCCGCTTCGCGGCGATGCCAACGGCGCGACCCTCGAGGCGTGGACGTTGCTCTCGGCGCTCGCCGCGCAGACCACTCGCCTTCGGCTCGGCGTCATCGTGACGAGCAACCGCCTCCGTCATCCGACGCTTCTGGCAAAGATGGCAGCAACTGTCGACATCATCTCCGGTGGTCGGCTGGAGTTCGGCATCGGTGCCGGCGGCAGTCGCGTTCCCGATCCCCAGGTGCTGGCCTTCGTACACCGCGAGTACGACGCCTACGGTGTCGATGTCGTCGCTCCATCCGAGGCGCTCGCGGCGCTCGATGAGGCCTGCACGATCGCCAAGCGGATGTGGACCGAAACCGAGCCGTTCGATTTCGACGGGCGTTGCTACCAACTTCGCGGTGCGATCTGCGAGCCGAAGCCGATCCAGCAGCCGCATCCGCCGATCCTCATCGGTGCGGGCGGCGAGCACATCGCATTGCGCGTTGTCGCGAAGCACGCCGACATCTGGAACTGCCCGACGAGCAGCATCGACGAGTTCCGCCACAAGAGCGCGATTCTCGATGAGCACTGCCGCGCCATCGGCCGTGATCCGAGCGAGATCACGCGATCGATCCAGGTACTCGTGGCGTCAGCAGCGCAGCCTGATCGGCCCGGCGCACCTGCCCCCAGTGCGTACTCCCGCGGAGGTGTGCGACCAGCTCGTGGAACTGATCGACGCCGGCGTCTCCCACGTCGTGCCTTATTTGGCAGCTCTCCCGCCAATTCCGCCGGTCCGCTGGCTGGCCGAGGAGATCGTCGAGCCGGTGCTGACTTCGCGCCGGCGCTGCGGCACGCAGTACGGACCTAGGAGCGGTATGACTGCTCGACGAACGCCTCACGGGGTCGGACGCGGCGTCCGGCGCAGCCACCGTGACATCCAGCGCCAGACCGGCAAGCGCCAATGCGGCAATGATGAGCATGGGAAGAGCGCTCACGATCCCGTCCAGCACCGCACCCGTCACCGCGATTGCGTTGTGCCATCCACCGGTCAGCCCGCTGCTGACCGGACCAGGAAGAGCCGCCTCGATCTGAGGGGCGCCGCGCTCCGACAGAACGATCGTTGCCGTTGCCATCTCAACCGATGCCGTGAGGCCGTTCAACTCACCCTGATCGGTATCGATCTGTACCTGCACTGTCTCGATCTGCTGCTCGAGCGTCGTGATGTCGCTCAGCGATGTGGCGTTGGACAGCAGGGCATCCAGTGCGTGGAGTTGCGCGTGTGCCGACGCGAGCTCTGCGTTCACATCAACGAATTGCGAGGTGTGGTCGATGCTGGAGAAGTCGATGGCCGCGGCGACGAACGTCGACGGCATGCCATTGAGAAATGACGCGATGTCCGTCGCCGGGATGGCGAGCGTGACCGATCCACTGACGATGCGACCTTCGCGGACCGGGTCTGTCTCGGAGCTCGCGACGTATCCTCCGAGTGCCACAGCGCGCGCGATCACACCGTCGAACGAGGCAAGGAACGTCCCGGACGGGACGGTATACGCGGCGCGGACGGAGCGCTGCAGTTCGGCAGTCGGCGCTCCGACTGTGATGTTGGTCGTGGTCGGCGAGACCGCGTTGCGCATGGGCGGGGATGGCGGCGCCGGCCACGACGCCGTTCGCCGGGACGCTCGCACCGGAACTCGCGCAGGCCGTCAGGAAGACCGCACCCGCGATGACAAGCGTGCCGGCAACAGCGTGGCGAATGGACATCGGCGGCCTCCGAACGACGAGAGCGATGCCGATGACACGCTGCCGGAGGTGCCAGAGTTCCCGCCTGCTTGGACGCGGCTACTCCGCCGGCTGGCCCGCAGTGGCGAGATCGGTGAGCGCATCCATCGCCATCTTCAGTTTCGGCCGCGGGACGCTGAAACAGAGACGGATGTGGGATGGCACGCCGAACGCAACGCCGGGAGTGAGCAGGACGCGCCGCTCCGTCAGCGCATCGATGAGCCGGAGTGTGTCGGGCCAGGGACTGCGCAGCCAAAGGTACAGCCCGCCCTGCGGTTCGAAGGCGTCGAGGCCGTCCGCGCGGACTCGGTCCATGACGATGTCGCGGCGTTCGCGGTATGGGGTGGCGTTGATCTCCCACGACTCGAGGTGGAGGAGGGCGCGCTGCGCTGTGGCCGGCGCGTTGACGAATCCGAGAGCGCGCAACGCCTGGGCGAGTCCGCGATGCGTATCGGCGCTGACGAGTGACGGGTGGAGCACGAGATAGCCGATGCGCTCACCGGCGACGCCCAGATCCTTGGAAAAGGACCGTCGCGAGCACGGTGTGCTCATACACGTGGAACGGCTCGACGCGCTGGTGAGGCGGATAGATCAGCCGCCGGTACACCTCGTCGACGATCAGCAACACCTTGCGGTCGTGCTTGTTGTTGTGCGCCACAAGCAGCGCCGCGAGTCCCGACAACTCGCCGCCGTCGAGCACATGGCCGCTCGGATTGCATGGCGAGTTCACGATCACCGCGGCTGTGTGTGCCGAGAGCGCGCCGCTGACGGCGTCGAGGTCAAGACGCAGGTCTGGCCCGGTGGGGACTGGGACGAACCGTGCCGACGCCGTCTCGCAGTACAGGCGGAACTCGGGAAAATATGGCGCGACGCCGATGACGTCATCACCGGGGTCCACGAACGTGCGAATCGCAATTGCGATCGCGGCCGCGGCACCGGGAGTCATCGCGATCGAATCGCTGCTGATGCCCGGGAAATCAACGTCCTCGGCGGCGCGCTCGCGAACGTCCGGATAGCCGAGATTGGGCATGTAGCCGAACCGGCCGACAAAGCGCTCGCGGCTTGCGGCCGCGAACGCTTCGACAACGCTCTGCGGCGCTTCCAGTGGTTGCCCGATGGAGAGATCCGCGACGGTCTCCTCGCCATATGCGGCGCGAAGGCGTTCGCCCTCCATGAACATGCGCCGGATCCAGCCACCATCCTGGAGCTGCGCACGCGACCATCGGGAGATCGCCACGTTCAGGCGATGCTGGTGGTGCCGGAAACGCCGCCGGTGTGCCAGCTGAACGGATAGTCGCGGTCGTAGATCTGACGCGCGATCGTGGTGCGGTGCAGCGGCCGGAACGTATCGACCATCACTGCCAGCTCATCGGTCTCGCGCGGACGGTCGAGCGACGCCTCGAGCGCGCCGGGTTGCGGCCCGTGGGGAAGTCCACCAACGTGATGGGTGAACGATCCCTGGCTGATGCCACGGCGCGCCGCGTAGTTGCCTTCGACGTAATACAGGACCTCGTCGGAATCGAGGTTGCTGTGGTGATACGGAAGATGGATCGCCTCGGGATCCCAGTCGAGCTTGCGCGGCACGAATGAGCAGATGACCAGGTTGTGCGCCTGGAAGGTCTGATGGATCGGCGGCGGCACGTGAAAACGACCTGCGCGCGGTTCGAAGTCGTGGATGTTGAACGTGACCGGGTAGATCGTCCCGTCCCAGCCGATGACGTCGAATGGATGGTGATCGAGCACGTAACGGCTCACGTGATTCGAGCGCTTGAGCCAGATCTCGGCGGGTCCATCGATCGGCGCCTCGAGCGCGTCGGGTCCATGAAAATCGCGCTCACTGAACGGCGAAAACTCGGTGAGCTGGCCATTGCGCGCGCGGTAGCGATCGGGCACGTCGACCAGTCCGGTGACCTCGATGCAGAGGATGCGCACAGCATTCAGGTCATCGAGGTCGATGCGGTAGATCGTGCCGCGCGGGATCACGATGTAGTCGTGTCGCTTGAATGCGAGACGGCCGAACTGGCTGTGCAGCACGCCGCTGCCGGCGTGCACGAAGAGCACCTCGTCGGCCGAGCCGTTGACGTACAGCACCTGCTGCGCGGTCACCGGAGCAACGAGCCCGATGTGCACGTCGTCATTGACGAGCAGCCAGCGTCTGCCGGTGATGACATCACCCTGCGACGGAAGGTCGAACCCCTTGAGGTGCGCGTTGGTATGCACCTGCTCGTGCTCGGGAGTCATCAGGTCGGCGGGACCCTCGCTCACGTCCTGCGCGCCTTCGGGCATGTTGCGGTGGTAGAGGAGTGAGGACGGCCCGCTGAAGCCCTCGCGTCCGAAGAGTTCCTCGTACGCCAGATGTCCGTCGTTGCCGAAACGCATGTGCCGTTTGGCGGGCACGTCGCCGAGTTGCTTGTACGGTCGCACGCCCAGAGCCTACCGGTTCGGCACTACGCCGGTGTGCCGACGACCTCGAAGATCGCCTCGATTTCCACGGCGGCGCCGAGCGGCAACTGCGCGACCCCGATTGCGCTGCGCGCGTGACGGCCGCGCTCCTGTCCGAACACCGCCACGAGCAGGTCGGATGCGCCATTGACGACAGCGGGCTGTCCGGTGAAGGTCGGGCCACTCTGCACAAAGCCGGTGAGCTTGACCACCGCGACGGTCTCGAGCGTGCCGAGCGCCGCGCGGGCGGTGCCGAGGAGGTCGATCGCAGCGCTCCGGGCGAGGTCGTACCCGGCGTCCGTGTCGACGTCCTCCCCGAGCCGGCCGGTCACCACCGCGCCATCGCGCTTGCCGAGGTGACCTGAGAGGAAGAGCAGGCTGCCGGACTGCCGCGCGGTGACGTAGTTGGCAACGGGCGGTGTGCTCTCGGGGATGACGATCCCGAGTTCGCTGAGGCGAGCGTCGATACTCACTCAGTAATCCTGGAGGTAGTCGCAGTTGTCGGCAAAGCTCTCGGCGTCGAACCCGAAGCTTTCGCGAACCGAGTCGACCCGGGTGATGTTGTGTTTGCCCAGCATCTTGAGCTGGTCGCGAGTGACCGGCGGATGCTTGAGGAGCTTCTCCATGAAGAAGGCGGCCGGCACCACCATCTGCACCGGGAGATGGACGATCTTGCGGTGCAGCCCCAGCGCCGATTTGATCGTGACGACGATGTCCTCGTAGCTCATCTGGTCGGGGCCGCCGATCTCGTAGACGCGGTTCGCGGGGCCGCGCTCGAGCGAGACCGTGATGCAGCGGGTCACGTCCCCGATCGAGATCGGCTGGAACAGTGTCCTGCCGTCGCCGGCGATCGGGATGAGCGGGTTGATGCGCATCATTCGGGTGAGGAGCGTGAAGAAGCCGTCGCCCGGGCCGAAGATGAGGCCGGGACGAAGCCCGGTGTACGGCACGCCACTCGCCCGCACCGCCTGCTCGCCGAGCCATTTGCTGAGCAGGTACGGATACCGCGGGTCCGGGTCGGCGCCGAGCGCCCCCTGGTGGACGAAGTGGCCGACCTTGGCCTCCTTCGCCGCCGCCACCACGCGTTCGGTGCCCTCGCGGTTCACCCGGTCGAAGGTCTGCTTGCCGCGCTCCTGGATGATCGCGACCAGGTGGACGACCGCGTCGCAGCCCGCGAAGGTCTCAGCGAGCTTGGGCGCATTCGTGACGTCCGCCTCGACGAAGGTGACGCGGTCGCCCTTGGGGCGGCGGGCGGTGCCACGGGCGATGATCACCACCTCGTGTCCGGCGTCCTTGAGCGCACGAACGGTGTGGATGCCGACGAAGCCGGTACCACCGGTCACCGCAACGCGCACGCAGTACCTCCTCGCCGGGGTGGGACGTTCGCCCGCGAGTGTACGGTCAGGGCCGCCGCGCGTGCCCCGGGATCACGACCCGCCGACCAGCGCCTCGATCACTGCGGGTGAGCCCTGCAGCGCGGTGCGCTGCATGAAGTGCTTGACCGAGCGCATGCCACCGAGCTCCTCGCCGCCGCCGGCACGGCCCGGGCCGCCATGGACCAGTTGCGGCATCGGGGTGCCGTGGCCCGTGGACTCGGCCGCCGAGTCGCGATCGAGGACGAGCACGCGGCCGTGATACGGCGCCATGCCGGTCACCGTGCGGCGGATGAAGTCGGGGTCGTAGGAGACGATCGAGCCGACGAGGCTGCCGCCGCCCCGCGCAGCCAGGGCGCCGAGATCTGCCGACGGCGCATACGGGATGAGCGTGGTTACCGGGCCGAACGCCTCGATCTCGTGCGGTTCGTCGCGGTCGCCCGTCGCCAGCAGGACCACTGGTGCCATGAACGCGCCGCGCTCCAGGGTCGGCGTCGACGGGATCGACCGACGTGGCGTTGCCGTACACGGTTTCCGTTGCGCGTCCCAGCTCGGCGACCGCGGCGCGGACCTCGTCGCGCTGGTGCAGGCTCACCAGCGCACCCATGGTCACCGTCTCATTGCGCGGGTTGCCGACGACCGTCCTTGTCGAGCCGCGCGCGCAGCGCGGCGATGACGTCGTCAACCAGCGCTTCCGGAACCATCGCTCGACGGATGCACGTGCATCGCTGCCCTGCCTTGGTGGTGATCTCGCGCGAGACTTCCTTGATATACAAGTCGAATTCCGGTGTTCCCGCCGTGGCATCCGGTCCCAGGATCGAGCAGTTGAGCGAGTCGGTTTCGGCGGTGAACCGCGCGGCGCGTGCGGTGACGGCGTCGTTGGCACGCAACACCGCTGCGGTGACCGCACTGCCGGTGAACGCGATGACATCCTCGCCTGCAAGGTGATCGAGCAGATCACCAGCGCTGCCGCACACGAACTGCACGGCTCCTTCCGGGAGCGCGCCCGACGCGATGATGTCTCGCATCACCGCTGCGGTGACGTACGCGGTCTGTGTGGCCGGTTTGACGATGGTGGGAACGCCCGCGAGGATTGCCGGCGCCAGCTTCTCGAGCATCCCCCACACCGGAAAGTTGAAGGCGTTGACCTGCAGCGCAACACCGCGCAGCGACGTGTAGACGTGCTGGCCGGAAAACGCGCCGCCTTTGCCGATCGGTTCGACCTCACCGTCGGCGATGAGGAAGCCGTCCGGAAGCTCGCGCCGTGCGCGGCTGCTGTATGCGAACACGGTGCCGATACCGCCGTCGATGTCACCGGTGCCGTCGCGTCGCGTTGCCCCCGTGGACAGTGACAGTTCGTGATACGCGGCCTTGTTGGCGTCGAGGTACGTCGCCAGCGTCTTCAGCGCCGCCGCCCGCTCGTGAAACGTGAGCTGCCGCAACGCCGGTCCACCGGTCTGCCGCGCATGTTCGACCATGGCCCGGGTGTCGAGACCGGTGCTGGAGACGCGAGCGACGATCTCGCCGGTTGCCGCGTCGGCGACCGCCGTGCCTGCGTCAGGTGCTGTGTACCAGGCGCCGGCGACGTAGCTGGCGAGCATCTCGGGCATGAGCAGAACTCCAGTGACGGATGACTGCCTCCAGCCTAGCGGGCGGCCCTCCTGCCGGGCTCAGGAGCGCGGGATGCTCTGCGCGAACTGGAGCAGGCCGTTCGGGTCGTATTGAGCCTGCACGGACATGAGCCGGGGCAGGTTGACGCCGTAGTACGCCTGTTGCCAGGAGGTGAGGCTCGGGTCGATGTAGTTCTGGTACGCGGCACCGCTCGCGTACGGGCGCATTGCCGAGTAGAGCTCGTTCACTCCCGCGACGTTGCTGGCCACCACCGCGGCGCTCGCGCCGATCGGCCACGTGGCGTTGTACTGCGTGCTGAAAAGCCCGTTGCGATGCACGAACGCGGTTGCATCCGGGGCAACGCGGTTGATGGCGCCGCCCAGCGCATCGAGTGCGACACCTGCTCGTGTTGTCGCCAGCGGGTTTGCCTGCCGCGCCTCAACGCCCGACAGAATCGTGTTGATGGCCGCGGTGCTCAGTGGTTCCACGGCGATGTCGGAGTGCGCGAGTGACGGCTCGCGCGCGACTGTCCCTTGCGGATTCTCTGTGGGCAGATGGCACGCCGCGGCACTCTCCCCCGAGCAACCTGCTTCGGTGAGCATCGCGTCGATGTAGCCGTACGTCCCCACCGACGAGGACGACCCGCCCACTGCACTGCGCAACGTGTTGAGCCAGGGTGTCAGCGCAGCCGAGCTGCCGATGTACGCGCCGTCGACCGTGATCGACGGCGACGGTCCGGACTTTGTGTTGAGCACGTGACAGATGGACCAGAGCTCATCGGGGATGGTCGTGATCCAGTGCTGCCAGGCCGCGATCGCCTGTCCGGCGGCGGACCACGGCCACGCGAGCGTGAACAGCGTCACGGTCGCGATCGGGTGCGTTGCCACGGTGAACGAGGTCGCGATTCCGAAATTGCCCCCGCCACCACCGCGACATGCCCAGAAGAGATCGGCGTTGGTGTTCGCGTTGCACGTGAGCGCATCGCCGGCAGCGGTGACGATCTCGACCTGCGTGACGTTGTCACACGTGAGCCCGAATTTCCGTCCCACGACACCGAGTCCGCCGCCCATCGCAAGACCGGCGATGCCAACCGTCGGACATGATCCCGCAGGAATTCCCACGCCGTGCGGCGCAAGCGCGGAGTACACGTCGATGAGGTGCGTCCCCGCACCGATCACCGCGGTGCTGTCAGACTGCAACGTCACGCCTGCAATGCGAGTCACGTCGCACACCACTCCTGTTGTTGTGGAGTAGCCGGCGTAGCTGTGTCCGCCGGATCGAGGGGTGATGGGCATCCCGTGCGCCTGCGCAAATGCGAGCGTGCGCTGGACGTCACTCACCGATGCGCAATACACGATGCCGGCCGGCAGGATCGAGTTCGAATCGAGGATTGAAGAGCTGCGCATCGACCGTGTACGACGAGTTGCCGGGCAGCACAACGCTGCCGCTGATCTGACCAGCCAGTGCCGCCCAGTCCGCGGCGGTCGGCGGGCCGAGCGGAGTGGGCGAGGGAGATGGCGTCGGCGACGGGCGTGGCGTGATCTGCTTGACGACCGACCCGCAGCCGGGAATCGTCAACGCCGCAACCACCAGGCCCGAGCGCTTCAGAAACTCCCGCCGGTTCACGCTCATGGTTCCATGAACGGCCCGTCAACACCGAATGGCACGGAGGCGCGACCCATGCGGGGCATGTTCCCAGCTATCGAACCGCGTGACACCGGCATGCTCGCCGTGGGCGACGGACACGAGGTGTACTGGGAGCGCTGCGGCAATCCGGAAGGGAGACCGGCAGTCTTTCTCCACGGCGGGCCTGGGTCGGGGTGCCGGCCGAACCAGCGCCGCTTGTTCGACCCGGATCTCTACGACGCCGTGCTCTTCGATCAGCGCGGAGCGGGACGGAGCCGGCCGCTGGCGAGCGATCCCGACGCCGATTTGAGCAGCAACACCACCCACCATCTGATCGCCGATATCGAGAGGCTGCGTGAGCATCTCGGCATCGAGCGCTGGACCGTGCTCGGGATGTCGTGGGGATCGACGTTGGGACTGGCATATGCCGAGGCACATCCTGCACGGGTGAGCGCACTGATCCTCGCGCTCGTGACCATGACCACACGACGCGAGGTGGAGTGGATCACCCAGGACATGGGGCGCATCTTTCCGCGTGAGTGGGACCGTTTTGTCGCAGCCGTGCCGGAGGAATTGCGTCATCTACGTCTCGTCGATGCGTACGCGACACTGCTGTTCGACGCCGATCCCGCGGTCTGCGATACGGCCGCTCGCGAGTGGTGTGCGTGGGAGAACGCGCACGTCTCACTGGCGCCGAATCACACGCCCAATCCTCGATATGAAGATCCCGAGTACCGCCTCCGATTCGCGCGTCTGGTGACGCATTACTGGCGCAACGCCGCGTTTCTCGACGACGGGCAACTCCTCCGCGAGGCGCCGGTGCTCAACGGCATCCCCGGCGTGCTGATCAGCGGCCGGTACGACGTCAGCGGTCCGCTCGACACTGCATGGCACTTGTCCCATGCGTGGACGACGAGCAGGCTCGAGGTCATCGGCGATGCGGGCCATGGCGGCGGCGACGCTTTCCTGTCTGCGGTCATCGACGCGCTCATCGAAGTGGCGCGCTGAGCAGTCCGCGATATCGCGGTTTCGCTGCTTGCGCGGCGAACATCTGTTCGTTACACTGGCGTCCCGCCTCGGCGCTCCTGCTTTCCGTCCCAGTCGGCGATGGCTTTACCCCAGTGAGGAGCGATGCCCGATTCCCTGTCCGCCGCTCTGGCGACACTTCGAACCCGCTACGGTCCCCAGGCACTCCGTCGTGGCGGATTGCCGGAGGAGGCAGGCGCGTGGTCCACCGCGGTGCCGGTCCTCGACGATGTGCTCACTCCGGGTGGGTTGCCGCACGGCCGGGTGACCCTGCTTGCCGCGGCGGGGCGTGGTCCCTCAGGCCGGCTGACGCTGCTGCAATCGCTCGTCGCGCTGGCGAGTCGCTCGCACGACACCGGCTACGTGGACCTTGCGGGCACGCTCGACCCCGGGTTCCTCGCCGACCTCGGGGCTGATCTCGACGCCTGCCTGGTGATCTCCCCCGGCACCGAGAAGTGGGAGCGGGGGCTGGTCATGGCGCGTGCCCTGGTGGTCGCGGGCATGCCGTGGGTGGGAGTGGCGCTCGGCGGGGAGCAATCCCGGCCGTCGCTCTGGGCGCACGCGCTCGCAGCCCTCGCCGAGGCGGTTGCAAAGCGCGGAGCGGTCTGCGTGATCGCCACGCCGGCTCCGGTTGCGGCGCCGCTTCGCCACGCATCCTCGCTCACGCTCGTCTGCGCCGCCGCGGGCTGGCAGCGTGCCAACGGTGATGTGGCCGGGCTGCGGGTCCGGCTCACCACGGGCAAGAGCAAGCTCGGTGCGCCCGGCGCCGAGGCAACCGTGCTGCTCCGCTATCCCCGTCCGTATGCCACCGCCGAGGTGGTCGGGCTGCCCAGTGTCGTCGTGCCGCGGCTGCAGCCGATCGCGATCCCGCTTCCGGATGTGGCCGGCGTGGCGGCTCGAGGTTGAGATGCGTGTTCTCTGCGCTCGCCATCCGCATCTCGGGTTGCTGGCCGCCCTCCGCCGCTACCCGGAGCTGCGCGGCGAGCCGGTGATCCTGGGCGGCGCGCCCGAGTTGCGCCTCCCGGTCGTCGCCGCTTCCGCGGCGGCGCTGGCGGCCGGGGTGCGGGTGGGGCAACCGCTCCGCCAGGCGCAGCAATCCTGCCCCGCGGCGGTGTTCGTCCCGCTCGATCCAGACGGTGTCGCACGGCTGCGCGCCGCCGTCTGCGCCGAGCTCCACCGGCTCTCGCCCACGGTGGAAGCCGGTGATGAGGAGGCGTTCGGCGATCTCTCCGGCCGTCACGCCGAGTTCGCCGATGAAGCCGCCTGGGCGTCCGCCCTGGCTCGCTGCCTTCGTGGCGTGCTCGATGTGGAGATCGCCGTGGGCGTGGCGGGCTCGCGATACGTCGCCCGCCTGGCGGCGCGGGCGAGCCATCCAGGCCGGATCCGCCGGGTTCGCTCCGGCGAGGAAGCCGTCTTCCTGGCCCCGCTGCCGCTCGACGTGCTGCCCGTCGACCCAGCGGTCACCGCCCGGCTCGCGGCTTTCGGGCTCGACTGTCTCGGCGCGGTGGCGGGCCTGGGTCCGGCCGATCTCCAGCGCCAGTTCGGTCCCGACGGGCTCCGGCTGTACCGCTTGGCGTGTGGCGAGGACAGCGGCGGGATCAATCCCATGCCGGCGCGGCGGGCATGGAGCGAGCGGCTCGTCCTCGACGGCGCCACCGGGGATCTCGAGATCCTGCTTCGCGGAGTCCGGCAGTGCACCACAGCCCTCGGTGGACGGCTCGCCGCCGAAGCCCTGGCGGCCGGTGAGGTGAGCGTGGTGTTCGAGATCGAGGAGGCTGAGGCGATCTCGGTTTCGGTGGTGCCGCCGGCGCCTTCGGCCAACGTGGGGGAGCTCTGGACGGCAGCGCTCGGCCTGCTCGGCGAGCTGAAGATCCAAGCTCCCGTGGCTGCTGTTCGGGTCGGCGTGACCAGGCTGACCCCGGCGGCAGGCCGGCAGGCCGATCTGCTCCGCCCCGGCGACGGCGCCCACGACGCGGTGGTCGCCACGGCGGATCGCCTCCGAAGCCGCTTCGGCGCGGCCACGGTGCGGCGGCCGAGGCTCGCGCTCGATCCCGGCGACCTCCCGGAGCGGCGCTTCACCTGGGAGGCACCGGTTGTTGCGCTGACGTCGTAGGCTTCGCCTCTGGTCGACACGAAAGGAGCCCACTTTTGATCTGCGCCGGTTGTGGCGGTGAGAACGAGCCTGGGCGTCGGTTCTGCGGCGATTGCGGACGTCCGCTGGCCGTCGCCTGTCCCTCCTGCGGCGCGGCCAATTCCACGCGCGCGCGGTTCTGTGGCGATTGTGGCTCGCCACTCGCCGTTGCCACCGGTGCACAGGGAGCCGAAGTCGAGTCGCCTGCCGGCGCCGCTGCGGCGGCCGCGACGCTCACCGAGCGCCGGCACGTCTCGGTCCTCTTCGCCGACCTCGTCGGCTTCACCACGCTGGCTGAAACCCGGGATTCGGAGGAGGTGCGCGACCTCCTGACCCGATATTTCGACGCGTGCCAGACGGTGATCGGGCGGTACGGCGGGGCCGTGGAGAAGTTCATCGGTGACGCGGTGATGGCGGTCTGGGGGACGCCGATTGCGAAGGAGGACGACGCCGAGCGGGCAGTGCGCGCTGCGCTCGAGATCGTCGACGCAGTGACCCAACTCGGCATGGAGACGGGTGCGCCGGAGTTGCGTGCTCGCGCGGGTGTGCTTACCGGCGAGGCGACCGTCAACCTCGGGGCGATCGGACAGGGGATGGTCGCGGGTGACCTCGTCAACACCGCCTCGCGCGTGCAATCCGCCGCCACGCCGGGGACCGTGCTGGTTGGCGAGTCAACCAAGCGAGCAACCGATGTGGCGATCGAGTACCGCGATACCGGCCTGCACGAGTTGAAAGGGAAAGCCGAACCAGTACGTCTGTGGCGGGCAGATCGGGTTGTTGCCGGCGTCGGCGGCCTGATGAAAGCGGAAGGCCTCGAGCCGCCCTTCGTCGGTCGAGATCGTGAGATCAAGCTCGTCAAGGATCTCTTCCTCGCCAGCGCTGACGACGGCAAGGCGCACCTCGTCCAGGTCATCGGGATCGCCGGGATCGGCAAGTCCCGTTTGAGCTGGGAATTCTTCAAATACATGGACGGTCTCCAGCGAACCTTTCGCTGGCACCGCGGACGCTGCCTCTCCTACGGGGAAGGCGTGACGTACTGGGCGCTCGCGGAGATGGTGCGCGGACGCGCGGATATCCTCGAGGGTGAGGACCGGACGTCGGCGAGGAACAAACTCCGCTCGATTGTCGAGCGAACGGTTCCCGATCCTGCCGATCGCGCGTTCGTCGAGCCCCGCCTCGCGCATCTCCTCGGACTCGAGGAGCATGCCTCCTCGGACAAGTCGGACCTGTTCGCCGGCTGGCGGCTCTTCTTCGAACGGCTTGCCGCCACCGATCCGGTGATCATGGTCTTCGAGGATCTGCAGTGGGCCGATCCGTCACTGCTCGATTTCATCGACTATCTCCTGAACTGGTCGCGCGCCTTCCCGATCTTCGTGATGACGCTTGCACGCCCCGGGCACGAAGCCGGCGCTGGACCGAAGCGCAACGCCACGTCGATCTCGCTGGAACCGCTCCCGGCACGTGCGATGGAACTTCTCCTCATCGGATTGGTTCCCGGACTACCCGCGGAGCTCACGGCGAAGATCCTCGAACGAGCGGAAGGCGTGCCCCTCTATGCCGTGGAGACGGTGCGCATGCTGCTGGACCGCAACCTGCTCGTCCCAGAAGGATCCGCATATCGCCCTGCCGGCCCGATCGAGGACCTGGAAGTCCCCGAAACGCTGCACGCGCTGATCGCCGCACGGCTCGACGGCCTCTCCGCACCCGAGCGCCGGCTGATCCAGGAGGCTTCCGTTCTTGGGAAGACGTGCACGCCCGCTGCCCTTGCCGCGATATCCGGCCTTCCGGAGGCACAGATCGAGCCCATCCTGGCGGCGCTCGTTGCCAAGGAGGTGCTGACCGTCCAAGCCGACCCGCGCTCGCCGGAGCGGGGCCAGTACGCGTTCCTGCAGGACCTCGTCCGAACCGTCGCGTACGAGACGCTCCCCAGGAAGGACCGCAAGGCAATGCACCTGAGTGTCGCCGAGTTCCTGCAGCGGGCGTGGGGTGCGGACGAGGCGAGAGGTCGTCGAGGTGGTGGCGTCGCACTACCTCGAGGCTCACCGCCTCGCGCCCGACGCGGAGGACGCACCCCGGATCCGCGAGCTCGCGTGCGGAATGCTCATCCGGGCGGGCGAGCGGGCGGCATCGCTCGCCGCGCCCGCGGAGGCTCGAGCGTATTTCCAACGTGCAGCAGAGTTGAGCACCGAGCCAATCGAGCGTGCGGCGTTTGCTCGAACGTGCCGGCCGCATGGCAGTCCAGTTGGGTCACCTGGAGCAGGCGACTGCGTTGACCACCGAGGCGAAGCGGCTCTTCGAGGAGTCTGGTGAGACTGCATTCCGCCGCTCGCACCGAGGCGGGCCTGGCAGAGATCCTCTTCGAACAGGGTCATCTCGACCTGGCCATCGAGACCGCGCGGCGGGCGTACGCCGTGCTCGCAGGGGATGAACCCGACGCCGCCTTCGCTCTGGTGACTGGGCAGCTCGGACGCTTCCTGGCCCTCGAAGCCGACGACAAGGCGAATCCGATGATCGATGAGGCGCTGCTTCTTGCGCAGCAACTGGAGCTCCCCGAGGTCTACTCCCAGGCGTTGAGCAGCAAGTCCGTGGCCATCGGGCGAGAGGGGCGTCTCGATGAGTCGGTGACCCTGCTGCGCCGAGCACTCGAGATCGCGATCGAGGGCGACTTCACCAACGCGATCTTTCGCGCATGGAACAACCTTGCCGTGTTCCTCGAATACCAGGACCGCCATGACGAGGTTGTCGAGCTGACCGAGTCGATGCTCGAGCTGGCACGCCGGAAGGGGGATCGTGGCAGCGAGCTCACCGCGTTGCTTGGTGTCACCACACCGCTCGTAGCGCTCGGTCGCTGGGATGAAGCCGTGCGCCGTGTGGAGGAGGCGCAGGCCGCTGAGGAGCTCGAAGCCTTCCAGTGGGCTGCGGTCCGCGTCATGGAGCTGGTGCCGATCCGCATCCGCCGCGGCGAGGTCGAGGCGGCACGCCAGATCTTCGACACGACGAAGGCGCGTGCCGATGCGCACAACACCGAGATCCGCGTCCGTCTCGGCTCGGCCGAGGTCGAGCTGCTCAGCGCCGAGAGGCAGGCTCGCCGAGGCAGTGGCACTGGCGGAGCAACTCCTCGAAGACACTCCGAAGCTGGGTCTGTCCGATCTGGGGATCAAGCGCATCATCGCGCACGGGGTTGCCGCCGCCCTCGACCTCGGTGATCTTGATGCCGCGGAGGCGATGCTGGCGATGGTTCGCGAGTCAAGACCCGGGTTGGTCAGTCGTGAGTTGCGCGGACAGGTCGCGCGGCTGGACGCCCGTCTGTCTGCGCTCCGCGGGCACCACGATGGCGTCGAAGCAGGCTTCGAGACGGCGGTCGCCGGGTTCCGCGCGCTCGGCACTCCATTCGAGCAGGCGGTGGCACAGTGTGAGCTCGCCGAATGGCTCGAAGGGCAAGGACGTCCCGATGACGCCGCCAGCGTCGGCGCTCGAGTCGCGCTCGTTGTTTGAACAGCTCGGGGCGCGCCCGTGGCTGGAACGGATACACCCGCTGCTCGCGCATGCTCGTCATTGCCGCTTGCCAACGCGTCCAGCTGAAATCTGCCCGTCTGCTACCGCTGGCGTCCGTGGAGGATAGGAAATGCCCAGAGACTGTGTGAACACCGCCGCGGCGCCGACCTCGCCCGCGTACAGCCAGGCTGTGAAGGCTGCGGGGCTGGTATTCGTCTCGGGCCAGGCCGGTATCGATCCCGCCACCGGTCACCTTGCCGGCGCCACCATCCAGGAACAGACGCGGCAGTGTCTGCGGAACGTGTCCGCGATTCTGGAGGCCGCGGGAAGCTCGCTCGACAAGATCGTCAGCGCCACCTTCATCCTGCGAGACCCCGAGGACTTTGCCGGGATGAACGAGGAGTGGCAGGCGTGGTTTCCGAACGGATCCTCCCGCCAGGCAAGGCGCCAAGCTCCCCATTGACGCAGAGGGCCTTCGAGTGTCGATCGCAGTCATCGCCTTGGCGTAAGGGCGGGACCGCTCCGTTATTGACCGATCAGCCAACCGTAAATGGCGTCGAGTTCCTCGTCTCCGAGGAGGTGGCCCGGCGGGCAATTCATGACGCTCCGCTCCGGGAATGTGCTCGAGGAGCCATTCCGCGTGAGCCCGAGGACAGAGCACATCGTCGGGTCCGTACCAGACGCTCACCGGGACGCTGATCTCTTTTGGATCGAACCCCCACGGTTTCACGAAGGCCATGGCGTCATCGATCCATCCATCGACGCCACCGGTGTGCATTGCGATGGTCCTTTCGAGGAAACCGGGTTCCGCCATTCGTGTTCGGAGCGCCGCCACGTCGGCTTCCGGTAGCTCGTACTCGGGACCGAGCGGCACTTCTCCCGACCGCACCGCTTCCACCGCTTCCCGAGCCAGCCTTTCGACGAGCGGGCGGTAGGAGTCTTCACCTTCCAGGGCTCGGTCGAACTCCTCGACGTTGCCCGGCGACATGCCGTCCGATCCAGTCCAGGCCATCGGCGTCATACGGAGCCGGCCCTACCACCGAAGCGCACCGCTCGAACTCGGTCTGCGAGCAGGCTTGCGCAGGCGAGAGCGTGAGGACCACCGCCCGAACCGCCCCACACCGCAAAGCGATCCCAGCCATGCAGGTCGGCCACCATCGCGACGTCGCTCGACGACATCGGCGACGCGACGGCCGGGCCAGCGCGATGATTCCCCGTAACCGGGTCGATCAAGGACCAGGATCTGCACATTCCGCCGGGCGAGGACATTTGTCGCGCGCTCTGACAGGTGGCGTGTCCCCGGGGTGCCGTAGTGAATCACCACTCGGTGCCCTTCGGCCGGACCGTAATGGCTGAAAGTCACCAAGCGTCCATCGGCAGAGCGGAACTCGCCAGATTCCTCAATCACACGCGTCCACCTCGCTTCATCCAATTTCTGTGCAGCCGGTCTGCTTCCCGGGAGGTTAGCGTGGCTTGCGAATCGAACATCTGTTCGTTACACTGACCGTCGCGAGGAGGCGACCTGATGACCGAGTTGCTTGAAGGCACGATCGAAGTTCGCACCGACACGGCCGGCCGGCCGGTTGCGATCCGCAACGGGTCGGTGTGGGGACGGGTGGCCGAGGTGGTGAACACCTGGCGTGTGGAGACCGACTGGTGGCGGATCCCGGTAGGTCGCGATTACGTGCGGTGCCTCCTCAATGACGGGGAGTGCGTCGATCTCTACCGGGACCTCGAGACCGGCGAGTGGCATCGGGAGCGCCGCTATGACTGAACCGAGCGCCGCCCCTCCCTGGTGGCCGCCGGTTGAGGGGAACCGGCGGCCGGGAAAGGGGAGAAGCCTCATTTGGTGGTGGGCTGACCCGGCGAATAGTTACACAGATTTGTAGTAGTTGTCAAGCCGCCACACCGTGCCGATGCCCGGATTTGCCGAACTCGCCGCCCGTTCCCACTACTCCTTCCTGGAAGGGTCCGCCTCACCGAAGCGCATGGTCCAGACGGCCGCTCGCCTGGGGATCGCCGCGCTCGGTCTCTGCGATCGCAACGGGCTGTATGGAGCCGTCGAGCTGATCCAGTCCGCGAAAGCGCAGGGGATCCATCCGATCATCGGCACCGAGCTCGAGCTCGCCGGCGGCTCGCGAATCCGCCTGCTGGCCCGAAGCAGGACTGGATACCGCCAGCTCTGCCGGGCAGTGAGCGCATCGCAGCTCGCCGGCGTCAAAGGTCAGCCGCGCCTTGAGATCGACGGGATTTCGAGCGGTCCCGCCGCACGTCACCCCTCCGGATCTCCTGGGTCGGAGCCGCCTCGCCTGCAGACGGCCGACGCTGCCGCCGCCGGAGCGGCCGGTTTCGCTGCGGCCGACAGCCGGACCGTTTCCGGAAGGGCTGGCCGGGATTGCCGTCGACGACGTTGCTCGTCGAGAGCGATCCTGCGCGCATCGATCCCGCTGCGCTCGACGATTGCATCGCGCTGATCGGCGGTTCGCGCAGCGCTGTGGTCGATGCGTTGGTGCGCGGTGATCGTCGCGACGCGCTCCGTCACGCGCAGTTGGTGCGGGAGTGTTTCGGGCGCGAGCGCACCGCGATGCTGGTGAGCAATCACCTGCATCCCGCGGATCGCTGGCTCGTCGCGGAATGCGCGGCGATTGCGCAAGGCCGCGGACATCCCGCTGGTGGCGAGCGCGATACCGGATCACGCCACCGCAGACGACAAGCCGTTGCTCGACGTGCTCACCGCGATCCGTCATCGGACGACTCTCGACCAGGCCGCGGCGCATGGCCTGCTCCTGCCCAACAGCGAGCACCGGCTCCACGGCGAGGCGGAGCTTCGCGCCCTGCTTCCCGATCTTCCCGGAAGCGTTCGACAACGCGGCGCGCATCGCTGCCGCCTGTGAGGTGTCACTGGATTTCAGCGACGTGCGCTTTCCGGGTTTTCCGGTGCCGGCAGGGGAGACGCCGTTCTCCGTGCTCTACGGCCTGTGTCAGGAATCGGTGCAGCGCAAGTACCACCCCATGACTCGCGCCGTCGCCGCACGCCTGCAACGCGAGCTCGATGTCATCGAGAAGACGCATCTCGCCGAGTTCTTCCTGATCACGTGGGACATCATGAAATTCGCGCGTGAGCACGGCATTCCGGGGCAGGGACGCGGCAGCGCGGCGGACTCGATCGTCGCCTATCTGCTCGGCATCACGCGTGTCGATCCCGTTGCGCACGACCTGCTGTTCGAGCGCTTCCTCCACGAGGACCACCAGGGCACGCCCGATATCGACATCGATTTCTCCACCGACCACCGCGAGCAGGTGCTGCAGTACGTCTACGAGAAATACGGTCCCGACCGCACCGGGATGGTGGCCAACGTCGTGACCTTCCGGCCCGCGCATGGCGATTCGCCAGGTGGGCGCGGCGATGGGCTTTCCGGAAACCGTGGTCGACAAGCTCAGCACGCACACCGACAGCTGGTACCTCGCGGACATCGAGTCCACGCTCACCTCGGCCGGCGCAGGCACCACGAGGCCGGGTGACGTCGCGGGGGGGCGCCGGCCCGGCGTGTTTACGGAAGCTGGGACGGAGGGGCCCCCGCGACGGCAGGACCCGGCCGTCGATGTGTCGAAGCCCGGCCCCGAGGTATCGAACCACGCTTGGGAGCAGTTCATCGAGGTCCTGCGCCGTATCGAGGGCACACCGCGGCACTTGAGCATTCATGTCGGCGGCATGCTCGTGACCGGGGAACCGCTCGTCGATGTCGTGCCGGTAGAGCGGGCGACGATGCCGGGCCGCGTCGTCGTGCAATTCGACAAGGACGACGTCGAGGACCTGGGGCTCATCAAGATGGATCTGCTCGGGCTGCGCACGCTGTCGGCGATCGCTGAATGCCTCGACCTCATCGAGCGGACGACGGGACAGCGGCCCGACCTCGACGAGTTGCCGCTCGACGATCCGCGTGTCTACGACGTGATCTGCAAGGTCGACACCATCGGGCTGTTCCAGATCGAGTCGCGCGCCCAGCAGCAATCGCTCTGGCAGTCACAACCGCGGTGTTTCAACGATCTGATCGTGCAGGTGGCGATCATCCGTCCCGGCCCGATCCAGGGCGATGCGGTGCATCCCTATCTCCGCCGCCGCCAGGGACTCGAACCCGTGACCTACCTGCATCCCAAGTTGGAGCCGATTCTGGCGGAAACATGCGGCGTCGTCCTCTACCAGGAGCAGATCCTGCGCATCGTCATGGAGATCGCCGCATACACCGCTGGTGAGGCGGACCGATTCCGGCGGGCGATGAGCCGGCACCGTTCACGAGTGGAGATGGAGGAGCTTCGTGACGGCTTCATCCGCCGGTGCCTCGAGCACGATCTCAGCGAGGAGGTTGCCCAGCAGATCTTCAAGAGCGTCCTCGGCTTTGCGGAGTTCGGTTTCTGCAAGTCGCACGCCGCGGCATTCGCGCGCACCGCGTACGAAACCGCGTGGCTGCGCATGACATATCCCGCGCACTACACGTGCGCGCTGCTCAACGCGCAGCCGATGGGTTTCTACCATCCGTCGGTTCTCGTCGACGATGTCAAACGGCACGGCGTCAAGGTCCTGCCGGTCGACGTCACGAAGAGCCGCGCCCGCTGCCTCGTCGAGGAAACCGGCCCTGCGAATTTCGCGATACGGCTCGGCTTCGCCTACGTGCGCGGGCTGGGACCGAGCGCACGCGCCGCGTGCGACGACGCGGTGGTCGCCGGGGCGAACACATCGGTGGCCGCGTTCTGGCGGCACACGCTGCTGCCGCGAGTAGCGATGGAGAACCTCATCCGTGTCGGCGCTTTCGATGCCGTTGCCGGCGGGAAGTCGCGCCGCCAGTTGCTCTGGACCCTGAAGGAGACCGAGGAGTCGCTGCCGCCCCGAAAGCGCCGCAGAGCAACCATCGCTCCGGCCGAGCAGACGGTCATCGCCGCGGCCGTGGTGACCGGTCCTCCCCGGGGCAGTGGGGCTCTCGCCGGCAACCGGCTCGGCGATGCGCCGCATACCCCGCACGACCCGAGCAGCGACCCGGCGCCACCACTCGTGTCGCTCCCGGCACCGCCACCGATCCTGCCCGAGATGGACGAGCGCACACGGGTGAACACCGAGTACGCGATCAGCGAGGTGAGCACAGGGCCCCACCTGGTGTCGTTCATGCGCGAGCGGCTCAACGCAATGGGCTGTGTTCCGCTGGCGAAGGTGCGCGACATGGTCGACGGCACGAGGATCCGCGTGGCAGGGCTCGTGATCACGCGCCAGCAGCCGTCGACGGCTCGCGGATTCCGCTTCTTCACGCTCGCAGACGAGGATGCCCACCTCGACCTGGTGTTCCGCCCGGCCGTGGTGCAGCGCACCCTTGAAGTGAGCCGGCATCCCCTGCTCATGGTCGACGGCCTCCTCCAGGTGGAGCTAGGCCGGGTCAACGTGGTCGTCGAGAAGGTGACAGCGCTCACGCCGGACGGCGACCCGATCGACCGCCCAGGACCGGCATCTCCCGGGACCGAATTCCCCGGATCGCACGACTACCGCTGACCCAAAAGGATCACCACACGCCGTGGGCACGGCGTGACACATCCGTGACACTCCGGCAGCAGTGCCCTGACATGGCCTGTGCCGTACGGGACCGCCGTCATAGGCTCTGAGCATCTCGATTGCTACGCCGCGCGCCGTGCCGGATGGGAACACATGACCGAGCACACCCAAGAGGGCGGCGGAACTCCCCTCTCGTTCAAGAAGGTCCCGGACCCAGCGCACTTCGAACGCGCCCCGATGCCGAAGCAGCCGGTGCTCGATGCCGGTGACCCGTCGCTCGCGTTCGAGGCAGCCCCGCGGGTGACCCTGCCGCGCCCTGTCACGCCCGATCCGCGCACGCTCAAGACCTCGCCACAGGCTCCTCAGGCGACCATGCCGGCGGCACCGCCGATCGGAGCCCCGCCGAGCGGCGCACGGCCGGCGTTCGAGGCCGTCCCGGCTTCGCTCGGCGTCGCCCAGCAGCGCCTCTCGACACCCACAATCGGCGTTCGCCCCGAGCCGCCCGCGGTGGCCGGACCGGTGAGCCCGGGCGGCAGCGGATGGAACATCCGTGGTCGCGACGAGGCGCTCGCGCTGAACCGCGGGAAGGCCGAAGAAGGCTCTGCTGCGTGGGGAACACGGCCGCTCCCGAATGCGAACCGCGACCGCTCCGCCTGGGACGTGCCGGCCGCTCCCCGCAAGCGCCATCTCTCCGGCAAGGGCGTGCTCGGCATCGGTCTCACCGTGATCCTGGTCGGGATCCTGGGGTTCGCGGGCTATGAATGGCTCAACAGCCGCGCGCATCCGGACCACACCATCACCACGCCAACGGCCGTCGGGGCCTTGACCGCCATCCACACGCCCGCGACCGCGGCGGTGACCCAGCAGATGCAGCAGGTGATGCAGGAAGACGGCGCCACCCACGTCGTGAGCGGCGTCTACGGCGAAGCCGGGGCGCGCCATGCTCGTCGTGCTGCTGGCGCAGGGGCCGAACATCGAGAGCAGCACCACCCAGTTCTTCAGCGACTTCACGACGGGGCTCAAGACCCAGGGTGTCAGCGTGATCAGCAGCAAGACGCTCAACACCACCACCGACGGCAGCGACTTCATCTGCTCACCAGCGACCGGGCCGGCGCCGCTGACCTCGATCTCACTCTGTGGCTGGGACGACGGCGACACCATCGGAGTGGTTCTGGATGTCAGCGGCGAGTCGGTCAGCGCGACGCTTCGCGAGGCAACGGCAGCGCGGGCGGCCGGCGAGCACTGAGCTCAGGTCGGAAACAGCCACCGGCCGACTAGCATGCAAGGGTGATTTCCGAGCGTGGCCTCTCTGATCGGCTCGCCGGTATCACCGACCGCAGACGGATCGCGGTGGTTCAGGTCCGGGGCGCGATCGGCGGCGCGACGCGAACCGATGACCTCATTCGCGCGATCGGTCAGGCGCGTCGTAATCCGCGGATCCGCGCGGTCCTGATCGAGATCGATTCCCCAGGCGGCACCGCGATCGCGTCCGAGCAGCTGTACATGGCTGTCCGGCGCCTCGCCGCGAACAAGCCGGTGGTGGCGTGGATCAAGGGGGTCGGCGCCTCCGGCGCGTACTTCCTCGCCTGCGGGGCAACCCGTGTCCTCGCGTTTCCCAGCGCGCTGGTGGGATCAATCGGAGTGATCAGCGTCCGCCCGGTCGTCGTGGATGCGCTCCGCCGCATCGGCGCACGCATGGTGGTGACCAAGACCGGTCCCTTCAAGGACATGGGCGCGCCATGGCGCGAACCAACGCCGGAGGACGAGGAGCACGAGCGCGAACTCGTCGACGCCATCTTCCGGCGCTTCACCGGTGCGGTCCGTGCCGCTCGCGGCTTCGACGACGACGCTCTCGCCAGAGTCACGACCGGCGACGTCTGGCTCGGCACCCGAGCGATCGAACTCGGTCTGATCGACGGTCTCGCCGACGACGAGGACACGGCCCTCGAAATCGCGCAGGATCTCGCCGCGCTGCCGCACCACCTGACAGTCCGGCTCGGTGGACGGCGCTCGCTGCTCCAGCGGCTCGGCGTTCCGGGCGCGGGCATGGGACCTCCCGGCGAACGCTGGCTGGTCGAGATGGAGAGCTGGCTCGGCGCTCCCCGGCTTCGCGCCTGAGGAAACGTCGCGCAAACTCGCGATCAGTGAGCGACGTTGCGCCGGCGCTCGAGGGCGAACAGCACCACGACCGCGATGATGAGCAGCACGGCGAGCACTCCGATGACCACGGCTCCCGGGATGCCGCCTGACGCAGGTGCCGTTGTCCCGCTGCCGCCGGCCACCACGGCGGCGAACGCTCCCAGTTGCACCGATGATGCCTCGAAGGTGTTGCCGCACCCGGCGTTGAAGGTCGAGAGCGGCGTCCACGTGGTCCCGTTCCAACGATCGATCGTCGGGGCTGGGACTGACGTCAGGGCACGCAGGATCACGAAGACCGCAAGCGGTGCTGAGAGGGGTTCGAGCTCGGTTCCCGAGGCATTGACGGCGGAGAACTGGTAGACGTTGCCCTGGATCGTTCCGTTCGTCGGCTTGGTCGCCGGCGCGGGGATCGGGGTGATGGTGATCGTGACCGGGGTCGTGTTCACGAACGTTCCGGACTCCACGAGGATCTGCGCTTGCGGTGGCGTCTCGGTGGTGTTCACACCGGCCGCGGGGAAGGAACTGGCTTTCGGGAACGTCTGACTGACCCCTTTCGCGGGCGGGTTGCTGCTCAGCGTCACGTATGGGTCCGCGATGCACTGCCCGTCGTAGATCGGCGGCGACCCCTCGGGGAGGAATCGCCACACCAGGGTCAGCGCAAGGACTGACAGCGCCACCACTGCCCAGCCACGCCGAGCAGTCACAGGAGCCACCCGCCGGCGAGATCCGCGACGACGTGCGCCACCGCCGGCGCGAGCACGCCGCCACTGACGATGCGGAGCCCGCCAAGGAGCAGGCCGGCGGCGAGGTCGAGCGGCAACGAGCCGATGCCGTAGAGGGGCACGTGCATCGCCGCGAAGACGACGGTCGTCACCACCAGGGCCGCGCCGTCGCCCCAGCCGGAGCGCACGGCGTTGAAGAGTGCCCCACGAAGCGCCACCTCTTCAGCCACCGCCACGAGCGCGACCACCGGTGTCCAGATCGCCAGCCCGGCGTTGAGTGGCGCGACCACGAGTCCGGGACCGGTGTGCGCGAGGAGCCATGCGCCGACCAGTGCGCCGCCGCCCAGTGCACCGATCGCGACAGCCGCGAACGTTGGTCGTCCAGGGCGCCATCCCGCGGCCGCGGCAACGACCAGCAGCGCGACAGCGAACACGACGCCGGCCGGCATCGAGGCTGCGGTATTCGGGGCGCCGACGGCTGCTCGAAGTGTTGCGGCGGCGACGATTCCCGTGATGCACAGCACCGAGCCGCGCGCACCCGTGACGCGCGGTCTGGCCCGATCACGACCGGCAACGAACGCCCCCGCCGACGTCGGAACTACCTCGCCGTTCCGGGCGCGGCTCGCGCCGGGGCAACCTCGGGACGTTCCGGCTGTTCACTCGACGCCGCCGTGAGGAGCGGCTCGATGGCCGCCACAGCGAGTGTCGCGGTCTCGAGCGCCGCCGCCTCGAACCCACCCGGCGCGAAGCGTTCGCAGACCACGATCGCGACGACGCGGTCATCACGCACCACCGGCAGCAGCATCCGCGACGCCGTCTCGATGTTGGATCGCCGCTGAGCGCGATACGACGCAGCTTCCGTGAAGAGCACCGGGCGCCGGTGCGCGATCACATGCGCGAGCAGTCCCTCCGGCAGCGCCGCCGACGCGTCGCCTCGTGCCGGCAGGAGATACGCGCGGTCGGCGCCGACCTCGTCCGCGAGACGCGCCAGTCCGCCCTGCACACCGTGGTCGACGGCGATTGCCGCCCACTTCGACGGGCTGTGATGCAGATGCGCGCGATTGACGAGACCGTTCAGCAGCATGGCCACCAGCGCGGCGGCGAGGCCTGCCACCACGCCGGGGACTCCGATGTCGACAAGCACCGCAAAGGCGCAGAACATCACGCATCCGCTGAGGAGTGCGAACTCCAGGTAGTGCCGCGAGCCCTGGCCGCCGCGGCGCTGATCGCCGAACGTGAGGCGCCAGTTCAGTGCGGTGTTCCACGCAGCACTGAGCCCGAAGGCGGGGATGAAGGCGATCAGCGGGTTCAGCCCGATGACGGACAGGATGGCCAGCACCGGGATGAAGACGCAGAGCCCGCTGAAACCAACGAGCCCGAACTTCCACGTCCGCGCAGAACCCGGCACGTCGAAGAACAGCGAACGGAGATGGCGCAGGTAGAGCAGCCCCTGGCGGGCGGTCGCTTTGCTGACGCCCTCGGCGCGCGGCCCCTGCGTCACCGGCACATCCACGACCCGCAGGTCGGGCACGCAGACCAGCAGTTCGAGGAGGATCTTGAACCCGACCGGCCGGAACTCGATCCCATCGATCAGCGCGCGACGGCACAGGAAGTATCCCGAGAGTGGGTCGGAACTCTGCCGCGCCTCCTTGAAGAGCATGCGGGCAAGTGCGGTCGCTTCGCGGCTGACGAGCCGGCGCACCGGGGTGCCGAGGCCTTCGTGGCTGCCGCCCGGGGCGTACCGGCTTGCAACCACCAGATCGGCGCCTTGCTCGGCTTCCCTGAGCAGCACCGGGATCAGCTCTGGTGGATGCTGGAGGTCGGCGTCCATGACGCAGACGTAGAGCCCGCGCGCCATGTGGAGCCCGGCCACAACCGCCGTGCTCAGCCCTCCCGCACGGTCGGCTCCCTGACGAAGCAGACAGCGGACGTTGGCGTTGGAGTTCGCGATTTCGAGGAGCAGATCGCCCGTGTTGTCGTCGCTGTCGTCGACGAAGCAGATCTCGAATGGCGTGGCGCCCAGCGCCGCGGTGACCCGGTCCACCAGGGGCTGGACGTTGTTCGCCTCGTTGCGCGTGGGGATGACGAGGCTGACGACTGGCGCGCCGCCGCGCGGTCGATCAGGAGTCACCGGGAAAGAATAGGCGCGATTCCCCGGGACGGTCCGCTTGTCACGGATCAGTGTTGCGCGTTCAGGCGTGGTACACCCCCACCTTCCAGATGAGGAAGCCGCCGGCTGCGACTGGGGGCTCATCGAAGAGGGCGGTGAAGAATGAGGCGGTGCCCGCGCTCGCGCCGCTCCCGACCACGACATCGCTGATGCTGAGTTCGAGCACTTGCCGGAGGATATCCGCGCGGTCGTTCACGGTCAGGGTCACCGTCGGGCCCGACGATGCGAACGAATGGATGACCGATTGCAGTGCTTCGACGCCAGGCGAGTACGGCCCGATGATGTAGCCGCCGATCAATCGAAACGCGAAGTGGGAGCTCACCTGCCATCCCATCGCCTGGGGGTAGTCGCTGCTCGGCAACGGCTCGAAGAGCACGTTGACGTCCGGCGTGAGAGGTGCGGAGACGGGGGCGGCGAAGACAGCGGGCGTCGTGATCCGCGTCGCGGGTGACGGCACCGTGGGCGCAAGCGGGAGCAGCACGATCACGGCCACAGCCACGTTGACCAACGGGCTGCGGCGCAGCACCCACAGCAACCGCAGGGAGAACGCGACGATGACCGCCGCAGCGAGATCGACGTACATCATCAGACGGTTGGGGAGGATGTCGTCGAGCACCGGCAGGTGTGCCGGGATCCACCACGGCAGCGGCACGTCGAGCAGGACGTTTTTCTGCACGTTGAGGTGCGGACCCAGTGAAAGCACGGCAATGATCACTGCCATCAGTCCCGCGGTTCGGACCGCCGGCATCTTCCAGAACCGGACCGTTGCGAGCACGAGCAGCAGGATCAGCGGGATGCCGAGGTACGCATCCCACTCCGACGCGTTGCCGCTGAAGTGCGACGAGATGTTGGTGGCCACCTGCGGACTGATCAACTGCGCAACGGTCGGAACGACGAAGTTGGTTGGATCCGTGACGTAGATATCGGTACCGTGCAGCGCGCCTGACGTCACGACGTGATCGGCGCCGAAAAACTGCAACCCGGTTGGAAACGCGAGCAGCACGGCAGCGGGGACGGCGGCCCACGCGACCGAGCGCGCAACGAATGCGAAGTGCGCGCGCACGACATCGCGATGCGTGATCGCGAGCACCACGGCGAGGATCGCTGCGACGATCAACTCCGTCAGCAGGATCTCCTGCGCGATGAAGAACTGCACCACGGCGAGCAGTGCCGCGAGCAGGCCCACTGTGCGCGGCCGGAGTCGCTGGCGCACCAGGATCTCGTCGGCGAGCATGAGTGCGAGCGGCGGGGTCACGCCTGAGAGGACCAGGTTGTAGTGACCGATCATCTGACCGGTCATGTATGGCGAGAACCCGTAGAGCAGACCGCCGACCGCCGGGGCGACAACACCGCCGGGCACCCAGCGGCGGATCACGAGATACGCGAAGAACGCCGCGAGCGCGAGGCTCAGCGTGATGACGAGGTCGTACGTGACCGTCGTGCCGAACAACGCGGTGACCGGCCAGAGCAGCGTCACCACAAGCGCAGTCGGCGTGCTCCAGAGAATGTCAGTGCCGGCCGGCTGATTGAGGAAATGCGTGTACAGCGGGTCGAGCGCGTGGCTGATCGCGTATGGCACCCACCCGATTCCCCACATCTGCTGAATCGGATCGGGCCCCTGCCCGACGTAGGTGCTTGCAGGCGCGCGCCATGCGTTGATGCACAGCAGGAAAGCCAGGAGAACGTAGACCGCAAGGATGGCCGCCGGAATCACGCCGCGACGGCGCCAGAACGCCGTGTCAGACGTCGCGCGAGCCACTCAGAGGCTGGCCGCGGTGAGCACTGCGATCAGGATGAACAGCAGCACCGCGTCGGGCAGCATCGCGAGCGACACCGCCACGAACGGGCTCACGTCGAAGACCGCGAGCACCGCGAATGTCGTGAGAGCGAGGAACCAGCCGAGCAGCGGGAGCGTGAGCCAGGCGACCGCGTACTCCGCGGCGCTGCCCGCGCCGAAGAGCGCCTCGATCACCGCGAGGATCGCGTAGGCGATCCAGGGGATGAACGTGAACCCGCTGACGGCGAGGTACTGGCGCCATCGTCCGGACTGCCTCGCGAGCCCGGCGGTCGCATCGATGAGCAGCGCGGCCGCTCCCCAGTACACGAGAAAGAGCAGTGGCAGCAGGAGCGAGGCGACGAGGCCGGAGCGACCGCCGTTGTCGATCTGGTTGGCAAGCAGTCCGAGCGCCAGGGCAACGACGCTGCTGCCGAGGACCGCGGCAAACCCGAGGGCGATACGCGGGGAGGCCGCCAGCGCAGCGAATGTGCTTCTTGGCCGGACCACGACCCCGATCACCGTCACGGCACCACGGTAGACGAAGGACCAGCCTCGTGACGGGTCACGGGCGTCGGCGCCTCACCCTGCTATACTTGCTTAGGTCAATCTGACCTTTATCCACGAACCCCACGGAACCGGGGGACAGGTGGCGGTGATCACAGCTGAGCGGGACGTAGCGACTGCCGACCGGGCCGACGTGCTGGACCGGATCGCGCGGTTGCGGCGCGAGCGGAATGCGGTGATCCTGGCGCACAACTACCAGCGTCCAGAAGTACAGGACATCGCCGACTTCGTCGGTGATTCGCTCGGGCTCTCGCAGCAGGCGGCGGCCACCGACGCGGACGTGATCGTCTTCTGCGGCGTCCACTTCATGGCGGAGACGGCGGCGATCCTGTCGCCCGCGAAAACCGTGCTCCTTCCCGACCTGGAGGCCGGCTGCTCGCTGGCCGCCACGATCGATGCCGATCAACTGCGCGCGTGGAAGGCGCAGTACCCCGGGGCGGTGGTGGTCTCGTACGTGAACACCACGGCAGAGGTCAAGGCGCTCTCGGACTACTGCTGCACGTCGTCCAACGCGGAGGCCGTGATCCGCTCGATCCCCGCCGATCGCGAGATCCTCTTCTGCCCGGACATGTTCCTCGGCTCCCACCTGGAGCGGGTCACCGGTCGCACGCTCCATGTGTGGATGGGGGAGTGTCACGTCCACGCCGGCATCGTCCCGGAGCGGTTGGACGCGATGCGCCGCGAACATCCCGGCGCGGAGCTGCTGATCCACCCGGAATGCGGGTGCACCTCCTCAACGCTGTATCGCATGTCGTCCGGAGACATCGCGGGTCCCGCGACGGTGGTCACCTCGACGGAGGGCATGGTCCGGCGCGCGGCGGAGTCGCCCGCGTCCACCTTCATCGTCGCAACCGAGGTCGGGATCCTCCACCGGATGCAGGAGCAGTCGCCGATGAAGCGGTTCCTCGCCGCCTCCGAAGCCGCCGTCTGCCCGTATATGAAGAAGATCACGCTCGAGAAAGTGGCCCTCTCGCTGGAGCGCATGGCGCCCCGCGTTGAGGTCGACCCATTGATCGCGGCACAGGCGCGAGGTGCCATCGACCGGATGCTCGCGATCGTCCCTGCGAACGCCCCCCGGATCTCCACGGCCGCCTGAGCGTTACACGTCCGCGGGGCTGATGCCTATGTCAGCATCGCTCGCGTGACTGCCCTCCCTCGAGCCTCTGGCCATCGATTCCGGTCGTCCGCGACCGGCGATGGGCAAAAAAAGACCGGAGGGGGAACCCTCCGGCCTTTCAGGAAGGGAATGAGTTTCTACTGTGGGCAGCCTTCGGGCTGCGGCCTTGACTGTACCCCTCGCCTCTCAGGATAGCAGTAAAGGAACCTCCAATTCTTGTAAATAGATGTCAACGGAAGTCTTGACCTCAGAGCCTACCAGACCTGAGTCCGACGGCGGCCTGCCGCTTGTCAGGGCAGGGCTCCGGGGGTTTCTTGATCTCACTCGCTTCGATGTCATCGCGGTCATCGTCCTTGTCCTGGTTGCCTTCGGACTGCGGTTTGCCAGTCCGATCTTTCCCAATTTCCTGAGCGGCGAAGGGACCATCAGCGCGCTCGGGGTGGGGTATCCGACCACCAGCGGCTCGGATGCGGAGTGCACGCCGGTGCCGGTCGGGCCGGCGGGAGTGGTGGACGGGGTCAAGGTCAACCACACCGACGTGAGCATCTGCGGCTACGTCTTCGACGAGATCTACTTCCCGGTGGACGCCGCCAAGGACCTCCGCCAGCCGGCCGAGTCGTACTTCGACCCCGAGCCCCCGCTGGCGAAGCTGCTCATGGCGCCGCCCATTGCCTTCTTCGGGTTCAACAGCTGGACGTGGCGGCTCAGCACGACGATCTTCGGGAGCCTGCTCGTCGGGATGATGTACCTGGTGGCGCTGCGGCTCCGCCGCGACCGCTTCTTTGCGCTGGTCACAGCGCTCTTCATCTGTTTCGACGGGCTGGCGTTCGTCGAATCGCGCACCGGTGTCATCGACATCATCGCGATCTTCTTCGTGGCGCTTTTCTATTACATCTTCTTATTGCACTGGCAGGCGCGGACTCGGGCGCAGTGGCGCACGACGCTGTACGTGATGGCCGGCGTCGCGGGGCTTGCCTTCGCGGCGAAGTTGACAGCCCTCGCGCCACTCGTTGTCGCAGGCGGACTGATCGTGATGCGCGGTATCGCGCCGTATCTCGCGGGATTCATCCCGTGGTTGCGCCGCATCGCCGGCCCGGGCCGGGCCGAGGCGACCATGTGGCGGCATGCCGCTGGACCGCGCGCGATTCTCCATTACGCGCTCGCGGAACTCATCGCGCTCGCGATATTTGCCGCGTCGTTCTCGCGCTACGAAACCATCCAGCACACCGACGTGTACTTCTTCACCGGGTGCAACCCTGCGGTGTCCGGGCTGCCCGGGACGCCGGTGACGCTCAACGTGCCGGTCATGAAGGTCGGATCGGTGACGGTGCCGAATCCCGTCGAAGCCATCGACAACATCGTGCAGATCACCGCCGCGTCACTTCGGTATCACGCCGAGGAGTGCCACAGCCATCCGTACTCCTCGCTGTGGTTGACCTGGCCGATCATGGAGCACCCGGTGCTGTTCTATGCGTCGTCGCAGCCAAACAATGGGGCGGTCTCGGAGATCACCGACATGGGTAATCCCGCGATCTGGTGGCTCGGCATTCTCGCGTTGCTGTTCTGCGTGTGGCGATTGACACGCGGTCCGAACTGGTGGCGATTGCTCGTCGCGCTCATCGGGCTCGGCTCGCTGGTCGCGATGATCATCATCTACCAGTCGGCCGTCCGATTCCACAACCCCAACAACTTCAACACGTCGTACACGGCTGCCCAGTTCACCGCGTTGTTCCACATGGACCCGTCATCGCAGTACGAGATCGCGCGAACGTATCCGGGCGACGTGTTCGCGATCGCGTTCCTGGGCATGGTGGTCTTTGCTGCATTGGTTGCGCTTTCCGCGGCGATCTCGCGGCGCTTCGTGCCCGCGTTCATCATTCTTGGCTACGTCGCATCGTGGATGATGTGGGTGCCCGGCAATGAGCGCCGCGTGCTCTTCTTCTATCACGCGCTCGGGATGTTGCTCTTCACGGCTCTTGCCCTGGCGTATGCGCTGAGCGCGATTCGCCGCGTAAAAGTCCCGTTTGGTGGACGGGAGGTGTCGCTGGCGCCGGTCGCGTATGCCGTCATCGCGAGCGTGCTCGCGGCGTTCATCTTCTTCTACCCGATCTGGACGGCCATGCCGCAGAGCTCTGCAGACCAACAGATGAGGGTCTGGGTCGACTCTGGGTGACAACCTTTCTCGTCATCCTCGACGCCGCGTTGACGCTCGCGGCTGGAGCAGCATTGTCCGGACTCGTGAGGACGCACCTCACGCTGGTCGAGCGCGCGGCGATCGGCCTGACCAGCGGGCTCATCGTCGGTGCTGGGGCGACGTATGGGCTCTCGCTGCTCTTCGGGCTCGATACCGCGACCGTCCTCCTTGGTCCGTTGTGCACGCTCGCCGGCGCACTCGCGGTTTCGTTGCTGACGGTCAACCCACGGGCGACCTGGCACGCATCCTGGGTTGAGGTGCGTGACCGCTGGGCGGCGCGCATTCCGTGGTTCTCGATCGCGGCGTTTATCGGCGGTGGGGTCGCGGTGGTCGCGATCTTCGCGCACACCGTGTACTCCGACGCGGGCGGGCTCGAGGCCGGATATCCAACGGTGTGGGCCGACTGGTCGCAGCATCTGACCACGGCCGCGAGCTTCGCGTCGGGCGGCAACATCCCACCAGTCAATCCGCTGCTGAGCGGCACCACGCTGCTCTATCCCTTCCTGCCCGACTTCCACGCGGCCACGTTGATGACGCTCGGACTCGCACCCGGTCTCGCGCTTGCGATTCCCGGCGGCGTGCTCGTCGTGGTCATCGGGTTGCTCGTGGTCGCGCTGGGACGGCGCATCGGACTCGGCACCGGTGCCGGTGTGATCGCGATCCTGATCTGCTTTCTCGGTGGCGGGCTCGGATTCATCGGCGCCTTCGCGGATGCGTGCACCAGCCACGGTTTCACCGCGACGCAATGCACGCTGCAGTACGTCGTGACCCATCCCACCACCGGCATTTCCATCATCGGATGGACGCTGCATGATCTTCCGGGGACGATCGCCGCGCAAAGCCGTGCCTATGACGGGCTGCCGTCAGACGGCGGCACTCCGCCACTTCCCAACATGCAGTGGTACACGCCGCTGATGGCGTGGTGGCTGCCACAACGAACGCTGCTCTTCGGCTTTGCGGCAGCCATCTCGGTGTTGCTGCTCGTGCTCGCGGGAGCGTCGTCGCACGGGCCGAGCTGGGAGCCGTTCGCGCTGGCCGGCGTGCTGATCGGACTGCTGCCGATTGTCCACGTGCAAACGCTGATCGCGTTGTCGATCCTGCTCTTCGTCCTCTTCTGGCGGCGGAGACGGCGCGAGTGGTGGGCGCTCGTCGGCGTCGCACTGGTCCTTGGTGGTGTGCGGCTCGGGCAGCTCGCGCTTTCGCAGCACGGTGCCACCGTGACGCCGTTCGGCACCAACGTCTATCCATACCTCGAGCCCGGATGGCTCGCCAATGCCGGCAGCGCTGCCGATCCCAGCGGCCGGCTCACGCTCTCCATCGGCAACCTCTTCAGCGGAGCGATCCAGGCGATCGGGATGGTGGGCACGGCGCAGTGGTGGGGCTTCTGGCTTGCGAATCTCGGGATCGCGGTGCCGCTCCTCGGTTTCATCGCGATCGCGGCCGGCATCCGCATCGGTGGTGGGAAGGTCGGGCGTGTGCTCACCGGGGCGTTCCCGGTGCCGCTGCTCGAGCTCACGCTCGGTGCGCTGATCATCTTCGCCGCGTGCAATCTGGTCGTCTTTCAGTCGTGGAACTGGGACAACACCAAGCTGCTCGTGTACTGGTACCTCGTCATCGCGCTGCTCATCGGCGCGCTCGCGGCCAACTGGTGGCGGCGTGTCTGGCCACGCGTGGCGGCGATCGTGCTCGTGACCCCGGTGCTCTTGACGGGCGCGCTGGTCGTGCTCCGGCTCCTGCCGTGGACACCGCCGCAGGACAGCATCACCGGCCCGTACACGATCGCGAACACGCAGGAACTGCAGCTTGCATCGACAATCGACCGCGTGACTCCCAAGGGTTCCGTGTTTCTCACGTTCGGCCGCCCCAACGATCCGGTGCTGACGGTTGCCGGTCGCATCGGGGTGATGGGATATGGCGGATGGCTGTGGAGCTACGGGATCAGCTTCGAGAACCGCTTCAACGACGTGCAGACGATGTACACGGGATGTGCCGCCGACCCGGCCACGTGTCCGGTGCTCGGTCTGCTGCGCAAGTACGACATCAGCTACGTGGAGATCGACGACCGGGTGACCGACGCGGGTGCGATCGATCCGCAGGAGGACACCACGTGGTGGGCCGATCAGGGGTTCCCCGTCGTGGCCCGCACCGATCACATCACCATCTACGACGTGCGTGGCAAAGGCTGATGTGACTGACGGGAGCGGCGTCACGTCGGCCTACCCGTCGATCAGCGTCGTGCTTCCCGCGTACAACGAGGAGGCGGTGATCGCGGAGACGGTCTCGCGAACCGATCGCGCGCTCTCGGACCTCGGCATCGCCGATTTCGAGATTCTCGTCATCGACGACGGCAGCAGTGACGCCACGGCGGCGCGTGCGTCAGGCGCCGGTACGCACGTCCGCGTGGTGTCGCATGCGCGCAATCGTGGTTACGGTGGTGCGCTCCGCACGGGATTCGACGCTGCAACCCGCGATGCGGTGTTTCTCATGGACAGCGACGGCCAGTTCGATCCCAACGAGATCTCGCGACTCCTCGCGCTCTACGGACCCGATCGCGTGATCTGTGGTTACCGAATCCGGCGCAAGGACACGTGGGTCCGCCGCTTCTACCACAAGGCATTCTTCGGTCTCGTCCGGATCGCGTTCGGACCAACCGCGCGTGATGTCAACTGCGCGTTCAAGTTGTTTCCGCGCGCGGTGGGACAGGGGCTGCACGCGGACGGAGCGCTCGTTTCCACCGAGCTGCTGGTGCGCGCGCGACGGCGCGGATACCGGCTCATGGATGTCGGCGTGCACCACTATCCGCGCACCACGGGTCGCGCCACCGGCGCGGATGTGCGCGTTGTGCTGCGCGCATTTCGCGAGCTCTGGCAGCTGCGCAATGACCCGGCGATGCTCGACGGGCTCGAACCGCCCGCGTGAGGCAGCGGCTGGCATCGTCGTCGTGGGGCACGGCGTTTGCCGCCGTGGTGGTCTCGCGGCTGCTCTGGCTCGTCGTCTTCGTGACAGTTTTGGCGGTCGACTTCCCGGGGACGCCCGTGCTCACGGGCCTTCGCGATCACCTCGTGTCGTGGGACGCCATCAGCTATCTGTCGATCGTCGCCCATGGCTACCCGGTGCAGCTCAACTACCTTGACGCGTATCTGCCGGGGTTTCCGCTGGTGGTGCGCGCGGTTGCGGTGGTGACGCGCGACGACGTGTGGGCGTCGTGGCTCGTCAACGCAGGTGCCGAGACAGTCGGGCTCTGGTACGTCACGCGCCTCGTGCTCGGCGAGCGCGACCGGTCCGCGGCGACCTTCTCAGTGTGGCTGCTCGCTCTCGCGCCGACGGCGCTCTTTCTCATCGCCCCGTTCAGCGAGAGCACGTTCATCGCGTCCGCCGCGGCGAGCCTGTACTACGCGCGGGCGGGCAACTCGCGCAAGGCGATCGTGGCCGCTACATTCGCGTGCGCGTTCCGTCTCACCGGTCTCGCGCTGATTCCCGCACTGGCGTTGGAGCAACTCCGACGGACGGGATGGCGGCCGCGTGCGGACCTGCTGCTGGTGCTGCTCGCGGCATCGCCACTCGTGGTCTACGGGCTGTACATGCAGGTCCACATCGGCGACGCCCTGGCGCTCCTCGATGCCGACCGGCTGCCGTCATTCGGTCTGCAGCCCACGCCACCGTGGGTGGGTTTTGCGGAGACGTGGCACACGCTCCTCACTGCGTCCAACGGGGAGACGCGCTCCATCTTCGCCCGCGAAGTGGCCTATGGGGTGCTGGGCTTCGTGCTCTGCTTCGGCATGTGGGCCTCGTCGAGGATCCCCCGATCGCTGGCTCTGTACTGCACCATCGCGTGGTTGATGACCGCGTCGCTGCCGTTCTGGCGCTCCCAGCCCCGCTACAGCCTTGCGCTGTTCCCGGTGGTGCTGCTCGTCGCTGACCTCACGCAGCGCTATCCACGGGCTCGGCCCGTGATGCTGGGCGCCAGTGCCGCGCTCATGTTCGCCGGCACCTGGATATTCGCGCAGGGGCGATGGCTCGGATGATCATCGACAGCCACGTCCACATCCTGCCCGCAGCCATGCGCGATGCCCGCGAGCGGCTCGCCGCCGCTGATCCATGGTTCGACATGTGTCACCAGGGGGCGCGGGCGATCGTCACAGCGGACGAGCTGCTCGCGATGATGGATGCGTCCGGGATCGATCGGTCGGTGTGCTTCGGCTGGCCGTTCGCCGACGCCGAGCACTGCGCGGACGTCAACGACCATCTGATCGAGGTGCAGCGAGCGCACGCCGATCGGCTCACCTGCTTCGCGACCGTGAGCCCCGCCCGGCCGGGCGCCGTGGACGAGTTGCAGCGCTGCGCTGCGGCGGGATTGCTCGGAGCCGGCGAGCTCAATGCGGACGCCCAGGGCTTCGACCTTGCGTCCAAGGCGGTTGACGAAGTTGCCGTCGCGTGCGCAGCACTTGGGATTCCGCTCGTGCTGCACTGCAGCGAGCCGGTCGGTCATGACTATCCCGGGAAAGGCACCGCGACTCCGGATCGGGTCGCTGCTTTCGCGCTGCGCCATCCGGACCTGAAGCTGGTGTGCGCGCACCTCGGTGGTGGCCTGCCGTTCTACGCGCACATGCCCGAGGTGACCGCGCTCTGCAGGCGCATCTGGTTCGACACCGCGGCGGGTCCGTTCCTGTATCAGCCCACGCGCGTATCGAGCGGTTGCAGATCTCTGCGGCGCCGATCGACTGCTCTTCGGTTCGGACTATCCGCTGCTCCCGGCACGGCGCTACATCGACGCATTCGCGCAGGCGGATTTGACGGTCGCGGAACGTGCGCTCGTGATGGGCGAGAACGCGGCGCAGCTGCTAGGTCTGTGACAAGTGGCCCTCCCGTTACACATCTGTGTCCCAGCATCCGAGGCTACGTTCGAGGCCTTTGGCACACTCTCTGTGGGCGGAGAAACCGGCGCCCGCCAGCCGGTCCTTCGCCTCTTTCGTGACCAGGATCGGGGGGCTTCGGCCCCCCCATCCGTGGTCGCAACCGACGCTCCGATGAGGGACCGGGTGCGAGTCGATGCCGGCACCTCCGTGGGCCGGTTTCGCACGCCGCCGCGCGGCGTTCGTGGAGCTCCGCTCGAGTGACGAAGTTGAGTGCGAGCCGGTCGCCCGGACGCAAGTCTCTCAAACTGTGTGGCGATGTTCACTCCTGAAACGCTCGACGTCGTCATGGTGTCCTTCGAAGGACCCGATCAGTACAGCCAGGCCGGCGGCCTCGGCGTGCGCGCCCGTGAGCTCTGTCGTGCATTTGCGGGACTGGGGTTCCGCACCACGCTGGTGTTCGTCGGCGATCCCGACAAGCCGGGAGCGGAACTCGAGCAGGGCGTACAGCTCGTGCGCTGGAGTCAGCAGATCAGCGACCGCTACCGCAATGGCGTCTACGAGGGCGAGCTCGCGAAGATTCGCGACGTCACCGAGTCACTGCCGGACGCGCTCATCGACAGCATCATCCGTCCCGCTGCCGAGGCGGGCCGGATCACTGCGGTGCTCTGCGAGGAATGGCACACGGCGTGGTTCTGCAAGGCGTTGAGCGACCGCCTGCACACGCTCGGCCTGCGTCAGAGCGCGGTCCTTCTCTGGAACGCCAACAACCTCTTCGGTTTCGACGCCATCGACTGGCCGGTGCTCGAGTTCGTCGCGTCGATCACGACGGTCAGCAAGTACATGAAGCACCTCATGTGGCCGTACAACATCAACCCGGTGGTGATCCCCAACGGGATTCCCGAAAGCGCGCTTGCCCCGGTGGACGGCTCGGCGGCGCGCGCCATCCGAGCGGCCGCGGGGACGGACTGCCTCGCGTTCAAGATCGGCCGCTTCAGCCCCGACAAACGGTGGATCCAGGCCGTCGGAGCGATCGCGGAACTGCGTTCGGAAGGGCTGCCGGCTCGCATGCTCATCCGGGGCGGCATGGAGCCGTATGGGGCGACGGTGCTCGATTTCGCCGCCGAGTGCGGGCTCACGGTCATCGACTGGCACGAACCCGTGCACGACGCCGGTGGCATCGTTCGCGCCCTCACGGAGACCGACGGCGCGCCGATCGTCCACCTCCGCCGCTTCCTCCCCGACGAGGTGATCACCCAGATCAACGTCGCGGCCACGGCCGTGCTCGCCAACTCCGGTCACGAGCCGTTCGGGCTCGTCGGCCTCGAGGCGATGGCGGCGGGCGGCGTGGCGATGGTGGGAGCCACCGGTGAGGAATATGCCCGCCCGTACGGGAACTCGATCGTGGTGGAGACCGACGACCCGGCCGAGATCGCGAGCGCGCTCCGCGGGCTCGTCGAGCAGCCGGCGCTTGCCAACCGGCTTCGCGTCGCGGCGCGGCGGGATGCCGCCGACTTCGCCTGGCCGATCGTGATCGACGGCCTGCTCGAGCGGCTCCGCTTCATGTGCCTGCATCAGCGGGTGGTGCTGCCGGCCGGTGGAGCACCTTCGCCCGCGTAATTCTTTGGGTTGCGCCATATGATCTGAACGATCAGACCGGTGCCGAGGAGGTGGCTGCATGAAGGCAGTGGTCATGGCGGGAGGCGAAGGTGCGCGACTGCGCCCGCTCACAAGCCGTTTGCCGAAGCCGCTCGTCCCCGTGGTGGGCACGCCGGTGCTCGAGCACATCCTCCGGCTGCTCAAGGAGCACGGCATCACCCAGGTGGTGGTGACGCTCGCCTATCTCGGCGCCGAGATCCGCAACCGCCTCGGCGACGGCGCCGAACTGGACATGGAGATCGAATACGTCGTGGAGGACCGTCCTCTCGGGACCGCCGGGAGCGTGCGCAACGCCGCCCACCTCCTCGATGACACGTTCCTCGTCATCAGTGGTGACGCGCTCACCGACATCGACCTCACCAAGGTGATGCGCGCGCACGAGGAGCGCGGGTCGCACGCGACGATCGTGCTGCACTCGGTCCCGAATCCCCTCGAGTACGGCGTCGTGGTCACCGACGATGAGGGCAACATCAAGCGCTTCCTGGAGAAGCCGTCCTGGGGTGAGGTGTTCAGTGATCATGCCAACACTGGCATCTACGTGATCGAGCCGAAAGTTCTCGAGCACATCAAGGAAGGCGCCAACGCCGATTGGTCGCAGGACGTCTTTCCGACGATGCTCCGGCGTCACGAACCGCTGCACGGCATCGTGGTGGACGACTACTGGTGCGACATCGGCTCGATCCAGTCGTATATGCAGGCGAACTGGGACGCGCTCGACGGCAAGGTGCGCTGCCATATCCCCGGGACCCGCCAGGGCAACGTCTGGATGGGCGAGGGCGTCGAGATCGGCATCGGCGTACAGCTCGATGGCCCCGCCTTCATCGGTGATGAGGTGAAGCTCAAAGGCGGCGCGCACATCAACGAGCACGGCGTCATCGACCGCTACAGCGTCATCGACGACAACACCAAGGTCAGCAACAGCGTGGTGTGGCCGCACTCGTACATCGGCGAGCGCTGCAGGCTGCGCCAGGCGATCGTCTGCCGCAACGTGACGATCAAAAACGACTCGTTGCTCGAGGAGAACTCGGTGATCGCCGACGAGTGCGTCCTCGGCCGCGGCTCGCAGATCCGTGCGGGCGTCAAGATCTGGCCGAGCAAGACCGTCGAGCCGGGCTCGACGGTGAACGAGTTGGTGATCTGGGCCGGTGAGTGGCGCAGCGGGCTCTTCTCGTCGTATGGACTTGGCGGGCTCATCAACGTGGAGCTCACGCCGGAGTTCTGCGCGCGGCTCGGCGCGGCGTTCGGCGCGACGCTGAGCAAGGGGGCCTGTGTCGCCGTCGGCCAGGACCACGCGCGTTCATCGCGCATGATCAAGCGCGCGATCGTCAGCGGCATCGTGAGCGCCGGGGCCAAGGCGCGTGATGTTCGCGAGTTGCCGGTGCCGGTGACGCAGTGGGCAACGCGCGACGCGGACTGCGCGGCGGGAATCCATGTGCTCGTGTCGCCGCTCGATCAGCGCAGCGCGGACATCAGGTTCTTCGACTCCGACGGCCTGCAGATCGACAAGCGCGCCGAGCGCAAGCTCGAGAACCTGCTCTTTCGCGAGGACTTCCGGCGCGCCGGTTTTTACGAGATGGGCGATATCGAGTACGGCGAGCCGATCCCCGGATATATCGAGCATCTCTTCAAGTCGGTGGACGCGGACAGCATTCGCAATGCCGGTTTCCGGGTGCTGATCGATTACGACTACAGCGACGCGTCAGCGGTGCTCCCGACGATCCTCAACGAGCTCGGCGTCACGACGATTCCTCTCAACGCCGGAATGCGCGAGGGCGAGCACCATCAGAACGTGCCGGACGAGACGGCGTTGATCAGCAAGACGGTTCGTGCCGACGTCGGATGCATGATCAGTCCGACCGGCGAGCGGATCCACGTCATCGATGACAAGGGTGTCGTGCTCAGCCCGCATGAGTGTCTTGCGCTCCTCGCGTCGTGGTGGGTGCGCTCGAACCCCGGGACGGTGCTCGCGCCGGCGGCGACACCGATGTGGATCAGCGACCTCGTTCGCAAGGAGGGTGGGAGCTTCAGTGCCACGCCGGGCGATCCCGCGTCGGTGTTGCGCGCCTCCATGGTGTCGGGAACGAGCATCGCGTCCGATGGCGAGGGTGGCTTTGCGTGGCCGAATCATCTCGGTGCCTTCGACGCCATGTACACGCTCATCAAGCTGCTCGAACTGCGCGCCAAGATCGGGATTCCGCTGAGCGAGGCGCGTGCCGCGCTTCCGCAAGTCGCGTACATCACGGCCACGGAGTTCTGCCCGTGGGAGGCGAAGGGAAAGGTGATGCGCATCCTCCTCGACCGTCATCGCATGGATTCGGTCGATCTTGTCGACGGCATCAAGGTGTACGTCGACGACGGATTCGTGCTCGTGCGTCCGGATCCGGACGAGCCCGCGTACCACGTAGTTGCGAGCGTCGCGGATCCGGAGCGTGGGCGTCAGCTCGTCGACGAGTACCTCGCTCAGGTGCGCGAGGCCGAGGGAACCAACGGCGTGCACGCGGCGGTGGAGGCCACTGCGGGCGCGGAGTAGCCGGGTTAGCTCTGGAGCGCCACCGTCTCCAGGATGAACACGAAGTAGACCGACGTCGCCGCGATCACGAGGATGTGGAACACCTCGTGAAAGCCGAATACCTTCGGCCAGAGTCGTGGCCATTTCACGGCATAGACGACTGCGCCGGCGCAGTACAGCGCGCCGCCGAGTGCCAGCACGAGCAAACCGCTCGTGTGAATGCGGTCGCCGAGCGCCGGGAGGAAGAACACCACCGTCCAGCCGACTCCCAGGTAGAGCACCACCGTGACCCAGCGGGGGAGCGGGATCCCCGTCGTGGCAACGATCACGCCGCTTCCCGCCAGCACCCAGATGACCACCAGAAGCACGATCGACGGCCAGCCCTTGAGGACGTTCACCACGACCGGCGTGTACGTTCCCGCGATGGCGAGAAAGATCGTCGCGTGGTCGAGGCGTCCCCAGACCCGGCGCGTCCGGGGCGACCACGGACCGCGGTGGTAGCTGGCGCTCACCGCGAACAGCAGGACAAGGCAAAGCCCATACACCGCAAGCGAGATCTGACGCGCAACGTCGCCGGCCCCGGCGACAACGAGAACGATCGCTCCGGCGACCGCGAGCGGGACCATGGCGAGATGACTCCACCCGCGTAGCGATGGACGTGAGGGAACGGCGGTGGCGACTGCTGTATCAGGCAGCGGGAGCGATCTCCTGGAAGTCGGGCTCGCGGCGGCGGAGCCATCGCGGCGCCCACCAGTTGGCCTCGCCGAGGAGTCGCATCACCGCCGGGCACCACGAGCGCGCGAACAAGCGTCGCGTCGGCGATCACCGCGACGGCCATCCCGATACCGATCGATTTGATGGTCACGACGCTTGCGAGCGCGAAGGCGAGGAAGACGCAGGCCATGATTGCGGCCGCGCCGGTGACGAGGCGGCCGCTGCGCTCGAGTCCGTCGGCCACGGCGGTGCGGTTGTCGCCGGTGCGAACCCATGCCTCCTGCATTCGAGTGAGCAGGAACACCTCGTAGTCCATCGACAACCCGAAGACAACGCAGAACAGCAGCACCGGAATGGTGGGGTCGAGCGGCCCCGGCGTGAATCCGAGGAAGCCTGAGAGATGTCCCTGGACGAACACCCAGACGAGTGCGCCGAACGCCGCGCTCAGGGACAGCGCGTTCATGAGCACCGCCTTGAATGGGAGCACGAGCGACCGCAAGAGGAGCGTGAGCACGATGATCGTGGTGATCAGCACGAAGCCGATGGCGAGCGGAGTGTGGTCGATCATGTAGTTGACGAGGTCGATGTCGAACGCGCTGTCGCCGGTCACCTGAACGGTGGCGCCCGGGATCGAGTCGACCGCGCGAATCGCGCGCACCAGATCGTGCGCCTGATCGCTCGTCACGAAGTATGGGTTGGCGACGTCGAGGACGGCGATCGTCTTGCCGGTCAGGTTGGTGAGCAGCGATTGCACCGCGCTCGGGAGTGAGTCCCGCGGTTGCGCGTACAGGGTCTGATATGCGCTGAGCGTGAGCGTCGGTTCGACAGTCACGTAGCTGCGCACGCCCGTCACGCCCTTGAGCGTGGAGAGGCGCTGCGCCAGTTGATATGAGGCCGCGACGTTCGCCGGGCTCGTGGGTGCGCCGTGCTGGAAGTCGACCACCACCGCAATGGTGTTCTGACCAACCTGCGGGAACTGCGCCTGCAGCAGATCTGCGCCCTGGCGCGCCTCCGCGGAGGTCGGCAGCTGGTTCACATCGCTGTTCGCGAGCTGGAGATCGAGAAACGGTGACCCCGCGATGAGCAGGATCGCGACGGTGGGGATGAGCACCGTCCAGGGCCGGCGCATGACCCAGGTGGCGAGGCGATGCCATGCGCCCTGACCGAACGGCTTGGGCTGCAGGATCGGGCACTCTGATGCTGTTGATGCGCGGCCCGAGGACCGCGAGCATCGCCGGCAGCAACGTGCACGCGTAGAGCACGGAGATCGCCACCACGATCGCGCCGGCGACACCCATCGACACGAGTGCCGTGCCCGTGTAGAAGAGCAATCCCGAGAGGCCGATTGCGACCGTGAGGCCGCTGAACATGATGGCGCGGCCGGCGGTTGCCATGGTCGTGCCGAGCGAGTCCTCGACGCTGTGTCCCGATGCCAGTTCCTCGCGGAATCGAGTGACGATGAATAACGAATAGTCGATCGCGATGCCGAGTCCGACCAGCGTGACGACGTTGACGGCATATGTCGACACATCGATGACGTGCGCCAGCGCCAATGCGGCACCAACGCCACCGAGCACCGCGAAGACGCCGACGCCGAGGCACAGCAGCGCTGCAACGCCCGTGGTGAAGACGATCACGAGGAGGATGAGCGCGAGCGGCAGAGAAACCACCTCGGACCTGCGCAGGTCGCTCGCCAGATACGTGTCGAAGTCGTACGCGAGCGGCACATCGCCGGTCGCGGTGATGCTGAGTGTCGACGACTTCACCTCGCCGCGAATCGATCCGTACTGCGCTCTTGCCTGCGAGAAGTCGATCTTCATTCCGACCTGGACAAGCACGCTGTGTTTGTCCGTGGAAACCATCAAGGGCACCGTCGCTGCAGCCGCGTTGTACGGCGTCGCCAGCGCGCTGACGCGTGAGTCGTTCTGCAGCGGTGCGACTGCTTCATCCACGGCCGACTCGAATGCGGGCTGGCCGAATGTGAGCTGCGCGCTCGTCAGGATCAGCGTGAACGACGAGCCCGTCGTGGACGGAAGTTGCGCACTTTCGAGGTTCGCCGCGCGCACGGACTCGACGTCGTAGTTGCTCGCATTGATCGGCTGTCCGCCGGTCACAAGACCGATGATCGAGAGCACGAAAAACGCGAGGGAGACGCCGAGCACCGCTCTGCGGCGGCGGTAGACGAAATGCCCCCAGCGCCTCATCGTGATGTTCCTTCGGTCACCTCAATCGAGTATATCGACCCGAGGTTTCACCACCGCGTAGACTCCCGAGGACCGCGATGGCAACGCACGTCCCACCTCCGGTCGGGGAGATCAGCGCGATCTCGCATTTCGCGGCGATCGCCCACGAGCGGCGTCCTGGGCGACAACTCGATCTCATCCGCGAGGCGGCTCCGGGGTTCCGGGAGTGGTTTCGGACGACCGGGATGCCCGATTGGATCGGGACCTTCGATCTCGTCTCACTGCCATACCCGACCCGTTTCGGCCTGTTTCGCGCGGCAATCAGCCCGGCGCCATTCCTTTCCTTGACACACCGACTCGTGGTGGTGCGATGGCGCGACCCGGACGGCAAACCGAGGATTCTGCTGTTCGAGCCCACCGACGTCGAGCTTGCCCGGCGCACGCCGTACTTTGCGAGGTTGAGCGAGTTCGACTCCTGCAGCGTTTGAGCGCGCATTTGCGCGTCCGCTCGGCGATGTGATGAGCCATCTGCGCAGCGTCGGCATCAAAGCAGCTGACGTGGACTGGCTCACGTTCGATCACCTGCATACGCAGGATGTGCGTCGGTGGATCGGTACCACCGAACCTGCACCCGATCTTTCGCAGTCGAGCCCGCTGGTGCCCGCATTCCCGAAGGCGCGCTTGCTCGTGCAGCGCGCAGAGCTCGAGTCCTTGGAGGCGCTTCATCCGCTGCAAGTGCCGTGGTACCAGGCATCGACATACAGCGCGCTGCGCCCCGAGGGCATCTGCGCAATCGACGGCGACGTGTTGATCGGACCGGGCGTGGCGTTGCTGTCGACGCCGGGACACACATCGGGGAATCACACGCTCGTGGTCAACACCGAGACGGGCATCTGGGCGAGCAGCGAGAACGTGATCGCCGCTGAATGCCTCACGCCGGAGCACAGCCGGATCCCCGGTGTGCGCCGCTTCGCGCGCACATGGGAGCAGGAGGTCGTGCTCAACGCGAACACGCTCGAGGACACTGCGCGTCAGTACAACTCGTGCGTGCTCGAGAAATCGATTGTCGATGTGGCGCGTGCCGACTCGCGTTTTCTGCAGTTCATGCCGTCTTCAGAGCTGACCGGCACTGTGCTGAGCCCGGGAACGTCGCCGACGTTCACGCATTCGGGGATCTTCCACGGCACGCTCACGCCGGTCGGCTCTGCGCACCGATGACAGATAGGATGGGCGCCATGAACGTCGCACGGCGCGCCTGGACGCTCTACGAGCCCATCCACGCCATCGTGTATTTCGCGTCGGAGGCTCCCGAGCACTACAAGGCGGCCGGGCTGCGTGGCGGATGGATGGGATATTTCGCGTCTCGCTCCGCGCCGATGGGCGCGGTGTCCGCCGGTCTGGTGACCGCGACCTTCTACAACTTCAGGCCGGAGATGGTCGGACGCGCGATCCCGGATGCCTGGGAGTACTCGAGCCCGGAGTTGGCGCTGACCGCGAGGACTGCCGTTGCCGACGCAGCGTTGCGCCGGCTCTGGGGTGATGCCGTTGATGGTGCCGAGGTTCGCGAGGCGGCCGTGGCGACGATGGCCGTCGCGAGCGGGCTGCATGGCGGTGGTCGCCCGATCTACACGGCGACGGCCGCGCTCGACGAGCCGGAAGCGCCGCATCTCAAGCTCTGGCACGCGTGCACGCTGCTTCGCGAGCATCGATTCGACGGCCATGTTGCGGCGCTCACCGTTCACGGGCTCGACGGCCTCGAGGCGCTTGTGACCGCGGTCGCGACCGGCTCCGGGGTCGATGGCCCGACGATCCGCAACTTTCGTGGCTGGACCGAGGAGGAGTGGGCCGAAGGCGTCGCGCGGCTGCAGCGCCGCGGTGTGCTTGATGCCGCCGGCGGCCTGACTGATGCGGGGCGCGACACTTCGGAACGACGTCGAGTCGATGACCGATCGCCTTGCCGCTGACCCCTGGGAGTCACTGGACGAGGCATCTCGCGAGCGCCTCTTCGCAACGCTGCGAAGGCTTGCCGTCCTGCTCGAGAACGAGGACGGTATTCGTTACCCGAATCCGATCGGGGTGCCTCGACCCGAATAGGTCTGCCACGGTCGACGAGTAGCAGCGCTCACATGGCTGTGAACGGCTTGCTCACTCAGTACGGCTGCATGCCTACTATCACGAGACCGCTGTCGGCGTGGCTCCTTCGCGTTCGCGCTCGACCACCGCGGCAAGCGCGCGGATGAACATGGGCTGCGTGTTCGGCAGCGCGATGCGATGCATGGTGATCCCGGCTTCGTTGGCCTCCTCGCCGGCGGCGATATCGATGTCGTAGAGGATCTCGAGGTGATCCGCGAGGAACTGCAGCGGCACGATGAGGATCTCGGTAACTCCCTGATCCCGAAACCCCGGGAAGAGATCCTTGACGTCGGGCGTCAGCCATTCCTCCGGGGTGTGGCCTGCGCTCTGGTACGCGAAGCTCCAGCGCTCGTTGTCGAGGTCCAAGCGCGCGGCGATTGCCGTTGCCGTGTCACGCAATTGCGTGATGTAGCCGGGATCGCGATCCACGACGGGGCGCGGGAGGCTGTGTGCGGTGAAGATGATGGGAATCGTCGAGCGGACCGCAGGGTCCAGTGCGGCAAGTGCCTCTTCGACTCGCTCCGCGAGTGCGGCGATCCACTCCGGCATGAGGTGCCAGGCTCCGGCGATGTGCACATCGATGTCGGGATGAGCGGCACGCCACGCGGCGACAGTCCGCTCGTAGCCGGCAAGGATGATCGGCGAATACTGCGGCGCCAGCGCGATCACGACGATCCGTGTCACTCCGTCATTCGCCAGCTGAGTCGAGCGCTCCTGTGAGTGACGGCTCCGAGTGGAGCATGCCGGCAACGACGCGGTTCTCGCCCGCTGCTTTCGCGTCGAGCACCGCCTGGAGCGCTACGCACTGCGCCTGGGTGATGTCGATGAGCGGGGATCGTCCGATCAGGTCGTAGCGGTGGCGGAACTCATCGATGAGATCGGCTGGGACCTCGCGTCCGCCGCGCACCGACGACAGGTACGCGGGAACGTCCTCGGCCGTCACCGCGGAGCCGAAGGTGGCAAGGACGACGCCGAGCGGAGCCATGCCCCAAGGGTAGTGGCTGGTCGCGCCGCCTCGCAGTCAGTCTGCGGACGGTTTCCTCGTGGACGAGTTCGGCGAGGCGGCGGAGATGGTCGCTCGACGTCTCCGGGAGCACGCCGTGGCCGAGGTTGAAGATGTGTCCGGGCCGGCCGGCCGCGAGCGCGAGGATCTGCCGCGCCTCGCGTTCGACGACATCGAACGGCGCGAGCATCACCCCGGGATCGAGGTTTCCCTGGATGCCGAGGTCACCGATCCGGCGCCACGCCTCATCGAGCGGCAGGCGCCAGTCGACGCTGATGACGTCCGAACCGCAGCGTGCCATCGCCTCGAGGAGATGCGAGGTCGTCGTCCCGAAGTGGATCGTCGGCACGCCGGTCTTCGAGACGGCCTCGAGGATCCGCCTGCTGTATGGGAGCACGTTCGCCTCGTAGGCTGAGACGGAGAGCGCGCCGGCCCACGAATCGAAGAGCTGGATCATCTGCGCGCCCGCCTCGACCTGCGCCTGCAGGTAGCTGATCGTGACCTCGGTCAGCGTGTTCATGAGGCGGTGCCAGAGTTCCGGCTCGCCGTGCAGCATCGCCTTGGTTCGCGAGAACTCCTTGGTGGGCTTGCCCTCGAGCATGTACGACGCGACGGTGAACGGCCCTCCCGCGAAGCCGACCACCGCGGTCTTTCCGTCGAGTTCCTGGCGCACCAGCCTGATGGCCTCGAAGAGCTCCGGCGTCGCTTCGCGCGGATCGACGATGCGAAGCGCCGAAACGTCCGCCTCGGTCCGCACCGGCGCGTGGATGATCGGGCCGATCCCAGGGTCGATCGAGAACGGGACACCCATGCCGACCAGCGGCAACATGATGTCGGCGTACATCACGGCGGCATCGACGCCGAACTCCTCGACCGGCATCAGCGTCACCCGGGCACAGAGCTCCGGGGTCCGGGTGATGGTGAGGATGTCGTACGTCTCGCGAAGTGCCCGGTAGCCGGCCAGGCAGCGTCCGGCCTGGCGCATGAACCAGATCGGGGTGCAGTCGGAGGGTTCGCGTCGCGCAGCGGCGAGCATGCGTTCGACGCCGGTCATCGCATTCGTGTGGGTCAGTGCCATGGATATCGAGGGTAGCGAAGCAACATCCCGGCGCGGATGCTGCACAAGGCGCTTGGCGGCACGTACGATCTCAACAGCTTCGGAGCCGAAGGCGGGCTGTCAAGCAGCGCCAGAACGCGCAGAGGAGAGTGGACCCCATGAACTCGACCATGCAGGATTCGCCGCTGAGCATCACGGCGCTCTTCCGCCACGGGGCGCAGGTGTATCCGGACAGCGAGATCATCACGTTCGAAGGCGAGCAGGCCCGGCACACGAGCTACGCCAAGGTGGCGGAGCGGGTGAACCGCCTGGCCGGGGCGCTACGGACGCTGGGGATCGCCGCCGGCGACCGCGTTGGCACGCTGTCCTGGAACCACCAGGAGCACATGGAGGCGTACTTCGCGATCCCGTGCATGGGCGCGGTCCTCCACACGCTCAACCTGCGGCTCCCACCGCCGCAGCTGGCGCAGATCATCAACCACGCGCAGGACCGGGTCGTCATCGTCGACGACTCGCTTGCGCCGCTGCTTGCGGCCGTGATCGGTCAGTGCCCGAGCATCGAGCACGTGATCGTGGTGGGCTCAGGCGAGGTGTCGGGTCTCGGCGAGACGCTTGCCTACGAGACGCTGCTCGCTGCCGAGTCGCCGGTGTTCGACTGGCCCGAGATCGACGAACGCCAGGCCGCATCCATGTGCTACACGACGGGGACGACCGGCGACCCGAAAGGCGTTGCGTACAGCCATCGTTCGGTGTTCCTGCACTCCTTCGCGGTGTGGGGAACGTTTCGCCTCGACGACAACGGCCGACTGCTGATCATCGTGCCGATGTTTCACGTCAACGCATGGGGCACGCCGTACGCAGGGTGGATGGTGGGCAGCACCCTGCTGCTCCCGGGGAAATTCCTGCAGCCACAAGGGACTCTGTGACTTCATCCGCCAGGAGCGTCCGACGTTCACAGGCGGCGTGCCGACGATCCTCACCGCACTCCTCAACCACGTGCAGGCGACCGGCGCCGACGTGTCGAGCATCAAGACCGCGGTGTGCGGCGGGTCTGCAGTCCCAGCGACGTTGATCGAGGCGTACCGGGATGTCCTCGGCATCGAGCTGTGGCAGGCGTGGGGGATGACCGAGACGAGCCCCATTGCGACGATCGCGCGCCCACCACAGGGGCACGGCGCCCGAGGACGAGATGATCTACCGGTCCAAGACCGGTCGCGTCGTGCCGGGTGTGGAGTTGCGCCTCGTCGATGACACCGGTGCCGAGATTCCGCATGACGGCGAGGCCGTCGGCGAGATCGAGGTGCGTGGACCGTGGATCACCGCCTCGTACTACAACACCGAGGCACCTGAGAAATTCCACGACGGATGGCTGCGCACGGGCGACGTCGGCAACATCGACGCGCGCAACTACGTGCAGATCACCGACAGGTCGAAGGACGTCATCAAATCCGGCGGCGAGTGGATTTCGTCTGTCGAGCTCGAGACGCTGCTGGTCGGACATCCCGCGGTTGCCGAGGCTGCTGTTGTCGGCGTGCACGATGACCGTTGGGCGGAGCGGCCGCTGGCCCTCGTGGTGCTCAAACAGGGGGCGTCGGCGACACCTGATGAGCTTCGCGCTTTTCTCGCGCCCAAGGTCGCCCGCTGGTGGCTTCCGGAGCGCTGGACGTTCGTCGACGAACTGCCGAAGACAAGCGTGGGCAAGCTGGACAAGAAACTGATCCGGTCCGAGTACGCGGCGCAGAAGTATCCGGTGGTCGAGCTCGAGGCGACGCCTCGATAGGACGCCGCCGGCGCTAGCTCGTGTGCAGGATCGGTCCTGTCTCGACGACCTGGAATGCGCTGCCCGGGACTGTCTTCAGCTCGTCGAGGTTGTTGTCATCCCAGCGGGGATCCGTGTCGCCGCTGATGTACCAGCTGCTGCCGTTGTCGGCGACGATCATCCCGTAGGTCTTCAGCGCCTTGAGGATGACCAGGCTTCGCCGGTGAAGCCTGCGAGGCTGAACGATGCCTCGAGACGCAAGCGGAGTCCCATCGGCGGAAGGTCTGGATTGGTGCTGTTGCTCGCGTAGTGCGTGGCTGGGTTGATGAAGCCTTCCTGCGTATCCTCGACCGTGAAGCGCAGCGCGTGGTTGATGGCGCCCGACGCCACTTCGCTGTACAGCGCGAGGCCCGGAAGGATCGGCAGTCCGGCTGCGTCTGCTGAGGTCCATCCGTCGGGGCGCAATGCATTGCTGTTGAGGTTGAACACGGCGCCCGATGCGCAGACCCAGCCCGCACCGACCTGCTGCGCCTGGTACATCTCGTACAACTCGCAGTTACCGGAGTCGAGCACGAGCACGTGGTGATCGCTGCCCGACTCCACCGGCGCGTTGAGCGGTATCGGATACGGTCCCGGATTGCTCTCGTCGCCATACGCGTTGAAGGTGATCGGCACGAACTTCTGCGACGCCGGAACGACGGTGTACGGGATGCCGTACGTCGGATTCGAGCCGAAGTCCGGATGCAGGAACTGCTTGGTCGAATCGATGGATGCGATGTATTCCGCGGACATCGGAACTCACCGGGAGGTTGGAGACGTTCTCGTTCCACGGGTTGTTCGACGGAAAGACCTGGCAACCGCCAAGGACGGTCTTCGCACCAGAGGCGACCGGGGGCTTCGTCGATGTGGTGTGCGTGGTTGCGGTCGGATTGGGGCGCGCGGTTGCCGGTGCGGTTGCTGCCGCCTTCGCAGTTGCGGCTGCCGTCGGTGAACCGGGCAGGTGCGGCAGTGCACTGAGGAGCAAGCCGCCGGCAGGCGTTGGGATTGCCTGCGCGGAAGGCCCGCTACATGCAGTCACGACCACCAGGGAGCACACCAACGCCATACCCAGGCGCAGTCCCCGCGCGTCTGCCCGTAACCGCATCACGGCCGTAGCATCCCCCGCGACCGGGCCCCGGTCGTGACGACCCGGTCACGACCGTCCGCCGATCGCAGGGCTGCGGCGAGGCGAGAACCGCGCATTAGGATTGGCGAGCCAGAGCCCACCCATAATTCTCATGTGACAGCCGAAGTCCAGCTGATCCTCGCCGAGGCGGCGGAATACGTACGCCTGACAAGGATTGAAAGAAGCGACCGGCTGGAGTTGGAATTCGCACACGCTACTGGTGTTGTTGCCGGGTTGCACGATGCGTAGCTGATCACGAACGAGGAACACGGAGAGTGGGTCACGCGGATGAAAGAAGCTGCCGGGCACGACGGTGCAGTCGACAAGCCAGCCGAGCAAGGATCGCAATCGTCCTCGCTTCTGTTGGCCCCGGCACCGGTTGTTCGGCGTTTCCTCGTTGGACCGATGGCGACAAAACCATTCCACGACGGAGAGGTTGCGATTCCGCTCGTCGAAGTGTGTGATGACCGGTTCGTCGTGTGGTGGCGTGTCGCGCCGCTTCCATCGGCTGCAGGGGTGTTTGGCGATGACTTGCCGTTGGTGGAACGCGATCTGGCAGGCGTTGATGAGGCACAGTGGCGGATTCAGCCTGCATACCACATGCGTCTCCGGCACCTCGCCACAGTCAGCGTCATGGATGAGCTAGGCACCTCATACCAGCTGAGTTGCGGTGGATCGCAGGGCGGGCCGGATAGTGGCGAATACACCGGTTACACACAATTCGCGCCGGCGCCACCGAGGTCGTCGCGAGAATTGACCATCGCGATTGGCTCCGCCGACTTTCGCTTCCGGTTGTAGGATCGAGGGCGCGCACTTCGAGCTAGCGTCCAAACGCGAGACCTTCCGCAACGTACTAAGTAGACGTGAGCGGGAAACATAATCCTTGGATGGCAGCCGACCGGACGGATCCGACCTGGCCAGAAATCAAGGCCGCGTATTGGCGTAATCACGTAGCGCTACGGAAACAAGTACAGGACGCGTCGGCAATCACAAATCCTGCTGACTACGTCCCGGATCCCGACTTCTGGGCGTGGGAGTACGTTCGAGAGCTCTGCGGGTCCGGCGATCGCGCGGCATTGGATCGGCTCGTACGAGCTCGCTGACAGTGCCTCTGACGACGAGCAACTCGACTACCTCGGTGCCGGACCGATCGAGGACTTTGTCAGCGGCTACGGGGAGCTGCTGATCGACGACATCGAAGACGCTGCCAGCCGCTCGCCCAGCTTCCTTCGAGCCCTGCAAGGGATGTACCCCACGGAGATTCCCGAATCAGTCCGGGTTCGGATGTTGCCGCTGGTTCCGGCAAGCGCTCGCGAGAATCGGGTACGCGAAAAACGCGGACGAGCGCCCTTGTAAGCCGGCCGTGTCGGTCCGCCGCGCGCCCGTCTGCGGAGTGCTCTACCATGGGCACCTCGCCGAGCGGGAGTAACTCAATGGTAGAGTGCAACCTTCCCAAGGTTGAAGTCGCGGGTTCGAGCCCCGTCTCCCGCTGACCACAACGAGGTGGTCAGATCCTGTATACGGAATAAGCCACTTCTCCCGACCGGGCCCAGTCGACCCAACGGCCAGATCAGATCCAAAGTTGAACTGACCTATCCCTCAGTCAATTTCCTTCAAAACAACCTGACCTGCTACCGTAAGCGAGGTGAGGTCGGTGAGGAAATGGGACACACCGATCCGGCGGAAAGGAGAGGAACCGCTCCCAACGCCAGCCCCCGCCGTCGAGGGCAAGCCAACCTTCGAGCAGGCAGTCGAACAATGGCTCGCTGAGCACGTCTCCACCAAAACCGGACGCCCGTACAGCCCCACCACCAAGACCGTTGCCCGCTACAACCTCCTGGGCGGCCGGCTCACCGCATGGCGCGAAGCCCGAGGTATTGGCACCGCGGAGGAATGGACGGCCTCAGTCGCCGCCGAGTATCTCGACTGGTACCAGCACGACATCGGTGCGGACTCAGACACCATCAAGAAGTTCCAGACGCAGCTGCGCCAGTTTGCAGGCTTCTGTGCGCGCACGTTCGACAACCGCGAGGCCACGGGACCGGCGCTGGACGACCTGCAAGTCTCGCCGGTACACGATCGAAAGCCGGCCAAGGAGATTGCACTGACGCGGGCCGAGGCAAACATGCTCCTGCAGAAAGCGTCACCTCAGCGGGACTCACTGATCGTGGCGATGTTCCTCTACACCGGCATACGACCAAACGAACTGGTGGCGCTCGACGAGAACAACATCAGGCTCGAGAGCTCGCCACCCGTCGTCGAGATTCGTGGGACCGCATACGGTAAATATGAGACGAAAAAGCAGGCCGGGTATCGAGACATCCCGCTGACCATTGGCCAGAGCGTTCTCCCGCGCCTTCTGCGCGAGCACCTGGACGATCGGTCGCGCCCGAAGGAGAACTACGAACTGTTTCTCTCCAGTCGCCGAGACAAGCGTGGCATCGCGACACGGCTCACAGTCACTGGCGTGAACCTCATGCTTCAGACGCTCGGCAGGACGACAGGCATCCACTGCAATCCACATCGATTCCGGCATACGTTCTGCACCTGGTGTGCCGACGCGGGGATCGAGATCCTGACTCTGCAAAAGCTGGTGGGACACGAGAGGACTGACATGCTCGCCCGCTACTACCGTGGCCGAACAAGCGAGGATGCGCTCCTTGCCGCGGCGCAGATCCGCTTTTAGCGTCCCGACAGGTCGCGGGATCGAGGATGACGTGCCATCACGTTCAGTTGACGGAGGCCGCCACGTTTGTCCGTAGTGAGGGCGCGAGGATCCGGTGTGATTCGTGTATGCCAACCACTCACGGACAAGCAGCCGCCGGCGGTACCCGCACGTACCACGCCTGGAAGAGCATGGTGCGACGTTGCACCAATCCCTCGAGCGCAGACTGGACACGCTATGGAGGGCGCGGGATCAGCGTATGCAGTCGCTGGCTTCGCTTCGAGGATTTCCTCGCCGACATGGGCGGATGTCCTGACGGGCTCTCGTTGGACCGGATCAACAACGACGGTAATTACGAACCGGGCAACTGTCGTTGGACGACCCGGGAACAGCAAATGCGCAATCGCCGCTCAAACAGTGGTGCGCTCCATCCGAATGCAAAGCTTACGGCCGACCAAGTGTTGTCCATCAGACGCTTGGCGCGTCTCGGCTCCTCGCACAACGGCTTGGCAAGAGAGTTCCAAGTCAGCACTACAAACATTAGGTACATCGTGCAAGGGAAGGCATGGAAGGACCTCGTCGACCCCTCCGAACGTAGACCGTCGGCGCGACGGCGCGAGGTCCGCGTCGGCCGCGACCTCGGGGCATAGGGATCGACAGTCGGCGCAAGTCCAACGGCGGTGCGATCAGCGTCAACACTGCTTTGCCAGAATGCAGCGATGCGTCGCCACCTTCGTAGCCGGCTGCATGAGGGGTGGAGAGACAACGAGTGGAACAGTGGTTGCACACGGAGGGAACAATGAGTACGGATAGCACCGACCGACAGCCCGCCACAACGTTGGATGCTGGTTTCAGTACCCCAGACGCCGTCGCCACCTCGTGGGCGCGCGGGCGGTCAATTCTCGAGGAGGCCGAGATCTACTGGGTGTCGTCGGTGCGTCCGGATGGCCGGCCTCACGTCACCCCACTGCTCGGCATCTGGTTGAACGGGGCTATGTACTTCTCCACGGGCGACCACGAGCGCAAAGCGAAGAACCTCGAATTGAACCCGCATTGCATCCTGACGACCGGCTCGAACACCCTCGATGGTCTCGACGTCGTGGTGGAGGGCAAGGTTGCGAAGGTCAGCGACAAGACCGACCTGCAACGCGCCGCCGACACGTACGAAGCGAAGTACGGCAGCCATTTCACGTCACCAGATGGCACCTGGTTCGGTCTGGGTGACGCGATTCGGCAGGGCGAGGTACTGCTGTACCGACTTACTCCTGAGCGAGCGCTGGGATTCGCCAGGGGCAGTACGTTCAGCCAGACCCGGTGGGAGTTCCACTGAGCGTCCCGCTGCGATCGCGCCCTGTTCTGCGGACCTGACTATCCGCGAGCACCCGGCCTTGGAATCGCTGTTGCTGCAATTGTTGCGCCCTAAGCGGGATGGTGTCCTCGAGCTTCCAGAAGCCGACGCCGCCCATTCCGGCGCGGCAGACCTAATCACCCTGAGGGACAACACGCATGATCGTTCTCGGCATCATTCTTCTGATAATCGGTTTTGTCGCCACCATTCCGATCCTCTGGACGATCGGGATCATCCTCGTGATCATCGGGATCCTTCTCGAGGTCTTGGGGGCAACCGGTCGTGCCGTTGGCGGCCGTCGCCACTACTACTGAGAGTACTCGCCGAATACCGTTCCCTCAGAGCAAGAGAGGATTCAAGCCCACAACCGAGTTCGGGGTGATGACCACGGGGGCGGAGTACAACTCGGCGAACTCTTCTGCGCTGCCGAAGAGCGCGCCGATGCGTTCGATGTACTTGGCGACGTACGGCCGATTCTGATGCGCGGGCATGACGTTCTCGACATGCGCGGCGGTGCCGTCCAGACCAATGACGTCGCGACCCAGATCCGTGACGTCAAGCCCGAGTGTGACGTTCGGATTGTGCTCGAGGTTGCGCAGTTTCCGCGTATTCGGTTTGCTGTAGACGAGTACTGACTCGTCGTCGCGCAGGAGGAACCAGACCGGCACGCTGACTGGCCGTCCATCGGGCCGTACCGTCGTCAACCATGCCATCAGGTTGCCGTGCAGCCGCGCCTCGACGTGGCTGCGCCGGTCTTCAGGGAGATGTTCGGTGAGCTTCACGCGGTCGTCTTGCCTCCTTTCTGTCCAAGAGTAGCGCCGGGCACAACGGCGATGACGCGCATCTGCCGCAGAATCAACCTGATGCGCCTTGCTCCCGAGGTCGAGCGCGACGTTGCGCCGCCGATTCATCAGGCGATCAAGCGGATCGCGGCGCGATCCAACTACGCCACCACGCTCGACGGCGCTGGCTTCAACAAGCCGGACGCGGAGTTCGGTCACAAGCTTGCAGAGGGGCAGCCGAGCGCATGGTCGCCGAAGATGCTCTATCAGGCGTGGCGCTTGTGCAATCGGTACCGCGGCCAGCTTGCCAACGAGGGCATCGATTTCGATGCCTTGCCCGTGCCGCCGAACCCGTACGACGGCGTGGTCACCATGGTGATCGACAGCAGCCGTATGGACGACACGGGCGTCACGCAGCTTGCACCGCCGCGGTCGTCGACAGCTGACCGGCGCTGCGTTCTGGTGCGCGACCGAGCCGGCATCCCGCTCGAATTCGCGATCGCCTTCGAGTACAACCCCGCTCTGGTGGAGGCAATCAAGACACTTCCACGCCGGGCGTGGAATCAAGTCACGAAACGATGGACGGTCCCTGCATCGACGGACCTGCTTGCCGAGCTCAACGACTTCCTGCACAACTACGGCTTTCACGGCGACCCCGACACCGTGACCTTCATGCAGGAAGGCCTGGTATCTGCGCGGGAGCGACGAGAGCAGGCAGAAGCAATGGCCGAGTTGAGCCGCGCGAAAGTGAGCGAGTTCGACGTGCCGACGTTGTCCAAGGTCGATCAGTACGGCCGTCCGCAATCGTTGAAACCCTGCCAGCGTGCGGGCATCGAGTACGCGGTCAAGGCGAAGCGGACGTTTATCGGGGATCAACAGGGCATCGGAAAGACGGCTGAGGGTATCGGCACCGTCGAGTACCTGGGCGCGTTTCCTTGTCTCGTGGTGTGCAAGAACCGGCTCAAACCCAACTGGGCACGAGAGCTCGCCAAGTGGGTGCCGCACCGCAGCCTGAGTGTGCTTGGTGCGAAGCCGGATCTCTTCGCATCGAGCAGCGATTTCGTCATCATCAACTACGAGGCACTGAACAAGTACAAGGTGTTCCTGCACGGACGGCAGTGGGCGTCCGTGATGGTGGACGAGAGCCAGAAACTGAAGTCGCCGAGCGCGATTCGGACGATGGCCGTGCGTAAGTTGGTCGAGGCGCAGGACACGGAGGTCCGACTGCTCCTCACCGGCACGCCGATCATGAACAACCCTGGAGAGTTCATCGCCCAGATCGCGATTCTGGGCCAGATGGATGCATTCGGTGGCAGCCCGAAAGCCTACAAACGGCGCTACGTGAGCGGCATGAACCTGCAGGCCCTGAACGACACGCTTCGCAAGACCTGCTATATCCGCCGTACGAAGTCCGAGGTGATGACGGAGCTCGAGCCGAAGTTGCTCGCGCCGGTCACGCTTGAGCTGACCAACCGCGAGGAGTACGAGCGCGCGGAGGACGACGTCATCACGTGGATCGAGCGTCACGCCGCAGAAGATGCAGCCTTCCTGCGCACGCTCGACGGTATGAGCATCCCAGCGCGGCAGCAGGCGATCAAGGACCACGCCGCCGACGCGGGACGGCGAGCAGCGCGTGCCGAGGCGCTCGTCCGGATCAACGCGCTCAAGTACCTCGCCGTGAAGGGCAAGCTCGAGGCAGCCATCGAATGGATCGGGGATTTCCTCGAGTTCGGGCGAGAAGCTCGTCGTCTTCGGGGAGCGTGTGGAGATACAGCGCGCCATTGCCGATCACTTCCCCGGTTGTGCACGGCTGGCCGCCACCACTCGCGACGGTGCCCGTGCAACGACGAACGACGAGCTCTATGCCGAGATGGACCGTTTCCAGACCGACCCCGACTGCCACCTGATCGTCTGCGGCATCGACGTCGGCGGGGAGGGCTTCACGCTCACTGCGGCCAGCGACGTCGTGCTGATGGAGTTCGGATGGACGCCGACCGGCATCGACCAGGCCGGCGATCGCTGCCACCGGGAGGGGCAGACGGACAGCGTGACCGTGTGGCATCTGCTCGCGGAGAACACGATCGACGACTGGATCATGGAATTGATCGATCGCAAGCGCCGGGTGGTGGTCGCTGCTACCGACGGCCAGGAGGTCGAGGACGTCGAGTTGCTGACGGAGATCATGAAGCGGCTCGTCGAGAAGCGGCGGTCGGGCGCGGCGGCTTGAGTTACCGACCGAGCGTCTCAGCCTTATGTCGCTACCCCATCGTCCATGCGACGAGGTCATCTGCGGCCATGGTGTTGATGACCATTTCGGCCGAAACACCGCACGCGGCACCACGCTCGCACCCGCGGAGCTGCCACTCGAGCTGACCCGGCGCGTGCGCGTCGGTGTCGATGGCGATCCGGCACCCTGTCTCGACGGCGAGCTTGAGGAGGCGCATCGGTGGGTCGAGACGTTCGGGACGTGAGTTGATCTCGACTGCGACGCGATGATCACGGCACGCAGCGAAGACCGCACCCGCATCGAATTCCGACTCGGGCCTCCCGCGACCGGCGACCATCCGCCCGGTGCAATGGCCGAGGATGTCCATGTGCGGGTTGCGGACGGCGGTCAGCATCCGCGGTGTCATCTCGGTTTTCGGCATACGCAGCTTCGAATGCACGCTGGCCACAACGACGTCGAGCTGCGCGAGCAGATCCGGCTCCTGGTCGAGCCCGCCGTCCTCGAGGATGTCGACCTCGATGCCGGTCAGGATGCGAAACGGGGCAATCCGTTCATTGATGCCGCGCACGACATCGAGCTGCTCGCGAAGCCGTTCGACGCTGAGCCCACGCGCGACGGTGAGCCGCGGCGAGTGATCGGTGAGAACGATGTACTCGTGACCAAGTGACTGTGCGGTACGGGCCATTTCCTCGATGGGGCTGCCGCCGTCCGACCAGTCCGAGTGCACGTGACAGTCACCGCGCAGTGCTCGGCGTAGTGACAGCGCCTCGGCCGCAATTGGCGGAGTCTCCGTTTCAAGGCGCTGCAGATACGCGGGTGTTGTCCCCGTGAGTGCCTCCTCGATGACCTGCGCGGTCGCAGGCCCGATCCCCGCGAGGCTCTGCAGCGTGCGCCGTCTGTACCGCTCTGCGAGCTCCGCATCGGAAAGCGTTCTAACGACGGCGGCCGCGTTGCGAAAGGCACGCACGCGATAGCTGGGTTCGAGTTCGCGCTCGAGGATGTACGCAATCCGCTCGAGCGCTGCGATGGCGTCCTGCCGAGTCGTCAACGTCTTTCGTTCCCACGTGTCGGCGATGGGCCACATTCGAAAACGAACCAGCACAAATCGTTGCGGAGCCGCTCGTCGTCGAGCACGAGGTCGCGGATCTCGCGGGGGAGTCGGGCGCGCTGCCAGCGGCACTCCGCACAGCCGGCCTCCACGCGGTCGTCTGTCGTCGCGGCCGCCCGCGCGGCCTTGATCGCGTAGGCCGCTGCTCCGAGTTCGTGTGCTGCGACGTGACCCACCGCGGCGGCTTGGCCGGCGGCATACGCGGCGTGCCGCGGAGCCCCACGCAAGTCTCTGGCCGCGGCGTTTGCATGCCCGGCCGCAGTGCGGGCCACTGCCCACGTGATCTCTCCGCGCGCCCATGCACGCCCGAGGTCGATCGCTCGCCGTGGCCGGTCGTCCTCAGGCCGCGCCTGCGCGAAGTGGTGCAGCACGTGCTCCGCGCAGTCAGCCGCCCAAACCGCGAGACGACGATGATCGTCGTCCTGGAGGACTCCGCCGCGACGCACGGTGATGAACCGCGGATCACGGATCTTGGGAAGGATCACGGCGTTCCCCCTTGTGCTCGTTACCCACCAAGCGTAGCGAGACGGTGAACGTCCGCACAACGGCGGTTGGTCCCTTCGCGAAGGGCTGTCGACCTACGAAGGAAGTTCGCCATACCGCGTCGTTGTGACAGTGCCGTACGGCACTTGCACTGTGTGCGCCGACGGACAGACGGTGTTCAGCGGCCCTGCAACGGTGCGCGCGTAGACAGGCATGAGTCTGTCATCTGGAGCTGCCCATGATCGTCGTGATCCTCAGCATCATCGTCGTCACGGTTGCCGCCATCGCGTCATTTCTGATCGTGAAGCGGTGGCCGCGTCTTCGCATCACCATCAACAGCGAGCCGCTGCCAGGTGCAACGCATGCCGGAGAAGGCATCGCTCTGAGCGATGAGGTCGACGAACTCGCTCAGTTCCTGGGCGCGTGGCAGCGTGTCACGGTGGATCGGATGAGCGGCCGTCTGGAGCAGTCGGAGGTTCTCGACCAGGGATTGCTCGCGCATGTGGCAAGGCTTCTCGACGCGGACCAGATCGTTATCTCCCTCATCGATCCCATGGGACTCCGCGTCGTCGACGGGCACCCGGCGATCGCCGAGGCGGTCACGATCGGCGACTCTCCAAGCATGCGCGCACTCAGGAGCGGCCAGATCTTCATCGGCGATCTCGGGTCGCCAGGATGGGGAGAAACCACGGTCGCGTATCGGGCGACGTCGTCGGCAGGTCCCGTGATGGCGATCCCGATGGTGAGCGGCGGGGAGGCAATCGGTGCGGTCTCCGTATTCCGCGCCGCCGGGGCCAGCACCTTCAGCAGGACGGAGTCCGACCGTGCCCGCATTCTCGTTCCCCCGCTTGCGGGGGCGGTGGCGTTGAGCAGCCTCTCCGATCAGTTGCGCATCGACAACGTCGCGGCGGACATCGAGCGAACGCGCCTCGCGAACAGCATCCGAATGTTGCTCGAATCCGCCGGCGATGGTATCTACGGGATCGACCTCGATGGGCGCTGCACGTTCATGAATCCCGCCGGGGCCACGGAGCTTCGCGTCGATGTCAACGAGGTTGTGGGCGGTGTCGCGCACACGCTTTTCCACCACACCCGCGAAAACGGATCAGTGGCGCCTTACATCGACAGCTCGATCTTTACGGCGCTGCATGGCGGCGGCAGTCGTCGCGTCGCGACCGAGCTGATGTGGCGAAGCGACGGCACCTCGTTTCCGGCCGAGTATTCGGCCTTCCCGATGGTCGACGACACGAAGGTAGTGACCGGGGCCGTCGTGACGTTCAACGACATCAGCGAGCGCAGGCGCATCGAAAACGACCTCGCTGTGGCCCGTGACCAGGCCATGCAAGCGTCGCGCATGAAGTCCGAGTTCCTCGCGAACATGAGCCACGAGATCCGCACGCCGATGAACGGGGTGATCGGCATGACCGGGCTGCTCTTCACGACGCCCCTCAACGACGAGCAGCGCGAGTATGCAGAGGCGATCGGCCAATCCGCGGACATGCTCTTGACGGTGATCAACGACATCCTCGACTTCTCAAAGATCGAGTCCGGCCGGCTCGACATCGAATCATTGGACTTCGACTTGCGGTTCGTGATGGAGGAAGCAGCAAAGCTGGTCGCCCCGAAGGCAGACGAGAAGGGCATCGAGCTCGCCGTGATGGTCGATCCGCACATGACCACGAAGCTGCGCGGGGACCGGGGCAGGATTCGTCAGGTAGTCATCAATCTGCTCAGCAACGCGCTCAAATTCACCGATAAAGGCGAGGTGATTCTTCGAGTCATCACGACCGCCGAATCAGATGGGGCCGTGTCTGTACGAGTCGAGGTGACCGATACGGGAATTGGCATCGAGACCGATCAGATCGATCGACTCTTCATGAGCTTCACGCAGGCGGACAACTCGACCACGAGACGGTTCGGTGGCACGGGCCTGGGCCTCTCAATCTGCAAGCAACTGGTCGAACGCATGCACGGCGAGATCGGCGCGGAGAGCACGATCGGCGCCGGCAGCACCTTCTGGTTCACGCTCACGCTCGAGACTGCTGGTGAGCTCGAGGCACGCGCAGTGCTCTCCAGTACTGCGCTCCAGGACGTGCGTGTGCTTGTCGTCGATGACAACCGGACGAACCGCGTGATCCTCGAACAGAATCTCAAGGTGTGGGGCGCGCGAACCGCCAGCTTCGAGCGCGCGCAGGAAGGCATCGCAGCGTTGCAAGAGGCCGCCGCAACAGGCGATCCGTACTTGCTGGCGATTCTCGATTACCACATGCCTGTCATGGACGGCATCGAGCTCGCGCACGCGATTCGATCAGACCCGGACATCGCGGCAGTGCGGATGATTCTGCTGTCGTCGATGTCGCGGCCGGGAGACACGCGAGCAGCAAGGGATGCTGGATTCGGCGCTGTCCTCACAAAGCCGGCCCGCATCGCGGATCTCTACGAGGGTCTCGCGACGTTGCTCGCAGTGCCAGACACCACGGAACTCATCGGTGAGGGTGCTCGCGCCATCACGGACGAGTTGTTGTCAGACGCCGTCATTCGGATATTGGTGGTCGACGACAATCCGGTGAACCAGCGGGTGTCGTTGCGCATGCTGGAGAAGATGGGCCACGCCGTGGACGTCGCGGATAACGGGGTCGATGCGCTCGCCGCGCACGCCCGCGTTCGATACGACGTCGTGCTCATGGACTGCCAGATGCCGCTGATGGACGGTTTCGAGGCGACACGACAGATCCGCCAGCGCGAGGGATCGGAGCGCCACACGCCGATCATCGCCATGACCGCCGGTGCTATGGCCGGCGATGAGGAGAAGTGTCTCGCCTCGGGGATGGACGCCTACCTGAGCAAGCCCGTCAAACCCGAAACCCTGGCGGCGATGGTGGCCCACTGGACATCGGGAGTGGTTGTTGCGCGGTCCATGGTTCCGCGCTGACGGCACCCCGTTGACGGGCGACCTGCCGGTTATCCGCTGAGCAACTCCGCAACATGGTCGGGCACGTACGTGTAAGTGTCGAGTGATGGCCGGACGTACCCTTCGTCGGACTGACGCGGCGGTAGCTTCAATGGTCGCTTGAGCACGTCCTTGTACGGGACCATCGACAGCAGGTGTGCGAGGCAATTGAGGCGGGCGCGCTGTTTGTCATCGGCCTCGACGACGAACCACGGTGATTCAGGCGTGTCCGTGTGCATGAACATGATGTCCTTCGCACGCGAGTACTCCACCCATCGGAGTCGTGACTCGAGGTCGATCTGACTCAGCTTCCACTGCTTGAGCGGATCGGTCAGACGGATGTGGAAGCGGCGCTCCTGCTCCTGGTCGCTCACCGAGAACCAGTACTTGATGAGGATGAGCCCCGACTCGATGAGCAGGGTCTCGAAGATGGGGCACTGGCGAAGGAACAATCGGTGCTCTTCATGCGTGCAGAAGCCCATCACATATTCGACACCGGCGCGGTTGTACCAGGAACGATCGAACAGCACGAGCTCGCCGGCCGACGGGAGGCGGTCGACGTATCGCTGGAAGTACCACTGCGACCGTTCGCGATCCGACGGCGCCGGCAGGGCCGCCACCTTGACGACTCGGGGATTGAGGTACTGCGTGATGCGGCTGATCGTGCCGCCCTTGCCGGCACCGTCGCGCCCCTCGAATACCACCGCAACGCGAGCGCCGCTCGCGCGCACCCATTCCTGCAGCTTGACCAGTTCCACCTGGAGCCGGCGCAACTCCTCCTGGTAGCGCGTGTTGGTCAGCTCGCTCGTGCGTACGCGTTTGGATCCAGTCTTCTTTGCCACAGATCCTTATTCTGAGCGTCAGGAACGCGCGATCAGTTCGCGGCGGCAGATCGTCTGGCGAATATGGTGCGTGCCGCTGAGAATCACCGCGTCGGCGCACTGCCCCGCGCCTGGGAAGTCACCGTGTGCCGAGCGTGGCCGGTAGTAACGGCAGCCCACGACTGTTTCCTCGGAGTAGGGGCACGGTCGATCGGCGCACCCGGGCGAGGTGGTGCTCAGCGTCCGATTGTCTGTTGGCCCGATTGCCATCAGCCTCCATGATGACGCTGCGTCCCGCGTGCAGCCAGTGCCATTCGTCCCGAGAATTGCCGGTCAGCCCGTGGCGAGTGCCCGCAGCGCGAAGAGGAGTGTCATCACCGCTCCGCCCGCGAGCCAGATCTGCTCTTCCCGACCGCCCAGTCGTTTGCCGATGACCATTGCGAGGGGCAGGCTCAGGAGGGTCGCTGCGCCATAGAACCAGTGAATCAGTTGCTGCGGTCGATCGCCCGTTGCCACCAGCACGAGTCCGATCAGCACCTGCACTCCGACCAACGCGATCTGAATGCGGAGATAGACACGGACCGCCGGCAGAATGCGCGGGCGAAAAAGACCGGCTATCGCCGCGAGCGCGCCAACCGCCGCGATAACCGTCAGTACGAAACCGTACCGATCGTGGAGGAACACGCGGCTATGGTAGGTGGCCAGTGGGAAACCCGAAGGCATGTGCGCCGGTGACGCGCGCTCGCAGAGCGATGCGCAGCGCCCGAACCATGCCGCCACGGGTCAAATGTCACATTCGCTCGTGGCGCAGGTCCCCCGATTCCAGCGACGTCAGGCCCTTCCCCCCAGCGCGGATGACGACGCACACTCGCGCGTGATACTCCACCGACCCAACGGAGGCTCCCGATGAACGCGCCCGCCCCATATATCCACTGGGGCTTCATTCTCATTTCGCTGCCGAACTTCGTGCTCATCTGCGTGATGGTCCTGCTCTTCGCGCTGGCGCTTGTCGTCCCATTTCCGCATCACCGGCCGAAGGAACCGCGCGATGACTGACGACGTCGCATCCCACGCGGCAGACCAGATGGCAACGGCATCGCCGCCAGTCGCTGACGATGAAGCTGGCTGGACGGCGTCCGTTCGCCGTCGCGTCGAGAAGACACTCCCGATCACCGAGCTGCTCCCGACGAAGCAACCAGCCTATGTCGGTTCGTGGGTCTATGTATTCGGCGTCGTCACCATCGCCGCGCTGTTCTGGGTGGTGCTCAGTGGCGTCGTCCTCGCATTCTTCGGATCGGCGTGGTGGCACGTCTCCTCGATCGGCCACTTCTTCAACAGCGTCCATTTCTGGTCCGTCCAGATGTTCTTCATCTTCATGGTGCTGCACCTCTGGGGACAGTTCTGGGGCGCCGGGTGGCGCGACGGGCGCGCCAAGACATGGATGGTGGGCGTCGTGATCTTCTCGATCAGCATCGGCACCGCATTCACCGGATACGTGATTCAGCAGAACTTCGATTCGCAGTGGATCGCGATCAACGCGAAGGACGCCATCAACTCGACCGGATTCGGCGGATTGTTCAACGCGCTCAACTTCGGCCAGATGTATGGGCTGCACGTGATGCTCTTCCCGATCGGGGTAACGCTGCTGGTCGTGTTGCACATCATCCAGGTGCGGGCAAAAGGTGTCGTGCGCCCGATTGACGACCCGATGCCACGTGACACCGTGAAGGCCTCCAAGGTCGACAAGAAGACCTACTACCGCGGCGTGGCGATGGTCCCGTACGACCTCCTCAAGGAGGTCTCCATCGCGATGATCGGTGTCCTTGCCTTCGTGCTCATTCTCTCGGCAGTGCTGTCTTCGCCAGACGTCCCGGCGGTGACGCTGCAGAGCTGGTCGAAGGCGGATCCCGTGGACTTCCTCACCACCGCGTCGGGTGAGCTCTCGGGGTCGACAGTCGTTGCGTCGTACGGTCCGCCATACAACTCGGGAACCGGATCGGTGCAGAGCTGGGGGCCGCTGAATCTGCAGCAATGGGCCGGCGTGCACATTCCCATCAACGCGCCCTACGACTTCGTTTTGGAGCCGCTCACACAGACGACCGCGGGTGACGCCGATCTCGCAACTGCGCTCAGCGTCTACGAGGCCGCGTCCGGTAGTCAGCAGCAGAAGTGGCTCGCGAACTACACGACAGGTCTCGGGACAGCGACTGTCTCCGCGGACGGGACCGTAAACATTCCCTCCGGTGACTACGGTCCGGTGTCGCTGCTCATGGATCGGATGCTCACGCTCGCCAGATCAGGCGGCCTCGATGCGCTCCTCCTGACCAGCAACCACTTCTACCAGACGGATTTCAGCAGGGCACTGCTGTTCCTCGACGACGGTGGCTACATCGCAGATCTCGCCACGCAGCAGAAGCTCGATGGCGACGACTGGGGCGTGATGAATGAGACTGGACGGTATCCCGGTCAGGCGTGGCTGTGGCTGTACACGATGTGGTACCAGATCCCGCCGTTCAACTCGGACACGGGGTTCCTCGGCATCAGTGCCGCCAACACGGACCTGGCAGTCGTGGGCGTGATGCTGCTCCTCACCGCATTGCTCCTGCTCGTGCCGTTCATCCCCGGCTTGCGCGACATCCCACGCTGGATCCCGATTCACAAGCTCATCTGGCGCTCGCACTATGCCGAGATGCGACGTCAGGCGAAGCCCCCGTCAGCGTCGGTCTGATCCGCTCGCCGCCGAGGCGATCACGCGAATCGGGGCAACGTTCGCCATCGTGAAATAGATGACCGCCGCCACGGCGACATGCATTGACATCAGCACGGCGACTGCCTTGAGTGGCTGGCGATGGATAAGCAACCACACGTCAGGCAGGAACAGTACGAGGCTGATGAGAATGGTCAGGCGCCCGTAGAGCCACCTGGGTGCGGAGCTGATGCTCGTGATTACGGGCCATCCCACGGCCCCGATCACGACGCCGATGACCGTCAGCTTGGCGTAGTCCGCGAATCTGAAGTGCTCGTTTCCAGCAGTTGACGGGAAGGCATGGGTGCCGATCGCCACAAGAATCGCGTCGGCGGCGAGTGCACCGGCGACGGCGATGATCAGTGCAGCAACGACACGAACTGCGTTCGGCCGGTGATGGGGTGGGGCGAAGTCCACTCGCGCGATGAGAAGGGCGCGACGAAACGGACTGGGGAACGCTCGAAGCAAGGGGCACTCCGACATCTCGCAGCGTCTAACGCCGTGCCATCCAAAGAGCTACGCCGATGAAGGGTCAGCGAAGATCCCGGCGACGCGTGCGTCTGATGCCAATCGCGACGGCAGCAGCGCCACCAAGCACCATCGCCAGCCCAACGCCAGTGAGCGGCGTATCGCCGGCGCCCGTTCCAGGCACGAAAAGGGACGATGTGCACGCTCCCACGGGTGGACTGATGTCGTTGTCGTCAAGCGTCAAGGCTCCGTTTCGGGCGAGGGCGCGTCCGCTGCGAATGGCTGCGCCGGTGGTCATGGTGATGCTCGTGAGCGCCATCAGATTTCCCTGTAGCTGGGAGGTCGAGCCCAGGGTGGCGGAACTGCCGACTTGCCAGAAGACCGAGCAAGCCTCCGCACCACCGGTCAGGCGCACCACGGAGTGGCTCGCCGTCGTCAATGTGCTCGCGATTTTGAAGATGTACACGCCGCTGCCGCTGAGCGTGAGCGTCCCGGTCAACTGAGCGGATGACGAGAACGCATACACGCCTGGGTCGAGGTTCTTCCCGCCGAGATTCTTGCCCGTGAGATCCGAAGTCGTCGATGCGTGCGCTGCGTCGTTGTAGGCAGTCACCAAGCCGTCCTTGGCGTCCAGCGCCACCGCGTCGCTGATCTGCTTGGTACCAGTGGCCACCCCGGGTGGGAAACCGGTCACGGCACTGCCAGGGTCCAGGCCCAATGAGCCAGTGACGACCGTCGGCCCAGTATTCGTAATCGTCGATCCGGCGAGGACCGTGAAATTCAGCGCGGTACCGAGACTCGGTGAGGTCGCGGCAAACGCCGAAACAGGCCATGCGACGGCCATGAGCGCGGCGGATGCAACGACGAATGAAAGGAGGCGCGTACGTGGGAACATACCCTTACTGTGATCCGCCTCCACGGATCGCTCACGATGCAACGGATGTCGGAACGGCGTCCGTGCATTTAAGTTCCGTCTGCTTGCGTACCAATGAACGCTTCGCGAAGCATTGCCGCCACGTGTCGGGCACTTGAACGGTGTGTGACTGTGCGCGGTCCTGCGTCGATGCAGTTACGACCGCGACCCAATTGACGGCTGTCCGTAGTCTCGAAACAGTTGATCGACGCGACAGCGTCGCTGACAAGGAAGGACGCAGCTCGCGGGCGCGAAGCGAAACCTGAGAATGAAGCGTGTGAAGTTGGCAGAACCAGGCAAGCGGCGTCTCCACTGCGTGACCCGCTTCGCGCCTGGCTTGGGGCAATCGTGAGGCAGCCTGAATTCGCGGATCCGGGGGAAGAGCAACTGGAGTTCCAGGCCCGGCATGATCCGCTGACGCGCCTCCCGAATCGAAGCCTCTTCATTGACCTGACGAGAGACGCGCTCGCGCGCATCCCACAAACCACGGGGCTGCTGGCATTGCTGGCCATTGACGTTGATCATTTCGCCGAAATTGCAACACGTTTTGGCGATCGGTCGGGCGACTATTCGGGCAACGATGTGTTGATCGAGGTGGCGAGGCGTCTCGACACATCGCTTCGCACGCGTTCCGGTTCTCAGCGGTCGAAGAACACACTGGGACACCTCGGGGGCGATCGATTTCTCGTCATCTGCGAGGAAGTTGGCGATGCCGATGCAGCCGAGATTGTTGCCGAGCGAGTTGCCGCCACGCTCGGCGCCTCGATGCAGCTTGCCGGAGAGTCGGTCAATCTCACTGCCGGCCTCGGCATCGCACTCACGCGTGATCCGGAATGTGACCCCGAGCCGCTCATCCGCGAGGCAGAGTCGGCGATGCGACTCGCGAAGCAGCGCGGTTCCGGTCGGCACGAAACGTTCACCGGTGTCATGCGCGCCCAGCGCCTCCGGCGGATGGGCGACGAGTTGGCGCTGCGCGAAGCCCTCATGCGCGATGAGTTTCGTGTTGTGTACCAACCAAAGGTGTCGCTCACGACCGGTCGGATGACCGGGGTCGAAGCACTGTTGCGCTGGGACAACCCTGAGCGCGGTATCGTCCCGCCGCTCGAATTGATCCCTCTCGTTGAGGCGTTGGGTCTCAGTCTGCCAATCGGTGCCTGGATGCTCGATCAGACATGCCGCGATGCCAGCTCATGGCAGCAGGCGACACCCGGCGCGCTCGCGCTCCGAATCGCCGTCAACCTTTCATCGAGCCAGTTCGACCCCGGACTTGCCGCGACGTTCCAATCCATCCTCGCTGCGGCGCGAGTTGCTCCAAGCAGCATCTGTCTCCAGGTGACCGAGAGCACGGTGCTTCATGACACTGAGCGGGCGATGAGCGTGCTTCGCGAACTCAAGGCGCTCGGTATGCACGTCGCGCTCGATAACTTTGGGACCGGTTTCTCATCGCTCGCATCGCTGACGCGTCTCCTGCTGGATGAGCTGAAGATCGATAGGTCGCTCATCGACGGACTCGGTCCGGACACGGAGGCGTCGGCGATCGTCGCAGCCCTGGTGGCGATGGCGCACGCACTTGACCTGCGAGTTGTCGCGGACGGTGTTCAGACCGCCGACCAGGCTGGAGTGCTCAGGCGGGTCGGATGCGATGAGGCCCAGGGAAGCTATTTCGCGCCGCCGGAGACCGCGGACGAGATCGTCACACGACTTGATGCAGAGGCCGCCGCGGGGAATGGCGACACAGCATCGGGGACGGGACAGACCGAGCAACTCCACCAGACGAGAGTGCTGGTGGTCGACGACGTTGAAGATGTCCGTCTGCTCGCGCGCTCGAGCCTCGTCGCCGTGGGCATGTCCGTCGCAGAGGCGTCGAGCGGAGAGGACGCGCTTCGCATCACTCGCCGGTTTGCTCCGGACTGCGTGGTGCTCGACATCAACCTGCCGGGGATCAGCGGCCTCGAGGTGTGCCGGATCATCCGCGCCGATCGGCGCAATGCACACGTGGCGATCCTGATGCTGACTGGCGACGCCGAGGCGACCGGCAAGGTCACCGCGTTCTCGCTGAAAGCTGACGACTACATGGTCAAGCCGTTCAGGCCGCGTGACCTGGTGACCCGCGTCAACGACGCGATTCGTCGCCGCGCCGACATGCGCACGGCGACCTCCGTGTCCTGAGCGGGCGTTGAGACGTCAGACGACGGACACGATGGGAGTCAGCCATCGGTCGATCATGGCGACAAGGGCATCGGCCTTGACCGGCTTGCTCAAGTACGCATCCATCCCAGCGGCGAGGCACTCCTCCTCGTCGCCGATCATTGCGCCGGCCGTCATCGCAATGATGATGGTGTGCCGGTCAACGCCTTCGCGAGCGCGAATCATTCTCGTGGCCTCGAGTTCCGTCCATCTCCGGCATCTGGCGATCCATCAACACTGCGTCGAACTGCGTCCGTGCCACCGCGATGAGCGCCTCGACTCCGTTGTCGGCAACGTCCACCGTGTGGCCCCGTTTTTCCAGCATCCGCTGCGCAACACGCTGGTTCACCCGGTTGTCGTCCACCACAAGGATGCGACCGTTCCTCCCGGTGGCCGCCGCGGTCGCCACGCCCTGACCGTTTGAGACCACGACCGTGCGCTCGGCTTCGACGAGCACGGCGCTCAAGCAGCTCGCGAGCGTCGCGATGCGCAGCGGCTTGCTCAATATGGCATCGGATCCCGCCGACCGCGCGCTCGCGGCGCCACGAGCAGTCGTGGGCGATGTCAGGAGGACCAGTCCGAGGGGCGCCAACGTCACGTCGCGACGGATGGTCTGCACAAGCTCGGCACCATCGATGCCCGGCATCTGATGGTCGATGACAGCGATTCGGAAAGGGTCACCACCAACGACTGCGTCGCCCAGCCGTCGCAGCGCTGCATCCGCCCCGTCAAAGGTTTCGACGCGCGCGCCCCAACTGCTGAGAGTCTCATCGAGCATCGTGCGGGCGGTTCGGTTGTCGTCGACGATAAGGACGTGCACATCGCGCAGCGCGGCAGCATCAGGCGGTGTCGAAACGCGCACCCCTGGCGGGCACTCGAGCCGCAACGTGAACCAGAACGTGCTTCCGCCGGCGGCCTCACTGCGCGCACCGATCGTGCCCCCCATCTGTTCCACGAGCTGCTTGCAGATGGCGAGTCCGAGGCCAGTTCCGCCCATCCGCCGGGTGCTTGACGCGTCACCCTGGACAAAGCTCTCGAACAGATTCGGTTGCTGGGCCAGATCGACGCCGATGCCGGTATCGGTGACCTCGAATTGCACGGCGGCGGTGTTGTCGTCACGTGGCGTGACGCTGGCGCGCAGCACGACCTCGCCATCTTCGGTGAACTTGATGGCATTACCGAGCAGGTTGATCAGCACCTGACGGATTCGCCCCGAATCACCCCGGAGCATCACCGCGGCCCCCTGGTCGAGGAGCACCGTGAGCTCCAGTTCCTTGGCAGCTGCACGCGTGGCCACAAGCAGCGCGGCGTCGTCCATCACCGCCCGAAGATCGAAGTCGTCGATTTCGATGACCATCTTTCCAGCTTCCATCTTCGAGAAGTCGAGGATGTCATTGACGATCGTCAGGAGCGCCTCCGCCGAGGATCCGATCGTGTCGGCGTACTCTCGTTGTTCGGCGTCGAGCCTGGTCTCGAGGAGCAGTGCCGTCATACCGATGACACCGTTCATGGGCGTGCGAATCTCGTGGCTCATATTGGCGAGAAATTCCGACTTCATCCGCGATGCTTCCTGCGCCCGATCCGACGCGGCCGCGAGGTCGCTCTCGATCCGCTTCCGAGCGGTGATGTCGCTGAACGTCACGACCGCACCGGTCACCGCTTCGTCCTCGATGGTGGGAAAGACCGAGTACTCAGCGGCAAACGAGGTCCCATCCATGCGCCACATGAACTCCGTGGCGACTCGCACGCTCCCGTCTCCCCGCAGGACGCCGTAGATCGGACCAGCGCCCAACTCGTAGTACGACCCGTCGGCCCGCGTGCGATGAAAGTGCGGATGGAGCACTTCGCCGAGCACCTCTTCGGCGTCGACCCGAAGCGCGATCGCCGCCGATGCGTTAATGAAGGCGCATCGGCCTTCACGGTCGGTTCCGTAAATTCCTTCCCCCGCCGAGTCAAGAAGCAGGCGCAGGTTGCTGGCCAGACGCTCGCGCTCTTTCTCTGCTGCGAGATTGACCGCGCGCAACTGGTCGGAGAGGCTGCTGATGCCGACTGCACCTGCGAGCGGCGGTGCAAGGATTCGGGCACGTTCGGACTCGAGAGTTTCAAACTGCGATTTGCCGTCCAGCCGAGCGACGGTGACGGCACCGATGGTCTTGCCGCCGCTGACGAGGGGAATCGCCATGACAGGCCCGAGCCCGGTGGCTTCTCGCCACGCCTGCGTCGTCTCTCCCCACACTCGCGCGTCCAGGGTGCCGATGAAGATCTCACCGCTCCGAACGGCGCGTCCACCTGGAGATTCGCCCTTGACGGCTGTCGGCTCAACGGTCGGGTATCCGTCCACGACGCGCAGGCCGCCGGGTTCCACAAGGCTGACGACGATCTGTTCGGCACCGAGCAACTCCGCGACGTGGGCAAGCAGCCCGTGGTCCAGAACCTCGGATTGCTCTGCTTCACCGCTGAGGCGCGCAACCGTGACTCGCTGCCACGACGCGAGAAACTGGGCGAGGTCATCGACCTCGTGCCGGCGATCGAGCAGGTGTGCGTCGGGCCGTCCGGGTTCGCCATCAGCGGCGACCGGATTGCCCTCGACGCTCATGACAAGTTGACAGGCGCCAGTGGCCCAAACCAGTGCGGCAGCCAGCGTGCCACCGCTTCGTTGAGGGTCGCGGTGTCGATGGGTTTGGGCACGTACGATGAGGCTCCCGCTGCACTGCACCGGCCTTCCTCATCGGCGCCAACCTTGGCGGTGACGGCGATGATCGGGAGATCGGCAAATTCCGGCTGAGCGCGGAGCGCACGCATCGTGTCGTACCCGTCCATGAGCGGCATCATGATGTCCATGAAGACGATGTCGATACCGGCAGTTTCCTGAAGGGTCGCAATCGCCTCCCTGCCGCCGGAAGCTCCGATGACGGTGATCCCGTGCCGCTCGAGCAGCACGGTCAGCGCGAACACGTTGCGCGCATCGTCGTCGACGACCAGCGCCGTGAACTCGCTCGATCCGACCTGCGCGGGGAGGTCAGCCACCGCGATTGCCATCCCCTCCGCGATTTCGATGACGGCAGAAACCGGCTGAGCCATCACGACGGCCGCGGCTTCCGGTGGAGTGACGGCAACCGCGGCTTCTTCCTCGGCCACAGCCGCCTCATGGGGTAGTGCTACGGGGGCGACTTCAACAACTGGCGTTGCCGCAACGACAACCTTCGCTGCGGGGGTCGGTGACGGAGTGCGCGTGATGACGGCGAGACGCGCAGCCGTTGGTCCGGATTGACGCCGCTGCAGCGGCTGTCCGGGTGCAACGTGCACCACGCCCACGACGTTCGGGTCGCCAACCGGCAGAAACACTGTAAAGACGCTGCCCTGGCCCGGGGATGAGCTCAGCGTGATCTCTCCGCCCATGAGCTGAACGAGTTCGCGACTGATGGAGAGGCCGAGGCCCGTGCCACCGTAACTCCGCGACGTGGCGCCGTCCGCCTGCGCGAAAGCTTCGAAGATCTGCCTGTGCTGTTCTGGCGCAATGCCGATACCCGAGTCGCTGACGGCAAACGCCACTGCCGCTCCGGCATCGTCGAGCCCTGCGTGCCCCGGGCTCCAGCCCGCAGTCGCGTAGCGCATCTGCAAGGACACGCGGCCGTGGTGGGTGAACTTGAAGGCGTTGGAGAGGAGATTCTTGAGGACCTGCCGCAACCGATCGGGGTCCGTCGTCATCATCGCCGGCACGTTGTCATCAACGGTCACGCTGAATCCAAGCTTCCTGCTCTCGGCGACGTGTGCATAGTCACGGGTGACCGAATCGCGGATGTCCCTGATGTCCACAGGGCTCATCTCCATGCGCACCGTTCCCAACTCGACTTTGGCGAGATCAAGAATGTCATTCAGCAGTGTCAGGAGATCCAAGCCGGATGAGCGAATGATGCTCGCGTACTCGACCTGCTTGACCGTGAGGTTTCCGGTTGGGTTATCACGCAACTGCTCGGCCAGAATCAGCAGCGAGTTGAGCGGCGTGCGCAGCTCGTGCGACATGCTGGCGAGGAACTCGGATTTGTATTTCGACGAGATCGCAAGCTGTTCGGCCTTGTCCTCGACCTGGCGCTTGGAGATCTCGACCTCCTCGTTCTTGCGCTCGACCTCGATGTTCTTCTCTTCCAGCTGACGTGCCTGGGTGCCGAGATCTTCGTTGGATGAGCGCAGCTCCTCCTGTTGCGCCTGCAACTCCTGCGCCTGGGACTGCGACTGCTTCAGAAGCGTCTCAGTGAGGGTGTTGGCTTCGATCGTGTTCAGCACGAGCCCGATGCTCTCGGTGAGTTGGTCGAGGAATGCCTGGTGAATCGCGCTGAAACGACTGAACGAAGCGAGTTCGATCACGGCTCGTACCGATCCCTCGAAGAGGACCGGTAGCACGATGATATTGAGAGGCGTCGAGTCGCCAAGTCCTGAAGAGATCCTGATGTAGTCGGAGGGCACATCGGTCAGCAGGATGCGCCGCTTTTCCTTGGCGCACTGCCCGACCAGCCCAACTCCGACAGCAAATCGCTTGGAGAGGTGCTTGCGCTCCTCGTAGCCATACGAAGCCTGGAATCCGAGCACCTGCTCACCGGAAGTACCTGTCCCCATCGTGTAGAGCACACCGTGCTGCGCCAGCACGAGCGGTGCCAGCTCGGACAGAATCATGTCGGAGACCGTGGACAGATCGCGCTGACCCTGAAGCAAGCGCGTAAAGCGCTCGAGGTTCGTCTTCAACCAGTCCTGCTCGGTGTTGACCCGCGTGGTCTCACGGAGATTGCGGATCATCTCGTTCAGCTTGTCCTTGAGGACGGCGACTTCACCACTTGCCTCGACACTGACCTGCCGGGTCAGATCGCCTTCGGTCACCGCGGTGGCGACGTCCGAGATCGCGCGAACCTGGTTGGTGAGATTGGCCGCCAGCTGGTTCACGTTGTCGGTGAGGTCCTTCCAGACGCCCGCGACTTCCTTCGACTGCGCCTGGCCGCCGAGCTTGCCTTCGACGCCGACCTCGCGGGCCACTCGGGTGACTTCGCCGGCGAAGCTGTTGAGCTGATCGACCATCGCGTTGACGGTATTTCTCAGTTCGAGAAACTCACCTTTGACGTCCGCGGTGATTTTGCGGCTGAGGTCGCCGTTCGCAACAGCAGTTGTGACATCAGCGATATTTCGAACCTGGGCGGTGAGGTTGTCCGCCATGATGTTGACGTTGTCGGTGAGGTCCTTCCAGACGCCTCCGACCTCGATCGTCACTGCTGCCGCCTGACCCAGCTTGCCTTCGGTACCGACCTCGCGCGCAACACGCGTGACTTCAGAGATGAACCCGTTGAGCTGATCCACCATCGCGTTGATCGTGTTCTTGAGCTCGAGCATCTCGCCTTGCGCGTCGAGTGAGATCTTCTTGCTGAGATCACCATCGGCGACGGCGCCGATGACACGCTGCATTTCCTTGGTAGGACGAACGAGGTCGTCGAGGAGGTCGTTGACGGAATTCACGCATCCCGACCACGCATCGCCCGATCTGCCGAGCATCACGCGCTGCGACAGCTTGCCTTCCTTGCCGACGAGGCGACTCACTCTCGCGAGCTCGTGCTCGAGCAACTCGTTCGAGGCGATCACCCGATTCAGCGCATCGGCGACCTTGCCGGCAACGCCAGTCCAGACGACCGGCATCCGCGTCGTGAAATCCCCGCGTTCCACTTCAGCGAGGACCGTCAGGAGGGTGTTGGCGTCGAGGACACCTGCATCGTCGCGCTGGTGCGGCGGTACCTCCGGCATGGTCGCGGATGCGCCGTTTGTGACCAGGCTACGAGCAGTCATGAACGCTCCATTTCGTGTGTCGATCGCCTTGTTTGGCAAGTGCAACCTAGGAGACGTGTCGGTACCGCACGGTACGGCGGCGCACTTACGCTGCCAACTGTCGCAACGGCGTGACAACAGACCACTCTGCAGACGTCGATCGCCGCGTCGCTGCCGTTTTCGTCACATATACGGCGACTCGACCGGGGAAACAAGTGTTCACCTGCGAGCAAACGTTGCCCAGCCGTGACCCGTGCAAGCCGAAAGCGGTGACAGGGTGTCGGCAGTGGAAAGGGATGCATTGCGTCGGGCGGAGCGCGGTGCACTGCCGCGTGTTCCCGGGTTGGCGTGTTAGGACGTCGCACCGTGGACGCTGACGTCGGCGCGCTCCCGCTCTCGGTGATGTATCAACTCCGGCGGGTTGCAATCACTGGACCACTGTTCGCAGGCGGCGTGATCGTCGTCGCGTCCGTCGCTGTGGTCCCCGTCGCCGGCCACGTGGTCGGTCCCACCACCAGCTTCGTCCCGGCGATGCTCGCGGTCGTCCTGTGCTTCGACCTCATGTCGACATACCTGCTCATCACGAATTTTCTCGACACCGGAGAGTTGCGAATGCTCCTCATGGCGGGAGCCTACCTCTGGTCGATGGTGCTGCTCTCCGGGTATGCGCTCGCATTCCCAGGGGTCATCGCGAGCGTGCCGCTGTTCGGCGCAGTGCACTCCACTGCGCCATGGCTGTATGTCGGCTGGCACGTCGGGTTTCCGGCGTTGCTGGCGGTTGCGTGGGCCCCACTGCCGAACCGCCTGCAACGCAATGTCCCATCCGCATTGCGTCAAGCCCGGTGCTGGCGCGTTGCCGGCTCGGTGGTGGCGGTGGCCGCGCTTGTCGTCGCACTGTGCGTCCACTTCGCGCGCGAGATGCCGACCCTGATCATGGGATCGAATACCAGCCTCATGACCCGAATCACTGCTCCGTATGCGCTGCCCATCGTCGCGGGTTCGCTGCTGATCGCGTGGTGGGGGCTCAAGGATCGAACGGGCCCGGAGCGCTGGGCGACGACCGCGATCCTGATCTGCTTCTGCGATCTCATGCTGACGTACTTCTCCGAGACTCGCTACAGCGTCGGCTGGTATCTCGGTCGTACGCTCACGATGGCCGGCGCGGGTGTCGTCCTGTTCGCCATGTTCCGGTCGTTTCGACATCTCAAGGCGGAAGCGGAGGTCAACGCCTCAACTGACGCGCTCACGGGACTTTCGAACCGGCGAACCCTGGACGCGAAGCTCGCCAGGGAGGTGTCGAGGGCGCAGCGGGTTGGCGCACCCCTCTCGGTCTTGCTCCTGGACCTCGACGGATTCAAGGTACTCAATGACATCCACGGGCATGCGGCCGGTGACCAGGCCCTCCAAGCCGCTGCTGCCGCCTGGTCAGCGCAACTGCGGCCGAACGATCTCCTCTGTCGTACGGGCGGCGACGAGTTCGCGATCGTGCTCCCGGATACGACTGAAGAGTGGGCTCGCGTGCTGGCGCTTCGACTCAAGGCGATGACGCCTCCCGCCACGGGCGTCAGTATTGGTGCCGCAACCTGGAATGGGCAGGTCAATACCGAGGAACTGCTGGCTTCCGCGGACCGCGCGATGTACAGGTCGAAACCGCAGCGCGTGAATGCGTGAACCGTGCCCGATCAGATCAGGCGGCAACTGAGCGACGGGGCGAACGTGCCTCGATCGCGACAGCAACGAGACCGAGAAACGCCAGTCCCGCGCCAACGAGCGGAGTGAAGCGCAGCCCGACCGTCGAGAGCACAAGCCCGCCGACGAGCGGACCGCCGCCGATGCCCACGTTGAACGACGTCGAGAACCATGCGGAAGCGATATCCGTGCGCCGCGGTGCCACCACCAGCACGCGGCTTTGCAAGGCGATCGCGACTCCCGAAAGTCCGAAGGCGGCGCAGGCCTGAAACAGAGCAGCAGCCACCCCGATGCTGCCGAGCGCGAAGGACGCGACCAGGGACCCGACCAGGAGTACGGCAGGCCCGACCTTCGCGAGGACCGGATGGCTGTCCAGAAGCACGCCGGTGGCCACCACCGCCCCAGCATCGGCGACCCCCACGAGCAACAGCACCGGGGCTATTGCCGCGGGCGGCAGGCCACTCACCCGCGTGAGGAAGGCCGTCACATAGGTGTATGCGGTGAAGAAGCCGGCGACGCAGAGAGCGGTGCTGATCACGATCAGTCGGTACCGACGCGCGTCGGGGTTGGTGCCGCCGCTTCCCTGAGCCTCGTCGGGCCGCGCCGGCGGCAGCAGCACTGCGAGCGCGACGAGGTCGAGCACGCCGAGGCCGGCGAGCACCACGAACGAGATGCGCCAGCCCGACTGCTGGCCGAGCCAGGTCCCAAGGGGCAAACCCACGACGAGGGCAATCGAGCTACCCGCGAACACCGCGGCGACCGCTGTGCCACGCCGGTGCGGCGGCACCAGGGTCACCGTGACCACGGCGACGATCGACCAGAAGATCGCCTGCGCCAGGGCCGTGACCACTCGCGCGGCGACGAGCCAACCGTAATCTGGAGCGATCGCCGCACACAGCGTGGCAGCCACGAAGATGGCGAGCAGTCCGCAGAGGAGCGCGCGCCGGTGGACTCTCCGTGTGAGATGGGTGAGTGGGACCGAGACCGCCACGACCACCACCGCATAGGTCGTCACCAGCAGGCCCACGGCGGAGAGCGACACACCCAGTCCGCGGGAGAGTTGGGGTAGCAGCGCGACGGGAAGGCTCTCGCCGGCGACGAAGCAGAAGGAAGCCCCTGCCATTGCGGCCAGAGCGGCCACCTGGGCGGTGACCGGCCACTGAGGGGTGGGAGCGACCACCGGCTTGGCGGAGGCCTCCTGCTCGTGCGCCACCCGGTCCGCTGCTACGCCGCTACCGGTGGGTGCGGTCTGCTTCGCTCTGCGGATAACGGTCACCTGCAACCGAGATTCTGGCGGCGGCGGCATCGATGTCAGCCAGTTCGCTCGCAGTGAATTCGACCGAGGCTGCAGCGATATTCTCTTCGAGGCGGTGGAGTTTGGTCGTGCCGGGAATCGGGACGATCCATGGTTTCTGCGACAGCAACCATGCCAGCGCGATCTGCGCCGGCGTCGCCTGCTTCTGCTCCCCGAGCTTCGCCAACAGATCAACCACGGGGCGATTTGCCTTGCGAGCCTCTCGGGTGAACCGTGGCAGCGTGGTGCGGTTGTCGTTGGCGCCGAAGGTTGTCGCTTCGTCGATGGTGCCCGTGAGAAAGCCCCGGCCCAGCGGGCTGAAGGGGACGAAGCCGATTCCCAACTCCTCGCAGACGGGCAACACGTCTGCTTCAGGGACGCGCCACCAGAGCGAGTACTCGCTCTGGACGGCCGCCAGCGGCTGGACGGCGTGCGCGCGACGGATGGTCTCGGGCCCCGGCTCTGATAGTCCGAAGTGCTTTACCTTGCCCTCGATGATGAGATCTCTCACCGCCCCGGCCACCTCCTCGATCGGAATGTTGGGGTCGACGCGGTGCTGATAGAAGAGATCGATCATCTCGACCCGCAGGCGCTTGAGCGAGCCGTCGGCCACCTCGCGTATATGTTCCGGGCGACTGTTGAGGCCACCCGAGCTTCCATGACCGAGGTCGTGACCGAACTTGGTGGCGATGGTGACCTCACGTCGATACGGCTGCAGCGCCTCGCCAACGAGCTCCTCGTTGGTGAAGGGGCCATACGCCTCGGCTGTGTCGAAGAACGTGACTCCGCGCTCGACAGCCGCGTGGAGCAGCATGACCATTTCCCCTCGATCCGGGGCCGGACCGCGGTGATAGTCCATGCCCATACAGCCAAGGCCCACGGCGGAAACTTCGGGGCCGCTGCTGCCGAGTCGGCGCCTCCCCATCAACGCGTTGGTTATTCCCCGGTCTCGCCGTCGATCGACTCGCGGATGAGGTCGGCGTGGCCGTTGTGGCGGGCGTATTCCTCGATCATGTGCGTCAGGATCCAGCGCATGGTCGGCGTCCGGCCGTCGGGCCAGGTTCGCGTGCCCGGCTGCCCCAGGTCGCCGGCGACGAGCGCCTCGGTCACACACGCTCGCGAACGGTCGACGTTCTCCTGCCAGATCGCGCGCAGCTGATCCGGGGTGTCATCGGCGGCCGAATGCCACTCCCAGTCGGGGTCGGCGTCCCAGTCGACCGTGTCCCACGGCGAAGCCGGCTTGTTCCCACGCAGCGCCTGCGAGAACCACGAGTCCTCGACCAGCGCGAGATGCTTGAGCATGCCGCCGAGGGTCATTGACGAGGCGGCGACCGACGTCGCCAGACCCGCGGCGTCGAGTCCCGCCGTCTTCCAGGCGAACGTAGCGCGCTGGTACTCGAGGAAGCCGATCAGGGTGTCGGCCTCATCTGCCGCCACGGGTGGCTCGGGCCGGCCGTGGTCGTCGACGTCAGGCATGGGCGCGAGTGTAGAACATTTGTACGGGTACCGCGAGGCCGGTCTGAAGCCCAGGCTCGGCCGCGACAGCCGTGGTTGCAATCGGACCTGGCCAGGTGGGACCATCGCGCACGACCGAGTTCGCGCGGGGGACAGAGATGGTCGGGCTGACGTTGTTTGCCGAGCTGGCAGCCGCCGTTGCGTGCGGGGGTTTCGCCCTGTCGCTGGCCGCGCTGGCCGGCGTTCAAAACCGCCGGGTCACGGTTGCAGAGGTCGGTGCCGTGATCGGCTTCTTCATCGGCTTCGTCACGCAACTGGGTCTGCCGATCCTTGCGCTTCCCATTGCCATGTCGCTGTTGCGGCGCTGGATCGCTGGATCGACAGCCGGTCGAAGGCACAGGTCTCGCCGACGATCTAGCGACGGCCCCCGTCACCCGAAGCGGTAGACGGACTCGAGCACCGGCGTCGGAGTGGACGTATCGAGTGGGTTCGCGGGCGCGCGCTCGACGGCGATGAGGGTCCAACCGGCAGGCGGTGGAGGATCGGTCTGCGCAAGCACCAGCATGTCGCCGGGCGACGCCTCCTGCTCGGCGACGCCTGGCGCCACCACCTGCATGCCGAGCTCGGCGAGACCTGGTGTTGCGTCGTCCGTGACGTCGTGCGAAGGAGGCGGCGGCAGGAACGCGAAGAACGCGTCGATGTACGGCGGATCCATCGTCGATGACAGGTAGATGTGGTGGCCGTCCGCATCGTTATGCGCGATGGTGATCGCCGCGATCTCGCCGGTATCGAACGCCGGCGCGGCGAGAGACGGATACGCGGTGTACAGGTCGACCATCACGTAAGCACCCTGCGCCACGAGCCCCGCGGCGAGCACACCGGTGACTGCACGCGCGAGCCCGATCCGCGTCGACAGTGCACGCCGGATGCCATCCGCGCCGAGCACCGCGAGCAGCACGAGGAAGGGCAGCATCCCCGATGCGCGAAGCGCGTGTCCGCTGCCGATGAAGGTGAGTGCGCCGGCGATGGGCGCGAAGATGATGCTCAGTACCAGGAAACGGATGATCGGCTCACCCCGCCGCTCCCAGCAGACCATGATGCCGGCGATGAGCAGCGGCGCCATCACCCAGAGCAGCATGCCGCCGATCTCCGTGTTCTGACGCGGGTTTGCGTCGCCGGAGAGGAACAGAAAGCGCGGGCCGATCTCCGTGAAATAGTTGGTCACGAAGCGGCCGATGACGACGCTGATCGAAGCGCCGTCGGCCCAGATGTTGAGGTAGTCGAAACGCGCCGTCAGTGCTCCCGGATTGAGCAACGCGTACACGGCAAGGACCACATATCCAAGCGCGACCGGAACGAGCAACCGCCACCATCCCGGCGTTCGCTTGATTCCCCACGCGAGGCAGACGGCGATCGCTATCAGGCCCACCTCGAGCCGCGCGGTCGTGTATCCGTAAATGGCGAACGCGAGGAAGACGCCCGCAAAGCCGAACTGGCGCGGGGTCGGTCTTCGGTTCGAGAGGCACCAGAGTGCACCGGAGAGCAGCGCGACCCATGAGATTGTCTCGAACCCGACGCGGCTCTCGATCACCAGCCAGGGAGTGAGCGCAGTCAGCGCCAGCGTGCCGAAGGTGAAGGCTCGCGATCGGGTCATACGCCAGGTGGCGGCGGTGAGGAATGCCACCACCGCCAGGCCGAAGAACGCGGCGGGAAGGCGTTCCAGCGTCACCGTCATGGGGAAGAATCGCGCCAGCGCGGCGACGCTGTAGACGTAGATCGGGTTCTTGTATTCGCCAAACGCCTCGAAGAAGAGTGGGAAGTGGATCCCGTGCTCATCCACGCCGTAATGCGCGATGGTCCAGGCGTTGTAGGCGATCGAACTCTCATCGACGTACATGCCGGGCGGCGATCCCGAGAGGTCGATGAGGTTGCGGAGCACAACCAGCAGTCCCACGATCGCGAAGGCGCCTATCCAGAGACGCCGGTGCAGGCGCCGTCGGCTGGCCTCCGCGTCGTCGATCGGCGTGTCGCGCTCGGGGCTTGCCTGGCTGACCGCGCGCGGACTTAGCGCAACCATCGCCGCCTGCGGTTCCACGCCGACAGTATTTCGCAGGGTAACGGGCCCGGACGCCGCGTGAACGTCACAGCCGGGTAACGTCAAACGCCGTTCCAGCACTACGATGTGCCCTATGCGCGCGATGCTCTTCGATGCGCCCGGACAGCCGCTTCGCAGCGTCGAGGTGGCGGATCCCTCGCCAGGCAGAGATCAGGTGCTCGTGAAAGTGGGGGCATGCGGTCTGTGTCGCACCGACCTGCACGTCGTCGACGGGGAGCTGCAACACCCCAAGCTGCCGCTCATTCCCGGTCATCAGGTGGTGGGCGAGGTGGTCCAAATTGGCAGCGCAGTCGAGACGATTCGGGCCGGCGATCGCGTCGGTGTTCCCTGGCTCGGCTGGACGTGCGGGATATGCCAGTACTGCACGACGGGCCGTGAGAATCTCTGCGACAAGGCGCGATTCACCGGGTACGACATCGACGGTGGCTACGCCGAGTACACGGTCGCCGACTCGCGATACTGCTTTCCGATCGATCGCTCGTTCAGCGACATCGAGGCAGCGCCGTTGCTCTGTGCGGGACTGATCGGGTACCGCTCGCTGAGGATGGCAGGTGACGGACTTCGCCTTGGCCTGTATGGGTTTGGGGCGTCTGCACACATCGTCGCGCAGGTCGCGCTGTTTCAGGGGCGAAGCGTCTACGCGATCACACGGCCGGGCGATGTCGCGAGCCAGCAGTTCGCCGCTCCACCTCGGTGCAACGTGGGCCGGGAGCACCGACGATCGACTACCCGAAGAGCTCGACGCGGCGATCATCTTCGCGCCGGTCGGAGCGCTCGTGCCGCTCGCCCTCGGAGCAGTACGGAAAGGGGGAACGGTGGTGTGCGCCGGCATCCACATGAGCGAGATTCCGGCATTTTCGTATGACCTGCTCTGGGGTGAGCGGACGCTGCGCTCGGTCGCCAATCTGACGCGCCAGGACGGCACCGAGTTCCTCGCGCTCGCGCATCAGATCCCGGTGCACGCCGCGGTGGAGACGCTGCCCGCTCGACCAGGCGAACGTCGCGCTGTCCAGGCTGCGCGCCGGTGACGTGCAGGGCGCCCTTGTCCTGACGATCCCCTGATCTGTCGCGACAGACCGGGGCGTCGCTGCGCGACCATCACGCGGTGAGCGAGACGAGTTTTCCCCGACAGCAGGCAAGGACCCGCCGTTTCAGCCTCGGAGCCCCACGGGACTTTGCCGTCGCTCCGGACGGCAGGCGGGTGCTGTTTCTGCGAACGCGCGGCAGCACCGATCCGCTGACATGTCTCTGGCAGTTCGACGTGGACAGCGCCACCGAGACGCTGATCGTCGATCCATCGACGCTACGGCATGACGACGGCGCGGAGGTCCCGGCTGAGGAACGGATGCGGCGCGAACGCGCACGCGAGTCCTCCGGAGGAATCGTTCGGTATTCCACCAACCACGAGTTCACGCGAGCTGCGTTCGACCTCACGGGCGGGATCTATGTGCGGATCTCGCCACAGGAACGACGAGCGAGCTGCCGGCAAGCGGCCGGGCGATCGATCCCCGCATCGACCCGACGGGCACACATGTCGCGTATGTCGAAGCTGGGGCCCTGCATGTGTGCGCCGACCGACGGCAGCGGGGCCGCGTGCTTGCGAACCCCGAGAACGACGATGTCACGTACGGTCTCGCTGAATTCGTCGCCGCCGAGGAGATGGGCCGGCAGAGCGGGTACTGGTGGTCACCGCGACGGCTCGCACCTGCTCTTCGCGCGCGTCGATGTTGCAGGGGTGCAGCGCTGGTACATCGCCGACCCCGCTAATCCCGACCGGCCACCGGTCGCTGTCCCGTATCCCGCAGCGGGTACCGACAACGCCGACGTGACACTCCACATCGTGGACGTGGATGGCGGCAATCGCATCGACGTGCAATGGGATCGCGTTGCCTTCGAGTACGTGACGACCGTTGACTGGTCGGACCACGGCTTGCTGATCGTGGTGCAGAGCCGTGATCAGCGAACGATGCGCATCCTCGAGGTGGACACTGCGTCCGGCGCCACCTCGGTGTTTCGCGAGGACACCGACGCGGATTGGGTCGACATCGTTGGCGGCGTGCCCGAGAGGCTCGCGGATGGAACGCTGGTGTGGACCGTCGATCGCGATGGCGCAAAGCGGCTCGTCATCGGCGATGACGTTGTCACCGCAACGGATCTCCAGGTGCGCGATGTCGCGGGTGTTGACGGCGACGTCGTCACGTTCCGAGCTTCCGCAACGCCAACCCAGGTCGGCGTCTACACGTGGTCGCGCGCCGACGGCGTGACGCAGATGCTTCCTGCCGGCATCACACCCGGGCGTGTGGCGAGCGCGCGGCGCGGGCGGCACGACCGTCCTCGCAACACGCGACCTCGAGAGCACCGGCGTTCACGTGTCCGTCCACCGCGACGGCCGTCAGGTGGGGGAGATCGAGTTGCTCGCCGCGACTCCCGACATTTCGCTCAACCTGCGATTGCAGACGCTTGGAGCGCGCAATCTCGAGGCGGCGATCCTCTTTCCAGAGGGCCACGTGCCCGGCAGCGGCACGCTCCCGGTGCTCCTCGATCCGTACGGTGGACCCGCCCACCAACGCGTGATGTCGTCGGCGAGTGGGTTTCTCGAGTTCGCAATGGTTCGCCAACCAGGGATTCGCGGTGCTCGTGGTCGATGGCCGCGGTACGCCCGGGCGCGGGCCAGAATGGGACCGCTCGGTGCGCGGCGACTTTGCAGCGCCAGTTCTCGAAGACCAGGTCGACGCGCTCCATGCAGCGGCCGAGCATGTGGCCCGACCTCGACCTCACGCGCGTCGCAATCCGCGGCTGGTCATTTGGCGGCTTTCTTGCCGGGCTCGCCGTCATCCGCCGCCCGGATGTCTTCCATGTCGGCATCGCGGGCGCTCCGGTCACCGACGATCATCTCTACGACACGCATTACACCGAGCGCTACCTCGGGGATCCGCGCGTCGAGCCCGCCAACTACGCGGCCGTGTCGCTCGTCGACGAAGCGGCGCAGCTCACGCGCCCGCTCATGCTCATCCACGGTCTCAGCGACGACAACGTCGTCGTCGCGCACACCCTCCGCCTGTCCACGGCGCTGCTGGCCGCAGGTCGCGAGCACACGGTCCTCCCACTGACAGGCGCGACGCACATGGCGAATGACGAGACGATCGCCGAGAATCTGCTGCACCTGGAGGTGGCGTTCATCCGTCGCGCGTTCGGCGCGACGGATGCTCCGTCCGTCGCTAGGGAATAGCGATCAGCGCTATCGCGACGATCGCCAGGCCGGCGCCGGCCGACTGCAACGGCGTCATGCGTTCGTGCGTGAAGATCCGCGCGCAGAGAACGGTGAACGCCGGATAGAAGGACGTCAGGAGCGCGCTCACCGACAGCAGCCCGGTGTGCGTGGCGTACAGGTACAGCACCACGCCGGTGCCGTCGAAGACGCCGCCGATCGCGATGATGCGAAGCGCGCTCCGGCGGATCACCGGCGACGTCCCGGTCACCAGCGCCGTGATGAGTGAGGCAAACGCCGACCCGAAACGGCCGCTCACGAACGCAGTGACCCCCGCGTGGCTCGCCTCGTGGAAGAGGATGAAAAACACCCCGAATGCGACCCCCGCGAACAGGGCCAGCGTCACCCCGAGACGGGCGTTGCCGGCGACGTCTCTGCTGGGTCCGTTGATGAGCACCAGGGCGCAGAGCCCGACGGCGATACCGACCACCTGCCAGACCTCGAGGTGGTCGCCGCCGATGATGCCCACCGTGACCGGCAGCGCGGCGGCAACGAACCCCGTGATCGGAGCCACGACGCCGATGAGGTTGAGCGACATCGCGCGATAGAACGCGACGAGGCCGAACCCTCCGATCAGCCCGCCGCCGAACGCCTCGACTGCAGCCTGCGCATCCCAGCCATGGGGCAGCAGGATGAATGCCAGCGGCAGCGCCACGAGGCCCGACCGATTCGACCGCGATCGCCACGCTCGGCGCGCTACTCCTGCGGCCCGCGAAGCCTCCCGTGAAGTCGGCGATGCCGAGAGTCACCGCCGAAGCCATGGCGGACAGCGGCGAAACGGGAAGGGTCATGGCCGCGGTCACGGTATCCGAGCGGGCGTTGCCGCGCAGATTCCCGTGCTCACAACCGCAGCGGTCAGGCGATCGCGTCCTGTCTGAGCCAGATCCGGCTCGGGCGTCAGGCGTCACCAGGGAGAGCTTCACCTGGTCGCGCCCTCCGCGCTTGGCCTGGTACATCGCGACGTCGGCGGCCCGGATCAGATCCTCGAGGCGTGACCCCTGGTCGGGAAAGCTGGCGATGCCGATCGAAGCGGTGATGTGGTCGATCCCGGTGCACGCCCCCGGGATCGGCACGTTGCGCAGCGCCCGTCGGAGCTCGCCGGCGACCCGTGTGGCGCCGTTCGCTTCGGCATCCCTCAGCACGAGGATGAACTCTTCGCCGCCAAGGCGAACGGCGGAGTCGCCGGCGCGAGTGATGCGACGCAGCTCGGCTGGCGACACGCTGCAGGACGGCGTCACCGGCGGCGTGTCCGCCAGTGTCGTTGATGGCCTTGAAGTGATCGAGGTCGACGAGGACCACGCTCAGCGGCATGCCGCGCCGCCTTGATTCCGCGATCTCGGACTCGCCCGCCTCGCGGAGCCAGCGGCTGTTGTACAGGCCGGTGAGACCGTCGGTGGACGCGCGCCGCGCGAGCTCCTGGTACAGCTGGGCGTTGTGCCACGCCATCGCGGCGGTGTGCGCGAAGAGCGTGGCTGTTTCGAGGTCCTCATCGGTGAATCGATTGAGGCCCATGCGTCTGCAGTTGAGCATGCCGAGCTTGTGATCCCCGGCGAGGAGCGGGATGAGCAGCAGTGACTCGTGCTCGAACGGCGTGTTCGGCACTGCGGCGGCAGCGGGGTGCGCACCCGCGTTGCCGAGGTTCTGTGGGGTGCCAAGGGCAAATGCCCACCCGTTGACGCCGACCGAGAGCGAGAACACGTCGGCCATGATCTCCGCGGCCTGACGCCCGGTTGCGAACGCGGCGACGAAGCGATGCTGGTTGTGGTCCGCCTCGTAGATCGACAGGTCGTCCACCGGGACCACGCGTTGGAGTTGCTCGGCGATTGCCGCAAGGATCCGCTGCGGATCGTGCTCGGCCTGGAGCGCCAGCGCCGCGCGGCTCAGCGCGTGCGGCAGGCTTTCCGGCGCCGGCAATGCGGGGTGTGGCCGGCGCCGCGGCGGCTCGTGGCTCGGGACTGGTTCGACGGTCGCCTGGAAGCTCTCGACCCGGCGCGCGGCGAACCAGGAGGCCGTCACGGTCGTCGCTCCCCGGACGGCCGGGCTCGCCGAGGATCACCGGCTCGCAGAGCACGTTGCCCTGACCGAACTGGACGCCCGAGATCCATGAGGCTCTTGAGGTCCGCCTCGGTCTCGACGCCCTCGGCGATGATCCGCGCGTTGATGTGCGTCCCGAAGGAGAGCATCGAGACGACGAGCGCGCGACGCGAGTCACTGGAGTGGACGCCGCAGATCAGGTCGCGGTCGATCTTGATGAAGTCCGGGCGCACCTCGGCGATCACGAGCATGCTCGCGTGACCGGCGCCCGCGTCATCGATCGCGATGCGGAACCCGCGAGAGCGCAGGTCCGCGACGACGCGCCGCAATCGGGCGACGTTCGGAACCGGCACACGCTCGCTGATCTCGAGGACGACGTGCTCGGGATCGACTCCCGCCTCCTCCGCGAACTGCGTGATGCGCACGGCGGCGTTCGGCTGCGCGAGGGTTGGCAGCATCACGTTGAGAAACAGCGTCGCGGGCAGGGTGTGAATGCTCCCCTCGAGGCCGGCGCGGATGCAGGCCTCGTCGAGCTCCTTCTCCATCGAGCTGCCCGCCGCGTCGAAGAGCGCACTCGGGACCTGCGGCCCGGCCCCCGGGTTGATGCGGCAGAGCGATTCGTACCCGAGGGTCACGCCGTCGAGCAGACGGACGATCGGCTGCATGGCGGGACGGATCCCGCCCGCCTCGATCAGCGCGCGGACGAGGTCCGGCGTCGTCCCAGTCTCTTCCGCGAGCGTCGCATCGGCGGTGAAACGTGCCGCCGGCTCGACGCCAGGCAGGGCCGAGCTGCGCCGCCACGACCTGCAGGAACGGCAGTGCGTCGTGACCTCCGGCTCCGTTTCGCCACGTGATGAGCACGCCGAGCAGTTCGTCGCCGCGTTCCACGGGAACCGCGGTGAACGGGCCGGAGCCGATCTCGAGACGCAACGCCGCGCGCTCGCCTGCCGAGAGGTGGGGGACGAGGCTCATGAGTGATGCCGAGAGGTCGCTGGTGGTCGCCGGCGACCGCCTGGTGGCAGCGGTGTGGATGCACGGGATCGCGTTGGTTCGAATGTTCAGGGTCGAAAGCGGCTGGCCGAGGATCGTCTCGACACGCGCGAGCGACTCGGTCTCGATTCGATCCGCGACCAGCCGGACACGGTCACCCTCGAGCTCGGCGAGATAGCTGCGAAACCCGAGGTCGCGCAGACAGCTGCCGGTGAGTTCGAGCAGCTCATCGCGTGTCTCGGCGCGGGCCATGCTCCGGCTCAGCTCCGAAAGCGTTCGCAACGCACGGCGCGACGAGTACGCGTGCGCGTTCTCCTCTTGCATCTCGTCGCAGGATCGGATGCGCCGCCGGCAGTCCCGATGACAAGCCTGTCGCAGGGTGTCATCAATAGGCGGCCGGCATGTGGGATCACGTCCTGGTCGAAGCGTCGCGCCGATTGCGACGGTCCGCGTTACTACCCCGTCACCGCTTGGGATGGCGCTGCGTCGCACTGGTCTTAAGACAATCTCCCTACCGTCAAAGGGGAACCGTCCCGAGGAGGATCGTCATGGGTAGGCTGAGTCGCTGGGTCAAGCTGGGGGTAGTGATTGTCGTCGCAAGTCTCACGTTGGGGACCGCGTCGGTGGTGGTGCATGCGGCGCCGTTGGACGACACGACGCAAGCACTGGTGCACGTGCACTAGAACCTTCGGAACAGACGGGGTGTGCCGCTGAACCGCGAGCATCCCAGATGAGATCGGAGCGAGACGTGGACGCCGCAACCACCGCCGCGTGGCGGCGTCCCGCTCCTCCGTCAGGAGCGGGACGTGCGGTACATGCGCCGCCCGTTCCCTCCGGCGGCAGTCAGCAGGGCACGTGTCTTCGGACAGGAGATCGACACCGATTTGTCGGACGCTCGGTGCGAAGGTGTGACGTGCTCGACCGGGGAACGGTACCGATCAGGAAACCAATGTGAGGAACAGCTTGAAAGCCGCAGTTATGGGCAGTGCCGCAACCGACCGTGCCGCGAGAGCGGCAGGCCCGGGTGTTGCGCTGCAGCCCGTCATCGACCTGATCGACCGCGTCGACCTGGGGTATGAAGCGCTGCCACGCCCGTCCGGCGTCGCGCCACTGCACGCGATCAGCGCCGCGCTCACGCTCGCGCAGCACACGGGTCCCGCCGTGCTCCTGGTCTCCCTGTCCCGCGAGGCGCTCGCGGCGGAGGACCTCGATCTTGCGGCCCTTGCCGAGCGCCATGGGGTGAATCCCGGTGAGCTCGCGTGGATGGTCGAGAGTGAGGCCGAGACCGACGTCGATGACGCCGGGCTCCGACGGCTGCGCGAGCTTCGTGATCTCGGATTTCTGCTCGCGATCGACAAGGTGATGTCGCCGACCCTTGATCGCCGTCTGATCGCGGAGCTCCAACCTGACTTTGTGTTTCTGGATGCGTGCGTCCCGGGCCGGTTGCAGGAGAGCGAGGTCGCCAAGGCGCACCTCGCTGCAGCCGTTGTCTTCGTCGGCCGGCTCGGTGGCCGCATCGTGGCGCGTGGCATCGACAGCAAGGCTATGGCCTCAGCAGTTGCCGATCTCGGCGTGCAGTACGGCGTCGGGCCGCATCTCGCGCATCCGCTGGTGGTCGACGCGGCTCTCGCTGAGCCCACCGACGAGGTGGTGCCGGTGGCGTGGTTCCAGCGGCGCGAGGTGCGCGTCTTCCGCGAGCGCGGCCACACGTTGAGCGCCCCGATCGAACTGGCACCGCTCCCGCTTGCGGGGGTGACGTCGCTCGACGACCGCGGTTTTGCCCGGTTCCTCGTGGATGCAGCCCGCACGCTGCAGGCGGAGCACAACCCCGACCGCATCCTCGAGATCGCCGCCGATCGCATCGCCGGGCTGATGATGGTCGACCGGCTTGCCATCTTCGAGGCTGACTGGGAACGGCATCGCTTCCGCCCGCGCGTCCTCGCCGGGGCGGGAACGCAGGGATTCCTCGACATCGAGGTGTCACTCAACGACGGCATCACCGGCTGGGCGTTCGCACGCGGTCAGCCATACCGGTGCGCCGACACCGACTCGCATCCTGCCGCCTCGACCATTCCCGGCACGGCGCGCGAGCCGGAATCCCTGCTGGCGATTCCGCTCGTCGCCGGCGATCAGCGTCTCGGCATCATCGACGTCTGGCGCGATGGTCTCGATGCCTTCTCCGAGGAGGATCTCGAGCGTTGCGCGCTGCTCGGCTTCGTCACGGCCGCCGCGTGGGGGAATGCGCAGATGTACGGCGAGCTCGAACGCCGCGCGCTGACCGACGCGTTGACCGGCCTGTTCAACATCCGCTGGTGGCGCGACATGGGGCCACGCGTCATGTCGCAGAGCTTGCGGACCGGCGCGGGCGTCGGTGTCCTGCTGATGGATCTCGACCATTTCAAGCAGGTCAACGACCGTGCCGGCCACGCCGCCGGCGACTCCGTGCTGCGAGCAGTGGCGCGCACGATCCGACGGGTGGTGCGCGACAGCGACTACGCAGTTCGATACGGCGGCGAGGAGTTTCTGATCGTGCTCACAAACTCGACGGTCGAGGGCGCGATGCGCGTCGCACAGGCGTTGCAAATTGCCATTGCCGAGTTGCGACCGCCGGCGTCAGACGTGAAGCGCGTGACGGCGTCCATCGGTGTCGCGGTGTTCCCGGATCACGGGCAGGAGCTCGACGATGTCGTGGCGGCTGCCGATCATGCGATGTACCAGGCCAAGCGCGACGGACGCGACCGCATCGCGGTTGCGCCGCTCTCAGTGGACGCGGTACCAAGCCCTCGAGGACGACCTCACATAGCGGTTCGGGCGGGCGTATCGGGCCTCTCGGGTGACGGAGGAAGTCCGAGCGCGTCACTGAACTTGACGCGGCCACCCACGCGCAGCACGGAGTTGCGGTAGATGCGCCCCGCGATCGCCGCGAGGACGTACACGGTTGCGATGGCGACGACCACGCTGATCGCCACCTGCCATAACGGCGCCACGCCCGCCGCGATGCGCACCGGCATGATGATTGGCGTGAACAGCGGAATGAACGAGAGGACGGTGGTCCCGACGCTCCCGGGATAGGGCGACGCGACGGTGAGCGCGAGGATCCATCCGGCGACGAGCAGCAAGATCACCGGCAGCGCCACGCTGGTGACGTCCTCCTGGCGCGACACCATCGAGCCCGCGGCGGCAAAGAGCAGCGCATACATCAAGTAGCCCAGCACGAACCACACCACGCCGCTGATCGACCACATCGACGCTGAGTGTTGGAATCGACACCAGCTTCGTGCTGGCCGCAAGGACCAGTGCGACGCCGGCGACGAGCACGACCTGTATCAAAGCGATCAAGCCGATGCCGATGATCTTGCCCATCATCAGCTGCCACGGCCGCACGGTCGCGAGCAGGATCTCAACGATGCGGTTCGACTTCTCCTCGATCACGCCGGCCGCAGACGAGCTGGCCGTAGATGATCATGCTGACGTAGAGCATTCCCGCGACGAGCAGGCCGATGACGATCTGCTCGATCCGCGCCGCGTTGACGGGAGAGAGCTTCATGACTGCCGACCGAGAAGTCGAGCTGGCCCAAAACGTCGCTCGGAGGAAGGCCGTGCTGAGTCAGATATTCGGTCAGCACCTGCTGGCGTGACTGGTCGTTGAGCGCCGTCTCCAGTGTCGGATCGACCGTCGACTGAACAGCCATGACGGTGCTCGCTCCGGATCCGCTGACCAGCGCGTCCAGCGCGCCACTCTCGAGATCCGCTGTTCCGGCTGCCTCCGACGTGTAGAGGTGGACGGTGATGGTCTCGCCGGCCGCGGCGGCCTCGGCGCGGACGGGCGCAGCGATCGACTGTGCTGCGCCCACGAAACCCAACATCGAGTGACGTCGACGCCGGCTTGTTGAAGACGTACGCCTGCAGCAGGATGTAACGCGCCGATCCGGAGATGACGGTCAGCACCGTGGTGATCGCGAACACCCGTGTTCGGATGCGAGCCATGAACTCACGCGTCGCGATCACGCGGATCAACGATCGACTGTTCATTGATCGCTCTCTTCACCGACCGCGTTGCCACTCATGACATCCCGGAACAGCTGGGTCAGCGCCGGCCGATCACGCCGGAACTCGTGCACCGGGCCCGTGGCAAGCGCGGCGCGGAGCACTGCCTGGTCGTCTGTGCCGTCTCCGAGTTGCACGAGCCAGCGCGACCCGTCCTGTTCGACCAGCGTCGCGCCGGGGACGCTGTCGTACCAGCCTGCACGAGCGCTGGGAGCGTCGGCCCAGTATCGAACCGGTCCCCGCTCGGTCAGTTCGTCGACAGTCCCCAGAGCCACCATCTGGCCGTGATTGATGATCCCAACGCGGTCGCAGACTCGTTCGACGATGTCGAGTTGATGGCTCGAGAGCACCACGGGCTTTCCCGAATCGGCTTCTGATCGAAGGACCTCGGTCATCGAGTCGACGGCAACTGGATCGAGCCCCGCGAACGGTTCGTCGAGGATGAGCAGGTCGGGCGAGAACACCAGCGCCGCGGCGAGTTGCACCCGTTGCTGGTTGCCGTGGCTGAGACTCTGGAGCTGGCTCTTTCCGCGATCAGCGAGCCCGAGCCGATCGAGCAATGCGATCGACGCATCGCGGGCCGCCTTTTTCTTCAGGCCGTGCAACTCCGCGAAATATTCGAGCTGTGCGAGCACCGCCATCTTCGGATAGAGCCCGCGGTCCTCGGGGATGTAGCCGATGCGCCGTCTCGCCGCGAACGTGATCGGGTGACCCATCCCACACCACGCTCCCGGAATCGGCCTCGAGGACTCCGAGCACCACGCGCATCGTGGTGGTCTTGCCGGCGCCATTCGCGCCGACGAAGCCGAAGATCTCGCCCGGCTGCACCGTGAAACTGAGATCACGCAGCGCCTGGAGGTCGCCGTAACGCTTGGTCAGGTGGCTGAGTTCCAGCACGGCATGCATCTTCGCCGATCTGCACCAGATGCAGAGAACATGTTCCGCAAGGTACCCGAGGTCACCGTGGGGTTCTGGGTGACCAAGGTGCTGACGACCGGCATGGGGGAGGCGACCTCGGACACGCTCGTGCACCAGCTGGCGCCTGTCGTGGCCGTCGCGCTCGGTGCCGTGGGTCTCGTGATCGCGCTCGCTCTCCAGTTTGCGGCGCCCCGATACCGGCCGTGGATCTACTGGCTCGCCGTCGTCATGGTCGCGGTGTTCGGAACCATGGCGGCGGACGCGCTCCACATCGAGCTCGGGATTCCGTACGTCTTGTCAACTGCCGCGTTCACCGTCGTGCTGGTTGCGGTCTTCCTCGCGTGGTACGCGAGCGAGCACACGCTGTCGATCCACTCCATCACCACGCGTCGCCGCGAAACCTTCTACTGGCTCACGGTGATCTCCACCTTCGCGCTCGGCACCGCGGTGGGGGACATGACGGCGACGACGTTCCACCTCGGGTATCTCGTCTCCGGCCTGGCGTTCACCGTCCTGATCGCGGTCCCCGCCGTGGCGCATCGATGGTTCGGCCTGAACGCGATCGTCGCGTTCTGGTTCGCCTACATCGTCACCCGGCCGCTCGGCGCCTCATACGCCGACTGGCTCGGTGTCTCGCACGCACGCGGCGGCCTGAATCTCGGCTCGGGCGCCGTCAGCATCGGGTCCACCGTGCTGATCGTCATCGCGGTCGCAGTCCTCGCGCGCCGCGGTCAGACGCGGCAGCAGCACTCCTGACCGGTCAGAAACCGGGGAAGACGGACCGCAACGCGTCGAGGTCGACGCCGTCGGCCTTGACCGAAGCAGGCGTGTGCTCCGCGTCGAGCCGCCCGTACACGAGGCGCACGAGCGACTCGCTCGGCATGTGCACCGTCGCGGTTGCTGGAGTCGCGTCGCCGTCTGATCCCGACGGACGCAGCGTCACCGTCTCCCCGACGGACAGGCGGTATGTCCGCGCCGGGTCGCTCGTGATGATCTCGACCTCGAGCGGCCCACCTGCGTTCGATCCCGACCGCGCCGCGACCTGCTCCACGTGGTCGACCATGAATGCGACGGCATCCGGCGCGACCTCGGCGGACGGGTCCCGAATCACGATGACGTCCCATGTGTGAATCGCGTGCTCGGACAGGCGCATTCCGAGGAGGCGTCCCGCGTTAGCGGGTGAACCGAAGAGGTTCATCTGCAATGCGTCAAGTTGCTCGGCCGGCACCGCGTCGAGACGCTGCAGGAACGCCGAATCCGCGACGAGGCTTGACTTCGCCTGCTCGTCGGGGCTCATCGCGTTCCAGACATCCCAGATCTTCGAGAACTCGTCGCGCCCCGGTGCCTCGCCGCCGCTCAACCCCGCATCGAGGAGCAGTCCGAAGATCTGCGCGCCGCTGCCGATGTGCGAAAGCACCTGGGCGGTCGACCAGTCGCTGCAGTACGAGGGTCCGGCGATCTCGGCCTCGGTCAGTGGTTTCGTCGCGGCGTCGAGGCGATGGTGTGATGCCCAGAGGGCGGAAAGGCGTTCAGCGTTGGTGCTCATGACTTCCTTGTTCAGCGTGGTGACGTTGTCTGCAGTGGTTGCGTTGGTGTGGTCGGGCCGGATACAGCGGCCGGGACCGGATCGCCCTGCCGCCACAACCCGGACGGCCACCAGTTCCAGCGCCCGAGGAGGACGACGATGGCCGGCACCAGGATGGTCCGGACGACGAACGTGTCCATGACGACGCCGAAGGCGACACCATAGCCGATCTGCTGAATCTGCGATCCGCCTGACGCGCCGCCACCCGCGAATGCGAGCACGGCGAAGGTCCCGCCGAGGATGAGCCCGGCAGTGGTCACCGTTGTGCCGGTTGCGCCGATTGCCTTGCGCACCGCCTCACGAGTGGAAAGGAGATGGGACTCCTCGCGTATTCGCGTCATCACGAGCACGTTGTAGTCCGACCCCAGCGCCATGAGGAAGACGAACATCAGGAACGGCAGGACGAAGTTGATGCCGTCCTGGCCGCCGAAGTGCACGAAGATCAACGCGGTAAGTCCGAGCGCCGCGAGGTACGACAGCAGCACGCTCGTCACGAGGTACAGCGGTGCGACGAGGCTGCGCATGACGATCGCGAGCAGGATCGCGATCAGCACCGCGACGACGGGAATGATGTGCCAGAGGTCCGACGACGACAGCTGGTTCACGTCGTATGCGAACGGCTGGATGCCGAAGACCCCCTGCGCCTCCGCGTTGACGCTCGCTCCCGCGTGGTCGACGAGCGTTCGCAGCGCCGGGACCTCGGTGATCGGTGTCGCTGCCCCGCCGGCCTCAACGCCGATGTACTGCACGGTGCGCCCGTCGGCGCTGACGAATCGAGCGAGCGCCTCGGTGGCAAGCGTGTTGCCGCTCGTGTGCACAGCGACAAGTTGCTCCGGGGTCAGCGCCTGACCGGAGAACGTGAGCGGTCCCTCGACCGTGGCGAATCCGCCCTTTGCCTGCAACGTCGTCTGGAGAGTCTGGAGGTCATCGGCGTGCGACCAGATCGGCGTCGTGAATTTGAAGAGAAACTCCGTCGCATTCAGATTCGCGCTGCCGTAGTGCTGTGAGATCAGCGTGTCCCCGGCCGCGGAGTCGGTGCCGGTCGGCGCCGACATGTCGGCGAATCCGGCAGTCGTGGTGCCGATCTGTCCAAGTGCGATCGCTCCGAAGATGATCGCGCCGACAACGGCCACCGGCATCGGCCGGCGGACCACCACCGCTGCAATGCGCCCGTAGATGTTCGCCCGAGGATTCTCGTCGAGGCGCGCACGCGACGGCCAGAACACCGCGCGACCGAAGATCGCGAGCAGCGCCGGCAGCAGCGTGAGGCCGGCCATGAGCATGAGCGCGATGCCGATGGCGAGTGCCGGTCCGAGCGCCTGGTAGAAATCGAACTGCGCGATGATCAACGACATCAGCGCGGCCATGACGATGAGTGCACTGAACGTGATCGACTCGCCGACCGTAGCCACTGCGCGACGCACTGCGTCCTTCGGATCGAGGCCACGGCGCAGTTCTTCCCGGGTTCGGAACACGAGGAAGAGTCCGTAGTCGGTTCCGGCGCCCAGCACGAGCACGATCAAGATGAACTGGGTGATCGCCGACACCTGCACGCCCAGATGCGTCGCCCCTGCGATGACGGGGCTCGCAAGGGCAAGCACCAGCGCGGCGGGGAGGAGCGTCACCAGCGGCGCGAGCAACGCGCGAAACGCGATGAGCAGCAGCACGATGATGAACAGCAGCGAGAACTTCTGGACGTCGCCCTGCGAGCTCTTCGATTCGACTCTGCTGGTCGACGAAGCCCGGAATCGTTCCGGTCAGATGGACCTGGAGTCCCGAGGCGTCACTGGGAAACGTCGCGCGGATCGCGGCGACCAGCGAAATTGCGTCGCTGCCCGCGCTGAAGGGCGGGAGATCGGTGACGACCTGCGCCTGCTCGGCGTGCTTGTCGGGCGAGAGCCCGAAATCCTGGATGCGAAGCACGCCGGGAATGCCTTTGATGCGTGTCTCGATCGCGGTGATCTGCTGGATGTCCGCAGCGGAGAGCACGGCGTCCTCGCGGGCGGCGATCAGCGTCGCGACGCCGTGCTGCGAGTCCTGGAACGGCTGCGCGAGATCCTCGGCCTGCACTGACGGCGAGTTGGCGGGGAGGAAGCTGCTCTGCGAGTCCTTGGCCACGTCGGACAGACCCGGGAATGCCTTGACCGAGAAGACGGTGATGACCACCCAGACGACCACGATCACCCAGCGGAAGCGGACCGAGAAGTTGCCGATGGATGCGAAGACGCGGCTGGTCACTCGATTTCCTTCATGCCACGGATAGTACACGCCATGAAGCTTTTGGCGACTCCAATTCGAAATCCACCCGGGGAATCGGCTTCAGGAGTCGAAGCCGAGGCCGGCCAGGTCGAGCGTCTTCAGCCAGAGGTTGCGGGCTCCCTCATGACGATCGGCATGGTCCAGCGACCAGCGGGTCATCTGCACCACGCCATAACGCAGCGGCTCAGGGGGAAAAGGAAGCGGACGCGTGCGCACCATGCGCAGCGCGGTTCGCTCGGTGCGCCGCCCTTCGAGGAGGTCGAGCATCACCTGAGCGCCGAAGCGCGAAGCTCCCACTCCCAGGCCGGTATATCCGAGCGCGGAGGCAACCCGCCCGCCATGAGCGGTCTCCCAGAACGCGCAGAAGCGGCTGCATGTGTCGATCGCGCCGCCCCATCGGTGCGTGAAGCGGAGACCCTCGAGTTGCGGGAACGTGGCGAAGAAGTGTCCGGCAAGCTTGTCGAAGGTCCGCGCACGTTGTTCGAGCTCGGCGTCGACGCGATTGCCGAAGTGGTAGATCGCGTCGTAGCCGCCCCAGAGAATTCGCAAGTCCGCGGTGAGCCGGTAGTAATGGAACTGGTTGCCGCTGTCGCCGATGCCTTGGCGGTCGGCCCAGCCGATCGACGCCAGCTGAGCGGTGTTCAGCGGCTCGGTGACGAGCACGTAGTCATACACGGGAAGGATGAATGGCCGTAGCCGGCGCAGGAGCGGCCGGTCCGCGTTTGTGGCGAGCGCGACGCGTCGCGCCGACACAACTCCGTGGGCGGTGGTGAGCTGTATCCGCTCGGTACGCGCGACGAGTCGTGTCACCGCGCTGTTGTCATGGATGCGAACACCGGCCTCGATGCACGCGCGACGGAGTCCCCATGCGAGCTTTGCGGGATTCACGATCGCCGTGCGATCGTGAATCCAGAGGCCACCGTGATACGTGGGCGATGCGACGCGGGAGCGCATCGCGTCCGCGTCGAGGGTGTCTACTCGGTAGCCGTTCGCACGCATGTCGTCGGCGACCTCGAGCAACTCGTTGTACTGCCACGGGGCGGTCGCCACGTCCAACATGCCGGTGCGCTCGAAGTTGCAATCGATGCCGTGCTCACACACGGCGGCCTCGATGGCGTCGAGATTCTCGACCCCCATGCGCTCGAGAGTGTCGAGCTCATCGGAAAACCTGCTGACACCGTTGGCGAATCCGTGCGTGAGGCTTGCGTCGCAAAAGCCGCCATTGCGCCCGGAGGCGGCTTCGGCGGTGCGTCGCGCTTCGATGATCACCACGTCGAGCGCCGGATTGCGCTCTTTTGCGAGCAGTGCCGACCAGAGCCCGGTGAATCCCCCGCCGACGACTGCAAGGCCGCAGTCGGTGCGTCCCTCGAGTGGCGGTGCGGGCTGCGGAGCCGACGGGTCGTCAAGCCAGAACACCGCCGGCGCGGCGTCACGAAGCGATTGGTGAGTGGGCTCTCGGGACACGCAGCAGCTAACCGTTCGCTACGGTCAGTGAGGTGTTCTTGACCATGATCACGGCGAGGCCGTCGTCGTAGACCTTGGTCCACTGTGGGTCGACCTCGAGCGCGAGCACTTCCGGGGCACCGGGCACGTCGATGACGTAGTTGATGCCCCACTCGGCAAAGATCTGCTGCCAGTCGGGGTTGCCGGTCTCGACGTCGCTCACCTGCTGCATCACCTTGTTGCCGAGCAGCGTCGCCTCGCCGAACGAGAAGACCTGCCGGTTCGGGTCGGGATAGAAGCGATAGATGAGGTAACCGCCCCATCCGTATTGATTGAACATGCGGGTTCCGACATTCGGGTGCGCCGCGAGCCAGTTCGATGCGCCGACCGGGAAGTTCGCGGCGGTGGCGCGAGCCTGATTCGACAGCGTGCCATGCACGAAATATCCAGTCCCGAGGACTGCGACGACGAAGATCGCGGCCGCCCCGGCGAGCATCGCCCGTGCCCGCGGCGCGACCCACTCACGCACGCGAGTGGTGAGCGCCATGCGCTCCCATCCTGCCGAGAACGACCATATGAGCAAAGGGGTTTCCGCAGCGACGAACAGCGCGGAATGACGTACGGCCGAGAGCGCCAGGTACGAGACGGCGAGCGTGAGGCACACGTCCCATAGCGACGGGCGCCGGAAGATGAACGCAAGAGGAATCAGGAGGAGCATCAGCTCGAAGCCGCGTTCCTCGAGGACGTGAAAATTCGGTGACTGCCATTCGGCGATGAAGTTCTGCTGCACCGAGGAGAACTGCGGTTGGATGACATATCCATACAGATGGATGCCGTTCGGGTTGATCACCGCCGCGGCGACGCATCCGACGAAGATGAGGATGAGATTTCGGGTGCGGCGCTTGTGCTCATCACCGTCGACGCGGCGTATCCAGTGGACCGCCTCGACGAACGCTGCGACACCAACGGGCACCAGCCCGAAGAGGAACCCTCCGTGCAGATTGGCCCAGGCGATCATTACCACCGGAAGCCAGTAGATCGCCCTGGACTTGCCGCGGAGGTACCGGTCGAGCCACAGAACCTCCAGGCACGTCAACGTGAACGTGATCATTTGCGGGCGCGGTCCCCAGACCTCGGCGCCGCCGAGGCCGGCAATCCCGATGACGACCGAGGCGATCACGAGGTTCGCGTTCTCGAGGCGGACGCGTCGCCAGATGAGCAGGAACCCCGCGAACGTCACCGCGCCGAACGCGATGGACACGAGCGTGAGTCCGCCGACCTTGTAGACGAGATAGGCGATGATCTCCGTTGTGTATTCGGGGTCGATCCACCGAGTGCCGGTCACGGTGAAGGTGAACAGATCCTTGGACACGATCTGGTGGTGATCGACCATCCACTGGCCCGTGATGAGGTGCCAGAAGATGTCCGGGTCGCCGCCTCGACGGACCAGCACACAAAGGATCACCACGAAGGCGGCGACAACCAGCAACTGTCCGGGCGTGATGCGACGTATACGTTGGCTGATGGCTGCGGACATCATGGCGAAGCGTACTCAGTGCCATGCCCGGCGCGGTCGCCAGGTCCTGGCGTCACAAATCCGCGCGCCGTGGTGCTTCTCATCATGTGGTCGAGTTCCTCCGCCATTCGAGCCCTTCGGAGCGCGGCAGTGACCGATCTCCCTCGATCGGCGGCTGCCGTCGGGGCGGCGCCGACGAGCTTCGACAGGCTGTTCGATGAGGAATACGCGAGAGTGCTCGCGATCGCCCGCCGGGTGCTTGGCGATCCCGCCGCCGCGGAGGATGTCGCGCAGGAAGTGTTTCTCGATCTCCATCGGCGCTTCGGCAACACGCCAGGTGCTCAGGCTCCGGCATGGGCGCGAACCGCCGCCGCTCACACAGCCCTGAACCTGATACGGGCCAACCGGCGTCGCGCGGCGCGAGAGCATCTCTACGCCGCCGAACCGGCCGCGGCAGACGACCCCCAGGTGGCCGTCGAGACGGCGGAAACCACGCAGGCAGTTCGATCGGCGCTTGCTCGGATCCCGAAACGCCAGGCAACGGTCCTCGTCCTTCGGTACAGCGGGCTCAGCTATGCCGAGATGGCTTCGGCACTCGGTATCGGCGTGAACGGGGTGGGAACACGGTTGCGGCGCGCGGAGGCGCGCCTTCGCAAGGAGATTGGTGATGCATCCATCTGACGGAACGCTGCGACGCTCTCTTGACGAGCCCGCGGCGGTCGCTGCCGCGAAGCGCCAGCACGTTGCCACTTGCGCGAGATGCGCAGAGCGGGTTCGGCGAATCAGCGCCGACGCCGGCGCGGTCCAGGCGATGCTGCAGGGCCCGAGCTCCGGTATCGATGTGACCGCAGCTCGCGCGCGGCTCGCCCGAACGGAGGCGGCGGCGCCGCAGCGGCCGGCGATACGGGTCGCAGCGTTCCGGTCGCACGAACCGGCTGATCGCGGGGCTGACGGTCGCTGTCAGCGCGAGCGTGGTGGTCGTTGTCTCCGGCGGCGCGCAGGATTTTCTGAGCCTGTTCCAGCCCTCGCGGGTCGCAGCCGTCCCGGTCACGGCGTCGGATGTGCGCTCGCTCGCCGGGTTGGCGAGCTATGGGTCCGTGGCGGGCGCGTCATCGATCACGTTCGAGCCCGAGCCGGACGCCGCTGCGGCCGGAGTGGCGGCGGGAATCGACGCGCCTGTCATCGGCGAAATTCCGGCCGGTACGACCGGTGCTCCGCAGTACGCCGTGGTGTCGGGTGGCGTCGTGACCTTCACCTTCAGCAAGCAACTGGCAGAGGCGGCGGCCGCGCGAGCCGGCGGACAGCTGCCCCCGTTGCCTGATGGGCTCGACGGCAGCACGCTCTCCGTGATGATCGCCCCTGCGGTGGTGGTTTCCTACGGCATCGACCCGTCGAGCTTCCTGAGGAGCGAGAGCCTGCCGTCGGGCGAAGCATTCGTGGTCGTCAAGACGCGGACGCCCACCGTCAGCTCGACCGGCGTCACGGTGCAGCAACTCGAGCAGTACCTGCTGTCGGTCCCGGGCATCCCACGCAGGCGTGGCGTCCGAGATTCGCGCACTGGGCGATCCGACCCAGACCATCCCGATACCGATCCCGGTGGACCTGGCCAGTGGCTCACCGGTGAGCATCAATGGAGCGTCAGGGCTGCTCATCGGTGACTCCACCGGGTTGGGGAGCGCCGTGATCTGGCAACACAATGGCGTCGTGTACGCCATCGCCGGAACGGTTACCTCGAACGAGGTGCTCGGCATCGCGCGATCGACACGGTGACGTCCGCCGTCCGCGCCCTCGCTTTCCGCGTCGCCCGACGATGACGCCGCCGTCCGCACGCTCGAACTGACCAAGCACTACGGCGATGCCGTCGCTCTCTCCGGGCTCACGATGGTGGTGCCTCGCGGCGAGGTGTTCGGCTTCCTGGGACCGAACGGGAGCGGCAAGACGACGGCGGTCAAGCTGCTGCTCGGCCTCAGCCGGCCGACCGGCGGCGAGGCGTGGGTGCTCGGGCACCCCGCAGGGCATCGGGATACCCGTCGAAACGTCGGGCTATCTCCCGGAGCTCTTCCGCTACCAGGGCTGGCTGAGCGCGTCAGAGGTCCTCGCGCTCCACTGCCGCCTCGCTGGGATCGACCGGTCCGAATGGCCGGCGCAGATTGCGGGAGCACTCTCAACTGTCGGGCTCACGGGCCACGAGAGCGCCAAGGTCGAGACGTTCTCGAAGGGCATGCAGCAACGTCTCGGGCTCGGGGTGGCGCTCCTCGGGACGCCCGCAGTTGGTGATCCTCGATGAACCGACATCCGCGCTCGACCCGGTGGGTCGGGCCGACACCCGCGTGATCATCCGCCACCTGCGCGATCGAGGCTGTGCCGTCTTTCTCAACTCGCATCTCCTGGGCGAGGTCGAGCAGATCTGTGATCGGGCTGCCGTCGTGTCGGACGGCCGGGTCCTGGCGATCGGACGGCTCGACGAACTCCTCGGTAGCGGAGGAGTGCGCATCCGCCTCACCGGGATGACCGAAACGGTGCATGCGGCGCTCGCACGGCGCGGCCGCGTGGCGGAACACGACGGGTGGTTCGTTGTCGACGGGGTGGACGCGGAGTCGGTGCCCGACCTGGTGGCCGAGGTGGTCTCGAGTGGGGCACGTGTCTATGCGGTCGAGCCGGTGCGCCAGACGCTCGAGGAGCGCTTTCTCACCCTCATCGAAACGGAGCGGGCGCGATGGCAGCACTGACCATCGCTCGGCTCACGATCCGCGAGGCCGCCCGCCGGAAGCTGTTGCTGGCGCTCGCGGTGCTCACCGTGATCGTCATCGGGTTGACCGGGTGGGGATTCCAGCATCTGACGACCCTGACGAATCCCGACGGGAGCCAGATCCCGCCTGACGAGCTCCGTCTCGCCACCTCCCAGGTGCTGGTGCTGGTCGAGTTCATGTTCAGCGGCGTGCTGGCGCTCAGCGCCGTTGTGGTCGCGTCCCCGGCCATCTCGAGTGAGCTCGAATCAGGGGTGGCGCTGTCGATCTTCGCCCGGCCCGTCAGCCGCTACCAGGTGGTTCTCGGCAAGTGGCTCGGTCTGGCCGCGCTCATCGTCATCTACGTCGTGGCCACCACGACTCTTGAGCTGGTTGTGGTCGACATCACGACCGGGTACGTTCCGCCCGGACCAGTCGGTCTGGCGGCGTACCTGAGCGGGGAGGGTGTGGTGGTGATGTCGCTCGCCCTGCTCATCAGCACGCGGCTGTCCGGCATGACCGCCGGCGTGATCAGCCTGGTGCTGTTCTTCGTTGCATGGATCGGCGGCATCGCCGGCGCCATCGGCGAGGTCTTCAGCAGCACCGCGATCTCGAACGCCGGCACCATCACCCAGCTGCTGCTTCCCACGGACGCCCTCTGGCGCGGCTCGGTGTACGAGCTGGAGCCCGTGCTGTACAGGGACGTCCTCGGGGCCACAACCGAGCGCGCCGGCAACCCGTTCTTCGTCCAGTCGCCGCCGTCGCTCGCCTTCCTCACCTGGAGCGTCTGCTGGGTGGTGCTGATCGTCTCGCTGACGGTCTGGAGTCTTCACCGCCGCGAGGTCTGACGCAGCGGTTTCCCAGGCGTTGCCCCGGGCCTTGACGGCATGCGTACGTGAAGACGATAGTGCGATTCGCTCAATTGGAGCGCATCCGCGCAGCGATTGCGGAGGAGGCTGTAAGCGCCATAGCTGGGCCGGCGCAGACCCCTTTCGCCCGCCGCCGTCAGTTGGCTATCCTGCGGCGGCGCGGCGATCGTCGGAGACAGGGGGAAGCTGTGAGTGACCGATCCCAGGGTCCAGTCCACGGGCGGCGGTCGTCCCGGACACCGCTGACCGCAGGGCTGCGTCAGCTCTTCGCCGTATACGAATCGGCTGCGGCTCGTGGCCTCCCCGCCGAGGCGGTCCTCGAGGAGCTCGAGTCGCGAACCGCGGCGAGCCGGTCTCTCTCCCGCCGGAAATTCCTGACCGGCGCGGCAGTCGCAGGGGCGGGACTCGCAGTGGGGCCGACAGCGATGCGCGCCATGGCCGCAGCGCGCCCGAGCGCTTCGCGAGGCGGTCAGCCGCGCATTTCGGTCGTCGGCGCCGGGCTGGCCGGGCTCCGTTGTAGTCACTGGCTCTGGACCCGGCATCGGATCGCATCGACTCTGTATGAAGGCCATCCCGACCGCATCGGTGGCCGCTGCTGGTCGCTTCGCGACTACTTCTCCAACGGGCTCATCACCGAACACGGCGGGGCGTTCATCGATTCCAACCAGTACGCGGCGCTGGATCTCGCAGCCGAGCTCGGCCTGCAGCTGGAGGACTACAACGGCGGCGAACTGATTGGGCTGCCCGAGGTCTACTGGTTCAACGGCGGGTACTACACGTATGCGCAGGCGAGCCTGGACTGGGAGCACTTCGGCTACAAGGCATTTCACGACGCGGTGAAGGAGTCGAACACCGCAGCGGGCCTCGCGCGGCTCGACAAGCTCTCAGCGCCGGAGTGGCTGGACGAGACGCCGATCGGCAGCTCGTCGCTGTTCGGCCAGCTGATGATTTCCAACACGGTCTCCGAGAACGGCGGTGACCCCGGTGATCAATCCGCGCTCGACCTGATCGGCCTCACCGGCGTCAATCCGCGCACGTCGCTCGATCCACTCCCCGGTTACGACGAGAAGTGGCACATCGTCGGCGGCAACGACCAGCTCGTCCATGGGATGGCCGGACAGCTCCCGTCCGGTTCGATCCAGCTCGATCACCGCCTGGTGGCGCTGCGCGAGAACAGCGACGGGTCGCACACGCTCACCTTCGATGTCGGTGGCAGCACCACCGACGTGGTCGCCGACTACGTCGCGCTGGCCCTGCCGTTCACGCTGCTGCGCGACGTCGACATCAGTCACGCGGGCTTCAGCGCCGAGAAGGTTCGCGTGATCGACACGCTCGGCATGGGATCGAACGGCAAGATCCATCTCGAGGTCGCCGAGAAGACCTGGGCGCGTCACGGGTTCAACGGCGTCGCGTACACGAGCCACGACAGCTTCGACGTGTGCTGGGACGATTCGGTGCCGCTCGGACCGAACGGTGCCCCGGCATTGCTCCTCGCGTTCCCCGGCGCCAACGCCGGCCGCAACACGCTCACCGGGGACGCGCACGGACCGTCGCCGGTCAAGGACACCACCTGGTTCCTCGACCGCATCGACCCGATCTTCCCGGGAACTCGCGCCGCCTTCACCGGCGCCGCGTACGAGGACCACTGGGTTCGCGACCCGTGGGTGAAGGGCGCGTACTCGTATTACCGCGTCGGCCAGTACGCGACGTTCGGTCAGATTGCGGCCGAAGCCCAGGGACGGGTGCACTTCGCCGGCGAGCACACCTCCATCAACAACCAGGGCTTCCTCGACGGTGCCGTGGAGACCGGCGCGCGTGCAGCGAAGGAGATCTTCGCGCAGCTGTAGCGGTCAGCTCGAGGGTTGCTGTTGCGCTACTCCGGAGCGCTGGCGCGCGCGGTATGTCCGGGCCTTCTGGCGCGAGCCGCACACTCGCATCGAGCACCAGCAGCTGCGGCCATTTTTGGAGTGGTCGTAGAAGGCCCAGCGGCACGTTTCGCTGCGGCAGACCTTGAAACGATCCCAGGTGCCCATCAACGTTGCTTCGACCAAGGCCGTCGAGATGAGCCCTAGGAAGCTGTCGACCCCCTGGCAATCCACCGCCAGGGTCGCGCCCGTCGCTGAGAGGATCGGCCGGAGCGGCGAGTGGCCGAGGAGCTTCTCCAATCTCACGGTCACGGCCGGGTCGACGTCCTCTCCAGTGTGTGCTTCAAGCAGATCCCGAAGCCCCTCGCGGGTGGCGATCAGCCTGTTGAGGTCGCGCGCCGACACGGTCAGATCCGTACCGGTGACGTCACGGATCCACGCCGCGGCGAGGGCCGGGGTACGCAACTCGTCGACCCCGTCCGGCATCTCCGTGCTGTTGATGAACTTCTGGACCAGCGCGAGCGATCCGGGAGCGGGATCGCGGGAGCTCGGTTGTGCTCATCGCAGGTGTCGCTCCGTCGTCGTCATCGTCACCAGTATAACCATTTGACAAGTGATGCAGGAGGTGGTACGCTGTCACCAGTAAACCACGTTGGATGGTTACTCAAACGGAGGACATGAGATGTACGGAGCCCAGCTCGTCGAGATGGCCCAGGTGGCCGAGCAGGAGCACATGCTGGAGAACGTGATGGCGCGGTGCCGGGCGCAGGAGCGCCGCGAGGCACGCCGCAACCTCGGTCCCAGCCGGATCTCGCGCGCGTGGTCAGCGTTCTGGGCACCGCGCGACGTCGTGGTTGTCTATCGCCGCGCCGGCGACGGCGTCCCGGCCGACCTGACCCCCTGCGCGGACTGCTAGTCCGCGTCAGGTGGGGCGGTGGCGTCGAGCACGTTGGTGGCCATCCGCTCGGCGATACCGCTGGCCACGGAAGCGGCAGCAGCGCTGTCCGGTTTCCGTTTCGCCTGATCTTCGAAGCAGCGCACGAACTCGTCGCGCAGCGTGAGCCGCGGAAAGGTGCGCACCACCGCATCCCGCAGCGGTCGCGGCCACCATTCAGGATTCCGGCCCGAGATGTCGAGGCTCGTCGCGATCGCCAGCAGATAGCCCTCGACGTCCTCCGTAATCTCCGTGCCGCGCATGTGCCGGACGATGATCTCCGACGCTCGGATGCGGCGCGCCACCGGCCACCCCGCACCCGCGGCGAAGACCCACGCGACATGACCGCCCGCGTCCTCGAACGGCACGGTGTGGCTGTCGAACTCGGCGACCAGTCCGATGTCGTGGAGCATCGCCGACACGTACAGCAACTCGGCATCAAAGCTGATGTCGCGCTCTGCCGCGTACGCGGCGCCCCAGATATACGAGCGCACGCAGTGGTTCACGATCGCGGGCGTGCAGTACGCGGTGGCGACTTCGTGCGCCGCGGCCGCGACGCGCGTGTCAGGACGCGGGATTTCGGGGACGAGCTCGTCGATGGGCACAGTCGCCAGAATGACGCCTCCAGCGGTAGGCGTGCCGCCGCGGCGCGTCAGCTCCAGAGATCCTTGGAGAAGCGTGCGGGCAACTCGTCGACGTCGACGTTCGGCCAGGTCCCTGTTGGGAACAGTCCCCGCTCGAGGTACTGCCACGCGGCCGTGTGGTTTGCGCATCCCGGAACGTTGGGTGCGAAGTGTGGGCGCGCGGATCGACGCGGGTTGGCGCCGGTCTGCTCCGGCTCGCTGGAGTAGAGGAGCGCGCCCCGCACCGCGGACGGATCGCTGCTGACCAGCGAGCAGTACGCGCCCGAGAATGCGCCGTTGATGGGGTTCTCGTAGAAGCCGGGGATGTACCCGGAGCCGGTGAACGCTGCGACGTATGCCGCGATGTACGTCGACGTGATCGGATCGCTCGTCTCGACATCACGAAAAATCGCGACGCCTTGTGGCGACTCCGAGCGATGCCGCCTGCGCGAGTGCCTGCTGTGCGTCTGTCGTACCGGATGTGAAGGCGCGATTCGGGTCATCGATGAGCAGAATGGCAGAGCGTGTTGCTGGTGAATGTATTGCGCCTCGGAGCTCGGAAAGTTCGCTGCTGTAGATGAGATATCGCCCCACGAACTGGGGTGCGCCGAGTTCACTTCTGGTCTGCGCGATGATGTTGCCGGTCTCGACGTTGGACACGGTGTCGATGCCCCACCACGCGCCGCCGCCCGATGTGCAACGGTATGGGCTTGCGGTCGCGTCAGATCGGCGTCGGCGTGCGCGGGTTGCGCGTTGACGAGGCCCGCGAGCGCCGTCGCTGCGAGCACGACGCTCGCCACCCGTCCTGCGCTGTAGGCCATCGATCGCCCTCCTCACGTCCGTTGGACCGCCGCGACGGTGCAGCCGGGACATGCTAGCAGCGGCGGACACGTTCACGAGAAGACGGCGCTGCTCAGTACGATCGACGAGTGGCGACCGAGCACGCAGCAGCGGCGATCCGTCCGGCGCGACGTGACGACGTGGAAGCGATCGCCGCGCTGCACCTCGCAAGCTGGCGGACGGCGTACAGCGGGATTCCTCCCTGATGATTTCCTGAGTGGGATCACGCTCGAGAGCCGGATCGTCAGGTGGCAGCAGGCACTTGACCCCGTGGCGTCCCCGCTCACCGAAACCACGGTCGCGGACGCTGATGGCGCGGTCCTTGGCGTCTGCAGCTTCGGCCCTCGCCGGCAACCGGCGTCGGAGACGGTTGGCGCGATCTACGTGTTGCACGTCCGCCCCGATGTGACGCGTCGCGGTCTTGGAAAGGCGCTTCTGGATGACGCGCTGCGGCGGCTCGCAGCACGTGGGTTCGGTACCAGCGTGCTCTGGGTACTGCGCGACAACGCAAACGCGCGCGGTTTCTACGAGGCCCAGGGCTGGTCGTTCACCGGAGAGGAATTCGTCGAGGACAGAGGCGGCTTTGCGATCCCCGAGACGCGATACGCGATCACGCTCGACGGCTGATCCGGGCGCTGTTCGGAGCTGACGCCGTTGTCGTAGAGTTCCGCTCGGAGGATCAGAGGGAGAAGGCGCGATGACGACGTCGTTCACCGAAGACGGCCCATTTCCGCCGAGCGCGCTCGACGGAGAATGCCGCCGGGCGACTCACGGATCAGCAGCGAGCGCGCTGGCGCCAGATGTCGCGCGGGATGCGCAAGGCGGAGCTCTCGTTCGCGGTGATTTTCGCGATCATCGGCGCTCTGGTGGCGTTCGCACCGGGCCCCGCGAAGGACGCCACCATCAAGCCGCTCATCGGCCTGGGATGCCTTGTCATCGTGGTGATCCTCGTCGTGCGCGCGCTCACTGGCGGAGACAAGATCACCGCGGATGTGCGAGCCGGACGAGTGCAGTCGATCGACGGCGCGATTGCAAAGCACGTGATCCACTCGCAATCCGGCGAGAGCAGCAGCGACTCCCATTTCCTCGATGTCGGCGGCCAGCGATTCGAGACCGGGCCTGCTCGGGTATGAGACGGCCCCGGACGCGGGATACGTGCGGCTGTTCTTCCTGCCGCGCAGCCATCGCGTCGTCAACCTCGAGCTCATTCCAGGACCGGCTGTGCCGGACCTGAGCGACCATGTCGGTCCCCGAGATGGCGCACACCGTGCTCGGCGGTTTGGTCGGGCATGGCGAGGTGGCGCGGGCGGAAACGCGTGCGCAGATGGCCGCGATGGCGACGCAATTCCAGGCACAGATGCACGCGGATGCGACTCCGCCACCGAGCGATCAACTCGATGCCCGCCCGCTTGCTCAGGCGATCATCGGGACCTGGAAGAACCCGATGATGACCGTCAGCTTCGCTGCCGACGGAACCGGGACGCAAACCATGATGAATGGGCGCGAGACAACCGGGCGCTGGTCAGTCGATGCGCAAGGTCAATTGCACGCAACGTTGATGGGTCAGGACCAGACCGCGCGCGCATGGATCGCCGGCGAAACCCTGACGATCTCGATCGGGACGATGGCGCTCGCGTTTCAGCGCCAGTCGTAGCGAGCAACATATCCCGCAGATGAAATTCGGCGTGGTGCTCCCTGGCGGGACGGCGACGCAGCAACTCGAGCAGGCGATCCTCGCCGAGGAACGCGGCTGGGACGGCGTGTTCGTCTGGGAGGCCGCTTACGGCGTCGACGCCTGGTCGCTGCTGGCCGCGATGGCCGCTCGGACCGCACGAGTCCAGCTCGGCACGATGCTGACGCCGCTGCCATGGCGGCGTCCGTGGAAGGTCGCGAGCCAGGTCGCCACGCTGGACCAACTCTCCGCCGGTCGCGCGATCCTCACGGTCGGCCTCGGCGCGATCGAGACCGACCTGCCGAGCACCGGCGAGGTCATCGACCTGCCGATGCGGGCCGACTACCTCGACGAGGGCATCGATCTGATCCGCACGCTCTGGGAGGGCGGGACGAAGTATCACGGGGCCCATTTCCACTACCAATGTGATCGCAACGATTTGACCGAAGTCGTGCGTCCCGAGCGGGAGCGCATCCCCATCTGGGTCGTCGGTGTCTGGCCCCGACCGAAGTCGATGCGCCGGGTGCTGCGGTGCGACGGTGTGGTGCCGCAGATCGAGATCCCCGGCAAGGCCCGGATCGCCCGATGACATTCGCGACATGCTGGCATGGCTCGCCGAACATGGTCGCGACGATCTCGATGTCGTCATCGACGGCGAGACTCCCGGCGATACGGCAGCGGCCTCCGACCACGTGCGTCCGTGGGCCGAAGCGGGCGCGACCTGGTGGCTCGAGACCCGCTGGGAGATGCCGCACAACAGCGACGAGCGAATGGACCAGATTCGAGATCGCCTCAGGAGCGGACCGCCCCGCTCCTGAAGCAACCGCGGCCGGCTATGCCTCGGACAGGGCCCCAGCTGGATGCAGCGCAGGTTCCTCATCGGGTTCGCGCATCGCAGCGGCCTGCGACGGCAACTCACCCGAGATCTCGCGGAGCGTCCGTCCGCTGAGCCGGATCGACACCCACGCAGCGCCGAGGACCAGGAGCGACACCAGCAGGACGATCCCGATTGCGAGCGTCGGTACGTTGACAAGTTTGAGCCCGGAGACCAGCAGTACCGCGGCAAGCGCGCCGCGCAGGAACGCGGTGGGCGCGTAGGACGAGACGCTGGCGCCGATCAACACCCCGGGGATGCTCCCGATCAGGATCGAAAGGGTGAGACCGAGCTTGAAGTCTCCGAAGATGATGTGCGCGATCGCAGCCGAGCCAACCATGGGGATGGCCTGCGCAAGATCGGTGCCGACCATCTGGGAGCCACGCAGACGCGGGTAGAGGAACAGCAGCAGGATGATCACGAGCGTTCCGGAGCCCACCGAGGTGATGCCGACAATGAAGCCGATCGAAGCGCCGATCGCCAGCGTCGGCACCTTCTTGATCTTCAACTTCTCGTCGACACCGGCGGAGGTGCCGTTGCGGTGATCGAGGTACATCTTCGTGAGCAGGGCCGCGACGGCGACCAGCAGCACGGCGCCGAGCGCGACGCTCACGATCGACTGCACCTTTGTGCTCGCGAGCGTCTTGAGGAAGACCACACCGAGGAAGGCCGCGGGGACCGAGCCCATCGCCAGCCAGCCAGCCAGATTCCAGCGGACCGTCCCGCGGCCGGCGTGAACGGCCGCGCCGACCGGCTTCATGATCAGCGAGGCCACGAGGTCGCTCGAGACCGCCGCGAGCGGGGCGACGCCGAACAGCAGGACGAGGATCGGGGTCATCAGCGCGCCCCCGCCCATTCCGGTGAGCCCCACGGCGAAACCGACGATCAGCCCGGCCAGCGCCACATAAAGATCGATATGCACCCCCCGTCGCCTCCTCAATTCCCCTGCCGCGTTTGACGCTATTGAAGTACTGTGCGGGATTCGAGATCGCCCGTCAAGCTCGACGTGATTCTGACCCTACCGCGCCTGGTGGCGTTGCCTCGAACAACCCCTTTGGAGCATTCGTCGCCTCCGCACGAACAAACCGCGCTAGCTCAGCGAGTGCGCGCTCCGCGGCGCGGCGCGGTTGCCTCGACCCCTCCCACCCTGATTCCCAGCGCACGCCGATGACGTCGAGACGGCGGGCGGCGCGATCCACCGCGAGATCGAACCTGGCAATCAGGCGATCGCCGTGGAGCAGCGGCATAACGAAGTATCCCCAGCGCGTCGACTTCGGGACGTAGATCTCGAGCCTGAAGTCGAAGTCCCACAGCGCCGCCGTCCGGGCGCGATCGCAGATGAGATTGTCGAACGGCGACAGAAGTGTCGTTCGCGGCGCAAAGTCACCTGCCTCGATGCGGTCGAGCAGCGCGATATCCTCGGCGTGAACGAACCAGTCGCCCCGGATCCCGAGCGTCACGGGCACGATCGCGCTTTCCGCTTCCAGGTCTGCCCACGCGCTGTCCAGTCCCACATACCTGTGGCGGAGAAAGTGTTTGCGCACCTGGTTTTTCGTTGCGATGCCCAGGGCTCGCAACGACCGGGTTGCGGCGGTTCGAATGGCGTCTCGTTCATCCGGGATGTCGCCGATCGGCGCACCGAACCAACGGTCCGCTTCCGCCCATCGCCGGCCACCGCCGTCGCGAGCTGCCGGCACGATCTTTCCGGTCAGCCACAACAGTCCGAGCGAGTCCGAGACTTCGCTGCGCGCTCCCCACCCCGACTCGTATTTCTCGGCATGCTCCTCGAAGTCCGACGCACGGACCGACTCGGCCGTCGAGAGACGTTGCAGCACGAGTTCGACTGCATGTGCACGCGACGTCATCCACGTCGTCGTCTGATGCTCGCCACTCAAGCGCGGCGGGAGTGCCGCGTGCAGCGCGCGGTCGTCCGTCGGCACGATCGATGCCTGGTGCGCCCAGTATTCGTAGAGGCGGCGCTCCTTCCAGAGCAACGCGTCGACGAGCGTGCGGTCGAACGGCCCGAGCCGGCTGAAGAGCACCAGGAGGTGGTTGCGGGCAACGATTGCCGTGGGGTCGAGTTGCAGGCAGCCGAGCGCGACAACCAGGTCGTGGATCGCGTCCGTCGTCACCGGCTTCGGGCGCGGACCACTCAGTCGCTGAGACGTCACCGCGAGACGGCGCGCATTCACGAGTGTCACCGCGCGACGCGGCTTCGACCGAGCGATGTGCGCTACCCCCAGACCTCGGCGGCGGTCTCGACGATGAGGCTGAGCTTTGCCACCTCCTCGTCGTACGTCAGCACGTTTCCCTCGACGGTGGAGGAGAAGCCGCACTGTGGCGAAAGGCAGAGTTGCTCGAGCGGCACGAATTTCGCGGCCTCATCGATGCGGCGTTTGAGGTTGTCCTTCGTCTCCAGGGTGCCGCGCTTCGTGGTCACCAGGCCGAGGACGACATACTTGCCTTTCGGTACGAAGCGGAGCGGCTCGAAGCCGCCGGAGCGCGCGTCGTCGTACTCCAGGAAGAATCCGTCGACATCGAGGTCACCGAAGAGAGCCTCCGCAACGAAGTCGTAGCCACCCTCCGCGGCCCACGAGGATCGGAAGTTGCCGCGGCACATGTGCGTCGTGATGCGCATACCCGGCGGCTTTGCCGCTACCACGCGATTGAGGTTCCTGATGTACAGCTCGTGCTGATGCTCGCGGTCGCCACCGAGCGAGGCGATCAGCTCGCGCTGTCGCGGGTCGTTGAGATACGCGAGGCTCGTGTCGTCGAGCTGGAGGTATGTGCATCCGAGCTCGCCGAGCCTGCGCACTTCTTCTGCATATGCGGCTGTGAGGTCGTCCCAGAACGCATCGAGGTCCGGGTAGACCGACTCGTCGATTGCGGCACGCCCGCCTCGGTAATGCACCATGCTCGGCGACGGAATCGTCAGCTTGGGCGTGACGCCACTGCCCGCTGTTTCGGCGAGAAAACGGAAGTGGTCGGCGAAGATGGTCTCGCCAAGACGGACACGCTCGTTGATACGCAATGCGGCCGGCGCGAAATCGAGCGTCCCGCCATCGTTGAAGAACTGCACGTGCAACTTCTCGTCGGCCTGGGTCACGCCGCCGAGTTGATAGATGAAGTCCATGTGCCACGCGGCGCGCCGAAACTCACCGTCGGTCGCGGACTGGAGACCGACATCGCGTTGCATGGCGACGACATCTCGGATCGCGGCGTCCTCGACCTCGCGCAATGCAGCAGCGGTGATCGTTCCCGCGGCTTTCTGGGATCGGGCCTCCATGAGCGCCTGCGGGCGAAGGAGGCTTCCGACGTGGTCGGCTCGAAAGGGTGGCTCAGTGCGTCTGCTCATCGCGTGTAGTCGTCGCTCCTGATCAGCGCGGTAGCGTAGCCGAAGCCTATGGCAATCCGGCACTACAGGTGTAAGGCGACAGGGGACGGGCGGCACCCAGCGAATTTGGAGCGACCGAGAGAGCGCGACAATTAGGTGGCGCGAACGAGGGAGCGGACAAGGCTGAGCGTGGTGACGCCCGTCCCCTGGCGCCCGCGGCGCTGAGCGACTTGCTTGCCCTAGGCTTGCGCCGTGTCCGAGCCACCGCGCGATGACGCCTCGATCGGCGGCGAGACTCGCACAGCTGCAGAACGGCGGATCCGCAATCGCGCGCTGACAATCGGCGTCAGCGTCACGCCGTTCGGCCTTTCATTCGGAGCGGTGTCGGTTGAGGCGCACCTGAGCCTTGTTCAGGTCTGCCTGCTGTCGCTCGTGCTGTTCTCGGGAGCGTCGCAATTCGCGCTCGTCAGCGTCATCGGCGCGGGTGGGTCGTACTTTTCCGCCGTGGGCACGGCCCTGCTCCTCGGCGTGCGCAACGGCTTGTACGGCGCGCGGATCAACGCGTTGTTGCGTCCGAGTGGCTGGCGTCGATTTCTCACCGCCGAGGTGACCATCGACGAAAGCACGGCGATGGCGGTGAGTGAGGTGCCAGCGGGCTATGCGGCCCGCGCATTCTGGTCGACTGCCCTGAGCGTCTACGTGCTCTGGAACCTGTCGACGATCGTCGGCGCCTTGGTGGTCAACGCGTTTGGCTCGCCGGCGACGACCGGGCTCGATGTGGCGGGGCCGGCTGCGTTCGTTGCGTTGCTGGCGCCTCGCCTCACAACGCTGCGCATGCGCGCAGTGGCGCTCACGTCCGGCGTGATCGCGCTCGCCACGGTGCCGCTCGTCCCTGTGGGAGCGCCGATTCTCATCGGCGGGCTGGCCGCGGTTGCATTGCTGCTGGTGTTCGACCGATGAAGCTCTGGCTCGCCGTCGCGATCGCGTCCGCAGGATGCGCACTCCTGAAACTGGCCGGTTTTGTCGTGCCGGCGCGATGGCTCGAGTCCGCCGCGGCAAAACGGATTCTCGAGGCTCTGCCGGTCACGCTGCTCAGCGCGCTCATCGCCGTGTCGGTCTTTGCGACGGGCAGCCACCTGATGCTCGATTCGCGCGCCGCCGGGCTCGCGGTGGCGCTGATTCTGGTGGCGATTCGCGCGCCCTTTCTCGTGGTCGTGGTCGCCGCATGCGCCACTGCAGCCGGCGTACACGCGCTCTGAGCCGATTGACTACACTCGTGGGCCTTTCACTTGAGGTATCGAGATGTTCAAGGTTGTGGTCGTAGCCACTGACGGCTCTGAGCCCGGAGACCTGGCGATAGCGTTCGGGAAAGATCTCGCGCTCGACCAGAAAGCGCGGCTGATCGTTGTCTACGTCGATGAGCTCGTCCCTGGACATGGTGGAGCGCACCACGCACAGGCGCTCGAGCCCGAGATCAAGACAAAGATTGAGGATCAGGTCACGGCGCTGAAGGCCGACGGCCTCGACGCCGAGTTCCAGGTCCATCAGGTCAAAGTCAGCGGTCCGGCTCATGCGATCGCGGATGCCGCCTCCGATGCGGGCGCGGACCTGATCGTGCTCGGCAGCGTCGGCAGCGGCCCGCTCAAGGGACTGCTCCTTGGGAGCGTTGCGCACCGTCTGCTCCAGATCGCGCCCTGCCCCGTCCTGGTCGTCCCTGCCCGAACGAGCTAGGACGTCGCCGGCACCTCGCTGAGCTCCAGGAGATGGCCGTCCGGATCACGGAAGAAGCAGCGCACCTCGTAGCCGTGGTCGACCGGTGGCGTGAGAAAGACGGCGCCCCGCTCCGACAACATCGCGTACACCGCCCGACAGTCGGTGACGCGGAAGGTCATCTCGCTGCTGACTCGGTCCGGGTCGTCGGGCGGAGCAAACGTGACCGTCGGTTTGTCGGCGGTGGGGCCGCCTGCGGTGACGAGCAGCAACCACGTTCCCGCAAGCCGGAACACCGCGCTGGTGCCGCCGTACTCACGCACCAGTTCCGCGCCTACGACGTCGCGGTAGAAGGTCACTGATCGCGAGAGTTCGGAGACGACGAGCAGGTGCGTCAACTCGGCTCCGCCAGGAAAACGCAGGGTTTGTTCGGTCACCGCACCACCGTAGCAGCGGCGGTGGCGCGTCGTGTGCCACGCGTGCATGATCGGCGAATGGACGCTGAGGGATGGCGAGCAGCGATGCGCGCATGGGCGTTACCTGACGCTGTGTTGCGCGCGGCGCCGGTGTCGCCGTGGGGATTCCCCGCGGAGCCATTCCGGACACGCGCCGAGCGCGCGACTCCTGGAGCGCTCACGTTTGCCAACCGGCGCGCGCGTGACGCGCTGCCGGCAGGCGGCACCGTGCTCGATGTCGGTGTCGGCGCCGGCGCAGCATCGCTGCCGCTTGCGCTGCGTTGCTCGCTGATCACCGGAGTGGACGCGTCGCGGGAAATGCTGGCCGAGTTTCAGCACCAGGCGGAGCGTGTCAACGCCACGGTGCACACCATCAACGGCAACTGGCCCGACGTGTCCGAGCAGACCCCGATCGCCGATGTCGTCGTCTGCAACCACGTCGCATACAACGTCGGCGACCTTGCTCCGTTCGCGCTGGCGTTGTCGGCGCACGCGCGCCATCGAGTGGTCATGGAGATCACGAGCCGGCATCCGACCGCATGGATGGCGGACCTCTGGTGGGAGTTTCACGCGCTCCCTCGGCCGGTACACCCGGACGCTGAGGACGCGTACTCCGTGCTCCGGTCACTCGGGTTGCCGGTACGCCGCCACTCGGCCGTTGCGCCCCGGGGTGCCGGCGGTTTCGAGCGCCGCGAGGATGCCGTGGCGGCGATTCGCCGCCGGTTGTGCCTCGACGCCAGCCGCGACCACACGATTGCCGCCGCGCTCGGCCAGCGTCTCGTGCTTCGAGGACGGGCTCTGGTCCGCGAGGGCACCGCTCGAGCCGATGGTCACCCTCTGGTGGGACGTTGCACCGGAAATTGCGGAGTAGGGTGAAGTAGTGCACCCGCATCAGTCGGATCCAGTCCACTCGCACGGACCACCCGCAGACGGCGATCAGCGACCGCTTGTGGTCTCGCTCTGCCTGATCGCGCTCTTCATCGTCGTCGAGGTCGTCGCGGCAATCCTCGCGCGCTCACTGGCACTGCTCTCCGATTCCGCGCACATGCTCACCGACGTCGCAGCCCTCGGGGTATCGCTGGTCGCGCTCCGTCTCGCCCAACGCCCACCCAAGGGCGGCCTCACCTTCGGCCTCAAGCGCGCCGAAGTCCTCGCCGCCCTGATCAGCGGCGCAACCCTGCTCGTGCTCGCCGCAGTCCTCATCTTCGAAGCCGTCCTCCGCTTCATGACGCCGCTCCACGTCCAGGGCGCCACGGTGATCGTGATCGCCCTTGTCGGAATCGTCGTCAACCTCGCCGTCACCTACGAGCTCTCCCACGCCAGCCGCCGCAGCCTGAACATCGAGGCGAGCTTCCGCCACATCCTCACCGACCTCTACGCCTTCATCGGCACCCTCATCGCCGGCATCGTCATCGTCACCACTGGCTTCGAACGAGCCGACGCCATCGCCTCAGTCGTGGTCGCCGCCCTGATGGTCTACGCAGGCATCAGGTTGCTTGGCAAGGCCGGCCGCGTGCTTCTCGAAGCGTCCCCCGCGGACCTCGACCCAGAGGAGATCGGCACCGCTCTCGCCGCCCACCCCCACGTCGTCAATGTCCACGACCTCCACGTCTGGGAGCTGACCTCGGGCTTTCCCTCGCTGTCAGCCCACGTCCTCGTCCACCCAAAAGACGACTGCCACGCCATTCGCCTGGACCTAGAGCGATTCGTCGAGGAGACCTTCCACATCAAGCACACAACGTTGCAGGTAGACCACGCCCCAGCGGAGTACCTGCACGTTGAAAAGCTAGTGCCGGACCGAGAGCGCTCAGCCCACTAGGGGGCTTCGCAGTCTCATCGCTTAGTGGTGCAGGCGCCAGGGGACGGGCGTCACCACGCTCAGCCTTGTCCGCTCCCTCGTTCGCGCCACCTAATTGTCGCGCTCTCTCGGTCGCTCCCAAATTCGCTGGGTGCCGCCCGCCCCTGTCGCCCTACAGCCGTTGTGCCGTAGTCCTACGCCAGGCCGGGACGGCTAACTGTTCGACACTGGTTTCGCGTGAGCGCTGCGAGTTGCGGCGCACGCCGCGCAGACGCCGAGCACTGCGAAGTGGTACGGACGCAGCTCGAACCCGAGTCGGCGTTTCGCGCCTTCGGCCATTGCTTCGAACAGATCGTCGGGTGCCTCTAGGGTCGCGCCGCACTCCTCGCAGACGAGGTGGCCGTGCGACTCGGTCGCGAGGTGGTACGTCGCAGCGCCATGCCCGAGGTGGGTGTGCACGACGACACCGAGGCGTTCGAGTTCCTCGAGGTTGCGGTAGACGGTCGATGCGTGGACGTCCGGCGCGAGGGCTCGCACGGCGACGAGCAGTTCCTCAGCCGTGGGGTGGCTTGCGCCTTGTACGAGCGCCGTCAGAACCAGCCGGCGGGCGGTCGTGACCCGGGACCCGCCATCGCGGAGCTGGGCGACCAGTTCTTCGACGGTGCTGCTCATAGATCAAGGATAGCCCCGTACGGCTCCCATCGCCCGGCCGGTGCACTTGGCTGCTGGACGCTATTGCGATCTGGTCGCGTTTTGATACATTGGGCACGCTCCTGTCGTTTCAGGGACATGAGGAGGATGCCCATGGCCGCGACGACGTCTCGCCTGACCCGGATCCGGAACGCGCTGACGCCCCGGGAATGGGCTCGCGTGGCCGGGATGCTCGGCTTCATCATCGCCCTCTATGTCGTCGGTTGGGGGGTCTTCGTCGTCTCCATCCTGCCGGAGCACTCCAAGTTTCTCGGCATTGGCGTGGCCATCACGGCGTACACCCTCGGTCTCCGCCATGCGTTTGACGCGGACCACATCTCAGCAATCGACAACACGACGCGAAAGCTGATGGCCGAAGGCAAGCGTCCACTTTCTGTTGGCTTCTGGTTCTCACTGGGTCACTCGACGATCGTGTTCGCGCTCGGCGTTGGGTTGACATTCGCGGCGCGCGCGATCATCACGCAGGTCAGCAACTCGCATTCGACCGTGGAAACATTCGGAGGCGTGATCGGCACGCTGGTGTCCGGTACGTTCCTGTACCTGATCGCCATTCTGAATCTGATCATTCTCGTGGGGATCGTGAAGGTATTCATGGAGATGCGCCGCGGACGCTATAACGACGAGGAGCTCGAGGCGCAGCTCAACGCTCGCGGGCTGATGACCCGTTTCTTCGGCAAGCTGATGCGGTCGATTCGGAGTCCATGGCAGATGTACCCGGTCGGGGTCCTCTTTGGCCTCGGCTTCGATACCGCCACAGAGGTCGCGCTGCTTGCGGCGACCGCGGGTGCCGCAACGTCAGGGCTGCCCTGGTACGCAGTGCTGAGTCTTCCGATCCTCTTCGCGGCCGGCATGGCCACCCTCGACACTCTGGACGGTTCCTTCATGAACTTCGCGTACGGGTGGGCATTCTCCAAGCCGGTGCGAAAGGTCTACTACAACATCACCATCACGGGGCTGTCGGTCGCTGTTGCGATGCTCATCGGCACGATCGAGATCTTCGGTCTGCTCGCCTCTGAGCTGAATCTGTCCGGCGGGTTCTGGGCCTTCATGGCGAACTTCAACATCAACGAGGCCGGCTTCATCATCGTCGGGCTGTTCGTGGTGACCTGGATTGCAGCGCTCGGGATATGGCGCTTCGGTCGCATCGAACAGCGCTGGGAACGGGCGGCCGCGCAACGTCGCTCGGCCTGACGGCACCTGCCGTCCGCTACTCAGTCGTGATGGCTTGGAGTATGTCGATGCGTGATGCGCGGATAGTGGGGAAGATGGCGGCAAAGACCCCGAAGATTCCCGCGGCGATCGCGTAGAACGCGAGGTTCTCGCCGGGCACCGATATCTCCGTGATGCCGAGGTCGTGCAGCGAGCCCGTCACTGCAATACCGAGGCCGAGGCCGACCGTCAAGCCCAGCACCGCGCCGAGCAGGGAGATGATCACCGACTCCCAGCGCACCATCGAGCGCGTTTGTGACCGCGTCATGCCGAGTGCGCGCAACACGCCGATCTCACGAGTGCGCTCGAGCACGCTCAGGATCAACGTGTTGGCGATCCCGAGGACGGCGATGATGATGGCGAACGCAAGCAGCACGTAAATGAGGTTGAGGAAGTTGTCGAGCGACGTGCCAACAAACGCGCGGTACTCGGATCGGCTCATCGCCTTGAGCAGTGGGAAGGCGCTGACGTCGCGATCGAGCGCCTGCTCCGCCCGCGCCTCTGACACACCGGGTGCGGCATTCGCCAACAGGATGTCGTCGAGTTGCGTGGGCACCTGGGGCGCGATGGTTGCCAGCGACACGATGTAGCCGCTGACGAGCGCGTTGGCCGTGTAGATGCCGGCGACCCGGATTCGCACCGCCGAGCCCTGCGGGAAGTTGAACGTCACCATCTGACCGACATGGACGTCCGATGCCGACGCCTCGGTCGCATCGACGATCGCTGTATCGGTCGATGCGATCGACGATGCGTTACCGGACACCATGTTCAACGAGAGCACTCGGCCCAGGTTGGCGGGATCGATTGCCGCGATGCTCTCTGAGCTGCCGCCGATCAGCACCGACGTCCCACGGACCTCGGTGACATCGCTCAGCGCCGGGTCCGCCGCCAGCGTCTGCGCTGCCTGCGTGCTGAAATCCGGACCCTCGGTGAACACGATGAAACCCGCGCGGAACGCTCCCTCTATGGCGTCGTTGGTGGACACGCGGAGTGAGTCGGTCAGCACCGCGACCATGGTCACGAGCGCGACGCCGATCATCAATGCCGCAGCGGTGAGCGCCGTCCGGCGCGGATTGCGGCGCGCATTCTCCCCCGCGAGCATGCCGGCCGCGCCGCGCAGATGGCGGACCGGCCATCCCAGAACGATCGCGACTGGCACCACCAGCAGCGGGGCGAGCAGCGCGACGCCGACGAAGACTGCGAGGAAACCCGCACCGATGAACTGCAGTTTCGCGTCGCTTGAGGTGAAGAGACCGACGCCGAGCGCCGCGCACCCAAGGAGGAAGATCGCGAGTCCGATGCCGATGCGCCGCTTTGGGAGGGGCTGCGTTTCCGGAAGCGCTTCGGAGAGCGCTTCGACCGGCGAGATGCGCGTCGCGCGCCGCGCCGGTAGCGACGCAGCGATCACCGTGACGATCGTGCCGACGAGCACGGCGATGATGAAGGTGCGAGGCAGGAGCGTGATGCCCGCGGTCACGGACGAGCCAAAGACCGAGAGCAGGGCCTTGGCAATGACAATGCCGACACCGAACCCGAGGATGGATGCGAAGAGGCCGGTCAGCGCCGCCTCGATGAGGACCGATCGGAGCACCTGCGCGCGGGTTGCGCCGAGTGCGCGAAGCAACGCGAGCTCGCGCGTGCGCTGTGCAACCAGGATGTTGAACGTGTTGATGATCAGGAACGAGCCGACGAACAGCGAGATGAACGCGAAGACGAGCAGCGGCGTCCCGATGAACGTGCTGATCGTGTCCTCCGTGCTCTGCTCCGCGGCCTGCGCCGCCTGCTGACCGGTCTCGGCCTCTGCATACCCCGGCAGTGCTCGCGCGATTCGCTCACGCAGGACGACGTCGGTGACACCACTCTGCGCACTCACGAGGATGCTGTCGTATTTTCCCTGCGCGTCCATCACCTGCTCGGCGGTCGCTTCGGAGAAAAGAACAATCGTCGCGCCGCCGAGGTTGTCGGAGGTGCCGTATCCCGCGATGCCGGAGATGGTGAAGTGCTGTTCGGCGCCACCTTGAAAGACAATCGCGATCGACTGACCGACGACGAGATCGTGTTTCGCGGCGGTCCCCGCGTCCACCACGACATCGGTCGGCAGCGTGGGAGGTTTGCCGCTGCGCAGGCGGTACGGCGAGATCCCGCTATCGGTGATCCAGTTGGCGCCGAATGTCGGCGGACCGTTGCCGCCGATCGCTTTTCCATCGTTCCCGATGAGGGTCGCGCCGTTCCGGAAGATGTTGCCGACGGCGTCCTTGACACCTGGGACGGCGCGGACCGTCGCGAGCAGCGATGTGGGAACCGGCTTGTTCTTGGCGCCGCCGATGCCGCTGCCTTCGCCAGCGATCGGGTGTCCGTGCACGGTGACCGCGACGCCGGCGCTGGCCGTGTCGAAGATGCTGGTGAACGTCGCGTTGATCGTGTCGGTGAGGATGAAGGTACCGGCGACGAACGACACGCCGAGGATCACCGCGATGGTGGTGAGCGCAAGCCGGAGCTTGTGCGAGAGCAGGCTTCTCAGCGTGACGCCGAACACCGGTCAGCGCCTCGTAGTGCGCTCAGTCACCGAGATGACGCATGACGTCGAGCACGGTATCGGCTGTCGGCTCGTGCATCTCACGCACGACGTGGCCGTCGGCGAGAAACACCACGCGATCCGCATGCGCGGCGGCGAGCGGATCGTGCGTGACCATGATGATCGTCTGCCCGAGGTCCGACACCGCGTGACGGAGAAAGTCGAGCAGATCGGTGCTTGCGCGTAAGTCGAGGTTGCCCGTCGGCTCGTCCGCGAAGATGATCTCCGGCTGGGTGACGAGCGCGCGCGCCGCGGCAACACGTTGCTGCTGGCCGCCCGAGAGCTGATTGGGGCGGTGCTTCAGCCGATCACCGAGTCCGGTGATGCGCACCACTTCAGCGAGTGCGGCCGGGTCTGGTTTCTTGCCCGCGATCGTGAGCGGCAGCACGATGTTGTCGAGCGCTGACAGCGTGGGAACGAGGTTGAAGGACTGGAAGATGAACCCGACCCGCACGCGCCGGAGCATCGTGAGCTGACGGTCGCTGAGACTGCCGAGCTCGACGTCACCGATGTGCACCGTTCCGGATGTGAGGCGGTCGAGGCCGGCGAGGCAGTGCAACAGCGTCGATTTGCCCGACCCGGACGGTCCCATGATCGCGCTGAACTGACCTTTCTGGAATGCGATCGTGATGCCATCGAGCGCTCGCACCATGGCATCGCCCTTGCCGTATTCCTTCATGGCATCGGTGGTGCTTGCCGCTACGGCTGGTGCCTCGAGCGTCGTCGTCGCTGCACCCGGAGTCGTGAGAGCCGCCATCGCTTCCAGGGTAGACGAAGACCCCGTTGGCGCCGACCAACGGAAGCCGCTTCGCTAGCCTCGCGTCGCCTTGCTGGTCGTCTGCCTCTGGACTTTGAAGTACGCCCAGAAGAGCACGGACGCGAGGCCGAAGGCCACGAAGAGCCCGATCGTCGTCCAGAACGGTTCTACGTGTCTTCCCGCGGAACTCTGCGGCCGGATCATCACCTCGACCACGGCCAGACAGGCGACACCGAACAGCGCTGCCCAGGCGCCCCGGTGCCAGCGCGCGACGCGCTCACCAGGGAGAAAGCGCAGTGGTACCAATCCGATCACCAGCCCCACCATCCCGCTCAGGAACAGCGCAGCGAGGAAGTTCTCGAGGAGCGCAAGCCCGAAGTTCGCCGGGTCGGCCGACGCGGCGCCCGAGACCGGTACCCAGACGAGCCATGCCGCGATGCTCACGATGAGCGTGCCGACGGACGCGATCGCAACCTCCTTGCCCTCCTCGCGGCTGTTCAGATGGCCGGTGAAGGTCACCCCGCCGATCAAGCCGTAGAGATAGCCTGGCTGGAATTGCGTGATGCGGGAGATGAGGACGCACACCACCGCAACGAGCAGCGCGCTCGGCAACGCGCGGAGCCTCCAGTGCCCCACACGGTGGCAGGCACGTCGATACGCGCCGGCCGCGAGTCCGCTGACGGCAACCCCGGCGACGATCGCCAGCACGGCGCCCGTGAACAGCGCAAGCGAGCGCACGTTGGCACCGAAATCTGGATCGAGCATCGCCGCGAGCACTCCTCCGACGACCACGACACTCCCAAACGTCAGCGATCCGCGTACTGATGGGGTGAGCCGTTCCGGCGGCTGGCGCAAGCGCGCAGTCCACTTGAGCCGTCGCTCCCACCACGCGCGAATGCGGTCGTGATTCTCGTCGTATGTCCGGTTGAAGAGTTGCGATGGGAACGTGATCAGCACGATCAGGCCGACGGTGATCAGCGCATTCACGAGCGCGGTGAGCGGTGCTCCAAGCAGTGTCGCCGGCGATACCAACGACCCACCAACAGTCGACAGGATCGACGATCCCGTGAGACCCGGTGCTGGACCGAGGCGGCCGAGCGTCAGGAGTGCCGGGACATTGCCCTTTCCGCCTGCGGCGATGCACAAGGTGTGGCCCGGTGTGCACGCCAGCGCGTTGATCTCCGTCTGCAACTGCTGCATCTGCGTGAACGTCGCGCCGTTGTCGGTCGTCGAGGCGATCACCGAAAACGCGAAGCCCTGGCCGACGAGCAGGCACGTCGGCCCCTGGCACGCGATCTGCCAGCCGAACGGGTACGCCAGCGATGCCTTGGACACCGTCCATGACGCACCGCCATTCGACGTGTGCATCGCCACCCCAGCGCAATACGTGACACCCTGGCCGCCGCACTGATCACCACCGACCTCCCAGCCGTCTTCGGCCGACTGGAACTCGATGTCGATCATCGCGCTGTAGTAGGCGGTGCCGATCACCGTGTGCTGGTCGGGCGGGCCTGTCGGTGGCGAGATGTCCCGCCAGGTCGCTCCAAGATTTGCCGTGAACCACGCCCCGGGACCTGCCGCCCAGCAGTGTCCCGTGTCCAGACAGCGAACCGTGACCAAGCCATTCGGAGGCGCGCTCTGTGGCGCCCACGTGGCGCCGCCGTTGGTGGTGGTGAGCACGGAACTCGCCGTCCGCGACGGGATATCGCTGCCGACTGCGATACATGCGTCGACCGATCCACACCCAATTGAGGTCACGATCTGATCGCTCGGGACGCTGCCCGCGACCCAGGTCGCACCCGCGTCGTGGGTTGAGAGCAGTGTCGTGCTGCCGCGGTAATCGGTGCCGCCCACATAGCAGACCGACGCGGACGGGCACGACATCGAGAAGTCGGTGAGCCCGCTCGTGGAAGGCAACGGAGCAGTCGTCCACGTGAGGCCCGCGTCGTCGGTCGTGGTGATGACGCCACCGGCCGCATTCGCTCCAACCAGGAAGCACCGATCATCGTTTGGGCACGTGGCGTCGTCGTACGTCGTTCCAGCCGGCAACATCGCGGCCGGAACCGGCACGAAATGTCCGCCGAGCAGGCCTCCCAATGACGCTGCGTCCGCGGTGAGCGACACTGCGCCGGCTGCGATCAGCGCGGCAACCAGGGCTGTCACGCCACGAACCACACGCCGTCCCCGTACGGTGACCCTCAACCCTGACCCCACCGGAATCCTCCCAACCTTCGGAGGTCGCGGATCGTAGCAACCCGAAACCCATCGCAAAGGTCGGGCTCGCCGGAACCGCTTGCTAGAGTGGAATCGTGACCGCGGCCGAACTACCCGTCGGCGAGCGCAAGGCGCAGGCCGTCGAGGAGATGTTCGACCGGATCGCACCGCGCTACGAGCTGGTCAACCGCGTCATGACACTCGGGCTCGATTCGGGCTGGCGGCGCCGCGCGGTTCGAGAGTTGCGCCTGGAGCCGGGAGACCGCGTCGTCGACCTCGGGTGCGGCACCGGCGACCTCTGCAGAGTCCTCGGCAAGGCCGGACTGCGGGCCGTCGGCGTCGACATGGCGGCGGGCATGCTCGCCAAGGCACACACCTCGGCGCCGCTCGTTCGGGCAGACGCGCTGCAACTCCCGCTCGCCGATGCGTCGATCGACGGAGCGATCAGTGGCTTCGCGCTTCGCAACGTCGTCGACATCACGGCCTGCTTTCGCGAGGCGGCGCGAGTGATCCGCCCGGGTGGCCGCGCCGTCTTCCTGGAAGTGTCGGAACCACCGAACCCAATTGTTCGCCTCGGCCACTCCCTGTACTTCCGCCGGATCGTCCCGCTGGTCGGCGGCTTCCTGTCCGATCGCACTGCCTACCGGTATCTCCCGGCGTCAACCGCCTATCTGCCGCCGCCGGCCGAGTTGCTCACCCTGATGGCCGATGCCGGGTTCATCCGCTGCCGGCGCGTGCAACTCGGCATGGGGGCCGCCCAACTCCTCATCGGGACCAGGCGATGAGCGCGGTGCACCCGGTTCCGGCGTCGCCGATCGCGGCGGAAGGCGATCTCTTCGCCTCGTACCGCGCGGACGACGGCGTGGTCCTGCAGTTCGGAACGCGCGGGCTCGCCGCAGCCGGTCCGTCGCAGGCAATCGACGTCGCCGCAGGTCCGAACCATGTGGGTCGCGCCGCGGCGCTCGTCCAGACCGCTCTCGACGGTACGGCCGGTCTCGGTGTCGCCATGGGTGCGTTGCCGTACGACGGTGGTTGCGACGCGGTGATCCGCCTGCCCGAGCACGTGATCCGGGGAACTTCTCGCGGCGTAGACGCTCCTCAGCCGGACTGGGCGATCGCGTCGCTCATCCCCGATCCCCTGCCGGTCGAGTACGAGACGGCGGTGGAGCGTGCACTCGCGGCGATCGATGCCGGCGTGGTTGAGAAGGTCGTTCTGGCGCGCACGCTGATCGTGCAAGCGGATCGACCAATCGACGCGCGGATCCTTGCGCGGCGCCTCAATGCCGAGGAACCCGGCGCGTTCGTGTTCCTTGTTGCGCTGCCAGGTGGCGCCTCGACCCTGGTCGGCGCGTCGCCCGAGCTCGTCGTGCGGCGCAGGGGGCGGAGGGTGTTCAGCGACCCCCTCGCCGGGACCGCGCGTCGATCGCCGGATCGATCGCGGGATCGCGAGATCGCACAGCAATTGCACGACGCGGTCAAGGAGCAGCGGGAACATCGTCTGGTTGCCGAAGCTGTGGCGGACGGGCTGGCACCCTTCTGCTCGAAACTCGAGGTGGACAGCGAGGCGACGGTCACCTCGACGGCGACGCTCTGGCATCTCCACACTGCGATCAAAGGGACGCTCAAACCCGATGCGCCCGACGCGCTGACCATCGCTGCCGCCCTGCATCCGACGCCGGCGGTCTGTGGAACGCCGCAGTCCGCCGCCGCCGCGCTGATCGATCGTCTCGAGCCCTTCGACAGACGGTTTTTCGCGGGCTTGGTCGGCTGGGTCGACGCGCTTGGCGACGGCGAATGGGCGCTGACCCTTCGGTGCGCCGAGGTGTCGGGGACAACGGCGCGCCTCCATGCCGGTGCCGGCATCGTGGCGGGCTCCGAACCGGCACTCGAGGAGCTCGAGACCGAGGCGAAATTCGGTGTGGGGCTGCGCGCCCTCGGGATCGAACCGGGCCAGCTCTGAGTTAGAGCGCGAGCGCGGCCGAGACCGTGCGCGACACCTCGGCACGCAACTCGACGGCGCGCTGCCGTTGCACGCGAACGCGGACGAACTGCACGCCGCCCGTTGCGGCGGCCTCGTTGATGGCCGGGACCAGGACTCGCGCGCTGTCGACGGTGCGGACACCGGCACCCGATGCGCGCGCGATCGCCTCGAGGTCAAGGCCGTGCGGAGTGCCAAAGAGCAGTTCGAACTCGGTGCGATCGAGCGATGCCTGCGGAAGCATCGAGAAGATGCCGCCGCCGTCGTTGTCGATGACGACGATGACGGCGCCTTTGCAGCGTCGCGCTCCCCACAGCAAGCCCGATGCGTCGTGGAGGACCGACAGGTCGCCGAGCAGCGCAAAGGTCGGCTGGCACACCTCGGCAATACCGAACACCGTCGACACCAGCCCGTCGATGCCGCTCGCGCCACGATTGGCCATAACTCGAAGGCCATCGCGAGGGCGCATGTACGCGTCGACGTCGCGGATGGGCATGCTCGACCCGGCGAAGAGCACACCGCCATCCGGGATCGCTGCGGCGAGGTCGCGCGCGATCCGTCCCTCGAACGGCTCGTCCCATGAGTTCGAGCAGGGCATCGACTGCACTGCGAACAGCGCGGTCCGCGTCGTGCCATTCGCCGGCCCATTGCGGTCGCGTCGCGGGCAGCGAAGAGGCGCGGGCGCGCAGCGCAGTCGCTACCTCGGACGGGTCTTCATTGATGGTCATCGTGGCGCGCCGATCCGGATCCGCAACCAACTGGTCCGGGTCGACGATGAGCAGCCGGTCGGCGCTGCGCACCAACTCCTGCATGCCGCGCGATGTTGGCGCCGCGCCGACCTGGATCACGAGATCCGGGTGGTATCGCTCGCGAAAGCCGGCGTCGGCGGCGAGCAGCGCGCCGGCGGACAAGGCGCCGCGACGCAGTCCGGACAGTGGCTCTGCAAGCAGTGGCCAGCCGCGTTCGGCGCACGCCTCGATCAGTCCCTCGGGCGGAACTCGCAGCCGTCCCGCGACGACAACGACCCTGTGGCCGGTGTTCACCTCGCGGAGAAACGCCGGCATCTGATCGGGCTCAGGCTGAAAATTCGTGTAGTCGACGTACATCAGCGACGGCGCGTCCATTTGCTGACCGCTCGGCATCAACGGTTCCCGAAACGGAAGGTTCAGGTGGACCGGCCCAGGGGGCTGGAAAAGAACGGCGTGCTGGATCGCCTGCTTCCCGATGGACCACCAGCGGTGCCGCTCATGGGGCGCGTACACCGGGACGCCGGTGTCGCAGAACCATTTGACGAAGCCGCCGAAGAGGTGCTGCTGGTCAATCGTCTGGTTGGCACCGACACCATGGAGCTCAGGAGGGCGGTCTGCCGTCATGACGATGATCGGCACACGCGAAAGCGAAGCCTCGACCACCGCGGGCAGATGGTTGGCAGCAGCGGTGCCCGAGGTGCAGAACATCGCGACGGGTTGACCCGTCGCCGCCGCGATACCGAGTCCGAAGAACGCGGACGACCGCTCATCGACGTGCACGTGCAAGGTGATCGCCGGATGCCGCGAGGCCGCAAGGGCGATCGGCGTGGAACGTGACCCCGGTGTCATGCACATGTGCGTCACGCCGCCATCGACCAAGGCGTCCAGCAGCGCCGTCACATATGAAAGCGCGACATCGCCTTCCGTGGGCTCGGTCATACGGGGGTGAGCAATTTCAGATCGACGACCGGTCGGCCCGGGGTCAGCCAGCCGTCGACCGGGATGAGTGATCGCGAGACAACGTCGGACTCGAGGAGCAACGCCGTTCCGGCGCCGTGCGCGTACGGACTGTCCGGCAGCGATGCCGCGAACGCGACGACGGCTGCGAGACCGACGGATGTTTCCAGAGCGCTTGAGGCGATCGCGGGGACTCCTGCGGCGTCGGCTGCTCGGAGTGCCTCGCGCACACCGCCGATTCGCTGCGGCTTGATCACGATCGCGTCCGCTGCGTCAAGGTCGCGAAGACGGCGCGCGTCGGCCGTTGTCCTGATGCATGACTCCGCCGCGATGGGCACGGTGATTCGCCGGCGCAACGCCGCGAGGTCCTCAAGCGACGCAACCGGATCCTCGACCAGCTCGATGTCGTACGCGGCGAGACGGGCAAGCATGAGCATGGCCGTCTCGAGATCCCATGCACCGTTTGCATCGAGACGGATCTTCACGTTCGGTCCGCATGCCGAGCGCACTGCCGCGACACGGTCAAGGGATTGCTCGTCGCCCACCTTCACCTTGATGGTGGCGCAGCCGGAGCTGAGCGCGAGCGCCGCGGCAACGTTGGGCGCGAGCCGCGGGACCATCGCGTTGACGAGCACGCGATCGCGTTGCACGACAGGAAACGGCAGCATGGCCGCTTCGAGTGCGGATCGCTCGGCGGCTTCGCGTTCCGCGTCGTTCCAGCTGTCGAGCGGCGAGTACTCACCCCAGCCGGCGGGCCCTTCCAGAAGATAGCCGCTGCGCACGGTCACGCCCATCACCGGATGGCGAAGCGCGACGGCGAATGGAAGTCGCCTCACGACGCGAGCAGTGCTCCCGCGAGCACGATGCCAAACACCAATTGGAGCCGCGTGATTCCGATGAGTGCAGGAACCAGCGCGCGGCCTTCGGCGCGACGAATCACTCGCAACGGCGCGATTGCCAGCGGAATCGTGATGAGCGTGATCACAACGAGCCATGGCAGTGACCGCACCACCGCGCCGATCGACGGCAGGAGCAGCGCGATGACGATGACGGCGACGAGCAATGTCCGGCTCCGCGCTGCACCGATGCGCACCGCGAGCGTGCGCTTGCCCACTGCGCTATCGGTGGGAATGTCGCGGAGGTTGTTCACCATCAGAAGCGCGCAGGCCAGGAGACCGACCGGGACCGCGAGCCAGAGCACGCCCCAGTCGAGCCGATCCTGTTGCACGAACGCGGTGCCGCACGTTGCGACGAGCCCGAAGAACACGAACACGGAGATCTCGCCGAGACCGCTTGCCGCGTACGGCTTCGGACCACCCGAGTACAGCGCCAGTGCCAGGACAGAAAGAACGCCGGCGGCGATGAGCCACGGTGTGGTGAGCAACGCGAGGACCACTCCGGCAGCGGCGGCGATGGCCACCATCACCACCGCCGCGGTTGCCACCGCGCGAGGCGGCGCGAGTCCTGATGCAACAAGGCGTCGCGGTCCGACGCGTGCCGCCGTGTCCACACCGCCAACGCCGTCGAAGTAGTCGTTGGCGTAGTTCACAGCGATCTGCAGCGCGACTGCGACGAGCAGCGCGAGCACCGAGCGGGGGATCGACACGGCGTTGCGCCCCGCCCACGACGCACCAACGAGCACGGGAACAACAGCCGCCACCAGCGTTCGCGGCCGCGCACCCATCCACCAGACGGCGAGCGGACCCGGCCCGGGCGCCGCCTCCGCGATCACGGTCGGCGCGGGAACTTCGCGAAGTCGGGTTTGCGCTTCTCGACGTACGCGTTGCGGCCTTCCTGGGCTTCCTCGCTCATGTAGTAGAGGAGGGTCGCGTCGCCCGCGAGTTGCTGCACGCCGGCGAGCCCGTCGGCGTCGGCGTTGAATCCCGCTTTGATGAGACGCAATGCGAGCGGACTCATCTCGAGCATCCGGTTGCACACCGCGACCGTCTCCTCCTCGAGCTTGTCGAGCGCGACGACCCGGTTGACAAGTCCCCAGCGCTCGGCGGTGGCCGCGTCGTACTGCTCGCAGAGGAACCAGATCTCCTTGGCCCGCTTGAGGCCGATAGTCCGAGCGAGCAGGCCCGAGCCGTATCCGGCGTCGAACGATCCAACCTTCGGGCCCGTCTGTCCGAAGCGCGCATTGTCGGCGGCGATGGTGAGATCGCACACGAGGTGAAGCACGTGACCGCCGCCGATCGCGTAGCCCGCAACCATGGCAACCACCGGCTTGGGAAGACGCCGGATCTGGACCTGCAGGTCCAGCACGTTGAGACGGCCTATCCCGGCCGCGTCGCGGTAGCCGTCATCGCCACGGATGCGCTGGTCGCCGCCCGAACAGAACGCCTTGGTGCCCTCGCCGGTGAGCACGATGACCCCGATCGCCGGATCGTCCCGAGCAAGCTCGAAGGCGCGAGTCAATTCGAAGAGAGTCGTCGGCCGGAACGCGTTGCGCACCTCCGGGCGGTTGATGGTCAGCTTGGCGATGCCACCCGAAGTCTCGTAGCGAATGTCCTCCCATTCGCCGGACGCGACCCATTCCACGATTGCATGCACCTCACGCTGAACTCGAACCGATCGCTTTCGATGGTATCCCGCCGGGGATCGGCCGGGCCGCGGGGTACGCTCGGCGGGTGAGTGCTTCCGAGCTGCGTCGCGTGTTTCGCGCGGGCGATCTCGTTGCCACGGCGCTGCCCCCCGGGCCGGCGTGGTTGCCGGTGCTCCGCCGGGCTCGCGACGCGGGAGCCGCAGTGCTCCCGATCGATATCCGCCTGTCGCCTGTCGAGCGAGCAGCGCTCGTCGCCACCGCGCAACCGACGGTAATGGTCGACGAAGTCAGCGCCCGGCGCATCGACGGCGTGACCATCGACACGGCGATCGCTCTGGTCATCGCCACCTCGGGCACGTCGGGTCACCCCCGGCTTGCGGAGCTTCCCGCGCAGGCCGTCGAAGCCGCGGTCCTCGCGTCGGCAGATGCCATCGATGCGCGTCCGGAGGATCGCTGGTTGTCGTGCCTGCCGCTGTCACACATCGGTGGGCTGCTCGTGCTCGAACGCCACCTGCTGATCAGCGCGCCGATCACCTTCCGGCGCCGCCTCACGCGTTCGGTCGTTGCGCGGCTCGTCGACGCGCGCTTCACATCATTGGTCCCGACGCAACTCACGCGACTGCTTGACGCCGGGGCCGACCTTGCGCGGTTCCGAGCCATCCTCGTCGGTGGATCCGGTATCGATGCCGATCTCGAGACTCGCGCGGCGGACGCGGGCGTGCGCGTCGTGCCCACCTACGGGATGACCGAGACGTGTGGCGGCGTTGTGTACGCGGGACGACCGCTCGCGGGCGTGGAGGTGCGCGTCGCTCGCTGGGGTGAGCTCCTGATTCGCGGCCCCACGCTCATGCGCGGCTACCGGCTCGACCCGGAGGCGTCGGTGGCCGCATTCGAACCCGGCGGATGGTTGCGTACCGGTGACGGCGGTGAAGTCGAACCGGATGGGACCGTTCGAGTGCAGGGACGCCTCGCCGACGTGATCGTCAGCGGCGGCGAAAAGATCTGGCCCGCGGAGGTCGAGCGAGCACTCGCGAGCCATCCCGATGTCGACGCCGTGCTGGTATCTGCGAGCCCTGATCGCGAATGGGGACAGCGCGTTGTCGCGCGCGTGGTCCCGAAACGACGGTCAGCGCCGCCGTCGCTCGATGCGCTTCGCGACCACGCTGCATCGACGATCGCGCGTCACAAGCTCCCACGCGAATTGATCCTTGTCGATCGTCTCGATCGCACCGCCCTCGGCAAGATCCGGCGGGGATAACGTCGTCAGGATCCGGGCGCGACGTAACGCGGCGGATCTGCGTCCGATCCTCCGGCAACGCGGTCGATGCTCGCCGTCGCGGACCAGCTTGTCGAGGTGCGCCTGCACCGTCCAGGCGGCGAGCGGGTACACCTCGGGCGGGTAGCCCGCATACAGGGTGGGCACCAGTTGCATCGGCGTGAACTCGGCGCGTCCCTGCGCCGCGGCGAGGACCTGTGCCTCGCGCTCGAGCCGGTGCGCGATGTACTCATCGATCAGGGCTGCCGCGTCGTCGACGGCCTCGCCGTGCCCGGGCAGGATGGTGAGCGGCTGCAACGCCTTCACCTTGCGCAGTGATGCGATGTAGTCGGACATGTCTCCCTCGCCGGGATGGATGACCGATGTCGTGCCGTTGAGGATGTGATCGCCGGTGTACAGCGTCCGCGTTGCGCGGATCGAAGAAGCAGAGGTGATCGCGCGTGTGGCCGGGCGTGTGCACCGCGATCAGTTCCAGCTCGCCGCGCCGGAGCACGTCCCCATCGGAGAGCGCCTGCGCGTGCTCGCTCCCTGCCGTCGGGTCGAAGCAGTGCACGGCCGCACCGGTTTCGCCGTGGAGTCGCAATGCGAGTGGGCGATGGTCGGGATGGGAGTGGGTCAGCAGGATCGTCGTGATCCGGCCGCCTCGGCCGGCGGCGGCCGCGAGAATCGCGGCGAGGTGGCTGTCGTCGTCCGGTCCAGGATCGATGCAGACGACCGAAGCGTCGCCTGAGAGGTAGGTGTTGGTGCCTCGCCCGGTGAAGACCGACGGGTTGGGTGCGAGCACGCGAGTTGGCGGGGCGATCATGACTGCTCCTCGGCTTCGTGCTGGAGGCCCAACCATCGGGAGATGATCTCCGGAGTGATCTCGGTCACCTCGATCGGGTGTGCGCCGAGCGTTTCGAGGATTGCAGCGACCGACCCGAGCCGCGCGAACTCATGGCACATCATCCGGGTCGGCGGCATGATCGCGGGGAAGGTGAGTTCGAGCATCTCCTCGGGCCGGTGCCAGCCGCCTTCGACCGCTTCTGCCGCGTGCACCCGCACATGCTGATCCAGGGAAGCCGCAAGCGCGAAGAAGCGCGTGTCGTAGCGGCGACCTTCGCTCGGCGGCGTGATGAAGTGACCGATGTACACGAGCGCGTCCGGAGTGATGGTCAGACCATGGTCTTCGAGCGTGGCGTGCAACGTCCCGCCGGCGAGCAATGCGGAGCGAGCGCTGGAGATCCGGTCGTCGAGGTTGATGTCGTCACTTCCTGCGGCTGCGCCTCCGATGAGGATGCCCACCTCCTCGAGCACCTCGCGCACGCCCGCCGCGGTGTACGCGGCGTCGCCGGAGCCGTCAGCCTCGTCAACCGCACCGCCGGGAAAGACGAATGCCCCGGCGGCGAAACTGCTCCGCCCTGGACGCCGCAGCATGCAGACCTCGACGCCGCCTTCGACATCGCGAAGGAGCGCGACGGTGCTCGCCGGGATGGCGACGGAGGAAACGGAGCCGGCCATCCACGCATGGTATGAGGGCGGCGACCGAGCACGACGCCGCCATCGATCGCGAGACTATGCGCTCCGATGTCATCCCACCTCGACGTCGCGCTCGAGCTCGCGGATATCGCTGATGCGATCACGCTCGCGCGCTTCCGCGCACCCGACCTCCGCGTTGACACGAAGTCCGACCACACACCGGTCACCGACGCGGACCGCGCGACGGAGCAGGCGCTTCGCGATGCCCTGCAACGCCTGCGTCCGGAGCAGTCAATCGTCGGCGAGGAATTCGGCGGCGACGGGCAGGCCGACTGGCGGTGGATCCTCGATCCGATCGACGGCACCATCAACTACGCGAACGGCGTTCCGGTGTGGGCAACGCTGATAGCGCTCATGCGCGGCGAGCGAGCTGTCTGCGGCGTGGTGTCGGCGCCGGCGCTGCGGCGACGCTGGTGGGCCGCGACCGGGACAGGGCGCCTTCACGGACTCGGGGCAGCGGATCCGGGTATCGCAGACGCGCGCGCTCGACGACGCGTACGTCTCGGTCACCGACGTGCGCGACTTCGCCACGCGCGGTGGTGAGGCCGGATTCCGCCAGGTGCTCGACACGCGCTCGGGTGGTGCGGGCATTCGGCGATTTCTGGTCGCACATGCTCGTCGCGGAGGGCGTGATCGACGTCGCCATCGAAGCCTGGGTGAACCCATGGGACGTCGCGGCGGCCCAGGTGATCCTGAAGGAGGCGGGCGGCCGATTCAGCGACTTCGATGGAGCCGACCGGATCGACTCGGGGAACGTGATCACCACCAACGGCCCTCCACGAGGAGCTGGTGCAGTTCATGGCAGTTCCCCCGAATAGACCATACGAGACTGGACGACCATTGAGACTGAGTGTCATGTAGACTTCGGTCTCATGAATGCCCGACGCGCTCCAGCAAGCTCGCCGCCTCCTTGCCCTGGCGATCGTCGGCGTGGGCGCGACGGTCCTGGTGAGTGCGTGGATCGGCGCCGGCGGCGGGCAAGCCGGGGACGATCGCGGTCGTGGCCGCCGAGAACGAGTACGGCAACGTGGCATCGCAGATCGGCGGAACCTACGTGTCGGTGACCTCGGTGGAGAGCAATCCCAATACCGATCCGCATTCGTACGAGGTGAGCCCGGACGTCGCCACGGAGATCGGCTCCGCGCAGGTGGTGATTCAGAACGGGATCGGCTACGACGACTTCATGACCAAGATCGAGTTAGCGTCGCCCAGCACGTCGCGACGCGTCCTCATCGTGCAGAACTTGCTCGGGCTCCCCGACAGCACTCCCAATCCGCATCTCTGGTACGACCCGGCGACCATGCCGAAGGTGGCAAATGCGCTCGCCGCGGACTATTCGGCTCTCCAGCCTGCCCACGCCTCATATTTCGCGTCCAAGGCTGCGACGTTCATCGCATCCCTCCAGCCGTGGCTGTCGGCGCTGTCCGCATTCAAGGCTCAGTACGGGGGGACGCCCGTCGCGACAACCGAACCGGTTGCGGACTACATGCTCACCGCCGCGGGCGCCGACAACCTCACTCCGTTCCGCCTGCAGGCCGACATCATGAACGGCGTCGACCCCTCGCCTGAAGACCTGTCGATGCAGACGGCGCTGTTCACGCAGCAGAAGGTGAAAGTTTTCGTCTACAACGAGCAGGTGACCGACACGCTGACCCAGAGTTTCATCACGGCAGCGCAGATGGCCCACATCCCGGTGATCGGCGTGTACGAGACGATGCCGACACCCGGATTCACATATCAGTCGTGGATGCTCGCCGAGGTCAATGCGTTGACGGCGGCAGTCGCACACGGCGTGTCCACCCAACACCTATGACAGTGGAAGCGCAGAGTGCGGATGCGCCGGCGGAGATTCTTGCGGTTGACGGAGTCAGCGTCACGTTGTCCGGTCGCGAGATTCTCCACGATGTCACCTTCCACATCAATGCCGGAGAGTTCACCGGACTGATCGGCTCGAACGGCGCCGGCAAGACCACGCTCATGCGCGTCATTCTCGGTCTGATCGCGCCGACATCCGGCACCGTGCGTGTGGTGAGCGGAACGCGCGGCAAGCCGCAGATCGGCTACGTGCCGCAGCGCATCACGCTCGATCCCGATATGCCGATGCGTGCGCGCGACCTCGTCGGCCTCGGCATCGATGGTCAGCGTTTCGGCCTTCCGTGGCCGTCTGCGGCACGTCGCAAGCGCATCGACGAGATGCTCGACTCCGTCGATGCCATGCGCTTTGCGGATTCGCGTGTCGGCAACCTCTCGGGCGGAGAACAGCAACGCATCCTCATCGCGCACGCGTTGATCAGTGAGCCGCGGTTGCTGCTGCTCGATGAGCCGCTGGCCAATCTCGACATCGGCAGCGAACAGGAGGTGGTCGCCCTTCTGTCGCGGATCGCGCGTCAGGAAAAGATCGCCGTGCTCATCTCCACGCACGACATGAACCCGTTGCTGCCCGTGATGGACCGGATTGTCTACGTCGCGGCAGGCCGCATCGCCACCGGTACGACCGCGGAAGTCGTGTCAAGCGAATCGCTGACCAAGCTCTATGGCCACCATGTCGACGTCATCCACGTCCACGACCGGATTCTCGTCGTGGCCGGGCGCAGCGACGCCGCGCTGCATCATGGCGGCGGCGAGTTGATCGTCGAGCTCGTGTAGCCGTGCTCGGCTTTCTGTCACCGCTCGTCGAGCCGGGATTCTTCTCGAATGCGCCGGTGCAGACGGCGCTGATCGTCGGCGGGATCGTTGCGGTGGTATCCGGCATCGTCGGCACCTTCACGGTGATGCGCGGCCAGTCCTTCGCGGGACACTCGCTCGCTGACATCGGGACGGCGGGAGGGTCGGCGTCGTTTCTCCTCGGCATCACTCCGCTGTTCGGGTTCGTTGCGATGAATCTCATGGCAGCTGGTGTGATGGAGTGGATCGGGATTCGCCGGCCGCGCGGTCGCGACCTCGCCACAGGCATCGTGCTCGGTGCAGCGCTCGGACTCGCGGCGTTGTTTCTCTACCTGGACACGGCGTCGAGCACCACCGGCGCCACGATCAACGTCCTGTTCGGCTCCATCTTCACGCTGCCGTCGTCGCTCGTGCCGGTGATCGCCGTCTTCAGCGTCGTTGCCGCGGGCATCGTGCTCGCGATGTACCGGCCGCTGCTGCTCAGTTCGGTCAGTTCCGACCTGGCCACCGCGCAGGGCGTGCGCGTCCGTCTTGTCGGCATCGGCTATCTCGTCGCGCTCGCGGTGGCCGTGTCGCTTTCAGCCGTCACCATCGGCGCGATCCTCTCCACCGCGCTGCTCATCGGCCCCGCGGCCACCGCGTTGCGGATCACCAACAGGACCGGCCGCGCTGCGGCGATCGCAGCGGCAATCGGTGTTGCGGCGACATGGCTCGGCGTGCTCCTCGCGTACGACAGCTTCTACTGGTTTCCGTCGCACAACGGCTGGCCGGTGAGCTTCTTCGTGGTGACGCTGATCTTTCTGGCGTATCTGCTCTCGCAGGTTCGCTTCATGCGTCGTTCGACCGTGCAGCGGGCAGCCGTTGCAGCGCAGGCCGAGCTGATGTTCTCCGGTCTCATGCTCAACGCCTGGGAGTCCGCGTCGATCGTCGCCGTCGTCGCCGGCGTTGTCGGGTTCTTCATCGTGTTGCGCGGTTCGGCATTCGCCGCGCACGCGCTGCCGAACGGCGCGTTTGCCGGGGCGGCGGCCGCAAGTCTCATCGGGGTCGACGCGATCATCGGGCTCGCGGTCTTCTCGGTCCTCGGTGCGCTGACCATCGCGGGGCTCGGACGGCGCGCACGACATGACGTCGCCACCGCGCTGGTGATCGTGGTGATGCTCGGGCTCGGCTCGCTGTTCCTCTCGATGACCACCGAGTACGCGCCGGAGATCTACTCGCTGCTCTTCGGCGAGGTGCTCGGTGTGAGCAGCAGCGAGCTCCTGCCCATCGCGCTGATCGGCATCGTCTGCATCGCGGCGATCTTCGTCGTGTATCGCCCCCTCATGTTCTCGTCAGTCATGCCCGACGTCGCGGCAGCGCGAGGGGTTCGCAGCGGCGTCATGGAGGTCGTGTTCCTGCTGATCGTCGCGCTCACCACCACGATGGCGGTCCCGGTCGTCGGAGCGCTGCTCATCTTCAGCCTGCTGATCAGCCCCGCAGCTGCGGCCCGCTCCTTCACGAACAACCCGTTCACCGCCATGGGCCTCTCAGTTCTCATTGCGCTGGGAACGGTATGGTCAGCCATCGCGCTCTCGTTCCTGTCCAACCTTCCGATAGGGTTCTTCGTCGGTTCGATCGGCGCCCTGACATACGCGGCGGGGCGCGGTTGGGTCGCTTGGCAGCGGAATCGGCGATCTGCGCCGCGCGTGGTGACCCCGGGACGATCGTCCGCCCAGGCGCAGAGTTCCTAGCGGGCCGAAGGCCCTGATTGCCAGGCTGCGACAGTGCCGTCCGCTTGCACCGGACGCAGACGCAGGTGCAGGAAGAACGGCGATGTAGTGAGTTCCTGGTATGCGCCGGGGTCAACCGCGGCCAGGGCGGGCTCCGGTTGGGCTTCCACCATCCGCTCGATCATGAAGCCGGCGCCACCGATGGCTTGCGTGGCCATCGTCAAAGGGCGTCTCCAGAAGGTGACCGGATGCGGCGGTACCCACACTTCGGAGACTTGGAGAAAGGCGAAGTAGTCCTCCGGACAATGGTTGCGCCAGTCCCAGGCAGGATGGTGGATCGACAGCACGGCTGCACCGCTGGGGCGCACGACGCGGCGGAACTCAGCTAGCGGTGCCTCCCAATCGCGGAGGTAGTGCATGACCAGCGATGCGACTACCAGGTCGATGCTGCCATCGGAGACGAATTCCAGTGGCTCGCCGAGGTCTGCTTGGTGGAGTTGGGCGCGGTCCCCAACCCGCGAGCGTGCAATGCCCAGCATGCCCGCACTCACGTCGAACGCGACGACGGCAGCGCCCCGGTCCACGAGCCACTGCGTGAGCCGCCCGCTTCCGCATCCCACTTCGAGCACCCTCCGCCCGCGCACGTCGCCGAGCAGCGCCATCGTCGCGGGTCGCTCGTAGTAGGCGTTGGCGCCGCTGACCGCGTTGTGAGCGTCGTAGGCGGCGGCCATCGCGTCGTACTCCGCGGCGGTGAGTGCTCCGCCGTTGGTGGTGTGGTGCTGGGCGTCGTCGGCCATGGCCGCGGGGATGGTACCTCCGCACCTCCCTTTGAACAGACACGGGCGATTCATCCTCCACCGCGTTCTCCTCCGCCCTCGGTCACTGCAGCCTCGCAGCGCCTTTCGCGGGTAAGATCGCCCGATGCTGCCGCGCTTCCGCGCCAAGCGTCACGGTCCTTTCGGACTGCTCGGAGTCCTCGTCCTCTCGGTCCTCGCTGCTGCCTGCGCGAGCGTCGCCGCGGCCGGGCCCGTGCCGTTCCGGGTCGGGGCGATCTTTCCGCTCTCGGGCAGTACCGCACCGGACTCCACTGACGAGTACCTTGGCGCGACCCTCGCCGCGCAGATGGCCAACGCCGAAGGCGGCGTCGACGGGCACCCGATCTCGCTGGACCTTCGTGATGTCGAGGACCAGGCGCAGATTCCCGCAGCCGTGTCGAGCCTCAAGGCCGACGGAGTTCCTGTCGTGATTGGCGCATACTCATCGCAGCTCTCCATTCCGGCAGCTGCCGCAGTGTCAGCTGCGGGGATGGTGTACTGGGAGACGGGCGCCGTCGCCGATCGGGTGACCGGGCAGGGCTCGCCGCTGGTGTTCCGCGTCGGCGTGAACGGCGCCGAACTGGGCGCCAACGCGGGAGCATTCATGCTCAAGGAGCTGATACCGCGGATGGGGATTCCCGTCAACAAGCTGCGGGTGTACTACGTGACGGCAAACGATGACTACGGCACGTCCGTCGCGAATGCGACGCGCGCCGCGCTCGAGGCCGGCGGGGTGGCCGCCGGAGGCGAGTCCCTGTACAACCCGTACACGCCGAACTGGGCGCCGGTGATGCAGGCGCTCGCGGCGGAAAAGCCCGACATCCTCGTGCTCTCGTCACACATCCAGGACGGGATCGCGTTCCGGCGCGCGTTCCTCGCAGCCGGACTGCAGGTCAAGGTGTTCATGGGCACCACGATGGCCCAGTGCGACCAGGACTTCGGCAATGTCCTCGGTTCTGGCGCAGTCGGCGTCTTCGCCTCCGACCGTCCACAGGGCGACTTCAATCCGGGTGCGCTCGATCCACAGGCGCGCTCGCTGTACGACCGTTTTGCGGCGCTCTGGAAGCAGCGCACCGGTCAGTCGTCACCGGATGAAGAGGGGATCGCGGGCTTCAGTGCAGCCTGGGTGCTGTTCGCGGATGTGCTCGGTCGCGCCGGAGGCGAGAGCGCCCAGAGCATCGCCGCCGCCGCCCGCTCACTGGACCTCCCGAGCGGCAGCCTCCCCAACGGCGGTGGCGTGCTGTTCTCGACCGCGCCGGGCCAGCTCGGGCAGAACATCCGAGCCGCGGCGGTGGTGTGGCAGTGGCAGGCGCCGCGCGTCAGCGTGGTGGTCTGGCCGCCCGTCTACGCGACCGGTCAGGTCAAGCTTTCGCTGCCTGCGGAATGATTGGCTGAGGCCGGTTCGAGGCATACTCGGGACATGGAAATTGCGACATTCGGCGCGGGCTGCTTCTGGGGCGTGGAATCGGTATTCGAACAGGTCGACGGGGTCGTCGCGACCAAGGTCGGCTACACGGGCGGCTTCACGGACGCGCCCTCATACGAGGACGTCTGCTCGCACCGCACGGGTCATGCGGAGGCCGTCGAGGTCACCTTTGATCCGGCTCGCGTGAGCTACGACAAGCTGCTCGACATCTTCTGGATGAACCACGATCCGACACAGGTCAACCGCCAGGGACCGGACGTCGGCGACAACTACCGCACGGTCATCTTCTACCACTCGCCCGAGCAGGAGGCCGCTGCCATCGCCTCGAAGAAGCGGTTGGAAGAGTTCGGGCCGCTACCAGTCGCCCGATCGCGACCGAGATCGTCCCTGCAGGGAAGTTCTGGGACGCCGAGGAGTACCACCAGAAGTACTTCTCGCGGCGCGGCATCGCCTCGACCTGCAACATCCCGGCGTAGGACTTGGGGTTGAGCCCCTCTCCTTGACCCTCGTCGGACCAGCACGCCGTGGCGAGCGCTGCAAGCGCACGGACGCGGCCGCGGGTGCGTCGGCTGGTCCGGGCCCATAGACTGACGTCTAACTCGTCCAACGTCCAGGAGCACAAGGGATGGCCCCCACAAAGACGACGACCAAAAAGCAGGTGCCTGCGAAGCGGGCCACCGCCGGAATCGTCGCCGGCGCTTGTCGGCTTACGTCCGCCTCGGCCATGGTTGTTAGCCATGGCCACATCTCGACGCGCCGACATGTTCATCGATCTCAAGGACGATCCGCGTGAGAATCGGACCGTCATTGGGCGACGAGCGCACCACGATGGCCGAAGTTCTGAGGAGCGCACGATTGACGCTGGAGTTGAAGTGCGCCGGCCTCGACGTGGGATCCATGGCCAAGCGTTCGGTCGAGCCATCGACGATGTCGCTCCTCGGGCTAGTCCGACACCTCGCGGAAATGGAACGCGCGACTTTCCGGGTGATGATGGCGGGGGAGGACGTGCCGAAGCTGTATTGCTCCGACACCGACCGCGACGGTGATTTCGATGGCGCCGTTCCTGACCCCGATGTGGTTGCGGAGGCATGGGCCACATGGCGTGGTGAGGTGGACTTCGCGACGCGATTCGTGGCCGACGCGCCGAGCCTGGACGTCACTGGCGACGATCCACTGAATCTGCACGGCAGCGGTGGCGGGGAGATGTCGCTTCGCGAAGCGATGATCGGCATGGTCTGGGAGTACGCGCGGCACATGGGGCATGCAGACCTGTTGCGCGAACGGATCGACGGGCGGATCGGCCAGTAACGTCCGACGTCAACCTGCGACAGAAGTCGCCGGGAAGATACCGAGATCTGCGGCAAGGGTCCCCAGGAACCCGAGGAGAACGATGACCATCACGCAGAACGCGATGGCACGCCTGACGTGCGCTGGGATGCCCCACTTCCCGTACGCGCGAGCGATCGACCCCTGCCCTCGGTACAGACGGATGGACATGTAGAGCACGAAGAGCGAGACGACCAGAATGCCGATGTCCTGGGTTGTGGCATGTCAGTTCTCATCCACCCGAGAGCTGCAGCTGTCTCACGAATCACGGTGAGCACGGCCTCACCGTAGCGTTCGAGTTTGGCGGGTCCGACGCCCGGGATGCCAGCGAGTGCGCCGCTCGACTGCGGGCTTCTGTGGGCGATCTCCGCGAGCGTGCGATCGTGGAAGACGACATACGGCGGCACCTCCGTCTGCCGCGCGATTCCCAGCCGCCACGTGCGCAATGCTTCGAAACGGGCGGCGACATCGGCCGACATCTCGATCGCTGCCGCATTGCCCTTCGATGCCTTTCGGCTCGAGCTGGGGCCGGGCGCCCGCGCCGCGCGCACGTCAACGTCGATCGACTCCTCGCCGCGGAGGACGGCGCTGCCCTGCGCGGTGATGCCGAGAGTCGGCTTCTCGCCGTGACCGCGGCTGAGACAGCCAAGCTCCACGAGCCGTTCGAGCAGCTCGCGGATTCGCTCCAGCTCCCAGCTTCGCAATACGCCGAAGGACGGCAATTCCGTGACCCATGCTCGCGATGCGGTCCACGCATCCGTGGTGCCGCGCAGGATCGAGGCGATGCGCACGCCGCCAAGGTGGCCGTCGAAACGCGCGACGCACGCGAGCGCAGCGTTGACATCCGCGGAGTCCACCGCGGCATACGGCGCGCGGTTGGTGTCGAGGCAGTTGTCGCACGCCATGCAGGTTCGCGCGACGCCCTGCTCGCCGAAATAGTCGGCGATACGCGCGTGCCGGCAACCGCGAAAACCCGCGTATTCCATGACCTGGTTCACGCGCGCATAGGCGTTTGCTTTCAGCAATGCCTGCTCCTCGAAATCGACCGGCGCGCCGGTGAGACGGCGAATGCTGCCGTCGGGCTGGATCACCTCAGCTCTGCGGAGCAGGTCGAGCGCCGCGCGCGCACCGTTGACCGAAACGCCACGCGCTTGCCAGTCGTCGATGGAGTCGCCTCCCTCACGGAGCAGCTCGCGGTATACCGCGCGCACCACATCGCGCTCGGGATACGCCTGCTCGATGAAGAATTCCTGCAGCTGGCGGTCGGCGGGGCTGTACAGGAGGATGCATTCGGACGGCTCGCCATCGCGTCCGGCGCGACCCGCCTGCTGGTAATACTCCTCGAGGCTGCCTGGAAAATCGTGGTGGATCACGCGGCGGATGTCCGGGAAGTCGACGCCCATGCCGAATGCCGAGGTGGCGACGATCGCCTGCAGGCGTCCGGCTGAGAAATCCTCGTGCACGCTTTGTCGCGTGTCGCCGTCGACAGCGCCGTGATACGCGGCGACCGCGATCCCGGCACCAGTCAGCAGCTCCGCGATCTCGTCGGTGGTGCGTCTGCTCCCGCAGTACACGAGCGCGCGTCCCTTGTCGGGTCGCACGAGGTTGAGGAGCGCGTCGCGTTTGTCGGCGGACCCACGGCAGCGCAGCACCGACATCGTCAGGTTGTCGCGGACGAACCCAGTGACCCGTTCGACGGTCGCGTGGAGGCCGAGGCTCGCGGCGATGTCGTCGCGGACACGCGGAGTCGCTGTGGCGGTGAACGCCCCGACCGGCGGCCTGCCGCATGCCGCGATGGCATCACCGAGCCGGCGGTAGTCGGGCCGGAAGTCGTGACCCCAGCTCGAGATGCAGTGCGCCTCATCGACGACGAAGCGATCAACGGAGAGCTTGCCGAGCTGGTCGAGAAACCCTGGCGCGCCGAGCCGCTCGGGCGCGAGATAGAGGAAGCGCAGTTCGCCGGCCGCCGCGGCTCGCAACGATTCAGAGCGCGTCGCCGCGCTCACCTGGCTGTGCACGCACGCGGCGGGAACGCCCAGGCATTCAGGCGTGCGACCTGGTCGACCATCAGCGCGATGAGTGGCGACACGACGATGGTGAGGCCGCCGCCGGCGATTCCGGGCACCCAGTACGCGATGCTCTTTCCGGAGCCGGTCGGAGCGACGAAGAGCACGTCGGAGCGCGCTTCGGAAGCGGCGACGACGTCGGCCTGTCCCGGGCGGAACTCGGCGAAGCCGAAGGTCTGCTCGAGGACCGCGCGAGCCCGGGGTGAGGGCTCGAGCGGCATCAGCCCGCCGACTTCTCCAGCTTCAGCGCGCAGGAGTTCATGCAGTACCGCTGACCCGTGGGTTCGGGTCCGTCAGGGAAGACGTGGCCGAGGTGTCCGCCGCACTTGGCGCAGCGAACCTCCGTCCGCGGGATGCCCATGCTCCAGTCGCGGTGCTCCTCGACGGCGGCGTTGTTCGCCGGCGCATAGAAGCTCGGCCAGCCGGTGCCGGAGTTGAACTTCGTGTCCGAGGTGAAGAGCTCGGCGCCGCAGCCGGCGCACGTGTACACGCCCTTGTCGCTGACATGCACGTACTGCCCCGTGAATGGGCGCTCGGTGCTCGCCTTGCGAAGCACCCTGTATTGCTCAGGCGTCAGGCGCTGACGCCACTCTTCGTCGGTGAGGGTGACTTTGGTGTCCATGCTCTTGACGTTTTACCCCGTTTTGCCGGGACTCGACGCATACAGTGCCGCGGCGGCCGTGTGCGCCTCCGCGATGTGCTTGCGGAGCGATGCGGGTGCGATCACCTCGACGTTCGGGCCCCAGCGCATCACCCACGGGCGCATCTCGACCTCTCCCGCAACGTCGAGGCGCACCTCGACGCCTCCGTTCGGCAGATCGGTGCGTTTGGCCTGCGCGGGCCATGGGCTCTCGTCGACCCATTGCCGAGCCTCGGGAGTGAAACGCAGCACCACGCGGTCATCGCCGGGACCCTGCCAGATCGCCCATGCGGCGCCGAGAACGGTGTCGATGTCGAAGTCTTCGGGTACGGTGAACGTCGACGGGAGGAGCCGCGCCGAGCGGATGCGGTCGAGCCGGAACGAGCGCACTTCACGCGAGACGGAATCGCGCGCGAACACGTAGATGTGCCGTCCCTCCGCCGTCGGCTGGATGAAGTACGGACGGAGGTCGCGGCGGGTCTCCTTTCCCTTGGCATCGACGTAGCGAACCTCGATCTCTCGGTGCGTCACGAAGCCGTCGATGACCGTGCGCTCGACCTTGAGCCGTCTCGGGATCCGCCGGCCGCCGCTCGGCGGCGACGAGCGTCCGGCGGAGGTACTCACTCACCACGGGAACGCTCAGCGCGCGCGACAGATGGGCCAGCGCGCCGACGAGTGCCGGGTCCTGCTCCGTGCGCACCTGCTGCAGGAGGCGGAGCGCCACGAGCAGCAGCGTCGCCTGGTAGTGGTCGAGCTGCAATGGCGGCAGCAGGCTCCCTTTGCCGATGCGCCAACGGCCGCCGGTCTCCTCGACGTCGATACCGGCGTTGTCCCGCAAGGTGGCGACGTACCGCTGCACGGTGCGCGCGTTCACCTCGAGCTCCTCGGCAAGCTGGCGAGTGGTCAGCCCGACCTCCGTCTCACATAGCCGCGTGAAGAGCTTGATGACGCGGAGTTCCTTCTCTCCCTTCTCGTAGACGCCTGGCACGCGACGAGCCTAGCGGGTCGCGGGCGCCGTCGTGGCGATGCGCAACTCGTAGCCGAGCAGCACCGACCCGTCGGGCATCGGCCGCTCCGGGGTGGGGGTGAACCCCATCGACGTGTACAGGCGCTGCGCCGCCACCATCACCGGCGCAGTGTCGAGGGTGAGCCGTTGTTTGCCCGCGGCTCGGGCCAGCTCGATGCATGCGTTCACCAGCTGCCGGGCGATCCCGCGTCCTCGATACTCGGGGCTGACGCCCACCATTCGGAGGTGCGCCTCGTCCGGCTCCAGCGGGCTCCGTGCTGCTCGGGCGGATCCGCTCCGTGAGCTCGATCGTGGCCGACCCCGCGATGATGCCGTCGGCCACGGCCACCAGGACGGTGGCGACATGGGCACGCTCCGCGATGTCGGCGATACGCGCGACGTACGCCGCGTAGCCCGGCCACTCCGGTCGCTCGAACTCGCGGTATGCCCGCGCGGTGGCCTCGCCGGCGGCCGCGAACTCGAACTCGCGCACGGGATGGATGTCGATGTTCTCGGGCACGACCAAACCCTACGCGACAGACAGTTGTCGCCGGGACGCGGGATCGTCGGGGCATGGACACAGAGCGACTCGACGCCGTTGATGCAGAGGTTCCCGGCGATGGGCCGTACCTCCGGCGCGCGAAGGCGCTGATCGCCGCCCGATCCGACCTCTTCCGCGCGGGCCCCGCTCGGTCCGGGTGGCTCGCCGGCGCTTCCGGCCCGCCGCAGGATCGCGCCAGGGCGCTCGCCCGGAAGGCGAGCCGCCAACTCACATTGCCACTGCCGCGCGAACTTCCGCGCCGGCGAGCCAGGATGGTGCGCTGATGCGGTACCTGAAGGACGGCTGCCCCGTCTACACGGCGACGGACCTGTGCGACTACCTTGCCTGTGGGCACCTTGTCGCACTGAAGCGGCGGGTCGCTCGCGGCGAGGTGATCCCGTCGGATCGGTCCGCGCTGAGCGAGATCCTCGCCGGACTCGGCGCCGCGCACGAGCTGAGCCACCTCGAGGCGTTGCGCGCACGCGGCCTCACGGTCAAGGCGTTCGAGGACGAGCGCGACCGGTACGCAAGCTCGGCAGCCGAGCTCCTCGCGTGCGAAGCCGAGACCGTCGCCGCGATGGCACAGGGCTACGACGTGATCTACCAGCCGACGTTTTTCGACGGACGCTGGATGGGCCGAGCGGACTTCCTTCTGCGCGTCGACACGCCGAGCGCGCGCTGGGGCTGGGGATACGAGGCTGCGGATGCAAAGCTGGCGCGGCGCGTTCGCTCCGAGGCGATCCTCCAGTTGTGCGAGTACTCGTCGCACATCGCGAGGTTGCAGGGGTCGGCACCCGCTTCGATGCAGGTGATCCTCGGCGACGGTGTCGAGCATCCATATCGCGTCGACGAGTTCTCCGCGTATCACGCGAGCGTGAAGGCCGATTTCGAGGCCGCGATGCTCGTCGATCAGGACACGACATATCCCGACCCGGTCGCGCATTGCGGCACCTGCGGTTTCGCTGCGCGCTGCGCGGCACAACGCAAGCAGGACGACCATCTCTCTCAAGTCGCGCGCATGCGCTCCGGTCAGGTGCTCGCGCTGAAGGCGGTCGGCGTCTCCACGATGACCGAGCTTGCCGTGCTGCCTGACACAGTTGAGGCGCCGGAGCGCATGAGTGCAGCCACCTTCAACGAGCTGCGCGCCCAGGCGTCACTGCAGCACCGCGGCCCGCATGCCGACGGATCGCCGCGGCATGAGCTGCTCGACGCGTGGGAGGTCGGTCACGGGCTGTGCGCGTTGCCCACGCCGTCGCCGGGCGACATCTTCTTCGACATGGAAGGCGACGGTCTTGCACGCGACGTGCCGCTCGAGTATCTCTTCGGCGCCGTGGACATGGATGGCGCGTACCACGCCTGGTGGGGTCACGACGACGCCGGGGAGCGGCGCGCGTTCGAGGAGTTCGTTGACTACGCGATCGCCAAGCTCGAGCGCCATCCCGAGATGCACATCTACCACTACGCGGCGTACGAGAAGACGGCGCTGCGCCGGCTCATGAGCCGCCATGGCACGCGAGAGGAGGAGGTCGATCGCCTGCTCCGCAACGAGGTGCTCGTCGATCTCTACCGCGTCGTGCGCCAGGGAGTGCGTCTCTCCACCAACTCGTACTCGCTCAAAAAGGTCGAGCGCCTGTACATGCCGGCGCGCGAGGAGTCGATCGCCGACGCGGCCGGGAGCATGGTGATGTACGAACGCTGGTTGACGAGCCGCGAAGATGGTGGCGACGGGGATGCGTCATTGCTCGAGGAGATCGCGCTGTACAACGAGCGCGACTGCGTCTCCACGCTGCAGTTGCGCGACTGGCTCGAGGCGCGCCGAGTCGAGGAGGAGCGTCTGCGTGGCGCTCCAATCGAACGTCCACCGATCATCGAGCGTGAGGTCAAGGACGCGCTCCACGCAAAGATCCTCGCGACTCAGGAGGTCGCGGCCGCGCTGGTCGAAGGGTTGCCTGCGGACCCGGACCTGCAGACCGACGAGGAACGAGCCAGGTCGTTGCTCGCACCCCTGCTGTCATATCACCGGCGTGAAAACAAGGTGAGCTGGTGGCGGCATTTCGACCAGATCGCGATGAGCCCGGAGGAGCTCGAGCGCGACACATACGCGCTCGGTCCACTCGAGATGATCGGCACCCACGACGATGGGAAACGCACCATCGAGCGGTATCGGTTCGAGCCGCAGGAGCACCGCATCGGTGTTGGCGACAAACCGCTCGATCCCGAAGCAGATCTGGCGTGGGCGCCTGTAGTCGGCGAGGTCACAGACCTCGAACTCGGCACGAGGCGAGATCACGATCTCGCGCACAGCCGGCCAGGCAGAGCGCGGGCTCGTTCGCTTCCTGATTCCGTCGACGCCGATCACGACGGAGGTGCAGGAGGAATCGCTCCTCGACCTCGGGCGGTGGGTTGTCGAACATGGCGTGGATGGACCGGGTACCAACCGCGCGGGCCGCGACCTTCTCATGCGTTTGCAGCCCCGGCTGACTGCGGGCGTTGACTGCGTTCGGCGCACCGTCGGAGAGACGTCGTCCGATGCCGCGATCCGCCTCATTCTCGACCTCCAGGGCGGCTGCCTGCCGGTGCAGGGACCCCCGGGGGCAGGCAAGACGCACATGGCCGCGCTCGCGACCCTGTCGCTCCTGAAGAAGGGGCGCGGGCCGATTGGAGTCACCGCGGTCACGCACAACGCGATTCGCACGCTGCTCAACAAAATCGAGGAGCTCGCTCCGTCATCTGGTGTGGCCGTTCGCATGCAGCACCGCAAGGGCGATGGCACCGGCTCCGAGATGATCCAGATCGCTCGGAGCAATGAAGCAGTTGTGGACGCCATCGCCGACGAAGCGGTGGACGTGGTGGGCGGCACGTCATGGCTGTTCTCGCGACCGGACATGGAGGCACGCTTCGACACACTGATTGTCGATGAGGCCGGACAGATGTCACTCGCCGACGTGCTTGCGGTGTCGGGTGCCGCACGCAACCTCGTCCTCGTCGGTGACCCACGTCAGCTCGCGCAACCACTGCAGGGAAGCCACCCGCCCGGAGTTGGTGTGTCGGCGCTCGATCATCTGCTCGGCGGCGATGTGACCATTGCGCCGGATCGAGGTGTCCTCCTCGACCTCACCTGGCGCATGCACCCGGACGTCACCGCGTTTCATCTCGCGATCCTTTTACGAGGATCGCCTGGCCTCGGAACCGCAGTGCGCTACCCAGGCCGTGCTCATAGACGGCGCCGCTGCCACGGGCCTACGGACCTCGTTTGTGGAGCATCTCGGCGACCGCGTGCGGTCGGATGCCGAGGCCGAGAGCGTGCGCGACATCATCGAACAGCTCAGACAAGCGACATGGCGCGATGACGCAGGCATCGAGCGGCCGATCGCTGTCGAGGACATCGTTGTCGTCGCGCCGTACAACGCGCAGGTGGCGTGCCTCGTCGAGGTCTTGCAACCGGGTGCGCGGGTTGGCACCGTCGATCGTTTTCAAGGACAGGAAGCCGCCGTGAGCATCTTCTCGATGGCCACTTCGAGCGTGGAGGACCTGCCCCGGAATCTCGAATTCCTCTTCAGCCTGAATCGTCTGAACGTGGCGGTGTCACGGGCGCGAGGTCTCTCCGTCCTTGTCTGCTCGCCGGAGCTGCTGCGCGCGCGATGCCACACCCCCGAGCAGATGCGCCTCGTCAACGCGCTCTGCCGCTACGTGGAGATGGCCGGCCCGTGGAGCGTTGCCCCGGCAGAGGCAGTTATGCTGCCAGCGTGACCGACCACTCGCTGCGAGAACGCCTCGTACAGTCGCTCGAGGCTGCGCGCGTCAAGGAGTCCGCGCTCCTTGCGTTGTGCGACGACTCGCCGCCGGCCGAGGAAGGTCGCTGGACGGTGCGAGACAACATCGCGCATCTCAGCACGTGGCGTGAGCATGCAGTGCGCACGCTCGACGCCGTTCGTCTCGGCAACCCGATGGAGGGCCCGGCGAACGAGAGTGACCTCGACGTTCGGAATGCCGAGATATACGAGACGCACAAAGGCGACTCGGCCGCGGACGTCATCGCCGCCCACGCCGAGAGCTACGCCGCGCTGATCGAGGCGGTGAGGGCGTGCAGCGAGGAGGATCTGGTCCGCGAGCGTCCCGGTGATGGCGGCGAGGTGTGGCTCGTGGTCCCAGGAAATGGTCATGCGCACGTGGCCCAACACCTCTCATATCTCGCTGATGACAATGGCGATCCGGCAGGCGCCGAGGGCGCAGCGAAATGGGCGTACGCGCTCGACACCGAACTCTTCCCCGAAGAGAAGCCGGTCGCTGATTACAACTTCGCGTGCTTTTACGCACGTCGAGGGCATGCCGACGAAGCGCTGCCACTGTTGCAGGCATCACTGCGGGCACGTCCAGACCTTCGGCGGTTCGCCCTCGAGGATGCCGACCTAGCGCCTATTCGCGATGACCCCCGTGTGGAGAGTCTCCTGAGCGCCTGAGGCGTGCGTGGTAACGACGGCTATGCGCGACGCCCAAGCCGCGTGTTCAATCGGTACGCGTAAGAGCGGCGACACACGCGAACAGGTCCTTGAGAAGTCGCCGGCGTCTCTCCGCGGAAAGTGGAGCGATCATCGCGCGTTCCACGGCGGCGACCGCTTCGCTCGCCGCACGCCAGCGCTTCTCCCCGCTGGCGGTGAGCATCGCCGGGAGCTCTCGGCCATGTTCTGCTTCGACCGGGCGCCTGACGAAGGCGCGGTCTTCGAGGCCGCGAAGGACACCATGCATTGCCTGCCTGCTGACAAACGCTCCGCGAGCCAGCTCGGCGTTTGACACTCCCGGTCGCTGGTGGAGCAGCTCGAGGCATGAGTACTGCGGGACAGTGAGTCCGTGGGGACGCAGTGCTTCGTCCATGGCGCTTCGCAGGGCAGCCTGGGCCTGCTTCAGGACGTAACCCACGCTCTCGTCGAGTCGCTGAACTGTCTCGGTCGCTGCCATGTCAGCATCTTGACATACCTCGCCAACGCGAGCTACGATGTCAATGTCCTGACATAGGAGGAAATACGAATGAGCGTTGCCGGCCCCGACTTCGTCGCCCTCCAGGTACGTAACCTGGAGGAAGCCGCACATTTCTACGAGTTCCGGCTCGGTCTACACCGAGCGGTCGTCAGCCCGCCGGGCGCGGTGGTGTTCGACACCACACCGATTCCGTTCGCTGTTCGTGAGCCGCTCCCCGGCGTGGACCTTGATGCGGCTGCGGCCCGACCTGGCCTCGGCGTCGCGCTGTGGCTGCGAGCCGACAATGCCCAGGCGCTCCATGACGCGTTGGAAGCGGCTGGTATCTCGATCCTTGTTGCGCCGTTCGACAGCCCATTCGGCCGGACATTCACGTTCTCCGATCCCGACGGTTACGCCGTGACAGTGCACGACGGTGGAGCTACGCGGAACTGACTGACAGAGACGGAGAACAGCTCACAACAGCCTCAGACGGGCGGTGGCTTCACTCGCAAGTTGTCGATGAACAGTCCCTGGAGCGAGTGTCCGACGGGTCCGCGCTCGTCGTACAGGCGACTGTGCGCGACGCCAACGCCGCGCGCGTCCACATCCGTGCTCGCGTCGAGACAGATCCACTCGCTTTCCGGCTGACGATGGAGGTACACCGTGAGATCGGTATTGATGAACAGAAATTGCCCCCATGGCAATGCAGACGCGACGCCGTTGCCGAAATCCGCAGCGGCGAGCGTGCGCTGTAATGGTGTCGGCGTCTGACCTTCGATGAGCGGAACAGCGAGACGCATCCACACCGTCGCCGGGCCAACTTCGATGAACGATCCACGCGCGTAGCGCATCTCCATCCCGGTGCGATGAAAGGCAGGATCGTCGCTCTCAGGCACATGCGCGACGGAGTCGGCAGGTCCGGCGAACGGGACTTCAAGCGGGGGTAGGTCGCCGAGGTTGAGGTCCGCGATGCGCATGCGCCAAGCCGTGGCGCGGCAGAGTTCCGTGTTGCCGTCGGTGAGCGTCGCGGTGAGCATCTGTACGCGGTGGCCCGGCCGCTCGATTCGCGCGGCTACTTCAATGGGCCGGAGCGGGACCGGGCGGAAGATCTCCACGGTCGTCCGGACAACGGCCATCGGCGACTCGGTCGGGAGCGCCTCCATGACCGCGGCCATCAGCGCCGCGGGAGGGCCGCCGTGCATCGCGCCGCGATCCCACGGACCTCGCGCGTGGTCGCTCGGCACGTAACCGCGTTTGTGCGGCGTGAAGAGAGCATCAGCCATGCGCGAATCGTGCATGAAGCGGGCCTTCTCGCGGATCGGCGTTCGAGCCGCCCTGCTACGCTCGGTGACGTGGCTGTGAGGCACACGACCATTGCGGCGCGCGGCATGCGCTTCGACGCGCTCATGGCGGGTCCGGCCGACGGGGAGCTCGTGCTCCTGCTCCACGGATTCCCGCAGACGGGAAGCTGCTGGCATCACGCGCTGAACGATCTCGCCAATGCCGGGTATCGAGCCGTTGCCCCGAACCAGCGCGGCTACTCCGAGGGTGCGCGACCCGAGGGTGTCGACGCATACCGCGTCACCGAACTCTGCGCCGACGTGCTCGCCATGGCGGCTGCCCTGGGCACACAGCGCTTCCACGTGGTTGGCCACGACTGGGGAGGCAGCGTCGCGTGGTCGCTCGCGGGCGACCACCCGGAGTCCGTGGTGACGCTCACCGCGGTATCGACGCCTCACACCGCCGCGTTGCGCGACGCGCTCCGCGGCACCCAGCAGCGCGTGCGGATGGCATACATCCCGGTGCTGCGCCTGCCGATCGTGCCCGAGTCGTTGATCGACGCAGGCGGCGGCCTCGCCGCTGAAGCGCTGCTGACGGCCACCGGCCTCAGCCCGGCCCACGCGCACCGCGATATCACGGCATTGCGCAAGGTCGGTGCCACCGGTCCGCTCAACTGGTACCGCGCGCTCGGCACCGAGCGCGGACATGCAGCGCCGGTCTCGGTGCCGGTCCTGCACGTCTGGAGCGATCGCGACCCGGTGTTCACCCGCGAGGCAACAGACCTCTCTGCTGAGCACTGCACCGGCGACTATCACCTGCTCGAGCTCGAGGGAGGATCCCACTGGATCCCCGACGAGCACTGGGCCGACATGGCCGACGTCTTCCTGGACCATCTCGCGGCCAATCCCATCGACGCCGCCGGCTGAGCCGGTCCGATGAGCGGGATCGAGGTGACCGGGACGGCACAGCGAGAGTCCTGGAATGGGGTGGGGTTGCCGGACGTCGAGCGCGTCCGGCCAGGGCTCTGGTCGATCCCGGTACCGCTCCCGAACAACCCCCTTCGTTACGTGCTCGTGTACCTCCTGGAATTGGAGACCGGGGCGGCAGTGATCGACACCGGCTGGAACACCGAGGAGGCGTGGAGCGCGCTCGAGGCCGGCATGGCGACTGGCTGGATACACACCAGCAGACGTGCAGGCGATCCTGATCACGCACATCCATCCGGACCACTACGGACTGGCCGGGCGCTTGCGCGAAGCCTCCGGGGCGTGGGTCGCGGTGCATCCGGCCGACGCGGCACTGATCACCTCGCGGTATGGCGACGGCACCGAGCGACTGCTCGCGAGCATGGATGCACTGCTCGTCGACGCCGGTGTTCCCGATGAGATGCGCGCAGAGCTGACCGCCGCATCGATGGGCATCCGCGAGTTCGTCGCCGCGGCAGAGCCCGACATCCTCCTCGAGGATCGCGCCGCCGTGCCGCTCCCTGGATGGAACCTGGTCACGCTGCCACACGCCCGGCCACTCGCCTGGGCACGTCTGCTTCCACGATCGCTCCGGTCGCCTGCTCTTCAGCGGCGATCACGTGCTGCCGCGAATCAGTCCGAGCGTCGCGGTCCATGTCCAGCAACCGATCAATCCGCTCGCAGACTTTCTCGACGCGCTACGCAGCGTGCGTGACCTCGACGTCGAGGAGGTCCTCCCGGCGCACGAATGGCGATTTCGCGGTCTCGACACGCGGGTCGACGATCTCCTCGAGCACCACCGTCTGCGGCTTGACGAGACCTACGCCGCGATCAGCGGCTCGCCAGGACTCACGTGCTGGGAGACGACCCTTCGGCTTCGGTGGTCAAGGGACTGGACTCAGATCGTCGGCTTCATGCGGCGCGCGGCAGTGGGGGAGACACTCGCGCACCTGGTCCTCCTCGAGGCCACCGGCCGGGTCCGCCGCGACGAGGCGCTGCCCGTCCACTGGTATCCGGCCGACGGCGCTTCAGGCGGCTGACGCCGCCCTCCCAGGCGCCCGAGACCAGACGAGACTGATCGCCCCGGTCAGGACCGCGATCGCCAGCAGCAGGAGCGCGACTGACGTGATGCCGCGCCCACTGGCGAAGACGAGGGATGTGAGCGCTACGCCGATCGCAGTGCCGACGCCGCGAGCCATGTTCAACAGACCTCCGGCGGCACCGGCTCGCTGCGGAGGCGCCGCGAACATGGTCGCTGCATTGTTCGCCGCCACGAAGAGGCCCATGCCGGCGCCGGTGACCGCCAGCGCCAGCACGGTGAGGTCCGCGCGCGTCGCGGACGCGGCCAGCAGACCCATGCCGATCGCGGTCACGGCCATGCCGAGGCCGGTCGGGCACCCGCGGGCCGATGCGGTCGCGGATCGCGCCACCGAGCGGCGCGACGATCGCAAGCGCCACAGGCAGTGCACTCAGTTCCAAACCCGCCTCCACCGCCCCGAAATGGCGTTCCTTCACCAGGTAGAACGGCACGGCGACGAGACAGCCGAAAAGGATCACGTAGGACAGCAGCGCCGCGATGAGGCCCGCATCGAAGGCCGGGACGCGGATCAGTGCGGCATCGACCACCGAGCCTGGAGCGCGACGCTGGCGGGCAACGGCGCCGATCACGAGCACGGCGGTCACGACGAGAAGGGCAGGCTCGGTCCAGACGGGCGTCCCTGTTTGAGCAGCGAACGACAGCGCTGCGAGGAGCGCCGCCGGGACCGCGGCGAGCAGCAGCGTCCCGGAAGGATCGATGCGGCTCTCCGGATCGAGGTGCGTGCTTCTCGGGAGCAGAAACCACCCGAGCGCCAGGCCGATCAGCCCAACTGGGACGTTCACCAGGAAGATCAACCGCCAGCCCCCGAGACCGGTCAGGATCCCGCCGAGCGCAGGCCCGACGCAGAGGCCCACAGCCTGCGCGGCTCCCTGGATACCGAGACCCGTGCCGAGCCTCGACGGAGGCAGCACGTCTCGGATCAGCGCGTAGGAGTTCGCCTGCAGCATCACGGCGCCGGCGGCCTGGACGAGCCGCGCGAGTACCAGCAACCCGAGGGACGGCGCGAGCGCGCAGGCAGCCGAACCGATGACGAAGATGCCGAATCCGTACGTGTACAGAAGCTTCCGGCCGACTCGATCGGCAATCTTGCCAACCGCGGCGACGCTGCCGGCGAGGACGAGCACGTAGACGAGAACGACCCATTCGACACCTGCGATGGATGCGTGTAGGTTGAGCCGGATGAATGGGAGCGCGGTCGTGACGATGCTGGCGTCCAGCTGGCCCATGAACGCGCCCACACAGACTGTCCCAACCGCGAGCCAGGGGGCGGAGTGGAGAGCTCGGATACGCGCCGGACGGCGAGGTTCGGTGAGAATTCGCGGTGTGACGCGTCGAGGCGCTTCCGGATCACCCATGCAAGCGCGCGCCTTTCCGCTCGTCGCGTCTCGTGGTGACCGCCATCACCACATCATCGGGCACAACAGCGCCCGCGACGGCCGCTCCCGGCGGCATATGTCTCCACCCGGTGACGGAACGATGGTCGCCGAGATCGGATCCGTTCCGCGCTCGATACTGCGATGACGCACCTGTCCACGCGCCCGGAGGGCCGCCCCCGTTGACCCAGCAGCGCATCCTTCTCGCTGACGACGAACCGCGCTTGCTGCACGTCGTCGGGCTGTATCTCAGCATGGAAGGATTCGAGGTGACCGAGGCGTCCGATGGCACCGAGGCGATCGCCATGCTCGACAAGGATGAATTCGACCTCGCGATCCTCGACGTGATGATGCCGGGGGTCGACGGGATCGAGGTGTGCCGCCACATCCGCTCGCAGGCTCGCACGCAGGCGATGCCGGTGCTCGTCTTCACGTCACTTTCCTCGGACAAGGACGTCGAGCGGGCGCGCCTGGCCGGCGCCAACCACCTGATCACCAAGCCGTTCAGCCTCCCCGGTCTCGGCGCGGTGGTCCGCTCCTGCTTCACGGACGCACCCGCGCTAACCGGTTGAACGCCTCAGGAATCTGAGGTCAGGCGATCGCCCTCGTGAACCGGCGCGCGCCGATCACGACGCCCACGACGGCGAGCGCCGCCATGATCACGAGGCCTTCGAGCACTGCCTGGTCGAACCCTTTCCCATTGAAGAGATCGCGCGCCGCATTCACGGCGTACGACAGCGGATTCGCCTTGGCGATGTCCTGCAACCACTGTGGCGCGAGATTCAGCGGAAGCAACACGCCGCTCAGCAGGAGGAGCGGCAGCGAGAGCGTGAAGATCAGTGGCGCGTACGAGTCCTCACTCTTCAACGCGAGCGCCGCCGCGTAGGCGAGCGACGCCATCCCAAGGCCGATGAGCGCGACGAGTCCGAGCATGACGATCACACCCACGAACGTCGGCTTCAGTCCGAACGGAATCGCAAGCAGGAGCAGGATGAGCGACTGCATCACGAGCGTGAGGATGTCGCGCAGCGCGCGACCGAGCAGCAGGGCAAAACGGCTGACCGGGGTGACGCGGAAGCGCTCGATGACACCGTCGCGCAACTCGGCGATCAACCCGAATCCAACGCCACTCGCACCGAACAATCCGAGCTGAATGAGCAGTCCTGGCACGAACACGTTGTATGCGCCACCGGCAGGAAAACCCTGCACGTTCACCAGCGACTTCAACAGCGGCGCAAAGAGCACCAGGTACAGCAAAGGCTGGATGACGCCGATGGCGACCCACGCAGGGTTGCGAAGAAAGACGAAGAGATACCGCTGGAACATCAGCCACGTGTCTTTGAGCAGTTTCATGCCGTCGCCCTATGCCGCTTCGCGCAGCGAACGCCCGGTCTGACGCAGGAACACGTCGTCGAGGCTCGGTCGATTCAATGACAGCGACGCCAGCGGAATTCCCGCCGCATCGAGCGCGCGAATGATCTGCGGCATCGCCGTCTCGCCACGGTCGACGTACAGACGCACGACTTCGTCGGACTGCGTGGCTTCGCGCACGAACGGTTGTCCCTGAAGGAGCGCCAGCACGCGCTCGCCGGAGTTGTCGGTGCCGACGACCACAACATCGCCGGCCACCTGGCGCTTCAGCTCGTCCGGAGTGCCCAGGGCGACGATCTTGCCGTGGTCGATGATCGCGATCCGGTCGGAGAGGGCATCGGCCTCCTCCAGGTAGTGGGTCGTCAGGAAGACGGTCGTGCCGTTGTCGCGGAGGCGGCGCACCTCGTCCCACATCCGCGCGCGGCTTTGGGGGTCCAGACCCGTCGTGGGCTCGTCGAGAAAGAGCAGCTGGGGAAGGTGCATGAGGCCGATGCCGATGTCGAGCCGGCGCTTCTGGCCGCCCGAGTACGTCTTGGTCGCCCGGTCGGCGCAGTCGGTGAGCTCGAGCGACCCGATGAGCTCGGCCGCGCGATCGAGGGCGCGTGCCTTGCTCATGCCGTACAGGCGTCCCTGCATCACCAGCTCGGTCCGCCCGGCGACTTCTGGGGCACTGCTCCCGGCCTGGCTGACGTAGCCGATCTCGTAGCGGACCTTGGCGGGCTCGCGACGGAGGTCGAACCCGGCGACCGTGGCCTCGCCGCTGGTGGGCGGCAGCAGCGTCGACAGCATCCGCAACGTCGTGGTCTTGCCGGCTCCGTTGGGCCCGAGGAAGCCGAAGATCTCGCCCTTCTTGACGTCGAGGTCGACCCCGGCCACGGCATCGACAAGGCCCCGGCGCGATTTGAAGGTTTTTCGAAGGCTGTGCGTCTCGATCACGGTGTCTCCTCCCTGGTGGTGTGTGGTCGGTGCTCGTCTCGTGCTGGATGCCCCAGCTCGCCGAGGTGGGTCTGTCGGTGGCGGTTGCGACGCTCCGCGTCGGCGGCATGCATCGCCTCGAAATGCGCCCGGATCAATTCCTCATTCCAGACAAGCGCGCCCGATTCCATGTCGGCGGCGATCGATTGAATCCACTCGATCTCTGCCGTCGCGAGGGCCATCGCGTGCTCGAGTTCGAGGAGGACCAGCCTGGGAAGACCGAGGTCGTCCTGCGCCAACTTCAGAGTGGCCTCGAGCGCCGTGACCTTGGCGCGGAGGCTGACGACACGGGTCGCCAGAGCTTTCTGAGCGCGCTCCTCGGTGATATATCCGAGCAGCCCGACGGCTACCTGAAAGACTGGGGTCTCGTCCACCGGGGTCGAGAGCAGGTCGACGAGCCAGTTCTCGAGCTCTTCGCTCCCCTCCGCCGTGATCCGGTACACCGTGCGCTCGGGACGCTTGCCCTCGCGGCTCGTCTCGAGTGGCTCGATGTAGCCGGCGGCCTCGAGTTCCTCGATGGCCCGATACAGCGTGCGGGTCTTGCCGACCGCATAAGACTTCTTTCGCTCCTTGAGCAGGCGCTGGATCTCGTAGGGATGGCATGGCTGCTCGCTGAGCAGCGCGAGGGTGGTGACGGCCACCATGTCCTTGGGTTGAGTGCGGATTTCCATATTGCGTTCCGCACTATAGCACGGGGCAATTAGCGGGCACCGACGCGGTCAATCCTCGGGGTGCGGGGCCACCTCGTGGTGCTCCTGAAGGTACTCGCGGACGGCGATGAGCGCGGCGATGCCGTCACCGACCGCCGATCCGAGTTGCTTTGTGGAGCCGCGGCGGACGTCGCCGGCTGCGAATACCCCGGGGATCGACGTGCGGAAGCCGCCCTTGTCGTCCACGAACCCTCGGGCGTCGAGATCCACGGTCCCGCGGAGGAAAGCGGTGTTGGGGTCGAGGCCGATGAAGACGAACGCTCCCCGCGGATGCACAACCTCTTCCTCACCGGTGGCGCGGTCACGGAGCCGGACCGACTTGAGCTTGCCCTTGCCGGTGAACTCGACGATCTCGCTGTTGCGATGCACGACGAAGTGCGGGTCGTTGTTGATCTTGTCCTGGAGGAGGCGCGACGCGGTGAGTTCCGGCTCGCGCTGCACGATGCGCACCCGCTTGGCGAACTTGGTCAGGAAGAGCCCTTCCTCGAGCGCTGAGTTTCCGCCACCGATGACTAGAAGCTCGTCCGAACCGCGATAGAAGGGCCCGTCGCAGGTGGCGCAGAAGTGCACGCCCACGCCGATGAGATCGTCTTCACCGGGAACACCGAGACGGCGGTACGACGACCCGGTGGCGATGAGCACGGCGTGTGTCTCGATCTCCTGGCCGCTCGCCAGGCGCAGACAGATGTCCCCGGCTTCCGAGCCATCCGCGGAGATGTGCTCGACGCTCACGGCGCTGAGCAACTCCACCTCATAGCGGCGGGCCTGGGCGATGAATCGCTCGGCGAGGTCGGCGCCGCCGACGCCGTCGGGGAATCCCGGGTAGTTGTCGATTCGCTCGGTCACGCCCGCCTGTCCGCCGAGACCGCTGCGCTCGATCACCACGGCGTCAATGCCTTCTCGTGCCGCGTAGATCGCGGCCGCGAGGCCTGCCGGACCGCCACCGATGATTGCAAGGTCGTAGCACTCGAGCTTGGCTTCGAGGGTGAGGCCGAGCTTGCGCGCGAGTTCCTCGTTGGTCGGCTCGATGAGGACGTCGGTGCCGTCGAACACGATCGTCGGAATCGAGCGCCCGCCTTTCTGCAGCTCCTCGACGTGCTGTAGCCCGGACGCGTCCTGGTCGATGTCCACGAAGTCGTACGCAACCCGCTGCTCCGCAAGGAATCGCTTCGCCCGCTTGCAGTCCGGGCACCATGGCGCGCCATAGACGGTGATCTGCGTCATGACGTCAGCCGGGTCAGGTCGTTGGCGACGCCGACAAGGGTGCCGAGAAAGCGATCGACGATGTTGCCCTTGGCGTCCACGATAACGATTGTCGGCGGATCGAGCACGTTGTACTCCGAGGTGATGACTTCGCTTGCGTCGTTGACGCTCGGGTAGGGAACGTTATACGAGCGCTCGTAGGCGATCGCGTTCGGGTCCGTGTCCTGAATATCGACACCAAGGAAGATCACCCCCTTCGGCATCCATTGCCTGGCGAGCGTGTCGAGGGCCGGCTGTTCGCCGTTGCACGGGCCGCACCACGAGCCCCAGAAATCCAGGACGACGACGTGACCATGCGTTGTCGACCAGTCGTATGGCGTGCCTGTCACCGTCGGCGCGGTGATGGGCGTGGCAGGACCTGTCGGTCCGTTCGCGATCGGCACATCGGAGAGATCCTGCTGCAGTCCGCACCCGGCGAGCATCAGCGCCGAGATGAACGCCGCGGTGGCAAGCCGTCGGTTCATGGCGTGACCGCGAGATCCTCGAGCACGACGCTCGCCAGGTTCTGGTCACCTTCGACGGCAACTCGCGATCGAGCGCCGGGATCGTCGCGGCCGCAGGCAAGGACGGTCAGTGTCGACAGGTCGAGCTTGAAGGTCGCCGACGGTGCGCTTGGGACCGTCTCGACGGACCGGGCTTTCGCTCCGTCGAACGTGATGGCTCGCAGAGCGCCACCGGGACCTTCGATGTCGAAGAGCAGCGCCGTCCCGGCGGGGGGCGCCACACGCGCCTGGAGCTCGTGGGCCGCGCCGATCAGCATCCGCTCACGGCTGTGCGCCGCGGCAACGCCGTCAAGCCCACCCGGCGCATGCAGCGCGCTGCGGATGTCCTGCTCATGAGCCCAGAGATCGAAGACGCGGATGCCGAGCAGCAGACGGACCTTCGACTCGCCGAAGAGTCCGCGCCCCATCTCGTCGAGTTGCGAGTCCTCGAGATGTGCGAGGCGCGAGAGCCGCTCGGCGGTGACGTCCTGATACTCGGCGAGCAGTTCGGCGAGCGGCACCCCGCGACGTGCGTCGACGCCGATCTCCATGTATGCCCCGGGCTGGTTGCGGACGTGCGCGAGGCCTTCGGGCACGGTGTGCTCGGCACGAGGCCGCCCGATGAGGATGCTTTCCAGATCCGTGATGTGGGCGATGTGGTCACGCACGGTCCAACCTGGGCATCGCGTCGGGAGCATCGCCTGCGCGTCGTCGAGCACGGCAACCAGGGCCCAGACGTCCGCGAAAATCTCGGCGTAGGCCTCGCGGAAGCCGTCCGCAGTGGTGATCATCCCGCTCTCCATCGACGTGCAGACTAGCGCGTCGCCACAATCAATCGCGATGCCACGAGGTGCACAGCCCGGCGCTGCCGCCGGCATGACTGCTGTCAACTCGTCGGGGTTTCCGGCCCCGGCGGGTGTCTACGCCGTCCCCGTGGTACTGGCACCGCTGTCCGGGCGGCTCCATGTCCTGCTCGTGCAGCGCGTCGAGGCGCCGTTTGCGGGGACATGGGTGCTCCCTGGCGGCTTCATGAGCCCGACCGAGCGGCCGGAGGAGACCGCGCAACGGAAGCTCACCGAGAAGACCGGCGTTGGTGCTGTCTACCTCGAACAACTCGAGACCTACGGCGATCCGCAACGCGACCCGCGCGGCTGGATTCCGACCGTCGCGTATCTGGCCCTCATTGACGCGGCCGTGCTCCGCGCGGACGAGTCGAGTGCGAGGTGGGAACCGGTCGATGCGCTGCCGCCACTCGGGTTCGACCACGCGCGCATCGTTGTCGATGCCGTCGCGCGCCTCCGCGGCAAGTTGTGGTGGTCGAACATCGCGGTCGGCCTGCTGCCGGAACGCTTCACGATGCCGCAGGCGCGACGCGTCTTCGAGGCGATCAGCGGTGGGAGCTACGAGCCGTCGAACTTCCGGCGCGAGCTGGAGCAATCGGGTCTCGTGCGCGCCACCGGCTCGCTCGCCAAGGGCGGCCCAGGGCGCCCGGCCGCGATGTACGAATTCGTCGAGCGGCAACCTGCCTGGAGCCTGCGCCGCTCGCGACCGCCGGCGATGGTGCGGCGCCGGGGCTGACGCCGTCGGGACGCCGTTTCACTCAACGCGGTCTGCATCGTTCACGATTGCGCCGATCGGGCGCCATCTCCGAGCGCCCGCCGCAAGGAGACGCCAGATGACCGACGCAGCCCGCCCCTCAAACGGCGCCAACGGCGCTGACCCCGATTCCCAAGGTTGAGGAGCTCTTCCACCACATTCCTCACCCGCGCATCGCCGAGCGCCAGCACGACAAGCCCGTGAAGGTCGACGACGAGCGTGTCGGCGTCAACGGCAAGGTCGCGCTGATCATCACCGCAGTGGTCGGCACGATGTGGTGCGCGTACATCTTCACCCTGCTCGCACTGATCAGCCTGCCGGCCGCGATCAGCAGCGGCCAGGCGATCATCATCGTGGCCTGGATCGCGCAGACCTTCATCCAGTTGGTCCTGCTGCCGATCATCATCGTCGGCCAGAACATCCAGGGAAAGGCGTCCGACAAGCGGTCGGAGCAGACGTACAAGGACGCCGAGGCGATCCTCAGCGAATGCCTGCAGCTGCAGCAGCATCTCCAGGCGCAGGACACGATCCTCGACGACGTCGTGGACCGCGTCAAGCGGCATCACCAGGAACTGCAGCGGTTGTCGGCGCTCGTCGGAACCGGGGCACCGGCACCGCACCCGCACCAGGCACCGCGTAGCCAAACCGTTCAAGCCCGGCTGCGACCACGCTCGGGCATCGTGCGTTCGGAGGGCGTGGCTGACATCTAGCGTTGGCGTGTGCCATCCGCTCGTGTCGGCGCGCCTCTGGCGTTGTGAGCCGTGCTGACGTGCGCGCTTGGTCCCGACGCCGCGGGGACCCTACTCACGCGTGAACTGCGCGGGGCTCGGTATACCGTCGACGCGGCGATCTACGAGGTCGGCCCGTCATATCGGTGGGCCTTGCTGCGTGCGGTCGAGCGCGGTGTGGCGGTACGTCTCGTGCTCGATGAGCATCGGTCCGACGGCAACGCGGCGACCGCGCAAGCGCTGCTCGAGGCGGGGGCGCAATGCCGCGTCGCCGGCGTGGGGGCGGACGCGGCACACGGAAAGCTGCTGATCGTCGATGGGACCGTGGCGGTCGGGACCGGAAACCTCATCTGGCGCGACGCTCCCCGCGACCGCCATCTGCGCTTTCCTCCGACGGGCGATCCGCTCGCCGGAACGCGGGAATGGTGGGTGATGGCAAGTCGCTCGGGCCCTCTTCGCCGTGCAGCCGCAGCGGCGTTCGAAGATGCACTGGACCACCGCGACGCCACCTCCATCGTCGTGGGGGACGGCACCCCAGACGGGTGCGCCCGGCGTCGGCACGCCAAAGACCCAGGTCGCGCCGAAAGCCTTCTGCCTCCCTTCGCGCCGGATGCGTCTCGTGATCGGCGGGGCGGCGGTGAGTGACGCCTTGGCGAGCGCGATGGCCGGTGCTCGACGGCGGATCCTGGTGACCGTCCCGTACGCGCGCCCGGCAACCGCGCCGGTCCGGGCGCTGCTTGATCTGATGACCGGCGCGTCCTCGCGAGGGGTGGCATGCGCCCTGCTCCTCGGAGGCATTCCGGCCGGCTCAGATGCGGCACTGCTCGCGGCGCTGCCCTTCGCGGTCCGTCGCATGGACCCGGCGCAATCCACCTCGGGGCACGCCAAAGGCCTCGTGGCCGATGGCTCGGTGCTCGTCTCCTCCGCGAACTGGAGCGCGGCGGGTCTCGGCGGCAACTGGGAGGCCGCGATGCATATCGATCACCCGGGAGCCGCTGCCTACTACGCGGCGGCGTGGCGGCGGGACTGGGACACCGGTCTCCCGATCGAGGTTTGACGCCGGAAAGGGGCGGCTATTCTCTACGGATGCCCGATGTCGAGCCGCCGGCGCCAGCCGGCCCTGCTCCGGCGGCGTCCGCTCCTGTTTCGCTGACGCTTCCGGCGGTCCCACTCCGCGACAACGTCGTCTTCCCCTCGCAGCTGGCACCGCTCGCGGCCGGACGGCCTCGCTCGGTGGCGGCGCTCGAGGCCGCGGTCAACGGCGACGGGCGGGTGGTGCTGGCGATCCAGCGCGATGCGGAGCGTGACGACGCCTCGATCGACGATGTCCACGCGATCGCCGTCATTGCCCATGTCGGCGCCTTCCGGCGGCTTCCGGGTGGTGGCGCGCACGCGCTCGTCGAAGGCAAGGAGCGCGTCCGCATCGATGCGTTCGACGCCTCGCGGTGACGCCTGGATCGCCACCGTCACGCCCATCCCGGTAGAGCCGGTCGAGGGAACCGAGGTCGACGCGCTCTTCGGATCGGTTCGAAGCCTTTTTGCCGATTACGTCAACGCCGGTGCGCAGGTGGGTGCCGACACCGCGGTGGCGATGGCGCGAGCGTCTCAGCCCGAGCTCATCGCCGACATCGCGAGCACGTGCCCCGACTTCGGCTTCGATGATCGCGTTGCGCTCCTGCAGGAAACGGACACGATCGCCCGCCTGCGCACGCTCATCCCGTTGCTCGCCCGCGAAGTCGAGGTGGCGCAACTCCGCACCAAGATCCACGAGGACGTCCAGAAGACGATCAACAACTCGCAACGCGAGCACATCCTCCGCGAGCAGTTGCGCGCCATCCGCAAGGAGCTCACCGAGCTCGACGACGCCGGTGAGGACGACGAAGATCTCGCAGCGCGCGTCGAGAAGGCCGGCATGCCGGACAACGTCAAACAGCGCGTCCTGAAGGAAGTCCACCGCCTCGAGCAGATCCCGAGCGCATCGCCGGAGATGGGCATGGTCCGCACCTGGGTCGACTGGCTCCTCGACCTTCCCTGGGCCGATCCCCCTGCAGAAACGCTCGACATCGAACGCGCCGCGGCCATCCTCGACGAAGACCACTACGGCCTGACGAAAGTCAAAGACCGCATTTTGGAATGGCTAGCCGTTCGCGAGCGTATCCGGGCGAAGGTCGAGGCGGAGTCGGAGAGCGCGGGTCCTGTCGACGCGAGTACCCCTCGCCGTTCTCCAGTCGGGTCTCCTGTGTCGTCCGATCCTGGGACGGACATCTCGCCGCCCGACCTGCGACCGGCGCTTCCCCCCGCGTCGCCACCCGCTCCTGATTCGCCCGAAGAACCCGAATCCGCTGCGCTCACTCCGAAGAAACGGCGCACCTTGCAGACGCCGATCCTCTGCTTCGTTGGTCCTCCGGGCGTGGGGAAGACTTCGCTTGGCCGCAGCATTGCACGCGCGCTCGACCGCAAATTCGTGCGGATGAGCTCTCGGCGGCATTCGCGATGAAGCGGAGATTCGTGGCCATCGGCGCACGTATATCGGCGCATTGCCGGGCCGGATCATTCAGTCGATGCGCACCGCCGGTACGCGTAACGCCGTGATCATGCTCGACGAGATCGACAAGGTCGGAGCGGACTTCCGTGGCGACCCGTCGGCGGCACTGCTCGAGGTGCTGGACCCGGAGCAGAACTGGGAATTCAGTGATCACTATCTCGAGGTCCCGTATGACCTTTCGCAGGTGCTGTTCATCACCACGGCGAACATCGCCGAGACGATCAGCCCGCCGCTTCGCGACCGTATGGAGATCATCCGGATCACCGGATACACCGAGCAGGAAAAGGTGCAGATCGCGCGAGCGGCATCTCGTTCCGCGTCAGCTGGACCAGCACTCGCTCGACGTCAACGAGCTCGAGATCCCGCGCGAAACCATCGTCGCGATGCTGCACGGATACACCCGCGAAGCCGGTGTGCGCCAGCTCGATCGCACGATCGCCGAAGTCGCGCGCAAGGTGCCTCGCAAGCTCGCTGCCGGTGCTGTGCCGCCGGTGGTTATCACGCCCGCAGATCTCTCCGACCTGCTCGGCCCGAGACGTCATGACTACGGCGAGGCGCAGGAGCAGGACGAGATCGGCGCCGTCACCGGTGTGGTGGTCAGCGAAGTCGGTGGCGACATCATCACCGTCGAAGCGCTGGCAATCGAGACCAAGCCCGACCTGGTGCTGACGGGCCAACTCGGCAGCGTCATGGAGGAATCCGCGCGCGCCGCGCTGTCGTGGGCGAAGGTGCACGCCGTCGAATACGGCGCTCCTCGCGACTTCTTCGACACGCACGCAATCCATGTGCACGTCCCTGCAGGCGCGATCCCGAAGGACGGTCCATCAGCCGGCGTCACCATGGCGACCGCGATGGTGTCGGTGGCGTCCTCTCGTCGCGTGCGCCGGGACCTCGCCATGACGGGCGAGGTGACGTTGCGTGGCAAGGTGCTTCCCATCGGTGGCGTCAAGGACAAGTTGCTCGCGGCGCATCGCTCGGGGCTCAAGACGTTCATCCTCCCCGCGAAGAATGTTCGCGACCTGTACGAGGTGGACAAGGAAATCCTCGACGCCATCGAGGTGGTTCCGGTGGACAACGTGGGCGAAGTGCTCGACCGCGCACTGGTCGAGTCGGATGCTCCTCGCAAACGCGAACGCCGCGGTGCCGGCTTCGTGCTCCCCATCACGAGTGCGGACGTCATCGGCCCGATCAACGCAGAGCACGCGTAACCGCACCGCCGTGACCGACACGCTGCGAGATCTCGTCGAGCTGGCGATCGTTGTCGACCCGATGTTCGATCAGAACTGCTACGTGCTCCGCCGGCGCGATACGACGGATGCGCTGATCGTCGACCCCGGGTTGCAGCATCCGCAAACGCTTGCGCTGCTTGAGAAACGAGGTCTGCGCTGCGACCGCATCCTGCTGACGCACGGGCATCCCGATCATGTCAGCGGCGTGCCCGCGATCAAGGCCGCGTTCGGCTGCGAAGCCGCGATTCATCCCGATGATCGCGAGCAACTCGAGGCGGTGCGTTACCTCCCGGGTGTTCCCGACGACCTTCCGGACATCGTCTGCGAGCAGGACCTGCAAGACGGTGCGCTGCTGCGCTGGCACGACCTCGACATCGAAGTGGTGCATACGCCGGGACACACGCGCGGCTCGGTGTGCTTCCGCGTCGGCCCGGACCTCCTGTCTGGCGACACGCTCTTTCAACGTGGCGTCGGTCGCACCGATCTCCCTGGTGGATCGTGGCCCGCGCTCATCTTCTCGATCGAACATCGCATCTACACACTGCCTCCTGAGACAGTCGTCTATCCGGGTCACGGCCAGCGGACGACGGTCGATGAGGAGATGCGCGCAAACCCGTTTGTGGTGCACCCCCGCTACCGGTAGGCCGCGGACCGTGTGGTACGGTGGCGAAAGGGGGTGCTGAGAATGAGCTACAGCATGAGAACAACACTGGTGGTCGGCGCGTGCGCCGTCGCGGTCGCAACAGCCGGATGTGGGGGTGTCGCATCGGTCGCGACGTCTTCGGTGACACCAAGTGCCGCAGTCCCAACAACATCGACATCCGCATCGCCGCAGGCGTGCGCGAATCCGACACTCACATCAGGAACGTCACCGGTGACGCAACTCGCGCTGACCGTCACCGATCTACCGCCGGGCGGACCTGCGCTCGAGCAGATCAGCGACGGCGAGATGAGCAACACGGTGAACACCGATCAACGTGGATTTGCCAACGTGGCCAACACGTTTCGCATCGAGGATGACGTCGTGCTGGACGCCTCTCCGCAGGCAGCGTCTGCCGATTACCCGCAGCTCCAGACGACGACGGGCGCGCTGTTCACGACACTGAAGGACTCATCATCGCCGTCAGCACTCGGCTGCCAGGCCGAGGAGTTTGTCGGCACCACGTCAACCGGGTACAGCCAGGTCGGTGTCGTGTTTCAGGATGGCGATGTGATCTCGGTGATCCTGGTCGTCAACTCCGCGGCGACCGTCGACCCGGCATACGCGGCTGCGGTTGCCATGGCCCAGGATCAGAAGATCGTCGCTGCCCCGAGCTGATGCTCAGTCGGTTCTCCCGAGCCGCTCGAGCAGCTCGTGCAGGATCGCTCCGGTCACACCCCAGATGACCCGACCCGACGCCTCGTAGTAGTGGATACGGGCGTGCATGCCGTTGCGTTCGATCTCGCGAACGGTGTGTGGGGCCACCAGCAGATCCGCGATATCGATGCGGAACCATTCCGCGATCTCGAAGTCGTCGGCCTTGAACTCGATCGGGCCCCGCTGCAGTCCGACCACCGGTGTGAGCCACCGACCCGAGACGACGGTCGAGAACGTGGAGAGGAGACCGAGCACCTCGACGCTCGAGGACTGGATGCCGAGCTCCTCTCCGGCCTCGCGCAGCGCCGTCGCCACGACATCGCTGTCGAAGGTCTCTGCCCCACCGCCCGGAAACGCAATCTGACCTGGATGCTCGCGGAGCTCCTCGGAGCGGAGGACGAAGAGCAGCGGCACGCCAGGTGTCGCAGGGTCGCAGAGGAGCAGCACCGAAGCTGGGCGCTGACCTTCCGGCACGGGCGGTGTGAGCTCCTGAGGAATGCGAACCGCCGCGCGGAGCCGGTCGACGATCGATGCCGTCATCGACGCGCCCGACCCCGTACGCTTGAACGGATGCCGAGCGACCTGCCCGCCGAAAGCAAACCGCGTCGTCGCTGCCCGTCGTGTGGCGCTGAGCTGCGGTTCTCCCATCGCGAGTACGCGGGCAAAGGAGCTTCGGCTGCGGTGTTGCGCTGCACGGGGTGCGGCGAGGTCATTCGTGACAGTGCGCGCGAGTCCGTTCAGGCGCCGCAACGCCATACGTCGAAACGTCATCGCGAGCTCGACGCAGGCCCTCCGGAGAACCCGGTGATCGACCCGGAGCTTGCCGCCAGGCTCCTGCGGGCCAGTCGCGACTCCAGCTGACTCATCGCCCCGCGGCGACGGCAGCCGCCGGCCGCGACGCCGTGCTGAAGCGTTCAAACCAGCCCAGAACCTCGGTGTTCACGCTGTCGCGATCGACGTCGACGGAGATGCCGTGGCCACTCCGAGGCAGCAGTTCCAGCTCGACCGCCTCGCTGTTGATGAGGCGCTGGGCGATCTCCCGGGCGCATTTCGGATCGATCGATCGGTCACGCAGACCGTGCACCACGAGCGCGGGAGCGCGGATCTCCGCAAGCTCCTTTCGCACGACCGCGCAGAGACGGCGGAGCTCGTCGATGCTTCGGGTCGGCCGCAAGCCGTAGCTGTGCAGCTCGTTGACACCATCGGGATTCCAGAGGTCGATGTCGTCGCCGGCCCGGTGCCAGCGCACCACCCGCTTGATCACCGGCAGCAATGGCGGCAGGGGCCCGCTCAGCCAGATCGGCGCCGCGAGGGTCGCGACGGCGCGCACGCGCAGGTCGTGCGCCGCGAGGTGCAGCGCGAGCGTACCGCCCATCGACTGGCCGGCGACCACCACGTCCTCGCACTCCGATGCGAGCTCGTCGAACGCCGCGGCAACGCTCGCCGCCCAGTCCTGCCAGCTGGTGCGCTCGAGATCCTCGGGCGTGGTGCCGTGTCCCGGGAGCAGCGGCGCGTAGCAGCGGTAGCCGGATGCGGCCAGCGCCTCACCGAGGCGGCGCAACTCCGGTGGGGTGCCCGCAAAGCCGTGGATCAGCAGCACGCCCCGAGGTCCGTCGCCGAGGCGCCACGGACGGACAACATCCGGGTCGAACGGCGCGAGCGTGCGAGCGGTCACGCCATCGAGTATATGGATCGTGCTCGTCACGCTCGGTGATACCGTCGCCCGCGATGGGCGAGGAGGTGATGCGGCAGGCACTCGAGACGGTGGTGTCCGGCGGCTCCCTCGATGCGGCGACCGCCCGCGCCGTGATGGACACGATGATGGACGGCGAGGCGACGCCCGCCCAGGTCGGAGCGCTCGTCGCTGCGCTGCGCACCAGGGGCGAGACTGTTGACGAGCTTGCGGGCATGGTCGAATCGATGCGGGCGCATGCGACGCAGGTGAAGCTCGACGTCGAGGCCGTGGACACGTGTGGCACGGGTGGCGATGGCGCCAGGACCTTCAACATCTCGACCGCCGCGGCGCTGGTTGCCGCGGGCGCGGGGTGCCCCGTTGCCAAGCATGGGAATCGCGCCGCATCGTCGCGATGCGGGAGCGCCGACGTCCTCGAGGCACTCGGCGTCGTGATCTCGCTTTCGCCGGAAGGCGTGAGCCGCTGCGTCGACGAGGCAGGGATCGGATTCCTCTTCGCCCCCGACTTCCACCCGGCGCTGCGCCACGTCGGCTCCCATCCGTCGGGAGCTCGGGTTCCGGACGGTCTTCAATGTGCTCGGTCCGCTCGCGAACCCGGCGCGGGTGCGCCATCAGTCGCTCGGTGTTTCAAACGCCAGGCTCGCGCCGATGATGGCCGAGGTGTTGCATCGAATCGGACACGTCCACGCGATCGTCTTCACGGGACCTGCCGGCGTTGACGAGCTCGGCGTGGGCGGCAGCGCTGAGTGCTGGGAGGTGACCGCGGAAGGCGTGCGTCCATTCACGCTCGACCCGCGTGACGTCGGGCTCGAGGCTGCGCCGTTCGAGGCGGTGCGCGGAGACGATGCGGAGACAAACGCCACCATCATTCGCGACATCCTCGACGGCGAGCGCGGCCCGCGCCGCGATGTTGTGCTGCTCAATGCGGCCGCAGTCCTGTTCGCGGCCGACCGGATCACGACGCTCATCGACGGGATCGCTGTTGCCGCCGAGTTCGATCGACTCCGGCGCGGCGCGTCGCACGCTGGAACAACTTGCTCGCGTGTCCCACGCGGCGGCTGCGGCATGAGCCGCGCGTCCTCGCTGCTGAGCCTGCAGCAGATCGATGATCGCATCGCGACGCTGACGTCCGAGATCGCGGTCACCGAGGCATCGCTTCGCGGAGATCCCGAGCTCGACCGCCTGCGCGCTGCCGAGACCGCGGCGCACGAGCAGCACCGGGCTCTGGGGTCAAGCTCGAAACTCGCCGAACTGGAGGCTGCCTCGCTGCAGGCGCGTATTCGCGAGCTCGATCGCAAGTTGTACGGGGGCACTGTTCGCAACCCGGCCGAGCTCATGGAGATGCAGCGGGAGCTCGACGCGATGCGCGTGAAACTGTCGGCGGCCGAGGACGATGCGCTCGGGCGCATGGAGGCAGTCGATCTGGCGGAGGCGAGCCTGGCGACCGCATCTGCCGCCGTCGCCGCGCGCGACGCGCAACGCGCCGCCGCGCTCGAACCGTTGCGGGCACGTCTCGAGTTGCTCAACGCCGAGCGCGATGTGCTCAACGCGGAGCGTGAGGCGCTGCGCGCCGACACCGACCCAGGCGACCTGTCGCTCTACGCGCGAATCGCCGCGCACCGGCGTCCGGCTGTCACCGGACTCGCGGGCGAGTCGTGCGCAGGCTGCCACATGCCGGTTTCCAACGAGGAGCGGCGCGCGGTGCGAACGGGCACCGGGCTCACACAATGCGCGAACTGTGACCGGATTCTCGCGCCGTGACCGCATCGGTGATCGCGTACACCGACGGCGCCTGTTCGGGGAACCCCGGTGCGGGCGCCTGGGCGTACAGGATCGAATGGCCTGACGGCTCGGTCGACGAGGCCGCCGGGGGGGATCTCGACACCACGAACAACCGGGAGGAGTTGAAGGCGGTTCGCGAGGCGCTGCGACGCATTCGCGCGCGCATCGGTGACGACCCCACGTGGCGAATTGTCGTGCGGACCGACAGTCTCGGCGTCATCAACTGGCTCACCGGGTCGTGGAAACGCAAGAAGAATCTCGACCTGTTTCCAACGATCGATCCGCTGGTTGACACCCGCGTGCGCTTCGAGCACGTACGGGGTCACAGCGGCATTCCGGGGAACGAGCGCGTCGATGAGCTCGCGGTGGAGGAGACGCAACGGATCATGGCCGGTGCAGCCGGCGGAGGCTTTGGGCGATGACCTATTCGATCGTGGCACGCGACCCGGAGACGGGCGATCTCGGCGTCGCGGTGCAATCGCACTGGTTCTCGGTTGGCTCGGTCGTGACGTGGGCTGAGTCCGGTGTCGGCGCGATTGCCACGCAGTCGTTCGCCGAGCCCGCATACGGCCCTCGCGGTCTCGCGCTGATGCGCCTCGGTGTCGACCCGGAGACGGCGCTGCGCGCACTCACCACCGCGGATGCGGAGCAGGCGCGGCGTCAGGTCGCGTTCGTCGACGCGGCCGGGCGCGTGGCAGCGCACACCGGGACGCTCTGCATCGAGGCGGCCGGTCATCTCACCGCAGATGGCGTGTCCGTGCAGGCGAACATGATGCGTGGCGCGGGAGTGTGGCCCGCGATGCTCGAGGCGTACAGAGGAGCAAAAGGCGACCTGACCGACCGGCTTCTCGCGGCGCTCGATGCGGCGGAAGCGGCCGGCGGCGACATCCGCGGACGGCAGTCGGCTGCGATGCTCATCGTGAAGGGTGAGAGTTCTAGTCAACCATGGCGTGATCGTATTGTCGATCTGCGCGTGGACGATGCCCCGGATCCGCTCGCCGAACTGCACCGAATCATTGACGTGCACCGCGGGTATCAGCACATGGAAGCCGCGGAGACGCACGAGATCGCGGGAGATCTCGCGAGGTCGCTCGATGAGTACCAGCTTGCGCGACCGCTGCTCGGCGACAACGATGAAGCGGCATTCTGGTCCGCGATCCTCATGGCCGACGCCGGCAGGGTGGAGGAGGGCAAGACGCTTCTCGCCGACATCGTCACCCGCGAGCCCGGATGGGCTGAACTGCTCCGCCGCCTTCCCGCAGCCGACCTGCTCCACAACGGCGAAGCGACGGTCACGGCGCTGCTCGGTTCGTAGAGGAAGTGCAAGCCGGCCGATAAGCCGGGTTCTGTCCTCGTCCGCGCGGCAGACAAGGGACGGTCATCCATCTGGGACGCCGGTTACCCGGCGCCTCGAGCGGCCCACCTGAGACACGCGAAGCGAGCAACTCCTGAGCGCCGAAACGCTCGGTCTCTGTTCGGCCTTGCTCCGGGCGGGGTTTACCTGGCCGGCCGGTCACCCGGCCGCCGGTGGGCTCTTACCCCACCATTTCACCGTTGCCCCGGACGGGTCCGGGGCTGTGTCATTTCTGTGGCACTCTCCTTCGGGTCACCCCGACTGGGCGTTACCCAGCGCCCTGCTCTGCGGAGCCCGGACTTTCCTCGGACGCACTGCGCCCGCGACCGTCTGGCCGGCTTGCCCATCGAGTTTATCCTCTGTGGCTCCCTGCCAACGACATCCACATCGGGAGATCCCCCCAAGCGTGCACAAACGCCTGCTGCTTCACGCCGGTGGTGACGGCACCTCCGCGCGGTCCGCCGTCATCGAGCACCTTCGCGGCGGGCTTCGCGCCGTGATGATCCCGTACGCGCAGAGCGACCACGATCGAGCCACCGCCCGATTCGCCGAATGGCTCAACCCCGTTGGTGTCGAGATCACCGGCGTGCACACCGCCGATGACCCGGCCGCCGCGATCGGTGCCGCCGATGCCGTGTTCGTCACCGGTGGCAACAGCTTCCGGCTGGTGAACGCGCTGCATCGCCTTGGGTTGATCGAACCCGTGCGCGAGGCAATCGAACGCGGAGTCCCGTACTACGGCGCGAGTGCGGGCTCCAACGTGGCGTGTCCGACCATCCGGACCACGAACGACATGCCGATCGTGCAACCCCCGAGCCTCGCCGCGTTCAACCTCGTGCCATTCCAGATCAACCCGCATTACATCGATCCGCCGCCGCTCGAAGCCCGAATTGGCGAGACACGCGAGGAACGGCTCCGCGAGTTCCTCGAGGAGAACGACGCGACAGTGGTGGGGCTTCGCGAGCAGAGCTGGCTCGAGATCGACGGGCCGTCGATGCGGCTTGTGGGGACCGGTGGGGCAGTCCTGTTCCGGCGGGACAGGGAACCGGAGCAGCTCCGAGGCGGCGCCGATCTCTCCGCATTGCTCCTCGAAACGCCCCGATACGACGTCTGAATCTCGCCCTGGCGAGTTCAGCGACGTACATTTGTTTGCGTTGACGCCTCACCACACACCTGTTAGGGTTCGGCGCGCCGGTGGAGAAGAATGGTGAGTAGTGGGGACCCTGACGTGACGATGGTGAGGCTCGAGCAAACGCAGGTCGACGTGGGTGTCGCCCCGCTCTGCGGAACCTACCGCCACCATGTTGACGAAAAGGGCCGCGTTGCGATACCCGCCCAGATGCGCCGCTTCCTCCCTGAAGGCAGCATGGTCGCGACGGGCGCTGAAAACCGGCTCATGATCTGGCCCCCCGAAGCGTGGGCGCGTCACACCGAGTACTTCCTTCGCACGGCCGAAACCGAGGCCCAGCGGCGCCGCTTCATGCGCATTCTCCACGCCAAGGCCTCGAACTTCGAGGTCGATGCGCAGGGCCGCCTTCTGCTGACCGCTCAACAGCGGGAGTTTGCGCAGATCGTCGATCAGGTCGTCTTCGTCGGCATCGGGACCGGTGTCGAGGTGATCGCCGACGAGATCTGGAAGGCCGGTGAGGAACAGATAACCCCCGAAGAGTTCACGCAACTCTGGGACGTCGTCCACCAACGCGGCACGTCCGCTTCCTCGTCGCCGGCGTGAGCGCCCCAGACGGATCCGCCCCGAAACATGACCATCCCCCTGTCGTTCGTGGCCGGCATGGGGACTCTCGACGACGCCACGCCCGGTTTCCCGCCGCCTGACGGCGCGGGCCACCGGCCGGTCCTTCTCACACCCCTCATAGAGAGCCTGCAGCCCCGGCCCGGGCAGATTGCCGTCGACGCCACGTTCGGCGCCGGCGGGGTCACCGTCGCGCTCCTCGAGCGCGTCATCCCGGGCGGCCGGGTGATCGCGATCGATCGCGATCAGAGCGCTGTCGACGCTGGTCGCGCCCGTTTCGGCGCGAGCGGCGACGCGGTCGAGATCGCTCAAGGTGACTTCGCAGACCTGGAGGCCATCGTGCACGCACTGGGCGTGACCGCGGTGGACATCGTCGCCTTTGATCTCGGGATCTCGTCACTCCAGCTCGACGACCCGGCCCGCGGCTTCAGCTTCCGCTTCGACGGACCGCTCGACATGCGCATGGACCCGACGTCCGGTGTCACCGCCGCGCACCTCGTCGACTCCCTGACAGCGGATCAGCTGATGACGATGCTGCGCGACTACGGCGATGAGCGATTCGCACGAGCGATCGCGAACTCGAATCGTCCGAACGCGCGAGCGAACCCCGATCACCACCACCACGCAGCTCCGTGAGCTCGTCGAGCAGGTGGTGCCCAGGCGGTTCTGGCCAAAGCGGATTCACCCGGCGACGCGCACCTTCCAGGCGCTTCGCATCGCGGTGAACCACGAGCTCGAAAGCCTCGAACGAGGCCTGCAGGCAGCAATCAGCATCCTCCGGCCCGGTGGGCGTCTTGGGGTCATCTCTTTCCACTCCCTCGAGGACACCCTTGTCAAGAACGCACTCCACGTCGCAGCTCAGAATTGTGTCTGTCCACCCCAACAGCCCCACTGCACCTGCGTCCACCGGGCCACACTTTTTCTCCTCACCCGCAAGGTGATCCGGCCTGATCCAGGCGAACTGGCGACAAATCCGAGATCTCGCTCGGCACGCCTTCGAGTTGCGGAGAAGCTCGCCACCCAGGGGTGACGGGCGCACCGTTTTTCTCCACGCCTCACTTCGCGCCCCAGGGGGGAGCCGCGCCGTGCGCGTCTCCCCCCGCCACCTTCGCTTCGTCGACCCGGCACCGTCGGTGCCCCTCCATCGTCCCTCTCAACGTTTCACCACTGGAGACCAGGGCAGTGCCCAACTTTCGTTTCGCACATGGTGTCGACCGTGCGTCGACCCCGACGGCCGCCGGCGTCGACGACGTTCCCTTCGAGCCGCTCGTCCGGCGGTTGCGCATCCGCCGTGGCGGACCGCGGACGCCGCTGCCGTTGCTGCCGGTGATCGCCATCGCCGCCGGCATCGGGATCGCGTACGTGAATCAGACGACGCACGTCACCACGGCCACGTACCAGGCGACGAAGCTCGAGTTGCGTCAGCAGCAACTCGTTGCCGAGAACCTGCAGCTCGGCGCCGAGCTCTCGCGACTCGAGTCGTCGGAACGGATCATTGCCGCAGCGCAGGACATGGGCATGCGCCCGGCGGCGAAATGGGCGTTCGTCGTCGCGGCCCCGCACAACGTCATCTCGTCGCCATCGGAAGAGCAGCTGACCGGCGATGACTCCGGTACACCCTTGCAGCAGCTCGTCGGTGCGCTCGACGGCGCCTTCGGTGGCGCCGGTCGATGAACCCTCGTCGACGCTCGCCCGGTTCCGCACGCGCCGCTCACGCGCACGCGTTCGCCGCGGAACCGGACCTTCGCCGGCGCGGCCTCTGGCTCGTGCTCATCTTCCTGGCGATGGCAACCGCGGTATTCGGCCGTCTGGTGCAGATCCAGGTGATCCAGGGGAAGTCGCTGGCACAGGCGGCAGCCGAGTTGCACACGACGTCGATCACCCTGCATGCCACACGCGGTGTGATCCTCGACCGGAACGGACGCGTCCTCGTCAGCAATGTCCAGGTGTTCGATGTGTTTGCCGATCCGGCATTGATCGCTGCGTCGGACCGTGTGCAGGTCGCCGGCATGCTCGCACCGATCCTGCAGCTGAGCTCGGCGCAGATCCTGCGCGCGCTGAATCAACCCAATCAATTCGACTATCTCGCCAAGGGCGTTTCCCAGGACGTGAACGACAAGCTGCAGGCTCTCGGGTTGAGCGGGCTCGGCACGATCCCCTCGGAGGAGAGCGTGTACGAGCCTTCGCCTGTTCCCGGTGACTCGTTCGCGGCGAACCTTCTCGGCTTCGTCAACGCCGACGGTGTCGGCCAGTACGGGCTCGAGGGCTACTACAACTCGATTCTCTCGGGTGTGGACGGACACGAGTTGACGCTCACCGATGTCAACGGCGACGCGATTCGTCTCGGCCAGCAGAAGACGGTTCCCGCCGAGAATGGCGATAACCTTGAGCTCGGGCTCGACTCGCAGATTCAGTACTGGGCCGAGCTGGCGCTTGCCAACGGCGTCAACTCGTCGCATTCCACGTCGGGCACGCTCATGATCATGGACACCAAGACGGGCGCGATCGATGCGTGGGCGCAGTACCCGTCGTACAACGCCAACGACTACACGACGTCGAACATCGCCGACTTCCGCGATCTCGCGGTGACCCAGCCCTACGAGCCGGGATCGGTCATGAAGGTCATCACCTTTGCCGGTGGGCTCAACAACAACGCGTTCACACCGAGCACCGTCATCGACGAGAAGCAGCAGCGCATCGACGGCTTCCTCATCCACGACTGGGACCGGCGTTCGCATGGTGACGTGACCATGCAGTGGGTGCTCGACGACTCCTTGAACAACGGGGCCATCGACGCCATGAAGATGGAGGGTGAGAGCGCCTTCTACGACAACCTGCTCGCCTTCGGCATGGGCGCCCCGACCGGGGTCGATCTCGCCGGCGAGGTCAACGACCCGCTTCCGCCGGAGTTGTCGTGGAACTTGCTCAAGTACGCCGAGGCGTCCTTCGGACAGGGAATCGTCACCACGCCAGTCGAGATGCTCGCCGGGATCAATGCCGTCGCCAACGGCGGTGTCTGGGTGCAGCCGCACGCCGTCGACGCGATCATCAATCCCAATACCGGCAAGACGACGCCCTTTGTCCCGGTGACCCGCCGCGTCATGTCGGCCACCGCTGCGGCTACCCTCGCGAAGATGATGGTGGGCGTGGTGAATGATCCCGGCGCTGAAGGGAAGCGGGCGAAGATCCCCGGCTACAGCATGGAGATCGCGGGCAAAACGGGAACGGCCCAGGTCGCGCTCCCCAACGGCGGAGGCTATGGCCCGAACGTGGTGGCGTCGTTCGTCGGCTTCATGCCGGCAACCGACCCGCAGTTCACGATGATGGTCATCCTCAATGATCCGCAGGTGGTTGCCGGGAACCGTTTCGGCTCGATCCTCGCTGCCCCGATCTGGAGGCAGGTGGCCGAGATGATGATCGACGACTGGCGCATCGAACCGTGAGAGAGACGATCGTCGTCGGGCTGCTCGCATTCGTGGCCGGCGTGGTGCTCTATCCGGCGTTCATCGGCCTGCTCGTCCGCATCGGCGCCCGTCAGCACGTCGCCTCGTACAGCCCGGCGTCGCATCGCGCGAAGGAAGGCACGCCGACCCTCGGCGGGGCGCTGTTCTGCCTCATCGCGATAGTCGCCTTCCTCGCCGTAGACCGTTCGCGCTCGGGCTTCCTCGTCGTCTTCGCGCTGCTCGCCGGCGCGATCGCCGGTGGCCTCGATGACGTGATCAACATCAGCGACATCAGCAGGCTCGGGCTCACCGTCTGGCAGAAACTCGGCCTCCAGGGCGTTGCCGGTGTGCTCGTCGGGGTCGGACTCACCATTGCCGGGTTCACGCATCAGTTCTTTCCCGGGCTCGGCGCGCCAAATCTCGGCTGGGGGCTCGCGGTGGTCGTGGCCATCGCCGTGGTCGCGACGAGCAACGCCGTCAACCTCACCGATGGTGCCGACGGGCTCGCGGCCTCGTGCTCATCGCTGGTGTTGATCGGCATAGCGATCATTGCGGTCTCGCGTGACGAGCTTGCGGTTGCAGTCCTCGCGGCGGCACTCGCGGGAGCCCTTGCGGCATTCCTGCTCTTCAACTGGTTTCCCGCGCGCGTCTTCATGGGCGATGCGGGGTCGCTCGCGCTCGGATGCGGGATCGTCGCACTCACCACGGAGTTGCACCTCATCTGGTTCCTGCCGGTGCTCGGCATCGTCTTCGTCGTCGAGGCTGCGAGCGTCGTCATCAACGTCACCGCGATCCGGAGGTTCGGAACGCGCGTGTTCCGTGCGAGCCCGATCCACCATCACTTCGAGGAGCTCGGGCTTCGCGAACAACGTCTCGTCGGCGCGTTCGCCGCTGCAGCCGCGGCCGGCGTCGCCATCACCGTCCTGTTCGCGCACGTGGCCGGACCGGTTTCGTGACCGGCACATCGGTGGTGGTGATCGGCGCGGGCAGAAGTGGCCTGGCGTGCGCATCAACGCTCGCGCGCGAAGGGCATCACGTGATCCTGGTTGACCGCTTCGACACGCCGGCAATCCGCGAGCGCACGGCACTGCTCCCGGAGAGCGTCGAGGTCCGGCTCGGCGGGTATCCCGACGACATCGCGGCGGACGCCTTCATGGTCTGTCCGAGTCCGGGCGTCCCATGGAATGCCCCGGAGCTCGAGATCGCGAGGGCGCACGGTGTGCCGGTGCGCAGCGAGATGGATCTCGTGTTCGAGCGCTGCCGCGCGCGGATCTGCGGCATCACCGGCACAAACGGAAAGACCACCACGACAGCGCTCGTCGCGGCGATTCTCGAACGCGCCGGCGAGCGGGTGCACCTCGGCGGAAATATCGGCGTCACCATGCTCGACCGACTCGACGGTGTCGGCGACTCCGACTGGGTGGTTCTCGAGCTCTCGTCGTTTCAGATCGAGTTGGTGCTCGAGCCGCGATGCGCCATCGCGTGCGTGCTCAACGTCACCCCGGACCACCTCGATCGCCATGGCGATTTCGCGGCGTACGCGGAGACCAAGCGACGCCTGGTCCGTTTCGCGCTCGACGATGCGGTCCTCGGTTTTGATGACCCGATCACGCGCGAAATGGCGACCGTGGCGACGTGCACCGTGCACCAGTTCGGACTCGAACCAGGGATCACCGACGGCGCAACGCGCGACGGTGAGGACGTGGTCATCGTCGAAGGCGGCCGGGTGTCGCCTGTGCTACCCGTGACCGACATCCCGCTCTTCGGCGTGCACAACCTCCAGAACGTGCTTGCCGCCGTGGCGGTCGCTCGCGCAGCCGGCGTTGCGCCATCGCCGATCGCCGGCGCAGTGCGCGACTTCCACGCTGTGCCTCATCGCCTGCAGACGGTTCGCGACGAGGGCGGCATCCTCTGGGTGAACGACAGCAAGGCGACCAACGTCGAATCGGCGATTGCGGCGCTGCGCTCGTTCCCGGACCGGACAATCGTCTGGATCGGCGGCGGCAAGGGCGCAGGCACCTCCATCGAGTCACTTGCGGACGAAGTCGTCGCGCGGGCGCGCTTCGCGGTCCTCAACGGAGCCAGCGCCGCGGAGCTCGACGAGGCGTTTGCACGGCGCGGATTCGAGGAGCGAATCGTCGTATCGGGGCTCGAGGATGCGGTCGTGGCCGCCGCAGGGCTCGCGCGGCCGGGGGACGTGGTGCTCCTCGCGCCCGGGTACAAGAGCTTCGACCAGTTCAGTGACTTCGAGCACCGCGGGCTCGCCTTTGGCGAGGCGGTTGCGCGACTGGCGACCCACCCTGTGAGCCACGCCTGATGGCAACGCAGACCGGCAAGCTGAGCGGTGGTCTCGCCAGACGGTGGCACTGGCGCCGCGGCGCCGGAGTGGCCGGCGCGTTCGCCTCCGCGGATCGGGCCGCCGCTGCAGCGGGTGTCGACGGCTGGCTGATGATCATCGTCGTCGGCCTGGTCGGATTCGGGCTCGTGATGGTCTACAGCGCCTCGGAAGCGCTGGGCTTCCTCTGGTTCAACGATCCGAACTACTTCTTCGCCCACCAGTTGATCGGGGCCGCGCTCGGCGGTGTCGGTCTCGTGGTTGCCGCGCGGTTCGACTACCACCGCCTCTCGAGGCTCGCTCGCCCTGCGATGGCGGTGATGATCGTGCTGCTCGTGGTGGTGCTCATTCCGCACGTCGGCGCCCAGCACGACGGAGCCCAGCGCTGGTTCCAGTTCGGGCCGCTCTCCGTGCAGCCGTCGGCGATCGCAGTCGGGGTCGCGATCGTCTTCTTCTCGCGCTGGCTCACCGACCGCGAGGGAACGGTACGCAGCTTCCGCGGCGTCCGCGACTACGTCATCGTGCTGGTGGTCCTGCTCGGGCTCGTGCTTGCCGAGCGCGACTTCGGGAGCTCGATCGTCATCGCGGCGACCGCGCTCATCCTGCTCGCACTCGCGGGGGCGCGCAAACGCCACCTCCTCATGATCGTCATCGGTCTCGGCGCCACCAGCGCCGCGCTGGTCGGGCTGGTCGCATACCGGGCGGATCGCCTCGTCCACTTCCTCAACCCGTGCGCCGCGGCGCTCGGCAGCGGATTCCAGAACTGCCAGGCCCTCTACGCGTTCGGCTCAGGCGGGATCTTCGGTGTCGGCCTCGGCAACTCGGTGCAGAAGTACGAATGGCTGCCCGAGGCGCACACGGACTTCATCTTCGCCATCATCGGCGAGGAGCTCGGGCTGATCGGAACCGTCTCCGTGCTCGCGGCGTTCCTGTTCCTTGCGTGGCGCGGTGTGCGCGCCTCGCTTCGGGCGCCCGACCGATTCGGCGCCCTGCTCGCGGGAGGCATCACGTCGTGGATCTGCATGCAGGCGTTCATCAACGTGATGGCGGTGACCGGGGTCATCCCGACAACGGGTATCCCGCTGCCCTTCATCAGCTACGGTGGGACCTCGCTGGCGACCACCCTCGTGGGCATGGGCATTCTGCTCAACATCTCCGCCCAGGGTCGACGGCAAGGGATGACGAATCGTGCGCACGCTGATCGCCGGGGGGGGAACTGGGGGTCACCTGACTCCGGCACTGGCGGTCGCGCTCGCGCTTCGAAGCAACAGGCCTGACGACGAGGTGGCCGTGGTCGGCCGCCGGGACGGCGTCGCGGAGCGGCTCGTGGTCGCGGCCGGGCTCCGTCTCGAGACGCTCGACATCAGCGGCGTCGACGTCGGCTCTGCGGGGGGCGTCGCGCGGGCGACGACGCAGCTGACGCGGGCCACCATCGCCGCCCGCCGGCTGCTCCGCACGATGCGGCCCGATGTCGTGGTTGGCGCCGGTGGATACGTGTCGGTCCCCGTTGTGGTGGCGGCGCTTGCGCAGCGAATCCCGGTGGTGCTGCTCGAGCAGAACGCGGTCCCGGGGCGGGCAACACGGATGCTCGCCCGGCGAGCCCGGGTCGTCGCCGCGTCGTTCGCGGAAACCGCGGCGTATCTGCCGCATGCACGGGTTGTCCACACCGGCAATCCAATCCGTGCCGAAGTTCGCGCGCTCACCACGCGCCCGATCGGGGAGAGGCTCCGCGCGCATTCTCGTGACTGGCGGCTCGCAGGGTGCGCGACGGTTGAATCGAGCGGTCGCCGGGTGCATGGTCGAACTGCTCAGCAGCGACCCCGAGCTGACCATCACGCATCAGTGCGGCAGCCTCGATTACGAAGCGGTGCAACGAGCGGCGGAAGCATTGCCGCCGAACCTCGCCGCGCGCTATACCGCGAGCGCCTTCTTCGATGACATGGCGGTGCGCATCGCGTCGAGCGACCTCGTCGTCATGCGTGCGGGCGGATCGTCGCTCGCCGAGTGCTCGGCACTCGGGCGCCCGATGATCGTTGTGCCGTATCCACATGCCGGCGGGCATCAGCGGCATAACGCCACGCCGTATGTGGCCGGTGGCGCCGCGATGTTGATCGACGACGCCGAGTGCACACCCGAGCGGCTTGGCGCCGAGATCGCCGCGCTCGTCGCCGACCCGACGCGGTGGCGGGCGATGGCTGCGGCGAGCGCGTCGCTCGGCCTCCCGGACGCGACCGACACCGTGGTCCAGTTGATCGTTGAGGCGGCCGGACCGACCACGGAGCAAAGCGGCCTGACATGCACGTGCACGTCCTCGGCATCTGCGGCTACGCGACGTTCGGCGCGGCGCACCTCGCACAAGCGCGCGGCGACCGTGTCACCGGCTCTGACGATCACGCGTATCCGCCGATGAGCGATGCGGTCACCGCTGCGGGTATCGAATGGGAGAACCACAGCGATCCGGCGAATCTGGATCGCTGGGGCGTTCCGGACCTCGTGGTGGTGGGCAACCAGACGCGTCCGGCGAACCTCGAGCTCGAGGCGGTGCGCCGGCGCGGGATCCCGTGCGTGAGCGAGATCGAGTTCTATGTGAGCCTTGCGGGTGATCGAACGCGCCTCACCGTGTGCGGCACGCACGGCAAGACCACCACGTCGGCATTGCTGGTGCACATCCTCGAGCGCGCGGGCATGGATCCCGGATTCCGCCTCGGCTCCACGTCGCTCGACCTCGGCGGCACGTCGCGGCTGGGGACCGGGCCTTTCGTGTTCGAGGGCGACGAGTACACGTCCGCACCGTGGGATCCGCGCCCGAAATTTCTCCACACGCGACCGCACGGTGCGTGTGTGACGCGTCTCGAACTCGATCACCCCGACGTCTACGCCACTCTCGACGCGTACCGCGAACCCTTTCTCGAGCTCGCATCCACCATGCCGCGCGATGGCGTGCTCGCCCTCTGCGCCGACGATCCCGAATGCCTCGCGCTTCGCGACGCCGCGCCCGGGGTTGCAGTCACCTATGGCAGGAAGCCGGGCAGCGACTGGTTGATCGTGGCGCCGCGCGAGCAGGACGGCATGCAGCATTTCCGGGTGGAGCGGAAGGAGCGCGACGCGCTCGACGTCGCGCTCACGTTTCCCGGCATCCACAACGCGCAGAACGCGTGCGCGGCGCTCATCCTCTCGGAGTTCGCCGGAGTCGACCAGGCGGTCGCCGTGAGCGCGTGCGCGGATTTCCTCGGACCGGCACGCCGCTTCCAGATCCTCGGTGAGGTGGACGGTGTGGCGGTCGTCGACGACTACGCGCACCACCCGACCGAGGTGGGAGCCGCGATCGATGCCGCGCGTCAGCGCTACCCAGGCCGTCGCCTGATCGCCATCCACACGCCACACACGTACTCGCGCGTCAGCCGGCTGCTCGAGGACTACCGGCGGAGCTTCACCGGCGCCGATGTCGTGGTGATCGGGCCCATCGAGGAAGCCCGCGAGCGCGGCATGCCCAAAACGGTGTCGAGCAAGGACGTCGCGGATCGCGCCGGTCCGCCGCACGCGGTGCATGTCGTCGATTCGAGTGACGAGGGAATCGACTTGGTGATGCGCCTCGTGCGGCCGGGTGATGTGCTGCTGGTGCTGTCCCTCGGTGGCTTCGACAAGCTGGCGCCGCGCCTTCGCGACGCCCTGGAGGCACAGGGTGTCCGCCGGTGACTGGCTCGACAGCGTTCCGGGCGTGCTCCGCGATGAGCCGCTCGCGCGCCACAGTCAATTCGGCGTTGGTGGACCTGCGCGTTGGTTCATCACCACCCGAGATGTCGACGTGCTGGCCGACTTGCTGCGCCGCTGTCATCGAGTCCGGTGTTGCGGTGACCATGCTCGGTGCCGGGAGTAACACGCTGATCAGCGACGAGGGGATCGACGGGCTCGTGATCCGCCACAACGATCGCAGGGTGCGAGTTGTCGATGCGGAGACCATCGATCTCGGCGCGGGCGCGATGATGCCGCGCGTGGCTCTGGACTGCGCGACGCGCGGTCTCGCGGGCGTCGAGTTCGGCATCGGCGTGCCGGGCACTCTGGGCGCGAGCGTGTACGGCAACGCGGGCGCGTTCGGGACGGAGATGTCGGATGTCCTCATCGATTGCACGTCGCTCGATCAGTCCGGATCCGCGACCACGCTGCCGGCTGCCGAGTGCGACTTCAGGTACCGCTCCTCCCGTTTCAAGAACGAATTGCGCGGCAACGTGATCGTCAGTGCGCGGTTGCGCGTGCACGCCGATGACCCGGCGGCGGTGCGTGAGCGCACCGATGCGATCCAGGCGGAGCGCAAGGCGTCGCAGCCATACGGCATCCGCAGCCTCGGCAGCGTGTTCAAGAACCCGCCGGACGACAAGGCGGGGCGTCTCATCGAGGCAGCAGGGCTCAAGGGCCGGCGCTCCGGTGGTGCGGAGATCTCACCGAAGCACGCGAACTTCATCGTCAATGTCGATCACGCCCGAGCCGCGGATGTGCTGAGCCTTGTCTGCGTCGCACACGACGCTGTGCTCCAACAGTTCGGGATCGACCTCGAGCAGGAGATCATCGTCCTCGGTGAGACCACGTCGGGTGAAGATCGTGGCTGAGCGGCTCAAGATCGGCGTGTTCTTCGGCAGCAGGTCCGTGGAGCACGAGGTGTCGGTCATCACCGCGCAGCAGGCGATGGCAGCCATGCCGGCCGATCGCTACGTCCCGGTCCCCGTCTACATCGCGAAGTCGGGCGCCTGGTACACCGGTGATCAGCTTGCTCCAGCTCGAGCGCTACAAGGACATCGATGGGCTCATCGCCGCCTCGACGCGCGTGACCATGCGCCCGGACCCGACCGGTGGGGGAGCGTTGATCGAAGTCGATGCGCGCCGCGGTCTGCTCGGCGGTGGTGCTCGCACGGCAGCGCGATTCGACGTCGCGATGCCGCTTGTGCACGGGTCCAACGGTGAGGACGGCACGTTGCAAGGTCTGTTCGAGCTGGCGGCGCTCCCGTATTGCGGCTGCGACGTCGTCTCGGCCGCGGTGAGCATGGACAAACGGATATCGCGAAGTGCCCTTCGAGGCGCGGGTATTCCCGTGCTCGACGACGTGATGGTGTCGAGGTCGCGCTGGCTCGAGCGGCCGAACGCCGTCTGTGCGGAGCTTTCCCAATCCCCCGGTTTTCCCATGTACGTCAAGCCGCGCCGGCTCGGATCGAGCATCGGCGTCGCGCGTGTCGAGGACGACGAGCAGCTGCGCGAAGCGCTCGAGGTCGCCTTCGGCTATGACACCTCAATTCTCGCCGAGCCCGCGCAGGACGACAGCATCGAGGTGAACTGTTCGGTGCTCGGATGGGGCGACGACGTTCAGGCATCGGTGTGCGAGCAGCCGGTGAGCCGCGGCACGCTCAGTTACGCGGATAAATACCTGAGTGGCGCCAAGACAAAGGGCGGGAGCAAGGCACCCGCGGGCGGTATGAAGCATTCGCAACGGATCATCCCCGCACAGATCTCCGAGGCATTGACCGGGCGCATCCAGGAAACGGCGAAGGCGTCGTTTCGCGCCATCGGCGCAGCCGGAGTCACGCGCGTCGACTTCCTCGTCTCACCGGAGCGTGACTCGTTCGTTGTCAACGAGTTGAACACACTCCCGGGATCGCTCTCGTTCTATCTCTGGGAAGCGTCCGGGATGCGCTTCGACGCGCTCCTGACGAAACTGATCGACATGGCGATGGAGCGACATCGCGAGCAACAGGCCACCACGTCGTCGATCGACACGTGGTTGCTCACCGGTCGGCCGGGCTGAACAGCAACCTGAGTGGGGATCGAGCGACCGTTGCCGGGGCGACGGGAGAGATCCCTCGTGCGGCGCTCGAGGAGCGCGGTGACGGGCGCCCGCTGCTGCTGCTCCACGGCTGGGGCGTGTCGTCGGAGCTGTTCGAACCGGTCCTCGATGCGTTGCAACAAGGCCGGCGCCTGATCGTCCCGGACCTCCCGGGCTTCGGCGCCACCGCGGAGCCGGACACGCCGTGGTCGGTTCACGACTACGCCGCCTGGTGCATCGCGCTGCTCGATCGCCTGGGTGTCCAGACGTGTGACCTGATCGGTCATTCCAACGGCGGCCGCATCGGGATCGTGATGGCGGCAACCTATCCGGGGCGGATCGAGCGGATGGTGCTGACCGCGAGCGCCGGCATCCGCCCGCGTCAGACATTGCGAGGCGTCGCACGTGTGCGCTCCTACAAGGCGCTTCGAATGGTCGAACGGTCCCGTCTGCTCCCGGGAGCGGTTCGACAGGCGGCACGGCGCCGCGCTGATCAGCGTGGCTCTGCCGACTACCGGGCCGTCTCGGGTGTCATGCGGGGCACGCTGGTGCGGATCGTCAACGAGGACCTCACGCCGGTCCTGCCCAAGCTGCACCTCCCGGTGCTGCTCATCTGGGGGGACAAGGACACCGAGACGCCGATCGCCGACGGACAGCTCATGGAGCGGCTCATTCCGGATTCGGGCCTCGTGGTTTTCGAGGGCGCCGGGCACTACGCGTACCTCGAGCAGGCGGCGCGCTTCTCCAGGATCGTCGAAGTGTTTTTGCGCGACGATCCACCGGAAAACACGCAGTGAGCCCGTTTGTCGGACCACTGGTCGCGATCGCCGCCGTCGTCTGGCTGATCCTGCTCTTCCGCATCGTGCTCGTCGCCGCGCGGATGTTCCAGATCGAGGAGTACGAGTCCGTTCGCTTCCTGCGATGGGGGCTGACACGCGAGTGGCTTGCCCACCGCGCGGTGTGGCTCGGCCTCCTCGTTGGAGCGGTTGCCCTCAGTGTCGCCGCGGTGTGGCCCGCCGCGCGACCGGTCGGCATCGCGGTTGCGTGGCTTGTCTCGGCAGCTGCTGCGCAATTCACGTGGCGATGGACCTCACCGAAACGGCCACTCGTGATGACGGCGCGGATGCGCCGGTTGCTCATCGCCGGAGGATTCCTCGCGGTCCTGCTCGCGGCAGGGCTCGCACTCGGCATCGTCGCGCTCCATCCCATCGTGTCGACGATTCTCGTGCTCATCGCTGCCGGGCTCGTCACGGGCATGAGTGAGATCCTGCTCGTTGCTGCCAATGTCGTCACAAAACCGGCGGAGGCGCGGATCCGGCGTCACTACCTGGGACTCGCCGCGGAACGCCTCCGGGAGGTCCGACCCCATCGTGGTCGCGGTGGTGGGCAGCTTTGGCAAGACGAGCACCAAGCACATCATCGCGCAGCTGCTGCAACCGAACGTCAACACGCTCCCGACACGCAAGAGCTTCAACACGCTGATGGGCGTCACCCGCGTGATCAACGAGGATCTGACGCCGGACAACAAGGTCTTCGTCGTCGAGATGGACGCATACGCGCAGGGCGAGATCGCGGCCATGAGCGACCTGGTCCACCCGCGCATCGCGATCATCACCGCAATCGGCCCGCAGCACATGGAGCGCTTCGGCACGATGGGCCGCATCGCCGACGCAATGTACGAGGTCATCGCGTCGTTGCCGCCGGAGGGCACGACGATCCTGTACACCGGCGACGAATCGGGGATATCCCTCGCGCAGCGGGCGCATGCCGAGCAGCGTTCCGTCATCCGCTACGCGCTCGACACCGACGGCGAGACGGCCGACGCGGACATCGTCGCGTCGTCGATCCGCATCACGGAGCACGGGTCGACCTTTCGCTGGCGCTGGGAGGCGGAAGGCCTGGATCGCGAGGTCACGATTCCGCTCCTGGGACGGCACCAGGTGGCCAATGTCAGCGCGGCGCTCGCCGCCGTGCTCACGCTCGGCTATTCGATCGACGATGCCATTGCAGCGGCGGCATCGCTCGAGCAGGTGGAGCACCGTCTCGAGGTGATGACGACTGCGAGCCCGCTCACGGTCATCGACGACTCGTACAACGCCAACCCGGTTGGGGTGCACAACGGCCTCGAAGTACTCGCGGCGATGAGCGGCGCGCACAAGTTCCTGATCACGCCGGGACTTGTCGAGCTCGGCAGTGTCGAGGACGCGGAGAACCGGCGCTACGGTGAGCACGCGGCGAAGGTCTGCGATCACGTCATCGTGATGTCGGCGAAGACCAGCGCGGCGTTGTGCGCCGGCCTCCGTGATGGCGGTATCCGCGAGGACCGCATCCACGTTGTCGACACCCTCGCCGAAGCCACGGCGTTGCTCCAGACGCTGGCCGTCCCGGGTGACGTGGTGCTGTTCGCCAACGATCTGCCGGACACGTACCTCCCCGTTGCGCGCGCGGCGCGTTCGTAACGGTCACATCGGGTTCCCCTGGGAGATAATCGGCCCGGCCCGTACGGCCGCAACGTCTCACTCCTCGTCTTCCAGCACACGTCTCAGCACTGCGTATATGCACCGTACCCGCCGCACCGAGCACGCCTTGTGAGCACCGAGATGCTCGACGAACAGTCGCGCCATGTCGCCCTCGTCCGAGCTCAGGCGGCGCTCATCGCCGACTCATCGCGGTCCGTGCGCAGGCTGGTGCTCACTCCCGGCGCGAAGCTCGCCTCCTCGCCCCGCAAGCGCCGCCATGCGCGCAGGGGAGCACCGCCACCACCGCCCGGTCCGCGCCGGCACATCTCGTGGAGACGGCGCAGTCATCGCGGCAGCCGCGCTGACGGTGCAGGTTGGCCTCCTCGCGCTGGCGTTGACGCTCCCGGGGTTCCAGGTGCGCAAGGTGACGGTGATCGGCACGCATCTGCTCACCACCGGCGCGGTGGTCGCCGCCGCCCAGGTGCCCGAGCAGAGCATCTTCACCATCAACGGCGCCGCGATTCAGGGCCGCGTGCAGGCACTCCCCTGGGTCGCCAGCGCGCTCGTCACCACCGAGTTGCCCGCCACGGTGGAGATCTCGGTCGTCGAACGTGCGCCGATGCTGCGGATCCGACGCGATGGCACCGACACGCTGGTGGCGTCGGACGGGGCGACGCTCCCCGGGATCGACGCGACTGCGGCCGCGCGCAGCGGTATCCCCGTCTTGATCGATGACCGGGCCGGAACACCGCAGCCGATCAACCCGGTGCTGGTGCAGCTGCTGAGCTCGATCTCGCAGCGTTTTCCGAGCGTCTTCGGGTGTTCGGTGGAGGCATTCCTCTGGGGCGCGGACGACGTCGTGAGCATATGGACCAGCAGCGGATGGCGCGCCGTGCTCGGCGACCTCGACACCGACGCAGCCTTGCAGGCGCTGCCGGCCCAGGTCGAGACGCTCGCGGCACTGAAAGGGCAGTTGAACTTCGTGAAACCGAACTTCGGCTACATCGATGTCGAGGCGCCGGCCGACCCCGTGAGCGGCGGGAGCCCGGGACTGCCTGCCGAGGTCACGGAGGCGCTGCTGCCGGTCGCCCCGGCGGTGCAGCCGCCACCCGCGCAATCGGCGGTGGCACCGCCCACGGCCCCGCCGACCCCGCGTCCGACGCCAACGCCATCACCGTCGCCGAGTGCCACGCCCACGCCGACCATCACGCTGATCTCGCCGCCGCCGAGTCCGTCGCCCTGAGGCTCGTTGGCTAGCCCTCGGGCTGATCTCGCGACCAGGCCGTCGATGACGACGTCGATGCCGAAGTGAAACCGCTCGTCGCCGGTGCCGGCGACCATCTGCGCGGCGTGGGCTGCCAGAAGCGGGAAACGGTCGGGCGGTAGCGTGAGAAAGGTTCTGTAGATCTCGCCGGCATTCGCCCGACGGTCGGCGTCGTCATTCCGGCCACGAGCGCGCCGCACATCGTCCTCACTGGCCACAGCGGTGACCAGCGACACGAAGATATCGCACCCCCACGCGGCGTCCTGGGGGTCGATCCCACCAGCGAGCAGGATTCCCAGCAAGTTCTCCGTCAGACGGAACACAACCTCCGTCGACGGTGGATCCTCGAGGGTCAGCGCGGCGATACCGGGATGCGCAACCAGTGCCTCATGCATGCGCTGGAGCAGCGAGTGCAGTTGAGCGCGCCATCGTGAAGGGTCCGGCGCCTCGAGCGTTGATCGACGCGGTGACGCGATCCAGCATCGCCTGGAACAGGCCCTCGCGGCCGGAGACGTAGACGTAGAGCGAGGCTGCTCCCGTGTCCAGCGCGGCTGCCACCCGGCGCATCGTGACCGCATCCAGACCGTCCGACCGCAGGATCGCCAGAGCGGCGTCGACGACCGCGTCCTCGCTGAGCGGTGCCTTGGCGGGGCGGTCGCGGGTGGAGCGATGGCGGTCGGGACGGGTGTCGGAAGGGCTCATCGATCGCGGACCGTCGTCGAGGGTCATGGCGGATCGAACTCTACTTGACTCGAACGCTGTCCGTAACGTACGATGTTCGTAGCGAACACTGTTCGATAGCTACGAGGAACCCCATGCCCACCGCCCAATCCCCGCCGCACCGCCCGCCGGCACCGCCAGCGCGAGCCGATACCGCCTCCGCTGGGTCGTCGCGGCCGTCGTCCTGGCCGCCAACGTCATGGATCTGCTCGACGCCACGATCGTGAACGTCGCCGCGCCGTCCATCCATCGCGAGCTCGGTGGCGGCGCCAGCACCATCCAGTGGCTGAGTGCTGGGTACACGCTGGCCTTCGCAGTGCTGCTCATTGCCGGCGCGCGCCTCGGGGACATCCTCGGCCGGCGCCGGATGTTCCTCGTGGGCTCGGCGGGCTTCACGCTCACGTCGGCCGCCTGCTCGGTCACGCCGAGCATCGGCGTGCTCCTCGCATTGCGGGTGCTCCAGGGCGCCTTCGGCGCGCTCATGATCCCCCAGGGCTTCGGCTTGATGAAGGAGGTCTTCACCGACCAGGCCGAGTTCAACAAGGCGCTGGGTCTGTTCGGTCCGGCGACGGGCGTGGCGCTGCTCGCCGCTCCAGTCCTCGCGGGCGCGCTCATCGACTGGAATCTCTGGGACACCGGATGGCGTCTGGTCTTCCTCATCAACGTGCCGATCGGCGCACTGGCGCTGCCGCTGGCGTACCGCTCGCTGCCTCGCGGCGCCAGTCACCCCACCATGAAGCTCGACCTCACCGGCGTCGGCCTGGTCGGCCTGGCGCTCGTCGCGATCATCTATCCCCTCATCCAGGGAAGGACCGACGGCTGGCCCGCTCTGGTCGTTCGCGATGCTCGTCGCTGGTGCGCTCCTGCTGGTCGGCTTCCTGCTGCACGAACGGCGCAGCAAGAACCCCCTGATCGAGCCGTCGCTGCTCACCAACGGGACGTACCTCAGCGGCACGGCAGTCGCTCTGGCGCTGTTCGGCGCTTTCGGCGGCCTGCTGCTCTGCGTGTCGCTCTACGGCCAGCTCGGCGAAGGCTGGTCGCCGGTTCAGGCCGGTCTGGCGCTGACCCCGATGGTCGTGGGAATGATCCTCGGCATGTTCGGGTCCATGGCGGTCGTCAAGCGGCTGCAGCGCCACCTGCTCCATATCGGCATCGTGCTCATCGCTGCCGGCGCTGTGGGCCTCGCCCTGATCCTCACCGGTCCAAGCGCCTCGGGCTGGGACCTCGTCCCCGGCCTCTTCTTCATCGGCATGGGCGTCGGAGCGAGCATCGGTCAGCTGTTCCGGTTCGTGCTCACGAGCGTGAGCATGGACGAGGTCGGATCCGCCTCAGGTGTCTTCGAGGCCGTGCAACAGCTCTCGACGGCGCTCGGAGTTGCCGTCCTGGGCACCATCTTCTTCGCAACCTTCGCGAACCACCTCGCGACCGACGCATTGCGGGTCACCGCCTGGGCCTGCCTCGTGCCACTGGCAGCGGCGTTCATCCTCGTGTTCCGGCTGCCGATGCGCCCGCGTGAAGAACCCGCCGAATAGAGGCGCTTTAGCGAACTCGATCCCACGGACGCGCGGCGCGCAAGGCAGAAAGGATCGCGCGCGTGGCGGGCGACCGGTTCATCGTGATGAAGTGCACGCCCGGAGCACCGCCGGCAAGCAACTCGGCGCACTGGAGGGTGGCCCATGCAACCCCGAGTTGCAGGACCGCCTCCGGGTCGTCCTCTCGCGACCGCAGCGCGTCCAGCAGCGCATCCGGAATCGTGGCGCCGATCTTCGACGTGAAACGCTTGACCTGGCCCACGTTGGTGACGGGCATGATCCCCGGAAGGATCGGCACCGTCACGCCGGCCGCGCGTGCCCTGGCGACGAAGTCGAAGTACGTCCGGTTGTCGAAGAAGATTTGCGTGATCAGGTAGCTGGCGCCCGCGTCTGCTTTGCGCTTCGCGGCACGCACGTCCTCATCCGTGTCGGCCGATTCCGGGTGCTTCTCCGGGTAGCAGGCACCGCCGACGCAAAAGCCGTACCGCGTGGTGATCAGCTCCATCAACTCGGTGGCATATGCCAACCCGCCCTCGGTGGGTGTGAACGGCAGCACACCCCCTGGCGGATCGCCACGGAGCGCCAGCACGTTGTCGATCCCGGAGTCCCGAAGTCCGTCCAGAATGCGTTGCAGGTCATCGACGGTCGCGTCGACGCAGGTCAGGTGCGCAACGGGCTCGATATCGAGCTCGCGACGGATGCGGGTCACGAGATCGACCGTTCGAGCGCGTACCGAGCCCCCGGCGCCATATGTCACGGAAACGAAGGTCGGCTCGAGCTCGCGCAGGTGCGAGATGGCCTCGAAGAGCTCGAGAACCCCATCGTCAGTCTTTGGAGGAAAGAACTCGAACGAGAAGACGGGCTGGCGGCGCCCTTCGAGGACGGTGTCGAGACGCATGGTGGACACCATGCTACGGTCCGCCAAATGCTTGCGGCGTATGCGTCGGCAGTCGGCGGCGACGATCCGCTGGCCAACCTCACCGTCGGAGAGCTCCCAGCACCCGTTCCCCGGCCCGGTTGGGCGCTGGTCAGCGTGCGTGCGGCGACACTCAACCACCACGACCTCTGGACATTGCGCGGCGTGTCGTCGTCGCCGGTGACGCCGCCGCAGATCCTGGGATGCGACGCCGCGGGGGTGGTCGAGGCGTACGGCGGCGAGATGCCCGAAGGCGCTCCGGCGATCGGAGCCCGGGTGGTTGTCTACCCGATCGTCACGTGCGGCCACTGCGCGGCGTGCCTCGCGGACGAGCCGCTCGGCTGCCGGTCGTTTCGCATGCTCAGCGAAGGGCCTCTCGCCGGTGCGCTCGCCGAGTACGTCGAGATCCCGGCAACGAACCTCGTGCCACTGCCCGACCAGGTCAGCTTCGCGGACGCGGCGTGCCTGCCCACGGCATACCTCACCGCATACCGGGCGCTCTTCGTCCGCGCCGCGCTGAAACCCGGGATGAGCGTGCTCGTGCAGGGAGCGAGCGGCGGGGTCGCCACTGCCGTGATCCTGCTCGCCCGTCTCGCGGGGATCACCGTCTACGCGACGTCGCGCGATGAGGCGAAACGAGCGCTCGCGGTGGATCTCGGCGCCGAAGCTGCCTTCCCGGTGGCGCGCGAGACGGCCCGAGCGATCATCGGCGCAACCGGGGGACTGGGTGTCGACGCCGTGATCGATACCGTCGGCGAGCCGACGTGGGATCTGAGCCTGCGGGCCGTCCGTCCCGGCGGCGTCGTGGTGGTCCCCGGCGCGACCGGCGGGCCGAATCCGCCGGCGCAGCTCAACCGGATCTTCTTCCGGAGCATCACGATCGCCGGGACGACCATGGGAACGCGCGGGGAGCTGCGCCACCTGGTCGACCTGATCGCAACCGGGGCGCTGCGGCCACTCATCGGATCCACCCGTCCGCTGCGTGACGCGGCGACTGCCTTTGCCGAAATGGCAGCCGGCGAGTTGCGCGGGAAAATCGTCCTCGAAGCGTAGACGCCACAGACGAGCGGTGTTACGGTTGCGCAGCTTCAGCGGTCCACACTGACCGCGGCGCACAGGGCCTCGTCCAGAAGGTGCAGTGGCGAGGCCCTGTCCGTGTCTCCAGGGTTGCGGAGACCAGGCAATCCCAGGGCGCAGGGAATGGCCTCCTGAATGGCGCCGCGAGGCTGTCCGACCTCTCAATGACAACCAACATGTTGTGGCATACTGGGGGCGCGAACCCAGCATCTTGCGGTTTTGCGCCTGAAAACCCTTGAATGGCGCAGCCGTGACGGCTACACTCGGAGACCCATACAGTGACCCGTCCTCGCCGCGTCTTCGCACTCGATCTCGGAACGACCAAAGTCTGCTGCGCCGTCGCAGACCTTGAGACCACCGGTCTCCGAGTTCTTGGGCGTCGGTCTGGTGGCTTCGAGGGGCGTTCGCAAGGGCGCCGTGGTCGAGATCGACCGGGCCGCCGAGGCGGTGGCCGAAGCAGTGGACATGGCCGAGCAGATGTCCGGCGTGCCGATCGACTCCGCCGTGGTCGGGATCGCCGGTGGCCACATCACCTCGCAGAACAGCCGTGGGGTCGTTGCCGTGGAGGCGGGGCATCGTGAAGTGCGCGACCAGGACGTGCACCGTGCCATCGACGCTGCGCGCGCGGTGAGCGTTCCCTCCGAGCGTCGCATCGTGCACGTGCTGCCACAGCAGTTCACGATCGACGGGCAGGAGGGAGTGCGCGACGCCATCGGCATGGCGGGCAATCGCCTCGAGGTCGACGCGCACATCATCACCGGCGCCAACACCGCGATCCAGAATGTGGTCAAGGTTGTCCATAAGGCGGGGCTCAGCGTCGACGACATGGTGCTGCAGGTGCTCGCGTCCGCGGAGGCAGTGGTCACCGAGGACGAGATCGAGCGCGGTGTCGTGGTCGTCGATGTCGGCGGTGGCACCAGCGATATCGCGGTCTTCGCGCGCGGCAGCATCGTGCACACGAGCGTGATCCCGGTCGGTGGCAACCATGTCACCGCGGATCTCGCCGTCGGTTTGCGCTGCGATCTCGAAACCGCAGAGACCGTCAAACGCAATTTCGGGCACTGCCTGCAGTTGACGCTGCCCGCGGACGCGGAGGTGACCTTGACGCCGATGGGCTACGACGAGCCGGTCGGTGTGCCGCAACGGTATCTCGCTGAAATCATCGGTCCGCGCGCACGTGAGATGGCGTCGATGATCGCAGCCGAGGTTGAGCGCGCCGGGCCACTCGGCATGTTCCCCGGTGGCATCGTCATCACCGGCGGCGGCGCGCTGTTGCGCGGCTTCGCCGAAGTTGTGCAGCAACAGACCAACCTCCCCGCGCGCATTGCCGCGCCGCAGGGTCTGCAGGGAATGAACGACGAGATCCGCGGCCCGAGCCACGCGACGGTGGTCGGGCTGCTGCGTTGGGGAGCCCGGAGCAACCTCGGACGCAAACCCTCACGCTCCAACGGCAAGAGCTCGGACGGCCCGGCCGCCGGGGTCAAATTCTCGAGGTGGTTTCGTGACCTCTTTTGATCATCTACGCACGCACGGACTCGACCAGCCTGGGGACGCCCTGGCTCGTCGGAGATCTCCCAACACGCCCCCAACCCGTGAATCCGCAACCCAACGCGAGGAGACAGGAATGGCAGACCTCGACCGGACACTAGACGGCAACGCCCGCATCCGCGTCGTGGGGGTCGGCGGCGGCGGCAGCAATGCCGTGAACCGCATGATCCGGAGCAACCTGAAGGGCGTTGAGTTCATCGCGATCAACACCGACCATCAGGCGCTCAGCTCGTCGTCCGCGCACCTGAAGATCCGGATCGGCGGCAAGCTGACCCGCGGCCTCGGCGCCGGCGGTGATCCTCAGAAGGGCCGCGACGCGGCCGAGGAGTTGCGCGAAGAGCTGACCAAGGCGCTTGCCGACAGCGACATGGTCTTCATCACCGCCGGCATGGGCGGCGGCACCGGTACCGGTGCCGCGCCGATCATCGCCGAGATCGCCCGCGAGTCCGGTGCGCTGACGATCGGCGTGGTGACCAAGCCGTTCCGCTTCGAGGGGCTCCGCCGTCAGAAATCGGCCGAGGAGGGAATTGCCAACCTCCAGGGCCGGGTCGACACGCTCATCACCATTCCCAATGAGCGGCTCATGCAGGTCGTGGACAAGAAGACCCCGATCGGTGATGCCTTCAAGGTTGCGGATGACGTGCTCCGTCAGGGCGTGCAGGGCATCAGCGACCTGATCGTGTTCCCGGGATTGATCAACCTCGACTTCGCCGACGTGAAGACGATCATGCAGGGGCAGGGTCAGGCGCTCATGGGCATCGGGTTCGGCAGCGGCGATACGCGCGCAGCGGACGCCGCCAAGGACGCGGTGGCGAGCCCGCTGCTCGAGACCACGATCGCCGGCGCCAAGGGCATCCTTCTCAACGTCACGGGTGGCCCGGATCTCACCCTGTACGAGGTCAACGAGGCGGCGCAACTGGTGAGCGAGTCCGCTGACGCGGACGCGCAGATCATCTTCGGCACCGTCATCGACGAGCACATGAAGGGCGAGGTGAAGATCACCGTCATCGCCACCGGCTTCACGGGCCAGATCGATGTCATCGGCACCCTCAGCTACGAGCCGTCGGCGCGCCCCGTTTCCTCGGACCAGCGGCAGCCCGCGTTCACCGTCGGGGGCAAGCCCACCGGGCCGTACAGCGTGGACGACCTGGATATTCCCGCGTTTCTGAGGGACCGTCGGTAGGTTTGGGCCGGGATCGGCTCCGCCGGTGGCCATCGCGCGGCCGGCCGGAGCCGATCCCAAGCTCTTAGGGGGCAGCACGTGAAGTGCCCGTTCTGCGGCGAGACGGATATCAAGGTCGTCGACTCGCGAGATTCCGAGACCGGTGAGGCGATTCGCCGCCGCCGCGAATGTCTTGTCTGCGGCAAGCGTTTCACCACGTACGAGCGCGTCGAGGTGCCGTCGCTCTACGTCGTCAAGAAAGACGGCAGGCGCGAGGAGTTCAACCGCCAGAAGCTGCTGTCCGGGCTCGTCATCGCATCGAAGAAGACCCGCCTCGCGCCGGCAAATCTCGAGCAGATGGTCGCCGACATCGAGAATGCCCTGCGGAGCCAGAACCTCTCCGAGGTCCCGAGCCGCGAGGTCGGCGCCATGGTGATGGCCCGCCTGCGAGAAATCGATGAGATCGCGTACATTCGATTCGCTTCGGTGTATCGATCCTTCAAGGACGCGCAGGAGATGCGCGCCACCATCGAGGATGTGCTGGCGCATCCTCCTGGAACCCGCCCCGACACTGCCCGCCGGCAGCGTAAGCGCCGTGATACCGAGGGTCGCGAACTCCCACTCGACCTCGGCAAATAGGCACTTGTCGTGGAGGGGACGCGCCGGTCGCTGACCGGATCGAGGCAGTTCGCGGTCGCATCGACGCTGCGGCGACGCGGGCCAATCGCGACCCGCTCGACGTCCTCCTGATCGCAGTGACCAAAGGAGTGGACGCGGATCGGGTCGACGAGGCGATCAGCGCCGGGATCGAGGACGTCGGGGAGAACCGGATCCAGGAGGCTGACGACAAGCAAGCCAAGGTTCGGCACACAGCTCGCTGGCATCTGATCGGGCATCTCCAGACCAACAAGGCGGGCCGGGCGGCGGCGCTCTTCGACTTTGTCCACTCCGTCGACAGCCGGCGCATCGCCGAAGCGCTGTCGACGCATCGGCCACCTGGGCTCGATCCCATCGGCGTGCTGCTTGAAGTGGAGTTGACCGGGCTGGCAACCCGCTTCGGTGTGCACGAGGGCGACGTCGAGGGAGTGGTGCAGGAGCTCGTCAATGTCCCGGCGATTCACCTGATGGGACTGATGACCATCGCGCCGTTTTCCGAGGATCCCGAGGACGCGCGCGCGACGTTCACACGGCTACGTCACGTCCGCGATCACATGGAGCACGTGACCGGGTGGGCGCTCCCGGAGTTGAGCATGGGCATGAGCAACGACTTCGAAGTGGCAATCGAAGAGGGCGCCACCATGGTGCGCGTCGGCCGGGCGATCTTCGGCGAGCGAGTGAGCTGAGGCGCCTCGGCAGTTCGGCTGCGAACGATCTGCCGGTATCCTTGAGGTGATGCCCAGGTATTCAGCTGTCAGCGCACGCGCGGGTTTTCCCGAGGCGGAGGTCGAGATCCTCGAACTCTGGCAGCGAACGCACGTCTTCGAACGCAGCCTCGAGATGCGTCGCGACGCGCCGCCCTACGTGTTCTATGAGGGACCGCCCACCGCCAACGGACTGCCGGGTCTGCATCACGTCCTCGCTCGCTCATACAAGGACGTCTTCGCGCGCTACAAGCAGATGACCGGCTTTTCCGTGGCGAGAAAGGCCGGGTTGGGACACCCACGGCCTGCCGGTCGAGCTCGAGGTGGAGCGCTCGCTGAAGATCAGCGGCAAGAAGCAGATCGAGGAATACGGCATCGCGGAGTTCAACGCGCGCTGCAAGGCGTCGGTGAACGAGTACATCGACCAGTGGCGCGAGATGAGTGAACGCCTCGGCTTCTGGCTCGATTTCGACCATCCGTATCGCACGTACGACGGCACCTACATCGAGTCGGTGTGGTGGAGCCTGAAGGAGCTCTGGGACGACGAGATGCTCTACCAGGGCTACAAGGTCACGCCGTACTGCCCGCGCTGCCAGACGACACTCTCGTCGCACGAGCTGAGCCAGGGATACCGCGAGGACACGTCGGATCCGTCCGTCTACGTGAAGTTCCGGATCAACGACTCGGACGGCAAGACGTTCCTGCTGGCGTGGACCACGACGCCCTGGACGCTCCCCGGCAACGTCGCGCTCGCTGTGCACTCCGGCAAGCCGTACGTGCGCGTTGCGCAGGGTGATGAGACATACATCCTCGCCAAGGAACGCCTCGCGATCCTCGAGGGCGACTACGAAGTCATCGGTGAGATGGACGGCCGCGACCTCGTCGACCTGACGTATGAGCCGCTCTTCACCGACATGCTGCCCGAAGGACTCGCGTTCGTCGTGCTCGACGCGCCGGAGCTGGTGAACATGGAAGAGGGCACTGGCATCGTGCACACCGCTGCGGCATACGGCGTTGCGGACCTCGAGCTCTGCCAGCGCAAGGGCGTCGCGATCCGTCACGTGGTGGGTCTCGACGGCCGCTTCCTCGAGGGTCAGACGCGCTATCGGGGACTCTTCGTCAAGGACGCGGACCCGAAGATCATCGAGGACCTGCGAGAGCAGGGGAGCCTGTATCGAGCGGAACGGATCCTGCACACGTATCCGTTCTGCTGGCGCTGCGACACACCGCTGCTGTACTACGCGATCACCTCGTGGTTCATCCGCACCACCGCGGTCAAGGACCGGCTGCTCGCGCACAACCGCAGCGTGCACTGGCAGCCGGCGCATATCCGCGACGGCCGCATGGGCAACTGGCTCGAAAGCCTCATCGACTGGAACCTGTCGCGCAGCCGCTACTGGGGCACGCCGCTTCCCATCTGGGTCTGCGACAAGTGCGACGAGAAGTTCTGCGCCGGGAGCGCCGCCGACGTGGGCCTGACCGTGGACGACGACCTGCACCGTCCGTTCATCGACGAGGTGACTCTGCCGTGCAAGGCGTGCGGCGATGTGATGCACCGTGTGCCCGAGGTCATCGACGCCTGGTACGACTCGGGTGCGATGCCCTTTGCGCAGAAGCACTATCCCTTCGAGAACAAGGAGCTCTTCGAGCACACGCATCCCGCGGACTTCATCTGCGAGGGCGTGGATCAGACGCGTGGCTGGTTCTTCTCGCTGCTCGCGGAGTTGACGCTGCTCTTCGACCTGCCGGCGTATCGGAACTGCGTCGTCGTCGGCACGCTGCAGGACAAGAACGGCAAGAAGATGTCGAAGTCGCGGCGCAACACCATCGAGCCCGACACCATCTTCGACCAGTTCGGCGCAGACGCGGCTCGCTGGTACTTCTACGCGCAGGGCGTCGAGAATGCGGAGCTGCGTGTCAGCCCCGCGTCGTTCCAGGACGTGGTGCGGCTCTTCATGCTCACGCTCTGGAACGTCTACTCGTTCTTCGTGACGTACGCGCTCACCGAGGGCTACGACCCCGCGTCGGCCGCTCCCGCGGTGCTCGAGCGCCCGGCGCTCGACCGCTGGTGTCTCGCGCGGCTCGCCGAGACCATCGACGGTGTGCGCGATGCCATGGAGCGCTACGACGCATCGGACGCGGTGCACGCCGTCGAGGCGTTTGTCGAGGATCTCTCCAAGTGGTACGTGCGCCGCTCGCGACGTCGCTTCTGGAAGAGTGCCGGGACGAGCGACGACTCCGCGTCGGCTTCGCCACGTTGAACACCGTGCTGCTCTCGATCGCCAGCCTGGTCGCGCCGTTCATGCCGTTCATGGCAGAGCGGATGTACCGCAACCTCAGCGGCTTCAACGGCGATCCGCCGTCGACGGCGGGAGCGCCCGATTCGGTGCATCTCACCGACTTCCCCAAGGCGCAGGGAGTGTGGCGCGACCCGGACGTGATCGCCGAGATGAGCAGGCTGCGCCGCCTGGTCGAGGACGGACTCGCAGCGCGAACCACAGCCGGCGTCCGCGTCCGCCAGCCGCTCGCGTCGGCGACCCTCGCGAGCGTTCCGCTGAGCCCGGAGATCGAGGCGATCTTCATGGAAGAGCTCAACGTCAAGAGCGTCGCCTATGTGGATCCAGAAGGCGCGCATGCCGCAGTCGTCTTCGACACGACGATCACCGACGAACTCCGCCTCGAGTGGCTGGCGCGCGAGATCAGCCGCAAGGTCAACGACCTGCGCAAGCAGGCGGAGCTCCGCGTCGAGGATCGGATCACGTTGTTCGTGGACGCGGACGGCGACGCCGCGCGCGCCGTGAGCGCACATCGCGAGTGGCTGCAGGGGGAGACGCTCGCGGTCGCGATCGAGGACCGGCGTGACGCCGTGCTCGCGGAGTGGGAAGGCGAGCTGGGAGGTGCACGATGCTGGCTGGGAGTACAGCGGTAGCCGGCGGCCAGCCCGTTTCGCGGCGCCGGATCTACGTGGTCCTGCTCGGTACCGCCGCGGCGGTGGCGATCGTCGACCACATCACCAAGTGGCTCGTTGCGACGCACCTGTACATCGGTCAGCAGATCTGGCCGGGCTCGTTCGTGTCCATCGACCACGTCGAGAACAGCGGCGCCGCGTTCAGCGTGCTGCCCCAGTTGCACTGGCTGTACCTCGCGGTGGCGCTGATCGTGAGCCTGTACATCGTGTTCTCGGGATACAAGTACGGCACCACGTGGTACCGGCAGGTGCTCATCGGCATGATCCTCGGCGGCGCGCTCTCCAACGGCGTCGACCGTCTGATCAACGGCTCGGTGGTGGATTTCATCGACTTCCATTTCTGGCCGGTGTTCAACGTCGCCGACAGCTGCATCGTCGTGGCGATCATCGCCCTGCTCGTGCTCAGCTTCGTGCCGACGTCGCACAAGCCGACGTCATCCGCGTCGTCGGCACCGTCATGAGCGCCGCCACCGCGGATGTGGTCGCGCCGCGGCTGGACCTCTGGCTCGCGGACTCGCGACAGATCACTCGCCACGCGGCCCGGACGCTCATCGACGCGGGACTCGTCACGGTCGACGGTCGTCCGGGGAGACCGGGGCAGCGCGTTCGCGATACCGCCGAGGTCGTGGTCACGCCACCCGACGAGACGGTCGTCGCTGCGGCTTTGCCACGCCGTGATCCGGGTGCTCCGGCGATGGAGTTGCGCATCGTTGATGAAGACGACTGGCTTGCAGTGGTCGACAAGCCGTCGGGCATGGTCGTGCATCCCGCGCCGGGACACCCGACGGGGACTCTCGCCGACGCGCTCAAGGAACGCGGGACGACGTGGTCGCTGCTCGGCGGCGCCGAGCGTGCAGGCATCGTGCATCGCCTGGACCGCGACACGAGCGGCCTGCTCGTGGTGGCCAAGACCGAGGCAGCGCACCGCAACCTGGCCCGCCAGCTCAGCGATCGCTCGCTCGGTCGCACGTACTGGGCGCTCGTCCACGGTGGGTTTCGCGAGGACACCGGGACGATCGACGCGCCGATAGCGCGTCACCCGCGCGACCGGCGGCGCATGGCGATTGTCGAAGGTGGCCGCGAGGCGATGACCGACTTTCGCGTGGTCGAGCGCCTCGCCGGCGCGACCGTCCTCGAACTGTCGCTGCGCACCGGGCGCACGCACCAGATTCGCGTGCACCTCGCGTCGATCGGTCATCCGATCATCGGCGACACCGTGTACGGCCGCCCGGATCCGCTGCTCGCGCGTCCTGCGCTGCATGCGATGCGTCTCCGCCTGCGCCACCCGGCCGACGGCGCAGAACGAACCTACGAATCACCGGTACCCGAGGAGCTGATCGCGGCCGCAGCCAGGCTTCGTCCAGCGTCCGAATGAGCTCCGGCGGGCTTGCTGGTCGTGCTCACGGGGCCGAGCGGTGTCGGCAAGGACACTGTGCTGCGCGAGCTCTTCGAGCTCGACCCGGCGCTCGAGTACTGCATCTCGTACACCACGCGCCCGCCGCGCCCGGGAGAGACGGATGGCGTCTCGTACTGGTTCGTGGACGAGCCGACCTTCCGGGCGATGATCGACCGCGACGAGTTCTTCGAGTGGTCGACCGTCTACGGCGAGCTCAAGGGCCGGACCTTCGAGACGGTCAACAAAGCCATCGCGTCCGGCCGCGACACCGTGATCAAAATCGATGTCCAGGGAGCAGAGAAAGTGCGAGCGCAGCTCGGCGCGCGCGGGACGTACATCTACCTGCTGCCGCCGAGCATGGAGGCACTCGAACAGCGCCTCGTCGAACGCGCAACCGAGGACCCTGCAAGCCTCCGGGCCCGCCAGGAGCTCGCGGTCGCGGAGCTGGCGCTCAAGGACACGTACGATCATCAGGTGGTGAACGACGACGCCAGGCGCGCGGCGCAGGAGATCGAGGCGATCATCGAGGGGTTGCGGTCCTCGAACAGCGGGGATGCCGCATGACGCTGGAACTCGACGGGCATCGAGTCCTCGTCGGCATCGGTGGCAGCGTCGCCGCATACAAGGCGTGCGAGGTCGTGACCGACCTGCGCCGCCTCGGCGTCGACGTGAAGGTCGCGATGACCGAAGCCGCAACGCACTTCGTGACGCCGACGCTGCTCCGCGCGCTGAGCGGGCATCCGGTCGCATCCAGCATCTGGGAAGACGACGCCGAGGCGGGGCACGGCATGAGCCATCTCGATCTCGCATCGTGGTGCGAGGTACAGGTGGTGGTCGCCGCGTCCGCCGACCTCATCGCGCGCCTCGCGCTCGGTCTGGCGAGCGACCCGGTCACCGCTACAGCGCTCGCCTGTCGCGCGCCGCTGCTCGTCGCGCCGGCGATGGAGTCGGCGATGTGGGAGCACCCGGCGACCCAGGGCCATACAGCCACGCTCACCGCCCGCGGAGGCCGCATCATCGGCCCGGTGCACGGAAGACTTGCGAGCGGGCACGAGAGCACGGGCCGGATGGCCGAGCCCGATGCGATCGTTGCCGTGGTGAGGGAGTTCCTTGTCAGAGGGGCCTGACCCCGCCGTCAACGGCCTGCGCTTTGTGGTGACTGCGGGTGGGACGCGAGAGCCGATCGACCCTGTGCGATTCATCGGCAATCGGTCGAGCGGAAAGATGGGCAACGAACTCGCCGCCGCGGCGCTCGCGCGCGGGGCGGCGGTGACGCTCGTGACTGCCGCGCCGCCGCCGGCTGAGCAGGCCGGCCTCGACGGTGGTGACCGTGGAGACCGCGGACCAGATGCATGCCGCCGTGCGCGCCGCGCTGGTTGGAGCGCGAGTGTTGATCATGGCCGCGGCGGTCGCGGACTGGCGCCCGCGCGTGTATGCACCCCAGCAAGCTCAAGAAGGGCGCGGACACCATGAGCATCGATCTTGTCCCGACGGTCGACATCCTTCGGACGCTTCGCGATGACGAGGCGGCGAAGGGCGTCTACGTGGTCGGGTTCGCTGCCGAGACTGAGGACGTGATCGACAATGCGCGTGCGAAGCTCGAGGCCAAGCACCTCGACCTCGTCATCGTCAATGACGTGTCGCGCGGGGACATCGGGATGGGCGCGGACGACAACGAGGTGACCGTCATCGGCCGCGACGGCACGCTCGTGACGATCGGGCGCGCGCCGAAGTCGGTCGTCGCCGAGGCGATCGTTCGCATCATCCTGACCAGGCTCCCGTGACCTTCGCGTCCGTCGTCCCCGAAACGCGCTCGCAGCTCCCGCGTGACTCCTACACGTACTCGATTCCCGACGACCTCGCCGAGCTGGTGCTCCCGGGTGTTCGCGTCGAGATCCCCTTTGGCAAGCGATCGATTCTCGGCTACGTCGTCGAGCGCACCGAGGAATCGGAGTTCGCGGAAGTCCGCGCCATCGACGGCGTTGTCGACGAGCCGCGGCTCATCCTCGATCATCACATCGCGCTCGCGCGGCAGATCGCGGATCGGTATTGCGCACCGCTTGGCGAGGTGCTCCGCGCGATGCTGCCCAAGGGCGTTCGCAACCGCCCGCTCCGCCGCGCCGGGCCGCGCTCGATGTCACGCGCAGTCGCGGAAGCCGCTGGGCTCGGTCCACCCGAACCGCCGCCCATCCTCAACGACGCGCAACGCGTGGCGGTCGCACCGCTCCTCGAGGCGATCGCCGCGCGCAAGCACCGCCGCATCCTGCTCCACGGCGTGACCGGCAGCGGCAAGACCGAGGTGTATCTCGCCGGCATCGACGCCGCGCTCGCGGCAGGACGCGGGGCAATCGTCCTCGTGCCCGAGATCGCGTTGACACCGCAGATGATTCGCCGCTTCACCGTGCGTTTCCCGGGCCGGATCGCCGTGGTCCACTCGGCGCTCACCGACGCGGAGCGCGCCGCCGAGTGGCGGCACATTCGCAGCGGTGTGCACAGTGTCGTGATCGGCTCGCGCAGCGCCGTCTTCGCACCGGTGGCGGACCTCGGCATCGTCGTCGTCGACGAGGAGGACGCGCCCGCATACAAGCAGGACCGCGTTCCGCGGTATCACGCCGTCGATGTCGCGTTGATGCTCGGTGCGCTGTGTGACGCGCCGGTGATCATGGGCAGCGCCACGCCGCGTGTCGAGAGTTTCTTCCGGGCGCACACCGGGGAGCTCGAGCTTGCGACATTGCCGGAGCGCGTCAGCGGCCGTCCACTGCCACCGATCGAGGTCGTCGACCTGCGCGAGGAGTTGCAGGCGGGCAACACCAACGCGCTCTCGCAGACGCTCGATCGCGCGATGCAGGAGTGTCATGCCGACGGCGGCCAGTCGATCCTGTTCCTCAATCGTCGTGGCACGTCAACGGTGGTGCTGTGCCGCACCTGCGGCGAGGCGCTGACGTGCACGAACTGCAGCGTGTCGCTCGTGTATCACGTGGATCGCGCGAGTTGCGACTGCCATTACTGCGGGCGGACGGTCCCGCTGCCGGTCGCATGTCCATCGTGCGGGTCACGGACGATCCGCGCCCTCGGCATGGGGACCGAGCGGCTCGAACGCGAGGTACGGGAACGGTTTCCGGCGCTGCGCCTGATCCGCATGGATCGCGATACGACGCGTTCGCGCGACGCGTACTTCGACATCTACGACAAATTCCGCCGTCATGAGGCGGACTGTCTCATCGGCACGCAGATGGTCGCCAAGGGATGGGACCTCGGCAACGTGCGCCTCGTCGGCATCGTCAACGCGGACACGTCGTTGCACTTCCCCGACTATCGCAGCGGGGAGCTGACGTTCTCGCTGCTCACCCAGGTGGCAGGGCGCGCGGGACGCGGCGACGAGCCCGCGCGCGTGGTGCTCCAGACATACAGCCCGGGGCACTACGCGGTCCGGCACGCGACCACGCACGACTACCTGGGATTCGCGCGCGACGAGATCCGCGTGCGCAAAGCCTTGCGTTTCCCGCCGTATGCGCGACTCTGCGTCTGCACCTTTGTTCACAAGGAAGATCACGAAGCCGAGATCGAAGTTCGCCGGGAGGCTCAGCGAGTGTCTGATACACTCGGAATTGACGCCGGGCTCGATGTCCTCGGTCCGACGCCGGCCTTTCTCCACCGCCTGCGTGGCGAGTACCGCTGGCAGTTCACGGTGCGGGGCAACGACATCGAGAGGGCATTTCCTTACCTTCCCAGGGCCCGGGGCTGGAGCATCGACGTCGACCCCGGGGCGTAAACGGAGACAACAGCGTGGCAGTCCTTCCCATCGTTCTGGTCAGCGACCACAACGACGTGCTCACCACCAAGGCAATCCGCGTGCCGCGGGTGGACGATGAGATACGCCGTCTGATGGACGACATGGTCGAGACCATGTTTGACGCCAACGGCGTCGGACTCGCCGCGCCCCAGATCGGCGTGTCGCTGCGCGTCATCGTGCTCCGCGTCGACAACCAGATCTACCAGCTGGCCAACCCCGAGATGGTCCGCACCGACGGCGACCAGACCGGGTACGAGGGGTGCCTGTCCGTCCCCGGGTGGGTCGGCGAGGTGACCCGCCGCCAGCGTGTCGTCGCCAAGGGGCTGAACCGCCACGGCAAGGAGGTCCGCGTCAAGGGAGACGGGCTGCTCGCCCGCGCGGTGCAGCACGAGCTGGACCACCTGGACGGGATCCTCTTCACGAGCAGGGTGAACGAGGGAACGCTTCGCGAGGTCGAACCTGCAGAGGAGGCTGAGGAGCCCGGCGTCGTCAGCGCCGTGTGAGGCTCGTCTTCTGTGGCACCGCGGCGTTCGCGGTGCCGTCGCTCCGAGCGTGCGCTGCCGACCACGAGGTCCTGGCCGTCGTCACCCGCGCGGATCGCCTCGGGAACAGGGGGAAACCGGCGCCGCGTCCGGTTGCCGACGCCGCTCGCGAGCTCGGGCTTCCGGTCCTGATGCCGCCGAAGATCGGCGCGCCCGAAGTGGTGCGAGGCCTGGTCGACCTGATCCCGGATTGCGTGGTCGTCGCCGCGTACGGGCAGATCCTGCCGATCGCGCTGATCGACCCGCTGCCGTTTGGAGCGGTCAACGTCCATGCCTCGCTGCTACCGCGCTGGCGTGGGGCTTCGCCGATCGCCCGATCCATCCTTGCCGGGGACGCTGAGACCGGGGTGTCGATCATGCGCATGGAGGCGGGTCTCGACACCGGACCGGTGTACTCGAGCGTGACTCGTGCCGATCGATGAGGACGCCACCACTCCCGAACTGACGGTCGTGCTCGCAGAGCTCGGCGCTTCGGAGCTCGCCCTCGTGCTCGGCGCGCTCGAGCACGGAGCGGCAACCGCGACGGCGCAGCCGGAGGAGGGGGTGACCTACGCGGCGCGCCTCACCCGTGAGGACGGACGGGTTGACTGGGCTGCTCGCAGCGCAGTCGAGGTCGATCGCATGGTGCGTGCCCTGCAACCCTGGCCGGGGGTGGTGGCCCCGATCGAGGGCGTCGAGGTCCAGATCCAGTCAGGTGGTCACGTGAATGTGGATCCGGGCCTGGCGCCCGGGAAGCGTTGCCGGCCGCGAAGGCGAGTCGGTGGTCATCGCCACTCGGGACGGCGGATACCGCGTTGACCGCATCACGCCTCCGGGGAAACGAGCCATGACGCCGGCGGCGTGGTTGCGCGGCCGGCGAGCCAGTGCGGGAGGCAGCTAGATGCCCCCCACGAGAAAGCCAGGCGATGACCTCCTGGCGCACAACCGCCGCGCCCGCTACGAGTACAGCATCGTCGAGTCGCTCGAGGCCGGCATCGAGCTGACCGGCACCGAGGTGAAGTCACTCCGGACCGGTCGGATTCAACTGCGCGACGGCTACGTCCGGGTGGAGAACGGCCAGGCGTGGCTGATGCAGGTGAACATCGCTTCGTATCAGCACGGCAACCGCAACAACCCGGAACCCGAGCGGCGCCGCCGCCTGCTGCTCCACAAGCGCGAGATCGAGTACCTGGACGGCCGGGTCCGGACCCAGGGGCTGACGATCATCCCGCTGAAGCTCTACCTGGTTCGCAACCGGGTCAAGGTGGAGATCGGCCTCGCTCGCGGCAAGAAGCTCTGGGACAAGCGCCAGGACGTCGCCAAACGTGACGCCGAACGCGACATGGAGCGCGCGATCAAGCGCTGACGCCAAGCGCTAGGTCGAGCCTCAGCCGGCAGCGGCAGTGAACTCGGCGTCGGGAGGAACCGCCTGTGAGGCGGCGCTCGGGCGGTTGGCCCTGATGTCCGGGACCACCTGCGCGGCGAGCCCGTCGATGCGCTGGCGCAGCTCGCGAAGCCCGGTCCCGCGTGTGGCGCTGACGGCCAGGGCCGACACGCCGGCGATGTCGCCGAGGCGAAGCCGCGCTGCCCGGACCTCGGATTCGGTGAGGCGGTCGACCTTGGACAGCGCGAGGATCATGGGCTGATCGCAGTCCATCGATCGGAGCGTGTCGAGCACTGTCGCGAGTTGCTGCTCCGCGTCGGGGTGCGACGCGTCAACCACCAGGCAGAGCATGTGCGCCTGGCGGACCTCCTCGAGGGTCGCGGCGAACGCTTCGACAAGCTCGGTCGGCAGCTTCTGGATGAACCCGACCGTGTCGGTGAGGATCACGAGCTTGCCGGAGGGCAGCTCGAGGCGTCGCGAGGTGGGATCGAGCGTCGCGAAGAGCAGGTCGTCGGCGAGCACGGTGCTGTGCGTCAGCACGTTGAGCAGCGTCGACTTCCCCGCGTTCGTGTACCCGACCAGCGCGCACGATGCGAGCGGCACGTTCGTCCGTGCGGTTCGCCGCGTGTTCCGCTGGCGTTCGATGACCACAAGGCGCTCGCGCAGGCGCTTGAGCTGGTGGCGGATGAGGCGCCGGTCCACCTCGATCTGCTTCTCACCAGGACCGCCGCGAAGCCCCACGCCGCCGCGCTGGCGCTCGAGGTGGGACCACCCGCCGGCGAGGCGGGGCAGGAGGTGCTCGAGCTGGGCCATCTCCACCTGCACGCGGCCTTCGGCGGTGATCGCCCGGCGGGCGAAGATCGCGAGGATCACCTCGGTGCGGTCGAGCACCGGCACGCCCCACGCCTCCTGGAGGTTGCGCTGCTGGCGCGGGGTGAGCTGGTCGTTGCAGAGCACGGCAGGGTATTCGAGCTCGGCGAGGTGCGACGCGAAGGCGGTCACCACTCCGGAGCGGAAGAACGTGGCGGGATGCGGCTCGCGCAGCGAGATCAGGCTGCGCTCGAGGACCTCGGTGCCGAGTGTCCGCGCCAGCTCCTCGAGCTCGTCGAGCTCGATGTCGCGCTGCTCGCGCTCGTCGCGACCGGACGCCGTGCCGATCACGATGACCCGCTTGAGTTTCGTACCGACAGCCGGGTCAGCTCCAGACGGCGCGTCGAAATGGGGCAACTAGTGGGTCACCGGGCCGGCCTGCACGTGGAGCACCCGATCAGCCTACCAATGGCGGTCGATGTCTGCTGCGCGGGGACGCCCAAAACACTCCATACACTTGACGCGGTGCGCATTCTGTTCTCGTTCATCGGCGGGAGAGGCCACCTCGAGCCGCTGATACCCATCGCGCGCGCCGCCCAGCGCGCTGGGCACACGGTCGGGGTGGCCGGTTCGGGCAATCTCGGGTCCGCGATCACCGCTGCGGGGTTCCTCGCATTCCCGACGAGTGAGCCGCGCACGCAGTCGCGTGAGCCGGAGCCGCTCCGCAAGGTCGATCCGGAGAAGGAAGACCGAGACCTCCGAGAGAACTTCGCTCGACACGGAGCCCGGCGGCATGCGGCGGCGATTCTCGAGGTGGCCGGCACGTGGCACCCCGACGTCCTTGTCCGCGACGAGGTCGATTTTGGTGCCGCAGTCGCCGCAGAGCGGCTCGGGCTCCCCTGTGTCAGCGTGGTCGTGCTGGCGGCCGGAGGGTTCCTTCGCAAGAGCCTCGTGGCAGAACCACTTCATGCGCTGCGCGGCGAGTACGGGCTCCCGGCCGACCCGGAGCTCGCCATGCTCGATGGCGGCCTCGTGCTCTCGCCATTCCCACCAGGATTCCGCGACCCTGATGCGCCCTTACCGCGTGGGGCCGTTTCGTTCCGACCCGGAGCCGTGACCGGACGAAACCCCGCCGCGAAACGGCCGACCGTCTATTTCACGCTCGGCACGGTGTTCACGCCGCACGAGCTGTACGCAACGGTGCTCGACGGTCTCAGTCGATTGCCGGTGGATGTCGTGGCCACCGTCGGCGCGGACAGCGACCTGGCGTCATTTGGACCTCAGACGAAGCATATGCGGATTGAGCACTACATCCCACAGGACGAGGTGCTGCCGAACTGTGATCTCGTCATCTCGCACGGCGGTTCGGGCAGCGTCATGGGAGCGCTCGCCCATGGCCTTCCGTCCGTTCTGATGCCGCTGGGCGCCGATCAGCCGTACAACGCCCGGCGGTGCGTGGCGCTCGGCGTTGCATGCGAAGTCGAGCCCGTGACGGCGACCCCCGAACAGGTTCGAGTCGCCGTCGCAGGCGTGCTTGCGGAGGAGCGCTACCGACGTGCCGCCGAGCGCATTCAGGACGAGAGCAACGCGTTGCCTGGTCCGGAGCAGATGGTGCCCTTGCTCGAGTGGCTTGATCGCCGAGATGACACGACCTGAGAACAGCTCGCGGCAGAGCCCGTACGCTGCGGGAACGATGAGCGAGCAGTGCGTCGGCCCGATCGACCCCGCAACGGACTTACCTGCGGAGACCTGCAGCCAGCCGGCGATGAAATTCCTGTTCTTTCCGCATCGGGACGGCGTCGCATTCATGCTCTGCTGCGACCGTCACCTCGAGAGCGTGAGCCGCTGGGCGGGGACCCGCTTTGGCGGCTGCTTCGCCGGCGGACCGATCGCCAAGGGCCAACGCACGATGGAGGAGGCGGTGGAGCAGTTCGGTCAGATCGACTGGCCGCATGCTGAGGCGTTCCATGCGCTCGTCCCGGCGACGAAGGTGATCGACTTCCGCCACCGAGGCCGCCCGCGCCGCGGCTAGGTTGCCGCGGGTCCCGGAACCCTGAGCTGGATCACCGCGCTGCCAGCCACGGTGAGCGCGGCTGCGAACAGGATCGCAAAGGTCGCTCGATATCCCGAGCACCGGACCCGCAAGAGCGCGGATCCGACCGGCACGCCGGAGAAGTTCAAGGCCATCGAGACGGCGAACGCTCGTCCGAACCACGCCCGGGAGGTCCGGCGCTGGCGAAGCGAGAACGCCGGGACGCTCGACGCCGCATCCGCGCCGCCCGCGATCGCGATGCCAACCGCGATCAGCGCCAGGGAAGGAACGAGCAACGTGAGCATCGCGAGCCCCATGACGGCGCCGAGAATGGCGACGGCTTCACGCTCGTGTCCCTCTGACCGGAGACGGCCGACGATCAGCGCAGCCGGAACTCCGGCCGCGCCGGCAAGCGCAAGGATGGAACCGACCACGGCGGCGTTTCCGTGCAGGTGGAAGACGACGACCGGCAGGGCGACAATCGATGATGCCCCAGCCGACATTCAGCGTCGAGAACCCGACCGCGATCCACCGCAGCGTGCGGTTGCCGACGACGTAGCGGAGGCCGCGCCAGGCTTCGTACAGGATCCGGGACGACACCTCACCGCTGTGCGCGGGCTCAGTCGACTCCCTGGAGTGCGATCGCGCCGACGACGAAGCCGATTGCCGCTCCCGCGAGGGCAGCCTCGCTGCCGACCAACGCGATCAGCGCGCCCGCGAGACCGGGCCCCGCGATGCTCGAGACGCCGTAGAGGACGCTGTCTGCGGCGTTGCCGCGGTCCCACAGGTCGCGGGGCAGGATGAGCGGAAAGAACGAGCGCGCGCCGGCGATGCTCAGCGTGCTCGTCAGTGAGCCTCCGACCAGTAGCGCGTAGAGACCCCAGATGGGCAGGTGGTTGGTCAACGACAGCGTCACGATCACCGTGAGGCACACCGCAGCAACCGTGAAGTCGAGCGTCATCAGCCGCTTGCGGCCATGCCGGTCGAGCAGCGCGCCGGCGATCGGGCTCAGCAACAACCCCGGAAAGATGAGCAGGAAGAGGCTGACGCCCGCGACGCTCGGCGAGTGATATCGCTGCAGCGCGAAGAGCACCAATCCGACGGTCCACATCTGCGCCGCGGTTCGGGTGAGCAGCGAGCTGATGAGCAACTGACGAAAGCCCGGGACGCGCAGCATCCGCCCGTATGTCGCGGCGGGCGCGACGCTTTGTCCGGCGGTCACTGTTGGCGTCGCCGGGCTTAAGGAATGGGCGGCATTGCGGGCGCGCGAAGACGCCACGACGGAACACACGCTTCAAGCCTACCAATGCACCGTGATTTGGTGGGACGTGGCGCGGTATGATGAGTGCTGCACGCTGATCTCGGACAGCTGCGTTCCCATGGGGGCGTACTGGTTTCGACGGGGTCGTGGGTCGTGCGAATGCGAGTCGAGCCCCGGGCTCGTAAAACCGGGAAAAATATACGTGCGAATAACGCACCCCTCGCTCTCGCTGCGTAAGTAGCAAAAGCGAAAAAGCTCAGGCTTCGGCCTGACGTCGACCGGCTCCTCGGCTGTGGGGGTCGGACCCGACGTTAATGCAAGCAGCCTCGCCGCCCGGTGGCGCCTCGGCGCCGGGCGGGACATTCACCGAGGCTGGCCGCAGCCGAGCCTGGTCCCAGGGCGCGATTGAGGTGAGATAAAAACCGGGACTACACTCGTAGATGTCGCATGGAACGCGGCTTCGGACCCGGGTTCGATCCCCGGCGCCTCCACCACCGTTCTTGCAGCCGTTTCCGCTCGCCCCCGCCGCTGGGCTTTCCCTAGATCAGTCTGACGGCGCATACTCTAGCCAATACCGGCGTTTTCGGCTAGAATATGCGCCATGGCACGCCTGATCACACCACTGTTTCCACGCGAGCAACTGCAGGCCAAGGAGCTTGGAGGGCGCCTCCGCCAGGCGCGTCTACGCCGTCGGATATCGCTGACCGACCTGGCCGCGCGCGTAGGCGTCAACCGCATGACCCAACGTCGCCTCGAAAATGGTGATCTCACCGTGAGCGTGGCCGTACTGATCCGAACCCTCACCGTGCTCGGATTGGGCCAGGACCTCGATCGCATCGCTTTGATTGACGACATCGGTCATCGTCTCGCCGACGCGGGCCTGTCCGAGCGACCGCGCCAGGCGACCACTCGGCCAACATGAACGGGGAACCCCCGACTGCACTCGAGGTGCACCTCGATTCCCCGGATTTCGGCGGCGATGCCGTCCTGGGAGGGCTTCGGCGCATCTCCGGAGGATCGGGGGCGCTTGTCTCCTTCGGCTTCGACCCCGGTTGGCTCAGTCAGGGTTATTCACTGGTGATCGACCCGGAGTTGCCGCTGATCCCCGGCGATCAATACCCAGTGGATCGTCCCCTGTTCGGCATCTTTTCCGACATGGCGCCGGATCGATGGGGGCGGACTCTCATGCGCCGTCGCGAGGCGTCAGTGGCTCGCAAAGAGGAGCGCCGGCCCCGGCCACTCGATGAATGGGACTACCTCGTCGGCGTCAGCGATGTGTCGCGCATGGGCGCGCTTCGCATCCGTGCACCGGGCAGCCAAGGCTTCCTCTCGGATGCTCCCCATCCGATTCCCTCCGTTGCCCGTCTTCGCCAGCTGGAGCACTACGCGAGTCGCGTCGAGCAGGGCGAGCCGCTGTCCGCAAGCGAGGAGGAGGAGGAGATCGCACTCCTGGTAGCACCCGGAAGCTCGCTCGGTGGAGCTCGACCCAAAGCAACATTTCAAGACGACGACGGAAGCCTGTGGATCGCCAAATTCCCCTCTCGCTCCGATGAATGGGACGTGGCAGCCTGGGAATTCACCATGCATCAACTGGCCGCCAAGGCGGGCATCACCGTTCCATCGGCTCGGCTCATCCGGCTGTCCGGAGCTCAGCGGACATTTATCGCTCAGCGCTTCGATCGCAGCGGTTCCGAACGCCATCTCTTCGCTTCGGCCATGACTCTCACAAGTCAGCATGATCACGATCCTGAGACCAGCTACCTGGATATCGCCGAGGCAATCACCGACTATGTCGTTCCCGCGGCGATCGATGCCGACCTCGAACAACTCTTCCGCCGAATCCTCTTCAACGTCATCACCGGCAACCGCGATGACCACCTTCGTAACCACGGGTTTCTCGGCGGAACGCGGGGCTGGCGTCTTTCTCCCAGCTTTGACATGAACCCCATGCCGACGAACCGCCTCCACGCGATCGCCCTCGATGCGACGGATCACACTCCGAGCGTCGATGCGGTGATGTCTACAGGCCGCCTCTATCGGGTTGCTTCGTCGCACGCCAAGAGCATCCTCGACGAGGTACGCACCGCGGTTCGACCCTGGCGATTGGTGGCGAAGGCAAACAGCATCCCTCGCGACGAGATTGAGCTCATGACGAACGCGTTCATGGACGAGAGCTGACGCATCGGCATTGGTGATCGCCGGCGGTCGCGGACCCTACTCTCTCGCGGAGTGTTTGCGATTCAGATCCGGGTCGGGCATGAACTCGCGGACCTCCTGAGCGCAGCGGCAGGCGACTGCGAACTTGAATGCCCACTGCAACGCGTCCTCGCGCGCGGGCACATCGACGATGGCGAATCCGCCGAGATATTGCTTGCCCGCGACCGTCCCGTCCGTGACGGTCCCGTCGGTCGCCACCGTGAGTGCCTCCTCGTGGTCCAACAGCCCCCCGCCGAACACCCACACGCCGGCGTCAATCGCCTCGAAGCACACCCTGTGCGCTGCCTCTCCCACGGCGGGCAACTCCTCCTCGGGGAAGGTCATGGCGCCGTCATCGAACGAGATCAGATAGAGCGTCATCTCATGCCTCCTTTGATGCGAATGCCCTGCCTCGGCCCCGTCCGGCAACGGGCGCGCTTCCGAAGGCACGATAGTGTCGCTGAAGGACCTATGAGTGAGCGTCATTGCCAGTGATAACGCCGGGGAGCCGTGTCGAGGCTGAATGCCGGCGCCGCGGGACAGCGGAGGTGGTGTCCCGGTGTGTCGACTTGCTCGAGGGTCGCGAGGTCGACGATGCGTTCGTGGTGGTACTTGGCGGTGAGCACGGGGTGAACGTCCTCGGCGGCAGCGAGGGAGGGAAGCACGGACACTGGCCGCGTGTGTGGGCAGCGCGCGGTCTGCTGTACGCGTGGGATGCAAGCGCAACGAACGCGGTCATTGCCGCGACAGCCGACGCGTCGTGGCGCGTGCGCGAGATGTGCGCAAAAGTGATCGCTCACCATCGTGTCGGCGATGCGATCAACGCGGTCGCTGCGCTGCGCTCCGATCCTGTGGAACGAGTTCGTGATGCAGCGGACCGCGCTGTACGAGTGCTCGCCGACGCACGGGCCTGAAGCGCGCGAGTTGCGCTGGACATCATTCGGCGCGGAGCCTACCGACGAGGTGTTCGCTGTGCGCACAAGCTCTTCGGCACGAAGTCCGCGACCCGCACGCGATGCACTTGAACACCGGTCGGCGGTGGGCCGTCGGCCAACCACCGATCAGCCGATCATCGCGCCGGGACGGCGTAAAGCTGAGCGGAACCAGCCGATCGGCCCCGCAATGGCCGCAAAGGATCAAGACCCAGGGGATGGTGCCACGCGGCGAAAGTCCCGTGTGTCCGCTACGAAACCAACGCCGCGCCGGTCGCAACCTCCTGGCCGCTCGGATCGGCGACGGCGACATGACATGCGGCGTCGTGTGCGGGACCCATCGGCCGCAGGAGTGGAGTGATCTCGGCACACTTTTCGACGGCATACGGACAACGTTGGCGGAAACGACATCCTTCACCCGGGTCGATGACGCGCGGCGGCTCGCCACTGTCGGCAGAGACGGCCACGGCCTTCTCGCGTGGGTCCGGCACAGCCGAGAGCAGCAGTTGCGTATACGGATGTTTCGGCCGTGAGAGCACGACTTCCGTTGGTCCCTGCTCGACGGCGTGGCCGGCATACATGACCACGATCCGGTCGGCGACATAGCGCGCGCTCGCGATGTCGTGCGTGATGTACAGGATCGAGCACTCTTCCTCGGCCCGAAGCTTCGCCATCATGTTGAGAATACCCGCGCGAATCGAGACGTCGAGCATCGACACCGGCTCGTCGGCGAGGATCAACTTGGGGCGTACCGCAAGTGCCTGGGCGAACCCCACGCGTTGACGCTGGCCGCCACTCATCTCGTACGGGAACTTGCGCAGCATGTCCGCAGCCGGATTGAGCCCGACGATATCGAAGACCCGTTCCGCCTCCTCGATACGCTGTGCCGCGCTCAACTCCCGCCGGTGCAGCTTGAGATTTCGCATCACCCCGTGCGACACCCGGAACACCGGGTTCATGGCGCTGTACGGATCCTGGAAGACCATCGGCACCTCACCGCGGTACCACAGGACGTCCTTGCGCGAGCGCAGCTTGTGCACGGAGCGGCCGCGATAGAAGATGTCGCCGCGTGTGGGCGGATAGATCATCGCCAGCAGTCGCGCAACAGTCGTCTTGCCGCTCCCGCTCTCGCCGACGAGCGCGACGATCTCGCGCTCGTTGATGACGATGTCGAGATCGTCGACGGCATGGAGGGAGCGGCGCGACAGGAGACCGCCGAGGCGAAAGTGCCTGGTCAGGCCGGCTGTTCGCAGAAGGACGTCCTGATCGGCAGATGTCGCGGGTGGCACTGCGTCAGGAGCCGGCGCAGGCAAAACGCTCATCCTGCGGCCACCGTCGCGGCGGGTTCCGCAAAAAGCAGGCAGCGCACCTGCGTATCGTCCACCGAGTACAGCTCGGGATCCGTTGTGAGGCACTGCGGCATGACCTCGGCGCAACGTGGATGGAAGCGGCATCCCGACGGCGGACGGCCGAGGTCGGGAGGGCTTCCCGGAATACCGATGAGCGGTCGGCGCGGACCGCGCACCGACGGAAACGCTTCGAGCAGCCCCTTGCTGTACGGGTGCAACGGCCGCTCGAAGATCGAGCTCGTGTCGCCGAGTTCCGCCACCTGCCCGGCGTACATGACCATCACGCGGTCCGAGTAGTTGGCGACCACCGACATGTCGTGCGTGACGAAGATGACGGCGAAGCCGAACTGCTGCTGCAGCTCCTTGATCTGAGTCATGAGCGAGCGCTGCGCAACGACGTCGAGCGCGGAGGTGGGCTCATCCATGATCACGAGCTGCGGCGTGAAGAGCAGTGCCATCGCAATCATGGCGCGCTGGCGCATCCCGCCACTCAACTGATGCGGGTAGCTCTCCAGATGCGCGGCGTCGATGCCGACGAGGTGCAGCACTTCAGCGGATCGCGTGCGGATGCCGTCAGCGGACATGTGCTCGTGCGCACGGATGGTGTCCTTGAACTGGGCGCCGATGCTTTTCATCGGGTTGAGCGCGTTCATGGCGCTCTGCATGACGACCGAGTAGTCGCGCCAGCGCACAAGCCGGAGCGCGTTGTCAGTGAGTTGCACGAGGTCCTGACCGCGGAACACCACGCGACCCGACGTGATCTCCGCGGGCGGCGAGAGGAGTTGCGCGATCGCGAAGAGCAACGTGGACTTGCCGCAACCGGACTCGCCCACGATGCCGAGAAACTCACCCGCATGCACCGTCAGGCTGACCCGCTCCACCGCGCCGATGTCCGCGTTGTCGGTGAGATACGAGACCGAGAGGTCCTCGACCTCAAGCAGCGGTTCTGGCACGTCGCTTTCTCACCGGCCGGAGCGCGGGATTACCGATCTCGTCGAAGGCGTAGTTGACGAGCGCGAACCCGGCGCCCATAAAGGCAACGGCGGCGCCTGGAGCCAGCGCCCACCACGCGTTGCCCGCCTCGAGCGCGCCGCCTTGTTGCGCGTAATAGAGCATCGTTCCCCAGGTCAGCTCAGTGCTGTTCCCGAGACCGAGGAACTGGAGGCCGGCCGCGAAGCCGACCACGAAGACCGAAAGTCCGAGGAAGGACGCGACGATAAGCGATGTCATCGTCGGGATGATCTCGACAAAGATGATGTACGAGGTTCGTTCGCCGCGCACCTTTGCCGCCGAGAGAAAGTCGCGAGCGCGGAGCGATAACCCTTGCGAGCGCAACTGCCGCGCTTGAAACGCCCAACTCGTGAGCGTGAGCACCACGATCATCGTCACCGAGCCGGGCGGAAGGTACGACGCGAGCACGATGAGCAGCGGCAGCGTCGGGATGATCAGGAAGATGTCAGTGAGCAACGACAGCGTGCGATCGGTGAGGCCGCCGACATACGCCGCGGTGACGCCGATGACCATGGAGATCACGGTCGCGATTGCGCTCACCACGACAGTGACGATCAGCGTGAGCCGCGTCCCCCAGATGAGCTGCGAGAACACGTCCTGGCCGAGCTGTGTCGTGCCGAGGAGATGCTGCGCCGACGGACCGAGATCCTGGCCGTAGATGGCCGCCTGCGGATCGTCACGCGCGAAGACGCCGGGAAAGATCGCGAGAATCACGAGGATCAGGAGGATCACGGCACCGGCTGTAGCCTTACGGTTGCGCAGGATCGCGCGCGTGAAGCGTGAGAACGCACTCTGGTGTCGCGCCGTCTCGACGGGGACCGCGTCGGCGGTGATCGTCGCCGTGGTCATGCCACGTGCTTCCTATGCATCGCGCGTCCGCGGATCGAGCCCGGCGGTGGCGAGGTCGGCGATGAGCACGCACACGAGCACCGCCAGCGTGTACACGAGGAACAGAGCCTGCATCAACGGCAGGTCGTGGTCGGTCGTGCTCGTGTAGAAGAGATAGCCGAGGCCGGGATACGAGAACGTGTACTCGACGAGAATCGATCCCCCGAGCACGTATCCAAGCTGCATCGCGAATCCCGTCAGGTTGGGGAGAATCGCGTTGCGCGCCGCGTAGTCGATCATGATCCGCCAGCTCCGGAGCCCTTTGGCACGGCCCATCTTCACGTAGTCCTCGGCGAGCGTGGTGATCATGTTGTTGCGCATGGAATAGATCCAGAGTCCCGCCGTCACGACCACCAGGGTGACGCCGGGGAGAATCGCGTGGACGATCACGTCGCCCACGAACGAGAGCGACAGCGACGGCTCGCTGCCGATGCTGTAGTTGGAGCTGAGCGGGAGCCAGTTGAGCGTGACCGCGAACACGTAGAGCAGCAGGAGGCCGACGAAGAAGATCGGAAACGAGGCGACGATGAACAGCATCGGCGGCAACACCCCGTCGAGCTTGCCGCCGCGACGCCAGGCGCCCAGCACGCCGACGAGAGTCCCGATGAGGAACGCGATGACGGTCGTGACGCCCACAAGTCCGAGCGTCCAGGGCAGCTTGCTGATGATCTCGGTCAACACCGGAACCCGTTGCGCGGTGAGGCCGAACTGACCGGTGAGGCAGTTCCCGATGTACTGCAGGTACGTGATCAGCAGGTTCTGATGAACGTTGACGCCGAACTCGATCTCGAGCGCGTGCAGCGCCGCCGGGTTGACGTTGCGGAACGTCGCCAGCACCGCCTGCGCCTCGTTGCCGGGCATGACGCGCGGGATGATGAAGTTGACCGTGAGCGCGGCCCAGAGCGTGACGAGAAAGAGTCCGACGCGGCGGGAGACGTACCTCACCGCCGCGTCGGCCGTGCCCTGACCCAGCGCATGGGGGCTACGCTAGCTCACCGGATAGAGTTTGGTGAGCACCACGCCGTTGTCAGGTGTCGCCCAGACCGGAGGCTGCGCATAGGGATCGGACGGCGTCGGCCATCCGCCGAAGCTCGTGGTGTCGTACTGGTACCAGTCCACACCCTCGACCACCGGGATCACCGGGAGATCCTGGGCCATGATGGCCGAGATCTGATGGATGATCGAGAGTTGCTGCGCCGGCGTAGCCCCTGAGTACTGGTTGAAGAGCGCGTCGGTCGTGCGTCGACTTGTAGCGCTCGTAGTTGGTGGAGCCGATGCTGCCGCTGAAGAGCATGGGACGGAGCTCGTAGTACGGGCCCGGCCCGGCGACCGGCATCTCTCCATACGCGAGCTGGAAGTTGCCGTTCTGCGTGTCGTTGGTGTACGGCGTGCTGTCCTCGTCCTGGACGGTCACCGCAATGCCGACCGCCTTGAGCTCCTGGGTGATGACCTGGAGCGACGCGTCCCAGTCGGTGTAGCCGCTGATCGTCTTGATGGTGAAGGAGAGCTGCTGGCCCTGCGCATTCGCGTAGATGCCATTCGATCCCTTGGTGAAACCTGCCGCCTGCAGCGTGGATTCGGCCTTCGACGGGCTGTACGTCGTGGTGTCGAGCGATTTCTCGTACCACGCCTGGTACGTCGGCAGGACGATGCCGGTCTGGTTTGCAGGCGGCTCATAGCCGCTCTCACCGCGCTGCGAGACCTGGGAGCGATCGATCGCGTCAGAGATCGCCTGGCGAACCGCCAGCTGGCCGAGCAGCGGGTTGTCCAGGTTCGGGAAGAGCGAGACGTTGAGCGTCGGCGGGAACCAGTAGTGGCGTGTCGACGGGCTCTTGGCGATGTAGTAGGACTGGATGTTGGGGATGTACTGCGCGCCCCACTGCGCCTCGCCCTGCGCGAGATACAGGTTGGCCGACGTGTTGCTCAGGAACGCGGGGTAGTCGACCTCCTGCACCTGAGGAACCGGATGCCCGGGCGTGCTCTGCCAGTAGTGCGGGTTGCGCAGGTACTGGATGTTGTCCTGCGAGCAGTTCGACATGAGATACGGGCCGGTTCCAACGGGCGTCGCGTCGGCCACGGTGTCGAGCTTGGTCTGGTCGAGACTGCCCCAGATGTGCTGCGGAATGATCGGGGTCTGATCCGCGACGTAATAGAAGTACGACTGCGCCGGCGCGTTGAACGTGAAGACGACCTGGTTGGTGCCCTGCAACGCGACGTTGGTGAGCGGTCCACTGTCCACGGCCCACAACGCGTTGAGGTCGAGCGCGGGATCGATCTTCAGCGCGTTGAAGGTGTACACGACGTCGTTGGCGGTGAAGGGGGTGCCGTCGCTCCACTTCACGCCGGACCGGATGGTCATGGTCAGCGTCGTGAAGCCGTTGCTCCAACTCGATCCGGTGGCGAGCCACGGGGTCACCTTCGGCGTGCCGTCCGGGTTCGTCTGGAGGATGTTGATGAACTCGAGCGGCTCGTAGATGAATCCGATCGACGTGATGTTCACCGACGGGTTGAACGGGTTGAACTGACAGGTCCACGTACTGCCGCTCTCGTTGTCGATGAGGAGCTTTCCGCCGATCTTGCCGGTGTTCGCGGTTCCGCCGCTGCTCGCTGTCGATGCCGAGCCGCAGGCTGCCGCGAGCACGCCCGCCACGACCATCATGGTGATCGGCTTGAGGCGTCGCGTTGACCGACCGCCTGAGGTCCTATTCGGTCGCCACGTCCTTTGCATCCGGGTTCCTCCGAAGTCTCGCTGTCCCCGCAGGGTGGGTGAGAGGTGTCCCGCGGCCGGTAATTTATAGGAAAGCTACCTTAACATCAGCTCCGTGGTCAACCACTATCCGGTCTTGGCAATCAGAGCGTCGCTGACGCCGTCTGCCAAGTTCCCATGGAGGCCGCCCCTTGACAGCGGGGCCATCTGATAGGAAGAATCCCTAACCATGACACCTCGCCCAGGGCTCCGTCGACGCTCAATCGCGGTCCGGCAGGTGGTGCTGGTGGCCGCGGCCGTGCTGATCACGCTTCCGGCGTTGCTCCCCGCGGGCGGCGCTCAGGCGGCGGCCGCGATCCACGCGCAGGTTCGTGTTGACCAGGTGGGCTATGCGACGAACGCGACCAAGCGCGCGTACCTCATGACGTCGGTGGCCCGGCCTGGCGCGACATTCCAGGTGGTGAACGCGCGCGGTGTCACCGCGTACTGCTCGGTGGTGGGCGCGAACCAGGGCGCGTGGAGCACGTCCTACCCGGATGTGTACGCGATGGACTTCAACTCGGTGCGTGCCGCCGGCTCGTATCACCTCGTCGTGAGCGTCGGATCCATGCAGGTGCGTTCGCCGGTGTTTCGCATCGAGAACCCGGCGCAGCTGTACGCGACCGCGATGGCGAATTCCCTCTCGTTCTACCAGAACGAGCGTGACGGCCCCGACTACATTCCATCAGCGCTGCGCACCGCGCCCGGGCACCTCAACGACGAGGACGCCATGACCTATCTCATTCCCGCCGTCAACAGCAACGGTGACTTCAAGGGTGATCTCACGCCGCTCGGCGTGACCATGGACGCCGCCGGCGGCTGGTGGGACGCCGGTGATTACCTGAAGTTCACCGAGACCATCAGCTACGTCGTCGGCATGATGGAGACCGACGTCCGCGACTTCCCGAACCAGCTCGGGGCCGGATCCGCGACGTCCAACTACACCGCTGAAGCGGCGTTCGGCATCAACTGGCTCGAGGAGATGTGGAACGACAGCACCAAGACGCTGTACCTGCAGGTCGGTATCGGCGAAGGCAACAGCAAGATCACGGGCGACCACGACATCTGGCGGCTGCCGCAGGCGGATGACACATACGGCGGCACCAATCCGGCCGATCGCTACATCCGCAACCGCCCGGTGTTCCGGGCCGGTGCGCCCGGATCGCTCATCAGCCCCAACCTCGCGGGACGACTCGCAGCGGACTTCGCGCTCTGCTACCAGCTCGATCGGGTGACCGAGCCCACCCAGGCCGCGACATGTCTCAAGGACGCCGAGGACATCTACGCGCTCGCGGACACGCATCCGGGTCGCCTGCAGACCGCCATTCCCTACGACTTCTACCCCGAGAAGGAGTGGCGTGATGACCTCGAATGGGGCGCGACGGAGCTCTACGACGCGCTGTCTGCCGGTCCGGTGCCGGCCGGAATGCCGAACTCGGATGCGATGTACTACCTGCACCAGGCCGCGCACTGGGCGCATGCGTACATCACCGGGCCGTACGACGCCGACGACACGCTCAACCTCTACGACGTCACCGGCCTCGCGCACTTCGAGCTGTACAAGGCAATCGAGCACGCGGGCAATCCCAGCGGCCTCGAGGTCACCAAGGCGCAGCTCCTCGCGGATCTCGCCAAGCAGCTCAACAAGGCCGTCGCGCAGAGCAATTCGGATCCCTTCGGATTCGGATTCCCGTGGGACGCATTCGACACGACGAGCCACGGCGCGGGCCTCGTCGTGATGGCCGCGGAGTACGACGAGCTCACCGGTACCGATGCGTACGCGAGCGACAACTCGCGCTGGCTCGGCAACATCCTCGGCGCCAACGCATGGGGCACCTCGCTCATCGTCGGCGACGGGACGACGTTCCCGGACTGCATGCAACACCAGGTCGCCAACCTCGTCGGCTCCCTGAACGGCACCGCTCCGGTCCTTGCGGGCGCCGCCGTCGAGGGCCCCAACTCCTTCGCCGCGACGGGCGTGGTGGCGGGAATGCGTACCTGCCCTGCCAACGGCGTCGACACGTTCGCGCAGTTCAACAGCGCCACCGCCGTGTTCCAGGACAACGTGCAGTCGTGGTCGACCGACGAGCCCGCGCTCGACCTCACCGCTTCGTCGCCGATGGCATTCGCGTGGCAGATCGACAACGACCCGAGCGTTCCTTGACCTGCAGCACGATGCTGTAGGCAACCACCCTTACTAACCATCGTCGGGAGAGACAACTCGATGCCGGCACCGGAAGCGGCGAAGCCCAGCCTGCTTCGCGCCATCAACCTGCGCACCACGTTCGAACTGGTGCATGCAGGTGGTCCCGTCGCTGCCCCATACGTGGTCCGCAGCACCGGGCTCTCCAAGCCCACCGTCTCCGAGGTCCTCGGGCAACTCGTCGATCTCGGCCTGCTGCGCAGGGTCGGACGCACGAGTGGGTTGCCCGGTCCGAGCGCGCAGCTCTACGACGTGAACCCGCGCGCCGGCTGGGTGCTGAGCCTCGATGTCGGCCGTGAGTGGGTCCGCGCCGCACTGGTGGACCTCACCGGTGCCGTGGTGGGACGCTCCGCAGCCCGCACGCCCCGCACCACCGCCAAAGCGGTGATCTCGCAGTTGCGCCAGGCGGCGGAGACGCTCACGGGCGAGGCCGGAATTGCGCTGGAGGACATCAACCAGGTCGTCGTCGGCACTCCTGGCGTGCTCCGGCCCGGCGCCGATCACCTGTCGCTCGCACCCCAACTTGCCGGCTGGGAGAGCCCGAAGGTGATCCCGGCAATCCGCGAGGCGCTGGTCGCACCGGTCATCTTCGAGAACGACGTCAACATGGCGACGGTCGGCGAGCACGTGCACGGCGTCGCGCAGGACAGCGATGACTTCGTCCTGCTGTCCGTCGGCACCGGCGTCGGCACCGGGGTCTTCGTCGACGGCGCGCTGCGTCGCGGCGCGGCAGGTCTCGCCGGGGAGATCGGGTTTCTCCGTCTCGATCTCGGCGCCGAGGTTCGCGCCGGGCATCGCGCGACGTGGGGGACGGGCGCCTACGAAAGCCTTGTCGGATCAGCCGCGATCGTTGCCCTGGCACACGAGCACGGCGTGCCCAACGCGGACTCGGTCGCGGCCATCTTCGATGCCGCCCGTCACGGTGATCCGAACGCCGATCGCGTGGTGCGCATCGAGGCGAGCCGCCTCGCCCACGCCATCGCCGCGGTGGCCGCGGTGCTGGATCCGGAACTGGTCGTCCTCGGCGGCGGCATCGGAACTGGCGGCGGCGATCTCCTGCTCCGACCGATCGGCGAGGCGCTCGCGTCGATCTCGCCGTTCTCGCCGCGGCTCGAGGTGTCGACGCTCGGCGTCGACGCCGTCATTGCCGGTTGCAGCACAACGGGTTTGCGGCTCGCCTTCGATCGTATCTTCGGCTCCGACACTCCGATCGCGCGGACCGCGATCGACCTCATGAAGGTGCGGGAGCAGCGCCGCAGCGAGGACACCCCCACCGACAAGAGCGCATGAAGGTAGCGGTTGTCGGTGGGGGCAGTACGTACAGCCCCGAACTGGTGCACGGCTTCGGTCGCATCGCTGAACGGCTCGACGTCGAGGAACTCGTGCTCCAGGACCCGGATGCGGAGCGCCTCGAGGTTGTGGGCGGCGCGGCGCGGCGTATTGCAGCAGCGCACGGCTACCACGGTCGCCTCACGTTGACGAGCGACCTCGACGCAGCGGTCGAAGGTGCATCGGCAGTGATGCTGCAAATCCGCGTCGGCGGTCAGGCGGCCCGCTATACCGATGAGACCATCCCGCTGCGATGCGGCTGCGTCGGTCAGGAGACGACGGGTGCGGGCGGGTTTGCCAAGGCGCTTCGCACGGTGCCGGTGGTGCTCGATATCGCGGATCGCGTTCGCCGGCTTGCAGCGGACGACGCGTGGATCATCGACTTCACCAACCCCGTCGGCATCGTGACCCGGGCGCTGCTCGATCACGGTCACCGCGCCATCGGATTGTGCAACGTCGCGATCGGCTTTCAGCGGCTCTTCGCCGGCTGGCTGGATGTCAGCCCCGAGTCGGTGCACCTCGGGCACGCGGGACTGAATCACCTCACCTGGATACGATCGGTGGAGGTGTCCGGCGAGGACGTGCTGCCGATGCTGCTGCGCACACGTGGCGACGAGATCGCCGCTCACGTCGAGCTGCCGCGGCGGATCATCGACAACCTCGGAGCGATCCCCTCGTATTACCTGCGCTACTACTACCAGCACGACCTCGTCGTGCAGGAGCTGCTGGAATCGCCCAGCCGCGCCGAGGCGGTGATGGAGGTCGAACGCCAGCTCCTGCAGCTGTATCGCGATCCGGAGCTGCACGACAAACCTGAACTGCTGATGCAGCGCGGCGGGGCGTATTACAGCGAGGCGGCGATCAATCTGCTCAGCTCGCTCTTCGGCGAGAACGACGATGTTCAAGTCGTTGATGTCAGAAACAACGGGATCATCCCGGAGCTGCCGGACGACGCGGTGATCGAGGTCCCGGCGCATGTGAACGCAAGCGGTGCTGTGCCGCTGCCCGTGCCGGCCTTGCCGCCCCATCAGGCGGGGCTCATCGCGCACACCGCCGGTTACGAAACGCTCGCTGCGTCAGCCGCAGTCACCGGCGACCGTGAAGTCGCCTTTCGCGCGCTGCTCACGCATCCACTGATCGGCCAGAGCGCCCTTGCCGAACAGTTGCTCACGGACTTGCTCGCCGCCAACCGCAAGTACCTCCCGGCGTTCGCATGAGCACGAGCGAACTGATCGTCGCGGTGGACGGCGGCAACTCCAAGACCGATGTCCTGCTCCTGCATGCCGACGGCACGGTGCTCGCGTCGGTCCGCGGCGCGGGCTCGTCGCCACACCAGCTCGGGCTCGGGCCTGCCATCGACGTGGTGGAGGACCTCGTCGACCGCGCATGGTTGGAGGCCGGCCTGCCGTCACGCGACGGCGCCCGCGCGGGTATCGCTGCCGTCTTCATGGCGGGCGCCGATCTTCCCGCCGAGGAGCGGGCGCTCGCGGACGCAGTGGCCGCTCGCGGCTGGGCCGAACAGAACCACGTCGCCAACGACGTGTTCGCCGTCCTCTGGGCGGCGACCGGTACGGGACACGGCGTCGCGGTCACTGTCGGAGCAGGCGTCAACTGCGTTGGCACGTCGCCATCGGGGCGTCGCGCCTGGTTCCCGGCACTCGGTGACATCACCGGCGACTGGGGTGGGGGACCCGACATCGGCATGGCCGCTCTCGGCGCGGGCGTCCGCAGCGAGGACGGACGTGGTCCCGCGACGACGCTTGCAGGCGCCGTCGCCGGGTATTTCGGATTTCGCAGTGCGCTCGACGTGGCAGTCGCGATTCACCAGGGCACCCTCGCCGTGCCGCAACTCATCGAGCTGCCACCGCTCGTGGTCAGCGCCGCGGAAGCCGGCGACGCCGAGGCGCTCGCGATCATGCGTCACCAGGGAACCGAGGTAACCCGGCTCGCGGTGGCGGCCCTCCATCAACTCGAGATGGCGGACTCTCCGGTGCAGGTCGTGCTCGGGGGATCCGTGCTCGTATCGAGCAGGTCGATCCTCCTGGACTTCATCGCAGACGGCATCCGCGCCGAAGCGCCGAAGGCCGAGACGAGTCTCTGCACCACACGGCCAGTCGTCGGTGCGGCGATCGCGGGCCTTTCCCTCGCCGGCGCCAATGGCAGCGCACAGTCGCGACTGCTTGCGTGGCTCGATGAGGCTCCGGCCGAGGAGAGCGCGTGAACGGCGAGCACATGGCGGCCGAGATGGCCGAACAGCCGGCCGTCCTCGAACGGCTGGTTTCGCGCGGCACGGCAGTGGCGGCATCGGTGAGCGCGCTGCTTCCCGAGCATCTCTGCGGGACGGTCCTGCTCGCCCGCGGATCGTCCGACACCGCGGCGCTGTACGGGCGCTACATGTTCGAGATGGCCAGCGGTCGGCCGGTCGCACTCGCATCGCCGAGCCTGCACACGCTCTACCGAATCCCCGCCGACCATCGCGGTTACCTCGCGATCGGCATCAGTCAATCGGGGCGAACGCCGGAAGTCGTGAGCGTCCTCGAGCGGATGCGAGACAGCGGTGCACGCACGGTCGCCATCGTCAACGACACACCGAGCCCGCTCGGCGATGTTGCGGATGTCGTCATCGACCTTGGCGCGGGAGGCGAACTTGCGGTCCCCGCAACCAAGACCTTCACCGCAACACTGCTCGCCCTGGCGCTGATTGCGGCAGCGATGGGGGATGTGCCGTGGAGCGACGACGACCTCCGCACCCTGCCTGCGCATGTGAGTTGCGTGCTCGCGGATGCGAGCTCGTGCCGACATGGTTGGGCGCCGCCTCGACGGCGCCGACCGCGTGTTGACCGTTGCGCGAGGACCGCTGCTCGCCGCCGCAAGCGAGACCGCATTGAAGATTCGCGAGACCTCCGCGATCGTTGCGGAGGCGTTCTCGGCCGCGGACCTTCGTCACGGACCGATTGCCGCGGTCACCCCTGACGTGCCCGTGCTCGCGTTCTCGACGGCAGGCCCCGCAGCCGCCGACGTTGCCGAGTTGTGTGCGGTGCTGCGCGAACGCGGCGTCGCCGTCAGCACCATCGGCACAGAGCACGGAGCCGATCTCTCGTTGCCGCGTGATGTCCCAGAGGCGCTCCAGCCCATTGTCGCCGCCGTCAGGGGTCAGCAAATTGCGATGTCAGCCGCGCTCGCGCGGCACCGTGATCCGGATGCACCCGCCGGCCTCACCAAGGTGACGCTGACGCGCTGATCGCGCCTACAGGCCGGCGAACAGGCTCGTCTCGGGGCGGGGTTCGCCGAGTGTCCCGCGCGCAAGGATGAAGCGCTCGGTCCCGAGTGTCGCCTCGAAGATCTGCGCCGCGATCGTCGAAAATGGACTGTCGGTCTCGTACTGGCTCAGGTGCGCGAGAAACGCGGCGCGCTTCTGCTCGAGAAACGCCGAGACGTCGACGTCGGTGGTGATCTCTTCATCGGGGATTCCGACGATCTGACCGACCTCGATGGGGAGGTCGGCACCGGATTCGCGTGCCCGGCGCTCGATCTGCAGCACGGCGCTACGCGGCACCGCGTGCATGTACGCCTTCGCAGGCGACCAGCCTTCCGCGCCGAGGAGGTCCAGTGCCGCGAACATCGTCAGGTGTGCCTTCACGTGGTCGAGATGCCAGTACGTCCCGTCCGGCGTGTACGTGACCACCACATCAGGACGCTCCTCCCGCATCACCTTTGCGACGCGCTCGGCCGCCTCATCAAGCGGTGCCATATGGAACGAGCGGCCATCGTCATTGCTCGGTGCTCCGGACATGCCGGAATCGCGATAGCCGAGGAACTCGTGCCGATCCACACCGAGGATCGCGCATGAGCGCATGAGTTCCTCGGTTCGCACCTCGCCGAGTCGCGGGCGCACTGACGCGGCATCCATGTTGTGGATGTCGCCTTCCTCACCACGCGTTGCGGTCAGCAGCACCACCCGGATGCCCTCGTGATGCGCGCGCAGCATGACACCGCCGGTGGCGATGCACTCGTCGTCGGGGTGCGCGTGAACGAGCAGTAATGTGGTCATGCCATTTCGCCCTCAGGTGAAATCCGAGGGTACAGGATCACTTCCTGGCCGCTGAAGAGCGCGGCACTTGCCCTGTAGATCTCGCCTGTCAGGCGAGATCTGAGACTACTCGATTCCTGCCCTGGTGCTTCGCTGCGTAGAGATTTCGATCGGCCTGTCCGAGCAGTGCGGCCTGGCTCGTGCGCCCGCTCTGGAGCACGGTGAAACCGATGCTCGCGGTCACGACCTCGCCCGCCATCGCGCCGTCCCACTGGACCGATTCGATGGCGTGACGCACGTCCTCGCAGCGGCGCTCGGCTTCGTCGACGTCCATGACAGGAAAGACGAGGAGGAACTCCTCGCCGCCCATGCGTGCCGCCCATCCCGAACTCGGCGGTTGCGGCCGCAAGGATGCCCGATATGCGGACCAGCACCTTGTCGCCGACGGCGTGGGAGAAGCGGTCGTTCACCGCTTTGAAATGGTCGAGATCGACGAGATCCATCGAGAGCGCCGAACCGTCCTCTCGCGAGCGCGACAGCAGGATCGGCAACTCGGTGTCGACGTGACGCCGGTTGCGCAGCCCGGTGAGCGCGTCGCGGAGCGACAGCTCGCGGAAGCGTTCACCCTCACGGCGCGCCTCGGTCGTCTCGAAAACCGCCTGGAGCGTCCGCGCATTCGCCTCGCGCTGCGCGGCGCGAAGGCTGCGTCCTCCTCGTGGAACTCGATGTACTGCTCGTATGCGCGCTGGTACAAGCCTTGCGACGCAAAGAGCCGCGCGCGCTCCTCGAGCGCCTCGACGCGGATCGCGACCATCCCTCGCATCGCGCACAGCTCGATGCAGCGGTCGAGGGTCGCTTCTGCCTCCACCATGTGGCCCTGAAGTCGTTGCGCACTCGCAGCCGTGTTGAGCGCTTCGCCGAGCCCCTCGATCGGGCGCGACTCCAGGTCGGGATCGTCGAGGATCGGACGCAAGGTCGCCTCCGCCTCGGCATACAGGCCCAGTTTCAACTGCGCGTTGGCGAGCGTGTCGAGGCAGGCGGCGTCGAGCGTGACGTTGTGCCGTGCCGCAAACGCCTCCATGCGCTTGGCGATCTCCATCGACTGATGGGTGTCGCCGGCGTCGTCCTCGAGCCACGCGAGGTTGTTCAGGATCTTGACGCGCAAGGGCACGTCCTCGAGCCCGTCGGCCAGTTGGAGTGCGGCACGGTAGCGCTCGCGGGCGGCGTCCCAGGCACCGGTTCTGACGAGCACCTGGCCGAGTCCGAAGAGGTGGTCGGCGCGCATCCGCTCCGACATGGTGTCGTCGAGCAACTCGACCGCCGGCACGGCGTGCTCCCATGCGCTCGGCACGTCACCGATGAAGTCGAAGAACACGGACAGCAACCGGTGGCTGCGAGCCATGAGATGGCGCTCGTCGCGTTCGGTCGCCCATTCGTTGATCTCGCGGATCAACTGACCGCTCGCGGTGTGCTTGCCCTTGCGGCAGAGCACATCCGCCTGGATCAGTTGCGCCCGGCGCTGCGCAACATCGTTGCCCAAGCGCGCGCGCACGCTGCTCCAGCGCCATCGCCGGCGCGTACGCGGCGTCGGGATCCGAGAAGGGCAGGAGCTCGAGGAAGTCGAGCTCACTTTCGAGGCGCTGGAGACGCCGCCGGACCGCCGGTGAAACCGCGAGTGCGCCCTCGGTCTCCGGTGCGCCGGGAATGACTCGAAGCTTTGGTGCGGCGCCGCCTGGTTGAGCAGCCATGTTGACGACGATATGACGTCGCCCGGCGGAGCCTCCGCCCGATTGGTGCTCTGTCACAACAACGTGGTCCGGTCCGACATCGCCAAGCGTGGCGTGACATATCCGTTACATGGCAGCGGGCAACGACGGTGTCAGCTGACGGCCGAGCCGACATCGATCTGCGTCCACACCTTGCCGCGCAGCGCCCACAGGTGCACTGGTTGGGCGACGTACTGACTGACGGGTGCGTCCGACCCGACGATCAGGAGCTCCCCGAGCGTCGGATCGGTGATCTCGGCGACCGGTTGGATGGGGAGCCGGTCGACATTCATCACGGCCCACGCGTGTCCGGTCCAGGACGCGAGCACGGGAAGCGACAACCCCGGACCGCAATTGCAGAGCGCGAGACGGTTGCCGGCGGGGTCGAGTGCCATGTATGACCCGGGCAGTGGTTCTGCAGTTCCGGAGAGCTGCAGCCAGCAACTCCCGTTCCATTGCCACGTGGTATCGAGCGCCCCGAGCGGTGATATCGGTGTGGCGCAGCAGCCCTCTGCGAGCAGTGACTTCGTGACCGGGTCATATGCCATGGGGAGATCGAACGCGTTGGGAGCCACCGCGCCGTGCGGCTGATTCTGCCAGTGCGCGCCGAACCAGACCCAGGTCGCATCGCCTCCCGACGCGTTGCCTGCCGACGTGACGAGGACCATCTCGCGGAGCGCGGGTCCCATGCCATGGACGATCCCTCGCCCGGCGTCGGGACCGCCGGCTCCGCTATCAACCTCGATCCAGCTGGCTCCGTTCCACGCCCAGGTGTCGTTGAGCGGCGCGCCGTTGCCGAAGGGGTTGTTCCGGCCGCCGAAGAGGAGCACCTGTTGCGTGCTCGGGTCATACGCCTCGGCTGCGTCGATACGTCCGGGAGGGCTCAGCGAGGGATTCGCGAGAGACCACCGACCTCCCGCCCAAAGCCACGTGTTGGCGTAGTTGTCGACACCGCCGAACAGCACGATCTGCCCGCTCGACGGGTCGTCGGCAACGCTGAAGCCGCTGCCGGCCACAGGTCCCGCGGGAACCGGCGTCGGCACTGCGGACGGTGTTGGCGTCGGAGGTGGCTTCGGTGCGGGCGGGCGCTGCGCGGTGGAGATGGCCACGCCGGCCACCGCCGCGACCGCAACCACGCCGATGAGCAGAGCCGATGGCTTCATGTGCGGACCCGACCGGTCGGCAACGCCACGCTCTCGCTCACACCGCCCATCGTCCGCCTTCCCCGGCACAATCGTCGAATGAGCGCATCACAGCCCACCATCATCGCCACGAGCATCGGATTCCAGCCTGACGGCGGGGATATGTGGAATCTGAAGCCGGGCCCCGCGTACTCGATGGCCGCCGACCTCGCCGGCGCTGGCGCGCATCCACGCCTCTGCATCATCGCAACAGCCGCCGCCGACAACCCGACATGGTTGACCGCGTTGCATCACGCGTTCTCGAAGCTCGACATGGTGGTGTCGCACCTCGACCTTTTCCCCATGCCCAACTTCGACGACGTCGAGGCGCACCTCCTGCGGCAGGACGTCATCTGGGTGAGTGGCGGGAGCACCGCCAATCTGCTTGCCCTCTGGCGGGTTCACGGTCTCGACGTGATCCTGCGCCGGGTCTGGCAGTCCGGCGTTGTGCTCATGGGTGTCTCCGCGGGCTCGCTGTGCTGGCATGTCGGGGGCACCGCCAACTCATTCGGTCCTCACCTTCGTCCAGTCACCAATGCGCTCGGATTCCTGCCGTACGGCAACAGTCCGCACCACGACGCGGAGGAGGAGCGGCGTCCACTGATCCACCGGCTGGTCGCCGACGGGACGTTGCCGCTGTCGTATGCAACCGACAACGGCGCGGGGCTCATCTACCACGGCACGGAGTTGTACGAGGCGTTCACCGAGACACCAGGCGCTCTGGCGTACGAGATCCGGCGCGACGGCGACAGCGCGGTCGAGACGCCGCTGCCGACACGAGTGCTCTGACCGTTTCGCAGACTCTGAGTCGTGGAAGAGACGCTCCCGCTGACGACGCTGCTCTCCCATGCCCTCGTCGCGTACACGATCGAATTCGACAACGAGTTCGAGCGCCAGATGCCGCATCGCACCACGTTGCTCGGTCAGACCGGTGGGGGCGGTCCGTGGCTGGTGTCAATGGTGATGTGGTTCAACTGTATGCGGCACGTCAGCGAGACGCCGTTCACGTTGAGCGGAACTCCAGCGTCGGGCGCGCACAGCGACCAACCTCGCCGGCATGCACCGTTGGCGATACATCGACGTCGATGCGCGCCCAGACGACAAGCGTGCAAAGCCACCGGAGTCGGACCTCCTTGTGCGTGCCACACGGAAGGGACTGCTCGCGAAGCAGGTGTGGCAGCCGCTGGCAGGTGATATCGAGACGCGATGGGAGGGGCGTTTCGGTTCCTCGCACATGGATGCATTACGCGTCGCGCTACGCGCGTTGGTGACCCAGATCGACCTCGACCTTCCCGACTGCATGCCGATTCTCCATTTCGGACTCGCGTCCGCGGGCCCGACACGACCGGAATACGCACGTCGGCCCCGCGGGACACATGATGCGGACACGCTCGCGCTGCCGTCGCTGCTGTCCCGGGCGATTCTCATGATCGCGATCGATTTCGAGTCACGGTCGAAGGTCTCGCTGGCGATTCACGCCGATCTGCTTCGTGTCCTCCGCGAAACCCCCACGCCGCTGCGAGGATCTCCCACGCCTGACGGGTGTCTCGAAGGAGGCGATCAGCATGGGAATGGGGGTCATCGTGCAGCGCGGTCTTGCCGTGCTGGAGCCGAACCCGAACGGAAAAGCGGGCATGGCCGCGCGCTTGACGGCGAAAGGAATCGCCTCGCAGGACGCGCACGCGCGTCTGCTGGGAAACGTCGAGGAGCAGTACGTGTCGCGATTCGGCGCGGACCTTACCGGCGCGCTGCGCGAGTCGCTCGGAGTACTCGGCGGCGATTCGCGTGGATCACGTCTGCTGCACGGCATCCCACCGTTTCCTGAGGGCTGGCGGGCGTCGGTTCCCGCGGTCGAGACGCTCCCGCACTTTCCGATGGTGTTGCACCGTGGCGGCTATCCCGACGGCAGCTGACGAGGTCGAGCCCGTTCCTCGGATAGACTTCGGACCCACGCAGTCGGGGAGGGAGATCCCCACTGGAGGCAAGCCAATGCGTTACCAGGTTCGCGAGAAGATCTTTCGCCTCGGCGAGGACAACGACATCCTCAACGAAGCCGGCCAGCCCGCGCTGCAGGTTGACGGCAAAGTCCTGAGCCTGCACGGGCTGATGCTCGTCAACGACCTCGCGGGCACGGAGGTGGGGCGCGTGAGCCGCAAGCTCGTCGCACTGCGCGCGACCTACGAGATCTCGCTCGCAAGTGGCGTCACCGCGGAAGTCCACCAGCGCTTCACCGGACCCTTTCATCCCAAGTGGAATCTCTCGGTCAGCGGCGGGGCGGAGTTGGAGATCGGCGGCAACTTCGCGGGTCATGACTTCACGATCACCGAGAACGGCCAGACGATCGCCACCGTCTCCAAGGCGTGGATCAGCCTCGCCAACTCCTACGGCGTCGACATCGTGGCTGGGCAGAACGACCTGCTGTTGCTCTGCAGCGTCCTAGCGCTCGAGGCCGAGCAGGATCGGACGCAGGAGCACGATCGAAACGAGGGGCCGCTCGGTGGGCTCGGCGGTCTCGGTGAGTTGGGCGAAATCGGCGGACTGGGCAACATCCTCAAAGGGCCGCTCTGACAACCCGCGACAGCGGGTTGTGTCCGGATCGTTCGAACACTGCGCGCCCAGAGATCGCCCCATCCTCGATCCCGATTGTTCAATCCTTCACCGCTTCTGTTCGCGTGAGCGAACATCTGTTCTGTCTGGGATGCTAGGATTGTGGGTCCCAGATGAACGACTTGAGTGCGTTTCACCCTGCGGTTCGGGCCTGGTTCGAGCGCCGCTTCCCGGAGGGTCCCACCCCCGCGCAGAGTGAGGGTTGGCCACAGATCGCGGCCGGCAAGAGCACGCTCATCGCTGCTCCAACCGGATCGGGGAAGACGCTCGCCGGGTTCCTCGTCTGCATCGATGCCCTGTACCGCGCGGCGGACCGCGGTGAGGTGGTCGAGGGCGCAACGCAGGTGGTGTACGTCTCGCCGCTCAAAGCGCTCGCGGTGGACGTGCAGCAGAATCTCGAGACGCCCCTGCGAGAGATAGCCGAGGTCGCAGCGGAGATGGGGATGACCCTCCCGGCGCTCCGAGCCGAGGTGCGCACGGGTGACACCACGCAATCGATGCGCGCCGCGATGATCAAGCGTCCGCCGAACTTCCTTGTCACGACACCCGAGTCGCTGTATCTGCTCGTCACTGCGCAGCGAAGCCGCGCGGCACTCACGACCGTGACGACGATCATCGTCGACGAGATTCACGCAGTCGCGAGGGACAAACGCGGCTCGCATCTCGCCGTGACGCTCGAGCGTCTCGAGCGCCTGTGCGCGCAACGCCCCGTGCGTATCGGACTCTCCGCGACGCAGCGGCCGATCGAGACTGTCGCCCGTCTGCTCGTCGGCGCGGGGCCGGCGCGGAGCAATCCGGACGGCAGCCCGCGCTGCGCCATCGTCGATGTCGGCCACAGACGTGCGCTGGATGTTGCCATCGAACTGCCCTCGGGCGAGCTCGAGGCAGTTGCGTCGCGCGAACAACTCGGCGAGGTGCTCGATGCCATTGCGGCGCACGTCAATGCGCATCGGACCACGCTCGTCTTCGTCAACACGCGGCGTATGGCGGAGCGCGTTGCGCATCAACTCGCCGAGCGCCTCGGCGACGAGGCGGTTGCCGCGCACCACGGCAGCCTTTCGAAGGAACGGCGCCAGCGAGTCGAATCGCAGCTGCGTGCCGGGGAATTGCGCGCCCTGGTGGCGACGGCATCGCTCGAGCTCGGCATCGATATCGGGCCAATCGAGATGGTGTGTCAGATTGCGTCACCGCGGAGCATCGCCACTTTCCTGCAGCGCGTCGGGCGGTCGGGCCACAGTCGCGGCGGGATGCCGAAAGGCCGCCTCTACCCGATGACGCGAGACGAGCTCGTCGAATGCACGGCGCTGCTTGCCGGCGTACGGAGTGGTGCACTCGATGCGGTGCATCCGCCAAAACTGCCGATGGACATCCTCGCGCAGCAGATCGTGGCCGAATGCGCGGCAGCCGAATGGCGCGAGGACGACTTGTTCGAGTTGATGCGCACCGCGGCGCCGTTTGCCGACCTGACGCGCGAGAACTTCGACCGCATCATCGACCTGGTCTCGGAAGGGATTCCGACGGGACGCGGCCGGGTAGCCGCGTACCTGCATCGCGATCAGATCAACGGTGAGGTGCGCGCTCGTCGCGGGGCGCGGCTGGCGGCGCTGACGTCGGGTGGCGCAATCCCGGAGACCGGCGACTACCGCGTGCTTGCCGAGCCTGACGACACGTTCATCGGCACCGTGAATGAGGATTGGGCGATCGAATCCTCGGCGGGCGACATCTTCCTGCTCGGCAGCACGTCCTGGAAGATCCGCCGGGTCGTGGCGGGAACGGTGCGCGTGGTCGATGCGCATGGCGCGCCGCCGTCGGTGCCGTTCTGGCTCGGTGAGGCCCCTGCGCGCACCGAGGAACTTTCCCGAGAGGTTTCCGATCTGCGCAGCGGCGTCGAGGCGTTGCTTGCCGAAGGCGGCGCAGATGAGGCGATCACATGGGTGGAGCAGCGAGCCGGCGTCGACAACGACGTGGCCGCGATGGTGGTTCGCTATCTCGCAGCCGGACGAACGGCGCTCGGCGTGGTGCCGACTCTCGAACACATCGTCCTCGAGCGCTTCTTCGACGACAGCGGTGGGATGCAGCTGGTTGTCCATGCACCGTTTGGCGGCCGCGTGAATCGCGCGCTCGGCCTCGCGTTGCGCAAGCGTTTCTGCGCGACGTTCGACTTCGAGTTGCAGGCGGCGGCGAGCGACGACTGCGTGCTGCTCTCGCTCGGTCCGCAGCACAGTTTTCCGCTCGAGGACATTCCGAAATTCCTGTCGTCGAACACGGTGGAGGAGACGCTCCGCAAGGCCGCGATCTTCGCGCCGATGTGGGCGGTGCGCTGGCGCTGGAATCTCAATCGCTCGCTGACGGTGCTTCGCTTCAAAGGCGGGCGCAAGAATCCGGCGCCGATCCAGCGCCTCGAATCGGACGACATCATGGGGGCCGTCTTTCCGCAACTGGTTGCGTGCCAGAACGAGAACCCTACGGGACCGTTCGAGGCGCCCGACCATCCGCTTGTCAATCAGACGATGTACGACTGCCTCCACGAGGTGATGGACGTCGACTCGCTGCGCGAGCTCGTCGTTCGCATCGAGCGAAAGGAAGTCCAGATCAGCTTCCGCGACACCGTCGAACCATCGCCGCTTGCGCACGAGATCGTCAACGGCAGGCCGTACACGTTCCTCGACGACGCGCCACTCGAAGAGCGGCGGAGTCGCGCGATCACGTTGCGCCGCGGTCTCCCTGTGGAGGCGCGCGACCTGGCGGCACTCGATCCGGACGCGATTGCGCGTGTACGCGGCGAGGCGGCGCCAGATCCTCGCGACCACGACGAGTTGCACGACCTGCTCGTCTCGCTGGTGATCATGCGACCGGTCGAGCGATGGACGGCATCGTTCGAACAGCTCGCCGAGCGCGGCAGAGCCTTGGCAGTCCGGCACGGTGCCGACGATTTCTGGTGCGCAGCCGAGCGACTGTCGAGTGTTGAGCGTCTGTGGCCGGATGCACAACGCACTCCCAGTTCCTTCTCGCTTCCATCCGCACTCGATGGACGGTGCACTCGAGCCAGACGCGGTCGTCACGGCAATCCTGCGCGGTCACCTCGAAGTGAGCGGGCCGATGACCGCGCAAGCGCTTCGCGAGCTGACAAGTCTCGGCGCCACGGAGGTCGCTGTCGGGCTTGCCATGCTCGAAGGCGAAGGATTCGCCATTCGAGGGCATTTTGATCCCGCGGCCGAGGACGACCAGTACTGTGCGCGGCGTCTGCTGGTCCGCATCCACTCGTACACGCAGCACCGGCTCCGCGCCGAGATCGAGCCGGTCACGCCTCAGGACTTCATGCGTTTCCTGCTCCGCTGGCAACGTGTTGCCCCGGGCACGCAGCGCGAAGGCCGCGCGGGCGTCGCCGCGACGATTGCGCAGCTGCAGGGATTCGAGATTCCAGCCGGCGTCTGGGAGGAGACAGTGCTCCCGAGCCGCGTATCCGGATATCGGAGCGCATGGCTCGACGAGCTCTGCATGTCGGGCGAGGTTGCGTGGGCGCGCTTGAAGGTCCGCGAGGATGCGGATCCGGGACGTCGCAGCGAAGCAGCAGCTCGGCATCGCGCGCAACCCCGGTCACGCTCGTGATGCGCTCGGACCTGCCCTGGCTGCTGCAGTCGGTGCGCGGCGATGCGCAACCTGTCGAGCCGACTTCAGGCGCGACTCTCGATGTGCTCGATGCGCTTCGCGAGAACGGCGCCCTGTTCACCAACGACATCGTCACGCTGTCGCGCCGGCTGCCGAGTGAGGTCGAGGACGCGCTCTGGGATGGCGTTGCCCGCGGTCTGCTGACCGCGGACGGATTCAGCGCGGTGCGCCGTCTGCTCGTCAGCCGCAGACTCGGGCGCTCGCGTCCGTACCATCGCGGTCTGCGCCATGGTGTCAGCGGGTATTCGTCGGGTGAGGGCCGCTGGTCACTCGTGCCGCGCGTGTCATCGGTGGCCGAGCACGATGCGCTCGCCGAGGCGATCGCCGAGCAGCTGCTCGTGCGCTGGGGCGTCGTGTTTCGCGATGTCGTGGCGCGCGAGACGATCGCACTGCCGTGGCGCGACATCGTCTGGGCGCTGCGCCGCATGGAGGCTCGCGGCACCGCGCGCGGCGGACGCTTCGTCACCGGTTTCGCCGGTGAGCAGTTCGCGTCTGCCGGAGGCGGTGGATCAGCTGCGCGAAGTGCGTCGCCGCGAGCGCTCGGGCGAGGTCATCCGCACATCGGCCACGGATCCCTTGAATCTCGCGGGCATCCTGCTCCCGGGTCCGCGCATCACGTCGGTGCGCACGAACACCGTCGTGTTCGAGGACGGACTGCCTGACGTCGAGCGTCGAGCCCCGGTCTGGCGGCGTTTGCGCGTCCGCTGAGCGTCGCCGCCGCTCGCGCGGTGGTACGGGCTAGGTGTTCGTCGCCGAGACGGCTTCGAACATCAGGTCCGCGGGTTCTGGATCTGCTGTGACGTCTGCGAGCGGCCAGAGAATCGTGAACCGGCTGCCACCCGACTCGTCGCTATGCGCCTTCACCGTCGCTGCATGTGCGTCGCAGAGACGCCGCACGAGTGCGAGCCCCATGCCCATTCCGCCATGGCGGCGCGTGCGGCTGTTGTCCTCCTGGTAGAAGCGGTCGAACAGCCGCGGGATCGCCTCGGCGCTGATGCCGATGCCGTCGTCGATCACCTCGATCTTGCACGCGCCGGCGCCCTTCTCCGGACGGGCGGTCACCTTGACGTGGCCGCCTTCCGGTGTGAACTTCACCGCATTGTCGATAAGCGCTCGAAGCACCTGACGGAGCCGGAACGGGTCCGCGTTGACGACCGGCTTGCCGCGCACGTCGATGACGAGCTCGACGGGAAGCGCGTCCTTGAAGTGACGCCGCACGTCGTTGGCGGCATCGCGAATCGCGCCGTCGATCTCCACCGGCGCCATGCGCACATCGATGGTGTCCGAGTTGACGAGCGCGAAGTCGACGACGTTCTCGACGGTCTCGCCGAGGAGCTTCACCGAGATGTCGATGTCGCGGACGATGTCGAGCCGGGTCGCGTCGTCCCACTTGTGCCACGCGACGTTGAGCAACTCGATCTGCCCCTGGATCGCAAGCACCGGCGTGCGCAACTCGTGCTGCGCGGTGTCGAGGAAGTCGCTCTTCAACTGGTTCAACTCGCTGAGCCGGCGCACCGCCTCACGCTCCTGTTCGAGCGTTCGGGTGTTCTCGATCGCAACCGCGGCGTTGTTGGCAAGGGTCGTGAGCGCGCGTTCATCGCTCTCCGCGACGGGCCGGTCCGACGCCACGAGCAGCACACCCGTGAGGGATTCCTGATAGAGCATCGGCACCGCAATCGCGGGGCGGCCTCCGGCATCGAGGCGAACACTGCGCCCCGCGGCGAGTTCGTCCACCGACATCGCATCGACCATGTCCGGGAATCTCCGGGCCCGCGGCTGCGCATGCGCAGAATCTCGGTGCCGCGCTTGGTGTACATCGTCGCGCTCGCGGATCCGCCGGCGATCGCGTCGGCGGCGCCGAGCACTGCGTCCTGGAGTTGCTCGATCCCGCCCGTCGTCATCGTCAGCGCGCGGGACACATCCTGCAGCCGGCCGACAGATCCGTCGATGTGCTTGATGTATCCCGCGATCTGCTCGCGCATGCTGTTGACGCCCGCCGCGAGGCGCCCGAGTTCGTCGCGCGATGTGACGGCGATGTCCGTGGTGTAGTCGCCGGCGGCGATCCGTTCCACGCCGCGCTCGAGGCGCGAGACCGGGCGGCGCACGAATCGATCGACGAACAGCAGCACCAGCACGCTGACGACGATGAGCGCGGTCACCGCGATCTCCGCGATGGTGCCCTCATCCTGCGCAGTGGCGGCGGCGAACAGCGCAACCGGAACCTCGACGCCGATGTAGCCGGCGACCGTCGTTCCGCCTGGCGCCGTGAGTGGTTCGAAGCTGCCGGCAACCGCGCCCACGCCGGGCACCGTGTAGATGGCATGCGCGGCGATCGAGTTCGACGCCGGGTGCGTGTGGTCGGCGAGTTGCTGCGCGACACCTGACGGGACAGCCGCCGAATCCGGCGTGTATCCGCTGCCGGTGTAGCGGACCACGCTGCTGCCCGCTCCGGCTCCGATGAACACCGGCGTGTAGCCGATGACGGGGCCGAAGCGCTCGAACTGCACCTGCAGCGGCGCGCTGTACACGACGACGCCGAGCGGCGCGTACGTGCCCGCCTGGACGTTGTAGACGGGCACCGCCACGTCGAGCGCGGGCACTCCGCCGCTCAGGAGCTCGACGCCCTCGACACCCGATGGGCAATGGGCGGCCGTCGCGGGACTCGCGGCGATGACCGTGCGCGACTGCTGACAGGCAGGCAGCGCGGCAATCTGGAGGGCTGAGCGGACCGAACCGAGGCTGCTCGTGACGTGGCCACCTGAGTTCTGCTCGCAGACCGCCGTCGCAGGGTGCGTTGTGGCGCCCGCCGGCGTGGCGGTGTCGCATTCGCTCGTGTAGAGCACAGTGCCCGTGGTGCTGAGGATCACCACGTCGAGCCCCTGAACGTCCACCACGCGCCTGTCGGTGAACTCGGCAGCAACCAGCGTGGCCTGACTGCTGCTGGACAGCGCGAGTTGCATCGAGGTGAGGGACGCGGTGTTCGTGGCTGCGTACTGCGCCTGCGGCTGGATGACCCGGGAGATCAGCTGGCTGGCGACACCCGCCCGGTTGTCGGCGTTGGAGAGCGCGCCGGCGTTGGTCTGCTCAGACCGGCTCACCAGCAGGAACCCGCTGACCCCCGCGATGAGGAGCGCGGTGAAGACGATGCCGCCCGCGAGCAGGCGGCCGGCAAGGCTGGTTCGCAGGCCGAACCTGCGGCGGACGAAGTGACCGCCCGATCCACGCGCACCCATTTGATCGAGCCTAGGTGCGCAGCGGGGGCACCGAGTCGGGTGACCGCTCGCAGTCCGGCAACGGGGCAGTGACGAACACCCTCGATCCGCTTCGAAACTGGGTGTTCCCGAACGCTCCGAGACCCGTAGGCTTATGGCATGCCGTTTGGACGCCGTCGCTCAGTAGACAAGGTCATCGAGGACCCAGAGCGGCACGGCCTCGGCCCATGGCTGAAGCGCTGGACCATCCCGATCATCGGGGCGCTGACGCCGCTGGCGCTGATCGTGGTCAACATCGCGGCGTTCATCGTCGAGCATCTCACCCAGTTCCGCTGGACGATCACGATCCTCGCCTTCGTCAGCGGGATCATGCTCAACTCCTGGACGGCGCTGAACATATACCGAGTGCTCCAGGCACGCCGGCCCGACCACCCCGTGGTACATGAACGCAACCAGGAGGTCGTCCTCGTGGTCGGCATGGGCCTGGTGATCATCCTGGCTTTCGTCACGGCGCTCTTCTGCTACCTGGGGCTCTCCAACGCGAAGGATCTGCCCAACGGGCTGACCTTCTTCACCGGGTTCTTTGCCATGGCGGTCCCGATCCTGCTGCGAGCGGCATTTCGTCGGGGGGCGCCGCGGGGACGCCCACGCGGTCGAGGTCAGCCGCAGACGACCAGCGTCGCCGGGCTGCCGCCCGGTTCGATGCCGTCCCCTCCCACTTCAGCGACGATCCAGGACACTATCCCGAGGCGTTAGTTCTCATAAGCTCGGGCGTTTCCTCCAGCGATCTGCTGACACCGCGCTGAAAGCGACGCACGCGAGCACGAGCGTCGCGCCCTCGAGATAGACGGCCGTCGTCAGCCTGCCACGGCCGAGCGAGAAAGCGCGTCGGCCACCCCGTTACTCCTGATCTCGAGGGGTGGTAGCCTACCTTGCACCGGATGTGGCAGCCGAGGGATGGGATTGCAATCAGGTTCATGGCGACAGAACGCTTCGTCCCCGCGCCCGCACGTCCGCACCATGAACCGCGGTCGAATCTCCCGCACCAGCTGACGACCTTTGTCGGACGCGAGGCGCAGATCAACGAGGTTGGCGACCTTCTTTCGCGGTCCAAACTCGTTACCCTCACGGGCGCGGGCGGCATCGGCAAGACACGCCTTGCGCTTGCTGTAGCCGCCCGATCAGCCGACGCGTATGAGGATGGCGTCCGGCTCGTGGAGCTCGCCGGATTCACGAATCCCAAGCACATTCAGCACGCAATGTTGCGTGCGCTCGGCTTCAGTGGTCCGTCTGGCCGGAGCGCGACGGAGACGCTGATCAACCTGCTCGAGTTCGCGCGACGTGCTCTGCGTGCTCGATAACTGCGAACACCTTGTCGAAGCTGCTGCGGCGTTGGTCGACGTGTTGTTGCGGCGGTGCCCTGGGCTGCGAGTGCTGGCGACCAGCCGCGACATCCTGGGAATCGGCGGGGAGGTCACGTGGCGGGTCCCTTCGATGACGATGCCCAGCGCGCGTGGCTACGCGACGCTCGACGAGGTCACGGCATGCGAGACCGTTCGGCTCTTCGTCGAGCGGGCGCAGGCGGCACGTCCCGACTTCCGAGTGACGGATGCCAACGCCTCGGCGGTGGCTCGGATTTGTCAGCGCGTCGACGGCATTCCTCTGGCCGTCGAGCTCGCTGCCGCGCGCACGCGGAGCATGTCGGCGAGTGAGATCGACGAACACCTCGCCGACCAATTCCGATTGCTGACTGGAGGCCCGCGCGTTGCGATGCCGCGTCAGCGGACCCTTCGCGCCACCTTCGACTGGAGCCATGATCTGCTCGATGCGGCCGATCGGCGCGTCTTCCGACGGGTCTCAGTATTTACCGGCGGCTTCCAGTCGGACGCGGCGGAGTATGTATGCGCGTTCGATGAGGACGTCATCGTTGAGGGCTCTGTCGTCGAGAGCCTCGCGCTCTTGATCGACAAATCCCTGGTGCTGTCCCATGGGGAGACGGATCCAGCAGGGCGCTACCGGCTCTTAGAGCCGATCCGTGAGTACGCTGGCAATCAACTCAACAACTCCGGCGAGTCGGGCGAGGCACTACGACGTCACGCGCGGTTCTTCCTCCATCTCGGGCAGCAGGCACGGGAGGGTCTGCTTGGCTCAACGCAGGAAACCTGGATGGCGCGCGTCGCCGCGGACTTGGACAACTTCCGGGCAGCTTTTGGTTGGGCCACGACCCACGATGTCACTGGCGCGCTGCAGCTGGCCATCGGACTGGAGCGCTACTGGTATGACACCAGTCCAGCCGAGGGGCGCCAGTGGGTGCTCAAAGCCCTTGCGTCGTATCCGCAGCGCGACGAACTCCGAGCCCACGCCCTCGTTGACGCGGCGTACTGGGGACGGCATCGCTCTCGGTACGGCGAGGCGCGCAGATTTGGACGCGAGAGCCTGGCGATCGCATACGAGTTAAGCAGCGATCTCTACGCGGCGAGAGCTCTCGAGGCGCTCGCCGAGGTGGAGATCACCGAGCGCGCCGAGGGATGGGCAGCGCGCAGCCGGTCACTTCTGGATCAGGCCGCGCCTCACGTCGACGCGAGCGGTGACCTCGACGCGGTGGGGACTCTTCCTCAACGGCTGGGCCGACACTCTCCATGAAGAGGGAGATCTCGTCGGCGCTCGGTCAAAGCTCCAGGAGGCGCTCGCTTTAGCGTGCGACCGGAGTGACCAATTCTGGATCGAGCACCTCCTCCTCAGCCTCGCCGACATCGAGCGCGACTCCGGCGATGCTGCCGTTGCGGAGGGTCACCTGAACGAAGTCCTCGATCGCGCGCGCCAGCGCGGGAGTAGAACCAGCGCCGCATATGCACTGGACCGCCTCGCTCGACTGTCGATGGCTCAGCAACCGGAGCGGTATCTCCGTCTGCAGAGTGCGTCGAGGTCCTTGTTCCAACTGGCCGGGATCGAGGGCGTCGATGACTCGGAACCACGTCCGGGGCCGCAGGACGAGTCGCGTCCGCGCGGCGACGATTCGCGCCCGAGCCTGCGGCTCGTGAGCGCCGGCATGTCGTTGACGGAGACGATCCAATTTGGTCTGGGGCAGGCGGGTCAGATCGAGCTCGCGCCACCGAGAAGCGGCCGGCGCGTAAACGCACCGGTCAGTGACGATTCCGCGCTGACACGCGAGGGAGAAGTTCTGGTCGCTGACCTATGAAGGTGCGGTGGTGCGCCTCCGGGACAGCAAGGGGGTCCGGATCCTTGGCCGGTTGCTCGCACAGCCGGGACTGCGCTGGTCTGCCCTGGACCTGGAGCGGCTCGGAGCGCCGGGAGGCGAGGCACTCGCATACGCCGTTGCGTCGGGAGACGCCGGGGAACTCCTCGACGGCGAGGCGCGCCGAGCCTACCGGGCCCGAACAGCCGAGTTGCGCGAGGCGATCGAATCATCGGAAGCGGTAGGCAACGGGGATCAGGTCGGCCGCCTCCGCGAGGAGTTGGACTTCATCACCCACGAACTCAGCCGTGCGATCGGGCTCGGGGGAAGGCCGCGGCGGGCGGGGTCGATCGCCGAACGAGCTCGCTTGAATGTCGTCCGAGCGCTGAGGTCCGCGATGCGCCGGATCTCGGCGGCCGACGCCGAGCTTGGAGCCCATCTCGCGGCGACGATCCACACCGGCACCACGTGTGTCTACACCCCCGATCCACGGGCACCGATCTCCTGGCGGGTCACGGACGGCGCCACGCGTCGTCAGTGATGGAGTGGTAGCAGCGACACGGTACCGTCCGCGTTGACCACGTACGCCGTGTCCTCGCCGTCATCGACGGCGAGATTCCATGGCGCGCGTCCTACCGGCACAATCGATGGCGGTTGGCCGCAGCCAGTGCGGTCGATGGCGCTACAGGTCGCGCCGTCGATCACCGAGACGCTCGTGTCCTGCAGGTTGGTCACCAATACCGTGTCCGTGGCGGCATCCAGCGCTACACCGACAGCCCCGTACCCGGCCGCGACGGTGGGCGCGATCTGGCCACAGCCGGAGGTATCGGATCCGTTGCAGGTCGTGCCATTGATAACAGAGACCGTGCCTTGGAGATCGCCCTGCGCATGGTTCACCACGTAAACGGTGTCGGTTGCCGGGTCCACCGCAAGCTCGCGCGGATCGAGACCGACGGTGATTGTCGCCGGCGTCTGGTTGCAGCCTGCTCTGTCCGATGCGTCACAGGTCTTGCCGTTGATCACGTACACCGTGTCGGCGGTTTCGTTCCCGTAGGTAACGTTGGTGACGTAGAGGGTGTTCGTTTCCTGGCTGATCGCCACGGACAGGTCTGAGCCATTGACGGACGACTGTCCGACCCGCAGTGTCGCCGGCGTCTGACCACAGCCTGTGGAATTTTCTGCGTCGCAGGTCGCTCCGTTGAACACCGAGATGAGATTCGGGCCGCCCGTGGTGATAGTGGTGACGTACACGGTGCCAGTCGCAGGATCGACCGCGACACCATCGGGGTTTCCACCGGGCACGTTGAGCGTTTCGACCTGTGCGCAACCCGCATGGTTGCCGGCGTTGCAGGAGTCCGCGTTGATCACCGACACGCCGCCGCTCGACCCGGCGCCGGAGTCGGCGACGTAGACGGTGTGCGTTCGCTGATCGACAGCCACACCGGCCGGATACGCGCCCACCGATACCGTCGACGGCGGCGCTGCGCACCCACCGAGTTCGGTGGGCGTTGCAGGCGCGCGTATCGATCATCGCCACCGCGTCCAATCCGGAGGTCACGTAGGCGGTGTGGACCGTAGCGTCGACAGCGAGCCCGAAGGCTTGTGGTACTGATACTGCGGGCGCCGGTCGGCGGCATCCGCTGGTATCGCCGGCGTCGCACCGTGAGGCATCGATGACCGACACGTTGTTGCTCACCTGGTTCGCTGTGTACACCGTCTGAGTCAGCGTATTGACGGCGACAAACTCCGGGTCCTCGCCAGTGTGGATGGTCGGCGGGTTCAGCGTTGCACACGCAGCCAGATGACGGCCGTTGCAGACTTGCGTGTCGACCACCGACAGGTCATCGTCTTGCTGGTTGACCACATAGACAGTGTGGAGCGGGACATCGACAGTGAGAAAGAAGGCGGTTTCGAATGGCGTGGGGGGACCCACGACCACAATGCCGGGGTGTTGCAATGCACACCCCGCGAGGTCACTGGCGTTGCACGATCGTCCATCCCACGCGGACATGGTGTTGTTCGTGTAGTCGGCGGTGTAGACGGTGTCGTTCGCGTCATCCACGGTGACGCCACTGACTGCTTGAGCCCCGTTGAGCATGCCGACCCTGGCGCAGCCCGACTGCGTCATCGCGTTACAGGTGCTCGCATCGAACGCCGAGACCCCGCCGTTTTCGGCCACGTACACGGTGTGGGTTGCCTGGTTGACAACAACGTCGCCTGGCCCGCTTCCGACCGTCACGGTCGGTGGTGTCTGGGTCCAGCATCCGGCCAGATCGGCCGCGCTGCATGTCGACGAGTTGATCATCGAGAGCGTATCGCTGGTGAAGCTGGCGCCCGGATTGGCTACGTAGACGGTGTGGTTCGCGGAATCGGCGAAGATCCCGAACGGAAAGGATCCGAACTCGCACCCGGGCCGGTTTCTGGTCACACCCCCAAGTGACCCGACCGTTGCAGGTCGCGCCGTTGAACACGGCGACCGTGTCACTCCCCGTCTCCCCGTCGATGGTGACGTACACCGTGTCGGTCACCTCGTCGACCGTGATCGTCGACGGCAAGCTCCCCACCTTGATCGTTGGCCACGGCCCCTTGCATAGCGAGACATCATGGGCCTGACAGTCGCGTCCGTCGATCACCGACACCGTGTCACCGCCGCGGTTGGGGCCGTTCGCATTGGTGCCGTTCGCTGAATAGATCGTATCGGTCGCGGTGTCGATCGCCAACGCGGATGGGCCCACCTTCACACGTGCGGAACCCACCAGAGCGGACCCGAAGCTGCCTCTCGGATTGGAGCTGTTGATTACTCCGGCACCGGCCGGGCTTGATCGTTCGGGGTGGGCTGCGGCGCGTGTGGTCGCGCCTGCCTGAATCGACCCTCCCGCCGCGCTGAACACGATGGCGATCGCGGCGCTCGCCAGGTAACGGTGCCTCTCGAGACGCATGATCCACCTCCTAACGGCTGCCGCAGAGTCCGCTTATGAGGCGTTCACTCCGGGTGTACGGATGTTCAGAGACGTACAAACATCGCCGAACACTAGCGCCGCCAGCGCGTACACCCAATCGACAAGTCTTGACGTCTCGGCGGGTCATGGGCGGGAACTCCTCCCGGCGCTACTGAACATTCGTACACCAGACGTGAACGCCTGATAAGCCGGAGCCGCTGAGCGGCCTGACAGCTGGCGACCCCGGTGTCGGGAGACCCGGGTCGCGCACGGAGGTGGTCACATGAGCCTTGGGAAGGGCAGTTTCGTCGCCGGATCCGTGGCCGTGCTGGTGCTCATGGCTGTCGCCGGCCCGGTGAACGTCGGCGCATCAGGGCTCGGCGCAGCGCGCGCTTCATGGGCCACGTTTACCGTATGCCCAAGCGGCTGCGCGTTCAGCCAGATTGGCCCGGCGGTCGCCGCCGCGAGCAACGGGGCCACCGTGACCGTCGCCGGCGGCATCTATCACGGGGGATTCACGATCGACAAGAACCTGAAACTGATTGGCGCGGGGGCTGAGAGGACCGTAGTCGGGGGCGGCGGCCCCGTAGTCACGATCGGCAGGTTCGGGGCCGCAGTGGAGCCCACCGTCGCGATTCGCGGCGTGACGATCACGGGTGGCGTGACGAGGTCGAGTCCGGTATCGACCGCGTTTCTCGGAAAGCGCGACGTACTCGCTCTCGGCGGTGGCATCTTCGTTCCGCCAGCAGCGAACTTCGCCACGGGTGCGACCGTCACGATCAGCGACAGTGTGATCACCGAGAACACTGCGGCGCCGGGCGCCTCAGTGGATTCGGGTATCGCATGCCCGGGCGGCGATGGGCAGTGCCCATTCGCCCAGGCCGGCGGTGGTGGCATCGACAACTGGGGTGCCCTCACCGTTGATAACTCGATCGTCAGCAACAACCAGTCGACGGGGCCGGTCACGAGTGACGCCGACGGGGCGGGCATCTACACGCAGCAGGGCAGCCTCACCGTGAACCACAGCGTCGTGACGGGTAATCGGGATATCGCGTCCGTCCCCGACGGACGCTATGCCGAGGGCGGCGGCATCATGGTCGACTTCAGCTTCTCTCCCGCTGGAGCGACGGCCACGCTGTCGGTTCGGAACAGCGTTGTGAGCGACAACAGCGCCCGCCTCACCAGCAATTTGCCTTCGTTTTTTGGGGGTGCACTCATCAATATGAACGCAAACGCCGGCGGCATCCACGTCGGTACCGGCATTCCCACAACCGTCGAGAACACGGTGGTCACGGGCAACTCAACCAAGGCAACTGATCTGCACGGCGAGCCGGACGCCATCGATGCCGGCATGAACATAGGGAACAGTCCGATCGTCATCCAGAACACGCAAATCGACGACAACACGGACACGACCACGTCGGCCACAACTACCGACAGCCTCCCAACAGGCGATGCGCTCGAGCTCGACGGTTCCGGCACCATCAGCAACACGACCATCGACGACAACGTCTCAGCGTCGATAAGTCCCGATGGTGCGGCTGCCGCAGGGGGTGCACTGGGGGTGTTCAACAGCGGCGCGCAGTTGGTGACGATGCAAAACAGCTTCATCAGCGGAAACGTGACCGAGGCGCTCAGCACGACAGGGTCGGCAACGGCTCTGGGGGGTGGCATCTGGAACAACGGTCTGCTCCTGATGCGGAACGTTCAGGTGAGCAACAACGTCGCACGGGCGGAAGGACCGAGCGGCGCCGCCCAGGGGGGAGGCATCTGGAACGGAGTGGATATTGCCGGTCCGACCGTCGATCTGACGCTCGAAGACACTATCGTCGTCCACAACGTTGCGGAGGGGAGCGTTGGGATCAGCCGTCAAGGCGGTGGTCTCTTCACAACCTCGGCCGTCACGCTGATTCACTCAACCATCGCGCTGAACATCCCGGACCAGTGTGTTGGATGCTGACATCTCGACGGGATTGGCGCAATGACGCGTGGTGGTGACATGCGTCTGCATCCCCGGTCCACGAGTTCCGGCGCCTGGAGGATCACAGTGCGGTGAGGCCCGGCGCAGCTGAACATTCGTGCATGCAAAGTGAACGCCTGATAAGGGGGAGCCGCTGAGCGGTTAGAACCTTACGAGCCCGGTGTGTTGTGAAGTACGGGTTGTGCTTGGAGGTGGTGACATGCGCCTTGGGAAGCGCCGTTTTGTACCCGGAGCCGTGGTGGCGCTGGTGCTGATGGCCGTTGCTGGCCCGGTAGCGGTCGACGCGCAGGTGAACGCGCCCCTTGCCGGCGCTCCCTCATCGTCGATTCAGCGAGGGTTTATCAACATCACGGGAAGCCCTGGGATACCCGCTGTGAACCCGAAGACGGACACCCTCTATGTGCCCATTCAGTGCATCACCGGCTGTCCGGCGTTGCCCATCACCCACACGATGGACGTGATCAGCACGGCGACCTGCAACGCCACCGACACGTCGGATTGCCGCGTGATCGCGAAAGCCAAAGTCGGGGGTGATCCACTGGCCGCGGTGGTGGACGAGAGGACCGACACCATCTACACCGCAAACGCCGTGGGCACTGTCTCGGTTGTCGACGGAGCGACGTGTAACGCGACGGTCGTTAGTGGATGCGGCACGCCGCTGGCGACCATCCATACCGGCGGCTTCGATGTCGCCGAGGTCCTCAATCCGATGACCAACACCCTCTACGTCACGAATCCGGGAGGAAGTGTCTTCGTCATCGGTGTCGCCAAGTGCAACGCTGAGACGATCCTGGGTTGCGGAGCGCCCGTCAAGGAGGTCAAGGACGCCGGCGGTCCCGCAGCGGTCGACGTCGACATCGCGACCGACTCCGTCTACGCCGTGAACAACGGCGTCAACGGTAACGGAAACACCGTGTCACTGATCGACGGGGCAACCTGCAACGGGAATGATGGTAGCGGGTGTAAGCTACACGATCACCATCACGGTGGGGGCGGGCTCCTTCTGGCCCGCCGTGGACCAGGAGACCGACACCATCTATGTCACCAACGGCGGCGACAGCACGATCTCAGTGATCGATGGTGCGCATTGCAACAGGGAGAACACCTCTGGATGTGCCAGCGTGCCTCCGACGGTACCGCTTGGCGCATCGCCGGCCTTTGCAGCGGTCGACGACTTTCTGCACACGGTCTTCACGGTCAATCAACAGGACAACACGTTGTCCGCGATCAACACGCTGACATGCAGGGGGACCAACACGTCGGGCTGCTCGATGACGCCACCGACGGCACAGGGGGGGCCGAACCACGGTCCCGGCTACACCGGGATTCCCAATACGATAAACCTTCTCCCGCACTCCGATACCGCTTACCTGACAAACGTTGGAGGAGAAAGTCGTCTCTCGGTGATCACGCTCGCCCCCTGCAATGCCGTGCACACCGCGGGCTGCCGCAACCCGGTGCCGACCGTCCCGGCGGCCGACTTCCTGATCTCGGTCGATGGGGCGACGAACACCATATACGCGGGCAACCTAAACCTCCCCGAGATCGATGTCATCAACGGGGCCACATGCAACGTCGATCACCAGACCGGGTGCACGCCAGTCGCTGAAATACCGATGAAAGCGCCTCAAGCAAACCTGGGATTCGGCGACGCCATCAACCACACGCTGTATGCCGCCGACGAGTCAGGCTCACTCGCGGTGATCGATACTGCCGACTGCAGCGCGCAGCACACCGGCGGCTGCGCGCGGGCCGTGAAGGCGAGGATTCACATCGGTGAATATCCTGGTGCACCTGTCCTTGAACGCAGCGACGGGTACGCTCTATCTGCCATATGGTGCGAACGCAAACCGCATCGCTGTGGTCAACGTAGCGGACTGCAGCGCGGAAGTGACATCCGGTTGCGCGCAGACTCCGGCCGTGATCAAGGTAGCTGAGTACGTCTTTTTCGTGGCCGTGAGCACCAAGGCAGATACGGTCTACGCGCCCATCGCCGGAGGAGGGAGTCAAACCGTCGACGTCATCAATGGTGCGACGTGCAACGGAGCAGACCACTCGGGCTGTGGCCACATCGCCGCGACGGTCACCGTTGGCACGGGTGCCTTCGGTGTGGCCGTCAATGACGCCACGAACAGCGTCTACGTGTCGAACAACGGCGACGGCGGCTATGACCCGGGAACGCTGTCGGTTATCGACAGCGCGACGTGTAACGGTACCGATACCGCGCGGTGTTCCGGGGACGTCCCGTCCGTGGACATCGGGCGCGCGCCCGGCGTTGTGGCGGTCGACACCCTGACGGACAGCGTCTACGTTGCCGACAGTGGAAGTGATGGGGTATCCGTGGTCGACGGCGCGACCTGCAACGCGGAGGTCATGAGCGGTTGCACCCAACCGGCACCTGAGCGCGCAGTGGGTGTGCGGCCGTTCGGCATCGGTGTGAATCAGACCACCAACACCGTTTATTCAATGAATCTCGGCACGCCGCCCTCGATGTCGATCTTCAGGGGCCGACCCTGAAGACCGCCCGGTCACGGTGTGGGACGATGGACGGACCGCACCACTGAGGTGCGGTCCACTCCGTTCTAGACCTCTTTGAACTCGGCGTCGACCACGTCGTCCGCGCCTGCGCCATCAGCACCATGCGCGCCGTCGCTCCCTTCGGGAGCTCCGCCGTCGCCGTTGCCCGCATGCGGTTCGCCCGCTCCGGGTTGTGCCTGCTGCGTCTGCGCGTACACGGCTTCGCCGATCTTCTGGATCGACGACGCAAGGTCGTCGTGCGCCTTCTTGATTGCGTCCGAGTCGTTACTGGCAATTGCGTCACGAACTGCCTTGACCTTGGCCTCGATATCGGTGCGCAGCTCCGCCGGCACCTTGTCGCCCGCATCCGCGAGCGCCTTCTCGGCCTGGTATGCGAGTTGATCCGCACGGTTCCTGGTCTCGACCGACTCGGCCCGCTTGCGGTCCTCGTCGGCGTGGACTTCGGCTTCCTTCACCATGCGCTCGACCTCGTCCTTCTGCAGGGTGGTCGACCCGGTGATGGTGACCTTGTTCTCCTTGCCGGTGCCGCGATCCTTGGCGCTGACGTTGAGGATGCCGTTGGCGTCGATGTCGAAGCCGACCTCGATCTGCGGCATGCCGCGCGGTGCGGGTGGGATGCCGTCGAGCGTGAACGTTCCGAGGATGCGGTTGTCCCGCGCCATCGGGCGCTCGCCCTGGAGCACGACGATCTCCACGGAGGGCTGGCTGTCCGACGCGGTCGAGAAGACCTGCGTCTTGGCGGTCGGGATCGTGGTGTTGCGCTCGATGAGCTTGGTGTTGACCTCGCCCTCGGTCATGATCCCGAGCGACAGCGGCGTGACGTCGAGGAGGAGCACGTCCTTGACCTCGCCCTTGAGCACGCCTGCCTGGATGGCCGCGCCGACCGCCACCACCTCATCGGGGTTGACGCCACGATGCGGGTCCTTGTCGGTGAAGCTCTTGACGAGCTCCTGGATCACCGGCATGCGGGTCGAGCCGCCGACGAGGATCACCTCGTCGAGCTCGTGCGCGGTCATGCCCGGCGTCCTTGAGGGCAGCCTCGAACGGGCCGCGGCAGCGCGACGTGAGATCGTCGGTGAGCTGCTCGAACTTGCTGCGCGACAGCGTGATCGCCAGGTGCTTCGGGCCGGACGCATCGGCGGTGATGAACGGCAGGTTGACCTCGGTCTCCTGGCGCTGCGACAGCTCGATCTTGGCCTTCTCGGCAGCCTCGGTGAGCCGCTGGAGGGCCTGGCGGTCGCCGCGGAGGTCGATGCCCTGATCCTTCTTGAACTCGTCGGCGAGCCAGTCGACGATGCGGCGGTCGTAGTCGTCACCGCCGAGGTGGGTGTCGCCGTTGGTGGACTTGACCTCGAAGACGCCTTCGCCGACCTCGAGGATCGAGACGTCGAACGTGCCGCCGCCGAGGTCGAAGACGAGGATCTTCTCGTTCTCCTTCTTCTCGAGCCCGTACGCGAGCGCTGCCGCGGTGGGCTCGTTGATGATGCGGAGCACGTTGAGGCCCGCGATCTGCCCGGCGTTCTTGGTCGCCTGCCGCTGCGCGTCGTTGAAGTACGCGGGGACGGTGATGACCGCGTCGGTCACCTTCTCGCCGAGATACGCCTCAGCGTCCGTCTTGAGCTTCTGCAGGATCATCGCGGAGATCTGCTCGGGCGTGAAGTTCTCGCCGTTGACCTCGACCTCGGCGCGGCCGTCCTTGCCGGCGACGACCTTGTACGGCACCTGCTTGGCCTCGGTGCTCACTTCACTGAGCAGGCGGCCCATGAATCGCTTGATCGAGTAGACGGTGTTCTCTGGATTGACTGCGGCCTGACGCCGGGCCAGCTGCCCGACCAGGCGCTCGCCGGTGCGCGTGAACGCGACAACCGACGGGGTGGTGCGGCCGCCCTCGGCGTTGGCGATGACGGTGGGCTCGCCGCCCTCCATCACTGCCACCACGCTGTTGGTGGTGCCGAGATCGATACCGACGGTCTTTGCCATGTGGGGTCCTCCGGGGACTGATAACTCAGGATGTTCGTTTGAGCGTCTGCGGGACGCCCTTATCGAATACCTCGCGCCACCGACATGCTAAACGTAGAGGGATGGATGATTCCCGACCGATTGAGGAGCAGCTGGTCGACCTCCGCCGCCGCGCCGACGAGGATTACCTCAACCCGGACGCGCTCCGCGCCCCCGGACGCCACCAGCTCGATCTGCGCGAGCTCGGGCTACGCGTCAGCGTCACGCGCTCCCGCTACCCCAATCGGCCGGACGGCGTCGATCAATACGCGGTGACGCTCTCGCGGCCCGATCTCGACCGGCCCCCGGGGAACCAGGAAGTAGGAATCGTCCTGTCGTCCGCGTTCGGCGACGCGTCCACGCAGGCGGTGGAGCGCTCGGGTGGTGCTTCGCGGATCCGGATGTTCCGGGTTCCGGCGGGTGTGTCTGTCTCGGAGGGCGGTCAGCCCGGCTCGGGTTCCTGATACCCGTCGACACCGATCAGCGGCACGAAGCGGCAGGGCCCGAGCGATTCGGTGACCCAGCGCCCGCCGACAAGCCGGAGTCGGGTCAGCTGCTCGCCGTCCGCGCCGTCGGTGATCGGCACCACCAGGCGTCCGCCTTCGACAAGCTGCCGGGCCAGCGCGACCGGCAGCCGAGGTGCGGCGGCTCCCACCGCGATGGCGTCGAACGGGGCGCGCTCCGGAACGCCCGAGCGTGCCATCGCCTTCGAGCACCTCGACGTCGAAGTCGAGACGGTGCAAGCGTTCGGCGGCCGTCAGCGCGAGCGACGAGACCCGTTCGATGCTCACCACGTGCGCGCCGCAGGCGGCCATCACCGCCGCCTGGTACCCGGATCCCGGTGCCGACGTCGAGGGCGCGGTCGCCCGTCTGCAACTCGAGCGCCTCGACGACGGCCGCGACCATCAGTGGCTGGCTGATCGTCTGCCCCGGGCGCGTCAATCGGTAACGCCCGGTCGGCGTAGGCGCGCAACCGGTCCGCCTCGAGCACGAACTCCTCCCTGGGCACATCCGCCATGGCATGGAGCACGGCCGGCGAGCGAATTCCGTGCTCGATCAGCGACGCCATCATGCGATCGCGGTCCGACGTCGTGGCTAGCCTCGTGGTGTGAGATCCAGGTCCGGCGGCGGCGTATTCGGGAGCTTCCAGACGATCCACTCCTTCTGCCAGCGCCGGTGCAGCTCGTTCGCGAAGTCGACGGACTCGTGATAGCGCTTCTCGAACGTCACGAAGTCGTGAGCGTCCAGCGCCGCCATCAAGCGGATCGAGGTCATCGGCGATCCATTCCTCGATGTCGTCCGTGTACTTCGGCCGGGTCACCTCGCAGAGACGGAGCAGCTTGCGCATCTCCCGCAGCTGCCAGCCGGCGAGCGGCCAGTTGGCGGCCTGCGCAGCGTAGAAGGCCTTCCAGAATCGCGCGCCGATCTCGGGCATCAGTCGCGCGAGCCCGGGCTGGAGGGCTGTGAGCTGCTCGAGCTCCAGCCGGTCGGGGTTCTTGGGTGGCGTGGTTGTATCGGTCATCCGAGGTGCAAGTCTACGGAGGTGGCGCGATTGGGAACCTGCGACGCTCCCGAATGCGTCTCACCGCCATGAGTAGTGAAGTACAGGCCTCGCGCTGGTCTCGACCGGTTGTCGGCATCGGCGTCGTTGTGGTCATCGGCGCAGCCCTTGGAGCGGTCTTCGGTATCCGGGCCGTCGCCGGCGATGGATCGGCTCCGGCTGCCGGACAGCCGTCAGCCCGCAGCGGGGCCGCGATGGCCTACGACGCGGCCACGCAATCCATCGTTCTGTTTGGTGGTCAGAACAGGTCCCGGAACCTGGCGGACACCTGGATCTGGAACGGCTCCGCATGGACGCAGGAGCACCCCACGACGTCACCGCCCGCGTTGAACGACGCTCAGATGACGTACGACCCGGTGACGCGTGACGTGATCCTCGTGGGAACCTCGGAGCCGTCGGGTGTGGAGCTGCCGATCGCGTGTCTCGTCGAGCTCCGGGTCTTCCGGATCGTCGAATGCGAAGACGCCGGTGCTGCCGCCCAGCGCGCCGATCCCCGACATCGCTCCAGTCCCGAATGCCACTGCAAATGCAAAGGGAACGACGGTGAGCTCGTCGTCATGCGGCACCAGCCTCGCGCCCAAAGCGGCCACATGGCTGTGGAACGGCAGCAACTGGTCGAAGTTCGCCGGCTCGACGCCGCTCATCGAGTTCGAGAGCGCGACCCTCGCGACCGATCCGGTCGCCGGTCGGGTTGTGCTGCTCACGCGCGGTCCGTTCGCCGAGCCTGCGGTGGGTGTTGCAGAGCCCGGCTACGCCTGCCCGCTGCAGAGCACCGCAACGCCGGATGGGCAACCGATGTGCCCATTCCTTCCCGTGGTCGCCCCTGCATGGACGTGGACCGGGCATGAGTGGAAGGAGATGACGCCGGCAGCCGGCGCCTCGGCGGCCGATCTGGTCGGCGAGTCGATCATCGACGACGCGGTCAGCGGCAAGCTCGCCACGTTCAGCGGGGGCGACTACATCGCACCGGTCCCATCACCGCCCTGCCAGGACTGCGTCGGCGGTGCGCCAGCCGCTCAGTCGTCGGCATGCTGCACCGGGACCGAGAGCGTCTGGAATGGCACGTCCTGGAAGCAGGTCGCCACGTATCGCGATGGCCCCTTCACGTCAGGCGTTGTCTTCGTCGGCGATGCCGCGACGCACAGTGATGTGGTGCTGGCAGGCGACGGAACCACCTGGGTCTGGACGGGTACCTGGAAGCAGCTGCACCCTGGCACCACGCCCCCGATCGAGAGTGGCGCTGCCTCGGCATACGACGCTGCGAGCGGACAGGTGGTGATGTTCGGTGGCTACGGCGTGACGGGGCATGCGACCGGGCTCTATGACCAGACCTGGACGTGGGACGGCTCCGACTGGACCCAGCGCGGTGGCACAAGCGGCCCCAGCGTGACCTTCCCGGTTCCGTCACCAGTGAGCGTTCCTCCTGGGCTGCCGTGCGAGCCCGTCGTGGCACCGAAGTCGCCGGCGGGTGCTCCCGTTGCGGAGCCGTCAGACGATCTGCAACGGTGTCAGCGGGAGCGGTTCAGGAAGCACTGGCAGCGCCGGTGGCGTCGCCGTGGGCAGCGGGGTCGCCGCGCCCTGAGCAGCCACAATGGCTGCGTATGGGAGATCTCGACGACGTCCGCATCGAGCGACTTGCCGACCATGACGACGTCCAGGTTCAGGCGATGCTCGTCGACCTCGCGCTCGCCGAGCAGCGGCACTACGACCATCCCGAGGAGACTGCCCGAGCAGCTGAGCTCGCGGTTGCGCACGGCTCCTCGCTTCACCGGTGAGAACCACATCCTGGTCGCACGTGGCGCAGACGGAGCGGCGATCGGGCTCTGCTGGGTCGTGCTCTTCGACCCCGGAACCGGACTCGAGGCGGAGGTCGCGGAGCTGTACGTCCGCCCCGAAGGTCGTGGCCACGGAGTGGCGCACCGCCTCATGGCAGACGCCATGGACCTGATCCGCAGCCGTGAGGTCACCTTCGCCTGCGTCTGGACGAGAGGCGACAACCAGGCGGCGCTTGCGGCGTATCATCGCCGCCGGATTCGCGCCGACAGAACAGACCGTCCTCACCTGGCTGCCGCTTGAATAGCGAGCGGCCGGGATAATAGCCGCTCCATGACACTTTCTCGGGACGAGGTCGATCACGTTGCGATGCTTGCCCGCCTGGGCCTGAGCGACGCGGAGAAAGGCCGCCTGCTCGGCGAGCTGGAAGCGATCCTCGGTCACATCGCGCGGCTGCAGGAGGTTGACACGTCGACGCTCGCCGAGACGGCGCAGGTCGGTGACCTCGTCAATGTGATGCGGGCTGACGTGCCAGAGCCGCCGATCGGCGCCGCTGCCGCGCTGCGCAATGCGCCCGTGTCGGACGGGAACTATTTCGTCGTCGGAGCCATCCAGGGCAACGAACTTGACACGTAACACGATCACCGATCTCGCCGCCGCGCTCCGCGACGGGAGCACGACACCGCGCGCGCTTCTTGCGGACGCGCTGGCGCACGTCGAGAAAAGCGAGAAAGACTTGAACGCGTATCTCACGGTCACGCATGAGCTTGCGGAGCAGCAGGCAGATGCAGCTGCGCGCACGCTCGAGGAACATCCCGACACGGCTTCGCCGCTGTGCGGGATTCCCATGGCGCTCAAGGACGTGCTCTGCGTCGACGGCATCGAGACCACTGCGGGATCGAAGATGCTCAAGGGATTCAAGCCGCCCTACACCGGAACGGCAGTGCAGCACTTGTTCGACGCCGGTGCGGTGTGCATCGGCAAGACCAACTGCGATGAATTTGCAATGGGATCCTCAACCGAGAACTCGGCGTTTGGCCCGGTCGGGAATCCCTGGGACATCGAACGGGTTCCGGGCGGGAGCAGCGGCGGCAGCGCGGCAACAGTTGCCGCGGGATCGGTTCCCTATTCGCTCGGTACCGACACCGGCGGGTCCATCCGCCAGCCCGCGGCGCTGTGCGGTGTGGTCGGATTCAAGCCGACGTACGGGCGCGTTTCGCGATACGGGCTCATCGCGTTCGCATCCTCGCTCGACCAGATCGGTCCCTTCACGCGCACCGTCGAGGACTGCGCGCTCGTGTATTCGGCGATTGCAGGGCACGACCCGCGCGACAGCACGTCGGATCCGCGCGCGGTTGACGATCCACTCGCATCGCTGCATGCCGGTGTCGCGGGAATGCGCCTCGGGATCCCGCGCGAATATCTCGGCGCGGGCACCGAGCCTGGCGTTCGCGCCGCGGTCGAGGCCGCGTTCCGCGTGCTCGAGGGCCAGGGCGCGACGTTGCACGAGGTCTCACTGCCCAGCACCGACGTCGCGCTGAGCGTCTACTACATCATCGCCCCGGCGGAGTGCTCATCCAACCTCGCGCGCTACGACGGCGTGCGTTTCGGCAACCGCGTGGAGCGGCCGTCGCTCACCGACATGTACCTGCAGACGCGCGACGCGGGATTCGGGAACGAGGTCAAGCGCCGGGTCATGCTCGGCACGTACGCGCTCTCGAGCGGGTATTACGACGCGTATTACCGTCAGGCGCAGAAGGTGCGCACGCTCGTGAGCCAGGAGTTCGATGCGCGTCTTCGAGGACGTCGACGCGATCGTCTGTCCAACATCGCCGAGCGTGGCGTTTCCGATGGGGTCGCACGACGATCCGCTCTCCATGTACATGTGCGACGTGGTCACCCTCCCGGCGAACCTCGCCGGCATCCCGGGCATGTCGGTGCCGTGTGGGTTCGTCGACGGACTCCCCGTGGGCCTGCAGGTGATCGCGCCGCGGTTCGAGGACTCGCGGGTCTTCCGCGTCGCCCACGCCTATGAGCAGGCGACCACGTTCCACACGATGCCGTCGCCATACGCGGACGCGGCGGCATGACCGAGACAGCAACGCTTCCAGGATCCGCACTCGGTCGCTACGAGGTGGTCATCGGGCTCGAGGTGCATGCGCAGTTGCTCACTCGCAGCAAGATGTTCTGCACCTGCCCCGCGGATTACATCAACGCCGCGCCGAACGAGAACACCTGCCCCGTGTGCCTCGGGATGCCGGGAGTGCTGCCCACCATGAACGAGCAGGCCGTGGAGTACACGGTCCGTACGGCTCTGGCGTTGCACTGCGATATCCCGCCTTTCACGAAGTTCGACCGGAAGAACTACTTCTACCCGGATCTGCCCAAGGGGTATCAGATCTCCCAGTACGACCTGCCGCTGTCCGTCAACGGGTACCTCGAGTTTCCGGTGGGCGGTGAGACGGTTCGCTGCGGCATCACCCGGGTCCACCTCGAGGAGGACACCGGCACGATGCATCACGCCGGGGATGTCTTGCAGAGCGCCACGTCGTCGCTCATCGATCTCAACCGCTGCGGTGTCCCGCTCATGGAGATCGTGGGCGAGCCGGATCTCCGCACCCCGGAGGCGGCGCGCGAGTACCTCGTGCGGCTGCGTCAGATCCTCATGTACATCGGCGTCAATGACGGCAACCTCGAGAAGGGATCGTTCCGCTGCGACGCCAACATCTCGCTGCGCGCGCCGGGCGACACGGAGCTTGGCGTCAAGGTCGAGGTCAAGAACATGAACTCGTTCCGCGCCGTGCAGCACGCGCTCGAATCGGAGATCGAGCGGCAGACGGGTGTGCTCGACGCCGGCGGGACGCTGGTGCAGGAAACCCGTGGCTGGGTGGAGGCGCAGAGCCGGACGATCTCGCAGCGCAGCAAGGAGCAGGCGCACGACTATCGCTACTTCCCCGAGCCCGACCTGCCGCCCCTCCGTCTGGATGCCGCCTACGTCGCGAAAGCACGAGCCGAACTGCCGGAGCTGCCCGAAGCGCGTGCACGTCGCTTCCAGCAGCAGTACGGGTTGACGCCGTATGACGCGGCGGTGCTCACCGACACCCGCGAGGACGCCGACACCTACGAGGCGCTGGTCGCCGCCGGTGTTCCGGCCAAACTTGCCGCCAACTGGCAGACCGGCGATGTCGCTGCGCTGGCCAATGAGCATCACCTGCCTTTGCAGCAGAGCGGCCTCGGCGTCGACGGCCTGGCGGCCCTGCTCCGTCTCGTGGAGGGCGGCACGATCAACGGCCCCACGGCCAAGGAATTGCTCGCCGAGCTCTACGTGTCAGGCGGCGATCCCGAGGCGCTCGTCAATGAACGCGGGCTTGCCCAGGTGAGCGACACCGCGGCGCTCACCGCGCTCGTCGATGCCGCCATCGCCGCGAATCCCGCCGCCGCAGCGGACTTCCGCGCCGGCAAGCAGCAGGCGCTCGGGCAGCTGATGCGCGCCGTCAAGGACGCCACCGGCGGCAAGGCCGACATGCCGCTGGTGAACCGACTCCTGCGCGACCGGCTCTCGGAGCAGTAGCCCAGGTGCGTCTCGGACGCATGGTCCATGGTGGACTGTGCCTTGCGCACAACGAACTCGGCGCGACGATGCTCGTCGAGGGTGGTATCCCCGGCGAGGACGTTGAGATCTCCGTGCGGTACAAGAAGGGATCGACGTCCTTTGCGGAAGTGGTGCGCGTGCTCGAGGCGTCGCCGCATCGCGTCACTCCGCCGTGCCCATATGTGCCTCGATGTGGCGGCTGCCAGCTGCAACACATCACGTATGACCACCAGGTCGAGCTGAAGCGCGACATCGTCCTCGACGCGTTGCACCGGCAGCACATCCCGCACCCGGAGCCGCGGATGCACGCGGTCGAGGATCCATGGCGCTACCGCCTTCGCGGTGAGTTTCACGTCATTCCCGGCACCGAGTCAACGCCGCCCGCGCTTGGGTTCAATCGGGCGCGGAGCTGGCGTCCGATCGCCGTTGACGACTGCCTGATCCATCACCCGCGAATCACCACCGCACTTCCCGCGCTGCGCGGTCTGCTCGATTCGAGCGCTACCAACGCGCTCGGCACGTTGCACCTGACAGTCGGCGAGGAAGGCCAGGAGTTGCTCATTCACGCGAAGCCGGCCAAGGGGCTTGCGAGCGGCGCGCTCGAGGGCGGCCTCGACCTCCCGGACGGCGGCCGCGTGAGCACCACGTCGACGACGCTTCGCTGGCGCGGCATGACGTTTCGGGTCACGCCGGACGCATTCATCCAGGTCAACTGGGCGCAGATGGACGTGCTCTATCAGTGCGTCATCGACGCGCTTGGCGGGCACGCGGGACTGCGCGTGGTGGACGCGTACGCGGGCATCGGCGTGCTCGCGTGCCATCTCGCCGCCGACGCGCGCGAGGTTGCGTGCATCGAGAGCAATCGCGGTGCGGCGCAACTCGGTGTGCTCAACGCGCGTGTCAATGACGTCGCCGATCGCATGCATTTCGTGCTGTCACCTGTGGAGGACGCGTTGCCGCGTGTCGGCGCTGCGGAGATGGCCGATGTCGTCATCCTCGACCCGCCTCGCGCGGGGTGTTCGGGTCGTGTCAACGGATGGCTCGCGCTCGCCGGACCGGAGCGTGTCGTGTACGTCTCGTGCGACCCCGCGACGCTCGCCCGCGACCTGCATACGCTGGTCGCGTCGGGTCCCTACGAGATTGAGTCACTCGACATCGTCGACATGTTTCCGCAGACCTATCACGTCGAGTCCGTGGTTGCGCTCACACGGACGGGCGCAGGTGCTTCAGACGACTTCGCGGAGACCCCGGGCACCCGCTGAGCGGTACGCTCAGTGCCTGCGGCGGCGGGTCGCCGAGGAGTGGTAGCGTACGTCTGTTCGCCGTCCATCGACCGCAGCCAGGAGGCACAGTGCAGGGGACATCCGAGACCGGCGAGGAGATCGAAACCGGCGGTTTCGTCCACCTGCACACGCACAGTGAGTTCTCGCTGCTCGACGGCGCGTCGCGGGTCCACGAGCTCGTTGACACGGCCAAGGCGATGGGGCAGACGGCCATCGCCATCACCGACCACGGGGTGCTGTACGGCGCAGTCGATTTCTACTCGGCGGCTCGCGCCGCGAAGCTCAACCCGATCATCGGTTGCGAGATGTACATGGCGCCGCGCTCACGCACGGATCGCGAGGGCCGCGCAGACCGTGATCCGAACCACTTGATCCTGCTCGCGCGCAACGACACCGGCTACCGGAACCTCATCAAGCTGGTGAGCGCGTCGCATCTCGAGGGGTTCTACTACCGGCCGCGCATCGATCGTGAGTTGCTCGCCGCGCACGCCGAGGGGTTGATCTGCCTCTCCGCGTGCCTGGGCGGGGAAGTGCCGCAGGCAATCGTGCGCGGGGACATGGACGCTGCCGAAGCGATCGCACGGCAGCACGCCGAGATCTTCGGGCACGACAACTATTTTCTCGAGCTGCAGGACCACGGCATCCCCGAGGAGGACGTCGTGCGCGCGGGCCTCGTCGAGATCGCACGGCGCACCGGGTTGCCGCTCGTCGCCACCAACGACTCGCACTACATCAAGCCGGAGGACGCCGAGGCGCACGACATCCTTCTGTGCCTTCAGACGGGCGCCCGGCTGGAGGATGAGAAGCGGTTCCGTTTGTCCGGGCCCGACTACTACCTCGCCAGCACGCAGCAGATGCGCGAGCGGTTCGCCGAGTACGGCGAGGCGGTGTCGAACACCGTAGCGATCGCGGCTCGCTGTCATGTCGAGATCCCGCTTGGGGCGGAACCTGCTGCCGACGTACTCGCCGATCCCCGAGGGACTGAACGCCGACACGTACCTGCTCCAGCTCTGCGAGGTCGGCGTGCGGGAACGCTACGGGGACGCTGTCAATGACGAGGTACGCGAGCGGCTGAGCATGGAGCTCGACGTCATCCGTGAGACCGGCTTCTCGGCGTACTTCCTCATCGTCTGGGATCTGATCAAGGCGGCGCGCGCCGATGGTGTACGGGTCGGTCCCGGCCGAGGCAGCGCTGCGGGGTCGGTGGTGAGCTACGTGCTCCATATCACCGACATCGAGCCGCTCCAGTACGGGCTCATCTTCGAGCGCTTCCTCAACCGCGAGCGCGTGCAGATGCCGGACATCGACATCGACTTCGATGATGTGGGACGGGAGCGAGTCCTCGCGTACGTACAGGAAAAGTACGGCCGCGATCGCGTTGCGCAGATCATCACGTTCGGCACCATGGCAGCGCGCGCCGCGATTCGCGACGTCGGACGCGTGCTCAATGTGCCGCTTCCTGACGTCGATCGGCTGGCAAAGCTGGTGCCCCAGGTGGTGAACATCACGCTCGACCGAGCGCTGAAGGAAAGCCGCGAGTTGAACGAGCTCTACGAGCACGAGGAGTGGGCGAAACGCATCATCGACGTCGCCCGCCGGCTCGAGGGGATCTGCCGAAACGCCTCGACCCACGCGGCGGCGGTCGTCATCGGCTCGGAACCACTCGCCAATATCGTTCCCCTGCAACGCTCGACGCTCGGTGACGGGACCGCGGTGACGCAGTTCGACATGAACGGTGTCTCGAAGATCGGACTGCTCAAGATCGACCTGCTCGGGCTGTCCAACCTCACAGTCATCGCAGAGGCCGCGGAGTTGGTCCGCGCGCATCGCGGAGTCGACCTCGACATCGATCGGCTCCCGCTCGATGACGCGAAGACGTACGAGCTCCTCTGCAAGGCTGACAGCCACGGGATCTTCCAGATGGAGGCGACGTTCGCCAAGCGCATCCTCATCGACATGCAGCCGAACTGCCTGGCGGATCTCGGCGTCGCGGTTGCGCTCAATCGCCCGGGTCCTATCGAGGGTGGCGCCACCGGGATGTGGATGCGGCGCAAGCGTGGCGAGGAGGCCGTGACCTACATGCTCCCCGAGCTGGAGCCGATTCTCAAGGAAACGTACGGGGCGATCCTGTACCAGGACCAGGTGATGAAGATCGCCTCAGCCGTGGCCGGATTCTCTCTCGGTGAGGCGGACATCCTTCGCGCCGCGATGGGCAAGAAGGACAAGGTCAAGATGGCCAAGCAGCGCGAGCAGTTTCTCAGTGGCGCGGCCGCGCGCGGTGTGGCGGCGGACACCGCGCTCGAACTCTTCGAACTCATCGCGCTGTTCGCCGGCTACGGGTTCAACGGCGCGCATTCCATCTCGTACGGACTGATCGCGTATCAGACCGCGTACCTGAAGGCGAATTACCCGCGGGAGTACATGACCGCGTTGCTCAACAGCCGCGCGGACAACTTCGACAGGCTCAAGCAGTCGATCCTCGACGCGCACGCGCGCGGTCTGGTCGTCCGGCCCCCGGACGTGAACCGGAGTGCATCGGCCTTCAGCCTCGGCGACGAGGAACAGGGCGAGATTCTCTACGGCCTGCGCCACATCAAGAATGTCGGTGAGCGCGTTGCGGCGGAGATCGTGGCGGAACGCGAATCGGCGGGACCGTTCACGTCACTCTTCGACCTCTGCCTGCGCGTTTCCAGCCGCGATCTCAACCGGCGGGTCGTCGAAGCGCTGATCCGCAGCGGTGCGTGCGAACTCGCTCGGCGAGCGGGGCGCGATGCTCGCGGTGCTCGACCGTGCCATCGATCGCGCGGCGACGATCCGCCGCGAGCGCGAGTCGGGGCAGACGTCGCTCTTCGGCGAGACGGTTGTCCTCATCGAGCCGGTGTCGCACCCGGCCGACGACCTCGAGGGCCGCGACGCGAACGGGCCGTTCGCGATTGCCGCGGACGAGCGCCTCAGCTGGGAGCGCGAGTTCCTCGGGATGTACCTGAGCGATCACCCGCTCCGCCGGATCGCCGGCGAGCTGCAGCAGCGCGTCGACACCACCATCAACGAGCTCGGCGCGCATCTCGACGGGCTCATCGTCCAGGTGGGTGGCGCCATCCGCGACATGCGCACCTTTGTGCCGCGCAGAAGCACCACCGGTCAGCGCATGGCTGCGCTGCAGATCGAGGATTTGACAGGAAGCGTTGAGGTTGTCGTGTTCGCCCGCGTCTTCGAGGAGTGCGTGGCGGCGTTGCGACCGGATGCCGTGATCGTCGTGCGCGGCAAGGTCGAGGCCGGTCGCACCGCGAGCACCGGCAGCACCCCGGTGCCCGGCGAGGAGGAGGACCGAGTCGACCTCGAGCCCCCACAGATCCTCGCCGAGGCGGTATACGCGTATGACGATCCGCGTCTCGCCACGTGGCGCCGGGACAGCACCGTGCACATCAGCGTCAAGGCGTCGCAGATCGGCCGGCTCGGCGCGCTGCGGCAGGCGCTCGAGGAGCACCAGGGTGATTGCGCAGTGGTGCTGCACGTCGAACTCGGGAACGAGCGTCGACGAGATCTCGCTCAGCGTGAATTTCGCCGTTGACCCGAGCCCTTCGCTCGAGCGCGCCGTGGAGCTCGTCGTCGGTGACGGTGCATACCGGGTGGAGATGCGGCGCGTGCGCGCGCCCGAACGTGAGCGCACAGCAGCGCGGCGCTGACCGGCGAGCTTGCTAAACCGGCCCGAGCAGTAGTCCGAACACGATCTTGATCACGATGATCAGGACGATGTACATGACGAGCGCGGCGATCGCCGCGTAGTCGAGGCCGGCGCTGGAGCGGCCATGCTGGAGGCCCGCGAACGGCGCGACCAGTGGGTTCGTCATCGTGCGCACCATCTGCACCATCGGATGCCACGGGTCGGCATGGAACACCGCCAGCAGAATGCGGACGAACACGATGATCGCGATAGCGATCGCGATGTCGACCACAAGCTCTTCCACCAGCAGCTCGATTGCCTGGATCGGGTCGGTGGTGTATCCGAAGACAAGGTTCTGCAGGATCTGTGCGATGAAGTAGATGACGATGATCGCGAGGATCGGGGAGAAGTCGATCCCGCTGAAGGTGGGAAGGACTTTTCGGAACGGAGCGAGGATCGGGTCGACGATGATGCGCAACCACTTCACCACCGGATGCCATGGGCTGAGCCCAAGCCACGACACGGCGATGCGCGCGATGATGAGCACCGTCAACGCGTCCGCGATAAAGCCGATCAGGCTGTACAGCAGCGGCGCCTGGATCACAGTGTTGCGGCCTGCTCCGTTACAGGAGTCGGTTCGTCGGGCCGGCGATGCTCGAGCCGGCCGATGGTTCGCCGCCACACCAGATAGAGCAGCGGCACGGCGATGACCAGCATCCCTATGGACGTCCACTGCGCCTCGCGGAGTCCGAGCGGTCCGGGTGGCTCGCTCTTGCGGAACTCGAACAGGATCAACTGACTCACCGCATAGAGCGCGACATACGTGATCGCGAGCACTCCGGCGCGGACATTCCTCCGAAACAGCACGAGCAGGACGAGGCCGATGCAGATGGTGCCGAGTGCCTCGTACACCGCCGCAGGCTGATAGGCGATGCAGTGCCCGGGCGTGCAGAGACTGAAACCGCTCTGGAGGATCGCCGCCGGATTCGAGTACGCGGTGGCCCACGGAAGGTTGCTTGGCGAACCGAGGATGTCGCCGTTGATCACATTGCCGATGCGTCCGATGGGTTGACCGACGACCGCGAACAGCACGCCACCGTCGAGCGCGATCCACGGGTTGTATCCATATCTCCAGGCGCAGATCGCAAGCGTGATGAAGCCCACGATGATCGCCCCGAAGAACGCCATGCCGCCCTGCCAGAACGCGATGATGTTGATCGGGTCGAGGATGTAGTCGTGCCACAGGTTCGGCTGCTGCACCACGTAATACAGGCGGCCGCCGAGCAGCCCGAAGATGATGGTCCAGACGCAGATCTTCTCGGCGACCGCCTTGGGAAGCCCGCGCTTGCGCGCGTATGGCAGCACCCCGAACTGGTAGGCGGCGAGGAACGCCAGCGCATACATGACCCCATACCAGTGAATGGGTACCGGACCGATATGCAGTACCGGATCGATGTTGATCGTGATGAAGCCGACGAGGCCGGGGCTAGCGGTCACGGCTGCCATCATGGAGGCTTCCGGCGGCGGCATGCACCTCGAGGATGCGGTAGCCGGCCTTCGATCGAATCCGCTCCACGTGGTGGCCGAGACCGGTCAGCCAGGCTGCGAGGGAGTCGGCGCCGAGATGCCGCTGCACCACGAGCGTCGCCGCGGCCTCGGGCTGGAGACGTCCGATCCAGGTGAGCAGCAACTCGTGCAGCGCCGGCTTGCCGAGCCTCACCGGCGGGTTCGAGTACACCGCGGCGAACCTGAGGCGTTCGGGTACGGCGTCCGGCTCGGCCGTGACGACATTCCCGGCGCCGGCGCGCTCGGCATTCCGCGCGCAGAGATCGAGCGCCCTGCGGTTCACGTCAACGGCCCACACCCGGGCATCGGGATTGCGCAGCGCGAGCGTGATCGCGATCGCCCCGTAGCCGCAACCGACATCGACGAGCTCACCTGGGGGGATTGGCCCGATGGTGCGAAGCAGGAGGTCAGTCCCGGCGTCGAGGTACCCGTGCGCGAAGACGCCCCGGTCCGTGTCGAGCTCGAAGCTCAGGTCCGGGAGGGTGACCCGGAACGTGCGCGGGTGCGAGGCCACCTTCGGATCCGGGGTGAAGTAGTGATCCTGGGTCACCATCGCAGGGTAGTAGGCTGCGGCCGTGAGCACGTATGACGTGGCCGTCGTCGGCCTCGGCGCCGCGGGCGCGGCGACGCTCTATCAACTCGCCAGGCGCGGAATCCGTGTCGTGGGGATCGATCGATTCTCGCCGCCCCACATCTACGGATCGACCCATGGCGACACACGCATCACCCGCGAGGCGATCGGCGAAGGCGAGGCGTACACGCCGCTCGTGCAGCGGTCGCACGCGATCTGGCGAGAGCTCGAAGCGGAGACCGGCGATGATCTGCTCACGCAGTGCGGCGGGCTGATCGTCGAGGACGCAGGTGGCGGGCCCGCCGGCCATCATCGCCACGAGTTCCTGGCGAGCACCATCGCCTGCGCGCGTCGATACGGGATCGCGCACGAACTGCTCTCTGCGGCAGACATCACGGAACGGTTCCCGCAGTTTGGAGTTGACGGCTCGGAATCCGCCTACTACGAGCCGACGGCCGGGTTCGTGCGCCCGGAACGCTGCGTTGGTGCGCAGCTCACTGTCGCCGCCCGTCTCGGCGCCGACATCCGCCGCGATGAGCGCGTCCTCGGTCTCGAACGGTCGAGAAGTGGCGTGCACGTGCGCACCGACCGCGGGGTGCTCGACGCTGAGCGCGTCGTGTTGGCGGTGGGTCCGTGGGTGCATGACTTCATCGGTGCGGAGCGACTCCGGTTGTTCAACGTGTATCGCCAGGTGCTGAACTGGTTCGAGCTGCGCCCAGACGCGATCGATCACACGCCGGGCGCGATGCCCGTGTTCATCTGGGGCCTCAAGGACGGCAACGCCTTCTACGGGTTCCCCGCGATCGACGGGACGCGCGAGATCAAGGTCGCAGACGAGAAACTCGACAGCCCGACGAGCGCCGACGCGGCGTCGCTCGACGTCGACCCCGGCGAGTCACGAGCGGTCTACGAGTCGCTGCTCAGAACTCGACTTCCGGGCGTGTCACCGCGATGCGTTCGCGCGGCGCGCTGCCTGTATACGGTCACGCCGGACGCGAACTTCGTCATCGACGAGCATCCCGATCTCGAAGGCGTCCTCCTCGTATCGCCGTGCTCCGGGCACGGGTTCAAGCACTCGGCCGGAACTCGGCGAGGCGATCGCCCAGCGCGTGACGACAGGATCGAGCGATGTCGACCTGTCGCCCTTCCGGCTTGATCGATTTGCGGGGTCCCCCGCAGCGGTTTAGACCGGCGGAGGAGTCGGGGCGGACAGCCGGTTGGCGATGACCGCCGTGCCGTACGCGCAGATCTCGGTCCAGGTTCCACCCATTTCGGACGTGTCGAAACGCATCCCGACTATGGCGTTGCCACCTTTCGCCGCAGCCTCATCCACCATCCGCTGGATGACCTCGTTACGGCTGTTGGCGAGGTTGATCGTCATGCCCTTGAGCTCGCCTCCCACGAGGGATTTCAGTCCCGCCCCGAACTGCGAGCCGATGTTGCGGGCGCGAACGGTGAGCCCGAAGACCTCCCCGAGGACTTCAGTGATCTGATAGCCGGGCAGGTCGTTGGCTGTGCTGATGAGCATCGTTGGGCCTCCTCGTGAACCGGATATGGATGTGGGTGATTTCCCGCGTCAAGTGATACCCGCTGCTCACGGGATTTTAGGCGTCGCATGCGCGGACCGACTTCAGGCTCGGGCGGCCTGCTGACGGTCCGACTCCGCCCGTGCGGAGAACCATGCGAGTGTCGCCGGCAGCAGGAAGGGGACGAGCAGGAGTCGCAGCCAGTCCCACAGCGTGTTGCCTTGAAATCCAGTCCAGCCCCAGTTCAACGCATAGCCACCGACGACCACCGCGACGAAGATCGCCAACCCCGCAATGCCGACCGCGCGCCAGCGGCTTTCGAATCGCCGGTTCGTGGCAAACCAGAGTGGCAGCGACGCGACGACGACCGGCAGCGCGAGCAGTTCCAGCCAATCCCAGAGCGTGTTGCCCTGGAAGCCGGTCCACTGCCAGTTCAGCGCGTAGCCACCGATCACGAGAACCGCGAAGACGATGCCCACCACGCCGAACACCACGTGCCACTCCATCATCCAGCGCTGTCGCGTCCGGTACCAGATCGGCAGCGTCGCGAGCACGATCGGCAGCACGATCACGTGAAGGAGATCCCAGAGCTGATCGCTTGGCGTCACGCCGGTCCACGTCCAGTGGAACTCGTAGCCGCCGATCAGCGCGATCGTGAGCGCAACGACGCCGCATGGGAGCACCCATTTGATCAGTGGGGAGAGCGGCTGTCGTGTGGTGTCGCGCCGCTGTGCGAGATCCATGCGGGGAATGATGCAGCGCTAGCGACGGGTGTTGGCGACGTCGCCGGGACTACTGTCCGACGCGACCGTCGATCCGCTCCCGAATGAGATCGGCGTGTCCGCAGTGCCGGGCGTATTCCTCGATCATGTGCACCAGGATCTCGCGCAACTGGATCATCTTGCCGTCGGACTGTCTGCCCAACGTACTGAGATCGGTCGTCTTGGCAACAAATTGCTCCGAGTAGGCGACCTCGGTCTCCCACGCAGCCCACGCTTCAGCGACGACTGCAGGGTCCGCTACCGCGCCGGTCCACGCACCTTGGGGGTCATCGGGCGACGAGAATCTACGCGGCGCATCCTCTCCTGCCATCACGCGCCGGAACCAGGCCCGCTCCACATCCGACATGTGCCGGACGAGGCCCAGCAGGGACAACGTGGACGGCGGCACCGATTTGGTTGCCATTTGAGCGGCGTCGAGATCTGCACACTTCATTCGCAGCGTCAACCGGTACGCGCGCAAGTAGTCAACGAGGGTTGACCGCTCGTCCGTCAGCTCGACTTCGACGAAACGCGGATCCTCAGCGGGATCCAGCCACATGTCGGTATACACAGTCGAGCGTGTCCATCGTGCGGGGACGGACTCATCGGGGGGGTCTTGAGAAGTCATCTTTCAATCTTCTCCGAACGTGCCGCGACCTCGTCGGGATTGATGAGCCGGCGACGTCATCGGGCGCAACGCGATCGGCCTCACGTGTCGCGGCGGCATCTGACTTAGCCACGCAACGTCAGGTGCTTGGTGACGGCTTGTTCACTGACGTGTCACAGCACGCGCCTAGGGTGGGACGAAGAACAACCGCCCCCTTTTACCGGGATACACAACATGCGGCATTCCTTCTCACGTCTTTTCCTCGTCGGTGGCCTCGTGGCGACGGTGATGCTCGCCGGCCACAACACGGCGACCCGCACTCCCGCCGATCCCGGCGTCGCAGCAGCGGGAGCCAGCGCCGCCTCGCAGACCACCCAGCTGACATTTATTCACCTTGGCGAGAATTGGGGCGAGAACTGGGGCACCAACACGGTTCTGACCGCATCGCACCTTGGCGAGAATTGGGGCGAGAACTGGGGCACCAACACGGTTCTGACCGCATCGCATCTTGGCGAGAACTGGGGTGAGAACTGGGGCACGAGCACGGTTCTGACCGCATCGCACCTTGGCGAGAACTGGGGCGAGAACTGGGGCGAGAGCCTGTAAATCGCGAGCCCGAGGCTGGTCGTCCTGAGAGCCACTAGGAGCGGCGCAACGCCTTACGTACCAACGCCTAGGGTTCCAAGCATGAGTGCCAGTCGGAACGCTACGCCCGCGCTCAGGACTTCCTGTTGACCGCAACCGCCTTTCGGATCAGCGTCTGAAGGGCAGCCTCATTCACGGAGTCGCCTTCGTGAACGTCAATGGCACGAACGCTTTTACTGTCGAGCCGCGTGTTGAAGAGCTTCTTCGGATCCTGTGATTGCGCACCTTTCGGAAAGGTCAGTCTCCTCTCCGCCACAACGTCAGCCCTTCTATTCGCGGTAAGGCAAGAACTCCGTCGGTGATCCGCTACTTCCCACCGCTGAGTTCTCGGACAAGCTCTCGCGCGTAGAACTGCTCCCATCCTCCGTCGCGTGGTTCAGCCGTGAAGTCCTTATCGAGTCTCACGAGGAGATAGACAAGCTCACTGCGCACGGGACGCGCACCCAGGAGTGAGGGGAGCTCTGACAAGTCGATCAGCCAGTCCGCATACCAGGATGCCCAGTCTGGATCGTTGCCATCGACGATTCGGTACACGCGATGGTGGGTTTCTGCCGCCTCGGAGAGGAGGGCTTGGATTGCCTCGGTGCCCATATGGCTGTTCACGCGCACACCATATCGCGATGCAGAACGGACTGCCGGGAGAGGGAGTCGAACCCTCACGAGGTTGTCCTCGGCGGTTTTTGAGACCGCTGCGTCTACCATTCCGCCACCCCGGCCAGGTGGACAGCGTACCGGCTCCCGCCGGGAACCGGAGCGCCAGTCTGCGCGTACTCTCAAATGCATGGACGACGAGGCGCTCCTCGAGCGGGCACGCCGCGGTGACCGCGATGCCTTTGCAGCAATTGTCACTCGTCACCAGGATGAGCTCTACACCATGGCACTCAGGATTCTCGGGACACCGGCCGACGCCGCTGACGTCGTGCAGGAGACGTTCCTTCGCGCATACGTCAGGATCCCGGTGCTTCGTGGGCAGACGATCCGGGCATGGCTCTTCCGCGTCGCAATCAACTGCAGTCATGACGTCCAACGCCGGACAATCCGCAAACCCGCGGATCCACTCGAGGATGCTGAGGGCAACATCGTCGAGCTGCCGGATCCCGCACTCGGTCCCGAGGCAAGCGCGCTGGCAAGGGAGCGCGTTGCCGCTGTGCGGGAAGCACTCCTGACACTCCACCCGGACTTCCGCGCAGTCGTCGTCCTTCGCGATGTCAATGACTTGAGCTACGAGGAGATGTCGACGGCCCTGCGCATCCCGATCGGCACGGTGAAGTCACGGCTCAACCGATCCAGATCGATGCTTGCGAAGGCACTTCGTGGTACCGCAGCCGCGCCGGGATTCGCGGAGGAGCACGCATGACCCCCCGCCACCTCGACGATCTCTTCTCCGCCGCGTATGAGGACGAGCTCTCGCCGGCGGAGCAGAGGCGATTCGACTCGCACATGCAGGCCTGTGAGCCCTGCGCCGCCGCCTACGAGGAGTTCAAGGCCGGCATCGCGGCGCTCAAAGAGCTGCCGCAGGCGCGAATGCCGCACGCCGTCCATCTTCCGTCCACGCTCCCGGTGGCCGAACGGCCATCGCGCCCGACAATCGGCCTGAGCTGGTTCAACCTCGGCCTGCTCCGCCGGTTCCCCGCAACCGCCGTCGCCGGGGCGGTGGCAGTCATTCTCGTGATCGTTGCTCTCCGCGCCGGCGGCCACAGCACCCTGGGCGGCGCGTCCCTTCCTGCGAACGGTTCGGCGATCAGCGCCACCGCTCCACATGCCGCGCCTGGGACGTCCACCACCGCCTCGTGCACGCAGCCGACCGCCATCACCGGTTCAACTCCGCCGATCAACTTCGCGGAGGAGACCCAGGCAGCCGACCCGCAGGAGCCGGCGCTCCACCTCGTGATCGCAGCGCCGACGCAGGTCGTCTCCGCGGGCTCGACCGTCCTCCTGTATGCGCAGCTGTCGGTGCCCGCCACGTCGATCGGGAACCCGGCGTCGGGCGTCCCAACTCCTCCCGCCCGGGCGTTGCTCCCCTGCGTCTCGGTCGGCGTCGCGAACACCAACCAGCAACTGACGCTGCTCCAGCCGAGTAGCGTCGGGCTCGCCGTCCCGGAGGCCACCGGTACCACGTGGCGCCGGAAGCAATGGATACCAGGCGGCCGAAACGGGCCCGGAGTACGCCTTCACGGTGCCGGCCGGCCTGGCCCGCGGCAGCCGAGATCCATGTGATTGCCACCGTTCCGGCCGGTTTCGCGGCCTTCGGGAGCCCGGCGCTGACGGCGGAATTGACCCTGACCATCGGCTGAGCCCGACGCCGCGCGGTCCGTCGCGCATCTCCTTGACTAGACTTTGAGGCGATGCACCGCCGCCTGGTGTGCCTGGCCGTGGCGCTGCTGGTCTCCGGCTGCAGCTTCGCGGGGCTCGGCCCACCCCCCAACTACGGATACGTCGTGATCACCGCTGGTGGTGTCGGCCTTCGGTCTGGCTCGTCCGACGTTCCGCCGAACCTCGATCTCCGGCTCCATGCCACCGGCGCGCCGCTTCAGGTGTCGGACGTGACCGCGACGCTGGACGGAAACGCCCTGACGCTCGCCACCGAAGACCAGGACCTGCTGGCCACGGTCAAGCCACTGCCGCTCTCATCCGCGCACCGACTGTCGGTCGCGGTGGCGGGGATGACCACCCAGTACATCAACTTCACCGTCATCCCGCCGACCGCTGCGATGCTCGCGGCGCACATCGATCCGGTCAGCGGACTGGTGGTCGACGCCGTCTTCGACGACGCTCCGGACCAGGCTGCGGTCGCCGCGGCACTCCCCGGTGCCACTGTCACGTGGATCGACGGGAATCATGCCCGCGTGACCTGGCACGGCAGCCCACCTGCCTCGATCTCGCTCCCGGAGACCATCGGCACCGCAGACGAAGCGCATCTGTACCCGGGCCTCACGCTCTCGCTGATCGGCATTGCACGGCACACCGTGCGTCGGGTCACCGTGCCTGCGGCGCCCACCGTTTCCGGCATCCCGATCGACGCCTTCGTGATCAATACCGCGGCCTCGAACTCCTCGCTCGCGTTCCACCTCGGTGCCGCCGCCGAGGTGACGCCGACCGGCTGGGAGGCGCAGGCGAACGGCACACTCCTCGGCACGCCTGACCAATCGGCGGTGAATCGTGCTGCCGCCGCAGGTCTGCCGATCTGGCCGTCCCTCGCCAATGATTCAACGAACCCCACGGCAACCGACCAGTTGTTGAACAACCCGAGCGCGGTCAATGTGCTCGTCAATGAGATGGTCGCGGCCATCCGCTACGACGGCTACAAGGGCATCAACGTCGACTTCGAGGGGATGCTTCCCACAGATAAAGCTCCCTTCACCGCCTTCATCGACCAACTCGCGACAGCCGTCCATGCTCACGGCGCCAAGCTGATCGTCGATGTCGTGCCCCACGACTTCGCCGGCGTGAACCCGTACTCAGCCGCATACGACGTCGCGGCGATTGGGAAAGTGGCCGACTACGTGGATCTCATGGCGTACGACGAGCACGGCGACGGCGGCACGCCCGGGCCGGTGGCGGGCCTGGACTGGGACAACGCGGTGCTCCAGGCCACCCTGCCTGATCTCAACCCGGCGCACGTCCTCCTCGGCATTCCGCTGTACGGCCGCGCGTGGGGAAGCCTCGGCGGCGCGTCTGCGTACGCGAACGTCCTCTACAACGCACTCTCGATTCCCGGGGCTCGCGTCGATTACGACTTCAGCGCGCAGACCCCATTCATCGTTTCGCCCAACGGCTCGCTCACCACGTATTTCGACGACGCCGACAGCCTCGCGCGAAAGATCGCGCTGGTGAAGACCTACGGTCTCGCGGGAATCGCGGCCTGGCGCCTCGGCTTCGAGGACCCGGGATTCTGGTCGCTCTTCAAGGGCTGAGGCCCGGCTAGCTCTCGGAGGCGCCCGTCCCGAGGTCTGGAAGATTGAGCGTGTTCACCCAGTCGCGAATCTTGGCGAGGCGCTCCTCGCTCTCCGGATCGGCCTCGGAAAGCTCGCCGTCCTTGTCCGCCTCGGGGAGGACGCCCGCCTTGTCGAGCACCTCGTCGGCCACGAAGATGCCCGCCCCGACACGTACCGCGACGGCGATGGCATCGGACGGCCGGGAGTCGATCTCCAGACGGCGGCCGTCGACCTGCGCGAGGATTCGCGCGTAGAAGACCTCATTGCTGAGTGACGTCACCACGATCCGGTCGACCGTGACCTCGACCGCGCTCAACAGGTTGGCGAGCAGGTCGTGCGTGATCGGCCGCTCGGGCGTGATGCCGGTGATCTTCAGCGCGATCGCATTGGCCTCGTTGATGCCGATCCAGATGGGGAGGTAGCGATCCGCCGTCTTCTCCTTGAGGATGACGACGTGCTGGCCGGTCGGCATGTGCACCCGAATGCTGTCGACGGTCATCTCCACCATATCGGCCATGGATCGATCATAACCCCCGACGTGCGCTGTCGAGGACATACCCGCCACGTCGCTACCATGGTCCGCTGTGGCTCGCGAGACCCTGCTGCTGGTGGACGGGCACAACCTTGTGTATCGCGCCTTTCACGCGATGCCGGCGTTGAGCAACAGCCGTGGCGAGATGACCAACGCCGCGTACGGCTTCACGTCCATGCTCTTCAAAGCGCTCAACGACACGACACCGACATATGCGATCGCGGCCTTCGACCTCGCAGGTCCAACGTTTCGCCACGAGCGCGTAGCGGAGTACAAAGCGCAACGAGTGCGTGCCCCTGACGAGCTCCGCGCACAATTTCCGTGGGCTCGCGAGGTCGTGCTCGCGCTCGGTATCCCCATCATCGAAGTCCCCCGGTACGAAGCCGATGATGTCATCGGCACGCTCGCGCAGAAAGGCGAGGCGGCAGGGCTCGACGTCATCATCCTGACCGGCGATCTCGACGTGCTCCAGCTGGTCACGGAGCACATTCGCGTGTTCGCGAGCCGTCGTGGCATCAGCGACACGATCATCTACGACGTGGCGAAAGTTCGTGAACGCTACGGATTCGAACCACCGCTTGTCGTGGATTTCAAGGCGCTGCAAGGCGATCCGAGCGACAACATCCCCGGCGTTCCCGGGATCGGTGAGAAGACGGCGATGTCGCTCGTGCAGCAGTACGGGCCGCTCGAGAACGTGCTCGACGCGGTGCCGACCATGCCGCCGGGACGCGTGCAGCGCGCGCTGGAAAGTCATATGGAGCAGGCGCGGTTGAGCAAATGGACCGCGACGATCAAGGTCGATCTCGACATCGATCTGCCGCTCGAGGATGCGCGTCTTTTTCACTATGACGAAGCCGAGGTGCGCGAACTGTTCGACCGCCTCGAGTTTCGCAGCCTGCTGCCGCGCCTTCCGGGACGCGCTGTCGAGGAGGATGTCGCGCCTGCCGCGCCGGGCGAGATCGCCCGACGCGCCGCCCGGCGAGCTCCAGATACCCGCGACCGACGTGGAGATCGTCATCGATTCGCGGCAGGCGGACGACGCTATCGAACGCGTTCGCAGCGCGGGAGCGATGTCCATCCGCACCGTTGTGGACGGCAATCCGCGGACCGGGTATCTCATCGGCGTCGCGTTCGCGCCGAGAGGTGAGGACATCGCCTACTACATGCCGGTCTGGCACGCGGGGCTCGAGCGCAACGCCGATCCCGCCGCCGTTGCGGCGCTGGAGGACGTGCTCGTCGACAGCACGATCGCCAAGCGCGGATACGATCTGAAACGCGAGTTGCTTGCCTGGCGCCGGCGCGGCATCGCCGTTGCGGGGCTGCAATTCGACGCGATGCTCGCCGCGTACCTGACGAACTCGCGCCTGAAGGTGCCCTCGCTGCCGGTGCTCGCGCATGACCTTGCTGCGCTGAGCGTCGAGGCAGAGGAAACGCTGCTCGGCAGCGGGCGCTCGAAGCGCGGCATCGCCGACGTGCCCATCGAGGAGGCCGCCGCGTACTACGGGGTTTGGGTCGGATTGGTCGATCCCGTCGGCGAGGTGCTCGTGCGCGACATGGAGCGCGCAGGCGCAACGCGGCTCCACGACACGATGGAGTTGCCGCTCGTGCCGATTCTCGCCGCGATGGAAGTCGAGGGCGTTGCGGTGGACTGCGATCTGCTCGGATCGATCAGCGCGGAGATGCACACGCGAATCACCGAGATCGAGAGTGAAGTGCAGGAGGTCGCCGGGTACACGTTCAATCCCGGAAGCACGCAGCAGCTCGGCACGTTTCCTCTACGACGATCTCGGTCTCGCGAGCGGGCGCAAGACCAAGACCGGACGGAGCACCGACGCCGACACCCTCGAAGCCCTTCGCGATGAGCACCCGGTGGTGGAGCAGATCCTCGAGTGGCGGCAGCTCACCAAGCTGAAGAGCACCTACGTCGATGCGCTGCCGCTCTTGTGCACCGCCGACTCACGTGTGCACACGTCGTTCAACCAGGCCGTTGCCACAACCGGGCGCCTGTCGTCATCGGATCCCAACCTGCAGAACATTCCGGTGCGCACGCAGTGGGGACAGCGGATCCGCCGCGCGTTCCACGCAGACAAGGGTCAGCGTCTGGTGAGCGCCGACTACTCACAGGTCGAACTGCGAGTGCTTGCCCACGTCACCGGCGAGCAGGAGCTGATCGAGGCGTTCCAGCGCGGTGAGGATATTCACCGTCGCACTGCCGCCGAGGTGTATGCCGTTGCTCCGGAGGACGTCACGCCCGACATGCGCCGGATCGCCAAGGTGGTCAACTTCGGCGTCGTATATGGGCTGAGCGACTTCGGGCTCGCCCGCGACACGGGGATGAGCCGTGAGGACGCGCACACGTTCATCGATGCTTACTTCCGGAATTTCCCGGCGGTCACGACGTATCTCGAGGCGGTGCGCAACCACGCGCGGGAGTACGGCTGGGTGGAGACCTTCATCGGACGCCGCCGGTATATCGCGGACATCCGCGCGGCGAATCGTCAGCTCCGTTTCGCGGCCGAGCGCATGGCGGTGAACATGCCGATCCAGGGCGGCGCGGCCGACATCATGAAGCAGGCGATGATCCTTGTCGACACAGCACTTCGCGAGAAAGGGCTGCGAAGCCGGATCCTGCTTCAGGTGCATGACGAGTTGCTCCTCGAGGCGCCGGCGGAGGAGGTCGATCGAGCTCGTCGTGCTCCTCCGGGATCGGATGGGCGCCGCCGAAGCCCTCAAGGTTCCCCTCGATGTTGATGTCAAGGTCGGCGACAACTGGGGCGACATGACGCCCGTCACGCGGTCCTGACCGATGCCCACGAGCGAGGGACCGGATTCGAGTTCCGGCGAACCCGAAGGAGGTGAGACACGCGTGAGTAGGCCGAGGCCGACGGTGACCATATGGCCGATGGAATCGAGGTACTTGGTGCAGTCGACGTGTTCTATCCTCGCGTCCGGTGGAACATTCGAACGTGAGACCACGGGACTCAGCGAGGGGCCGCGGGGTCACTTCGGGACCGTCCTGCTGTTCCTGCCGCCGCCCGGAACAATTGAGCTGGTCCGCAAAGAGTCGGGCGAGGGACATCTGCGCGTCTGGCTTCTCGATCGAAACCGCCCCATCGCGAGTGTGGACGATGATCTCAGCACTGATGCAAAGTGGCTCATCGACACCGTCTTCGACGGGTACGACCATCCCGATCAACCACCTGCATCCTTCACCCCAGAGCCGCTGCCACTTCCCGAGGTCGAGACACCGCATCCACCAAGTGGCGCGAGCGGTTGTGGGAGATGCCGCTCGCGGGCTTGCCAGACCACGAGATTTGACGCGTATCGACGCCTTGTTGGGGATGACATGACGCCCATCGCGAGGACCTGAGGTGCCCGAACTTCCGGAGGTGGAGACGGTCGCCCGCGATCTGCGTGGCGCGGTGACGGGGCGGCGCATCGAGCACGTGACTGTCGATCGTCCGGATGTCGTCAAATACCCGGACGGGCGGATGCTCCCGCAACTGCTCACCGGGCAGACGTTCGAGGCAGTGGATCGCCGCGGCAAGTACCTGCTCCTCGGCCTCGACTCCGGCGACGAATTGATGGTGCATCTCGGCATGACCGGGCACCTGCTGGTCTGCGATGTGGATGCACCGGTCGCGAAGCACACCCACATCCGCGCCGCGCTCGACGACGGCAAGGAATTGCGCTTCGATGATGCACGCCGGTTCGGCCGGGTCGCCTACGGTTCGCGAGAGGCGCTGTCCGAAGCGCGAGTGCTGCCGCGCCTTGGTGTCGAGCCACTGTCCGACGCGTTCTCGCAGGATCGCCTCGACGCCGTGCTGCGCACGACGACTCGGACGGTGAAGGCGGCGCTGCTCGACCAGAAGGGCGTTGCCGGCCTCGGCAACATCTACATCGACGAGGCCTGCTTCCTCGCGGGAGTCCGCCCGACGCAGCGCTGTCACCGGCTCACGCGCAAGGAGCGGGCCGCGCTGCTGGACGCAATCCGTCGCGTGCTCACTGCTGCTGTCGCCAATCGCGGAAGCAGCGTCGACGATTATCGCGACGCGTGGAATGCCCGCGGCAGCAACCAGGAACGCCTGCAGGTCTACGGGCGCGGTGGGGAGCCGTGCTTCACGTGCGGGCGGCCGCTGAACCACACCGTCACCGCAGGACGGACGACGGTGTACTGCGCGAAGTGCCAGCGATGACACGCGTCACCATCGCCAGCTACGACGACGATCCACCACTCGGCGGCCAGGGCGTCGTCGTCCACGGGATGCGGGCCGCATTGGAGCGGCGGGGCGTGCAGGTCCACACGATTTCCGGACGTGGTGAGCACGCGATCGCATTCGCGCGACGCACGGGTCGGGCGCCACTCGACTTCTCGATGCAGCTCAACCGCTACCCGCAGATCCTGCTGCGAGCAGCCCCGGATGTGATCCACGCGCAGGGTGGCCCCGGCGGTGTGCTGCTCTGGAAAAAGCTCGGCGCCCCACTCGTATATACAGCGCATCACACGTACCGGCAGGCCCATCGGCTGGGGTCGGTGAAGCGAATGCTCAACGGCGTCGAGGCGCGTTCGTACCGCGGCGCCGCGATGGTGCTCCCGGTTTCGCGTTCCACCGCGAATGCCCTCCTCGAGATGCGGATCCCGGCATCGCGCATCGAGGTGGTGTCCAACGGCGTCGACGCCGTGGACCTTCCCGGCGTCGACCACGAGGATGGACGGGTCCTGTTCGTGAGTCGCATGGAGCGCGAGAAGGGCGCACTCGATGCGATCTCGCTGCTGCAGGCGCTCACGGATGCGGATCCGTCGGTCCACGGGGTCATGGTCGGGACGGGCAGTCTCGCTACCGACGTCCAGAAGGCCGCGGACGCGAGCGGCGGGAGGATCGAGTATCTCGGTGGGCTCGACCGTGAGGCCTTGAACAGGGAGTACGCACGCGCGGCAGTCCTGGTGATGCCGTCGCGATTCGAGGGTCTCGGGATGGTGGCTCTCGAGGCGCAGGCAGCAGGGACGCCGGTGGCAGGGTTCGACGTCGACGGCCTCCGCGACGCGGTCGGCGTCGGTGGGGTGCTCGCGCCCGCCGGCGACCTCGAGGCGCTTCGCGACGCCACCGCCGACCTGCTGAAGGATCCCGCCCGTCGCGCCGAACTGGGCGCACGAGGACGAGAGGTCGTGCTCGCCGAGCACTCGTGGGACGCCATCGCAGCGCGTCTCGAGGAGATCTACCGCTCGCTGCTCTGAGGCGAATTCGGTGCGAGTTGCACACCGATTAAACTCGAATGGTGCCCGCTCTCGAGTTGCTCGCGCCCTTCGCACCGGCTGGTGACCAGCCTGAAGCGATCCGCGCGCTCAACCGCGGATTGGTGGAGGGCCAGCGCGAGCAGACCCTGCTCGGCGTGACCGGGTCCGGCAAGACCTTCACCATCGCCAACGTCATCGCGGAGCAGCAGCGTCCCGACGCTGGTCCTCTCGCCGAACAAGACGCTGGCCGCGCAGCTCTGGGCCGAGTTCCGCGAGTTCTTCCCCAAGAATGCGGTGGAGTATTTCGTCTCGTACTACGACTTCTATCAGCCCGAGGCATACATCCCGCGCACCGACACGTACATCGAGAAGGACTCGTCGCGCAACGACGAGATCGACCGCCTGCGCAACAGCGCGACCCGCGCGCTGCTGACCCGGCGCGACGTGGTGGTGGTTGCGTCCATCTCCTGCATCTACGGTATCGGCTCGCCGGAGAACTACCTGGGCGAATCGATCACGGTCAAGAAGGGGGAGTCGTGGCGGCGGGACATCCTGCTCCGCAAGCTCTCGGACCTTCAGTACGCGCGCAACGACATGGATTTCGGGCGCACGCGGTTCCGGGTGCGAGGCGACGTCGTGGACGTTCAGCCGGCGTACGAGGAGATCGCGACACGCATCGAGTTCATGGGCGACACCATCGAGTCGATCAAGGACTTCGACGCCCTCACCGGTGAGATCCTCACGATGCGCGATGAGCTGACGGTCTTTCCCGCGACGCACTACGTCACTCCGCAGGAACAGCTGAACCGAGCGCTCGTCTCCATCGAGGCCGAGCTCGAGGACCGCGTGAAATTGCTCGAAACGCGCGGCCGGCTGCTCGAAGCCCAGCGCCTTCGGCAGCGCACCAACTTCGACATGGAGATGATGCGCGAGACCGGTACCTGCGCCGGCATCGAGAACTACTCGCGGCACCTCAGCAGCCGCTCAGAGGGCGAGCGCCCGCATTGCCTGCTCGATTTCCTGCCCGATGACGCGCTGCTGATCGTCGATGAGTCGCACGTCGCCGTTCCCCAGATCGACGGCATGAACAAGGGTGACCGCGCTCGCAAGATTCCGTTGGTGGAATACGGGTTTCGGCTTCCGTCGGCACTCGACAACCGGCCCCTGACATTTGCGGAATGGGACTCGATGATCGGCCAGATCATCTACGTCAGCGCAACGCCAGGCCCATACGAGCAGGAGCACGCCACGCAGGTCGTGGAGCAGATCATCCGGCCGACGGGGCTTGTCGATCCGACCATCGAGGTCAAGGCGTCACACGGGCAGATCGACGATCTCATCGCCCAGTTGCGCCGGCGCATCGAGAAGCATGAGCGCTGCCTCATCACGACGCTCACCAAGAAGATGGCCGAGGATCTCACCGACTACCTGCGCGAGGCGGGCATCAAAGTCCGTTACCTGCACAGCGATATCGACACGCTGGAACGCGTCGAGATCATCCGCGATCTGCGTCTCGGGGTCTTCGATGTGCTGGTCGGCATCAACCTGCTCCGCGAGGGACTCGACCTCCCCGAGGTGTCGTTCATCGGCATCCTCGACGCCGACAAGGAGGGCTACCTCCGCGGCTACCGCTCGCTCATCCAGACGATCGGGCGGGCGTCCCGCAACGTCTTCGGACACGTGGTGATGTACGCGGACCGCACCTCGGACGCGATGGAGAAGGCCATCGCCGAGACCGATCGCCGCCGCGCGATCCAGGTCAGGTACAACGTCGACCACGACGTCACCCCGCTTTCGATCGTGAAGGCCGTCTATCAGATGGAGTCGCACCGCGAACAGCAATCGCTTCGCGCGGCGGCCTTCCAGGAGGCGTCCGGCTTGCCGCCCGACGAGGTGCTGCGCCTCGCGAAGGACGTGGAGAAGGAGATGCTTCGTGCCGCGCGCGACCTCGAGTTCGAGCGCGCTGCTGAGCTTCGCGACCGCCTTGTGGAGCTGCGCCGCCGCCTCGAAGGCGAGGAGGAACCGGAGCCTGCGCAGACCCATCGGGGCAGGGGGCGGCCAGTCCACTCGCGCTGACCGGGGTTGTTGGCGTGAACAACGACGAGGAGGCATCATGAAACTGCTGCTCACTTCGGCCGGCATCAAGAACCAGAGCATCAATAAGGCGTTGCTCGACCTCCTCGGCAAACCCATCGAGGACTGCAACGCGCTGTGCATACCCACCGCGTCGTACGGGCACCCGATGGGCGGTCCTGCCGCGGCATGGCGATTCATCACCGGACGAGCCACCACGCCGATGTGCGAACTGGGCTGGAAGTCCCTTGGAGTGCTGGAGCTCACCGCGCTGCCCAGCATCGACAGGGAGCAGTGGGTTCCGCTTGTGGAGGAGACCGACGTGCTGCTGGCGGGGGGCGGTGATTCCCTGTATCTGGCGCACTGGATGCGCGAGTCCGGGCTCGCGGACCTTCTCCCGTCGTTGCGCGCGCTCTGGGCGGGATTCAGTGGTGGCAGCATGGTCATGACGCCGCACATCGGGGAGGGCGAAGTCCTCTGGAAGCCGCCCGGCGGTGGCGATGCGGCGCTGGGTGTCGTGGATTTCGCGATCTTTCCGCACCTCGATCACCCGAACCTGCCGGACAACTCCATGGCCGATGCAGAGCGGTGGGCCGCCGGGCTCTCCGTGCCGGGGTACGCGATCGACGATCAGACGGCGATACAAGTCACCGACGGCGCGGTGGAGGTCATCTCCGAGGGGCACTGGAAGTTCTTCGCCAAGTGATCAGTGGCCGCTGAGCGAATCCCATTGACAGGGCGTACATCTGTTCGTTAGGATGCGTCGCCCATGGCCACCGAGTTGCAACGCGCCGCCACCCGCCTGCACTACGTGTGCGGCGAGTGCGGAGCCGAGGCGCCGAAGTGGCAGGGTCGGTGCCCGGCGTGCGCGGCCTGGAACAGTCTGAGCGAGGACATCGTGCGGTTGACCGCACGCCGCCCGGCGGCGCTCACGGCGGCCGCGACCACCACGCCGATGGAGACGGTGATGGCCGCGCCGGCGCGGGTCCAGGCCACCGGATCGTTCGAATTTGACCGCGTCCTGGGAGGGGGGATCGTTCCCGGCAGCGTCGTGCTGCTTGGTGGTGACCCTGGCATCGGGAAGTCCACCATCGCGCTGCAGGTGTCGCACAGCTGCGGCGATGAGGTGTCACCGGCGCTGTATTGCACCGGTGAGGAGTCGCTTGAGCAGCTTGCCCTGCGCGCTCGGCGGCTTGGGTGCACCGGTGCCAGGGTTCGCCTGCTGGCCGAGTCCGACGTGGACACCGTGATCGCCACGATCGAAGCAGAGCGCCCCTCCCTGGTCGTCATCAACTCCGTCCAGACGCTCCGCGACGCGGGAACGCCCGGCCCGCCCGGGAGCGTCTCCCAGGTTCGCGCCGCGGTGTTGCGCATGAGCGACGTGGCCAAGAGCACCGGGGTGCCGGTGCTCCTCGTGGGTCATGTCACCAAGGAAGGCGCCATCGCCGGGCCACGCACCCTCGAGCACATGGTCGACGTCGTCCTCTATCTCGAGGGCGAGCGCCTCGGTGAGCTTCGGATGCTCCGCGGCATCAAGAATCGCTTCGGGGCCACCGGCGAGGTGGGGCTGCTCTCGATGGAGGCGGACGGCATGCGCGACGTCGCCGCGCCGAGCCGTGGAATGCTCGATGCGGCGTCCCTCGGTGCATCGGGCAGCGTCCTGACGATCACCTGCGACGGGCTCCGGCCGATGGCGGTGGAGGTTCAGGCTCTGGCTGTGACCACGCCCTTCGAATTGCCGAGAAGGACGGTGTCGGGGTTCGATCTCAACCGCTTGCATCTCCTGCTCGCGGTACTCGCCAAGCGCACGGCCATCCGCATGCCGAAGCTCGACGTCTTCGTCAACGTCGCAGGTGGCCTGCGGCTCGCCGACCCCGGCACCGATCTCGCCGTGGCCCTCGCGATCGCCGGGTCGATCGAGAACAAGTCGATCTCGAGGCACTGCGCGGTGATCGGCGAAGTCGGCCTCGCCGGCGAGGTCCGCCGCGTGTCCCGGACGGAGACGCGGCTCGCCGAGGCTGCCGCCGTCGGAATGGAGGCCGTGATCCTGCCTGAGAGCTATCGCGGCGAGATTCCCGGGGGCCTTCGCTGTCATCGAGTCTCCAACCTGATCGGAGCCGTTGCACTACTCGGGTGACCGTCGTGTCGCGCCGCATTTCGGCGCGAAGATCGTGTGGTTCAATCGGCCAGATGCACCCGCACGCCGATCGAACGATCCGTCGGGCCCGAAATCTCTCCCGGATCATCGGGGCCGGAGTCGGTTTTGTCTTCGGCGTGCTCTACGGCGTGTTCATCCTCTCGGGCACTCCTGGGGTGCTCACGCAGAACACGACGATCGCCGGAGCGGCCCTGCTCGCTGCCGGCGCGGCTGGCGCGGCATCGCTTGCGCTGGCGGCCCCGCTGCTGACGATCGAGCCGTATCTCTGGCTCGAGGGGACGCTCGAAGAAGCCCCGGCCGGTCAGATCATCGGCGCCATGATCGGGCTGATCGCGGCCCTGCTGATCGCGACGATGCTCGCCGTGCTCCTCAATCCGCTGCCGTACGGCCTGGGCGTGCTGATCTCGCTCGGCATGGCGACGGTGCTCGTCTACGTGGGGGTCCGCACCGGAAGCCGCCGTCTCGACGCCCTTGGGGTGTTCTTCGGGAAGTCGGCCGCCTGTCGACACCGGCATTGACGAAGCCCTCGCGCCGATCGACGGTCAGCCGGTCATCGTCGACACGAGCGTGCTCATCGATGGACGCATCGTCGATGTCGCTGCTGCCGGCTTCGTCCCCGGGCGCCTCCTCATTCCCGGCTTCGTGCTCGAGGAACTCCAGCGCGTGGCCGATTCCGCCGACCCGTTCCGCCGCCAGAAGGGCCGCCGCGGCCTCGGCGTGGTCGACGCCCTCCAGAAGTCGGAGGACGTCGTGGTCGAACTCGTCGATCTCGATTTCCCGGGGACACCCGAGGTGGATGCGCGGCTCGTCAAGCTTGCCCGCGCTCGCAATGCGTCCCTGATGACCCAGGACTACAACCTCAACCGCCTCGCCCAGATCGAGGGAGTGCGAGTCCTCAACCTGAACGATCTCGCCAACGCGGTCAAGCCGATCGTGGGAGCCGGCGAGAGCATGGCCATCACCATCGTCAAGGAGGGCAAGGAGCCCCACCAGGGCGTCGGCTACTTCGAGGACGGCACCATGGTCGTCGTGGAGAATGGCCGGGAGCACGTGGACGAGACCGTCACGGTTACCGTGACCACCGTGCTCCAGACCACCGCCGGACGGATGATCTTCGCCACGATCGCCGCGGACGATTCGACCAAGCCTCGAGTGCTGCGGCCGGTTCGCGCCAAGGTCGCGCAGCGCTGACCAGCGCGCTGGTCGTCCCTGCCTTCGGCCGCGGCGAGCGGGCGGGGGAGGACAAGCTCTGGGCGGTCGTCGCCGGGAGACCGGTGCTCGCGATCACCCTCGGATCCATCGCCGCCGCCGACTGCTTCGACGTCATCGTCATCGCCGCGCCGGCAGCCCGTTGGGAGCAGATACGAGGCATCGCCGCCGACCATGCAGCTTCGGAACGTCGTGCTGCTCGAAGGAGGCGACCGCCGCCAGGACAGTGTCGCCGCGGCGATCGACCGCTGCGACGAGCACGCCTGGATCTCGGTGCACGACGCCGCGCGTCCGCTCACCCCACCCGAGGTCTTTCGGGCGGTCCTCGATGCGGCACGGGCTGATGGAGCGGCAATCGCCGGGGTACCCTGCGTGGACACGGTGAAGCAGGTGCATGACGGCCGGGTTGCGGCCACCCTCGATCGTTCAACGATCATCGCGGCGCAGACGCCCCAGTCATTCAGCGCCGATGTCCTGCGCCGCGCGCACGTCCATGCGGCGGCACTCGGAATCATGGCCGGCGATGACGCAGCGCTGGTCGAGGCGATCGGCGAGCCGGTGACCGTCGTGCCAGGTGACCCTCGCAACTTCAAAATCACGTTTCCGCAGGACCTCGTCCTGCTCCGCTCGCTACTCGAGGAGGAGGCCCGATGACCCCGCGGATCGGTCACGGTATCGATGCCCATCGCTTCATCCCTGGACGGCGCCTGATGCTCGGCGGCGTGCTCGTCCCGTACCACCGGGGGCTGCTCGGGCACTCGGACGGCGATGCGGTGGTGCACGCGCTTGTCGACGCAATCCTTGGCGCGTCCGGCCTGGGCGACATGGGCAGGCACTTTCCCTCGCACGATCCGCAGTGGAAGGACACGTCGGGCTGCGAATTCCTGAAGGTCGTCGCCGAGAAGCTGCGCGAGGAGGGTTGGACCATCGCCAGCGCACACGTGATCGCGATCGCCGAGGAGCCGCGACTCTCCGCACACCTCGGCGAGATGTCCGACGCGATGTCGAAGGCGCTCGGCCTCGAGCCCGGAACCATCGCGGTGGGCGCGACGACCACCGACGGGATGGGATTCGCCGGACGGGGTGAGGGGATCGCCGCGTCGGCGACGGTGCTGCTGGAGCGCGCGTGACCCTGCTCCTGCACGACACGATGAGCCGTGAGCTCGTCGCGGTGGAGCCGATCGAGCCCGGGCACGTGCGCATGTACACGTGTGGTCCGACAGTCTGGAATCGCGTGCACATCGGCAACTTCCGCACGTTCATCTTCGAGGACGTGCTCCGCCGCTGGCTCGACCGGCGGTTCGCGAAAGTCACGCACGTGATGAACCTCACCGACGTGGATGACCGCATCATCAAGAACGCCGTCGAACACGGCCATTCCCTCGACGAGGAGACCGCGCCGTGGATCGCGGCGTTCGAGGACGACCGCGACACGCTCGGCATCCGACCGGCGCACCACTACCCGCGTGCTACCGAGTACATCTCGCAGATGGTCGACCTCATCGAGCGACTCGAGGCCAACGGCGCGGCGTACCGCACCGAAGGCAGCTCCTACTTCCACATCGCGGCGTTTCCCGCCTACGGCAAGCTCAGCGGCGCCAGCGCCGAAGGGCTCGTTGCTGGTGCGAGCGGGAGGATCGACGCCGACGACTACACCAAAGAGGACGTGCGCGACTTCGCGCTGTGGAAGGCGGTCGCGCCGGACGCAGATCGGCTGGGACACGCGCATCGGACGCGGCCATCCGGGCTGGCACATCGAGTGCTCCGCGATGAGCATGACGCTGCTCGGTGAGAGCTTCGACATCCATTGCGGCGGCGTCGACAACATCTTCCCGCACCACGAGAACGAGATCGCGCAGTCCGAAGCGGCGACGGGCAAACGCTTCGTGCGCATCTGGTGCCACAGCGAGCACCTGCGCGTCGGCGGCGAGAAGATGGCGAAGCGCCTCGGAAACTTCGCCACGGTGCCCGACGTGCTCGAGGAAGGAGCGAGCCCTGCCGCGTTGCGGTATCTCCTCGCCGCGCGGACGCATTACCGCAAGCGACTCGACTATTCCGACGAGTTGCTCGCCGACAGCACCATGGCCGTGCAGCGCCTTGTCGACTTCCAGACGCGCGTCGAAGAACTGCACACGGTCGAGGAGGACGACAACCCGCGCGATGAGGCCGTGCTTGCATCGGTGCGCGGGATGCGCATCGGATTCGACGAGGCGATGGACGACGACCTCAACCTCCCCGAGGCGATGGGCATCGTCTTCTCGGGGCTGCGTGACGTCAATCGCGTGCTCGACAGTGGGCCTGTCAGTGCGGAGACCCAGCGCACGCTGCAGCATCTGCTCGGCGATGTCGATGACGTGCTGGGCGTGCTCGCGCTGGTTGCGCGCGACCGTCAGGCCGCGCCCGACGCGGAGGAGCAGCGCTGGCTCGATGAACGCGCCGCGGCCCGCGCGGCTCGCGACTTTGCGCAATCCGATCACCTGCGCGCGCAACTCGCCGCGCGCGGCATCGAGGTGGAGGACACGCCGCAGGGGCAGCGCTGGAAGCGGACTTCGCCGCGCCGCGCCTGATCCGGTGGACATCCTCTACGGGCGCAACCCGGTGCTGGAGGCGCTCCGCGCGGGCCGGCCCGGCACGCAAGATCGTGGTGGCGAGCGCGATCCGTCCCGAGGCGCGCCTGACCGAGATCCTCGAACATGCGGAGGCACGGGACATCCTCATTGAAGAGGTGTCGCGCCAGCGGCTCGACGACATCGCCCACACCGAGCATCACCAGGGTGTGGCCGGCTATTTCCATGCCCGCGCGGCCCTGACGCTGCACGATCTGCTCGATCAGGCGCGGCCGCCGGCGCTGCTCGTGGTCCTCGACGGCATCCAGGATCCGCAGAACGTGGGCGCCATTGCGCGCAGCGCGGAGGCGTGCGGCGCCGACGGTATTGTCGTCCCGCGGCATCACGCGGCACCGCTCACGGCGGCAGCGGTGAAGGCTTCAGCCGGCGCGACCGAGCACCTCCCGATCGTGACCGTCCCCAACCTGTCGCAGGCGCTCGAGGTCATCGGCGACGCGGGTATCTGGCGCGTCGGACTCGACGCCGAGGCGCGGGATCGCTACGACTCGGTGGATCTTGCAGGGCCGTGCGCAATCGTCGTCGGTGCTGAGGGCGCAGGCATGCGCCGCCTCACGCGCGAGCACTGCGATGTGCTCGTGTCGATACCGATGATGGGTCACGTCGGGTCACTCAATGCCGGTGCGGCAGCTGCGGTCCTGCTCTTCGAAGTGCAGCGGCAACGCGGTTTCGCGCCGCGCTGAGACGAGGGATCGCACCGCGATGCAGGCGCTCATCGTCGACGGCTACAACATCATCCACGCGTGGCCCGCGTTGCACACGACGCTGCGCGAGCGCGGCCTCGAGGATGCGCGCCGTCAACTGGTGAGCGCACTCAGCGAATATGCGGCGCAGACCGGGATCGCCGTCACCGTCGTGTTCGATGCGCATACGCGCCCCGGTGCAATCCCGTCCACTGAGCAATTCGACGGTGTCACCGTGCTCTTCGGATCGAAACGAGCGTCCGCGGACCACGTCATCGAACGCGCCGCATACAAGGCATCGCAGCGCGGCGAGGGCGCGGACGTTGTCGTCGCCACCGACGATCGCCTTGAGCGCGATGTGGTCGGTGCGATGGGTGTTGCGACGATGGGTGCTCGGGCGCTGGAGGCCGAGGTGGCGAGGGTGGCCGGGACTGTCGACACCGAGACCCGGCGGATGCGCGATGACAGCCGCCGGAGCAGCCGGCTCGAAGATGGCCTCGACCCCGAGATCCGCCGCCGGCTCGAACGGATCCGGCGCGGCGAGGATCGCTAGAAGTCGGTGTCGCGAAGGGGTCCGTTAGGCTAGCGAGCATGGGCGGGTTCCACCATCGCTGACGCGCCGCGCCGCGTGGTCGTGACCGGTATGGGGGCAGTGTCGCCGGTGGGTAACAGCGCGCCGGAGAGTTGGGAGTTGCTTCGCTCCGGCCGTGGAGGGATCGCGGCGATCACCCACTTCGACGCATCGAAGCTCCCTGTGCGCATTGCCGGCGAGGTCAAGGGCTTTGACGCAGCCGCGATCTTCGGCACCAAGGAGGCGCGCCGGGGCACCCCGCACGTGCACTTCGCCATGGCTGCGGCCCGCGAGGCGGTGCTCGACTCCCGTCTCGACATTGCGGCCGAGTTCGACCGAAGTCGGCGTCTTGATCGCGTCCGGAATTGGCGGCCTGGAAGTCATCGAGAAGACGACGCGTGTCCTCGACCTGGAGGGGGCGCGCCGCGTGTCGCCGTTCGCCGCCGCAATGGCGCTCGTCGACATGGCACCGGGCATGGTGTCCATCGATGTCGGCGCCCGCGGGCCGAACATGGCGGTGGTGAGTGCCTGCGCCTCGGGCGCCGACGCCATCGGACAAGCCGCGAACTGGGTGCGCCAGGGCGACGCTGTTGCGGTGCTCGCCGGCGGTACCGAGGCGGGGATCACGTCTACCGGAATCGCGATGTTCGCCGCAGCTCGCGCACTCTCGACTCGCAACGACGATCCAGCGCATGCGTCGCGACCGTTCGACCTCGATCGCGACGGTTTCGTGGCCGCCGAGGGGTCAGCGGTACTGGTGGTGGAGGAGCGGGAGCACGCGCTCGCGAGGGGCGCGACGATTCACGCCGAATTGCTGGGATATGCAGCCTCTGCCGACGCGTATCACATCACCGCGCCAGAGCCGAGTGGTGACGGCGCCATCCGCTGTGTGCGCCGCGCACTCGAGCGCGCGAAGCTGCGAGTTCGAGGACGTCCAGTACATCAACGCGCACGGCACGGGGACACCACTCAACGATCTGTCCGAGACGCGCGCGATCAAGCACGTGTTCGGCGATGCCGCATACACCGTGCCGATTTCCTCGACGAAATCGATGACTGGGCACATGCTCGGCGCCGCAGGCGCATTCGAGGCGATGGTCACCATCTTCGCCATGCGCGACGGCTTTCTGCCGCCGACGATCAACCTCGAGCATCCGGATCCGGAGTGCGACCTCGATTACATCCCGAATGTCGGCCGCGCGGTACAGGCGCGACTTGCGATGACGACGTCCTTCGGATTCGGCGGCCACAACGCGTGCCTGGTGTTCGCGGGAGGACCGACCCCGGCGTGAACGCCGGCCAGGCTCAATCGATGTCCGACGCCACCCGATCGAGCGCGGCCTTGATGATCCCGTAGCACTCGCAGGACACCGACTCGAGGCCGTCACGGTCGACGATCGTGACCCGGCCGCGGTGGTACCGGATCAGCCCCGCGGACTGGAGGAGACCGGCTGACAGCGTCACCGTCGCGCGGCGCGAGCCGAGCATCTGGCCGAGAAACTCATGCGTGATCGGGAAGGTGTCGGTGCCCACGCGGTCGTGGCTCATGAGCAGCCACCGGCTCAACCGCTCCTCGTTGGAGTGGAGGCGATTGCACGCGGCAGCCTGCGAAATCTGGCCGAAGAGCGCCTGCACGTACCGCTGGACGAGCGCGCGAAAAACCGGCAGTCGCTCGAGATCATTGATGAAGTCAGCCGCGTCCATGCGCAGCGTGCGCCCCGCGACTTGCGAGATCGCGCGCACCGCAAGCGATCCGCCCGGCACGAGCGGCACGCCCACGATGCCTTCGTTGCCGATCGTCGCCACCTCGACGATGTTGCCGTCGGCGAGCGGCGTCACCAGGGAGATAACGCCGTCGACAGGGAAGTGCACGTGCGTGATGGGCTGGCCGGGGTCGAACAGCACCGTCTTCACCGTGAGGTGCGCGCCACGGAGTTGTGGCATCAGCGTCTCGCGCTCGGCTTCTGGCAGCGCCTCGAGCAGGTGGTTCCCCGCCGGCGCCCCGACGGTGCTCCCCTTAGGCATCGGTCCCCTTAGACATCGGTCGCTTGGGAGGTTACCGCAGTTCCGAAGTTCGCGGCAACCTGCTGTCGGATCTGGGGGCACGTCCCCGAACCGCCTTGGTTGCGCTGCGCAGGCCCCGTGGGAGAATCGCTACCCCAGCCGATGTAGCTCAGGGGTAGAGCAACCGCCTTGTAAGCGGTTGGTCGGGAGTTCGAATCTCCCCATCGGCTCCGTCTCTACCGCGGCAGCGCCGTTCACGAAACTCACGTGTATGCATGGCGAACTAGTCCGTCTTCGTGCGAAGACTTGCCTGGGTCGTGACTGCCGAGGGCTTGATGTCCTCCGAAGAGATCTCGGTACCATCTGGAGCCGTGCCGTCTGCGCTCCCGGCATGTCTGCCGTATAGCGGACTCTCGGCGGTCGACGCTACCACCGGTCAGCAGCTCATGAGCGTCGGGGCCGGAGCCGGACCCGATGAAGTCTGTTTGGGGATCGCTGACGCATACCTCACCCCCCCAGAGTGTCCTAAGAGGATCTAGTCACTTCAAGCGACGTTGGACTGTCAGGAGCCGTCATGGCGAACTGACGCTTGCCGGCGAGTTCGAGGGCGGGTCGCCTCATCGCGACGGCGCCGACCATCGCCGTCACGCACAAGAGCGCGACGGCCTGTATGTGACCCGCGGTGTGAAAGATCGGCCCCTGGACCAGGTATGCCGCGTCGAGTATCAAAGCCCCTACGACGGCCACCTTCAGATCACGCCTTCCGATGTCGACCAGGACGGCGCCCATCAGCAAGAGATCCGCGCTGAAGACATGGGGTGAGAACAAGAGAGAAAGAGCGATGCCGATGTCCAGCGCGAGCAGTGGATCTCGGCGAAGGCGATCGTGCAGCGGCAGAGCCGCGAACGCGAAAGCGATGCCCAGCACCGCAACGATGATCCCCCCACCCGAGCCCGCGATAGCCGCTGCGATGCCAGGGAGGCCGACACTAAATGGGATCTGCGACTGATTCTGGCCGAGGGTCCCCGCGAGGTGTGCGAGCGTTCCGGCGCTGACAACGAGGGCGGAGGTCAGCAACCACGCGCCCGCGCCAACGGCGAGTCCTCGCAGTACCGGCCACGCGCGGGCGGCGATCAAGACGATCGGTACCAGCCAGATGTCCTGGGGCTTCACGAGCAGAAGGGATAACGCCAGCCCCGCGGCGAAGCCGTGGTGTGCTCGCATCAGGAAATACGCGCCAAGGAGCGCGACCAACATCAACCCGACCCATTGCGCGAACACCAGCGTTTCCAGCCCCGGCAAAGGCGCTACCAGTGCGACCGCAACAACGAGGGGATGGACCGGCAACTCGACGGAGCCGGCGAGCAATCGCTGCGCCATGACGAGCCCGACGAGCAATGCAGCCGCTTCGACGAGGACGCTGAGCGCCGTGTATGCCGACAGGCTGAGGCCGGCCACCGGCTGAACCAGCCATGCCATCAGTGGAGGATTGTTGAAGGCCTCGACGCCATTGGCCTGCAAATGACCGCCCAGCAGCGCCAGTTGGGCCGAACGCTCGGTGGCGAGGCAATACACGCAGCCGTGCGCAGCGATGATCCGTCCGGCCGCCTGGAAGACAAGAGCATCGGTAGCGCCGAGCGCCTGGCCGCCCCGGATGGCTTGGGCGATGCCCGCTCCAATGGCGATGACCGCCATGAGCGAGATCACGCCGACCAGGAACGCATGCCTCCCGATGTCGCGTGTTCCCCCTGACCCGGCGTGCCTTTGCCCGACACGAGCGTCGGAGTCCCCGGCAACGACGCGTCTCTGCGCGAGCGAAATGCTCGACATGCAACCCCCCTGATATGCGCCTTCCTTACCGCTATTTAGACACGTTTGACGTGATCCGTCTAGCGCGGCGTCCTCAGCCGGTGCGTTGTCCGAGGCCGGATGTGCGTAGCCTGCCCTGACGCGAGAAACTGCCCATAGACTTCGATCGCGGCAAACGCTAGGCTAGTGTTCTGAGCACCTTGAGGGGGAATGGGGATGAAGGTACTGCTCTCGCCGGCCGACCAGAAGTTCGTGCCCGGCAGTGGCTGGCTGACGTGCATGAGGATCTGGACCTGATCCGGTATCCAACGCGCCTGCAACTGCTGCGTGCAGTGGACGAGGCGGCGCGTCGCGCCGAGAGCCTGGCCCGACTGGAATACGCGCTCTCGCGCCTGCCCTAACGTCTCACGCGCCCCGCAGCACGCGTCGCGTCAGGGATTGTGGTCGTTGAAGTTGATGCAGAGGTTGGGATTCGGGGGCGTCGCGACGAACAGCGTGTCCCCGTATGCACACACGGTTTCCGATGCGTTGAGGACTTCGACGATCTTCCCGTCGTAGTCGCCGGTGCAACTGGCAAACGTGATTTCAGCACTTGTCGGCGTTCCGTCGATGCAGGTGCCCGCGACGAAGGTCGTCGCGATGGAGCCCTGCGGGACGTTGCTGTTGTTGTCGTTCTGGTTGGTGTAGATCCAGATTCCCGCCACGAGCGCGATGGCCGCGATCGGCATGAGGACACGCATGACCTGTGCCCGCCGCCCCATCGGCGTGCCCCGAAACGGCGGCGTTGTCGTGGGCATCGGTGGTGCGCCCGCAGGTGGGGGACCAGCGATCTGGATTCCGCCGAAGCCATCGCTTCCGGGTGTCCCGTCCTGCGCCAGGAGTGGCGGCGGGGTCGCCACCTGGACGCCGCCGAATCCTTCGCTTACCGGAGCTCCGACCGGTGCCAATACCGGTGGGGCGGGGCTGCGAGGGCAGGAGATGGCGCTCCGCTCTCGCGGAGACGGCGCATGTACTCATCACCGCTGATCGCGTTCGTCGTGTACAGCAGGGCGAGTTGGTTCAGCGACTTCGCCCATTGCAGCTCGGCGCCGGCCAGATTGACTCCGCGGTTGCACACCGGGCAGATGAGCATGTGCTGACGTTGGTACGGGATGACCGGGATGAAGAAGAGCGTCAGCCAGCGGCGGACGGTGACGAGATAGAACCAGTTCGAGTTGCTGCAGTTCTTGCACCACTGGTACAGGACGGGTCCCGCGTGGTGGAACGTGCGCCGCCCCCAACCAAAGATAACCACCGTTCGCCCTCCCAGGCCCGTCGTGCGAGGTGCCGCGCACGGTGTGCGGGCACCGTTGTCCTTGCAGGCACCGTACCGGGGCGATCCGGACCCCTCGCGCTACGTCGGACCCTGGTTACAGTGTTGGCGCACGCGCGTCGCGCGAGAAATTGGTGAGTTGGAGGGTCGTATGGACGCGGAATTGGTCAACCAGGTCGTCGAAGTCGCGCAGCGCGTGGTGGCCGGCGGGGCCATTTCGGCCAACGGGCACGGCAACGTGAGCCTTCGGGTTCCAGGCGGAGACGAGATGTATTTCACGGCCGGCCCCTCGCTTCGCTACCACCCCGCAGGTGCGGTGGTTCGAGTCGGGTTGGATGGCACCCTTCGCGAGGGGGAATTGCCGCCGATTCAGGGCGCCGTGGTCGCGATGCATACCGCGATGTATGCGGACAGCGACGACGTGGGCTGCGTCATCCACACACATTCCCCGTACGCCACGGCGTTCGCCGCGGCGCAGCGGCCGATCGGCTGCTGGGTTGAAGCGCTCGCGATGTTCGGGCTTCCGACGGGGGTACCCGTCGCTCCTTACGGCCCACGCGGCTCAGCCGAGGCGGTCGCGAACATCCGGGCGGCGATCACCCCTGGCGTGCCGGCAGTGCTCCTCGCCAACCACGGAGTGCTCGTATTCCACCGCACCCCGGACCTTGCGATCCTGGTCGGCGGCATCGTGGAGGAAGCTGCTCAGGCGGGAATCCTCAGCGCCGGCATCGGTGGACCTGTCGAAATTCCCGCAGGAACTCCGTGCGGCGGCCCTGCAACGCGCGATGACCTTCGAAGCGAAGGGGACCGTTCGGGTCTGACTTCGGATCCGGGGCTACATCTGTCGGGGGCGGACGGCAGTCGGATCAGCGTCCTCGATGATCCATCCGGCCGCGGCGAAGTCGGCGATCTTGCGCGCGAAACCATCGTCCTCGACGCTCGGGAGCACTTCGGTGGCGGCACCCATCACCGCAGCGTCGGCTGAACCAATCGAGTAGCTCCGGCCCGTCACCCGGAACATGGCCAGGTCGTTGGGCATGTCGCCGAAGCTGATTGCAGCGTCCGGCGCAAGCCCGAGCGTCTCGAGCGCGCGCACCGTCCCCGTTCCCTTGTCGACACCTTCGGCCGTCACGTCGAGGACCGTCGATCGGCCGACGTGACTCAGCGCTGCTGAATCCGATCCCGAGGCGACCAGCGTCGGCGATCCGATCGAGATCGCCGTCGCGGTGGCGCACCGCCATCGTGCAGCACGGCGTCTCCGCGAGCTCGGCACTCGCAACCACCATCCGCGTCGGCCCGTGCGGCTGCGTGGGACTGAGGCGGTAGTACTCGTCCGTCATCCGCCACAAGGACGCCGTCGAAACTGGCAACGCCGGCGCCCGCGTCAACGGCGAGCTCGACGACGCGACGAATCTCGGGCGCGCCCATCTCATGCATCCAGGTCCGCGCCTTGTCATGCGACGACCAGCCGATGGCCCCCGAGCAGCACACCGACAGCGTGGTCCGCTGCGCAAGCGCCTGGAAGTGCTCGAGGCCCTGCGGGGTTCTCGCCGTCGCGATGACGAAGGCGATGCCGGCTGCCCGAACCTGGTCCAGCGCCTCGAGGGTGGCGGCCGAGATGGAGAAGTCCGCGCGGACCACGGTCCCATCGAGATCGGTGACCACGGCCTGGATCCTCACGACGGGCAGCATGATGGCGCAGCCGCCCCCAACGGAGCGGGCCGCGGCGGGCTACGCGCCGCGACCCACTCGTGTCAGCAGAGGTCGAGGGCCGTGGTGCCGACGCGGAGGTGTGCTTGCGCATGGACCCGGGCGTCGATCAAGTGCGCCGAACGGCCGTACAGGAAGACTTCCTCGGCAGCGGGGAGAGCCTCCTCACGCGCTGGCTGGGTGCGGTTGCGGGTCGGAGCGTCGACCATGTCGCGCGATCGCTCACGAGCGAGGTCCAGGAGCGCCATCGAGTTCATCATGGGTCAAATCGTACCTGGCAATAAGGACAGAATCCGTCCTATATACTGGGCGCCATGGATGTCTCTCTCAGCCGCCTTCTGAGCCTTCTCGAGCTTCTCCAGGTGTACCGCCAGCTCACCGCCGAGGAGCTCGCGAGCCGGCTCGAGGTGAGCCCGCGGACGGTGCGCCGGTACATCGCCGGGCTCCAGGACATGGGTATTCCGGTGGAGACCGAACGAGGGCCCGCCGGCGGGTATCGGCTACGGCGCGGCTTCAAGCTGCCCCCGCTGATGCTCAGCAACGAGGAGGCGCTCGTCGTGATCATCGGCCTCCTCGCGGCGCAACGCCTTGGGCTCGCCGCGTCGGGAACGGCGGTGGAAGGCGCGCTCGCCAAACTCGACCGGCTGCTGCCGGAGGCGCAACGCGCCGAGGTCCAGTCGATGCAGGACTTCGTCAGCCTTGGGCTGTCACCCGTGGCTCGGGACCACGCCGACGCCGAGACGATCCTCCGCCTCAGCACGGCCGCGCGCGACCGGACCAGCGTTCATCTCACGTACCGCTCGGCTGCCGATGCGGTGACCGAGCGGCTGGTGGATCCGTACGGGGTCGCGTTCCAGAGCGGCCACTGGTACCTGGTCAGCTGGGACCACTTTCGCAGTGCGATGCGGACCTTCCGGCTGGACCGGATGATTGCGACCGAAGCCACCACCGAGGCGTTCGAGCGCCCGGAGGATTTCGACGCGGTGGCCTTCGTTCGACAGGCGATCGGCCAGGCGGTGTTCGGGACTCGCTGCGAGGTCCTGCTGGCGCTGACGCCCGAGGAGGCTGCGCGGCGCGTCTCGCCGACGGACGGGACGCTCGAACCGGCAGAGGACGGCACGGTGTTGCGTTTCAGCGCCGACGACCTTGACTGGGCTGCCACGTACCTCGCGGGCCTCGAGTGCGACCTCGTGGTGCTGCGGCCGCCCGAGCTGCGCGCTTCACTTCGTACGATCGCGAAGCGATTGCAGGCGGCGGGACGCCGGCGGCGACCAGCCGTGGCGGTGCCGGCGCACCTCCCGTCGTGAGGCAGCCGCTACACGGCCGTCACACGAGTGGATGGTGTCCCGCAATGTCGCTCGACCAGACTTGAGCCATGGAGTTCTCCGCCGCTTGCGCGCACCTGGCCACTCGATTCGACCTCGTTGTGTCGATGAGAGCGGTCAACGCGCTCAAGGACGATTTGTCGGAGGCTGACCTGGCTGTGTTCGGTATCGAGGATCGCGAGGAGATGGCCATGCTCGCCGGCGGCGAGCAGTCCGAGTCCAGTCTTGCCGCGCTGCCTGATCGCCAGCTGTTTCTCGCCGAGGCGGCGCGTCACGTCGCGCATGCGCGGCGCAGCAAGCATCCGCTCTGCCTGGCGCTCGTCGCGTTCGATCACGGCACGAACGTCGAGGGCGCCGACGGGCACGCGGCCGAAGAGAAGTTTCTTCGTGACGCTACGGCCCGCTGGCGCGACGTGCTCCGCACCGAAGACCTCATGGGCCGTTGGGGAGAGGACGAGTTCGCGATCGTCCTTGTCAACTGCACGACTGTCAGCGCCGTCCAGCTGTGCTGGCGTCTTCGCGAATCGACCCCGGATGGGCATTCGTTCTCGGCCGGCCTGGTGTCCTATCAGGGGACCGAGACGATTGACGATCTCGTGGAGCGGGCCGGCGAATGCCTCGAGCAGGCGGCCGCCAAGGGCCGCGACCGGACCGTCGCTGAGGGCCTCGTCGACCTCGACTGATGGGGAAAGAAAGTCCTGTCGGAGTCCACGGATTCTGACCTGTCAACAGTTCAGGGATTCTGACCGTTCCATTGACGCCAAGGATGCGGCGGCGTCCATGCCGGTGGCGTGGGCTGTGGTCGTTTGGGAATAAAAGCAGCAGGCAATTCGCGGTAAGCGTGGACACTGTCGTCGAGAGTGCGGACGTCGCCCACCACACCCTGCGCAGCGCAGTTGGCGATGCAAGCACCGCCGTAGTAGACGCGGAGGGATCCGTCGAAACGCTGGTGGACCTCGACCCGAGCGCGTGCGTAGCTGATGCGCTGACGGTTGGCGGGAATGTCGATCACGCGCTGGCCGAACCGCACCGTATTGTCGTGCGCCACGACGCGTCGATACTTGAAACAGAACACCTCGTCGGGACGGAGCGTTGCCGGCCACGGCAGCCAAGCACGGACCGGATCCGCGGCCGGGATGGTGAAACGTCGGTTGTGGCGGGCCAGGTAGCGGCTCAGCACCTGCTCGGCATCGCTGCGGGTGGCAGCTCCGGCAAGGCGCAGTTCGCTGGTCAGGCGGTCTTGGAAGGTGCCCCAGAGACGCTCGATGCGTCCCTTGGCTTGGGGTGATCTCGCCAGGATCAAGGTCACCCCAAGCTCGTTGAGGAGCCGGCCGAACTGGGTGGGACGGCACTCGTCTCCCTCGAGCTGGTCCTCGATCGGCATGGCTGTCTTGGTGATGCGGAAGATCGAATGCTGATCGCTGTATACGGCGACGGGGATGCCATGGCGGCGGACCACATGGCGCATCAGCAGGAAGTACCCATGAGCGTCCTCCTGCTCGCGAAAGCAGGCCCACGGCACGAGTCCCGTCGCGTCATCGATCGCGCCCACCAGGCTCAGTCGCGGACCGCGCTCCTCGAGCCAATCGTGGCGGCTGGCATCCAACTGCAGGAGCAAGCCTTCGCGCGGGTAGCGATCCCGCCGGCTGCGATGCCGCGGCGGGCGACGGCGGCGAACCGCGGGAACGCCGGCAGCGCTGAGGATGCGGCGCACGCTCGATCGCGACAGGTCGATGCCCTCGTGCTCGGCGAGCATCTCGGTGAGATGGTGCTGGTTGAAGCCGCGATACGTCGTGGTCGCCAGTTCGATCACACGAGCCGTGATCGCCTCCGTCACGGCGTTGCTCGGTCGTCGCCCACGGTTGCCGTGGATCATTCCAGCCGGCCCGTCGCTGCCCAACGCGGCTGCCAGACGTCGGACCTGGCGCTCGCTGAGGTTCAGGAGCTCGGCTGCCTGACCCGACGAGATCAGGCCACCGGCGAGCTGCAAGAGCACCTGTACTCGACGTTGCTCTGAAAGTCTCAAGGTGATGCTGTCCTCCATGTGGACAGAATCCCTGAACTCTAGGTCGGACAGATTCGCTGACCTACATCATGGGGAAAGAAAGTCCTTGACCGGAACCCGATTTCGTGGTATATTTCCTTTCACGGTTTGATCGCCGGGGGTGAAAATCCGCCAGGCTCGATCGAGCGGCAAGAGTTCGAAGCCTTTTCTGTGCGCCCATGTCACGGCATGCCCGGCGCGGCAACCGCCCATACTGCAAATCCGACTGCGGTCAATCAGCCAAGAGTGAGCACATGAGCGATTCGCCTCCCCCCGAAGATCCGCCCGAGCACGAGAAGAGCCGTCTTCATCGCTTCGAGGACGCCGTGCACGATCGTCTGCTCGCGGCCGAGGTCGCCGCCGAGGAGGCGGCGGGATTCGGGTCGCTTGACCGCTGCACGAGAGGCTGCCGAGGCCGCCGCCAACCCGGCGCATGAACTCGGTGGCGATGACGAGCCCGAAGCCGAACCCGGCTCCGCTACGCCCAAGGCGTAGGTCACCGCGTCCCGTGTGGTGGGACGAGCGACAACCGGGCGGGAGGATTCGGTCGCTCATCTTCATGGGCCATCCGGGACCGTCGGTGCTGGTCACCGTCGTCCTGGTGGCGATCGCCGGACTCGCCGGCCGGGGTGTGCCCGATGGCGTCCGCATCCTCCAGTTGGTGGGGGCCATGCTGCCGGTCCAGCTCTGCATCGGCGTCGTCAACGACGTCGTCGACCTCCCTGCGGACACGGTGGCGAAGCCCCACAAACCGCTGGTCCGCGGAGCCATCTCCCGCTCGACGGCTGTGGTGATCGGCGTCGTGCTCGGTGCAATCGGTCTCGGATCCGCTGCGACGATCAACCTCCCGACGCTCGGCCTCGACGCGCTCGCGCTCGCTGCCGGCCTCTCCTACGACCTGGGGTTGCGCCGGACGCCGCTGTCGTGGGTGCCGTGGTGGGGTGGCATGGCCGTGCTTCCGCTCGAGGGATATGCGTCCGTCGGTTCGATTCCGTCGCGGCTGCTGGCGCTGATTCCGCTGTCCGGTCTCATCGCGCTCGGCCTGCACTTCGCGAATGCGCTTCCGGACATCGACGGCGACCGGCTCGCCGGACGCCGCAGCCTTCCAGTCCTCGCCGGCAGCGACCGGCTCGCGATGGGCAGGTCCCTTATCGCTTGCGGCCGCGGGAGTCCTCGCGCTCGTCCTGGCCGGACCGCTCGGGCAGGCGGGTGTCGTGTTCTTCGGTGGCGTGGCGGTCCTGGCTGTGGGCGTCATCGCCGTCATCGCGACGCGGTCACGAACTCCGTTCCCGGTACTCGCCGTGGCGACGGCAGTCTTCGCTGTCACCTGGCTTGCCTCATTGCCGCGCGGGTGACTCATTCCTCCGTCTATTCAACGCGTCGCTGGAAGATGACGGCGCAGAGCGCGACCGACACCACCAGGATCCCGCCGTCCATGCGAGTGCGAACCAGGGGCTCGTCCCGACCGGCTGACCGAGGAGATACCCGCGGATCGACTGGATGACCGGTGTCACCGGCTGATCGGATGCAAAGCCATGGAGCCATATCGGCATCGTCCGGATGGGCACGAATGCGCTGCTGGGATAGGGGAGAAACGAGAGCAGGAACGTGAAGCCGCTGGCACCTTCCGGCGACTTCGCAAAGAGGCCCACCGCGGCGGACAGCCACGAGATGGCGAGGATGAACAAGAGCAGAATGCCGGCGGCCGCGAGCCACGCCAACAACACCGGCGTGCGGCCGGAACCCGATGAGCAGCGCCACTCCGAGGACCAACGCGGTGGACACGGCGTTGCGCACCACGCTCGCCACGACATGACCACCCACCACGGCCGCACCGCTGACGTCCATCGAGCGGAAGCGATCGATGACACCCGTGGTCATGTCATTGCAGACGCTCACCGCTGTCATCGCGGAACCGAATCCCGCGCACAGGACGAGCACTCCCGGGACGACGTAGGTCACGTACGCGGTGCCGGTGTTGATGGCGCCGCCGAAGAGATAGACGAAGATGAGCATCAACAACACCGGCAGCGCGACCGACGTCATCAATCCTTCGATGTTGCGTCGAGACATGCGCAGCGAGCGTCCGGACATGGTCAACCAATCGCGAATCGGTGCCGCGGACGTCCGTGTCCGTGTTGGATGGGCGGTGAGCGTGACTGTGTCAAGCAACTTCGAGTTCCCTCGTTTCGTCAACAGCGGCATGGCCGGTCAGGGCCATGAAAACGTCGTCGAGCGTTGCGCCGTTCACAACGAAACGCTTCACGGCACAACGCTCCGGGTCGACCTCGTCAAGCAACGCGCGCGCATGTGCGGCGCTGCCGTCTGTCGCAACACCGAGCATGAGCCGGTCGCGGTCCGTGGAGACCGCGCGGGAGCCGAGCCGAGCGGCAACGGATGTAAATGAGGCCGCGTCGGCGAGGGTGAGGTCGAGGCGCTGGTCCGTGAAGCGCGCCTTGAGCTCTGTCGGTGTGCCTGCCGCAACAACGGTGCCTCGATCGAGGACGGCGATGTGATCCGCGAGCCGGTCGGCCTCCTCGAGGTACTGCGTCGTGAGAAAGATCGTGATGCCGGATTCGGCGAGGGCCGCGATGATGTCCCACGTCGTCGCACGACCACGCGGGTCGAGGCCGGTGGTCGGCTCATCGAGGAAGATCACGGACGGGCTGCCGACGAGGCTCGCCGCCAGATCGAGGCGCCGGCGCATGCCACCGGAGTACGCCGCAACGCGGCGATGGGCGGCTTCGGTGAGCTCGAAATCCTCGAGCAGGCGTGCGGCTGCGCGCTCGTGCCTCGTGAGAAGAGAGGCCGGCGAGCCGGCCCATCATCGTCAGATTCTCCTCGCCGGTCTGGAGCGCATCCAGCGCGGTGTTCTGCCCGGTGAGGCTGATCGTGCGCCGGACCTTGTGCCGATCGCGGACGACATCGAATCCCGCAACGCGGACCTCGCCGGCGTCAGCTCGGGTCAAGGTCGCGAGGATGCGCACGGTGGTTGTCTTGCCCGCTCCGTTGGGGCCGAGCAGGGCAAAGACGCTCCCCGTGCTCACGGCCAGGTCGATTCCTCCGAGAACGGTGTCCGGACCGTATCGCTTCTCCACGCCGGAGGCCGTGATCGCCAGTTCGCTGTGCATGGTGCTACTCCGATTCTTCGTGTCTCTGACTACGATGTACGCTGTATAGATGGACACTGTACATGAGACGGCGATCGACGAATGTCAAGTTCGGAATCGTCGGAAGGTGCACTAGTGCTGTCGGTGATCGCGATCCATCGGCGTCGGCGAACTTGACGCCAATGTGCCGGCGGTGAATCCGCCCACCACGACCCCACGATCCATGGGTAAGTGCACTAGTACAGCAGACGTCAGCTATGGTTGCGCTGTGAACCCCTCAGAGGCCACCGCGCTTGCTCCGTCGGCCCGCATCGCTGCGGACATCCGGCTTCGCATCGCGTCGGGCGCACTCCGGCCCGGCGATCGGGTGCCGTCGACGCGCGAGATCACAAGGGAGTGGGGGGTGGCGATGGCGACGGCCACGCGAGCACTCGCCTCCTTGCGTGAGGACGGCGTCGTCTCCACGCGTCGCGGTGTCGGAACTGTCGTCGCTGCCCGCCAGGGCACGCGTGGGGCCATTCCCGTCGCGTCCGCTCGGCGAGAGCGCGAGTTTGATCCAGACCTGACAGTCGAAAAGGTCGTGCGGGCAGCGATCGAGATCGCCGACACCGAGGGCCTTCCGGTGCTCTCGATGCGGCGTGTCGCCACCGCGCTCGACATCGCGACGATGACCCTGTATCGCTTCGTGCCGAGCAAGTACGAGTTGGTGGTCATGATGGCTGACGCGGTCTTTGCCGAAGGCCCACCCCCGGAGCTGCCGCAGGACGGATGGCGGGCCTGCCTGGAGTTGATCGCGCACCACCACTGGGCGATGTACAAGCGTCACCCGTGGTTGGCGCAGGTGATCTCGTTCACACGTCCGGAGCCGACACCGAACGCCTTGCCCAACACCGAGTTTGCTCTCAATGCACTCGACGGGCTCGGGCTCGACAGCTCGACGATGCTCTACGCCGCGGTGACGCTTTTCAGCTACGTCCGCGGCACCGCGATCAACCTCGAGCTCCGAAGCTGAAGCCGTGCGCGACACGGAACTCACCGACGATGAGTGGATGCAGTCCCAGGAGGCGAGAATGGCGGCGATCGCACTCTCAGGTGAGTTTCCGACACTCGCGCAGAGTCGTCGAGAAGGACATCGATTTCAACCTCGAGACCTTCTTCGAATTCGGCCTGCAACGGATGCTCGATGGACTGGCCGTGCTGATTTCCGGGAGCAGGAGGCTCGGCGTCCCCGGCGAAGGCGTCGGTACACTGCGCTGACGCCCAAGTAGCTCAGTGGTAGAGCAACGCCTTGGTAAGGCGTAGGCCGTGAGTTCAATCCTCACCTTGGGCTCCAGCTCCCTCATCCGGACGTCGCTCAGGTGAGCGCCACCTTGAGGGTTTCCAGGCGAACGATGAGTGGCTCGATCAGTTGCGAGAGCACGAAGGCTCTGGCCTCCGGCGCGTAGTGATGCAGGACCTCCGCATCCGTCTGGGCCAACACCAGTTCGCTGTACGCGCGGGTGGCGTCCATGAACGGTTTTGCCGGATGGCCGGCCTCGAGGATGTCGAGGATCGCCAGCTTCCGCTCGCGGTTGTACCCCTGGCGTTTCGCGGCCCACTTCTCGCGCTGAACCGTCTCCCAGTGGGCGAGACTTCTCTTTCGCCTCCTGCTTTGTTTCCCCGAAGAAGCTGAGCTTCCTGTCGTCATCGCCAATGAATCGCTGGACACGGAGCTCCCACTTGCCCGGTGTCCCGTCCTTGTTGGTGAGGCGTCGCCATGTGCCTTCGTTGCTCATGTGTCGCAATCTCGCATGTGTTCCCACATTTGACCAGCATCTGGCGTTCCGCCGGCTGTGCACTGACAGCACCATCTGAGAGACACCGCTGCGCAGCAATCGATCAAGTGCTGGCAGCCACCTCTCGCCTCGTACGCCACAGCCACGCGCGACGGATACTGAAGACATGCTGATCCAGGCTTGCGTCAACGGGTCGCGACCCGCCGGCGAGCACCCTCGACTCCCGGTCACACCCGAGCAGATTGCGCGGGAAGCGGTGGCGTTGCAACGGGCCGGTGCGGCCTCGCTGCACGTCCATCCGCGACGCCCTGACGGGATGGAGTCCCTGGCCGGCGCGGATGTCGGCGCCGTACTCGAGGCCGTGCGCGCGGCGTGCCCTGGGATCCCGGTGGGAGTGACCACCGCGGCCTGGATCGAGCCGGATCTGCTCCGGCGCCTGGCGAAAGTCGACGCATGGTCTGTGCTCCCTGACTTTGCATCCGTGAATCTCAGCGAAGAAGGAGCGCTCACGATCATCGACATGCTCAGCGAGCGTGGTGTGGGTGTCGAGGCCGGGGTATGGAACGTCGACGACGCTCGGGTGCTCCTCGACAATGGGCTCGACGACGCGTGCGAGCGTGTGCTTGTCGAAGTGGACTCGGAGTACGACCCCGGCGATGCGGTCCGTCTTGCGGCAGCGATCGACTTCGTTCTGGACGACGGGCTGTCGCAGGCGCCGCGACTGCATCACGGTGGCGGCTTGGCCACCTGGAGCGTGCTCGCCGCAGCAATCGACAAGGGACACGATGTCCGCATCGGTCTGGAGGACACGCTGGTCCTTGGGAATGGAAGATCGGCGACGGACAACGCCGAGTTGGTGGCCGCGGTGGGCGCGATGGCGGTTGCGTGCGGTCGCGCGCTGGAAGTTATCCCGTAGCCCGAGGCAATTCGGCGAACGCGTCGTGCGTGTACACGTCGACCTGCAGGAGTCCCACCGTGCGCACGAATTCCGGCTTCGGGAGGCTCGCCAGATTGGCGGTGTTGATGCAGAGGTCATCGCCGTCGCATGAGCCGCGCAGGACGATGACGAATACCGGCCCTGACTGTGCTTGATACAGGGCAGGCGGCGCATACGCGTAGCGGCAGAGTTGTACTCCGCCTGCTGCGTCAGCGCACGTCTGCAAAGGCAGCGCTGAGATGTGTTGATCCGTCTGCCACCCGATTGCATACAACTCCCAGTAGCCGCCGTATCCGCGCGTCACACCGAGCTGCCGCAACGTTGAAAGTAATTGCTGCGCGTCGGTGTAGTCAGGTCCCTGAAACGGATATGCCGTCAAGCGCGCGACGCCGAACGCACTGAGCAACGTCATCACGGCGACGGCCGCGACGAGTGGATTGCGCCACGATCGTCCCGCGCGCAGCACCAGCGGCAGCAGCGCGGCAATCGCGAACCACAACCCGTCGAGATAGTGTCCCTGGTAGTTCACCGGTGACGCTTGAATACCGAGCCCGGTGATGCAGAGGCTCGTGATCAACGCGCCGCTCGAGAGCACCCAGAACATCACGTACATCGATCGCCCGGCCGCCGGTGTTGCACTCGGGCGGATGACGCCGCGAACCGCGAAATAGATGAGCGCGAAAAACAGCCCGAGCGCCGCGATCATCGCGGCGCTCGGCAGCACGTCGTTGTACCAGGCCCCAGAAAGCATTTGACCCAGCGTTGACGCCGTGACGCGGAGCCCTGCGGCGATGCCCTGCAGCGAAGGCGCGGTGACGTCAAGCCGGCTCGCAACGATGCCGTTCGCGCTGGCGACCATGCAACCGCAAAACCTGCAACAACCGCCGTGCAGAAGGTGATAGCCAGCGAGAGCCGGCGGTCCGGTCGCTGCCACGCCAGCACGAACGCGCAGATCAGCCACGGGCCAACCGCCGCGGCCAGGGCCAGCGTGTCGCTTGCGACGCAGACGCCGGCAAGCACACCCACAGCGAGCGACGACCAGACCAAGCGACCGCGAACAGACTGGGAGAGCGCCACAAGTTGCCACGCAGCCGCGGCGGTGACGACCACCGTGCTGATGTGCGCAAGCGAACTCAGCGCCTCCCACGCCACAACCGGTGGCGCAGCGAGGCAAAGCACACCGACCGCAAGTGCGCGATGCGAGCCGATGACGCGCTGCGCCGTCCGCACCATCAGCGCGGCCGCCGCGAGCAGCAGGATCCCACCGAAAGCAACGCCTGCGACGACGCTGCCGGTCACCTGGTCGAGTAATCCGACCAACCAGAGGGAACCTAAGTCCCGATTGCGACCGGATCAGCAGTCCCTGCCCCCAGCCGCCGTGGAAGACGGCGCTGGCGAGTTGCAGTGCGTTCGGGAAGTCGCTGTACCAGTAGAAGGATGAAAGCAGCCCGGGCAACCGGAGAGCGACGATCGCGACGAACACGAACGCCGCAACGCCAGGCACCACGATCCGCGGATCGGACCACCAGGCTCGGGACCGCGGTGCGGTGCCTGCGGAAACACGAGCGCGGCCGAGGAGTTCAGTCCAGTCTGCGTCCGCCACGGACTCCGCCGGGCCATGGCCGAGCACGGGGCGACCTCGGACGACCGCCAATCGACGCCTGGGCGAAACTGTCCCCATACCCCCTTCCCTGATCGCGTCAATCCCTTCTATCGACGCTCTCGAAGGGTAGCAAAGGGGGATCCGAAACGCCAGCCCGATGCGGCGTTCGCCGGGCCGGTGCGGCTCCAGAAGCAACCCCCCGGAATGCCACCTCGGGTTCGGTGACATCGCTGGAGGCGAGATGTCCTCCGCCCGTCGCAGGGCAGTGACGCGCCGGGGGCAAAGAACCGGGCTGGTTACCCTCGTGTGTGGTGATCACAGCCGTCTCCGACCACCGAGTTCGCGGACACTATCGAAGCCGCCCGCGCCATCGCACCGTTGTTCGACGCGGACGTGGTGTCTGGCGACGGTGACGGCGTGGTGGCCCGCGTCCTCGCCCTCGCTCGGGTGCACCTCGGGCTGGACATCTCGTGGTTCTCCCGCTTCACGGGGGACGTCCACACGCTCGAAGCGGTCAGCGGCGATACCGAGCGATTCCGCGTCGCCCAGGGATCAACCAACCCTGCGTTTGCCTCGTACTGCTCGCGGGTCGTCGCCGGCGAGTTGCCCAACGTCATTCCCGACGCTCTCGCGGACGAGAGAACCCGTGACCTGCCGATCACGCAGTTCGTCGGTATCGGGGCCTATGCCGGCGTGCCGGTCGTGCTTCCCGACGGCGAGGTGTACGGGATGCTCTGCTGCATCGGCCGCGACGCACACCCGGAGATCGACTCCGGCGACGTTCGCTTCATGCGCGTGCTCGCCAGCCTGCTGTCAGACGAGGTGGAGCGCAAACGACCGCTCGAGGAAGTGCGTGCGGAAACGATGGGGCGCATCAAGGCGGCGATCGCCGGAAACGGACTCCGCATGGCGTATCAGCCGATCGTCCGGCTCGACACGCTCGAGATCGTTGGCGCTGAAGCGCTGAGTCGCTTCGACGGTGGCCCGCCGACGCCGGACCGATGGTTCAGCGAAGCGGCGGGCGTCGGCCTCGAGACCGAGCTGCAAAGCGCGAGCCTGCGCATGGCGATCGCGGCGCTGCCGCAGTTGCGCAACGACGTGTATCTGTCCGTCAACGCGTCGCCCGAAGTCATCAACTATTGGGCGCATCGGACGCTTCCCGACGGCATTCCGTACGACCGGCTGGTCCTCGAGATCACGGAGCACGACCCTATCGAAGACTACGACGAATTGCTCAGTTCGCTCGAGCCGGTCCGTGAGCGCGGCATGCGCATCGCCATCGACGATGCAGGTGCGGGCTACTCCAGCTTCCGACACATCCTGCTGATCAAGCCGGATGTCATCAAGCTCGACATCTCGATCACGCGCGCCATCGACCAGGACAACTCACGTCGTGCACTCGCGACCGCGCTGCTCAGCTTCGCCGCGGAGATCAACGCGAGCCTCGTCGCGGAAGGCGTTGAGACCATTGCCGAAAAGGAGACCCTGCAGGAGCTCGGGGCGACGCTCGGTCAGGGGTACCTGTTCGCTCGACCCGGACCGCTGCCCTTGCCGGTGCTGCGCCCATAACTCGATCGGCGACAATCGCGAGGTGACCGAACTCACCTCCTACGCCCCCGCCGACGACCGCTACGAATCGATGATCTACCGCCGTTGCGGGCGCAGCGGCCTGATGCTTCCCGCGGTGTCGTTGGGGCTGTGGCAGAACTTCGGCGACAGCCGTTCGATGGACACGCAGCGCGGCATCCTGCGACGCGCGTTCGACCTCGGCATCACGCATTTCGACCTGGCCAACAACTACGGTCCGCCATACGGGAGCGCGGAGTCGAACTTCGGCAGAGTGTTGCGGAGCGACTTTCGCGACCACCGCGACGAGCTGGTGATTTCGACGAAAGCCGGCTGGGATATGTGGCCGGGACCGTACGGCGACCTCGGCTCGCGCAAGTATTTGCTTGCGAGCCTTGATCAGAGCTTGCGCCGGCTCGGCGTCGACTACGTCGACATCTTCTATCACCACCGCTTTGACCCCAACACACCGCTCGAGGAATCGCTCGGCGCGCTGCACACCGCAGTGCAGCAGGGGAAAGCGCTCTACGTGGGCATCTCCTCGTATTCCGACCGGCGGACGGCCGAGGCCATCGCGATCCTGCGTGCGCTCGGAACGCCGCTGCTCATCCATCAGCCGTCGTATTCGATGCTCAACCGTTGGATCGAGCAGGGCCTCCTCGACGTGCTCGGGGCCGAGGGTGTCGGTTGCATCGCATTCTCTCCGCTCGCACAGGGACTGCTCACCAGTCGATACCTGCACGGCATCCCGGAGGGTTCGCGCGCTCAGCAGGATTCATCGCTCAGCAAGGAGATGCTCAGCGACGCCAACCTGAACCACGTGCGCGGGCTCAACGCCATCGCCGAACGGCGTGGTCAGAGCCTCGCCCAGATGGCCCTCGCGTGGGCCCTGCGCGATCCGCGAGTGACCTCGGTACTGCTCGGCGCGAGCAGCGTCGCGCAGTTGGAGGAGAACGTTGCGGCGCTTGCGCATCTCGACTTCTCCGACGCCGAGCTCGCGGAGATCAACCAGCACGCGGTGGACAGCGGCATCGACCTGTGGCGGGGTCCCTCCACCAGCTGAGCTGACCTGCGTTCGGCGGGACGCGTCGGCGCCTCCTGACCTTGCTACCGTTGGGGTCGCATGGATCCGGCCCGACGTTCCTGGCTGGTGGGGGCCATCGCCCTCGGCGCATTCGTGGGCATGCTCGACGCGACGATTGTGGCCGTCGCGCTCGATCCGATCACGCATCACTTCGCGCTCCCGCTGGCCTCCGGGCAGGAGGTCATCGCGATCTACCTGGTCGTCGTCATGGCGACGCTGCCGACGATCGGCCGGCTGTCCGATCGATTCGGGCGGCGAAGGGCGTACATCGGTGGATTCGTGCTCTTCGGCATCGGCTCGGTGGTCGCCGCCACAGCCCCATCCTTCGCCCTGTTGCTCGTCGGCCGGATGGTCCAGGCAGTCGGCGGAGGAGTGCTCATGGCGGGCAGCCTCGCGCTCATCGCCGAGCATGTCCCTCGCCGCAGGACCGGCCGCTCGGTGGCGGTGATGGTCACCACCCAGGCAATCGCGGGCCTGATCGGCCCACCGCTTGGGGGCGTGCTCGTGGCGATCGGTGGCTGGCAGTTGGTCTTCTGGGCGGGACTGCCTCTTGCGGTGATCGGCATCGTGCTCACGATTGCCGCGGTCCCTGCCAGCACCGCACAGCGCGACAGCAGCATCGACGTCCCCGGGGCCGTCCTGCTCTCAACGATCTTCCTCGGGGTCGGCGCAGGCATCTCGTCGCTCGCGGCGCCGGTCTTCGGCCAGATCCCGGCCATCGCGTGGTTCTCGGTCGCGTGGATCGCGCTCTTGCTGCTCTTCCCGTCCGAGATGATCGCGCGACGGCCGCTCGTGGATCGGCGTCTCTTCCGGCAGCCCCGGTTCATGTCCGCCACGATCGCAACGCTGCTCAGCACCGGGACGCTCATGTCCTGCTTCGCGATTCTGCCCTTCTGGCTCGAGCAAGCCCACAGCGTCACCCCCGTTATCGCAGGACTCGCGTTCCTGCCGATCGGGATCGGGGTCGGCGCCACGTCGCGTGCCGGAGGCCGGCTGGGTGACGCCAGCCGGACCGGATTGGTGACCACGGCGGGCATGGGCATGGCGGCCGTTGGGTTCATCCTCGCTGGGCTCGCGACCCACCACGTTGTCTGGCCGCTGCTGCTTGCGGGGCTGTTCCTGGTCGGATGCGGCAACGGGTTCTTCTCCTCGCCAAATACCTCGGCGGCGATCCGTCTCGCGCCACGTGACGCGCTCGGAGGGGCGGCTGCGCTGCTCTCGGCGGCGCGCAACGCCGGCGTGATCACCGGCCTCGGGATCACCGGCGCGATCTACACGGCGGCCGGACCGAGGAATGCGGACGGAGCGGCGGCGACCATCTTCTGGGGCGCGGCAGTGATCTGTCTCGTCGTCGCGGCGATCGCCGCCGTCACCTATCGCACCACCCCGGCAGCGATCGAGTCGCCCGTTGGGGAAGCTGCCCTCGAGGGACGAGCGGTGGGCGCCAGTGTGAGTACCAGTCGTCGGGACGGAAACCATGTCACGCCACGAAATTGACGTCTACCTGGAAGGCCTCGACGAGCCGAAGCGGACGACGCTGAGCCAGATGCGCGACACCATCCTCAGCGTGATTCCCGACGCCGAGGAATGCATCTCGTACACGGTGCCCGCGTTTCGAATACAGGGAAAAGTCATCGCCGGATTCGCGGCGTTCTCGAACCACCTCAGCTACCTGCCGCACAGCGGGTCCGTCTTTGCGCAGCTCAAGACTGAGCTCTCCGGCTACACGCAGACCAAGAGCGCGCTGCATTTTCCGGTCGATTCGCCGCTTCCCCGGGCGTTGGTCGCGCAGCTGATCGACGTTCGCTTGCGACAGGCGTTCGGCGCCGGCCTGGAACAGCGATCGACCTAGTGGACGTCCGCTCCTGTGGAGGGTGATCCAGGCATGATTCAATGCCCGAAATGACCACCGTGCTGAGCGCCGAGGCAATTGGCGCACCCACGCAACTGCTGATCGCCGGCGCCTGGGTGGATGCCTCTGATCATTCGACGTTCGAGGTTGATGACCCCGCCACCGGCGAGGTCATCGCCGAGGTTGCCAACGGGACGGTGGAGGACGGCCTTGCGGCGGTGAACGCAGCATCCGAAGCGCTTCCCGCATGGGCGGCCACGGCTCCCCGGCAGCGGGCCGAGATCCTCCGGCGGGCGTTCGAGTTGATGACCCAGCGTGCCGAGGATTTCGCGCGGCTGATCGTCCGTGAGAACGGGAAGGCGCTTTCCGATGCCCGCGGCGAGGTGACCTACGCAGCCGAGTTCTTCCGCTGGTTCGCCGAGGAAGCCGTCCGCGCCGAGGGACACGTGCAGACCGCGCCCGCCGGGACCAACCGCATCCTCGTGCTGCGCCAACCGATCGGCGTCAGTGTCCTGATCACACCGTGGAACTTCCCGGCGGCGATGGCGACTCGAAAGATCGGGCCGGCGCTCGCCGCGGGGTGCACCGTCATCCTGAAGCCGGCTTCGGACACCCCGCTGACGGCACTCGCCATGGGCGCACTGCTCACCGAGGCGGGCGTTCCGGCCGGCGTCGTCAACGTGCTGCCCTCGCGCCGCTCCGGCCCGGTCATCAGCGCGATGCTCCATGACCCGCGGGTGCGGAAGCTCTCCTTCACCGGGTCGACGGAAGTCGGGCGCGGGCTCCTGCGCGAAGCGTCCGATTGCGTGGTGAATTGCTCGATGGAACTCGGCGGCAACGCGCCCTTCGTCGTCTTCGACGACGCGGACCTGGAGAATGCCGTCGCGGGGGCCATGATCGCCAAGATGCGCAACGGCGGCGAGGCCTGCACGTCCGCGAACCGTTTCCTCGTCCAGCGCGGGATAGCGGATGCCTTCAGCAGCCGGCTTGCGGAGACCATGGGTGCGCTTCGCGTCGGACCGGGCCTCGCTGAAGGGACACAACTCGGCCCGCTCATCAACGCGGCCGGCCGCGACAAGGTGATGTCGCTCGTCGCCGGCGCGGTCCAGGACGGGGCGCGCCTCGCCGTCGGTGGCACGATCCCCGACGGGCCAGGATTTTTCTACCCGGCCACCGTGCTTGTGGATGTGCCCGTGGGCGCGGGCATCCTCCGCGAAGAGATCTTCGGACCGGTCGCTCCGGTGGTCGTGTTCGACACGGAGGAGGAGGCCGTCCATCTTGCCAACGACACCGAATACGGCCTCGTCGCCTACGTCTATACCCGAGATCTGCAGCGTGGCCTGCGCTTCAGTGAAGCGCTCGAATCAGGCATGGTGGGGCTCAACCGACCGGTCGTGTCCGACCCTGCGGCGCCGTTCGGCGGTGTCAAACAAAGCGGGCTCGGCCGCGAGGGTGGGCACGACGGGCTCCTCGAGTTCATGGAGAGCAAATACATCGCCGTCACCTGGTGAGCGCGCGGCGCTCCGCCGCGTCTCTTTTTTGCGGAGGTTAGGAAGTGTTCGAGAAGGTGCTGGTCGCGATCGACGGATCGCCGTATACGGAGGCCGCACTCAGCGCTGCAGAGGGTCTCGCGGCGAAGGCGGGCTGCGAGGTCGAGGTCATCCACGTCCACGAGCACGACTTCATCCCGTCGAAAGCGGGCATGGCGCCTGACCTCGAGCGTGACGACGAGGCCGAGGCGCTCCTGAGCGGCGCTGTATCGCGGCTCAAAACACACGGCGTGACTGTCACCGGCCGGCTCGTTCAGGCGCAAACACGAGACGTGGCGCGCGCCATCATCGAGGCAGCCGAAGATGGCGGAGCGGACATGATCATCGTCGGTCGCCGAGGCCTTTCCAGCCTCACTGCAATGATCGTCGGGAGCGTGTCCAACAAGCTCATCCACGTGGCGAGAGTCCCGATCATGGTTGCCCACTGGGCAGACCCAAGTGACGACGACGCGGGCGGCAACGAAGCACGGCGCCAGGCAGAGTTGGACAACGACGCGGTGAGCGCGCAAATCCTTGAACACGGCGGGCCGATTCGCTAGAAAATCGCATTGCGAAGTTGTTGTTCGAAGGGCCATCTGCGTTGACATCGGATGTAGACTGGGGACGTCTAGAAAGGAACCCCCAGATGGCCTGGATTTGGTGGCAGCAGCGTCGCGCAGATCACGCTGAGTGCCGAGCGATCACGAGGTATCTGCAGCAGCGAGACACGTCCCGCGTGCTGTCAGAGTTGGTCGTGGAAGCACGGCGTGATGCCGACGCTCGACTGCGGCTCGAAGCAGCCCTCCAAGCGGAAGGACCCACCGACTGACCTTCGGTCCGGCGGCGCGTCCGAACGTTTGACACTGCGTTTCCGTCGCGGGCGACCGCGAAGTCATGGATGTCGACACATCCTCAGTGGATGTGCATTGCTAGCGCAGCGGAGCGCGCTCCGTGCGAAAGCGGTCGACTGCCATGAAGATGCTCTCGTCGAGCCATTGGTAGAACTTCTGACGCTTCTCGTCGTCCGTGGTGAGGTCGCCATCCTCTGAACGTCGGACGATCCAGGGCGGGACACCGTCTGCGATCACGCCACTTCCGACATGAACGCGCACGAGCGAGTCGTTCTCCTCGAACACCTGGACGGTGACCTTGAGGATAAGACCCGTGTGATCGACGAGGCGCCAGCTCTGCTCCCACCGCGCGTTGCGGTTGAAGTCGCGAACCACACGCACCGTGTCGTCGGCGATGACGCTCTCCCCACGACCAGCGGATGCGTCAAGGAGCCGGCGCACGTTTGCATCGAGATCGCGCGCGATCCAGTTCACCAATGAGGGCGCTCGGTTATCGAGGTCCGGCAGCCCGCTTCCCGGCGTTGCCACCGACCCGACGGCACGGACCACACCGGCATGCCGCCGGCAGTAGAAGGCGCCATTCACCGAGGTGCCGTGCTCCGGGCAGTACGCGGTCTGGCATGCGCGACCCCGCCCATCCAGGTAGTTGCATTGCGCCGCGTTCTCGTTCGTGCAGCCTGCCAGCGAGCAGGCGACGCCCGTCGCGGACGTGGGAGTCGAGACGGACTTGGTGGTAGGCGAGGGCGTGTTTTCGGTCCGGGTACGCCGGAAGAACTGGGTCATCGGTGTAATGAAACGCGTGCGTGGCGCCTCTGTGCGGCGATATCGGACGCCTCGCGAAACGGTGTTACACACCGGTCACCAGGTTCGGAGTTTCGGTTCCTCCACCCGGGTATCAGGCACTTCGGTGCGCGCCGCTATCTCGGGAACTCCTCGCCCTCGCGCATCGTGAGACGCTCGTGGCCGCGGCGCACGTCCACGACGCCCCTGCCAAACACGCGCCACATGTCTCCATCGGACGCGACGGCCGTGTTCTCGGCGATCCCGATGAACCGGACCGCCGCCGGGACACGCCGCGGTGCGAGGTCGCGAAGCCAGCGGATCCACCACCTCGACAGTGCGTCCCAGTGCACCCCGAGCGCACTCGTGGGGAGCAGCCCAAGCCCGCTCGAGAACGGAAAGCGCATGCCGGTGGCGCCGGTGATCATTGCCCCCGCGCTGCAACCGGCGAACACGCCGCCTCGCTGAATGAGGCGCTGCACGCCGTCCCAGATGGGCGTGCCCGTGATCGACTCCGCGAGATATTTCGGGCTGCCGCCGCTGAAGAAGACCATGCTCGCAGCGTCTAGTTGCGCTCCCAGTCTGGTGTCGAGTGCGTCGACCCGGTTGCGAACCGGCAGCGCCGTTGCCGTGATGCCGAGCGCCGCGTAATGGGCGAGGCCCATTGCGTTCCACCGCTCGAAGACGGCATCGCCTTCGCGTCCGCACGCGGTCGCGAGAATGGCAACCGAGCCGTCGCCGGTGGCCCGGGAAAGCGCGAACCGCTCCGCTGCTTCAGACCACGGTTCGAACTCCCCGGAGCCGAGGAGCAGAAACCTGCCGTTATCGCCCGTCATCTAGTGCGCATCCTGCGCCACCGGAATCCGCTGGCGCGAGGTGTCGCGCATGGCGCTGATCGCAGGCGAGGCGTCCGGCGCGCGAAACAGGTCGAATGTCACGAGTGCGACGCAAAGGCCGACAACAATTGATGAGATGACACTCGCCGCCGCTGCCGACGCACTGGACGGCGACGTCGTCGCCACCATGACGATGAACACGTCAACGGTGAGGAGCACCGGGACCACCGCTCGCCAGTTGAGCGCCGTGCCCGGGCGGGCCAGCCACCAGAGCACAGCAAACACATACGGCTCAAAAAGGTAATACGGGAACACGCTTTTCGCGAACAGCGGCACGCAGCACGACGCGACGGTGACGAGCCCGATCACACCGGCGTGCGTGGTGCCGTTCGACGGTCTGCGCCACAGCGTTAGTGCCACCAGCGCAACCGCAACCGCCGCACCCAGGTACACGTCTGACGAGCCCACGAAGTCCGGCCCACGACGCATCTCGTGCGACGATCCAGAACGAGCCGCCGCTGATCGGGAGGCTGGCCCGGTATGTGATCAGCGCGTGGAGCGTTGCCTGCGCGTCGGCGAGCACGAATGGTGTGAGTCCCACAGCAATCGTCACCAGAGCAGTGACGGCGATGGTGGCCGCAGCGCGAGGCTGTCGTCTCACGAGAGCGGCCAGCACCAAGGGGATCACGCAGAAGCCCGCAATGGTTCGGGCAAGGATTGCCGCACCAAGCGCAATGCCGGACAGCACGTTCTTCTTGCGAAGAGCACAGGTGACCCCGAGGAGGAGGAGGCACAGCTCAACGGGCTGTTCGATGTGACCGTAATCAAGGATGGCGATCCAGAGCGCCGGGGCAAGCAGCACTGTAGCTGCGACTGCGAGCGGCCATCGGGCATCGCCGCGTGCGGCTGCAACGAAGTGAACAGTCTGGTACGCGAGCAACAGCGCGACGAGCGAGGCGGCCGCGCCCGCGAGCGCCGCGCGCCCGGTCAAGCTGCCGGCCCATCCAAGCGCATTGGCGAGCGCGGCCATCGGTACCAATGGCACCAGGCCCAGCGGGCCGTTGTCATTCATGGAGGTGGACTGGCCGTGCGCGACATAGATGAGGAGTGGATGCCCCGCCACAATGGTCTCCGCCTGCGGCCATAAATACAGATCGAGGTCGGACGGCGCCGTCTTCAGCACCAGTGGAAGAACCGTTGACGCGGCCACGTAGAGCACGCCGAGTCCCGCGGTCAAGCCCCGGCTGGTCACCGGAACATTCTGACCGCCGTCACTGTGATTCCTCACCATGGGCTCCCATGCGGATCGATCTCACAGCGCATCGATGACCCCGGCGGTCGTCGTCTGTGCGCCGAACGCGTTCAAGGGCACACTCAGCGCGCGCGCCGCTGCTGCGGCGATGGCTCGAGGTGTCCGCGACGCGGGCGCTGTCGGCCGTCGAGATACCTGTCGCGGACGGGGGTGACGGCACCCTGGACGTCCTCCTCGCGGCTCGAGAAGTCAGGCGCCCGCGTCACCCGCCACCGCGTCACCGGCCCGGCGGGTGGCTCGGTCATAGCCCGCATCGGCTGGCTGGCGGGCAACGAGGCCGTGATCGAGCTTGCCGAGGCTTCCGGGCTTCGACGCCTCCAGCGCGATTCGCTCGATGCGCTCCACGCAACATCGCGAGGGACCGGAGAGCTCATCCGGATCGCAGTCGACGCGGGCGCCAGAAGCATCGTGGTGGGTGTCGGCGGGAGCGCTTGCACCGATGGCGGCGCGGGGCTGCTTCAGGCGCTTGGCGCCCGGCTCACCGACACGAGCGGCGCCGAGATCGGTTCCGGCGGCGCGGGGCTTGCGGATCTGGCGGCCGTCGATCTCTCGCAGGCGCGGCACGTGCTCGCCGGCTGCACGATCCAGGTCGCTTGCGACATTCGAGGTCCGCTGCTCGGCCCGAACGGAGCTGCCCAGATGTTCGCGCCGCAGAAGGGGGCATCGCCAGATGACGTGCAGCGCCTCGAGCAGGGGCTGGCGCGATTCGCGTCGCTCGCGGCCGCGTCTGAAGGCGACCTGTCGGCACTGCCGGGAGCAGGCGCCGCGGGCGGCTGCGGATTCGGCCTCGCGCTGCTGGGCGCCCGGCTGGTGTCCGGCGCGTCCCTGGTGTGCGACCTGGTTGGTCTCGACGCCGCATTGGGACACGCCGACGCGGTGATCACCGGCGAGGGACGCCTGGATGCTCAGACGGCGGAAGGCAAGGCGCCCGCCGAGGTCGCGACCAGGGCAGCGCGCATCGGGATTCCGTGCCTCGCGATCGCGGGCACGGTACTGGACTCATCACCGGCCCTCTTCGCCTCGACGTTGTCACTCGCGGCGGTGGATCCACGGGTGGACTTGGAGCGCCATCCGACAGCATTGCTGCGCCGCGCCGCGAGGCGTGCCGTCGCCGGACTTACCTCGAAGCGAAGCGGTCCCGCCGAGCCCTACTGACGCCGAAGGTCCATCGTCCGGATCCACGCGAGACTTGACGCCGTGTCCACCAACGGGCGATATTCCAGCCCCACGAACCCGTTATAGCCGAGGCTATCGAGCTCACGAAGGAACGCGGCGATCGGCTGGACGCCGGTCCCGGGCTCGTGGCGACCCGGAGCATCGGCGATCTGGACGTGCGAGATGATCGGGAAGTACGTCCGCAAGCACTCGATCGCGTCCTCGCCGGCCATCGCCGCGTGGTACTGGTCGAGCTGAAGCCGCACGTTCGGATGGTCGACGGCCTTCACCAGTCCGGCCGCGACGGCCACCGTCCCTGCCCAGTACCCGGGGATGTCGACGTTGTTGATCGCCTCCACGAGCAGCGTGACGCCCGCATCCTGCGCGAGCGGGGCGACCCGGTTGAGATTGGCGATCACCGTCTCTCGAGCCTGGTCGCTCGTCACGCCTTCGGGCGGGATGCCGACCAGCGTGTTGAGCCGAGTCGTGCCAATTCGGGTCGCAAGAGCGATGGCGTCGCGAACGCCCTCGAAGAACTCCTGCTCGCGACCCGGGAGCGCGAGCAGCCCGCGTTCGCCGCCAGCCCAGTTTCCGGGATACGGGTCGAAGTCGACCATCTCGAGGTCGAGGTTCTCGAGGGTGATGGCGAGGCGATCCGCGTCGAGCTCGTGCGGAAACAGCATCTCGACCTGCGCGAATCCCACGGCTGCGGCGGCATCGAATCGCTGGAACGGCTCGAGGTCCGGCCAGAGCATCGACAGATTTGCGGCGAAGCGCGGCACGTCAGACCGCCGGACCGGAGTCGCCGTCGCCCTCGCGATCCCAGAACTTCACGAGCGACGACATGTCCTCGCCGGCCCAACCGCGAGCCTTCGCCTCGAGATAGCACTGCTCGACAAGTCCCCCGAGCAGGAGCGGCACGCCGGCACCTGCCGCCTCCGAGTGGATGATCGACAGGTCCTTGGCGATCAGCCCGACCGGGGTTGCGGGACTGAAGTCGCGGGCGATGTACCGCGGCAGGTTGCGAAGGAGCATCGCCGAACTCCCGAACGACGTTCCGATGACGTCCTGCACCGTGGCGAGGTCCGCGCCGAGCTGCACGGCGAACGCCGCCGCCTCGGACGCGGCGAGGGTGTGCGCGGCGACGAGGTACTGGTTGACGAGCTTGATCGCCTGACCCGCACCAACCGGTCCGCACAGCCGGATCTTTGCGCCGAACGCCTCGAACACGGGCGCGACGCGCTGGAATGTCGCCTCGTCACCGCCCACCATCACGGTCAGTGTTCCCGCCTCGGCACCGGCCGGGCCGCCGGACACTGGTGCGTCCAGGAACGCCGCACCCCGGGCGCTGAGGGTCTCGGCGCACTGCCGGTTCAAGCCCGGGCTCACCGTCGAGTGGTCTGCGTAGACCTGACCCGGCGTGGCGACCTCTGCCATCTCGGCGTAGACGGCACGGACCGAGTCCTCGGTGGGCAGCGCGGTCAGGACGATCTCTGAGCCGGTCGCCAGTTCGCGCGGGGACGTACGGACCGTCGCGCCCTTGTCGCGCAGCGACTGCACCGCGGCGTTGTCTGACCGGTTGCAGATGGCGACCTCGTGACCGCCGGCGATCAGACGGTCCGCGATCGGCCGTCCCATTTTGCCGATGCCGACGACGCCGACCTTCATGCGAACGCGCGACGTCTGGCGTGCACCACGAGGGGATTATTCCGTGTCCCGCTGTCGTGACGTGTGGCGAACGCATCGTGACTCGGCGGGATGGCACCATCACCCGGAACAACGTCCTGTCAGAGGAGGCCCGAAGTGAGCACCGTGGTCGATCCCGTCCAGAACCCGCAGGCGTATCAGACGATGCTCATCGGCCTGGTCGGTGATGACGATCCGGCCGTCGTGCAGGAGGGCACGTCCGCGACGCTCCGGGAGGTGATTGCCGCCGCCGGCGACCATCTGCGCACCCGGCCCGCGGAAGGCGAGTGGTCGGTGATCGAGCTGCTCGGGCACATGGTCGACGCGGAGATCATCTCGTCGGCGCGATATCGCTGGGTGATCGCGGAAGAGCGACCACCACTGGTTGGCTACGACCAGGATCTCTGGGTGGACGCACTCGGGTACACCAACGCCGATCCGGCAGAGCTGCTCGCCACGTTCGATGCGCTGCGCACGGCCAACCTCGCGCTCTGGCGCCGCTCAACCGCTGAGCAGCGAGCGCGCGATGGGCTCCATGCGGAGCGTGGCCCCGAAAGCTTCGACCTGATGTTCCATCTGATCGCCGGACACAGCCGATTTCACATCGACCAGATGCGCCGGACACTCGATGCCGTCAGTGCAGGTGCGCCTTCGCAGAGCTAGGGTTGTGCGCGGTGCTACCCGGTGTTCTGCAATCCCGCGGCGATCCCGTTGACGGTGAGGAGCAGAAGCTGTTCCAGGCGCCTGCGGTCCGCGTCAGTGGCGTCCCCGCTCCGTAGTGCGCGCAACGCGCGCAGCTGGAGATGGCAGAGCGCATCGATGTAGGGATTGCGCAACTCGACGGCCCATGACAGGACGCGGCGCTTCTCGAGAAGCCGTGATTGCCCAGTGACGGCAAGAATGCCGGCGATGGTGCGGTCGTACTCGGACAGGATCAAGTCGGCGATGTGCGGCTGACCGCCGAGGCGCAGGTATTGCTCGGCCATGAACCGGTCAGTTTTCGCAAGGCTCATCTCTGCGTTGTCGATGAGGACGCCGAGCAGGGGCCACTCGTCGTATGCGACACCCAGTTCGTCGAGGTCCGCCGCCGCAATCGCACTGCCGATCCCGTACCAGCCCGGAAGGTTCAGGCGAATCTGCGACCACGCGAACACCCACGGTATCGCGCGGAGCGACGCGAGGCCCGTGTCGCTGCCGCGACTCGCGGGACGCGAACCGAGGTGCAGCCGAGCGAGCTCTCGCACAGGCGTCACCGCCGCGAAGTACGCCCCGAATCCGTCGATGTCGACCAGATCGCGGTATGCGGAGCGGGCGGCGACGTCCAGGGTCCGCGCGAGCGCTTCGAAACGAACGGCTGCGCGCTCTGTACGTTGGCGCGCCGCCGGCGTGGACGTGAGCAGCACTGCTGAGGTCACCTGCTCGAGATGGCGCTGCGCGAGCGTGCCGTTGCCGTACCGGGCAAAGATGACCTCTCCCTGTTCGGTGACCTTGAAACGACCCGACACCGAACCGGGAGCCTGCGCCATCACCGCGCGGTTCGCGGGTCCACCACCGCGCCCCAGCGCACCGCCGCGCCCGTGGAAAAGCGTGAGGCGCACCGCGCGTTCCGCCGCCCACGCAGCGAGATCGGCCTGCGCGGCGTACAGGGCGAGCGTGGCGGAAACCGGACCGCTCTCCTTGGCGGAATCGGAGTAGCCGAGCATCACCTCGAGCGCGCGGCCCGTCGCCGCCATCCGCCGCCGTACCGGCTCGAGCTCGATCATCGCGTCGAGCGTCTGGCGCGCAGTGGTGAGGTCGACGACAGTCTCGAAGAGCGGCACGACATCGAGCTCTGGAGGGGGATTCGGCGCGCACGCCAGTTCCGCCAGTGCATACACGGCGGCGATATCGTCGGCGCTCCGCGTGAAGCTCACCACGTAGCGGTGGCAGACACGGGTGCCAAATCGTTGCTGCAACAGCGCGATCGTCCTGAGTGTCGCGACGACCTCATCCGTCTCGGGCGATCGAGCGCCGCCGGCGGAGATCTCGGCGAGTGCGTTGCGATGCACCCCACTGTGCTGACGGATCTCCAGGTCCGCGAGATGAAAGCCGAACGTCTCCGTCTGCCATATGAGCTCGTGCACCTCGCCGTACGCCTGGCGCGGCGCGCCCGCGTTGACGAGCGCGGCCTGCAGGGCTCGCAAGTCGTCGAGCAACTCCTCGGGCCCCGAGTAGGCGAGGGAGAGATCGCCGCGCCGCGTCGCCGCGATGCGTTCCGCGCCCAGCAGAAGAAACTGGCGGTACGGCTCGCCCGGTGCGCGCGCCTCGATCGCGATTGCGCGGTCGCCGACGATCTGTCGAGCCGCGCGCAGACGGCTGAGAAAGCGGTCGTCCGGCGGCGTCGTGTCGGAGTTGGCCGTGAGCCCCGTGCCGATGCGCGTGGCGGCCGCTTCCAGCCCGCGGAGGATGTGCTCCGACTGGATGAGCAGCGTCTCGCGCGTGACGTGGGCGGTGATCTTCGGATTGCCGTCGCGGTCGCCGCCGACCCAGCTGCCGAAGCGGAGAAACGCCGGCGCGGCTGGCGGGCGCGTGCCGTTGTCGCCATCATCAAGCGCAGCCCCGAGCTCGCGATAAACGGCTGGTACAAGCCGGAACAGCGTCGTGTCGAAGACGCCCATGAGTGTGCGGACCTCGTCGAGCGGCTGCAACTCCTGGCTGCGCAGTTGTGCTGTTCGCCAGAGGGCATCCACTTCTTCGAGCAGCCGTCGCCTCGTCTCGGGTTGCGCCGCGGCCACCACTCGCGGATCGGCGAGCACCTCGAGTTGCTGGCCCACCCGCTGCAGCGCAGACGTCACCGCGCGGCGGCGCGCTTCGGTGGGATGCGCGGTGAAGACGGGGTGGACCCGCAGAGCCGCGAGTTGCTCGTCGAGCCCGGCGTCGCCCAACTCCGCCCGAACGGTGGCGAGCGCGGCGGTCAGTGCTTCGGCCGGCCCGGAAGCGCCGTAATCCGCCTCGCGCAGTGCGCGAGCGCGATATCGCTCCTCCGCGAGGTTGACAAGATGGAAGTAGCAGGCGAATGCGCGCGCAACCTGCTCGGCACGGTCGAGGGACCACGAGGACACGAGTTTGTCGGCGGTGTCGGCAAGGCCTCCACGCGTGCCGTCTTCTGCTCGCGCCCGGATCACCGTCCTGCGCAACGTCTCGACGTCCGCGAGCAGCTCCGCGCCCCCGTGCTCGGCGATCACCTGCCCGAGCGCATCGCCGGCGATTCGGACCTCCTCGCGCAGGGTGCGCGGCATCTCCTGGCGCGCGGTGTCCCGCACGCTTCGGTCGGTGGTCTCGCGCTCGGCCGGCGTCGCCATGTAGCAACGACCATACCGACGCGCTCGGCATTCGCCGCATCGTGCGCCCCGGACAAACGGCGTCAGATCTGTTCGTCGACCAGTGTTTCGCTGACGCGGTTCATGATCTCGGTCAGCGTTTGTTCCGGCTCCTGATTCGATGTATCGAGCCAGAGGCCAACGCGTGGAGTTGCTGCCAGGTGTTCATCCAGCGCTTCAATGGTCGGCGCGCCATCGCGGTACGCGACCTTGCCCGTCGCCTTGCGCCGGGCTACCTCTCGGGCCGCCACCGTAGCGATGGACGGTCGCAGGACGACGAGGTGACGCGGACGGGCGGTGATCCTTCTGAGCCAGAGGCCCACGTCGTCACCAAAAATATTGTCCTGGACAACGACGGCAAACCCCGCTGCCGAATATTCGTCCGCGGCATGAGCTGACAATCTGTAGCGCAGATCAAGGAGACGCCTCGCCTCGATCGCAGGCTCACCGTCGACGTGCACCCAACCCCTGACCACCCAGCGGTAGAACTGTCCGCCTCGTATGTGGACGCCACGTTCGAATTGAGCTGCAAGCAAGTCGGCGACGGTCGATTTGCCAGCCGCCTGCACCCCGGTGACAAGCCACACCCCGCCGTCCATGCGGGACATTGTGGTGAAGGTTGCCTCTCAACGCTGCTTGAACACGACGGGATCCTGCGGTCTAGGATCGAGGTGATGTCAGTCGAAGCCGTGGACGTGCCGCGCCCACTTCTCGTGATCGTGTGTGGTCCGCCTGGCGCGGGCAAGTCCACGCTGGCGGCGACGCTCTCAACACGGATGCGGCTGCCTGTGATTGCAAAGGATTCGATCAAAGAAGCTTTGATGCATCACTTGGGCGGTGCCGAACCGGTAGGCGTCGCAGCGTTTGCGATCCAATTTACGATCGCTCGGTCTTTGCTCGAGGCAGGCACTGGCCTGATCCTCGAGGGTGCCTTCTTCTCTGATCAACCCGAGCTGGGCCAGTTGGCGATCCTCGCGAGATGCGCTGTCGTCCACCTGGAGGCACCGCTCGACTGCCTGGTGGAGCGGTACCTCGCGCGTCAGATTGATCGCCACCCAGGGCACCGCGGTCCGGAAGCGCTCCCGGATCTCCAGCGGCGCGTCAAGCAGGGGACATACGAGCCAGCGAGATTCGGAGTGCCTTTGCTGAGAGTCAACACGTCGTCCGGATTCGAGCCATCGGAGGCGGCGATCACGGCTTGGCTGGTAGACAAACTGTCGGTTACCCCGTGGCCGCCGCAAGAGTAGAGAGGATTCGCGCGGAGACCAAACCCGGCCTCCGTACACTAGCCCCGGTGATGACGAGTGGCCTGCCCGCAACAGTTGGCGTGGTTGGCCTCGGCCGGTTTGGACGCCTCTGGGCTTCGATGCTGCGCGCCGACTTCACGGTCCACGCGTACGACTCCAATCAGCTGCAACGCGCTGCTGCTGAGCGCGAAGGGATCCCGTCGGCGACGCTGCTCGACACGCTGTCGTCCGATGCCGTCTTCTATTGCGTCCCGATCTCCGCGTTCGAATCGACGCTCGAGGAGCACCTTCCGTATTTCCATCAACTCGGCGGCTCACGAACGCTCATCGATGTGCTGTCGGTCAAGCTGCACGCGCGCGATGTCTTTGCGCGGCTCCTGCCACCGGGATACCAGGCACTCCTCACACATCCGCTGTTCGGTCCGGACAGTGTTGCGGCGAGCGGTCTGGCGGGTCAGACGATCGTCGTCGACGGGTTCCGCCTTGCACCTGAAGCATTGCAGGCGTGGGCTGCGTACTTCGCGTCGAAGGGTCTCGTGGTCGTACCGATGTCGGCTGACGAGCACGATCGACTTGCAGCGGAGAGCCAGGGACTGACGCACTTTGTCGGGCGGACGCTCGAACGATTCGGGTTTGCACCGACGCAAATCGACACGCTTGGCACAAAACGGCTGCAGGACGTCACGTCGCAGGTGAGCAACGACACATGGCAGCTGTTCGTCGACCTGCAGACGCTCAACCCGCACACCAAGGCCATGCGCCTTCGCCTTTCAGAAGCTCAGGATTCGGTCTTCGACCTGCTGCTCCCGAACCGGGTGGTGACCGATCGTGTGCTCGTGGGCATCCAGGGCGGGCGCGGGAGCTTCAACGAGGACGCAGCCCGGTATTACCTGAGCCGGACTCCCGATGTGCCGAGCGAGATCGTGTATCTGCACACCACCGAGCGTGTCCTGCGTGCGCTGCACGAGGGAGAGATCGATCGCGGCGTCTTCGCGATTCACAATTCAGTGGGTGGCATGGTCGGGGAGTTTGTTGCCGCGATGGCCCGATACCGCTTCGCGATCGTCGAGGAGTTCGCGATCAAGATCTCGCACGCGCTGATGATTGCCCCCGGCGCGGACTTCTCGAACGTCGACACCGTGATGGCGCATCCCCAGGTGCTGCGTCAATGCCGGACCAACCTCGAAAAAAAATATTCGAATCTCCGGCAGACGAGCGGGGAGGGGGACCTGATCGATCAGGCCAAAGTCGCGGAGTTGCTCGGCAATGGCGAGTTGAGCAACACCATCGCGACCATGGGGAGCCGGACGCTCGCGGAGATTTATGGTCTCCGCGTTGTCGAGGACAACCTCCAGGACCTCGACGAGAATTTCACGAGCTTTCTCTGGGTCGAGCGACCTCGCCAGGGTTAGGCAGTCCCACCGACGCTCTGCAGGCTCCGCATCAGCGACAGGAATTCGGGAAACGACAGGCTCTGCTCCGCGTCCGACAGTGCCTGGTCCGGGTCCGGATGCACCTCGATGAGCAGTCCGTGCGCACCGGCAGCGCGTGCCGCCTTCGCCATCGGGGGGACGTACGCGCGGTGACCGGTGCCGTGACTTGGATCGACGATGACCGGGAGATGGGTCAGCTCGCGGAGCACCGGGATCGCGCACAGATCGAGCGTGTTTCGCGTTGTCGTTTCGAAGGTGCGGATGCCGCGCTCGCACAGCATGACCTGCTGATTGCCGATCGCGAGAATATATTCGGCGGCCCCGAGCCACTCGTCGATCGTGCTTGACAGACCGCGCTTGAGCAGGATCGGACGGTCGACCTTTCCGAGTTCGCGCAGAAGGTCGAAGTTCTGCATATTCCGCGTGCCCACCTGGAGGATGTCGACCATTTCGGCCATGCGTCTCACCTGGTCGACAGCCATCACCTCACTGATGATCGGCATCCCCGTCGCCCTGCCTGCCGCGGCGAGCAGTTCCAGTCCCTCCCAGCCGAGACCCTGGAATGCGTACGGCGACGTTCGGGGCTTGAAAACGCCGCCACGCAGAATCTGAGCGCCTGCCTCGCGAACCGCGCGCGCAGTGGCATTGATCTGTTCGGCGGACTCGACCGAGCACGGACCGGCCATCACCAAGGAATCCGCCGCCACCGATCAGCAGGTTGCCGACAGGGATCACCGTATCGTCAGCCCGCGCGCCGCGACCGGCGAGCCGGTAATTCTTCGACGATTTCGTCACCGGGCGCGGTGGCAGTACGGCTTCGAGCACGTCGTCCTCAGCGGGCAGCGGCACGAGTGGGGTCGCGTCTCCGGGTTGCGCGTCAGTCGCCGTGGTGGTCGCGGGATAGCTGCCAAGCACCTTCAGGTGCAACGCCGTGGAGCGAAGATCATCGAGCGCGTCAGCGGTCCGAGGCTCCGCGATGTTGCCTTCGAAGTCGATGAAGAACATGTACTCGAACGGCCGCCCGGGGCGCGGACGCGATTCGAGCTTGGTCATCGAGTGGCCGCTCGCCACGAGCACACCGAGCGATCGCATCAACGAGCCGTGCTCGTGACGGGTGATCAGGATCAGGCTCGTCTTGCATGGCGCATTGAGCTCCACCGGCACCGGGTGCCGGGCGAGCACGACGAATCGCGTGTAGTTGTCCGCGTGGTTCGCGATACCCCGCCGGAGGACGACGAGGCCGTGCGCGGCCGCAGCCTCGGGCGCACCGATCGCGACCTGGGTGGAGTTGCCGGCTGCATGAACGAGTTGCATCGCCTCGCCGGTATCGAAGTGCAGGACTTGCGACGCGTTCGGCAGTGACTGGAGAAAACGCGAGCACTGCTCGAGTCCATCCACCGCGGCGAGCACCTGGCTGATCGCTCCGAGCGGGACGTCGCTCACGCCGCAGAGGCAGTAGTCGACGCTCGATGTCTCCTCGCCGACGATCGACACCTCGTGCTCGCGCAACAGATCGTAGGTCTCGTCGATGCTGCCTGCAGCCGTGTTCTCGATTGGGAGCACTGCGAGATCGACCTCGCCGGCCTGGAGTGCGTCGACGGCAGCCTGGTACGAGCGGGTGACGACGAGTTCACTTTCGACGTCACGAGTGGCGAGGTACTTCTGCGCAGCGAGAAATCCAAACGAGTGCTGACCACGCACAGCGACCCGGAGCGCCACCTCGCGCTGCAGCCCGGAACGGCTCGAGACCTGCCGGCTGACCGACTCCGCGAGGAGATCTCGATAGATCCGGCGGACGAGGTTGACCGGCGCGCCCTCGGTTCTCGCGATGTGCTCCACCGCTGCGAGCACCTGACGTTCGCGCTCGGGGTCTCGGATTGCTGCGTCGGACGCGGCCTTCTCTTTCGCGACATCACCGACGACGCGGAAGCGCTCCGCGATCAGTTCAACGATTCGCTGATCGAGATCGCCCAGTCGCTCGCGGAGCGCTGTGAGTTCAACGTCAGGCTCTGGCACCCACCGAGTCTACGTGCCGCCGGTCAGGAGGCTGCCGGATCCTCGAGGACGGCGAGAATGTGCCGGACACCGGATTCGGGCCAAGCGATCGGTTGTGCCCTAGGATGACCACCAACTCACCACGCGGGCGGCAGAAGACCGCACCGCAGACCAAGGAGGCTTCCATGCTTGCGTTCAACGCGTTCGGTACCAAAGAGATCGTCGTCTACGTGATCGTCGTCGTGATCGTCCTCGCCATCATCGGTTGGTATCTGATGCGTGGCCGCTCCAAGGCCTAGCACGAGCAACGCCGCTTCGGTCGCGAAGTGACGGGAGCACGAATCATCGCGGCAGGGGCGCTCTTCGCGACGGTCGCGGCCTGTGGCTCGACGGCGCAGCAACCGCTCGAGTTGTCACCATCGAGCACCGCAACGCTCATCGCGCAATCTCCCGCAGCGCGCCCCGAGCCGCACGTGATGGTGATCATGGATGAGAACCGCGGGGTTGCTGCGACACTCGGTCACTGCTCCTCCGATCCTTATCTGTGCTCGCTTGCGGCTGATGATGCGTCGCTCACCGCCTGGTACGCGATCACGCATCCCAGCGCGCCGAATTACCTCGCATTGGTGAGTGGCGCCACGCAGGGCATCACATCGGACTGCTCGCCGGACGGCGGAGGGTGCGGACCCTTCAACGTCCCGGATCTCGGCGGTCAGCTGACCAGCGCAGGCATCCCATGGGTCGCGATGATGGAGAGCATGCCGGCACCATGCGACCGGGTGAGCAGCGCAGGCGAGTATGCCGAGAAACATGATCCGTTCATGTATTTCGATGACGACCGTGGCGCAGGATGCGCGACCCACATCGTTCCGTACCCTGGCGTTGCCGCACTGTCGGTCGCGCTCGACTTCATCGACGCCACCCGACTTCATCTGGATCACGCCGAACCTCATCAACGACATGCACGATGGCACCGTCGCGCAGGGTGACGCGTGGTTCGCAGCGAATCTCCCCGCCGTGCTCTCATCCTCGTGGTTCGCGGATGACGGGACGGTGATCATCACGTTCGACGAGAACGACGAGGCCCCGGACGGATCCTGCTGCGGCAATGCGAAGGGAGGTGTCATACCGATGATCGTCATATCCGCGAAAGCGCGAGGTCGCGGGTCGATCGGCACGGTCGGCGATGACTACAGCACGCTCCGCGCCATTGAAGCCGCATACGGTTTGCCGTTGCTCGGCAACGCCGCTTCGGCATCGCACCGACCTTGGCGGGCTCTTCGGTTAGCTCGGTGGTGGCAGCGCGCTGAACGACGGCATGAGGTGCCCGCGTATCGCGGACGCGACGTTCTCGGCGTCCGGTGTCGTCACGACCAGTCGCGAATATGAAGCCCCGTCCAGGTCGATCACGACAGCACTCTCCTTGCCGTGCACGACCGCGAAGTCCTTCCCAAACGAGCCACGCCGCGTACCGACGGCGACCACGCCGGGAATCCCGGTCCCGGGTGCACGAATGCCGCGCAATTCCGGCCAGGCGTCGTCGACCACGCGTACCGCGCGCACCGTCGAAAGCGGGACATGCACATCCGGATGCACGGCCTCTAATTTCTCGAACTCCGACATCTTCACGACGACGTTGCTGCCTTCCACGATCACTGTTGCCATACATCGATCTTACGTCGCCTCTCCGGAAGGGGGACGTGATGCACGGGGCTGGCATGGTCGGGAGTTCCTCGTATCGTTTCGGCATGGAGTTCGACTTCACTCGGACGCGACGGCCCGGCGGTGAGCCGCATCGGCCTTGGTCTGGCTGCGATCGGCAGGCCGGCGTACATCACCACGAACCGCGAGGGCGATTTCGGCAGTGACCGCTCCGTCGGGGCGTTTCGCGCGCGGACGTGGGAGCTCCTCGACGCGGCATACGCGGCGGGCATTCGCTACGTCGACGTCGCCCGCTCGTACGGGCTCGCCGAGCAGTTTCTCAGTGAGTGGCTCGCGGATCGCGGCGATGTTCCCGACCTGGTGATCGGTTCCAAGTGGGGATACACGTATGTCGGAGCGTGGGATCCGGATGCGCCGGTCCAGGAGGTCAAAGACCTCTCGGTCGAGACGTTCGAGCGCCAGTACGGCGAGACACGAGCCTTTCTCGGGGACAGGCTGCGGTTGTACCAGGTGCACTCGCTCACGATCGAATCGGGGGCGCTCGACGACCAAGGGCTACTCGCGGCGCTCGCGCGACGGCGTGACCAGGGACTGCTGATCGGGATCACGACAACTGGCCCGAAGCAGGCGGACACCATTCGCCGACGCGCTCGAGGTCAGTGTCGACGGAGTGCCGCTGTTCGCATCGGTGCAGGCCACGTGGAACCTGCTCGAGCCATCAGCCGGCCCGGCTCTGGGCGAGGCCTCGGACGCAGGGTGGGCGGTGATCGTGAAGGAGGCTGTGGCAAATGGGAGGCTGACGGCCGTGGGCGATGCGGGCCGGCCAGGAAGCATCCTCGGAGGCATCGCCGCTGCATCGCGCCGCAATCCGGACGCGATCGCTATAGCGGCCGCGCTCGCCAAGCCTTGGGCTTCGGTCGTCCTCAGCGGGGCTGCGACCGTCGAGCAGCTCGCGAGCAACGTCAGCGCTCTGGAGGTCGCCGCCTTGAGATCGCTGATCTCGCCGAACCGGCGGGGGAGTACTGGGCGGCGAGGTCGGCGAGACCGTGGAGCTGAGCGCCCCCTACTGCTGCTGTTGTTGCTGCTGCCAGTGCACCCCGGCGTGGGGCTCCACGCGGGCAACCTGCTGATTGGACATCCGCGCGATGCGCACCGTGACCTCGGGCGGCGCGCCCGACGCAGCACCGAAGAAGAGCCCGTGATGGGGGGCGACGTCGCCGTAGTCACGCCCGACTGCGAGGCGAAGATGGTGCACGCCGACGTGCTGTCCGAGGGTCGGATCCAGACCGAGCCATCGCCCGTCCGAGCCGCATACCTCCACCCACGCATGCGATTGCCCCTCCACGACTTTCTCCTCGTCAACAGGACCGAGGTAGCCGCTCACGTAACGCGCCGGCCAGCCGGCTTCGCGCACCATCGCGAGGAACAGGTGCGTGAAGTCCTGGCAGACGCCGGCGCCGCCCTCCAGGAGATCGTTGATGCTCGATTCGACGGTCGTGGCGCCGCTGACGTAGCGAAACTCTTTCGGGATGCGCTGCGCTGTTGCCAGGACACTGTCAAAGCTCGTGTCGTCGCCGTTCCACTCGTGCCAGAGCGCGCGCGTATTGGACGCAAGCGGCACGCGCGGGCTCGGGAGCACGAACTCGAGTCGGGGATCGCTGGCAAGTGCGTCCTGGTCCCATTCCGCAAGCCGGCGGCGGCGCGGCTCGCTGTTCTCGACAACGGCGTCGACGGTGAATTCGAGGAGTTCGTGCGGCGCCGTGATGTCAAGACGGTGCACGAAATTGCCGTAGTAGTCGATCCGGCTCCGCGGCACCGCCCACGGTGTGCTCACCAGCGCGAAGGACAGCGTCCGCTGGGATCCGCGGTCGCGTGCGCGCATGCGCACCTCGTTGTACGACATCGTGACCGTCTTCGAGTACCGGAGGACGGTGCGGTGTGAGACGGAATACGTCAGCGTGTCAGTACCCATGTGTCCTTGCTCCCACCACCCTGGGATGAGTTGACGACGAGCTCATCGGGATCGCCGGCGACGCGTGTGAGCCCGCCCGGGACGATCCACGGGCGTTCGTCGAGGAGCACGAACGGTCGCAGGTCCACGGCGCGCGGTTCGAACCCACCACCTCCGCGAAGGCACACCGCGCGAGAGAGCGCCACCTCCTCCTGCGCCAGCCACTGACGCGGGTTCACCTTCACCTCATCGAGGAATGTCACCCGCTCCTCGGATCCCATCAATCTGCCGAAATGGATGCCGTACCCGCCGCTGGCATCGACCGGCTTCAGGACCATGGTGTCAATGTTGGCCACAACATGCGCAAGCTGACGTTCGTCGGTGAGGTCATACGTCGGGACGTTGTCCATCAGCGGCTCCTCGCCGAGGTAGTACCGGATCATCGCCGGCACGTACGGATAGATCACCTTGTCATCCGCCACGCCGGTGCCCGGCGCGTTCGCGATGGCGACGTTCCCCCGGCGCCACGCCTCGATCAGTCCCGGTGCCCCGAGCATTGAATCGCGGCGGAACACGAGCGGATCGAGCCACTCGCTGTTGACGCGCGAATAGATGACATCGACGCGTTGCGCGGCTCCCTCCTCGTCGCGCCGGTAGACCTCGTCCTCCACGACGATCAACTCGTGCCCTTCGACGAGCGTGGCGCGCATCTCATCAGCGAGCAGACGGTGCTCGTAATACGCGGCGTTGTACGAACCGGGCGTAAGCACGACGATATCCGCGTCCCACTGCCTCGGCGCGATGCGCTGGAGAATGCGACGGAGCCGCCCGGTATACCCGTGAATCGGGCGGACAGGGGCCAGTTCGAACCAGTCCGGCGCCAGCGACTCCATTGCGCGCCGTGATTCGAGCGCGTAGGCGATGCCGCTGGGGATGCGCACGTTGTCCTCGAGGACGAGGAACGTCCCGTTGACCCGAACCACGTCGATTCCCGAGACGTGACACCACGTCGCTCTCGGCGGGCGAATGCCCACGATGTCGCGCAAGTAGCCGGTGCTGCTGTACACGAGCCGTCCGGGGACGACGCCGTTGCGAATCGCCCGCTGCGCGCCGTAGCAGTCGGAGACGAAGAGGTCGAGCGCCATGGCGCGCTGCGACAGGGCTTTGCTCAGCGACCGCCATTCGCCTGCGGAGAGGACGCGGGGAACCGGGTCGAAGGGAAAGATCGGCGCGACGCCCTCGGTGGGGACGCCGAAGGTGACACCTCGGTCCGCGAACCATTGCTGCGCATCACGGCGGATCCTGGGCAGCGAGGCTGCGGCCTGCTCGAGCGTCGCGAGCAACTCCGCGTAGGGCGGCCGTACGGCGCCGTCAGCCTCGAGGCATTCGTCGGCGCCGCGCGGCAGTCCGAGGGCGACGCCGCGGGCGGTGCCAGCCTCGGTTGTCATTCATGGACAGTACTCCCCGCATCCGCCACATCGTCATTGGTCATGGCGCACAAGGAGCGGGTTTCGCGATTGTGCAACGGGGTGGGTTCACACGCCGCAATTCGGCGGTACAGTGAGGATCGTGATCGACGCCCCCACGAGCGATCGACGGCTTCGCGTGGGCTGTGAATTCCTCCATGACCTGGAGTGGCCGGTCACCTTCGTGTTGCAGGTGGAGCCGCGCCGCGATGCCGTGCGTTCGCTGACGAGTGCGGGCGTCGAGACATGGCCTCCGGCCGTGCTGCACGAGTACACCGACATGTACGGCAACACCTGCCAGCGGTTCGTCCTCGGGCCGGGGGGCGTCCGCATTCGGTACGAGGCCGAGGTGGCAGTGGACAGCGGCATCGACGAGGTCGACGAAACCGCGACGCAGTCCGCCGTCGCGGACCTCCCCGACTCGACGCTCCACTTCACGCTCGCAAGCCGCTTCTGCGAGTTGGACCGGCTCGGCAACACCGCCTGGAAACTGTTCGGCGATGTGGCTCCGGGATGGCAGCGCGTCCAGGCGGTGGTCGACTGGGTGCACAACAACATCACGTTCCAGCACGGGAGCAGTGGACCGTCGACGGGCGCCGTGGATATCTATCTGCAGCGTGCGGGCGTCTGCCGCGATTTCGCGCAACTCGCGATCACCTTTCTGCGAGGGCTGAACGTCCCCGCGCGATACTGCTTCGGATATCTGCCGGATATCGATGTCCCGCCTGCCGACGAGCCCATGGACTTTGTCGCGTGGCTCGAGGCATTCGTTGGCGATCGCTGGTACACCTTCGATCCCCGCAACAACACGCGCCGCACCGGACGAGTGCTCATCGGGCGCGGCCGCGACGCGCTCGACATCGCGATGATGACCCACTACGGCGCGGCACCGCTGACCGCAATGCGCGTTGCGGCGGAACCGATCGACGACGCGCCGTGGTCGAGCTCGTTCCCCGCTGTCGTCGGCGATTTCCCCGGTCCCGTGCAATGACGATGCTTGGACAGAACTGGTCGGCGGCTCCATTGCAACTGGACTGGAATCGCGTGGAGCGGACCCGATACCGGATTCAGCAGCGCATCACCTATCGCTATGAAGGACCGGTGCGCTCGCTGGAGCAGCGCCTCGTCGTGCAGCCGCGCAGCGTGCATGGCGATCAGCGCCGGATCAACCGGCGTCTCACCGTCATCGATGCCACGCCGCGCCATGTGGACGTGAACGTCGACGAATTCGGGAACACGGTTGTGACGCTTGCCATTCCGCGTGTGGAGCGGGAGGTCACGTTCGTCACCTCCAGCATCGTCGAGCGCGATGCCCGGCACGGCCCGCACCTGGTCCCGGCAACCCTGCTCGACGACCGCCGCCTTCTCGAGACGACCCGGCTCACCGAAGCCGATCGCACCATCGATCTGCTCGCCGAGGAGCTGCGCGCGAGCGGGCTCACCGGCGGCGCGCTCGCCTCAGCCGCGAATGAGTGTGTCCACAACGCGCTGTCGTATGAGCACGGCGCCACATCCGTTCGGACCACGGCGTCGGAGGCGCTCGCAAAGGGCGCCGGCGTCTGCCAGGACTACGCGCACGTGCTGCTGGCTCTGACCCGCCGTCTCGGCCTCGCTTCCAGATACATCTCGGGGCAGATGCTGGGATTCGGCGGCTCGCACGCCTGGGTCGAAGTCGTCGTGCCTGATGGCCATGGCCAGGCGCGCGTGCTCTCCCTTGACCCGACGCACGGCCGCGCGACCGGGTTCGAGTACGTCACCGTGGCCGTCGGGCGGGACTATGCGGACGTGGCGCCGCTTTCGGGCACGTACGAGGCGCCGTTCGCGGGATCGCTGGTCGCGACCAAGCGGTTGTTCATGACAGCGATCGGGCCGGACGACAACGACGAAGCGGACCTCCGAGCCATCGCCTGACCCCAGCACGCGCCGGCGGTCAGCTCAGTCGGCGACGAGCTCGTAGTACGGGTTCAGGATCGCCAGACGGCGCCGCCAGCGGCCGACCATCCCCTCGACGAGCACACGGGCTCCCAGTTCGATCCCGGGGATGCGACGCCTGCCAGGGAAGACGAGCAGCAGGCTTCCGGCCTCATCGCCGATCTCGCAGCCGAGGCTCGGCCCCGTTTCCGTTTGCTGGACTTGCAGGGCTTTGACCGTGCCGGTGGCACGGATTCGATTCCGCCAGCGGGCCTGATTGATCGGCTCCGTCACTTCCTGAGACGCACTCACCGCCACGTCACTTGCACTGATGTCGATGCGACGAAGGGCTGCGTGCATGGGTGCCATCACCGAGTAACGATGTCAGAAGTCGCGTCGCGAAACTTCGTCCGTGGCGCACACATCTGGTTGATCACGACTGTGCGCGCGGCCTCAACTCGCAACGGACTCGACGGCCACGAGCGCCGGCGCCTCCTGCTCATTGGTGCTCTCGATCTTCGCGACATCACTCTTTCGCACCGTGGCCCCGAGGATCACCGCGGCCGAGAGCATCAGGCCGGCGCCGACGATGAAGGCGACGTGGAATCCGGACACCAGCGCGCTCGCGCCTTCGGCCGGGGTCGGAACGTGACCGAGTGCTGAGATCGTGTTCGCGGTGGTGTTCGCTGCCAGTGTTGAGAGGACTGCGAGTCCGATGGCCCCGCCAAGCTGCTGCGCCGTGTTCAGGAGTCCCGACGCCAGCCCGGCGTCCTCCGGAGCGACGTTGGTGGTGGCGATGAGCGTGATCGGAACGAACGTGAGTCCCATGCCGAAGGCCATGATCATCAGCCCGGGGAGCAGATCACCGAGGTAGGTGCCGTGCACCGGAATCCGGCTCAGGACGACCAATCCCACGGCCGCGATCGACATGCCGGATATCCCGACGGCTCGGACACCGACCCGCCGGATCAACAGGTTCGAGAGACCGGCGCCCGCGATGATGCCGAGCGTCACAGGAAGGAACGCGAGCCCGGCCCGAAGCGCGCTGTAACCGAGCACCTCCTGGACGTAGATCGAGGCGAAGAAGAACATCGCGAACAGTCCGCCTGCGATCAGCAGCATCGCGGAGTTGGCGCCCGTGATCGACCGCATCCGGAAGATGCCGAGGCGGATCAGCGGATGGCGTAGACGCCCCTCGAGGATGACGAAGGTCGCGAGCAGCGCCACGGCGATGGCAGTCAGCCCCAGCGTCTCGACAGAGATCCAACCAGCGGTCTGCGCGTTCACGAGGGCGTAGACGAGGACGACCAGGCCGCCCGTGACTGAGACGGCGCCCGCGATGTCGACCCGCCACGGGCGTTCTCGATCCGGCTCTCCGGCACGAACCGGATGGCAAGCGCGATGGCGATCACGCCGACCGGGACGTTCACGAAGAAGATCCACTGCCAGGAGAGCAGGCTCGTGAGCACGCCGCCGAGCAGCAGGCCCACCGCGCCGCCGCCGACTGCGATGGCGCTCCAGACGCCGAGTGCCGCCGTGCGCTCGCGACCTTCCGCAAAGGTGGTGGTCAGCACCGAGAGCGCTGCCGGCGTGACCAGCGCGCCGCCGAGCCCCTGGACCGCGCGGCCCGCCACCAGGATCCCGGCCGAGCCCGCAAGCCCGTTCATCAGCGATGCGGCCGAGAACAGCACGATGCCGATCAGGAAGAGACGCCGGCGACCCACGAGGTCCGCGGCGCGACCACCGAGCATGAGAAAGCCGCCGAACGCGAGGGTGTAGGCGTTGACGATCCACTGCAGGCTCGCGGGCGAGAAGTGCAAGCCACGCTGAATCGACGGCAGCGCCACGTTGACGATGGTGTTGTCGAGGATGACCATGAACTGGGCAATCCCGACGACAACGAGGACGAGCCAGGGGTTGACACGCTTCGGTTCCATATGTTCGTCCTCTTTTTGCGCTAGAATCGGAGCGTGGGCTCCGGTTATGGAGTACTATACGGAACGATGGTTCCGTTTGTCAAACTAAGTCAGGACGACCGATGAGCACGGGGACAGTTGGGAGAGGGCAGCCGGAAGCTGCCGTGCCGAGTGCACTCGATCGGCATCTGCGCGCCGACGCGCAACGCAATCGAGAGCACATCCTCGAGGCAGCCACGACGCTGATGGCGACGCAGGGGACCGACGTCTCCATCGACGCCATCGCCGAGCTTGCTCAGGTTGGTGTCGGCACCCTGTATCGCAACTTCCCGACCAAGGGCGCGCTGTTCCAGGCGTTGCTCATGGCCCGGATCACGCCACTTGTCGAGCAGGCGCGCGCGGCGGCGGACGCGGCCGATGCGGGCGACGCCTTCGTCACGTTCGTCCGCCAGCTGTGCGATGAGTTCGCCGACTTCCGAGCGCTCGCCGATGCGATGGCCGCGTCAGGTGTCGACCTCAGCGTCACCAAGGAGGCGGTCTCCGGCGAGCTGATCGACGCGGTTTCCGTTCTCCTGCAACGAGCACAGGATGCCGGCAGGATCCGGCCGGATGTGACCATTACCGATGTGTCGGCCATGATGGCCGGGCTCAGTCACGCGGATCCATCCTTCATGGACGCGCCGCAGCGAAGGCGCTGTGTTGCGCTTGTCTGTGACTTGCTGCTCGTCGGCGCGCGGAGCGTGCTCCCGCACGCGAAGGCGGCGGTACGGCAGAGGCGTGCGACGAAGGCCGCGCACTAAGCCTCAGGACGGGCCGTCGCTGCGGCGCAACTCCCAGGCGAGGCGGTCGATCGCACGATGCTTGCCGATCGGGATTTGCAGATATCGGTAGCCGCGACCGGAACGCACCTTGAGGTCGATGAGCCATGTGCCGCGCTCGCCGCGCGACAGCAGGACATCATCGATGCGCATCACCGCTTGCCCCGTGGGGGATTCCTCGACGACAGGCCGGGGAGCGCGTTGTTTCATCGTGATCACCCGTGTACCGGTGTGGGCTGTGCATCGGCCGTGACCAGCCCGGGTTGACGGTGGTCGAGCCCGTACGCTCGGTAGAGGAGTTCGATCGGATGCACCGCTGTCACTGCGGCGCCGTGCGCGATCTGCCAGCGGCAGGTCTCGCTGTCGCACGCGGCGAGGTCGGAGCCCGTGGCGTTGATATCGCTGAACAGCCGCTTGCCGACGGCCATCGAGATCTCGTACTTCTCCTTCTTGAGGCCGTACGTTCCGGCGATCCCGCAGCAGTCCACATCGAGCTCGATCATGTGCAGGTCGGGCACCAGTGCGAGCAGATCGAGCGCCGGCTTGCCGATGCCGTGGCCTCGCTGCTGGCACGGTGCGTGGTACGGGACCGTCAGCGGCAGTGAGCTGAAATCCGTGCGCAGCTCGCCGCGGTCGTGCAGGCGGAGCAGGAATTCGCACAGGTCGAACATCTGCGAGCTCACCACTTTCAGGTCCTCGTCGTCGATGCCGAGGATCTCGTGCGCCTCGCGCTTGAGCATGAGTCCACAGCTGGTCGAGTTCGAGACGATCGGCAATCCTGCGCGCGCATGCGGCTCGAGCCGGGCGACGAGACGTCGCACGTAGGTGCGCGCCGCCGGGAAGTTGCCGTTCGACTGCAGGGGGAGTCCGCAGCAGTCCTGCTGCGGCACGATCACGCGGTATCCGTTGTGCTCGAGGACCGCGACCACCATCTCGCCAACGCGTGGCTCGTAGTAGTTGGTGCCGCAGCCATGGAAATAGACGACAGCCTTGGTATCGGCAGCGGGCGACTGATGCTTGCGCGAGCGGCGCTGGAACGTCGTGCCGGCGAAGCTCGGCATCGGCGCATCGCGATGGATGCCGACAACGCTCTCGACGAGGCCCGCGCACTGCGCGGTTGTGGAGGGCCCAGTTGGCAAGCGGTGCCACGGGCGTCCCAAGCCGTCCGATCACCGTGGGACGCGCGATCATCTGATTGCGCAGCGGCACGCCTTTCTTCGCCCACATTTGCGCGCGCGCCCGCGAGTTGATCTCCGCTATCTTCACGTCCTGCGGGCACACCTGGGTGCAGATGCCGCACCCCGAGCAGTAATCGACGGACGCGTCGACGGACGCTCCCGCACCGCGATAGCGCTCGGCCTGTGGCCCCGCGTACTTTGGTCCGGGGAACGACGGTGTCACCTGTGAGACGGGACAGTGCGTCTCGCAGATCGTGCACTTGACGCAGTGGTCGAGCGAGTCGCGGATGAGGTCGATCATCGGATCGCCTCCGGCACCAGGTGTGGAGCGGGGGACACGATCGCGTCGGCCGCCGCATAGCCGGTGGCGACGCTGATGCCGCTTCCCGACTTCTCCTTCCACGGCACCGCTCCACCGAGGATCGCGCCGGCCGCGTACAGGTTCGCGTAGACAGGCGTTCCGTCTGCCCCGATCGGCCGCATCTGGTCATCCGTGGCGACGCCCGCCGCCGCCAGCGGCTGCTCGTCGAAATATCCCGGAGCAAAGCGAACGCGATCGACACTCGGCACGCCGATGAGCGGCAGATCGAAGACCGTCTCATGGGTTGCCCCGAACGAATCGAGCTCGAGACCGCCGCTCGCGAATCCGCCGGATGCGAGCACCACGGCGTCGGTGGGGTGCGACACGAGACCGGTCGCGTTCGCCACGTCGAGCGCTTCGATCCGACCGCCGTTGACGCGCGCACCGACGACTCGGACGCCCAGCACGATTCGCGTTCCCGAGTCACGCAACTGCTTCGCCAACGCCTCGTAGAGGCGGATGCCGGGTATGGACGGCGGCAGTGTCGCGACTTCAAAGACGCTGCGTCCGAGCTTTGCCTCGAGTGCCTGCCACGTCTCATCCGCATTCCGCATCCCGAGCACCGCGGGAACGCCGATTCGCTCATCGGCGTCGACCTTGCCGTCCAGGGCGCTGACCATCCAATCACCGAGCTCGCCGCTGTCAAAGCGGCCGGCCATCACCCGGCCGCTGAGATCGCCACGGTGGCTCGGCGGCGGGTCGAGGACGAGCGCGCGAGCGGTGACCGGCGTGCCGAGCTGCGCGCGAGTCAGATTGTCCGCGAGGAGCGACGGATGAAAGTCCTTGAAGCCCTTGAACCCGACGAACACGTAGCGGCCCCCGGTGCGAAGGTCACCGCCGGCCATCGTCTGGGGCACCAGCGTCGACGGCTTGGGGACACCGATTGCTGTTGGCAGCAGCATGTTCGCGTCAAGGCTGCCGGTGTAGCCGAGCTTGCCCGTGTGCGCGCAGAACCATGTGAGTGCGGCGGCGATTCGGCCGGCGCCGACATGCGAGTACGGGTGATCCTGTTCGCCGCCGAGCAGCGACGGCATCGACGCGGCGGGGCTCTCGACGCGAGTGTCCGCCACGTATCCAAGAACGTCGATCGTCGCCGGCGCAAGGTGAGTCGCGCCGATGCCGCGAGCTGCCACCATCACGCGCTGCCCCTGTTCCGTCAACCGGAGTGCGGCAGTCAAGCCCGCAAGTCCTGCGCCGACAACGATCGTGTCGTAGCTCATGCCGGGAGGTGCTCCACGTCGAGGATGCCCTGGAAGATCCAGTCGTCGAGTCGCGCCTGGCGGAGCTGGTCGCCGTGGAGGATGGGATGCACTCCCTTCCACCGCTCCTCGAGAAAATCGCGCAGTGCGCGGTTCGCCGCCGCATGGTCCACCGTTCCGCCTTCGTGCAGGATGCCGGTTGCGCGATAGATGCAGAAACCACCCTGACACGGGCCCATCGCCAGCCGGAGAAGACGGCGGATGTCGTCGAGGTTGGTCGTGTCGCGTTCCTTGATCGTCGCCTCGAGTCGTTCCCGCGTGATCAACTCGCACTCGCAGATGATTTCCTCTGCCTGAGGAACGGGCTCCCGCGCCGCGAGCCGGTTGGCGATGTGATACATCGCGTGCTTCTCGGAACCCGCGAGCGGCACCTCGGCCGTCCTGCACGGACGGGGGCCGCCGAGCTGCAGACACGCAGCGTCAACAGCCGACTCAGCCATGAGACGAAACGTCGTCGTCTTGCCGCCGGTGATGGTGAGGAAACCGGCAATGCCCTCACGCGACGAGTGGTCGAGCAGCGCATGCGAGCGGGTCACGTCACGGGTTTCCGCAACCACCGCCGTATCCTCGAAGAGGGGACGGACGCCCGCCCATGCATGCAGCGCGCGCGCCTGACGAAAGCCGGGGACGAGCTTCTCGCCCTCATCGAGCAGCAGGTCGATATCCGGCTGGCGGATCTCGGTCTCGTCGGGATCGGGCACGAAGACGTCGGTCGTGCCGATCACGCACGCGGTGCGAAGTGGGAGGAGGATGTCGCCGTCCGAGGGGCGCTTGCACCGATTCACGCACATGTGCACGAGGCGGTGATTCATCGCGATCATCAAGCCCATTCCGGCACGCACGTTCACCGTGCAGTTGGCGAGCTTGGCGATCTGTCCTGCCCACGCGCCCGCAGCGTTGATGACAACCCTGGCGTGAATATCGAGCTCCTCCCCGCTGCGCTCGCTGACAACGTGCGCACCCACGACGCGATCGCCGTCGACCTCGAGGTCGAGGAACTCGGTGATACGGAAGCACGCGAGCCCCGTGCTCCTCGGCAGATCGAGCGCAGCCCCACACGAGCTTCCAGGGGTCGAGCGCAGCATCAGGGACGAGGAACGCGCGCCGGATCTCGGGGTTCACGCGGGGCTCGCGGCGCAGCGCGTCCGCAATCGGGATCTCCTCAGCCGGCACGCCGGTCGCGCGGCAGCCCTCGAGGAACTGGTCGCCGTAGTCCGGGTCGTCCCACGGCGTGGAGACGAACATTCCACCCGTGTCCTCGACGCAGTCCGCCGCGGTGATGCGGAGAATCCGGTTCTCCGCAATGCATTCGCGCGCCGCGGACGGATCCTTGACCGCGTAACGGCCACCCGAGTGGAGGAGGCCGTGAAATCGTCCGGTGGTCCCATCGGCGAGGTCACGGCGCTCCACCAGGATGGTGGAGAAGCCCCGCAGTGCCGCGTCGCGCGCAACGCCGACGCCGGTGGAGCCGCCTCCGATGACGAGCACGTCAGCCTCGAGTGAGGTCATCGGCGTGTTCTGCGTTGCCATTGCTATGAGCGTATCGAGTCGATCCGCTTCGGACGCTCGACCACCCGGGAGGTATCCGCCCTAGCCCGGATGCGTGTGCTCCTCCTCCTGGCCCTCAGCAAAGTCGCCTTTGTTGTCGGGGTTCTCGGGATGGTGGTCGCTCGTCTCCTGGCCCTCGGCGAAGCTGCCCTCGTGGGTGTCCCTCGCCTTCTCCTCGCCCGTCGCGAAATCGCCTTCCTCTTCCTCGCGCTCCGGGTGATGCTCCGTCGTCTCCTGCCCGGTGCCGAAGGAGCCCTGGTGCCCGTGCTCGTGGTCGTCCGCTGCGGGGACGCCTTCAGTTTCCTGACCCTCGCCAGCCATGGTGGACCTCCTGTTGAGCCTGGCTCTCGCCAGTCAAGTCGGGTACGGACCTCCGGGGGCCCGGATGGCGCCGACACCGGCGCCTCCCGGGCTCCCACGGAGGCCGGATTCAGTCTGCTGCATCTGCCCCGGTGCAGCGTTACTCAGCCCAGTCGAAGGTCCTCGTGACCGCCTTCTTCCAGAGCGCGTACTCATGGGCGACGGCGTCTTTGTCCATTGACGGGGTCCATTCCTTGTCCTTGCCCCAGTTCTCGCGGAGATCCTCGACCTGCGCCCAGAAGCCCACGGCGAGCCCAGCCGCGTAGGCGGCTCCGAGCGAGGTTGTCTCGGCCACGGTGGGCCGGACCACCGGAACCTGGAGCACATCCGACTGGAACTGCATGAGCGTGTCGTTGTAGACCATGCCGCCGTCCACCTTGAGCGCGGTCAGCGCGACTCCGGAGTTGGCGTTCATGGCGTCCAGAACCTCACGCGTCTGCCACGCGGTCGCCTCGAGGACCGCGCGGGCGATGTGACCCTTGTTCACGTACCGGGTCAGGCCGGCGATGACGCCGCGAGCGCTGGCTTTCCAGTACGGCGCATACAGACCCGAGAACGCCGGCACGAAATAGGCGCCGCCGTTGTCGTCGACTGTCTTGGCAAGCACTTCGATGTCCGACGACTTCTCGATCATGCCAAGGTTGTCTCGAAGCCACTGGACGAGCGCGCCCGTGATGGCGATCGATCCTTCGAGGGCGTACACCGCGGGTGCACTCCCGATCTTGTACCCGAGCGTGGTGAGCAATCCGTTCTTTGACTGCACGGGCTTCGTGCCGGTGTTGAGCAGCATGAAGTTGCCGGTGCCGTATGTGTTTTTCGCCTCACCGACCGCGTAGCAGGTTTGCCCGAAGAGCGCTGCCTGCTGGTCGCCGAGGTCGCCTGCCACCGGGATGCCCGCAAGCACGCCCTTGGCCGTTCCGTACGTGTCGCTCGATGCGCGGATCGTGGGAAGCATCGACCGCGGCACGCCCATGATGCTCATGATCTCCTCGTCCCATTCGAGGGTCTCGAGATTCATCAACATCGTCCGGCTTGCATTGGTCACGTCGGTGACATGCACGCCACCGTCGGTGCCGCCGGTGAGCAGCCAGATCAGCCACGAGTCGATGTTGCCGAAGGCCAGCTCGCCGGCATCCGCCTTGGCCCGGGCACCATCAACGTTCTCCAGGATCCACTTGACCTTTGGACCGGAGAAGTACGTCGCCAGCGGCAGTCCGACCTTCGCGCGGAAACGGTCCTGACCACCGGAAGCGGAGAGCTCCTCGACGATCTTGTCGGTGCGCGTGTCCTGCCAGACGATCGCGTTGTACACGGGCTTGCCGGTGGTCCGGTCCCACACCACCGCGGTCTCACGCTGATTGGTGATCCCGACAGCCGCGATGTCCGAGATCGAGACCTTCTCGAGCCCGGCTTTCACGACTTCCTGTGTGCGAGTCCAGATCTCGAGCGGATCGTGCTCCACCCAGCCCGGCTTGGGGAAGATCTGCTCGTGCTCCTTCTGGTCGACGGAGACGACCTTGCCACTGTGATCGAACACCATGAAGCGCGTGCTCGTGGTGCCCTGATCAATTGCTGCTGCGTATTTCGCCATCAATAACTCCTTTCGCCCAAATCTCTTTTCGGCATCAGTCAGCGTTCAGTGAGGACCGCTAGATGGGGAGCTGGTGCGCAACCACCGCGCCGAGGATGCCGCCGATGATCGGACCCACAACCGGAATCCAGGCATAGCTCCAGTCGGACGATCCCTTCCCAGGAATCGGGAGCAGGAAGTGGGCGATGCGCGGCATGAGATCTCGGGCGGGGTTGATCGCGTATCCGGTCGGACCACCCAACGAGAGGCCGATTGCGAAGACGAGCAAGCCGACGAGGAGCGGGGCGAGGCCACCAGAAAGGCTGTTGCCCTTCGAGGTGATCGCGACCACACCGAAGACCAGCACGAACGTCCCGATGATCTCGCTGATGATGTTGAACAGCGGGTTGCGGATGGCGGGGCCCGTCGAGAAGACGGCGAGCTTCAGACCAGGATCGTCGGTCTCCTTCCAGTGATGGCTGTAGTGCACCCACACCAGAACGGCCCCGATGAACGCTCCGACCAGCTCACCGCCGATGTACTGGGGAACGTTGGACCACGAGGTGCTGCCGATGACCGCCAGTCCCAGGGTGACTGCGGGATTGAGGTGCGCGCCGTCGAATTGACCCACGGCGTAGACGGCCATCGCAACAGCCATCGCCCACCCGAAGGTGATCACGATCCAGCCGCTGTTCTCGGCCTTCGACTTGGACAGCAGCACCCCGGCGACGACGCCGTCTCCCAAGAGGATCAGTAGGCCTGTCCCTATGACCTCCGAGAAAAAAATGTGGTTCGGCATGAGTGCCTCCTCCTTGGCGAGCTTCTACCCCTGATTGGGTGTGCGGACACTACCCTCGGTCGTAGGGCATTGTCAATCACCTCTGGCAATAGCCCTTTTTGCCCTATTAAGGAATTGGTAGGCTTACCAACCTCGTGCCGAAACCCATCCAATCGATCGAACGTGCCTCGGCCATCCTCAGGCTGCTCTCCGGGCGTACGCGCAGGCTGAGCCTCGCCGAAGTGGCCGGTGAGCTGGGGCTTCCCAAGGGCACCGTGTACGGGATCATGCGGACGCTCCTGTCCGTGGGCTTCGTCGAGCAGGACCCGGAGTCGGGCAAGTACCGCATGGGCGCCGCGCTGCTCCACCTGGGGAGCAGCTACCTCGACGGCAACGAGTTGCGCACGCGTGCGCTCAACTGGGCTGACTGGTTGGCGGCGCGCACCAACGAGAGCGTGCGCCTGGGAACCCTGCATGACAGTCAGGTGCTGCTCGTGCATCACGTGTTCCGTCCGGACAACAGCCCGCAGGTGCTCGAGGTCGGCTCGCTCCTGCCGATCCACGCCACCGCGATGGGCAAAGTGCTGCTCGCATATCACCCGTACCTCACCGCCGAGCTCGGTAATGGCAGCCTCCCGCGTTTCACAAACTGCACGATCACCGACCCCCGAGTCCTCGCCACCGAGATCGGCCGCGTGCAGGAGCAGGGATGGGCGTCGTCGGTGGAGGAGTTGATCGACGGCGAGACGTCGTTTGCCGCGCCGATTCGTGATCGTCAGGGCGTCGCCGTCGGGGCCATTGCAATCTCGGGTCCGACCGAGCAACTCTGCGACGGCTCGCAACCGCGCAGCGACCTTGTGTCATACGTGCGCGAGGGCGCTCGCACCATTTCACGCGACCTCGGAGCCGTTCCATGGTGATCGTCGTGCAGCATCATTCGCGTAGGAGGACAGCCGCGTGAGCGATCGGTACGTTGCCGCGATCGACCAGGGAACGTCATCGTCGCGCTGCCTCGTGTTCGACGAGCAGGGCCACATCGTCTCCCTGAGCCAGAAGGAGCACGAGCAGATCTTTCCGCGCCCCGGGTGGGTCGAGCACGATCCACGCGAAATCCTGCGCAACGTCATCGAGGTGGTGGGCGGTGCGCTCGACAAGGGCGGCCTCCAGATGAGCGACCTCGTTGCGGTCGGTATCGCGAACCAGCGTGAGACGACGGTCGTGTGGGACCCACACACCGGCGAACCCGTCTGCAACGCGATCGTCTGGCAGGACACCCGAACCGATGCGCTGTGCCGCAAGCTCGGCGCGGAGTACGGACAGGATCGCTTTCGCGACCGCTGCGGGCTGCCGCTCGCCACGTATTTCTCGGGACCGAAGGTCAGCTGGCTGCTGGACAGCGCGCCGGATCTCCGCCGTCGCGCGGAGCAGGGGGAGTTGCTCTTCGGAACCATGGACAGCTGGCTCGTGTGGAACCTCACCGGTCGCCATGTCACCGACGTGACCAACGCAAGCCGGACGATGCTCATGAATCTCGAGACGCTCGAATGGGATGACACGCTGCTCGACGCCATCGGCGTCCCGCGGGCGATGCTGCCGGTGATCCAGCCCTCGTCGCAGATCTACGGCGAGGCCGGCGATTCGCTGGGTGGTGTGCCGATCGCGGCTGCGCTCGGCGACCAGCAGGCGGCGCTGTTCGGTCAGACGTGCTTCTCGGCGGGGGAGGCCAAGTGCACGTATGGGACGGGGAGCTTCCTGTTGCTCAACACAGGCACGCGTCCCGTGCGCTCGCAACACGGATTGCTCACGACTGTCGGATCGAAGATCGGTGACGAGCCCGCGACGTACGCCCTCGAGGGCTCGATCGCTGTCACCGGAGCGCTGGTGCAGTGGTTCCGCGACAAGGTCGGCCTCATCGGCAGCGCTCCCGAGGTCGAGACACTTGCACGCACCGTCGATGACAACGGCGGCATTTACTTCGTTCCCGCGTTCTCCGGGTTGTTTGCGCCGCACTGGCGCGGTGATGCGCGCGGCGTGATTGCCGGTCTCACCGGTTACGTCACCAAGGGCCACATTGCTCGCGCCGTGCTCGAGGCCACAGCGTGGCAGACGCGCGAAGTCGTCGACGCGATGAACGCTGATTCGGGCATCGAGCTCAGCTCACTCAAGGCCGACGGTGGCATGACCGCCAACAACCTGCTGATGCAGTTTCTCGCGGACGTCCTCGGCGTTCCGGTCGTCAGGCCGAATGTCGCGGAGACGGTCTCACTCGGTGCCGCCTACGCAGCGGGTCTCGCGGTTGGTTTCTGGCCGGATGTCGAAAGCCTGCGTGCCCACTGGCACAAGGCCGCGGAGTGGATTCCGAAAATGGACGAGGTCCAGCGCGAACGCGGCTACCGGAAATGGAAGAAAGCAGTCCAGCGCACGCTCGACTGGGTCGACGACGACGACTGACCTGTCGCTCCGCTAGATGATGAAGCGGCGGTATCTCCAGAGATAGTCGAGCCCGCTCGCGATGGTCGCGATCACGGCGATCCAGATGAAGATCACCGCGGGCAGCTCGAGGATCGGATAGGGCTGCGCCAGGATGATCAGCAGAATCATGCAGTTCTGCGTGAACGCCTTTCCCTTGCCGAGCTGCGTCGAGCTGACCACAACGCCCTGACCCGCGGCCACCGAGCGAAGCCCGGTGATCAGGAACTCGCGCGCGGCGACGACGACGACAACCCAGGACGGCAGCAGCGACTGCGAGGCGAGGATCACCAGGACGGTGATGACCATGAGCTTGTCCGCGAGCGGATCGAGGAACTTTCCGAGCTCGGTCACGAGGTTGCGGCTTCGGGCGATCCGCCCGTCGAGCGTATCCGTCGCGGCCGCGGCAACGTACGCTGCGGCGCTGATCTGGTAGTGGTCGGTGAAATCGATCGCGAGGACGGCGCCGATGACCGGGACCAGGAGGATGCGCAGGATCGTCAACTGGTTCGGGATCGTCAGGTGGCGGGTCACCGCCTCAGTGCGCATGCGCCATCTCGGACGGGTCAGCGGCGTGTGTCAGGAATTGCATCTAGAATCGGTAGGTGAGCCTCCTGACCATTGTGCTTTTGGGGGTGGCCGGATACGTGCTCGGGAGTCTCCCATGGGGGTACTGGCTCTCGAGGTTCGTGACCGGGAAGGACATCCGCGAGGTCGGAAGCAGGGGAACCGGTGCCGCGAATGTCTGGCGGCACGCCGGTTTCAAGATGTTTTTCATTGTCGCGCTCCTCGACATCGGCAAGGGCTCTGCCGCGGCCGCAATCGGGATCGCGGTGGGCGGCCCGACGGGAGCGGTCGTTGCGGGCACCGGCGCGCTCATCGGCCACTGGCGGCCGCTGTTCCTCGGATTCCGGCGCGGCGGCAAGATCGTGGCGACGACGGTCGGGGTGGTGCTGGTGATGGCGCCGCTCGCCTCGGTGGTCATGGCCGTGGTGTGGTGGCTGGTGTTGCTTGCGACGCGGTACACCTCTGTCGCCTCGATCACCGCGTCACTCGTGCTGCCGGCGCTGGTCCTGGTGTTCGGCGGGACCTGGGCTGAGGTGTTCTTCACGCTCGGCGCCGCGATCGCGATCATCGTGCTGCATCGCGCCAACATCGAGCGGCTCCTGCACGGGAACGAGAATCGGTTCGCGTTGCGTCTGCCCGGACTGCACCGGCGCGCGCCGGCGCCGGTCGTCGTGAGCGATCCAACCCCACCGGTACGCTGAACCGCCGTCAGGCTGTCGCTGCCTCGTCGGTCGCCGAGTCGGTGAATCCCGGCAGCGGCCGGGTGATCAGGCCCTGGGCGAGATACCAGCTGATCGTGCGGCGCATGGTGTCCTCGATCGGCGTGTACACGAGTCCGAGCGCTTTGGCGGCTGGAGCACCGTCGTACGGCGCGCCCTCGATGAGCGTTCGGACCATCTCGCGGCAGTAGCGGGTCGGCTTGCGCCGGATGCGGGCGATGACCTCGAGACACGCGGACGCACCCAGAGCAAGCTTCGCGGGGAGAAAGCGGGGCGGATCCGCGAGGCCAGTGAGCCGTGAGAGCAGCGCGAGCCCGGTGCGCAGGGTCATCGAGGCACCGCACAGCAGGTACCGCTGGCCCGCGACGCCGCGCTCCTCCGCGAGCAGGTGGCCGCGGGTGCAGTCCGCGATGTCGATGACGTTCAGGGGTCCGTCAACCGCGGCCGGCAGCTTGCCGTTGAGATAGCCGATGAGCAGGCGGGCCGTTCCGCTGGTCCGCCCCGGTCCCTGCACTGAAGCGGGATTGACGCAGATCACCGTCAGCCCCGTGGTGGTCGACGCCTCCATCACCACGCGCTCGGCCTCGTACTTCGAGCGGGCGTAATCGGACAGGAAACGCCGGCCGCGCCGCCCCGACGGAGGGGCGACATCGAGTGTCGCGGCCGACGACGTGTACACCACGCGCGAAACGCCGGTTGCCGCAGCCGCCCGCACCACCGTCCGCGACCCCGCGACGTTGACCTCGAACATCGGCCGCGGATCCGGCACGCAGAACGCGTTCGCCCCGGCAACGTGAAAGACGGTCTCGCACCCCGCGAAGCCGGCCTCGAGTGACGACCGGTCGCGCAGATCCCCCCGCACCGGTTCCGCGCCGAGCGCGATCAGCCGCTGCGCGGCGCTGTCGGATCGGGCGAGGGCTCTGACGGGACGCCCCGCGGCCACCAACTCCTCGACGATCGATCGCCCGAGGAAGCCGCTCGCACCGGTGACGAATGCCCTGCCAGCCATGCAGGAGCGAGCCTACGCCGTCGCCCGCCTTGGGTCACGGATCGGTCCAAAACGCCGCTTTCCGGACGGCGTCGAACCATCTCGACAAACCCATTGACATCGCCCTCGGAAAGAGAGTAATTTCCGACCAACGTTCGATAATGTCGAATCACAGGAGTGCCGAGTCATGGCCACAGCCACCAGGCGCATGCGAAAAATCATCAACGAACCGGATCAGGTCGTCAAAGAGTTGCTTGCGGGGCTCGCCGCATCCGTTCCGGACATCCTCCGGTACGACGTCGAGAACCAGATCCTCGTCCGGGCCGGGGCGCCGGTCAAGGGCAAGGTGGCATTGATCTCAGGTGGTGGGTCGGGGCACGAGCCCCTGCACGGTGGGTTCGTCGGTGTCGGCATGCTCGACGCGGCCTGCCCGGGCGAGGTCTTCACGTCGCCGGTGCCGGACCAGATGCTCGCCGCGACGAAGGCGGTCGACGGTGGCGCGGGCGTCATCCACATCGTCAAGAACTACACCGGTGACGTGCTCAACTTCAAGATGGCGGCGGACGAAGCTGAGGAAGACGGCATCAAGGTCGAGGCCATCGTGATCGACGACGACGTCGCCGTTCAGGACTCGCTGTACACAGCCGGCCGCCGCGGTGTCGGCGCGACGGTCATCGCCGAGAAGATCGGCGGCGCCGCCGCCGAGCGGGGCGACTCGCTCGACAAGGTCGTCAGCGTCATCAAGCAGGTCAACGAGCGCGGCCGTTCGTTTGGCATCGCGCTGTCATCCTGCATTCCACCGGCCTCCGGCAACCCGATCTTCGAGCTCCCCGAGGGCGAGATGGAAGTCGGTATCGGCATCCATGGCGAGCCTGGCCGCCGCCGCGCGCCGCTCGGCAGCGCAGCCGAGATCGCGGAGATCATGGTCGAGGCAGTGACCTCCGATCTTGCTGCCAAGTCTGGCGCTAACGTGCTGGCCTTCGTCAACGGCATGGGTGGCACGCCGCTGCTCGAGCTGTACCTCCTCTACGGAGAAGTGGAGAAGCGTCTGCGGAAGCTCGGCCTCACACCGGCTCGCAACCTCGTCGGCAGCTACATCACCTCGCTCGAGATGGCCGGAGCCTCATTGACGGTCGTGGAGCTCGACGACAACCTCACAGCCCTCTGGGACGCGCCCGTCCACACGGCCGCCCTGCGCTGGGGAGGCTGATGCTATCGTGGCGGTCGCTATAGCGATGGATGCGCAGACCGTCACCGCGTGGATGAACGAGATCGCCGCATCGGTCCGCGCCGAGCGGGACTACCTGGTCCAGCTCGACGCGGCGATCGGCGATGGCGACCATGGCATCAACCTGAACCGCGGGTTCGATGCCGTGACCCTCGCCCTGACCACTGAGCCCGACGGAACGCCGGGCAAACTGCTGATTCTTTCCGGCAAGACATTGATATCTACCGTTGGCGGCGCCAGCGGTCCGCTCTGGGGGTCGGCGCTTCGCAAAGCGGGGCGCGCCCTGGGTGATGGACCCACGTTCGATCTTGCCCAACTCGTCGATGCCATGGCTGCCGCGCTCGCGTCCGTGAAGGACCTGGGGGCTGCAGTGCCCGGCGACAAGACGATGGTGGATGCACTGGAGCCGGCGGTGGACGCGATGCGAGAGGGGCTGGCGCGGGGGGCGTCGAGCGGGGAGATGCTCCGCTCCGCCGCGGAGGCGGCTGAAAAGGGCATGCGGGCGACCATCCCGATGCAGGCGCGCAAGGGCCGCGCCTCGTATCTCGGTGAGCGCTCCATCGGGCATCAGGACCCGGGAGCGACGTCGACGGCGATGATCATCCGCGCCCTGGAACGGACGGTAGCGAGCACTCCTTAATGAGCGAGCGAGTGCTCGCTGGCGTGCCGGCGTCACCGGGGGCAGCGTTCGGAGCGGTGCGGCGGCTCGACGCGGTCGGCGAGATCGACGACACCATCCTTAATCGAGTCCGCGCGTCCCGGCGCGGCTGCTCACGCCCGGGGAGCGCTCGCGCGAGCAGCTCGCGAGCTCGAGGAACTCGCCACGAGACTGCGAACCGAGGGCAGGAGTGACGAGGCGGACATCCTCGACGCCGGGATGATGATGGCCGAGGATCCGATGCTCCTCGACGCCGTGGGGAGCGCGGTCCTGGACCGCGGGCTCACCGCGGCAAGCGCGATTCGCGTGGAGGTGGAAGCGGCCGCCGCGCTCCTCGATACGCTCGGCGACGAGGAGCTCGCCGCGCGCGCGTCGGACGTGCGAAGCCTCGGGCGGCGGGCGTTGCGGATCCTCTCGCATGAGTCCGCCCGTGTCGACCGCTCGAGAGGCGGTGACTCGATTCTCGTCGCGACGGATCTCGGCCCGGCCGATGTCATCGAGCTCGACGGCGACGTCCGCGGAATCGCACTCGCCGATGGCGGCGTCACCGGCCATGCGGCAATCGTGGCCCGAGGTCTCGGCCTGCCGATGGTGGTCGGGGTTGGGTTGGATCTCATGCGGCTCCATGAAGGAGAGATCTGCATCGTCGACGGGGACCAGAGCATGGTCATCGCGTCACCGGACGAGCAGCGGCTGGAGAGAGTTCGCAGCGCGATGACGGCGGCTGCGTCAGCGCGGGATCGGGCGATGGCGTCGCGAGCATTGCCGACCGTCACCCGGGACGGGCGGACCGTTCGCGTCCTGGCCAACGCGGCCACCCCGACCGAAGTCCGCGCAGCACTGGAGGCCGGGGCCGACGGGGTCGGCCTGCTGCGCACCGAGCTCGCCTTTCTCGAGGCAAAGCACTGGCCGTCGGTTGCCGAGCACCGGCGCACGCTCGACCCCGTGCTGGCGCAGCTCCACGGGCTGACCGCGACGGTGCGTCTGCTCGACTTTGGCGGCGACAAAACGCCCCCCTTCCTTAAAGGAGTGTTTGGACGTGGCGTCGAGCTCCTGCTGGAAGACCCCGACGCGCTCGCGGCGCAGCTGGAGGCGATCCTCGAGGTGGGCGATGCGACGGAACTCCGCATCCTCATCCCGATGGTGACCGAGCCTGCTCAGGTGCGCGCGGTGCGCGCGACCATCGAGCCGATCGCCGCGCGAAGGCGGAGCCGGGTGCCGCTGGTGGCCGCGATGGTCGAGGTTCCGGCGGCTGCGGTCATGGCGGACCGCATCGCGCCCGAGGTCGGCATGTTCAGCATCGGCACCAACGACCTGACCAGCTTTCAACTGGGCATCGACCGGACCCGCCCTGGCGGTGCGCCCGCGCATCACCCCGCCGTCCTCCAGCTCATCGCTGACACGGTCGATGCCGCTCGAGTCGCGGGCATCCCGGTCGAAGTCTGCGGCGAGGCCGCGTCGAACCCGCTGGTCATGCCGTTGCTCGTCGGGCTCGGCGTCGATGAGCTGAGCGTCGGCGCGGCAGCGGTGGCGCGGGTTCGCTCCTGGGTTCGCGCCCTGGATTACGAGGAGGCGGCGGCTGTCGCGCTTCGCGCACTCCGCGCTGAGTCCGCCGCCGAGGTGGAGTCGCTCGAGCGCCCGCTGCGCGCGCTACTCGACGACGCCGGCGAGTGACTCCGCGAGAGCGTCGAGCGCGGCAGCCGCATCCTCGCCGTCGGCGCGCACGAGGAGCGTCGTTCCGGCAGTCGCACCGAGCCCGAGCACGCTGAGGATGCTTTTGGCGTCGGCTTCGCGTCCATTCGCCGACACGACGATCTTCGACTGAAAGCGCATCGCGGTTCGGACGAACAATGCGGCCGGACGCGCATGCAGGGCGATGCCTTCGGGAAGGGTCATGGTGGCTTCAGAGCTTGTGAGCATCGCGAGCCTCCTCCGCGGAACGTGCAACCTCATCGAGTGGCGCGCCGGATGATGCAATCACCGCAGCCGCCACTGCGCCTTCCACGAACGGAGCATCGACGAGTCGGACATGGCCGTCACCGTTGCCGTCGAGCACTTCGCGCACGGTGAGGATGGCGCTGCCGAGGTCGCACAGCAGCAACACGCCATCACCCTGGTCGGCGCGCGCGATCGCCGCGCGGACCAGCTCATCCGACGTCCCGAGGCCACCATCCTGGTCGCCGCCGGCCGGCTCGATGTGGACGTCCGGGCCCGCCATCTGACCAGCAAGGAGGGTCAGTCCAGCAGCCAACTCGGCGCTGTGTGAGACCAATACAATCCCGACGGCCACGACTTCCCTCGCTCTCACGCGGACGGTTGAGAATTCCAACTAGTCTACATACTCGACCATAATTCAGCAATGCCGAATCGCCGGCGCCCGACCTCGATCCAGTCCGTCGACCGCGCCGCGGCGATTCTGAAGGCGCTTGCGAGTGGTCAGGGGAGGCTCGGGGTCAGTGAGCTCGCCGATCGTTTGAGCCTCGCGCGACCGACAGTGCACGGCCTGCTGCAAACGTTGCTCGCGCAGGGATTTGTCGAGCAGGACCGCGTCTCCGAGAAGTACCAGTTGGGTGCAGGGCTGTTGCAACTCGGCTACTCATACCTCGACGTCAACGAGCTGCGCTCGCGTTCGATCACCTACGCGGCGCAACTTGCGGTGCGTACCAAATTCGCAGTGCGAGTCGGGGTCATGCACGGCACCACTGCCGTTGTTGTGCACCACGTCTTCCGTCCCGACGCGACACTGCAGATTCTCGAGGTGGGGTCCCAACTTCCGCTGCACGCGAGCGCTCTCGGCAAGGCGCTGCTTGCGTTCGCATCGACAGACACCATCGACAGTTTGCTTTCCGTACCGCTCGAACGGTTGACAAAACGAACACCGACTGCGGGCGCGTTGCGCATCCAGTTGAACACCATCCGGTTGCAGGCAATCGCCAGCGAGCGTGACGAAGCGGTGCTTGGCGAGTCGAGCATCGCGGCGCCGATCTTCGACCGCGACAGCAACGCCGTCGGTGCAATCGCGATTGTCGGTGACACAGACCGCGTGTATCCGCGTGGCCCGGCTCGTGGGCTCTCGACCGCAGTGGTCGAGGCGGCGCGGGGCATCTCGCGCGAGCTCGGCGCGAACCGCTGGCCGTTTGCCGGATAACGTCACGGGGTAGCGCGCAACTCCCTTCAAAAAAACCCGGAGGCGATCGGCGGTAGGATCTCGCCGTGACCACCGACGGTGGAAGTGGCGATGGGGCGTTTGTCGGCAGACGCAACGAGCTGGCCAGCCTGCTCGCTCAGGCTGCCGAAGTGCGTCACGGTCATCCGCGAGTAGCGCTCCTCACGGGCGAACCGGGGATCGGCAAAACCGCGCTCGCGCATCGGTTCGTCAGCCAGGCCCAGGGATTCCAGCTCTGGGAGGCGAGCGGAGAGGAGGCGGAACAACTGCTCACCTTTGGGGTCATCGAACAGCTCGTCCGTGCGTCGCACGAGCCACGGACGCCGGCTCTGGCTGCCCTGGGTGACCGCGACGCCGAGGCGCGCGACCCGATATGGGTGGGTGCCGCGCTGCTCGACCTGTTGGGTGCGATGCAGGCTGCGGGACCGGTGCTACTCCTGATCGACGATGCGCAATGGGCGGACCGCCCTTCGCTCCAGGCGCTCATCTTTGCGCTTCGACGTTTGCAGGCCGACCGCGTTCTGACGCTCATCGTGTCGCGGAGTGGTTCACCGCGCGGGCACCTCGCCGGATTCCACCGCCTCGTCGAGCATGGTCACGGCGCGTGGGTGCGCGTTCGTGGTCTTGACGCGTCCGCCATTCGAGACCTCGGCGTCTCCATGGGGGTCGATCACCTCTCAACTCGCGCCGCCGACCGGATTCGTTCCCACACCGGCGGGAGCCCGCTCCATGCGACTGCGATCTTCGATGAGATCCTGCCGTCGATCCTGCGCGAACCGTCCGACCTGCCACTGCCGTCGACCGCTGACTTCGGAGCGCTGGTGCGTGCGCGGCTCGAGAGCCTCAGCACCGAAGCGCGCCTGCTCGTCAGTTCGGCGTCGGTGCTTGGGCTCTCGTGCCGACTCGCGACCGCAGGCCGTCTCGCTGAGCTTCGCGAGACCCTTGTCCCTCTGGAACGGGCGATCACCGCGCATCTGCTCGAGGAGCACGGCGCGCCCGCCGATCGACTCATCGCGTTCCCGCATCCACTCGTTCAGGCGGCGGCATATCACTCGCTCGGACCTGCGCATCGGGCCGAGCTGCACGAGCGCGCGGCGACGCTGGTGCCCGACGAGGCATCGGCGTTGCGCCACCGCGTCGCCGCCGCTCGCGGGGCGGATCCGCAGCTCGCGGCAGACCTGATCATCTTCGGGATCCAGCTCGCGCGCCGCGGCTCATGGGACGCTGCAGCCGACGCGATGCTGTCCGCGAGCCGGCTCACCGCGGACGGTCCGGAGCGCGACCAGCGCACCCTCCTGGCCGCGGAATACATGCTCCTCGGCGGCGCCGTTGACGACGTGCTGGCCCTCGTCGACGAGATCGAACGCCAGGCGGCGACCGCGCGGCGAGGCTTCGTGCTGGGGAGCCTCGCGATGACGGGCGGCAGATACGACCGCGCGCAGGAGTTGCTTGCCGCCGCCTATGACGCTTGCGATCCGGTGCGTGACCATCCACTTGCCGAGGAGATCGCCGCCCAGCTCGCACGAGTGCACATGGGCCGAGGCCACGGCCCCGACGCAGCGCTCTGGGCGACGCGATCGCTCGATGCAAAGCGCCCGGCTTCGCCCGTGGCCAACTCGCTGTCGGTTCTGGCAATCGGTCTGCTCTTCGCCGGCCGGGCTCCAGAGGCAGCGGCGGCGGTCGCGGAGCTGCCGCCGGCCGAACTCCCTCCCGGACAACTCGCCGCTCGACGGGTATCTCGGTCGCGGCTACATCCGCTGCGTCACCGACGACCCGGCGGCGGCTCGCGAGGATCTCGCGCCAGTGGCGGAACGACTGCGACGTCGGGGACCCGCGCACCAGGCGATCGAAGCACTCACGATGCTCGCGACCGCCGAGTACCGGATGGGCGACTGGGACGACGCTTCGGTACACGGTCAGCTTGCGGCGTCGCTCGCCGAGGACGCGGATCAGACGTGGTTGCTCGCCGGCGCCCACGCGTCCGCCTGCGCGCCACTCGCTGGGCGCGGCGATTGGGACGCCGCGGCGGCTCATGCGGACGCCGCACGTCGCGCCGCCGAAGTGGCAGGCGCTGAATTCGCCGGAATAGCCCAGGCGGCGATGGCCGGCGCGCACATCGCTCGGGCGCGGGGGGATCACGAGTCGGTGATCCACGCACTCGAGCCCCTGCTCCCACTGGCTGACCTGGGCGGTATCGGCGAGCCCGGCATTCTCGACTGGCCGATCCTTTATGCGGAAGCGCTGGTCGGACTCAACCGCCTGCGCGACGCTGAAACGGTCGTGTCGCGTTTCGCGAGAGTTGCGCGGGAGCGCAATCGCGCGCAATCGATCGCCGGGGCCGACCGGATCCGCGCGATGCTCGATGCGGCACTCGGCAGGGCGGACGACGCCGAGGTCGCCTTCGTCTCCAGTCTGGCGGCACTCGACGACGTCCACCTGCCGTTCGAACGAGCCCTCACCGAACTCGAATACGGGCGCTTTCTCCTGCGCGAGGGCTTCAACCGCGCGGCGGTGTGGCAGCTCGAAGCCGCTCGCGAGCGATTCGCGGATCTTGATGCGCGGCCGTTTCTCACCGAGGCCGTCACCGCGCTCGTGCGCTGCGGCATGGCGCCGTCAGCCGAGGCAGGGCACGCGCGCTGGCGCCTCACGCCGCAGGAGGTGTCGGTCGCACGGCTCGTGTCGACGGGGCGGACAAACCGCCAGGTGGCCGATGAGCTCGTGGTGAGCATCAAGACGGTCGAGTATCACCTCGCGAATGTCTACGGCAAGCTGGGGATCCGCTCGCGCCAGGAGCTGGTCCCCATCTTCGGACCCGTGGAAACCGGGCGTCCGTCCCGGGTTGCGGTGCGCGCATCCAAGGGTGTGTTCGCGGTAAAAGACTAGGGTCGGACCCTGGGGTGAATCGAGCACGTGCCACGTAAAGTCAACGTGAGCGACCAGCCAGAGGTATGAAGTGAGCGGGGAATTCAGACCTGATCGCCCGGCCGCCTTGTCGGTTGGGCTGCTCAGGCCATGCATCCTTGCCCATCTGATCGCGGGGCAGTCGGTATACGGATACGAGCTGCACCACTGGCTGGTCGGCATCGGTCTCGAATGCGACCTCGGAACCGTGTACCGGTCACTCAACACGATGGAGGCCGAGGGTCTGCTGCATTCGACCTGGGAGCGCACCTCAGGTGGACGCAGCCGGCGGCGTTACGAGCTCAACGACGCGGGACTCGACATGGTTGACGCGTATGTCGCGCCTGTGGAGCAGCTCTGCGCCGTCGCTCAGGAATTTCTGGCGATGCGCAAAGCCGGCACCGGGCGCTCCGACCAGCCCGCGGCATCGCAGTACGCTGCCGGCGAAGAGCTCGCTGTCAATACCCGCGCGCCGCGGATAGCCGCGCAAGACACGGATTGACGACCCCCACGCGGGTCGCCACAGTCCGTGGGCAGGCGGACGTCGAAGGGACGTGATCCGTCATGCAGTCGCCGCTCCCAATCGCTCACAAAGGAGGAGGTTGGATGGCCACGGATACCGTGCCGTATGGGCGCAAGACCCAGAGGGATTCGCCCGTCTCTGATCTGCACATCGTGTGGGTCACGGCGGGACTTGGTTGCGACGGTGACTCGGTGTCGATCACCGCGGCCACGCAGCCGAGCATCGAGGACGTGCTGCTCGGAGCCATCCCCGGTCTGCCCAAGGTCCACCTCTACAACCCGGTGCTCGCGTACGAGAACGGCGAGGAGTTCATCAAGTCATGGCACGCTGCCGCGGACGGAAAACTCGATCCGTTCGTGCTCGTCATCGAGGGATCGATTCCCAACGAGACGATCAAGAAGGAAGGCTACTGGGCTGCAGTCGGCACTGATGCCGCAACCGGACAGCCGATCACGACGTGTGAGTGGATCGACCGTCTCGCACCGAGGGCGCTTGCGGTCGTTGCATGCGGCACGTGCGCGACGTACGGCGGCATTCACGCGATGCAGGGCAATCCGACGGGCGCGATGGGGCTCGCCGATTATCTCGGCTGGGACTGGCAGTCCAAGGCCGGGCTGCCGATCGTCAACGTTCCTGGTTGCCCTGTGCAGCCGGACAACTTCATGGAGACATTGCTGTACCTGCTGTACATGGTCGCCGGGCTCGCGCCGATCATCCCGCTCGACGAGCAACTGCGTCCCAAGTGGCTGTTCGGAGACACCGTCCACGACGGCTGCGACCGTGCGGCGTCTTACGAGCAGGGTGATTTCGCGGGCGACTACAACTCGCCTCGATGCCTGGTCAAGCTTGGTTGCTGGGGTCCCGTCGTCAACTGCAACGTCCCGAAGCGTGGCTGGATGGCCGGCATCGGCGGGTGCCCGAACGTCGGTGGTATCTGCATCGGCTGCACGATGCCGGGCTTCCCCGACAAGTTCATGCCCTTCATGGACGAACCGCCCGGAGCGCATCTGTCAACCGGCGTGATCGGCGTATACGGCACGGCGATCCGCGCGCTGCGCAAGGTGACCAACACGACTGTCAACAAAGAGCCGAGATGGCGGCACACGCGGCCCGAGCTCACCACCGGCTACCGGCCGACCACGTACTAGGAGAACTGAGCCATGACAGTGGTCGAGAAGGACCCCACCAGGACCAATGCCCCGGTCCTCACCGAAGTCTCCTGGGATCCGATCACGAGGATCGTCGGCAGCCTCGGTATCTTCACGAAGATCGACTTCGCCAACCGTGTCGTCGCGGACTGCCGGAGCACGTCATCGATCTTCCGTGGCTACAGCATCTTCATGAAGGGCAAGGACCCGCGCGACGCGCACTTCATCACGAGCCGCATCTGCGGCATCTGCGGCGACAACCACGCGACGTGCGCCACGTATGCGCAGAACATGGCATTCGGGATTCGCCCGCCTGCAATGGCGGAGTGGATCGTCAACCTCGGCGAGGCGGCCGAGTACATGTTCGACCACAACATCTTCCAGGACAACCTGCTCATGGTCGACTTCTGCGAGCAGATGGTGAAGGAGACCAATCCTTCGGTTCTTGCACGCGCCGAGAACACGCCCGCGCCGCACGCGGCCGACCACGGCTATCGCACGATCGCCGAGATCATGCGCGCGCTGAACCCCTTCACCGGGGAGTTCTATCGCGAGACGTTGCACGTCAGCCGCTACACGCGTGAGATGTTCTGCCTCATGGAGGGACGGCACGTCCATCCATCGACGCTGTATCCGGGCGGTGTCGGCACTGTCCCGACGGTCCAGCTCTTCTCGGATTACCTGGTTCGCCTGATGCGCTACGTCGAGTTCATGAAGAAGGTCGTCCCGCTGCACGACGACATCTTCGACTTCTTCTACGAGGCGCTTCCCGGCTACGAGGAGGTCGGCCGCCGTCGCATGGACACGGTGTGCTGGGGCTCCTTCAACGACCCCGACGAGTGCGATTACACCTACCGGCACATGACCAACTGGGGCCGGTCGATGTTTGTCACCCCGGGTGTCGTGGTCGATGGCAAGCTCGTGACCACGGATCTTGTCGAGATCAACCGCAACATCCGCATCCTGCTCGGCCACTCGTTCTACGAGGACTGGGCGGACGACGGAGAAGTCTTCGTCGAGAAGGACCCGCTCGGATACCCGATCGACAAGCGTCATCCGTGGAACCAGACAACGATTCCCAAGCCCGGCAAGCGCGATTTCGACAAGAACTACAGCTGGGTCATGTGCCCTCGCTACCTGCACGAAGGCGAGCACCTCGCGATGGACACGGGTGGCGGCGCCTTCGCTCGTCTGCTTGCGACGTCGCTCGCCGGCATCGTCGACGTCGGCTACATCAAGGCGACCGGTACCAGCACCAAGATCTATCTTCCGAAGACGGCGTCCAAGCCCGAGGTCGAGTTCGAATGGAAGGTGCCGAAGTGGAGCAACGCCATCGAGCGTGACCGCGCGCGCACGTACTTCCAGGCCTACGCGGCCGCGGCGGCACTGCACTTCCTGGACAAGGCGTTCGCCGAGCTCAACGCGGGACGGACCGACACGTTCACGCCGTTCACCGTTCCGGACGAGGCAATCGGATGCGGGTTCCACGAGGCCGTGCGCGGCGTGCTCTCGCACCACGTCGTCATCCGTGACGGCAAGATCGCCAACTACCACCCGTACCCACCGACGCCCTGGAACGCGACTCCTCGCGACATGTACGGCACCCCTGGGCCGTACGAAGAACTCGGTGCAGAACACGCCGATCTTCGAGGAGAACGGTCCGGACACCTTCAAGGGCATCGACATCATGCGGGCGGTGCGCAGCTTCGACCCGTGCCTGCCCTGCGGTGTGCACATGTACCTCGGCAACGGCAAAGTGCTGGAGACTCGGCACTCGCCGAACTTCGGCACGCAACCATGAATGGCAGCGCCCACCCGTATTGTTGAGGAGCGAGAGCTCCAGAAACGAATCGCCCACGTCGATACGCTGGTCGGGGAGCTCCAGCAGCTCCCCGACCCTGCGTCGCGCGCGCTCGTCGAGGAGTTGCTCTCCACCGTGCTCGACCTCCACGGGGAGGCGCTGTCGCGAATGCTCGATGTCCTCGGACCACGCGGTGATCCTGCGGCGGACCGGTTGCTCGAGCGCATGGCCGACGATGACCTGATCAAGGGAGTGCTCCTGCTCCACGGGCTGCATCCATTGGACTTGCGTACTCGCGTCGAAGGAGCCCTGGAGTCGGTGCGGCCGTACATGCGATCGCATGGCGGCGGCGTGGAACTCCTCGGTGTTGCCGGCGACATCGTGCGCATCCGGCTCGAGGGTCACTGCCAGGGATGCCCATCCTCGATGGTCACACTGAAACTCGCCGTGGAGAAGGCGATTTACGAAGCGGCGCCGGACGTTGCCGACATCGAGGTGGTCGAGCCTGAGGATGCGAAGCCGGCCGGTCCTCCGCAGATCTCCGGTCTGCTCACGCTGCCAATGGTGGCGTCGCCCGGCCCCGTCGTGCGCCCGAAAGAACGTGCTGCCGCAATGCCTTCCGGCGACTGGGTCACCCTTGCGGCGCGCGCAACGCACATCGACAACGGGAGTGTGCTGAAAACTCGGGCTGACGGCGACAGCGTCCTGATCGCTCGCACCGGCGACGTGTTCTACGCGTACGTCGCGACGTGTCCGGCGTGTGACGACACGATGGAGAATGCGTCTCTCGACGGAGCCGTTCTGGTGTGCGACGTATGCGGTGCCCGATATGACATCCGCCGCGCAGGTGCCGGCATTGGTTCGGACTTCCGTATCGAACCCCTGCCACTTCTCGAGGACTCCGGGATACTGCGAGTCGCGATTCCGGCTCGGCTGGCATGAGCACCGCGGCTCGTGCTCCCGGGTTGCGCGGGCTCATTCGCACACGAGCACCCGCTGAACGGTGCGAGCTGTGCAGCGCCGAGTTGTCCCCGCATCCCAACCACGAGCACCTCTTCGAGCCGTCTTCGCGACAGATCCACTGCAGCTGCACGCCGTGCGCGATCCTCTTTCCCGCGGAGGCGGAGAAGCGCTACCGCCGTGTCTCGCGGCGCCTTGTGTATCTGCAGGACTTCGCGATGGACGACATGCAGTGGGAGTCGCTGTCGATCCCGGTGAACATGGCGTTTCTCCACACGAGCACGCAGCGCTGACGGAGTGCGCGCGTTCTACCCAAGCCCAGCGGGCGCCACCGAATCGATGTTGAGCCTCGAGGGATGGAGCCAGCTGGTGGCTGAGAATGCGCTGCTGGCGACGCTCGAGCCTGATGTGGAAGCGCTGCTCATCAATCGCGTCAGCGGCGCTCGCGATCACTACATCGCGCCGATCGACCGCTGCTTCGAGCTCGTCGGCATCATTCGCATCAGCTGGCGCGGACTGCAGCGGTGGCAAGGAAGTCTGGGAGCGCATCGATGGGTTCTTTGCCGAGCTCCGCGGCGCCGCGCGCGTGAGGGTTCGGACCGGTGCCTGACCTGGACCTCGAAGTCATCTCCGCAGGCGCAGAGCCGGACACGCTGATTCCGATTCTCAACTTCCGCGTGCGCATCCGCGAGAGCGAGGGCCGGCGCGTCGATGCGATCTCGTTGCGGTGCCAGATCATGGTCCAGGCGACGCGCCGTACCTACGCGCCGGGAGAGCAGGACGCGCTGCTCGACCTCTTCGGCAAGCCCGCGAGATGGGGGACCACGCTGAAGACGATGCTCTGGACGCACGCGAGCACGGATGTCTCCGGGTTCACGGGCACGACGGAAGCGATCGTCCCGGTGCCATGCACGCATGACCTGACGGTCACGGCCGGCAAATACTTCTTCGCGCTGGAAGCAGGCGAGGTCCCGCTGATGTTCCAGTTCAGCGGCACGATCTTCTGGCGCGACGACGACGGAAGCCTGCAGGTCGCGCCGATTCCATGGTCGAAGGAGGCGGCGTTCCGGCTGCCCGTGTCCACGTGGCGTGCCCTGATGGAGGAGCACGACCCCGACAGCGCCTGGCTCTGCCTGCGTCGCGACACCGTCGACCGGCTCAACCGCTACAAGGCGCATTCGGGTGTCCCGGGATGGGACGCCGCGCTCGCATTGCTGCTCGCCGCCAGCGACGACCAACTCCCGTTGGGGGGCACACCGCAGTGAGCCAGTCGACGCTCGACCGCATCGTCGCGGCGACGCTCTACGAGGGGTACATCCTCTACCCGTACCGGCCTTCATCCGTGAAGAACCAGGTGCGCTGGACGTTCGGTGGCGTGCATCCGCGCGCATGGAGCGAGGCGACCGGCGGAAGCGATCCATGGATCGCCCAGACGGAGTGCCTGATTCGCGCGACCGATGCCACGTCGATTACGGTGCGCGTCAGGTTTCTGCAACTTGTGACCAGAACAGTCGCGCGACTCGACCCGCCGGCCAGAGTCCTCACCACCGACGCACTGGCGCGGCTTGAGGACGTGGAGGAGCTGCGCGCCCGCGGGGTCAACCATCGCGCCTGGGACGAGGCAACCGAGATCGCGATCGACTGCGGAACGCACGCCTTGGCGGGACTGCTCGAACGCGAGGTGGTGGTGGAGCATCCCATCGCCGGCGGCGATGAACTGGAACCACTGCTCGATGAGCAGGATTCCATCGTCGGCGCGCTCCAGCGCGAACGTCAACCGATGGTTGCCGAAGTGACGCTCACCGCAACGCGAGCGGGTGCCGGCCTCGTTCGCATCGGGGTCGTGATCCGCAACGTCAGTGCATTCCGTGTTGACGGCGATCGCGATCGAGCCCTCCACTCGTCACTCGTCTCGACGCACGCAATCCTTACGGCGGAGCACGGTGCATGGCTGTCGCTCGCCGACCCTCCGGCGGACGCGGTCGACGCCGCCGCGGCATGTCGGAACGTCGGCCTCTGGCCTGTTCTCGTCGGGGAAGTCAGCGCATCGGACGCTGTGCTCGCGTCCCCGATCATCCTCGAGGATCATCCCCAGGTTGCTCCGGAATCCTCCGGCGATCTGTTTGACGCCACCGAGATCGATGAGATCCTGAGCCTGCGCATACTCGCGCTGACGGACGACGAAAAAGCCGAAATGCGCGCCTCCGACTCTCGAGCCCGCGCGCTGCTCGATCGCACCGAGGCGCTCACCGGCGAAGACCTCATGCGCATGCACGGCACGATTCGCGAAGTGCGACCGGTTATCGGAGACCGCCGGTGACCACGTTCGATCTCGGCGCCTGGGACCCGGAGGGCACGGGTGGCACCACCGAATCGGTGCGCTGGCGTGACGGACATCTGCACCTCGGTGACCGCGTCCGAATCCACCCACGGAAGCAGGCCGATATCATGGACATCGCTCTGAGTGGGCGTACGGCCGTCGTCGAGTCCATCGAACGTGACTACGAGGACGTCGTGCATGTCGCGCTTCTCGTGGATGACGACCCCGGGAAGGATCTCGGCGCGCTGCGTCAGCCCGGACATCGTTTCTTCTTCAGCCTCGACGACATCGAACGGCTCGAGCCCGCGGAGATACAGCCGTGAGCGACGCGACGGTCCTCGTGGCGGGAATCGGCAACATCTTTCTCGGCGACGACGGTTTTGGCGTCGAGGTCGTGCGCCAACTGGCGGCGCGGCCGCACGCGCGAGCACGTAACCGTCGCCGACTACGGCATCCGCGGGTTCGATCTCGCCTTCGCGTTGCTCGATGACCCGGCGGCGACGATCCTCATCGACGCCATGCCTCGTGGCGGAGTGCCGGGCACCGTCTACGTGCTGGATCCTGACCTCGAAACGGATACGACCACGTCGCAACCGGACCATGCGGAAGGCTCCTTCCAGGGACACGCGATGACTCCGGAACTCGGTGTTCGCGCTGGTTCGAACGCTCGGCGGAGCGCCGCACAACGTGACCATCGTCGGGTGCGAGCCGCTGACCTTCGGCCCGGAGAACGAGGGGAGCATGGAACTCAGCGAACCGGTGGCACATGCCGTTGCCGAAGCGGTCACGGTCGTCGAGCGGTTGCTCTCGCACCTTGTCCCGAGTGGGAGCGCTTCCTGATGCATGAACTCGGTCTCGCGGAAGGCATCATGACGGTCGCGATCGATATGGCCGGCGGCCGCACGGTTCGGCGCATCGTCGTGCGTATCGGGGAGGAGCAGCGCATCGTTCCGGACAGCCTGGAGTTCGGCTTTCAGCTGCTTGCCGAGGACACCATCTGCGAGGGCGCGGTCCTCCAGTGCGTGCTCGAACCCGGGGCGAGCGTTCTCGTGGACGAGGTCGAACTCGACGGAGATCCGCCGACCATCCTCCGCCGTCCCGGGGCGCCGATCGTCGAGCGCCCGCACGACCACCCTCATCACGGCCACGACGGCGTCACCACGGCGCCGGTCACGTCAGCACGCACGCAAGGAGGAACGTAGGTGTCGCTCATGCTCGGTAGCCAGAAGAGCGGTCTGCGCACGATCGCGCAGTGGTTGATCCTCGGTGCCATCGTCGGCGCCGTGCTCAACTCGAAAGACATTCAGCGGTATCTCAAGATCCGGTCGATGTAGGTCAGGACGAGAGCTCGCCGTGCCCCGTTTTCGCGTCAACACCGCCCAGTCGACGGTCAAGGTCGGGCTGCGGGTCAACCTGCACCCGTCGCACATCAATGCCAACGCGCTGAGCGGCACCATCGAGTGCGAGGTCGACGAGCAGGGAAAGCCGCGTCTCGATCAGCCGTACAGCGCGGCGTTGACGCTGCCGGTGGACGCCATCAAATCGGGCAACGGGTTGCAGGATCGCGAGATGCGCCGGCGCTTCGACGTGTCCAAGTACCCGACGATCAGCGCCACTGTGACGCACGGCGAAACCCTCCCGGGCGAAGGCAACTATCGTGCGACGGCGAAGCTCACGATGCACGGCATCACCAAGGAGATCGCCGGAGACGTCCAGCTCAGCGTCGACGGCACGACGATGACGATCGACGGTCAGCAGGTGATCAACGTCAAGGAATTCGGCATCGATCCACCACGCTTGATCATCCTGAAAGTGGAACCCGACGTTGATCTGCAGGTCCACATCGTGGCCGAGCTGCAGTCATAGCGATAACGGCATTTGGAGTGGAATGCAATGCTTGAGAAGCTTGTGATCTTCGGGATCGGTTATGTCCTCGGCACCCGAGCCGGCAAGGAACGTTTCGACGAGATCGTCGAGACGGCAAAGAAGTTCGCCGCCCGTGACGACGTGCAAATGGTCGTGAGCCTTGCCACCGGGTTCCTCGAGGAGCGGTTCAACTCGACCACGGAGCATCTGCGCGCGGCGTGACCCCATGAGCGTCGCAACCCAGTCCCCGAAGTCCAGTGCGAGTGCATCCGCGCGGATTGCTCGCGAGCGCCGGCGCTTCGCGGTGCACGGCGTCGTGCAGGGGGTTGGGTTCCGTCCGTTCGTCTGGAACCTTGCAAGCCGTCTGCGGCTGGGCGGCTGGGTTCGCAACACGTCAGGCGCCGTGATCATCGAGGTCGAGGGCGAGCGCGCATGCATCGAGACGTTCGCGACGTTGTTGTGCTCGGAGGCACCGCGTCTCGCGCGTATCGAAAGCGTCGACACCACATCGATCGCGGTCACCGGGGAGCGGGGATTCGAGATCGTCGAGAGCCGTGCCGTTGATGGGGAATACCAGCCGATCGCTCCCGATGCCGCGACGTGTCCCGACTGCGTCAGCGACGTGCTCACGCCGGGGAATCGTCGCTACGGCTATCCCTTCACCAACTGCACCAACTGCGGTCCCCGGTTCACGATCATCGAGGACATCCCGTACGACCGGCCGCTGACGACCATGCGCGAGTTCACGATGTGCGCAGCCTGCATGCGGGAGTATCAGGATCCGCGGGACCGGCGCTTTCACGCGCAGCCGAATGCATGTCCGGCATGTGGACCGCGTCTCTGGTACGCGGATGCCGGTGGGTCCGAGATTGCGGGCGACCCCATCAACCTCGCGGCCGCATCGATTGACTGGGGCGAGATCATCGCGTTGAAGGGACTTGGCGGTTTTCAGTTGTGCTGCGACGCGACGTACGGAGCGGCGGTGACGCGCCTGCGCCATCGCAAGCATCGCCCCGCCAAGCCGTTCGCCGTGATGTGCGCCGACATTGCCGCGGTCCGCCGCCTCTGCATCGTGAGTGACGAGGAGGCGGCATTGCTGGAGGGGTCGGTTCGCCCGATCGTGCTTGCTCCAGCGCCGCCAGGACGCCCGCGCCGGTCGGGTGGCGGACACCGTCGCGCCAGGGATGGCGGAACTCGGTGTGATGCTGCCGTACACGCCGCTGCATCACCTCCTCGTGCGCGCGGTGTCGGTGCCGCTCGTCATGACCAGCGGCAACGTGAGCGAGGAGCCGATCGCGAAGGACAACCACGAGGCCGTGCTGCGCCTCGGAGCGATCGCCGACCGATTTCTCCTGCACGATCGCGAGATCTACGCGCGCTATGACGACTCGGTGGTCCGCGTCGTCGATGGGACTCCGAGGATGATCCGCCGCGCGCGTGGATACTGCCCGCTGCCGATACGTGTTGCAGCGCGCGACGACAACGTGCTTGCGCTCGGCGCCCACCTCAAGAACACGTTCTGCGTTCTGCACGCCGGCAACGCGTTCGCGGGTCCGCATGTCGGTGACCTCGACAGTCCGCAGACGCTGGCTCACCAGGACGAGGCGTTGCGGACCTACCTGCGACTCTTCCGAACGGAGCCCCACGACTGTCGCGGCCGACCTGCATCCCGACTACGCATCGACGCGTCTCGCGCAAGCGTGGTGGGATTCCGGCGCCCGCGAGGTGCGGGTCCAGCATCACCACGCGCATATCGCGAGCGTCCTCGCCGAGCATGGCCTCCGCGGTAACGTCCTCGGTGTCGCTTTCGACGGCGTCGGCCTCGGGCCGGACCACTCCATCTGGGGCGGCGAGTTCCTCCTCTGCGATGAGCGCGAGTCCCGGCGAGTTGGCCATATCGCGTCGGTGCGCCAGCCGGGCGGCGACGCGTGCGCGCGTGACGGGTGGCGGATGGCGATCGCATATCTCGCGGCGGCAGGCGAGTTGCAGGAAGCCGCCGCCCGGCTGGTTCGGCGACAGCGACGGCTGCGCCGGATTCGCGGCAATGGCGCCTCGTTTCCCGCGTCGCCGCCTCCGCAACAGCCCCGGTCAGCACGAGCGCCGGACCGCTTGTTCGACGCCGTGGCCAGCCTCATCGGCGTCGCGCACGTCTCGACGTTCGAGGCGGAGGCTGCCATGCGTCTCGAGGCGCTGGCGATGTCGGCCGGTGCCCTGTCGGATCGTCGATGCGCCGGATGTGGCGTTCGGTGGCATCCCCGTGATTCTCGACACGGTGCGACTTGGTCCGGACACTCGTCGGTGCGCGCCGGCGCGGCGTCCCGACCGCCCTGCTCGCCGCGATGTTTCACGAGAGCCTGGCTCGCGGCATCGCAAATGTGTGCGTGCATCTGGGCGCGCAACTCGGCGTGCAGCGCGTCGCGCTCAGTGGTGGCGTGTTCCAGAACGCGCTGCTCCTGAGCCGTGTCGAGCACCTCTTGCGCGAGCGTGATCTCTTCGTGTACACCAATCACGACGTCCCAGCAAACGACGGCGGCATCAGCCTGGGGCAGGCGCTGATTGCGGCATCACAAAGCCGAGAGGTGCGGTAATGACTGTGCAGATACGATCAGACCGCGACGCGTCGCTTGGTGCCGGTCGTGCCTTTCTCGAGGAGCGGGTCGCGGCGTCGAACCGTTCGGGCGAGGCATATTTCGAGCGCTACGCGCACGCCATCGCTGCCTGCAGCGCGGCGATGGCGGATCGCTTCTTCGCCGGCGCCACGTTGCTCGTTTTCGGCGCGGGCCCGCACGCCACCGACGCGCAGCACAATTCTGTCGAGTTCGTGCACCCGGTGCTGCCGGGATGCCGTGCGCTCCCGGCACTTTCGCTCGCGAATGACCTCCCGACAGTGACCGGCATGCTGCAGGGGGACGCCGCAGAGGACGTATACGCCCACCAGCTGCGAGTGCTCGGACGTCCCGGCGATATCGCGCTCGCGTTTGCGCATGCTCCGGTGCATCCCTCGATCACTCGCGGACTCCAGGCCGCTCAGGCGGCGGGCATGCTCACCATCGCACTCACATCGAGCGACAGCGCGGACGGAGGCGAGCACGCTGACTTCGCCTTCCACGTGCCCGGGACCGACCGGAGCTGCGCACACGAGTTCCACCTCGCCACGTACCACATGCTCTGGGAACTCGTCCACATCGTCCTCAATCACCGTGGAATCGGAGAGTCGTCATGAGCACCGAATGTCACGACGAGGTGTGCATCACGTGCTCGGATCAACTGCTTGCGGTGCTGGTGACAGGGGTCGATACCGAAGCGGGGATCGCCACAGGGCACGATCGACGGATCCACTGTCGAAGTGGGCATCGACCTTCTCGACGGGGTGACTGTCGGTGAGGTGCTGCTGTGCCACGGGGGCGTGGCGCTCCAGCGCGGCATCCCTGCGGAGGTGGGCGCATGAGCGAACCCGGCCGCGACCCGTTCTCGCAGTTGCTCTATCCGATGTTGAGCGCGCAGCCCGCTGCGGGTGACGCGCTTGTCCATGGAACTCGCGCGCGCGCCGCTCGAGAAGTCGGCGGAGAGCAACCGTCTCCGCCTGCTGCTGCTCGAGGAATTCGGCGACGAGATCGTCATCACGGCAGCCGAGATGGCCGCGGCGTTTCGCAATGGTGGGCGGCTCCTCGCACTCGGCAACGGCGGCAGTGCCACGTCGGCTGCGGACATCGTGACCGAGCTCCTGGTTCCCTCGGGAGATGCCACGCCGATTCCCGCGCTGTGCCTCACCAACGACATCGCGGTCGTGACCGGTATCGGCAATGACGTGGGATTCAACGACGTGTTCGTCCGCCAGATCATCGCCCTGGGGCGCGCCGGCGACGTCGTCCTCGCGGTGTCGGCGAGCGGGAATTCGGAGAACCTCGTCCGCGGCCTCGGTGAAGCGCGGCGCCGCGACATGGCCACGATCGCGATCTGCGGATACGACGGCGGACGGCTTGCCCGCGAGCAGGTGAGCGACCACTGTTTCGTCGTCCGCTCCAGCAGTGTTCATCGTATTCAGGAGGTACAGATGACGCTCTATCACCTCCTCACCGATTTGGTGCACCGCGCACTTGAAGGAGAGCCCGTATGTGCCTAGCGATTCCCGCCCGTCTTGTCGAGTACATCGACTCTGACCGCATGTACGGCAAGGTCGAGCTCGGCGGTGTGCAACGGCGCATCAACACGTCGCTCCTGGTGGGCGAGGACGCGACCGAGCCCGGTGAGTACGTGCTCGTGCACGTCGGCTTCGCGCTGAGCCGTGTCAGCGAGACCGAGGCTGCGGAGACGCTCCGGATCCTCGAGGAGATGGGCCCGGCGTATACCGACGAGGTGCAGCAGATTCGCGAGTGGCAGGCGATGGAGGAGGAGCTGGTGGGCGCCAACTACCGCGACGGAAACGGGACAACGGCATGAAATTCGCAGATGAATTCCGCGACGCGGACCTGGCCCGGGCCCTCGGTGCGCGCATTGCCGCCGAGGCGGGAGACAAGCACTGGAAGATCATGGAGGTGTGCGGCGGGCACACGCACACGATTTTCAAGTACGGCATCGAGGACCTGTTGCCGAGCAATGTCGAGCTCGTGCACGGGCCTGGATGCCCGGTGTGCGTCATCCCTATGGGGCGTCTCGATGACGGCATCGCAGTAGCCCATCAACCCGGGGTGATCTTCACGTGCTTCGGCGACCTCATGCGGGTCCCGGGAAGTGAGGGCAGCCTGCTCGATGCGAAAGCCGCGGGTGCGGACGTGCGCATGGTCTATTCGCCCCTCGACGCGCTCAAGATCGCGCAGCAGAATCCCGACAAGAAGGTGGTGTTCTACGCCATCGGGTTCGAGACCACGGCGCCGTCGACTGCGCTCACGTTGATGCGGGCCAAGGCGGAAGGGCTTCGCAACCTTTTCGTGTTCTGCAACCACGTCACGATCATCCCGCCCATGAAGGCGATCCTCGACTTGCCCGATCTGCAGCTGGACGGTTTCCTCGGCCCGGGACACGTGTCGACAGTCGTGGGCATCAGGCCGTTCGAGTTTGTCACCCGCACATACAACAAGCCCGTCGTCGTGGTCGGGATTCGAGCCGCTCGACATCCTCCAGGGCGTGCACATGATCATCCAGCAGATCCACGAGGGACGATGCGAGGTCGAAAACCAGTACAAGCGCGTTGTGCACGACGACGGCAATCCCAAGGCGCTCGAGGTGCTTGCGCGGGTGTTCAAGCTGCGCTCGCACTTCGAGTGGCGCGGCCTTGGATTCATCAGCCAGAGTGCGCTCGAGTTGCAGGACGAGTACGCGGACTACGACGCCGAGAAGGTCTTCTCGGTGCCCGGTGTTCGCGTCGCCGATCCCAAGGCATGCCAGTGCGGCGAGGTGCTGAAAGGTGTACTCAAGCCGTGGGAGTGCAAGGTGTTCGGCACGGCGTGCACGCCCGAGACGCCGATTGGCACGTGCATGGTTTCGTCCGAGGGCGCCTGCGCCGCGTACTACAACTTCGGCCGATATTCCCGTGCACGCGAGCGCGAACGCGTGCTGGCGTCAGGTGAGCACACCAACGGCAACGGCCACACCAACGGCGCTGCTGCCGAGCACGACCTCGTGCCCATCGCGGTGCAAGCGCGATGACCGAGACCATCGTCGAACCCGGCAGTGGCGCCGCAATCAAGGCAGCGTCGGCGCGAATCGCCGACCCGGAACAGCGCGTGCTCGAGCGCATTGCGGAGATCCGCAAACGCAAGCCGTCGTTGCGCGAGGACGCGATCACCATGAGCCACGGCGCAGGGGGAAAAGCCAGCCACACGCTGGTCACAGCCCTCTTCGGCGACATCCTCAGCAATCCGGTGCTCGATCAACTTGGCGACCAGGCGGTGCTGTCCATCCCCGGCGTGGATCATCTCGGGCTTGCGATGACCACGGACTCCTTCGTGGTCAGCCCGCTGTTCTTCCCGGGCGGTGATATCGGCGAGCTCGCGGTGAACGGCACCATCAACGATCTCGCCGTCGGCGGTGCCACACCGCTCGGCATCTCAGCCGCCTTCATCCTCGAGGAGGGCCTCGATGTCGCGACGCTGCGGCGCGTCGTCGAGTTCGATGCGCCGCGCCGCGGACCGCGCGGGGGTCAACGTGGTCACCGGCGATACAAAGGTGGTGCCTCGCGGCAAGGCGGATCAGCTCTTCATCACGACAACGGGTGTCGGGTACGTGGCGATGCCGCAGCGCATTGCGATACAGCGAATCCTCCCCGGAGACGCGGTCATTCTCAGCGGCGCGATGGGGGACCATGGCAGCACGGTCATGCTCGCGCGCGGCGACGTCGACCTCGAGGCCGACAACCTGCGCAGTGACACCATGCCACTGCACCGACTGACGGCAGCGCTCCTCGAGGATGGCATCGACGTGCACTTCATGCGCGATGCGACCCGTGGCGGCGTGGCGACCGTGCTCAACGAGATCGCCCAGGCGGCTGGTGTGGCCGTCGCGATCGACGAGGCGTCGTTGCCTGTCCATGACGAGGTCCGTGGCGTCGCGGAGATTCTCGGGATCGACCCCCTGTACATCGCCAACGAGGGCAAGCTCGTCGCCATCGTGGCCAGGGAGCATGCGTCGCGCGCCCTTGCTCTCATGCGCAGTCGCGAGGAAGGCACCGAGGCGGCGGTGATCGGCGAGGTGATGGCCGAGCCGGAGGGCATGGTGTTCATCCACACCGGATTCGGCGGCACTCGCGTGGTGGACATGCTCATCGGAGACCCGCTGCCGCGTATCTGTTGAGCCGGCGCGGACACGCGGACGCGAGAGGCGTAGTCTCAGGTGCCGACAGCCTCTTACGAGCCGTGATTGCGTATGGATCCTCAGTCCCGGACGGGACACGACGAACCGGAGCCGACCGGCAGTCAGCCGGACGCTGACGTGCGCATCCAGACGATCGCCTGCGGTCGCTGCGGCTGGCCGAACGCCTGCCGGGTTCAGGCGGGAATGCGAACCCTTCGCTTCATGTGCCAGTGGTGTGACCGCATGACCACCGGAATCGTCGATCCCTCGATCAAGCGCAACGTCATCTTCTAGGGCGGGCCCGAGGCGATCACCGCGTCGAGGACGCCGGGGGCCTCGGTGAACCAGCGGCTCTTGTAGATGTCCGCGGCCTCGATCTGCATCAGATCGTCGCGACCAACCAGCCTGCCACCGGAGACGAGGCGATTGGCCTGCCGGAGGCGCGCTCGTTCCAGGGCGTTGCGGACGCTGCGGGCGTTGGCGAATCTCGCCTGCGTCATACGTCGCGACATCAACTCGCGGAAAGCGGGCTCGGCATCACTCGCGAATGCGTACTGCTGACGCTCGAGCATGATTCGTGCAATTGCAACCAGTGCATCCAGGTCATAGTCGGGGAAGTCGACGTGGTGGGCGATGCGTGACCCCATCCCGGGATTGCTGCTGAAGAACTGGTCCATGCGGTCCTTGTACCCGGCGAGGATCACCACGATGTCGTTGCGCTGATTCTCCATGACCTGCAACAGGATCTCGATCGCTTCCTGGCCGTAGTCACGCTCGTTCTCCTGGCGATGCAGGTAGTACGCCTCGTCAATGAAGAGCACACCGCCCATCGCGCGTTTCAACACTTCGCGAGTTTTCGGCGCCGTATGACCGATGTACTGCCCGACCAGCTCGTCGCGCGTGACGGCGACGAGGTGTCCCTTGGCGAGGTATCCGAGGCTGTGCAGGACTTCCGCCATGCGCATGGCAACAGTCGTCTTTCCAGTGCCCGGACTTCCGGTGAAGCACATGTGCAGGTTCGGACGTTCCGCCTCGAGCCCGAACCGCCGCCGCGCCATGTCGACCACGAGGAGCGAAGCGATCTCCCGGATGCGCGTCTTCACCGGCTCCAGGCCGACGAGCTCGCGATCGAGGCCGGCGATGACGTCGAACACGCCCGAAGCGCGCGCGTCCGCCTCGACGTCGATGCCGGCAGCATCCGCGGACGGGCGCGCCGCGGTGTCATGACCGTTCCGGCCGTTCGCGGTTCCAGGCTCTGTCGGCGGGTCCGCGATCTCGAGTGCAGAAGGACGCGGCATCCCGAACGGCACGTGCTCGTCGGTCATCGCTCAGCGCTCGTAGCGTTCTCCGGAGGGTCGGTCGGTGGCGTACGAGTGCAGGGTGTACCGCACCTGGCGGTCGGCGCCCTCCTGACGGTCGAGACGGAAACCCGGCTCGTTCGCGGGGCGCTGCACGATGAAGCTCAGTGCCGTCGTCTGGCGTCCGAGCCGCCGGTCGTACGCATTCACCCGCACGTATCGGGTCGGGTATGCGTCGCGGCATCGCTGCACCTCCAGGAGGATTGCCGCGGGGTCGCGCATGTCGAACATCGGCAGTCCCCACATATCCCAGAGGAAGTTGCGCGGATGGGGATCGTCGGTGAACTCCACCGACAGCGCCCACTCGTTATCGAGCGCGTACTGCACCTGTGCCCGGAGCTGGGTATCGGTAAGGGGCGGGAGGTAGGAGAAGGTTCCCTGGGTGACGTGCATGACAGCGCTCCTATGCGGGCGTCGCGGTGGTTGCGACATCCGGCGTGTCGGTGGATTCGTAGTTGAAGCTGATGTCGCCCCATACATCGAGTGCGGCGCGCAGCGGTGCGCACCAGCGGCCCGCGGCGCGCAGGATCTCCGGCCCTTCGCGGAAGTAGTCACGGCCCTCGTTGCGTGCCTGCACGATCAACTCCACGGCCGTGCGGTTGGCGGTTGCGCCGGCCGCGACTCCCATGGGATGCCCGATCGTGCCACCGCCGAACTGCAGGACCGTGTCCTCGCCGAGGTAGTGGAGCAGTTGGTGCGTCTGCCCGGCATGGATGCCGCCTGACGCCACGGGCATGACGCCGGGCATGGATCCCCAGTCCTGGTCGAAATACAAGCCCTGCATTGGGTTTTTCTGCACGAACGAAGTGCGGAGGATGTCGTAATAACCGCGCACGATGTTTGGGTCGCCCTCGAGCTTGCCCACGACGGTGCCGGCATGAATGTGGTCGACGCCGAGGAGCCTGCACCATTTCGCGATCACGCGAAAGCTCACGCCGTGGTTCTTCTGGCGCGTGTACGTGCCGTGTCCGGCGCGGTGCAGATGGAGCAGCACGCCGTTGCGTCGAGCCCATTTGGACATCGAGGTCATCGCCGTGTAGCCGACGGTGAGATCCATCATGATGATGACGCTGCCGATCTCCTTGGCGAATTCGGCGCGCTCGTACATGCTCTCCATGTCCCCGGCCGTGACGTTCAGGTAGTGCCCCTTGATCTCGCCGGTCTCGGCCATCGCCTTGGTCACCGCCTCCATTGAGGCGAGGTAGCGGTCGCGCCAGCGCATGAACGGCTGGCTGTTGATGTTCTCGTCGTCCTTCGTGAAGTCAAGACCACCGCGAAGCGCCTCGTAGACCACGCGGCCGTAGTTGCGCGCGGAGAGCCCGAGCTTCGGCTTGGTCGTCGCGCCCAACAGCGGCCGTCCGTACTTGTTGAGGTATTCGCGCTCCATGACAATGCCGTGCGGCGGTCCCTGGAACGTGTTCACGTAGTGCAGGGGAATGCGCATGTCCTCGAGTTGCAGCGCCCGCAACGCCTTGAAGCCGAAAACGTTGCCGATGATCGACGACGTCAGATTGGCGATCGACCCTTCCTCGAAGAGGTCGAGGGCGTACGCGATCAGCGCGATGTACTGGCCGGAGGCGCCGGGGACGGGGTCGACTTTGTATGCCTTCGCCTGGTAGTGCTCATGCGCAGTCAGCCGGTCGGTCCAGACCACTGTCCACGTGGCGGTGGAGGACTCGCCGGCGACAGCCGCCGCGGCTTCCTCAGGCGGGACACCATCCTGCGGGGTGATCCGAAATGCGCACAGGATGTCGGTGTCCTTGGGGACGTAGTCGGGCTCCCAGTAGCCCATCTGCGCGTAGGGGATGACGCCCGACGACCAGCGGTCGGTGGCGGCGTCTCTCGGTGGCGTCTCGGTCATGGTCATCCGCGTGTCTCCATGGCGCTGCCGCGAGGCGCGGTCAGCCGGTTGCTCATCGCCGCGTAATCGTCAGCTTTGACACGAACGAGCAACGACTTCTGGGCGCTGAGGATTCGATGCGCGAGAATGAGCTGGGTGAGCCCGAGGGGGTCGCTGTGGCGGCGGCCGTGCGGCTCGTCGTATTTGCCCAGTTCCCGCTGCCGGAGATGGTGCAGGTGATGATGCCGCTCGCTCGCGTGCTCCCAGACGGCGTGCTCGACGCGTGCTGCATCCTCAGCCGAGATCCGTCCGTCGATCTCGACGATGTCGCTCTCGCGTCCATCATCGTCGGTCACGTTGTTGTGCAACCGCACGGTCGTGCCGTTGTCGAGGCCGTGCTCGAATGCGAGCTGTGGCATCGAGTGGCGCTGCGTCAGACGGACGCTGAGATGGTCGGTCGCTCCGGGCGAAAGATCGTGTTCGGGGGACGAGAAGCGGACAACCAGATCTGCCTGAGCACGCTGCGGCTGAATGTGTGCCTCCGCATCGCCGCGGCGCGCCTCGATCTCGGCACGCACCTGGGATTCGTCGTAGCCTCGCTTGGCGATGTCCCGCTGCAACTTCCACTTGACGCGCAGCGTGGTCTCGGGATCGAGCCACACCTTGAGGTCGAAGGCCTCGCGAATGCCGGGGAGGAGGAACGGGTGCAGCCCTTGGACGATCACGACTTCGTTGGGATCGACGCGCACCGGCGCCTTGAACGTGCCGTCGGCGTGGTCGTACACCGGCTTGGCGATCGCCTCGCCCCGCTTGAGCGTCCACAACTGCTCCTCCATGAGGGCGAAGTTGTTCGCGCGCGGATTGAGCGGGGTGATTCCGATGAGCGCGCGCTCGCGCCGATCGAGGGAGTGGTAGTCGTCAAGGCACACGGTGGTGATCCGCTCCGCACCGAGCAGGTCGTAGAACGCGGCGGCGAGCGTCGACTTGCCACTCCCACTGTCGCCTCCAATCCCGACGAAGATCGGGGCGGTCTCGGCGCGGATATCGCTCATCGGCATGCCATTCGCCGGCGATGGTTCTCAGCAGCCATGCAGCGACCATAGCCCGCGACCTTCCTGCCGTCCAATGCATGATTCTTATTAGTTCAATAAGATGTGCTAATGGAAACGAGCCTCGAGCGGAGCATCACGCTTCGCCAGCTGCGGATCTTCACGAGTGTCATCGAGCACCGCAGCTTCACCCGGGCAGCGGAGGCGCTCTCGCTGACGCAGCCGGCGGTCACTCACCAGATGCAGGCGCTCGCAAAGGCCGTCGGACGGCCGCTGCTCGACCCCGGAAGCCGCGCTCCCGTGCTTACCGCCGCCGGCCAGGCCCTGCACGAGCGCGCCGGGCGCATCCTGGCGATGGTCGGTGATGCCCAGGAAGCGATGGATGACGTCGCGGGGCTCCGCGCCGGGCGCGTCCACGTCGCCGGCGACACGACGGTCGGGATCTACGTGCTGCCGGATGCCATGGCGGCCTTCCACCGCAAGCATCCCGGTGTGGCGTTGAGCCTGGACGTCGTCAACCGGGCACGGGTGCGCGAACTGCTGCTCGAAGGCATTGCCGATGTCGGCGTCGTCGGGACACTGTGGGACGACGACGTGCTCGACGCCGAGCCGTTCCTCGAGAACTCGTTGATGTGCTTCTGCGCGCCTGGTCATCCGCTCGCCGACCGCGAACCGCTGCAGCCCATCGATCTGCTCGACGGTCCATTGCTGCTCCGGGAACCGGGGTCGGGGACACGCGAATCCGCGGAACGGATCCTGCGGGATGCCGGCGTCGAACCACTCGCGGCAATGGAGATGGCGAGCAACGGAGCGTTGAAACGCGCCGTCGCCGGAGGCCTCGGCGTCACGGTGCTGTCGACGTATGCGGTGCGCCTCGAACTCCAGGTCGGACTGCTGCGGCCGCTTCGCGTCGCCGGGTTCCCGGTGGAGCGGATGTGGCACGTGACGTGGACTCGAGAGCGCCTGCTCAGCCCTGCGGCCGCTGCGTTTCGCGCATTCCTGCACAGCCCCGACTGGCGCGCGTCGCTCGCGATTCCGCTGGGCAGCGAGTAGCGCGAGGTCGCCTTCGGGCGATTTCCCCATCCCGACTAGACTTGCCCGCCGCTGTGCTTTCGCAAATTCCGCTTGCCGATCCCGGGGATCCGGATCTTCGCTCGCCGGTTCGGTTCCTCTATTGGGTCGCGCGCGGGCAGCGTCGAACCGTCATCGGTGGCGCCTTTTTCGGCGCGCTGTGGATGGGAACGCAGGGTGTGATCCCGGCGGCGCTGGGACAGGCCGTCGACGCCATCACGCGACGCAGCGGACCGGATTTGATCATCTGGGCCGCTGTGGTCCTGGGGCTCGGCATCCTCCAGGCGGCCGCCGGCGTCCTTCGGCATCGGAGGGCGGTGAGCAACTTCCTCGAGGCAATGGTGCGGGTGCAGCAACTCATCATTCGTGCGGCCATCCGGCTCGGAGCAGGATTGCCCCGGCAGGTGGGCGCCGGCGAGGTCGCGAGCCTTGGCACCACCGACGTCATCCGCATCGGGCGCCTCCTCGACATCAGCGCGCGCGGCACGGGCGCGGTGGTGTCGATCGTCATCGTCGCGGCCATCCTGCTCAGCACGTCGCCGCAGCTCGGGCTGGTGCTGCTCATCGGCGTCCCCATCTCTGCGCTGCTCGTGCTCCCGGTCATGCGTCCACTCGAGCGCCGGCAGCGAGCCGAGCGTCAGCAGCGCAGTGCAGCCTCCTCTGTTGCGGCGGACACGGTGGCGGGTCTGCGCGTGCTCCGGGGCCTCGGTGGCGAAAGCGACTTCGCGGCGCGGTACACGGTGACATCACAGGCGGTGCGCCACGCGACGGTGCGAACGGCGTTGCTGCAGTCCATCCTCGACGGGCTCCAGGTCCTGCTTCCCGGCGCGATCCTGGTGGCCATCACCTTCCTCGGGGCGCGGCTGGTCCGAAGCGGCTCGATTCCTCCCGGGGAGCTCGTTGCCGACTATGCGTATGCGGCGTTTCTCGCGCTCCCCATTCAGACGCTCGTGCAGGCCGCGAGCATCTGGTCGGCCGCGACGGTGGCAGCCGGCCGTGTGATCACGGTGTTGCGTCTCGAAGTGGATTTGAGTGTCCCCGACGAGCCCGTCATGCCGCACGGCGACGGCGACCTCGTGGACGAGGAGTTCGGGCCTGCGCATCCAGCACGGACTCCTGACTGCGGTCGTCATTTCCGACCCGGACGTCGCGAGCGCTGCTGCGTCGCGGCTCGGCCGTCTGACGGATCCGTCCGGCGCGAGTCGCGTGACCTTGGGCGATGTCCCGCTGGCCGCCATGTCGATTGCCGAGGTGCGCCGGCGGATTCTTGTGGTGGATCGCGATCCGCAACTGCTGATCGGCACATTGCGCGATGCGGTGGATGCGCCGAGTGCACGTCCGCTTGACGATGATCCGCGCCCATCCGTCGACGACGCGCTTGCTGCAGCAAGTGGCGCGGACATTGTGGGTGGGCTTGATGACGGCCTCGATTCCATGGTGTCGGAGCGCGGACGGTCACTGTCAGGTGGTCAGCGCCAACGCGTCGCACTCGCCGCGGCATTGCGAGCTGATCCGGATGTCCTGATTCTCGATGAACCCACCAGCGCGGTGGACGCGCACACCGAGGCAGTGATCGGCGATCGCCTTGCCTCGTTGCGAAATGGCCGCACCACGGTCATCTTCACGACGAGTCCTCTGCTCCTGAGCCGCGCAGACCAGGTGGCGTTCCTTGAGGACGGAACCGTCACGATCGGCACGCATGCGCACCTTCTGGCGACCGACGCTCGATATCGCAGCGTTGTCACCCGAGGAAACGAATGAGCCGCGACACGGGTTCCATCCTTCCGGTTGCTGGTGGCCGCGCAGCGTGGCGCAGCCTGCGGTCAAGCCTCGCCGAGCGCCGCGGCCTCATCGCCGCCGCGATTGCCTTGCAGATGGCCGCCAGCGCCGCGGGACTCGTCGGGCCGCAACTGCTCGAACGGATCATCAACACGTCTGGCGCGCTCACCGACGCGACCATCGACCGGACTGCATTGCTCTTCGCGGCAGCGCTGGTGGTGCAGACGCTCTTCACTGCGGGCGCGCGTGCATGCGGCGCGCTGACCGGCGAATACGTGCTCGCGCGGCTGCGTGAGCGCTTTATCACCACCATCCTCGCGCTGCCCATTGGCATCGTCGAACGCGCAGGCACCGGTGACTTGATGACACGGGCTTCCACCGACGTCGACGACATGTCGCAAGCGGTGCGGCGCGGTCTTCCAGAGCTGCTCGTCGCCGCTGTCACGTGTGTTCTCGCCATTGCGGCATTGGTGTTCACCGCTCCCATCCTCGGTCTGGTGGTAGTGCCGGTGATCCCGCTGCTCGTGTTCTCGACGCGTCGCTATCTCCATCGGGCAGGACCCGCATATCGGGTGCAGATGGCGGCCGAAGCCATCGTCAACGCGGATCTGCAGGAGACTGTGAACGCGGCGCGCACGATCGAGGCGCTCCGCCTCGGCCCGCGCCGTATCAAGCAGACCGACGACGACATTCGCGAGTGGATCGCGTGGGAGCGCCGGACGCTGCGCATGCGCACCACGTTCTTCGGGAGCTGCGAAGTCGCGTACGTTGTTCCGCTCGTGCTGTGCCTGCTCTTTGGCGGCTTCCTGGTGATGAACGGCCACCTCACCATCGGCGCAGTCGCTGCGGCCGCCTTATACACGCAGCAGTTGGTATCGCCGGTTGACACATTGCTGGCGTGGCAGGACGAGGTCCAGCTCGCATCCGCTTCGTTGTCACGCGTCGTGGGCGTGTCAGAGGTACCGCCGGCCGAGACGACGGAACAGGTGCCGGCGAGCCAGGAGCTCGTCGCGGACGACGTCCACTTCGCGTACAAGGAAGGTTCCGACGTGCTGCACGGCATCGACCTCGCGCCCGATGTCGGGGCTCGTCTCGCGGTAGTCGGTCCCAGTGGTGCGGGGAAGAGCACGCTTGCGCTGCTCCTCGCCGGCGTCCATGCGCCAGGAACTGGGGCGGTCGAGGTCGGCGGCGTTCCGCCCCATCTCATGCCACCCGACCGCCTGCGCCGCGAGGTCGCACTCGTCACGCAGGAGCATCACCTCTTCGCATGCTCCCTGCGAGACAACCTTCGACTCGCGCGACCGGAGGCGACCGACGAAGCGCTCATGACGGTGCTCGAGACCGTTGATGCCGGGCCTGCGGTACGGGCGCTTCCCGACGGACTCGATACGATCATCGGGTCGGGGGGCACGTCGATCAGCCCAGGCTTCGCGCAGCAGATCGCGATTGCGCGTCTGCTCCTCGCCGACCCGCATACCCTGGTGCTCGACGAGGCAACGTCGTTGCTCGACTCACGCGCCGCGCGTCACCTCGAGCGCTCGGTTGCGGTACTGCTCGAGGGGCGCACGGTGATCGCCATCTCGCACCGCCTCCATGCAGCGCACGACGCCGAAGTCGTTGTGGTGGTTGAGGATGGGCGCATCAGCGAATATGGGACACACGCCGACTTGCTGCGCGCCGGTGGCGCATACGCGGAACTCTGGAAGACGTGGCGTGAGGATTCGGCAGGCGCGACCGGCTAGGGGAGCGGAGGCGTGTCCTGCTGGGGGCCGAATGCCGCGAAAGGGGACAGGATCGGGAGAAGCCATATCCCACCGTCGGAACAGTAGATCGCACCGTCCGGAGAACCATCGACCCGTAGATTGACGACGACCGGCTTCGATGACCCGGGCATTACGACGCGAATCGCTGCAGCCGTCACGCATGGAGCGAAGATGTCGTCGCCCGAGACGCTGATATACGCGCCGGGCGTCATCAGCGCGATCGCCAGAACGCCTAACCCCCCGTGCCTACGGCCGTACTCCGCGCTTGGGACTGCATTCAATCGTTGTCGCATGACTGATGTGATAACGCCCCCCTGGCCATGAGGGTTCGTGCCGAGGTCTCCTGCGTCGCTCAGCGCTGAACAACGGTGGGCGTGAGCGCGACCCAGGTCCGGCCACCGTCCGTGGTCTGGAGCAACTGGGGTCCAGAAGGCGGCTGCTGAATGTCGCTCGCGTATGCCCAGCCGATCTGCGGCGTCAGGAAGTCGAGATCGAGGCCGCCGAGCTCCGTGTTAAGTCCGAGGTCGGTCCACGTCTGCCCCGCGTTGTCCGTCACCCATGAGACGAGTCGTGATCCGAGGTGTCCGCTGGTGTCATGAGCATCCAACCATCCGCCGTATTGATGAAGTCCGACGCGTCGAGGATGCTCTCGGGGGAGCGCCACTGCGACCAGACCTGACCTCCGTCGCTGGTCACGAAGAGCACCACCGTAGGAATGACTGCCCCTTTGATCCCGATCATGTAGCCATTGCTCGGTGAGACGAACTGCGGGGGATACGTCTGGTATCCGTACTCCGAGTACGTGCTGCCAAGTGACTGCGGTAGCCAGCTGACGCCACCGTCGTGGGAGACGTACAGGAATGCCGAGCCACCGTTGCACGATGCCGTGATCCATCCGGTCGAGGCGTTGATGAACACAGCTGGGTTCTTGTCGCAACCGAGCGGAATGTCACTCGTCTGACCGGGTGCCGGCATGAAAGAGGTCGCGACAACGTGTGTCCACCTGGCGCCGTCGTCCTGGGTCCGATACACGTCCATCGTCGACGATCCGCCGGCCCCCTCGCTGAGCGAGCACGACCGGTCCTCGGGGTTCACGAAATCGAGGCTTCCGGCGGGGAGATTCGCCGGGACTCGTCGCCCACGAAGCTCCCTTCGCGGGTCCATGTCATCCCGCCATTCCCAGTCGCACCATGCCTGAACGGTTTCGCTGTTCCCGCCGTCGTAGCCGGAACGATCGCGGTGAGCAGACGGGCGACGTTGGTATTGACGAACGCAGCCGCGATGACGTCAGCGCTGCCGATCTCCGGCATCGTGACGATCCAGTGTTGGGCACCGTCGGTGGTTCGCAGGATCGCGCCGTCCGACTGTCGTTGTGCCCATCCCGTGACGGGCGTGAACATCGCGAGGCTATTGATGACGAGGCCCCCTGACTGTGACGGCGTCGGTTGTGCGGAAGCGCTTGGCGTACCCCGCGGAGCCGGGCCCCCGACTATGGGCGCGGTAGGGGACACAGAGGGTGCATGTGACGTCTTGCCATGCAGGATGCTCGTGCCGGCAATTCCCGCGCCGGCAACAACCACGATCGTTGCGATGAGCACCGCGACCGTGCGGCCTGCCGATCGACGCCGGGAATCCATCGCTCGCAAGGGATCTTGTTCGCAGACCTCGATCAAGCGTCGTGTCAGCGATCGAGCGGAGGCATTAAAGCCGTCATTCAGGCCGGTCACGGGGTGTCATCCACGTCACGGAGGGGCTTGAGCGCGTCGGCCAGCTTGCCGCGGGCACGGTGGAGGTTGTGTTCGACCGTGCGTGGTGAGCGCTGAGTTCACGCGCAATGTCGGCGACGCTCATGTCCTCGCCGTAAAACAGCACGGCGCATGCGCGCATCCGTGGCGGAAGCGCCCGCAACGCGGCGTGCCAGTCGATGAGTGTCGGATCAGGATCCCACCATTCGTGGTCCGGCTATTCCCAGAGCTGCGCGAGCCGCCGCGCCTCGCGGGCTATTGAACGGCGGCGCTGTACAGCCAAGCCGCACTATCACCGTGCGCAGAAGCGGCCATGCGGGCGAGCGAAGGTATCCGGGCTCATGCTCGGCACGCCGCAGCACCAGCAGAAACGCGTCGTGAGCGAGGTCCTCACCCGCACTACGACTACCTGTGAGAACACTTGCCAGGCCGATCATCCTGCGGATCTCGGCCCTGTATACGGCGTCGAGATCCAGTACCGCCGCGTCCAGGTTCCGGACCCGCAGTCGTCCCTGTTGATCCGAAGGGCCGACTGAAGCACCACGAAACTCACGCTCATCCCAATCCCATATACGCCACCGTGCCGGCTCGACCCCTAGTTCAGGGACACATTCCCTGCCGTCGACGGATATCGAGCCGCGATCACGTCTGACAACGGTCCTCCAGAGGCGACGGTTCCTCAGAACGTGCCGATGACCACGAATCCCGCAATCAGCCCGAGTGACACTTTCCCCGCTCGGGGCCCGTATTAAGCCGTGACCACATTGACAAGGAGGGTCAATGACGTCTGTCCCGAGCCGCAAGGACGCGGCGGATGTCATGACCGCCTGCGACGGCGACGCTGATGCGTTCGAGGCCGAGCTTCGCCCCCTGCTCGCTGAGGCGGTGCGACTGGCGACCGGCATGCTGTTGAATCCGGTCGACGCTGAGGATGCAGTGCAGGACGCGTGCTTCCGTGCGTGGCGCCGGCGCGCCAATCGCCACGAGGGAACCGATCTGCGCCCGTGGTTTCTCGGGATCGTGGCGAATCAGTGCCGAGAGGTGATGAGGGGGCACTGGTGGCGGCTTGCCCGCACCGCCGAGCCCGAGAGGCGCGCAGAGCCTGGGAGCAGTGACCCTGCCGCGCTCATTGACCTGCGCGCGGCGCTGGCGCGCCTCCCATATCGTCGCCGGCTGGTCATCGTCCTTCGCTACTACCTCGACCTCCCCTTTGAGGATGTCGCCGAGGCCGCGGGATGCTCGGTGGATGCGGCGAAGGCACTGGCACGTCGTGCCACCAGCGACCTGCAACGCGCACTCGGCGGGGAATCAGTCTGATGCCGATCACGCCCGACGAGGAACCGCTTGCTCGCGTCCTCCACCCGGCGATCGACGCGGTTCGGCCCCGTGCCGGCGTGGAAGCGCGCGTGCTGGAAAGTACGCGACAGCGCATCGAGCGAGAGGCCTCACCTCCGTCACCGATGCGGGGATGGCTTGGTGGTGCGCTTATCGCTCTCGCCGTCGTCGCAGTCCTCGGAGGAGCTCTCGGAATCACGCTCGCACAGCGAAAGCACGTGACACCTGCGACGACGCATCCGCCGGCGGTGACACCTCTGCCACGTCATCTCCCGACGCCTCCCGTCGTCGCCCCATCCCCAACTCCTTCGGCGGCAGGTGACTTCGGATCGGCGTCATTCAGCTTCTCGAACCCATCGGACGGATGGACCCTGGGAAGCGCATGCGACGTTCAGAACACGTGCACCTTTGGCATCTACAGGACCACCGACGGCGGCCAGAAGTGGGTGCATCTCGCGTTCCCGTTCAGCGTCGATGGTGGCAACTTCACGCTCAACGTGACCGCGGCTTCGAGTACCGATGCGTGGGTCTGGGGCTCGCCGTCGAGCGGCCTCAGCGTTCTCGATGCGACACACGATGGTGGTCAGAGCTGGCAGCAAATGACCGTCGGCAGTGCGGAGGTTGGCGACGTGGTCGTGTCGGATGACAGAGCGTGGGCGGTGACGACATGTGCGACCACTGTGCCCTGCACCGCGCGCCTGTTCTCGCAATCCATCACAGGCGGCGCATGGAGTGTTCTGGCCTTGCCGGCGTCGGTGCAGTCGCCGATCGACAACAACGGGACCGAGCCGCTCGCCCAATTGGTGCGGGAGGGTGGTCGCATGTGGGTGCTCGACGAGAATCAGCAGCGCCCCGCGCTCGTGCGCTCCGATGACGACGGCCACATCTGGGCGTTGCTGGCCCCGCTGCCATGTCATGCCGGTGCGACGATGATCCTCGGGCGTCGTCATCCAATCAGCTCATGCTCGCGTGCGCCAATGAGGGAGCGTGGCCGGCGCCGCAGGAGGTATGGACCTCGAGCGATGGCGGATCGACATGGGTACTTCGGAGTCGCAGAGTGGTACAACGAGGGCTTCTCGCCCCCGGAGCCGAATGTCGGGTCGATCAACAGCGGCGGCGCGCCAATCGGTCTGGTGATGCTCAGCAGCACCACGGCCTGGATGGCCAATGATCGCGAGGACGATCTCGTGACCTACAACGGCGGCGTGACCTGGACGCACGCCGCACTCCCGCCAGACTTCTTCGGCGGTGCTGGTGGTGCTGAAGGCATCGGCTTCACCGACTCGCTGCACGGCTGGACGTTTGTCCCGGGAGGTCTCTGGACAACCAGCGACGGCGGCATCACGTGGCGCGAGCAACCCGGCATCACGACACCGGCCGCGTGAAGGCTCAGCCGGCGAGAGCCGTGAACCGCGCAGCGACATCACGCATGAGTTGCCGGTACAGCGACGTCCCGTAGCTGATCCGCGCGACCCCCATTTGGGCGAGGACGGCGTTGGATGGCGCAGGCGGCACCGCGAAAATATTCACCGGGAAATGCACGGCGTCGAGAAACGCGGTGATGACGTCGACGTCGTGCAGCAGGATGGGGAAGACGCAGTCCGCGCCCGCATCGATGTACTCGCGCGCACGAGTGATCGCGTCGTCCAGCAGTGCCGGCGTCTCCTGCTGCTCCTGACGGATGAAGACGTCGATACGCGCGTTGATCACGAGCCCGTAGTCGCGAGCGATTGCGGCATGACGCACTTCGGACAGCCACTGCGCGTGCTCGCGGGCGTCGAGGAGGCCACCGCCCGCGTGGTCGGTGTCCTCGAGGTTGCATCCGGCGGCTCCAACCTCGAGGAGACGATCGACGAGGACTTCGGGCGCGAGCCCATAGCCTGCCTCAGAGTCCACCGTCACGGGCACATCGACCGATCGAACGATCCGCGCCGCAGCCGCGTACATCTCCTCAACTGGCGCGTCCTGGCCGTCGTCGTACCCGAGCGTTGCCGCAACCCCGCCACTCGTCGTCGCGACCACCGGGAAGCCCGCGGCGACGACGGCTCGTGCCGAAGCCGCATCCCAGGCGTTCGCCAGCACCAGCGGCGTGCCCGGAACGTGCAGTGCGCGAAGCAGCGAGCAACGCTGATAGAGGAGGGCGCGATCGATGGCCATGCTCAGCTCCCCACCTTGTCGATGACATCAAAGATGTTGCCCTCGGGGTCCTGGAGGGTCACGAAATCCTCGCCGGACGCAGCGGTCCGCGGATAGCGGACCGCCCCCAGCGCCAGGAGCCGTGCCACCTCGCCCTGCTGGTCCGGGGTGTACAGGTCGAGATGGAGGCGATTCTTGCCAACCCGCCGTTCGGGGACGCGCTGGAGCGAGACGTTGACGCGTACCCCGTCGGGATCCCGGAGGACTGCCCACCCATCCTCCGGCGGATCTCGGGGGATGTAGCGAAGCGCCGCGATCCAGAACGAGTACATCGCCTCGAAGTCGTTGCAGTCGATCACCACCGATCCGACGTACATGCGGAATCCCTCTGAGACAGGTTGCTCACGGAGTTCGACAGAATGCCGCAGTCATGATGCGTCCGTAATCCAACCGCGATGGGGGACGAGCAATGCTCGCGATCGACGTCAGGGACAGCGACATCATGGAGACGGCGCCGCAGCGCCCGGGAGGCGTCACTCGCATGCTCGCCGCCCTGCAGGACGCCGGTCTGCGGGTCATCCGGATCGAGCCCCGCACCAATGAGAGCGGCATGTACCGCGTGACGCTCAAGGACAGCCCGGAGTTTGCCGTCCGCATCCTCGAGGCTATCCGTCGCAGGGTCAGCCCGTCGATGTCGACGGCCGCAGGCTGAGGGCGGCCCGAGACGGCACTCGCGCTACGCTGATCGCGTCCGATTCTCTGGCTGAGGAATTACCCACGACCAACGAACGCGGTTGAGCGAAGCCCCGAATACGCCCGGTTGGGTCCGGCGCCTCTGGGGCTACATGCTCCGGCACCGGCGAGACGTCGTGCTCTCCGTTGGTGCCGCGGTGCTCGGCAGCGTCTGCCAGACGGCGGTCCCGCTCGTCGCCCGGCAAATCGTCGACGGCGTCATCCTCACCCGGACGTCGGCGCTGTGGCCGTGGCTGCTTCTCCTGATCGGCCTTGCCGCGGCGAGCTTTGCCTTTGCGTACGTGCGCCGCTATCGGGGCGGCCGCGTCGCCCTCGAAGTGCAATACGACTTGCGCAACGACATGCACGATCACCTGCAGGCGCTCGACTTCGACAACCTCGGGCGCATGCCCACCGGCCAGCTCGTCGCCCGCGCCAACTCTGACTCGACGCTCGTCCAGGGGCTGCTGAGCTTCTTCCCGATCATGAGCAGCAACATCCTGCTCCTGCTGCTCTCACTTGGCGTGATGCTGTACCTGTCGCCGTTGCTGGCGTTGGTGAGTGTCGTCGTCGCGCCGAGCCTGCTCATCGTGTCCTACCGGATGCGCTGGCGCATCTTCCCGGCGACCTGGGATGGGCAGCAACGCGAGGGCGACCTGGTCCAGATCGTGGACGAGGACCTGAACGGCGTCCGCGTCGTCAAGGCATTCGGCCAGGAGCAGCGCGAGGTCGAGCGCCTCGCGGAAGCGGCCAAGACCGTCTATGGCTCGCAGATGCGCGCGGTGCGGCTGCAGTCGCGATACCAGCCGCTGCTCGAGGCGATCCCGATGCTGGCGCAGGTTGCGATCCTCGCGCTCGGCGGATGGCTGGCCCTCCAGCACGACATCACGCTCGGCACGTTCCTGGCGTTCTCGACGTACGTCACGCAGCTCATGGCCCCGGCCCGCCAGCTCGCAGGCGTGCTCACGATCGGCCAGCAGGCGCGCGCTGGCCTGGAGCGGATCTTTCAGCTTCTCGACCTCCCGCCCGCAATTGCGGACAGCCCCGACGCGGTCGATCTACCCGCACTCCGCGGCGACATTGAGTTCTCGAATGTCCATTTCCGCTACGGCGATGGTGACCCGGTGCTCCAGGGGGTAGATCTTCATATCGAGCCAGGCGAGCGTGTCGCCGTCGTCGGACCGAGTGGCAGTGGGAAATCCACGCTGGCGATGCTTGTGTCGCGTTTCTACGACCCGACCGAGGGCGCTGTCCTCGTCGACGGGCACGACGTTCGCGGGGTCACGCTGCGATCGCTGCGCCGCCAGGTCGGCGTTGTGTTCGAGGAGAGCTTCCTGTTCTCGGACTCGGTCCGAGCCAACATCGCGTACGGGCGTCCCGACGCGACCGACGAGCAGATCGAGGCCGCGGCGCGTGCCGCGCAAGCGCACGAGTTCATCACCGAGCTCCCGCGGGGGTACGACACGGCCATCGGTGAGCGCGGCCTGACGCTCTCTGGAGGACAGCGCCAGCGCATCGCCCTCGCGCGGGCGATCCTCTACGACCCGCGCATCCTGATCCTCGACGACGCGACGAGTGCCATCGACGCGAGGGTCGAGTCCGCGGTGCATGACGCACTGCGAACGGTGATGGCGGGCCGCACGACGCTGCTCATCGCGCACCGGCAGTCGACGTTGCATCTCGCCGACAGAATCGTGGTCCTGTCCGGCGGAGTCGTCGTCGAATCGGGCACGCATGAAGAGCTCATCGCTCGCAGCGCCCTGTATCGGACACTCGTGTCCGGGCTCGAGGAGATCGACGCCACGAAGATCGGCGACTCCATCGAGGCGCTGGCGACGATCGCTTCTGCAGCCGGTGCCGACGGCACCACCGCAGCAGCGTGGGCGGGCGACTGGCAGCGTTCGGGCAGCCGCACCGCAGCGCGAAGCATCGGCGCACCGACACTTGGCCCGGGGCTCGGCGGTGGTGGATCCGGATGGCGGCTCAACCTCGCGCCGACACCCGAGTTACTCGCACGCGTCGCACGCCTGCGGCCGGTGCGAGACGTCGCGAAGGTGGACATCGAGCGTGAGGCGCGCCACGACAAGCACTTCACGCTGTGGCGGCTGCTGCGCGAGTTCCGCAAGCCGCTGTTGCTCGGGCTCGTGCTGGTGATCATCGACGGTCTCATGACGCTCGCAGGCCCCGTGCTCGTCAAGACCGGTCTCGACAGCGGTGTCGCCAAGGGATCATCGACGGTGCTGTTCGCCGCCGCCGGAGTCTTCCTTCTCGTGACATGTATCGACCTCATCGACGAGATCGCCGAAACATTCGTGACAGGCCGTGCAGCGCAGCGAATCATGCTGTCGCTTCGAATCCGCATCTGGGCGCAGTTGCAGCGCCTGTCACTCGACTACTACGAGCGCGAGATGGCCGGTCGAATCATGACCCGCATGACGACGGACGTCGACCAGTTCGAAGTCGTTGATCGAGAACGGACTGCTCAGCGCGCTCGTGTCGATCGTCACCTTCGTCGGTGTCGGTGTTGCGCTGGTGTTGATCAACACGGAACTGGGGCTGTGGACACTGTCGGTTGCGATCCCGCTCGCCATCGCGACGGTGATCTTCCGGCAAAAGGCGGCGCGCCTGTACAGCACGTCGCGCGAGCGCATCGCCATCGTCAACGCGGATTTTCAGGAGAGCCTTTCCGGTGTTCGTGAATCGCAGGCCTTCGTGCATGAGGGGGCTGCGATGGCGCAGTTCCACCGCCTCGGGCGTTCGTATCTGGACACGCGCGTTGCGGCACAGCGGCTGGTGGCAACGTATTTTCCGTTCGTGCAGTTCATGGCGGCGGTCGCCGACGCGATCGTGCTCGGTGTTGGCGCGCGACTGATCGAGACCGGTCACCTGACATCCGGTGCATTGATCGCGTTTCTGCTGTACATCGATCTGTTCTTCTCGCCGATCCAGCAGCTGTCCCAGGTATTCGACGCATGGCAGCAGACGCGCGTGTCGGTGGGACGCATCGCCGAGCTGATGCAGCTCGACACGCTGACGCCCGACGCCGCGGATCCGGTGGACCCCGGCCGGCTGCACGGCGACATCGCACTCGACCACGTTCGCTTCTCGTATCCGGCGCCGCTCACCCGGCCCGGCTTCGAAGGGGGACGCCCCGTTGATCGGCGCGGCCCGAAGGATCCGCGCTTCCTGCAGTCGCGTGATGCCGCGTGGCGGAAGCCGCCCGAAGCACTGCACGCCATCGATCTGCGAATTGCCGCGGGCGAGACGGTCGCACTCGTCGGGGAGACAGGCGCCGGCAAGTCGACGGTGATGAAGCTGCTCGCGCGCTTCTACGATCCCGATGATGGCAGTGTCGACGTCGACGGTCATGACCTCCGGTCGATCGATCTCCACGACTTCCGGTTGCAGCTCGGCTACGTGCCTCAGGAAGCGTTCCTGTTCTCCGGGACGGTGCGGGACAACATCGCGTATGGCCGCCCGGAGGCGAGCGACGCGCAGGTGGAGGCTGCGGCGCGCGCGGTCGGTGCGCACGACTTCATCGCGCGACTGGCCGGCGGGTATCACCACCAGCTGACCGAGCGAGGACGGTCGCTCTCGTCAGGTCAGCGCCAGCTCATCGCGCTCGCACGTGCCGAGCTGGTTGACCCGGTGCTGCTCCTGCTCGATGAGGCGACCTCGAACCTCGACCTCGTGACCGAGGCGCACGTCGCCGCGGCGATGCAGGAGGTGTCGCACGGTCGCACGACGGTCGTCATCGCACACCGGCTGCAGACCGCCAAGGCGGCCGACCGGATCATCGTGTTGCACGCCGGAGCGGTAGTTGAGGCGGGCACGCATGACGAACTCCTCGCGTTGCGCGGTACGTACGCCTCGATGTGGGACGTGTTCGACGTCGTGGGTGGCAGCACGCCGACAACACAACGCCGCTAGGCGCGCCTATGGATGCGCGGCTGCGGCCGGAGGCTGCGCGGCGGAGGGATTCCAGGTGGGTTCGAGACCGGTTGCCACCGCACCTGCCGCGAGCGCCAGCAGCAACGCCCAGACGATGACTTTCTCCGGGCGGTTCACGACAGTGGCCGCAAGACTTTTCGCGGATGCGCGCAGCGCCTTGCGCAGATACACCGCAAGGTGCACCAGCACCACGATCCCGAGCGCGATCACCGAATCGGTGTGAATCGCCGCCCAGGTCCCGTGATCGGTGCCCTGCGCCCAGAGCACCACGCCGCTTGTGGTAGCGAGCACGGCGGCGACCGCAAGCGGAACGGCGATAAGTCGTGGGAGCAGCCATGGCGCGCCGGCTGCCCGGTATTCACCACGCCGGAAGTAGTAGCCGATCGCCCGCCACGCGGTGCTGGCGAGCTTGACCACGAGGATGGGAATGAGCGCGAACCCGAGCGCGAAGTGCACCGGCCGCAGTGGGGTGAACGCCAGGCCGCTCAAGTACAGGAGCACCAGTGCGAACAGGATGATCAGCCCGGCATGCGAGGTGAGAATCAGGTTTCCCACGACCTGGGGACGGCGCGTGGGATTGGGGCCGTCCTCGAGGACGTCGAGCGCGTGACCGAGCCCGCTGTGCCGGGTTACCGCGACGTCCGCCACGTCATCGTCCGGCGGTCCCGAGGCTGTCCCCACCACCAGACTGTACTGATACGGGTCTCGGACCCCCTCGAGAGGACGCGCCGCCCCGGCGACTAAGCGGCAATAGTGAGCGCCTCGTCGATGAATTCGAGGAGCCGGCCCTTCGACAGGAAGCCGATCGTCTGGCGAACCGGCTCGCCATTGACGAAGAGGAGCAGCGTGGGCAAGGACATGACGCGGTATATCCCCTGGAGCGCCGGGTTCGCATCGACGTCGACGGTGCGCACCTCCAGGTGAGCTGAGCGCTCGTCGGCGACCTCATCGAGGATCGGGGCGAGCATCCGGCAGGGAGGGCACCATGCGGCACCGAACTCCACGAGCACCGGTACCTTGGAAGCGAGGACATCTGAGTTGAAGGCTGCGTCGTCGACGGTCTTGACCATGGGGGTTCTCCTGATCACTGGCGGGTGGTGACCGCCTTGTAGGCGGCGCAATTCGAGAAGGTGTGCGTGGCAGTCCTGGCGCGCGGATGCCGTCCGCGTGCCGGTGGGGGTGGGTTGTGATCCTCTGCGGCGTACCGGTCCCACACAGACTGCCGCGACATTCCGAGGAGGCCGGCGATGTCCTGCCAGCTCATGCCCTCAGCCCGAGCAGCAAGCACGGTCGAGGCGCGCCGGGATCCGAGCAGGACGGCGACAGACCGAAGCGCCACGAGGCGGTCCTCGGTCGCCAGCGCATTGAGGGTTTCGAGCACGGACGCCACGGCCGCGTCGGCCGCAGGGGTCGATGTCGAGTAGGTCATATGTCAACTATACATGACATACAACTGCGATCAGGCGCGAATGCCTCTCCCGCTCAAGTCGCGGCGTGGGAGCCGTGCGCCGCGCGCGACCGCCACGCCCCCGAGACAGAGGACGCCGCCGGCGAGGGCGAGCAGCGGGGGCACGTCACCGAGGATCAGCCATCCCATGACGATTGCCAGTGGGGGAACGAGGTACCCCATCGCGCCCATCCGGCCACCACTGGTTCGCGCCAGCGCGTACGCCCACAGCGTGAAGCCGACGGAGGTGGGGAACAGGCCGAGATACAGCATCCACGCGTCGGCGCCGGCGTTCGAGGCCCCGAGTTCGTGCACCAGTTGTGGCGCAAACGGCAGGCAGACGACGGCGCCGATGGTGCATGCAAGCCACGTCACCGTGAGCGCCGAATTGCCGCGCAGCAACGGCTTCTCGGCGGTCACGCCGCCGGCGTACGCGGCAGCGGCCACGATGCAGAGGACGGCGCCAAGACCAGCCTGGAAGCCGTGGTTCGACGTGGCGAATCCGATGACGATTGCCCCTGCAAATCCGATCGTGCAACCGACGACGAGACGGCGGGGAAAGCCTTCGCCGAGGAACAGCCCGCTGAGGATGGCAACGAACACCGGGCCGACGTTGACCAGCATCGCGGCCGTCCCCGCGTCGACCGTCCGCTCCGCCTGGTTGAGCACGAGGTTGTACACGCCGAACCAGAGCAGTCCGCACAACAACAGCCCAGGGAGATCGGCGCGCCGGGGCATCGACTCCCGGCGCACGAGCGTGAGGGCGCCGAGCGCGATGCTGCCGACTGCGAGACGACCGAGAGCGAGCGATCCAGGTGAGAGCACCTTGCCCGCAGCCCGGATGCCGACGAACGCGGATGCCCAGAGCACGACAGTCGCCAGCGCCGCGGCGAGCGCGAGCCCGCGTTCGGACTGCGGGACAGCATCGACCGTCGCGTTGGAAACCATCCGCGAAGCCTATCCCGCCAACAGTCCGGCGGTGACCGAACGACCCGGACTGTACGGTTGCGTTATGGTCGCCGTAAGCAATCCGCCGATTCGGCGCGCGGCTCGAGCGCTCATCGTTGACGCCGCGAGCCGCGTGTTGCTCTTCCGCGATGAACTTCCCGATCGTCAGCCGTGATGGTTCGCACCGGGCGGTGCGCGCGATCCCGGCGAGACATACGAGGATGCGGTGGTGCGCGAAGTATCCGAGGAGACAGGGCTGGCGGTCGCGATGACCGCACTTTCGTCGCCGGTCTGGTCGCGCGACGTCGAATTCGTGTGGGACGGCGTGCTGGAGCGGCACATCGAGCGGTACTTCCTGATTCGCGTCGAGTCCCATGACATCGATACCACCCGGTTCGAGCCGGCTGAGGCCGCGGTGATTCGAGCGCATCGCTGGTGGGCGCTCGATGCAATCATCGAGAGTGACGAGTTGTTTGCGCCCAGAGCTTTTGGTGCGTTGCTCGGTTCGCTCTTGCGCGGGGACCTTCCGGACCGCCCTCTGGCGGTGGGGGAGTAACCCGAGTCCCGTTGCGGGCTAGAGGGAGGTGATGAGCAGTCCGAGGGCGGCGATGGTCATCACACCAGTGGCGAACCAGAGCAGGACATTGCTCAACGCGCCGTTCGTCTCGTCTCCCATGACCTTGCGGTCGCGACCCAGCAGTGCGATCAGCGCGAGCATCGGTGGCGCCACGATGCCGTTGATGATCGCAGTGACCACAAGCGCCTTGATCGGATCGATATCGAGGAGGCTGATCACGAGCCCTCCGGCGAGCGCGACCGTGAGCACGGCATAGAACGCGGGGCGCGACCGTGCCTTGTCGGCAAGCGTGCCCTTCATCCCGAAAAACTCCTTGACGGCGTATGTCGCCGAGCCGCTGAGGATTGGGATCGCCAGCAGCCCGGTCCCGATGACCCCAACAGCGAAGAGGATGAACGCGAAGGGCCCTGCCAGTGGTTGCAATGCCTGCGCCGCCTGTGCTGCCGTCGCCACGTTGGTCTGGCCCGACGCATGGAGCACGGCTGCCCCGGTCAGGATGATCGAGAACATCACCACCTGCGAGTACCCCATCCCGACGAGGACGTCGATGCGCGCATCGTGCATCTCCTGCTTGCTCACGCCCCGGCGCTCGACCTCGGTCGCGAGTCCGCGATCGACCATCTCGTCAACCTCGGAACTCGCCTGCCAGAAAAAGAGGTACGGCGAGATGGTCGTCCCGAGGATCGCGACGACGATCCCGATGAATCCTGCATTCAGCTCGATGTGCGGGATGAACGTGGACTCGATGGTCGTGAGCAAGGGCGGACGCGACACGAAGACGGTTATCACGTAAGCGAAAAGCGCGAGCGTCAGGAATTTGAAGACCCGGAAGATCACCTCGTACGACAGCTCGTACTGCAGCACGAGAATCACCACCGCAATCGGGGCGAGAAACCACGGGGCGCTGACGTGACCGCGTGTGAGCAGGGATCCTGCTGCCGCCACCGCGCCGAGGTCCGCGCCGACGTTGATCATGTTGGCGAGGAACAGCGCAAGGATGCATCCCCCGACCAGCGACGTCGGGAATTTTCTTCGGAGCGAGACGCCGAGTCCCCACCCCGGTCTGCAGGGCGATTCGTGCGCACGCCTCCTGCACCGCGAGCATGAGTGGAAACGTGAAAAGCGCAGTCCACAGCAGGCTGTAGCCGAACTGGCTCCCTGCCTGGCTGTAGGTGCCGATGCCGCTCGGGTCGTCGTCACTCGCGCCCGTGATGAGCCCCGGACCGAGGATCTTCAGGATGCCGAGCACACGATGCAGCGGGCCGCGCCGGGGTGGCTGCGTCACCGAGTCAGGCATCGCAGCGAGTCCCGCGGTCTACGTTCTCTTGGCACTGGACGCATGCGCTGCGGCAGCGTCCAGTGCATGACGAAGCACGATCAACGAGTGCGCCTCCAGCGGTACCTCGTCCCCCTCATGGTGCGTGCTCGATCCACGGTGGCCCTCGGGATCCTCCGTGTCCACGACGAGCGTCCAGCCGCCTTTCCAGCCTGACGGCATGGTCCACGTGATCGGCACGTCGCCGCTGTGGAGCAGGACCATCAGCGAGTCGCCGGAGATGCGATGGCCGCGCGGGTCGCGGTCCGGAATCGCATCGCCGTTCAGGATCATTCCTATGGAACGCTCGCCGTCATTGTCCCAGTCGGCATCGGTGAATTCCTTGCCGTTCGGCAGCAGCCACATGATGTCTTTCCGGCCCGAGCGTCTGACCGGCTCGCCGGAGAAGAAGCGTTTGCGGCGGAGCACTGGCTGTTCGCGTCGGAGTGCGACCACGCGTTGCACGAACCGCAACATTACCGAGTCCGTCGCCGCCCAGTCGAGCCAGGACAGCTCGTTGTCCTGGCAGTACGCGTTGTTGTTCCCCTTCTGGGTACGGCCGATCTCGTCACCCGCGCAGATCATGGGGCAGCCCTGCGACAGGAGCACTGTAGCGATGAGATTGCGGCGCTGCCGGTCGCGCAGGGTACGGATGCCTTCATCGTCGGTCTCGCCCTCGACGCCGCAATTCCACGAGCGATTGTCGTTGGCGCCGTCCTCGTTCTCCTCGCCGTTGGCCTCGTTGTGTTTGTCGTTGAAGGAGACGAGGTCGCGCAGCGTGAAGCCGTCGTGCGCGGTGACGAAGTTGATGCTCGCCCAGGGTTGCCGGCCGTCCCATTCGTAGAGGCTGCTCGACCCGGTCAGGCAGTTCGCGATATCGCGGACACCGCCTGCCTCGCCGCGCCAGAAATCGCGAACGGTGTCGCGGTATGCACCATTCCACTCCGCCCAGCGGACTGGGAAGTTGCCGACGTGATAACCGCCTTCCCCGACGTCCCATGGCTCAGCGACGAGCTTGACCCTGGAGAGCACCGGATCCTGGTGAATGATGTCGAAGAACGCGGAGAGCCGGTCGACGTCGTAGAACTGTCGGGCGAGCGCAGCCGCGAGGTCGAACCGGAATCCGTCGACGTGCATCTCGGTGACCCAGTAGCGAAGGCTGTCAGTGATCAGTTGCAGCGTGATCGCGCTGCTGACGTTGAGGCTGTTGCCGGTGCCCGTGACATCGAAATAGAACCGCGGCTCGTCCTCGACGAGCCGGTAATAGGAAGCATTGTCGATACCGCGAAAACTCACCGTCGGTCCGAGGTGGTTGCCTTCTCCCGTGTGGTTGTAGACGACATCGAGGATCACCTCGAGCCCGGCGGCGTGCAGCGCCCGCACCATCGCCTTGAATTCGCGCACCTGGTCGCCATTGCCGCCGCCAGTCGCATAGCGACTCTCCGGCGAGAAATACCCGATCGAGTCGTACCCCCAGTAGTTCACAAGGCCTCGATCAATGAGGTGGCCCGCGTCAATGAAATGGTGCACGGGCATGAGCTCGACTGCGGTGACACCGAGCCGCTGCAGGTAGTCGAGCGAGCTCGGATGCGCGAGGCCCGCATACGTTCCGCGCAACGCTTCCGGAACGTCCGGATGGCGCATGGTGAATCCCTTGACGTGCAACTCGTAGATGACGGTGTCAGCCCATGCTGTATCGGGCCGGCGGTCATCACCCCACGGAAAGCTCTGGTCGACCACCACGCTCTTGGGCATGGCGGTCCTCGAATCGATGTCACTGGCGTCGAGATCGTCGCCGTCGAACGAGTAGCCGAAGAGTGCCGGCCCCTGCTGGAATCGACCGGCGATCGCTCGCGCGTACGGGTCGAGCAGCAGCTTTCTCGGGTTGTGGCGTAGGCCATGTCGCGGGTCATACGGCCCGTGAACTCGGAGCCCGTATCGCTGTCCGGGCGCGACCTGGTCGATGTACCCATGCCACACCAGGTCGGTGCGTTCCTGGAGTTCGTACACAGCAGTCTCGGCACCGTCATCGTCGAGCAGCACGACGTCGACAGCCTCGGCCGATGCGGAGTAGACGGCGAAGTTCGTGCCCTCTCCGTCCCACGTCGCACCGAGTGGCGCCTCACTTCCGGGCCACGCCTGCTGACGTGGGTGTGCCCTGCTCGCCACGTGACGTCTAGCGGTGGTCATCGCGGCGCAATGATGGCGCACCGGCGAAAATTGATAGGATCATCTGCATATATGTTGATAGTGGCCTTGATAGTAGCCGAATTCGTTCGGCTCGGGCGGCGCTCGTGAGAACGGAGCCCCGCGCCACCTACCGGGTGCAACTGCGCGAGGAGTTCGACTTCGACGCCGCTGCGGCGATCATCCCGTACCTCGAGGAACTGGGGATCTCGCACCTGTACTGCTCGCCCTACATGCAGGCGGCGAAGGGGAGCACGCACGGTTATGACGTCGTCGATCCGACGCATGTCAGCGACGACCTCGGCGGTGACGAAGGATTTCGACGCCTCGATGCAGCGCTTCGGCGCGCGGCGATCGGCCAGCTCCTGGACATCGTTCCGAACCACATGTGCATCACCGACCGGCTGAACACGTGGTGGTGGAGCGTGCTGTCCCTGAGGCCGGAGCAGCCCGTACGCTCGCTACTTCGACATCGATTGGGACGCACCGGCGATGCACGGCCGTGTGCTGCTGGCGGTGCTCGGCGCGCCGCGTTCGGAATTGCTCGCCGAAGGCGGGCTCCGCGTGGAACCGGGACCCGACGGACAGCTCGAGCTGCACTACGAGGACCGTGCCTTTCCACTCGCGGCTGGTACGGCTGCAGGTGCGGGGGTGGTCTCGCTGGCGACGCTCGACGCGCAGCACTACATCGTTGAGGATGCAGCGTCCGGGTCGGCACACCTCAACTACCGTCGCTTCTTCGATGTCTCGTCCCTCGCGGGGGTCCGTGTGGAGGATCCGCATGTCTGCGAGGCCGTGCTCGCACATGCTGTCGGGCTCGTCGATGACGGAACGGTGGACGGCCTTCGCATCGACCACATTGATGGCCTCCGCGATCCGACGGGCTTCGCCGACTGGCTACGATCGGCCGTTCCCGGCGCATGGCTGGTCGCCGAGAAGATTCTTGCGCGTGGAGAATCCATGCCCCGCGAGTGGCCGCTCGACGGAACCACCGGGTACGAGTTCGGATCGCTGATGACCTCACTCATGGTGCATCCCGATGGTCTCGCCGCACTCGATGAGCTGTATGCGGAGTTCACCGGCGACCACGATGATTTCAAGGCTCATTCGCACCGTGCTCGCCGCGAGATCCAGGAAACGCTGCTCAGCGCGGAACTCGCACGGCTGACCCGCGTCGCGGCGGCAGCGGGTGTCGTCGACGCGCATGGGGAGCTGGTCGAGCTCATTGCGGGAATGTCCCGCTACCGGACCTATCCGCAACCGGGTGCGACACTCTCGGGGGACGACGCGCGGTGCGATCGCTATCGCATATTCGCGTGCGCTGAACTCCGGGCGGTGCGACGGAGAGCGCCTACGCGAAATCCTGTCGATCCTGCGTGGCGATGGCGACGACTCCGCGGAACGTGCGGAACTTCGTGAGCGGTTTCAGCAGGTGTCGTCGGCGGTGATGGCAAAGGGGGTGGAGGACACGGCGTTCTACCGCTACGTCCGGCTCGTTGCGATCGAACGAGGTCGGGTCGGACCCGGATGCGACGAGCACGCTCGACGACTTTCATGCCATGTGTGTCTTCAACCTGCACGAGCAGCCGGCAACCCTGCTCGCGACGACAACGCACGACACCAAGCGCTCCGAGGATGCCCGCATTCGCATCGCGATGCTGTCCGAGATCCCACAGCGTTGGAGCGATGCCGTTGCGGTCCTGCACGAGGTGGCAGTCCGACACGTCGCGCGACCACATGCCCTCGCGCCAGGCTGAATATCTCTTCTATCAGACGCTCCTCGGCGCGCACCCCCTTGCCGCGGACCGCGCGTGGGCGTACATGCTCAAGGCAGCGCGCGAGGCGAAAGTCGAGACCAGCTGGTCCGAGCCGAATGAGCGGTACGAAGCAGCGCTCGCGGACTTCGTCCGGGCGATGATCGATGACGCGGAGGTGCAGACGGAGATCAGCGCGGTCCTCGAGTGCATGACGCCCGAGTGGCAGATCCAATCCCTCTCGCAGACTCTGATCAAGATCACAGCGCCAGGTATCCCGGACATCTATCAGGGCTCCGAGCTCTGGGATCTCAGGCTCGTGGATCCGGACAACCGCACGGCCGTCGACTTTGCCACTCGCCGCCATATGCTCCGCGAGGTCACGAGCGCAGATGACGGCGCGTTCATGTCGCGGCTCGAGGACGGTGCCCCCAAACTGCGTGTCATCGCCGGCGCACTTGCCGTGCGCGCTCGTCAAATGAACGCGTTCGACAGAAACTCCGGATATCAGCGATTGCCAGTGTCCGGATCGCGCGCCGACCACGCGATCTGCTTCTCGCGGAGTCCCGCGGATGGGCAGCCCGCGACGGTGACGATCGGCGTGCGCCTGGCCGATCATCCTGCGCTCCGGCTGGTGGGACACCGTCGTGGAGCTCCCTGAGGGGCGCTGGCGTGATGCGTTCACCGGCTCGGCAATCGATGGCGGCGAGCAGCGAGTCCAGGCGGTGCTTGCGCAAGCGCCGGTCGCCTTGCTGGAACGCGTGTGAGCGCGCGCCGCTTCCGCGTTTGGGCGCCAGCGGCGAAACATGTCGACCTCGTGCTCGGCGATGAGCAAACGAGGATGGAGAAGACGGAGGACGGGTGGTTCGCATGCAAGGCGCTGCTCGCCTCCGGCGGCGATTATGCGTTCAGCGTCGACGGCGGCGATGCCATGCCGGACCCGCGCTCGCGGTCGCAGCCGGCGGGTGTCCACGGCCCTTCGCGCGTCGTTGCGCGTCCGCGCCGGCGCGTACGTGACGAGTGGCGCGGATTCCCGTTGCGTGACGCGGTCATTTACGAGGTCCACATCGGTACCTTCAGCGCCGAAGGGACGTTCGAAGGAGCAATCAGTCATCTCGACCACCTCGTCGATCTGGGTGTCAACGCGATCGAGGTGATGCCGGTGGCCGAGTTTCCCGGGCACCGTGGATGGGGCTACGACGGCGTCGATCTCTTCGCTCCGCACAGCGCTTACGGTGGTCCGGCCGGCCTGCACCATCTCATCGATGCGTGCCACCACCGCGGTATCGCTGTGATCCTCGACGTCGTCTACAACCACGTCGGCCCCGAAGGTGACTACCTCGGTGCGTTCGGCCCTTATTTCACCAACCGATACGAGACTCCCTGGGGAAGCGCATTCAACTTCGACGGCGAGGACTCGGACGAGGTCCGCCGCTTCGTGCTCGACAACGTGGAGATGTGGGTGCGCGACTACGGTGTCGATGGACTCCGGCTCGATGCGGTGCACGCCATCATCGACACGTCGCCGCTGCACATACTCGAGGCGATCGCGACACGCGTGAACGATCTTGCGGAGCAACTCGGCCGGGAGCTCTGGGTCATCGCGGAGAGCGACAGCAACGACCCGCGGCTCGTCCGGGATCGAGACCAGCGGAGGATACGGCCTGCATGGGCAGTGGAACGACGATTTCCATCACGCGCTGCACGCGGTCCTGACGGGCGAACGGCACGGGTACTACGAGGATTTCGGGAGTCCCGATGAGGTCAGCACTGCGCTGTTGGAGACGTTCGTGTACGCGGGCCAGTACTCACGGCATCGCAAGCGCACCGTCGGACGGTACGCAGGCGACCTCCCGCAACGCCGGTTCATCGTGTACTCGCAGAATCACGACCAGGTCGGCAACCGTGCCGCTGGGCGAGCGTCTCTGCCATCTCGTCAGCGACGGCCGGGCTCGCATGGCTGCTGCATTGACGTTGCTCTCGCCCATGGTCCCGATGCTGTTCCAGGGAGAGGAGTGGGCGGCGAGCACGCCGTTTCAGTACTTCACCGACCTCGGCGACGCGCATCTTCGCAAGGCCGTCACCAACGGACGCCGTCGCGAATTCAAAGCCTTCGGCTGGCCCGCGGACAAAGTCCCGGACCCGCAATCACCCGCGACGTTTCAGCGTTCGGTGCTGCGGTGGGACGAGGTGCGCCACGGGGTGCACGCACGCATGCTCACCTGGTACCGGGATCTGATCAGGATTCGGCGTTCTCGCGTTTGCGGACGAGGACGACCGGCCCGGCGACAACGCATGCGTGGTATGACCGCGTGCGCAACCTGTTGCTCTACTCCAACGACGAACTGCTGGTGGGATGCAACTTCGGCAACACGCCCGTCCCGGTGCCCGAAGCCTCGGGACGGAAGCTGTTGCTCTCGTCGGACGATGCCGTCAGCACGGATGCAACGCCTTCGCTCAATGCCGACGAGGTTGCCATCTGGAGCGGCGCCGGCGCGGCCGCCTGACAGCAGCGGTCAACCCGCGTCGACAGCTGCCGGCTCCCACAAGGGGAGCGACAAGGCAAAGGACGCGCCCCCGCCCGGCGTCGATTCTGCGGTGATATCGCCACCGTGGAGTCTCGCGAGCTCACGTGAGAGATAGAGGCCGAGGCCCGTCCCGGAGATGTGGCTGTTCTCAGGAGTCACGAGCCGGCTGAATCGCGTGAACAGGCGGTGCATCTGCTCGGGTGGGATCCCGAGGCCGTGATCCATGACTGTGATGCGCGCAAGGCCCTGGCTCAGTGTGACGTCGCAACTGATCTCGCCGCCGTCCGGTGAGAACTTGATGGCGTTGTCAAGGAGGTTCCTGAGAATGGTCTCGATTCTCCCTGCGTCGACGTTCACGATCGCGTCATCACTCGGTACACGGACATCGAGGCGATGCGCGGCGGTGAGCTGCGGTTGTATCGCCGACGTGGCGGCGGTGACGATGGCGCGGAGGCTCTGCGGCCGACGCTCGAGACGCGTGATCCCCTCCTCGAGACGAGCGGTCTCGAGCATCTCGTTCACCAGCGCGTTCATGTCATTGAGCTTGCGTTCGATGACCGGCATCGCCCGCTCGAGCGCCTCGCCGTCGAGCGACTTGTCGGCCATCATCGAGAAGTACCCGCGTATCACGGCGATCGGCCCGCGCAGCTCGTGCGATGCAAGCCTGAGAAAGTCCGAGCGCATCTTCTCCATGGACCGCGTGCGCTCGATGTGTTCGTGCAAGCGCTGCGCCTCGGCATCGGCGAGGGCGCGAATACGGTTTTCGGAGGCCTTGATCTGCCAGACAAGTCCGGCCGCGAACGCGGCGAGTTGCAGCGTCCACGCATCTTCGTCGCTGAACCCTCCGGGGTTGAGCGGCTCGTGCGCAGCGAGGACGCCGAGGCGGAGCGCTCCGGCTCGCCACGATACCGCCATCGTGTCGACCGCCTGCGTCCCATCACCTTCGACTGGCACGGTCGTGCCGAGCTCGCTTGCGCGCCCGCGAAACACGGCATCGCCAAACACCACGAGGTCGCGATCGGTCGTGCCGTCGGGGTCGCAAGAAACCGCGCGCAATGCCGCGAACTCCGCGTCGGTCACGCCGTGGGCTCCGGCCGCCGGGCTCAATCGCGTTCGGTCGTTGCTGAGCCGCCAGAGCATCACCCGGCGTGCTCCAACCAACTCCGCAACGGTGCCGGCGAAGCGCGAGAACAAGTCGGCGTCCGACGTCGCCGCATCGAGGTGGTCGGAGACGCTCAGGAGGACGCGCAAAGCCTTCTGTTGCGCCTCCTTCGTCTCTGCGAAGAGGCTGGCGTTCTGCAGCGCGAGTGCAGCCGAGAGTGCGATCTGTTCGAGGTTCTCCAGGTCGAGCTGCGCGAACGGCTGATTTGAGCGACGGCTCACGGCGAGAACGCCGAGTGCCCTTCCGCCTGCCCGGAGCGGGACGATGACACGCCTGCGCACATCCGACAGCTGTTCCCGCATGTCGGGCGGCATACCGACGACGTCCGAAAATCCTTCGAAGGTGGGTTCGCCGCTTTCGATCGCCGCGCGGAGCTCGGGTGTGAAGTCCCATCTCGCCCCGATTCGCGCGGGGACGTGCTGGCGGTCGTATCCGGCGATTGCCTCGATGGAATCGGGCCAGAACTTGGTCACCGTGATGCGATCCACGTCCACCTGCTCCGCGATCCGCTCCATGATTGCCTGCACCACGTGCGAAGGGTCAAGCGACGCAGAGAGTTGCCGTGTCACCTCACTCGTCAGCCGCAGACGTTCCACGAGGTGTTTGGTCGATTCGCGCGCATCATCGCCGAGGACGATGATGCTGATCAACCGTGCAAAGCGATCCATGACGGCGCGATCGACATCCGTGAATGGCCGGGCTTCCGCACGCCAGAACCCGACGACTCCGGTCGCGACCCGTCCGTCAGGGAGCGGGGCGCCGGTCGACATCGGCACGAGCCGCCCGAGCCGGATGTGCGACCCGAACACTTCGGGGGCAGCGCTCTCGCCGGCGGCATCGGTGGTCTCGATGGGAACACGCCCCAGCATCGCCCGGCCGTGCAGCATCCCTTCGTGGAGCGGCCATTCCTCCCCGATGAGGCGTTCGGCCCACGGGCCAGAGGCCGCGAAGACCTGAAAGACATCCGGGCGAGCCGCAGGGACGATCGAGATCACGCACTCCGTGTCTCGCACGACCCGGGTCCCCTCGACCGCCATCATCTGGAGCACGTCCCGGAGCGGGAGCGGATCTCGCGGATCTGTTGGGGCGTCATCCAGGAGCCGCCCGATGAGGCTGCCGATGGCCTGGTCGACGCTCAGCGCTGCGTCATCGGCTGGAGACGGCCCGGATCGCGGCTCGGCAATTCCAGAAGGCGATTCGCTCCGGGTCCCTTCGGGCACGACTAGGCGACGCTTGGGCAGGCCATTTTGCTGATAGTGATTGTATCACTCGAGCTCGCGGCACTCTCACGGTTGTGCCGCTTCAGGTGCACTCAGGCTACACTATCGCTATAACTTTTAGTGACAATGCGAAAATCAGAGCGATGTCCGATCCCTGTGTCCGCAGAAGCCAAGAAGGCTTCGCCATCCGGAGGCGGCGCGATGTCCCAAGCGGTGCAACTCGAAAAGCCGATGTACACCCTCGACGTGGCGGCCGAGATGCTGGGAACGCGCCCACGCACCTTGGTCCTCTATGAGGAGCTGGGGATCGTGAGGCGAACCGGGTCTGGCATCAGGACGTGGCGCTTCACCCTTCGGGACATCCTTTCGCTGCGTGCGGTCTCGAGGGTGCGGCGTCTGTACGACATGAATCCCGCCGGCGCCCGCCAGATGATCTGGTGCCTGCAACTGCTCGACGCCCATCACATTCCGCGACCGATTGAGCTGCGTGGTGTCGATCTTGAGCACGTCTCCGTCTAGTCGCGTCGCCGGGGCACGTCGCGGGCGATCCGCGCAGAACGGCACGGCGCCACGCGCATCACGTCCCGCTGCAACCCGCCGTTCACGCACGCATGCGCTCCTCGAATCTCGTTCGCTGAAAGCGCTGATCTGGCTCGCCATCATCCTGGCGCTCATCTGGATCTGTGAAGGCGCCGCGTTCATCCTCGTCCATGTCTTCAATGTGGTGTTGCTGTTCGTCTTCGCGGGGATCATCGCGCTCATCCTCACGCCGGTCGTTGACAGGATGGAGCGCGTCCGTCCATTTCGCGGGCATCGTTCGATCACCGTGCTGCTGATCTACGCAGTCGGACTCGCGATCGTGGCCGGGGGGATCGTGCTGCTGCTCCCGACAGTTGTGGCGCAGGCCAAAGCAGTCCCAGCGCTGTTGCAGACGATCGAGGATCAGTTACACCATCACGGCATTTCGTTCAGTGTCTCGTCGCTCATCAAGGCTGTGAATGGGCAACAACTCGGCGTGGCGATCGGCGTCGCGACCGCGTTCGTTTCGGGGCTGGTCAGCGTGGTGCTGATCCTGGTCATTTCCATCTATCTCCTCATCGAAGGGCGCGCGGTGGTCGCGACCGCGCGAAACCTCTTCCCGACCCGGCAACGCGAGTTCGACTTCGCCGCACTGGCGGTTGGATCGACTGTCGCGGCGTACGTGCGTGGCCAGATCGTGATGTCGTTCGTCATCGGCGCATACACCGGTGTCGCTCTGACTATTGTCGGCGTCAAGTACGCAATCCTGATCGGCATCGCCGCCTTCTTCCTCGAATTCGTTCCGATTGTGGGTGCGGTCGTCGCAATGGGGCTGGCAATCGCCGTGGCATTGGTGCAGAGCCCGGTCCTTGCGCTCTTTGCCGCCGGAGTGGGCATCGTGGGGCACGCGATCGACGCGTACCTGCTCGGTCCGCGCGTCTACGGACGCGTGACCCGGCTGCATGCGCTCGTGGCAATGGCCGCGTTGCTCGTCGGCGCGGAACTCGGAGGCGTCCTCGGCGCGCTCTTTGCCGTGCCGGTGGCCGCCGTGGCGAACATCTTTCTCGGGGCCGTCTACCGCGCGCGGCGCGGCGAGAAGGCCATGAGCACCGCCCCTGATGAATCCGTGAGCGTTGAGACGCTGCCCCGGCTCGGCGAAGAGGTGAATTCGGTGGAGGAGGAAGGGGTCAGCAAGGAGCCGGTGCCACACGGCGTCTGAGCGATCCGCTCGTGAACAGTGGGTGCCGCCTCAGGAGGGACGCCGACCGCCGAGCGGGTGACGCCGTCAGTGGGGAGCGTCGGCCGACGGGATCGCCTGCCACTCGCGGGTCTGCTCGACTTTGGTGGACAGCTGGGCTGGGGTGGTGTCCGCTTTGACCAGGAACTCGAGGGCGCCCAACTTGAGACCACGCTCGCGGAGCTCGGGTTCGCCGTAGTTGCTGAGAATGATCACCGGGATGTGGGTCGTCGCCGGCTCGCCGCGGAGATGCTCGAGAACCTCGAATCCGTCGAGTCCCGGGAGCCGGAGATCGAGGTAGATGAAGTCGGGGGCCTCCTCGGTTGCCAGTCGCAGACCTTCCTCGCCGTCTCGCGCGACCACGACCGTGTAGCCGTCAGCCGCGAGCCGGAGCCGGTACATATCCGCCGCGGCCTCGTCGTCCTCGATCAGGAGGACCTTGACGTCGTCATCCATCACTGTCTCCTCCTCACCTTCGCCAACCGTGAAACCCCCTGAGGCGCGCCTGTTATGCGGCGTTGCTGGTCATGCTCACGGCTGTCTTCTTCGTACGGTACCGCACCGACGGGCAATTTTGGCGCTTGCGCACCAGTGGTACTAGTGCTATCAGAGAACTTGACAGCGCTCATAACAAGCTGGTAGTCTCGACATCGAGTGGGGGAGCCACTCACTGCATCAAGCATTCCCCTCCCCAAAGCCCACCCCGCCGGGGTTTCATCCCCGGCTGGGGTGGCCAACCCGAGGTTCCCCGGCGGCGCGCTTTATCAGGCCTGTGGCGCGGTATAAACTCGGGCCATGACTGCGTTCGGCCAGCGCTGAGGTCGTCAATGGCGATCATCTCCGAGCGGCCGGCGACTGCGCAGCCGCGTTCAGCCGACCCCGAACCTGGTGATCGTTGCCGCTTCGGTCCCGACTTCGATCGCTCGAGCGTCGAGTGCCCAGCGTTCCAAAGAACTCAGTTCATTGCCGCCACGTCGTACGGGAAGCCCCTCGGCACGCATGTGGCGTGTGCGCATCTCATGGTCGGTGAGGTGGCGACGAACCAGTTCTACCCGCGGTGCTCGCTCGGCTCGGACATCGAGAGGATGCGCTGGGTCAAGAGGATAGGCCCCGCCCGGATCGAGCTCCTGCGCACGCTCAACGCTGAGTTCGAGCGTTCCTACGCGGATTCCCTGAGGGAGCTGGTCGCCGCCAAAGCGCTCGCCCTTGCGGACACTCCGGGTAGTCGCTCTGCGCGCGCGGCGCTGGCAGTTGTGGTGCGTGGATTCATCGCGGACTTCAGCGAGTTCGTGGACACGCACGCGGATCGCATTGCCGAGATCGGCATCTCGCCGGAGGACCTGACCGATCTCGCCACGCGCGCGCTCATGGAGTGGCAGCACAGCAGGCGGCTCGACCTGCCCGGCCTCGACGACCAGTCGATGCTCCGGCCGGACGGACCGCGCACCTCGTGACCTCACGGGAGACGCGCCGGCAGTGACACGGGTCGCAGCCGAGCAGAGTCCGGCGAGGGTGCTGAATCTCGACAAGCCGCTGTACACCATCGGGATCACAGCGGAGATTCTCGCCACGCACACGCGGACGTTGATGATGTACGAGCATCTCGGCCTCGTTGTCCCCAGCCGTACCGCGACGAACCGACGTCTGTATTCGCAGCGCGACATCATCACGCTTGGTGTGATCCAGCAACTCACACGCACCTACGGGCTCAACTTGATCAGCGCGAAATATCTGATCCTGTGTCTCCAACTGCTTGATGCGCACGGCATACCACGGCCCGCAGGTCTGACGGCTCTCGACATCGAGCACGCGAGACGTCTGAATCGGCGTCTATTGCTCGATCTCGGTCGGAGCGGTCCCTGAAGCGCGCGACCGCGTCGGAGATGGTCTCCTCGAGGTAGCGATAGAACAACCGGCGCTGCGAGATGTCGATTGCCGCTTCGACATCCTGACCCTCTCTACGTCGCGCGATCCACGGCGGGACGCCGTCGGCGACCGTCTCGGTGCCGACGCGCACATGCACGAGCGAGTCGTTGTCCTCGGTGACGTGGAGGGTCACGTTGAGAATTGGTCCCGTGTTCTCGACGAGTCGCCAGCTGCGCTCCCATCGCGTATTGCGACGAAAGTCGTGTGTGCGTCGTGCCGATTCGTCGGCGAGGACGCTCTCGCCTGGACGAGCGGCGCGCGCGAGCAGCCGGCGAATGTCTCTGTCGATGTCACGGCCGATCCAGTCAACGAGTGACGGCGCGCGATCGTCAACATCCGGGTGTCCACTCTGGTCGAGCGCGAGCTCGCCGATCGCCTGGACGGTGCCGGCATGCCGGCGGCAATACACGACACCACCCAGCGAGATGCTGTGCGCGGGACAGATGGTCGCTGAGCATGAGCGCTCACGACGATCGCGATATGCGCACAGCCTGGCCGACGTCTTCGAGCACCCGCGCATCGTGCAGACCGCCGATGAGACTGGAGGGGGAGCGGGTGCAGGATGCTCGCGGCGACGGAACAGCGCTGTCGCAGGAAGCGCTCCGAGTCGTCGAAATGCGCCCGATTCCTTTCGGGGAGTCTCCACAGTCAGCACGTTACGTGTCCTCCAAGTCCCACTCTCTTGCGCGTCCACCCCGGTCGCGCCAATGGGGTAATCAGACCCCACAGGCGGCAATGGCGTGGCCGTATGCGACGGTTTGCGATGCAGCGTTTACATGCGGTGACGCGTGGCAACCTCGGCCGCACGAGTTGTGCGGGTTCGATGCCGGCGCGGCGTCAGGAAAGCAGTTTTCGCGCTGCTTCAGCGAGGGCAGCCGGCGGCGTGTGCGCCTTGACGAGATAGTCGTGCGCACCCAGCGCTCGCCCGCGCTCGACCAACTCAGGCTCGCTGTAATTGGTGAGGATGACCACCGGGATTCGCGCTGTCGCAGGCCCGGCGCGGAGTTGCTGCAGGACGTCGAATCCATGCATCTCCGGCAGCCCGAGGTCGAGATAGATCAGGTCCGGGCCATCCGCGCCGGCGCGAACGATTGCCTCCGTGCCCGAATGGGCGGTGATGACGTGAAAGCCGTGGGCGGCAAGCTGCATCTCGTACATGGTCGCGACATCGACATCGTCGTCGACCAGCAGCAGTCGCTTCCCGTGTGACCCATCAGGCATCGAGTCTCCCGACGTGCCGTTGACGTCCTCTGGGCAGTCGCAGCGTGAATGTACTCCCTTCACCCGGGCGTGATGTGACATCGATATCCCCGCCCTGTGCAAGTGCCAGTCCGCGCGAAAGGTGGAGACCGAGGCCCGTTCCCGGGATTCCCGCAGCGACCGCCTCCGGGAGGCGGCCGAACGGTTGAAACAACTTCGGCAGATCATCCAGCGCGATCCCCTCACCCCGGTCGGTCACGTCGACGACTGCCCAGCCGGGCTCCGTACGTATCGTGATCGCGACGTCCTCCCCGGCAGGTGAGTACTTCAACGCGTTGGAGACGAGGTTGGTGAGAATCGTCTCGACCTGCTCCGGGTCCGCGCGGACTCGGACGCGCCCGGTCGATTGCACAGCGACCGCCCGAACCGGTCGTCCCGCCGCGGGTGTGCTCGCGGATGCCGCGACGGCCCGCGCCAGAGCGTCGAGGCTCACATCCGTGGCGTTATTGCCGCGAGCGCGAATCTCCATCCGGCTCGTGGTGAGCATCCGGTCGACGAGCTCACTCATGTGCCGCATTCGTGTGGCCATCAGTGGCACGACCTTCGCGGCCGGGGGCGGCAACTCGCCAAGCGAGCCTTCCTCGAGCATCGAGAGGTAGCCGCTGACCAGCGTGATCGGCCCGCGGAGCTCATGAGACGCCAGTTGCAGGAATTCCGACTTCTGCCGTTCCAACTCGGCCATTCGCCGTCCATGGGACGCGAGCCGCTCGAGCTCTGCAGCCTGCAATCCCTGGGCTCGCTGCTCAGCGGCGTAGCCCTGCCAGACGAGCGCGGAGGATCGTGCAGCCAGCCGGATGATCCACTCGTCCTGGTCGCTGAACCCCGCGCGCGAGTTCCAGGCGCCAAGGATCCCGAGCGGGATGGCAGCGGTTCGCCATGGCACTGCGAGCACGTCCTTCGCGCCCAGGCGCTCGATCATCGAGTGGGCATTCGCGGCTGCCGAGCCCTCGCGGCGGCTGCCCCGGATCGCGTCACCTGAGAGAAGGAGTCGCGCGAGATCCGGATCGTCCTTGGGCTCGAGAACGCCTGGGGTCTGGAGCCCGGACGCCCCGTGCTCGCCCGCGCTGCCGGGGTGATGCAAGGGAATCAGCTCGTCGCCCATGAGCTGCCAGAAGCCGGCGTGTTCGGCTGACACGAGCCCCGCGACCGTCTCGCTCATTTTTTCGAAGTACGTCGCCGGATCGACGCTCGCCGCCACATGCCGGGACATCTGCGTCAGGGCGTCGAGGCCGCGGCGCTGTGCGCTCCGAACCTGCTCGACCAGGCGGGCGTTGCGCAACGCGAGAACTGCGAGCGGTCCAACCTGCTGAAGGCCCTCGAGCTCACGAGCGACAAAGGAGCGGTCGCTGCGGCGGCTGAGGATCAGAACAGCTCCGACCGTCTCTCCGATGGCGAGCGGCACGATAGCGGTATGGCGTATCGGGAGCAATGACGGAGCGAGTTCGGGTTCGGATCCACCGGGTTCGCCCAGGCTGCCGCCGAAGACGATCTCGCCGCTCGTCACTGCCCGGCTGAGCAGGGGCTGTCTCGCCAGCCAGGTGATGGGGTACTCGTGACCGACGAAGTCGGGGGGCCGCCTGGCTCGTAGCTTGCCTCCACCCGAAGCACCTGCTGATCGAGGCTCGTCAGCGTGCAGCGGTCCACCTCGACGCTCTCGGCCGCGAAGCGTACGAGGCGCTCCATGATCTCGTGCGGGTCGCCCCGAGAGACCACGTCCGGCTCGATCGACCCGCTGAAGTGAGACGGCTCCGGCAGTGGTGCGGATTCGGGTCAGAGACGAACGTGCTCGATGTCAATTCCGGCGAGCTCCGGCGGGCGAGGGATGCCGTGCGCATCGAGGAGTTGGAGGCACTTGATGACGTATCGCGCTCCGGCGATGTTCAGGCCGGATTGGCGCGTCAGCCGCTGGATCGCGCTGAGAGTGAGGATGTCGCGCTGCGAGTACCGCCGCCGATTCGTTGCCGTTCGCTCAGGCACGCCGAGACCCATCGTCTCGTACATCATCAGCGTGCGTGGATGACTGGCCAGGATCTCGGCAGCAACGCTGATGGTGTAGAGCGGCTTGTCGAGGTCGAGCATCCGCTCCGAAGTCGGAATGCCCGCTTCAGCAGGCATACGGCTCGCGAGAGGCAGCGACCATCAGGGCGATTCTATATGGCCGTCGACGCGGCGCCCGATTCGTGGCGTCGCAGTCGGATCGCGTCAGACGAGGCTCGCGCTGGTCACGGGCTTCTGTCGGAAGAACTGCACGCGGCAGCGGTCGCAACGGAACACGAGGCGCAGCCCGAGGCGTCCGAGAACGTTGGTGATCCGCGAGCTGCACTGCGGGCAGGTTGCGGCCTCGTCGAGATACGGACCGCTCGACCGGCTTGACATCGAGCTGAATCGGCTTGTATTTGCGAGCCATCAGGTACCTCCAGGTTGTCGTCGCGATTGACCCCATCCCCGCTACCAAGGAATATCCTATCACAAAACATGATAGTGACGCTATTCGCTATCATTGTGACGACCATGACAGAGATTTTGTCCCGCGAACGGCGGCGAGAGCCCATGACGCGGCGTCCGCGCTCCCTGAGGCGGCGGCGACGGCCCGACCTCCGTGCACTGGCAACGGGCGTCGCCCTGGCCGTCGCGGTCGCCTGGACGATCGTCTTCGGAGTGGGCGTCGTCCTTCGCTGAGCAACCCTCTGCGCAGCGCCCGAGACGCTTCTGCGCCGGCGCGCTGGGCGCGGCGGCGACGCATCAGCGAAGAGAGGGTCGATTGTTTGTTACCGTACCGACGAGGTCGTACGCATTCGTCCGGGGAGCGAGGGCTTCCAGCGGCCAAGGAGGATCGAGTGGTGGAGGATGACGTCAAAGTCCTGCTGATCGAGGATGACGTCGCTGCTGCGGAGATGTACCGCCTGCGCCTCGTCGCCGACGGTTACTCGGTCGTGATCGGCCACGACGGTGAGGAAGGGCTGCGGCTCGCGTCCGAGGAGGCCCCTGACTTCATCTATCTCGACATCCGCATGCCCGGACTCGACGGGTTCGAGGTGCTGGAGCGGCTTCGTGCGGAGCCTGCGACCATGAACATCCCCGTGATCATTCTCACTAACTACGGGGAGCCCGAGCTTCGCGAGCGTGGCATGCGGCTCGGCGCGTTGGAGTTCCTGGTCAAAGCCGACACCACTCCAGCCCATCTCTCCGAGAGTGTCGAACGGGCTGTCAGCCCGCGTGTGCTTCCCTCCGCCTGAGGTCGAACGCTGATCGCACGGTCCCATCCGGTGTCCAGCGCTCCGCTGCATGCCCTGACCGACGGCCCCTCGGAAGCGTTCCTGGTCGGGGCGGTCCAGTTTGCGGGGCGGCTGGCATCTGATGGAAGTGCGCACCGTGAGGTCTCATTGCTGCTCCTCGCCGGAGATCTCTTGACGTGCGTCGCAACCTCGGGGACATCAGAGGGAACGGTCCCCGGTCCGTATCGCCTGGCAGGCCGGCCGAATCTTCAGGGTGCGATCGCATCCGGGGAGATCGCAGCCGGGGCTGATGAGGTCCTCGTCCCGATTCACTCCGACGGCGCAGTGGTCGGGCTGCTGCAGCTGGCCGGCGGGCAACCGCTTGACGATGACCGGAGGGAAGTCTGGCTTGGGCTCGCGAGCCTCATCGGCCATGGGATCAGCCAGGCGGTGGCAGCTGTCGACCTCCAGCAGGAGGCCGAGCGCAGCCGCGGGCTCGAACGCCTCAAGGGCGAGTTTCTGAATATCGCCGCTCACGAGTTGCGCAGTCCGCTGGGGATCATTCGAGGATACGCATCGATGTTGAGCGAGGGGATGCTGCCCGAGGCGGATCGCGGCACAGCGCTCGCTCGTATTGCGGAGAAGGCCGAGGAGATGGCACGGCTCATTTCCGACATGCTTGAAACCGCACGGCTGGAAACGCTTGGTGTCGAGTTGGATCTCGAGCCTGTCGACCTCCTCGTGCGTCATCGATGCGGCAGTCGAGGAGATGCGCCCGCTCCTCGGGGACAATCACCGGTTTGCGATCGTCGAGCATCCGGGGGCGATCGCCGTGGTGGCCGATCAGAAGCGACTCACCACCATGCTCACGAATCTCATCGACAACGCCATCAAATACTCCCCGGCGGGGGGCGAGATCGAGGTGCGATGCGAGCACGACGGTCGGATGGCCAGGGTGGTCGTCCGCGACCATGGGATCGGCATCAACGCGGAGCAGGCGCACATGCTCTTCACTCGATTCGGGCGCCTGGTCACACCTGAGACGAGCCACATCAGAGGGACCGGTCTCGGCCTCTATCTCGCCCGCGAGACTGCGCGCCTCCACGGCGGAGATATCGAGGTGACCTCGACGCCCGGCGGAGGGAGCACCTTCACCGTCATCCTCCCGTTCGCGTAGCCGGGACAAAAGAAGAGTCCACCCGGGCCGAGGTGGGGGCCGCGGCGGGTGGAACTCGGAGGGGGAGGGGTGGCAAACGGCGTCTCCGCCGCTCGCCCTTTGAGCCTAGTAGGGGTGTACCGGCCGCGTCAACTCGGCTCGGATCTGCCCGGGTGTGGGTCAGGAAACCCGGTCAGGTGCGTTCTCCTCGATGTATTCCTCGGGATCCTTGTCCTCGACTGTGATCCCTCGCGCACCGGCGTGCTCGGTTTCGAACGCCGTGAAGGCCGACGCCAACTCTGCCTGCTCGTCAGATGTCGCAGCGTCGTCGAACTCGATGAGCGGACCCTTCTCCTCCTCATCCATGTGTTCGGTGTTGGCGTCGTCCGTGACTTTGACCGCCTTCCACCAGGCGTCGGCGCCGACAGCGTGTTGTGCGGCGTCGGCGATGCCGTCGCGAATGTCGTTGTGATCCTTGATGGCGTCTTTCGTGTCGTCGACGGAGTCAGCGTCGTCCTTGAGGAGCCGCGGGTAGAAGAGCGTCTCCTCGGCAGCGGCGTGGACCTCGAGGCGAGTCGAGAGCGCCGCCCAGATCGATGTGAGCATGGCGTTGTCGCCGCGCGCAACCTCGAGCGCCGCGAACTGGCTCCGGAACCAGACATGGTCCATACGGATGACGTCGGTCACGCGGTTGGCCTGCATATCAACTCCTTGTCAGTGAGCTGGAGCGGGACTCTCGACGAGTGACGGCGATCGGCGCGCCGCCGAGAGCGGGGTTGCGATGTCCTCGAGGGATTGGCGCTCGGCATTCACACCAAAGAACCACGCGACCAGTCCGCCGACGAACATGATCGCACCGCCCGCGTAGTACCCGACGCTCAGAGGTCCGGGATCCTTGCCTGCGCCGATGAGTGCGCCGAAGATGGACGGAGCAGCGACGCCGCCGGCGAGTTGCGATATCGCGAAGAAGAACGAGATCGCCTGGCCGCGCAACTCCAGTGGAAAGATCTCGCTCACGGTGAGATACGCGGACGACGCCCCAGCAGATGCGAGGAAGAAGATCACGCACCACATCAGCGTCTGCGTGAACGCGTTGAGGGTGCCCTGATGAAACAGAAAGCCTGAAATCGCAAGCAGCACGCCGGACACGCAGTACGTCATCAGGATCATCTTTCGCCGTCCGATCGTGTCGAAGAGATGGCCGATGGTGAGAGGACCAAGCAGGTTGCCGGCCGCGAATGGGAAGAAGTACAGCGCTGTCTCTGACGCGGGCACGTGATAGAACGTCGTCAGCACGAGCGCGTAGGTGAAGAAGATTGCGTTGTAGAGAAACGCCTGCGTGGCCATCATCGTGAAGCCGAGGAACGAGCGCCCCGGGTAATCCCGGAGCATTGTCCTGGCGATCTGCACGTACGAAACGGTGCCTCTGCCGGTGAGCTCTATCGCCTTGTCGTCGGAGACCGGCGCCAGATGCACCCCTTCGCGCTCGACGCGCGCTTCGATCTCATCGACGATCTGCTCCGCCTCCCGTTGCCTTCCATGCGTCATCAACCAGCGGGGGCTCTCGGGAATGGTGCGGCGTAGGAAGATGATGCCGAGGCCGAGAAGCGGGCCGATAAAGAACCCGAGGCGCCAGCCGATATTCACCGGCAGCAGCGCCGGGTTCAGCAGCAGGATGGACGCCGCGGCTCCGATCATCGCGCCGAGCCAGTAGGTGCCGTTGACGGCGATGTCGACGCGGCCGCGGTAGTGCGAGGGAATGAGTTCGTCGATGGCCGAGTTGATGGCCGTGTACTCGCCGCCGATGCCGAGTCCGGCAATGAACCGGCAGACCAGCAGTGACCACAGATTGAAGGAGAAGGCCCCCAGGCCGCTGAAGCAGAGATACACCCCGAGGCAGACCATGAACATCTTCTTGCGGCCGATGTGGTCGGTGATCCGCCCGAACACGAGAGCTCCGATCACCTCCCCGAAGAGATAGACGGAGGCGAGGAAACCAACGTCGCCGGCGGTGAGGTGGAGAGTTCCTTGCTTGATGAGGACCGTCCCGACGAGGGCGACGATCTGAATCTCCAGGCCATCGAGGATCCACGAGACCCCGAGTCCCGTGACAACAAGCCAGTGGAAGCGTGTCCATGGGAGCCGGTCCAACCTCGCGGAGACCAGGCTCCGCACCGTTTCGCCTGGCTGCTGTGACGGCGTTTCACTTGTGTCGGGACGCAGCGCGGTGATGCTCATATGCTCTCCGTCCTTCAGCGAACCAGTAAGACTGAACAGGTGGCGTCGCGCAGGATTTTTTGAGCGACACCGCCCAGCAACACGTCCGTCACTCGATGACCGCGGTCGCCGACCACGATCAATTCGGCGCCGAACGACTCGGCGATCCGGAGGAGTTCTCTCGCGGACGACCCCGTCGATGACTGCCGCTCAGCTCGGGCACTGATGCCTGCAGAGCGAAGCCGCTCTACCGTGAGGTCCACGAGCGCCTCGGCTTCTGGAGCCGTGGTTTCCGCCAGCGGTGCGACGGCCGCTCCCGGGCGAGGGGTTGCGGCGACCGCGGCCGGAAGCTCGAGCTCCTGGACATGGGCGACGAGGACCTCGGCTCGCGCGGACTCAGCCACCTGCTTCGCTGCACGGACGACCCGCCCTGCGCGCCCGGGTTCGCCATCGACCCCTACCACGATCTTCTCGAACATCTGCCGCGCAACCTCCTGTTGGTCCGCCTCGGGTGAGGCGCTCTTGAAGGTGTTGGATTACGTGATAGGGACAATATCAGATAGAACCCCACACAGAGGTACATATGTTGCACACTATTCGGCATGAACATTCCCATGACGCCGCCGCTGACGACACCCGAACCCGACCCAGAGCCGGAGATCAGGGAACCAGGTCTCGATGAGCCGGAAATCGAGGATCCTGATCGATCCGCGGAGCCCAACTCCCCCGACGACCACCCGGACAGAAGCTAGGTTCCAGAACTCCTCTCGACCGGGACGGCGCCGATGCTGAAAAGGGCTGAGAGACCCCAGCCGCGGCCTGATCCCACCCGGGACTGTCCCGGCGTTGCGCGCCGGCACGGCGTCGATGTGAGCGGACTGCCACTTGTTGGGAGCGAAGATCCCGATCGTGGTTCCGCCGATGGCGTCCCTGATGATCAGATGACCGTCCACGACCTCGATATACCGGCCGGTCTGGTACTGGTGCTTGTCACCGCCAGGGTCGACCACGATCACCATTCGCTGCGCTGCTCCAGGAATTCACGGGCGCGCGAGACGGCGCCTTCGGGCGGAACATAGCATCGGGAGATCGCTCGGAACTCCCGCGCACCTGATCGTCGCCTAGATGTTGAGGTTCTTTCGCAGAAACCCCAGCATCTTCGGTAACGCGTCCAGCCGGTTGACCCGCTTGGCCAGCCCATGGCCCTCGTCCTCGTAGATCAGGAGCTCGCTCTGGATGCCTCGTGCGACAAGTGACGCATGGAGCTGGCGCGCCTCGCCAACCGGGACCCGCGGATCATTGGCCCCGTGGATCAGCATCAGTGGAGCGCGGATGGCGTCGACGTGTGTCATCGGTGAGGCCTCTATCAGGAACTCCCGATCTGTTTCGAGGAAGCCGTACTCGACCTCGCGGACCCGGCGCCGGTACGGTGAGGTGTTCTCCAGGAACGTCACCAGGCTGCTGATGCCGACAGTCGCGATTCCCGCCGCCCACAGGTCCGGGTAGAAGGCCAGCGCGGCAAGCGTCATGTAACCGCCGTACGAGCCGCCCATCACCGCGACCCTCGTGGCGTCCACGCCTCGTTCCGCAAGCGATGCGTGCACGGCAGTGAGATCGCGCACGGAGTTGAGGCGCAGGTGTCGGTCGTCGAGAGAGACAAAGCGACGTCCCCATCCCGCCGAGCCGCGCACGTTCGGCGCTGCCACCGCGATGCCTTCGGAGACCAGCCGGATGATGAATGGATCGTACCGAGGCGCGAAACGCGCCTCCGGTCCGCCGTGGACTACCACCACGACCGGCGGATTCTCGACGGCCGGCTTGTAGAGGAAGTACGTGATCTCCTCGCCGTCAAACGAGGCGATTGTCTGGAGCTCCGGCGCGACGAGTCCGGGCGCCACCACCTGGTCGACCGGCAGCAGTCGTGCCGGCGCCGTGGTTCCGCTGATGTCGACGCGCAGCGGGTGCAGCGGCGTGGCCGTCGTCGTGTACGTCAGCAATGCACTGCTGCCGTCAGCCGAGAGGTGCGGCCGTGCCACGAGCGGGAGCCCGAATCCGGTCCCAACCCCTGGGAGCGGAATGTCTCGAACGTGGGCCAGCGTCCTGCCGTCGTGCAGGTGCGCCCGCGTGATCGCGTTTTCGGCGTGCACGATCAGCGCAGTCCGGCCGTCGCTGCTCAGCATCGCCTCGCTGTCCCAGGTTGTCTCCAGCACGTAACGCCAGCGCGCATCCTCGACGTCGTACCGCGCGATGGAGGCGATGTCGCGGCCCGAGTCCGTGGTGAAGAGAAACGCAGACGAGTCCGGGTACCAGGTCGGTGCGATTGCGCTCCCGGGGCCGGTACGCGCGACCACCATTCGCGCCTCTGCGGTCTTGACGTCGACGACCATCAGGTCGTTGCTGAGCGCGAACGCCGTGTCGAGACGGGTGACGGCGAGCCAGCGTCCATCGGGGGAGAAACCCTCGACACGATTCCAGCCGCCCTCGAGGACGCTGCTGATCCTGCCGTCACTGCGGTTCAGGACGTACACGTCGATATCGACGCCATTGCGCTTCGTTGACGTGAATGCGATGAGGTTGCCGTCGCTGCTGACGTCACCAAGATCGTGCTTGACGTTGTCCTCGACGATCAGGGCTCGTGGTTCACCACCGCCGAGATCGACCAGCCAGAGCTGATACACCTCGTTACCGCCATGATCGACAGCAACAACGATGTCATCGGTGCCTGGGATATAGCGTGCCGCTGCGACCGGCTCGGTAAGGAACGTCAGCTGGGCGAGGTCGCCACCGTCGGCACGCAGCCGGTACACCTGCAGGCTGCCGGTGTCATCGCACCTGACGAGCAGTTCCTTGCCGTCCGGCGACACGTCGGCGATGACGGCACTGCGCGCCCCCAGAAGGCGCGTCAGCAGTTCGTCAGCCACGGGGGAGCAGCGACTCGATGAGTGCAACGACGTCGGGCGCATCGGGGGCGTCTTCGGGCGGAACCGGGCGACGAGCTCACCGTCCGGCGAGACCACGAACTTCTCGAAGTTCCACTCGACGTCACCGGCCTTTCCCTTCGCGTCGGCGACCGTGGTGAGCTCGGCATAGAGAGGGCTGCGGTCCGGTCCATTGACTTCGATCTTCTCGAACATCGGAAAGGTGACGCCGTAGGTCAGCGCGCAGAAGCTCGCGATTTCCTCGGCGCTGCCGGGCTCCTGCTCCCCAAACTGGTTGCACGGAAACCCGAGCACCGTGAAGCCCTTGCCCTCATAGCGTTGCTGCAGCTCCTCGAGCTGCTTGTACTGCTTGGTGTAGCCACACTTCGACGCGACGTTGACGATGAGCAGGGCTTCGCCCTTGTAGTCGGCCAGCGACGCTGGGTTGCCCTCCAGCGTTTTCACGGGAGCGTCGTAGATGGACACCGTTTCCTCCTGGGCACTGACCATCGCCGCACGATCGAGCCTAGCATCGAGCGTCGCGCGACCCGATCCCGGACCGTAATGCTCTCCCGATCAACTGGTCCAGGCGCCGGCGCCGTCGTAGTCGCCCTGGATCATCGCTTCGAGCTGTCCGATGAGGGTGCCGCTGCGAATCACAACGCCGAGCTCGCGGTTATAGAGGAGCAACTCGGTGGAGAAGTTCTGGGAGCCGGCAAATGCCTCCTGATCACCCGACGCCGGATCACGGACCAGTACCTTGGCGTGGATGTAGAGCGCGGCGTCCGGCGAGTACACCCGGAGATGGACGCCCGCATCGACGAGCTCTCTGAACGCGGAGGTCCAGCTGCTCGAATTCGTCATGCACACGACGACGTCGACGCCGCGCCGCGCGGCCGCGACCAACGCGTCGGTGATGTCCGAGTTGTCCATCTCCTCGTTCTCGACATACAGCGAGCGCGTCGCGCCGTCGATCAACCCGAGCAGCGTGTCCAGTGCGGTCGTGGGTGACCAGACCAGGTCGGCGCCGGACGGTGGCGTGATCGGAGTGCCGTCGTAGTCGGCGTCGAACGTTGCCTGGATCGCCGCGATATCGGCCGGCGATGTATCGATCACCGCGACATCGCGGGTGTCGTCGTAGTACCGGCTCGTCCAGTTCAGGGTCATCACCACGCCGACGGTGGTGTCGATGACGAGGGTCTTCTGATGCGTGAGTGCGTATCGCGAGCTGGCCCAGTGCACGTGGACCGAATGGGCCTGCAGGTACGCGAACGCGGCCTCGTTGTCCGAGCGCGTGTACGAGCTATTGAGGATCACCCGGACATCGACACCGCGCTCGGCATCGGTGGCGAGCGCTGCTTCCGCCTGGGTGTCCTCGAGCTCGTACATGGTCAGGTCGACGGTGTGCCGGGCCGACGCGATGAGCGAATACACCTCGCCCATCCCGGCCGCGGGCTCGATGAGCAATGCAAGCGGCGGCGGTGGAGCGGCGATGGCCGATGGCGGTGGCGTCGCCTGAGCGGGGAACGAAGACGGCGACGGGGTCGCCGACGTGGCGGTCCCTATCGTTGTGGGCCTAGCCCCGCAGCCCGCGATCACCGCCAGCACGACCACCGCGAGGACCGCACCGCGCGGAGACGTCATTCAGGCAGTATGAGCACCGGTTTGCCACGGCTCGCTGGACAGTCCTGAGATCGTCTGCGGCCGGTCTGATCGAGAGGAGCCATCTGGAGCGTTCGGATCGAACGAACCCCTTGCGCCTCCCGCGTCCAGCGCGCCACAATCCTCACCTCTAGTCTCCGTCGATGTCGAGAGGGGTCCATATGCAACGTCTATCGGTAGAAAACACGTTTGGCGCAGATCTGCGCCGTCCAGGAGGATGTTCATGACGTCAGTTCGATCTTGGGCCGCCCTGGCCTCGGTTGGTCTCGCGGTGTCAGCCGCGACTGTGGCCACCGGCACGCCAGCCTCGGCCGCAGTCACCTCGGCTCGCGCGGCGCTCGCGGGGTCGCTCACCCCGTCGGTCGAGCGTTCCAAGCCGGAAGGTCGCATCGCTGCCGGGAGCACGGTCAACTTTGACCTCAGCCTCTCGCTGCGGAACGCAGCCGCAGCTGCAGCCCTTGTGCGCTCGATCTCGAGCCCCGGGTCCGCCCAGTACCGCCACTATCTGACCGACGCGCAGTGGGTCGCCCGGTTCGCGCCGACGACCGACGCCGTCGCATCGGCAGAGGCCTGGCTGCGCTCGGAAGGATTCAAGGTCGGAGCCGTTCCATCGGACCGCCTCTTCATCCCTGCCAGCGGCAGCGCCGCGCAGGTCGAGGCAGCCTTCAACACCACGCTCGGCACGTACAAGGTGAACGGTGAGAGTGTGCGCCTGGCTGAAGGCGCTCTCTCCATCCCCACCTCGATCGCCGGGGTCGTGGCGGGTGTGGTCGGCGTGAACCAGGAGTTCGCCACCAACCAGCTGAGCAATGGCGCAGCGAATGTCACGGCGACGAAGAACACCACGCCCAGCCAGGAGCCGGCGCCACCCGCAGGCTTCAGGAATCCGCAGCCCTGCTCGGCGTATTTCGGGCAAAAGACGGACACAGCCGACAATTCGGCGCTGTACGCGCCGTTCACGTCCCCGCAGTCCTATGACATCTGCGGTTACAAGCCGGCGCAGCTCGAGGGCGCCTACGGCCTGACGAGCGGCATCGCGCACGGCAACAACGGTGCCGGCGTCGGCATCGCGATCGTCGACGCGTACAACTCGCCGACGCTGCTCTCCGACGCGCAGCACTACTTTCACCTGAACGACCCGTCGATCGCGCTTTCGAGCAGCCAGTTCTTCAATGACGAGCCGGCCACGGTTGACGATCAGACGGAGTGCGGCGGAAGTGGCTGGTACGACGAGCAGGCGCTCGACGTCGAGTCCTCCCACACGATGGCCCCGGGTGCTGACATCCTCTTTGTCGGCGCTGTGGATTGCCAGGACAGCAGCCTGCTGGCCGCGGTCAACACCGCGATCACCAGTGGCGCATCGGTCGTCAGCGATTCGTGGGGCGACGATGTTGGTGACCTCCTGACGGACGCCGCCACCAAGACCGCCTACGACGACACGTTCGAACTCGCCGACTCCACCGGAGTGAGCGTTCTGTTCTCGAGCGGCGACACCGGCGACAACTTCCAGGACTTCGGGCTCGCGGCCCCGAACTACCCACCCTCGAGCCCCTTCGTGACCGCAGTCGGCGGCACCTCGCTCGAGGTCAACAGCTCGAACGCACGCGCAGCTGAGTACGGCTGGTCGACCGGCAAGCAGGTGTTGTGCCTGAATACCACGACCAATTGCGGCTCCGCGACAGTCCCAGCCGGTGCACTCGCCTTCCAGGCGGGCGGCGGTGGTGGCACGAGCTACTACTACACGCAGCCGTATTACCAGGCCAGCGTCGTGCCGGCCGCGCTTGCGCTGCGGAACGAGAACATCTTCGGGCCGACACCCCTGCGCGTCGTCCCGGATGTTTCGATGGATGCGGACGCGTCGACGGGAATGCTCATCGGCCTGACCCAGACCTTCCCGAACGGCACGTACTACGCGCAGTTCAAGGAAGGTGGCACGAGCCTGGCATCACCACTGCTCGCTGGTGTCATCGCCGACGTCGACCAGGCGGCCGGTGTCTCGGCCGGGTTCCTCAACCCGACCCTGTACAAGGTCGACCTGCAGCACCCCGCAGCCTTCGATGACATTCTGCCCCCGGCAGATCCGGACGCGACCTCTGTGATCCGGGTCGATTTCGCCAACACGGTCAACGCGTCCGAAGGGTACGAAATCAGCCTCCGGCAGATCGATTACGAGGGTGTGGAAACCTACTGCGACGGCACTGGTAACTGCGCCTCGCGTGACGACACCCTGTGGACTGCACCAGGGTTCGACGGAATCACCGGCATCGGCTCGGTGGGCTCACAGTTCATCAGCCGCATGGCGGCGGGCTGACACCCGTTCGGACGGACTGATAAAAGGGGCGCCGGGAAACCGGCGCCCCTTTCTCTTGGTCATGACGCACGGATCGCGGTACGCGATGATCTGCCGGTGGACGAGGGGCAACGGCCGGTCACGGTCATCACCGGAGCGGGGAGGGGAATCGGCGCCGCGACCGCCGTGCATCTCGCGCAACTGGGACATGACATCGTGGTCAACTACCTCGGCGACCATTCCGCCGCAGCGCGAGTCGTCGACCTCGCACGCGAGGCGGGGGCTCGAGCCGTCGCCGTGCAGGCCGACGTCACGTCCGACGACGAAGTGACCCGCCTCTTCGCTATGGCGAGCGAGGCGCTCGGTCCAGTGCGATTTCTCGTCAATAACGCCGGTGCCACTTTGCATATCGGCGACCTGGCCGACACGCCGGTGGCGACCATCAAGGCCGTCGTTGACGTCAATCTGCTCGGCGTGATCCTCTGCGCTCGCCGCGCCGCACAAGTCATGTCCACCAATCGCGGGGGTGGGGGCGGCGCGATCGTCAACGTCTCCTCTGCAGCCGCAACACTCGGGAGTGCACACGAGTACGTGCATTACGCGGCCGCGAAGGCAGGCGTGGACGCGCTGACCGTCGGGCTCGCCAAAGAGCTTGCTGGAGAAGGCATTCGGGTCAACGCGGTCGCGCCCGGACTCGCCCTGACCGAGATTCACGCTGCTGCGGGAGCACCCGATCGAGCGCAGCGTGCGGCGGGCAGAGTACCCCTCGGCCGTCCCGCTGATGCTCGCGAAATCGCCGTCGCCATCGCGTGGCTCCTCGGTCCGGACGCGACGTACGTCACCGGTACCGTCCTGCGCGTTGCCGGTGGGCTCTGAGCACAGATTGCGACGAGCCGTCGCGGTGCGATGCGTCAGCATGCAACGCAACGCGCTAGTCTTCCGGCCGTGACACTCGCGCCACGTCAGATTGCCGATGCGGCGGAGATCGCGCGGCGGTGGATCCGCTATCAGGCAATGCGCTCGCGGATTCCCGGGATATCGTTCGGGCTGAGCCATCGGGGCCAGGTCGTCTTGCTGGACGCGTGGGGCACCGCGGACATCGCATCGGGGCGGGCCGCAACCCCGGACGCGACGAGCTACCGATGCGCGTCGATCACCAAGACGATGACGGCGACGCTCGTGATGCAACAAGTCGAAGCGGGCCGGTTGCGGCTCGACGAGTCGATGGCCACGTATCTCGGATGGACGCGACGCCTGCCGCACGCGAACGACATCAGCATCCGCCACCTGCTCGTCCATGGCAGTGGGGTGATTCGGGACGGATCGAACCGTTGGAGCGACGATGATTTCCCGGACCGCGAGACGGTTCGCAAAGAAGTCCGGCGAGCAACTCAGCTTTGCCGAGCCGGTAACGACCTTTCGCTACTCGAACATCGCGTATGTGCTGCTCGGTGAGGTACTCGAAGCCGTCACCGGCAGGCCGTTCGAGGCGCTGCTGCAACGCGACGTCCTTGGGCCGCTCGGCTTGAAGGGGAGTGCGGCCTCACTGCTCCCGCGTGTCCGCAAGACACTTGCAACCGGCTACTACTATCGGCGTCCCGGCGAGGACCCGCACCCCACGCGGCACAGCGAAGCGCGGGCGTTCGGACCGGCGGGCGGCCTCGTCTCCACGGTGCCGGATCTGCTCACGTATCAGCACGCACATTTCCCGGGAGCGGGGTCCCTCATCTCCGACCTGTCGCGGCGGGAGATGCAGCGGGTGCAGTGGATGCGGCACGAGGAGCCGAATCACGGGCTCGGCTGGATGATCTGGCACGTCGACGGCATCACGGTTCGCGGACACAGCGGCGGCTATCCGGGATTCACGACCAAGATCGGATTCTCGCCGGAATGGGGCATCGCGGCGGCAGCGCTCAACAATACGAACAGCTCTGTGCCGAGCCTCGCGGTTGACGCGATCTTTCACAGTGTCGCGTGGGTCGCGCGGCGGTGGGGCGATGCAGCCGAGACCTCTCGGGGCCACTCGCGAGCGACACTCGGACGCTTTGCAGGCCAGTATCGGGGCGAGATCAGCGAGATGACCGTCGTCCGCATCAACCGAGCGCTCTACCTCATCGACCCCGACGTGATCATGCCGCTCGCGTCGGCGGCACGCTTGCAGCCGATCGGGGCACGTCGGTTCACCATCGTCGAGGGTGACGACTACGGTCACTTCGGTGAAGAGGTGAGCTTCGCGGTGGACAGCCGCGGTGAAGCGACGGCGATGCGATACGGGCCGCACACGCTGCAGCGGGCGGACATATAGCCGCGCAAGCCGGTCTAGGACGCACCTCGATCGATTGCGTCGACCATGTCGTGCAGACGCTGTAGCCGGCTCTCCCGGTCCTGGACGAAGCGTGCGATCCCCGCAACGATGTACGCCGTGGTGAGGTGCGCCTCGTCCATCACTTCGTCGACTGAGCCGCCTGTGCGCCAGCGGTCGTCCCAGTCTGCGCCCATCGAATACTCGGCGGCGAGCGGCCCGTCGACCCAGTCGTGCATCAGCTTCACCGTTCTGTTGGTGATCGCCATCGCGTCGAGTCTGTTCGGCAGCGCCGAGCACGCTCTCGCGGTACGACGCGGACTGAAGCCGGAACAGCTGCGGGCTGATGGCCGCAACGATCTTCACGTTGAGTCCAAGTTTGTCCAGATCAGGGAGGATCTTGACGATGTTGGCTGTAGTGAGCGTGCCCTGCACGACGACGGTCCCCATGGCGGGCAGGTCGTCGCGGAAGGGGCGGAGCACGTACGCGCCGCGCGCGGCCTCGAAGTGACTTGGCATGCCGAGCGCTTCGCGATCGGGCAGTTCGACGGCCGGTCGCGTGAGATGGAGCGCGATGATCGGAGTATCCGTCGCGAGCGCAGCAGCGAGCACGACCGGAACCTCGTTGTACTCCCACGGATGCAGGTCGACGACCTTGCCTTCGGGGAAGAGCTGCGTCACACCCGGTTCATAGATCCCGAAATGGGTTCGCGAATCTTCCGCTGTCTCGGGACCCGAGTGACCGGCGACCCAGAGCACTTTGCCGACTTTCAACTCGCAGTCCTGCGCCAGCTGGCTGAACAGCCGCATCTCGCCGTACTTCAGGTAGCTGAAGGAGCCGTAGGTCGAACATGCGCCCCAGAACCCGGCGAAGGAGTTGAAGGGATCCTCTGCCATGTTCACGGTCGCAAGCCCGACCATCATCCCGGCGTTGGTGAACTCCGTGATCTCGGTCGGGAGCAGCGCGCCGTCAGGATTCGTGTCGCGCTGGTACCAGCCGGAGCCGGGCATGTCACCGAAGTCCTTGCCGAAGCCCGAGAGATTCGTCGAGTCGGCAAGGTCCGCAGATGCGGCGATGAACAGCGGTCGTCCGTAGTCCTGCAGGGCCATCGCATTGACCCATGAGCTCCAGGCGCCGAACGCCGTGCGGTTGGCCTGCCGTTCTCCCGGCTTGCGATAGATCGCGGCGGGATAGTTCCGGAAGTCGGTCAGACGTGGATCGGTGAACACTTCCGCGCCGCGACCGCGAACGGACACGCCGCTGATTTCTTCGGGTACCTCGCGCGCGAGCGCCACGAGCCGATCCGAAATCGGCGTCGACGGTCGCGGTGTGGCTCGCGAGCACCGCGGCGGCGCGACGGAGATTCTCCGCGCCCTGCTCGAGCACGGCAGCCGGATCAGCGGGCGCTGGCCTCGTCGACGCCGGCGTACTCCATGCCGTATTTCGCCATGAACGCCTTGCGCAACTCCCAGAACAGCTCGCTGTTCATCGCGTGCGGCGAGCCGTGACTCTTGTTGTCGTACTTGAGGTATCCGCGTCCCTTGCGGGTACGGAACCAACCGACCGAGGGCACGTGGCCGGGGTTCTCACCGCGCGCCGCATCGAGCACGGTTTTCGTGACCGGCGCCCACTCACTGCCGTCCATGGTTCCGCTGACGCGCCAGTCATAGGCGCCGAACCACGTTGCCGGCGTTCCCGGCACCACCGACGACGCGGCGAAATCGTCGATGCCGTAATCGTTCCAGTCGATGAGGAAGACGAGGTTCGAGAGCCCAAGCCCCCACGCCGCGTTGCGCGTCTCGTGGCTTGCACCGGCAGTCAATCCGCCTTCGCCTTCGACGACGAAGACACGAACGTCGCCCGCGCCCGCGAGCTTGAGCGCGAGCGCTTCGCCGGCCGACGGCGGCATGCCGTGTCCCGAAGGCCCGGTGTTGAACTTGAAAAAAAGCGTCTTGCCTGCCATCTCCGGGTGACCCGCGAGGCCGCCGCGGCGGCGAAGCTGGTGGAGGTCCTCGAACGTCAGCGCCCAGCGACCCGTCATCCGGAAATGCGAAGGCCGGATCCGGATCGCGAGACGCGCGGAGGCGCAGCACCTCGTTGAGCGCGGCGAGCGTCGCGTACACAACCGGGAGCCGTGTGTCCCGCCGAGAGAACGAAGCGGTCCGCATACGGCAACCACGGCCGGCGGATGTCCCAGCGCATCGCGCCGGACAGCATCGTCGCAAGCAGCAGATGCACCTTCGAACGCGAGCCCCCCGGGTGCCCGCTCTGGCGATAGTTGAGGGCGAGGTCGATGAACTCGTCGACGACGTCCTTGATGATTTCCCACTCGGCGAATGACGCCTCCGACTCGGCATACAAGTCGTTCGACGGAATCGGCTTTCAGCGTCTCCACGCGGGCAGGATAGCCGGGTTGATCGCGCCCGAGGTGCGGACCTCGGGCGCGCATCGATCAGCCGGTGGTGCGCCGCCGGTAGAGGTGTGTCGCAGAGTGGCACGAACACGACCAGGATCGCGACCGACCATGCGAGCGCCGCCAGCACTGGGTGTTGCATCGGCCAGACATGCAAGCGTCGCGGACGGGTTGGGGTTGCCGAACAGCGTGCGCGCTGCCGCCGTCACGGCACTGACCGGGTTCCAGTTGGCGATCACCTGCAACCAGGCGGGCATTCCCTGGGTCGGCACCAGCGCGTTGGAGACGATCGCGAGCGGGAAGAGGAAGATCAGGCCGACACCCGCTGCAGACTCCGGCCCTTTCGAGACGATGCCGAGGCACGCGCATGCCCACGAGAGTGAGTAGGCGAAGAGCAGCGGGATGGCGAGCCCACCGAGGATCGAGAGCATGCTCGCGTCCGGCCGCCAGCCGACGATCAGTCCGGTGGCGGCCACGATCACGATGCACAACGCTGCAGAGAGGACGTCCGCGATCGAGCGTCCCATGAGCACCGCCGATCGCCACATCGGCAGGGTGCGAAAGCGATCGATGGCTCCGGTCGACAGGTCACTGCTCAAGCCGACTGCCGTCCCCATCGCAGAAGTGGTCAAGTTCATCAGCATCAGGCCGGCGATCGCGAAGTTCGCGTAGCCCGCCGGGGATCGGCACGCCGGAGCCGAACACGAACACGAACAGCAGCGTGAAGAGGATGGGCTGCACGGTCACGTCCGAGAGCTGCAGCGGCTCACGGGTGATGTGGATGATGTTCCGGCGCGTGAGCGCCATGACGTTGTGCCACTTGGCATTCAGCCCCGTGCGGAGCGGTTGCGACGCGACCGGTCGCGACGTGATCGTTGCGACACTCATGCCGGCACCTCCTGAAGCTCGCGCACCGGTTCGTGCGTGGCGGTTTCGTCATCAGCAGGGCCACCCGTCAGCGCGAAGAAGACGTCGTCGAGCGACGGTGGGCGAACCTGAACGTCGTCGACGAGCACGCCGGCGCCGTCGAGTGCGCGGCACAACGGCAGTTGCCAGTCCGGACCCGCTGCGCACCGCGGCCTTGAGCTGCTTCCCGTCCACGACTGACGTCCACGCGTCCGTCGACGAGCGGCGCAAGCGCGGCGAGCGCGGCCGGGTGCGCGAGCGCTGAGGGTCACCTCGAGGCGGGCGCCACCGGTCGCGGCCTTCAGCTCCGTGGGAGTGCCCTCGGCGATCACGGAGCCGTGATCGATGACGGCGATCCGATCCGCCAGCTCGTCCGCCTCGTCGAGGTACTGCGTCGTGAGGAGCAGGGTCGCGCCGTCACTGACGAGGTCGCGGATGATCTGCCACATCTCGACTCGGCCGGTGGGATCGAGTCCCGTTGTGGGCTCGTCGAGGAACAGGACCGGCGGACGCATGACCAGGCCGGCCGCGAGGTCGAGGCGGCGGCGCATGCCGCCCGAGTAGCCCTTGAGGACGCGGTCGGCCGCCTCGGTGAGCTGGAATCGCATGAGGAGGTCGCCGGCGCGCGCTTTGGCGTCGCCACGATGCAGCCCGCTCAACTCGCCGACCATGACGAGGTTCTGCCGGCCGGTGAGCAGCTCGTCGAGCGTCGCGTCCTGCGCGGTGACGCCGATCGTTCGCCGCACCGCGGCGGCCTCGGTGACGACGTCGTAGCCCGCGATTCGCGCGTGGCCGCTGTCTGGGGACCGCGAGGGTCGTCAGGATGCGCACCGCGGTGGTCTTGCCGGCGCCGTTGGGGCCGAGCACGCCCAGGATTGACCCGGCTGGGACCTGCAGGCTGACCCCGGCCAGAGCCTGGGTCTGCCCGTAACGCTTTGTGAGGGCCTCCGCCTCGATCATCATTGCTTCCGTCATGGCGAACCTCAGGTGGTCGGTCGTCTGTCTTACTTGCCGTATGGTAAGCAGATTACTTACCGGTCGTCAAGTATGATGAAAGACGTGCCTCGCAGGATCCGGACCCCGAGCTGGCCGCGCACGGCCCCGCGTCGCTCCACGCCATCGGGTACCCGAAGCACCAGTCGAGCAACCCGTGAGCACTCGCGATCGCATCCTCGACATCGCGATGGATCTCTTCATCGAGCAGGGCTTCGACAAGACATCGCTGCGCGAGATCGCCGATCAGCTCGGCTTCTCGAAGGCAGCGATCTACTACCACTTCGAGAGCAAGGACGAGATCCTGCTTGCCCTGCACATGCGCCTGCACGACATCGGACGTCGCGCGATGGAACGCTTCGGCGAGATCGCCGGCGAGCCTCGAGGCGTGGGCGCAGCTGCTCGACGGGCTGATCGACGAGATCTTCGCGAACCGGCGCCTCATCCTGATGCACCAACGCAACAGTTCGGCGTTCCGGCTCCAGACGCGGAAGTGCACGAGGCGGCGAACCAGGACATCGAGGAGCTGTTCCAGCACGTGTTCTCCGACCCGGCTGTACCGCTCCGCGACCGAGTGCGCATGATCTCCGCCGTGGGCGCGATCATGGGGGGTTGGTGCTCTCCGGGGACATGCTCAAGGACGTCGCCGTCCGATGAGCTGCCTGATCTCGTTCGAGACGTGATCGGCGACATCCTCGTCAGCCGGCCAGCACCAAGGAGAAGGCGATGACCACGATCAACGCGCAGGACCTGCACACGTCGATCCACGACCGCGACGCGCGGCTGCAAAGACGACCTGCTCACGGCGTCACACGCGATCCACGCGCTGGCGGAGATCGGTTTCGAGGAGTTCGAGTCATCGCGCCTGCTCAGCGGGCTTATCGAGGAGCGCGGCTTCGCCGTGGAGCGTGGCGTCTCCGGCATGCCGACGGCGTTCGTCGCGAGACGAGGAAACACCGGGCCCCACGTAGCGTTTCTCTGCGAGTACGACGCGCTTCGCGGGCTCGGGCATGCCTGCGGTCACAACCTCATCGCAACCTCATCCGCGGGAGCCGGCATCGCCCTCGCGGAGTCGCTGGAAGCAGCCGGTGTCGATGCGCGCGTGACCATCGTCGGCACACCGGCGGAGGAGGGTGGCGGCGGCAAGATCCCGCTCTGCCACGACGGCCTGTTCGACGACTGCGACGCGGTGTTGATCTTTCATCCGTCGGACCGCACCGCGTCGGTGCAGTACGCGCTCGCATGCACGCACTGGGAATGGACGTTTCGTGGCAAGGCCGCGCACGCCGCGGGACACCCGGATCACGGCATCAACGCGCTCGACGCTTTCGTGCAGGCGTACAACGGCATCTCGCTCTGGCGTCAGCAACTGCGCGACGATGCGCGCGTGCATGGCTTCGTCATCGAAGGCGGCACGGCGCCGAACATCATTCCGGAGCTGACGCGTGGCGAGTACCTGACGCGTGCGCGCGACGGCGAATATCTGCGCACGATGAACACGCGTTTTCGCGCCATCTTCGAAGCGGCAGCGCAGGCGACAGGATGCACGCTGCAGCTCGACGAGCGCGAGACCTACCTGGACCTGCGATCCAATGCCGTCCTTGCAGAGCGCGCGAGCGTGCATCTTGCCGAGGTCGGGCTTGCCGAGGATCGCGTGATCCCGTGGGAGCGCACTGGATCGACCGATGTGGGCGACGTGTCGTATGCGGCACCGACGCTGCATCCCGAGTTCGCCATCGCCGATGACGGCATCGGCCCGCACACGCACGCATTTCGTGAGGCCGCACTGTCACCGAGAGGCGAGGAGGCGATGCTCAAGGCTGCCGAGGTGCTCGCGCGCATCGGCGCGGATGTGATCCTCAACTCGCAGGTGCGGCAGCGCGTTCGCGACGCGTTCCTGACGCAGCCGCAGCACCGCGACGCGTGGAAGGGTTCCGGCGCGTAACCGCCGGCCAGGGCTCTCCGAGGCCCGTAGGGTTCGAACTACCCCCTTGGATCATTTCTCGACGCGGTACGCCGAGGCCAGGATCAACGACCTCCTCTCGGGGACGACTCACGTGTTACGAGTGGAGGTTACAACGCGACACGAATGGCTCGCTCGGCGCATTCCTCAGGCGGGCGCGTCGGGTTTGCGAGCCCGGCTCGGGGCCACCCGAGACGGCTCATTGGGCATCTTCGGATACTGCGGCGGCCACGGCGCGTCGGGGAGGCCCGCTGCGGTATCGCGCTCGTGGAGGGCCAGCACCGGCTCGAGCGACTGGGGCGCCGACGACATGGGCAGCCATGGATCGCCGCCCGCGGCGACTCGCGGCGGGACAGTGGCTATGGTGAGCACGTCCGGTGTGATGTCCTCCAGTTCATCCCAGGCGAAGGGTGTCGACACCTGCGCGCCCGGCCGCGCACGCACCGACCACGCACCGAAGATCGTCTTGTGCGGCGCGTTCTGGTTGAAGTCGATAAAGACGCGCCGGCCCCGTTCCTCCTTCCACCAGGCGCACGTGATGAGGTCCGGCCGCCGCCGCTCGAGCTCTCGCCCGACGGCCACGGCGGCGGAGCGCACCTCGTACGAGGTCCATCGGGGCTGAAGGCGGACATAGACGTGGATGCCGCGGTTGCCGGTCGTTTTCGGCAGGCACATGACCTCGAGCTCATCGAAAAGCGCGCGCACCTCCACCGCTGCCTCCCGCACCATCGCGAAGGTGACGCCGGGGCTGGGATCCAGGTCGATGCGGAGCTCGTCGGCGTGCTCGGGGTCCGACGCCTGCGACGGCCAGACATGGAACCCGAGGCACCCGAGGTTCACCGCCCACAGCACGTGCGCGAGGTCGGCCGCGACCAGCGCCTGGGACGTCGTGCCGTTCGGGGTGCTGACGATCGTCGTCTCGAGCCACTCCGGGCGCGAATCCGGGACACGCTTCTGGAAGAACGACGGACCGCTCGCGCCATTTGGGAAGCGCTGGAGCAGCACCGGGCGTCCGCCCATGGCGCGCATGAGCGGCTCCTCGACCGATTGGTAGTACCGCACGAGATCGAGCTTCGTGTCGCCGCGCTCGTTGAAATAGACCTTGCCGGGATTGGTGATCGGGACTTCGCGGCCCGCCGCTTCGATCAGAACGACCTCGTCAGCCATCGATGGCGAGCATAGACGCGGTTGCCTCGCTACGCCCACGACCGCGCTTCGGGGACAATCCGGCGTCGATGGAGGAACACGGCGTGGCCCAGGAATTCCCGGAGCCCCAGAAACCCGACGACGAGCAGGACGGCTCGCAGGACTTCGCGGCACTCATCGACTTCCATCCCTATCGCGACCGCTTCGAGGCCAACCACCGGATCCCGGCTGAGCCGCGCTCGCGGGAGAGCATCCTCGCCGAGCTCGGTGCGATGGCGGAGGAGGAAGACCAGATGGGGAATGCCGGACGCGTGTCGGGCTCGATCTATCACGGCGGCCACGACCACTATCAGTTCCTCACCGAGGCGTACGGCCTGTTCGCCCACGCCAACGTGCTGCAGCGCGACATGTATCCGAGCGCGACCAAGTTGGAGGGCGAGATCGTCGCCATGACTGCGTCGCTGCTCCACGGCGAGGCCGTCGCGCAGCACCACCAGGGCGAGGAGGTCTGCGGAGTCGTCACCTTCGGCGGCACCGAGAGCCTGATCAACCCGATGCTCGTGTATCGCGAGCGCGGCCGCATCGAGAAGGGGATCACCGCTCCCGAGGTGATCATCCCGATCACCGCGCACGTCGCGTTGCAGAAGGCGGCGCACATGCTCGGGATCACGCTTCTCCAGGCACCGGTGGGCGCCGACTGGCGCGCCGATGTCGACTGGATGCGCGACCACGTGACCGAGAACACCGTTGCCATCGTCGGGTCGGCGGGGAACTACCCGCACGGGCTCATCGATCCGATCGAGGAGATGTCGGCGCTCGCGCTCGAGCACGACATCGGGCTCCATGTCGACGGGTGCATGGGCGGATTCATCCTGCCGTGGGCGGAACGCCTCGGGTATCCGATTCCGACGTTCGATTTCCGCCTCCCCGGGGTCACCTCGATCTCCGCCGACACGCACAAGTTCGGCTACGCGCTGAAAGGGACGTCGGTGCTGCTGTATCGGAACAGCACGCTGCGCCGGTATCAGTACTTCAGCTATCCGGACTGGCCGGGTGGGATCTACATGTCACCAGGGCTTTCCGGAAGCCGTTCCGGCGGGATCGTGGCTGCCGCGTGGGCCGCGATGCTGAGCCTCGGCGAGCAGGGCTACATGGAGATCGCCGAGCGCATCTTCGAGACTGCGGCGACGATTCTCACCGGCGTTGCAGAGATCCCGGAGCTCGAGATCTTCGGCGATCCGACGTTCATCATCGCGTTCCGCGGACGGGGCGTCGACATCTACCACGTCAACGATTTCCTGATCAGCAAGGGCTGGCGTCTCAACGCGCTCCAGCTGCCGCCGGGCCTGCATTTCTGCGTGACCCGGCCGAACACGGCGGATGGTGTCGCCGAGGCGTTCCTCGCGGATCTGCACGATGCGGTGGCATACGCGAAGACGCCGGGGCTCGGCCCGGCCCGCAGCGGCGCGCTCTACGGTCTCGGAGGCTCGCCCGAGGGCAACGAGGCACTCGACATGCTCTTCGCGGCCGCGCTCGACGCGATGTACGACGTGGTGCCGTAGGGGAGATGGCCGGACCCTGGATCCTCGCGGTGGATCTCGGAACGGGTGGCCCGAAGACCGGCGCCGTCACGCTCGATGGCGAACTCCTCGCGGTCGCTCATCGCACGGTGGACACGACGTACACGGACGACGGCGGCGCTATCCAGGATCCCGCGGCCTGGTGGGACGGCATTCGTGAAGGGATCGCGGAAGTCCTTGACCAGGGCGTCGCGGGCCGCGATGCGATTGGCGTCGGCCTGACGGGCCAGTGGGGATCGACAGTCCCGGTCGGTGCGAACGGCGAAGCCATCGGGCCGTGCCTCCTCTGGTCGGACACGCGGGGGCGGGCGCTGGCGGCCGAGCGGATGGGCGGCCCGATCAGCATCGTGGGCTACTCGCCGGGCAACCTCATGAGCTGGCTGCGTCTCACCGGCGGCGCGCCGTCGCCGGGTGGCGCCGACCCGCTCGGCCACCATCTGCATCTCGCCACTCGCGAGCCCGAGCTCTACAGCCGCGTGGAAACGCTCCTCGAGCCCCTCGACTATCTGGGCATGCGCTTCACGGGACGGCGCGCCGCAACGCAGGCCTCGATGATCCTGTCCTGGCTCACCGACAACCGTCCGCGCGGCAGCGGTGGGTACCAGCCGGCGCTGATCCGCCGCTCGGGTCGCGAGGCGGCGAAGCTGCCGGAGTTGCTGCCGACTGGGAGTGTGCTCGGCGGTCTGCGCTCGGATGTCGCGACCACGCTCGGGCTTCCGGAGGGCATCCCGGTGGTTGCCGGCATCCCGGATCTCCACACCGGGTATATCGGCTCCGGTGCGGTCACGCCCTACGCGGGCCACGTGACCATCAGCACCACTGCCTGGATCGGGTGCGAGGTGCCCTTCAAGCGGACGGATGTCTTCCATCAGGTCGCCTCGGTGCCCGGGCTTCGTGCCGGGTCGTATCTCGTCGCCAACAACCACGAGACCGCTGGCGTGTGTCTCCAGTGGTTGCGGGACTCCGTCGGCGCCGGCGATGGTCTGGACCCCGCAGGGCACGCGGGGTACGAGCGGCTCACGGCGCTGGCAGCAACGGCTCCAGTCGGGTCGGGCGGCGTGATGTTCACGCCATGGCTCAACGGGGAGCGCAGCCCGGTGGACGACCGCACGCTGCGCGCGGCGTTTCTCAACGTGTCGATGACCACCGAGCGTGCGCACCTGGTGCGCGCGGTCCTCGAAGGCGTGGCGTTCAACGCGCGCTGGCTCCTCGACTTCGTCGAGCGCTTCATCAAGCGTCCCATGCCGGTGCTCCGCATCCTCGGCGGCGGTGCGGTTTCCGATCTCTGGTGTCAGATCCACGCCGATATCCTCGACCGGCGCATCGAGCGGGTAGGCGCGCCGATGTACGCGAATCTGCGCGGCGCCGCGCTGTTCGCGTCGATGTCGCTGGGAAACATCGACCTCGCCGGCGCTGCGGCGCGTGTCCGCGTCGACGCGTCGTTCGACCCGGATCCGCGGGCACGCTCGGTCTACAAGCCCATGTACGAGGAATATCGGCGCCTCTATCATCGCCTCCACGGTATGTACGAACGGTTGAACGCATGAGCATCACGGCGGTGCGCCCGCCGGCGATACGGTGGGCGATCCTCGTCGTCTACGCGGTCCTCGCCGCGTGCACGCAACTGCTCTGGCTCACCTACGCGGCAATCGACACCGACTCGGCAAGGGTGCTGCACACCGACGTCGGCACGGTCGGTGACCTCGCCGCAATCTTTCCCTTCATCTACGTCGTGCTCGCGCTGCCGGTCGGGCGCTGGCTGGATGCGCGGTTCACGCATGCGCTCGCAATCGGCGCCGTGCTCACGGGCGTGGGAGCAATCGTGCGTGTCATCGCGCCCACGTCGTTCGGCATCCAGCTCGCCGGCCAGGTGGTGATCGCGGCGGGACAACCCTTTGTGCTGAACAGCATCACCAAGGTCGCCGCGCGCTATTTCCCGCAGAAGGAACGCGCAACCGCCATCTCGATCGGCAGCGTCGCGCTGTTTCTGGGGATTCTCGCGTCGGTGCTCATCGCGGCGCCGCTCTTCTCCGCGGGCGGCCTCGGCCTGGTGCTGACGGTGGAAGCAGTTCCGTCAGTCGTTGCCGGCGCGCTCATGCTGCTGTTGCTGCGGGTCCCCGCGATCTACCCGGATGACGCGTCGACGTCGGTGAGCATGCGCTGGCTCGTCAACGACAAATTCATGTGGCTCCTCGCAGGACTCATCTTCATCGGGATGGGCGTGTACAACGCGGTCGCCACGTGGCTGCAACCGGTGCTTGCGAATTTCGGTGAGGGTGGCGCGGCCGGCAATCTCATCGCGGTCCTCACCGCCGGTGGCATCGTCGGCGCGGCGATCCTTCCGCCGATTGTCGCCGCGCGCAACCAGCGACGCACGATGCTGGTCGTCGCGCTCGCCTTCAGCGCGGTGGCGTTCGTCGCCACCGATGTGCAGCACGACGTCGTGTGGCTCGGAGTGTGGTTCTTCGCAACAGGATTCGCGATCATGACCTGCCTGCCGGTTGTCCTCGACTGGTCGGCAATCCACGCCGGCATGGCGCGCGAGGGCGCCGCTGCCGGGTTTCTGCTCATGGCGGGCAATCTCGGGGGTGTGGTACTCGTGCTCGTGATCCAGGTGGTGATGGGCAACGCCTATGTGCCACTTGCGGCGCTGGCCGTCATCGGCCTGCTCGGCCTGCCGCTCGCCCTTGCGCTGCCCGGCCGGTCAGTGGCCGCGCGTGCCCCCGCCGTCGCGACGCTTGACGGCGAGCGCTGAGATGGCCTCGAGCAGGCATCGATGCGCGTTCTGCGAGGTGATCTCCGCCCAGTCATAGGGTGGCGAGACCTCGACGACGTCCATGGCCACGACGTCGGTGCGCAGCACGATCTGTTGAATCGCGCGCAGCAGATCGACCGGTTGCATCCCACCGGGTTCCGGCGTGCCGGTCCCTGGCGCGAACCCAGGATCGAGCACGTCGATATCGACGGACAGGTAGATGTGCTCGGGACCATCGAGCGCTTGGGCGATCGCGTCCTCGATGACCGGGACAACACCGCGGTCACGAAGCTCACCCATGAGGTGCCATCGCATCCCCTGCGCGCGCATCCAGTCGAAGGTGTCCTTCGGCGGCCAGTATCCGCGCAGTCCGACCTGCACGAAATTGCGCCCGGGAACGGCACCTGACTCGATGAGGCGGCGCATCGGGGATCCGTGCGAGTACAGGTTGCCCCACTGGTTTTCCCCGGTGTCGGCGTGCGCGTCGAAATGCACGATGCCGAGACTCCCCGGCGGATACGCTGATGCGACCGCTGTCGCCGAAGGCCACGTGATGGAGTGATCGCCGCCGATCACGAGCGGGATGATCGACCGTCTCGCGACCTCGCCGACACGCTCTCGGATCGCGGTGTGCGACGCCTCGGTCATCCCGGGAAGACAGATCGCGTCGCCGTAGTCGACGACGCGAAGGACTTCGAGCGGCGCCACCTCGAGCTCGAGGTGCCACTCGGCGGACTGGTACGTCGCGGTACGCACGCTGCGTGGGCCGAAGCGCGCGCCCGGGCGGTAGGTGACGCCTTCGTCCCAGGGAGCGCCGACGACCGCGATATCGGGCTTGACCTCGTCGAGCTCGGCCTCTGTCGTCAGGAGCGGGAGCTTGCAGAACGTCGTCGGTCCGAGGTATGCAGGGCCGTCGGCATATCTGTCCATCGCCGGCGAAGACTATCGCTTCGCGCCCACTCCCGGAGCGCGGCTGCGAGCCACTCCGTGACGCGGGAGGTGGACCGCGGCGTGAGCGATGCCGTACAACTGCGGCCATGAGGCTCACAGAGGCAGACGCGCTGAGTTTCGATTGCTACGGCACGCTCATCGACTGGGAGGCGGGCATTGCAGCGGTGCTGTCGCCGTGGGCGAGTGCACATCACCTGCAGCTCAGTGTCGAGGACCTGCTCGAACGTTACGCAGTCGTGGAGGCGCGCCAGGAGGAGCTCACGCCGCGCGCGCTCTACCCGGACATTCTCGACGCGGCGATGCGCAGCCTCGGGACGTCACTCGGCATCGATGTCACCGACGAGGAAAGCACACGTCTGGCCACGTCGGTTCCTGATTGGCCCGCGTTTCCCGACTCACCGGGTGCGCTTTCGAAGCTCGCGACGCGCTACAAGCTCGTGATTCTCTCCAACATCGACCGCCAGTCGTTTGCTGCGAGCAACGCGCGACTCGGCGTCCACTTCGACGCCATCCTCACGGCCCAGGACATTGGATCGTACAAACCATCACCGAGAAATTTCGATGTCCTCGTGGACACCGTGCATGCACTCGGTGTCGCCGACGGCCGGCTGTTGCACGTGGCACAGAGTCTCTTTCACGACCACGTTCCGGCGAAACGGCTCGGGTTGCCGACTGTGTGGATCGACCGGCGTGGCGAGCGCGCCGGATGGGGTGCGACACCTCCGCCGGGGATTCCAGTGGAGCCGGATTACACGTTCTCGTCGATGGCGGACTTCGCGGCCGCGTGTTTCGCCACGGACAACGAGTGAGGGATGCCGGCCGGAGCCGGCACCCCTCGTCGATGTCGTCAGGCGGGTCCTGGGTTTCGGGTCAGGACCAGCGCCAGTTCTCGGGGTAGATCTGCAACAGCGGATCCTGAGGATCGGTGCCCTTCAGGTCCTTGTTGATCTCGGAGAGTTGCGCGTATGCCACGGGAAGCCAGATGACGGGGAGCTGCTTGGCGAGGTAGTTCTCATACGTGTACATGGCCTGCACGTTGCTGCTGGTCTCGGTTGCGAGGATGTCGCTCTCCGCCTGCGGGTCACAGTAGCCGCCGGAGTCCGAGCCCGCGTACTGGACGCTGGCGCCGGAGCCGGTGCACGACCAGAGCTCATCACCGGTGGGCTCGTAGTCTGGTGCGTAGATCCAACCACCACCCCAGAACTCCATGTCCCAGCTGCAGCGGCGAACCCGTCTTGCAGGGCTGCGCGTTGCCGATGACGGTGTCGAACGGTGCCGTGGTCAGGTCGATCGCGATACCGGCTTGCGCGAAGTCGGTCTTCAACTGCGCCATCTCCTGGTCGAGCGAGGGCTGCCCACTCTCGTACTGGAGGCTGAACGACGCCTTGGCACCCTGCGGGACGCCGGCGCCGCACTGGCCTGAACCAGTGCCAGGGTTGGTGCACGTGCTGGTGCCATCAGCGTTGACCGTCCATCCGTTGGCCTTGAGCAGAGAGATTGCCTTGCTCGGGTCATACGGGTATGGATTGCTCTTCTCGAACGAGTTGACGAAGTTCGAGGATGGCTTGGTCGGCACCGGGCCGTACGTCGGGTAGGCGTACCCGAAGAACGCCTTGCTGATGAACGTGTTCTGGTCGACCAGGTCCTGCATTGCCTGTCTGAAATACAGCTGTTTGAAGATCGGTCCGCTCACCGGATTCGTGAAGTTCTCGGGAAAGAACAGCACCTGCCATCCCGTCCACGGCTGGAAGTTGTAGACGTTGCTGAGCGAATTCTTCTGGAGCGCGTCGTTTGCGGGGAGATAGCCGTAGTCCACGATCGTGTTCGTGACCGACGTGGCCGCCTTCAGCTGGTTGAACTCGGCACCCGCCTGCGTGAACGGCACCTCGAAGAATTCCGTGAGCGTCGGCTTGATCGGGCCGCCGTATTCGGGGTTCGGGACCATCGCGACGTTGCCGGCGGTGTCGAGCGACTTCAGCTTCCACGGACCCGACACCACCTGCCAGAGCGGGTTGGTGTTGTAGGTCGAGATGGACTTCGATTCCGAGTCGAGGAACTTGAAGACCGCCTGCGCGCCGGCCGGGAGTCTCATCCCAGTTGCCGACCGCGCCGGTGGCCGACTCCTTGTCCCAGACGTGCTGGGGGAGTGGCGTGATCTGGCTCAGCTCGTTGTACGTGAAGAAGTACGAGCCGTAGGCCTGGCTGAGATTGAACGTGATCTGCAGCGGGTTGGTCGGGTTGATCGTCGTGCTGAGGACGTTGTCTGGATACTCGCCGGGCGAATAACCGGCCCAGTTCTCCTTGTTCGCGGTGACGAGGTTCTGCCAGAACTGGATGTCACGCGCGGTGATCTGAGTCCCGTCCGACCACTTCCAGCCCTTGAGGGTGATGGTCACCGACTTGCCGTCCGCGGAGTACACGGGCGGATCGGCGAGGCTCAGGCTGGTGTTCAGTTGCACCTGGCCGTTGTCGCCGAACCAGTACAGCGGCCGGTACATGAGGTACTGGAACTGGCTGAGGTTCGAAACGCTGAAGTACGCCAGCGAAGCGAGCGGGAAGATGTAGTTGGGCTGGGACCCCGGGCCCTCAGCGAACGTCGCCGTGGTCTTGGTGACGGCCGGACCGGTGGCGTTGCTCGTACCGCCGCATGCCGCGAGCACGACAGCGCCGAGTCCGACGACAGCCACGATGGTTCTCCGTTCCCAGACGTGTTTTAACGTCATGCGTACCTCCTCGATACATCGAGTGACTGATGCTGCGAACGACGATACGGAACGCTTCCGCGTGAAACGAGTGTCGTGGACTTAATTCACTCCAGTGGGGGAATGAGCAGTTCACGCTTTGGCGCTGAATGGTCTGCGTCATCCGGAGATAAGTGGTACAGGGGAACGGTTATCACGACAAGCAGCGCGGCTCGAACAAACTCCGTGTGCATCGCTCCCGGACGAAGTGGAGTGACATGGATGTGCAAAAGATCACTCTGTTGGGTGATGAGGATCTCCCAGCAAACGCACAGAATGGGATGATGGGGTACGCACGAAATGGCACACGCGAATGGCGTGGGCGAGACGTGCGGAAGTGGTACTCGCGTTTTCGCCGTGCACGCATCAGGCTGATAACGCTTGGCCGTCGGCGTGACGTCAGTCTCTGCCCCGAGACGATGCAGGTATCGCCTTCTTGGTCCCCGGCGGCCAAGCACTCTGGGTCGTCATGTCGATGAAGGCGGCCCCCACTGCGGGGCTCACGCCGTACATCCCATTCGATCGCGCGTCGGGTATTCCCTTTTACACACAGATCTACGAGGGGTATCGCACCGCGATCCTTTCGGGCCGGCTCGGACCCGGACAACGCCTCCCGTCCACGCGCACGCTCGCCGCTGAGCTCCGGATCTCGCGTCTTCCGGTTCTCAACGCGTTCGAGCAACTGCTGCACGAAGGCTATCTCGAAGGCAAGGTCGGTTCCGGGACGTACGTCCGCGATTGCATCCCGGATGAGGTCGCGCGGCCGATGCGCTTGCCGTCGCCGGTGCCGGTGCGTCCCCGGCGAGTGCTTGCCCTCGCGCCCGGCGCGATTCGCAGCCGCCGTGACGATGGTTCCGGAACCTTCAAGAGCCTCCCCGCGCTCGACCACTTTCCGCATGAGACGTTCGCACGGCTGATCCGCAGGCATGCGGCCCGCCTCAGCGATGACCTCCTCGCATACGGTGATCCAGCAGGGTTCTCGCCGCTTCGCGAGGCAATCGCGGCGTACCTGCGCACGGCACGAGCAGTCGACTGCGATCCAGAGCAGGTGATCATCGTCTCCGGCTCGCAGCTCGGTTTGCGTGTTGCGGCGATGGCGCTCACCACCGCGGAATCGGTCGCGTGCATGGAGGAGCCGGGATACCGCGGCGCACGACAGGCGCTTGCCGTGTACGGGAAGAACGTCGTGCCGATCCCCGTCGACAAGGAGGGCATCGATGTTGCTGCGCTCACGCGGATCGGCCCGCGCGCGAAGCTCGTGTACGTCACGCCGTCGCACCAGTATCCACTCGGCGTCTCGCTCGGTGTGTCTCGACGGCTCGAGCTCCTGGGCTGGGCGGAGCGCAACGACTCGTGGATCCTCGAGGACGATTACGACAGCGAGTTTCGATACTCGAGCCGGACTCTCGGTGCGCTGCAGGGGATGGACTCGGATGATCGTGTCATCTACCTCGGCACCTTCAGCAAGGTGCTGTTCCCCGCGCTGCGCCTTGGATACCTTGTGGTGCCGCATGAGTTGATCGCGCGATTTGTGCGAACGCGCGAAACGCTCGATCTGTGCTCTCCCTTGCTCTATCAACTCGTGCTCACGGACTTTCTCAACGAGGGACATTTCGCGCGGCATCTGCGCCGCATGCGCGCCGTCTACCTTCGCCGGCGGGACGCCGATCGATCGCGGCCGTTCGCGAGCACGCCGCCGACGTCATGACCATTGAGAACACCGACGCCGGGCTCCATCTCTTGACGTTCCTGGATGACGACGATCGACGATCGCGCGCTCGCGCGCCGCGCCGCACAGCACGGCCTGTATCCCGGGTCGCTCTCGGCCCTCTATGCGGGTGCACCCGCGCGCTCCGGTCTGATCCTGGGCTTCGGCGGATCTGATGAGCCAACGCTTGCGGAAGGAGTCCGCACGCTCGCCGGCCTGATCCGAGAGAACGCGTAGGCTGATCCGCGACTCCGGGACGGGCTCAGCCGAGCGCCTCGGTTTCGGCGACGCCGCGCCGTTCCGCGGTATGATGCTTGCCAGCAAACAAGTATCTCGGTGGAGACAGGAGCGCGGACGAGAGCACATGGCTAAGACGGTGATGCTCGCGAGGCCGGCGACCGCGGTGGGCGAGGGGTCGGACTTGAACACGGCACGCCTCCGAATCGCTATCGCGCGCGTCTCGCGACGGCTGCGACCGACAGCGGCTGCGGGCACGATGACCACGACCGAGGTTGACCTCCTCGTCGCCATCGACCGCCATGGGCCGTTGCGCCTCTCGGACCTCGCCGGATACGCGGGTCTGAACCCGACCATGCTTTCGCGGCTCATCCCAAAGCTCGAGGTGGCGGGGCTCATGCGCCGCCTGGTGGCGGAAGGCGATCGGCGGGTCTGCCGCGTCGAGATCACGGCCAAGGGACGCAGGCTCCTCGAGCGCATCCGATCGGAGCGCAACGACTCACTGTCACGCCTGCTCGGCGATCTGAACGACGCAGACCGGCAGACGCTGGTGGCGGCGGTCCCGATCCTGGAAGCGCTCGCCGAACGCATGCTGGAGCACGCTCCAGCCGCACGGATGGCCGGCGGGTGAGCCGGATCCTCGCGGTCAGCAGGCGGACCTTCTCCGCGCTGTCGATCCCGAACTTCCGGCGGTACTTCTTCGGTCAGAGCACGTCGCTGATCGGGACGTGGATGCAGTCGGTTGCGCAGTCGTGGCTGGTGTTCACGCTCACGCACTCCGCGACGGCGATCGGCTTCGTGCTCGCACTGCAGACGCTGCCAGTGCTCCTGCTCGGGCCGTATGGCGGCGTGATCGCCGACCGGGTCGACAAGCGCCGGCTGATGATCGCGCTCCAGACACTGATGGGGGTGCAGGCGCTCGTCCTCGGACTCCTCGTCGTCACGCACGTCGTGGTGTTCTGGGAGATCTGCGTGCTCGCGGTGGTGCTCGGCCTCAACAACTGCTTCGAGAACCCCGCCCGCCAGTCCTTCGTGCGGGAGATGGTCGGCGCCGGCGAGGTCCGCAATGCCGTGAGCCTCAACTCGACGATGGTGAACGCGGCTCGCGCGGTCGGGCCGGCAGTCGCCGGTCTGCTCATCGCAACAGTCGGCGTCGGGGTGTGCTTCCTGGTGAACGCGGTCAGCTTCATCGCCGTTGTCTATTCGCTTGTCTCGATGGACACGACGGCGCTCCGGCCGAGCACGCCAACGGCGCGGGCGCGTGGCCAGTTGCGCGAGGGAATCCGCTACGTGGCCCACACCCCGCGGCTCGGTGTGCCGCTGCTCATGATGGCAATCGTCGGCACGCTCGCCTATGAATTCCAGGTGACCCTGCCGGTGCTGGCGAAAGTGACCTTCGGCGGCAACGCGGCGACGTATGGGTTTCTCACGTCCGCCATGGGGGTCGGCGCTGTCGCCGGCGGCCTCGTCACGGCCACGCGAGGGCGCACCGGGCTGCGGCCATTGACGATCGCGGCCTGTACGTTCGGCGTGGCAATGCTGTGTGCGGCGCTCTCGCCGGTTCTGGCCGTCGCATTTGTCGCGCTCGCCGCGATGGGATGGACGAGCGTGACGTTTCTTGCCACCGGCAACACGACGCTGCAGCTGGAGGCTGCGCCAACGATGCGCGGACGGGTCATGGCGCTGTGGGCCGTCGCCTTCATGGGATCGACGCCTGTGGGCGGCCCGATCATCGGATGGGTGGTCGCGCTTGCGGGCGCGCGCATCGGTCTCGGTGTCGGGGCGATGTCGGCGTTCGTCGCCGCCGCGATCGGCCTCGTCTTCGCGATCAAGCTTCGGGACCCTGCACACGCGCAAGGACATCGAGCAGCCGGGCGCGGATGGTGTGCCCAAGGGCACAGATGGCATCGCCAAAGGTCGCCGATGGCGCGCCCGACGGCGCCGAGGTGGCGGAAGTCGCGGTCTAGGGCCCGGCCGGCCGCGCTCGCCGCGCGTATCGTTGCGCAGCAGCGCTTATCAGCTGACAACGGGTGACGAGGAGGACGACGAGCATGCTGTCCTACGCTTCGGGGCCGAGTTCACTCCCGCTGCTCGGCGAGACGATCGGCGAGAACCTCAGGCGAACCGTCGCGCGCCACGGCGATTGCGAAGCGCTCGTGGTCCCGCATCAGGGCTACCGGGCAACGTACCGCCAGCTCTGGGACGAGGTCTCGCTCGTGGCGCGCGGCCTGCTCGCCCGCGGCGTCGAGACGCGGGGACCGGGTTGGCATCTGGTCGCCGAACCGATTCGAGTGGGTGGTCACGCAGTACGCGACGGCGCGCATCGGCGCGATCCTCGTCAACATCAACCCGGCGTATCGCACGACGGAGCTGGCATACGCGCTCGAGCAATCGGGCGTTTCGTTCCTCATCCTCGCCCGGGCCTTTCGCCAGACCGACTATGTGCGATGCTCGACGAGGTGCGAGGACAGTGCCCGGAGCTGCGTGAGGCGCTCGTGCTGGAGGACGGCTGGGACGCGCTGATCCGCGACGGGCGTGCCGCTGACGCAAGCGCGCTGGCGGCGCGTCGAATCGACGCTGCAGTTCGACGACCCCATCAACATCCAGTACACGTCCGGCACCACCGGGTTTCCCAAGGGCGCGACGCTCTCGCACCACAACATCCTCAACAACGGCTTCTTCATCGGCGAGGCGGTCAAGTACACGGCGCTCGATCGCGTGTGCATCCCGGTGCCGTTCTACCACTGCTTCGGGATGGTGCTTGGCAACCTCGCATGCACGTCGCATGGCGCATGCATCGTCGTGCCGGGAGAGGCGTTCGATGCCGACACGACGCTCCGCGTCACCGAGCAGGAGCGCTGCACATCGCTGTACGGCGTGCCCACGATGTTCATCGCCGAGCTCGATCACCCAGGCTTCGAGACGCACGATCTCCACCTGCTGCGCACCGGCATCATGGCGGGTTCCCCCTGCCCGGTGGAAGTGATGAAGAAGGTGCAGTCGCGCATGAACATGCGCGAGGTGACCATCTGCTATGGCATGACCGAGACCTCGCCCGGTGTCCACGCAGAGTGCGCTCGACGACCCGCTCGACAAGCGAGTGGCACGGTGGGTCGCGTGCATCCGCATGTGGAGGTCAAGGTGGTCGACCCCGAGACGCACGCGATTCTTGCAGCGCGGCGCATCCGGGCGAGCTCTGCACCCGCGGCTACAGCGTCATGCTCGGCTACTGGAACAACGATGCGGCGACGCGCGGCGCAATCGATGCCGCGCGCTGGATGCACACCGGCGACCTCGCCACGATGGACGACGATGGTTACGTGAACATCGTCGGACGCATCAAGGACATGATCATTCGCGGCGGGGAGAACATCTATCCGCGCGAGGTCGAGGAGTTCCTCTACGCGCACCCGGACGTGAGCGACGTCCAGGTGATCGGCATCCCGTCCGAGCGGTACGGCGAAGAGGTCATGGCCTGGGTGAAACCGAAGGAGGGCACGACCCCGACGGTGGAATCGCTCGAGGCGTTCTGCCGCGGCAGGATCGCGACCAACAAGATCCCGCGCTACTGGAAGTTCGTCGACGCGTTTCCGATGACGGTCACCGGAAAGGTGCAGAAGTACCTGATGCGCGAGGCCTCTGTCGAGGAACTGGGACTTCAGGCCGCCGCCTCGGTGACAACCGCCTGAGCATCGCGCTGGCGCTTGCGGCGGCAGCGCTCTGGGGCAGCGGAGATTTTCTCGGCGGTCTCGCGAATCGCGCCGCGTCGTTGCTCTCGGTACTGGTCATCTCCCAGGGCGTCGGACTGGCCGGTATGCTGATCGTCGCACTCGTGCTCGGCGGCCATCCGAGCGGAGCGGACCTCGGCTACGGCGCTGTTGCCGGACTTGCCGGCGCTGCCGGAGTTGCGATGCTGTATCGCGGCCTGGCATCAGGATCGATGTCGCTGGTCGCGCCGATCACCGGCGTCGTGGCAGTGGTGGTGCCGATCGCTGTCGGGGTCGGCAGTGGCGAGCGGCCGGCTGCGCTGCAGTACGTGGGCATCGTCGCCGCAGTGGTGGCGGTTGCGCTGCTCAGCGGCGGCGGGACCAGGTCCGCGCGTCTCGGCCGCGGCACCCTGCTCCTCGCAATCGGCGCCGGACTCGGGTTCGGCCTCTTCTACGTCGCCATCGCAAAAACATCGATGGACGCCAACCTGTGGCCACTCGTGGCTGCTCGCGGTGCGTCGGTGGTCGCGCTGCTCGCCGCTGTTGGAGCGACACGGCGAGTGCCGAGCTTCGGCACCGCGAATCCGCTCGTGATCATCGGCGCCGGCGTGCTCGACGTTTCCGCAAACGCGCTGTACCTGCTTGCGGTGCACGGCGGTCTGCTGAGCATCGTCGCCGTGCTCGTTTCGCTCTATCCGGTCGCGACGGTGCTGTGTTCGATGATCGTGCTCGGCGAGCGGCTGCGTGCTCCGCAACTCGCCGGTGTGGGCGCTGCGCTCGTCGCCGTGGTGCTCATCACCGCGGGCTGAGCTCCTGCTGCCGGCTCCGTGGAACCCGGTTCAGTCGAGTGCCTGGGCCAGGTCCGACTCGAGCTGCATCCTGCCGATGGCGCGCGCCTGCATCGTGGTGCTGAACAGCCTGTATGTGCCTTTGCCCGCCGCCTTGGCGCTGTACATCGCCAGGTCGGCATTGCGCAGCAGTTGATCCGCGTGCGCGGTGTGGTCATAGCTGAGCGCCACGCCGATGCTCGCGCCGGGGTCGATCGTCGTCCCCTGAATGTCGACCGGTGCTATCAGTGACGCCATGATTCGCTCGCATGTGCTCATGACACGTTCCTCGGTGCCGATATCCTCGAGCAGAATCGCGAACTCGTCGCCGCCAAATCGAGCGGCGCTGTCCGACGGGCGCAGTGATTCACGAATGCGGCGAGCGATCACGATGAGCAGCTCGTCGCCGCCCGCATGGCCGAGACCGTCGTTGACCGCTTTGAAGTTGTCCAGGTCCGCGAACAGCACCGCAGTGGTGTGCGCGGTTCGTCCGCTGCGTGCGAGCGCCTGCGTCACGCGATCCACAAACAACGCGCGGTTGGGGAGCCCGGTCAATGTGTCGTGAAACGCGAGGTGCGCCATCGAATCGGCAATCCGCGCATTGGTCAGCGCGACACTTGCGTGCACCGCGAAAGTGATCAACATCTGCTGCTCGGTCAGGCTGTATGTACGGCCGCGCCGGTGCGTCGCAACCGTCAGCGCGCCGATCACCGCGCCGTTCTCCTCGACTGGCGCCGACATCGCCGCCTCGAGCCCTTCGCTCCCGAGGATCTCGAGCCGATCCTTGTCGTTCTGATAGTCCTCGATGACAACGAGCCGTCCCTCGGTGAATGCGCGGCCGACCGCGCCTTCGTTGGTGCGGATTCGCGCCATGAACGGTTCCACTTCCTCCGAGTACCCTCGCCCGGCGAGTTGCAAGAGGTGTGTCGAGTTGTCGGGATCGAGGAGGCGGAGGTTGACCGTCTCGTCGCCGATGAGCTCCGCGGCGGCGTCGACGATCGTGTTGAGAATGTCCTGGAGTGGCGCCCGTTGCGAGAGCGCGCGCTGGATCCCCGAAAGCTGATCGATGAGCGCGTCGCGGTCGCGGAGCTTGCGCCGGAGGCGGCCGCTCTCGAGGTCGTCGGATCCGGCTCGCGCCCACCCGCCTTCGCGCTGCAGGAGCGCCAGCCCGGCCTCGGTGTAGACGACCGCCGACGCGAGCACCGCGGCGGTGGCGCGGTCCTGATCGGTGAACGGCGAGTTCGCGGATCGCTCGAGGCGCAGACTGCTCTCCCTGCGAGAGCGCATCCCGCCCGCTTTGACGACGATGCAGGCACCCTGCAGCGGTGTCGCGGCAGGATCCGTCGCCCGCAGATGGGGCTGTGGCCTCGCCGCGTGCCCGGTCGGGGAGCGAGCGTGCAGGGAGATGACGTCCTCGCCGTGACGGAGGAGAGTTGCCACCTCGAGATCGAGCGAGTTGATCGCCAGTTGGAGGACGCCGGTGATGGCCGATGCGTTCTGGTACGTGCCGAGCTGGTGGCGGATCTCGCGGGCGCTAGCGGGCATGGTCACCGTCCACGGAGAAAAGGACTGTGACCATCTCGCCGAGCGTAGCCCGGGCCACATTGGCGAACACCGCGTCACCGCCCTGCGACCCGCAGCCATCCGAGTTGGTGCGGCGAGGGGGTCCGCGTTGCGCCGTCGAGAGACCGGCTGGGTCACGCAAGCGCGCGCTGATCGGGCCGATCACCACATCCGTGCCGTGCGATGTGGCGGATGTCACAGTGCGGAACAACGGCCTCGTATGTTCGCTGACGAACGGACCGTTGATCGTGCGATGGCGCAGGTTGCACGAGCGGAAGTGGAATGAACAACCTCATGGCGGTGTTCGCGGTGTGGGCTGCGGCGGCGCGCGCGGCATCGCGTTCACTGGCCATGTGCCCGATGGCGCACGAGTAAACCGCAATTCGATGCTGCGAGATTGCTCGTCCGCTGCATGCGTTCGGTTACGGACCGCAGCGAAGGAAATCGTCCACCTATGCTCCGACCCGTCGGGACGCGCCGACGCCAGTTGCACGAAGGTTCGGAGGTGAACGCGATGCTTGCTGCGGCCCGTGGGCGCAGGATGACGCTGTCTCGCAGCGGCTTCGTGGTCGCCGGGTCGTACGCGTGGGGAGCGACCTGAGATCCTCACGCGTCGCTCTGAAGCAATGGGACGGATCCGAGCGGCTGCCTGTCACCCCATCCAAAGGGAAGAAGGGGTCATCGAGCGCGCTCAAGCAGGAGGATCTGCGCTTCGTGCGCGCGGCATTCGGCACGCATGCGCGACCTGGTCGCGGTATGCGATCCGTACGGCCGGATCACATTGATCAACCATGCGATGGCGCTGTTCTCGGGGATTGATTCAAACGGAGTCCTGCCGGAGTCGTGGACCGAATACGGCGAGATGTTCCGCCTCGATGGCGAGCATATCGCCGATGGCGCAGACCCGATGAGTTGAGCGATTCGGGGTGAAACCGTTCGCGACGTCGAGATGATCATGGTCTCGAAATCAGGACAGCGCAGGAAGATGACCGTCGATGGCGAGCCGCTGTTCGACGGGGCCGGCGAGTTGCTCGGCGCGATCGTCGTCTGGCACGACATCACCGACCGCCGGCTCGCTGAGGACCAGCTCGCCTTTCAGCGCCACCACAACGCGCTCACCGGTCTGCCCAACCGCGACCTCTTCACGGTGCACATCCGCGATGCGCTGACGAGAGTGACGTCGCTGCGCGGTTGGACCGCGGTGCTGGCAATCAACATCGACCACTTCGCCGACATCGCCACGCGTCTCGGCGACCGGTCCGGTGACCACTCCGGCGACGCATTTGTTGCCGAGGTCGCGCGCCGTCTTGAAGCATCGCTTCGGCGCCGCAACGAGCTGCGGCCCATTGACGTCCTGGCGCACACCGGCGGTGATCACTTTCTCGTGCTCTGTGAGGATGTGGCCGACGCAGCCGCCGCACGAATGATCGCCCGGAGAATCGCCGGCGCGCTCGTGGCTCCGATGTCCATCGCTTCAGAGGAGCTCAGCGTCACCGCATGTGTCGGGATCACGCTGACGCGCGATCCGGGCGCGACGCCGAGCCGCTCATCCGCGAAGCCGAGGCGGCGATGCAGCGTGCCCAGCGTCGCGGTGCCGGACGCCACGAGATGTTCACCGGCGAGATGCACGCGCAGCGACTTGTCAGGATCGCCAACGAGTTGTCGCTCCGGCAGGCGCTGGTCCGAGGCGAGTTCTATGTCGAGTACCAGCCCAAGGTCTCGCTCGTCACCGACAGGACAAGCGGTGTGGAGGCGCTCCTTCGCTGGATGCACCCGGAGCGTGGCCTCATCTCGCCGCTCGACTTCATCCCACTCGCAGAGGAGTCGGGGATCATCGTGCAGATCGGCGCGTGGGTGCTCGAGCAGGTGTGCCGGGACGCCGTCCGTTGGCGGACAGCGTTGCCAGGTGGTCACCCGCTCATGGTCGCGGTGAACGTCTCGCCGCGACAGTTCGAGTCCGACCTTGCGGAGACGTTCGGGGGCATCATCGGGCGGTCCGGCATCGACCCCGCGACGGTGTGCCTCGAGGTCACCGAGAGCATGGTCATGCAGGACGCCGAGCTTGCGATCGCGACGCTGCGCGAGCTCAAGTCACTCGGTCTCAGCATCTCCGTGGACGATTTCGGCACCGGGTTCTCGTCGCTGGCGTATCTCAAACGATTCCCGCTCGACGAGCTGAAGATCGACAAGTCGTTCGTGGACGGTCTTGGACACGATTTCGAGGCCACCGCGATCGTCGCGGCAGTGATGGGCATGGCGCACGCACTCGACCTGCGCGTCGTCGCGGAGGGAGTTGAGACCGCCGATCAGGTCGTCCGCTTGCGCACGTTGGGCTGTGACGAGGCGCAGGGATTCTTCTACGCGCGCCCCGGTCCGGCGTCGGCAATCGATGAGCGGCTGCTCGCCGAAGCACATGCGCATGTCGGGGGCACCAAGCACGAGCGCAAAGGCGCCGAGAGTGCGCACATCGGGAAGATCCTCGTCGTCGACGACGCCGACGATGTCCGCCAACTCGCGCGCTCGAGTCTCGCCGCCGTGGGCTTCGAAGTGCGCGAAGCCGCAAGCGGCGAGGACGCGATCACCATGGCGCGCCATTTCAAGCCGGACTGCCTGGTGCTCGATGTGAATCTCCCCGGGATGAGCGGGTTCGACGTGTGCCGGATCCTGCGCGACGACCCTGCCAACCAGCGCACGACGATCGTCATTCTCACCGGCGACGCCGGTCCAAGCGAGAAGGTGATGGCCTTCTCGCTCGAAGCGGATGACTACATGGTCAAGCCGTTCAGCCCGCGCGACCTGGTGAGCCGGGTCACCGCCGCGATCCGGAGGCGCGGGGAGATGTTCGCGTCGAAAACCTCGTGATTGCAACGCACTTGCTGTCGTCGTTCAAGCCCACGGAGGCTCAGTCGTGATCATCGTCGCCGTCGCCATTTCGGCCGTCGCCACGCTGCTGCTCGTTGGCCTCTTCGTCGCCACCGTCGGCCCCGTGAGCCGGCGGTTCCGAATCGTGCGTATGTCGACACCGACGGCACACGTCGAAACATCTCCCGGGATAACGCTCAGAGACGAAGTTGATGAGCTCGCCCAGTTCCTCGCGGCATGGCAGCGTGTGACGGTCGACCGTCTCAGTGGTCGCGTCGAGCAATCGGAGGTACTTGACAAGGGACTCCTCGCGCACGTCGCGAAGCTGCTCGGCGCCGAGCGCATCGTCATCAGCCTGCTGGATCCAAGCGGCCTCCGCATCGTCGACGGTCACCCGGATGTCGAGGAGTTGGTCGTGGCAGGTGATTCGCCGAGCCGCCGTGCCGTGCACAGCGGCCAGATCTTCATCGGCGATCTCGGCGCCGAGCCGTGGGGGCAGGACACCATCAATTACCGCGACGCCACGGGCGCGGGGCCCGTGATGGCAATCCCGATGGTGAGTGGCGGTGAGAGCATCGGCGCGGTCATGGTGCTTCGCAGTGCGGGCGAGATTCAGTTCACGCGCGTCGAGTCCGACCGCGCGCGAATCCTCGTTCCGCCGCTTGCGGGCGCGGTGCGTCTCAGCAGTCTCTCCGACCAGTTGCGCAGCGACAACCTCGCCGCGGACGTGGAGCGCACACGGCTGTCCAACAGCTTGCGCATGCTTCTGGAATCGGCGGGTGAGGGTATCTACGGCATCGACGCGGAAGGCCGCTGCACGTTCATGAACACTGCGGCCGCGGGGGCACTCGGCGTCGACGTCGCAAGTGTCATGGGTGAGCTCACGCACCCGCTGTTCCATCACAACCGATCCGACGGATCGGTGATCGCGTTCGTGGACAGTCCCATCTACAAGGCGATGCACGGCGGCGGAAGCTGCCGTGTCGCGACCGAGGTGATGTGGCGCAGCGACGGCAGCTCATTCCCTGCCGAGTACTCGGCGTTTCCGATTGTCGACGAGGCGGCCGTGACCGGGGAGGCAACCGGCGCGGTGATCACGTTCAACGACATCACCGAGCGCAAGCGGATCGAGGACGATCTCGCCGTCGCGCATGCTCAGGCGATGGAGGCGTCGCGGCTCAAGTCGGAGTTCCTTGCCAACATGAGCCATGAGATCCGCACGCCGATGAACGGCGTGATCGGCATGACCGGCCTGCTGTTCACCACGAGCCTGAACGGCGAGCAGCGGGAGTACGCGGAGGCGATCAGCCAGTCGGCCGAGTCCTTGCTCACGGTTATCAACGACATCCTCGATTTCTCGAAGATCGAAGCAGGAAAGATCGATATCGAAGTGATCGACTTCGACCTCCGCGTCGTGGTGGAGGAGGCGGCCAAGGTGGTGGCGCCCAAAGCGGATGAGAAGGACCTCGAACTTGCCGTCATGGTCGATCCGCAGATGTCCATGCGGGTGCGGGGTGACCCGGGCCGGATCCGTCAGATCCTCATCAACATGCTCGGCAATGCCGTCAAGTTCACCGACGTCGGTGAGGTCATCCTCCGGGTCCGCAAGGAGTCGGAGCACGAGCGCTCGGTCGGTCTTCGCTTCGAGATCATCGACACGGGAATCGGCATTGACGCGGCGCAACAGGCGCGCCTCTTCGAAAGCTTCATCCAGGCCGATGCGTCAACGACACGACGGTTTGGCGGCACCGGCCTCGGGCTGGCCATCTGCAAGAAGCTCGTCGAGCGAATGGGCGGACAGGTCGGCGTCAACAGCGAAGCGGGGAAGGGAAGCACCTTCTGGTTCACGCTCACCCTTGAAACCGCGAGTCGCGCATCCGGCCGGGCGGCGCCGTCGCGCGACGCGCTCCAGGACATTCGCGTTCTCGTCGTCGACGACAACAGCACCAATCGCGTGATCCTCGAGCAGAACCTTCGTGTCTGGGGCGCTCGCTCCGCGAGCTTCGAGAGCGGCCCGATGGCCCTTGCCGGACTGCACCATGGAGTCTCCGCCGGCGACCCCTACCGCCTCGCCATCCTTGACTATCAGATGCCCGGAATGGACGGCATCGACCTGGCGAGAGCGATTCGCCGCGATCCCAGCTTCAACGGCCTGGGTCTGATCCTCCTCACCTCCTCCTCGCGCCCCGGCGACACGCAGGTCGCGGAGGACGCCGGCATCAATGCGTTCCTGACCAAGCCCGCGCGTGTCGCGCATCTCTACGACTGCCTCGCCACGCTGCTGGATCGACAGGAGGAAAGTGCCGACCCGGTCATCACCGAGAGCCTCCGATACTCGTTCACCGAGGTGGAACCAGCAATGCGATCACGGCTTCTCGTCGTCGACGACAACCCGGTGAACCAGCGCGTCGCGGTGCGCATGCTCGAGAAGATGGGTCATGTCGTCGACGTTGCGGACAACGGTGTCGGCGCGCTTGCGGCACTGCTGCGGGTCAAGTACGACGCAGTCCTGATGGACTGCCAGATGCCGGAGATGGACGGCTTCGAAGCCACGCGCGAGATCCGCCGGCGCGAAGGTCCCGACCGGCACACGATTGTCATTGCGATGACCGCGGGCGCAATGGCGGGGGACCAGGACAAGTGCCTGGCCGCCGGGATGGACGCGTACCTGAGCAAGCCGGTGAAGGCCGACAAACTCGCCGCGATGGTTGCCCTGCTGGACCGATCCGAACTCGCACCACGAGGTCGTGGCAGCAACGGATCACCCGTCCGCGGGCCTCCTCGACCAGAGCTACGTCGAGGGGTTGCGCGAACTCGGCAACGACGAATTCAACAAGCTGGTCCGGCTGTTCCTCAAGGACGGGCAGACGCGCGTCGACGGTCTCCGCGCAGCGCAGGCCACCGGTGACAAGGCCGCGATGGTCAAGTTCGCACACAGCCTCAAAGGGAGCGCGAGCAGCTTTGGAGCCGGAACACTGGCGGCGCGTTGTGGCGAGCTCCAGGCCCGCGCGCGCGCAGCCGACGCAGCAGAAGACGCGAGGATGATCGACTGTGTCGATGCGGAGTTCGTGCTTGCAAGTGCAGCGTTGCGCGAGGAGCTCGACGCAGATGATTCCGGAGCCGAAGAGGCTGTCGCGCTCGCGACGTGGCGCCCAATTCGCCGACGGGTGAGGGAGTTCGCCCCGGTCAGTTGAGCGAGTGCGCTGCTGCCCGGGGGCGCAAGGCGCTCAGCGCAGCGCGTTCGGCAAGCGCCGTGGTCACATCCTCGACGTCCGCGGCCATCGTGGGCTTGCCGAGTCCGAATCCCTGACCGAGCCTGATGCCGCCGGCCTTCATCAGGTCGGCGACGAATTCGTTCTCGACACCTTCGGCGATAACCACGGCACCGCTGACCCGAGCGAACGCCATGGTCGCATCCATCGCGGCCCGTGACCCAACCTTGGTGGAGGTCATCGTGAGACTGCGCCCCAGCTTCAGGAATTCGCTCGAGGATGCCGCAAGGAGTTCCAGCGTGGAGTGCCCTTCGCCCACGTCGTCGAGCGCGAAGCGGATGCCCTCGGCCCGGTAGGAAGCGAGGACCCGCGCCAGGATGTCGTAGTCCCGAATGCGCTCGTGTTCGGTGATCTCGAGCACGACGGTGGTCGGCGCCCGGCCTGCGTTGTTCAGGAGGAGGAGGAGCTGATCGACGCCGTGGACGGGGTCGAGCAGTGCTGCCGCGCTGATGTTGAGGAACAGCGGCTTGTCGGCAGGCAGGCGCATGGCCTCCTCGACGGCTCTGCGCCGGCACAGCCAGTCGAGGTCGCGAATCTGCCCCCCGATCCGAGCGGCCTCGAAGACCTGCTCGACCGAGTCCATGGCGGCGAAGCCTTCGGGCCGGGCGAGCGCCTCGTAGCCCATGACCTCACCGTCGTCGAGGCTGACGATCGGCTGGAACATCGTGGTGATCGATCCACCTCCGAGCAGGCGCGTCACCACGTCGGAGTACGACCGCTCGGCGATGTCGGCGGCCTCGCCGCCTTCGTACGACGCCCCCGCGATCCGGTCACCCCCGGCGCGCTTGGCGTGATAGAGATACTCATCGGCGCGCTGCCACACGGACGCGGGATCCGCACCCGCAGGCGCAGCGCTCCATCCGACGGTGATGCGCACTGGGCCGGTCGCGAGGACGAGTGAGTGCATTGCAACACGCATGCGCTCGGCGACCAGCTGCGCGCCGAAGACGCCGATCTCGGGAAGCAACGCGGCGAACTCGTCGCCGCCGATGCGTGCCATCACGTCCCAGCCGCGAACGAGCAGTCCCAGCGTGTGACCGACCACGCGCAGCAGCGCGTCGCCGGCGGCGTGCCCCTGCGTGTCGTTGATGTCCTTGAGGCGGTCGACGTCCACGGACAGCACGGCGAACGGGAGTCGCGGGATGGTGCGCAGCGCCCGGTCGAACTCACGCCGGTTCTTGAGGCCGGTGAGCGCATCGGTGGATGCGAGAGCCGCCAGCTCGATGGCCGCAGCCTGCACAGCCGCTTCCGCGCGGGTTCGCTCGATGAATCGCGCGAGGTGATGGCAGATCGTCGACATCGAAGCGAGCGCTCTGCTGTCGGGACGGGACGCCGGCTCGCGGTACACCGCAAGGACGCCGACCATGCTGCCGCTGCCGCGGATGGGAAACGTCACGGCGCCGTGAATGCCCGCTGCCGCGGCTTCGGCGACACGACCACCCTTGCCCGCGGCGACAACAGAAGCGCCGGCAGAGCCTCGCCCAGTTCGCACGACCCGGCTGACCAGGGCCGGACCCGTACCGAGACCAAGCGCTCGCCCTCGCGCCTCGAAGGCTGCGACATCCGCCGTGCCGTCGGACGATGAATAGTGCAATTCGACGTTGCGCGCTCCGCCGTCGCGCAACCAGATCTCGCCGATGCGCCCATCGAGCGCGGCGGTGAGCATCGTCAGCGTCATGCCGAGGGTGACGTCGATGTCGGTCGAACTCGTTGAAGAGCGCAAGGATCGCGATCAGCAACTCCTCCGACGAGGAGACTGCCGGCACCATCGCGTGCCGGTCCACGAGTCCGACCACGTCGCGATGCGCACTGCCGGCGGCATGGACGACGGCGTCGTCAGGTACCGCTGCGTCCGACGCTTGTATGGGAAGGACCGACACTGTGCATCACCTGGGAACGGACGAAGTGACCCTCGTCATGCACGTTGCTGGCGTCCAAATACGTGGTCTGTACGCAAACGCACTTACGCCTGCGACCGCGACAGCACTGCCATCTTCAGTTGCAGAGCGGTCATCTGGGGCGCACGAGTCATGACAGCGCCGTAATACGCCGGAGAGCGCGGCGAAAGCGACGTTGTGAGGGGTGAGGTCCATCGGGCCGGGTACCATGAGATGCGATGGACGAGGCATGCGGCGCCACTGCGATTTCGTGCGACCGGGCGCTCACGTCCGTCTTCTCGGTGCTCGGCAAGCGCTGGACTGGCGTCGTGATCGGAGTGTTGCTCGAGCGTCCAGCCCGTTTCGCCGAGATAGCACGGGCGATCCCGGGGATCACGGAGAGCATGCTTTCCGCGCGCCTCACCGAGCTCAAGGACGCGGCGCTGGTCACGCGTGAGGTGATCGAAGGACCCCCGATCGCATCGCTGTACCGGCTCACGCCAAGCGGGGAGGCGCTGCGTCCAGCCCTTGTGGCGCTCGGCGAGTGGGCAGAGGCACACCTGGCCACGCGCGTATGAGTGACGCGCCGCCGAGCGTCGACGGTCGCATCGTCGCCACAGGCCTCACCAAGGTCTTCGGCGATATCAAGGCCGTTGACGGGCTGTCCTTCACCGTCGAACCGGGATCGGTCACCGGGTTCCTCGGGCCCAACGGTGCCGGCAAGACCACGACGCTGCGCATGATTCTCGGTCTCGCCGCGCCGACGTCCGGGACCGGGACGATCAGCGGCCTCACGTATGCGCACTTGCCGCACCCGGGCCTCACCGTCGGTGCGGTGCTGGAGGCGACGAGCTTCCACCCGGGGCGCTCGGCACGCAACCACCTCCGCGTCTTCTGTGCCGCCGCAGGGCTGCCCGATCGGCGCGCTGATGAGGTGCTGGACATCGTGGGGCTCAGTCAAGCTGCACGCTACTCGGTGGGAGGGTTCTCGCTCGGCATGCGTCAGCGGCTGGGCCTCGCCACAGCCCTGCTTGGAGACCCGCGAGTCCTGCTCCTCGATGAACCCGCGAACGGGCTCGACCCAGAAGGGATCGCCTGGCTGCGCGGACTGCTCCGGTATTTCGCGGACAACGACGGAAAGACGGTGCTCGTCTCCAGCCACGTCCTTTCCGAGGTCGAGCAGACGGTCGACCGCGTCGTGATCATCGCGCGCGGGCGGCTCATCTATGAGGGCAAGCTCGCGGACCTCGAGGGAGCGAGCGCCGGGGTTGTGGTGCGGACACCCACCCCCGACCAGTTGAGCGCGGCGCTCGCCCCGCTCAACGTCAAGGTCAGTGAGCGGGCCGACGGTTCGGTCGCCGTCGTCGGTGCAACTCCTGAAGCCGTCGGGCGCGCGGCATGGCAGGCGCATGTCGAGCTGCACGAATTGCGCGCCGGGAGCTCGAGTCTCGAGGAGACGTTCCTTCGCCTCACCGCTGATGCCCCGCCGCCCGAGGCGCCAATCGCGTGATCAATCTCCTCCGCTCCGAATGGCGAAAGGTCATCACCGTCAAGCTCGGGTGGGGCATGCTCCTCGGCGCCATGGCGCTTGCGGCCCTTGGCGTCGTTGCGCAGATTGCCAGCAACGGCGTCGCTCGAAGCACGGCATTGCCACTGACTTCGGAAGCGACCCAGAAGTCGGTCGCGGCATCCGCGAGTTCTGCCTATCTGTTCGCGGTCGTGGTGGGCATCATCATCATCACGACCGAGTTCCGACACTTCACGTCGCGCCCGACCTTTCTCATTGAACCGCGACGCGGACTGGTCATCGTCGCGAAGATCCTCGTCGCTGCATTGACCGGCGTTATCTACGGCATCGTGTGTGCGGCGCTGACGGCGGCGATCATGATCCCGTGGTTCGCTGCGAAGGGAATCACCATCGGCTGGATCAATTACGGCGTGCTCCAGTCGCTGATCGGCGACATCATCGTGATCGCGATCTTTGCAGTCGTCGGCATCGGCATCGGGGTACTGATACGCAACCAGATCGCTGCGGTCATCGGAACACTCGTGTATCTCTTCGTGCTCGAACCGCTCGTCAATATCGTCCCGGTGATCCAGAACGCGTACCCGTACCTCCCCGGTGCAGCGGCGGCCGCGATCACGGGCGCCACCCGCGGCGCTGGAAACTCACCGCTCACCGCGCTCGAAGGCGGTCTCGTCCTGCTCGCCTGGGGCCTGTTTTTCGCTGCCGCCGGCTGGATTTTCACGATCCGCCGCGACATCCCCTGACAGGCGGACTCAGCGTCCGGAGACGACGTGCGGCGCGCTGGGGCGTGGTGGTCTGCGGCGCGGGAGCGCGATGATCCGGGCTCGGTCTCCGGCCGGCGTCGCGCTCACCGAACGGTCGCGGCCCTCGTGCTTCGCGGAGTACATCGCGCGGTCTGCCGCGCCCAGCAATTGATCGAGCGTGGCACCGTGCCCGGGGTACGTGGCGATACCGATTGACGCCGTCAGACCTTCGAGGATGCCGCCCTCCGGCATCACGACGTCGCGAACCGCGAGGCGGACTGCTTCCGCGGCGATCCAGGCGCCTTCGGCGGAGCATTCGTTGAGGAGCACGACGAATTCCTCGCCGCCGAGTCGCACGACTGCATCGGCGCCGCGCACCGTCGTGCGCAGTTGCGCCGCGACACGCTGGAGCACGACGTCGCCGATGGCATGCCCGCTGCTGTCGTTCACCGCTTTGAAGTGATCCAGATCGACGAGCAACAGCGAGAGCGGTTTGGCGTCGCGCGCGGCACGAGCAATATCGCGTTCGCCGGCGTCGCGCAGCCAGCGGCTGTTGTACAGGCCGGTCAATGGATCCGTCATGGCCGCATTGACGAGTTCGCCATACAGTTGCGCGTTACGCCACGCTGACGCCGCCACGTGCGCAAAGAGCGACGCAGCCTCGAGCTCGCTTGCGCTGAACTGGCCGCTTCCGAGGCGCCAGCAGTTGATGATGCCGAGCTTGTGCTCGGTGGCGACAAGCGGCACCAGCAACAGCAACTCCTGCACGTACGACGTCCCGGGAATCTGTCGCGCGAGTGGATGTTGCGACGTATCGGGAATGTTCTGCGGAGTCCCTTTCGCGAACGCCCATCCGGTGATGCCGGCGTCCAGCGCCATGCTGTCAGCCATGATCTCGTCGCGATCGGGCCCGGTTGCAAGCACCGGGACGAGACGGAACGTCTCGTAGTCGGCGACGAAGATCGCCATCTCCGTGACCGGCACGACGCGTCCCATCTGCTCCGCCATGACGCCGAGAATGCGCATCGGGTCGTGCTCACTCTGCAACGCGAGGGCCGCGTCGCTGAGTGCACGTGCAAGCTTTCGCCGCGGGCGAGGGGTCAGGGCGGAGTTCGACACAACGACTTCGGCAGGCGACGGCGGATCCGGCGCATGAGAAGCCGCGACACGCGTCGGGGATACCGTGCGTTGCGCGAACCAGGCCGCATCGACGACCTCCATCGACGTATCACCCTGGAGCGCGTGCTGGAGGACCGGCCTGCCGCACAGCCATCCCTGACCAAACTGGACGCCGAGGGATTGCAACGTCTCCTGCTCGCGCTGCGTCTCGATGCCTTCGGCGATCACGCGTGCTCCGATGTGGCCGCTGAACGACAGCAGCGCGACGACGAGCGCGCGTCGCGCTCGGTCGGCGTCGATCGCGGTGATCAGTGAGCGGTCCACCTTGATGAACTCTGGGCGCAACTCGGCGATGACGCGCATGCTCGCGTGCCCTGCGCCCGCGTCATCGACGGCGATGCGGAATCCACGCGCGCGCAATTCGGCGGCGATACGCTGGAGGAGTGCTAGGTCCGGGACCGGCTCACGCTCGCTGAACTCGAGCACCACTGCTGCCGGATCGACTTTCGCTTCGGAGACAGCTCTGTCGAGTGCGGCGACGCCGCTGTGGTCGACGAGGGTACCGATGAGTACGTTGACGAAGAGATCGGCCTCGCCGATGTTCGACGCGGCCTGCAAGCCGGCGCGGACGCACGCGAGATCGACTGCCGACTGCATGTTCAGCGACGCGGCCGCACCAAAAAGGTGATCGGGGGTGCGGATTCGCGCCCGCTGCGGGAAGCGCGCCAGCGCTTCGTACCCGATGACCGTGTCATTGACGAGGCGGACAATCGGTTGGAGCGCCGCGACGATCTTGCCGCTGGCGAGCAGCGCCGTGACCGTTTCGCGCAGCCGGCGATCCGGGGCGGGGAACGCCGGGCCATCGAAACGTTCGGCGGCAGGCTGCGCTTCGGCGGACCACGCTCCGGCGAGCATCGCGGCCACGACCTCGAGGATCGGGCTCAACGCCGGAGCGCACCCAGGTCCCCAGACGGTGAGCACCGCCACGACCTTGTCGCGGCTGGTCACCGGCACCGCGACCACGTCGCGCTCGTCGGCGGCATTCGGCAGGGCCTTGGCAAAGCCGGAATCGTTGGTCAGGCGGCGAAGCGTCTCGGCGGCATCTGCGCCCCCGAAGTACGGGCGGCGGAGCCGGACCGGCTGGCGGAGGGACTCGACCCCGTCCAGCGGAATGCGCATCCCGACCATAGAGGCGGCCTGCTGTTGCGACATCCGGTCGACCAGTGAGGCCGGCAGGTTGACTGCCATGACCACTGCCATATCGGATTCGACGGCGCTCACCGTGGCGGCCACGTCCAGGCCCGCGAGCGCCTGGACGACTTCATTCGCTGCCACTTCGGGGCTGCGAATGCTCGGGAGCGAATGGCCAAGGCGGGTGAGGACGGCCAGGTGCAGGTCGGAAGACCGTGGAGCCACGTCCGAGAGTGTGCTTCGTTTCGGCGTGACCGCTGACAACGGATCGGTCGCTTTCCATCGGCAAATCGCCATATGTCGGTGACCGTTCCCATAGCCGCGCGCCGCCGGACGGGACGACTGGTACCCGCAGGGAGGCCTGGTTTGGGCGCTGGGAGCGCGGCGTACCCTTGCGGAGATGAGCGGCGACGCCGATTCGGCCGCACGCGAGGTGCTGCTGGCCAAACGAGCTGAGATCGTCGCCAGGGTGGACGCGCTCGGCGAGCACGACCCCGCCGAGGTGGCAAATCTCGGATTCGGGAAGCGGATCGGCGACGCCACCAGCTACGCGGTCGGGCGGATGACCGATGCCTACCAGGCCAGGACCATCTACGCGACAGTGGGGGACATCGACCAGGCGCTCGAACGCCTTGACGCCGGGACGTACGGGCGCTGCATCGCGTGCAGGTCACCGATTCCCGCGGACCGGCTCGAGGCCGTGCCCTGGGCCGCGCTCTGCGTGCCGTGCAGCGCCAAGCCGGCGCGATCGGCGCTGGTTCGCTGATGCGGCGGCGGGTCAGCTGTCGCCGGAGACCGAAGGTGCTATCTCACCCCGGCCGGCCTGTTGCAGGTCGGCAGGCAGCCTCACGCCGAGCTTCTTTGCGAGGACCTCGAGTTGCACGCGCCACTCGATGATCGCGGCGCGCTGGTCCGATTGGGTATCCGGGAGGTCGTCGACGTCGTCCTCGGACATGCCGTTGACCAGGGCGTTGAGGTACGAGTTCCTCGAGGATGAACGTGTGCGCGTACGGCGCATTGATCGCGGCGAGGCTAGGATCCGATGGCTGGATTGCGGCCATATCGACCGTGTAGTTCGCGAAGGTCGCCTCGAGCGCACCCATTTTGGCGGCAGCCTGGGCATCAGTCAGCGTGTGCTCCCGAAAGCCGTCGATGATCGGGTCGGCTCCCTCGAGCAGCGCGTTCACGCCGATACGGATCGGCTCGACCGATGCCAGGTAGGCGTGCAGGTCCGAGGAGGTGGTGGCGGGATGAGCGACCGCGGCCGGATCGCAGCCGGCTGTCACCAGCGTTGCGAGCCCGGCCGCGACCAGGAGGCGATGTTGCAACGAGGGCCGGGAAAAGGTGACGACCGGCACCCTAGCGCGGAGAATGGTCTGAGATCACTGCGTGACGGTTACACGCGGCAGTTACACATGGAGGGCGTGGTGTGGACGTGATGAGCGTGCAGGATGCGGCGTTCCTCCATATCGAGAATGGCAACAACCCGATGCACATCGGGTCGGTTGCCGTGCTCGAGGGACCGGCTCCGGCATACGGCGACCTCGTGCGCCTGATCGCGTCGAAGCTGCCCCTGGTGCCGCGGTATCGCCAGAAGGTGCGATTCGCGCCGGGCGGCGTCGGGCGCCCCGTCTGGGTCGACGACCCGCATTTTCAGATCCTGTATCACATCCGCCACACGGCGGTTCCCCCGCCGGGCGGCCGCGACGAGCTGCGCAACCTCGCCGGCAGGGTGTTCGCGCAGACGCTCGATCGCGGCAAGCCCCTCTGGGAGCTCTGGATGGTCGAGGGCCTCGATGACGGCCGCTGGGCGGTGATCTCCAAGGTGCACCACTGCATGGTGGACGGCGTCTCAGCGACCGACCTGATGACCGTGATGTTCGACGCCACCGACGGTCCGACGCTCGACTCGCAGCCCGTGGAATGGGCGCCGGAGCCCGAGCCCGGCGCGTTCAGCATTGCGGCCCAGGGTGCCCTGAGCGCTGTCACAGACCCACTCGGACGCTTGCGCAACCTCTCGGGAGGATTGCAGCTCATCGCGCAACCAAGCGCCCGGCTCGCCGAGGGTGCTGCGTTCCTGCGCTCGCTCAGCGAGTGGAGCAGACGCTCGGCCACCTCGCTCAACGGCCCGATCGGGCCGCACCGGCGCTGGAGCTGGGCGGAGGCGAGCCTCGACGACGTGAAGGCAGTTCGCCAGGGTCTCGGCGGGACGGTCAACGACGTCGTGCTCGCCGCAATCACCGCTGGTTTCCGGTCGCTGCTGCTGCATCGCGGTGAGGACGTGTCGAATCGCGTCGTGCGCACCCTCGTGCCGGTGTCTGTGCGCGCGGATTCGGAGCGAGGCACGTACAACAACCGCGTGTCCGGGATCTTTCCCGGGCTTCCGGTGTCGATCGCGGATCCGGCCGAGCGCCTCAGCGCGATCTCGGCGCAGCTCTCGATGCTGAAAGGGTCGAAGCAGGCCGTCGCCGGCGACGCGCTCGTGAAGCTCGCCGGCTTTGCCCCGCCGATGCTGCTGTCGGTCGGCGCGCGGCTCGCTGCACGCACCCCGCAACGAGCGCTCCAGACCGTGACGACCAACGTTCCGGGCCCGCAATACCCCCTCTACGTGGTGGGGCGCCGGATGGTGTACTCGTATCCGTACGTCCCGATCATGGGGAGTGTTCGGGTCAGCATCGCGATCTTCTCGTACTGCGGGCGGCTCTTCTTCGGGATCACCGGCGACTACGACACGGTCACCGATATCGACGTCCTGCGTGATGGCATCGAGGACGGGATGCGTGAGCTGGTCGCGGCCGCCGGCGGCGCCGCAGACGTGGCGGGTCGGAAACGCGCGGCGCGGTCGCCGCGGCGCTCACGTTCCAGTACCGCTTCCCCGAACGGTCAGGCGGCGGTTCGCTCCGGGAAGAGGTGACGCGCGTAGGACGGCGGGCGGAACGGCTCCCAGACTCCTTCGGGTTGCGCGAGGCGGTCGGCGATCACCCAGAGCACGGAAGCGTTGTGGCCCATGCCGAGGTGGCTGCTGTACACCGCGACGTTCTCGCTGCGCTCCCCAGGCGTGTTCATGCAGGCCTGCCACGGCACCACGCCGTCGAGGCGTGAGTACACGGCGGTCGTCGGAACCGGGATCGGCCGCGCCAGCCGCTCTCGGCGCGGCAGCGAGCCCGGGCTGACGTGGAGGACGCCGAGACGCCGGTACGCGGTGCCGGCGCGGCTGTCGTCGGGGTCCGCGAGATCGAACGGGCTCCCGAGCGTGATCACCTGACGGACGGCTGAGGGCCGCGATCGGGCCAGTTCGCGGGCGAAGATGCCTCCGAGGCTCCAGCCGACGAGGCTCACCGAACGCCCCGAGGTCCGCTGCAACTCGTCCAGTCGCGCCGTCATGCCGCTCAGGATCTCTGGAGTCGGGCCGAGGTTGCGCCCGAGCCTCCACCCGTGGACGGCGTAGCCGAGTGAGCGCAGGTACCGCCGCATCGTCGCGGTGGAGGCATCCTCGGCGAGCAGTCCGGGGAGCACCAGAACCGGGTGACCGTCGCCGTGCGGAGCACGGAGGAGGAGTGGCGACGCGGCCAGCATCGCGCCGTAGTCCGCGATGGCGCGCCCTGGCTCGCTGATGAACAGCGCGAGCGACGGACGCATGGTCGCGGTCACCAGTGCTTCATACCACCTCGGCATGGCATGTGAACGGCGTCGCGCTGCGCCGATCCGGTAGGGGAATCGGTCAGAAGGGCGCGATGCCCCACGTGCTGGTGTGCGCTCCGCCCGGCTGGAGCACGATGAGCCCCGCACCCGAGTTGAAGGCGTCCGGCGCGCAGGTCATCGGCTCGATGGCGAGGCCATGCCGACGCCGGGCGACATCGCCCAGGGTGTCGCCGCTGTAGATCATCGCGTACGGATGTGAGTCGTCCATCCACACGGTCACGCCGTGGTGGGCGTCGGGTGCCGTCAATGAGATCCTCGTGATGCCGCCGACGCCGGCGGTCAGGCCCGTATACGCGGTGTCGAGGACCTGGGCGCCGATCGGCCGGGGGATCTGAAAGTCGAAGCCTGTCCCGGCCACCGGATGCTCGATGCCCGTGGGGATGCCGCGATCGTCGGCCTCGAGCGTCGCGGACGCGGGAATGTGGAGCAGCGCGTCGTCGATGGCCTCGCCGGTTGCCAGGCGCACATACGGATGGGCGCCCGCGCCGTACGGGCACGCTCGGTCGCCGCGGTTGGTTGCGCTCACCGTGACGCGCAAACCTTTGTCGTCAAGCGAGTACGCGGCGCGCAGAGCAAGCCGGAACGGGTACCCATCCTCAGGCTGGAGATCGAGGGCCAGGGTGACCGTCGACTCCGAGATATCGGTGCGCTGCCACAGGAGATCGTGGGTCAGCCCGTGGATGGCGCACCCGGTCCGCGGCTCGGTGACCGGGAGCTGAAACTCGCGGTTTTCGAAGTGGTAGCGGGCGCCTGCGATGCGATTCGGCCAGGGAAGGAGCAACTGTCCACGGCTGCCATCGGCCGGTTGGTCTTCCGGAAACCCGTCCACGAAGGGCACCGCGTCGCTGCCGTATTCGCGAAGTCCGGCGCCGCGCTCGACGACGACCGCGTGCTGGGACCCGTGGGTGATGCCGTACTGCTGTCCGGTGGGGGAAGGCGTCACAACGCCGGACGTGGATCCGACGGCTTCCGAATGGGTGGTTGGTGCTGCCCCGGCGCGACCACGCGTTCCAGCTCATTCCGGATCACCGCATAGCACTCGCAGGAGACCGCCTCGAGGCCGGCTCGGTCGACGATGGTCACGTGGCCTCGGACGTAGCGGATGAGGCCCGCTCGCTGCAGGATCCCAGCCGAGACCGAGACCGTCGATCGCCGGGCCCCGAGCATCTGACCGAGAAACTCCTGCGTGATCATGAATTCGTCTGCTCCGACTCGATCGTGGCTCATGAGCAGCCAGCGGCTGAGGCGCTCTTCACTGGAATGGAGCCGGTTGCACGCCGCCGCTTGCGAGATCTGACCGAAAAGCGCCTGCGTGTATCGCTCGACGAGCGCCTGAAATGCACGAGATCGATCGAAGAGGGAGAGAAACTGCGTTGTCTCGATGCGCAGGCTGTGTCCCGCGACTTGGGAGATGGCACGGACCGCGAGGCCACCGAGTGGCACCACCGGCACTCCGACGATCCCCTCGTTGCCGATCGTGGCCACTTCGACGATTGCCCCGTCGTGAAGTGGGGTTACCAGTGAGATGACGCCGTCGGTCGGGAAATACAGCGCGTCGATGGCGGCCCCCGGTTCAAAAAGAACCGTTTTTACCGGCAGCGTGATGTTTCTAACAAGACCGAACAGTTCCTCCCGCTCTGAGGAAGGAAGTGCAGTAAGAATCCTGTTCTCACCAACCGGGGCGACCCGACCGGCCGCGTCCTGGTTCATGACTCCACTCTTGCTGATGCTCGACCTATGTGCGCTGCGGGACAGACGCAGTAACCGCGCTGACGCAGATTATGCGGCAACAGAAGGGACGAGAACAGCGCGCAGTTGACTGCGATCAAAGGAGAGACTGGCGCGTGTCTGCAGAACGCAGCTACCTGGAGCCGGGAGTGCTCGATCCGGGCGATCAGTACTGGCTCGAAGCGATGGCAGACGCCGTGTTGATTCTGTCGCCTGTCCACGATCGACGCCGGTATGTCACCGACTTCCGTGTGGACTACGCAAACGCAGCGGCCGCCGAGCTCGCCGGTGACGCAGTGGACGATCGCGCCGAGGTCGGGGCGCTGGTCGGCGAACACTTCCTCAGCCTCGAAAAGTCGGCAGCAACTGAGCTGCTCACGGCACTCCGTGAAGTCCTGCTCACGGACGTGGCCGCCGCCATCGACGGGCTGCGCTATCGCGTTCCGCGTGCCGGTGTTCTCACCGATCAGGTGCGCGACGTGCGCATCAGCAAGCACGGCGAGCGGCTCCTCGTCACGTTGCGTGATGTCACCGAGCGTGAGCACTCCGAGCAGGGCGTGCGCAGTAGCGAGATGAGCCTCCGCGCACTCGTTGACGGCGTCTTCGACGAGGCACTGATGACCGTCGACCCCGCGGGTAACGTCGTCAGCTGGAACACCGGCGCAGAACGGATCTTCGGTTACTCCGCCGCAACGATGATCGGCAGGCACTATTCGGTGCTGTACCCGCTCGGATGGCCGCTCAGTGGACCGCTCAACGCCGCGGACACGCTCGCCACGGAGCAACTCCACGAGACGTGGCAGGTTCGTCAGGACGGGCGCCGTTTCTGGGCCAGCGTGTCGATTACTGCCATGCATGGCGATAACGGTGAGTTGCGCGGATTCTTCTCGGTCACACGCGACCTCACCGAGCAGACCGAGCAGCGGCGCCGTGCCTTGCACTTCTCCCTGGTGCGCGCGCTGGCCGACTGCACCGACGTCGACGCTGCAGCCGAGACGATCCTGACCATGACGACGCTCAGCCTCGGGGCCACGTTCGGTGAGATGTTCGTCGCGCGGCAGGAAGAGGGTCGTCTCAACTCGACGATGCGGCACGCCTTTCCGCGCTCGACGCTTGACGCGCTCGACGTTGCCGCCGACGGTGCTCCGGGGCCGGTCGATGCGCTGATCGCGCGCGTTCGCACCACCGGAAACGTTGTCACCGTCTCCGATCTCAACGAGCTCGGAACGTCGGCGCAGGGCGCAGCCGCCGTGCAACTCGGCGTCCGGTCGGCAATCGCATCCCCGATCGCGGGCGCGACCGGCATCGTCGGGGTGCTTGCGTATTTCTTCGAGTCGCTCCCGAGCGTTGAGGCGCTCACGGCGGAGTCGATCGCCGAGATCAGCGCCGAAGCAGCGCAGGTGGTCGCCCGCATTCGCGCCCAGGGTGCGCTGCGAGCCGAGGCCCTCCACATGGCCGAGCTTGCGAGCACCGACCGTCTCACGGGACTGAAGAACCGTCGCGAATTCGACCGGATTCTCGGAACCATTCCTCGCCAGCCGTTTGCCGTCCTCGCCATTGACGTTGACCATCTGAAGCACGTCAACGACGAATTCGGTCACGAGGCTGGTGACACCGTGTTGCGAACGGTCGCGACCACGCTCGCGCTCATGTTGCGCGGCTGGGATGTCATCGCGAGAGTCGGAGGCGACGAATTTGCCGCGATCCTTCTCGATGTTGATCCGGCAGAAGCTGCATCTGCCGCACAGCGGCTTCGTGCCGCGATGCACCTGGTTCCAACCCCGGGTGGGCGGTCGAACATCAGCCTCGGCTGGGCGTCTGCCACAGCGGGCACCGACCCGATGTCGGCGTGGCGACGTGCCGATGAGTGTCTGTACGAGGCCAAGCGCAGTGGCCGCGACCGGGTTGTCGGCCGCCACGTCGATGGTGCCGAGCAGATCACGCCGTCGGGATCATCGGTCACGGAGTTGATTGGCGAGCTCGTCAACGGATTGCCGATTCACTCGGTGTATCAACCGATTGTCGACCTCAACGATGGTCACGTCGTCGGCTACGAGGCACTCGCGCGGCCCGAAGGATTCGGCGCATCCGACAGCGTCGAGGCGCTCTTCGAAGTTGCGCATCGCTCGGGCCATATTCGCGATCTCGACTGGTTGTGCCGGCGCGCGGCGTTGAGCCAGGCCGCGTCGCTCCCCGCGGGAATTCTCCTCTTCATGAATGTGAGCGTCGCCGCGCTGCTCGACCCGCTCCACGACGTCGATCAGCTGATGCTCCTGCTCGAGTGGACCGGCCGCTCACCGCATCGCTTGATTCTCGAGATCGGCGAGCACGAGAGTGTCCGTGACCTCGACCGGATGCGCCACGTGCTCAGCGCATATCGCAAGGTGGGCATACGTTTTGCCATCGACGACCTCGGTGAGGGTTTCGCGACCACCGAGCTTCTCGACACAGCGGAGCCCGAGTTCGTGAAACTCGCGCGCAGCCTCACCATGAACGCGGCCCGTCGCAGCACGCGTGTCGCGATCAAGACTGCACTTGGCTTCGCCCGTGCGCACAAATCGATCGTGATCGCCGAAGGCGTCGAGAACGAGCTCGTCAGCGATCAGATCCGCTCGCTGAATATCCCGCTCGGACAGGGCTTCGGCCTCGGGCGGCCCACGGCCGCGGCTGACCTGCTCAACTCCGCTGCCGCATGGAGGACACGCGACACGTTGCGCCCGCTGCGCCCACGCAACGTGCAGGCGCGCTCGCACGGCGTCTCGTCCGCGCAGGAGCGTGACGGGTCCGCACGTGATGGTCGCGTTGGCCCGCCACAGAACGCCTCGCGCCGGTCGCTCGATGCGAAGCCACGCCGCACTGTCAAACGATCCGATAACACGTCGTCTGGGAGGGCTTCGTAAATGAGCGGACGTCCGTCGAAGAGCCGGCAACAGCCGCTCGGGCCCGATGAGACTTTCAGTGCGCTCGTGACGCGCCTGATCATCACCAACCGCGCGGAGCGAGCCGTGCGGGACAAAATCGGCCCGACCCTTTCAGTCGTTCCCGATCCGGCGAGCGATGCCCTTCGCGAGGCGCAGGGCGGCATCTGAGCCGAGTCCCAGGAACAGCGAGGGCTCGGCGAGCTCGAGCTCGAGGAGCACACGGGCTGCCCTCATCCCCGCGCACCAGGTCGACGCGCGCGTAGAGCAACGTCTCGCGCGCCCAGGGAAGGGCGTCCAGCACGGCGTCTGCGAGAGCGTGCTCATCGGCGTCCGGTATGCGACGCGTGATGTCCTCGCGCGCCCAGAGCTCGTCAGTGGCGACGCCGGACGCGCGCAGCAGTGCGCCCTTGCGAATCGCGTGCGAGAAGGCCCCATCGATGTAGATCAGCCCGGTCTCGCCCCGCGCGTCCACCGACGCAACGTATGGCTGCACCATCACTTCGCGTCCGCCGTGTAGCAACCGCACGACGTGGCGTCGAGCCGCCTCGTGGTCGTCAGGTCCGAATCGAGACGTGTTCTGCGCACCCGACGAGATTGCCGGCTTCACGACGACGTTGCCTGCGGGAAGACGGATCTCACGATCGCCCGGACCCGGCTCGAGCCACGTGGTCGGGACGGTGGGAATGCCGGACTCCGCCAGGTCTCGTAGGTAGGTCTTGTCCGTGTTCCATGTGAGGACGGGAACGGCATTGAGGACCCGCGGCACGGATGCCGCCCATTCGAGAAAGGCGTCGCGCCGTTCCGAGTAATCCCACGTGGACCGAATGACGACCACGCGGAAATCGTCCCAGCGAACGTCGGGATCGTCCCAGACGCGAGGCTCGGCGGACAGCCCGCACCCCTCGAGGGCAGGGATCAGCTGCTGCTCGTCGGAGTCGAGATCCGGGAGCAGCGAGCAGGTGGCGATGGCTACGTCGGTCACGGCGAGCTTTCTCCAACACGTTCGAACTGCGGGCGGCTCTGGACGGTGCGACCCGAGGCGGAATCATGACCGCCCCGACCGCATGCAGTGCTCTGTACGCCAGCGGACCGCCGCAACGACCCAACCTGTGGCTTTAATGACGCCATTGATGCAGGCGACCAGTCTTGACGCGCACCTGGCCGCCGGGGTCTCGTCGAACAGTGGCATTGCCACCCCGACGCTGGAGGAGCGGTTCACGACGATCCGCGGCCAGAAGCTGCGCTACCTGGTTGGCGGAAAAGGCAAGCCGCTCGTGCTGTGCCACGGCTTCCTCAGTTCCGCAGAGGAGTTCGGTGGCCGCTTCGGCGAACTCGGTGCCTTTCGGACGCTGATCATCCCGGACCTCCCGGGCAACGGCGAATCCCCCGCGCTCCGCGGACGCCACTCGTCCGGTGCGATGGCCGATCTGATCTTCGACCTGCTGACCCAACTCGAGATCGATGCCTTCGACGTCGGCGGCCTCTGCCTCGGGGCGACCGTCGCGTGTGCCCTCGCCAAGCGCGCCGGGGGCAGGGCGGAGCGTCTCGTGCTGCACACGCCGCTCCTTTCGCCGGATCTGATGCGGCGACGCTATCGAGATCAGGTTCGTCTCCTCAGCCGAAGGCCGATGTGGGATGGCGTGGTATGGCTGAGCCGGCAACGCTGGATCAGCGATCTCTACAAGCGATTCGTGATCGTCGAGGGTGACGTCGACAATCGCACTGCCGACATCAACTACGAGAACCAGCGACGCGCCGATCCTCGAGCAGCGCGCGAGTGGCTCAACGACTGCCTGCGGCGTGACGACGTCGAGGTGGTTGCGGCTCGCGCAGATCGAACCCTGATCATCGTCGCCCATCACGATCGCCTCGTGGACGTGGACCGTCTCAAGGTATTGATCGCGAAGCTCCCCAACCTGCAGGTGTTCACCGACAACGACCAGGGTCATGGGTGGAACGAAGCGGCCGTGCACCGTCAGCTCGAGGTGCTGAAGGCGTTCTTCGGCAACTGCCACGGCAGCGGGCACCCCGTCAACGGTCAGGCGGCGCTGGCGCCGCACAGCAGCAACGGCGCTGCGAACGGCGTGTCCCACGCACGCGCTGCCCTGCTCGACACGGTCACGATCCCGCTCTCGCCCGCCTGACCGGCTGAGCCCCAACCCCGATTGCGCCCTCGAGCTCCAGCAGGCTTCGCTTGCGATCGAGGCCCCACCCATATCCCGTGAGGTGGCCGCTCGCGCCGATCAGCCGGTGGCAGGGAACGACGATGGAGATCGGATTCTGGCCGTTGGCGGCGCCGACGGCTCGTGCGGCCCGCGGCCGGCCTATCCGGTCAGCGAGTTGAGAATACGTCGAGGTCGTCCCGAACGGGACCTCGATCAGCGCTGACCAGACGGCGATCTGAAACGGCGTCCCCTCGTACCGGAGCGCGAGGTCGAATCGCGTCCGCCCGCCGCGGAAGTACTCGTCGAGCTGATCGGTGAGTTCCCTCAGTGGCACGGCGGGGCCACCGTGCCGACCGCTCCGGGCCGGAGTCCTGGCGTGGCCGTCGAAGTACAGCCCCGCGAGCTCGTCGCCCGAGAACACGACCAGCACCGGGCCGAGTGGCGTGGCCACGGAGTTGAACGACCGAAGCGGGGGCGCGTCATGCACGGGGCAAGCCTGGTCCCCGTCCAGCCGCGGAATCTGGCCATATTCGGACAGATCCACGTCGATGTCCGGATATGGCCGGTGCGGCGCTCGGGGCACGCTGTACAAGTACGTCCATGAGCGGATTCTCGGCGGTGGTCACGACCGGCATCTACTGCCGTCCCGGGTGCTCGGCACGGCCGAATCCCGCCAACGTGCGCCATTACGACCTCGCGGCGGCGGCAGAGGCTGCCGGGTTTCGCGCGTGCCTGCGATGCCGTCCATACCGTGCGGCAGCGCCGATCGGCAGCGTGGCTTCCGAGGTGGTCTGCCGCGGGATCCGCCTCGTCGTCGACGGCGGCCTCCGGAGTGACAGCGAGGTGGCGGTGGCGGGACGCCTCGGGCTCTCTGTTCGCCACCTGCGCAGGCTCTTTGTGGACCAGGTCGGAGTCACGCCGGCACAGCTCGCGCGCTCGAGCCGGGCGCACTTCGCCCGGCGGCTGCTCGATGACACGGATCTTTCTGTCACGGAGGTCGCGTTCGCATCGGGCTTCGGGAGCCTGCGCCAGTTCAATCGCACCATCACCGACGTCTTCCGTGCCACCCCCCGCGAGCTCCGCGCGCGGAGGCGCGCGGCCGATCGCCTGGTGGCCGACGGCGGGCTTCGTCTTCGTCTCAGCTTCGCCGGGCCGCTCGACTTCCCCGCGATGCTCGGCTACCTGTCCACGCGAGCGATCTCGGGCGTCGAACAGGTCTCGGGTGGCGTGTACCGCCGGACGATCCTGATCGACGGAGATCCGGGCGTCATCGAAGTCGCGAATGGAGGTCCGGATCATCTGCTGCTCACTGCGCACCTGCCGCACTGGGGCGGCCTGATCCACGTCGTCCAACAGGTCCGACGCCTGTTCAACCTCGACTTCGATCTCGAGGCGGCCTCGGCAGCGCTCGGCGGCGATCCCGTCCTGAGGACACGCATCGCGTCACTTCCCGGGCTTCGAGTGCCCGGCGCATGGGATCCCTTCGAGGTGGGTGTGCGGGCGATCGTCGGTCAGCAGGTGACGGTTGCCGGCGCCGGAACGATCATCGACCGGGTCGTCGCACGCCGCGGAACGCCGGTGCCAGGGCTGACGCAATTCGGGCTGACGCACGTCTTTCCCGCAGCGGAAACCCTCGCCGATGCCGACCTCACCGGCACTGGCCTCACCGGTCCCCGGATGGCCGCGATCCAGAGCTTCGCAAGGAGCGTGGTGGACGGTACGGTCAGGCTCGACCGGACCCAGACGCTCGATGAGCAGGTTGCCACGATCGCAGGCGTGCCCGGTCTGGGACCGTGGACGGCGCAGTACCTGGCGCTCCGCCTGGGAGAGGCGGACGCATTTCCCGCAAGCGACCTGGGCTTGCGGCGATCGCTCGAGGCGCTCACCGGAGCCGCGCTGACACCGCGGATGGTGGGGGAGATGGCCGAGCGATGGCACCCCTGGCGAGCACTCGCCGCCATCCACCTCTGGCTCACTCCGCGGGCCACTCCGGCGTAAGGGTCCACCGAGTTCGGGACAATCCGTTCGCAAACGCGGTATTTGCCCGATCATGTGCGCCGTGGTTGCGAAGCGTTGTCGTGCGGCCTGGGTGCCCTGTCAGGCGGCCGTGTGACCGTCATCGATCCGCGTCACGGCAGCGCCGAGGAGGTGCTTTCGTGGACGTACAAACGATTTCAGCGCGTCGCGCTTGTGGCCAGCTTTCAAGCCGAATCGATGGTCCTCATCGACATGGCGTGTGGGATCGTGCCCGAGCCGGAGGTTCTGACACTCGACACGGGACGTCTCCACGAAGAGACACATGATTTCATCGAGGGGGTGCGCCGGCTGTTTCCGATTCGATTGCGCATCCTCTCGCCGGACTCGAGCGAGCTCGACGCCATGACCGCGGTGCACGGGACCATGCAGTTCCGCCGCTCCGTCGCGCTGCGCAACGAGTGCTGCGCCGTGCGCAAGGTGAACCCGCTGGCGCGTGCCCTCCGCGACTACGACGCGTGGATCACCGGGCTCCGACGCGAGCAGACGCCGACTCGCACAGCCACGCCTGTGGTGGCCGGCGATCCAGGCCATGGCGACATCACGAAAGTCGTCCCGCTCGCCGGCTGGTCACGCGCCCAGGTGTGGGAGTACCTCGAGGCTCGCAGCATTGACCATCACCCGCTCTACGACCGCGGGTTCACGTCCATCGGCTGCGCGCCCTGCACCCGGGCCACGGAGCCCGGCGAGCACGAGCGCGCCGGCCGCTGGTGGTGGGAAGGGGACTCCGACAAGGAGTGCCTGCTGCATCCGCCGTTGCAAAGCGAGGAGCGGATGGCCCTGCGTGGGAGCCCGGTCAGCGTCCCGTCGGGAGGAGTGCGCTCAACTTCGCGCCCATGAGCACCGAGATCGCGTCCTGAGCGTCATTGACCAAGCGTGCGTCCTGAGCTTGGGTGATCACACCCTTGACGACGCCGAGTTCGAGCCCGGCCCTGACCTCGGCGAGCGCATCGGCCTCGACCTTGGCGGCGTGGGTGCCGGCGATCTGGTCGAGCGTCTCCCCGCGAAGCACGTCGGCGCCGATCTGCTGCCAGGTGAGCTTCGTATCGGTGGTGAAGAAGTCAAAGACTCGCGACGCCTCGTCGGTGACCTGGCCGCTTGCAGCGAAGCCGCTGGACAACAGGAGCGAGTTTGCGGCGGTGGATACGGCGGCCAACGAAGGGGACGGGGGCATGTTGGGCGCCGACACCAGCGTCCCGGCGTTGTGTTCGACGACCACCGCTGTTCCGAGGCCGATCACGGCGGCGCCGAGCACGGCGATCACGATATTCGTGGGGCGGAGCAGCGGGTGCATGATGGTGTTCCCCCGGGATGGAAGGTTGCTTCCCACCTAGCGTAGTCCGAATCGCCCGACGAGGAGTTGGCGACCTGGTGACGATCCGCTCCCGATGATCTCGCGACGGGCGCTGTGGCGGGTCTCCTGACCTGTGGTAGACTTCGACGGCGACCTAGCGCCGCTAGGTCTCTTTTGTGTTTGAGGCATTTGTCACGTGGCCACGGCCAAAGGCGGTTCCGCGATCATCACGTTGCAATGCAACGAGTGCAAGGAACGCAATTACACGACGGTCAAGAACAAGCGCAACGACCCGGATCGCCTGGAGCTGCGCAAGTTCTGCAAACGTTGCCGCGTGCACAGGCAGCACCGCGAGACCAAGTGACCGAAGGGGCGTAGCTCAGCTGGTTAGAGCATCGGTCTCCAAAACCGAGGGTCGCGCGTTCGAATCGTGCCGCCCCTGCCATGACCCACCCAGTCAAGCCCGCCCCGGCATCACCACCAGGAGAGATCACCCTCAATGGCCAAGGCTCGAATTGCCCCGAGCAACCAGCGCCCGCAACGCCCCGCCCTGCCTGCGGGATCCGGCGGCTCTGGCCGAAGCGGCCCGCTCGGCTACCTGCGCGGCGTCTGGGAAGAGCTGAAAAAGGTCGTCTGGCCGGCGCGGGACGAGCTTCTGCGCATGACGGGCATCGTGATCGTGACCGTCATCATCTTCGCCGCACTCGTGGGCGGCACGGACTACATCCTGAGCCTCGGGGTCCAGCGGGCAGTGGCGGCACAGGCCGCAGCGGCGACGCCGACACCCGCGGCGACTGTCGCTCCGTCAACAACGCTTCCGGCCGCGACTGCGGCCCCAACCGTAGCTCCAACCACCGCCCCAACTGTGGCGCCATAGCCGTCGTGGGAGAATGAACATCGCTGTGAACGCCGTTTCCGCAAAGGACGCCCGCTGGTACGTGGTGCATGCGTACTCCGGCCATGAAGAGAAGGTTCGCGCGAACCTCTTGAAGCGCGTCGAGTCGATGGACATGCACGACCAGATCTTTGACGTCCTGGTGCCGACCGAAGAGGTCATGGAGATCAAGGACGGGCAGCGGCGCAAGGTCAGCAAGCGGATCTTCCCCGGCTACATCCTCGTCAACATGGTCATGTCCGACGAGTCGTGGTACGTGGTCCGCAATACCCCGGGCGTCACCTCCTTCGTCGGCTCGGGCAACAAGCCCGTTCCGTTGCAGGAGCACGAGATTCGGGGCATCCAGAAGCAGGTCAAGGCCGAGGCACCCACCAAGGTCAATGTCGAGTACGAGGTCGGCGAGAACGTCCGCGTCATCGACGGGCCGTTCACGGACTTCCATGGCAAGGTGACCGAGATCAACGTCGAGAAAGGCAAGCTCAAGGTGCTCGTGAACATGTTCGGTCGCGAGACCCCCGTCGAGCTCGACCTGCTCCAGGTCGAGCGGCTGCGTTAGTCACGAGTTCAAGGACAGCATGAGCAAGAAGAAGATCAAGACCGTCATCAAGCTGCAGCTGCAGGCCGGCAAGGCGACGCCCGCGCCGCCGGTCGGCACGGCGCTCGGCCCGCACGGGCTCAACATCATGGAGTTCTGCAAGGCATACAACGAGCGCACGGCGAATCAGACCGGGGTCATCCCCGCGCAGATCACCGTGTACGAGGACCGCACCTTCAGCTTCATCACCAAGACACCGCCCGCTTCCGAGCTCTTGAAGAAGGCCGCGGGCGTCGAGAAGGGATCGGGCGTCCCGAATCGGGACAAGGTCGGCTCGCTCACGAGCCAGCAGGTTCGCGAGATCGCGGAGATCAAGCAGGCCGACCTCAACGCCCACGACCTCGAGCACGCCACGAGGATCATCGAGGGCACCGCTCGATCCATGGGTCTGAACGTCAACTGAGCCACGAAGTGGGAGGACGCAGTGATGCGTCCGCCAACACCACAGGAGAGTGCAATGCCTAGACAGCACGGCAAGAAATACCGCGAGGCCGCGAGCGCGATCGAAGAGGGGAAGTTCTATCCCCCGGCCGAGGCGGTGACCCTGGTCCGCCAGACCGCGGTCACGGCCTTTGATTCGTCGATCGAGGCCCACATCCGCCTCGGCATCGACCCGCGCCACGCCGATCAGGTCGTGCGGAGCACCGTCACGCTGCCCGCACGGCACGGGGAAGACCCGGCGCATCGCGGTCTTCGCGACCGGCGAGAAGCTCCGCGAGGCAATCGAGGCCGGCGCCGACGTGGTCGGTGGCGAGGACCTCGTCAAGAAGGTGCAGGCGGGTGAGATCGACTTCGACGTCGCGCTGGCCACGCCCGAGGTGATGGGCATGGTGGGCCGCCTCGGCAAGATTCTCGGTCCGCGCGGGCTGATGCCGAACCCCAAAGCGGGCACCGTCACGTTCGATATCGCCAGCGCGATCCAGGACGTCCAGGGTGGACGCGTCGAGTTCCGCAATGACAGAACGGGCATCATTCACACCGCAATCGGTAAAGCGTCGTTCGATGACGACAAATTGCGCGACAATTTCGCCGCGCTTGATGGATGCGATCGTTCGAGCCAAGCCGTCAGGTGCCAAAGGCACCTATGTGAAGACCGTGACTATCGCGGCGACCATGGGGCCCGGCATACCGGTCGACCCGGTGCAGGCAGCACGAACTCCACGGTGAGCTGAGGTACCGATCGATTTGATCCGGCTCCTCATCGTCGACGACATCGCGAGTACTCGGGACAACCTGCGCAAGCTGCTCGGGTTCGAAGAGGACATCGAGGTCATCGGCACCGCCGGCGATGGCAAGCAGGGCCTCGAGGAAGCGCACCGGCTGCTTCCGGACATCGTGCTCACCGACGTGAACATGCCGATCATGGATGGCATCCAGCTCACCGAGCGCCTGGCCCAGGAGCTGCCCGCATCGCCCGTGATCATCATGTCGGTGCAGGGCGAGCGCGACTACCTCCGCCGCGCGATGCAGGCGGGAGCGCGCGAGTACCTCATCAAGCCGTTCAGCCACGACGAGCTGGTCGCCGCGATCCGCCGCGTCCATCAGCTCGAGGAGAAGAAGGGGACCTTCGCGCGCGCGGTCGCACCGGACGGCACCCAGGCGCCACGGGCAGCGGCGCTCGGCGAAGTCATCGTCCTGTTCTCCGGCAAGGGCGGCGTCGGCAAAACCATGCTCGCCACCAACCTGTCGGTGGCGCTGGCCGTCGAGACCGAATCACGGGTTGCGCTCGTCGACCTCGACCTGCAGTTCGGGGACATCGGCGTGATGCTCAACCTCGACCACAGCCGGAGCATCACCGACGTGGTCGACTCGGAGACCCTCGAGCCGGAGATGCTCAACGAGATCATGGCGCCAGGGCCCGAACGGCGTTCGCGTGCTGCTCGCCCCGATCAGCCCGGAGCTCGCCGACCTGATCACCAACGACCACGTGCGCATGGTCATGACCGAGCTGCGCAAGACGCTTCGACTACGTCGATCGTCGACACCTCGTCGCACCTCGCCGACTTCAACCTCGAGGTCATCGAGATCAGCCCAGCACATCCTCGTGGTCACCGCGTTGACGATCCCCGCGATCAAGGACGCGAAGCTGGCCCTGAAGGTGCTGGAGTCACTCACGGTCGACCCGGCATCGGTGCTCCTGGTCGTCGACCGCAGCGACTCGCACTCCGACTTCAACAAGGATTCGATCGAGCAGAACCTCCGCCACACTGTCGGGGCCCAGATTCCCTACGACCCGCGCGTGGTCGGCGATTCGATCAATCGCGGGATCCCGTTCGTGACCTCCGCCCCCGAGTCCGACATCAGCCGTTCGATCCGCGAGCTCGCTGGAGCCCTCGTGCCGGGCGGCGGCCAGCCGGTCGGCGCGGGCGTCGGCGGCGCCGGCAAAGCAGACGACAAGCGGAAAAGGCGGATCTTCGGGCGTTAGTCCTGATGCGCCGCACACGGACGGAGGAGACCCCGGCTCCGGCTTCAACCCGGACTATTCAGCCTCCGCCGGGGTCTCCTCCGTCCCTCGCGTGAGGCCCTTTGTCCTCAGTCCCGGATCCTTGGGCCCTAGTCTCTAGCGAATCCCAGCCGCCTGCGGCTGCGCTTCTTCCCGGCGGGCTCCGCGGCGGAGTCCGGCGCGGCGTCGCCCGTCAGGGCTGAGGCGAGGCGTTCGAATGCTGCAGTTGCGGGGGACGAATGTCCCGCGATGACGACCGGGACACCGGAGCTGACGGAGCCGCCGATGGCGGTGGCGTCGTAGGGGATCTCCGCTGCGACGGGGTGGCGGAGGAAGTCTTCGATTCTTGCTTTGTCCATGCCGCCGGCGAGGGGGGCGTCGCGGTGGTTGGCGACCACCACGATCCGTTCCGGGTCGACCTGAAGGACGCCGATCACGGACATGATGAGGCGGGTGTTCTTGACCGAGGTGACGCTGAAGTCGGTGACCAGGACGATGTGGTCGGAATTCTCGAGGGCCTCGAGGGTGATCTCGGAGAGCTGCGAGGTGGTGTCGGTCACCACGAGGTCGAAGGTGGAGCGTAGCTCGGCGACGAGCGAGCGCAGGTGCGCCGTGGTCACGTAGTCGGCGAGCTCGGGGCTCGGCGGCGCCGCGAGGACGGTCAGGCCCTGGGGGCCGAGCGAGAGCGCCTGCTGGATGACGTGGCGATCGGTCATTCCGGCGTCGCTGGCGGCGAACTCCGCGATCGAGCCGTCGGGTGTCATCGCGAGCAGCGCCGCGATGTCGCCGAACTGCAGGGAGAGATCCACGAGGACGACGCTGCCGGGATGCGGCCGGTTCAGGACGAGCGCCAGGTTGGTGGCGATGATCGACTTGCCAACGCCTCCTTTGCCCGAGACGATCGTGATCATCCGACCGTCGCGGCGGCGGGCTCCGTCGGCGGCCGCGGGTCCGCCTTGCACCGGCTGGCGGACCGATTGCGCCGCCCGCTTGCGTGCCTGGAAGGCGTGCACCCGGTGGATCGCTGCCACCATGTCGTCGCCGGTGAAGGGCTTCTGGAGGACCTCGCGCGCTCCGGCGAGCATGGCGCGCCGGAAGAGCTCGCTGCCGCTCTCCATCGACATGAGGATGACCCCGGCCTGGGGCGCGTACTCCGCGAGCATCTCCGTCGCCTGGACGCCGTCGAGGCCGGTGAGGCCCGCGTCGAGGATGGCGATGTCGGGGACCAGGTGGAGCGCTTCCTGGAGTGCCTGCTCACCGTCCTCGGCCGTGCCGCAGACGATGATGTCCTCCTCGGCAGCGAGACGGCGGAGGAGGTTGGCGCGAATTCGCTCGCTACCGTCGGCCACCAGGACGCGGATCACGGCGCCACCTTACCGCCGGCCCAGGCTGAACCGGCGCCGGTAGGTTGGTGGCGCGGGCGCCGGGATCTCCGCTGGGCCGTCGCCGGCACCCGCGGCGGGCACCGCAATCAACTGCGCGAGGCCGGCCAGGCGGCGGGCGAGCTCGGCGCGTGGCTGCGCCAGGACGATCGGCGTCCCGGAATCGAGCGAGGGATCGACGCGCGGGTCGTACGGGAGGTCGACGAGGATGCTCCGGCCGAGGATCGTCTCGATGTCCTCGCGGCGGTAGTTCTCGCGCGGGCGGGTGTGATTGAGGACGACGTCCACGCCGTCCATGTCGACGCCGAGCGCTTCGAGCAGGAGCAGCGTTGCCTTGGTGCCGCGCACGGCGCTGAGATTGAAGCTGGTGACGAGGAGGATCCGATCGGCCAGCTCGAACGCCTCGAGCACGCGCTCGTCGATGTGGGATGGCGTATCGATGACCACGTACTCGTGGGCCTTGACGGCGGCCCGGATGATCGAGCGCAGCGTCGAGGCCGCGATCATCTCGGAAAGTTCCGGGCTGGACGGGGCGCGCAGCACGCGAAGCTCGGCAGGTCCAGTCGCGAGAACGTCGTCGAGCAGGGCGATCTCGATGTTGTCGCCGTGGGTCGCAAGGTCGGCGATCGAGAGCAGGTGGTGCTCGACATGGAGCATTCCCGCCGCGTCGCCGAACTGAAGGTCGACGTCCACCAGCGCCGCGCGGCCCGCAACACCGCCGGCAAGTGCCACGGCGAGGTTGGTGGCGAGCATCGACGTCCCAGTCCCGCCCTTGCCCGAGAAGGCCACGACCACCGTCGCCCGACCCTTCGGGGCGCGGATCTCGCGGCGCGGTGCCTCAGGTGAGGAAATCCCCAGGCTGGCGCCGCCTGGCGGCACGTCGCCGGCTGCGATCCGGATGGCCTCGACGAGCTGCGCTCCATCGGCTGTCGCGCTGACCGCCGCGCCCGTCCAGGCGTCAGTCGCCGTGGGCGCGTCGCCGGCAGTCATGAGGAGGACGCGCGTCGACGGTGACACCGACCCCAGGTGCGCGGCGAAGTCCGCGGGCGGGAGCTCCGCGAACCCCTCGTGGAGGACGAGGACGTCGGGCTGACGCAGCCATGCCTCCTCGATCACGGCTGACGCCTGGTGCGCAACGCCGCACACGTCGACGACGTCACCGTACGGCGCGAGCTTCTCGAGGTCGCCGACGATACGCGCGATCTCGTCCGCGATAAGTACGCGGATCACATGCGCCCCCCGCACACCAAGTGCATCGGTTCGCATGGTACGGCGTCCTGACGACAAGCGGTCGTGGGGTACACCGATGCGACATGGCGTTCACATCGGTAATAAAAAGAGGAGCCGACCCGATGGCCGGCTCCTCTTGACTGTCCTGGTTGCTTGTAAAAGCTACGAGGCCAGGCCGTTGCTGATGTTCGAGAACACGTTGTTGACCTGCTTGCCGACGACTTGCAGGATAACGATAACGACGATGGCGATAAGGACGAGGATGAGCGCATACTCAACCATGCCCTGGCCTTCCTCAGCCTCCTCACGCTTGCGAGCGATGAACTCTGTTGCGCGAAGGTACAGGGTGCTCAGCATATCCATTCTTTTCACCTCCTTTCGGGTTGAATTCTCGGACCGAGATGTTTGCTCGGACCCGACTGATGCGAGTGTGGGCCCCTGCTGCGGCAACGGAATGGCCTGCGTGCTAAATATTGGTAACGAAGAATCGGACACCCCCCGGACAGTGCCGGGACAACGAGAAATCGTGGTGATTCGATGACAACCGCGCTACGGGAGCGTCGCCCCAAATACGCGTGACCTAGACTGCGGCCATGGCCGAGGCGGTCGCGATTCCAGCACGCCGTGGCGACCTGGAACGTCGCGTCGAAGAACTCCGATTCCTCGTCTTCGGACGTTCGCTTCCGGCTGTACTTTTCGCGTTACTTGGATGGCGCGTACTCCTCAATCTGCTCTCGCAGGTGCGCGCCCTTCCCGTGCACGCTGGACCGGGAGACTACCTCGCCGGACCGCTGACGACAGGCGTCTACCTGGCGTTCTGCGTCATCCCAGTCGGGATCTATCTCGTGCGTCCGAGGCCTCGAGCTCGCGACGGACGGATGATCGCGCGCGCGGCCGGACTGGTGGGAACGACCATGCTCCTCGTTGTCGGCGCCTTCCCCAACCCGGTGGTGTTCGTGCCACCCGCGTTCATCCGCGACCTGTCCGCGCCGCTGGCCTTCAGCGCATTCGTCCTCGCGGTCTACGGACTGCTGTATCTCCGGCGCAGCCTCAGCATCATCCCCGAGGCGCGCCGCCTCGTCACCGGCGGCCCCTACCGGCTGATCCGGCATCCGCTGTACGCAGCGGAGATCCTCGCGGCGTGCGCGCTGATTCTCGCCCGTCCCGGGTTGTGGGCAACGCTGACCATCGTTCCGTTCATCGCGGTGCAGATGTTGCGAGCCCACTTCGAGGAGGGCTTGCTCTCCCGCACGTTCCCCGAATACGCGCCTTACGCAGCCCAGACGCGAAGGCTCATTCCCCTGGTGTGGTAGGTGGCGGAGGTTCGCACGCGGCAGACCGATGCTAAGGTGGATCAAGTGCCGCCCGCTTCCCCGACGCACCCCTGCACACAGGGCGGATGCACGTCCGCCGACGGTGTTCCGTGCGCGTACGTTGATCGCCGAGGCCGCGAATGCCGGACCGCGTGGTGCAGCGAGCACCGCGTCACCATCGAGGGCCGCGTGTACTGCCGCCGCCATGCCGGCGTCGTCAGCGCGCTGCCGAGCCTCGACAGCTCGGTCGGCCGTCTCCCTTCCTGACCTGGACAATCGCGCGCCGTCATTGGTCGGGTGGGTGTCGCGGCAGATCGACGGCGACGTCTGGCGACTCCTGCTCAAGGAACTCGCTTCCGGCGCCGGCGCGCAGCTCGTCGCGGACCCCGTCACCCTGATCTTCGTCGGGATCGGACGGCAGCGGGCGTGGGAGCGGGCCTGGCGGCTCGACAGCCATGTCGGCATCGCGTTGCGCGTGAGTATCGTGGTCGAGGAGAACGACGATACGATGGTTACAGTCAAGGTCGGCGCGAACACGGTGGAGCAGCTCGTTCCGCCGTGGATCCAGCATCGCGTGCGCGGCGAGGCGGTCGCTCCCGACGAGGACCGCAAGGAGCGCGAGGAGTTCTACCAGCGTGTGCTTGATTCCATCGAGCGCGGGCTCGGCCACGAACGCGATCTCTCGCACTACACCGCCCGAGTGGAGGGGGGGCGTAGGCATGACTCGGGGAAGCATCCTCATCGTTGACGACGATCCGAGACTCCTGCATATCGTCGCGATGTACCTCGGCATCGAGGGTTATGACGTGTCCACCGCGGAGAACGGTGAGGACGGTCTCGCGCAGGTCGAGGCGCGTGCGCCTGACCTGGTGATCCTCGACATCATGATGCCGGGCATGGATGGCATCGAGACCTGCAAGCGCATCCGCGGCAACACGCCGACTGCCGAGATACCGATCGTGATGTTCAGCGCACTCTCGAGCGACGACGACATCGAGCGGGCGCGTCTCGCCGGCGCGAATCACCTGATCACCAAGCCCTTCAACCTTGTGGGGCTCGGCTCCGTCGTCAAGACCTTCTTCCCAGCGGACGTCGGCTCAGCGCGCTGACGCCGGAGCGTCTCAGACGGGGGGTGTGATCACCACCGCGTTCTGGGAGAAGTGTGTCGTGAGGTTTGACGGCAGCACTGGTGCGAATAGCGTCGTGACCGTTGGCGCCAGCTTCATCACCTGACCGCTCAACGTCGCCGAATGGATGTCCTGCGACTGGGTCGGGCTCGTGATCGACGCAGGGCCGCTCACGGAGATGGCAACGAGGAAGAGGATCAACACCTCGGTGAGCCCGACGAGCACACCGACGATCAATCCACCAATCCGGTCGAACGCAGCGACAACGATTTTCTCGAGCCGCTCGTTGAGCAGTGTGCCGAGCACCTCGAACACGATGACAACGAACACGAACACCGCAACGAATGCCCACGCGTTCGCCTCGACGTTGTGCGCATGAATCAAGGCCGCAATCGCGTTGCCCAGGTTCGTGGCGGCAAAACACGCCAGAAAGACGCCCACCGCGGTGAAGATCCGGCGGATCAGTCCGTGACTCCAACCCAGGTACGCGTTCACCGCGACGGCGACGACCAGCAGTGCGTCTGCGAAAACCTGGCCCGGAGTGCTGTCGATAGATGCGGCTATCGCGCCCACCGGATGACCGTAACACGCGTTCGCCACGCTGGAACGGGGGATTTCGTTACAGAATTGCTCTGTGCAACCCCTTCTGCGCACGTCCCGTAGCGACGTGTCCGCTCGCAAGACGTATGACCTGCTGGACGAACCGACCGGCCCGGACTACGCCGGCCTGCTCGAGTGCGCCCTCGTCCAGTGCACGACTGCGGTGCTGACGGTGCCGCTCGGCGAGATGGATCCGGAGGGACAGGCCACCGTTGAGAGCCTTGCGCGCTTCCAGCAGGCGAAGAGCATCACGTCGGCGGGAAGCCTCGTTCGGTATGCGCTGAGCAGGGAAAGCGTCACGGTCCTCCAGGAAGCGACCGGGGGGCTCTACGGCTGGCAGCATCCCGGCTTGCCGGACAACCTCTGTCTGTACCGCGGCGACGGCAGCCCATGGCTCGTATCAAGCGCCGGCGCCCATATCGGGTACCTCGAGGTCTCGCCATTCGAGAAGCTCCTCATCGGGCGGACGGCGCCCGGGCTCATCGCCGTGCTGGCCCACCAGAGCGCCCGCGACGCGATCCTCGCCTACATGGAGCGGCGCTTCGAATCGAGCGTGTCGTCCCTGACCGAGCAACTCACCGAGTACGCACGCATCGTGGTCGCCGATGGGCGCGAAGGCCTGGTGGACGCCCTCGAGGACTGGATGCGCTGCGGCGAGGAGGCCCGCATCTCCGCAGCGCTCGAAGTCGCCCGCTCGCTCAGGCTCGTCGAGCTGCGCGAAACAGTGGCCGCAATGCTCAGGACGTCCATCCAGGAAGACGCCCCAGTCCCCGACGTCTACCGCTCAGTACCCGCCCTCCGAGCCCGCTGGAAAATCGCCCGAAGAAGGCAACTAGAGCGCGTCCTTCGTCAACTCTCCTGCGCCTGAGGAAGCCGCAAGAGGCGAAGAGTCCGGACCGGAACTGAGCGAGGGACGGAGGAGACCCAGGCGGAGGCTGAATAGTCCGGTTTGAAGCCGGAGCCTGGGTCTCCTCCGTCCGTGTGCGGCACAGACAAAACCCGGTCCGGTCTCACACAGCCGGCGGGATCCCTGGCGCTCAGCCGCCGCCGCTCCCGAATTGGTGAGCGACCTCGATGACCGCAGGTCCGAGCAGCACGATGAAGAGCGTCGGGAAGATGCAGCCGACCATCGGGAAGAGCATCTTCAGCGGTGCCTTCTGGCCCTGTTCCTCTGCGCGCTGACGGCGCTTGCGCCGGATTTCCTCGGACTGGATGCGCAGCACGTTGGCGACGCCGACACCGAGCTGTTCCGACTGGATGATCGCCTGGATGAAGTTGCTCAGCTCCTCGACCTTGCAACGCCGGCCGACATCATCGAGCGCCTCGAGACGCGGGCGGCCGAGCCGGACTTCGTTGAGCATGATCGTCAGCTCGCGGGAGAATTCGTTGCTGTACTTGTCGACGACGCGGGTCAGCGCGGCGTCGAAGCTGAGGCCCGCCTCGACCGAGATGGTCAGCAGGTCGAGCGCGCTGGGGAGTGCCAGCAGGATCTCCTTCTGACGCCTCTTGATGCGGCGTGCGACCACCATCTGCGGCGCGAGGTATCCAAGGATCAGACCGCCGAGCGGGACGACGGCGAAGAGCAGCATGGCGAGCGCGCCGAAGCAATGCGAGCGCGAGCCCGACCGCGGTGAAGAGCAGCATGGAGAGCAGCCGGAGTGCGAGGAATCCGGATGCGTTGAGCCCCATCGGACGGCCCGCGAGGTTCAGCTTCTCCTGGAGCGCGTCGGTGCTCCCTGCACCGGCGTTGCGGTCGAGGCGGTCGACCCGACCTTGTCGAGGAACGGGCGCACCACACGGTCGAAGAAGCGGCAGCGACATCTCGACTTCGGCGAGGGTCGCCGGCGCACGTCCGGCCTCGGCGAACTGCGCGAGGCGCGCCTCGAGCAGGTCACCCTGGCGAGGCGAGCACCGACATCGCGAGCCCGAACGCGATGAGCAGGATGCCGCCACCAGAGGGCAGGCGGCAAGACCGATAGCAAGCAGACTCACGTCAAACCTCGATCTTGACGATCTTCTGGATCGCGACGGCGCCGACTGCGATCGAGAAGATCGCCGACGCCGAGCATGATGTGCCCGAGCGGGTCGGTGATCATCGGATCGAAATACGTCGGGGAGATGAGCGCCAGGAAGACCGGCGAGTGCGATCGGCAGGATCGTGATGATCCATCCCGATGCGCGTGCCTGCGCAGTCAGCGTGCGAATCTCGCCCTGGATGCGGACGCGCTCACGAATCGTGAACGCGATCGTGTCGAGAATCTCGGCGAGGTTACCGCCGACCACGCGCTGGATCTGCACCGCGGTGACCATGAGGTCGAAGTCCTCGGACTTGTTGCGCACGCACCATGTGATTGAGCGCTTCGTCGACGTTGATGCCGAGCGCGATCTCGCGTGTCGCCCTCGCGAACTCCTCGGAGATCGGAGGGTTGGCGTTCTTCGCGACCGATGCGAGCGCCTGCGCAAACGAGTGACCTGCCTTGAGCGCGTTGCTCAAGCAGCATCAGCGTGTCACCGAGCTGATTGTTGAATGCGCGCGTGCGTCGCTTCTGGCGGAACTTCAGGAAGAAACCGCTCAGGAAGTAGATGACGATGGGGCAGGGGATGAAGGCGATCGGCGAGCCGTAGCGGAACGCAACGAGCAGGCCCACCAGGACGCCCAGGCCGACGACCGCAAGCAGCCATTCCGACGACTTGAGCTTGAGGTCGGCCTTCTGCAGGTCGTCCGCGAGCTTGCCGGTGTGCGACGTGCGCGAGAGGAGCGGGTTGAGGCCGCTCGGTGAGTCCGTCGAGCAGGTCGCGGATCGCGTTGCCCGTCTTCACACGGGGTGGCGCGGTGGAGATCACCGTGTCACCGCCGTACTGATTGAGGCGCCGCGCCATCTCCCCAGCCTGGTTCTGACCACGGCTGAGGAGGAAGGCGAAGATCGAGAGGACTGCCGACGCGGCCAAGGCCGCTGCGACGACTGCGGCTGGCGTCATTACTGTCTCAGCCGCCGAAGAGACTGTCCAGCGTGCTTGGCGTCACGATGGTCTGCTTCACCACGGGGATGCTCGGGTCGCCGGCATTCTCGTAGTTCGGGGTGTAGCTGGTCGCGGTGAGCTTGCCCCACTCGGACTCGGGCCGGAGGACGTACTTGACCACGAACTCGTGTCCGTCGCCGATGATGAGTGCGGAGAGCAGCGGCGCCTGGGCGCGCGGCACCTCGACGAGGAGGGTGTCCGGCGCGGAGTTCGCGGCCGATCCCGAGAGTCGCCGACGCGAAGCACGATGAGGTCCTGGAAGGTGTAGCGCACGCCGAGAGTTCCGGTCGTGGACTGCACGAGGATGTCGATGTGATCACCAGGCAGGATGTAGTCGCCGGCCGAGACGAGCGGTCCGGTGAAGTTGTTCTGCTGCAGGGTGGTCAGAGTCGTCGGGAGCGCCGCGTTGGCCGGAATCGCCAGGGCGACGTAGCCCTTGGTGATCTGCAACTCCACATCGGTGACGGTCGCGCCGGTGCCGCTCGAAGTGATCGAGAGCGCGGGAGTCGAGAAGAAACCAGGAACGATCGGCGTGTTGTCCGCGAGCGCAACCTGCGTCACCTTGCCGACAACAGCGACAGGATCTGTGTATGCGTCACCGGGCTTTGCACTGAGCGGTACCTGGGTCACGATAACCATTGCTGGCGTCAAGGTCGTGCCGGCGGGAATCGATGTGTCGGACACGACAACGTTGACTTCATTCGCTGGTGCATTCGAGCGCACCAGGAGCAGCACGGCAACCGCCGCGGCCGCAGCCAGCACGACTCCAAGAAGCAAGAAGATTCGGCTGTTCGGTTTGTTCGCCTGGATGGCCACCTGTTCTCCTCGGTTGTTCTCAGTTGGTGTCGGTCACGCGGTTGCGGCGTCGCTCATCCGGCGCAGCGATGCTGACGTGGATGACGGCCGCACCCGAGTGTGGATCGAATCCGCCCTGCCGTTCATCGCCTTTCGGTAACAAACGCATCGCACAGCGGACGAGCTTGGCCACGCAACGCGTGACTGAATGTTGTCCATCAACCGTTATTCGTCGAAGCGACCGTTGGCCTGCGCACGCATCAACATCGCGAGGATGTCGTCCCGGTACGGTGCGATCGTCACGATCTTTCGGTACAGCTTCAGTGCGCCCTTGTCGTCATTGCGCAAACGGCGAAGACGTGTCACGCGCTCGAGGTACGACACGGCGAGATCGATGTCGTGGTCGTCGATGCAGATGTCGGCGAGTCGCAGCAGTGGCGTCTCGTGCACGGGATCCGCGCGTGATGCCGCGAGATAGCAGCTCAGTGCGGCGTTGCCCTTGCCGAGTGCGCGGCATCGGTCACCGGCGTCGAGCGCCAGCTCCGCGAGCGCTCGCCCTCCGACGTCGTTGGCGAGTCGCTGCAGCAACGCCGCGGCCTCATCGCACCTCCGGCGGCGCAGACGATCGTTGATCTCGAGCCGCGCCTCGACGACCTCCGGGTCGGTTTCGAAGCGGCTGTCCTCCGCCGTCGGTGTCGGCATTCAGGTCGTGGGCCTGGTCGGCCTCGTCGTCCCGAAGGCGCCAGCCTCTGGCGGCTGCGCCGCTTGCCGCTTCGCGTGCGGGCTGTGCGGGAGCGATTTCGGGCTCAGGCTCTGGCTCGGGTGCGGTGAATTCAGGTGCCGGCTCGACGGCGACCTCGTCGAAGATCTCGGCAGGCGCCTCGGCCTCCGGCTCCGCTGCGGCGGTTTCCGCACGCTGAACCACGGCGAAATCAGCGAGATCACTGAGGTGGAAGCCGTCCTTCGGCTTGACGAACGATTCGGCGTCCTCAGCAGCCGGAGCCTCGTGGGTGCTGGAGCCGTTGGTCGCGGGCGCCGCATGCTCGGCGGCCCGCTTGCCGTTCGAGGCAGGAGCGGCAGGCTCCACCGCGGCGGTGGCGCCCGCATCGCTGACGGTCTTGGACGCGGCCGTGCCGTTGCGACGGAAGAGCGTGAACGCGGGGCGGGTCGACACCGGTTCCGGCGCTGGTTCGGCCTCTTCGACCTCTGGTTCGGGGTCGGGAGAAGTCCTCTGGGGACAGATGCGAGTTCGAGCTCCGCGAGACCGGCCTCGACCCGATCTGCGGCCGCCGCAGTGGCGACGGGATCCGGTTGCGCCTCGACGATCGGCTCAGGCACGGTTTGCGCGACGGGTGTGGCTGCGGGCTCGGGTTTGGCCTCGGGTGCCGGCTTCGGGGTGGCTTTTGGCGCGTGGACGGGCTCTGCGACGGTCTTCGTATGGCCGTTTCGCCCGAGTGCGGCGACCTCTTCAGCTCCGATGAGCGTGGTGTCCTGCGCGCTGGTGCCATTGCTCCCGTCGCGGCGCGCCGGGGGCTCGGGAAGGGCGTCGAGCGAGAGCAGGTACTCGTATACGGCACGCTGGAGCCGCCGCGTGAGGAAGTACAGCTCCTCGGCGGGAAGCGAGTCGGCGGCGGCGGAGGTCACCTCTGTGACGACGCGAAGCAGCGACTGCTCGTCGAGGCGTTCGTCGATGACCGCAGCTTCGAGGCCGTGCTCGAGGAATTCAGGCAGTGTGTCGAGGCCGGGAGCCAGGGCGGAGGCAGCGTCGAGCCAGCCCTGGCGCAGGATCTCCACGTTGGTTGTAGTCATGGTCATGCGCTGCGGCCAATTGTGGTCGGCACCGACCCCGGTCTCTGGCACCATGGCGCAACGACTCTGTGACCGCTCGTCATACAGGGGAGACACTTTCGGTGACAGCCATCGTCGTCGACGGTTTGCGGAAGTCCTACGGGGCGGTCGAGGCCGTCCGCGGTATCTCTTTCAATGTGGAGGAGGGGGAGGTCTTCGGACTCCTCGGACCCAACGGCGCCGGCAAGACCACGACCATCGAGATCCTCGAGGGCTACCGGGCTCGCGACGCCGGTAACGTCACCGTGCTCGGGATCGACCCCCACAGCGGCGGGCGCAAGCTCCGCGAGCGTGTGGGGCTCGTGCTCCAGGAGGCAGCGGTCCCACCCATGCTCTCGGTCACCGAGCTGGTCGAGCTCTATCGCGGCTACTACCCGGCCCCGCGTCCCGCCGCGGAGATCATCGAGCTGGTCGGGCTGACCGAGAAGGCGGGGGAGCGGGTCCGCAAGCTGTCCGGCGGCCAGCAGCGCCGTCTCGACGTCGCGTTGGGCCTGGTGGGCGACCCGGAGCTCATCTTCCTCGACGAGCCGACGACGGGTTTCGATCCTTCCGCGCGTCGCGCCGCCTGGGAAGTCGTGCGCAACATGCGAACCCTCGGCAAGACGATCGTGCTGACCACGCACTACATGGACGAGGCGCAGTACCTCGCCGATCGCATCTGCGTGATCGCCGCAGGCCTGGTGGTCGCGCAGGGGACACCGGAAACACTGCGCGCCGGCACCGACCAGCTGACCCACATCCGCTTCGAGCTGCCAAACGGTGTCGAGGCGGTGGCGCTGCCATTGCAGGTGCGCTTCGATGAGGGCACGGCCATCATCGAGACGAAGACGCCGACGCGCACGCTCAACGACCTGACGACGTGGGCGGTGGCGCATGGACTCGAGCTGCCAAACCTCGAGGTCACGCGCCCGTCACTCGAAGACGTCTACCTGGAGCTCACCAAAACATGAGCAGCAGCGGCATCGCATTCCGGCAGGTCGGGTTCGAGCAGAAATCGTTCTGGCGTAACCCCGCAAGCGCCTTTTTCGCTTTTCTGTTCCCGATCATCTTCCTGGTGGTTTTTGCCACGCTCTTCAAGGGACAGATGGTGCAGATCGGCACCGTCAGCACGACGTATGACAACTACTACATCCCCGCGCTCGTCGCGTTCGGTGTCATGGGTGCGTGCTTCACCAACATCTCGGTGACGCTGTCGGTCCGTCGCGACAACGGGATCCTCAAACGGCTGCGTGGGACGCCGCTGCCGACGTGGGCGTTCATCGCAGGCGTCGTTGGTTCATCGATCATCGTGAGCGTCATCCTCGCCGCGCTCACGACCGGCTTCGGCATTCTCGTGTACGGCGTGCAGGTCCCTCAGCACTTCGGCGCAGCCGCGGTGACGATCGGTGTCGGCGCGCTGTCCTTCTGCGCGCTCGGTATCGCAATGACGATCGCGATTCCCAACTCCGAAGCGGCGCCCGCGATTGTCAACGGCGTGTTCCTCCCGATTGTGTTCATCTCGGGAACGTTCTTCCCGGTGGCTCCGTCGAACGTCCTCGCACAGATCGCCGAGTGGTTTCCGGTGCGCCACTTCATCGACGCGATGTTCATAGCGTTCGACCCCGGCCACCAATCGGCGAGCGGCTTCAACGGCACCGACCTGCTGGTCATTGCCGCGTGGGGCGCTGGCGGTGTGATCCTTGCCGTCCTGCGCTTTCGCTGGGAGCCGCGCAAGAGTTAGCCAGTCAAGGGCTCGTTTTGCGTCTGCACGCCGGCGAGGATGAGGACGTCATCGAGGCGCAGCCCGCCATATCGACCGCGGGCGATGATGATGTTGACGAGGTTGCCGAGGCGCCATACCACGGCGATCTCCACCGCCTGCAGGCCACCTGATGTCGTGCGCACCACGCTGATCGAATGGCCCTCGTCGCCGAGTGGCCCGGTCGACGTCGGCACCGCGCCGGACATGGCGTCGAGCTGCTTGACGTTCGCGCCATATGCGCTTGTGGCGCCTGCGATACTCGCGAATTGCATGACGGTCGACACGACGTCGAGGGGGCCGTTGCTGGTGCTGAAATCGATACCGCGCTGATACTCGACACTTGCGGCTGACTGCAGCCCGGCTGCGCTGATCGCGGATGCAAGCGCGGCGTCGCCACCGGCGAGCGTCGACGCATCGACATGTGCCGCCGGACTGCTCACGGTGAAGTCCGGCGCGACGAGCTGGTCGAGCGTGATCAGGTCGTGGAGTGGGTCACCTGTCGCGAGCGACGAACCATCGCTGCCACAGGCAGTCAACCCCATCGCGACGGCGACGACAACGCAGCAGCACGCCCCCCACCCGCCGGTGCGGCGCACTGCTACTCGTGACGCAACGCGCTGAGCACTGACGTACGCACGGCTCTTCGAGCCGGCCCGATTGTGGCGACGACGGCCGCCAGCACGACCACGAGGATCAAGACGATCACCGTTTCAAGAGGGAAGACGAAGCCGGGCGCAAACGTCGGCGTGGTGCTCGCCTGCAGCATCGGGATGGCGATGAGACACCCGGCCGCAACGCCGATCAGCGTTGCTGCCGCTGCGAGAAGCCCCGCCTCCGTGAGCACGCGGCGCATCGCCTGGCGGCTGCCGAGGCCGACTGCTCGGAGCAGCGCAAGCTCTCGAGTTCCCTGACGCACGTTGACCAGCAGCGTGTTCACGACCGCGAGCATGGCGATGAGCACGGAGATGATGGCGACCGCGAGCACGAGCCCGATCGAGTGTTGCAACGCGTCGCGCGCGTCGCTCTCGATCACGCTCACCGGCACCGCCTGCATCCCGTAGCTGTCGGCGGTCGCAGCGATGGTTGTCTCGGATCCCTGCGTGGTGACCACGAGGTCATCGAATCCGTCCGCTGTCGCCCCGAAATACGTGCGTGCGAGGTCGTCGGCCATGACGAGGCTCTCGCCCCCGTCGCCGGCGGGGAAGGAGTGGCTGACCACACCGACGATCGTGAAGTACACGAGGCCCTTCTGCGTGTCGACCGGGAGTTGTGTGCCCACCGTCCATCCCGTGGCGGCCGCGAGCCCGGCGGGCACAAGAAAGCTCGGTCCGTCCTCGAGCGCCATCAGCGCCGTGCTCCGGTCCCCCGAGACGACGTCGAGGCCGCCCAGCGAGTTGTACGCGGCCGGGTCGATGGCCGCGATGCCTTCTGACGCGCCGGCGACGCTCTCCGAGAAGAAGCGGAGCGGCGTGGCACTGGCGACGCCCGCGCTGGTGGCGATTGCCGCTTCCACCTGGTCGTCCTGTGTGACAGGGCTGGTCACGAGCACATTGCCCGCAAAGAGGTTCGATACCCAGCTGTCGCTCGCAGTGAGCGCTCCGGCGCTCAGTGCGCTCACGCCGACAGCCGTCGCCACCGCGATGGCCAGGCCGGCGGTGGTCATGGCCGTCCGGTTGCGCGCCCGCACCAGATGGGCCGCGCCGGACTCGGCGCCCGTGACGAACGGTGAGATCGCGAGGGCGAGGAGTTCTGATGACCAGCGGGGCGATGAGTGGCAACGCCACCACGACGCCGAGCAGGAACGCGACGACCCCGAAGGCGACGAGCCCGCTCGCGCTGCTCAGGAAACAGATGGCGGCGATGAGGAGCAGCACCGGGCTCGCGGTGCGGAGCAGGACGCTCGGGCGCTGATGCTCGCCGATCGGATGTGGGCGCAGCGCCTCGAGGATCGGGAGGCGAGCAGCGGCGAAGAGCGGCAGCAGGCCGCCGATCAGCGCGGCTCCCAATCCGGCCGCGATGGCGGCCACGACCTGGCCCACCTGGGGCATCAGCGACGGCGCCGCGAGGTCGGCCGGGGTCAGGCTGCTGTTGAAGATGGCTCCGAGGATCAGGCCGGCCACGACGCCGACCGGGACGCCGGCGGTCGCGATCGTGGCCACCTCGACCGCGAAGAGGCGGAACACCTGGCGCGATGATGCGCCCGCGGCGCGGAGGAGCCCGATCTCCCGCCGCCGCTCGTACGCGGCGAGCGCCGCACTGTTCGCGGTGACGCCCGCCCCGACGATCAGGCTCAGGACCGTGGCAAGCACGAGCAGCGGCTCGAGCTCCTGCAGCGGCGCCCCTGCGCTCGAACGTGGGTCGTAGGTGGTGACCGAGGCACCGAACTTGGCCCGGACCTCGCTCGAGACGGTCGCCACGGTTGCCCCGGGGCCGAATCGGAGCGCCACCAGCGGCGTGTGCAAACCGAGCGCGAACGGGCCGAGCATCGCCGCGTCATCCACGAAGACCGCGTCGTGAGTGAACGACGGGCCGCCGCTCGTCCCGGACGTGAAGCCCACGACGGTGAAGAGGTCCGGTCCGGTGCTCGTGATCAACTGGATCTTCTGCCCGATCCTGATGGGAGATCCGAAACCGCCGGTCAGGGCCGTGCTCAACCCCTGATCGAGCGCCACCTCCGAGGTGCTTCCCGGGATCGGCAACCGGCCGGCCGCCACCGTAACGCTGCGCAGCGCTGCGCTCGAGTCCTGGAGCCCGACCAGCGTCACCGTCTGGCCCTCCAGCGCGCTCCCCGCCGGACCGGCGGTCACCTGCTTCTCGTAGAGCGGCACTGCCTGCACCACGCCCGGCAGCTCCGAGAGGACGGTGACCTGCGAAGGCGTGAGCCCTGACCCGACATCCACCCGGACATCGAGCGATGACGCGCCGGCCTGTTCCATCTGCGCCTCGGCTGCCTGGACCGTCAAGCCCTGGATCGCGATCTGGACGGCCAGCACGACGGCGACCCCGAGCGCCACTGCGCTCGCCGTCAGCACGCTTCGCAGCGGGCGCGCCCGGATGGCGCGCACCGCCAGCAGCCAGAAGTCGCTCACAGCTGCAGCTGGGCGAGCCTGCTCACGAGGATCGACGGATCCGGCTTCGCATCCGGCGCCTGTCCGGCATGGCTGATCGCGACGTCATCGATGACCTGGCCGTCGCGCATGATCAGGACGCGGTCCGCGTAGGCGGCCACTCTCGCGTCGTGGGTCACGAGCACAGCGGTCTGGTGCTCGTGCCGGCAGAGCCGCGTGATCAGCGCCATCACCTCGTGGCCGCTCGTCCAGTCGAGGTTACCGGTCGGCTCGTCGGCGAGGAGCAGGGAAGGGGAAGCCGCGAGCGCGCGGGCGAGCGCAACTCGCTGCTGCTCACCGCCCGAGATCTCCTCGGGACCGTGGCCCTGGAGGCCGTGCAGGTTGAGTTGCACCATCAGCGCGTCGACCCGAGCGCCGATTGCCTGGCGGGACAGCTTCTGCCCGCGCCGCCCGGGTGCCTCGTTGCGAAGGCGCAGCGGCAGCGCGACGTTCTCGGCCGCGGTCAGCGTGGGAAGGAGGTTGAAGAACTGAAAGACGACGCCGATGTGGTCGCGCCGGAACGCCGATCGCTCCTCATCCTCGAGGGCGTACACGTCGATGCCCTGGATGGTGACGGAGCCCTGGTCGGGCGGTTCGAGGCCGCCGAGCATGTGGAGGAAGGTGCTCTTGCCGCATCCGCTCGGCCCCATGATCGCGATGAAGTCGCCCGCGGCCACGGTCAGAGACACGTCGCGAATCGCCTCACGAGGCGGACGGCTGACGCGGTAGATCTTCTGGAGACCCGTGGCGACGACGATGCTGCCATCGAGGTCGCCCGCAGACGCTTCGACGGTGCTGAGCTGAGTCAGGGTTGCTGCCCCTTTAGAAATTCAGAAAAGCTTCGAGGACGGATTCGATGGTGTTGGGGTAGAGGCCTTCGTACTGATCGACCGGTGGCGTCGGCAGATCCTGGGGAAGGCTGCCCGCCGGGATCACCGGTGGCGTCGCGGTGGGCTCCGGAGTCGACGGCAGCGGTGCCGTCGTGGCGGGTGCGACTGACGGCGGAGACGGAGCGGGGCTGTTGCGCGGTGCCGGATTGGGCGATGAAGTCTTCCTCGGGGGCGGTGACGAGGCGCCCACCTGGGCGAACTCCTCGCTGAACATCCACACGTTCTCCTGCCCGGGCGACACGCCCGTCCACATCACCCCGGGGGCGCTCTCATCAGAGCCGACGCCCATCTCGGTGTAGTTCGGGTCGAGGATGTTGGCTTTGTGGTCCGTGCTGGCCATGAATGCGCTGTTGATGTAGCTCGCGGGATCGCCCGCACCCGAACTCCCAGCCGATGTTCTCACCGGCCGACGAGTAGTGAACGCCGTACGCCTGCATCATCGAGAACACGTATTCACCGCACCCGAGGATCGGGTGAGCGAAGTAATTGCGCTGGATCATGTCGTCGGAGCGGCCGTTGACGTGCACGCCTTTGCAGTCGTACGAAGCACCCTCGCCGATGTTCTCGAGGGTGCCGCTGAAGACGAGCGAGTGCACGCCGTTGCTCGCGCGATCCTGGTTGGTGAGCGAGAACAGCTCCAAGTCCTCGCCGCTGTTGGCGCTGACGAGTCGGGTGGTCGCGGCCATGTGCATCACCGCAAATCCGCATGCCGCCAGCAGCACCGCACCGACCGCGGCGGGCCGGATCGCCCGCCGGAGGCACAGAGCACGGCGCGAGGGGGCCGGATCGAGGACCGGGGTCGCGCGCACCGTTGAGGCGGTTCGGACCAGTTCCTCCCACGCCGACGGCGAGCCACAATCCATACGGCGTTCCTTCACATCTGGTGCCTGAATATGACCGACCCGTCTCGGCCGGCCCTTATCAAACCCCCTCAGAGCCCCTGGGACGCGGCTTCGACAGGATCGTTGCACCGTTGCGCGTGCATCCCGGGGATGCTTGATTCCAGCCTCCGGGCAGGTATTCGAACGCGATCACACGAGGTGGTTTGAGCTCACATGTCGTTGCTCGACCGAGTTCAGCGGAAAGCAGAGGGCGGTCCTCTTCCCTCCGCTCCCAGCGCGCCATCGTCCCCGGCCCCGTCAGCTGCGCCGGAGCGCTCCGCGGACGACGCCGAACGCTTTCCTCCCGCCGGATGGCAGAACCGTCCCGGAGGCGTGTCGCCGGCCCCACCGGCGACCACGGTCGTGCCGGCGCCCGCGCCGGCGCCCGCGCCGCGCCCTGCTTCCTTCGAGACCGAGCGTCCGTCCGCTACTCCTGAACCCCAGCGCGCGCCGACGCTGCTTTCCCGCGCCGGCGGCGGTCTGTCGCGCCCGGGGATGACCAAGATGGGCGCTCACGCGAACACGCACGTCGCACTGCGCGGCAAGGTGCATCAGCGCCTCGTCGAGGAGCTCGCCCAGGGAACCGACTCGGTGCCACCGGAGGTGGTGCGGCAGCGCATCGCCGAGCTGCTCAACGATGTGATCACTGAGCAGAACATCACGATGAGCCGTCCGGACCGGCTTCGACTCGTCGAGATCCTGGTCAATGACGTGCTCGGTCTCGGACCGCTCGAGGAGCTGCTCGCGAGCGAGGACATCACCGAAATCATGATCAACAGCTACAAGCAGATCTACGTCGAACAGCATGGCAAGCTCACGCTCAGCCCGGTCACGTTCGAGAGTGATCAGCAGTTGATGCAGGTGATCGACCGTATCGTCAGCAGCATCGGCCGGCGCGTCGATGAGTCGTCGCCGATGGTCGATGCGCGTCTCCAGGACGGGTCCCGCGTGAACGTGATCATTCCGCCGCTCGCGTTGCGCGGCCCCACCATGACGATTCGAAAGTTCGCCAAGGAAGCCCTGACCATTGACGACCTCATCAAGTACGGGTCCATCACCGAGGACATGGTGCGGTTCCTGCGCGCGTGCGTACGCGGCAAGATGAATGTCGTCGTCAGTGGTGGTACCGGCTCGGGAAAGACGACAACGCTGAACATCCTGAGCAGCTTCATCCCCGAGGACGAGCGCATCGTCACGATCGAGGATGCCGCAGAACTCCAGCTCCGTCAGGATCACGTCGTCACGCTCGAGACCCGGCCGGCCAACGTCGAAGGTCGTGGACGCGTCTCGATTCGAGACCTGGTCATCAACTCCTTGCGTATGCGACCTGACCGCATCGTCGTCGGAGAGTGTCGTGGTGGAGAAGCGCTGGACATGCTCCAGGCAATGAACACCGGCCACGATGGATCGCTCACCACGTTGCATGCGAACAATGCGCATGACTGCATCAGCCGTCTCGAGACGCTGGTGCTCATGGCCGGTGCGGAGTTGCCGTCACGCGCCATCCGCGAGCAGATCGGCTCCGCAGTCAACGTTGTCGTGCAGCAGTCCCGCCTTCGCGATGGAACACGAAAGATCGTGAGCATCACCGAGGTGCTCGGCTGCGAGAACAACGAAGTGAAGCTGCAGGACATCTTCACCTACAAGCAGGCCGGCGTCGACGAGGATGGCAAGGTCGTCGGTTCGTACATGCCGACCGGCATCATCCCGACGTTTCTCGAGCACCTCACCACGTCCGGTGAAGAGTTGTCCGAGGACATCTTCCAGCCCATCCACGTGATGGACGGAGTCGGATCCGCTTAGATTCCTGGCGCTGCGCCTGGGACATTCACTCGTAGCCGGGACGTTGCTCACCGCCTCCGGGGCTGGCGATCACGCAAGCTCACCCGACGGCAAAGTCGCGCTGGACGGACGAGCCGTCTGCCCCATAGACGAACAGTCGATACCGTCCTGCTCCGACGATGTAGTTGAGGAAGAATGATTCGTGGTCGTTCGTGGCTTCATAGGTCATCTCCGGGACACTGGTCACTAACACCACGTGGCCCCGCGAGTCCTCGAGTTGCGGCATCGCGATTGTGAGGTGGCGGCTCACCATGGCCTCGACCGCCGGACCGGTCCCATCGATCTGGATCTGCACGAGTTTGTTGCCCGTGATCGTCACATTCGGGAAGGTGTACGCAACACCGTCCATAGTCGCTGGTGCCCACGTTAGCTGGCGACCCGGATGCCGCTCGAGCACAAACGTCACCTGCCACGTGCCCGGAATCTGCTGTGCGCCGGAATGGTCGCAAGCGCAGATTGATGCCCAATCATCGGCCTGAAGGGTGAGGCGCGCTCCCGCAACCGCCGCAGGACCGGTGAGCGGAGCGAAAGCCAACACGTCCGGGGTCGCTCCGTCGGGGAGATTCGCGACGCTGTCTCCACTCGTGGTCTCCGGGTATGCGTGCCCAAACTGATCGGTGAGCGACACGGAGTTGAAGACGCCGGGCGTCGAACGTGGGCCCGAGACCTCGATGGTCAGGACAGTGGCGCTCTCACCGGCGAACCCGGCGGTCACCGCAAGACCAACGCCGTTGTGCTGAGTCGTCGCGTAGAGAACGCTCACATCGCTTGCGCTGAGACCCGACCAGCCGAGCAACGTTCCGGCGCCTGGGATCTTGCCGAGAGCAATAGCGTAGGACGGCAGGAAATAAGCAGCAGTACCGTTGGCGAGGATGACAGCAAGGGCCGCAACGGTCAGTAACAGCCGATTGCGGAAACGGCGCTGGCGACGCGCGTGGAGAGCGTCCGATGCGGTAGGCGTCGCGGCAGCGGATCGCGCGCGGCTCACCAGCCCGGCAGGGGTGTGCGGCTTCAATTGGCTGAGGCGTTCGGTAAGCGAACTCGGAGAAGGCCGGTATGGTCATCACAGATCCTCCTGTAGCGAGCGACGTAATGCCTTCAGGGCGCGATGTCCTGCGACGGTGGCTGCGCCTGGTGAAAGGCCTAATAGCGCGCCGACGTCGCGGTACTCGAGATCGGCGCCGTAACGCAACGCCAGAACCGAGCGCTGCAGAGCGGTGAGAGCGCGGATCCCCTCAACCAGCCGATCATCGTCGAGGCCAGCCGGTATGTCGTCTGCCACCGCGCGATCGCGCCGAAAATGCATGAGTCGTTCCATCAGCAGCTGACGGCGCAGTGCAGCCCGGCCGGCGTCGCGCGCGACATTCACAACGATGCGCCAGAGCCAGGCCTCGATGTCCCCTTTTTTTGGGTCGAATCTTGCGAGACCGCGGAGCGCACGCTCGAGGGCTGTTTGGGCGATGTCCTCGGCCTCAAGGTCACTGCGCGACGCCAGGCGGGCGAACTGGTAGACCCGGTCGCCGTAGCGGTCACAGAGTTCGTCGGCGGAGACCGATGAGCGCGCATAGACCGTCGACGGGTCGTCTGAGGGCACTGAGGCCAGCGCCGCGGATGTGGTCACAGCATTGAATACGCTCAGGCAGTCGCCAAACCTTACTCGTCCGTCGCAACCTCACCTTCAGCTTCATCGTCAAAGGGAGAGGCGCGCGCGAGCGCTCTCCACGAGAGACCGTTAGTCTGCCTGCGTACAGATGTTTTGGCGGAGAGCGCGCAGGGTGGGGCGATGCCAGCCGCCGAACATCGTCTCGCTCGCTGCCCGAACTGTGACGGATCCGGTGACCGCCACCGAAAGGTGGAGTTCCGTCAGGGCACTGTTGGCGCCTGGGCGTCGAGAGCAGTCCCAAGCGATGAGTGCGCCCGTTGCAGCGGCGACGGGCTCATCTACGAGGCAGTGAATCTCCCGCCACCGTCGGCGATGCAGTAGTCGGAAACTCGACTACGGCGTCGAGGAGACTCGACTGTAGGTGTACACATCGCCCTGGGTGTCGGACTTGGTGAGCGCGTTGCCGCTGCACGTGTAGTCGAGGCTCAGATAGCTTGCCTCCGGGGCGGCCTTTGGCGCGCTGCCGTTGATGGAGATGGTCAAGCGTTCGTCGGATGAGTTGATGGGTTCCACCGTCTCTCGACCGTAGAGGAACACGACGGGTGAGCTCAGCGTGCCGCTCGCACGCATGACCACGCGGTACCCGTGCGCGGAGCCCGTGAATGCGCTGCCGGCCAGGTTTTCGACGACAGTTCCACTGCTGAAGTAATGATCGAGCTCGCCGACGCCGCCGGAGACCGAAACGGAGACGACCCCTTGCGGCGTTTCGATCGGGATCACCAGCGTGTCCTTGAGGACTCGCCACGTTCCAATCGTGCACGCGTCGCCGATTGCCGGCCCGGGTGTGGGTGTCGGCGTGGGCTGCGGCGTGCTCAGCGTCGTCGGTACTGACGCGACACTTGCGACTGCCGGCGTGGTTGCCCCACCGCACGAAGCGAGCAGTGGCAACGACGCCACGGCCAGCCCCAGGGTGACGGCGCGCAGGGGACTACGCGACTCCGCTGAGGTGACCATTCTGCTGGCCGTTCTTCTCGGTGGCGACGCCAACCTGGCGGCGGTCCGGGAAAATCTGCGCGAGGCGCGGCGGCAGCGCGATGCCCATGTCGAACAGCCTGTCGATGATCCGCGGGCGGATACCCGTGGGCTCGAAGTCGCCGATGATCTTTCCAGTCGATGGATCGGCGCCGCGCGACTCGAACTTGAAGATTTCCTGCACGGTGATCATCTCGCCTTCCATCCCGATTACCTCGGTGACGGAGACGACCTTACGCGAGCCGTCCTTGAGACGGTTCAGCTGGATGATCAGGTTGATCGCGCCGGCGATCTGCTGGCGAATCGCCTTGAGTGGCAGGTCAAGTCCGGCCATGAGGACGAGCGTCTCGAGCCTCGAGAGCGTCTCGCGAGGGCTGTTCGCATGGATCGTGGTCAGCGAGCCGTCGTGGCCGGTGTTCATGGCCTGGAGCATGTCCAGCGCCTCGCCGCCACGGCACTCTCCAACGACGATGCGGTCCGGTCGCATACGGAGTGAGTTGATGACCAGCTCGCGAATCGCGATGCGGCCTTCACCGTTGACGTCGGCGGGACGAGCCTCGAGACGGCAGACATGCTCCTGGTGGAGCTGCAACTCTGCGGCGTCCTCGATCGTCACGATGCGCTCGTCGATCGGGATGAATCCCGAGCAGACGTTGAGGAGTGTCGTCTTACCGGTACCGGTTCCACCGGAAACCAGGATGTTGGCTCGCGCGAGCACGCATGCCTGGATGAATGCGGCGGACTCCTGTGTCAGCGTGCCGAATCCGATGAGGTCGGAAACCTGGTATGGATCCTTGCTGAATTTACGAATCGTGAGGATGGGACCGTCGAGCGCAACCGGCGGAATCGCCGCGTTCACGCGGGATCCGTCAAGGAGGCGCGCATCCATGAGCGGCGTGCGCGAGTTCGATGCGGCGGCCGACAGCGGCGCCGATCGTGTCGATGACGCGCATGAGGTGAGCTTCGTCGTCGAAACGAATGTCCGTGAGAAGGATCTTGCCCTTGCGTTCCACGTAGACCATCTCTGGTCCGTTGACCATGATTTCGGTCAGGCTGTCGTCATCGACGAGTGGACGCAGCGGACCGAGAGCCTCGAGATAACGGCTGTCGAGTTTCTGCGGGCTGGCTGCCATGCTCACGTGGGGATGCTCCTTGGATTTTCAGACGGAAGGCGGTTCCGCGCCGATTGTGTGCGCCACGGCGGGGCGATCTGCCGGGGGCAACCGGTTCGATACACGTTCGATTCCAGCAGCGTTCCAGACATCCACGACTGGTTAACTCGTCCGGGTACGATCACGTCGTTGTGATAAGTACAGGGGCGATGGCGACAGTAGGGGGCGCCTCGATCCAGGACGACGAATGGTTCGGAGAGGGGAGCGCCTTCGATTCCGGTGAAGACCTCGCCGCAGCGCTCTTTGCGCTTGCGGGAACGAGCGTCAAAGCATCAGCGACGGCCACACCCGCGCCCGAGATCACCTGGCCGTCATTCGTCGCCCCCGACGCTGATCCTGTCTTCGTCGAGGTGGAGCGCCCCGCCGGTCTCGATGGCGCCAACGCCCGGGGTCGCAGTACGGTGGCGCAAGAGGCGCAGCGTCCAGCTCGACCTGGTCGGTTCGATCTCCCGGTGAGCAGTTGCTTCCGCCGACGATGTCCGGCCGCAAGGGCTGGACCATTCGCAACAGCGTCGCGGTGCTCCATCGCACCGAGGACGCGATCGCGAAGCTTCGTGAGGAGGCGGTGGCGATGGCATTCCTGGCCGCTGCCGAGGCGTGCGGCCGGGGACGGCCCTCTTCGCTCGAACGCCGCGCCCACCCCAGGTAGCGACCTTCAGCGCTCAGCGTTCGTACTGGCGGAGGCGCTCCTCGACCTGAGAGCTGCTCAACGACGTCGTCGCGGCAGTCGCGCCGTGCGCCGGACCGTTGCCTGCGGCGGCCGCCGGCGCAGATGACCCGTTGCCGGAGGGGGCTTCCTCGTCCTGCGCCGCGCTCTCCGCCTCTCGTCGCCGCATCATCGCGTAGACGTTGTCGAGCGTCGGCGCGTGGCCGAGTCGGAGCAGCGCCAGCACGGCTTCGGGGTCGATAGCGCCAGGCGCCGCAAGGGCTGCCGCTCGAGCCGATTCCAACGCCGCGGCCTGCGCGGCCTTCATCTCATGGCGTGCGTGGCGCGCCATCCGGAGCAAAGCGAGACAGATGATCCCTTCGACGACGGCGAGACCGGCCAGGATCAATACCGAGTGATCCTGGATCCAGCTCACCAACTGGTTCGTCACCGGGTCATGCCCCGCACAGCCGCTCTGCAGCCTGCTGATGCATCTCGCGAGCCATCGCCTGGATCGACGCGGGATCCTGGCCGTCCACGTGGAGGCCACGGATCGTGTCGATGGTGGCGACGAAATCGTCGATCGTCGAGCGGGTACTGCTGAGCAGCGCCGTCACCTGGACTGCGTTGCTCTCGCCGAGCCAGACGATGCCGATCTGCACCAGCTCGTTGCGCACTTCGTCGAAGTCCACGTACTGCGATCCGACCGGCTCGTCGCGGTGGAAGAAGCCGGGCTCCGCGCCGTCGGCCGCTGCCGATGCGGCGTCCTCGTGCGCGGATGCAGGAACCGCGGCGGGTTCGAGTTCTGCCTCGTCCGGCTCGCCCCAGGAAAGCGGGGATGCCGAGCCGGTGTCGGTGGACTGGTGGATCTCTTCGTCGGGTTCGGCGAGCGGCCAGCTCCAGGGGCCGGGAGTCCGCAGCACTGGGGCGGTTCGCGGTGCCGCGGGGTCGTGGTCGGCCTCGTCCTCACCCGCGGCGGCGTCGGCTTCGGCCAGCGCGTCAGCGAGCGACTCGATGTCGGTCGACGCATCGTCGGTGATATGCGAACGGGATGTGCCCTCGTGAGCCGGCGCTGCAAAGCCCCACCCGGCGTGCGCGGGGACAGCGTCCTGGTCCGGTTGGGTTTGCTCGGACTCCGCATCGACCTCGTGGCTCCCGTCGGCATGCGCCGGCTCAGGCGTCGCGTCCGTTTCGGTGCCAGGCTCTGATGCCTCATCGGCTTCCGGGGCGCCGTGGACGACGTCGTCGAGCCACGACGATGACGCCCACGTTGCCGGTGCGGCCTGCGGCTCAGGCTCGGGCTCGTCGAGGGAGACGAAGTCGAATGGGTGCGCCTGCACTTCGGCAGGTGGTGCCACGGCGTGGTCGTGCGCATCGGACCCGTGGTGGGTGAAGTCCGCCTGCAGCGCAGTCTCGACGGGAGCGGGCGGCGCCGCTTCCGCTTCGTCGTCGGCGACTGCGGGCGCGGCGTCGACAGTGGAAACCTCGGCGGTTGCTTCGACAGCGGCATCGACATCGGAAGCCTCCGCGGTGGCTTCGGCAGCGGCATCGACTTCGGAAACCTCTGCGGCGGCTTCGGGAGCGGCGTCGACGGTGGGAGCCTCCGCTGTGGCGTCCGTGGCCTCATGGCGGCTCGCCACCGACCATGTCGGCGTCTCCGCGGTTTCTCCCGGATCCTCCGCCTCCGGGGGCGGCGCCGGCTCGTCGGCGACCGTGTGGGACCGCATCCAGATCGGCTGGGGTGTCTCACTCGGCTGGCGGACGCTCCATCCCTCGAATGTGGGTGGCTCGGCGTCGCTTGAGAGGTCGGACACGCCGGCGAGCGCGTCTTCGACAGCTTGCTTCTCGGCCTTCGACTTCCGCGATCTGCCGAATCCCCACCGCGAACGCTTGGACTTCTGCGTGGGCTCGGTGGCAACGGGAGCCGGAGGTGGCGGCGGCGCTTCTGTGGCGTCTGCCATGGGCGCCTCGTCCGGTGGCGGTGGTGGAGCGAACGCGTCCGTGGACGCATCCGCGTCTGGTTGCTGCGTGGCCGTCGTGTCCGCTGCGACGACGTCCGTCTCAGAGGAGGCAGTGACATATCCCCACGCAGGCACCGGCGCGTCGTGATCAGCCGTTGCGGGCTCGCCGGCGTCCTCGTGCTCGGCAGCGTCGCCCGTGGCGACAAGCGACGCGCTCCGGCGCGGCCCCGTCGGTCTCGGCCGACGCGGTCATCACCGGCTCAACGTCCTCACTCTGCAGGGTTTCGTCAGTCGCTGCTGCCTCCGCCACAACACCAGCGGTGTCCTCATCGGGCACCGCGAGCGCAGACGCAGCCACCTCATCACTCGTGTCGACGGCGGGGGCAACGGCTTCCTCGACGTCTTCTGCCGTCGCGGGGACGGTCGCAACGTCGAAGAACGCATGCGCGTTCACCGGAGTCGTTGTCGCATCCGCCGCGAGGGGGCGCGGCTTGCGCTCCATGACGGTGAGGCGGCCGCGCGCTTGTGAGAGCAATGACCGGAGACGCTCGGGTGATGCAACCGCGGAGCGCTGCGTCTCCGAGTAGACGGCCACCAGGCCGCCACGACTGAAGAGCGCGATGCCGCGCACCGGCGCGTCGATGACAAGCACGCGATCGAGTCCGTCCGACCGGAAGGCCGCGAGCATCGAGGCAGGGTCAAGCCACGAGAGCTCCACGCCGCTGACCGCGACGGGCAGACGCCAGAGCATGGTCAGCGCCTCGGCGACTCTCGGGTCATCGAGTGCGTACCCGGCAAGAGATCCCTTGGTGGCGCCGAGCAATGCCATCCCAGCCGTCTCGCCGCGGGCGTGGTCGTCCGAGTTCGAGCCAGACGGCGTCGATCAGGTCGCCGCCGCTGACGACCGCCGCGGCACGTAGCTTTGCTCCTGTAAGGATGAGGATCGAGGGCGGCAACTCCGACAGACGATCCGAAAGATGCACCTCGTCGGGGGACGCCTCGACCCAGAGCGGACGTCCGCCCGGGAGCAGCGGGAAGTCCGAGAGTCCGAAAGGCAGATCCGGCGCGTCGTCGACGGCGCTCCACCATTCCGGGTCTTCCTCGACGACCGGATCGTCGGCGTAGGAGCCGGCAAGGCGCACAAATGGACCTGCAAGCTCGTCAATCGTGATCGAGAGGGTCTCGTGCGGTGACATCGCGCGACGCCAGTCCGAGACATAGAACACTCTTGGAAGCGCGGCGAGAAGCGCATCAATCGCTGCTTCCCCTTCGATCTGTGCTTGATCGGTTTCGAAAACAGCGTGGCTCGGCCGTCCGAACACAAGGTAGAGCGTCGCCTTGGCGCCATCCCAGGAAATGTCGAACGCGCCGCTCAAATAATCGTCTTTGGCGCTGGCAAGCTGTCGCAGTAGCTTGACATGGGGCGCCGCAGTGGCCATGTGCGGATATTCTACGGACGTGCCTGCAGAAGTCATCACGATCGCGTCGCTAAAAGGTGGTGTCGGAAAGACAACCAGCAGCTATGCGCTGTGCGCCGCCGCGGCGGCTGGTGGTCTCAAAGTCATCGCAATCGACCTTGATCCCACCGGTGGATTGAGCAACGCGTTGGAGCGGGCCAAACGCAGCGTCACCGTGATTGACGTCCTGCATGGTCGCGTCACCCTCCGCGATGCCCTGATCGATCATCCCCTTGGTATTCGAACGGTGGCGTCGCATCGAGGCCTGAACGACGAAGTCGCCGTCGAAGGAGCAGCTCGACGAGATGCTGGCCGATGTTCGTGACGACTGCGACATCATCCTGCTCGACACGCATCCGCATGAACCGTCGCTCGTGGGACCGATGGGTGCTGCGGATCGAATTGTGATCCCGACGGCGCTCGACATCCTCTCGTTGCGGGCGGCGGCGCTCACCGTCGGGCTTGCCCAGCAACTCGAAGTGCTCGACCGGATTCGGGGCATCGTCGTCACAAACGCGAAACGACCGCTGTCGCGAATCACCGACTCCCTGCTCAACGGGCTCACCTTGAGTGGCCTCGCGTTCGAGACCGTCCTCTGGTACTCCCCTGGCTGGGTGGTCGCCACCTCAGGACGAGGAGAGTTGCCCGACGCGGAACTGCTCGCGGAGAGCAAGGCGCTGCTGCGCGAGGTAGCGACACGACCTTCGCCCACCGAGGCCTTGCGTCAGTTCGTCGGCATGGCACAGGGGAGGCGTCCCAAGCCCGCCGGAGCCGCTACTCCCTGATCCGCTGCCACCAGCTCTTGCGGCGCCCCTTTGGAGCCGCTGGTGCCTTTGGAGTTGGTACGGGCTGCGCTGCTGGCTTCGGAGGCGCCTCGGTCTGAGCTTCGGGCTCGGGCGTCGCTTCGGGCTGCGCCGAAACCGCGCCAGCTGACGGTGCTGCGACGGTCACCGCCGGCTGCGAAGCCGCCGGTGGGATGACTGCAGCGGTGGCGACAGGAGGAGCGGCCTCGACGATCGGTCTTGGATCGGCCGCCAACACCTGTGGCCAGGGCCGGAGAGGCTGGAGACGCGACCGTTCGTCGGCGAGCGCCCGCTCCGCGGCCACGCGGGCCGACTCAGCGGCTTCCCGGCTCGAACTCCGCTGCCATGCGCGCCTCCTCGGAGAGGTCGATGCGCCGCAGGAGCGTGGTGCGCTCATCCTCGAGCGTGGTCACGCGTTGTGTGAGCGTGGAGATCTCGTCCAGGTAGTGCGAGTCGGGGGCGACCATCGGGACGATCGCGTCGTCCTCCTCGGGATCCTGGATGCCCGACTTCAAACTCGCTGCCTGGCGGTCGACGAGCGCGTCGAGAAATGCCCACTGCTGGCGGAGCTCTTCCTCGGAGTGGCGCGGGACAGAGCTCACCGCACCAAGGCGACCAGGCTCACTCCGTCGAGGGCGGCGAGCGCTGCGGTCAGCGCCTCGGGCGCCATCAGCGGGAGCACTTCAGCGTGGGGCAGCTCGAACGCGATGTCGGCGGCGAAACGACGTGGGCGCGATAGTGGATCCGGCCGGAGCACGAACGCCGGAGCGTTGGACTGTGCCGGCAGCGCCGCGTCGAGCGAGGTCTGATCGGCGAGGACTCGGGTCTCCTCCTGCGTGAACCCTGCGGCGAGCAGACGCTCGCTCAGGGCAGTCCGGTCACCCGTGTGCTGGCGGCGTTCGACGGTCGTCCATGCGGCGACGAGCAGTGCCTCGCGCTCGGAAAGCTCTCGGACGATTGCGGGGACGTGCGATTGCCCGAGCTCGCGCGCGGCGCGCAGGCGCCGCGAGCCGCAGACCACCTCGAAGCGGTCGCTGCCGCGGCGGCGGAGGAGGAGGGGCTCGATGATGCCGCGCGACGCGATGCTGGCTCGCAGTGCGGCGAGCGTCGCGGCGTCCACGTCGCTGCCGGGCCACCACGGGCGATCGTGCACGGCGTCGATCGCGATCCGCTCGACCCGCAACTCGGACGTTGGGGCAAGCCAGCGTGCCATCGGCCCGGACAGTGGCGGGCCGTTGACGGTCTGGGGCGGGCGCTCGCCGATCTCAGACATCGGCGGCCGGCTCATCGCCGGCGATCTCTCCGGCGAGCTGGCGATACGCGGCTGCGGCTTTCGAGGATGACGCGTAGGCGGTGATCGGTATGCCGGCCAGGGACGTCTCCTGGAGCTTGACCGTCGGGGTGATCACCGTGGCGAACACGCGAATGTTGGCAAGCTCGCAGAGTCCGTCGAGGAGCTGACGGCTGAACCGCGTACGCAGGTTCACGAAGGTCGGCACGATCCCGAGGATGGCGAGATCCGGGTTGAGCCGGCCCCGCACCAGGTGAACGGTGCGCAGCACTTCCTTGAGCCCGCGGATGGCGAATCCCGACATCTGCACCGGGATCAGCACCTCGCCGGCCGCGGCGAGCGCGCTGATCGTCTGAAAACCGAAGCTCGGTGGCGTGTCAAAGAGGACGTAATCGAACGTGGCGCGGATGCCGTCGCGCCGCAGCGCGTCGCGCAGCACGAGTTCCTTGTCGATCGACGATGCCAGCTCGCCTTCGACCGCGGACAGATCGGGCGATGCGGGCAGCACCCACAGGTTGGACCAGCTCGTCTCGGCGATCGCGTCACCAGCTTCCACGTGGCCGCCGATCACCGCCGAGATCCCGGGACGCTCGTCGTACGGGTCGAAACCGACGCCGCTCGTCAGGTTGGACTGCGGATCGCAGTCAACGAGGAGCACGCGCTTACCTCGCTCGGCGAGCGCGGCGCCGAGGTTGATGACGGTCGTGGTTTTGCCCACGCCGCCCTTGCCGGAAACGCATGCGATGGAGACAGTCACCTGAACACTGCACGATAGCTTGCACCGCCCTTCGCTGGCCATCGGCCACCAGAGCGCGAGCGGGACCTCAAGAGACGATGGTGGTCTGTGACCTGCGCGTCACGCGGGGTCCGAGCGCTCGGGACGAAACGCGTCAATACTTTCAAACGATGATCAATGCACAAAGTGCAGGGCATCACGGAGAGGTGGAACGTTTCCAGTTGCGGCGGGGGGAGATGTATCGAATCTCGTACACCGTGAGAACCCCGCAGCAGCGGCGGGTGACCAGGAGCCTGGCTATCTACGCAGGCGCCTCGAAGCGACGCCTGTGGGACGGCCGCGAAGCGGTGTGCTTCGAGTTCCAGCGACCGCACGGACGCCCGCTCTCGCTGCTCCGCGGACAGATCGTGGAAGCGCGCCCGGCGACGTTGAACGATCGCGGTCAACTCGTGCTTGTCGATGAAGCCGGTCAGCGCCGTCCGTTACCGCGCAGCATTGCCACACGAGGTGCGTGGTCGCCACCGCCCTGGTCAGCTGGCTAGACCGGTCTCCTCGCCTCCGGGTGCGCTGCGCGACAACCGCTCGTTGAGGCCGCGGCGCTCGAATCGATAGCCGATCCCGGGAACCGCGTGGATGTAGGTCGGACGCGGGCCCGACGGCTCGATCTTGCGGCGCAGGCGGTAGACGTGGGCGTCGACGCTTCGGAGGTCGAGATCCGCGCCCTGGCCCCAGACCTTCTGGATCATCTCGGATCGCGAGATCACCCGACCCGGCGAGGCCGAGAGGAGCGCGAGCAGGTCGAACTCGGTTGGGGTGAGGTTCACCGACTTGCCATCGCGAAGCACTTCGTGCCTGCCGATGTCGACGATGAGGCCCGGGAACTTGAGGCGGCCTGGGCGCACCTGTGACTGGGTGGTCCGTTGGCGACGCAGCTTCGCGTTGACACGCGCTGCGAGCTCACGGATCTCGAAGGGCTTGGCGATGTAGTCGTCGGCGCCGATCTCGAGCGCCACGACGACATCAACGGTGTCCGTGCTGGCCGACAGGATGATGATCGGCACCTCGACGCCCGCTCCCCGGAGCCGGCGGCAGACGTCCAGGCCGGGCATGCCCGGCAGGCTGAGGTCGAGAAGGATGAGGTCGACGTCGCTCTGCTCGGCGAGCCGCAGCCCTTCGGCGCCGTCCTCGGCGAACTGGAGGCCGAAACCATGCTGCTGGGCCACGGTGGCGAGGATGTCGCGCATCGCCGGGTCATCGTCGATCACGAGCACGGTCGCCTCGGCGGGCGCCCGTACGACGCCATGACCCAGTGGCGCGAGGATCGATTCCGTGAATGTTGTCATCGGTTCCTCAAGATGCGGCGATCGCACCAATCTGCCCATTGGCGCAACCTAACACCGCCTGAGCGGATGGTTTGCGGCGGTTACGGATGCGTTGCCCGTCTTTACCCATCTGCAACCGCTGTCTGCAGTCGAAAGCCATCACACGTGCACCGGGAGGGTTATCTGCATCACACGTGCACCGGGAGCGCAACTACGAACGTGTTCCCGCGTGCGCGTGAGTTGTCGATCCAGATCCGTCCGCCCATGCGCTCCACGAGCTGGCGGGCGAGGTAGAGGCCGACGCCGAACCCGCCACGTTGACGGAGCAGCGGCGACTCCACCTGATAGAAGGACGCGAAGACGCGGTCGACGTCACTCTCCGGGATGCGTCGGCCGTTGTCGCGGACCTCGACATGCACCTTGTTCACCGCGCGGTACGTGGTGACGCGCACGGGCTCGGAGTCGGGCGAGAACTTCAGCGCATTGTCGATGAGGCACGCGACGACCAGCGCGAGACGCTCGTGGTCCGCCAGCACGCGTTGCGCGTCGGGTGCGACCGTGATGGCGAAGCGGTCGTGGTCGGCGGATTCGACGAATCGCGCGATGACCTCACGGAACACCTTCTCGAGGTCGACTGCCGCGGTCTTGAGGCGGATCTCACCGGACTCGAGCTGCGCGATGCAGAGCAGGTTGTCGGTAAGCCGGGCAAGGTGTTCGGCCTCGAGACGCAGCTCGTGCAGGCCCTCGTCGCGCGCGTCCTGCGGGGAGACGATCGCCGGCATCGTGCATGAGCGTGAGCCACGCCTTGATCTTGGTCAACGGTGTCCGCAACTCGTGCGAGGCAAGCATCATGAATTCGCTCTTGATGCGATCGACCTCGCGCAGCTCGGCGAACGCCGCGTGCTCGAGCTCGATGGATCTGCGCACCTGCGCGTCGCGCTCGCCCACGAGCTCGCGCGCGAGCAGGTTGCTGCTCAGTGCGACGACGAAGAGCAGGAAGAGTCGCGAGACGAGCGCATCGACGAGCGTGGTGTCGAGGTGGTGATTCGCAACGGTGAATCCGACGACGAAGTACGCGATGCCGGTGACGAACGCGCACGCCATGCTGCCGACAAGTCCGAAGCGAAGGCTGCTCGCGATCACGACGATGAAGAAGGTGACCGCGAGGTCGGAGTTGTAGCCGCCGGTGAGATAGACGAGTCCGCTCGCAACCGCGAGGTCGAGGACGATCGTCGCCACCTGGAGGCGGCGACCGGGGATGCGATTGGCGAGGAGCATGACGGTGGCGGCGAGGTTGAACACGCCCCAGGCGCCGAGCACGAGGTTGACCGCCGCGGTCGACTGCCCGGTCTTGAGGCCTGGGAAGTTGTTGGCGACCGCGGCGAAGATGAGCACCATCCAGCGGCTCAGCTCGATGGTCCGCTCGATGCCGGCCCTGCGATCCCGTATGGGCATCGACGTCAACTCGCTGCGCGGCCTGCGAGTTGGAAGACGCCCTGCGGGGCGATCCGCCGAGTTCGCCATCGGGCGCGCTGGAGCGGACTGCGTGAGCTCCCGGCTCACTGCCTCAGCCATGCTGACCAGGTGGGTGCGTACGGTCGCAGATCGCCTCGCTCACTCTGGTGAGCCTAGCGGCGGTTCGCGCTTGCCAGACGAAGGTCTCGTAACGATGCCGCACCACCCACTGTTACAGGCGAACAGATGCATGCCTCGGTCCTGGAAACTTCAGGTCAGCCGTGTCGCTCCCATCGAACGCCGCTTTGCACCCGGATCGCCCGGATGAACTTGCCGCAGGCGCGGCCGCCCTTCGGGACGGTCGTATCGCCGATGCGGTCGCCGCGTACGACCGCGCCCTGGAGCGGCTCTCCGCCGATGGACAACCCGAGCAGCGGGGTGCGGCCCTCCTCGCACGCGGCCTCGCGCAGCAACTCCTCGGCGAGACTTCCAGTGCGACGGCGGACGTTCTCGCAGCGCTGAACGCCTGGTCGCTCGCCCGCGCCGACTGGGCGTCGAGCGCGATGTCCGATCTCGCTGCGGCGCTGTCGGGCGCCGGAAACCTTGCAGCGGATACGTACTGGCAGGCGGCGCTGCGTCTTGCCGAGCGCAGTGGCGACGTCATCCTCCAGGCCGCCGTGGCCGGCGAATGGGGACGGCACGCGGCGCGCGCGGGAGAAGCGGTCACCGCGGTCGCACTCCTCGAGAAGTCGGCCGAGCTCGGCCGCCGTGCGGGTGACGACGGCATCGTGGCCAAGGCGCTCGTGAACCTCGCCCGTGTCGAGCTCGATGCCGGGCAGAGGCGGTCATGCCATGCGGAATATCGGTGAGGCGCTCGCCCGCGACCAGCGCGGCGACCTTCGCGCGGCTACCGCGGGTCTCCTTATCGATGTCGCCGCCGGCGCGTTCCACTCCGGGGATACCGCGCATGCCGAGCTGTGCCTCGAGCAGGCGCTGTCGCTGAGTGGCAGCGACCGGCAGATTCGCGAGCGTACCCTCGCCGCGCTCGGCGGGCTTGCGAGAGCACGCAACGATTACGCGACCGCGGCTCGCTACGGAGAGGAACTCCTCGACAGCGCCCGGCGCGGTGGTGACCTCACGGTCGCTGCCGAGTCGCTCCACGACCTGGGCCGGATCGCCCTCCTCGCCGGAGCGCTGGACGACGCGGCGCAGCGTCTGACGGAAAGCGTCGTCATCGCGCGCAGCCTCGGGCTCGATTCACTCGCGGCTTCGGGATCACGGGCCCTCGCGGAGGTGGCGGTCCGTCGCGGTGCGCTGTTGCGCGCCCTCGGCTATGCCGAGCAGGCGGTGATCCTCTCCATGGGACAGGACGACCTCGAGGCGTGCGCGGCGACCCTGCTGCTCGTTGCAGCCGAAGCGGGACGGGCCGGGCTCGAGGATGTCGCCACCCCGGCCAACGCCGGTGCCGCCGAGATCTACCGGCTCCTCGAGCGCGACGACCTCGCCCAGGTGCTGACAGGAAGCTCGCAGAGCACATCGCCGGGCGGCGATACGCGCACCGATCGGCTCGAAGCAGGCCTCGAGGCTGCGCGGTCAGTCGTCGACCCGAGCGGTGCCGGCGATCTGAGCTGACCGGAGTCTCAGCAGTCCGGAACGCCCGGAGGCGGGATCACCAGACCACTCTGCGGAGGGGCGGTGCCGCTCGGCGGCGCTGACATGACGAGGCTCTGGCTCGTCGGGTCGTAGCAGTTGACGATCCAGCCGAGGACATGCAGGGCCGCAGCCTCGCGCGCATCAGACGGAAGGATCGCGTGCTGAATGTCTTCGGTCGTCAAGCACGTGGATCCAGTTGGGATCGAGCTGATCAATCGAGTTCGTACAGCTGCAACGCGCTGTTGCCGAAGACTGCCGGCTCGTCGTAGAGGAAGACGACCCGGCCGGTGGGGAACCGGTAGGCGAGGTACCCGCCCCAGGTGTCAATCGTGTAGAGCCGCTGGCCGGGGAAGTTCTCGCCGGCGTACGTGGCCGCAGCCTCCGGGTACGTCTTTGCCTGGTACGCGGCCGCGGCCGAGGCACTGAGCCGGGGCACGAGGAACACCGTCATCGCCGCGGCCATGGCGATGAGCGCGGCGCTGGCCAGGACCGGGTGGAGGTGACGGGATGCGGTCGAGTCCGGGTGCTCCCCGAGCCGCGGTGCCACGTGCAGGGACCAGGCCCTCGATGCGTGGACCGCGAGTTGCGGCGTGACGACCACCGCGAAGAGTCCCAGGTTCTCCTGCGCGAAGAGGGTTGCGATCAGCAATCCGAAAGCGGCCACAACGCCGAAGCGGTCCGGCCCGCCGGAAATGGTCCAGAGCACGACGACGAGCACCACCTCGGCTTCGAAGAGACGTGCCCACCACTCGTGGAAGTTGGGCGAGCCGAAGCCCGCGAGCGCCTGCGCGACGCCCGGGTTGAAAACCCCCGAGAGGATCGAGGCATAGATTCCCGGGCCCACCGGGTTGGCGAGTGCCGCTAGAGCACTGAGTGCGAGCGCCGCGCCGAGCTGGCGACGGCTGCCGGTCGCGTGCCCACCAGCGGTGCGAATCAGGAGAAGCGCGGCGAGGAGCAGAAGCAGCCCAGCCGCGAAGCCGGCATCCATGTTCGCCCAGAGCAGGAAGAGCGGCGGCAACCCCCACACGGCGGCCGTGCTTCCTTCGCGCCACCGGCTGATGACGAACAGCACGATCGCGACCCCGAGCACCGAGATGACCCCACTGCTCACGCCGGCAACGCTGTTGAGCACCACCCCCGTGATGACCATCGCGAACGCGAGCCACGGCCCGCTGATGCGCGCGGCGCGCGGGACTGAAAGTGCGGCGAGCACCACTGCCGCCACCGCGGCGAGGCCCATGACCAGTGAAGCGAGACCTGCGCCGCCCGCTCCGACCAGTCCGGCGAGGGTGACCTCGTACAGCCATTGCTGGCCGACCCAGACGTGCGCCGCGGGCAGGAAGCTGAACGGCTCGTGCGCCGGGATCCCGCTCGTGGTGATGAGCCGTCCGAGCGCGAGGTGCCACCAGACGTCGGTGTTGCTGAACGGCTGAACGGTGAGGATCAGCACGACGATCGCAGCAGCGGCGATCCATGCGATCCGGACTCGCCGACAGCGCGACGCTGCTCGTGCAGGGCCGGCGATGACGAGGAGATCGGGCCGTTTCACTGGTTCTGCGCTCCGGCATTCGGCGCGGCCTTCTCTTGCTTCGCGCAGACGCTTCCCGGTGCCCAGTTCGGGACCGGCGGGAGCTGCAGCGTCGAGCCCTTGGGAACGAACGCGACACTCAGGCCGTCCTGGTACACCTTGGTCCAGTCGGCGGCGTGGTCCATGACGTCCGCGAGGGGCGTGTTGACGTCGTAGAGGACGATATCCGTGCCGAAGCGGCGGATGATCGAGTCCCAGTTCGGCGTGACGGTTTCCACGGCCGCGTACGTGAGCAGCATCTGGTCGCCCATGAGTGCTGCGTCACCGAAGATGAACACCTTGTCGTTGTGGGACGAGAGCGTGTATGCGAGATACCCACCCTCACCGTACTGGTTGAAGATCTTCAATCCGTCGGGTGCGCCGGCGAGCCATTGCGCCGCGCACACCGGGTACTCCTGCGCGTAGGCGAGGGAGTACGGCTGCAGCTCCATCTTGGGGACCAGCCACGCCACGTAGACGCCGCCGAGTCCTGCGACGAGCAGTGAGCTGGCGCAGATGCGGAAGAGCAACGGTGGTTGCGCGCGAGTCCGCACTCGCGCAGGAGTCCTCGCGTGCCGAATGCGGCGCACTGCTGCACGCAATCGTGGCGTGGCAAGACCGAGCTGGTCGATGTACACGGCCGTCGACGCGGCAACGAACAGCTCGATGTTGCGCGCGGACTGCAGTGACAGCACCGTCGTCACCAGCACGAGCGCGACGTCCCTTGCGCGGATATGCCGATTGAAGACGATCAACATCGCGAGGGTGAGCAGCATCGCCCCGTAGACGAACACCTCCCAGTCGTGGAAGCTCGGTGAGAACCACTCCTCGATGAGCGACTGCTGCGCGGCCGATGCCTGCGTGCCGGCTGCGTAGAACAGGATGCCCGGACCGTTGAGGTTGATCATGCTCGTCGCCGCGCATGCGAGCAGCAGGTAGAGGAGCGGCAGCAGGCGCGAGCGCGGCGCGGAATCGGGCATGTGCAGGTATCCGCCGATGAGCTCGGCAATGAGGATCACCGCGATGAACCCGAGGCCGATGACGAACTCGCCGTGCAGGTTGCTCCACAGCACGAAGAGCGGAACCATGATCCACATGGCTTTTCCGCCGCGCAACAGATATCGCTCGACCAGCAAGAGCGTCAGCGCGGAGAAGGCAAACGTGACCATCTGCACGCGCGGTCCCCAGATCGGGAATCCCGCGATGACGCCGATGAGCATGCCGACGCCGAGCACTGCACGAGTCGGATGCCGCAGCCGCGCCTTCTGCATGATCGCGAGCAATCCGAGCCATGTGACCGCGGAAAGCACCAGGACGATGAGCCCGAGTCCGCCGATGGCGAATTCGACGGCGAACACGACTTCGTTCAACCACTCGTGCATCGTCCAGTGATGCGTCGGCACCGTGTACGTGAACGGGTCGTTGCCGAGCAGCCCGCCGTGCTGAATGATCAGCTGGCCCGCGCGAAGATGCCACCAGAAATCGGGGTCTTGAATGGTTCGCGTGACCGGCAGCGCCATGATCACGAGCACCGCGATGAGGAAGAGTCCGCTCGGTTGTGTCAGTGAATCGAGGCGCTCGCGGAATCCACTCCGCTGCTTCTGCACCGCCTCAGCCGCCACGCTGCTCATCAACCGCCGCCCGCTACCTGTCCGTCAGCTCTGCGATGCTCCCGAGATCACGCGGGCTGCGGCTGCAGTACCCGGTTGTTCGAGCCCGACCGACGACCAGAGCATCTTCAGCAGATGCGCAAACTCGAAGGGCTTGCCCATGTATGTGATCCCGCCGAGATCCATAACGGCTTGAATGTCTTCGTCGAAACAGCGCGCGGTGAGCAGGATGATCGGGCACGTCGCGGTCTTGGTCTGAGCACGCAGCTCACGACAGACCGACAGCCCGCTCAAGCGCGGCATCATCACGTCGCATACCACCGCATCCGGTAGCCAGCCTTTGATCACGATCTCCAGCGCCTCCATGCCGTCCTCGGCACAGCGGACGTCGAATCCGTCACTGGCGAGCCGCAACTCGAGGAGACGGCGAAGGGAGTCGTCGTCTTCCGCGATGAGAATGCGAGGTGGGTCGCCGTGCGTCATATGCGTGTACATTTCCTGGATCGGTGGTTGGACTTCGATCTGGTTATACGCTGGCCGCAACTTGCAGCCCGGCGTGCAACAGGCCTGTCACAGCCATTTGTGAACTACAGGCAGGGTGCGACTCTGCGGTGACATGATGACCACGGTGAGCGATGTCGAAGTGGCCCCCACCATGAACCCAGGGGCGCTGTCCGGCGTCCGGTTCCTGGTGACCAAGCGCATCGAGGAGCTCGACGCGACTGCTGCTTCGCTCGACGACGAGCTGGCTGCGGTCGCCACTCGCCTGCAGGAGCTCCGGACGGCGCAGCACGAGGCCGAGGGTCGCTGGGGCGCTCTGCTCAGCGTGTTGCCGGCCGGTGATGTCGATGAGATCGACAGTGCGTTTCGCACACTCGCCAAGATTCGCGCCGATCTCGCCGCCACTGAAGAGCGACAGGTCGAGCTCGGCACCCGGCTCACCGGCATCCGCGCCGAGCAGGAAGTGCTCCGCGCCGTGTACCGCAGCCTCGACGACCTGCTGGCTGCCAATGCCGGACCCACCAACGGCACCGCCCGGCTGCGGGACGCATCCCGCCAGGTCTTCCAGATCATCGAAGAGGAGCGGATGCGGATCGCGCGCGACATGCACGACGGCCCCGCGCAGTCGATGGCGAATCTCGTGCTCCAGGCGGAGATCATCGAGCGGCTCATCGCGCGCGACCCGAAGATGGTCGTGAGCGAGCTCGCGGACTTCAAGAACGGCGTCCGCGCCGTCCTGGACGATACGCGGCGCTTGATCTTCGACCTCCGCCCGATGACGCTCGACGATCTCGGCCTGGTGCCGACGTTGCGCAAGTTCGTCGCCGAGTTTGGCGAGCACAACTCGATCAACGCGCACCTGCGAGTCGTCGGCGAGGAGATCCGCATGGGCGGGGGACTGGAGCAGACGTGCTTCCGGATCGTCCAGGAGGCGCTCAACAACGCCCGCAAGCACGCGAAGGCGTCCAACGTCGAGGTGGTGATCACCTTCCTGCCCAAGCAGGTGAGTGCCGTGATCCGCGATGACGGCGTCGGTATGGATGTGGAGGCTACCGAGGCGAGCGTCGACAAGACGAGGCACTTCGGGCTCCTGACCATGCGCGAGCGGGCTGACGGCGACAAGGGAACGCTCGAGATCAGGTCCCAACTCGGCAAGGGTACGGAGGTCCGGGCGACATTCGACCTGTGAGAGCGCCCGTTCGAGAGGCTCGAAGCCTGGATCGGTACGTCCCCACGACAATGGATGTGATGCGGCACCGTGTTCTTGCATGCGACTACGACGGAACGCTCGCGACCGAGGGGGTCTGCTCCGACCTGACGGTCCAGGCTCTGGAGCGCGTCGCGGCCGCCGGTATCCGGCTCGTACTGGTCACCGGGCGGACCCGCGAGGAACTCGCCAACGTATTCGACCCGGGCACGCTGTTCGAGGCGATCGTCGTCGAGAACGGCGCAGTCGTGATCGACGTCGCGAGCGGAACAGAGGAACTCCTTGCACCTCGAATCCCGCCGCGGCTGGTCGCCGAGTTCGAGCGCACGGGCGTCAATCCACTGGTCATCGGCCGCGTGCTCTGCTCGACTGCCTGGAGCCAGCAGGCAAAGCTCTCGGCCGCGATTGCCAAGGTCGGTGTCGATCGCCAGGTGGTTCGCAATCGCGACTCCGCCATGGTGCTTCCCGCCGGCATCAGCAAGCGCACCGGGCTCGAGGCAGCCCTCCGCGCACTGGGCGAATCGCCCTCCGCCACGGTTGCGGTCGGTGACGGCGAGAACGATGTCGCACTCTTCGCGGTTGCAGGCGTCTCCGTCGCGGTCGCCAACGCGGTCGACATTCTCAAGTCGCGTGCCGACGTGGTGCTCTCCGAACCGAATGGCAGAGGGATTCAGTCGCTTGCGGCGGCGATCGTGGCCGGCGATCTCGGAGTCCTCACGGCGCTGAGCCCGCTCGCGGGATAACTGCTCAGACGGGCAGGATCGGGGCGCGTATCACGGCGCCGTCGCCACGCAGCCAGGCGGCGATCGCGACATCGTTCTGGCGGCGACCAACGGCCGCCTGGCGGGCCGGCTGAAAGTCCAGCGGCGCTACTTCGATGGTGGTGCCGTCCGTCGGCATGACGGCGATGAGCGCGTCGACCATCTCCGGGTCGAACTGCCGGCCGCTCTCGCGGCGCAGCTCTTCGAGGATCCAGTCGAAGGAGCGGGCCGGTTGATACGGGCGGCCGGTACGCATGACATCGAAAGCGTCGACGACGGACACGATGCGCGCGCCGAGCGGGATCTGATCCCCGCGGAGGCCGTCCGGGTATCCGGCACCGTTGAAGTGCTCGTGGTGATGGCGGACGATGAGCCGCACGTCTTCCCAGGTGTCGATGTCGGCAAGAATCGACGCGCCGATCTCGGGATGGGTGCGCATGACATTGCGCTCGGCGATGGTGAGTGCTTCCGGCTTGCGCAGCAACGCCTCGGGGATGGCCACCTTGCCGATATCGTGGAGGCACGCGCCAAAACGGATGAGGCTGCGCATACCGTCGCCGATGCCGAGATGACGCGAGATGGCGTCGGACATCCCGACCAGCCGGGTCGAGTGTTCCTGCGTCTCGTAATCCTTCGACTCGAGCGCGTTGGCGAGCACCATCGTGAAGCGCTCGAGCATCGGCGCGAGAAACCGCAGGCGAAGCGCCTCGTCAGCCAGCTCGCGACGCTCGAGTGCGCGGTCGAGCACCGTCAGCAGGTGCATCGACTTGAAGGGTTTCGGGATGAATGCGACAGCGCCTGCCTGCATCGCCTGCATTGCGAGGTCGAGGTCGCGGAATGCGGTGACGACGATGCACGAGATCATCGGGTCCACGCGTTGCGCGTGAGCGATGAGGTCGACGCCGTTGGCGAGCGGCATCGCGTAGTCGGTGATGATGGCGTCGAAGCAGCCCGGGGCGTCGACGCAGCCGATCGCCTCAGCGCCGTTGGCAGCGCTGGTCACCTCGTGGCCGGCGTACTCGAGGGTCTCCTGGATGAAGCGCCGCGTCAGCGCATCATCTTCGGCAACGAGGACGCGAGCCAACTGGTGAGTACCTCCCGGTAGTGCCCTTCCGAGCCGGTGAAACGATCGTGATCAGCCAACATCGTCGCCGATCGCGTCACGTCGGAGGTCCCCGTCACACGTCTGTGCGAGACCGCTACAACTGCGGTTTTGGCTCTGGTGCGGCGCCGAAGGGGAGCCGTAGCGTGTGCCGCCAGTGGGCGCGAACGGCGCGCTGTACCTGGAGGTCGGTCCACCAGATCGGCACCTCCGCGCTCTGATCGTGATCGACACGAAGATGCTTGCAGAGGACCTTGCGCTTGACGGGCATTCCGAAGTCCTTCCGTCCGGTCATCACGACCTTGTAGACGAGATAGACCACAACCCAGCAGACGAGTGCGCCGGTCGCCGCGAGGTAGACGTCGCCGGGGATCGATCCCGATTTCGAAGAATGCGCGGCAGCGGCAAGGAGAAGGAGCATCGAGCACAGCCTAGACTGCGCCTGCAACGCAACAGTTCACGATCCGGTAACAGCCGTGAGGCCGTCACCGGATCGTGTGTGCTGTATGCGTTTTTGCCGGCCCGCCTACGCGACGGGGTCTGGCTGGGGCTCCGGTTCGAGTGACAGCGCCACCTCGGCGTCGGCACCCATGTCAAGTCCGATGTAGTCCGGATCGCCACCGCCGGCGGCCGCTGCCTCTTCCTCGTACAGGCGGAGCGCCTCGTCACGAAGCTTCTGGTAGTAGTCGAGGCCCGTCCCTGCGGGGATGAGCTTGCCGATGATGACGTTCTCCTTGAGGCCACGCAGGCGGTCGATCTTGCCCGAGATGGCCGCTTCCGTGAGGACGCGGGTGGTCTCCTGGAACGACGCTGCGGACAGCCACGACGCCGTGTTGAGTGCCGCCTTGATGAGGCCGAGCAGCACCGTCTGCGCGATTGCGGGTTCGCCGCCTTCGCTCAACGCCTTCGCATTGGCCTCTTCCCATTCGAGCTGCGAGACGATCTCGCCGGGCAACAGGTCGCTGTCGCCGGCGTTGTCGATGCGGACCTTCCGCATCATCTGCCGGACGATGACCTCGATGTGCTTGTCGTTGATATCGACGCCTTGCGTCCGGTACACGCGCTGCACCTCGCGCACGAGGTAGTTCTGCACATCGTCGCGACCGCGCACGAGCAGCAGCTCCTGCGGGCTGATCGAGCCTTCGCTGATCTTGTCGCCGGCGCTGACGTGATCCCCGTCGCGGACCTTGATCTGTGAGGACACAGGGATCGGGTACTCGCGCGAGTCGTCGTCGGTGCTGCGCACCAGGATGCTTTTGGCGTCGACCTTCACCGTTCCCGCGTAGCGGGCGCGGATCGAGACTTCGTTGCCGTGCTCGTCGACGCCACGGATGAGCTCGGTGCCCTCCGCGACGTGACTGCCGTCCTCGACCGCAACAGCGTGCTTGGACGGAACCGGGTACGTCGTGTCGAAGATGTCTCGCGAGGTCACCTTGACCTTCTGCGAGCGGTTCTCGCCACGAATGACCTCGACGACGCCGTCGATCTCGCTGATCAACGCCTTGCCTTTCGGCACCCGTGCCTCGAACAGCTCCTCGACGCGGGGGAGTCCCTGCGTGATGTCGGAGCCACCAGTCGCGACACCACCGGTGTGGAACGTCCGCATGGTGAGCTGGGTGCCAGGTTCGCCGATGGACTGCGCAGCGATCACGCCGACCGCCTCGCCGATCTCGACCAGCCGGCCCGTGGCCAGGTTGCGCCCGTAGCACATGCGGCAGACGCCCTCGCGGGCCTTGCACGTCATGATGCTGCGCACCTTGACCCTGCCGACCGTGTCCTTCGCGGCCATGATCCGGCGGGCGGTCTCATCGTCGATATCGTCGCCCGCGCGCTTCACCGTCTCGTCGCCGATGGCGATGTCCTGGGCCGCGATGCGTCCCTGGAAACGATCGATTGCGCGTTCCTTGAGCTCGTCGTCGGTGAGCTCGATCCAGATCCCCGCGGTGGTCTCGCAGTCCTCGATGCGAACGATGACGTCCTGCGCCACGTCGACCAGGCGGCGGGTGAGGTACCCGGAGTCAGCGGTACGAAGCGCGGTGTCCGCGAGTCCCTTGCGGGCTCCGTGCGTGGAGATGAAGTACTCGAGGACGGTGAGGCCCTCGGAGAAGTTGGCCTTGATCGGCAGGTCGATGATCCGTCCTGTCGGGTCGGCCATGAGTCCGCGCATACCGGCGAGCTGCCGGATCTGCTGCTTGCTGCCTCGGGCTCCTGACTGCGGACATCATCAGCACCGAGTGGAAGCGGTCGAACGAGCTCATGGTGACCTCGGTCACCTTGTCCGTCGCGTTCGTCCAGATGTCGACGGTCTTCAGGTAGCGCTCGTCGTCGGTGATCAGTCCGCGACGGAACTGCAGGTCGACCTGCTCGACCTCGTCCTCGGCTTTGGCGATGATCCCCGCCTTCGCCGGCGGGGTCTTGATGTCCATGGCGGCGACGGTCACGCCGGCGACTGGTCGCGTAGTGGAAGCCGAGACGCTTGATGTTGTTGACCAGCTGCGCGGTGGTTTCCGCGCCGTGCAGGTCGTAGCACTCCTTGACGAGGTGCGAGAGCTTGCCCAGGTCGAGGAACTCGTTGCGGAACGCCATCGACGGAAGGTCGTTGTCGGCTCCGGCATCACCGAGCGGCAGGACCTCGTTGAAGATGACCCTGCCGATGGTCGTGGTGACGATCTCGGTGCCGGTCGGATCCTCCTCCGACGCGCGGTGCGCATGCACGTTGCGCTTGGGCATGCGGACCCGAACGCGCTCGTGCAGGTTCACGACGTGGTGCTCGAACGCGAGCTGTGCCTCACCGCGTCGATGCGAAGACGTGCAGGTCGGTCTCCGGCCGCTCGTCGTCCGCGCCGCGCTGGGTGAGGTAGTACGCACCGAGGACGATGTCCTGGTGCGGTGCGACCACCGGGCTGCCGTTGGAGGCGCTGAGGATGTTGTTTGACGACATCATCAGGTTCTTCGCTTCCGCGACGGCACCGCTGAACAGCGGCACGTGCACCGCCATCTGGTCTCCGTCGAAGTCCGCGTTGAATGCCTTGCAGACGAGTGGATGAATCTGGATCGCCTGGCCCTCGACGAGCACCGGCATGAACGCCTGGATGCCGAGACGGTGAAGGGTTGGCGCGCGGTTGAGGAGCACCGGATGCTCCTTGATCACGCCGTCGAGCACGTCCCACACCTCGGGCCGCACGCGTTCGACCATGCGCTTGGCGCTCTTGATGTTCTGGGTGCTGTTCTGCGAGACGAGCTCGCGCATCACGAACGGCTTGAACAGCTCGAGCGCCATCTTCTTGGGCAGACCGCACTCGTGCAGCTTCAGCTCCGGCCCGACCACGATGACCGAACGTCCGCTGTAGTCGACGCGCTTGCCGAGAAGGTTCTGCCGGAACCGTCCCTGCTTGCCCTTGAGCATGTCGGAGAGCGACTTGAGCTTGCGGTTGCCCGTGCCGGTGATGGCACGGCCGCGGCGCCCGTTGTCGATGAGCGCGTCCACCGCTTCCTGCAGCATCCGCTTCTCGTTGCGCACGATGATTTCCGGCGCACCGAGCTCGAGGAGTCTGCTTCAGGCGGTTGTTGCGGTTGATGACGCGGCGGTAGAGGTCGTTCAGGTCGCTCGTGGCGAACCGGCCACCGTCGAGCTGCACCATCGGGCGCAGCTCCGGGGGGATCACCGGGAGCACGTCGAGGATCATCCACGCAGGTGACGTGGACGACTTGCGGAACGCCTCGACGACACGCAGGCGCTTGATCGCCTTCTGACGGCGCTGGCCGCTCGTGGACTTGGACTCCTCGCGAAGGCGCGTTGCCTCATCGGCGAGGTTGATCTGCTGGAGCAGCTCGCGAATCGATGCGGCGCCGATACCCGCCTTGAAGACCTTGCCGAACTTCTCCGCGTACTCGCGGTAGTCGGTGTCGGTGAGCAGGTCGCGAACGGTCAGCGACTCGAGCTTCTCACGCTGCTTCTGCACGTCGTTGCGCAGCGCGTCGAGCTCTTCCTGCGCGCTCACCTCGCGCTCGGCGCGGCTGCCCTGCAGGTCGGCGCGCAGGCCGGCGATTTCCGCCCCGGCGGCGTCCTCGGCTTCCTGGATGCGCTGCGCCATGCTGGCGCGCAACTCCTCCTCGCGTTCGGCAGCGCGGCGCTGCACCTCGACCGCGAGGTCTTCCTCGAGCAGCACGCCTTTCTTGGCGACCACTTCGGCGATGACGGAGTCGCTGAGCGTGAAGTTGGCGACGGCCTTGTGGCCCTTCGCCTCCTGGATGCGGGAGTCGAGGTCCGCGGCGGAGTCACGCAGCTTGGTGATCCGGTTCTCGAGCTCTTCCTCGAGGCGAACCTTCTGCGCGGCGAGCTCCACCTCGCGCTCGGTGATGCGTGCCTCGATCTCGGGCTTCTCGTCCGCGCCACCTGAGCTCATGCGCTCCTTGAGCGCGATGATGCGCTCGTCGGTGTTCGGGTCGAGCTTCGCGAGCAGTTCCGTCCGCGCCTTCTCATCGATCGACGTGACGATGTAGTTGGCGAAGTACAGCACCTTCTCGAGGTTGCGCGGGCTCATGTCGAGCAGCAGTCCCATGCGCGACGGGATGCCCTTGAAGTACCAGACGTGCGAAACCGGCGACGCAAGCTTGATGTGACCCATCCGCTCGCGACGCACCTTCGCGCGGGTCACTTCGACGCCGCACTTGTCGCAGATGATTCCCTTGTACCGATAGCGCTTGTACTTACCGCAGTGGCATTCCCAGTCCTTGGTGGGACCGAAAATCTTCTCGCAGAACAGACCGTCGCGTTCCGGCTTCAGGGTCCTGTAGTTGATGGTCTCCGGCTTGGTGACCTCACCGTGCGACCAGGACAGGATCATCTCCGGACTGGCGATCGACAGTTTCAGCGCATCGAAGTTTTCGAGTTTCAGCATGTGTGTCCTAACTACCGATTGCTGCTATCGAATGTCGTCCACGTCGTCGCGCTCGTCGCGCTCGAGGTGGATACCAAGATCGAGTGGGATGTCGGGGATGTCCTCCTCACCGAGGAGGATCTGGTGCTCATCGTCGGACTGGATCTCGACGCCGAGCGCGAGGCCTTCCAGCTCCTTGACCAGCACACGGAACGATTCCGGGATGCCGGCTTCGAGCGTGTTCTCGCCCTTGACGATCGCCTCGTACGCCTTGACGCGACCGACGATGTCGTCGCTCTTGACGGTGAGGATCTCCTGAAGGATGTGGCTCGCGCCGTAGGCCTCGAGTGCCCACACCTCCATCTCGCCGAAGCGCTGGCCGCCGAATTGCGCCTTGCCGCCCAACGGCTGCTGCGTGACCAGCGAGTAAGGACCCGTGCTGCGCGCATGGATCTTGTCCTCGACGAGGTGATGCAGCTTGAGCATGTAGATGTATCCGACGGTGACCTCGCGGTCGAAGAACTCGCCGGTGCGTCCGTCGCGCAGACGCTCCTTGCCACTGCTCGGTAGCCCGGCACGCGCCAGCTCGCTTTCGATGAGCTCCTCCGACGCGCCGTCGAAGACCGGCGACGCGACCTTGAGGCCGAGCGCGTGTGCGGCGTACCCGAGGTGGGTTTCCAGCACCTGGCCGAGGTTCATCCGGCTCGGCACACCGAGCGGGTTGAGCACGATCTCGACGGGAGTGCCGTCCGGCAGGTACGGCATGTCCTCGATCGGCATGATTCGAGCGACAACGCCCTTGTTGCCGTGGCGTCCGGCCATCTTGTCGCCCTGCGCGATCTTCCGCTTCTGCGCGACGTAGACGCGAACCAGCTCGTTGACGCCTGGCGGCAGCTCGTGGTTGCTCTCGCGGCTGAACACCTTGACGTCGACGACGATGCCACGCTCACCGTGCGGGACACGCAACGACGAGTCGCGGACTTCGCGAGCCTTCTCACCGAAGATGGCGCGCAGGAGGCGCTCCTCCGCGGAGAGCTCCGACTCGCCCTTCGGCGTGATCTTGCCGACCAGAATGTCGCCCGGGTGGACCTCCGCGCCGACATAGATGATGCCGCGCTCGTTGAGGTTCTTCAGCGATTCCTCGTTGATGTTGGGGAGGTCGCGTGTGATCTCCTCGGCGCCCAACTTCGTGTCGCGCGCCTCGATCTCGAACTCCTCGATGTGAATCGAGGTGAACTTGTCCTCGCGCACGACGGATTCACTGATGAGGATCGCGTCCTCGAAGTTGTAGCCCTCCCAGGGCATGAAGGCGACCAGCATGTTGCGTCCAAGCGCGAGCTCACCCGTGTCGGTCGACGGACCATCGGCAAGCACATCGCCCTCGCTGATGCGTGCGCCGCTGCGGACGGTGATGCGCTGCGAAAGGCACGTGCCCTGGTTGCTGCGCACGAACTTGTGGACGCCGTACCACTGGTCCGGGCCACCGTCGTCGGGACGCACCAGGATGCCGATGCCGCTGTCCTGCCCGCTGAGAATCTTCTCCACCGAACGATCGTTGTCCGCCGGCTCCGGCCAGCCGACCCCGACCACGGTTCCGGCCTTGCGTGCCAGCACCATCTCGCCGGAGTTGCGTGCGGCGTGGCCTTCCATGCCGGTGCCGACGATCGGCGATTCGGCGACCAGAAGCGGCACTGCCTGCTTCTGCATGTTCGAGCCCATCAGCGCGCGGTTTGCGTCGTCGTGCTCGAGGAAGGGGATGAGCGCGGTTGCGACGCTGACGATCTGCTTCGGTGAGACGTCCATGAAGTCGACGTCGCCGATGGGCAGGTCCTTGAAGGTGTGGCGTGTGCGGCACGCGACGTGCGCCACCGCGAAGTGACCCTTCTCGTCGACAGGCGCGTTGGCCTGCGCGACGGTGTACTTGTCCTCTTCGTCGGCGGACAGGAACACGATCTCGTCACTGACCCACGGCGTGCCCTTCTCGTCCTTGTACACGCGCCGGAACGGCGTCTCGATGAAGCCGAACTCGTTGACGCGCGCGAACGTTGCCAGGGATCCAATCAATCCGATGTTCGGACCTTCCGGCGTCTCGATCGGGCAGATCCGTCCGTAGTGGCTCTGGTGCACGTCTCGGACGTCGAATCCGGCGCGCTCGCGTGAAAGGCCTCCCGGCCCGAGCGCCGACAGGCGCCGCTTGTGCGTGAGCTCGGCGAGCGGGTTGGTCTGGTCCATGAACTGCGAGAGCTGGCTGGACCCGAAAAACTCTTTGATCGCTGCGACAACCGGGCGCGCGTTGATCAGGCTCGCGGACGTGATCGTCCCCGAGTCGCTGATGGTCATGCGCTCCTTGATGATTCGCTCCATGCGGATCAGGCCCATGCGGAACTGGTTCTGCAGCAGCTCGCCGACCGCGCGGACGCGGCGGTTGCCGAGGTGGTCGATGTCGTCCGCCTCACCGTGGCCGTTGTTCAGCTGGATGACCTTGCGGATGATCGACACGAAGTCCTGGTTGTCGAGGACGCGGCGGTCCTTGTCCCACGCGCGTTCGCGCGCCTCTTCCTCGCTGATGCCGAGGTTCTTGTCGAGCTTGAACCGGCCGACTTTCGAGAGGTCGAAACGGCGTGCGTTGAAGAACAGCGAGTTGAGCAGGTTGCGCGCGTTCTCGACGGTTGGCGGATCGCCCGGGCGGATCTTCCGGTACAGCTCGACGAGGGCTTCCTCGACGCTGGTGGTGTTGTCCTTCTCGAGCGTCGCGTTGATGTACTGGTGATCAGGATCGAGGTCGACATCGGCGAAGAACGCGCGGATGTCGTCGTTGCTCGCGTAGCCGATGGCGCGCACCAGCGTGGTGACCGGCACCTTGCGCTTGCGGTCGATCTTGACCGTGAGGATGTCCTTGCTGGAGGTCTCGACCTCGAGCCAGGCACCACGGTTCGGGATGAGCTTGGCGGCGAACAGCAGGCGACCGGTGGTCCGGTCCTCGCTGCTCGTGAAGTACACGCCAGGCGAGCGCACCAGCTGCGACACGACCACGCGCTCGGTGCCGTTCACGACGAACGTTCCGGCGCCGGTCATCATCGCGAAGTCGCCCATGAAGACCTCGGCCTCCTTGATCTCGCCGGCGTTCTCGCCGGTCTTGATGTGGAGCCGGGTCTGGATGCGGAGCGGGGCGGAGAAGGTCATGTCCCGCTGACGGCAATCCTCTTCGTCGTATTTGGGCTCGCCAAATTCGTAGTCGAGGAACCGGAGCTCGTAGTTCTTTCCGGTGTAGTCCGTGATTGGGTTGATCTCGTTGAAGAGCTCCCTGAGCCCTTCTCTCTTGAACCACTCAAACGAATCAAGCTGGGTCTGGATCAGGTTCCCGACCTCGAGCTTGTCTGCGATCTGGCCGTACGACTTGCGGGCGGCAGTAGTGGAAAGAGAAAGCACCATATGCTAGAGTTCCCCCGAGAAGGAATGCGCGCGGGCACGCGCGGCGACGGGCACAATCCCGTATCGTAGCAAAAACCCGCGCAAAAAGGCCTTCACCGCCCGTTCGCGGCGCTTGGTGCGCTTTGGATCCGGGCTTGATCTCGGGAGTTCTTATCTACCCGGATGCGCCCGATTTGAAGCGTCCGGCTCCCGCGAGCCGGAATCGCCTCAACCGGTGTAGCTCAGACGGGCTACTTGATCTCCACGGATGCGCCGGCCTCTTCGAGCTTGGCCTTGTGCGCGTCGGCCTCCGCCCTCGGGATGGCCTCGCGGACTGCCTTCGGCGCGGCGTCGACCAGGTCCTTCGCCTCCTTGAGGCCCAGACCGGTGATCTCGCGGACCGCCTTGATGACGTTGATCTTGGCGTCGCCGGGGTGGGTGAGGATGACCGAGAACTCGGTCTGCTCCTCGACCGGGGCGTCTGCGGCGGCGGTGGGGGCTGCTGCTGCGGCGACACCGGCGCTGCCGCCTTGATGCCGAGCTTCTCCTCCATGAGTTTCACGGCGTTGACGACGTCCAGGACCGTCCAGGTCTCGAGCGCGTCAACGAACTCCTCGGGGGTGAGTGTCTTCGTTGCCATGTGCTTCTCCTTAATGAAACGATGGGGTGTGATCAGGCGGCGAGCTTGTCGCGGTAGGCCTCGAGGGTCGCCGCGAGTGTGGAGTTGGGGGAATCGATCGCTGCGGCGAGTGAGGACAGCGGTCCCAGCAGCGCTGCGGCGAGACGGCTCAGGAGCACGTCTCTCGGCGGCAGTTCGGCGAGGGTCCGGACCTCGTCGCCGTCCAGCACCTGGCCCTCGGCGAGCCCGGCCACGAGCGGCAGCGTCCGGGTGCTGCGGAAGTGCTCGAAGAGGATCCGCGCGGGAGCGGAGAGATCGCCGTATCCGATCGCCAGGCCGACGGGACCGACCAGGACGTCGGCAAAGCCGGCGGAGCCTGAATCCACGGCAGCGCGCCGCGCGAGCGTGTTCTTCACGACGATGTAGTCGATTCCCTCGGCGCGGAGCCGCCCACGCAGGTCCTCGAGTTGCCGGACGGTGAGCCCGCGGTAGTCAGTGACGACCGCCGACGTCGACCGCGACAGCATCTCGGTCAACTGGTGCACGGACGCGACCTTGCGCGACCCGGCCCGCGTGACCTTGGGCTTGTCGGTACTGGTTGGTGCCATGTGCTGCCTCCGTCGGGGCCGTGCCTCCGCCGATGGAGGGATCACGACCGCGGAGCGCGCTCCGGCAGCCTTGCCCACCTGCGCAGGAGATTGAGCGGGGCCCGGCCCCGCGCCTGCGGTCTTCGGCGAACGGACGACGGCGAGTCGTCTTTCTGGAAGGCCGATAGCGTAACAGGCGTAGCCCGCTTGCCGCGAACGCGGCTGCCGCGGCTGTCACGGGTCGTATCGCGGTTTGACGTGTGAACTCAACCTCTGGTAGGCTTTCGCTTCGCTCCACGAGCTTTCCTCGTATTCGCGCGCGCTGTTTCGTGGCAGAGCGCAATTCTCACTAAACGGACGGTCGTGCCTACCTTTCAGCAGTTGGTCCGCAAGGGCCGAACCAAGCCGACGCACAAGACGAAGGCCCGTGCGCTCAAGGGATGTCCCCAGCGCCGCGGCGTCTGCGTCCGCGTGTACACGACCACGCCCAAGAAGCCCAACTCGGCGCTCCGCAAGGTGGCCCGGGTCCGCCTGACCAGCAAGGCAGAGGTCACCGCCTACATCCCCGGGATCGGCCACAACCTGCAGGAGCACTCGGTGGTGCTCATCCGCGGCGGCCGCGGTCAAGCGACCTCCCCGGTGTCCGCTACCACGTCATCCGCGGCACGCTCGACGCCGCCGGCACCAAGAACCGGAAGCAGGGCCGGAGCAAGTACGGCGCCAAGCGCGAGAAAACGGCGAGTCTAGATCATTCGAGATGCCTCGTCGAGCCCGCGTCCAGAAGCGCGTCATCCTGCCCGACCCGATCTACGGGAGCCCCGCGACTTGCCAAGTTCGTCAACTGCATCATGCTGGCCGGAAAGAAGATCACCGCGCAGAAGATCGTCTATGACGCGTTCGAGAAGGTGCGGCGCTCCACCCGCAGGAGCCCCTCGACGTGTTCGACCAGGCCATCCGCAACGTGACCCCGGTGATCGAGGTCAAGCCCAAGCGGGTCGGCGGCGCCACCTACCAGGTGCCGGTCGAGATCCGCCACGACCGCCGCCAGGCGCTGGCGCGGCGCTGGATCATCCGCTACGCCCGCGGGCGCGCTCCGGCAAGAGCATGGCCGACCAGCTCGCCGCCGAGCTGATGGACGCTGCCAACGGCGTCGGCGCCTCGATCAAGCGGAAAGAAGACACCCACAAGATGGCCGAGTCCAACAAAGCCTTCTCGCACTTCCGGTACTGACGTGTCCGTGGCAGTGGCACTGCCGTCGCCGGTCGCGCCGTCGCCTCTGGAGAAGTACCCGGAACATCGGGATCATGGCCCACATCGATGCGGGCAAGACCACGACGACCGAGCGCGTCCTCTTCTACACCGGCCGCATCCACCGGATGGGCGAGGTCCACGAGGGCGCCGCGACCATGGACTGGATGGTCCAGGAGCAGGAGCGCGGGATCACGATCACCTCGGCGGCAACAGCAGCTGAGTGGCGCGGCCACCGTATCAACATTATCGATACGCCCGGGCATGTGGACTTCACCGTCGAGGTGGAGCGCAGCCTGCGCGTGCTCGACGGCGCGGTGGCGGTGTTCGACGCCGTGGCGGGCGTCGAGCCCCAGTCCGAGACCGTCTGGCGCCAGGCCGACCGCTACGAGGTCCCGCGGATCTGCTTCATCAACAAGATGGACCGGATGGGCGCCGACTTCTACGCCTGCCGTCGCAGTCGATCAAGGATCGGCTGGGCGCGCAACGCCGTGCCCATCCAGCTTCCCATCGGCGCCGAGGCCGAGTTCGAGGGAATGGTCGACCTGGTCAACCGATGACGCGATCGTCTACCGGACGACCTCGGCACCAGCCAGCGAGCGCGGCGCGATCCCCGAGTCGATGCGGGCGGAGGTCGGCCCAGTACCGGCACGTCCTCCTGGAGGCCGTGGCCGAGTCCGACGACGAGCTCATGGCCCGCTACCTGGAGGGCGAGAGCTCTCGACCGCCGACGATCATCCGGCGCGGGCTCCGCGACGGGACGGTCAGACCAAGCTGGTGCCCGGTCCTCTGCGGCTCCGCCCTCAAGAACAAGGGCGTGCAGCCGATGCTCGACGCGGTCGTCGACTACCTCCCGTCGCCGCTCGACCGTCCCGCCGATCGAAGGGGCAGCACGCCGGAAGGGTCGACGACGCCACGGTGCGCAACTGCCAGACGACAGCGAGCCCTTCGCGGCGCTCGCCTTCAAGATCGCCACCGACCCCTTCGTCGGCAAGCTCACGTTCTTCCGCGTCTACAGCGGCACGCTGCAGAGCGGCTCCTACGTCTACAACGCCACCCAGGGCGAGCGCGAGCGGTCGGCCGCCTGCTCCAGATGCACGCCAACCACCGCGAGGACATCGAGGAGGTCCGCGCCGGCGACATCGCCGCCGCCATCGGCCTGCAAGTGACCACCACCGGCGACACGCTCTGCGACGAGAACTACGCCGATCGTCCTGGAGCGATCCGTCTCCCGGAGCCGGTCATCTCGGTCGCCGTCGAGCCGAAGACCAAGGCCGACCAGGACAAGATGGGCATCGCGCTCCAGCGGCTCGCCGAGGAAGACCCCACCTTCCGCGTCCACACCGACGAGGACACCGGCCAGACCGTCATCTCAGGGATGGGCGAGCTCCACCTCGAGATCATCGTCGACCGCATGCTCCGCGAGTTCAAGGTCGACGCCACCGTCGGCAAGCCCCAGGTCGTCGTACCGGGAGACGGTCACGGTCGCAGGCGCACGGCACCGGGCGATTCGTCCGTCAGTCGGGCGGCCACGGCCAGTACGGCCACGTCGAGCTCGAGCTCCACCCCCGAAGCCCGGCAAGGGCTTCGAGTTCGTCAGCAAGATCGTCGGGCGGCACGATCCCGCGCGAGTACATCGCGCCGACCGGGCGGGGCATCGCCGACTCGCTTTCCAACGGCGTGCTTGCCGGCTACCCGGTCGTCGACGTCAAGGTGACCCTGGTCGACGGCTCGTACCACGACGTCGACTCGTCGGAGCAGGCGTTCTCAGATCGCCGGCTCGATGGGCTTCAAGGACGGCGTCCGCAAGGCGAAACCGGTGCTCCTGGAGCCGATCATGCGTGTCGACGTCTTCATGCCCGAGGAGTTCATGGGCGACGTCATGGGGGACCTCTCGGACGCCGCGGGCAGATCCTCGGCATGGAAGGACGCGTGCCGCATCGCATATCGTTCACGCTGAAGTTCCGCTGGCTGCGATGTTCGGCTACTCGACGGACCTGCGCACATGACCCAGGGCAGGGCCAACTACAGCATGGAATTCCATCATTATCAGCAGCTTCCCGCGAGCCTCGCAGAAGAGCTCGTCGCCAAGGCCAGGGTGTAATCACCGAGAGCCAGCCAGCCGGGAGCCAGCCGAGTTCAGTAGAGCGCACTGGAAATGGGCAAGAAGAAGAATACCACAGCACCAAGCCACACGTCAACGTCGGAACCATCGGTCACATCGACCATGGCAAGACGACGTTGACTGCCGCCATCACCAAGGCTCTCTCCGAGACCGTCGGTGGTGACAACGCTTTTGTTTCGTTCGACAAGATCGACAACGCGCCGGAAGAGAAGGCGCGCGGTATCACGATCGCGACCGCGCACGTCGAGTACGAGACGGCGACCGCCACTACGCGCACGTCGACTGCCCCGGCCACGCGGACTACATCAAGAACATGATCACCGGCGCCGCCCAGATGGACGGCGCGATCCTGGTTGTCGCCGCGACCGACGGACCGATGCCCCAGACCCGGGAGCACATCGTGCTCGCGCGCCAGGTCGGTGTCCCGTACATCGTGGTTGCGCTCAACAAGTGCGACGCAGTCGACGACGAGGAGCTGCTCGAGCTCGTCGAGCTCGAGGTTCGTGAGCTGCTGAGCCGCTACGACTTCCCCGGCGACGACATCCCCGTGGTTCGCGTCTCCGCACTCAAGGCGCTCGAGGGTGACAAGGACGCGGTCGACGGCGTGCTCAAGCTGATGGACGCCGTTGACACCTACATCCCGGTGCCGACCCGCCCCGTCGACAAGCCGTTCATGATGCCGATCGAGGACGTGTTCTCGATCGAAGGTCGTGGCACCGTGGTCACCGGCCGCATCGACCGCGGCATCGTCAAGGTCAACGAGCCGGTGGAGATCGTCGGCATCAAGGACACCGTCAAGTCGACGGTGACCGGCGTCGAGATGTTCCACAAGCTGCTTGACGCGGGTGAGGCCGGCATGAACGTCGGCTGCCTGCTTCGCGGTATCAAGCGCGAGGACGTCGAGCGCGGACAGGTGCTCGCCAAGCCGGGAACCATCACCCCGCACACCAAGTTCAAGGCCCAGGTCTACGTCCTGAGCAAGGATGAAGGTGGACGTCATACGCCGTTCTTCACCGGGTACCGTCCGCAGTTCTACATCAGGACCACCGACGTGACGGGTACCATCGCGCTCCCGGACGGCCAGGAGATGTGCATGCCCGGGGACAACGTCGAGATGGGCATCGAGCTGATCACCCCGATCGCGGTCGAGGATGGCATGCGCTTCGCAATTCGCGAGGGCGGCCGGACCGTGGGTGCCGGCGCCGTCACATCGATCGACAAATAAGCACTCGATAGACAGAGCAGAGGAACCACAGGAACACCGTGCCCCAGAAGATTCGCATCCGCCTCAAGGCCTACGATCACCGCGTCCTCGACCAGGCCGCGTCCAAGATCGTGGAGACCGCGACGCGTACGGGCACGCGTGTTGCTGGGCCGGTACCTCTGCCGACCACCATCAACAAGTACACCGTCGTGCGCTCACCGTTCATCGACAAGGACTCGCGCGAGCAGTTCGAGATGCGCACGCACAAGCGGATTCTCGACATCCTCGACGCCAATCCAAAGGTCGTCGACGCGCTCATGCGTCTCAACCTCCCGAGCGGCGTCAACATCGAGATCAAGCTGTGAGCAAAGGGATTCTCGCTCGCAAGGTGGGGATGACTCAGATCTTCACGCCGCAGGGAACGTCGGTCCCTGTCACGGTGCTCGAAGCTGACACGTGCCGCGTCGTGCAGCGCAAGACCGTCGGTGTCGACGGCTACGAGGCCGTGCAGCTCGGCTTCGGCGACAAAGCGGTGAAGCGCACCCCCAAGCCGATGCGCGGCCACTTCAAGCGCGCCGGTCTCCAGCCGCAGTACCGCCTCAAGGAACTGCGCGATCCGGGCGACGTCACCGTGGGCGCGCGGCTCACGGTCGAGATGTTCGCCGAAGGGCAGCGTATCGACGTCACCGGTGTGAGCCAGGGCAAGGGATTCTCCGGCCAGCACAAGCGCCACAACTTCCATCGCGGTCCCGTGTCGCACGGCTCGCACAACATCAAGCAGGCCGGATCGATCGGATCGACCGACGCCGCGCGCGTGTTCAAGGGCCTGAAGATGGCCGGCCAGCACGGCGCGACACAGGTGACGGTGCGCAATCTCGAAGTGATCCGCGTCGACATCGAGCGCAACCTGCTGCTCGTGCACGGGTCGGTTCCCGGGCACAAGAACCAGGTCGTGATGATCCGCGACAGCGATCGCACGGCGACGATCGGAGCGCAGGAATGAGCAGCGCGCGCGTCGTCGACCAGGCGGGTGTCGAGACCGGCACCGTCGAACTTCCCGAGACCATCTTCGGCATCGAGCCCAACCTGCCCGTGATGCACCAGGCGCTGATCCGTCAGCTCGCCAACGGACGCCAGGGAACGTCGTCCACCAAGACGCGCAGCGAAGTGCGCGGCGGCGGACGCAAGCCGTGGCGCCAGAAGGGCACCGGCCGAGCCCGCCAGGGTTCCACCCGCGCACCACACTGGGAAGGCGGCGGCGTCGTCTTCGGTCCGCATCCACGCTCGTTCCGCATCGACATGCCGCGCAAGCAGCGCCGCCTCGCGCTGCGCAGCGCGCTCTCGGCGAAGGCGCAGGACGGCGGGTTGCTCGTCCTCGAGAGCTTCGAGATCGAGGCGCCCAGGACGAGAGCGGTTGCCGACCTCATCCGCGGCGTCGATTCGCCGCGCAAGGTGCTGGTCGTGCTCGGCTCGCACAACGAGATGTTCGAGAAGAGCGCCCGCAACATCCCCGAGGTTCGCCTCACGCTCGCGGGAAACCTCTCCGTTCGCGACATCATCAGCGCCGACAAGGTGCTGATCACGCGTGACGCCATCGAGCACATCGAGGAGGCGTTCGCATGAGTGGCGAGCGCAGCTTCGAGCAGATCCTCGTGCTCCCGGTGATCAGCGAGAAGTCGTACGCATCGATGGCGGCTGGACGCTACGTGTTCCGCTGCCATCCACACGCAACCAAGATCCAGATCCGGCGAGCCCTCGAAGAGGCGTTTGTCGACCAGAAGATCACCGTGCATCGACGTGAACACGATCAACGTGCACGGCAAGAAGCGTCGCCGCTCGCGCGGTCAGACGCGGGTGCTCGGACAGAGCCCCGACTGGAAGAAGGCAATCGTGACTCTCGGCGCAGGCCAGAAGATCGAAGGCCTCTTCGAAGGCGTGTAAGCGATGCCAACCAAGAAATACAAGCCAACGAGCCCGGGCCGCCGATTCATGTCGGTGAGCAGCTTCGAGGGCGTGACCAAGAGCGCACCGCAGCGCCAGTTGGTCGAGCACCTCAAGAAGCACAGCGGACGCAACGCGTCGGGTCGCATCACCGTTCGCCACCAGGGCGGCGGACACAAGAAGACCTATCGCCTCATCGACTTCAAGCGTCAGAAGGACGGACGTCCCGGCAAGGTGAAGACGATCGAGTACGACCCGAACCGCAGCGCGCGCATCGCGCTCGTGGTCTACGCGGACGGCGACAAGCGCTACATCCTCTCGCCGCACGGCTTGAGCGTCGGCGATGTCGTCAGCTCCGGCGGCACCGCGGAAATCCGCCCGGGATGCGCGCTGCCCATCACGAACATTCCTCTCGGTACGACGATCCACAATCTCGAGGTCAAGCTGGGCCGCGGCGGCCAGCTGGTGCGCAGCGCCGGAACGGCCGCGCAACTGCTCGCCAAAGAGGGCGCGTATGCGCAGGTGCGCATGCCCAGCGGCGAGGTGCGGCTCATCGACGTGCGCTGCTCGCGCGACGATCGGCCAGGTCGGCAACGTCGACCACGAGAACGAGGTCGTCGGCAAGGCCGGCAAGTCGAGATGGCGGGGCATTCGCCCGTCGGTTCGTGGCATGACCATGAACCCCTTCGATCATCCTCACGGCGGCGGCGAAGGACGGAGCGGTGCGGGCGGCAACCCGCAGACCCCATGGGGCAAGCCCGCGCTCGGTTATCGCACCCGTCACAACAAGAGCACTGATCGGATGATCGTGCGCCGGCGGGACAAGTAACCATGGGTCGCTCGCTCAAGAAAGGACCGTTCTGCGATGACCACCTTCTCAAGAAGGTGCAGCAGCTCAACATGTCGCGCGAGAAGCGGATCATCAAGACCTGGTCGCGCCGTAGCGACATCTTCCCGGAGATGGTCGGTCACACCATCGCGGTGCACGACGGACGCAAGCACGTTCCCGTGCTCATCACCGAGACGATGGTCGGCCACAAGCTCGGTGAGTTCGCGCACACCCGCCGTTACCGCGGGCATGGGCACCACACCGAACGCAGCACGGCGCTGAAGTAGGACGAGATGGAAGTAGTCGCAACCGCGAAATGGGTTCGCACCACCGCTCGTAAAGCACGCCTCGTCTCGGCGATGGTCACCGGCTTGCCCGTCGCCGAGGCACTCGTCGTGCTGAATTACTCGCCGCGCTCGGCCGCTGCCGATATCGCCAAGGTGATCAAGTCCGCGGCGGCCAACGCCGAGCACAACTACAACCTCGATGCGTCGTCGCTGCGCGTCGCGCGTGTCGAGGTCGACGGCGCGATGATCATCAAGCGCTGGCGCGCCAAGCCGCGCGGCATGGCGGGCAGCATCTTCAAGCGCACGAGCCATCTCCGAGCGTTCGTCACCGACGACGAGGCGCCGGCGAATGTGCGCCGCCGCTCGGCAGTGAAGATGCCTCGCGCCGTGGTGCCGACGCCCGTCGTCACCCCGGCCGCCGCAGCGCCGGCCGCGACCTCCGATACTCCCGCGGCCAAGCCACGCCCGGCACGCCGCCGCGCACCCAAGCCCACAACGGAAGAGGCTGAGTAGATGGGTCAGAAAGTCAATCCGATCGGGTTCCGGCTCGGCGTCTATCGCAACTGGGACGCGCGCTGGTACGCCGACAAGGACTACACGAAGCTGCTCCATGAGGACATCGCGATGCGGCGCCTCATCAGCAGCCGTCTGCGCAATGCCGGCCTCGCGCGCATCGAGACCGAGCGCAGCGCCAACCAGCTCACCGTGATCATCCAGACGGCGAAGCCCGGCATCGTCATCGGCAAGCAGGGTGCGTCGGTCGACGCGCTCCGCGACGAGCTCGAGCGGATCTCCGGCAAGAAGGTGCGCGTCACCATCCACGAGATCAAGACGCCCGAGCTCGATGCGACGCTTGTCGCCGAGAACGTCGCCTCCCAGCTCGAGAAGCGCATCGCGTTCCGCCGCGCGCTCAAGCAGACCCTCATGCGGAGCATGCGGGCCGGCGCGAAGGGCGTGAAGATCCAGGTGAGCGGCCGGCTCGGCGGCTCCGAAATGTCGCGCCGTGAGTGGGACCGCGACGGGCGGGTTCCGCTGCACACGCTGCGCGCGAACATCGATTACGGCAAGGCCGAAGCACGCACCACCTTCGGGCGGATCGGCGTGCAGTGCTGGCTGTATCTCGGCGACTTCGTCACCGCGACCGGCGAGCCGATCGCACCCGGCAAGGATCGCGCGGAGGACCGCGGCCTCGAGGATCGCGTGCCGGTTCCTGCCGCTCGGCATTGCCGAGGCACCTGCTGAAGAGGCGATCGTCATCACCGAGGCTGCCGACATCCCTGACATCGACGTCGAGGACGTTGCGACCGATGACGTGCCCGAGATCGATGAGGACGAGGAGGTCATCGCGGCCGCCGGCGTCGACCCCGCCGCAGGTGGCGAAAAGGTCGAGAAGTTCGACTCCCAAGCGGGCTCCGGCACGCCGCAAGCCGGTTGCCGCCAAGAAGCCCGCGTCCGTCTCCCGTGCGCCGAAGAAGGTCGTCAAGAAGACCGACGGACCTGCCGACGTCGTCGAAGAAGAGGAGGAGTAGCGATGCTGATGCCGAAGCGAACCAAGCATCGCAAGCTCCATCGCGGACGGAGGACTGGTGCCGCACAGCGCGGCAACAAGCTCGATTTCGGGACGTACGGGCTCCAGGCGGTCGAGCAATGCTGGATGACCAACCGTCAGATCGAGGCAGCCCGGCGCGCCATGACCCGGCACGTCAAGCGCGGCGGCAAGATCTGGATTCGCATCTTTCCCGATCACGCCTACACCAAGAAGCCGGCGGAGACCCGGATGGGAAGCGGCAAGGGCCAGCCCGAGGGCTGGGTCGCCGTGGTGCTTCCCGGGCGCGTGCTCTTCGAGATGGCCGGTGTGACGCGCGAGACCGCGCAGGAAGCGATGCGCCTCGCCGCGTTCAAGCTGCCGATCAAGACGCGGTTCCTCATTCGCGAGGAGACCGGGTCGGACCTGGAGGCGGCGACGCTGTGACCAAGCAGACCGATGCGCTCAACGAGCTTGCGCCGCATGACTGTCGCCGAGCTGGACGACCACCTCCTCAAGCAGCGCCGACGTCTCTTCGAGGTGCGTTTCCAGCAGGCCACCGGGCAGGTGGAGAACCATCGCCAGGTTCGCGAGATCCGCCACGAGATCGCCCGCGCGATGACCGTCAAGATCGAGATCGAGCGCGGCCTCCGTCCGGCGTTCGTCGAGCCCGTGGCGCACGTCGCTCCGGCCAAGCCCAAGGCCGTGCGCGCGCCGCGCGCGAAGCCGGCCCCGCGTCTCGAGGTCCCGGCCGTCGTTCCCGCCGCTGTTCCTGTTGCAGAGCCTGCTGAGCCAACCGACGCCGTCGCGGAAACCGTCGACGCCAAGGAGGATGTCGATGAGTGACGCGACCCAGCCCAAGGTGACGCGCACGCGCCGCAAGGTTCGTGACGGCGTTGTCGTGAGCGACAAGATGGAAAAGACGGTGATCGTGCTCGTGCAGATCAGCAAGCCGCATCCGCTGTACAAGAAGGTCGTGCGCCACAGCACGCGCTTCAAGGTGCATGACGATGAGAGCTGCGGCATCGGCGACCGCGTGCGGATCATCGAGACGCGCCCGATCTCCAAGGAGATTCGCTGGCGCGTGGCCGAAGTGCTGGAGAAGGCTCGCTGACATGATCCAGCAGGAATCCGTGCTCAAAGTGGCGGACAACAGCGGCGCGCGCGAGCTGCTCTGCATCCGCGTGCTCGGCGGCAGCTATCGCAAGTACGCGTCGGTTGGCGATGTGATCATCGGCACCGTCAAAGTTGCGCAGCCGAACGCCCAGGTGAAGAAGGGCGATGTCGTTCGCGCCGTCGTGGTGCGGACCACCAAGGAATACAAGCGCCCGGACGGCAGCAACATCCGCTTCGACGAGAACGCCGCCGTGCTGATCACGCCGCAGAACAACCCGCGCGGTTCGCGCATCTTCGGACCGGTCGCCCGCGAATTGCGCGAGCGCAACTTCATGAAGATCGTCAGCCTCGCGCCGGAGGTGATCTGACATGGCGACGAGAGGTCGAACGCAGACACCGCATGACCCTGCAGCACGAAGGCTGGGCGCACGGACACCTGCGCCCGCTCGACATCCGCCAGGGTGACAACGTCGAGGTCATCGCCGGCAAGGACAAGGGCAAGCGCGGCGTCGTCGAGCGGCTGCTCCCCGAGCAGCAACGCGTCGCGGTGCGCGGCGTGAACCTGATGAAGCGCCACACCAAGTCCGGCGTCAAAGGCAACATCCAGGGCGGCATCGTCGACTTCGACGGGCCGGTCGCGTACAGCAACGTCATGCTCGTCTGCAACCGCTGCGACAAGACCACGCGGATCGCGCACGGCGTGAACGAGCTCGGAAAGCGCGTGATCGTCTGCAAGAAGTGCGGCGAGAACTACGAGAGGGCGCAGGTCTGATGGCTATCGCAGACTGTCGCCGAGCTGCCCCGCATGCACCGCCGGTACATCGACGAGATCGTGCCCGCGCTGGTTGCGGAGTTCCGCTACCTCAACGCGATGCAGGTGCCGTCCATCGAGAAGGTCGTCATCAACATCGGCCTCGGTGAGGCGATCACCAACGCGCGCGCGATCGACGCGGCCATCATCGACTTGAAACTCATCACCGGCCAGGCGCCGATCGTCATCCGCGCCAAGAAGTCGGTCGCCGCGTTCAAGCTGCGCGAAGGAATGCCCATCGGTGTCAAAGTGACGCTGCGAGGGCGGCGGATGTTCGACTTTCTCGACAAGTTGTTGAACGTCGCGCTCCCGCGCATTCGAGACTTCCGCGGCGTCGATCCGAAGGCGTTCGACGGGCATGGCAACTACACCCTCGGGTTGCGCGAGCAACTCGTGTTTCCGGAGATCGACTACGACAAGATCGACAAGCTTCGCGGGCTGGAGGTGTGCATCGTGACCACCGCGCGTACCGATGCAGAAGGCCGTTCGCTGCTCACCGGGCTCGGAATGCCCTTCAGGAAGAACTGACCGATGGCTAAGAAATCCCTGATCGCCAAGGCGAACCGGCCCGCCCGGTACTCCACGCAGGCGCATCACCGCTGCGGTGTGTGCGGCCGTCCGCGTGCCTACATGCGCAAGTTCGGCATGTGCCGGATCTGTTTCCGCCAACTCGCCAGCATCGGACAGATTCCTGGCGTTCAAAAGAGCTCGTGGTGACCCGATGACCAGTGACAGCATCGCGGACATGCTCACCCGCATCCGCAACGCCAACCAGGCCCATCACCGCACCGTGGAGATCCCGGTGTCGAAGATGAAGGTCGAGATCGCGCGCGTCCTCACCGAGGAGGGCTTCGTCGACGGATACGAGGTCTCCGGCGAAGCGCCGATGCAGGTGCTCACGGTCACGCTCAAGCCGGGAAGCCCGCGTGGACGCGCGCTCTCCGGACTGCGCCGGATCAGCCGTCCCGGGTTGCGCGTGTACGCGCGCAAGTCGGAGATCCCGCGCGTGCTCGGCGGCCTCGGCGTCGCGATCATCTCGACCTCCCGTGGATTGATGACCGGACGCGCAGCGCAGCGCGCCGGATCTGGGCGGCGAAGTCGTCGCGTTCGTGTGGTAGGTCGGCACTGATGTCGCGCATTGGCAAACTTCCGATTCCCGTCCCCGAAGGGGTTGAGGTCGCCCTCGAAACGGGCAATCGCCTCAGCGTCACGGGCTCGCGCGGAACGCTGCAGCGCACCTTCGCGCCGTCGATGCTCATCAACGTCGAGACCGGGACGATCACCATCGATCGCCCGTCCAACGCGCGCATCCACCGCTCCCTGCACGGCCTCACCCGGACGCTCGTCGCGAACATGGTGCAGGGCGTCAGCGGCGGGTTCACCCGCGACCTCGACCTGGTCGGCGTCGGCTTCCGTGCCGCGCGCCAGGGCGGCGATCTGATCCTGACCCTGGGATACTCGCACCCGATCCGCTACACGCCACCCGAGGGGATCAACATCGAGGTTCCCGTCCCGACGCAGATCTCCATCAGCGGTTCGGACAAGGAAGTGGTGGGTCAGGTGGCCGCCAAGATTCGATCCTTCCGCAAGCCCGAGCCGTACAAGGGCAAGGGAATCCTGTATCGGGGCGAGAAGCTCCGCCGCAAGGCAGGCAAGTCCGGCAAGGCCGGCAAGACCAAGTAACGAGAACGAGTAACAAGTAGAAGGCTGATCAGATGTTCACGAAGCACGATCGACGCGCCGCCCGCGCTCGACGCCACCGCCGCGTGCGCAAGCACGTGAACGGCACGGCCGCGCGTCCGCGCCTCGCGGTATTCCGCAGCCTCCGCCACATCGGCGCCCAGCTCGTCGACGACGCCGACGGGGCACACGCTGGTCTCCGCGTCCACCACCGAGCCGGCGCTGCGCGCCGTCCTCGGCGACGCCAACGCCTGTACCACCGCCGGAGCGGCGGCAATCGGCAAGACCATCTCCGAACGCGCCAAGGCGGCGGGTGTCGACACCGTGGTGTTCGACCGCGCCGGCTACCTCTTCCACGGCCGCGTCAAGGCGCTCGCCGAGGCAGCCCGCGAGGGCGGGTTGAAGTTCTAGATGGGTATGCGCATGGATCGCCGCGATGATCGCGGCAGCGAGTTCCAGGAGAAGATCGTCTCCCTCAACCGCGTCGCGAAAGTGGTCAAGGGTGGCCGCCGCTTCTCGTTCAGCGCGCTCGTCGTCGTTGGCGACGGCAAGGGCCGCGTCGGCGCAGGCCTGGGGAAGGCCGGTGAAGTGCCGGACGCCATCCGCAAGGGCGTAGACGACGCGAAGAAACACATGATCACCGTGCCGATGGTGGGCACCACGATCCCGCACGAGGTGCGCTACAAGCTCGGTGCGGCCAAGGTGCTGCTCAAGCCGGGCGTGCCCGGAACCGGAGTCATCAGCGGCAGCTCGATGCGCGCCGTCGTCGAGGCCGCCGGTATCAAGGACATCCTCACCAAGAGCCTCGGCACCGACAACCCGATCAACGTCGTGCGCGCCACGGTTGCGGCGCTCGCGAGCCTCCGCACCCTTGCCTCCGTCGCAGAGCTGCGGGGCAGGACGCCGGAGCAGATCGTCGGGAGCCGAAAGATGGCCGACCGCATGCTCGGGCGGATCCCGGCGGTGCCCGATGCACCGGCAGTCGAGGTCGTCGCGTCATGAGCACCGTGCGCGTGACCTACCGCAAGAGCGCCATCGGCTACGCGTGGGACCAGAAGGCAACCCTCGGGGCGCTCGGCCTCAAGAAGCTGAACCACACCGTCGAGCACGAGGCGTCGCCCTCGATTCTCGGCATGGTCCATAAGGTCCGGCACCTCGTCGCCGTGAATGGCGAGCCTGCGGACCTGCCCGCCGGCGTCGCCCTGCTCCGCGATCTCGCTGCGGCATCGGAGAGTGCGGCGTGAAACTGCACGAGCTGAGCCCGGCCAAGGGCAGCCGGAAAGCACGCAAGCGGGTCGGCCGCGGCCAGGGCGCCGGCCAGGGCAAGACGAGCGGGCGTGGTCAGAAAGGCCAGGGATCGCGGTCGAGCGTCGGCCTCCCCACCGGCTTCGAAGGCGGCCAGATGCCGCTCAAGCAGCGGCTCCCCAAACTCCGCGGCTTCCACAACCGCTGGCGGAGTGAGTACGTCGTTGTCAACCTCGGCAAGCTCGTCCGCTTCGAGAAGGACAGCGTCGTGGATCCTGATGCCCTGACCGAGGCGGGATTGATCCCGCGCGCCTCGTCGCCGGTCAAGGTGCTCGCTGCAGGCGAGCTTCGCCACGCGCTCACGCTGCGCGTCCATCGGATCTCCGCTGCCGCTCGCACGGCGGTCGAATCCGCCGGTGGGTCGGTGGAACTGCTTGGCGAACAGCCGGCGCCGGCCGATGCCGAGCCGGTGGGCAAGCGCGCCTTGCGCCGAGCCGCCGCAGTTGTGAAACGCGCCGAGATTCTCGCCCGGCCCAAGACGCCCCGCGTGTCGGAGCCGAAGCCGGACGGCAAGAAACCCGCCAAGGGAGCGGCCGCAACGCGAGAAGCGAAGCCGGAGCAGGTTCGCTTGGAGCGTGCCAAACGCAAGGCCGCTCAGGAAGCAGGGTTTGACACTTCCGACGGCGAGCAGGACGCACCACAGAGCAACGAGGCGGGGACCGAGGACACGGAGTGAACCTCCTCGAGGCGCTCGGTCAGGCGATCCGGATCCCGGAGCTGCGGCGCAAGCTGCTCTTCACCCTCGGGTTGCTGGGCGCATTCCGGGTTCTCGCGGCGATCGCCATCCCGGGTACCAATCCCACAGCGCTCGCCGAGCTCTTCTCGGGCAACACGCTGCTCGGGCTCCTCAACCTCTTCAGTGGCGGCGGGCTGCAGCGCTTCACGCTGGTCGCGCTCGGACTGAATCCGTATATCAACGCCACGATCATCATGCAGCTCATGACGGTCGTCTCCGTCCGGCTCAAGGAATTGAGCAAGGAAGGGGAGATCGGGCGTAAGAAGATCACGCGGTACACCCGCTGGCTCACCGTGCCGCTCGCGATGCTCCAGGCATTCGGGTATCTGGCCTTGTTCCAGCAGCCTGTCGGCAACGCCGGGCCGATCATCGCCAACCCGACGGCAGCAACCGAGATCAGCATCATCCTGACGCTCACCGCCGGCACGATCATCGCGATGTGGCTTGGTGAGTTGATCACCGAGTACGGCGTCGGCAACGGCGTCTCGCTGATCATCTTCGTCGGCATCATCGGACGGCTCCCCGCGGCCATCGTGGGCTACGGCGGCACCGGTGGCGCGGCGCACATCGTGCAGATCGTGGTCATGGCGCTCATCGCGGTCGCGGTCACCGCGGGTGTCATCGAAGTGCAGCAGGCGCAACGCAAAGTGCCGGTGCAATCCGCGCAACGAGTCCTCAACGTGCGCACCGGTCAGGCGTCGCAGGGGCGACGCAACTTCTTACCACTTCGAGTTAACGCCGCAGGCGTCATCCCGATTATTTTCGCGATCTCGATCATGACCTTCCCGACGATCTTCGCCAACCTTTTCGCGAGCAGCGGTGGCTGGACGCAGGCCGTCGCGTCATGGATTTCCACCAACTGGCAGGCGACCGGCGGCAGCATCTTCCTGAATATCGTCTACAACGCCATCTATTTCCTGCTTGTGATGGGGTTCACGTATTTCTACACTGCGATCGTGTTCGATCCCGTGGATGTCGCCGACAACCTGAAGAAACAGTCGACGTTCATACCGGGCATCAGGCCAGGCCGAAGTACCGCCGAATATCTCGGCAAGGTCATGGGCCGGATCACGCTGGCCGGCGCGCTCTTCCTCGCGCTCATCACCGTCGTGCTGCCGCTCATCACCGCGGTGCTGACCGGCGTACCGTCGACGAGCCTCTACCTCGGTGGCACGGCCATCCTGATCGTGGTCGGCGTCGCCCTCGACACCATGAAGCAGATCGAGACGCAGTTGCTGATGCGCCAGTACAAGGGATTCATCAAGTGATCGCGCTCATGTTCGGACCGCCCGGCAGCGGCAAGGGCACCCAGGCGGCACGCGTCGCGGTGCAACTCGGCGTGCCGCACGTTGCGGCCGGCGACATGCTCCGCAGCGAGGTTGCGCGCGACACCCCGCTTGGACGCGAGGCCAAGCCGATCATGGACGCAGGTGGGCTCGTGCCCGACGACCTGGTCGTCCGGATGATCGATGCGCGGCTCAACGAGCCGGACGCCAAGCGTGGCGTGCTGCTCGACGGCTTCCCGCGGACCGTGCCGCAGGCCGTCACGCTTGACAGGATGCTCGCCGGGCGCAAGGAGTTCGTCGCCGACGTGATCTCGCTCGAGGTCCCCGACGACGAGTTGAAGACCCGTATCCTCAAGCGGGCCACGATCGAGGGCCGCAGCGACGACACCGCCGAAGGCCTCGCCCAGCGTCTCGTGGTCTATCGCCAGGACACTGCCCCGGTGCTCGAGCACTACCGCGAGGCGGGCACCAACATCGAGGCGATCGACGGCGTCGGCGATATCGACGCCATCACCGAGCGAATCATGCAATCGCTGCAGCACAACGACGCGCCGGTGAGAACCGCATGAGCGACCACGGCATCGTCGGCTTCCGCTTGAAGCGGCCGGAGGAGATCGAGAAGATGCGCGTCTCCGGGCGGATCCTCGGCGCGTGCCTGGCGCAGCTGGCGGCCTCGGTGCGTGCCGGGATGACCACGCTCGATCTCGACCGCGAGGCCGAGACCTTCATCCGCGACCACCACTGCATTCCGGGGTTTCTCGGGTTCGAGGGGTTCCCGAACTCGCTCTGCGTGTCGATCAACGACCAGGTGGTGCATGGCATCCCCGGCCCGCAGGTGATCAACGACGGCGACCTCGTCTCGCTCGACTGCGGCCTCATCCTCGATGGCTGGTGGGCCGACAGCGGTCTCTCGGTCGCGTGCGGCGAGGCTCCTCCCGAGGTGCAGCGGCTCATCGACACGACCCGCCAGGCGCTCGACCTCGGCATTGCGGCGGCGAAGCCGGGCAACCACATCGGCGATATCGGCGTCGCCGTCCAGACGTTCGTCGAGGCCAACGGGTACTCGGTGGTGCGTCAGTACGTCGGCCACGGCATCGGCCGGGACATGCACGAGCTCCCGCAGGTCCCCAACTACGGCCGCCCCGGCACCGGCAACCTGATCAAGCCCGGCTACGTGATCGCCATCGAGCCGATGGTCAACGTCGGCCGCCCGGAGACCCGCGTTCTCGACGACGACTGGACGGTGGTCACGTCCGACGGCAAGCTCTCCTGCTACTTCGAGCACACCATCGCGGTCACCGAATCGGGCCCCGAGGTTCTGACGCTCCGGCCCGACCATGTCCTGGCGGAGGTGCCGTCGTGAGGACGCTCGATTTGCCTGCTGGACGGGGCGCGGTTTATACTCAACACCTCGGGCTCTCGCATGAGCCTGGTTCGGCGCGCACGCAACGTGGTACCGCCGGCACCAGCGTCACGGATCGCCCCGGGACGCATCGAGCATTTGCCATCGGCTGCCTACGCCGCCAAACCATGAGGAACCCGTCACCAGGATGAAGGTCAGAGCATCGGTCAAGCGCCTGTGTGAGCGCTGCAAGGTCATCAAGCGCCACGGCGCCGTTCGAGTGATCTGCGAGAACCCGAAACACAAGCAGCGGCAGGGGTAACGCCAAGCAATGGCACGTATTGCCGGCATTGACGTCCCCCGCGACAAGCGGATCGAGATCGCCCTCACGTACATCTACGGGATTGGCCCCACGACTGCAAAGCGAATGCTGTCGCTCGCCGGTGTCGCGCCCGACACCCGTACGAAGGATCTCAGCGACGCCCAGGTCGGCAAGCTGCGTGACGTCATCGCAAAGCAGCTGCAGGGGAGGGTCGAAGGCGACCTCCGCCGCCAGATCGCGCTGAACATCAAGCGTCTCACCGAGATCGGCACGTACCGTGGCCTGCGCCACCGTCGCGGCCTCCCGGTTCGCGGGCAGCGCACTCGTACCAACGCTCGCACCCGTCGCGGTCCGAAGAAGACCGTCGGCGTGCGCCGCAAGAAGGCGACGAAGTAACCCATGGCCAAGAAGAAGAAAGTCGTCCGAACGCGGCGCCGCGAGCGCAAGAACATCGCGGTCGGTCAGGCGCACGTGCTCGCCACGTTCAACAACACGATCGTCAGCCTCACCGATCCCGACGGCAACGTCATCGCCTGGGGATCGGCCGGTGCGCAGGGCTTCAAGGGCTCGCGCAAGAGCACGCCATTCGCGGCGCAGGTCACCGCCGAGGCGGCCGCCCGCCGCGCGATGGAGCACGGCCTGAAGTCGATCGAGATCTTCGTCAAGGGCCCGGGCGCCGGACGCGAGGCGGCGATCCGCAGCCTGCAGGCGAGCGGGCTCGACGTCAGCGCGATCTCCGACGTGACGCCGATCCCTCACAACGGCTGCCGCCCGCCAAAGCGGCGGCGGGTCTAAGGGGATTCGATGGCCAATCAAGCGGGTCCCGTCTGCCGTCTCTGCCGCCGTGAAGGCGCCAAGCTCTACCTGAAGGGCGCCAAGTGCGTCACAAACTGCACGTTCGACAAGCGCAGCGGGTTGCTCCCCGGTCAGCACGGGCTTGCCCGCCGCCGCAAGGCGAGTGACTACGGCATCCAGCTCCGCGCGAAGCAGAAGGCGCGCCGCATCTACGGCGTCCTCGAGACCCAGTTCCGTCACTACTTCGAGCGTGCCGAGGGTGCCGAGGGCGTCACCGGCACCGTGCTGCTGCAGCAGCTCGAGCGCCGGCTCGACAACATCGTCTACCGCCTCGGGCTCGCCAGCTCGCGTCGCGAGGCGCGCCAGCTCGTGAGCCACCGGCACTTCAAGGTCAACGGCCGAGCCCTCAACATCGCCTCCGCGCAGCTCCGCCCCGGAGACGTGGTGGAGGTTCGCGAGCGCAGCCGCAAGATGCTCGTGCTCGAGAACGCGCAGTCGCTCGTGTCCGGGCGGTCGGTCCCCGACTGGCTGACCCTCGACGCCGCGGCGCTCAAGGGCACGGTCACACGTTTACCCGAGCGCCATGAGATGGAACAACAAATCGAAGAGCAGCTCATCGTGGAGTACTACTCGAGATGACCATGCTCCGCGCCGGGAACGGCGCAACGTCCCTGTCCCCTGTTGAGGAGTCCTGAATGGCAATTGACATGATGACCACCCCCGCGGTCAAAGAGATCGAGAGCAGCGCCGATTACGGCAAGTTCGAGATCGAGCCGCTCGAGCCCGGATTCGGCGTCACGCTGGGCAACTCGCTCCGCCGCGTGCTCCTGTCCTCGCTCCCTGGCGCCGCCATCACCTCCGTGTCGATCGAAGGCATCGCCCACGAGTTCAGCTCGATCGAGAACGTCAAGGAAGACGTCACCGAGATCCTGCTCAACATCAAAGAGATCAACGTGCTCTCCCACAGCGCCGACCCGGTGCGCATCAGCCTCGACCAGCACGGTCCTCGCGAAGTCACCGCCGGCGACATCGAGTGCCCGAGCGACATCGAGATCCGCAACCCCGGTCAGCACATCGCCACGCTCGATTCGCCCAAGGCGCAGCTGCGCATGGACCTCATGGTCGAGCGCGGCAAGGGCTACGTCACCGCCGAGCGCAACAAGAAAGAGGGTCAGGCAATCGGGGTCATCCCGATCGACGCCATCTTCACCCCGGTGCGCAAGGCCAACTTCTTCGTCGAGAAGACCCGTGTCGGCCAGGAGACCGAGTGGGACAAGCTCGTCGTCGAGGTCTGGACCGACGGAACGCTCGCACCGGTGGAGGCGGTCAGCCGCGCCGCCGGCCTGTTCACCGACCATCTCGGCCTCTTCGTGCGCTTCGGCGACAACCTCGCCGCGCCGCAGCAGCGTCAGGCACGTGGCAACGATCTCCCGAGCCGCCTCGCCGACGTGCCGATCGAGGATCTCGAGCTCAGCGTCCGCGCCCTCAACTGCCTCAAGGCAAACGACATCACCAAGGTCGGCCAGCTCGTCGCGATGAAGCAGGAAGAGCTCCTGACGCTGCGCAACTTCGGTCAGAAGTCGCTTGACGAGATTCGCGAGAAGCTCGTGCAGCGTGAGCTGGTCACCCCGGAAGAGCTGGACACGCTGTTCCAGCCGATGGCGAGGTAACCGGAGCCTCTCATGCGACATCGCATTGCCGGCCGCAAGTTTGGGCGCAGCGCTGCGCATCGTCAGTCGATGACGCGCAACCAGGTGACCTCACTGCTTCGCTACGGCCGCATCACGACCACCGAGGCGAAAGCCAAGGAGTTGCGCCGCTGGGTGGAGCGCGTCATCACCGACGCCAAGCCCGACGACCTCAACGCTCGCCGCAAGGTGGCGTTGTACGTGAACGACCGCGATGTCTCCAACAAGCTCTTCTCGACGTATCTCGAGCGATACAAGGAGCGTCCCGGTGGCTACACGCGTGTCGTGAAGCTGCCGCCGCGCAAGAGCGATGCGTCGCCGATGGCGATCATCGAGCTGGTCGAGTAGAAAGCTGCAGCTCGTGCCCACATACAGCCTCACTCTCGAGTACGACGGCACCGATTTCGCCGGATGGCAGATCCAGCCGACCGCACGCACCGCAATGGGCGTGTTCAAGGACGTGCTGCATGCCGTTTCCTCCGAGACACCCGCGCTCACCGCCGCGGGACGCACCGACGCCGGCGCGCACGCGCACGGACAGGTGGTGGGCTGCACCCTCGAGCGTGCGTGGGAGCCCGCGACGCTGCGCAATGCCCTCAACGCAACGCTTCCCGCCGACATCGCCGTGCGCGATGTGGCCGTGCGCGAAGCGAGCTTTGACGCGCGCCGTGACGCCGTCGAGCGCACCTACCGCTACGTCATCGTCTGCCGCGACGGCAGGGCTCCCGTCCTGCGCCGCAACGCGTGGACCGTGCGTGGCCCGCTCGACGTCGATGCAATGCGCAGCGCGGCGCACGCGCTCGTCGGCCGGCATGACTTCGCCGCATTCGGCAGCGCACCGCGCGCCGGTGGCAGCACGGTGCGGAATGTCGCGACCGTGAACATCGAACGCAACGAAATCGGCAGTGACGCCAACGAGTTCGTCATCGACACCGTGGTCATCACCGTGCATGCAGACGCGTTTCTGCGCGGCATGATGCGCTCCTTCACGGGCGCGCTCGTGAAGGTCGGCCAGGGCCGCGCAACACCGGAGTGGCTCGCGTCGCTCGTCGACACGGCGACGATGCGCGATCCGTCGGTGTCGGTGGCTCCCGCACGCGGCCTGCACCAGTGGTCGGTGCGCTACGAACCAACACCCGAGGAGCTTGCCGCATGACCACGATGCTCACGTACCAGGCCAAGCCGCAGGAGCTCGAGCAGCGCTGGTTCCTCGTCGATGCACGCGGGCAGACGCTCGGCCGTCTTGCCGCGAACATCGCACGCGTCCTGCGCGGCAAACACCGCCCGCAGTTCACGCAGCACATCAACACCGGCGAGCACGTGATCGTCATCAACGCGCGCGACATCGTGGTGACGGGTCGCAAGCGCACGCTCAAGCAGTACGACCGCTACTCCGGATACCCGAGCGGCCGCCGCGTGCGCACCTTCGATGAGGCAATGGCCGTCGACGCGACGTTCCCGATCATGCATGCCGTCCGCGGGATGCTGCAGCACAACACCCTCGGTGCAGAGCAGCTGACCCACCTTCGCGTCTACGCGGGCTCGGAGCACAAACATGAGGCCCAGCGACCGCAGCCGATTACGTTCGGCGAGCTAGGGGAGATCATCGTTGCCCGCAACAGTTGAGGCATACAAGCAGGCCACCGGTCGCCGCAAGACGGCCGTCGCCCGCGTGCGCATCGTCCCCGGTGACGGCGTCATCGTCGTCAACAACCGCCCACCGAGCGAGTACTTCGGACGCCGTGACCTCGAGACCGTGGTCACGCAGCCGCTCCGGGTCACCGACACCACAGGCCGTTTCGAGGTCTCGGTCAAGGTCTTTGGCGGCGGCATCGCCGGCCAGGCCGGAGCCGTGTGCCACGGGATCGCTCGTGCGCTGATCGCGGCGGACCCCGAGCTTCGCCCGGTGCTCAAGGCGGCGGGCCTGCTCACTCGCGACTCGCGCGAGAAAGAGCGGAAGAAGTACGGCCTGAAGCGAGCACGGAAGGCGCCGCAGTACACCAAGCGGTAGTGGAGCCGCGCGCCCGTCACGCGAACGACGGTGCGGGTTCGTGTTCTCGGGTGCCCCGTCGATGTCGTCGATATGGCGACGGCCGTGCACACGCTCGTGGAGATCGTGGAACGGCACCGTTCAGATGCGACGTCGCACCCAGCGGTGGTCATCACACTCAACCCCGAGATGGTCATGCTGGCCAGGCGTAGCCCGGCATTCAGCGCGGTGGTGGACTCCGCAACCCTGGTCGTGCCCGACGGCATCGGCCTGGTCCGGGCCATCCGGCGTCGCGGTCACCCCGAGGCGAAGCGTGTCGGTGGAGCCGACCTGATCAACGCATACCTCCCCGAGGCGACGCGCCGTGGACATCGCATCGCGCTGGCCGGTGGAGCGCCGGGTGTCGCGCAGGCCGCAGGCGACCGCATGACGGCGGCACATCCGGGGTTGCAGATCGTCGCTGTCAGCGACGGCCGTCCCGGAAGGGCCACCGCAACGGAAATCGAGAGGTCGAAGCCGGACATGGTCCTCGCTGCGTTCGGCGGCGGCCGCCAGGAACTGTTCCTCGACCGTTACCTCGGCCCCATCGGGGCTGCAGCGGGGATCGGCGTCGGCGGTTCTCTCGACTACCTCGCGGGGCGCGTTCGCCGCGCTCCAGCTGCCGTCCGGCGGGTCGGCCTCGAGTGGGCCTGGCGGCTCGCGATCCAACCCTGGCGTCTGCGCCGCCAGTCGGTGCTTCCCGATGTACTGGTGGCTCGAGCGACGTGAGGCTGCCGCTTCGGGTGCCGGCCGATGAGCGGCTCGTGCTGAGCATCGTCGTTCCGGCGTTCAACGAGGAGCAGCGGCTCCCGGCGACGCTCACCCGGATGCGCGCGTACCTCGACGGACGCGACGAGGAGTACGAGGTGCTGATCGTCGACGACGGCAGCAGCGACAACACACTCGCGATGTCTCACGACGTCGCGAAAGCGTGGCCACAGCTCCAGGTCCTCGCACTCGATCGCAATACCGGCAAGGGCGCGGCAGTGCGCCTCGGCATGCTCACCGCGACAGGTGAGCACCGCGTCTTCAGCGACGCCGACCTCAGCACGCCGATCGAGGAGGTCGAGGAGTTGCGTGCGCGACTGGTCGGCAACTGCGCCGTGGCGATCGCGTCAAGAGCGCTTCCAGAGTCGCAGATCGATGTCCATCAACCCGGCAAGCGCGAGGTGATGGGCCGGACGTACAACCGTCTCCTGCGTGTGGCCGCACTTCGCGGTCTGCACGACACGCAGTGCGGATTCAAAGCGTTCACCGCGGACTCGGCCGTCGCGTGCTTCACGCCGCTCAAGACACTGCGATTCGGATTTGATGCCGAAGTGCTGCTCCGCGCCCGCCGGCTCGGCTGGACGGTTGCCGAGGTGCCGGTCCGCTGGGAACACAAAGAAGACTCGCGAGTGAGCGCAATGCGCGATTCCGTGGGTGTTCTTTACGATTTGGTGCGTCTACGGTTCATTGTCCGGCGATAATCGCGGAGTGAGAACCGCGCAGCGAGCCGCGACGTCTGGCCACATCGACGTCCGGGTCGCCGGCACTCCGCTGGTCGGGCTCCGATTCCATCTGGACGCCCGTGCCGCGGATCTCGACGAGCAAGTCGCGGCCCTGGAGCGCCAGCTGATCGATGTCGGCGCGCGGCGCGCCAATCTCCTCGCGCGCCTCCGCCGTGTCGAGGAGGCTCGTCAGAAGGCGCTCGAGGTGCTTCCGGGACTGGCGTCGCGGGCGATCCTCGACGATGTCGCCTCGACATTCAATGAGGGACTCGAGATGAGCACCGAGCTCACTCGCCTCGAGACCCGCGCCGACGGCATCAAGACGCGGCTCGCGGACGTCACCGCCGAGCAGTCCGCCCTGCGCACGATGAGCCGCCAGCTCACCCAGGTGCCCGGGTACGCGGTTGCCGATCCACACCAGCGCGCGACCCGGTACAGCCAGGCAGCCCGGCAGATCTATGAGATCGCCGACGTGGAGCATGCCGAGACCGCGCGTCTCATCCTAGAAGGCCCGATGCAGCGTCTCGCCGACGCGGCACTGGAGGCGGAGCTGATCGGCCGGAGCCTCGTCCAGGAACCGGAGACCGCAGTCGGAGCCAGCTCCCGGTGCCGGACCGCCGCGGCGGATGCCTCCGAGCAGCTCAGCGAGGTCATCGCCGGGCTCCTCCCGCTCAGCGAGGGGCGCGGACTCGTGGGGGCGACCCGCGATCTCATCGCCGCATGGACCGGTCGGGGGAACGTGCTCCTTCATGTGCTCGGCAGCGAGCGCCCCATGCCACAGCTCGCCGAGATCACGATGTACCGGATCCTCGAGCAGGCCATCGACAACGCGTTGGGCCATGGACGCCCGCAGCGCGTGGACACGATCATCTCGTTCCTTCCGCGGCTCGTCGTCGGCGTGGTGAAGGACGACGGCGACGGCTTCGACGTGACAGCCACCGACGCGCGGCTCGGTCGTACCGCCGGGCTGGGCCTCATCCAGATGCGTGAACGCGCCTTACTGGTCGGCGGCCGCGTGCAGGTTCGCAGCGGTCTCGGCCTTGGGACCGAAGTCCGCGTCACCATCCCTGACGGCCGCGCGACGACCTAGCGACGGCGTCAACGTGCCGCAAATCGCGGGCTAGGATCGCGGGCATGTCCTCGACGCAGCAGCAGTTCCGTTTGACCACGTCCGCCGGGACCACCGTCGCCGGAGCCGTGGTGATGGCCGACAACCCCTGGCAGCGGTTCAAGGGCCTCATGGGCAAGCGCGAGCTCGCCGCCGGCTCCGGGCTCTGCCTGCGTCCCTGCAGCTCCATCCACATGTTCTTCATGCGCATCCCGCTCGACGTCGTGTTCATGGACGGAGACGGCGAGATCGTGCATATCTGCCATTCGATCAAGCCGTGGCGGATGAGCCGGATCGTGCGGCACGCCAAGGCCGCAGTCGAGTTGCCGGCCGGAACGATTGACCGCCTCGGTGTCAAGAAGGGTGACGTTCTCCAACTCGCGTAGCGCGGTCTGAAAGCCCCGTCCGGATACGCTCCTACCCCAGCACCACACCGCGTGACTGGAGGACTGACGTGTATCAGGGACTGCTTGCGGAGACGGTGACGATCACCGGGTCCGGCGACGACGAAATCGGCGCATATCTCGCCCGGCCGCTCGGCCCGGGTCCGTTTCCTGCCGTGCTGGTCATCCACCACGCACCAGGCTGGGATGGCGGTTCGAAAGAGATCGCCCGGCGGTTCGCGGCCGAGGGCTATGTCGCGATCTGCCCGAACCTCTACCACCGGTACGGACCGGACCTGGCCCCGGACGATGCCGCTGCTGCCGCCCGCGCCGCGGGATGGCTGACGACCGAGCAGTTCCTCGGTGACGCACGGGGCGCAGTGCGTTTCCTTCGTGCGATGCCGGTCTCCAACGGCAAGGTCGGCACCATCGGATACTGCTCCGGCGGACGGCAGTCATTCCTGTGCGCTTGCGAGCTCCCGGTAGACGCTGCAGTGGACTGCTACGGGGCATTCGTCGTCAATACGCCGCCGCCGGAGCTGCCGTACAAGATGGAGCCGATCATCGACCGGGCTCCGAAGATTTCCTGCCCCATCCTCGGGCTGTTCGGTGTCGAGGACAAGAACCCCGCTCCCGACGAGGTGGCGAAGATCGATGCCGAGCTCACTCGCCTCGGCAAGGAGCACGAGTTCCACACGTTCGAGAACGCGGGTCACGGCTTCTTCGCCGTGGACCGGCCGATGTATCGGGTCGAGGCTGCCGTCGAAGGCTGGAAGCTCATCCTCGATTTCTACAGCCGCACGTTGCGCTAGGAGATTCTCATGTGCTCGTATGTCGTCGAGAAGGCGGCGCTCACCGGATGCGCCAAAGCGGACGGAACATGGCGGCTGATCACCGACGCCGTGGTCGCGGTGGACCATCCCTCGCACGCGACGCTCGATCACGCATTGATCGTCGACTTCGTCAACGCAGGGCGCCCCGTGAGCGAGCGGGTGGCCCTGGAGTTGAGCGTCACGTCGGCGCGTGACCTGATCACGGCGATGCAGACAGCGCTCGCCGCGTTCGAGGCGGGGGTGTAGCGGGGGCCGGCTTCGGCGGACCGTAGCGAGGGCCGCCCTCGGCGGATACGAGGTCGCCGAGCGGACTGAGCCCCCGCACCGTCCCGCAGGCGTCCGCGAGGACGCCGCATATCTCTTGGCATGCTCGCCGCGCTTGCCAAGCTGCTGCTCGACGCCGTCGCGCCACGGCGCTGCGCGGGCTGCGACGCGGTCTCGGACCCACCATCTGCCCTGTCTGCACCGTCGCCATCGACGCGATGCCAATACCTCCGTCCCGCCGCATGCGCCACGGCACTGCCCACGCAGGATTCACGCTTCGAGGAGCCGGTCCGTGCGGCGTTGCACCGCGGCAAGTACGGTGGCGACCGCATGGTGCTCATCGAACTCGCCGCCCGGACCGCACGACGGCTGAGTGGCCCGCGGCTCTTCACGCCCGACGCCGTGATTGCCGTGCCCCTCGGCGCACGCCGACGCCGGCAGCGTGGCTATAACCAGTCCGACGTGATCGCGTCGGTCCTCGCCGAGGCTCGGGACGTCCCCGTGCTCGACCAGCTCACACGAATTCGCGAGACGCGGCCGCAGAGTGCCCGCGACGAGGCGACCCGCCGGAGCAACGTCGCAGGTGCCTTCGCCTGGTCGGGCGGCGACCTTGCCGGCGCTTACCTCTGGCTCATCGACGACGTGCTCACCACAGGCGCCACGGCCGAGGCAGCGGCAACGGTTCTCACGCGCGCCGGAGCGGCGCTCATCGACGTCGTGGTGGTGGCAGCGGTTTCGTAAAGGGCGCGGGCTGCCACAATGAAAGGACCCATGTCCATCTTTCGCAAGCCGATCAACAAGGTCCTCGGCGACCCCGTCCAGCGCGAGATCAAGCGCTACCAGGGCGTCGTCGACCTCATCAACGAACTCGAAGCGGAGATGTCGGCCCTCACCGATGAGGAGCTTCAGGACAAGACCCGCGAATTCAGGGAGCGCCTCGGCGTCGAGGCTGCCGACATCACCCACGGGCAGTCGTTCGCTGCCGGCCTCGGCGAGGAGACCGAGGAGATGGCGATGGAGCGCGCCGAGGAGGAGATCCGCGAGAGCGCGCGTCGCCAGGCGCTCGACGACCTGCTGCCGGAGGCGTTCGCGGTGGTCCGCGAGGCGTCGAAACGCACGCTGGGGATGCGCCACTTCGACGTGCAGCTGATCGGCGGCATCGTGCTCCACCAGGGACGTATCGCCGAGATGAAGACCGGCGAAGGCAAGACGCTCGTCGCCACGCTCGCGCTGTACCTCAACGCGCTCGAGCGTCGCGGCGCGCATCTCGTCACCGTCAACGACTACCTCGCCCGACGCGACGCCGGATGGAACGCAAAGCTCTATCACTTCCTCGGCATGTCGGTCGGCGTCATCGCCGGCCAGGACCTCTCGTTCATCTACGACCCCGACTTCACCGACGAGACCCACCCCGATCCGCGCCTGCAGCACCTCCGCCCGGTCACGCGTCGCGAGGCGTACGCGGCGGACATCACGTACTCCACGAACAACGAGCTCGGCTTCGACTATCTGCGCGACAACATGGCGCAGAAGCTCGATCGGTGCGTGCAGCGGCGGCTGCGCTACGCGATCGTCGACGAGGTCGACTCGATCCTCATCGATGAGGCGCGCACGCCGCTGATCATCAGCGGCCAGGCGAGTGAGGCGACCGACAAGTTCTACACGTACGCGCGGCTGATCCCACGAACTCGTCGCCGAGGACGACTACACCATCGACGAGAAGACCAAGTCGGCGACCCTCACCGAGGAGGGCGTCGACAAGATCGAGAAGTGGACCGGCATCTCCAACGTCTACGAGATGGAGCACGCCGCCGAGGCGCACCAGATCAACCAGGCGCTCCGCGCGCACGCGCTACTGGCAGCGCGACAAGGACTACATCGTCCGCGACGGCGAGGTGATCATCGTCGACGAGTTCACCGGGCGGACCATGCCCGGCCGGCGCTGGTCGGACGGTCTGCACCAGGCGATCGAGGCCAAGGAAGGCGTTGCGGTGCAACAGGAAACGGTCACGCTCGCGACGATCACCTTCCAGAACTTCTTCCGCCTCTACGACAAGCTCGCCGGCATGACCGGCACGGCCCTGACCGAGGCCGAGGAGTTCCACAAGATCTACAAGCTCGAGGTGGTGCCGATCCCGACCCACCAGCCGATGGTGCGCCTCGACGAGCCCGACCTCATCTACAAGGGTGAGGACGGCAAGTACCGGGCGGTGGTCGATGAGATTGCCGAGCGATACAAGAAAGGGCAGCCGATCCTTGTCGGCACGACGAGCATCGAGAAGAGTGAGCGGCTCAGCCGCCAGCTCGACAAGCTCGGTGTGCAGCACTCCGTGCTCAACGCCAAGCTGCACGAACGCGAAGCCGACATCATCGCCAACGCCGGCCAGATGGGCAGCGTGACCATCGCGACGAACATGGCCGGCCGAGGTACCGACATCGTGCTTGGTGCAGGCGTCGCGGAGGTCGGCGGCCTCTACATCATCGGCACCGAGCGCCACGAATCGCGGCGCATCGACAATCAGCTTCGAGGCCGCGCGGGCCGCCAGGGCGATCCGGGCGAGTCGCGATTCTTCCTGTCCTTCGAGGACGACCTGATGCGCGTCTTCGGTGGCGAGCGCATGCAGGGGTTCATGGCCAAGCTCGGCGTCGACGACGACACGCCGCTCGAGTCGAAGATGGTGTCGCGGCAGATCGAAGGTGCGCAGGCGCGCGTCGAAGGGCAGAACTTCGACAGCCGGCGTCACGTCGTCGAGTACGACGACGTCATGAACAAGCAGCGCGAAATCATCTACGGCGAGCGCCGCAAGATCCTCGAGGGAACCGACACGCGCGCGAACTTCGTCGAGATGGTCGATCACGTGGTCGCCATGGACGTGCCGACGTACTGCGAGAGCAGGCACCGCGAGGCGTGGGACTTCGAGGGGCTCTGGACGCAGATGCACACGCTCGCGGCAGGACTGCCGCAGTTCTCGGAGATCAGCACGGACAGCCTGGGCGACACCGTCGAGGAGGTCGTCGAAACGCTCAGCGGTGAGCTCGTCGGCCTCTACGAGGAGAAGGAGCAGGAGTACGGCGCGGAGTTGCTCCGCGAGGTCGAGCAGAGCGTGATGCTCCAGGTGATCGACTCGCGCTGGCTGACATACCTCACGCAGATGGATCACCTCCGCGAGGGGATGGGCTTCCAGGCGTACGGGCAGATGGACCCGCTGGTTGAGTACAAGGCGGCGGCGTTCACCTCGTTCCAGGACCTCACCGAGGACATCCAGCGCGAGATCGTGCGTGCGCTGCTCAACGTGCAGATCCGCCGCGTGGATCCCAATGAGACGCAAGCCGATGCCGACGGCGGCGTCCCCAGCCCTGATGGTGGGCGCCTGTCGCGCCGACAGAAGGCGCCGCCGAAGCGACGGCGCCTGCATCGCCGCGGGCCGATCGACCCGGTGGCGCGACCGACGGGGCCATGGTGCCTCCGGCGCGTCCTGCGGCAGCGCTTGCAAGTGGCGCGCTGGCGCGTGCGACCGGGACCCGCGTGTCAGCGCCGGTGGTGTCCAAGCCGATCGTGCGCAACATCGTCGAGTCGTCGTCGGCGGGGACGCGGCGATCGGAGGCCAACGGGAATGGCAACGGTGCAGCGGCGACCGGGACCGTGCAGGGCAAGGTCGGGCGCAATCAGTCGTGCCCGTGCGGCTCGGGGAAGAAGTACAAGTACTGCCACGGCAAGTAGAGGACTCCGGCTGCAATCAGCGTCGGCTGGACAGCAGCGGGCCGGTTCCTCAGGCCACTATCGGTCAGGTTTCAAGAAGCGGACGCCGGAATCGCTCCGTAGCATGGGCATCGTCCACGTGAAGAGTGGTGCCAGAAGGAGCCGCAAATGAAGACCAAAAAGACCCCGGCCGCAAGCGCGTCCAAGACACTCGCGAAAAGCACCGCAACGACGACTGCCAAGCGCTACGACGGGTTCACAGCAGAAGAGAAAGCCGCGATGAAGGACCGCGTCAAAGAATTGAAGCGAGACGCGGAAAAAGCCGATGGCGAAAGCGAAGTGCTCGCTACGATCGCCGGGATGCCGGAGCAGGATCGCCTGATCGCGGAGCAGCTGCATGCACTGATCAAGGGCGTTGCGCCGGAGCTTACGCCGAGGACCTGGTACGGGATGCCGGCGTATGCGAAGGACGCCAAGGTCGTCTGCTTCTTCCAGGGTGCCTACAAGTTCAAGGCCAGGTACGCGACCCTCGGTTTCAGCGACCAGGCGCACCTTGATGAAGGCAGCATGTGGCCCTCGACCTTCGCGCTCACGAAACTGACTGCCGCGGACGAGACGCGGATCAAGGCGCTCGTGAAGAGAGCGCTGAGCTGACCTGAGCCTCCGCTGACCCTGGCTACACGCAGCCAGGACGACATCAGTTCCTTGAGTTGCACAAACCGCCTCGGGCGGCATTTTCTGCCCTCGCCGCCGTCTCGGCGAGGGAGTCGCTCACCTTGGTGGAGAAGTACTCTTCAAGGTGAGAGTACCAGCCGCCAGCGCGGCGCCATAAGGAGGTCCACCATGTCGTTTGATCCAGCCAAAACCGCCGTGGTGCTCATCGAGTACCAGAACGACTTCACCTCGGAGGGCGGCGTCCTCCACGGCGCCGTCCAGGGCGTGATGGAGAAGACGGACATGCTCGCCAACACCGAGCGCGTCGTCGAAGCCGCTCGCTCGGCCGGCGCGACCATCATGCATGCGCCGATCACCTTCGCCAAGGGATACAACGAGATCAGCGCGCACCCGTACGGCATCCTCAAGGGCGTCGTCGACGGCAACGCGTTCGTCAAGGGCACGTGGGGTGCAGCCATCACCGAGGAGCTCGATCCCCAGGAAGGCGACATCGTCATCGAGGGCAAGCGCGGGCTCGACACGTTCGCAAGCACGAACCTCGACTTCATCTTGCGCAGCAAGGGAATCTCGACGATCGTGCTCGGCGGGTTCCTCACCAACTGCTGCGTGGAATCGACGATGCGCAGCGGCTACGAGAACGGGTACGAGGTCATCACTCTGAGCGATTGCGTCGCGGCGACCTCACAGGAAGAGCACGAGAACGCGCTCAAGTACGACTACCCGATGTTCTCCAAGCCGATGACCTCTGCCGAGGTGATCGCGGAGCTGAGCTAGCGCGCGTCAGCGCGTGCGAACGAAGCTCGCGTTGCTCCGGTACTCGTCGAGCGTCCGTGCGTTCATGTACGACATGGAGCTGCGAAGCCCGGCGACGTAACGCTGGATCACGTCGGTGACCCTGCCCTTGTAGGCGACGATCGACTCGGAGCCCTCGATGTACTCGGGATCGGCACCGGCGAATTCCTGCTGCACGGAGAAGGACGCGGCTCCGCGCATGATCTTGAACTTCTTGCCGTCGACGACGATGACGCGGCCGGGCGCCTCGTAGGTTCCGGCCAGCGCCGACCCGACCATCACGCAATCCGCGCCGAGCGCCAGGAGTTTGCACATGTCCGCAGGGCTGCGGATGCCGCCGTCGGCAATGATCAGCGCGTGCCCGCGCACCTGCGCGCATTCGTAGACGCTGTAAGGGGTTGGCGCATGAATGCCCGTCTCGGTGCGGGTCTCGCACACCGATCCGCCGGCGATGCCGACCCGAATCGCGTCGACGCCGTGATCCTCGAGCCACACGAACGTCTCTGCAGTCGCGACGTTGCCTGCGATGAGGAACACCGCGGGGTCCTGCTCGCGCACCCACCGCACCGCATGCGCTACCTGGTCGTGCGCACCGTTGGCGGTGTCGAGACAGACGATGCGGCATCCGGACTCGACAATTCGCGAGAAGCGCTCGCGGAAGTCACCGGTGACGCCGAGTGCCGCAGCCACAGGGCGGCCGTCCGCAGCGACCTGCGACAACTCCGCCGCCTGCTCGTCGATCGACTGGAAACGCGGCAGGATGCCGAGCGCGCCGTGCTCACCGAGCGCCCGGCACATGTCCACGCCGCAGACATCCGGCATGGGCGATCCAATCAGGGGAACGGTCAGTCGCAGCGGCCCGAAATCGACCGCAGGCTGCGCCTCGCTCCGGTGCGCGAGCGTTGACGGCGCGCGCGGCACCATCGACACGTCATCGAAATCGAAGGCGCGCGGCATGTCGGCAAACAGGTCGCCGACCGCGTCGGACGACACTGTTGCAGCGGTTTGCATCAGTTCATTGTGGAATACTCGGCAGATGAGCGAGCTTGCAGACCGCGCCACCGACGTCGCCGCCCGTATAGCCGAGCTCCAGGGGCATCTTTGACCTCGCTGGAAAACGCCTTCGTCTGATCGAACTCGATCAGGAGATCTCCGCACCCGATCTCTGGGACGACCCGCGCAATGCGGCAGCGCTCAACCAGGAAGCCTCGCGCATTCGCGATGACCTGGCCACGTGGGAATCGCTGACGCAACGCGCCAGCGACACACGAGAGCTCGCGTCGATGCTCGAGGACGAGCCCGACGACGCGATGACCGCGGACCTGGAGAAGGAGTTGCGCGCGCTCGAGAAGGAGATCGGCCGCCGCCAGATCGACCTGCTCTTCAACGACCCGTACACCGACCATGTGGCGCTCATCGGCATCCACGCCGGTGCCGGTGGCACGGATTCCCAGGACTGGGCGCAGATGCTCCTGCGCATGTACCTCCTCTGGGCCGAGGAACACCGCATGCCGGTCGAGTTCCTCGAGGAGTTGGTCGGGGATGAGGCAGGCATCAAGTCCGCGACGATCCGCATCTCCGGCGCCCGGGCATACGGCCTGCTCAAAGGCGAGCACGGCGTACATCGCCTCGTGCGCATCAGCCCCTTCGACGCCGCGCACCGCCGCCATACCTCGTTCGTGCTCGTCGAGGTGACTCCCGAGATCGAGGACACCGTCACGGTCGAGATCGATCCCGACGACGTTCGCACCGATGTCTTCCGCTCGAGTGGCGCCGGCGGCCAGCACGTCAACAAGACCTCGTCCGCAGTCCGGCTCACGCATATCCCCACCGGCGTCGTGGTCACCTGCCAGAACGAGCGATCGCAGCAGCAGAACCGAGACGTCGCGTGGCGTGTGCTCCGATCGCGGCTGCTGGCGCTGCAGCAGGCGGCCCACGCCCAGAAGGTGGCCGATCTCAAAGGCGAGCTGATCGCCGCCGAGTGGGGGAGCCAGATTCGCTCCTACGTGCTCCAGCCCTACACGATGGTCAAGGACCACCGGACCAGCGTCGAGGTGGGCAATGCGCAGGGCGTGCTCGACGGCGACATCGACCCCTTCATCGAGGGGTACTTGCACTGGGCGGCACGCGAGGGTTCAGAATCGAAGGCGTCCTGATCAGAGGGTCGCGGTGAATCCCTGTTCCGAAGTGACCAATCTGTGAAATATGGCGGGAGTCGGCCGGAACCCCGGTCTATACTGGCCGCCGACCCAGTAGCGATCTCAGAAATCAGCCTATGAAGACTTCGCCCCAGGGGGCAGCCTGGTGAGCGTGGCGGTCGCCGAGAGATCTGCGGCCCCCCCTCAGCACGCGCTGCGCCCGGTAATCTCGTTTCACGGCGTCAGCAAGGTCTACCCGAACGGAACGGAGGCCCTGCGCGACGTTGATCTGGCGATCCATCAGGGCGACTTCTGCTTCCTGGTGGGCGCGAGCGGCGCCGGCAAGTCGACGCTGGTCCGCCTGCTCATCCGCGACGAGGCGCCGTCGACCGGACGGATCTTCATCGACGGGCAGGAGGTGAGCCGGATGTCGCATCGCAAGCTCCCCAAGCTGCGGCGCAAATTCGGCATCGTCTTCCAGGACTACAAGTTGCTCGAGCGGCGCACGGTCGCCCAGAACGTGGCCTTCGCGCTGCAGGTAACCCGCCCCGGTCAGCGCCACATGCGCGAGAAGGTGGAGGAGGTCCTCTGGATCGTCGGTCTCGAGGACAAGCTCGACAAGTTCCCGGACGAGTTGAGCGGTGGTGAGCAACAGCGCGTGGCGATCGCCCGCGCACTCGTGCACCGGCCGCGCATCTTCCTCGCGGACGAGCCCACCGGCAACCTCGACCCCGACACGTCGTGGGGCATCGTGCAGTTGCTGCTCCAGATCAACCACCGGGGCACGACGGTGCTGATGGCCACGCACAACCGAGAGGTGGTCGACCTCGTCCGCCGCCGCGTCATCGCGATCGACAACGGCCGTGTGGTCCGAGACGAGGCCGAAGGCCAGTACCTGCGCGAAGGAACCGCCACGCTGTGAGGCAGATCTTCGCGTCGCTGTGGTTCGCCCTCCACAGCGCCGGTCAGAACTTCCGGCGCAACCTCGGCGTCTCCCTCGCCGGTGTGTTCACCATGGGGCTGATCATCTTTCTCGTTGGTGGCTCACTGCTGTTCACGCACTCCGTGGACACGGTCCTCCAGGGACAGGAGCAGAACGCGAGCCATCTGAAGATCTATCTCTCGGATAATGCGTCGCTGGCGGCGATCACCAATTTCGAGAGCCGCCTCAAGCACGATCCGCGGGTCATCTCGGTCACCTTTGAGACCAAGGACCAGGCCGCGCAGCAGGCGTCGCAGAACCCTGATATCGCGAGTGCGCTCAACGTTCTCGGCAGCAACCCGCTGCCCGCGTCGCTGAATCTCGACGTCAAGAAGCTCGCCGACCTCAGCCAGTTCAACAACGAAGCCAAGATGACGCCGATCGTCGACAGCACGACCCCGACCGACTACAACTCCGACGTCATCTCCAAGCTCAACACGGTGATCACGGTCATCGAGTGGGTCGGGGCGATCATCGCGATCATCCTGCTGACCATCAGCATCGTGATCATCATGAACACGATCCGGACCGCGGTCTATTCGCGAAGAACCGAGATCGAGATCATGAAACTCGTTGGCGCGACTGACTGGTTCGTGCGCTGGCCGTTCATCCTCGAGGGCATGCTCGGCGGCTTACTTGCCGCGATCTTCTCGGGGGCGGTGGTCTTCGGCGCGTACCGGCTGTTCGTGCAGGCGGCCCAGGGCAATTTGCTCAGCGTGCCGTTCGACACGCGCTACACGGTCACGCTGCTGATCGTGCTGCTGGTCGGTGGTGTCGCCGTCGGTGCGTTCGGGAGCTTCCTCGGCGTGCGCAGGTTCCTGCAGGCCTGATCCCGCCGGCGCTTCGCGCCCACGCTTCGCGTTACGGCCTGATCCAGTCCGCGCCGCGCGCCCAACGGCCCGCCCTCGGGCGGGCACCGAGTGCCCCGCCGATATACTCAGAGGCCGTGGCCGAACGAGTTGACATCGCCATTCTCGGGGGCGGAATGGGCGGCTACCCCGCGGCGATCCGGGCGGCCCAACTCGGCCTCAGCGTCGTGCTGGTGGAGGAGGACAAGGTGGGCGGCACGTGCCTCCACCGCGGCTGCATCCCCGCGAAGGCATTGCTCCAGAGCGCTGCGCTGCTCGACGAGCTGCGCCATGCCGGCGCCTTCGGCGTGACGACTGGCGATGTCCACTTCGACTACGCGGTCGCCGGCGGCCGTCGCGACTCGGTGGTCAGCCAGCTGCACAAGGGCGTGCAGTTCCTGCTGCGCAAGAACAAGGTCACCGTCGTCAGCGGACGCGGCCGCCTGGATGGGCCGGGACGCCTGCTCGTCACGCCGTCGACGGGCGACCCCGTAACGGTCGAGGCAGGGGCGGTCATCATCGCCACCGGATCGCGGCCGAAGCAGCTCCCTGGTATTCCCGCCGATGGCGAGGTGATCCTCACCAGCGACGAGGCGCTGAAGATGAACCGCGTTCCCGCGTCGGCGATCGTCCTCGGCGCCGGCGCCGTCGGTGTGGAGTTCGCGTCGCTCTATCGCAGCTGCGGAGCCGACGTGACCGTCGTCGAGCTGCTGCCGAGCCTGGTGCCGCTCGAGGACGCGGCGGTCGGCGTCGAGCTCCGCCGCCAGTTCGAGGCGCGTGGCATCACGTGCCTGACGGGCCACCTGCTCGATCTCGGCTCGGTCGAGCGCAACGAGGGCGGCGTCACCGTGACTGTCACCGACCAGGACGGGAAGGAGCAGCGACTCCAGGCCGAGATCCTCCTGGTCGCCGTGGGCAGGGCGGCAAACGTCGAGAACATCGGCATCGAGGGGACGGGAGTCGCCGTCGAGCGCGGGGTGATCACGGTCGACTCGATGCTTCGAACCGGCGAGCCCGGCGTGAGCGCGGTGGGTGATGTCGTCGGCGGGTTCCAACTCGCGCACAAGGCGCTTCATGAGGGCGTGCTCGCCGTGGAGGCGATCGCCGGACGCAACCCGCACCCGCTCGATCCCCGCCTCGTCACGCGCACCACCTATTGCACCCCGCAGATCGGATCGATGGGCCTCAGCGAAGCCGAGGCGCAAGCCGCCGGCTACGACGTCGCGGTCGGGGTCATGCCGTTTCGCGGCAACGGGCGGGCGCTCATCTGGGGCGAGACCGGCGGGTTCTGCAAGGTTGTGGCGGACAAGTCGGACGGGACCGTCCTCGGCGTCCACATCATCGGCCACGAGGTGACGGAGCTCATCTGGGGACCGGCGCTCGGCGGGCTCCTCGAGACGACCGCATTCGAGATGGGCCATGCGGTCGCGCCACACCCTACACTCAGCGAAGTGCTCTCAGAAGCAGCTCTGGCTGTGAGTGGCGAGGCAATTCACATTTGAGTTGCTCTGGGGGACACGAGCACCTGCCGGCGGTGTCAGCTTCGTTCGGAGGGATGATCGACACGTGGCGATGACTTCGGACGGAAACCAAAGCGCGCGCCGGGCTCGACGCGGAGACTCTTCGGCTCATGTACCGGCACATGCTCCGGTCCCGTCTGCTCGACGAGCGGCTCTGGGTGCTCAACCGCCAGGGACGCGCCCCGTTCTGGATCTCGGCAGAGGGGCACGAAGCGGTTCAGGTCGCTTTTGGCATGAATCTGAAGCCGCAGTACGACTGGATCGCCCCGTACTACCGCGATCTCGCGCTGACGCTCGTGCTCGGCATGACGCCCAAGGACCACATCCTCTCGGTGCTCCAGCGCGCGGCCGACCCCAACAGCGGCGGCCGCCAGATGCCGGCGCATTACGGCTGCCGGCGGTTGAACATCATCAGCACCGGCTCGTCGGTGGGGACGCAACTCATCCACGCGTGCGGCATCGCGCTCGCATCGCAGATGCGCGGCGAGGACGCGGTGACCCTGACCTCCATCGGCGAAGGTGGGACGAGCGAAGGCGATTTCCACGAGGCGCTGAACTTCGCGGCAACCAAGAAGCTCGCGGTGATCTTCCTTGTGGAGAACAACGGTTTCGCCATCAGCGTGCCGTGGCAGAAGCAGATGCCGACGCCAGATGTCGCCGATCGCGCGAAGGGATACGGCATCCCTGGTGTCATCGTCGACGGATGCGACGCCATCGCCTGCTATCGGGTGGCTCGCGAGGCGGTGAAGCGCGCGCGTCGCGGTGATGGCCCGACGCTCATCGAGGCGAAGGTGCTCCGGCTCACATCGCACAGCTCAGACGACGACCAGCGTCGCTACCGCTCCTCCGAGGATCTCGAGTCCGACAAGGAGCGCGACTCGTTGCTGCGCTTCAAGGCGACGCTCGAGGAGCTTGGCGTTCTTGCTCCGGGCGACGCCGAGGAGATGCGCGCCGAGTTGGTGATCGAGCTCAACGAATCCACCGAGGAGGCCGAGGAATCGCCGTTGCCGGCCACCAACACCGCGATGCTCCACGTATACGCGGAGCCGGGTGACTGGCGTGGCTGAGAAGACGTACATCGAGGCGATCCGCGACGGCATCCGCGAGGAGATGCAGCGCGACGATCGCGTGATGATCCTTGGCGAGGACGTCGGCGCCAAAGGCGGTGTCTTCGGTGTCACCGAGGGTTTGCAGAAGGAGTTCGGCGAGGCGCGCGTGCTCGACAGCCCGCTCGCCGAATCGCTGATCGTCGGCGTCGCCATCGGCGCGGCGATGAACGGGCTGCGCCCGATCGCCGAGATTCAGTTCCAGGACTTCATCATGCCGGCGGTCGACCAGATCATCAGCGAAGCCGCGAAGATGCGTTATCGGAGCAACGGCGATTGGGGTGTGCCGATGGTGCTGCGCTCACCGTTCGGTGGCGGTGTGCACGGCGCGCTGTATCACTCACAGTCGATCGAGGCGATTTTCGCGCACATACCTGGACTTCGCGTTGTGGTGCCGTCGAATCCGTACGACGCCAAGGGCATGATCATCTCGGCGCTGCGCGACCCGGACCCGGTCCTGTATTTCGAGCACAAGCGTTGCTACCGCGCCATCAAGGGTGATGTGCCGGAAGGCGAGTACACGGTGCCGCTCGATCGCGCTCGTGTCGTGCGTGAGGGCACCGACATCGCGGTGTTCAGCTACGGAATGATGGTGCACAGTTCCCTGGAAGCGGTCGATCGCCTTGCTGCAGATGGGTTTTCCTGCGAGGTCGTCGACCTTCGCTCGCTGCGTCCATTCGACCGCGACGCGATCATCGCGAGCGCGAGCAAGTGCGGCAAGGTGTTGATCGTGCAGGAGGCGAACCTTGCCGTGAGCGTCGCTTCCGAAATCGCTGCGATCATTGCCGAGGAATGCTTCGACAGTCTCGACGCCCCCGTGATGCGACTCGGCGGACCGGAGATTCCGGCGATGCCGTTTGCGCCGCCCCTGGAGCAGTTCTACCTGGTGACACCAGACAAAATCGAGGCCAGGCTCCGCGAGCTTGCCGCGTACTGAATTCGAACACGAGGAAGCCCGCGAAATGGCACTGACCGTCACGATGCCGCAGCTCGGTGAGAGCGTCACCGAAGGCACGATCGCCAAATGGCTCAAGCAACCCGGCGATCCGATCGCCAAGTACGAGTCCATCGCCGAAGTGATCACAGACAAGGTGAATGCCGAGATTCCGGCGCCGGCGGACGGTGTGATGTCCGAGTTGATCGCCCCGGAGGGCGCAGTCGTGCCCGTGGGTCAGCCGATCTGCTCGATTGACACGGCTGACGGAGCCGGTGCGACTTCAGACGGTGCTGCTGCTGCGACGCCGGAGCCCGTTGCTGCGACTGCGGTTGTTGCCAGTGCGCCCGCGCAGCCTGCGGCGGAGGTGCCTTCCGAGATTCACGCTGGTGGCGAGTTGGCTGTTGCTCCGATTCAGGAGGCTTTCACGGGGACGGCCGCGGATGGGGCCTCCGAAGCTCCTGCGGAAGAAGTCGTCGAAGTGGCTGTCGAGGGCAACGGGCAGGCGCTCGGGTACCACGTGACTCCGGCAGTGCGGATGCTCATTCGCGAACATGGCGTGGACCTGTCGCAGATCACCGGAAGCGGGATCGGCGGACGGATCACCAAAAAAGACGTTCTTGAGTACGTGCAGCGGCGGGATGCGGCTGGCGGGGCTCGCGCGCCTGGTGGTGCACACACGCCGGCCGGGGTGCCTGCTCCGGCGACTCCCCGGGCTATGTCGCCTACTCAGGCACCCCAGCCGGCTCCGGCGGTCCCCGTCGCGCAAGCTCCGGCAGCGGCTTCCGCTGCTTCGGCCTCCTTCACTGGTGCGGGAGGTGGGGAAGGGGACACTGTTGTGCCGCTGACGCAGGTCAGGAAGTCGATTGCGGAGCACATGGTTCGGAGCCGGCAGACGTCGCCGCACGCGTACGTGATGGTCGAGGTGGACATGTCGGCGGTCTCGCGGATTCGGGATCGCGAGAAAGCGGCGTTCGAGGCGCGGCACGGGGTCAAGTTGACCTTCTTGCCGTTCGTCGCACGGGCCGTTGTTGAGGCACTGCAACGGCATCCCACCCTCAATGCGTCGTGGAGTGACGCCGGCATCGTGCTCAAGCGGGCCATCAATCTCGGGATCGCTGTGGCGCTCGAGGACAACCTCATCGTGCCTGTGGTGCGCGATGCGGATCGGCTCAGCATCACGGGGCTCGCTACCACCATGGCGGACCTTGGTACGCGCGCGCGAAGCAATCACCTGAAGCTCGATGAGATTCAGGGTGGGACGTTCACCCTCAATAACACCGGTGCGCTTGGGGCGGTGATGACGCAGGCGATCATCAACCAGCCGCAGGCGGCGATCATGACCATGGACCTCGTGGTGAAGCGACCGGTCGTTGTGGGCGACGCGATCGCGATCAGGCCGATCATGGGCCTGGGCCTGTCGTTCGACCATCGGATCAACGACGGCCTCCAGGCGACGCGTTTTGTCACTACCGTCCAGAAGCTTCTTGAAGGACTGGACCCGTCGGGAACCCTCGTTTAGCCCGTCCTGGCTATCATCAGGAGGAACGATGATCGAGCAAGGCGCTTTCGATGCGTGGGGGCTTCGTACCCCGCCGGCCTGGGCGCAGCGCGCTCTCGAGAAGGGCATCATCGACGAGAGCAGGTTTCATGCCCTGATTCGGGTCGCGTCCGAGGATCCGTCGATCCAGCGGCGTACTCCGCGGCATCCTGGGAGCTGCTCCTGCCGGCGCCGGCCGACCCGCTCCTGCACCCGCTGGCGGGCCTAGTGCTAGGGCGTGGCGAGCTGACGAGCGGACGGGGGGTTAGCTCGGGGACACGGCGGTAGCGATCTGGCGGGTTTGACAGGCAGCTCGCGCGTAGCGCGTCGGCGGCGCCCGCGTCAGGGATGACGACAGCACGCGGGGGCAGGGGACGGACAGCTCACGCATGCGGGACCCCGGACATTACTGGGCGGAGCCCGGCCACGAAAGGGGGTGGGCCGCTGCGAGCATGGGACCCTTCTCGTCCCGTGGCCGGCGCAGGTGAGGCGTTGCGGTGGGGCGGTGACTGCCCGCCTTCGAGGAGGGCACGGGGGCCCGTCCGGGACCACCTCATGCGGCCACCTCGACGCGTCGGCGAGACGGCGCTCGAAGCGGGGGGAAGACCGCTCTTGACGGCGGGGCGAGGGATCGTTGCGCGGCGGACCGGCACAGCGGTGAACTCGCAGGGTTGCCCGGCTTGCGACGTGCTCACGGAGGGCGGCCGCGTCGTAGGCATGCCCCGTCTCCGTCGCGCGTAGCGCAATGAGGTCAGTCGGGATCCTGGTGCGGGTAACGCCACTCGGTCGGCGGCGACGAAGTTCTCCTTGATCGTTCGCGGCGAGACCCAGCGCATCAGGTTCAGCGCGAGCCGGCCTTGTCGTTGGTGCCCGACTGCGCGCGCGCCGCCGAACGGCTGCTGGCCGACTACCGCGCCCGTCGGCTTGTCGTTGATGTAGAAGTTGCCGGCCGCGTAGCGCAGACGCGCTCGCGGCCTCGTCGATCGCGCGCGGTCGTCGCGCGAACACGGCGCCGGTCAGCGCGTACGGCGAGGTCGGTCGACGAGCTCGAGCGTCTGCGTCCAGCTCGGCGTCGGGATAGACGTACACGCGTGAGGACCGGCCCGAAGATCTCTTCGCCATGAGGTCGTGCGTGCGGGTCGGCGGCTCGACGAGCGTGGGCTGGACGAAGAAGCCGTCGCGGTCGTCGCACCCGCCGCCCGCGATGACTCGAGGTCGCGCGCTCGTCGCGCGCGTCGGCAGGACGGCCTCGTGCTTGCGGAAGCCGGCTCGTCGATGACTGCGCCCATGAAGTTGCGGAACTCGGCCGGATCGCCCATCCGGATCGCGCTCGATCGACGGCGGCCAGCGGCTCGCGCAGCGCCGGCCAGACGAGCTGCGGCATGTACGCGCGCGAGGCCGCCGAGCACTTCTGGCCCTGGTACTCGAACGCGCCGCGCACGAGCCCGACGAGCAGCGCGTCGACATCGCGCTGACGGATGCGCGAGCACGAAATCCTTGCCGCCGGTCTCGCCGACGAGGCGCGGGTAGCGTGCGGTAGCGGCCGAGGTTGGCCGCGACGCGTCGTCCACATGCTGGAACACGTCCGTCGAGCCCGGTGAAGTGGACGCCGGCGAGCGCCGGGTGCTCCACGGCCACGTCGGAGACCGCCGCGCCGCGGCCCGGCGACCATGTTGATCACGCCGGGCGGCAGCCCCGCGGCCTCGAGGAGCTCCATGATGTAGCTGCGCCGCGAGCAGCGCGGTGGTCGGCCGGCTTCCAGACCACGGTGTTGCCCATGATCGCCGGCGCGGCCGGCGAGGTTGCCCCCGATCGACGTGAAGTTGAACGGCGTGATCGCGAGCACGAAGCCTTCGAGCGGGCGGTGTCCATGCGGTTCCAGTCCCGGCCGACGACACCGGCTGCGTCTCCTGGAGCTGCTCGGCGAAGTGCACGTTGCAGCGCCAGAAGTCGATCAGCTCGCAGGCCGCGTCGATCTCGGCCTGATGGACGCTCTTGCTCTGGCCGAGCATCGTCGCGGCGTTGAGGCGGTCGCGGAAGGGCCGGCCAGCAGGTCGGCCGCGCGGAGGAACACCGCCGCGCGCGTCTCCCACGGCGCCGTGGACCAGTCGTGGTGCGCCGCGAGCGCGGCGTCGACCGCGGCGCGGACGTCGTCGGTGGTCGCCGTGTCGGTCTCCACGATGCCCGAGGTGTGCCGGTGCGGCGCGCTGACCGCGATGTGCTCGCCGTGGCCGTCGACCGATCGCCCCCCGATATGGAGTGGCACGTGTGCGGCGCACTGGCCTGCATTCGTCGATGGCGGAGCGGAGGCGGGCTCGCTCCGGCGATCCCGGGGCATACAGCAGAACTGGCTCGTTGCGCGGTGGCGGAGAACTCATCGCGGCGATTGTGGCGCAGTGAGTGTGTAGAGTGAGAGAGCGCCATGGACCAGATCCGCTTGCGGCCCGTTCCCGTGGCCGATACCCGGCCGCTGCATCAGCGGCTCCTCCCCGAAGGAGTCGATCGGCGCCCCGAGTGGCTCACGGTCAAGCTCCCGGCGGGCGACGGCTACTCGCAGATCAAGGGGATCATGCGTGGCCAGAACCTCAACACCGTGTGCGAGGAGGCCCGCTGCCCCAACATCGCCGAGTGTTGGGGGCACGGGACCGCCACCTTCATGATCCTCGGCGACGTCTGCACCCGGGCATGCGCTTTCTGCGCGGTGAAGAGCGGCAAACGCGGCGGCGACATCGACTGGGACGAGCCGCGGCGTGTGGGGGAGGCGGTCGCGACGATGGGGCTGCGCCACGCCGTGGTCACCTCGGTCGATCGTGACGATCTCGCAGATGGCGGCGCCGGCGTCTTTGCGGCCACGATCCGATCGATCCGGGCGCTGTCGCCCGGGACCACGATCGAGGTGCTGACCCCGGATTTCCAGGGCGACCATGCCGCCCTCGCGACTGTCATGGACGAGGTCCCGGAGATCTTCAACCACAACGTGGAGACGGTCGGCCGCCTGTACCGGCGGGTGCGGCCGAAGTCCGAGCTCGACCGCAGCCTCGAACTCCTGCGCACCGCCAAGCGCATCGAGCCGAAGAGCCGGACCAAGTCGGGCCTCATGGTCGGCCTCGGCGAGGAGATGGACGAGGTCAAGGAACTCCTCGACCAGATGCGCGCGCACGACATCGAGATCATCACGATCGGCCAGTACCTGCGCCCGTCGCTGAAGCACCACCCGCTGATCCGGTACTGGCATCCGGACGAGTTCGCGGAGCTCAAGGCGTACGGCAAGGCGCTCGGCTTCAAGCACGTCGAGTCCGGGCCGCTTGTCCGCTCCAGCTACCACGCGCACGAGCAGGCGGTAGCCGCGCACGCCGGATGAGCGAGGAGGCGGCCCTTCCTGGGCGTGGGATTGCGCTCGCCTCGTGAGCGGGACTGCCGTCCCCGCGCTGCGCTGGGCGTGGCTCGGGACGGTCGGATACCAGGACGCGTGGGAGCTCCAGCGAGACCGTCGCCCTGGCTCGCAGAAGCGGCGAGCTGCAGGACGACGCCGTGCTCCTGCTCGAGCACCCGCCCGTCTACACGATGGGCCGGCAGGGTGAGGCCCGGCATCTCGGCGAGGGCAGGGAATCGCTCATCGCCGCCGGCGCTGAGTTCCTGGAGGTCGATCGGGGCGGCTCGGTGACCTTTCACGGCCCCGGGCAGCTCGTGGCGTATCCGATCGTGCGGCTGGCCGGTGTCTTCCCGATCCCGCGCCATCCCGCCCACGGCGATGTCGACCACTACCTTCGTGCCCTCGAGGCAGCACTGATCGCCACGGCAGCCGCCGTACGGCGTCGAGGTCACCCGCCGCCCGCCCTACACCGGCGTGTGGGCGGGCAACGAGAAGCTCGGGGCGATCGGCGTGAAGCTCGCGGGCGGCGTCACCAGCCATGGCGTCGCGCTCAACGTGGCGACGGACCTGCGCTGGTTCGATCGGATCATCCCCTGCGGCATCGACGGGTCCGGGGTCGCCAGCCTTGCGTCGCTCGGCGCGCCCGGGCACACGCCGGAGCAGGTCGCCCCAGTGCTCGCTGGCTGCCTTGCGGCCGCGTTCGGGCGCCGTCTCGAGGATGCCGGCCCGCTGACAGCGCTCCTGCACGACGGAGCCCGCCGCAAGCGCTGCCTGAAGGCCCGCTCGCGACACGCCGCCTCAGGGCTTTCTCAGCATCGTCACGGCTCGGTCTAAGGTTCGGTGACGTCCCGATGGTTGGATGGAGGCATCCCCCTCGACAACCAAGGAGACACCCCGATGCCCCATCTCTCGGCGCTCAGGAACAGCGTCCTGTGCGGCTTCGCCGTCGTGGCGGTCGCCGGATGCGGCGCCGCTCACCTGACCATCGCGGCGCCGCCGGCGACTGCTCCGGTCAGCGCCACCGCCGCCCCGACGCCGACGCCGGTCGCCACGCCGGACACGAGCGACATCTCCCAGCAGGTCAGCAGTATCGACAACCAGCTCAGCACCATCGACGGGCAGGTGAACGCCGCCAACGCCGGGCTGAGCACCAGTGAAGGGAATCCAGCCCAATGAACACGCGAATTATCGCCCGCAGCCTGGCCACGCTCACAGTGACCGCAGGTCTCGGCCTTGCCGGATCGGTCGCGGTTGACGCGGCAGCGCTCCCCAGCCCCACGCCGACGAATGCGGCCAACCCGGCGCTCCTCAGCGGCGTCAAATCGCTCTGCAACATCGGCGTGCAGCGCCGCCTCGCCGTCCTCTCCGCGGACGACACGTTCGTCGAGACGTCGGTGGCGCTCACGAGCAGCGACCAGTCGACGCTCGAGGGACAGATCAGCGCTGACAAGAGCGGACTCACCGCGCTCAACGCGACGATCCAGGGCGACACGACCTACGCGAAGGTTTTCGCCGACTGTGGCCTGATCGTGACCGACTACCGCGTCTACGTCATGGAGGATCCGAAGATCCACGAGGTCATCGCGGCCGATGGTGTCGGCAAGGTGGACAGCGCGTTCGCGACCGTGATCCCCGAACTGCAGAGCCTCATCACCACTTCGACCATGTCCGCGACGGTCAAGGCGGAGGCGCAGGCGGACTTGAACGCGCTCAACGGCAAGGTCACGTCATCGCAGACATCGATCTCGGGCGTGAGCGCATCGGTCATCAACCTCGTGCCCTCCGGATGGCCCGGCAACCAGGCCGACCTGAAGAACGCGCGCACGAACATCGTCAACGCGAGCACCGATCTCAAGGGCGCGTGGAGCGATGTCAACACCATCCTGACCCTGCTCGGATAACACGCTCTCCCCTCCAAACGGAAAGGGCGGCTCCAAATGCGGAGCCGCCCTTTTTGCTGTTTACGACAGCGAACATGTGTTCCGCTATGCAAATGGCCCACAAATCGGTAGGATCGCGACCACAGGACGTCCATCTGTTCGGTCCGACTCACCCTACGTCACATCAAACCCCCGAACCCGGTGGACGCGCCGAGGGGAGCGTCATGGCCACCTTCGTCCGAAACCGCGTCCTCAATCAATTGGTGTGGTCAGCAGAAGAGGAACGACAACGGGTGCAGCGACGCGAAACGCTGTGCGAGCTCGATGGGCTGTTGACGCAGCTCGAGGAAGTGAATCTTCGCGGCGGTCCGATTCCCACGCGGGTCCTGGTGTCACTCCGGCGGCGCGGAGTCTCCTTTCGTCCACGTACCTCGGCAGCCGAGCTCATCGAGGCGGTCTTCGTCGTCCAGGAGCGCTTCATGCGCCAGCCGGACGGGCTCCATCGCGACGCAGTCACCACGACATCCGGCGAACTGAGCAGACGACTCGCGTCCTGACGCGTACGCTGCTCCGCGTGGACGTCGAGGCCGCACGCCGTGCGGCAGGTGAGGCCGCGGTGCCGCTTGTCGAGGATGGCATGCGCATCGGCCTCGGGACCGGGACGACGGCGCACTGGTTCATCCTCGGCGTCGCCGAGCGCGTGCGCCAGGGACTGAGCATTCGCGCCGTGGCGACGTCGGTGGCCAGCGCGCAGCTGGCGCGCGAGCACGGCATCACGGTGGAGGATCTCGGCGCCGACGGCCTCGACCTCGATGTCGACGGCGCCGACAGCGTCGACCCCGGCGCTGCACCTCATCAAGGGGAGGGGCGGCGCGATGCTGCGCGAGAAGATCGTTGCCGCGGCATCCGCGCGTTTCGTGGTTATTGTCGACGACAGCAAATACATGTCCCACCTCAGTGGGCGCGTTCCGGTCGAGATGGTGCCCTTCGGATGTGAGCGGACGCTGCTCACGCTTGCCGAGCGCACGTCGATCGACTTCACGATGCGGGTGGATGCGACGGGAGCGCCCTTCATGACCGACAACGGCAACCTCGTTGCGGACAGCGACTTCACCGATGTCGAGGACCCGGCCGCGCTCGCCGAACTGATCGGATCGGTCCCCGGTGTCGCCGGGCACGGCCTCTTCATCGGCATGGCCGGCCTCGTGTTCGTGGGTCACAGTGACGGCAGCGTCGAGCAATTGACCGCTCCCGGCGATACAGTCGGTGCGGGCGGATAGCTCAGCTGGTTAGAGCGCCTCGCTTACACCGAGGAGGTCGCGGGTTCGATCCCTGCTCCGCCCACGCGCCCCGAGCGACGCCGTGAGCACCGGTCGCCGAGCGTCCGCGCGCCGTCACTCTCTTGAAAGGATGCCGGCGCGACGATCGGGCGGTCGGTCGCTGTCGCAACGTTTTTTGGGAGTTGTTCAACGTGAGACGTCGCTTGCTCAGCAAGCCTTTCATCATCGGCATCGTCGTTGTGCTCATCGCCGCGGGCGCAGGCGCGTTCCTGCTGACGCGCGGTGATCCTGCGAGCGTCTCGTATCGGACGGGCGTCGCAACACTCGGAACGGTGACGCAGACGGTGTCCTTGTCGGGGAATCTTGCGCCGGACGGCGAGACGGACCTCGACTTCGAAGGCGGGGGCAAGGTCACGTCCGTCAACGTGCAGCCGGGGCAGACGGTCACCGCCGGCGAGGTGCTCGCCACCCAGGATCCGACCACGGTCGACGACAGCCTCACGCAGGCGAATGCGACTCTCGCGGGCGCTGAGGCGAATCTCGCGCTGGCGCGCCGGAACCTCGGCGTCGAGCCTGTCGCAGGCCGAAGGCCAGGTCAGCAGCGCGGAGGTGTCGTACCAGTCGGCGATCACGAACCTGAACGACACCAAAGCGGTCAACGCCCAGCAGACAAGCCAGGCATACAGCGCATACACCGCAGCGCAGGCGCAGGCCACCACCGACGGATGCACGCCGAGTGACACCACGCCGCCGTGTCCGCAGGACGAGGCTGCGATCACGCAGGACTACCAGGCAGTGGCAGGCAGACGAGGTGAAGGGGACGCAGAGCGACGATCAGGCCCAGGACCAGGTCAACAGCGACAAGGTGCAGTGGCAGAACGCGCAGTCGTCGCTCGCGGCGCTCGAAGACGGTTCCCCGTCGACGTCCGCGCAGATCGCCATGGACGAGAGCCAGGTCGAGATTGATCAGGTCAATGTCACCAGTGCGCAAGCCGCCGTCGACGCCGCGACGCTCAAGGCGCCGTCCGGTGGCATCGTCGAAGAGGTGAATGTCACCGACGGTCAGGAAATCGCGACCGGGGGGACGGGCGGCACGTCCTCCGGCACGAGCGGAACCGCGACGCACGCCATCGTGATCATCACGCCCGGCGTCTTCGAGGTCACCGGCTCGGTGAGCGACACGCTCGTCAACGAGATCGCCGTCGGCCAGTCCGCGGAAGTCGTCGCGGCCGGGTCGAGCGAGGCGGTGCCTGGCAAGGTCACCGAAGTTGCCGAAGAAGCCACGGTCACGTCCGGCGTGGCGAGCTTCCCGGTGGAGGTCGTGCTCAGTGGAGCGAGCCCGTCGCTGCGCCCCGGGATGTCGGCATCAGTGAGCGTGGTCATCAATCAGGTGATCGGCGTCACAACGGTTCCCACGAGCGCGGTGCACACCACCGGCGTCGGCAGCACGGTGGACCTCTACGTCAATGGCAAGCCGGTGCCCACCGCGGTGACGGTCGGCGCCGCTGACGCCACGCTCACGCAGATCCTCACCGGCGTGAAGGTGGGTCAGGAAGTCGTGATCGCAACCATCACCAGCACGATTCCGTCATCCACGACCGGAACTGGGCGCAGCCTCACCGGCGGCTTCGGTGGCGGCTTCGGCGGAGGTGGATTCGGGGGTGGCGGCGGCGCACGCGCCGCCGGCTGACGTGGCCGCGGAGATCATCCGCCTCGTCGACGTGAGCAAGGTGTATGGCGACGGCGACGCGACGGTACGAGCAGTCGATGGAGTGTCGCTCCTGGTGAACGAGGGCGATTTCCTCGCGGTGATGGGGCCGTCGGGCTCCGGCAAATCCACGCTCATGCACATCCTGGGATGCCTCGACGTCCCGACGAGCGGTGAGTATCTCTTCGCCGGCGAGGATGTCGCGAGCATGAATGAGCGCGAGCTCGCGAGCATCCGCAACCGCCGCATCGGCTTCGTCTTTCAGCAGTTTCATCTGCTGACGTCGATGTCAGCCTGGCGCAACGTGGAACTGCCGCTGCTGTATCGCGCGGCGCGTGATCGCAAGCAGATGGCGTTGAACGCGCTCGCGCAGGTCGGACTGGCCACCCGTGTGCAGCACCGGCCCAACCAGCTCTCGGGCGGCCAGCAGCAGCGAGTCGCCATCGCCCGCGCACTGGTGACCGATCCGACGATGATCCTTGCGGACGAGCCGACTGGAAACCTCGACTTCAAGGCAAGCCGTGAGGTGCTCGACATCCTCACCGGGCTGCACAAGTCCGGCCACACCATCGTCCTGATCACCCACGATCCGAATGTCGCGAGCGTTGCGGAGCGTGTTGTCGAGATGGCTGACGGCCACCTCAAGGATCGGGTTGCGGCATGAGCCTGCTGCGCACGTTCGACACCGGTATCCGTGGCCTGCTCGGTCACCGGCTGCGCTCGATTCTGACGACGCTGGGGATTCTCTTCGGCGTCGCCGCGGTCATCTGTACCGTCGGGATCGGCACCGCATCGGCTGATTCCGTCAACTCGCGGATCGCGGCCCTGGGCACCAATCTGCTCACCGTCTCTCCCGGGAGCAGCACCTCAAGCTTCGGAGTGCGTGGCGGGTCCGGTTCGGCGAACACGCTGACGATGGAGGATGTCGCCGGCCTCGAGGACAAGGCGGACGTGCCCGATGTTTCGGCGGTCGCGCCCGTCGTGTCAGGGACGGCGACGCTCGTGAGCACGAGCTCGAACTGGTCGACGACGATCCAGGGCAGCACGCCGGGATGGCTTGTGACCAACGCCCGGACTCTCGCCGAAGGTGTGTTCTTCACGCAGCAGCAGGTCAATCAGCACGCCCAGGTGGTGGTGCTCGGCCAGACCACTGCCGAGGAGTTGGGCGTGACGGTTGGCTCGCAGGTGAGCATCTCCGGGGCGCCTTTCGACGTGATCGGGCTGCTGACGGCAACCGGGAGCACCGGATTCACGAACAACGATGACCTGGGGGTCGTACCGATCACTACCGCGCAGGACCAGATCACCGGCGGAAGCCCCGATTCGGTGCAGCGGATCCTGCTCAGCGCGACCAGCAGCGCGACGATCGGGTCCGCGTATCTCGAGGCCGATCAGTTGCTCCTGCAGACACACCACATCACCAACTCGGCGTCGGCGGACTTCAGCATCACCTCGGCGTCGACGCTGGCGAGCACCGCTGCGTCGGTCACCACAACGCTCACGATCCTGCTCGCCAGCGTTGCGGCAATCTCGCTGCTCGTCGGCGGCATCGGCGTGATGAACATCATGCTGGTGTCAGTCACGGAGCGGACCCAGGAAATCGGGCTTCGCAAGGCGCTCGGCGCCACGCCGCGTGACCTGCTCCGCCAATTCCTGATCGAGGCGGCCACCCTGAGCTTCGTCGGAGGTGTGCTCGGTGTCGGCGTCGGTCTGTTGGCGGGATTCCTCGTGCCGCGCCTCGCGAACATCGCCGTGACGATCACGGCAACTCCGGTGATCATCGCCGTGGTAGTTGCGGCCGGAGTTGGCTTGATCTTTGGTGTCTACCCGGCCGCGCGTGCCGCTCGCCTCGCGCCGATCGCCGCACTGCGAGCCGAATAATCTTGAACGCTGTCATCCTGTTGGGAGGAACCACCTCATGAACCGTGCCTTTCTCGGTGCCGTCGGCCTCGCCGCCTGTCTCGGCGTCGTCGCCTGCGGCAGCGCCGCAGCCAGTACCGGCACCACGCCGTCGCCCTCACCGTCGGCTGGCGGCCGCGGCGGCTTTGGCCGGGGCAACGCCGCCTTCGGTCAGCTCGTCCAGATCAACGGATCGACGCTGATCCTCAGCGGCACGACGGGTGATTCGACGGTGACGCTTGCGTCCACGACAACCATCACGCAGACGAGCACCGGCACCCTGGCGGACATCACCGCCGGCTCGTGCATCACGGCCACAGGCACCAAGGACGCGACCGGGACGCTCACCGCAACCACGGTCATCCTCAACAAGCCCGTGAACGGCTCGTGCGCCACCACAGGATTCGGCGGCGGGGGGGAACCTTCACGCCCGCGTCCCGGCGCCTCACCGCGGCCGAGTTTCTCGCCGCCGGCGGGCGCTGCAGGCTTCACCGCCGCGCGCGGCCAGGTCAAGTCGGTCGTCGGAACATCGGTGTCGATCACCGAAGCCACCGGAACCGTCGAGACCATCACGGTTCCGACCACAGTGAAGGTGACCACGTCGACGGTCATCCAGGCCACGGCGCTGCAGACCGGTGAATGCGTGACGGCGATCGGGACCAAGGACACCTCGGGCGCCGTCGCGGCTCGCTCGCTGACGATCTCGCCCGCAACTGCCAACGGGTGCACGGCCGGGTTCGGCGGCTTCGGTGGCGGTGGTGGATTCGGTGGGGGTGGATTCGGCGGGGGCGGCTTCGGCGGTGGCGGCTTTGGCGGCGGTGGCGGCACGAGTGCCTAGCCGGGTGAACTGATGCGCGTCCTTGTCGCTGAAGACGATCGCGGGCTCCGTGAGGTCCTTGCCCAGGGCCTCGAGGAGGCCGGCTACTTCGTCGACGCCGTCTCGGCGGGGGACGAGGCGATCGATCAGCTGCGCTTCTACGAGTACGACGTCGCCGTGATCGACTGGCGGATGCCACGGGTCAGCGGCCTCGAGGTGGTGGCCTGGGCGCGGAAGAACAACCGGCCCACGGCGATGCTCATGCTCACCGCTCGCGATACCCCGTCCGACAGGATCGAGGGTCTCGATGCCGGCGCGGACGACTACCTGATCAAGCCCTTCGACTTCGGCGAGCTCGTCGCGCGGATCCGCGCGCTGCAGCGCCGCCCGCGCACGGTGGATGGTCCGTCGATCAGCCGCGGCGCACTCACCCTCGATCCGGCACGTCGCGAGATCGAGGTTCGGGGAGCTCCGGTGAACCTGACGTCGACAGAGTTCAACATCCTCGAATTGCTGCTCCGGCGGTCGCCGGCGGTCGTCGATCGCAAGGCCATCGCCGAGCACGCCTGGCGTGACGAGACCCAGCCGCTGGGATCCAACGCCATCGATGTCCAGATGAGCCGCCTGCGCGCCAAACTGCCCAACGCGGGCGTGAGCATCGTGACGGTGCGGGGGGCCGGCTACCGACTGGAGGAGGCGTGAACCGGCGGCTCGAGCGGGTCAATGTCGCCTCGCTCCGGGTGGCCCTGATCAGCACCGGGCTCGTGGCGGTGGTGTACGCCATCGTCGCGGTGATGGTCGTCGTGTTCGTTACCAACAACCTCACCGCCCAGGTTGACGCCAAGCTCGCCAACACGCTCTCGTATTACGAGGTCCACCCCCCACGCTTCAACACGGCCAATGGCGTTGGCGACCAGGGCCAGGACGGCCTCGCGTCGCCGCCGCTCATCTGGGAGATCTTCCCGCCCGGGGTGCTCCCGTTCGGCACGACTCAGGCGACCAGCGTCAGTGACGGGACGCCACTGCCGGCAGGCGGACGTTGACGTGACCGATCCGACCACGACCGATGTCAAAGGGGTCGACGTTCGGATCATGGGAACGTCCGTCGGCCAGGACCGCCTGATCGTCGGCTTCAACGTCGACTCCGTCTCACAGGCGCGGTCGTCCCTGATCGTCACCGAGACGGTGGCCGGTATCGGCGTCCTGATGCTCGTGTTCTTCGGCACCCTGCTCGTCGGCCGCCGGGTCGGCGCGCCGATCGAACTCGCCCGGCAACGGCAGCTCGAGTTCACCGCCGACGCATCCCACGAGTTGCGCACCCCGCTTGCCGTGATCGAAGCGCAGACGAGCCTCGCGCTCAGCCAGGATCGCGATCCCGGCTGGTACCAGAATGCCTTCCGGCGCATCGGCTCCGAGAGTGGACGAATTCGCCGCCTGGTCGACGACCTGCTGTGGCTTGCTCGCGTCGACACCCCGCAGGGTCGTCCGAGTGCCGAGCCGGTGGAGATGGGGGTCATCGTGTCCCAGGCCGCGGAGCGATTCGAGGCCGTCGCCGAAAGCCGCGGAATCACGCTCCAGATGTCGATCGGCCTGGGGCCGCTCGTGGTGATGGGCTCGTCGGAATGGCTCGACCGGCTGCTCGGGGTTCTCCTCGACAACGCGTGCAAGTACGCGCCCAAGGACGGCGTGGTGGGCGTCAGTATCGGGGCCGAAGGCAACCGGGTCCGTCTGATCGTCGATGACTCCGGGCCGGGGATCCCGGAGGATGAGCGATCCAAGATCTTCGATCGCTTCCATCGCGCGATGGATCAGGGCTACGGCTCTGGCCTCGGGCTCGCGATCGCAGACGCGGTCGTGCGCCACACCCACGGTCGCTGGGAAGTGACCACCTCACCGCTCGGCGGCGCTAGGATGGTGGTCAGCTGGGCCCGCGCCCTGGCCGGATCCAAGGATCAGCCGGACGAGGATCCAGCCGTCAGCTGGAGCCGTCCAGCCGCGGTTGCGCCCCCCGTCACGGACTAGGGGAGCGGGGCTCCGCGAATTCAGGGACGGGGAAACCTCAACGCCAAATGGCACAATTTGCTCAGTTCGTGCCATCATCTTCCGAAACGAAGCCGAGTCTGGAGGAGGCCGGAGCATGACCAAGGGAGCTATGGCGGCGCTGAGCGCGGGGGTTGCCGTCTTCGGGTTCGATCCTGAGCCCGGGACCCCGGCGAGCCGGGCGTTGCATGTGCTCACGCTGAAGCGCACGCTGCCGACGGGCGATCTGGGCCCCAAGGAGCGGTTCGCCGAAGCGGCACTTCGGGCCGCCACAGAGGCGGGAATCGATCTGGGAGTCCGCCGCGGTACCCGCGGGGGGCAGCGCCTCCACCTGGTGGGTGTCGAGGACGACCCGGCGCGCACCCGCAGTGTCACCGTCTGGTACTACGCCGCCGCGCCGTTCGGCGCCATCCCGGGCCCCGGCGTCTGGTCGGCGACCGGGCGCGGCCTCCATCTCGACGCACCCGGCGCCACCGCGCTGCGCGCCGCCCTCGACCGGCTCCGCGCCGATACCCGGCAGCTCGCCGGTGCGGCCGCGCTGGTGGGGGAGGTGTTCACCGGTGACGACCTGCTCCGCCTGCACGTGGCGCTCCACGGCGGCCCCGAGGGCAGCGAGCGGACCTTCCGCAGGCGGATCCAGGAGCTGCGCGATTCCGGCGTCCTCCGGCCGGTCCGTGACACCGAGGTCGCGGCCTTGCGGCTCAGAGTCCCGCGCTTCCGGTCACCTGCCGGCACCGGCGGCCGTCCGCCCGAGCTCCTGCGCTATTCGGGCGCGGGCGGCGAGGACGAGCAGCTGGCAGCGCTCAGGGCACGCCGCGCGGGCTGATCCGGGTCGCTATCCGGCGTCCGCGGGCCAGTCGGGCTCGGCGCTGGTCAGGACGAGGGTCACGGGACCGTCGTTGACGAGGTCGACCGCCATGTGGGCGCCGAATCTGCCCGTCTCGACGTGGAGTCCACGATCGCGCAAGGCCGCCACGAAGGACTCGTACAGGTCGTTTGCGAGCTCCGGGGGCGCCGCTCGGATGAAGGACGGGCGATGGCCTCGCGACGTGTCGGCGTGGAGCGTGAACTGGCTCACGACCAGCACGGCGCCGCCTGAGGCCGCCAGGTCCAGGTTCATCCGGCCATCTGCGTCCGGGAAGATGCGGAGGGTGGCGATGCGGCCCGCGAACCGCCGCGCCACGGCCTCGTCGTCGTCCGGCCCCACCGAGAGCAGGACGCACAGGCCCGCGTCGATGGCGCCGACTGTCTCCCGGTCGACGTCGACCCTGGCCCGGGAGACGCGCTGGACGACCGCCCTCACTCGAGGAAGCGGAGCCCGCGCCACATCCGCATCGCCTCCGCCTCCGCTTCGAGGAAGCTCGGCCGCGAATCGCGCATGCCGTGGACGAGGAAGCTCCAGGCCCTGCGCTCGCCATCGGCGCCCTCGACCGTCCCGAAGGCGCTCCCGAGCGCACGCGGCGGATACATCTCGATGCGGTTGCCATCCCGCATGCGCTTGAAGATCGGGCGGCGCACCAGGATCGATTCGAGCGCTCGCTGATCGGCCAGCCTTCCATTCGCCAGGTCGACGACTCGGAGCTTGGCGATCGGATTGTCCGGGTCGCGGATCCCGACCCGGCACGCGAAGCGCTCGGAGAGGTCGCGCAGGACGAAGACGAGCGCGAGGGCGTCGGTCTCATCGCCGGCGACACGGATGAACCCTGCGGCTGAGAGATCGGTCAGCTGCGGGTCATCGCGAAGGTCCGCGGCGAGTGCCTGGTCAAAGAAGAGTTGCCGGAACAGGTCGGTCGAGCCGGCGTCGGCCAGCCAGGGGAGTTGATCGCGCCATTCCCGGCTGCTGATCAACTCGGCAGAACCGGTCCTGTAATCGATCCCGGTCGGCCGCTGCGACCCCGCGAACGCGAACGTGGATGACCCGGGCCATGCCCTGATTGTACTGGGGGCTCTTGTTGGTCAAACGTGTTGCGGGACTGGTGGCGCGCCCCCGCAACTATCATCCGCGGGACGATGGTGGGAGATTGGTCGACGTTCTTCGCCGCGCAAGTCGGAGCCGGGGCGGCGCTGACCGGTCTGGTGTTCGTCGCGCTCTCGATCAACCTCAAGCAGATCCTGTCCTTTCCTGGGCTGCCGAGCCGTGCGGCGGAGGCGATCATCCTCCTGATGCAGCCGGTGCTCATCGGTGCGGCCGTCCTGATTCCGGGGCAGCGCATTGTGGCGTTGGCGATCGAGATCCTGGTCGTCGGCGTGCTGACCTGGTACCAGATCACCAAGATGATCTGGCAGGCGCGTAGGTTGCTCGTCAAGCAGCCGCCGTTTCAGCGATTGACCCGTATTGGGCTCGCGGAGGCGGGGACGGTCGCGCAGTTGGTCGCCGGCGGCATGCTCGCGGCGGGAGCGAGTCAAGGCCTGTACGTCGAGGCCGGAGCGCTGTTGATGTGCATCATCGACGGCGTGGTGGACGCCTGGGTGCTGCTGGTCGAGATCCTGCGCTGAGGGGCGGCGCCGCAGTCTGCCGTTACACTGCGTCGCGGATCGCCGAGGTAGCTCAGTTGGTAGAGCACAGGTCTGAAAAACCTGGTGTCGACAGTTCGATCCTGTCCCTCGGCACCACTTCTTGAATGCGAATCTGACTATAACTGCGGCGTACGCCCTGACTGCTCTCATCACGCCTCCCGACAGACTCGTCTACCTCAGCTCGGGCCTGCATCGGCGAGGCGACGCGAGCCTGGACGACCTTCAGTGGATCCGGCGTCGGTGGGACGGTGCCCAGGCATACGCCGACAGCAAGCTCCTTGACGGCATCCTCGCGTTCGCGGTCGCGCGGCGTTGGCCCACCGTCCATTCGAATGCCCTTGAGCCTGGCTGGGTTCCCACAAGAATGGGCGGCCGCGAGGCCCCCGACGACCTCGCCCTCGGGGCGGTCACGCAAGCCTGGCTTGCCGTCAGCAACGATGCCGTCGCGACCGTGACCTCCCGCTACTTCTATCACCAGCAACTCCGGCCGGCCCTCCCTGTCGCGCTTGACGTCGATCTCCAAAACGACTTCCTCGCCGTCTGTGCCCGGCTCTCCAACATTCCTTTCCCGGACCGGTCACGCGAATCGTGAGTTGGGGCGTCGGTCTCAGCTGCTCCGCAACTGCTCCCGGCGTTGCGCATACTTTCCCGCGAGGTTCGGCATCGCGGGCATATGGAGGTGAAGACATGTACGGAACCATCATGCGGGCCAAGGTAAAGCCTGGCCGGCGCGCGGAGTACGAGAAGGTGATGCGCGAAATGGTGCCCAGCCCTGAGGGTACGGGCAGGGAATGCATTCCTACGAGATAGCCTGGGAAGGCTCCGATCCCGATCGGATCGTGCTGATCGTTCGCTTCCAGGATCGCGAGAGCTATTTGGCGAATGCGAGCCGGGCCGGAACCGACACGGACTACCAGAGGCAGCTCGAGTATCTTGACGGGGAGCCGGAATGGATCGACGTCAATTACGCCGACTATGTGGGCAGACCATTGGGAGGCAGCTAGTACTGCTCCCGCTGCTCAACGCACGGATCGCGGACGGCAGCGCATACGCCCGTCCTCTCGCCTAACCACGCGGGTTTTGGTGATGGTGTTAGTGACATGGCTTTCCAGAATGACGCCCTCAGTCTGTTCGCCGTCGTGCAACCACTAGTCAGCGCCGAACATGCCAGCATCTCATCGGTGTCGCAATTGGGGCTACTGGGCGATCACAGCGAATGACGCTTTCGAGTTGTCTATACGGCGACGGCCAGGAGCGCTCAGACGGCCGCCGAGTCCGGCGCACCAACTGCAGCCGCGCGACGAAACGTGAGGCTCACCCTGCCCGGATCGATGCCAAAGGACGCGAGCGCCAGCAGAAGCGTCGCCGCGACCACGTAGTAGAAGTTGAACCGAGCGTACGACGCAAAGACGGTCGACATCAGGAAGAGGAACGCGGCGGCGACGCACAGATCCGCCGTATCTCGCGGCTTGCGCCGCAGGATGATCACGCAGCTCGCGACGACGGCTGCTGGAAAGACCCACGACGGCAGTGCTCCCCAACCCGCCACGAAGACGCTCGCGCCAACGGTGAGGCCGTCATAGTGCGTCGGCTCCCAGATGTGGCGCACCACCGTGTCGAACCAGAGCGCGGGGACGCCGACGCCGATGCTGAAGATGAACATGACGCCAAGTGCGACGAGCGAGCCCGCCAGGATGCGCAGGCGCCAGGACGGAGACCACACGAAGAACGGGAAGAAGAGCACCAGAGCTGTCGGGACAACCAGGAGACACGCAGCGATCGCCATCACCATCCAGACCGGATGGTGACGGTGCAGCGCGATGCTGAGCCCGAACATCGCGATCATCAAGGTCTCCGGCCACGCGGTCACCACCATCGATGGGATGAGCGGCGAGGCAACCGTGAGGAGCAGCAGCATCCGCCTGCTCGAGGGTGAGAGATGTGACTGGCGGGCCACGAGGATAACGACGGCACCCGCGCCAATCGCCCACAGCACCGACGCCAACCGGATGTCGCCGAACAGTGCGCCGGGGAGCGATGCGATGGCAACAAGGGGGCCGAACGGAAGATGCTCAGGGCCGACGGCAAGGACGCCCGGAGAAATCGGTACTCGATCGTAGATCGTTGCGCTGTATGGGTTTCCGCCGTGCAGGAGTTGCACCGCCGCGGCCGCCTCGACATAGAACACATCGAAGAGACCAACGCCCCAGCGCCACGGCTCGGTCGACGCAACCAGCGACGCCGCTGCGACGATCGCAACGCCGGCTGTGAAATGCCAGCGCAGCGCGAGCACCACGCCGATCACGACCACGGCGGCGAAAAGAATCTCGGCGTTTCCGAAGAGATCGGCGTTGAAGAAGAATGCGATCGCGCAGCACCCAATAGCGGCAACCCACGTCGCGTTCGAGGGCTCGGAGACGACCAACGACCGACTGACGACGAGCAGCGCAGCTGCGATCCCCAGGAGCAGCAACGCACCAGGATTGCGCGATCCTGCACTGATCATCAGCGCCAGGACGACCGCCACGATAGCGATCAGCGTGGCATCGCCCGAGCCGACCGCGACGCGGGACGCATGCCGGGTGTCCGAGAGCCTCGATATCCAGCGAGCCGGCAATGAGCGTGTGCCGGCGGTGCCATTCATGGGCGCAGTCTCTCGCCGAAGGGGTGTGTCGACCCGACGTGTCACCGGAGCGTCACCGCGATTCGCAGGTGACGCCTGAATCGCGCCATCTACCCAGCGGTTAGAGATGCACCAAGTCTCGCACCGTTCTGGCGATATCCGACGGCGGGGTATCAAGCGACAGGTAGTCCTTCGCCCCACTTTGGACCGCCTCAACGAAAAACTCCGGACCGGCTGTGCCGCTGAGAATCACCACCACCACCTCGGGTTGCGCGGTGACAAGAAAGCGGGTTGCAGCCATGCCACCAGTCCAGGGCGTCGATCGCCCGATCAGCACGAGATCGGGAGATAGAGCGGCGGCCATATCGAGGGCAATGCCGCAGGTCGAGGCGGTGCCGACCACCTCGATATCAGGCTCCAACCCAAGACACGCCGCCAGACCGTCGCACACCGTCGGATGGGAGTGGACGACCATGACCCGGATCCGGGCCTGCCCGGCACGTCTCGCCATGACAACCCCTTCTGTGTGGTACGCCACACTAGCAGTTGTCGACGGGCGTCTCGGTGCCAATTGACAAGGTTTCCGGGCGAACCTGAGGGCGTGCGCGTCACCTCGTCCTGCGGCCTTCGGTGCGGCGCCTGGAGATCGGGGAGAGCGCATCCCATTCGCAGCCGCTCTCACAATCACCAACGTGAATACGAGCGCTGCGATTCGGCATTGCCAGTAGGTCACGGGTGATACCGGGAAGCAGTCTGGCCGAGGCACCCGCGATGCGCCATCGATCGGCACGTGGTGCTGTGCTCACGATGTTCCTCGTCAACGGCGCGGCCATCGCAACGTGGGTTCCGCTCATCCCGGCGGTGCAGCAGAAGCTCGCATTGAGTGCCGGTGAGCTCGGCATCGCTCTCCTCGGCGTGGCGGTTGGGGCGGTGATTTCGACTCCGTCAACGGGATGGCTGGTCGGTCGAGCGGGTGGCCGCCGAGTTGTGACCGTGGCCGCACTGGTCAGCTGCGCCGTGCTGCCGCTCCTGCCTCTGGCTCCGACGCTGCCGCTGCTTGCGCTCTCCCTGGTCGTATTCGGCGCTGCCCTCGCAACCATGGACGTCGCCATGAACATCCAGGGCTCAGTCGTCGAAGCCTTGTATGAGCGGCCGCTCATGTCGACGTTCCACGCCTTCTACAGCATCGGAGGGTTCGTGGGAGCACTCACCGGTGGCGCGCTCGCTGCGCTCGGGTTTGCGCCGTTCGACCGCGCACTCGGACCAGCGCTGCTGCTCGGTGCCGCCGCGATCGCCGCGCACCAGTGGCTTCCGCCGGTACACCCGCGTACACCGAGCAGCACGCCGCGCGCTCGCTTCCGGGTGCCGAGGGTGTCCTTGCCGCTGGCTGCGCTCGGACTGATCGCTTTCTGCAGTCTCATGGCAGAGGGTGCCAGCGGCGACTGGAGCGCCATCTACCTCCATAAATCGCTCGGGACGGATGCGGCCTTCGCGGCAACTGCATTCGCGGCCTTCTCGATCGCAATGGCTGCGGGGCGCTTGAGCGGCGACTGGCTGACGATCCGCCTGGGTGCCGTACTACTCGTGCGCAGCGGAGGGGCGCTCGCTGCGCTCGGATTGGCCGCGACCTTGCTGCTTGGCCGGCCTGCGTTCGCTGTCGTCGGATTCGGTTTAGTTGGACTCGGTCTCAGTAACGTGGTCCCGACGATCTTCAGCGCGGCCGGCAGATCGATATCCCTGGCCCCGCGGGTCGCCATTGCTGCGGTCGCCTCAACAGGCTACGCAGGGCTCCTCGCCGGCCCTCCGTTGATCGGTTTCCTCGCTCAGGCGTTCACCCTCACGCGTGCGTTGATCGTGGTGGTTGTCTGCTGTGCGTTGATCGCACTTCTGGCGCCTATGGCCCGTCGCTCGGTGTGACCGATGGTCTCCAGTGAATCTTGACGTTGGTCGTGGCTTCCGGATGCTCCGTCAGCCACTTGCGCGCATAGACGCAGATCGGGACGACCGTTAGATGATCGTGTTCCGCCCAGTCGAGCGCTGCCTGGACGAGCTTGCCTGCGATACCGTGCCCGACCAACGCGTCCGGAACGCCCGTGTGAATCAGGAACAGACGGTTGCCCCTGCGTCGATAGACAAGCTCGGCCTCACTGCCGTCCTGCGCCCAGATGAGACGCTCGTGAGCAGAGTCGCGCAGCACTGACTGCTGCTCTGGCTCCGGTGTCATTGCTTAACCCTGCGGCATCCGAGCGGAAAACCGGTGCCTCCCCGCCAGTCCACGCGACGACTCGGTCCGCTAGGCCGATTGCCAGTTAGACTGCCACGAAATGGACTGGACACTGCTCGTCCAGACGATTACGGCCTGCGCGGCCGTCCTCGTGCTGATCGCCGCGGCGGTGGGGCTCATCCTCTGGATACGGCACACGAGACGACTCGATGCCGCGCTGCAGCACCTCCTCGAGAGCAATACGGCGTTGCTCGAAGCATCGGCCCGTCAGACCGAAACAGCGCGTTCGCTGGCGGACGAGGCGCACGACGAGCGTGCCTTTGCAAGCAGACCACTGCTAATACTTATCGACGAACCCCCGCTCGGCATTCGTGACCAGCCGTGGGCAGCGGTGCGAGTCCGTAACGTGGGCAACGGGCCGGCGCTCACCTTCGTCGTGTGGATGCTTTCCGGCGACAGCCTCTATCGATCGGCCGGCGCCGAGTTCGAATGGTTTCTCGGGAGCGCTGCATCTGGCGCCAGGCGACATCTTCGAGCCGGGACCGTTCCAGAACATGCTCTTTGTCGGGAAGTCACACGGTTATCTCGACCCCGGTGCCGCGGTGGTGAGTGACGATCCGGCATCCAACCTCATCGCGTACTGCGGCGACCACTTCGGCAACCGTTATCGGTTCAACCTGCGCACCGCTGATCCGCCGGAGGTCTGGGAGCGGGGCGCTGACGCGCCGCCCTGGGCCGGAGCTTGGGACCCGCGGCTGTCGTCCGGAGACCCATTGCAACGCGACGCTCCCACGACCCCGCGCGACCGCGATCTGCCCCAGCTCATTTCGACACTGCGCGACATCCTGGATCGGCTCCAGGATGCCGGCGAGACCGACGTCCGCCTGACCGGCCGCGGGTCTTGGCCCCCACGTGACACTAAGCGCGAAAGCAACGACATCCCCACGACCGGAGCTTCGTGGTGAATCGCCGATGCGCGGCGTTTCGCAGCACGCAATCCGTCGCACGCGACTCGGCCTAACGGCGCGAACGAGTCAGGACGCCGCTGCTGTCGTCACCGGCGTGTCTGCACCGCCAAAACGCGCTCGTGCGGCAGTCACCACGATGTCGACGCATGCATCGACAGGGAGCGCCGTGCTGTCGATGATCAGGTGATAGAGGCGTGCGTCGTCCTGCCGGTGTCGGTAGAAGAAGCTTGCATAGTCATTGCGCGCTCCGTCGACCACCCGCTGCGCATCGTGTGCGGTCGTGGGGTCGGCACCATCGGCCACCGCCTGCGCGATTCGCGCCTCGACAGGCCCGTCGAGACGGACACAGAGCACGTCAGCGCGGCCGCCGAGGACGACCATGCCGGCGCGACCGAGAACCACTCCGCCCGTGCTATTGGCGACCTTCTGGAGGATGCTCTCGGTGGCCAACCGGAAGGCGTCGGCGTCCTCAACAGGCGCGGGGGACACTCCCGTCGCGGTGGTCACTGACCCGGCAGCCGAGAGTGCGCTTGCTACTCGATCCCATCGCGACGGGGCGCGTTCGTCGCTGCTCTCGGCTGATTCCGCAGAGAGATGGAGTTGGCGAGCGACCCCAAGCGGAATCGCTCGATCGAGAAAAGCCAATCCCAACTGCTCGGCCACGGCCTGGGCGATGCGTTCGCCCCGTGCTCCGTACGATGCTGAGATGGTGACGCTCGCCATTGGTGGTCCCCACGCCGCGCCTTGTCTGGACTGATCGCAGGCATCTTCTCACCGGACAGCCAGGTGCAGTCGTCCTACTCGAGACCACTCGCGTAGCCGGCGTTACGCAGCACGCGGCGGATGTCGACCAGCTGCTGGATGTCGATGTCCTTGTCCCGCGGTTGCTCCAACGTCAGCGTTTCGCTCCCCACGGTGACGACGAACTTCCCGTCGTGGCGCTCCTCAACGGAACCGACCGCTTCAAGCAGCGACAAGACGTCGTGCCACTCGATGTTGTAGCTGGCGGGATGCTGGAACAGGTGCGCCAGCGTGTCGCGATGGGCGCTGTCGAGGTGCGCGGATTCTTGTGTCATCGGCACGAGGCTCCTGTGCAAATGATGGGTGGCCGGAGGCAACGACCTGGTGCGAGCGAGCAACCGAGTGTACGCCGAGCCATCTGCCGGCTACGGGACGACTGTCCTATTATCGCAACGCAATAGCGGCCCGTCGGGCTCAGTCCTTGACGCGAGCGTCACGAGGAAAGGAGGCCAACGATGTCCCCGGACAGCAACGGTAAGCCCGTTACTTTCGCGGCTGATGTCAAGCCGCTCTTTCGTGAGAAGGACCGTGCCTCGATGCTGCGTCATTTCGACCTGTGGTCATTTGATGACGTCAGCCAGCACGCACCTGCGATCCTCGCCCGGCTCGAAGACGGCACGATGCCGTGCGACGGTGCGTGGCCCGCGGATCGAGTCGATGTCTTCCGCCAATGGCTCGCGCAGGGAACTGCCGCCTAGATCCTGTCGCGGTCGCCCGCGATTTGTTGTTACCGGCGTGCCACGGCAGAGCGTTTGCAGCCGCTCAGGATGGAGCAATGGCACCTGCGCAACGCGTCGTCGAGCGATCGCAGAATCGCGGCCCGCTGACGAGGAAGGTCACCCCTGGCCGGTTCGTCGGCGCGCTGCTCGTGGGCGGCGGGATGGCACTTCTGGCCACCGCCTGCGGAAGTTCACTTGGCTGGAACACACCCTGCTCGACCTGGGTATCCATGGACAACGCGGATCAGCAGAGCACCATCGTCGCCATCAACCAGCAAGCCGGCCTGGCCCCGCCAAACAGCTCGGACTTCGCGGAATTTCAGCGCCTGGCCGACGACTACTGTTCGGACCCATTTTCGAACATGCCCACCATCGAAGGGATGATGAACAGCCGGCCGTCCTGACGCGGAGCGGATGGCCCTTGAACCGTCCTCACAATTAAACTCTCGACAATCGACTCTCGAGAGAGTACTCTCAAGAGATGGCACGTAAAGGACCCGACGACCTCCATCTGCCTGAATCCACGCGGCGTCCCGGCGTCCGCGAGGTCAGCGATCTCGACAGCCTGAGGGCGCTGTCCCATCCAGTACGTATTGCGCTGGTCGAGGCGCTGGCACTCCACGGCCCGCTGACCGCGACAGAAGTTGGTGCGCTCATCGGCGAGTCGCCAACCACGTGTTCGTTCCATCTCCGGCAACTCGCGCGGTATGACTTCGTCGAGGAGGCGGGAGGGGGAAAAGGCCGCGCGCGCCCCTGGCGGATGACCTCGATCGGGATGCGGTCGTCCTCCAACACTGACGACCCGGAGGCGGCGTTGGCTTCGCGGGTGCTCGGACAGCTGTTTCGCGAACGCCAACTCCGACGCTACCGCACCTGGCTCGAGACCGAGGGCTCCTATCCGGAGGCGTGGCGACGCTCAGCGTGGGATGTCGAATTCCTGCTCTATGTCACGCCGGAGGAACTTGCGGCGTTCGGTGAGGAGCTGGCGACGCTGCTCATGGCGCGATTCGCCGCGCGTCTGCAGGACCCTTCGGTACGACCCGCCGGCAGTGCGCCAGTCGAGATGCTGGCGTTCACCTATCCAATTGCGTTGCCGGAGCGACCGAGGTGACAGTGGGAGCGACGTCTGAGGTGCACGAAGAAGAGCGCGAGAGTGGCTTTGAACGGAACGTTGCACGCGAACTCGAGGACAGTGCAACTCACCGACGGTCGGACCTTAGGGTTTGCGGAATACGGAAACGTGGATGCGCCGGCGCTGTTGTTCTTCCACGGGTTTCCCGGCTCACGTCTCGATCCACCCGCTCTGTGGCACGAGGAACCAAACAACGTCCACGTCATTGCGCCGGATCGGCCGGGGACCGGACTCTCGACCTTCCAGCCGCGACGGCGCCTGATCGATTGGGCCGACGACATGCGTCAACTCGCGGACTCACTCGACATCGTGCGATTCCGTGTCGCGGGCTTCTCCGGAGGCGGCCCGTTCGCATTGGCCACTGCGTATGGCCTGGGCGATCGCGTGATCGCCGCGGCCTGCATCGCCGGTGCCGGCCCACTCGACACGGCCGAGGCGCTCGCGGGGATGAACCGGAGCAATCGATTGCTGTTCGGAATGGCCAAGCGGACACCGATGCTTCTCAGGCTCCTCGCGCTTCCGAACGCAAGAACGCACCTGCGCAAACCGGCGACCACATACACAAAAGCTATGGCGTTGAAAGGCCTTCCGGCATCTGACCGAGACGTCATGAGCGACCCCCGGTTCATGGAGATCAGCGTCGCAGCGATGCCGGAGCCCTTTCGTCAGGGCGTGCGCGGATTTGTCCAGGAGATTCGGATGTACCTCGAGCCATGGGGATTCGATCCGTCAGCGATTCAGCAACCGACGTTCTTCTGGCACGGTGATCACGATGTCAACGTTCCGCTCCCGATGGTGCGGCGCCTCGCCGGTCGAATCACGCAGAGCGCACTGAGGGTCTGTCCGGGCGAGGGGCATCTCCTCCTCCCGAGACATTGGGACGAGGTCGTGGTCGAGCTTCTGGCCGCCCACCAAACGCCCACGCCACCATGAGCGGAAACTCTGCTCGCCACAACTTGGCGCCGTGTGACACCTCGCGCTCGCTCATCACGACATCGGCGCCTGCGTCGCGCAGCGCGGTCGCCCATCGCGTCGCGTTATCGAGGAAGAACGGCTCCAACGTGCCGGCAAAGAGGTACACGCGCGGGAGCAAGTCCGGCATCTCATCAGGTGGTGCGTATCCGCCACCCGGCGAGCCGGAGAAGACCGCACCGTAGACATCCGGATGACGAAGCCCAAGGGCCAGCGCGAGTTCTCCACCCGCTGAGTAACCGAACACCGCGGTGCGCTCTGCGGGAAGTGCTCTTCCAAAACGCGACCGAACCCATGCGCGGACGTCTTCGACGAAGAAATGCTCATGCGCGGCAAACCGCTGGGCGTCGAACGCCGGTGAGTACTCATGGAGCCGCGGCATCTCGTCGGCCAACCCATGGACGCCGACGATCATCGTGGACGCCATCCCGGCCGCCTCGAGGAACCGACCCCACTTCGAGAATCCCTGCCCGTCAGCGGCGAAGACGAGTGCGTCGGGCGGGTCTGGAGGGACGTACACCGTGACCTGGCGGCCGCCGTCGTACTCGAGCAGCGTCTCGGTGACGAACTCGCCAGCTACCGCGTGGGGGCGCGGCGACTCCCGCAGTGGTTCGAGACCGTCCGCGCCGCCGGCTGTCGGCTCATCCATCGCCGGGCTGCCGATGCGTCCGTCCGACCCGGTCAGGACTCGCGCGTTACGGGTTGATGCGCCTTGCCAATCAACTCGACTTCGGGCGCCCAACGGCAACCGCACTCGACGCACTCGTAGCCGGAAACGAGTGTCCGTGTCGTCGCGCCGAGGGCCGAGGCACTCGGCTTGTGCACGACTACCTCTGCTGACCTGCACTCCGGGCACTCACGGATTTCGCCATCGCCCATGATCGTCCACCTCGTGCTGACGCGCTGTGGGTGCCGATACGCTACAGCCCACCCCTGCGCCCCGATATTGCATCCCTGTGACGGATGCCCGTGATCGATCGGCATCGTGGCTGAGCGGCCCCCTGCGCACGATCTTAGATCGTGGCCGCATACGCCTGCCAGCGTTCTTCCCGGATCTCCGCGCTACGACTCTGCGCAGTCCTCGCACAACGTGTAGCGACCGTTGCCTTCGGCACGCTCGTTCTGGGGGATCTTCCGCCCGGCCTCGCACGTGTCGGTGTTGTGATACCGCCGAGCGAGCAGGGGCTTGTCCTCTTCCTTGATAGACCGGAATGCGCCGACCACCGCCATCACCTACCTCCTCTGGTCACGAACCATGTCAATGCGGATGGGCCCGACCGTGAGGATCGTCGAGCCCACCGACTAAGGGTGGCGGCTGACCCTGTACGGAGCCTTAATTCGACGTGACAGAGAGGTGGACCACGGCGCGCAAGCCGCGGCCGGGATGCTCGAGGTTGAGGACACCCCCATGCTCAGCCGCGATCGCCGCGGCAATCGAAAGACCCAGACCGACGCCACCGCTGGTTGACGAAGCCCCATCTCCTCGCCACTGGCGATCAATGCTCGCCGGCCGTCGATCTGCGGGAAAGCCCGGTCCATCGTCTTCGACGATAACGGTGCATCGCTCGGAGCTCGCGCTTGTCGAGACCTTGATGGAGGAATTGGCATGCGTCAGCGCGTTGTCCACGAGGTTGTCAAAAAGACGTCCGAGCAGCACGGCATCGCCCTGGAACTCGACCCCGGAGTCGCGCGAAACATCCAGCGCGATATGGGCGTGCTGAGCCGGGTCGCGCCATCGGTCGAACAGCTCTTCCATGACGTCGTCCATGGACAGCGGTTCGCGTCGTACGTAGAGGGATTTGGTGTCGCCCCTGGCCAGCAGCAGCAGTCCATCCGTGAGCACGGTCAACCGGGTCGCCTGGTCGCGAATCTGCTCGAGACTTCTCGACGTACTGGCCGGGTGCTCGCGGGCGCTGAAGCGTGACGTCGGCCGTGTTGCGGATCGTGCTCAATGGGGAGCGCAGTTCGTGGGCTGCGTCAGCGGTGAAACGGGTGAGCCCTTCGAGCAGTCGCTCCCTTTCGGCTCCGACTCTGACCAGTACGGTCACGGTCAGCGTCTCGACCACGGTGACAATCGCCACAGCGATGAACTGAAACTCGGCGGTCAGGCTGCGCCACTCGCCGACTTCGAGCAGCACGATCGGTTGCGCCAGCGCCGCCGCGGCGACAAGCAATCCCGCCCATCCGGGCAATAGCCATAACCCGATCACGACGCACAGGAGCGGGATGCCACCGAATGTCTCGTTCTGGGGTGTGTTCAGTTCCAGGATGGTTACTGCGACGAGGACGCCGAGCAGCCCCAGCGTGACTGCGATGACGGGACCGGTTCGCCGGATCGAGCGAGGGCGAGTCAGGAAGCCGGCAATGGGCTCGCGGCGCGCCGGTTCAGCCATCCCCGGCCTCGAGGCGATATCCGACGCCGCGGATATTCACGATTCTGACGTTGGATCCGGCGGCACTCAATTTCTTGCGCAGGCGGCTCATGTACACGTCGACGAGGCCCGAGTTCGGAGTGTCTTCGTACCCCCACACGTGGTCGTGCACCACTTCATGGAGCACGACGCGTCCGGCATGCTGAGCCAGCAGCGCGAGCAGGTCGAACTCCTTGCGTGTGAGGGTGAGCTTGATGGAGCCGACACTGGCAATTCGCGTGATCTCGTTGACCGCGAGGTCGCCGACTGCGGTATCACGCGGTTCGTCGTTCCTGCGTGCAAGCGCTCGAAGTCGTGCAAGCAATTCTGCGAACGCAAAGGGCTTGACGAGGTAATCGTCTGCGCCGGAGTCCAAGCCGGCGACGCGATCCTGGATGCCGTCGCGAGCGGTCAGCATCAGGACGTGACTGTCGACGTGCAGGTCGCGAAGGCGGCGGCAGACGGCGAATCCGTCCAACCCTCCGGGCAGCATCACGTCGAGGACGATCGTGTTGTAGCTGTAGTGTTCGGCTTTGGCGATCGCGTCACGCCCGTTGTGGACAACATCGGCAGCAATCCCGACCTCGGAGAGCCCCCACTGGAGCGCTGCGGCAGCTTTCTTGTCGTCCTCTGCCACGAGCACCTTCATGTCGGGCATTATCCTGCGCTCGTGACCGACCTGTTCGACCCTGCGGCTTGGGCGCTCGCACCAGGCGTCCTGCATCTCAATCACGGCTCATTCGGTGCAGTTCCCAACGCGGTCCGCGCTGCCCAGGACGGATGGAGGGACATCATCTCCTCGAATCCGACCGGCTTCATCTCACGCAGGCTGACCGAGGAGTTCGATGCCGTCCGGAGCGCGGCAGCGGCGTTTCTCCGCGCCGACCCGCGCGGTCTGGTGCTCGTCCCCAGTGTGACGTGGGCTGCCGCGATCGTGATGGCATCGGTGCCGCTCGGGCACGGCGATGAGGTCCTGATCAGCGACGACACGTATCAAGGCGTGCGTGCCGTGGCCGAGGCTGCGTGCGCGCGTACTGGAGCGCGTCTGATCCAGGCGCATCTGCAAGCAGGAGGCTTCGGTGACGGGGCGGCGATCACCCGCGCACATGGATCAAACGCTGACGGCACGCACCAAGCTCGCGATCATCGACCACATCACTTCGCCGACGGCTGCACTGATCGACCCCGTGCCGATGGTCCAACGGTGCCACGCGAATGGCACGGTCGTGCTCGTCGATGGCGCACATGCGCCGGGAATGCTGGCGCTCGACGTCGAGCAGTGCGGCGCCGACTTCTATGCCGGCGCGTTTCACAAGTGGTGCTGTGCGCCGCTTGGAGCCGCATTTCTCGCTGTCGCTCCCGAGTGGCGAGGCAGGATGGTCTCTCCGGCTCCCGGGTCGGAGTCCGATCAGGACTTTCCGATCGCTCTCGAGTGGTGGGGCACGATGGACTATTCGGGTCTTCTGGCAACGCCAACCGCGCTCGAGTTGCTCATGGATGCCGGCGTCGACCGCTTGCGCGAGCGCAACGCGAACCTGGTCAACGCGGGCGCGGCGTTGGTGTCGCGGGCACTCGAGCAGGAGCCTGCGGCCCGAGGCCCGATTGCGATGGTGACGCTCGAACTGCCGTCGCGGATGTCGACGACTGCAGCCGAGTGTCGCGTGCTGCGTGGGCGTATTGCGACCGAACTTGGTGCAGAGGTTGTGATCGCGATGGCCCGCGGACGAGCGGTGCTTCGCCTGTCGGCGCAGGCGTACAACCGAGAGGACGACTTCCAGCAACTGGCCGCGTACCTCGCGGCGTTGCGGTGAGCGCGAAGTCCGCAGCCTAAACTCGATCCCTGAGCCAGGACACGATGGCTGCGACGGTCTCATCGTCCAGCGCGCTGTCGGGCGCGTTGTACTTGGCGGCCACCACAGCTTGCTCGAGGTCCGCCCGCGGTCGCTCCTCATGCTTCAGCACGTGGTTGGCGTTCTCTGGGAAGAGAAACTCGATGTCAGGCCGGCCGGCCGCGGCACGCTGGAGTGGCTCCCCGTCGGCATGCCAGTCGACCTGGACGTCCTTTTTCCCGATGATGACGAGCACCGGCACCCGCACCTCAGCGAGCGATGCTGCAGCGTCAGCGTTCCAGAGTTCACGCGCAAAGGGAAGGTTGTACGGGTTCTCCAACGCCGAGATCAGGAGACGCACCGCCCTCCGGCAAGGCCGGATCGGGTGCCGCCGGCTCCCCAGCCAGGAATCGGGTGACGGCGGCGTCATAGAGAGCAAGCAGGTGATCGCCATTGGGGAACTCCTTGGCTTGCGCGGCAAGCTGCGTTCGCGCGACGGCACCCACCGAGCGCCCGGGAGTTCCGGTCAGGATCAGGCCGGCGAGCGGGATTGCCGGGTCGTGCACCTCGTAGTTGAGCGCGTGCAGTGTCCCCTCGCTGTTGCCCAGCGCAACAAGCCGGTCGCGACGCACGCCCTGCTGCTCGGCGAGGACTCGCACAGCACCCGCGAGCTCATCGACGTGGCTCTGCATGGAGATCTTGCCGAGCAGGAGCGGGATCGTCTCGCGGACATGCGGACCGGAGGCGCGCTTGTCGTACCGGAGCGACGCGAAGCCTGCCCGTCCCAGTGCCTCCGCGATGAGGCGCCCGCTGCCATTGGTCCCAGGCAGGAGCGGCGACTCCCAGTTTCGGTCCGTCGGACCGCTGCCGGCCACCAGGACCACCCCCGGAAACGGACCGGCTCCCTCCGGCATCACCACGGTGCCGTACACGGTCGTGGGCCCGAGCGGCCAGCTCACCTCCGAGTTCTGCCCGTACGAAGCGCTGTCAGTCAAGGGCTGTGTCCTCCAGAGGTGGCGCTGTCGTTCGGGCAGAGTCGACGAGGGAGATGCGAATTCCGGAAGAATAAATCCACATGGACTACGGGAAGGTTGTTGTTGCCGAGGGCCTGACCGCACTCGAGTTTCGTGAGCCGTCCGGCACTGCGGCGGCCGTCTACAACCAGCCGATCGGCCTGCATCTCCTGTTCGCAGACACGGAATCCGGTGCAGAGCACTACGCCGTCCGATACCCGGCCGGCGTGCTGTGCCGCGTGCACGCACACACGGCCGCGCACACGATTGTCGTTATCGATGGACGGCTCGAGGTGAACGGCCGCGTCATCGGCGCAGGCTCGTACGCGCACTTTCCGGCGAACGAGCCGATGCGCCACCAGGCTGCGGGCGATGCGCCGTGCCACTTCATCCTGATCTTCGATGGGCCCTTCGACGTGACGATCCTTGAGGAAGGCGCCTGGAGGAGCTCGTCGATCGGGAGTTGACAATCACCGACTAGTTATATTACCTTACGGTTATGTCTATCGACGATCCTCTGAGCCGCGCCTTCGCCGCGCTCGCCGACCCCACCCGCCGGGCCATCCTCGAGCGCCTCGGGCAGGCGAGGCCGGCGTCGTCGAGCTGGCCAACGCCTCCACGCTCACGCAGCCCGCCATCACCAAGCACCTCAAGGTGCTGGAGCGCGCCGGGCTCATCGGCCGGGGCCGCGACGGTCAGCGCCGCCCGGCGCGTCTTCAGCTCGAGGGCCTGATTCCCGTGGACGACTGGCTCCGCCGCGCTCATCTCGAATGGACCGACCGCCTCGACCGTCTCGACGCCCATCTTGCCGCCCAACCTGAAGCCACCAACCCCAGGGGAGAACCCCAATGCCTGAGACCCGCACCGCCGTGGATCGTCCGCTCCGCGACCCCCACCAAGCAGCTCGTCATCGAGCGCACGCTCAAAGCCTCGCCGGAGCGTGTCTTTGACGCCTTCACCGACCCCGAGCAGCTCAAGCAGTGGTGGTGGCCCAACGGCTTCACCTGCCCCGCCGCGGAGGTCGACCTGCGCGTCGGCGGGACCTACCGGATGGCCATGGAGTGGCCGGAATTCGATCCCCACCGAGGAGCAGTTCTCCCACCACATGGGTGGCGAGTACTACGAGATCGACCGTCCGAACCGGCTCGTGATGAGCGGCCGAGCCTTCAACGACGAGCAGGGCGAGCTCTTCGCCACGCTCATCGAGCCGACCTTCGAGGCGCGCGCGGGCGGCACCGCGCTCACCATCCGCCAGTCCTACTTCGAGCCGATGCCTCCCGCCGAGGCGCTGGGCGGAGCCGAGCAGGGCTGGTCCGAGCAGCTCGAGAAGCTCGAGCAGCTGCTCGCGGGCTAAGCGATCGGCCCCCCGAACCAACGCTTGATCCGGCTGGAACCGAAGTCGATCTTGTCGATGGCGAGAGCGTGCGAAGGACCCTCGAGGCCACCAACCGGCGTCTGCCCCTTCACGAAGGTGACCTCGACCTTCGCCACCTCGTCATTGCCGAAATCGAGGTAGCACACGCCGCGTCCGTCGTACGTCGACGACGGGCTGCCGCCACGGATCAACGCGCCGATCTGATCGGCGACGACGCTCGCCTGTCCTTCGGAGAACACGCCGGCTTTCGGGGTGCCGACGCTGGTGACGTCGCCCACGGCATACACACCGGCGAATGCTGTCTCCAGCGTGAGCGAGTCGACGGGGATCCAGCCGTCATCGGTCATCCCTGATTCCTCGACGACGGCCGGCGCTCGATGCACTGGAATCCCAAGGAACAGGTCGTACTCGAGGCTCGTGCCGTCGCTGAGGAGTGCAGTTCTACGAGCGGGATCGAGCTCGCGCACGGATCGGTCGCCGTACCAGTCGATGCCACGCTCACCGAATGCAGTCAGCAACGCCTCGGACGCTGCGGGCGACGGCGGAATTGGCACACCCATCGGCATGACGAGCGAAATGTGCGACTGCGCGCGACGCCCTCGCTGCGTGAGGTAGTCGTGCATCATGAGCGCGGTTTCGCTTGGTGCAGGCGGGCATTTGAACGGTGTCGACGTGACGCCGACAACCACGCGGCCGCCCGCGAAATCCGCCAGCAACTCAGCGGAGTGCGAACGCGCCCGCGACTGTGTAGAACTCGTGGCCGCCTTCGACCAGTCCAGGAGTGTCGGAGGGATGCAGATCGGCACCGAGCGCCACCACGAGGATGTCTGCGTCGAACGATCCGTCATCCGTCACCACCCGTTTCGCCACCGGATCGATTGACCGAATGGTCGACCGCACAAAACGCACGCCCGGCTTGACGATGTCGCGGTACGCGTGTCGCACGGCGGCGGGTTGAGCCCGCCCGAACATGACGTCCAGCTTCGAGAACCCGAAGACAAAGGTGTCGCTCTTGTCGATCAGGAGGACGTCGACATCGTCACCGAACTCGTCGGACAACTTCGTCGACAACTCGAGGCCGCCGAACCCCGCACCGAGCACCACCACGCGCATGGCGAGAGGATAGCGTTGCGTTCAATCGGTGCAATACTCGGGCCATGGTGACGCCAAGGACGGCTCGCTATCTGCTGGTTGGAGTTGTGGCCGCATGCATCTCCGCGACAGCCGCAGTGGCGATTCGCGATGCGGCGCAACCGCCTCCTGGTACCCAGGTCGCGCAGCCATCGCAGAGCCTTCAGAACTCCGGCAACAGCGACAGCAACCTCCCCATGGTCATCATCGGATCGGGGCAGGCGGTTGCTTCAGGCGGCCCGGTAACCCTCCTTCCGGACATATCGCCGGGCGGTGCTTCGCTCGCGCCCGCTCGCGTTCCAGGTTCCTAGTCGTCCGGTCGTTCGAGATGCGCGGCGCGATTACTCCCCGGAGATCGTCGGCAGGCCGGCCCGGTACCAGGCCCAGAATCCACCGTCCAGGTCGGTCGCGTTCCTGAGTTCGAGGTCCTGCAGCGCGGCGGCCGCAAGGCTCGAGGTGTATCCCTCCGAGCAGACGACGATGACCCGGAGGTCGTAGCCGAGGCGGTAGAGATTCAGGGAGGCAGGCTGTCTGGTGTCGGCACCAGCGAGGCTGCACCCATCATAAAAGCACTTTGTCAATAGATCAAGTAGGGAAGAGGGGGAGATGTGCGGGCTGCACCGGCTCACTGGCGGGTGAAGTACCCGCGATGCGTCACGTCACGGTCTGACGAGATCGCGTTTGGCTGGATAGCGTCACCGAAACGCCGCTTCTCGTTGCCGGGATCCTCCGATAGGCTGGATTGGAAATGGAGCGGCCGGCAGTGAGACGTAACTGGATCCTCGGGAGCGCCACGGGACTGTTTCTCGTCGCGTCGCTTGTCGTCGCCCTCCAGGTCATCGGGACGGGCAGCCGGGTCATCTGTCCGGAGTTGACCGACCCGAACTGGAATCCGTATTCCGGGACCGCGGCACAGGCGACAGCGTGCGGGCTGACCGTGTATCCGCTGATCGGCACCACGAAGCTGCCGGATGGCGGCACCAGGTACGTGTATCAGGAATCCGGGGGAAATACGACCACCGAAAACGTTCCCCCGAAAGGATTCAACGCACTTGACGCGAGTCCATCCGAGAGGGCGCTCTACGGCATCCCATCGGAACCGCCGGTCACCAACGCGACAGCGTACGCACACTGGCTCATGGAGGTCGGGGGCATCAAGCATTTCGTGCAACCGCCTCCCTTCCTGTACAGCGTCCCGGACATGATCAATCCCGGCCTGCAACAGTCCGGTTCCTGACGGTGTCAGGAGGGTTTGCCCGCAGTCACCCATCCGAATTCAGACGTGATCCGTACGCCGACCTGCGGATCCTCCTTCCCTGACCATGCTGTCGCGACCTGCTCGACAAAGGCTTCGTAGCCGATGTTCTCGATCGCAGGGACAGCAGGGCCGCTCGCGGCCATGGCATGTGCCGCCGTGTCCAGATCGGGCCACTCATTGACCACCTCGACGCGCCCACGCTCGATCAGCTCGAGGCCGGACGATGCGAGCATTTCCTCGACCACTCCCGGACGTCCTGTGTCCCCCTGTTGCACAGTGGCTGCCACGTGACTGGGCGGCGAGAATTCGCCGACCTTCATGAAAAAGGGGAGGAGGCCGAGTTGCCGCGGTGAGCCCCAGAACGTCATCCCGAACAGCCCTCCGGGGCGGAGGACGCGTCGCGCCTCCACCAACGCGCCTTCGAATCCTTTCCATATCCCGTTGAAGCTCGTCGCGACATCGAAGGACTTATCGTCAAACGGCAGGTCGAGCATGTCACCGAGTTGGAAATCGCCGGTGGGCGTTCTTGCGCGAGCGATTGCGAGGAGCGGGTCGGCCGCATCGAGTCCGGAAACGATTGCGCCGCGCTCCGCGGCCAGGTGCGCCGCGAAACCGGAACCGCATGCGATGTCGAGCAGACGCACGCCATCACCGACATGCAGCCGCTCAAAGAGCTTCTCATTGGCAGGACGGGCATACGGTTCGACGAGATACGCCCACTCCCGAGCCCTTTGCCCCCAACCTTGTCCCGCTAACTCCCAACTCATACTTGTACCCTCCGGCGCGCGCCGCCGTCCCCGTAGCGGCACTGGTTGAGCGATGCTACGCCGATGGACGGCACCGTTTCTCCGCGACGAGCGACGTCAGCCGACATCGACACGCTCATCACCATCATCGGACTGGCGTTCAAGGACGATCCCATTTGGAGTTGCGCGTTGCACTCGCTGAACGACGCGCAGCGGCGACCGTTCTGGCAACTGTTCGCCGAGGGAGCGGTGCCGCATCAGTGGACATGGTTGCTCGACAACGGCAGTGCCGCCCCGCTCTGGATTCCGCCGGGCGAAACTGAGATGACGCCCGAGCAGGAGGGAGCGCATGTCCGAGCTTGCGAGCGGCCTCGGTGCCGAGGCGGACAACTTTCGCGAACTGGGGCGGCGATTTGATGCCGCCCATCCGCGCGCCGAGCCGCACTACTACCTCTCATTGCTCGGAACCCATCCCGACCATCGTGGCAAGGGACTTCGGGATGCGACTGCTCGCGGCGAACCTCGCGATGATCGACGAGGAACATTCCGCCGCATACCTTGAATCGTCGAATCCGGTGAACAACAGGCGCTACGCAAGTGTCGGGTTTGAGCGAGTTGGCGAGTTCGCGTATCCCGGTGACGGTCCGGTCGTCACGACGATGTGGCGCCCTGCGCGTTAGCAAACGGCGAAGCTTCCGCGGGACGACGCTGGAATTGCCGGTCAGCGGCCAGTCATTTGCGCCCAACAACGTGCGAGGCGCGTGACCGCTTCGGTCAACGTTGCAGGCTCGGCGTAGTAAGGAATCCGAATCCGGTCCGTCGCCCGCCCCGGGCGGCAGCACAGCAGTGGCCCCGCGATGACGGCGACACCCTCGCGGAGCGCGCGGTGGCTGAACTCAAGCGCGTTTGTTCCGGGCAGCCGTATCCAGAGAATCGGACCGCCAGACGGAGCGTCCCATTCCGCCGCCGGCATCGATGTCTTCAACGCCGATTCCAGCGCCGAAAGTGAGGTGTGCAATTGCCCGTTGCGCCAACTCCGCGTGGATTCGTGATGGTGGTGGAGCAGTTCGGCCGCGATGATCTGCATCGGCGCGGATGTACCGAGGTCGCTGCCCGCCTTGTGCTCGATGAGGCGATTGATCAACGACGATCGTGCCCGGATCCATCCGAGGCGAAGACCACCCCAATAGAGCTTCGACATGCCGCCGATCGTGACAACGTTTGCCTGGTCATCGAATGACGCGAGCGGCGGCGGCGCGGTCGCGCCGAAATCGAGATCGCTGTGCGTGCGATCGTCGATGAGCACAACGTTTTCCTCCTGCGCGACGCGTACGAACCGACGCCGTGTTTCCGCGGACATCAGCGCGCCAGTCGGATTCTGAAAATCCGGCCCAATGACTGCCACGTCAACACGATCTCGGTGGCACGCAGCAGTGAGCGCGTCGACGTCTGCTCCGTCCTTGCCGACCGGCAGGAGGTGGATGAGCGCGCCGGACCGCATGGCCAGGTCGATCACACCCGGATACGCGACCTCCTCAAGTGCCAGACCACTTCCTGGGCGTGTCAACTCCGCCATCAACAGCGAGAGCGCCTGCTGGACACCGTTGGTGATCAGCACTTCCTCGGCGCGGGTCGGCAAGCCCTGCGCGCCAAGGAGCGCTGCCACTGCCATGCGGAGGCGCGGATGCCCGGCGGCATAGTAGCCGTGACCTTGTGTCAACACGCTCGGGTCGACCATGAGCGAGCTCGGATCGGCAATCGAACGCGCGACGATCGGTGCAGCGCCTGGCGCGGCGACCGTGAGATCGATCGTCGTGGTGCCCATGTCACGGAGCAGCGTGGCCATCACCGAATCCGCACGATGGACAGCGGCGTCTGACGTACGCGCAGTGGCGATGCGAGTCGCAGACCCTTGGCGCGCTTCGACCCAGCCATCGGTTCGCAGCAGGGCGTATGCGGCGGTCACGGTGTTGCGGCTCACCGCCAACGCCTGGGCCAGCTGACGCTCGGGCGGGAGGTGACTGCCGTCGACGAGGTATCCCTCCTCCGCGAGCCGGCGGAGCCCACCGGCCAGACGGCGGAAGAGGGGACCGTCGCTGTCATCGCTCCAGCCGAGGAGCGTCGCGATCTGACGTGAGTCGAGGGTCAGCACGGGCCAATTATCGCCAATTGGCTCTTTTCGGCAAGTGCCAATTACCAGACCATCACACCCCGATGACCCCTACCGCGCCACTACCCCGCACGACGCGCATCTTCCTCGCCGGCAACACGGTCTCCATGGTCGGAACCGGACTCGTGTTGCCGTTTATCCTCATCTACCTCCACCAGGTCCGGGGCATCGCACTCCCGGTTGTGGGGGCCCTCCTGGCAGGTGCCGCAGTCTCCGGCCTGGTTGTGGTGCCGATCGCGGGCACTGTCATCGACCACATCGGTGCCCGACCGGTGCTCGTCGGAATCATGGTTGCGCAGTCGGTTGCAGACGTCCTGCTGGCGTGGGCGCACAACGTCCCGACCGCGCTCCCGGCTGTGCTGCTGTACGGTGCCGCCTGGGCTCCGATGTTTCCAACGCTGGCCACAATGATCGCCGGGCTCACTCCGCATCCTGTGACGCAGCAGCGCGCGTTCGCGATCAACTTCACCCTGCAAAACGCGGCGCTTGGCATCGGCGCGGCAGTTGCCGCCATCGTCGCCGGTGCGCAGAACCCCGCGTCGTTCGCGGTGCTGTTCCTGGCCAACGCGCTGTCGTGCCTCGCGTTCGCTGTCGTGTTGTCGTTCGTCCCGAACCCACACCGTGCGAGGCAGCGCAGTGATGCGAAGGTTGGATACCGCGACGTGCTGGCGCATCCGGGGCTGCGGCTGGTGATCCTGGCATCCCTGCTCCTGGCATTCACCGGCTATCCGGCGTTCGACTCCGGCTTTCCGGCGTTCGCCACGGTGGCCGCGCACGTATCGATCCACGTCGTGGCGCTCTCGTTCACCGTGAACACCGGATTGATCGTCGTGACGCAACTGCTGATGCTCCGTCTCATCCGGCGGCACCGCCGAAGCGTGGCTATTGCGGTGACGGGACTGATCTGGGCGGTGTCGTGGGCCGTGCTCGGGCTCTCGGCGCTCGCGATTCCGTCGGCGGCGCGAATCGCCTGCGTCCTCGTGTTCACTGGCGTGTTTGGTCTTGGCGAGACCTTCCTCGCGCCGACGATGGGTTCCCTGCTGAACAGCCTCGCCGACGATCGGATCCGCGGTCGTGCGAATGCGATGTCGGGATTCACCCTGTCGCTCGCGTTCATCGCGTCGCCGGCGATCGTCACCAGCTTCCTCTCGGCAGGTGCGGGCGCAGCCTGGATCGGCCTCTTGTGCCTCGCCTGCCTCGGCATCGTCGGCATCGCTGCCGTACTGGGTCGGAAGCTCACTCCGCAGCAGGACCGGGCTGGGGCCAATATCCCAGAATTGGCTCTTTCCGAGTAGAGCCAATTCTGCTTCGATGACTGGCATGGCACATCCATACACCGTCGAGCCAGTCGCCGAAGGGCGCCGGAGTCAGGCGCTCTGTGCCTCTTCGTGCCCTCCGCGAACCTGATCCGCTCGATGCGCAAGAGCGGCGCCGGGAGTTACGAACCCAATGGCTAGCGACGGGTTGCGCGCTCGCGCGCTTTCCGGTATGGCACTCGCCGGCGTCGGCGTCGTGCTGTTCTCCGCGACATTTCCTGCAACGACGGTCGCCCTGCGCGGCTTTGATGCGGTGTTTATCGGAGCCGGACGATCAGTCGGCGCAGCGCTCCTGGCCGGTGTCACGCTCTGGCTGACGAGGTCCCCGCGTCCAACGCGACGCCAGTTCATGATCCTGCTCGCCTGTGTCCCCGGCGTTGGCGTCGGGTATGGCGTCCTCACGGCACTTGCGCTCGAGCACGTCACCGCTTCGCACGCGGCGGTGGTCACGGGCCTGCTTCCGGTGGCCACTGCCGCGGTCGGCACGTGGCGCGCCGGTGAACGACCCGGGCGGCTCTTCTGGGTCGCGAGCCTCATCGGGGCGTGCACCGTCATCGCGTTTGCGCTCAGCAGCAGCAACGTCGGGAGCGTGCACGCGGCCGACGTGTTGTTGCTCATCGCACTGCTCCTGGGAGCAGTCGGTTATGCGGAGGGCGGGCGTCTCGCGCGCGAAATGCCGGGGTGGCGCGTTATCTGCTGGGTGGTGGTGCTGGCGTTGCCGATTTCTCTGCCCCTGACCGTTGTCGCAGGCATCGCCAGCCCACCGCATCCGGATTTCGCGAGCGGTCTGGCGTTCCTGTATCTCGCGTCAGTGACGATGTTCCTGGGGTTCTTTGCGTGGTACAGCGGGCTTGCGCGGGCGGGTATCGCGCGAGCAAGTCAACTGCAGCTGACGCAGCCCTTTCTCACCATCGGTATCGCTGCGCTCGTCCTCGGCGAGCGGCCCGGTCCGATCACGTACGTCGCGGCGGCGGTGGTGCTCGCCTGCGTCCTTGCGGCGCAGCGCGCGCGGTTCGGCAATCAGCGCGCGCGACGTCTTTCTCCGAAGGTCGGAGAGCCGATCACGGGACAGGCGTTGGATGGACCAAAGCGGTTGCGGTGGCCCCCGCTCGCGTGACCGCTCTGCGCTCAGCGCGGAAAGAGGAGAGGGGCCGGTCGCGAGCCGACCCCTCGTCGTTGCGGTGAGGGACCGATGCGGTCCGCATGCGCTCGTCGCTAGATGTGTGCGAGCTCATGGATGAAGCCCGGTCCTGCTGTGCCAAGGCCGGTCATGCTGTCGTACCCCGGCGTGATGGTGAGCAGCACCTTGCGTGACTGGCACGAATGCGCGCTCGCGCAATACGTCTCGACACCTGTGTACGCGAGGATGCGCGTGCTCACCTCGAGACCCTCCGAACGGTTGACCCCATTGATGTAGTCGACGCGGCTCAGCGCCTGCTTGCCGTCCGCGACGACGTCGTAGATCGCTGACGGATCGTGCCGTTCAACGCTGTACAGCGCCGGATTCAAGAAGCCGAGCGAGCCGCCCGCTGCCTGGTCGGCGTCGGCAATAACTCCGGCAAACAGCGGCGACGAGAGGCTGGTGCCGCCGATGCGGTACTGGCCGTAGTGGACGCCGTCCGGGAATGTCTGCGTCTCGCCCTCGAGGAATCCGGTCGTCGGATCGGCATCCATCGAGATGTCCGGGACGACGCGATTCGCCTCACCGGTTGTGCCCCTGTTGAGGTTGGCCAGTGAGGCCGGAACGACGCCGCGCTGGTATGCGGGCTCCGCATACTCGACGCTCGTCCCACCGCCGCCGCCGTAGTCGTACGCGGTTGGAAGCCATGTGTGCAGCGTCTTCGCCGAGCAGCCCGGCTCCTCGCCGAGAAACGATGTGGTGCACAGAATGCTCTTCGCAGTGGACCAGCCGAGCTCGCCGACTGCGCGCCCGTGGAGCCGACCTGGAGGCTCGTACCGCCGACGGCCGTGACGTACGGGCTGGACGGTGGATAGTCCGCCGAGACGAAGCCAACGGTGGTGAACTCATCACCGTCATCGCCGGCGGAGAACAGCACGCTGATCCCCGTGGAATCGGCGAGCATGAAGACGTCGTCGTACGCGGCACGATCGCTTGCGCTGTCGAGGACATCGCCTGCGTCATCACCCCACGAGTTGGTGATCACCTGCGCGAGGTGCCCATCGATGACCCTCCGCAGGCTGTCCAGCAATCCGTTCTCGCAGTTCTTCGCGCCGACGTAGAGGATGGTCGCGCCGGGCGCCATCGAGTGCACGGCCTCGAGGTCGAGCGACTGCTCGCCGAACCAGCCGTTGGCACCGCACGCTTGGATGTCGTTGTATGACGAGGGCACGATTTCACTGAACTGCGACGACGTGATCGGATGCGTCGGGTCGTTCTGTTTGAAATAGCGCTGCGCATCGGAGAGCAGCGTCGGCGACGTGTACGCATCGATGATCGCAACCGTCACGCCCGAGCCGTCATCACCGCTGGCGACTTCACCCGCGACGTCGTATGCGGAGCGCATTTGCGGCGGGGTGTATCCGCACAACTGATATGGGAGCGGCGACGGGTACCCGTGCCCGTATGCCGGGTGCGTGGTGTCGACCTTCTGTCCGTAGTACGTCGAGCACGGCGGTGCATTTCTGAATCCGGGTGGCTGCGAGATTTTGTTGCCGGCCGCGGGCGCTGCGGTGTCAGCACCAGTGGTCGATGCCGCTGTGGCAAGCGTCTGGTTGAGGCCCACGGCGCCGGTGACCGCACCTGCCAGGCTGGCGGGAATCGTGAGATCCGTGCTCTCGAGCCGGAGGGTCTGCCCGCCGACACGATAGTTGGCGAGTGTCGTGGCAAACGCGTGGTCGATCTGCGTGACGGTGCCCGTCACGGGAATGGTCATCCGGTCCGCGGGAATCGCGCCGACCTGGAGGCCTTCCTGCTGCAGCCACGCTTTCGTGGTTGCGATCGTTGAGAGGGTGGGCGAGAAGCGCGCCTCCCACTGGGCGGCCGTGAGGTAGTGTCGGTACGAGGCGCTGCCCGGCGTGGAGACCGCTGTTGCCAGCGCCGCCGCGCCCGCTGCATCGCGAAGCGACATGACGAGCTCGAAGCTGACGCTGTCTCCGCCGTTGAGTGCGCCTGCGAAATGAGCGCGGGTGGCGGCCGACGACAATGTGCCGCCGAGGACGGTCGTCGTCGAGGCAGCGGCTTGCGCGGGTAAGACCGCTCCCGCAAGTCCAACAGTGACCAGAGGAATTGCCGCCAGGCCGCGCGCCCAACGCTGCGTGCTACGAGCCCCCATCTTGAGTTCCCTTCGATTTCCCGGACTGGATCGCACCCGCCGTCAGCGAATGCCCGTTCGACGTTACAACAATCAACGGGGCAAAGATTTCAATCGCCCCTCGATCGGCATTCGTCAACCGGTGATCCCGGATGCCGGTTTGACGCCCTGACGCCCGGCTGGCAGAGTGGCGCGATGCCTGTAGACCGTGCTCGGCTTCAGTCCCTCGTCACTCGGGAGCGCAGCTCGTACGCCGCCACCCATTCCAGGTCGGCCGATCTCTTTCAGGCGGCGAACCACCTCTTCGGCCGGGTGCCGATGACGTGGATGGCCAAATGGAGCGGCGGATTTCCCCTCTACCTCGAGCGCGCTGCGGGAAATCGCATCGTGGATGTGGACGGTCTCGAGTACGTCGACTTCGCCCTCGGCGATACCGGCGGCATGGCTGGGCACAGCCCGAAGCCGGTTGTCGATGCCGTTGCGAAGCGTCTGGATCAGCTGGGTGGCGCGACCACGATGCTGCCGACCGCCGACGCCGAGTGGGTGGGTGGTGAGTTGAGCCGGCGCTTCGGACTGCCGTTGTGGTCCTTCACCTTGACGGCAACCGACGCCAACCGCTGGGCGATCCGGCTCGCTCGGCTGGTCACCGGACGGCCGAAGATCCTCACCTTCGCCTACTGCTATCACGGCTCGGTGGACGAAGCCTTCGCGGTCCCAGGACCGGACGGTGAGGCAATGTCGAGGCGCGGCAACGCCGGAGCACCCGTGCCGCTCCACGTGACCACGCGTGTCGCCGAGTTCAATGACCTCAGCAGCGTGGAAGCGCAATTGGCTCACGGCGACGTGGCGGCGATCCTCACCGAACCGGCGCTCACCAACATCGGAATCGTGCTGCCGCAGGCGGGCTTTCTGGAAGGTCTGCGTGCGCTGGCCACACGATATGGCGCGCTCCTCATCATCGATGAGACGCACACGTTCTCTGCAGGACTGGGCGGTGCAACGCGGCTCTGGAATCTGCGACCGGATATCGTCACGATCGGTAAGAGCATCGGCGGCGGTATCCCGACCGGTGCATACGGCATCCGCGACGACGTGGCTCGCATGGTGGATGCGCATCCCGAGGCGGATCTCATCGACGTCGGTGGCGTCGGCGGAACGCTCGCCGGCAATGCGTTGTCTGTTGCAGCGATGCGGGCGACGCTCGAGTGCGTGTTGACCGACGAGGCGTTCGTGCACATGATCGAGGTCGCGACGACGTTCACGAGAGGAGTGCAGGACGCCATCGACCGCAGCGGACTGCCGTGGTCAGTCAGCCAGTTGGGTGCCCGGTCCGAGTATCGCTTCGCATCCCCGGCTCCACGTGACGGCACTTCGTCTGCAGCGGCCGGTGATGAGGAACTCGAAGAGTTTCTGCATCTTTATCTTGTCAATCGCGGCGTCCTCATCACTCCGTTTCACAACATGGCGTTGATGTGTCCGGTCACTTCCTATGGGGACGCGGACTTGCACACCCGGCTGTTCGGGGAAGCGTTGGACGAACTCGTCGGTACGGGGAGCGTCTGACCAACACCCAGCCTTGCCTCGCTGGTCCACTTTCTCATTCGATTGGGGGATGTCTGCGCGAGCCAATCGGGAGTCATGATCGCCGCCATGGCCTCGAAGGGAATGTGGAGGATGATCGGCCGGCAGGTGCTTTCGCGCCGGGATCGGTCGATCGCCCTTGGGGCGGGCATCCTCGTCGCCTCGGTGAGCTTCTCGCTCTTGACCGCCGCGGCAGCGACCAGTCAGCTCGAAGTCCACGGCACCGTCGATGCCGCATCACGCCCAGCGTATGACATTCTGGTGCGCCCCAAGGGCGCGGCGGACGCGATCGAGACGCAGGACAACCTGGTCCGGGACAATTATCTCGCTGGCACATTTGGTGGCATCTCGGTTGCCCAGTGGCAGAAGATTCTCGCGCTGCCGAACGTCACGGTGGCCGCACCGATCGCCAACATCGGCTACGTCGATCCAACGGCGACGGTGGTGCTTCCGGTCGAACCCGTCAGCGCATCGGATCCACATCAGCTGTATCGCGTGACCCTCACCTGGAAGGCTGCCAACGGCCTGTCGTCGTATCCGGGCGGTACCGATTACATCTATTACACCCCAACGGATCAACTCAAGTTGATCGAAGGTTCGGCGGGAGGCTTTGCGGTTGAAGAAGTCGTTCCCGGACAGACGAAACCAGTCGCCATGTGCCCCGGGCTCCAGTATCAGACCCCGCCGCAGGGACTTAACACGGGTTCCGAGGAAAGCATTTCGTGCTTCTCCGGTCAGACGCCCACCGTCAACACCGGCGACATCTTCGGGTTGCACATGACGTCGCCGGGTGACATCGTCTCGTTCAGTTTTCCGATGATGTTGTCCGCTGTGGATCCGATTCAGGAAGCGAAGCTCGTCGGGCTGCCACAGACGATGGTGTCCGGGAGCTACCTCTCTGAGACGCAGGGCCTATCGGCACCAGTGCAGGATGAGAATGGGCTCCCGGTGATCGTTGCGTCGCGCAACTACCTGGACGATTCGCTGACCGCCGACGTTCAGCAGTTGAGCATCCCATCGACGGTGAACCCCGTGCAGCAACTTGCCAATCCCAACTACATGCAAGTGGAGAACTTCCTGCGAGGGCTCTCTGGACCCGTCGTCGAGCGGCCCACGTTGTCTGCTCAGGCGAGCTACGGGACGCTGCTGCAACAACTGCTCCACCCACCCACCGAGGGATACAGCGGCTACGTGCTATTCGACGGCGTCATCTCCGACTACTGGACGTCATCGGGCGCGCAGTACCGTGACGTTGGCGGCGCGATCGCCCCAGTGACGACATCCAATCCGACGTCAATCTGGGACCAGGGACTCGGCTTGACAGTGCCGCAAACACTGGCTCCGCCCGGGAACGACGACACCCAGTTCCAGAAGGTGACTGTGCATCAAGGCAATCCGACCTTCGATTTCAGTCTGCACAACTACGGAGAAGTGGCCCTCAAGCTGGTTGGCGAGTTTGATCCGAACAAGCTTCCGGGCTTCAATCCGCTGAGCGCTGTCCCGCTGGAGACGTACTATCCGCCGGTTGTCACCGGGGCAAATGCCGCATCGCGCAAAGCGCTGAAGAATCAGCCGCTGGGACCGACGATGAATCTGGGTGGCTACGTCGCGCAGCCACCGTTGCTACTCACGAGTCTCACCGCGATGGAGCAGATGCTCTCGCCGAACTGTTACCTCCACCCGCCGTACGTACCTCCCGGGATTCCCTGCATGCGCTATCCCGGGGCCGATGCCGCTGCTCCAATTAGTGCGATACGGGTTCGCGTGGCAAATGTGCACGGCTTTGAGCCGATCGATCGGGCCCGAATCCTCGCGGTGGCAACGGCAATCAAAAGAGCCACAGGCCTTGAGGTTGACATCACCGCCGGCTCCTCACCAACCACTGTTGATGTTGATCTTCCCGCGGGATGTTGCGGTGAGCCGACCCTCACCGTTGCGGAGGGCTGGGTGCGGAAGGGCGCGGCGCTCGTTGTCCTCAACGCTGTTGATGCGAAGAGCCTTGTGCTCTTCGTGCTTGTGCTCGTGGTGTGCGTGTTGTTTCTTGCGAACGGCGCCTACGCGAGTGTCCGTTCGCGACGCACGGAACTGGGGGTGCTGGCCTGTCTCGGCTGGGGCCGTGCGGCACTCTTCAGACTCTGTGCTCGGTGAGCTCGCCCTGGTCGGTCTCGCCGCTGGGGTGATAGGCGCAGCGTTGGCTGAAATCCTTGCCCTGGCGCTGCGCCTGGACCTGCCATGGTGGCATGCACTCCTTGTCGTCCCGATCGCGTTTGGACTCGCGTGCGTGGCCGGTATGGCACCCGCGTATGCGGCGACGCGAGGGCGCCCGCTTGACGCCGTGTACTCGGTTCCGGGCGGGGGCGGACGACACCGTGCAGTCCACCACGTCTCAGGGATCGCGGGTGCGAATCTGCTACGTCGCCCCGCGCGATTGATCACCGGTGCGCTCGGCTTGTTCATCGGCGTCGCGGCATTCGCCGTGTTGCTCGCAGTACAACTTGCGTTTCAAGGGCAGGTCGTCGGAACCGCACTCGGCAATCTCGTAAGCGTACAGGTGCGTAGCGTTGACCTGATCGCCGCCGTCCTCGCTCTTCTGCTCGGCGCCTTCAGCGTCGCGGACGTCCTGGCGGTGAATCTTCGCGATCGTGCGGGCGAGCAGGCAGTGCTTGCAGCCACCGGCTGGCGGCCCGCAACGCTGTTCCGGCTTGCGTTCACAGAAGGGATGGTCGTCGGAATTGTCGGAGCATTCGCGGGAGGTGCTGTGGGTCTCGGACTCGCAGCGATCCTTACCGGATCGGCGATTGCTGTAATCCCCGCATCCGTCGTTGCTGCAGTGATCGGACTCATCCTCGTTGGCGCAGTGCTGATGGTCCCGGCGTGGCAAGCGTCGCAGACACCACCCGCAGCAGCCTTGGCGGAGGACTGAGCCGTGGCCAGCCTCTGCGCGTGCGTCGGCGTGACTCGATGAGTACCGCAGGATTGTGGCGGATGATCGGCCGCCAGGTGCGGTCGAGACGCGACCGGTCGATCGCGCTTGGGTGCGGGGATCCTTGTGGCATCGGTGAGCTTCTCGCTCCTCACCGCCGCAGCATCGACCAGCCAGCTAGAAGTCCACGGTACGGTCGACGCGGCGGCCCGTCCCGCCTACGACATCCTGGTGCGACCGAAGGGCGCTGCCGATGCGATTGAGACCCAGGACAATCTGGTCCGAGACAACTATCTTGCCGGCACTTTCGGAGGGATCTCAATCGCGCAGTGGCAGAAGATCCTGAACTGCCCAACGTCACTGTTGCCGCACCCATCGCAAATATCGGCTACGTGATCCCTTCAGGCGACGGTGCTTGTGCCGGTCGGTCCGCTCAGCGGTTCGGACGAGCAACAGACTCTTCCGTGTCGATCTGACGTGGAAAGCCGCGAACGGCCTTTCGTCATATCCTGGCGGCACCTATTACGTGTACTACACGCCGACGGACCGGCTGATGATCCAGAAAGTGCCGTACGGGTCCGACAGTTCGTACAACGTGCTAGTCAAGGCTGTTCCGGGGTCCGCGCAACCGGTCCCGGCGTGCCCGAACCTGTTTCGCGTCACCGGCGGAGTGGACACTGGCGATCAGGAGAACATTTCGTGCTTCTCGGCTCTGACGCCGGAAGGCGAACACCGCGTTCCTCACGGCCTCAATGTCAGTGCCCCGCAGCCTTCGTGCACTTCAGCTTCCCGATGATGCTCTCGGCCATCGATCCCGTCCAGGAAGCCAAACTCGTCGGCCTGCCACAAGACGATCGTCGCGGGACACTATCTGCCGGAGGCGGAGGGGTTGCTGCCGCCGTTGAGCGAGTCATCCGGATTCCCGGTCATCGCGTCCTCACGTACCTTCCTCGACGAATCCCTCACTGCGACCGTGCAGCAACTCGCTATTCCCGGGCGTGCAATGCGCGGAGTTGGCAGCTCGCAAATGGCGCTACCGTCGAGACTTTTCTGTCAGGCTCTGGCGTCGGCCTGTCGTAGAGGATCAGACGCTTTCGGCGCAATCCAGCTACGCGACCCTGCTCCATCAGCTGCAGCTCCCTGACGCCGACAGCCATACGGCAACGGGATACAGAGACTACTGGACCACGTCAGGAGTGCAATACCGTGACAACGGTGGCGTCCTCTACGCCGATTGAGACGTCGAACCCAGACATCGGTGTGGGATGCCGGCGACAACGAATTCGAGTATCAGCTCCTGGCCCCCCCGGGCAATGCGGACACGCAATTTCAGAAGTTGACGATCCACCAAGGAAACGTGCGGTCAACTTCTGACGAACGGAGTGGGCGGGGTTACGTTAACGCCTACGCTGGTCGGACAATTCGATCCTGACAAGCTACCGGGTTTCAATCCGCTCAGTGCCGTGCCGCTGGAGACCTACTACCCGCCCGTTGTGACGGGAGCGAACGCCGCCTCGCGCAAGGCGCTCAAGAATCAGCCCCTCGGACCGACGATGAATCTCGGTGGCTACGTTGCCCAGCCGCCCTTGCTCCTGACGACCATCACGGCGATGCAGCAGATGCTGTCCCAGTCCTGCTATATCGAGGCCAGTAAGGAGGTTCCGTCCTGCACGCGCTACCCGGACACGGACGTGGCAGCGCCGATCAGCGCCATCACGAGTTCGAGTCGCGAATGTCCGCGACTTCTACCCGATCGATCGCGCCCGCATCCTCGCAGTCGCAACGGCGATCAAGAAGGACACCGGGCTGCAGGTCGACATCACCGCCGGATCGTCGCCGACAACGGTCGACGTCGACCTTCCCGCGGGGTGCTGCGGCGAGCCGGCGCTGACGGTCGCCGAGGGCTGGATATCGAAAGGCGCAGCCCTTGCCATCCTCAAGGCAGTCGACGCGAAGAGTCTTGTGCTGTTCGTGCTGATTCTGGTGGTGTGTGTGCTCTTTCTCGCCAATGGCGCGTACGCGAGCGTTCGGTCGCGACGCACTGAATTGGGAGTATTGGCGTGTCTCGGTTGGGGCCGCTCCGCACTCTTCAGACTCGTCCTCGGTGAGCTTGCGTTGGTCGGCCTGGTCACGGGGATGATAGGCGCAGCGTTAGCTGAGATCGTCGCGCTCGCGCTGCAGCTGGACTTGCCGTGGTGGCACGCACTCCTTGTTGTGCCGATCGCCTTCGGCCTCGCGTGTGTTGCGGGCCTCGTGCCGGCGTATTCGGCGACCCGTGGCCGTCCACTCGACGCCGTGTATTCGGTGCCGGGCGGCAGGGGCCACCACCGCCAGGTGCGCCACGTGTCCGGGATTGCGCGCGCGAACATCCTTCGACGTCCGGCGCGACTCGTCAGCGGCGCACTCGGACTCTTCATCGGCGTGGCCGCGTTCGCCGTGCTACTCGCCGTGCAACTAGCTTTTCAAGGGCAAGTGGTCGGGACGGCGCTGGGCGACATCGTCAGCGTGCAGGTGCGCGGGGTGGACCTCATCGCCGCAGTCATGGCGCTGCTCCTTGGCGCCCTCAGCGTGGCCGACGTGTTGGCGGTGAATCTTCGTGATCGCGCCGGCGAGCAAGCGGTGCTCGCCGCGACCGGATGGCGGCCTGCGACCCTGTTCCGTCTCGCGTTCACGGAAGGCATGGTGGTCGGATCGTGGGCGCCGTTGCCGGTGGAGCGGTTGGCCTTGGTCTCGCGGCGATTTTGACCGGGTCTGCACTCGCCGTCGCTCCCGCGGCGGTGCTCGCAGCGGTCATTGGGCTGATACTGGTTGGCGCTGTGCTCATGATCCCCGCGTGGCAGGCGTCACAGACCGCGCCAGCGGCAGCACTCGCGGAGGACTGACCAATGCCAGGTGTCGATATCACCGGACGCGGTTTGACTCGCGAGTACCCGGCCGGCGAGCGGTCGCAGACCGCGCTCGACCACGTTGACATCGACGTTGCGGCTGGATCGCTGGTCGCGATCACCGGTCCATCAGGGTCAGGGAAATCAACGCTGCTGCACGTCATCGGAGGCATGGACATCCTCACGTCGGGCACCTTGAAGGTGGGGGACACGCAGCTCGACGAGCTGCCGCCGCAGGAAACTGGTCACGTATCGCCGCAAAGTGGGATTCGTGTTCCAGCGCTTTCATCTGCTCCCTGCATTGACCGCGGCTGACAACGTGGCCGCGCCACTGCTTCCGTATGAGGCCGGGAAAGCGTTGCAGCGTCGAGCTCTCGAGTTACTTGAGCAGGTGGGTCTTGGCGACCGCGGCGATGCGTTGCCATCGGAGCTCTCCGGTGGCGAGCAGCAGCGAGTCGCGATTGCGCGAGCGCTCATCGTCGATCCACCGCTGCTGCTCGCGGACGAGCCGACCGGCAACCTCGACTCCGTCACGGGTGCGGCCATCTTCGATCTGCTGATCGATTTGCATACGCGCAACGGCGCGACATTGATCGTCGCGACGCACGACCCAGCAGTCGACGCTCGCTGCGACCATCACCTGGCGATCCGCGACGGAAAGATGGAACCGCCGTCGGAGGAAAGCGCGGCGCGCAGCTTCCAGCGCCCCGCTTCGGCCTGAGCCGCGACCTGGGTCAGTCCGGAGCCCGGCCGCTACGAGCTTGGCGGCGGCGGCAATCCGAGGTCGCTGCGAACGCGCGCGAAATCGGATGCGGCACCTTCGTCCACCGCCTCGGCTTCGCTGATGTAGTAGCCCACGGCGCCGCCCTTCGTTTGCGACGCCTGATACGCGTCGGCGAGATATCCCGTGTACTGCACGTTGTCGGCAACCACCGTGTCGATATCCGCAGCGATCGCCGGCACCTCGGTCTTGATGTTCTGCAGCACCACCTGGAGTGCCTCGGTGTCTTTGTCCAGCGTCGGGATCACCGAGAGCGCGTCCTCACGAACCTCGAACTCACCCGGCGAACACGTGCATGGCAGGCCCTCGTCGGCGAGGAGCGCCGCGTGGAAACGACTGCCGTCGGCGTTCACAGGTGCCACGGCCGCGAGGTACTGCTGTCCCGCCAACGTGACTGCGGCCGACACTGGCGTCGCTGACGAGGAAGGTGTGCTCGCAGGGCTCGGGCTCTGGGTCGGAGGAGCGATCGACGCCACCGCCGGGCGATGACCAACGAACAGGAGGATGCCGACTGCCACGACGGCGAGGAATCCGAGGGCTCCGAGAGTCCAGCGCACCGCGTGGGATGGCCCCGTGACGTTCTCGTATGCCGGAGGGGGCCATGCGGGCGGCGCAGGAGGCGATGGCTCTACGGGAGGCGGCAGCGGCGGCGGCCACCCGCCGAGCGGGGGCGGCTGTGGATCCATCTGCGGCGGACGCTAACACCTCCTCGACTCGAGCCGAAAGCCGCGATGGAAGATCGTTGCAGTTGAGGCGCCCGGCGCATCGTCGGGACACGGATCAACCAGACCGTCCATCGAGTTCGGCTATCAGACGAGCGCCAGCGCCCCGCCGCCAGCGTTTCAATCACGAGCGAACTCGTCGCGCTCAGGTCACGCCGGAACCACGAGGCGGGTCCAGTCTGAACTCGTGGACGCAACCATCGATCCCGATGGCGTCGCTGTCGAGCAGGTCTGCGCGCTGGTCGCGGAGATGCTCGGCGCCACGCGCGTCGTGGTGTGGCGGTATGCCCTGTCCTCGCGACTGGTCTCCCCACTCTCGGGTGTAGCGCAGGACCCGATCCAGATACGCAACCTCGTGTATCGCTGGTCGCAACGGAATGTCGAGGACATCCCGCCATTCGACCGGGCGCTCGAGAGCGGGATGCCGGAGGTATCGGAGGCAGCCCAGCTCGAGCACGAGGCGCGGTGGTTCGCTCGCGAGTTGGTTGCAGGATCGATCTGGTGTCATCCCCTGGTGGTGGGGCAGCCGATCGGAATCCTGACGATCGAGCCGGCGCCCGATGCTTCACGCGGGGCGCTTATGGCGGCCGTGGCAGTGACCGTCTCCTCGCTCCTGACATGGCAGCACGCCGAGCGTGGACGGGCACAAGCCGAGTTGTTGCTCGAGCTCATCGAGGCTGCGGAGTTCGCACACCGGCACGCTCGATCAGCTGCTCGACATGGTGTGTCAACGTCTGGCCAAAGCAGTCGGAACAACCGGGGCGAGCATCTTCCTCGAGGATGGCGGCCGGCTGACTCCGAAGATGTCCTCCTTGTCGTCCGGCTCCACGGAGCCAGACGCGTGGTCGCGGTTTCGGCTCGCCGTCGAGCCGTTCGCTGTGGCCGAAGCTGCCTTTGCCTCGGGCCGACCCGTGGTGGCCGAAGATCCCCGAGAATCGCGTCTCGCCGGATGGTGGTCGGACACCTATGGCATTCATGCCTGCCTCGCAGTCCCCCTCGGGCAACCCAGTGCGCCAGTCGGCGTGCTGACTGTTGACTTGGCGGTGCCCCGGACCTTCCGGCGAGACCAGATCCGGCTCGTCGCCGCATCCGGCGCGATGCTCGGTCAGATCATCGAGCGGGCGCATGCAGCCGAAGAGCGCGCCGGCCGGCTTGCAACCGCCGAGTTGATGCGCGACCTCCTCAAGGAGGCGCTTGCCTATCCCAATCTCGAGCGCACCACCGATATGCTGGCCACGATCGCGCTTCGGGCGATGGGGACGAGCGAAGCAGTGGTCTGCGTGAGTCGATCCGCCGCAGAGTTGCTCGAGGTGGCTCGTGCGACGGCCGCGCTTGCCCCCGTCATCCCAGACTCTCGCGCGGGCGAGATCCTGGTGAGGCCATCGCAACTCGTGTCTCCCGTCGGTATCGACGACGTTCGTGGCGAGACTGGCGATGCCGCCGGTCTACTCAGGACACTGGGTTTTGCGTCGGGAACGGTTATCCCGTTGGTGGGCGAGATCGATGCCGCCGGAGTGCTGGTGTGCGGAGATCGCTTTCCAAGACCCTCGAGCGACCGCCAGCTGGAAATGGCCGCCCAACTCGGCCTCGAAGGCGGCCTGGTGCTCGAGGCGACGAGGCTCCGAGAACTCGACCAGACGCGTCAAGTCGAGCTCCATTTCCAGGCGACGCACGACCCGCTCACCGGGCTCTGTAACCGCCTGCTGTTCTATGACCACCTCAATGAAGCGATTGCCCGAGCCAGGGTGGACGGGCGCATCCTGGCCGTCCTTCTGATCGACCTGAACCACTTCAAGGAGATCAACGACAACCACGGCCACCACGAGGGCGACAGGCTGCTTGTCTCGGTCGGCGAACACATCCTCGCCTCGGTCCGAGAAGGTGACTTCGTCGCTCGACTGGGAGGCGATGAGTTCGCCGTCGCGCTGACGGGCCGGACGAGCATGCGCGGTGTGATGGATGCGGCGAACCGCCTGGGGAAGCGGCTCACGCAGCGGCTCGACCTCGGCGGCGTTCGTGTCACGGTCGACGCCAGCATCGGCGTCGCACTCTTTCCGGCGCACGGGCAGGACACCGCCGAGCTGCTCCGCCATGCCGACACGGGGATGTACGAGGCAAAGCGCGAGCATTCAACGGTCAAGGTCTACGAGCCGTCCACCGCCAAGCACATCCGTCCGATCAGCGCGGGCGAACTCCACCACGCGATCGCGGGTGGTGAACTCCTCCTTCACTACCAACCGAAAGTCGAGCTCAACACCGGAAACGTCGTCTCGGTTGAAGCCCTGGTCCGCTGGCGACACCCCACGCGAGGCATTCTCCCGCCGTCGGAATTCATCGCCCTGGCCGAAAGCACCGGCGACATCCGCGGCGTCACGCGTGTGGTGCTGCGCGATGCACTCGAGCAATGTCGCCACTGGCTCGCAGGCGGACTTAACCTTGATATGGCGGTGAATGTGAGCGCTTCCGATCTCAGTGATACGTCATTCACGGCGACGGTGGTCGATGCACTCGAGCGCGCACGAGTAGACCCGGATCACCTGATCATCGAACTCACAGAACACTGCGCACTGCCCAACCGAGAGAACGCAATCGCGGTCCTCGGCAGCCTCCGCCGGCTCGGCATCCGTATTGCTCTCGACGACTTCGGCACCGGGTTCTCATCGCTGCAGATCCTCGAGGACTTGCCGCTCGATGAGTTGAAGATTGACGGCAGTTTTCTCCGCACGGACATCACGCATCGTGCCGGAAGTGTCGTGCCGTGGATGGCGTCGCTGGGACACCAATTCGGTCTCAGCGTGGTTGCGGAAGGAATCGAGACGCTGGGCGCGCTGCAGCTGGCGGCCGATGCGGGGTGCGATCTCGTCCAGGGGTACTTCCTGTCGAAACCCCTTTCATCACTGCAGCTCGAGTCCTGGATCGCACGTCGGAAATGGGCCGGGGTGGTTGGCGGCGATGCGATCGCCCCGGCGGCGGCCGTCGCCGGCATGGCCACGCATTCAGGACGTGGCGAGTGATCAGTGAACCGCAACCCGAAGCACTCGAACAGCAGCTCGACGCGTTGCTCCAGGTCGAGCGTTTCCACTCCGCGGATACCTTCCGCGAAAGCGCGCTCATCGGCGATGGATCGGTGTATGAGGATGCAGAGCGAGACTTTCGCGGCTGGTGGGCAGAACAGGCGACGCACCTGCTCGACTGGAAAGAGCCATGGCACACCGTGCTCGACGACACGGCGGCGCCGTTCTACAAATGGTTCGTCGGCGGCAGGTTGAACGCGTGCTACAACTGTGTTGACCGCCACGTGGAGGCGGGTCGCGGTGAGCGAGTTGCATTCCACTGGCGCGGAGCTGACGGCGCCACACGCGATGTCACGTACTCGGACCTGCATCGAGAGACGCAACTCCTCGCCAATGTGCTGAAGTCCCGCGGAATCGGGAAGGGTGATGCCGTCGCCATCCATCTTCCCTTGGTGCCGGAAGCCGTCGTCGCGATGCTGGCGTGTGCCCGCATCGGCGCGCCCCATAACGTGGTGTTCGCGGGCTTCTCGCCGGAAGCACTCAAGGAGCAGTTGCAGTTCTCAGAGGCGCGTGCACTGATCACCGCTGATGGCGTGTGGCGCAACGGCACACCCGTGCCGTTGAAGGGACCGATCAACGACCACGTCGCCGACCTCGACATGCTCTCGACGATCATCGTGCTGCGGCGTACGCGCACGCCGGTTGAGATGCGTCCGGGTCGAGACATCTGGTGGGACGAGGCACTTGACGAAGCGGATCCCGAGTGCCCGTGCGAAGCGCTCGACGCCGAACACCCGCTTTTCACCCTCTACACCTCCGGTTCCACGGCGAAACCCAAGGTCGTGGTGCATACGACGGGTGGGTACCTGACCGGGGTCGCCTGGACGACACGCTACGTCTTCGACCTGAAGCCGGATGCGGATGTGTTCTGGTGCACTGCCGACGTCGGTTGGATCACCGGCCACTCCTACATCGTCTACGGGCCGCTCATGAACGGGATCACCAGCGTGATGTACGAGGGGTCGCCCGACTATCCGAGCAAGGACATCTGGTGGGAGCTCATCGAAGAGCATCGAGTCACCGTCCTCTACACGGCAGCAACCGTGATCAATGCGTGCATGCGGTGGGGTGAGGCATATCCAGCTCGTCACGATCTCAGCTCACTGCGTTTGCTCGGAACGGTCGGTGAACCGATCACACCCAAAGCCTGGCTCTGGTATCACACCGTGATCGGATCGAGCCGGTGCCCGATTGTGGACACGTGGTGGCAGACCGAGACCGGCTGCATCATGATCACATCGCTTCCCGGCGTCATGGGATCAAAGCCCGGTGCCGCCGGCCGGCCGCTGCCGGGGGTCCATGCCGATGTTGTCGACAATGACGGCAATCCGGTGCGGGGAACATACGGGTACCTCGTCATCAAACGTCCGTGGCCGGCCATGCTGCGAACGCTCCACAAACAGGACGACCGTTATCGCCAGACCTACTTCGGGCGATTCGAGGAGCAGAGCTATCTGGGCCGCTTCGAAGAGCGCACGTACTTTGTGGGTGATGCCGCGCGTATCGATGACGACGGATACTTCTGGATCGGCGGACGTATTGACGACGTCATGAACATCGCCGGCAACAGGCTGTCGGCGACAGAAGTTGAGTCAGCGATCGCGTCGCATCCGAAAGTGGCCGAGGCAGCGGCGATCGGACAACGCAACGACGAGTTCGGGCACGCGATCTGCGCGTTCGTCGTGCTGCGCGAGCCGTTGCTCGGCTCTGCGGAGCTGGAGCGGGAGATCCAGCAACGGGTCGTGCGGCAACTGTCCGATCTGGCGCAGCCTGCGCGCATCATCTGGACGACTGGATTGCCCAAGACGCGCTCCGGGAAGATCATGCGGCGCCTCCTCCGCGACATCGCCGAGGGGAGAGAGCTTGGTGATGTCACCGCGCTTCGTGACCCCGATGTGATGGACGAACTCGAGCAGACGTTTTCACAGCAGCCTGAGGAACCGCGAGCCCCGTGACGCCGGTCCGCGGCGCCGGGTTCCGCGGTCCGGCACCGGAGGTCGGGTGGCCCACACGGCCATCGACTAGTTGATAATCCCGGGCGTGATGGGCTCGGCGACCGGTGTCGGGGACGCGATCGCCGGTGGATGCAGGGGGTGTCACCAGGCATGAGCACGGTGGATCAGCCGCGGGCGATCGCACTCCCGGTCTCGGGTGGCGTAACCCATGAGAGCCCTGGGGATATCCAGGATGTTGCCCCGGCTTTCGAGGCCCAGGGCGTCTGGCGGTTGGCCTTCAACGTCTTCGTGCAGAACCGCCTCGCCGTGGTCGGCGTCGGCATCGTCGTCTTCATGTTCCTGTTCTGCTTCGTCGGTCCGCTCATCTACCACACGGACCAGGTGGACACGAACCTCGCCAACGATTTCCTGGCGCCGTCGGCGAAGCACATTCTCGGTACCGACGAGGACGGGTTCGACATCGTCGGCCGGCTGATGATCGGCGGCCAGACCTCACTTGAGATCGGTATCGCCGCAGCCCTGATCGCCACGCTGTTCGGCGTCCTGTGGGGCGCTGTTGCCGGCTTCTTCGGCGGCTGGGTCGACAACCTGCTGATGCGCTTCGTCGACATCATGCTCGCGATCCCCGCGCTGTTCCTGTTGCTCTTTCTCGCAGTTGCCTTCCCGCGAAACGTCGCGACGCTGATCATTGTTGTCGCAGTCACCGCATGGCTCATCCCAGCCCGTCTTGTCCGTGCAGAGGCGTTGACGCTGCGAACGCGAGAGTACGTGCAGGCCGTGACGATGATGGGCGGCGGCGGCTTCCGCATCGTGCTGCGGCACATCATTCCCAACTCGATCGGCACGATCATGGTGAACGCCACCTTCCAGGTTGCGGACGCGATCCTGGAAGTCGCCGCGGTGAACTACCTCGGCCTCGGCATCGCGCCGCCGGCGACCAACTGGGGCGCGATGCTCTCGGACGGGACGACGTACATCGCCAACGGATGGTGGTGGTTGATCTATCCGGCCGGACTTGCCATCGTGCTCACCGTCGTCGCGTTCAACTTCATCGGCGACGCATTGCGCGACTCACTGGAGGTCCGGCTCCAGAAGCGCTGACCCTGCGGTCGACGCGCTATCGCAGCGGCTCGACAACTGAGAGATCGTGCGCGAGGAGAATTCGCCGGGGATCGAACTCCAGGACGCGGTCCATCCAACCGAGGTAGGGCGGCACTTCCGCGTTGGCGCGCTCTCGGGCGAAAACGGCGGCACGAAAGTCAGCGGCGAATTCAGTTGCGGTGTCGTGCGCCTGGCCGGCGAGGACCACGGTTCCGTCGTCGCACCGTACGGCGATCGACTGGTGGCCGGGCGTATGACCCGGCGTCGGCAGCACCCAGAGCCGTGGGAGGAGTTCGAGTTCTCCGGCGATGACCTGGTAGTTCGCGTTGGGGAAATCGACCAACTCTGGAACGGTGTAGTCGGGCTGCCGCGCGCCATCCAGTTCGGATGACTGCACGACGATCGGCCGGCCCGGGAATTCGCGATTGCCGCCGCAGTGGTCGAAATGGAGGTGACAGTTGACGATCACCTGCACGTCGTCCACGAGAACGCCGGCGCCATGCAACGCGTCGTCCAGCGACTCGCCGGTGCGGACGGTAGTAGGCCTCGGTTTCGTCGTCCGCAAACCCGAGGCCGGTGTCGAAGAGGACCAGTCCGCCGGGGTGGTCAACCAGATAGCCGAGGAGCGACTCCACACGGGGCTTTCCGGTTCCGGTCTCGGAGGACGGTCGGATGAAATAGCCGAAGTCGACACGACGGATGTCGCTCGCTTGCATCGAAGTCCTCTCCAACGTCGGAACCTGTCCCGTTGACGCAGGGGATGATGCTGCCAGGGTGAGAGAGGTGCTCGCATCAGGCACGCACACGCGGCACCATCCGCCGACAACTTACCCTCTGCGCGACAACGTCATTCGCACCCAAGCAGGGGAGACAGTGCGGGAACACGGCGCAATCGAGGTGTTCACAGCCGAGGAGCGACCCGATCTGTGGGAGCGCTCACGGTCGCTCTTCACTGCGAACTGGCCGGAATACAACAATCACGGCAACCGCACGCAGCGGTATTTCAGCACGCTCATCCCGAAGCACGCGCGGTTTCAGGTCCTGCTCTACGACGCCGGCACCGATGAGATCGTCGGCCGCGGGAGGACGATTCCGTTTCGCTGGGACGGCACCCTCGAAGACCTTCCCGCCGGCATGGATGCCGCCGGCGACAGGGCGATCGACGACCCCGGACCACCCACGGCACTTTCAGCGCTCGCGGCCGAGGTGGCCGAAGACCGGCAGCGCCAAGGGCTCAGCAGTCTGATCATCGAGTCGATGGCGGCGGCTGCCCGGCGCGGTGGCTTGTCGCCGCTCGTCGCGCCGGTGCGCCCGAGTTGGAAGGACCGTTATCCGCTCACGCCGATCGAGCGATATGCGCACTGGGTGCGAGACGACGGGTTGCCATTCGATCCGTGGCTGCGTGTGCACGCCCGCCTCGGCGCGACGCTGTTGCGCACCGCGCCGAAATCGCTCCAGATCGAAGCGCCCGTGAGCGACTGGGAGGCGTGGACGGGCATGACGTTTCCCGAGGACGGCGAGTACGTGTTTCCAAAAGGACTGGCGCCGCTCAAGGTCGAGCAAGGCATCGGGTCATATTGGGAACCGAACATCTGGATGCGTCACGAGGTCTGAGAGCGTGCGATGAGCGAACCCACGACGACCGGAACGCGCGAGCGTCTTGACGTCTTGGTGGGCGAATGGGCCATGGAAGCTGGGCCACCTGGCGGACCGCCATGGCCTGGCGGTGGACGTGTCACCTTTGCATGGCTCGACGGCACTTCGCTTTTGATCATGCGCACGCATATCGTTCTCCCTGAGGCACCAGACAGCGTCTCGGTGATCGGCTGCGACGCAGCGAACGGTACGTACTACCAGCTCTACACGGACGACCGCGACGTGCAACGCATGTATGAGATGAGTCTTGACGACGGAGTTTGGAAGCTATGGCGAACTGGAGCACCATTCGCGCAGCGATTCACGGGCACGCTCTCCGACGATGGGATGACGATTGCCGGACGATGGGAACGCGCGGACGATGGGATGAGCTGGGAGACGGACTTCGACCTCACGTATACGAAGATTGTATGACGCCGGCCGATCGATGACTTTGTATACGCCGACGTGGCCCATCTACACCGAGCGACTGCTGCTCCGTCCGTTCGAGGAGGGTGACCTGCAGGCGATGTACGACATGCAATCCGACGAGGAGGTCGTGCGCTATCTCTACTTCGATGTCCGATCACTCGACGAGGTTCGCACCGCGCTCGCACGGAAGATGGCCGCAGTCGGGATCGCAGGCGAGGGCGATGGTCTCGGTGTCGCGGTCGTGCTGCTCGAGACCGGCGAGGTGGTTGCGGATCTCTCGCTGTGGTGCGTCAGTGAGGGCCACCAACAAGGAGAGATAGGCTTCATCGTGCACCCGGCGCATCAGGGCAACGGATATGCCACCGAAGCAGCACGACCGATGTTGGACTTCGCGTTTGACACTGTCGGCCTGCATCGCGTCGTCGGACGCACCGAGGCACGGAACATCGGATCCGCGCGCGTTCTCGAAAAACTCGGCATGCGACGCGAAGCGCACCTGATCGAGAATGAGTGGGTGAAGGAAGAGTGGCAGAGTGAGCTTGTGTACGCGATCCTCGCCAGCGAGTGGGCGACGCTACGCGCTGCAATGGCATTGACCAACTCGCGGCCCTAGAGTCCGCCGCCCGCCGACCAGTCCTTCCATCGATTGAGCGCCGCGGCCAGCGCGGCGGGATCCATCCCGAAATTGCTCGGCAGGCTCGCGTCGACGCCCCCGAGAGCGCGTGAAATCGAAATCGGCGCGGACGCACTGCCCGTCGACGGTGCGAGGCTGTAGACCACGCGGTCGACATTGCGGGCCACGGCACCCACAGCAAACGGACCAACGCGGTACCACATATACCTGTGCCATCCAAGGAATGTGGTCACGCTCAATCCCTCGGGCGTTGCAGCGAGTTGGGGATACCCGCGGACCCACATCGAGAACATCGCAACCGTTGCCGGGCCGAAGACGCCGATGGTCATCCAGCCGACGACCAATCCGGACAGACCCATCCATATGCCGCCGGCAACGAACACTGGGCCGGCGAGCAGCAGCAGGGCGGTGTCGCTTCTACTCCGCGAGAGATGCAGTTCGGGCGGGGGGTACCCGCGCATCCCTATCGGTGACGCCTGTATGGCGGATGCGTCGGCGTGGGACGCGGTCACAGCCGGTGCAAGGGCAAGTCGTGTCGACGGGCTGATCACGCACAGGACCACCACTACGCTTGCGATGGTCAATGACAGTGCGAGCAATAGCTCGCCCGCCTCAAGAGCGGTCGACACCCCGATCAAGACGACGAGGATTGCTGCGATATAACTCAACCGCGTTCCGGCGAGCTCGTAACGCTTGAGAAGCAGGGCGCTCATCGCGAGAGGGAATACGAGCAGGAGGAGTGCAACGCAGGCGCCAAACGCGAACTCGGCCGTGGTCAGGTTGTGACGGAAGCTGGTGAGAGCAGCTGCCGCGTCGACCAGAGCGAGCGCGACCATCCCAGCGGCAAGGATGCATTCGATGGCGATGGCGGTCAGGAGCGCCAGAGGCATTCGCCGAGTATCGATTCGGCTCACGACCTGATCGTAAGCGCGCCCACGGCAAGCTCGATCGCGAAGAGGTCGCAGTCACGCGACGGGCGTTCCCACCGGCGCGAGGCATTCGTGGGTACTTCCGCCTGCAAGAATGCCGGGATGGGCGAATCGACAGGATCCTCGGCCGCGACCGCGCAGGCCTTCACGGCACACACGGATATCGGCGACATACGCGGCGTGGAGTACGGCGACGGCTTTCCGCTGCTCCTCCTGCACGGGGGACCAGGCCTTACGGACTACATGGCGCAGCTCGACGCCGAGACGCGCGGATACCGGAGGATCCGGTACCAGCAACGAGGGACGCAGCCGTCGTCGCTCGAGGGTCCGTTGACTGTCGCGCGCCACGTTGCCGATGCAGTCGCGGTGCTCGATGCGCTTGGGATCGAACGGGCAATCGTGGCCGGTCATTCCTGGGGAGGGCATCTCGCCCCACAACTCGCGATTGCATGGCCGAACCAAGTCGCGGCGCTGCTCCTCATCGATCCGCCGGGAAGTGAGGGCGATGGAGGACTCGTCGCCGCGGCGGGCGAACTCGAGGCGCGGATTCTTCCGTCGAATCGTGCTCGGGCCGATGATCTGGCGGAATATCTCGGGACCCACGCCGCGACAGACGACGATGTGACCGAACTATTGGCGCTGCGCTGGCCCGGGTATTACGCCGATCCGGCGACTGCACCGCCGTTTCCGCCCGTGCGGCTCTCGATGCGCGCCAATGAAGAGACGTGCGCTTCGCTCTTTGACGAATTGGGCACCGGAGCGTTCGCGACCGCTCTCAGAACGCTGACCGTGCCGACTGCGTTCGTTCTCGGCGAGAAAAGCCCGGTGCCACATCGCTGCGGTGAGGCGACAGCGGCAACGATGCCCGATGCCGAGGTGAGCCTGATCGCCGGCGCTGGTCACCTCCCGTGGCACGAGGACCCGGGTTGTGTTGCCGCCGCGCTCGAACGACTACGCGGTCGGATCACATAGCAGCCGCAATTCCCGCTTGGCGCCGTACCTACGCTGGGGGCGCGTGAAGATGACGAAGTGCGCGGCCGCAATCCTCTTCTAGCCTGATGCCGTTGAAGGGCTAGGCCCGAAGATTTCTCGCCGGGCGGCTTGACCCAGCGCCCTCAGTGGGTGGCCTCGAGCCCTATAGCGACAAGGATCTCGAAGATGACCGCGCCGCCGACGACACCGGCAAGTACGACGAGGGTCCAGATGACTGCGGACGGGACTCCACGCCGAGGCTGGATCACCTCTGGTGCCAACGGCACGACGTGCCACTGGTCTCCGTCGAAGAAGAATCGCCCGTCGGGCGTCATGGTGTTGGGGCCCGCCATGGCGGGCAACTCCAATACCTCCTGACCCTCTCTCGCCGTCATGCGATCGATCCTATCGCGTTGATCACACCTTCGTGTTGCCGCCGACGTCCTCAGCGGAGTCCGTGCATCCGCACGATCGATAAGAACCATGGCGCCGACACGATTCGAGTCAAATGCAGGGCACGTAACGGGGTAGCTACGGCATCGGGCGCGAGGCAACGGTTGCATAGACTGCGACGACAGGATGGACACACATCAAGGCTTTCCCAGCCCTCTCACCGGAACTGTGTTGGAAATCCGAGCCGGCGGCGATGGACCGTCGATTCGCTCGATGGTCGGCGCGACGGCCGTGCTGCAGTTGGTGATGCTGCTTGCGGTGGTCTCCGCGGCCGTGTGGGCTCCGCCACTGCGGGTCGTTGCCGTCGTCTGGCTCCTCTTTGTTCTCGGGTTCGTCGTTTTCGCAGTCATCCGTCTGCGGTCAATGTCACGCGGCACGCGCCAACGCACGAGGCTCGTCCTCGATGGCTTGCAGATTCGATACACGGATTGGAAGGGGCATCAGGTTGCATGTTCGAGGGCTGCAGTACGCCGCGCCGAGCTCCTGTTTATTACTGACAGGAGTCGCACCAGCAATCTCATCGTGTTCCAGGACGCAGAAGGGGCGACGCTGATGAGCTTTCCATCCGGGCTCTTCAAGAGCGACGCGGTTGATGGATTGTTGTCCGACCTGGGTGTCGGCCCGATGGGCCGGAGGTTCGTCAATTCGAAAGCCGAGCTGTCGGCCGCGGCACCGGGCCTTGTGCTTGCGGGCTTTTATGTGGCCGGAAACACGCCGTTCGACCGATCACCGGCGTCGCGTCGAATCGTCCTCGGCCTTCTCGTCGCGGTTGTAGTCTTTCTGGTGGTCTTCGTCGTTGTTGCGAGTCGGACCTAACTCCTCGCACCGCCGACGGCGGCGCTGATCGCGGCCGTTCGACCTAGCCGTACGTCGGGTGCTGCGGCCAACCGGGCGGCGAGTCCTCCCAGTCCTCCTGGCGTCCGTATGGGGCGAGGTCGAGAATGTTGTTGACGAACAGCAACCGGTCGACGCCTCGTGCGGTGGTGCTGTACGTCCTATAGACATGGTCGCCGTCACGCAGGAACACCGTGAGCATGAAGCCGCCATCCGTGCCGCAGTCGGCGGCGAACGTCGTGCCCCGGGAGGAGACGAACGGCACCGTCCAGCCCTTCCGCGCCGCGTATGACTGAATTTGCGCGAGCGGCATCTCGGACACCGTCACCCAGGCGACGCCGTTCTCGGCGAGCGTTCCGAGGTCGGACACGTTGTTGGTGAAGTGCGTACAGCCCGGGCAGTATTCGTCGGGCCCTCGATCCATGAACTGATAGACGACCAGTTGTTGCTGGTCGCCGAAGAAATCGAGCAGGTGCTTCGGTCCGTCGGGTGTGTCGAACACATATCGCTCGTTGTCGAATTCGACCATCGGCAGGCGCCGGCGGCGCGCGGCGACCGCATCGAGCGCACGTGTCAGTTCCTTTTCAGTCGTGAGCAACTCGTCGCGATCCGCTTGCCACTGGTCGGCTGAAACGATCTTCGGCAGACTGGTCATGCGCACTCCTTCACAGTGGTCAGTCGTATCGAACGGGTGGGCGCCACGTGGCGAATCTGTGGCTGCCTCTGGCACTGTACGCTCGCGGGCCGGAGGCTGACCGGCGGGAGGCACGGATCGGAGTCAGCTCGAAGAGGTAGCACGCATGGACATGAGACTTGAGGTCGTTGTTCTCCCGGTTTCGGACGTGGACCGGGCGAAGGGTTTCTATCAGTCGCTTGGCTGGCGGCTCGATGCGGACTTCTCCGGGCCGGACGGCTTTCGGGTCATCCAGTTCACGCCTCCCGGATCGGGGTGCTCGATCATCTTTGGGAGTGGGATCACCGGGGCGGCTCCGGGCTCGGCCGAGGGTCTCCAACTGGTCGTCAATGACATCGACGCCGCGCGCGCCGAGCTCATAGAACGGGGCGTGGCTGTGAGCGAGGTCTTTCACGACGCCGGCGGCGTGTTTCACCACGCGGGCAACGCGTCGCGAGCAGCCGGTCCCGCCCCCGACCGCCGCAGCTACGGATCGTTCGTATCGTTCAGCGATCCCGACGGTAACTCCTGGTTCGTCCAGGAAATCACGACGCGCCTGCCCGGCCGTTGATCAGGAGGATCAGGCATGTCCGCAACGTATAAGTCCGCACCAGTGCTTGCCGCCGCGCTCCGGCGCGCCTCGGAGGCGCACGGAAAGCACGAAAAGGAAATCGGCCATGCCGACCCCAATTGGCCGGACTGGTACGCAGAGTTCATGGTGGAGGAGCAGGCAGGGTCATCCGGCGTCGCTGACGCAGGAGCGACGACGTGAGTGAATACGACGTCATCGTGGTTGGCGGCGGCTCTCCGGGCGAGCATTGTGCCGGCGAGCTCGCGGACGGTGGCCTGCACGTCGCGATCGTCGAACGCCGCCTTGTGGGTGGCGAGTGCTCGTACTACGCGTGCATTCCCTCGAAGACGCTCTTGCGTCCCGGCGAAGCCGTCCAGGGTGCGCGCGACGCCACCGCCACCGCGCAGATCGATGTCGCGGCTGCGCTGGCGTGGCGCGACTACATGGTGTCGGACTACTCCGATGCCGGGCAGGAAAAGTGGCTTGCCAGCAAGGGGATCGACCTGCTTCGCGGCACCGGAACGATTGCTGGTCCAGGTGCCGTCGAAGTGAATGGCGTACGCCACACCGCGACGCACATCGTTGTGGCGACCGGCTCGGACGCGGTGATCCCGCCGGTACCGGAACTCGTCGGCCTCCCGGGCATCTGGACCAACCGCGAGGCGACGAGCATGAAAGCGGTGCCGAAGCGGCTGCTCGTGCTCGGCGGTGGCCCTGTCGGGGTGGAGATGGCGCAGGCCGTACGGCGCCTCGGTGGCGATGTGGCGATCGTCGAGGGCGCCCCGCACCTGCTCGCTCGTGACCCCGCGCCGCTGGGCGAAGCGCTCGCCGTGGCGTTGCGACGCGACGGCATTGAGCTTGTCCTCGGCGTCAAGGTCAGCGGGGCCCGGCGCGACGCTGACGAGTTCGTCCTCCAGCTCGAGGACGGCACCGAGCAACGCGGCGATCAGCTGCTCGTGGCCACAGGCCGGCGTCCGCGCGTGGAAGGCATCGGTCTCGAGACCGTCGGCGTCGAAGCGAACCCGCACGGTGTTCCGGTGGATGCGCGGCTTCGTCTCGCGGACGGTGTATGGGCGATCGGCGACGTCACAGGCGTTCGCCTGCTCACGCACGTCGGGAAGTACCAGGGCGAGGTGGTTGCGTCGAACATTCTCGGCGAGGAACGAGACGCGAATTACGAGGCGATCCCAAGCACCGTGTACACCGATCCGCAGGCTGCCTCAGTGGGGGTTTCGGAGGACCGTTTCAGCGCCACGGCGCAGCTTGTCGACATCGCCAAGACGGAGACGTACTCGCGGCAATACGCGGAAACCAACGGATTTCTGACCCTCCTGAGCGACGGGACCCGGCTGACCGGCGCGTACGCCCTTGGCCCGGAGGCCGGTGAGTGGATGCAGCAGGCGACGCTAGCGATTCGAGCTCACGTGCCGCTCGAGGTGCTACGGGACACGATTCAGCCGTTTCCAACCTTCTCGGAGATATTTGTCGGCGCGCTGAAGGCGTTGCGCAAGCAGATCACCGCCGTCTGATCGTTCACAGAACGCGACCGGAAGCGCTGGGGGACGCAGCGTGCCTGAGCGGATGCTGGCGAAACACCCTGCGCATTCGGTTGCGGCCGCTAGTGTCTTTGCATCAGTCGTATTCGGTGTGAACACATCTCGCGTGTTTTCCGGCGGCGCGTGAACATGACAGTAGCGCCACAAACAACAGCACGGCGCACACACACAGAGGGGCAGGGGATGTTCAAGGAAACCGCGACCAGGACAACGTGGCGGCGCTCGATTCGCACGGCGACCGGCGTGGCCGCAGCGGGTGCGCTCATCGTGCTCGGCACCCTTCCGGTGGCCGCAGCCAGCGGAACACAAATCATGACCGGCTCGACATCCGGTGGCGTTCTCAGCATCGCCGCGCCGGGAGCGCTCACGCTGCCGACCTTGGTGGCCGGGAGTTCTACTGTAGCGACCAATCTTGGCAGCGTGAGTTGGACCGACACCATGAACAACTCGGTCGTATCGAGTGTCACCTTCGCGGCGACGAATCTGTGGCACGCCGCAGGCGCCGGCCTCTACATCCCGTGGGCTGACTTCACCATCACCGTCGATCCCGCCCCAATTGCCAATGCGATGAACACTGGTGCTCCAGCGGTGGTCCCGGCCGGGAGTCCGTACATGCTCTCCGGAACGCCTACCACAGACTTCGGCACCTACAGCACGCCTATCACGCTCGCCACTGCGTCTGCGACGAGTGAGGGCACGTGGACATTGCCCAACAACCAGATCGTCAGTCGCGGTCCCCGCGGACACGACGCCCGGGACAACGTTCGCAGCAACGATCCAGTACACCGTGACCGGTTAGCCCCCCAACCCCCCAACCAGTGCGCCGGGCGATCGAGCAGTTTTCCACCTGCACGGTCGTCCGGGCCTCTCCGATCAGGACGCGGTCCGCACCCCGATGCTCTCGCGCCGTGAGACGTTCCGTCACAACTTCCGCGTGTTCGTGGCTGTTTGTGACGGTTACTGTCGGGAATAGCGGTTAGGCTGAGGTCTCATCCGTTTCGAGGAAGAGTTGAAATCCGAGCCGCGCGCACGTTTCATCAACGCCGCGCGCGCTCGCGCGATGTTGCTTGTCGGCATCCTGTTGATCGCGGGGATTGCCGTCGGCTCGCATGCGACGGCGCTTGCTGCTGCTGACGAATCGCCGAGCGCTGCGCCGACGCAACTCTTCGGCGTCCATCCCGTGCAGGAAGGACGCACGACGCTCCCCGGCGGCCACTTCAACTTTGCGCTCGTGCCGGGACAGAGCATCACTGACGGCATCGTCGTGGAGAACTTCTCCAACCACGCATTGCGTTTCCAGGTCTACGGGGCAGATCTCATCACGGCAGCGGGCGGCGGACTGGCGCCCGCGCAGCCGACGGCCACCATGCTTGCGGTCGGCGCCTGGATCACCGTTTCAGAGCCCTCGTTCACCGTCCCGGCACATGGTCAACTCACCGACGGTTCACGCTGACGGTGCCGGTGTCCGCTGTGTCGGGGCAGCATCTCGGCGCTGTCGTTGCTGCGGCCGATGTGGGAGTGACGGCGCAGGGGAATCCGATCGAGGCGCGGGCAGCGTTGATCGCGGTCGTGACAGTGCCAGGCGCTGTCGACGCATCAGCGAGCCTGACGGCGCTCGGCGGATCGGATGCGACGCCTGGACAGATTCGGTTCACCCTCACGCTCTCCAACACCGGCAACGTGCTGCTCACGCTCGCAGGCGTGGTGACTATCGACGACGCCGAGGGGCATCGTGTCGCGATGCTGCCTCTGACGCCGTCCGATACGTATGTGGTTCCCAGTGGTCGGGTGCCACTCGCCGCGGTTTGGACAGAGCCGGCTCCGTTAGCGGATATGTATCGCGCGGAGGCGACTGTCACCGTCTCCGCGAATGGAAAACTGATTCGGACGCTCACGTCGCAATCCCTCGCACTGCGTTTGGCGTCGAATGTTCCGGCGTACGTCGCTCTGACGCTCGGTCTCGCCATCGGTGCGTTGATGGCTCTCGCGCTCTGGATCGCTCGGAGCGTGGCGGGAAGACGACAGACACGCCCCGCGCCCCGCGTCCGCCGCACGGGATCGGTGGCCTGAGATGGTGGAAGGCGTTGTCCGCTCAACCGTCCTCGTCGTTGATGACGATGAGCGCATGCGCGACGCGACGGAGCGCATCCTGAAGCGGGCCCACTACCGGGTCGTGCAAGCGGCGAGCGCCGGGGAGGCGCGGTTGGCGTGGACGGCACACCACCCTGAAGTTGCACTGGTGGATCTCGAACTCGGTGGGGAATCCGGAGCAGCACTCCTCGACGAGGGGTGGGTTCGTGACCTCGACACCGCAGTCGTGGTGTTGACAGGATCCGACGACGTCGACGTTGCGAACGAGTCATTCGAACACGGTGCGTCGGGCTACGTCGTCAAGCCGTTCAGTCCCAACGAACTCCTGATGCAGGTGAGCAGTGCGCTACGCCGGCGACACCTCGAACGCGCGGTTGCGGCACACGTGCGGGAGCTCGAGCACAAGGTGGTCGAAAGCACCACGGGGATCAGCGATCTGCGAAGGCGCCTCGAGACCGTCACGTCGGGTTCCTCGCTCGGGGACGAGCGGCTCGTCCGGCATCTCTGCTCCGCCGTGTGTCTTCGCGACGATGACACCGGCCGGCACATCGAGCGAGTGAGCGTCACAGCTGCTGCGCTTGCTGACTGGTGCGGATTCTTCGTCGATCCCGCGCCAGCACTCCGTCTCGCTGCCGCGCTCCACGATGTCGGCAAGATCGGCATCCCCGATTGGGTGTTGCTCAAGGCGGGCCGGCTGACTCCGGACGAGCGAGCCATCATCGAGCGGCACTGCGAGCTGGGTCACGCGCTCCTCAGTGGTTCGACGAGCCCCGTCCTCATCCTCGCCGCCTCCGTCGCGCTGAACCACCATGAACGGTGGGACGGCACCGGGTATCCCAATCGCCGCCTCGGCGACGAGATTCCCCTTGAGGCGCGAATCACCGCTGTTGCAGACGTCTTTGACGCGCTCACACGGGACCGGGTGTATCGTGCGGCGCTGCCTGTGGACACGGCGATCGACGTCATGCTGCGCGATCGCGGCGGCCTCTTCGATCCCAAGTTGCTCGATCTCTTTCTCGAACATCTCGACGACGTGCTTGAGCTCACCAGGAGGCTCCCTGATCCTGAAGTGCCTCGCGTGACACGACTCGTCATCGCCGGCGATGAGCCCGTTCTGGTCGAGGGCCTGCTGCGTTTGATGAACCGAAAAGGCGAAACCCGCGTGATCGGGAGCGCGCAGACGTGGGCTGAGGCACTCGAAACGGTCCGTAGCCTGCGCCCTGACGTGTTGCTGGTCGACTACCGGATGCCGGACGGGGACGCCGCAAAGTTGACCGAGATCGTGCTCGCCGAGCGCCCAGAGACGAAGGTGATCGTGCGTGTCGACACCGCGGCACCGGAGGCGGCGCTGCGATGCATTGCCGCGGGGTGTTCCGGGGTGATTGCCAAGACCGCCCCGGTGGACGACGTCGCGAGCGCGATTCGGCGCGTGCACGACGGCGAGGTGGTGATCCCCGCGGAACTGTTGCCGCAAGTGGTTGCAGGGCTGCGCCGCACAGCGCATCGCGTCGGTGACGACATGACGCGTCGAGAGACAGAACTGCTCGGATATCTCACACGCGGTCTTTCACTGATCGACATCGCGTCTGCGATGTCGATCACCGCCAACACCGCGCGCAATCATACACAGCGCGTCATCGAGAAGCTGGGTGCGCACTCCAAGCTCGAGGCCGTCGTGATTGCGATCCGCGAGGGTCTCGACGTGGTGCCCAGATGAGGGCTCTCGACGTGTTCGGCGGTGTCCAGTTCGATGCCTTTCTGGAGACGATTCCCGGGGCGATTCTTGGTATCGATGACAACGGCGGCATCGCGTTCGCCAACGCCGCCGCGGCGGCACTTTTCGGCTTTGACCACGATGCGTTGATCAATCAGCAGGTCGATCTGCTGATTCCACGGTCATTCCGCGAAGCCTTCTCGCAGCAGGGAAACGCCGAGGAGGACGGTGCACCGATCCGATCGGGAGGCGCTCCGACGCAGCTGCTGGCACGGCGTCAGGATGGTTCGGAGTTCGCTGCCGAGATCATGCTCACGTCGACGCAGACAGACGGCAGATCCATCGCGACGCTCGCGATTCGGGATGTCACCGAGCGGCGCCGAGAACCGGCGAACTTCCGCGGAGTGCAGGAGGTCGCGGAGGACGCGGCCGTCGCCGTCGACCAGAGAGGACGCATCGTCATCGTCAACGCCGAGGCCGAGGACTTGTTCGGGTACACCAGCGCGGAACTGATTGATCACCCCGTAGATATCCTTGTCCCGCAGCCTGCTCCGAACGTCCTCGATGAAGGCGCCGTTCGTCGAAACCCGGGCCAGCAATCCGAGCCGCTCGGCGCTGGAACGCCATTGGAGGGGCGCCGAAAGGATGGGTCGGAGTTCCCGGTGGAGATCTCCCTCTCGACGATTGAAACAAGCGACGGCCCGCTGGTATCGGCTGCGATCCGCGATGCGAGTGATCGCACGGTGATCCGCCTCGAGGAAGATCGGGCAGAAGTCCAACTGGCGCGCGACCTGCTGGAGACGCGTCTCCATCAGTCCCACCGCCTCGAGAAGTCTCGGTCAGCTGGCCGGCGGTGTCGCGCACGACTTCAACAATCTGCTCGCCGCGATCCTCAACTACGTGGCGTTCGTCTCAGACGGCATCGGCGAGGAACTGGAGACTCGTCCCGTCGAGGCACGTGTCCGGCTGACCGCGGTGCTCAGTGACGTCGCACAGATCGGGGCTGCAGCGGAGCGAGCCGCAGGCCTGACGCATCAGTTGCTCTCGTTCGCGCGCAGAGAGGTGCGAAACCTTGAGATTCTCGATATGAACGACATCATTGGCGAGGTCGAGACGTTGTTGCGTCGGACAATCGGTGAGCACGTGGCGCTGGTCACGCGTGGCGCCAGTGACCTCAAGGCCGTCCGAGCCGATCGGGGACAGATGGAGCAGATTTTCCTCAATCTCGCTGTGAACGCGCGTGATGCGATGCCGAATGGCGGCACATTGACGGTCGCGACCGAGAACTTCACGGTTGACGACGAGTTTGCGACCGTTCATCCCGTGATCGATGCCGGGTCATACGTGCGCATACGAGTGTCCGACACGGGAACCGGCATGGATCGGGAAACGCTCGATCGCGCCTTCGAGCCGTTCTTCAGTACCAAGCCCAAGGACAAAGGCACTGGTCTGGGGCTCGCGACCGTGTACGGAATCGTGAGTCAGACGGGCGGGCTTGTGGAACTCCATTCCGTTGTCGGCACTGGCACGCGCGTCACGATCCTCCTCCCGAGCGTCGCCGCAGCGGTGAGCACGCCCGAACCAGTTCGACCGGTCCGGGAACATCACGCAGGGGAAACGATTCTCGTCGTCGAGGACGAAGCACTGGTGCTCGACGTCGCCAGCCGGATTCTCATGCAGCACGGATATCAGGTCCTGTCGGCGCGAAGTGGGGCTGAGGCCTTCGACGTGATCGATCGCCATCCGGAAACAATCGACCTCTTGCTCACCGACGTCGTAATGCCGGGGAGCACTGGAAAAGAGGTCGCCGAGAGGGTGTGCCTGTTACGCCCCGAAACACGTGTGCTGTACATGTCGGGGTATCCGGAGTCGGTGGTGGCGTCGCAAGGCGTCGTCGATCAGGGAATTCGCTTGATGTCCAAGCCCTTCCAGGCAGACGACCTCCTCGATCACGTCCGCGCGGTGCTTGACGCATAAACCGAGGGTCGGAGTTTCCAAGCCGTTCCAACCCTAGAATCGGACCGTGTTCGTCGACGTGCGGCCGGCGACTCCGGATCGATGGAGCGACGTGGTGTCGGTGTTCGGCCGCCGCGGCGATGATCCCTCCTGGTGCTGGTGCCGTCGCTTTCTGAGTCCCGGTCGGACAGAGTCCGTAGGGGCCGTAGCGCTCCCGGACAACCGCAGTGCCCTGCGCGAAGAGATCGCCGCGGCGAGTATCCCGCCGGGCCTCATTGCATATGTCGATGGTCAGCCGGTCGGATGGACGAGAGTCGGCCCTCGATCAGGCTTTCCTGGCGTCACCGGCAACCGCGCGCTGGCGCGCGTGCTCACCGGGGAACCCGGCGGGTGGTGGGTGACGTGCTTCGCCGTTGACAGCAGATACCGGCGTACCGGCGTCGGCGCGGCGCTCCTTGGCGCGGCTGTCGAATACGCGCGCGAACACGGCGCCACCTCAATAGAAGGTCATCCGGTGGACGTGGCAGCGTTGACTGCTTCGCGAGTTGCAGGGTCAGCCGTTTTCACTGGCACGATGGCCATGTTTGCGGCGGCCGGCTTCTCCGAGGTGGCGCGGACCTACCCGACGAGGCCGGTGATGCGCCTGTCGCTCTCACTCCGGAGCGGTGGCTAGACCGGTTCGATGATCAGGGTGCGGGTGTGCCCTGTGGACGCGAGGGTGGCAAGCAGCCGGCGGAAGGTCCCGCCTGAAGGGCTCGGATGTGCCGTGCAGGCAAGCCAGATCTCACGATCCTCGGCCATGGCGGCCGTGGGCTCGCCACAGTCGCAAAACGGGGTTTGGCGCTCGGCGCGCTCGATGAGCGCGACAATGCGGGTGTTGTCTTTTGTGGTCACGTTGTGTTCTCCTTACATCGATACGATGCGTTTCGTATTATAGCTCACGATGCGAATTCAGCGCCCTCAGCCGATCCCACCGTCCATAGCCGGCGCTGTCTCCACGCGAAGCGGGAGGCCCCGCAGCGAGCGCGTGCACCAGGCGATCCTCACCGCGGCGCGCGAGATTTTGATGGAGGAGGGCTTCGCGGCGATGCGCCTCGAACACGTCGCTGCGCGGGCAGGGGTGGGTAAGACCGCGATCTATCGAAGATGGCCATCGAAGCAGGCGCTCGCGCAGGACCTGCTGAGCCAGCTGGCGGCGCCGCACATCGCCGTCGCCGATACGGACAACACGCACGACGAACTGCTCGCCGTGGTCACCAATCCTATGCGGGCCGTGACGGAGACCGACTTCGGGCCGGTCATCAAGGCGATGCTTTCGCAGATCGCAAGCAACCCGACAATCGGCGACCCGTTTCGCGCGACGGTCGTGGAGGCGCGTCGTACCGAGGTTGCCAGGGTGGTCGAGCGGGGGATCGCTCGTGGCGATCTCCGTAAGGACGTGGACGTTGCGGTGGCGACCGAGCTGCTCGTCGGGCCCGTGTACTTCCGTCTGATGTTCGGCGGGGTGCTGGACCTCGCGTTTGCGGAGCAGATCGTCGACAGCGTCATGCGTGGTTACAGCGTCTGACGCAGATCCTGCCGTGATCCCGATGACGTCCACGCGGGATGGCGGGTTTGCCCCTAGAGTGTCGCCCTGCGGCAGCACGCGTCGAACTGCAACGAGGGAGTCACCAGATGAGTCAGTGGTCTGAGCAAGCGAAGGACATCGGTGCGATCACGTTGTTCGTCGACGACCTCGGCGCGGCGAAGCAGTTCTATCAGCACGTGTTCGACCTCCCCGTGTACTACGAGGACGACAACTCAGCCGTCTTCCAGTTCGGCGCTGTCCTGATCAACTTGCTGGATGTGGCGGAGGCGGGCTCGCTCATCGCGCCCGCGACGGCTGGGGCCGGTGGTGCGGGCGCGCGGTCGCAATTCACGATCCATGTCACTGACGTGGATGCCGTCTGCGCGGCGTTGACGGAGCGTGGCGTTGCGCTCCTCAACGGTCCGATGAATCGCCCCTGGGGGATCCGGACGGCTGCGTTTGCCGACCCGAGCGGCCACATCTGGGAGATCGCGCAGGACCTGTCCTGACGTGTCGCAGCAATCGCAGGCACCGGGACCGGGCTCGCCGGCACGCACAGGCGGCAGCTACGCCGCGCTGCTTCGCGTGCCGCATGTGGGCAGTCAGGCCCTGCTTGGGTTGCTGGCGGAGCTCACGCAGGGTGCCGCGCCGGTCGGACTCGTCCTCGTGGTGCATCGGGGCACCGGGTCACTGATCTCGGCCGGCGTCGTGAGCGCGGCGCTCTGGGTGGGAGCCGCTGTCGCGCGGCCGATTCAGGGACGGCTGATCGACCGGCACGGCACTCGGATCGTGATGCTCGGCTGCGGGCCGGTCCACGCAGCCGCGCTGGCCGGCGTGGTCCTCGTGGCGTGGGCCGGTGGCGCGGTCTGGGCGATGGTGCCGCTCAGCGCTGTCGCAGGGCTGGCGCTCCCGCCAGTATCGGTCGCGATGCGCGTGGAATGGGGACGGCATGTGCCGGCGAATGAACGCACCGCCGCCTTCAGCCTCGTCTACCTCACGCAGGAGATCGCACTCGTGACGGGCCCACTCCTCATCGCTGCGATGCTCGGATTCGGGGCTGGGGTGGGGCTGATCACGGCCGCAACCATCAGTGGCGTGGCGACTGTCGGATTCGCCGCGCTGGGAACCACCGAGGCGACAGTTCACGAAGGGCCGGCGCACGTGGCGAGCGGCCGAGCGCACCTCTCTCCCAGCGGTGCTCATGGTCGCCTTTCTGCTGGGCTCGATGCTCGGCGTCTTCCAGGTCGCGGCGCCGTCATTGGCGATCGCCCGCGGCCTTCCCGCGATCGGCGGTGTCCTCATTGCGGCCGTCTCCGTGGGCGGGATCAGTGGCGCGGTGCTCTACGGGGCAATCCGCTGGAAAGCAGATCCGGCGACGCGCTTGATCTTCCTGGTGGCGCTGCTTGCCGTGGCGACCACCGCGCTGCTCGCGGTGCTCCCGCTCGCGGTCGTTGGATTGCTGCTGGCGGTCGGCGGGCTCGCTCTGAATCCCGCCTACGCGACCACATCGTTGCTCATCGATCGCCACGGTGGGTCTCGTGGCGCCGAGGCGTTCGGGTGGATGTCGACCGCGGCCGGAGGCGGGACCGCAGCAGGCAATGCGGTTGCCGGCGCCCTCGCGCAACACAACGGCTTTCCGCCCGCCTTCTTCGCGGCTACGGTCGCGGCCTACGCCGCGCTGCTGATCAGCTGTTCAGGAGCTTGGCTTTCTCGGTCGCGAACTCCTCGTCCGTGAGGACGCCTGCCGCGTGCAGTTCGGCGACTTTCTTCAATTGATCGAGCGGGTCCGGCGTGGCCGCCATTCCTGATGCGCCCAGCATCTGGCCGCCGATGATGACGTTGCTCGGCGTCTGCCCCTGGGCCATCGCCGCTTGCTGCATCCGGGTCACGGCCGCGACGTCGACACCCGCGCCTTTGAGGGCGGCCGCGATCATCGGATTCGCAGCGGCCATCTGCTCGACGGTGCCCTGCTGAAAGGTGCCGTTCCAGTCGATGCGCAAGGTGGTCCGGCTTCTTGGGATCGACGAGCACTTCGCAGACGCTGCCGCCGGTCATGTACCGGATCTTCGGGCCGGGAACCGGCAGCTTCACTGTCGCCTCGTACGGCTCGCGATCCGGCAGTTCCACATGCAGACGGAGCTTGTACTTGGTCATCGTCAGCTCACCGGTGAGCAGCGCCTCTTGTTTCTGCGTGCTCATGTAGCCGGAGTACGACATGCCGCCTTCCATGTCCGCCTGCTCGACGGTTGCCTTCCCGCGTATGCCGTTCTGGAGCAGATCGTCCGAGACATCGGTCTTGTGGGTCAGAAACCCCATGGTGGTAGCTCCTCAGTCGCTGGGCCACCCAGGTGGCGACCACGTGTCGACAGTTTGCTCGGCATCAGGACGCACAGAGGACGTAGGCGGTCACGTTGTCGTTGGCACCGGTCGGGTTGTTCGTGTCGGCTCCTTTCCAGGTGAGGGTCACAGCTGCGGCTATTGACATTAGCCATCAAGCTAGCTAGAGTAGCCAATATGGAAACAGACACCGCCACCCGCGGCACGGACACGCGCTATCTCACCGGCCCGGAAGGGAGGATCGCCTACGACGTCGATGGCTCCGGTCCGCTGGTCATCCTCGTCCCTGGCATGGGCGATCTTCGCGCCACGTATCGATTGCTCGCACCGGCGCTTCGCGACGCGGGCTACCGGGTGGCAGCCACCGATCTGCGCGGTCATGGCGACAGCGACACGTCGTTCGCGACCTACGGCGACGCGGAGACCGCCACGGACATCGCCGCGCTCATCGACGAGCTCGGCGGTCCGGCAGTCATCGTCGGGAACTCGATGGCCGCGGGCGCTGCGGTGATCGCGGCTGCCGATCACCCCGACCTGGTGCGTGGCCTCGTGCTGGTCGGACCCTTCGTGCGCAACGGGAGCACGAGCGCGATCCAGCGTCTGCTGCTTCCGGGTTGCGATGGCACCGCTCTGGGCGCCGGCGATGTGGAAGTCATACCTCCCGAAGCTCTACGCGGGCAGGAAGCCTGATGACTTCGCGGCGTATCGCGATCAGGTGGTGGCGGCCCTGCACCGCCCCGGACATGCCAAGGCGTTCTCGCGCACGACACACACCAACCACGACGTCGCCGAGGCCCGTCTCGGTGAGGTGAAGGCGCCGACGCTGGTGATCATGGGCGACAGCGACCCGGACTTCCCCGATCCGAAGCGCGGAGGCCGACTGGATCGCCGCGACGCTGCACGGGTCCGCCGTCATCGTGCCGGAGGCCGGGCATTACCCCCAATCGCAACAGGCGGAAGCGACCAACGAAGCCGTGATCGCGTTCGTCCGGGGTCTCGCCGACCATGCCTAGAGCGGGCCTCACCGAGACGCAAGTCGTCGCGGAGGCCGAGCGGATCGCCGACGAAGTCGGTCTGGAGCACCTCACCCTCGCGGCACTGGCGCAACGTCTCGGTGTTCGCCAACCCTCGCTGTACAAGCACATCACCGGCATCGATGGGCTCCGGCGCAGCATCGCGTTGCGCGCGAAGGAGGAGCTCGCAGGGGTGCTTGGACGCGCGGCGGTCGGTCGCGCGCGCGGCGAGGCGATCACTGCGATGGCACGGGCGTATCGCGCCTGGGCACACGAATATCCGGGGCGATACTCCGCAGCGCAGCGCGCCCCGGTCGTCGGTGATGTCGACGACGAGATCGCGACCGCGGCGGTGGTACAGGTCGCGTTTGACGTCATGGCGGGCTACGAGCTTGCGCGACAGCGACGCCGTGGATGCGATTCGTGCGCTGCGCGCAGCCCTCCATGGATTTGTCACCCTCGAGGCAGGAGGCGGTTTCGGGATGCCGGTCGACGTCGACAGAAGTTTTGACCGGCTCGTCGTCGGAACTCGCGACGGCATTTGCCGCCTGGAGCAGGGATTCGGAGGCGTAGGCTCCGCAGCCGCCACTGCGGGTCGTAGGCTGCAACGAATGGAAACGTGCACGCGCTGCGGCCACGTCAATACGGCCGGCGCCCGCTTCTGCAGTGGCTGTGGCGCTCAGCTCGATGTTCCGGAGACGAGCGAGGAGCGGAAGATCGTCACGGTCCTCTTCGTGGATCTGGCCGGATTCACCGCACGTTCGGACCAGCTCGACCCCGAGGATGTGCGCGCAATTCTCACGCCGTACTACGCCCGCTTGCGCTCGGAGATAGAGGCCTTCGGTGGAACGGTTGAGAAGTTCATCGGCGATGCGGTCGTCGGTGTGTTCGGTGCACCGGTCGCGCACGGCGATGACCCCGAGCGCGCGGTGCGCGCAGCGCTCAGCGTGCGCGCCGCAATCGCGCAGATGAACGCGACCGACGAGCAACTCGATCTGCAGGTGCGCATTGCCGTCAACACCGGCGAGGCGATCGTGTCACTCGGAGCGCGGCCGGAGCTGGGAGAGGGGATGGTGGCCGGCGACGTGATCAATACCGCCTCGCGCCTGCAGAACGAGGCTCCGACTGACGGCATCCTGGTTGGCGAGGCGACGTACCGGGCAACGCGGTCGATTGTCGAGTACCGCGAAGTCGAACCGATGACCGTGAAAGGAAAGTCCGCGCCGGTTCGCGGATGGCTCGCGCTGGGGACGACCACTGCTCCCGGCGAGCGGAGTGTGGCGACAGTGCCGATGGTTGGCCGGGTGCGCGAAACCGCAATCTTGCAAAGGGTTTTCGAGGGCGTCGTCGCGGAGCAACGTCCACAGTTGATGACGGTGTTCGGCGAGGCGGGAGTTGGCAAGACGCGGCTCGCCTCGGAGTTCTCCGCCGGGCTCGAGCAGACGGGTGTGCAGATTTTTCGCGGCCGCTCGCTTCCGTACGGCGAGAAAACGCTGCACGGCCCGTTCACGCAGCACGTCAAACAATTCGCCGGCATTTTCGCCAGCGACGACGTCGACGCCGCACGCGAGAAGCTCCGCACCGGGCTCGAGTCGCTGCACCTCGGTGAGGCGACGGATCAACTCGCGTCGCACCTTGCGCTCTTCATCGGTCTCGGCCACGAGCACGAGGTCGGCGATCGGCAGGTGCTCTTCTTCGCCGCACGGCAGTTTGTCGAACTGGTGTCGAGAGACCGTCCCACCGTGTTCGTGTTCGAGGACCTGCACTGGGCGGACAACGGCACGTACGACCTGCTCGAAGTGCTCGCCTCGCGCGTCCGGCACGCGCCGGTGATGCTCCTGGCGCTGGCACGCCCCGACCTGCTGCTCGCGCATCCCGGCTGGGGCGGCGGGCTCTCGACATACTCGGCGCTCTCACTCGAGGCGCTTAGCATCGAGGACTCGCGGCAGCTCGCGGCAGGGCTGCTCCGTACCGGTGTTGACGGTGAGGATGCCAGACACGTCGCTGAGACGGCGGAAGGCAACCCGCTTTTCATCGAGGAGTTGGCGGCGTCGGTTGCGGAGATCCCGCTGGTCGCCGGCCAGCACCTGCCGACCACGATCCGCGAGCTTGTCTCCGCGCGCATCGACGCGCTCCCGGCCACCGAACGCCGCCTCCTGCTCGCCGCGGCTGTTGTCGGCAAGGTGTTCTGGAGCGGAGCGCTCGAGCGCATGGAGGACATCGAGGATCTCCCGGAGGCGCTGGATTCCCTCGAGGCGCACGATCTGATCAGGCGCGAATCGTCGTCATGGATCGAGGGCGACGAGCAGTTCACCTTCAAGCACGTGCTCATCCGTGAGGTGGCATACGCGACCGTGCCTCGCGCGACGCGCCGCGAGCGCCACGCCGCTGTGGCGGAATTCCTGGAAGCGGCAACGGCTGGCGCCGGCGCAACCGCGACCGCCCTGGCCGCGCACTGGCGTGAGGCCGGCTGGGACGCGCGCGCGCTCACATACTTGCTCGCGGCGGCGGACGCCGCGGGACGCGGCTGGGCGAAGGAGGAGGCAGCGGCGCTCTATCGCGAGGCGCTCGAACTCATCCCGGCGGATGACACAGCTCAGCGAGCCAGCGTCGCTCGGCTCCGAACGCTCGCGCTGGTGGCGGCGAGCCACGCCGCCGACGCACGGCATCTGCAGCGCGGGAGCGACGCGGCTCCAGCAGACGCGTAGCGGCGGCTCAGAGCGGCGGGAAGTCTGCGGGTGTGACCTCTCCCGCGATCTCGTACAGCGCGAGGATCTCGTGGAATCCCAGCTGTTTCGCGTGCTCGCGGACCATGTCCTCGGTGGGCGCGCCGTAGACGCAGAACGTCTTGACGCCACCCTTCTCGTCGACCGTGACGTGGCTGTATTCCCAGGTGATCTCCGGGAACGACTCCTCCACGATCTGTCGGGAGCGCCGCCCGATGTCGGGCATCTCGTCCTCTCGGATCTCGAACCGTCGCTCGATCAGGTATCTCGGCATTGCTCCTCCTCAGCGATCAGGTCAAGTCAGGCGAGTGCCCGGCTTGTTCCTGAAACGCCCGTTACTACGCTGGTCTCGGATTGTCGGCGCCGTCCTGAGTGTCTGCAGGACAACGCAAAAGCGCTCGGTCTTCTCAATGAGTGCATCGATCTGTTCCTGAACTCGCGGCTGGGGCCACGATATCCCAGCGAAGTCGGATCGACTCGAACCCCACCAGGACATCGCGGGACAGACCGAGCGTTCCGCTCAGGTCGAGATCGCCCTCCACCGTGACCGCGATGTCCTCGATCGGGAGCTCCATCGACGCGGCCACCATCTGGCACGTGATCTGGGCACAGGCGGCGAGTGCGCCGAGGAGCAGATCCCCGGAGCAGGCGCCGGTGCCCGCACCGCCGACGCCGGCGTGCGCCTGGGCCTCATAGATCGCGCGGCCGATGTCAATGGAGCAGGAGATCGGCGCGTCGTCCTGACTGCCGCGCGCGACGAGCGTGATCCGCGATGAAGCCGGATCCTCCCGGTAATGATCCTTGAGCGGCTTCTGGACTTCCCGCAGATTCATCCGGCTTCCTCGGTAGCGCTCGACTGGTGATGCGTCACCGATTCTGTCGCATTCGGGCCGACGGCATACGAGGTGACGTGTCGCCTAGATGCGTTTCGGGCGTCGAGCCTCCGCCAGGAACGCGAGGACGAGGCCGAATGCGACCAGCAGGAGGCCCCAGATCATCGGCGCCTCGACGGCACCTGTGCTCGGGACCGTTGTTGCCGCGGCGGCGACAGCAAACGTCACGTCGGCGGGAGCGGACGTGAGATCACTGGCGTCGGTGACTGTGTACTGAACCGTGACGTGACCGCTGAAGCCAGGTGCGGGCGTGAAGGTGATGGCGCCGGTCGTTGCGTTGATGGTCACGGTGCCGTCCGCGGCGGGGGGCAGCGATCCCGGAACCAGTCGATACGTGAACGGTCCGGTGCCGACCGGGGCGGGAGGTTGCACGGTGATCGGTGCGCCGGGTGGTCCCGTGCCCGCGGCGGGCTGTCCCAGCGGCTGTACGTCCACCGCCACGGTTGCCGGCGCCGAAGTCTGGTCGTACGCGTCGGTCACCACGTAGGTGAATGGCGGTATCGCGCCGCTGATGTCGAGGGCGGGCGTGAAGATGATCGCTCCGGTCGTTGCGTTGATTGTTGCGCTGCCTTCAGCCGCGGACGGGAGGGTCGCGAGCGCGAACGTGAACGGTCCTGTCCCGGTCGGCGTCGCCGGTGTGAGCGTGATCGGCTCATTGGCCGGGGTCGTACCGCTCAAGTCCACCGTCGTCGGGGGTGTCGGCGTGCCAACGCTGAGGTCGATGTTGGCGGGAGCGCTCACATCCGCATCCGCGTCGGTAACGTGATACGTGAAGAGCGGCACGTTTCCATGGAATCCCGCTGCCGGAGTGAACGTGATCACGCCAGTGTTGACGTTCATCGTGGCCACGCCGTCGGCGGCCGAAGGAGTGGTGACGAGGTGATAGGTGAACGGCCCGGTGCCGATCGGCGTCGTGGGCGTCACCTGGATCGCTCCCGGCCCAGGGCCGGATCCCGTGACATCGAGCGCCACCGGGTTGACGGTGATCGTCACCGTTGCCGTCGCAGGGCGGCCGTATTCATCGGCGATCCTGTACGTGAAGGTGTCCGGACCCGAGTAGTCCGCGACCGGCGTGTAGACAAACGATCCGGTTGCGGTCACGGAGACACTGCCGGCGGGCGGAGTGACGACGCCGGTCTCCACGATGCCGGCGCCCGTGTCATTGGTCAGGAGCCCGCCGGTTGCAGCCTGAGTCAGCGTGCCGTCTGCCGCGACGGAATACGTGTCGTTGTTGGCCACGGGTGGCGCCGGCTCGGTGATCGTCAGCGAGATGGTCGCGGGTGCGCTCACATCGGCGAAGGCGTCCGTCGCCGTGTACGTGAACACCGTAACCGCGCCAAGGAAGCCGAGCGCGGGGGTGAAGGTGATCTGACCGTTGGACGAGTTCATGACGGCAGTGCCTTCCGCGCTGGGTGGAGCGCTGGTCAGCGCGTATGCGAACGGCCCCGTTCCAACGGCCGGAGTCGGCGTGACCACGAGTGCTGCGGGTCCGACGCCGGAACCCGCGACGTCGGCAGCGACCGGGCTCACGAGGAGGGTGACTGTCGCGGTCGCAGTGCGCGAGTACTCGTCAGTGATCGTGTACATGAAGCTGTCCGGGCCGGAATAGCCGGCATCCGGCGTGTACACAAACGCGCCCGTGCCGGCGACCACGACAGCGCCGTTCGCCGGAGTCGTATGCGTGGTCACCGCGATAACTGGACCGGTGTCGTTCGCGAGCAGCCCTCCCGCCGCGTTCTCCAACAGCGGGGCTCCGGCAGTCAACGTATACGAATCACCCACCGCGTCGGGCGCCGGCGGGGGGACGACCGTGATGGTGACAGTGGCTGTCGACGTGCGATTGAACGCGTCGGTGATGGTGTACATGAAGCTTCCCGCTGCCGTGGAATCGTTGGTCGGGGTGAACACGAACGAGCCGTCGCTCTGCAGGAGGACCGTACCTCCGGTCGGCGTCGTGGAACTGGTCACGGTGATGCCGGCTCCGACATCATTGGCGAGCACACCACCGGCGGCGTTCTCGGTGAGCGCAGTGTTTCCTGGCGTGCTGTACGTATCGTTATTTGCGGTCGGCGCCTCGAACGGATTCGCCGCGTTCTTGCACGCTGCGCCGTCGTTGTTACCGGTCGTGATCCCGGTGACGAGGAGGGCGCCCGTGGGGGTTGCCGTGGTGAATCCGTTGACAAGATAGATGTGACCGGTGGTGTTGTCGCTGAAGAACAGATCGTTCGGGTTGTCCGACCATCCCGCGCCGAACGCACCGCCGACGATGCCTGTCACTGTCTCGCTGGTCGCGACGTCGGTGTTGAGATTGACCGCGTACAACGTTGTGGCGTTGAGCAGGTATGCGACGCTGTTGATCCAGACGAGGTCGTTCCCGACGTCCATGGCGCCGGTGATCGTGAGTACCGTCGCTACGTCAGTCGTGACGTCGATCGAGTACCACGTGGTGGGAGTGCTCCGGATGATCAGGTTGCCGGCGTTGTCGAAATCGCCGGCGACATAGTTCCCTGCCGGAAGGTTCGTCGGAAGTCCGATGTCCGTGATGGAACCGTCGTCGGCGATCTGGAGCAGGTCTCCCTGGGTGCCGGCAGTCGTGCTGAGGGCGTAGAGATAGTTGTTGAGCGTGTCGTATCCCATTGCGTTGTACGTCGAGTACGTGGGATTCACGGTGCCGATATTCGTGTAGGTCCCCGTGACGGGGTTCAACTGCTTGAGCTGTCCGGAGATGACCTGGTAGAAGCCCGGCGCGCAGACGAACGGTCCGGGAGCGGCTGACGCACGAAGTGCAGGGAGGGCGACGACAAAGGTGCCCGCGACGAGCGCGACCGCGGCAACAGGCGCCACCAGACGGCGCCGTAGGAGAGATGTGTTGATGGTGGAGCTCCCTGAAGGGGCGTGGAACGAGGCGCTGTCGTGCCCTCTGACAGGCTACTGACGCGCACCGAACCAAATCCGAGCGTCGCTGCTGCGTTACTCGAAACAAGCGGGACAGTACCCGGCATCCGATCGGTGGATGCGGCGGTCGAGCGGTTCGCTGCGGACGGATTCGAGCGGATCGGGGAGAGCCGACCCGCGGACTAAGCTACCCGCCAGTGCGAGTGGTTCTGCGATGAGCATGGTCGCCGATGCGGCATCCAACCTCGGCGCAGCCCGCGCCCAGATGGGGCTCTCTCTGGGCTGGCACATCATCCTGGCCTGCCTTGGCGTCGGCCTTCCGGCGCTGATTCTCATCGCCGAGTGGCGAGGGATCCGAGGCGACGCCAACTCCATGCGGCTCGCTCACACCTGGGCGAAGGCTGCCGGCGTCCTCTTCGCTGTGGGAGCAGTGTCCGGAACCATCCTGTCGTTCGAGATGGGCATCCTCTGGCCGGGCCTGATGGGCAAGTTCGGCGCGATTTTCGGCGTGCCATTCGCGCTCGAGGGATTTGCCTTCTTCATCGAGGCGATCTTCCTGGGCATCTACCTCTACTCGTGGGATCGCCTGACACCCAGGCGTCATCTCCTGTCCGGCGTTCCGGTGGTCGTCGCGGGCGTAGCGTCGGCGTTCTTTGTCGTGACCGCGAATTCGTGGATGAACGACCCGCAGGGATTCACGCTCGTCGACGGCAAGGTCACCGATCCGAATCCGATCGTGGCGATGTTCAACCCGGCAACACCCGTGGAGACGACGCACATGATCCTGGCGGCGTTCATGGTCACCGGGTTTCTCGTCGCGAGCGTCTACGCGGTGGGCACGCTTCGCGGCAGGCGCGATCGGTATCACCGGGTCGGGCTGCTGCTCCCGATGATCGTCGCGGCAATCCTGACGCCCGCGCAGATCGTCGTGGGTGACATCGCCGCGCGCGAGGTTGCGCAGAATCAGCCGATCAAGCTCGCCGCGATGGAGGGGCTTGCGCAGACGACTGCCGGAGCGGGGGAGCACATCGGCGGCCTCTTCTACGGCGGCTCGCTGCACTTCGCGCTCGTGATCCCGCACATGCTCGCGTTCCTTGCGGACGGGAATGCGAACGCGACGGTCCCCGGCCTCGACAGCGTTCCCCCGGACGACCGGCCCGAGGCTGTTGCCTTGATTCACCTGGCCTTCGACACCATGGTCGGCATCGGGTTTCTCCTCCTCGGCCTCGGTCTGTGGATACTCGTTCGGTGGCTCAGGCGGCGCGGGCCGCCATCGTCGAAGTGGTTTCTGCGCGCCGCCGTCATCGCCGGGCCCGGTGCCGTCGTGGCGATGGAGTGCGGATGGATCACGACCGAGGTCGGACGCCAGCCGTGGATCGTCTACAAGGTGATGCGAACAGCCGACGCGGTGAACCCGGCTCCCGGGCTGTACTGGGGGCTCGTGGCGCTCATCGTCGTGTACTCCATCCTCACGGTCGTGACGCTGCTGGTCTTGCGCCACCTGGCAGTTTCCGGGCGCGCGAGCACCGAGGCATAGGCGATAAGCATGCTCGCCAACGTCGTCCTCGTCTTTCTCTGGGGCGGCATCACCGCCTACGTGCTCCTCGGCGGAGCCGACTTCGGCGCTGGATTCTGGGATCTGCTCGCCGGATCGGCGACAGTCGGGAAAGCGCGGCGCGAGCGCATCGCCGAGTCGATCGGCCCCGTCTGGGAGGCCAACCACGTCTGGCTCATCTTCGCGCTGGTGGTGACGTGGACGGGCTTTCCCACCGTCTTCGCGTCCATCGCGTCGACGCTCTATATCCCGCTGACGATTGTTGCCTTCGGGGTCATCCTCCGCGGCTCGGCGTTCGCGTTCCGGAAGACCGTGACCGAGGTCGCGATCCAACGGATCTTCGGCGTCTCATTCGCGCTGTCATCGGTGATCACGCCGTTCTTCCTTGGCATGATCGCCGGCGCGATCGCGTCAGGGCGTGTCCCACTCGGGATCGCGCGGGGCGACGTGATCGGCAGCTGGTTCAATCCAACCTCCGCGATCGGCGGGGCGCTGGCGGTCGAGGTCGCAGCCTATCTGGCGGCTGTGTACCTGATTCGGGATTGCGATCGAGCCGGCGACCGCGAGATGGCGGCGTATTTCCGCGCTCGTGCGCTCGTCATGGGCGTGGTCACCGGTGTCACCGCGCTGCTCGGCATCGCCGTGCTCCATGCCGATGCACCCTTGCTCTACAACGGATTGACGCACCACGGCCTGCCGCTCGTGATATTGAGTGCAGCATTCGGAGCGCTCTCGCTCGTGCTGCTCGTGCGCAACAACCACATCGCCGTCAGGATCACGGCGGCGCTCGCCGTCGTGACCGTTCTCTGGGCCTGGGGCGTTGCGCAGTATCCCGACATCCTGAGCGGCACCGTGACGGTGAATGCCGCAGCGGCTCCGCAGGCGACGCTGGTCGTGCTCGTCATCACGCTGGCGGTCGGGACGGCGCTGCTGATTCCGTCGCTGCTGCTGCTCTACGGGTTCCAGGCGACGCCGACTGCCTCTTCTCGGGGTTGATCCGCGCTCGAAGGCGGTTCTGACCGGGCCGATCGTTCGTGACGGGGTAGAGGTTGACAGGCGACGGATCACGATATATCGTTACGCATCGAATCGAGCATTCTATGAACGGGAGCGCCGACCTCATGAGCCAGACCGTTGATCTCGCCGGCCCGGGTGTCACCGCCGAGACGCCGTCTCCGCATGGCAAGGCATCCGACCCCACCCGCCTGACAGCGCGGCTTCGCTGGCTGCTGGCAGTGGTGCTGATCGCCGACATCCTCGACCTGCTCGATTCCACGATCACCAACATCGCGGCTCCCTCCATCGTTCGCGACATTGGCGGTGGCCAGTCGTTGATCAAGTGGCTCGGCGCCAGCTATGCCCTCGCGATGGGCGTGTTCCTCGTGGTGGGCGGCCGGCTCGGCGACCGCTACGGCAAGCGGCGCCTCTTCCTGATCGGCATCTCGGGCTTCACGCTGGCCTCCGCGATGTGCGGTCTGTCCGTGGACCCCGCGATGATCATCGTCGGCCGGCTCATCCAGGGGAGCTTCGGCGCGTTGTTGATTCCCGCAGGGAATCACCATCCTGATGGCAGCCTTTTCGCGCGAGCAGATACCGCGTGCGTTCGCCGCCTTCGGTCCGGCCATGGGCCTCTCGGCGGTGCTCGGCCCGATCGTGGCCGGCTTCATCATCACCGCCAATCTCGCGGGGCTGGACTGGCGGCCCATCTTCCTCATCAACATCGTCCTCGGCACGACCGGGTTGGTCGCTGCGCTCATCCTCCTGCCCCATGACAAGCCGGTCTCACAGGAGCGGATCGACGCTCTTGGCTCCGGCCTGCTCGGTACCACGATGCTCGCCCTGATCTTCGGTCTCATCCAGGGCTCGACGAGTGGCTGGACGGCGCTTCCCGTCGTCAGCCTGATTGCCGGCGTCCTGCTCTTCGTCGGATTCGGGTTCCGCCAGGCTCGCGCCGCGAACCCGCTCATCGTCCCGTCGCTGCTGAAGAACCGAGGATTCACGCTCGGGGCTGCTGCTCGGGCTGTTCATGTTTGCGAGCGTGAGCGGGCTGGCCTACGTGATCTCGCTCTTCTTCCAATTGGTGCTGCACCTGACGCCGTCGCAGGCCGCCCTCGGCCTCGCGCCCATGGCCGCCGGCATCGTGGTCGCAGCCGATCGTGTGCCGGCCGCTGCTCCGGCGCCTCGGCCGGACGCTCGTGGTGATCGGTCTCGCAGCCTCGCTGATCGGGACGCTCGCGCTCTGGGTGACCGTGCTTGCCGAGGGCTCCGGGGTCACACCGTGGATGACCATCCCCGCGATCCTCATCCTCGGCATCGGGATGGGGACCTGCTTCACCGCCACGTTCGATGTGGCGCTCGGCGACGTCGCCCACGAGGAGGCGGGGAGCGCGAGCGGAGCGCTCGAGCGCTGTCCAGCAACTCGCGGCCGCCATCGGGTCGGCTGTTGTGACGACGGTCTTTTTCAGTATCGCGGCGGCGCACGGCGGCGTCTCAGCGATGACGATCAGCGTGCTCGTCGTGGCAGCGATCATCGTGCTCTGCCTCGGGCTCGTCTGGCTCCTCCCACGTGCGGCGGCGGTCGAGGAGTGGTGACAGCACGAGGCGTTTGACGCGCGCGTCAGACGAACGCGCTGACGCCGGTGATGTCGCGTCCGACAATGAGGGTCTGCATCGTCTCGGTCCCCTCGTAGGTGTGCAGCACCTCGATGTCGCTCATGTGCCGGATGACATGGTTCTCGAGGAGGATGCCGTTGCCGCCGAGCAGGTCGCGCGCCTCCGAGATGACGTAGCGAGCCTTGCGAGTGTTGTTGAGCTTCGCGAGGCCGGCGATGGTGTCGGTCAAGCGTCCCTCCGTCGCCAGTCGGGCGATCTGCATGCAGTACAACTGCATGCCCGTGACCTCGGCGAGCATCTTCACGAGGCGGTCCTGGACGATCTGAAAGCTGTGGAGCGGCTTACCGAACTGCTCGCGCTGCTTGGCGTACGTGAGCGCTGTGTCGTACGCGGCGACTGCATGCCCCAGCGCGGCCCACGAGATCGTCGCGCGGGTGGTCGTCAGGACGCGACCCGTGTCCTTGAAGGTGTTCGCATCGGGGAGACGGTTGTCGTCGGACACCCGAACCCCTTCGAGGCGGATGTCAGCCTGCCAGACAGCGCGGGCACAACCCTTGCCGGTGATGACCGACGCGTTGTAGCCGGGCGTGTCCGTTTCGACGAGAAACCCCTTGACCCGTCCATCCACCTCCGAGCGGGCCCAGACCACGGCCACATCGGCGATCGTGCCGTTGCCGATCCAGCGCTTCGTGCCATCGATGATCCAGCCGCTCCCGTTGCGGCGCGCGGTCGTCTCGAGGGCAACGGAGTCCGAACCGTGGTTGGGCTCGGTGAGCGCGAAGGCGCCGATCTTCTCGAGCCGGGCCATCGCCGGCAGCCAGCGCTGCTTCTGATCCTCCGAGCCGAGCATTGCGATCGACTTCATCGCCAGTCCGGCCTGGACGCCGAGGAATGTGCCGAGACTGCCGTCCCCGCGGTGCAGTTCCATGTGGATCAGGCCGCATGACAGTGGCGTCATCGCGGGGCAGCCATAGCCTTCGATGTCCTCGCCGACGATGCCCAACTCCGCGAGGCGGGGGACGAGCGGCCACGGGAAGTCCGCGCGTTCCCAGAAATCGTTGATGACGGGCAGTACCTCGTGATCGACGAAACGACGCGTGGCGATGAAGCGCTCCCACTCAGCGTCGCCGAACTGCTCGCGGACCAGAAAGTAATCGGTGGGGAGCGCCTCTCCGAGGTGCGTGTACGGCATTGCGGGTGTCGACATGGCGGCTCGAATCTCCTCAGGCAATGGGCGCGGTTGACGCAGCGTAGCGCCCGCTGGATGGGCCAGTTGTGGCTGGCGCACAATGCGGCGAAACAACACCCGTGCGTGCACCGGAGGGGTGACATGAGCGAGAACCTGGCCCTGAACCTCACCCGCATCGCCGCCGTCCAGGGCGAGCGATCGGCGATCAAGCTGGACGACATCGCAGTGTCGTTCGGGGCGCTTGCCGAGCAGAGCGCGCGCGTCGCGCGGCTCCTGCAGCAACGAGGCGTCGCGCCCGGTGACCGTGTCGGGATCATGCTGCCCAACGTCCCTGAATTCGCCGCCATCTACTACGGGATCCTCGCCGCGGGAGCGGTGGTGGTGCCGATGAATGTCCTGCTCAAGCAGCGCGAGGTCGCCTTCTATCTCAGCGACCCCGAGGCGAAGATCGTGTTTGCCTGGCACGACTTTGCCGACGCGGCAGTTCCCGGGTCGGCCGATGCCGGAACCGAGTGCATCCTCATCCGACCCGGCGAGCTCGAGTCACTGCTCGCCGGCAGCGACGCCACGGCCGGCGTCGCCGAACGCTCCGGAGCCGACACCGCGGTGATCCTCTACACGTCCGGGACGACGGGCACGCCAAAGGGCGCTGAGCTGACGCATGCCAACCTCCGCCGCAACGTCGACGCCGTGCTTCGGATGTGGCACTTCGGACCCGACGATGTCATCCTCGGCGCGCTGCCGTTGTTCCACGCATTCGGACAGACGTGCGGCCTCAACGCCGCCATCGCCGCCGGGTCGTGCCTGACGATGCTCCCGCGCTTTGACGCCGGCCGTGCGCTCGAGACCATCGAACGCGACCACGTCACCGTGTTCGAGGGTGTGCCGACGATGTACTCGGCGCTCATCCACAACCCGGACCGCGAGCGCTTCGACACGTCGAGCCTGCGACTCTGCATCTCGGGTGGCGCGTCGCTGCCGCTGGAGACGCTGCGCAACTTCGAGGCCGCATTCGGCTGCCCGATTCTCGAGGGCTACGGGCTCTCCGAGACTTCCCCGGTTGCGAGCTTCAATCACCCTGACCGGCCGCGCAAGGCAGGGTCGATCGGCACCCCGATCGAGGGGGTCGAGATGGCCGTCGTGACCGAGAGCGGCGAGCGCCCTGCGCACGGCGAGGTGGGCGAGATCGTCATTCGTGGCCACAACCTGATGAAGGGCTACTGGCGCCGCCCCGACGCGACGGCCGAGGCGATCACCGCCGACGGGTGGTTCCACACCGGGGACCTCGCGCATGTCGACGAGGACGGCTACTTCTTCATCGTCGACCGCAAGAAGGACCTGGTCATCCGTGGCGGCTACAACGTCTATCCGCGAGAGATCGAAGAAGTCATCCACGAGCACCCGGCTGTGCGTGAGGCAGCGGTCATAGGCATTCCGCACCCGGAGCTTGGCGAGGAGGTGGGAGCCGCGGTTGCGCTCAAACCGGGCGCTCACGTGACTGAAGCCGAGCTGCGCGAATTCGTCAAGGAGCGAGTCGCTGCGTACAAATACCCGCGCCAGATCTGGTTTGTCGAGGAATTGCCGAAGGGCGCCACCGGCAAGATCCTCAAGCGCGAGATCCATGCCCCCGTTGCGGAGAAGGCGTCGGCAGGAGGCGCGTAATGACGCGCGCTCGGACGCCTCGCGATCGATCCGAGCGATCGACGGATGGCCGCGCCGCGAAGGTGCTCCCGCTCGAGCGCTCCAGAAGTTCCAGTCAGTCGCGACCAAAACCTCGACGCGCGCCGCCAAAGCGCCGGGTTGGAGCCGCCGGAACGGCGCTCGAGATCATGCTCACCGATGCCGCGACCGGCACTCCACACTTCTTTCCACCTCGCGAGATCGCGAAGGTGGCGGGAAGTCTCGCGCAGCGCCCGCGGCTCGTGTTCCGGCGGATGAGCGATCTCGCCGCCGAGATGGGCAGGGTGGCGGCGGGGCGGTCCGAGCTTGCTCCCGCGCGCGGCGATCGCAGGTTCGCGGATCCGGGGTGGGGCAACTGGCTCTTCCGCCGGATGATGCAGAGTTACCTCGCTGTCGGCGGCACCGTCGACGACCTGGTCAGCGATGCCCGAGTCGACTGGCGTACGGAGCGTCAGGTGCGGCTTGCGGCGTCGAACCTGCTCGACGCGCTCGCGCCGACGAACTTCCCGCTCACGAACCCGGCCGTGCTCAAGGAAACGGTCGATCGTGGCGGCGCCAACCTGGTGGACGGACTGCGGAATTTTGCCCGCGATATGTCGCGCCCACCGCGGCTTCCGGCCACGGTCGACACGAGCAAATTCAGTGTCGGCGGAAATCTCGCCGCCACGCCCGGCAGCGTGGTGTTGCGCACTGGAGTCTTCGAACTCATCCAGTATCGGGCGCAGACGGAGTCCGTGCGCACGGTCCCGTTGCTTCTCGTCCCACCGACGATCAACAAGTACTACGTGTTCGACATCGCGCCAGACCGGAGCATGGTCGAGTACTTCGTCCGGCAGGGTCAGCAGGTCTTCACGATCTCGTGGCGCAACCCGACGAAGGAAGAGCGGGAGTACGACTTCGACACGTACGCCGCCGCGGTGCTCGAGGCCCGTGATGCGGTCGCCGGGATCGCGGGCAGTCGATCCGTGCACCTCTGCGCGGCATGTTCCGGCGGCCTCGTGGCTGCCGGTGCGGTGAACCATGTCGTCGCGCAAGGTGGCGCCGCTACGGTGGCGAGTTCTGGGGTTGCTCGTGTGCGCGATCGACAACGCGCAGGCCGGAACGGTGTCTGCACTCACGAGTTCGCGAAATCGCCGCGGCCGCGATCGCCGAGTCGGCGCGCAAGGGATACCTCGACGGCCAGGCACTCCAGGGCGTGTTCACCTGGCTGCGCCCCAACGACCTCGTCTGGTCGTATGTCGTCAACAACTACCTGCTCGGCAAGGAGCCGCCGGCGTTCGACATCCTGTACTGGAACCAGGATTCCGTGCGTCTCGCCGCCGGGTTGCACCGCGATTTCATCCGCATCGCCATGGACAACTCGATGGTGCGTTCCGGTGGGTTCACATCGCTCGGCACGCCGATCGACCTTGGGAGCGTGGGCATCGATGTCTACGCCGTTGCCGGGTTGACCGACCACATCGTGCCGTGGGAGAACGCATATCGGAGCGCGCAGCTCTTTGGTGGCGCGCGTCGCTTCGTGCTTTCCACGAGCGGCCATATCCAGGCGCTTGTGAACCCTCCTGGCCCGGCAAGCCGGGCCAGCTACCGGGTTACCGACAATGTCTCGCCGGAGGCAGAGGATTTTCTCGAGCGCACGCCGACCGTTGCGGGAAGCTGGTGGTCCGACTACGACGCCTGGCTCGAGCAGCGATCGGGAGAGCTCAGGCCTGCGCCGACGCGGCTTGGAAGCCGGCGGTTCAGCGTCCTCGGCGACGCACCCGGAAGCTACGTGCTCGTCGCCTGACAGTGCGCGCGGGCGTCAGGCCGCGTCTGCCGTGACGAGAAAATCTCTGACGATCGATGCGGCGGCTTCCGGTTGGTCCAGCAGGAACAGGTGCCCCGCACCCGGCACGACGCGCAGTTCTGCATGCGGCATGAGCCGGCGGAGAATGCGGCCGTTGACCACGTGCACGATCGGGTCGTCCGCACCGAGCAATACGAGCGTCTCGGCCTGCATCAGCGGAAGCAGGGGCAGCGACACCCACGTGCTCGCGGCGAGGAGTTGATACACATACCCGCGGGTGGACGGCCGGTGCCGGGAGCGCAGCTTGGCCTGGTGGCGGAGCATCTCCGGACGGCGCCGGATCTCGCCGCCGAAGAGCGCCGGTCCGACGCGGGCGAGGTGTGATGGCGAGAAGTACCGCGTTGGTCGCAAGAGCTCGAGCGCCACGCGCGGATTCGCTGGAATCGACCCGAGCCCGAAGGCGGTGCAGACGAGGATCAACCGCCGAACCCGCGTCCTGCGAACCAGCGCGAGGTATTGGGCCAGCCCGCCGCCCCACGAGATCCCCAGCACGTCAATCGTTCCGTAGCCGAGTTGGTCGAGATGAGCACTGACGCTTCGGGCCAGTTCCCACATCGAGCGCGGCCTTCGTGGGGCCGCCGAACCTCCGGTGCCGGGAGCGTCGAAGGCAATCGTCTCGACTCCTAACTTGCCGCGAAAACCTCCCCAGAGCTCGAGCGGCGCGCCGATCCCGTTGATGAGAAGGAGCGGGTATGCGCCGCGGCCGCGTTGTATCGAGAAGCGAATGGTCAGTCCAGCCGCGGTGACGATCGCGGTTTTCGGCTTCGGCACGCCACGCACCCTATCCGATTGATGACGTCGTGAACGCACGGGTTTGGTCGCCGTGACGACTGAGGGCATGATGCGGCGCACGCGGCGGGAGTGAGAGCGCCGACGAGGCGGTACTCATCACCGGCGACAACACATGCGAAGCAATCGCATATGCGGCTCGGTCTCATCGCTTGTGATGATCGATCGCGAACGCCACACGCGCGAGGAAAGCCCTGATACAGCATGGGCGAAACGCGATGGAGTCGTGACGGCACGCACGCTAGGCATACTTAGCATCGCGAAAGGGGTCGCTGCGGCTATGGCAGGACCGATGGCACTTGGAGGATGACGATGACTTTCTCGCTCGGCAGCACGGCTCCGGACTTTGAGGCGGAGACCACGCAGGGGCATATCGCGTTTCACGACTGGATTGGCGACTCCTGGGCGGTGCTCTTCTCGCACCCGAAAGACTTCACACCGGTCTGCACCACGGAGCTCGGCTACATGGCGAGCATCGAGCCGGAGTTCGAGCGCCGCAACGTCAAGGTGATCGGCCTTTCGGTCGACGGCATGGAACGGCACGAGAAGTGGGCCGACGACATCGAGGAGACCCAGGGCTCGCGCCCGACATACCCGATCATCGCCGATGCCGACTTCAACGTCTCCAAGCTCTACGAGATGCTTCCTGCCAGCACCTCGGGCGACGCGACAACGCGGACGCCGGCGGAGAACCAGACGGTTCGCAACGTGTTCGTGATCGGGCCGGACAAGAAGGTGAAGCTGATCCTGGTGTATCCGATGACCACCGGCCGCAACTTCGACGAGGTGCTGCGGGTCATCGACTCGCTCCAACTCACCGCCAAGCACCGCGTGGCCACCCCCGCGAACTGGAAGCAGGGCGACGACGTGATCATCGCCGGCTCCGTGTCGGACGACGAGGCCAAGGAGATCTTCCCGGGCTACCGCTCGCCGAAGCCGTACATCCGCATCACCCCTCAGCCCGAGTAGGGGAGACCGCGCGGCGCTCCGTCAGGGGCTCCGCGCGGACCCCCGTTCTGTAACTCGTCGCGGTACCTTGAACGCGGGGTGGGTGCGACGACACCCATACCGAGCGGTCGGTACCCGCCTCGCCGAGTGCGCGCCGGCATAGCGCGCAACGGTTGGAGGCGACAGGCATGAACGCCATCACCATCACGGCGATCGTTGTCGCCGCTGTCATCGTCCTCGCGGCGATTCTCTCCATACGCGTGGTGCAGCAGTACGAGATGGGCGTGCACTTCCGGCTTGGCCGTGTGATCGGCATTCGCGAGCCGGGATTGCAGTTCATCGTGCCGATCATCGACAAGCTGCCCCGTGTCTCGTTGCGCATCGTGACGATGCCGATCCAGTCGCAGGGGATCATCACGCACGACAACGTCAGCATCGACGTGTCGGCGGTCGCGTATTACAAAGTCGTCGACGCGGTGAAGTCGGTGGTGGCCATCGAGAATGTGGCCGCGGCCATCAATCAGATTGCGCAGACGACGTTGCGAAAGGTGGTCGGCCAGCACACGCTTGACGAGACGCTCGCGGAGACCGACAAGATCAACATCACGATTCGCGAAATCCTTGACGGGGCAACGTCGGATTGGGGCGTGCTCGTCACCCTTGTGGAGCTCAAGGACATCCAGCTTCCCGACAGCATGAAACGGGCGATGGCGCGCCAGGCGGAGGCGGAGCGCGAGAAGCGGGCGAAGATCATCGCCGCGGAGGGCGAGGCACTCGCAGCCGACAAGCTCGGGGTGGCTGCCGACATCATGATGGCCCATCCGGTTGCGCTCCAGCTGCGCAACCTGCAGAGCCTCGTGGAGATCGGCGTCGACAAGAACACGACCGTCGTGTTCCCCGCGCCGATCATGAGCACGATCGAAGAGTTGGGGAGTTTCGTCTCCCGCGAGCGCGAGGCCGCAAGGACGGTGGGCGGCCCGCAACCGGCGGGCAAACGCGAACCGTCGAAGCCGTGACGATCAGATGGGCGCGTCGGGCATCGCGTCGAGAAACCCTTGCGCGGGAACGAAAAAGAGGGCGCCACTCACCGCCGTGGAGAAATCGAGGATTCGATCGTAGTTGCCGGGTGGGTCGCCGATGAACATGTTGGTCAACATCCGCTCGGTGATACTTGGAGTGGCCGCGTACGCGATGTAGTAGGTGCCGAACTCACCGCGCCCAACTCGACCGAACGGCATGTTGTCACGGAGGATTTTCAACTCGGTGCCGTCGACATCGGTGATGACATTGAGGGCGACGTGTGAGTTGCTCGGTTTCACGTCGTCGGGCATCTCGATATCGGCCAGCTTGCTGCGTCCCACAACCTTTTCCTGCTCTTCCACGGCAAGCGCGTTCCAGGTGTCGAGGTCATGCAGATACTGCTGAACGATGACGTAGCTGCCCCCGGCGAAGTTCGCGTCCTCCGCTCCGATGGTGACCGCGTCGAATGCGGCCCGGCCCGTGGGATTCTCGGTCCCGTCGACGAAGCCGAGCAGGTCGCGTTCATCGAAGTACTTGAAACCGTGAATCTCCTCGACCACCGTGACCGCGCCGCGCAGCCTGTTCATGATCTGTCCGGCCAGTTCGAAGCAGAGATCCATCGCGCCGGCACGGATGTGGAACAGGAGATCGCCCGGCGTGGACACCGCGTGATGGCGGTCTCCGACGAGCTCGCGGAACGGGTGCAGTTCGGCCGGCCGCGGGCCGCTGAACAACCGATCCCACGCCGCTGACCCGATGCCGACCACGCAGGTGAGGCCGGCGTCCGGGATGCGGAAGCCGACCGAGCGTTGCAGCGCAGCGCAATCGGCGATGAGGTCACGAGCCGTGGCTTCGCCGCCGGGATCGATGGTGACCACCAGGAAGATCGCAGCCACGGTGAGCGGGCTGAGCACCGGTTGCGCGACGGGATCCGCGCCGGCATTGAACGACCCGGGCACTCCGGATACTCCTCGTGATCTCAGGGGCACGACTCGCGAAGTGTAGGTCGTGCGCGGCCCGGGCCAGAAAGCTGCGTCAGCCGGCGCGCCCCTTCACCTGAATACGTCCGGCTCGCTTCCGCGTCTCGAGCCGTGGCTGCGGGAATGTGGCGGGGCCGCCAACCACCGCGCCGTCAGTGAGGCGGAAGCGCGATCCGTGCCACGGGCAGACGACCGTGCCGTCCTCGAGAGTCCCTTCGTTGAGCGGTCCGCCCGCATGTGAGCACGTGTTCTCGAGCGCGCAGACCTTTCCACCGACTCGCGTCAGCAGGACCTTGCGGTCGGCAACGTCGACAGCGGAGAGAGCACCTTCGGTCACATCGCCGTCGCCGGCGACATCCGTCCAGTCTTCTGGACCTTCCAGCGACGCGGTGTGGTTGACCATGAGCGCGCGGTCGAGGATGAGTTCGCCACCGAGATAGGCGGCGGCAAGTCCGGCCGCAAGACCCACTGCGGAGAGCATCCGGCCGCGTGCGGTCCGACCCCGGACTTGCGCCGAGAGCGAACCCAGTTGGATGACGAGGACGGCCGAATTGGCAAGCCCGTGCACCAGCGCCAGGCGCCGGTCGCGCCCGTAGGTGACCGTCCAGTCCGCCGTCCCGGTGGCGGCGGTTGCTCCCGAGGCGAGGCAGCCAACAGCGGTGAGCATGATCGCGCCGCCTTCGTCGCCGATAAGGTCGAGCGCGGGGACGCTCATCCACATGCCGAGCGGCAGGTCGCTCAGCGCCGGATGGAGCGCGTGCCCGAGCCAGCGGCCGTGGAGGAGATCCATGAAGCCGCGCTGCCGCGTGATGGGCTCCAGCGCCTTGACGATCCATTCGCTCAATGGCTCGAGGCCGGGAATGCCCTCGAGCGCGGCGATCATCTCTGCGTATGGGGGCTGGGTTCGCTCCGCTTGCTTGGCCATTGTGCGCACTCTCGAAAACGCGTCTGACATCGGCGTCGCCGTCGCACAAGACTACATTCCGGGTACCGCTCGGTCGCAGCGATCTCATGCGACACTCGGCTCGATGAACGCCCGCAGCCGCCTGCTCGTGTGCCTCGGGGTCGGCGTGATCGGATTCGCGGTGAGCTATCCCTTCACCGAGTGGCAGATCGCCGTGCTGACAGGATGGTCCGCAACCTCGGCCACCTTCATCGCCATCGTGTATCTCGGGATTCGCGGCAAGAACAGCGCCGAGACAAGAGTGGCCGCGATGCGCGAGGACGATTCGCGCACGGCGGCCGAAGCGATTCTTCTGGGCGCGAGCATCGGCAGCCTGGTCGGCGTGGCATTCGCGCTCGTCGCGGCGAGCAACACACATGGTGGCGTCAAGTCAGTGATCACCACGCTGGCGGTCGTCAGCGTCGTGCTGTCCTGGGCCGCGGTGCACGTGGTCTTCACCCTGCGGTATGCGCGCCTCTATTACGCAATCGGGGGCGGCATCAACTTCCATTCGGACGATGAGCCCGACTTCAGAGATTTCCTCTACATCGCGCTCACGATCGGGATGACCTTCCAGGTCTCCGATACGGATATCGGTGCAAAGCCGATCCGCATGGCGGCGTTGCGCCACGCCCTCCTCTCGTATCTCTTCGGAGTTGTCGTGGTTGCGACAACCATCAACGTGATCGCGACGCTGCTCACCACATAGCGCGTCGACCACGGGCGGGCGGTATCATCGAACGGATGTTCGAGTGGTTGGAGCACCTGACGGTGGCGCAGCGGAACGCTGTCACGCACGAAGGCGGTCCGCTCAGGATTCTCGCCGGCGCCGGAACTGGAAAGACCACGACGCTCTCTGCGCGCGTCGCCTGGCTGCTCGCAACCGGCGTATCGCCTGAGCGGCTCCTCCTGCTGACGTTCACGCGCCGTGCAGCCCGGCAGATGCTCGCGCGAACGTCGTCACTCCTCGGACTTGCAGGCCTTGATCGTGGGTCAGCCTCGCCGGCGGGGCGGGTGGTGGGAGGGACCTTCCACGCGATTGCGCACCGGACGCTCCGGCGCTACGCGACCACGCTGGGACTGCCTGAGGGCTTCTCGGTCCTCGACGCCTCGGATGCGGCGGATGTCATCGACATGGTTCGCGACGAGCAGGGGCACGCCACCTCGACGCGCCGGCGCTTTCCCCGCAAGACCCTGCTCATCGACCTGTATTCGGCGGCGGTGAACACCGGTCGCCCGCTTTCGTCGGTGGTTCCCGAGATCGCACCGTGGGCGGAGGAGTGCGTCGACGAGATCTCCGCGATCTGCCGCGGCTATGTGCAGCGCAAGCGATCGGCGGGGCTCGTGGACCTCGACGATCTGCTGCTCTTCTGGCGCGCGGCCGTGCAGGACGATCGTCTCGGTCCCCGTCTCGCCGGCTCGCTCGACCACGTGCTCGTGGACGAGTACCAGGATGTCAACGGCCTCCAGGTGGACATCCTCACCGCACTGCGGCGCGATGACCCGCGCATCACGGTGGTTGGTGACGACGCGCAGGCGCTGTACTCGTTTCGCGCCGCGGAACCGCGCCACATCCTCGAGTTCGATCAGGTGTTTCCGGCGTCAACGACAGTGATTCTGGAGACCAACTACCGCTCGAGCCAGCAGATCCTCGATGTCGCCAATGCGGTTGGCGCGGATGCGACTGTCGGGTTCTCTGCCGTGCTGCACGCGGCTCGCGCAACCGCGGGTACCGGACCGCAGCTCGTGCGCTGCGCCGATGAGGACTCGCAGACCGACGCGGTCTGCGACCGTGTGCTCGCGCATCGCGAGGCCGGTGTGCCCTTGCACGAGCAGGCGGTGCTCGTCCGCGCTTCGCACCATTCGGCGCTGCTGGAGCTCGAGCTCGGCGCGCGCCGGATTCCGTTCGTCAAGTACGGCGGGCTGCGCTTCATCGAAGCGGCGCACGTCAAGGACATGCTCGCGGCCTTCCGGCTCGCCGACAACCCGAACGACGTGGTCGCGTGGTTCCGCCTGCTCCAGTTGATGGTCGGAGTCGGCCCGGCGACCGCGCATCGGGTGGTGGCAGCACTCGGTTTGATCAACTCGGACGAGGCAGCCGCCGAGAGGGACGTGCTCGGAGCGTGGCCACACGCGGCGCTGCAACTTCCCGTTGCGGCGCAACCGTCGGCCGCAGCGCTTGTGGCGGCGCTCGCGGCGCGTCCCGGCGAGCAGATCGCCACCCATGCAGAACGGCTGCGCATCGCAGTGGCACCGCTTGTGGAAGCGGCGTACCCCGAGGCGCCCGCGAGGCTCGCGGACCTCGACACACTCGTCGCCGCCAGCAGCGGAGTTGCGCGTCTGTCGGACGTCGCGGCCGACCACGTCCTCGAGCCACCACGATCGACGGGTACCCTGGCAGGACCTCCGGTGATCGATGAGGACTGGCTGGTCATCTCCACGGTGCACTCCGCCAAGGGACTGGAATGGGACGTCGTCCATCTGCTCCACGTCACGGACGGAAACATTCCCTCGGACATGGCGCTCGGCTCACCCGAGGGTCTCGAAGAGGAGCGCCGGGTCTTCTACGTCGCCCTGACCAGAGCCCGCAACGCCCTGCATCTCTACGTGCCCGAGCGCTACCACCACCATCCGTACGGACGTGACGACAAGCACGGATGGGCGCAGCCGTCACGCTTCCTCTCCGACCGCGTCCGCTCGCGGTGTGAGGAGTTGACCGAGGGACGCCGAAGGCGAGACGCGTTCGATGCCCTCCCGGCTGTCGATGCCACCGAGCGCGTTGGCGTGGCGCTCGAGGGGCTCTGGTCATAGCTCGCGCGGCACGAGATCGGACCACGGCCTATGCTGGTCGGACGATGAGTGACCAGAAGCAGCAGGATCCCAACCCGCGACGACGAGGCAACCATGGAGCAGGGTCAGGCGGACGACCGGCGCCGCAAAGATGCGAGCGAGAAGATCGAGCGCGATCGCGCCGATGCTGCAGGCCGGCGGGCGCGCGAAGGCACCTGACCGGACTCGGTCAGCTCGGAGCCTTCACGTAGCGGATGCGCGGATCGACCGCTGCGTAGACGAGGTCCGAGATGAGTGATCCGAGTGTCGTGAGCACTCCGGCGATCAGGATCACGCCGAGCATCGTGTAGAAGTCGTGACCGTTTGCCGCGCTCCACAGCGTGGTTCCCAGTCCCGGATACGCAAAGAGCACTTCCACGACGAGCTGGGCACCGAAGATCTGCGGGAGGCGCGTCCCCAGCAGCGTGATGATCGGCAGCGACGCATTTGGCAACGCGTGGCGAAGGCTCACCCGCGAGCGTGAGGCTCCTTTGGCGCGGGCCGTGGTGATGTATTCCTGCGTCAACTCCTCCATCGTCGCTGCCCTGAGGTACCGGCTGAACAGGGCGATAGTCCCCGCGGAAAGGGTCAGCACCGGGAGGATCAGCGCTGCGGGATCCGCGAGCACGTCACCGGTGGTCCAGTCCGGGGCATTCAGGTCCAGCCAGTGGAGGTCTGTGGCAAGCCATGTGATCAGCAGGGTGCCCAGGAGGAACGGTGGGATCGAGTAGATGGTCATCGACGCGATGTTCGCCAGATGTGCGCCGCTCTTCCGCCGCCGCGCCGCCTCGTACAGGGCGATCGGCACCGTCACAAGAACCACCAGCAGCGTCGAGAGCCCGGCGAGGATCAGCGAGTTGATCATCGGTCCCTGCACGAGAACTCGCAAGGTCGAGGTCGACCTGGACATCCTCGATCGGATCGATCTGATTTGCGAAGCCGGGAGGTGTGAAGGCGATCTGCCCGTGCAGCAGATTCTTCAGGAAGTCGAAGTACTGCACCGGGAGCGGCAGGTCGAACCCGTTCTGATGGTCGTAGATCGCCCACTGAGCAGGGCCCGAGCGCGGTCCGAGCATGAGCCGTCCCGGGTCGCCGGGCATCAGGCGCTCGAGGAAGAAGACGACCGTCGCCACGCCGATGACAACCACGACCGCCTGCAGAACGCGGCTCACGAGATAGCGGAACACCGCGCCTAATCTCTCAGGTTGCGGTCGCCGCAGAGCTTCCTGCTGGGGCGGCCGGCTTTGCCGTAGCCCCTCGGGCGAGCATCAACGACCCGATGGTCGCGGGAATCAGGGTCAGGACGCCGCCCGCAACCAGTGCCGCTGCTTCGGCGGGAGTGAGGAGCCCTGCGCTCAACCCGAGGCTCGCCGCTGCAGCCGGCATCCCCAGCTGCGCCGAGGCCGCCATCCCGGTGGCGATGTACTTCTCGTGGCCGGCGATCCGCGCGGCGATGAGGTGCGTGATAACCGCCCCCACCGCCAGCCCGAGGGCGAGCAGGATGCGCGACGGTGACGTGAGCAGGGCACGCAGATTGAGCTCTGCGCCGAGGAGGACGAAGAAGAGCGGGACAAAGAACCCGTTCGCGACGCCGGTGAACTGCACGGTGAGCCGGTCCGACTCGTGGAGCCGGACGAGGACCATCCCCGCGAGGAACCCGGCGACGAGCGTGCTGGCGCCGGTCTTCTGGGCGATTGCCGAGAGGCCGAGCAGCAGCACCAGTGAGACGCGCACCTGCCATGCCCAGCCGCGCTGGAGTGATTCGTTGTGCAGATCCTGGGAGATGCGCGTGTTGCGCACTCTGTTGGCGGCAACCAGGGCGATCGCCCCCGCGGCGATGATCGCCAGGTCGCCTCCGATCGCCTCCAGTGGGCTGCCGGACTTGGCGAGCGTGAGCGGCATGATGATCACGGTCACGGAGTCGGCGAGTGCCACCCACGCAATCAGGAACGCGACGTTCGGGCCCGAAAGACCCCGCTCCTCGAGGATCGGGAATGCGATCGCGGCCGAGCTCCCGGTGAGGATGACTGCAATGAGGGCTGGATGCCCGACGCCGAGCGAGTGGTCGAGGAGCAGCCCGATCGGCACTGCCGTGACCGCGACGAGGGCGAGCGCGAGCAGGCCACGAGCGAATCCCTGGCGGATCGTCGGGGAACCGATGTCGACGTGCGTCCCGGCCGTGAACATGAGCATCGCGAAGCCGATAGCACTCAAAACGGGGAGCGGCTGGGTGGCCGAGTTGATGATCCCGAAGCCTGTCTTGCCGAGGACGAAGCCCGCGATGAGCTCGCCGATCACCACCGGGATCAGCCCGCGCTTGCCAAAGGCAAGGAGCGGCCCGGCAAGGCCGGCGAGCACAAGGATCGTCAGCTGAGCGAACATCGCGAGATCATGCCCCGAAATTCGTCGCTCGTGTCTATCGTCGCGGCAACTCGCAGCTATGAGTCCTGGGTCGGCCGCCAGGTGCCGCTGGTTCGGGCAGACCTCAACTTCAAGCACGAGCAGATGGCGCTCGCGCCATTTCCGTTTCTGCGCTCCACCTTCTACCGCTGGGTGCAGGCCTGGGAGGCGACCTGCCCGGATCTCGCGAGTGCCCCGAGCGTGCTTGCTGTCGGTGACCTGCACACCGAGAACTTCGGGACGTGGCGTGACACCGAAGGACGGTTGATATGGGGGATCAACGACTTCGACGAAGCGTTTCCGATGGCGTACACCAATGACCTGGTCCGCCTCGCCACCTCCGCGCGCTTCGCGATCGGAGCCGGAGCACTGGTCCTCACGCCACGCGCAGCGTGCAACGCCATCCTCGAGGGCTACAGCAAGACGGTCGAAGCCGGGGGCAAGCCGTTCGTCCTCGCCGAAGAGCACCGCGTCCTGCGCCGCGACGCGCAGTCTGAGCTTCGCGATCCCGTGCGGTTCTGGTCGGCGATGGTCGACCTTCCGCCTGCGCGCAAGCCTCCGACCGCTGCCGTGTCGCTGCTCCAGAGAGAGCTGAACCGAGTGGACGATCCTCGCTTCGTGACCCGGCGGGCGGGGCTCGGCAGCCTCGGGCATCCGCGCATCGTCGCGATCGCAGAGCACAAGGGTGGCTGGATCGCACGCGAGGCCAAGGAGCTCGTCGGGTCCGGGGTCGCCTGGGCGAAGGGCAGCGGTGTCAGCATCCCGATCCACTACCCGACGATCGTGCGGCGTGCCGTGCGGTGCGCGGATCCGTTCCTGGAGATCCGCGGCCGGTGGATCCTGCGGCGGCTCGCGCCCGACTGCAGCCGGATCGAGTTCACGGTTGCTCGCCTGGCCGCCGAGCAGAGTGACCTGCTGACCGCGATGGGTGGCGAGACGGCAAATGTGCACATCGGCTCAGGAGCACGCCGGATGGCTGCGGTGAGCCGTGATCTCAAGGAGCGGTCGCCCGACTGGCTCAAGGTCGCGTCGCGCGCGATGGAGCGCTCCACGATCGCCGACTACGTTGCCTGGCAGCGCTCGCAGCGCAGCTGATCGTCAGACCCGGAGCAGCGCAACAAGCGAGCGCCCGGCCACGGTCACCTCTTCGCCGTGGTGGTGATGCCGGGTCGAGGGGGTCACTTCGCGCTCCGCCGTGTCGACGAAGACCGACCAGAGCGCACCCCAGCCGTTCGGGATCGTCCACGCGATCGGCTCCTCGCCGGCGTGGAGCAGCACCATCAGCGTGCCGCCACGAATGCGCCGGCCGCGGGGGTCGCGGTCAGGGATCTCGTCGCCGTTGAGGATCATCCCCAGCGACCGTTGGCCTTCATCGAACCACTCCGGGTCGCCCACCTCGCGGCCGGACGGAAGAAACCAGGCGATGTCTTTGCGGCCGGAACCGTGAATTGCCTGTCCGGAGAAGAAGTTTCGACGCCGCAGCACGGGGTCGCTGCGGCGCAGCGCGACGATGCGGGCGACGAAGGCGAGCATCCCCTCATCAACATGCTCCCAGTCGATCCAGGACACCTCGTTGTCCTGGCAGTACGCGTTGTTGTTGCCGTGCTGCGTGCGCCCGATCTCATCGCCCGAGAGCAGCATCGGACAGCCCTCGGACAGCAGCACCGTCGCGATGAGGTTCCGGCGTTGCCGCGCGCGCAACTCGAGAATGGCCGGGTCGTCGGTATCACCTTCGACGCCGCAATTCCATGAGCGGTTGTCGTCATTGCCGTCCTCGTTGTTCTCACCGTTGTCGAGGTTGTGCTTCTCGTTGTATGCAACGAGATCGGAGAGGGTGAAGCCGTCGTGGGCGGTGACGAAGTTGATGCTCGCGGACGGCTGGCGGCCGTCGCCCTGATACAGGTCGCTCGATCCGGTGAGCCGGTACGCGAGGTCACGGATGCCCGTTGCGCCGCGCCAGAAGTCGCGCACGGTGTCGCGAAACGCACCGTTCCACTCCGCCCAGCGCACGGGGAAGTTGCCGACCTGGTAGCCGCCCGCGCCGACATCCCACGGCTCTGCAACGAGCTTGACGCGCGATAGCACTGGATCCTGGTGGATGATGTCGAAAAATGCCGAGAGCCGGTCGACGTCGTAGAACTGGCGCGCGAGCGCGGACGCGAGGTCGAAACGGAAACCGTCCACGTGCATCTCGTTGACCCAGTACCGAAGGCTGTCCATGATGAGTTGCAACGTGTGCGGGTTCCGGACATTGAGACTGTTGCCGGTGCCGGTGACATCGAAATAAAAGCGAGGATCCTCGTCCTTGAGCCGGTAGTACGCCGCGTTGTCGATACCGCGAAAGCTGAGCGTCGGACCGAGATGGTCGCCTTCACCGGTGTGGTTGTAGACGACGTCGAGAATCACCTCGAGTCCCGCTGCGTGCAGCGCGCGCACCATCGCCTTGAATTCGCGCACTTGTTCGCCGTTGGTGCCGGACGACGAGTAGCGGCCCTCGGGCGCGAAGTAGCTGATCGAGTTGTAGCCCCAGTAATTGACAAGGTTGCGTTCGACGAGTTGCGCGGAGTCGAACCAGTGATGCACGGGCATCAACTCCACCGCGGTTGCGCCGATACGGGTCAGATGCTCGATGGCAGCGGGATGCGCGAGCCCCGCGTACGTTCCGCGCAGCGCCGCGGGAATATCGGGATGGCGCTTGGTGAATCCCTTGACGTGGAGCTCGTAGATGATCGTGTCGGACCAGGGCGTGTTGGGGCGGCGGTCATCGCCCCAGGGGAACGACTGGTCGACGATGACGCAGCGTGGCATCGCAGGCGCAGAGTCCACGCCGCTGATGCGCATGTCGTCGCTGCCGAGCCGGTACCCGAACAACGACCGTCCATGGCGGAAACGGCCGGCGATTGCGCGTGCATATGGGTCGAGCAAGAGCTTCGCGGCGTTGTGGCGCAGCCCCTCGTGTGGCGCGTAGCGGCCGTGCACGCGAAAGCCGTAGCGCTGCCCGGGCCCGATATTCGCGATGTAGCCGTGCCAGACGAGATCGGTGCGCTCCACGAGGGGATGGGTGACGGACTCCGCGCCGCGCTCATCGAAGAGCACGAGGTCGACCGCTTCGGCGCTTTCAGAGAACAGCGCGAAGTTGGTACCGGATCCATCCCAGGTGGCGCCGAGCGGGGCATCGGTCCCCGGCCAGGCGTCGAGGCTGCCGGGCGCGCGACCGGCGGCGGAGGGCTCTGGAACTGTCATCGACTCCACTCGGTACTCAGATCTCGGGCTCCCGACATGACCGCTGCGGTGCGTCGTGGCCAGCCAGGAACGGGAGTCCAGAGAGAGTACGTGGATGCGAGCGGGACTTGCCGCCGCGTCAGTCCCGAGCACGTCCGCGCGGTGGAGGCCTGCCTGCAGCCGCTCGGTGCGCAACATGTCTTGCCGGCCTTCGTGCGTCCCGGCGGGCGGCTGCCACGAGGTGTCCGTGCCGTTGAACTCGAAAGCGGTGGTGAGCTGCCCGGGGGCGCTGTGCTGAGTGACCATGCGCCATACGGATACCACCGGCTGGTGATGCGCGGCGGCAGCCGCCGCCAGATGGTGACCAGCCCTGGACGGTGCGCATTGCCCGACTCGCTGAGCGGGTGGGGATGGGCGGCGCAGCTTTACGCGGTACGCTCGCGCGACGGGTGGGGGATCGGCGATCTCGGCGACCTGCGGGCGCTCGGATCGTGGTCACGAAAGCAGGGCGCGTCGATGCTCCTCGTCAATCCGCTGCACGCGGTCCACCCGGGGACGCCACAGGAATCCAGCCCGTATTTCCCGTCGAGCCGCCTCTATCGCAACCCGATCTATCTGCGGATTCATGACCTGCCGGGCGCTCGAGAGAACGCCGTCGTCGGCAGACTGCTGCGCGAGGCCGAAGCGCTGCGAGTGAGCGCCGATTATCGATCGGGACCGGATCATGCCCCTGAAGCTGCGGGCGCTCGAGACCCTCTGGTCGCGCTTCCGCGGCGATCCCGCCTTCGATGCGTACGTGGCTCGCGAGGGACAGCTGCTCGAGCGCTATGCGTGCTTTTGTGTACTCGCCGAACGCTATCCGGGATCGTGGACTCGGTGGCCGGCGAGCTACCGACGCGCTGATTCCCCGGCAGTCCATGAACTCGTCAAGAGCGATCGCTCTCGGGTCGACTTCCACCGCTGGCTGCAGTGGTCGCTCGACACGCAGCTTGCGCGCGCCGGTCGCGCGCTCCCGCTGGTTCACGACCTCGCCGTCGGCTTCGCTCCCGACGGCGCCGACGCGTGGCTCTGGCAGGACGAGGTCGCCGGAGCGGCGCGGATCGGAGCGCCGCCCGACGACTTCAATCCCGCCGGCCAGGACTGGGGCGTGCCGCCCTTCGATCCCGCACGGCTTCGGGCGGCGGGGTACGCACCGCTCGTCGCGACGCTGCGCCGGATGATGGCCGCCGGGATCGCCGTGCGCATCGACCACGTCATGGGCCTGTTCCGGCTCTGGTGGGTGCCCTTGAGCGCGCACGATCCGTCGGAAGGCGCCTACGTTCGCTATCCCGCGCACGAGCTGCTCGACATCCTCGCCCTGGAGAGCGTGCGCGCCGGATGCGGTGTCGTTGGCGAGGATCTCGGCACGGTGGAGAGTGGCGTCCGGTCGGAGCTGCACCGGCGGGGACTGCTGTCATACCGGCTCGCGTGGTTCGAGGCGAAGCCGCCTGAGCGATACCCGGCGCAGGCACTCGCGGCACTCACCACCCATGACCTGCCAACCGCAGCCGGTGTCTGGACGGGGGCGGATCTCGCTGAGATGGAGTCCACGGGACGGCCGGTCAACCGGACTGCCGAGCTCGGCCTCCGGCGCCGCCTCAAGCGCTTGGCGGCGGTCAGCGATGACGCCGCTCCGGCGCAGGTGATCGAGCGTGCATACGCCGCGCTCGGGCGCGCGCCGAGCCGGCTGGTGGTCGCAACCCTCGACGATGCGAGCCAGGCAGAACGGCGGCCGAACATGCCGGGCGACGTCGGTCGCGCCAACTGGTCGATCCCGCTCCCGAGGACGCTGGAACAGCTCCGGCGTGACGAGTTGCCGAAACGCATCGCCGCAGCGCTCAACGCACGCCGCTGACGGCGGACCTCAGTCCTCGGCGCCGATCTTTCCCGGTGCGACAGAGACTGCGGCGGCGCGCGCGGCGGCCACAGCCGCGGTGGGATCGTCGCGGATCAGCGCGACGCCGGCGGTGAGGGTGAGCTCGAGCTTGAGGCGGGCCATCTGCGCGAGGACGCGTTCGGCCAGCGCTTTTCCCGACGCGATCCCGCCTTCCATGACGAGGACGAGCGCGGCTCCGTCATCGAGGACGCAGACCGGCTCATCGGCGCGCGAGTACGCCATCACGAGCGAGGCATAGCCGCCGCGGGCTCCCTGCGGGATCGACGGGTCGACGACGAATGCGCAGCAGGCACCGTCCTCGAGCCCCGAGGAAGCTTTCTGCGTGAACTCCGTCAGCGTCACCTGCCAGGGCAACAGCGACATCGTGCGCGGCTCGCTCATCGCAGTGCTCGTCCCACGCGCGAGAAATGGATCGTCATGCGCCGACGAGGAAGATCTGTTCGAGCTCGGCAAGCGCGGCACGGCGATCCGGAGCCGGGCTGCCGCCGGCGTCGCGCCAGCTGAGCAGCGTCTCAACTGCCACCACGAGATCGCGAGCGCGAAGCGGTTTGCTCAGCGCACCGACGCCTGCCCGTGCCGGCCGGCCGTCGCGAATTGCCCCAGTCACGAAGCTGATGCCGACCCGGTCGAACGCGGGGTCGTCGAGGATCGCACGGGCCAGGCGGATACCGTGCATGTCGGGAAGGATTCCGTCGACCAGGATCACCGAGACCGGCGTCCTGCGAAGAACCGCCATAGCCTCCTCACCGCTGCTCACGCCGAGCGCCGTGTGGCCGTCGTTCTCCAGCGCGAAAGTCAGGAAGCCGCGTACGGCGTCGTCGTCCTCGACAACGAGTACCAGGGGCGCGTCATCTTCGGCCATGCCGGCTGGATCATAACCGGCACCTGCAAGCGGAATGCCACTTCAGCGCACACCTTTCATCGACCCGTGACCGTCTGCGACCTGCGGTGGGCGCAGTCATTGGTGTTGTGGTGACAGCCGCACGTGTCCATGGTCTCCAGCAGCAGGAGGTCGCCTGAGGGGAAATGCAGGACCGGCACGCCGTTCGGCGGGGTGCCGTTGGCGACGCGGGCTGCGCTCACGTATGCGGCGCTGACCGTCGCGCATCACCCACGGGAGCATGTTCGGCGCGCCGGCGCGGACCATGCGCTCGGCCTCCTCGGCGGATCCCGCCTCCTCGAGTGAGCGATGCCCGATCGACGTCCGGTACGACGAGATGGACTGGTCGAGCTCGATCCCGGCCGCGTCATGCAGCAGCCCGTCGATTGCCTTGGGCAGCAACGGCATCCCGGCCTCGACGAGACGTTTCGTCAATGTTCCGGCGGTGTCGTCGGCGAGGATCGGCACCCGCGCCTGGGCGAGGACCGGACCCGAGTTCGACCTTGGGGGCCGCCTTGTGCATGCTGATTCCCGTCACCGGGACGCCGTCGGCGATCGCCCAGTACACGGGCTCGGGCCCGCGAAATGCAGGGAGCAGGCTCGGGTGAACGTTGAGCCATCCGTGCTTCGGCAACGCGAGAGCGCGCGCTCCGACGATCTGGTCGAAGCTCGCCATCACCACTGCGTCGAGGCCGAGCTCGTCGAGTTCGAAACGGGAGTGCTCGTCGTTGATGCGCCATGCCCGAATGAGCGGGATGCCGAGATGGTCGGCGATCCGGCTCAGGGCGTTGTCGCCGAGGATGGCCGGATGCGCGCCTGGCGAGGTGATGATCCCGACCGGGTGGACGTCGAGCTGGAGCAGCCGGAACAGGAACGCGAGGCTGAAATCCGACGGAAAGCCGGCGAACGCGACGCGAGGACCGTCGCCAGGCGTGATCGTGTCCGGCGGCGCCGGGAGATCACGGTCCGGGATGAACGTGAAGACGTCGCGCGCCCAGAGCTCGCGCCCGACCATGTCGAGGTATTCGGAAGAGGTGGCCACGTCAATTGATCCTAACCATGCGCGGGGTCGGACTAACCAATCCTTCGTGGACGAGGGTGTCGAGGACGTACGCGATGTCGCTCGCCGGCCGCCCTTCGGCGGGCGTTCCTGCTCGCGACTGCAACTCAGCAATCGAAGCGGGCGGGGGATCGGCGAGCATGGCGCGCAGCACGGCGCCGCGCAGTTCTCGAGTGCTTCCGCGGAACGCCGGTTGCCGCCGCCCGGGCGTCGGCGACGCTTCGGCGAGCCGGTCGCGCGACGCGCACGAGACTGGCGAGCGGACAGCCATGGCACAACGGCTTGGCCTTGCAGTGGAGCGCGCCGACATCGAACAGCGCGTACGTGAAGGTGCGCGCGGTCATGCCTTTTGGTCTGCCGGCGGCGAGCTGTTCCTCGAGCACCGGTAGCCGGACATCGCCCGGCTCCTTGCCGAGCGCGGCGCGAGCGGTGACCCGCGCGATGTTCACGTCCTGCGGCGGAACGACGGAATCGCCGAACGCGAGAACGCGCAACGCTCGTGCGGTGTATCGACCGACACCAGGGAGCGCGAGCAGACCCTCCTCGGTGTCGGGCCATCCACCTTTGGCGACGACCGTCGCCGTGTCGTGCAACCCGCGCGCCCGGCGCGGATAGCCGAGCCCCTGCCACTCGCGCAACACGTCGGCACAGCGGTGCCGCGGCGCATGCCTCCGGGCGTCGGCCATCGCTCCAGAAACGATTCCCACCGTCCCGCGACGCGCGCGACCTGCGTCTGCTGGAGCATCACCTCACTGACGAGAATCGCCCAGGGATCGGCGGTCGCACGCCACGGAAGGTCATGCCGCCCGTGCACCTCGTACCAGCGCGCGAGCCCACGGGTCCACACGCGGCGCAGTTTGTCAGACTTCCTCCGTTCAGCACCTTGAGGAGAGCAGCAGCATGGCGCGACACACGATCACGTTGATCCCCGGCGACGGCGTCGGCCCCGAGGTGAGTGACGCCGCGCGCCGCGTCATCGATGCCACCGGCGTCGAGATCGACTGGGAGGTGCACGACGCGGGGCTCGGCGTGATGGAGGAGTTCGGCGATCCGCTCCCGAAGCACGTGCTCGACTCGATCCGTCGCAACAAGGTGGCGATCAAGGGACCGCTCACGACACCGGTGGGCAAGGGCATCCGCTCGGTCAACGTGGCGCTGCGCCGCGAGCTCGATCTGTATGCGCTGGTGCGGCCCTGCAAGTCATATCCCGGGTGTGCGCAGCCGTTATCAGGACGTCGACCTGGTGATCGTGCGCGAGAACACCGAAGATCTCTACGCGGGCATCGAGTTCGCCGAGGGTGAGCCGGGAACGCTCGAACTGATCGCTGATATCGAACGGCTCGGCGGGCGTGCGATCCGTGCCGACTCGGGCATCAGCATCAAGCCCATCACCATCTTCGGCACGCGGCGCGTGTTCCGTTTCGCCTTCAAATGGGCGATCGAGAACGGCCGCCACAAGGTGACCGCCGTGCACAAGGCGAACATCATGAAACACACCGACGGGCTCTGGCTGCGCGTCGCGGAAGAGGTCAGCAAGGAGTTCCCGGAGATCGAGTTCGAGGATCGCATCGTCGACAACATGGCGATGCAACTCGTGCAGAAACCGGAGCTGTACGACGTGATGGTGATGCCGAATCTCTACGGCGACATCCTCAGCGACCTCTGCGCGGGCCTGATCGGCGGGCTCGGCCTCGCGCCGGGCGCGAACATCGGCGACGAGGTCGCCGTCTTCGAGGCGACCCACGGCAGCGCTCCGAAGTACGCGGGCCAGAACAAGGCGAACCCGATGGCGATGATGCTGAGCGGTGTCCTCATGCTCCGGCACATCGGCGAAGGTCGCGGCAGCCGACCGGCTCGAGCGGGCGATCGCCCGGGTGATCGCCGATGGCCGGAGCGTCACGTACGACATGAAGCCGGAGCGCGACGATCCCACCGCCGTCGGCACGTCGCAGGTCGCCGACGCCGTGATCGAGGTGCTGGAGGGTTCTTGATCGCTCGCTGACTTCACAAAACGGTGAAGTAGGGCGAGATTGGCGTACCCGGGCTCGATACTGGCGGTGCCTTGAGCACTGCGACGATTGTGCTGTCGTGGGTTCTGGGGGGCGCCTGCATCCTTTTGGGCGCACTCACCTGTGAAGGGTGGCTGCGTCAGCGTGATCGAACGCGCGCATTGCTCGCGCTGTCCATCGCGCTGCTCTGCGGCTCCGGCGTCGCCGTCGCGGCAACCCTGCTGACCCGCGACGAGGCAATCGGGACGAGCGACCTCGCCGTCTCGCTCTTTCTCGCCTCGGGGATGGCGTTCTTCGCGTTCCGCGCATCGATGATGAAGCTGGCCGTCGGGTTCACCGCGGTCGCCTGCGTTGCGGTGCTCATCACGGTGGTGATCGTCTGTATCGCCCGGATCCCACTCGAGGGTGCGCAGACGCCGGCGCAACGCCTCGTTTCCCTGCTCGTCCTGGTGGTGTGGCTCGGGGTGCGTGACTGAACCGGCCGTCAGGCTCTGGGAGATGAGCGGGGGGATGCCGCGCGTCCAGCGCGCCAGGCTTCGGTCGATCACGCTCGCGTTTGCCGCGGTGTTCGTGGCGCTCATCCTCGCGGTCGGCGCCGATCTTGTCTTTGGCAAGGCGCACCCGGAGATCACCGTGGCGCTCCCGGCGTTCGCGGCGCTTCCGTTCTTCTACGTCGGCTTCGAGCCCCCGCGCTGGCTGCGGAGCTTCTGGCGCCTGCGCGAGGAGGGGAGTTTCCGCGAGGGGTTCACCGATCTTGTGTTGTATTCCCCCGACCGGCAGCGGCTCGCCGATCGAGCGGTTGAGTGGGCGGCACGCCTGGTCGGCGGCGACGGCGCCGTGATCGCGACCGAAGATGGCGAGGTACTCGCGGTGTACGGCATCGACCGGGCGGCGGGCTGGAAGCTCGTCTCGGAGATGACCGGGTACACCGGGGAACGGGCGGTTGCCAAGCACCCGACAAACTCACCCGGGGTGATCAGGGTTGCCCTTGAGGCGCAATTGAGCCGGGGCATCATGGCGGTCACCTCCGGGCCGCTCACGCCGCTCTTCGGCGACGACGAGGCTGTCCGCCTCGCGCAATACGGGACAGCGCTCGCGCCCGCGCTCGACCGGGTGCTCCTCGTGGAGCGGATGCGCCGAAGCTCGCAACTCCTCGACCTCGCATACGACGCGGTCACGACCTGGAATGTGCGGACCCAGCTCATCACCTTCTGGAACAAGGGTGCCGAGGAGCTGTATGGCTGGGGCACCAACGAGGCGATCGGTCGCGACCCGAGTGAGCTGCTGAAGTCCGAGCTGCCGGAGCGTCCGGAGACGATTCTCAGCATCCTTCGCGCCGCCGGCCGGTGGGAGGGCGAGATCGTCCAGACCACCAAGGCCGGCAAACGCATCAACGTCGCCGTGCGCTGGGCGCTGCAGAGGGACAACGTGGGCTGGCCTGACGCCATCATCGAGATCGGCCGCGACGTGACCGCGGACAAGGTGGCCGCGGCGGAGTTGCGTGAGGCGCGAGACGTCGCCGAGCAGGCGTCGCAGGCGAAGAGCGAGTACCTCTCGCGGATGAGCCACGAGCTGCGCACGCCGCTCACCGCAATCCTCGGATACAGCGATCTGCTCGAGATGCGCGAGCCTCGCGAGGATCAGACCGAAGCGATCGCCGCGGTGCAGGAGGCGAGCGGCCATCTGCTCAGCCTCGTCAACGACGTGCTCGACATCGCCCGGATCGAATCGGGGCGTAAGTCATTCGCGCTGGAACCGGTGGCGCTCGAGGCGACGGTGGAGGAGTGCGTGCGCCTCGTGGCGCCGTCAGCGCTCAGCCGCCACATCAAGATCACGCGCTCGATGGAGCACTGCGCGGGCGACTACGTGCTCGCGGACCGTCAGCGCCTGGTGCAGGCTCTGCTCAACCTGCTCTCCAACGCCGTGAAGTATTCCGGCAACGATGCGCACATCTACGTCGAGGCGGCGCGCGAATGGGACGCCCTTGGGTCGGTGAGCCCGTTGCCCACGAACTCCGCGAGCAGCGAGTTCATCCGCATCTCGGTTCGCGACACCGGTCCGGGGTTCACCGAAGACGAGAAGGCGCGCCTGTTCCAGCCGTTCGAGCGTCTCGGCGCCGAGCGCACCACGGTCCCCGGCACCGGTCTCGGGCTCGCGCTGACCCGCAAGCTGGTCCAGGGCATGCACGGCAGCATCGGCGTCGACAGCGAGCACGGGGTCGGCAGCACCTTCTGGATCAGGCTCACGCGCTCGCCGGTTGCCGCCTCCAAGCCCCGTATCCGGCGCAAGCCACCGGTTCCCGCACCGATCGTCGACTGCGAGCGCACGGTGCTGTACGTCGAGGACAACCTCGCGACCATCGGGCTCATGGAAGAGGTGTTCTCGATGCGTCCGCAGATTCATCTGCTGACAGCGATGCAGGGCGGGCTCACGCTCGAGCTGGCGCGCGAGCATCACCCCGATCTGATCGTGCTCGACCTCCATCTCCCCGACATCCAGGGCGACGAGGTGCTCGCGCAGCTGAGGGCGGATCCGCGCACCGCGGGCATCCCGGTGGTGATGTGTTCTGCCGATGCAACCGAGCGCCGCCGCAAGCAACTGCTCGCCGCGGGCGCTCACGCATACTTGACCAAACCCGTGAAAGTACAACGCTTTCTGCGCATGCTCGACGAAGTGCTCAACAGCATCCCCGTCATTCCCGCTTGAGCATCTGACGGTGCCGCCGGACTATCAGGTCCTGAGCGACTCCGCCACCGGCGAGCCGGTTGGAGCAGAGACTCCGTACGGCCGGCCGCTCCGCTTTCCCGGGTCGCCGCGACCGTATGTCATCGCGAACTTCGTCGCGTCCATCGACGGCATCGCGTCGCTGGGGCTCACCGATGGCAGCGACTCCACGACGCTGAGCGGAAACTCGCGCGCGGACCGGTATCTCATGGCCCTGCTGCGCGCGAGCGCTGACGCCGTCGTCATCGGCGCGGGCAATCTGCGCGCGACACCGGGTCATCAGTGGACGCCGGCAGCCGTGGCCGGCGACGACGCGGCCGCGGTTGACGCGTACCGGTTCGAGCGGACCGGCGCCACGGAACCACCCGCGCTCGTTGTGGTGTCGTCGAGCGGCGATCTCCCTGCCCACGTCGCGCTCGATCGCCCTGCGACGAGTGTGGCGGTGGTGACGTCGAGTGCCGGCGCGAACAAGGTCCGCGCAGCGCATCCGCGCGCCACGGTCATCGAGGCGGGTGACGGAGGAGCGCTCAGCGGAGCCGAAATAGTCGCCGCGGTGACCGCGGCGATGGGACCCGGACTCCTGCTCTGTGAGGGCGGGCCGTCGCTGTTCGCCCGCCTGCTAGCGGACGGTGCCGTTCAGGAGCTGTTCCTGACCATCTCGCCACGGCTCGCGGGTCGCGACCACAGTGAGTCGCGGCCGGGAATCATCGACGGCTGGGAGGCGCCCGCCACGTCGCTGCTCGGGGCGGCGATCGCGTCGGTGCGGCGGTCCGACGACCACCTGTTCCTCCGATATCGCCTCGAAGCCTGATTCCCGGATCCGAAGCACCGCGTCGGCCAGGAGATCCTCGACGCTCTGACCGGTCTCACCGGCGCCGCGACGTGCGAACTGGAGCAACTCGGGGTTGCTCCGGAGGAAGCGGGTCGCGGCGTCGATGATCACGGCGTCCTGGGTCATGCCCCTATCGTGGTGGCCGCCGGCGACAGGTGCCTGTCGTCAGTCCTCGGTCTTTTCGGACGGGGACTCGCTGCCCGCGAGCAGCAGGTACAGCTTGCGACGAGCCTCGTGGAGGATCTTGCGCGCCTCGGCAATGTGGGCCGGGTCCCCGGAGCGTCCGACCTGGGCCGTGGCTGCCAGCAGCTGGAAGACCTGCTCGCGGAGATCGCGATGATCGCCACCGACAGAGCCGGCGGCGTCTGCCCAGGGTGCGGGACCCGCGGCAAGCTTGGCCGCTTCTTCCTTGCCGGTGTCCGTCAGTTCGAAGACCCGGCGTCCGCCGTCCGCTTCGACGGCGCGCACCAGCCCTTCGTCCTCGAGCTGCTGCAGGGTTGGGTAGACGGATCCGGGACTTGCGCGCCACGCGCCTTCGCTGCGGCGTTCGAGCTCCTGGATGATCTGGTACCCGTGCGACTGCTTCTCGGCGAGCAGCACGAGAATCGCGGCACGGACGTCGCCGCGTGCGGCACGCCTGCCCGTGACCGCCGAAGCCCCCGGGACCGCCGAAACCGGCGAATCTGGGGTCGCCCGCGAGCCTGGGATCGTCAAAGGGGGACCATCCGCCCCGGTGGCGATCGCGGCCACCGCGCTCCATGCGCTCACGGACATGATGGTGGAAGCGCCCGGCGGCTTCTCGAAGCCTTTCCGCCGGCTCGTCGTGGCGGCTGTGGTGGGTTCGTTCTCTGGTCATATGTACGCTCCTTGGCGTTGATCCGATGTGCCAACGATATATCGAGAGCGGTCGCTTGTCAACTCCGCCTCAGGAGCTGGCGGCCCAGTTGAGATCCATCTGATCGAGCATCGCCGCGGCCACCAGCGGGGCGGCAGGAAGCTCGATGTCGAGCTCGTGGTTGCGCGCAAAGCCTCCACCGGACCAGTTGGCGCTCCCGAAGAGCACGGAGGTCGCGTCCGCGACGATCGCCTTGGCGTGGAGCAGCTCGCCGTGGCTCCGATACCAGCGCACCTGAATCCCGTCGCTCAGGAGCGCCGCGTACGCCGGCTCACTTGACGGCTGCGAAGGGTCGAGCAGGACGCGAACCGCAACGCCACGAAGGGCCGCTGCCTCGAGGGCGTGCACGACACCCGTGTCGGTAAGGACGAAGAGTTCGAGGTCAAGCGTGCGTTGCGCACCGTCGATGAGGCCGAGGGCGAGCGGGCGGATCTCGGCGCCCGGCAGGGTCGCCGCGACGTCGATGGAGGAGTCGCTGACCGCGTCCGCGACCGCCACATCTCGACCGCACGTCACGAGATCTCGCGAGAAGACACGATCGAGGTTGTGGACGACGGGACCGCGAAGCTCGGCGTCGTAGTCGTGGTTCGCCGGGGAGTTGACGCCCCAGTTGATGCCACCAACGACCGCAACGTGCGCATCGACGACGAGGAGCTTGACGTGGTCGATCATCTCCTTGCGCACGGGATAGTCGACGACGTCCACGCCGGCGGTCCGCAGCCGCGCCGCCGTGGCAGCGCTGCTCAACTCCGACGGATCGTCGATGACGGTGACTGCAACGCCGCGCGACTCCGCGGCGATCAGCGCATCGGCGAGTCTCCGCTGACCGAACTCATAGATCTCGACGTGAATGCTCGAGTGGGCCGCGTTGATCAGCGACTCGATGCGGGCGAACGTCGCCGGTCCGCTGCGCAGCAGGGTCACCTGATCGGCGCCGACCATGACTGGAGGAGCCGGGCCGAGCAGCCGTGCCGGCGGGGGAGTGCGCACCGCCGATGCCTGGATCTGGGCGCAGCCGACGACCAGCGCCGCCGCAGCGACCGCGCCAATCGCGCAGCGCCACGCGGACCCGAAGGATATATGCGGTACAGACATTTCGTCGACACACTACCACAAGCAAGCGTAGCCTTCGAGGCGCGTCGAGACGCCCCTGCGCCACACCTGATACGCCTCCGCGCCGGAGCGGGCCGCGTCATTGCACCTATACTCGGGCCGATGCATTGCCAAGGAGGCGTTGTTGCGTGAAGACGGCTCTCACCGTGGCCCAAGTGGTGATCGGGGTCCTGGCGATCCTTGGCATCCTCCTGCAGACCCCGAAGTCAACCGGTCTCGGCGGCACCATCGGTGGTGGCGGAGACTCGGGCGGCGGGTACCGCCGCCGGCGCGGCCTCGAAGCCAGCCTGCTGCGGTTCTCCGCGGCGATGATCGCGCTCTTCGTCATCGTCTCGATCCTCGCAACCTACGTCAGCAAGTAAGGTGGCTGCGCCGGCATCGACCGATTGAGGTCATCGCCGGGACGCTCCTGGCGATCCTTGCACTCGGAGCGATCGGGTTTGCGCTGTCCCTGCATTTCGGGCTGATCGGCGGCCCGCAGTTCACCGAGGGTCTGGTCGTCAGCGAGCGTCCGATGTCGCTGAACCCGCTCGTCGACGCGTCGGACCCGGCGGTCGTCGACGTGGGACATCTGCTGTATCGATCGCTGCTGAAGCTGGACAGCACCGGCTATCCGACGACCGACCTCGCCGCGTCCTATGGCGTCAGTACCAACGGTCTCGTCTATACGGTCGTGCTCCGGCCAAACCTCGAGTGGTCGAACGGGACGCCGATCACGACCGCCGATGTCGTCGCCACCGTCTCATTCGCTCTGTCGCCGCAAGCGAGTGACGCGACGCTCCTGACGGCGCTTCAGGGAGTGACCGTCGCGGCGCATCCATCGACTGTCACCTTCACGCTGGCGGCGCCTCGAGCCTCGTTTGCAGCAACGCTGACGCAGCTGCCGATCCTTCCGTTGGGAGCGCTCACCGCGACGCAGGTGGAGGAGGCAGGAGCGCATCCCACGACCCCGATGCCGACATCGGGCATCTACGACGTGCAGTCGGCAGCCGCGCTGATGCTCATCCTCCAGCCCAATCCGCACTCCGCAGCGCGTCCTCTGATTACGAGCTACGAGTTGCGCCTCTTCCTGACATTCGCGGATGCGGCAGGCGCGTTCTCGCAAGGGAGCATCAACGCGCTCCTCGCGAGCACGCCCGAGGAGCTGTCGACGCTCATGGCCGTCAAAGGCGCCCAGGCGGAGAGCATGACCACGCCGGACTTCGTCGACCTCATGTTCAACGAGCGCGTCCCCGCGCTCGCGAACTCCGTGGTGCGCCATGCCATCGGCATCGCCATCAATCGTTCCTCGTTGGTGACGGGCGCACTCGGCGGCAGCGGTGGCGAGATCCAGACAAGCCCGTTCTCCGCGGGAATCCCATGGGTCGGACCTCCCGCGATCGAGGCGATCTCGCCGAGCGTCGCGGAGTCCGTCCTCCAGGCCAACGGATGGGTGCCCGGGCCCAATGGTGTTCGAGCGAATGGCCCGACGCAGCTGGCGTTCACGCTGGCGGTGCCCGACATCAACCCGCTCCCGGTTGTCGCGCGCGAGGTCGCCTCGCAGCTTGCGGTGATCGGCGTTCAGGTCACCGTCGATCCCGTGCCGGCGCAGACCTTTCTGCCCGGGACACTCGAGAGCGGGCACTTCCAGCTCGCGATCGAGTTCCTGGAATCCGATCCCGGATCCCGACGTGAGCGCTTTCTGGCGGTCCAACGCCAACCCGCCGCACGGTTACAACGTGTCGGCCGGCACTCCCGACCCATTCCTCGACGCCGCCCTGGACATGCTCGCCGAGTCATCGGTGAAGGCGGTTCGCGTCAGCGCGGCCGCGCAGGTCGCCGCGCTGATCGCGGCAGACGCCCCGGCGGTGTTTCTCTACACGCCGAGGATCTCCGTCGTCTTCCGGTCACCCGCGCCGACTGCGCCGATACCGGCCCTCGGCCCGGAGTCCGCCCGCTACGACGACATCGGGTCCTGGGAGATCCATTAGGCGTGGGCACCGCCGGGAGGCGCTGCTACTATCGTCGGGCACCTGGCCGAGGTGGTGGAACTGGTAGACACGCAGCGTTCAGGGCGCTGTGCTCGTAAGGGCGTAAGGGTTCGATTCCCTTTCTCGGCACTCTTGTGATGTCGCAAAACATTGCGGACACCTGGTCACGACATCATGGACAGTCTTGCGACATCACAGTGTCGTGAAACGCGACACCTTTGTCGGCACTCCCCACCGGCCCGCGCGATCCTTGCCCAGTTGTCGCGCGACCGCCCGCCATCGTGACGGCCGAGATTGTTGCCGCCGACATCGCGCTCGAACGCTCACAGCACTTGCTCGCGGGTGACGAGCCGATCGACCGGATCGCGGCTTCGATCCGCTAGCTACCAGTAGCGAATTGGTCGCCTAGAGTGATCGACGGTCGCGAGGATACTGGTCTTCGCGCCCATCGCGACAATGTCGTCCTCCGTCAGGGCGGGCGTGGGTCCGGGTCCAATCGTCACGCGGACTGACAGTGGATCGCCGTCAAGGGCAAACGGCAGATATGGGACGGCCCCTCGCGGACCCACCCGTGTGTGATAGCCGGGTGGGTCTGGCTCCGGGAACCTGACGAGTTCACGTGGATACCGAATAAAACGCCACTCATGTTCGTCTTCCCAGCGCGGGTCTTTCAAGAACGGGGCGAGCCATCCGAAGTCGTACGCAAGCTCGACAAAGGCCCGTCGCACTTCGATGCCTCTTTGTATGTCTTCAAGTCGGCCCTTGATGGCCTGATGGATCAAGAGTCGTTGTTCCATCCGGTCGTAGAAACATCGCCGCAGCTGCCAGCTTTGCATTCCGCGCATCCAGAGGTACATTCCGTCGATTCCGACGCTGTAGGCGTCGCCCGCGCGCGTGTAACTGCGCCACAGAGTCAGATGGTCGTGGCGCGCGCTGAATGAACAGATAAAGATTTGCGGGATCACGACCGAGTTGGGGTCCGCTACGAGGCTCTGTAGGCGGTGAAGTTCGTCACGCACCCCGGCGGTCGTGCTGTCGTCGATTACCTCATCCAGTACGGCGTTGATAACTGTGGCGGCGTAGGTGAACTCGCTGAGGTCATTCAGATACAGGTGATGCGTGCCCCACAAGTTGCGACCGGTGATAATCCCCGTCAAACCGGAGCCATTCGTGTAGTGCCATAGCGTTTTCGGAAGCGCGTCGGCATACTCCAGACTGTTCAGGAGTACGTACCCGATGTGGTACGGCGCTTCACCTTCCTCGCCGCTGACGGGTTGCGAGCGTGCTGGCGTGGCGGTCACCTCAGCGGCAACCGCGCCACGACCAACTCGTCGCCCGCGCCTGCCACGGGTGGGCACTTCGCGCAGGACAGCGCCGACGAGAACGTGTCATCCCGAGGCACCCACAGCTTCAAGGGCGCAGCGCCGCAGCGGGGATAGCGCGGCCCGCCGGGTTGGGCACCCGGGGATCGGGTAGGAATGGACGCCTTTCCATCGAGCAAATGTTCGCACTGGTCCGGCCGCGGTTGCAAGTGTCCGCTCGCTGCGCCTTATAGATCGAACCCGTGGCACGCTCTGGCGCGTTAGGGCGGGCAGTTCCGAATACGAATCGCCGTTTCGAGATCAGCGCTTCGTCGGCTAATAGTCGTTGGATTCCCTTTCTCGGCACTCGATTTCACTTGCTGCACATTGGTTTGGAGGGCGTCCAATCGCGTCATCGAGCGCTTGGAACGAGGCTCGACCCGCCGCGCAGAAGCCTCGTTGTTAAGTCAAGGCACGCGGGCGCAGTCGCTTCAGGCCGAACACCGTCTCAGCTAGACCGGTGGGCGGCGAGACCCCGAAGCAAGTCGCGTATACCGAACCCTGCGACACAACAGCGTCGATGCAGCCGTGACTCGGGGATGCGTAAACGACGCTTCCTGTGGCCTCATTGATCGCCTGGAGGCCCAGGCCATACGAGGCGGCATACAACACACCATTGGCGATGTTCGGGATTCTGTAGTCAGTAGTCAGTGGAAGTCGATCCGCTGTCGATCTGCCAGAGTTGCGTCCCCGTGCGCGCCGCGAAGGCTGTGACGTAGCGGTCGTTGGTGACGATCAGTGCATTCCCGTCTACCGCTTCGGGGGCGACCGTGCTCGTTGTGGCTGCCGATCCCGAGACCAGCGCGCCTGTGGTGGCATTGAGCGCGTCGACGTCTGCACCGTTATTTGCGTTGGCCGCTCTGGCCGAGCCACACGGAACCACGAACCGACTACCCGCCGTGAGCGCCGGCTTGTTGACGACAGACTTGCCAAATACTGCAGAGTGAGGACAATTGATGGCATGGCCAACTCACACTCGAGGTACTACATCACGCTGGCGAAAACAGGCAGCCCACAGGCCGCGACCGACCCACAGACGCGCATAGCGACGTAGCCGGCTTGTCAGCTTGTCCGTCTTCGACGACCCGGCGCATTGAGGACGTAACCGCGGATGACGTATTCGCGTTGAGTGGACAGATGCAGAAAATGAACGTCACCATCGTCATCGGCGCTGTGATCGCCGCTCTTGAGCTCGTGGCATGTGGCTCGACGGTCGCGCCGACGGTTTCCCCAACGCTCGCGCCGACTGTCGTGACGACAGTGGCGCCCACTCCCAGCGCGACTCCCAGCCCAACGCCGACCTCAACGCCCACCGCGACGCCGAGCTCAACGCCCGCGCCGATCACGCCGATAGTCACGGTGACCGCGTGTGATCCGGTTGGTACCGCCGGCGGTGCCGCAATCGCCTGGAGTGGCGCTGGCAACGTCTATTACCAGCTTACGGTGTATCCGCCCACGGGTACACCCATCATCGTGTACGTCAACGTGAATCCCAGTGGCACCTACGGTCCGCTGACGCAACTGGGTACGTGGCACTACACGTTCCAGGCTGACAATCAGGTGAGCGTGAGTGGCACGTTCACCATCGCGGCCTGCCCGGGGTAGGTGATCTGACACCAGCGTCGACGGCAGGCCGATGAGAGGGGAGGCTGTGCGCTCGTTCACCGGGCTTGCCGGCACGGTGTGAACGTGTCTGCCTCGGCATATCTGAGTGGAGTCGCTCCCCCACGATGTCGATCCCTCGGGCATGTGCCTCAGCGGGAACCACGATGAGCGGTCGCCGTGATCGGTGCGTGAGTTCGTGGGCGACGGTCCCGAGGAAGAGATCGCCGGTGGCGTCATGCACGCCATTGCCGACAACGATGAGATCGGCATCTTCCGCATCCGCCACACTGAGAATCGCCGTAGCAGGGTGACCTTCCACAACAACGATGCGATGGTCGACCGTCGACGCCGCGAGAGGTCCGAATAATTCGCTCGTGACACGCGAGCGAATGGGGCTTGAAAGGTAGCCGAATTCCCGCAGGCGCACCTCAGCCACTGTTGGGCTCGTATCGTTACCACGAGCAGGCCTGAGCACATGCACCGCGACGATCTCCGCGCCTGTGGACAACGCCTCCTGGACCGCCCACGCGAGCGCCGCAGTTGATGCGGCGGAACCCTTCACTCCCACCACGATCTTCTTCGGGTTCATCCGGCGCACCTCAGGCTTGCTACGGTCTGCTTCGTCCTCACAGTCAAGACCTGACTCAGCGAACTGTCCAGGGCCGTTGGTCACGACTTTGGAACGTCAGATATGCGCCGTGACGACGTGCCGATCAGTGCGCGACCATCACGGGGACAGGTGCAGCGTGAATGAGCTTGTTCGACACGCTCCCGACGAGCATGCCGGTCAGGCCGGACAGTCCTCGCCGGCCGACGATGATGAGGTCGATCTCGTTCTCGACTGCGAACGCAATGATCTTGCGCGGGACGTCGCGCGTGGACGCCTGGAGGACGTGCTCATGAGCGTTCACGCCACCGCTTTTGAGCTGATCGGCCGCGGCGGCGACGATGGCTCGTGCTTCGTCGGGTGTCTCGAGATCCGGACTCATGCCGGCCCTGGAAGGAACGGCGTCGTGCTCGTGGATATGCAGAATCTCGAGATCCGCCCCCAACTTCCCGGCGAGATCCCCTGCCACGCTAATTGCCGCATCCGAGGACGGGGACCCGTCGATCGCAACCAAGAGTTTCTCGAACATGTCCACTCACTCCTACGTGGTGTTACCGGCTGCACGACCGTGTGCCGCATGAGCACATCATTCGCGCGACCCCGGAGTATTTGCTAGGGCACAAAGTCCTCGGCATCAGTGCCCAGGCCCTGACTTAAGTGAATGGTTTGGGCCCGTTCGTCACGATGGTTTTGGGACCTTAGCCCCTTACGATGGCTGGGAATCCACTTTCACCATAGAAGCACACCCACGGACACGGAGGAGCTGAAATGGTGCAGCAACTCGTCGCCACAATCCCTGAAGCGCGAGGCGTGAACGGGGATCCATTTTCGGTGGCCGGTCGCAACGCCTTGGTGACAGGTGGTGCCAAAGGGATCGGTCACGGCATCGCCATACGCCTTGCGCAGGCCGGCGCCAACATTCTTATCGCCGATATCGATGAAGGCGCATCACGCGCGGCGGCGCAAGCCCTCGCGGGTGCGAGCGGCCGGCCGGTGGCCACGCGGCTCGACGTCAGCGACATCGCGTCGTGCGCAGCAGCAGTGCAACGCTGCGTTGATGAGTTCGGCTCGCTGGACGTGCTCGTCAACGACGCCGGCATCTTCCCGACGAGCTCGGTGCTCGAGATGTCGCCCGAGTTCTTCGAACGCGTGCTGTCGGTCAACCTGAAGGGTCTCTTTTACATGTCGCAGGCGGCCGGCTTGCAGATGGTCAAGCAGGGGCGCGGCGGCAAGATCGTGAACATCGCTTCGATCGATTCGGTGCATCCGTCGATGCCAGGGCTTGCCGCCTACGACTCGAGCAAGGGAGGCGTGCTCAGCTTCACGAAGAACTTCGCGTTGGAGATGGGTCCCCATAACGTGACCGTGAACGCAATCGCTCCGGGAGGTATCACGACAGAAGGCACGTCGCAGCCGCTCGCAGGAATGACCACCGACGAGACTGCCGCGATGATGGCTGCGTTCACCGAGCGCATTCCGCTCCGGCGTATGGGAGTGCCCGACGACATTGCCAAGGTCGCGCTGTTCCTGGCATCGCCCGCGGCGGACTATATGACCGGGGCACTGGTCATCGTCGACGGCGGCATGCTGCTGTCGTAAGACGAATCGGCGCCGGCTTGGTGGACGCGACCCGATCAGGTCGGCTCCACGTCACGTCAAGCTGGCGCCATCCTTGGTTCTTGGGCGCTTCCGAATCCAGGCGATGCCCATCAGCGGCTGCAAGGGCCGCAAAAGCCTTCCGGCTCAGCGTGTCGAACGATCGCGAACGGGCGAGAGCGAGAGCGCCTCGAGCATCGCGCTCGTCGGGCTCGTAGGGCTCTCCGCGGCCAGAGCCACCTCTCGACGAAACCGAGCGATGGCATTCCTTCGAAGTGGCCCGACCTGCCGATCGATGTCTTCGGCTTCGAGCCGCCACAACAGCGACTCGGCTTCGAGGATGACCTCATGCGCAACTCCCTTCGGCGCGAGACGCATCGCGTCTTTGATGCTGATGTGCTTCCGCCCGTCAGCACCGATGAGCCACCAGCCCAATCCTCGACGCCAGTCCTCCTCGAGATGGAGAAACGACTCGTTCGCACAGAAGAGGTCAAGCGCCGGGACGACCTCCTCGCCTTCCGGCGGCGCGGTCGTTGTCATGGATCAACTATGCAGCTCGATGCGTCAGTCGCATACGGACGAGTGGCACGAATCCGATGGGTCCTAAGTCGCCAGAAATCGCAGCGTCGCGATCAATGACGACGGCTCAGGCAGTCAGGTACCGCTCGAGAGTCGGAGCGACCCATGCGACCACCGTCGCCCGGTCAGCGGACGCCAGCGGTTCGATACGAAGCACGTATCGTGCGATGGCGAGGCCGACGAGCTGACTCCCCACCAGCGTGGCGCGCAGCGGGGCATCTGGAGTATCGAGCACATGAGCGACCCGCTCGACGAGCGCTTCGCTGAGGAACTCACGGAGCGTCTCGGCGGCGGCGGCGTGCGTGAGCGCCGAACGGAGTATGGCCAGGAGCGGTTCTCGTGTGTCCTCATCCTCCCAAAGCGCCAGGAAATAGAGGCAGAGCCGCTCGCCCAACGAACGCCCTTCGCCACTGGCGATGATCGCCGCGATCGCTGCCGGATCGAACGACAGGTGCATTGCGCTGCGAAACAGCGCTTCCTTGGACCCGAAGTGATGCAGGATGAGCGCCGGATCGACACCGGCTCGCGTCGCAACCCCTCGCAGCGTTGTGGCTGCGTAGCCGCTTTCTCCGAACATCGCCCGAGCAGCGACGAGGATTTCGCCGCGCGTGTCACCACCGGCAACACGCCGACCACGACGTGGAGTCATCCCGTTCGACGTTGGAGCGTGGCCGCGCCAAGTCCGAGCGCCAACGGGATGCAGACCGCGACGATGATGAGATCTTCCACGAGCGACCCTGTCCACGCCGTCGACGCGGCTGCGCGGGTGACGCCGTCGACCGCATACGTGAGCGGAAACGCATCCGCGATCCCTTGGAGCACTCCTGCCATGTTGTCTCGCGGCGCGAACAGTCCGCACACGAGCAACTGCGGAAAGACAACAGCAGGCAGCAACTGGACCGCCTGAAATTCGGTGCGCGCCAGCGCACTGAGCCAGAGGCCGAGCGCCATGCCGAGCAAGGCATCGATGACTCCGAACAGCGCGAGCACGAGGATCGACCCAGAGACGTTGACGCCGAGTGGTCCGAGCACAACGGCGATGACGACTGCCACCTGGACGACGGCCACCGCCCCAAAAGCAAGCGCATAGCCGGCGAGCAGATCGATTTTCGCGATCGGCATGGAGAGCAGGCGTTCCAGCGTGCCGGTGGTGCGCTCGCGAAGCATTGCCACCGACGTGACCAAAAACATCAGAACGAATGGAAAGACCGCGATGAGAATCGGAGCGACATGGTCAAAGATGAGCACCTTGCTATCGAAGGCATATCTGAGCAGGATCATCAGCAGGACGGGCACCACGATGAGCATCGCCACCGTGCGTGGATCCGCCCGGAGCTGGGCGAGCACTCGACCGGCGGTTGCCCCGGTTCGCCTCGCGCTCACGCGCCCGCCTCGCTCTGACGAATAACGTGGAGAAACGCCGCATCCATGTCCGGTTTACCGGTTCGTTGGAGCAGCCCTTGCGGGCTGTCGTCGACGAGCAGGCTGCCCTCGCGGAGCAGCAGCACGCGCTGGCAGCGCATTGCTTCCTCCATGACATGGCTGGAGATAAGCAGCGTCACGCCCGACTTTGCCAACTCCTGGAACAGCGTCCAAAGATCCTCACGAAGCACAGGGTCGAGCCCGGTGGTGGGCTCATCCAGGATGAGGACGCGGGGCTCGCCGAGCAATGCGGTGGCGAGCGAGACGCGCGACTGCTGCCCACCCGAGAGATTGCTGACCCGAGTCTCTGATCTGTCGGACAGCGAGACCTCGTCGAGAACCTGATCGACTCGCTCTCGCTTCACGCCGAGTACCGCTGCGAAATACCGAAGATTCCGGTGAACGGTGAGATCGCGGTAGACGGAGAGGTCTTGCGTGACATATCCCACGCGACGGCGGAGAGTCGCCGATCCCGCCGGCAAGCCGAGCACCCGCACCGATCCTGACGTGATTTTCTGCACACCGACGATGGAGCGAATCAGCGTTGTCTTCCCCGAGCCGCTCGGACCGAGGAGGCCTGTCACGCTCCCCTCAGCTACGCCCAGCGAGATCTCACCCAGCACGCGACGACCGCTCCTCATCGCGGTCAACCGGTCGATCTCAATAGAATTCACCGTGTGGTGAATTATACCGTGAGCTCACCTGCCGTTCGAAGGACCACGCGGAACTCCTGTCAAGAATTCGCGGGGTTCTCGACAGGAGTTCCGAGAGTCAGTAGCCTCAGGACGCGACCGCGCAGCTCGCTGTGCCGGTCGTCCCGTTTGTTTGCTTGGTGCCGATCGTGGGGGAGGTCGCGCTCCCGAGCGCCGGGGTGGCAGCGAGACTGAGGTTGTTCGTCTCCCCGGTGTAGCCGGCGACGACGCAATGGGGCGCCGCGGAACTCGTCCCCGTGATCGCTGTGACGGCCTCGAGCGTGGTGTTCGCCCCGAAGAAGGCCTCGCCGCCGCCGCCATCGCCGAACAGGTCCCACTCGGTGGTGTTCCAGGCGGCAGCGAGGTGGATCTTGGAGTCCTTTCCGGTTGCGAGCGCCGCCTGGGCGCCGTTGATGAGCTCGACCTGGTCATCGCCGCCAGCCTTGGCCCTGCCCGTCAGTGACAGCGTTGCGAGGCTCTTGGCGGTGAGCGCCTTACCACCGAGCGAGGTCTCGGCGCTGTTGGTGTAGCAGTCGTCGGAGTCCAGCGAACCAGCCGCTGGGGCAGCGATTGTAGTAGTCGATGAGCCAGTACTGCATGAAGACGATGTTCGAGTCGGTCGTGTACACGAACTGCTGCCACGCGAGGCAGTTGGACGGGTTGCTGGCTCTTGCGCACGCCGGCGAGCCGCTGAAGAACTGTGTGTTCAGCTGCAGCGAGAAGTCATTGGGTTTCTTGGGCCCGGTGCCGTCGCTCTCGCCCTTCTCGCTGATCTTCGAGCTGACGTTTGTGAATGTCCCCGTCGCACTGGAGATCGTGCCGGACACCACCGCCGTGTAGTCGTGTCCATTGCCGACCGTTTCAGAAGCGGCGTTATGCGATGGCGTCACTGCGGGCGCCAGTGGCATCGCCGCTGCCGTTGAGCAACGCACGGCTTGCCACGCAAGTGCAGGAAACGAAGCGTGGAAGCAGCCGGAGCCCAATGCCGGAACCTGCCCGATCTCCGCCTGCCATTGCAGCATCGTGAGTGGTGCCGACCGGGTCGCCGCGGATGCCGAACCGGCGGTGATGCCGGCGGTCGCGACGATGACCGGCGCGGCGACGCTCACGAGTTTCTGAAACCTGCGCATGGCGATCCCCCTGCTTCAACTCGCGCATCGCGGTGAGCGCGACAATCCCCTCGATTCGAGTGGGTCGAATGGTAGCAAGTCGCGGCAGCCCGCCCAGCGTGCGGCTGGAACGAGGCAGCCGAGGCAATGGCTTGTGCAACCGACGCCGGCCGGTCGGTGCTGCTCGGTCGGGACGGGTTCAGCCGATCAGCGCCACGACCCGGCGATCCTGCCGCACCGCCGCAAGCTCCGGCTCCGTCGCGACGCGTGCGCGCAGGTCATGGTTGAGCCTCGCCGCGCGCTCTAGGGCAACGACCGCTTCCTCCGTTGTACCGAGGGCGGCATACGTGCAGGCGAGGCTGAACCAGGCCATGCCTTGCGACTCCGCGGGAGCGTGCAGATATTCCGTGAATGCGACCGCGTCGCGTCGCAAGGCGACGCCGCGCTCCGTCATCCCATTGGCGACATACCAATCGCCCACGTGTCCCAGGGGATGCCAAAAGCCGCGAACGATGACCTGCAGCCACAGTGGCCGGCCGCGAAGCCAGTCGTGTCTGCTGGGATCGACCAGGTCGTCATCACCCACGCGCAAGAGCAAGTCGACGAGATCGTCCGTGGTTTGCCTGCTGGTGCTCGCGATGAGCGCGCGACTCAGCGCGGCGAAGGCACGATAGGTCGCCTCGGACGTGTGATCGACCGCCGTAAATTCAGGTGGCGTTTCGCGATGCAGCACGGCCTCGAGGCGAGTGACCTGCTCGCGTTTGAAGTGTGTGTTGTGGGCAACGGTCGGCACCGGTGCCCAGCGTTGCGAGTCGCTAACATCGTCACGATCCGATGCCGAAAGCAACAGTAATTCGTCTTCCATAGCGGCCAGCCGGATCAGGCCGACGATAGCCGCCCTCAACGTTCGCGTGTCGGTCACGTCGCTCCCTTTTTCACACATTGCGAGGTCATGTTGTCGCGGTGCGTTTGTCATCACCACACTGATGATGGCCAGGGATACGTGCAAGTCCGCAGGCTGACAAATCCTGTCGTGAGAACGACAACCCGTCGGGGTCACACGAGTGACCGACCGTTACTTGGCGCGAAAGTAGGCCGTCGGCGTCAGTCCGACCTCGCGATGAAATGCCGCGACAAACGCGCTCGTCGACTCGTATCCGACCGCAGGTGCCACGTAACTGATCGACCGCCCGGAGGCGAGCAGCGGGAGTGACGCATTCAGCCGCGCCAGCGTGCGCCACCTGCTGAACGGCACGCCCGTTTCGGCAAGAAACGCCCGCTCCAGCGTGCGCCCGCTGGCACCCACCTGTCGCCCCCATGACGTCAGAGTCCGGCTCTCCGCAGGGTCCTGCAACAGCGCCTCGGCCACGGTCCTGGCACGAGCGTCCGCCGGCAACCGCACGTCGATGGTCGTGACCGCGAGTGGTTCGAGGAGATCCGCGAGCAGCGCCGCGGCTCGCTCGCGTCGAACGCTGCTCAGCGCTTCATCGCCGAGATACTCGACGAGCTCGAGCAGGAGCGGCCGCGCTCCGACAACGGTCGGATTCGTCCAGTCGATGGAGAGGAGCGCGGTCTTGACATAGAGGGAACGCATCGTCGTCGTGCCTTGCGCGCGCACTTCGTGGCGAACACCAGCCGGGATCCACAACGCTCGCGAAGGCGGCAGTAGCCACGTCGCCGTGTCTGTCACCACGCTGATCACTCCGCGTGACGCCCACGCGAGTTGATCGTCCTCGTGCGTGTGCCAGTCGAACGTATCCCCGGGCGCCATGGGAAACATGCACGCAGCAATCCCATGCACCATCTCTGGACGGGCTTCATCGGGTTGTCGTTCCTGCGACATGGCTTGTCAGCGTACGCGGTTGCCGGTCCGCACAGCGGCTGTCAACCTCAATCCCATGAATGAGAACCACGCCTTGTGCGCCACCCCCGAATGGGCCGACCACATCCATCGCGAAGTACTGGGAGCGCTGTTATCCGAAATCAACCTCGGTGACGAGATGCTCGAAATTGGCGCCGGTCCGGGCGCAGCGACGGAGTGGCTTCGCAAACGGGTTCGACGCCTCGTCGCGATCGAGGTCGACACGGAATCCGCGGAGCAACTCGCGACCCGATACGCGGGGTCGAATGTCGAGGTGGTGACTGGAGATGCGTCGCGGCTCGGTTTCGACGACGCGTCGTTCGATTCCGTCGGCACCTTCACGGTGCTGCATCACCTGCCGACCGTCGCTCTGCAGAACAAAGTGCTCAGCGAAGCGTGGAGAGTGCTGCGACCGGCGGGGATCCTCGTCGGTTCTGACAGCCTGGGCACCACCGATCTGCACGACTTCCATGCCGGGGACGTCTACAACCCGATCGAACCAGCTTCCCTGATGCCGCAACTCCAGACGATCGGATTCGATCACGTGATGGTTTCAGTGGGCTACGACATTCGTTTTGTCGCGAGGAAGCCGGACACCGCCGAATCGCCCTGCAGGTCCTAGCCGCCGCCCCTTTGCAGTGCCTATCAATGGCGTGGTAGCGTCGCAGCCCTAGCGTGGCTGGGTAGGTAGGAAAGACAGGGGGACCAGACAGCATGTCGACGAATTTCGCGTCGCGGGATGCCCACAATCGGGGCTCGAGCCCTCGTCCACAGGGCCTGCGGAGGCCTCTCATCGTCGGGTTGGCGGCAGTGCCGCTCATCCTTCTGAGTCAATCCGGCGCAGTCGTGTCCGCCCAGGCGAAGACGGCGACTGCCGCCCAGCCCTTGACGGCGGCACTCGCGGCGGCACTGTCCACCAACGTCACCCAGCACGTGATCGTCGTGTTGAAGAGCCAGGTCGCAGCTGAGCCGGTTGGCACTGCCGCCGCCGGTGCGCGCGTCAAGACCATCAACGCAGCGCAGGCTCCGCTGATGAGCGAGCTCCACCGCGTCCACGCCACGCACGTCAAGAGCTACCAGCTGGTGAACTCCCTTGCCGCCACGGTTTCCCCAGGCGAGGAGGCGCGCCTCAAGGCCAATGCGAGCGTCGCCGAGGTCATCCCTGATGTGACCATCCAGGGTGCGCAGCCGGAACAGGCCGAGCCCATCAACACGGCAGCCCCCAAGCCCGGCGTGAAGGCGTCGCCGGCGCTCATTCCGAACGTGCTTCCCGGAGCCTGCTCGGCAACGACCCCGCAACTTGTCCCCGAAGGACTGAGCCTGACCCACACCGACACTGACGTCGTGGGGCAGCCCACCGCGCGCTCGCTCGGCATCACCGGCGCCGGCGTCAAGGTCGCCTGGATCGCCGACGGTATCGACCCGAACAACATCAACTTCATCCGGCCGGACTCCACATCGGCGTTCGTCGATTACCAGGACTTCACCGGTGATGGACCGGGGCAGCCCACCAGTGGCGACGAGGCTTTCCTCGACGCCAACACGATCGCCGGCCAGGGGCTGGTGACATATGACGTCAGCAACTTCTCGGCGCAGCCAGACCCGACCGCGTGCAACATCCGCATCGAGGGCGTTGCCCCGGGCGCGAGTCTGGTGGGCCTCGATGTCTTCGGCACCTTCGAGGACACCACCGAGTCCAACTTCCTGCAAGCGATCAACTACGCGGTGGAGACCGACCACGTCAACGTCATCAATGAGTCGTTCGGCAGCAACCCGTTCCCGGATGTCACCTCCCTTGACGTCACCAAGCAGTTCGACGACGCCGCGGTGGCGGCGGGGGTGACGGTGAGCGTCTCCTCGGGTGACGCCGGCTCCACCAACACGATCGGCTCGCCGGCCACCGACCCGAACGTCATCGACGTGGGCGCTTCAACGCAGTTCCAGTTCTACGCCCAGACCAACTACGCGGCCGCGGATTACTTCGCGACCAACGGCTGGCTCAACGACAACATCAGCTCGCTGAGCTCGGGTGGATACGACGAGACCGGCGGCACGGTCAACCTCGTTGCTCCGGGTGACCTGAGCTTCGCTTCCTGCGATGCGAGCCCCGTCTTTGCCGGCTGCACCAACTTCAAGGGTCAGTCCTCGGACGTCGAGGAGAGCGGTGGGACAAGTGAGTCCTCGCCGTTTGTCGCCGGCGCCGCAGCGCTGGTGATCCAGGCATACCGCGAAACGCATGGCGGCGCCACCCCGACACCTGCGCTGGTCAAGCAGATCCTCGTCAGCACCGCGACCAACATCGGCGCACCCGCGGACGAGCAGGGCGCGGGGCTGCTCAACAGCTACAAGGCGGTGGAGCTCGCCGAGTCCATCAAGACCGCGGATGGCACTCCCAAGCCGACCGGTGAGACGCTCCTCGTCTCGACCCCGCAGCTCAACGCCGTTGCCCTGCCAGGAACCGCGGAGAACTTCCCGGTGACCATCACCAACACCGGTGCGCTGACCCAGAACGTGGCGCTCAGGGGCCGCGCGATCGGCGCTGACCAGAACGTGCAGACCGGCAGCGTGACGCTGAACGACGCCACGAGCCCGCAGTTCGCCAACTACCAGGGGCTCACCAACAACTACGGGACGTTCACCTTCACTGTGCCGAGCGGTCAGAACCGGCTCGATGCATCGATCGCGTATCCAGGCAACCCCGCCAATGGAAACAACTCGCGGGTGCGCCTGATCCTCATCGATCCCAACGGCGATCTCGCCGCGCACTCACTGCCGCAGGGCGTGGGTAACTACGGGAATGTCGACGTCACGGCGCCGGTTGCGGGCACGTGGACCGGCGTGATCTTCGGCGACGTCGCGTCGGTCGGCGGCACTAACGGGACCGTGCCGTGGCGCGTCGCGACGCAGCGGTACGTGAGCTTCGGGAGCGTGACTCCGGCCTCGTTCACCCTCGCGAAAGGCGCGAGCCGGACCGTGGTCGTGCACGAGCGGACCCCCGCCTCCGCGGGCGATGCGAGCGGCTCGATTCTGGTCACCGCGGACTACGGGATCGGGAACACCTCGATCCCGGTCACCCTGCGCAGCCTCATCCGGATCACGAACGGAACGGGCACGTTCAGTGGCGTTCTCACCGGCGGTAACGGGCGGCCCAACGGCGAAGGCCAGGTCGACTACTACTCGTTCAACACCGGCTTCGCGGCGCACAACATCACCGCCAACGTCACCCTCACCAGTGACGCCAACGACCCGGTGGGCGCCTACCTTGTCAGCCCAGATGGCGACACGCTCGGCTACGGGCAGAACAGCATCAACGGGTCGCAGGGCCTGTCGCTGACCGCGTACACCAACAACCCCGCTGTGGGGAGATGGACCCTCGTGGTTGAGTTCGCGGAACCGGTCGTCGGCGACGAGGTCTCCCAGCCGTTCAGCGGGGATATCGTGATCAACGGAGTCACGGCGAGCGCGACAGGCCTGCCGGACAGCGCCAGCACGACGCTCGCGGCCGGCAGCCCCGTGACGATTCCGGTGAGCATCACCAATAACGGCGTGCAGGCAGAGGACTTCTTCATCGATCCTCGACTGAACAGCACCACAACACTTGCGCTGGCTCCGTACACCCAGGCCACGGGGCTTGCACTGCCGTTGGTCGTGGGCTCTCCGGTCTGGTTCGTGCCGACCGAAGCGTCATCCGCCACCGTCACTGCAACCGCGTCACTCCCGATCGAGTTCGACTTTGGCGCGAACCAGGGAGATCCGGATCTCGTGAGTTCCATCGGCACCTCGCCCTCCGGCTCATACACGCCGTCGGGAGGCGTGCTCGGCGATGGCTTCTGGTTTGCCACACCGAGTGAGATCGGCCCGTACCCGTCGGGGGCACCTGCGGGAACAGTCAGCATGGCCATGTCCGTGACAGCCAAGGCGTTCGACTACGCTGTGACCTCGACCACCGGAGACCTCGAGCCCGCGTCGCTCAACCCCTCGACGACCTTCTCGCCGATTGTCCTCAACCCGGGGGAGTCTGCGACCGTCAACGTGACGATCACACCGTCCGGCGCGCCGGGAACAGTGGTGTCGGGCAACCTGTACATCGACGATTTCCTCACCAACATTCCGCCGTACGGACAGCAGGGGAGCGACGAGCTCACCGGGATTCCGTACGAGTACACGATCGGCTGAAGAGAGCAGCTCGTTCGAGCAACCGACATGAAGAAGGCCCGGGCCACAAGGTCCGGGCCTTCGTCCTTTCCGCTCCTAACGAGCTGGGGCGCTGAAGAAACGGCGAAGCTCCGCAGCCACCATCTCCGGCTTCCCACTGTTGTCCGCGGCCAGATGACCGACTCCGGGAAAGGTGACGCGACTCACGTTCGGCAGCACGCGTTCCAGCCCGAGCAGCGATTTCTTCAGATACGCCGGGCTCTTCGCGCCGCCGAGCAGCAGCACTTCGGCATGCACGTCACGGAACGACGCCAGCGATCCCTCGCTTTCGACGACGAGTTGTGCGTCATAGTGCATGGTGGGGACCAGCGCCTGGAGCGAGACGTCATCCTGCGCCGCCGCCGAGTGCCGATCCTGCTGGTTCCTCTTGTTCGCGCGCCGGACAGGCCACAGCACGATTCGGAGCGCCGTTGCGCGCGGCGATGCCGGATCAACGGGCTTGGCGCTGCGGCGTTTCTCGATATCGGCGCGCGTCGCGGCGTTGAGCAGCGGATCGATGACAAATCGCGGCACCAGTCGAAACACCGGGGGTGCAGTCTGCGTCCCCCGGATCACCGTGATCATCGCGGAGCCGAGCTTGCCGGCCGCTACCTCGCGGTCGTAGCGCTTCGCCCACTCGATGGGCGTCGAATGGTTGATCGAGAGCGGCGGCTCATACAGCGCGACCTTGCGAATCGTCGGGAGGGTCAACGCTGCCTGGAGCGAGATGATCGCTCCCGAGCTCAAGCCGAAAACGTTGTGTGATCCAGTATCCGTGAGCAGCGCGTCGACGTCCTCACATTCGGCCTGCAAGCCGTAGTCGGCTCCAGGCGGTCCGCTGCGCCCGCGGCCACGGCGGTCCGGCACGTACACGGTGAACGCATCGGACAACGCGAGAGCCAGCTTCGTGAAGTTCTGCGCGGCTTGTGCGCCGCCATGCACGGCGATGATGCCGGGACCAGTACCGAACCGGCGATAGGCGATCGTCGTGCCATCGCGCGACACGACTGATCCAACGGTGTACGGACGCGCGGATCCTTGTTCGTTCACGTGTCTCCTGGCGGTACGCGAATCTCCAGCCAGCCACCGAGCTCGTCGTAGACGTCTTCTCCGAAGCTCGTCGGCAGCGGCGCTGCAACGGCAAGTCTGTAGTTGCGCCGGCCCTCGGACTGCCGCTCGGCGCGGAGGAAAAGTGTCGTGTCGGCCCGCTTGAGGCGGAATCCGTTCGGCGAAGTCGAATTGATGCGTGACGAAGAACACCGTGATGTCGGCCTCGAGCAGCGCACTGACGATCTGACGTCCGATCTCGGAACCCTCACGCTCATTCGTGGCCGCGAACGACTCGTTGAACAGCACGAGGCAATGCGCGTGGATCTGATCCGCGATGATGCTCATGCGGCCGAGTTCCTCGTCGAGCCTGCCGCTGGTCATGCTCGCGTCCTCCTCTCTGGCGGAGTGCGTGAATACTCCGGTGCAGACGCTGGCGCGGAACGTCTCAGCGGCGACGAACATGCCGCACTGCATCATCAAGTGCGCCAGACCGACACTCCGCAGGAACGTCGTCTTCCCTCCGGAGTTCGCGCCGGTGATGATGGTCAACGATTTTCCTGTGGCGTCGAAGTCGTTACCGACGACGTCGTGCTCTGAGCGGAGCGCGAGGCAGATCTCGCGCAAGCCGGTGGTCGCGAGCACGCGCGGGGCTTCGGCGACCGGCTCGGGGAATGATGTCCGGATCCCCTTTGCGGCGAGCCGGTCCGACAGGTTGAGGCAGCTCACGTAGAACCCCAGCTCCGCGCGAAGCATGCTGAAGTAGCTCCAGATGTGATCGCTGGACTGCGCTGCCGCGTTGGCGACGAGGTTGATCCCGCGACTGGTGATCTCTCCGAGGGCGATCGATCCCGCGTCATCACGGGGCGGGATGGTGAATGAGTACGACGAGCGTGGGGCCATACCGAGACGCTCCTTCAACGTCCGTTTCGCGCCGGCAGACGCACGCAGGACGAAGCCGATGCCGCTGTTGTCGCGGTCGAGCCCTGCGCTGATCAATTCGCCGTTGCGAAAGCGCAGCTGCTTGAGGTGGAAGCTGATCGTCCGGAAATACTCGTCATCGAGTTCGTGCTGCATGGCGCGAAACATCGTCGTGAGACCGGGTGACGTGAACTGCCCGGCGTTGGCGTCGGCGATCGAGCGCAGCTGCTTGAGACGGATGACAGCGGCCTCGAGCTGGTTGACCGCACTCGACAAAATGGACGAAGGGTATTGCGAGCTGTATCCCCAGATGCCCCGCTTGTCCTCGAGCGCGCCGACGGCGATGTCATACATCTCGCGGATGATGTGCGGCTGAGCGATGCAGTCCGCGAGCACTTGCTGGCGGTACAGGATGGCGTCGGGTTCGCGAAGGCTCGCGAGCAGCACCCGTCTCGACACCTCGAGGAGGAACTTGTCGCCACGGGCCATCGCGTCGAGCAGGGTCGTCAACTCGAGGTCCTGGATGAGGTCGGCATGGTTCGGAGGCAGGTCGGCCCCGAAGTCGAAGTCCTGATCCTGGTAGAGCAGGTACGCCTTCACGCGACGATCCTTTGCCGGAGCCGCTCGTAGGTGAGGTTGTGCTTCTCGGCGATGGCCAGCGCGTAGGCGAGCCCGTCGGCGGGTCCCCGGATCACCTTGTATGTCCGCTCAGCGGGATTCTCGGGGACGATCGTGCTGATCATGCTGACGACCGACTCGCCGAGTGACGCGAGTTCGTCGACGAAGGTGACATAGACACACAGCACGTCGAGGTGAATGAGCTGCCGCATCACCTTCTCGCCGAGGAAGCGAGCATCGCTCAGCGTGGTCGACGTGAAGATCTCGTTCATGATCACGATGCTGTTGGGCGTTGCGGCGTGGAGGATTTGCCGGATCCGGACGAGGTCGTCCTCGAGCTTGCCGCGCAGGTTCGTGATGTCCTCGCTGCGCTCGAAGTGCGCGAAGAGGTTGTCGAAGAAGAAGAGGCGAGCCGAACTCCCGGGAACGGGGTACCCGACGCCGGCCAGATGATGCAGCTGGCCGAAGGTTCGCGCAAAGGTCGTCTTGCCACCCTGGTTCGGACCGGAGACGACGAAGATGCGCTCGGGCCCGTCCATGTGAAAGTCGTTGCTCACGATGGGCTTGTGCTCCGACACGAGTTTCTTCGCGAGCGCGAGGTCGAAGGTGTCAGTCGCGGAGATAGCCTTCGACGTCGCGGTCAATTCCGGATAACAGAAGCTCAGCCCGGCGTCGCGGAGTGGTGCGATGTGGTCGAGATACGCGAGATAGAAATGGATCTCGCGCTCGAAGCGCCGCACCGTCTCATCGAAGAACCCGGCATGCACGCGGCAATACTCATCGAGCGCCTCGAACTCTTCAGGAAAGAGTTGCGCGACGAGATCGACGATCTGCGCGGCAACGTGGTTCATCCCTGGTGCCAACCGGTAATTGATGCGGTAGTCCTTGGCGGCACCCTGCTTGAATCGATCGAAGGTCTCCAGAACCTCCGCGCTGTAATCGGCCTGACCTTCGTACCGGGTGACGTCGACCCGTGCGCCGCGGATGCGCGTGCAATACCGGACCTTTGCCAGCGCGTCTTTGCAGGCGATCGTGTCGGCCGCGAGAGCGAGGAACGCGGCGGATGCTACGTACTCCTTCAGGAATGCACGAAAGGCACGGAGAGCGCGTGAGCCCACGTTCGAAGCGGCCAGGGCGCCGGCCAGCGATCGGACCGCGTCGCAATACCCGGCGACCGCATCCAGGAACCACCCTTCGCGCTGGTACTGATACCGCATCTCTCGGGCCTGATTCAGGTGGATGCGCACCGTGCGCACCACGTCGGCAAACTCCCGGATTCTCTCGAGAAGCGCCGTCTCTTCCAGATCTCGAAAGACCTCGTGCCGGTAGTGCACGGTGTCGATGTCATCGACATGCCGGTACACGAGGTTTGCGATGAAATCCTTCTCCTCCTGCACGCGAGCGATCGCCGCAACAATCTGATCGAGGTTCAGGTCCGACGCGTAGGAGCAATCCTGCCGTTCGGTAGTGGTCCCGCTCTCGTTGCCGTCGGCGAAGAGCAGGCTGATTGGACGAGGTGGGGTGGCGTCCGCCGATGCGGCGGATGACTTGCCGCGTGTTCCGGCGGTCGGCGTTCCCGCGACGACTGCGGGACTCTCGTTCATTCGCTCTGCCATGGCGTGGTCCTGTTCTCCCTGCTAGGGCGGTGAACAGGAGCCATCAGTCATGCAGGCGGTTTTCGGCGAGCTCCATCGCCGTCTGAATCAAGTTTACGTTGGCCGCATCGAAGTCGCCGCCTCAGTCGACACGGATCTCAGGGCACGCGCAGTGAGCCGTCCTCGTTGAAGTCGAAGGCGCCCCACGCGACTTCCCAGAGGTACTCGTCCGGATCGGCGAAGTAGCCGCCGTAACCTCCCCAGAAGGTGTCGGCCGCGGGCTTGACGATGGTGGCGCCTGCCGCGGCGGCGAGCTCGAGCACTGCGTCGACCTCGTGGCGCTCGCGCACGTTGTGAGCAAGCGATATCCCGGTGAACCGCGAGCGCGTTTCGTTCCAGCCTGGGCCGATATCACGCGCAAGGTCGTCGTACGGGTACAGCGCGAGGGTGGTGCCGGACGTCTGAAAAAAGATCACGCCGTCCGCCGGCGTGCCTGTGGTGGGTAGCCCAAGACCGTCCTTGTAGAAGCGATACGACCGCTCCAGGTCAGCCACTCCGAGGGTGATGAGCGAGACGCGAGGTTCCATCCCGGAAGTATCGCAATCGCCTCGCTCCACCCACGGAGCGACGACTCTGGATCCTGCCTAGGAGCCCGTGACCGTGATCTCGCCCTTCATGTTCGGGGCATGGATCGTGCATAGGTAGTTGTACGTGCCCGCAGCCGTGAACTTCACCTCCCAGGTCGAACCGGGATTGAGCATCGCGTCGGACAGGCACCCGTCGTTGTTGTCCTGAAAGGTCACGGTGTGCGCGACTGTCCCCGTGTTCTTGAACTCGACGACGTCGCCGACGCTCGTTGTCGTGGAAGCCGGAACGAAGACGAGGTTGTCGGTGGCGTCGATGGTTTCGGCCACCGGTCCGAGTCCGCTCACGGCCGCCGAGCCGTCGCAGGTCGTCGATGATGGCGTTGGCGGTCCGGTTCCGCCGCAGCCGCTGACGAGCGCGATCACAGCGCAGGTCCCGATGCCGCACGCAAGCGTCCGCAGGGGGTGATTCATTCGTATGTCTCCTCGTTGCTTGGGGGGCCGGGCGTGATGCTCGGCGTCGGGGTTCTGGACGTGGCCCTCCCGCCCCAGTCTCTCAAACCGCCCTTCGTCACTGAGTTCGCGATCTCGTGGCTGCGGTCCTTGCGCTAGATGGGCGCGGCGTCCTGCTCGTCCACGATTCGTCCGTCGCGCAGCTTGACAACGCGTTCGCAGCGCGTCGCGACCGCTGTGTCGTGCGTGGCGATGATCAGGGTCAGCCCGCGCTCCTCGTGCAAGGCGAAGAGCAGATCGAGGACCTCCGCCCCGACTGCGGAATCGAGATTACCGGTAGGTTCGTCGGCGAGAAGCAGGAGCGGTTCCGCCACAAGTGCGCGAGCGATGGCGACCCGCTGTTGCTGTCCGCCCGAGAGGTGCGACGGCAGGTCGTGCTCACGCCCCTCAAGGCCGACAGCCGCGAGGAGTTCTCGCGCCCGCGTCCGCTTGTCGAACGCCGTCTTGAAGGGCAGCACGGGCGCAGCCACGTTGTCCAGCGCCGTCAGGGCGGGAAGGAGATGGAAACGTTGAAAGACAAAACCGATGCTCCGCCGATAGACCGCACGCTCCGCGCTGCCCAACTTGCCGATGTCGCGGCCGTTCACATTCACGGTCCCAGAGTCGACGACGTCCATCGCACCCGCCACATGGAGCAACGTCGACTTGCCGGAGCCCGAGCGCCCGATCACGGCGACCACCTGCCCCATCGGGACGTCGAGGGACACGTCGTCAAGCGCTCGCACCGCCGCCCCGTCGCCGGACCGGTAGGTTTTGCAGACCGAGCGGAACGACACGAGCGGTTCTGCGGCGACGTCGCTATTCATCTGCGGCGAGAATCTCCGCAAGCGGTCTGTCCGAAGCGAGGGCGAGGATCGCGGCAGTTCCGGCGAGTGCGAGCGCGGTCCCGCCGACGGCGGCAGCGAGCGCCGCGAGGATCACTGGAGCAATCAGCCCGAACGCAGTCGCGGCGGCGACCAACCCGACCGCGGCGCCTGCAATGGATCCGACGGCTGCAGTCACGAGCGCCTCGACACCGAGCAGGGTGCCGATCTCGCGGCGACCCCATCCCGACGCCGCAAGGGCAGCGAGCTCTCCAGCGCGCTCACGGAGATTCAGGTAGGTGACGTCCGCAATGGCGGCGGCTCCCAAGCCGACCGCGAGGAGTGCTGAGATGACGTCTGTGCTCCTCGTCGTCGCGGTGACGAGTCCGGCCAGCTCGCTGTCGCCGATGGCAGAGTTGAAGGACGCCTGGGCGGCGAGGAGCACGGTGAGCGCGGCCACGCCAACGCCGAGGCCGATCGCGGCGAGTGCCGAGCGCCCGCGGACCCGCGTGAGACCGGTAATGGCAAGTCCCGCGATCGACCGAACCGGAAAGCCGGCGCGCCGTGGAGCGCGGACGGCCGAAGCCAGGGCGTCGGTGGGCTCCGCCCTCGCTGCGAGCCATGCCGGGATCAGTCCGGAGAGGGTGGCGAGCACCACTGCGACAGGAAGCACGAGTGCCGCCCTCCAGAGCGGGAGCGACAACTTCAAGCCCTCGATCAGCGCCACGGACGCTGCGCTTCCCGCCAGACCGGCGATGAGCCCCAGCACCGCCACCTCACCGAGCACGAGCACGAACACCTGCCGGCGTCCCCACCCGAGCGCACGGAGCACGCCGATCTCTCTTCGCCGGGCGCGCACACCCGCCAGCGACGCCTCACCGAGGAAGAGCCCGCACACGACAAGGATGAGCACAAAGAGGGCGAGACTTTCGCGATCGGCCTGCTGGAGCACGACCAGCGCGACCATCACGGCCGTCCACTGCTCCGTCACTTGCAACGCCGGACGCCCGAAGGCCGTGGCAGGCAGCGAGACGGTCACCGGCTGCGGTGATGCTCCGGCGGTGACGACCACACGCAGGCCGGTGGCCGTTCGGATCTCCTGCCCAACCGCCGCGATCTTCTGGAGTTGCTGTTGTACGGATCCGTGGAGACCGGCAACCCGGACACGGATCGAACCGATCGGCGCCGTCGCCAGATTGGCCGTGCCCGCAAAGCGGTTCGGGTCTTCCAGCGCCGCCACTCCGGCGAGGTTGGTGAGCAGCATCGGCGGTTGCTGCGCGTAACCGGCCATGTTTCCGTCCGGCTCGAGCGGCTGGTTGTCGAGTGCCGCTCGCGTTGCCGGGTCGGCCCCGGTCAGGAGCGGGGCGCGATAGCTGGCGAGCGACGACCCCGGTCCGGCTCCGGAGAATCCCGCGAGCTTGTAGGGATCGAACTGGCCCACTGCCTGAATGAGCGTCGTGGTGGCGTTGGAGCCTCCGTACGTCGTGTGCTCAGTGAGCGCACGGAAGCCGGTGTCCGCGGCGGCGGGCGGTGCTGCCACGTACCCCGAGCCGTCGACACTGATCCCGGACGTCCATACGGACTCCGGGTTTGTGACTGGCGTCGGATCGAGTTGGGTGAGCGGGCTTCCGCGGTAGGTCACCGGTCCCGCCGACCAGTACTGGCTGACGATCTGGGCGAATTCAGTGACATCCGCGTTGACCGGAACAGCCAGCTGTGTCAACAGCGATTGCCACGCCTGCGAGCTCGTGATCGATTCGTGCAGGACCGGTGTGGACGGCTCGGCCTCGAGCGCTCGGAGCATGACGCCGGGGGCTTGGTTGGAGCGGACCACTCCGACCGCCGCTGACGGCAGCTTGTTCACGGTCACCTGGTCGACGTCGCCATCGAACGAGACGGTGCTGCCGAGCACCGGCACAACCAATGCGGTGCCAACCGTCGACGGACGCTCCGTGTCACTGAGGTAGTGCCCGGATGTCACCGAGCGTTGGAGGCCGGAGAGGGCGTTCTCAGCCGTGGGATCGATTCCGGCGAGAAGCACAGGGAACGACCACTCCACGGTCCCCTGGAACGATGCTGACGTCGCTCCGCTTCGCGAGTAGCAGTTCTGGCCCTGCGGCGCCTGCGCGTCGCGTTGAAATGGCGACGTCACAAAGCTATTCGCGAAGAGCGTCGGGCAGACGGTGACGCTCTGGCCATCGGGGAGCCGTTCCTTCGGGCCGATCTGGCCGGCGCCGAGCTGAAATGAGCTGAGCGGATCCGGGGTGACATAGACATACCCGTCGTCCTCGACGGGATATCGCGAGAGACCCTGATCGGCTGAGAAGTTCGACGTCACCGTGAAAACTGCAGCACCCGTCGTGCCCGCGACCGACGAGATGTCCACGGGGAGCGTTGCCGTCGCAAGCACGTAGCCCACCACCGCGAGCGGCGCCGCGACGCCGACGCCTGGAAGACGCGCGACCTGTGCAGCCTGACCGACACTGATTCCGCCAGTTCCCGCGGACAGGTAGTTCAGCTCCACCAGATGCTGACTGCCGGGGGTCGTTTGTGTCGAATCACGCGGGAGTACCAGCAGGTCGTACGAGCCGCGCCAGTTGCTCCCCACGACGCCGGTGATCTTCGCCAGTCCGACGTCGACGGACGCGGTCAGCAGGCAGAATGCGACCGCCGTGACGAGCATTCCCGCTCCGAGCGCAATGGCACGTCCGCGCGCAAACCGGACCTCACTCAGGAGCAGCCGGATCACATGAGCGGCACCATGTCCGCGACAGTACCGGTGTTACCAGGAGCGGTTGTCAAGAGCCATTGGGACAGCCGTTCTTGACGGACCACTTTCGCAGTCGCACCGCCGCAGCCGCGCGGCTACACGCCGTAGGTCTTGTTGTTGCTCTTCTTCGAGCTGACCAGCAGGCGCCACTGCGGGGCTGTGTTGTCACCAGGGCCGCGCGTTGCGACGAGCGTTGCCCGGTCCACCGCGAAGAACCCGTCGGGCGTTACCTCGATGTTCACCCAGTCCATCGGACGCGGTGCTGGGCCGTAGAAATTCGTTGAGTCGATGAAGTAGCGGCTGCCGTGACATGGACACGCCCAGCCGTTCGGGATCTGCTGTGCTTTGGTGCGTACACCGCGCGCATCGGCAACCGACGGAGCGACACCGGAACCGGTCACCACATCGGACACGTAGTTCGGTGTGCATCCGAGATGCGTGCAGATGAGCAGGACCGCGTAAATGCCGGCGTCATCGAGGATGACGCTGACTCGGTGGTTCGTGTCAGTGATGACATTGACCGGCGTGACTGCCTTGCCGCCCACAACGCCGCCGGTGAGCTGGAGAAAGCTGAACGAAGTTTTGAACAGTGCGGGCGCGTTGCTCGACGCCACCGGAAACATGAACCGGAGCACTTCGATGCCACCGAAGAGCGATGCTCCAGCAGTTGCGAGTCCGCCCATGATCAAGAGGAACTGACGTCGAGTCGCTTCCGCGCGACCGCGCAACCTCCCTCGCGGCAACTCGTAAGGGTTTAACGCCACGGTTCAATCAGCCTGCTCTGCACCGTCTTTCGATTGCGTTACGACGCAAGTGGAAGGGCATGGACGGCTTCGCTAACAGCGTCTGATCCAGGCATACGAAGGGCCACCTCGCTCGAGCGGGGTGGCCCTTTCGCTGACGAAGAGAGGGTTCAGGCGGCGGCGGTCACCGCAGTGGCGATCGGTTCGAGTGCCACCTCGATGGCATCCTCGACGTGGCTCGCCAGGTGGAATGTCATAGCGTCGCGCACGCTCTCGGGCACGTCCTCGATGTCCTTCTCGTTGCGCTTCGGCAGGATGACCTCGCGCAGGCCCATGCGGTGCGCCGCAAGCACCTTCTGCTTGACACCGCCGATCGGGAGCACGAGCCCCTGAAGCGTGACTTCGCCGGTCATCGCGACGCTGCTGCGCATCGGCCGTCCGGTGAGGAGGCTGACCACGGCGGTCGTCATCGCGACGCCCGCAGAAGGCCCGTCCTTCGGCACGGCGCCGGCCGGGACGTGGATGTGGAAACTCTGGCGGGCGGCCTCGGGGTCGATCCCCAATTCCTCCGCGTGAGCTCGCACGTACGACAGCGCGATCTGCGCGGACTCCTTCATGACGTCGCCCAGCTGGCCGGTGAGGGTGAGCTTGCCATCGCCAGGCGCGTTCGCTGCCTCGATGAACAGGACATCGCCTCCGGTGCCGGTCACGGCCAGACCTGTGGCAACGCCCGCAACGGCCGTCCGCTCGGCAACTTCGTTGTCGAACTTCGGCTTGCCGAGCAGCTCGCGAACCTGTGTGGGAGTGATCTCCAGCGGCGGGGTGAAGTCGCCGCCCGCGATCCGTGTTGCCACCTTGCGGGTCATCTTCCCGAGCTCGCGCTCGAGGTTCCGCACGCCGGCTTCACGCGTGTGATCGGTGATCACCGCGAGGATCGCCTCGTCGGTGACGCTCACCTCATCCGGCCGCAGCCCCGCCTGCTCGATCTGACGGCGGAGCAGATGATCGCGCGCGATGGCGACCTTCTCGTTCTCGGTGTACCCGTCGAGCCGGATCAACTCCATGCGGTCGAGCAGCGGCGCGGGGATCGTCTCCCACACGTTCGCCGTCGGGATGAAGAGCACCTCGGAGAGGTCGAGGTCGACCTCGAGGTAGTGGTCGCGGAAGGTGTTGTTCTGCGCGGGGTCGAGCACCTCGAGCAACGCGGAGGACGGGTCACCCCGCCAGTCGCTGCCGACCTTGTCGATCTCGTCCAGCATGATCACGGGGTTCTTCGTGCCGGCTTCCTTCAGGGCGCGCACGATGCGGCCCGGAAGCGCTCCGACGTACGTGCGCCGGTGCCCGCGGATGTCCGCCTCGTCGTGGATGCCGCCGAGGGAGATGCGCGCGAACTTGCGTCCGAGCGCCCGCGCCACCGACTCGCCGAGCGAGGTCTTGCCCACGCCGGGAGGTCCGACCAGCGTGATGATCGCGCCGGAGCCGCCCCCGAGCACGGTGATGCCGCGCTCGCTGCGGAGCTTGCGAACCGCGAGGAACTCGATGATCCGCTGCTTCACGTCTTCGAGACCGGTGTGGTCCTCGTCGAGGATGCGCCGCGCCTCGGCGAGGTCGAGGTTGTCCTCGGAGCGGACGTTCCAGGGGATCTCGAACATCCAGTCGAGATAGGTCCGGATCCACCCGTGCTCCGGGCTCTGCTCGCTCGTGCGCTCGAAGCGGTCCAGCTCGCGCTCGACCTCCTTGCGCACGTTCTCGGGCATTCCGGCGTTCTCGAGGCGCTCCCGGTAGCCTGCGGCAACGTCGTCGCCGCCCTCACCGAGTTGCTTCTTGATCGCCTCCAGCTGCTGGCGGAGCAGGAAGTCGCGCTGGGTCTTCTCCATGCCCTCGTTGACCTCGGTGCGCACCTTCTCGCGCACCGATGCGTCGGCGAGGACGTCCTTGGTCCACCCGATGAGGCGGGTGAGGCGCTGCTCGATGTCGAGCGTCTCCAGGACTTCGAGCTTCTGCTCGATGCTGAAGTCCGGCGAGTAGCCGGCAAGGTCGGCGAGGTGGCCGGGATGGCGAACGGAGCGAACCGCCTCGATGGCGCGGCCTGCGCCACGCAGCTCGAGGAGGTTCTCGATAAGTGCGCGATATTCGCGTGCCAGCTCGCGAGCGGCGTCGGTCGGGTCGCCGTCCGGGAGGGGTTCGACCTGCACCCACAGCGCTCCCCCGATATCCGACTGGCCGCCACCGAGACGCGCGCGGTGCAGGCCCTTGAGGATCGAGACCTCAGCACCCGACGGCAACTGCCCCGAACTCGACGACCTGCGCGACGGTCCCGATCCCCGAGAACCGGCCGCCGACGCGGGGAACGAGGAGGATCAGGTGGTTGCCGTTCTGCGCGGCGGTCATCGCGGCACGCTGGGTGTCGCTCTCAACCGCGACGGTGGCGGTCATCCCCGGCATGACGACGACATCGTCGAGCTGCAGGATCGGAAGGAGTTCGGAGGTCAGTTCAGCCATGTTCAGTCTCTCTATGCCGTTCGCCCCGGGGCGAGCGGCTCTTGGTTGTCGGAATCTCTATACCCGCGGTCAGGATTTCTGAACCGACTGCCGGAGGCACTGAATTCCCACGCGTCAACTGCGCGAGATGGGGTACAAACGAGGCATGGATGTTGAGATCTGGTCTGACGTCGTCTGTCCCTGGTGCTATATCGGCAAGCGTCGCTTCGAGGAGGCGCTCGCCGGCTTCGATCATCGCAACGAAGTCGCCGTGACGTATCGAAGCTTCCAACTCGATCCAAGCGCGCCCGCGACGTCCGACGGTGACCCGGTTGAGCGGCTGGCAGCCAAATACGGGATGAGCCGCGCGCAGGCCGAGGCCGCGCAGGCGCGGGTCACCGCCAACGCTGCAACCGTGGGGCTCGACTTCCACCTCGACAAGGCGCAGTCGGGCAACACGTTCGACGCGCATCGGCTCATCCATTACGCGAACACGGTCGGCAAGCAGGCGGCTCTCAAGGAACGGCTGATGGCTGCGTACTTCGTCGAGGGCAAGCCGATCGGCGACCGAAACGTGCTGGTCGGGCTCGCGGTGGAGGAGGGCTTCGACGAGGCCGCGGTCCGCACGGTGCTCGACGGTGACGCTTATGCGGATGCAGTCCGCCACGACGAGCTCGAAGCGCGGCAACTGGGTATCAACGGCGTCCCGTTCTTCGTGCTCGATCGCGCCTACGGGGTCTCCGGTGCCCAGCCGGCCGAGACGCTACGAGCGGCGCTGCAGGAGGCGTGGACCGCCTCGCATCCGCTCCAGATGGTCACCGCGGGCGCCACCGACGCGACGTGCTCCGACGAGAGCTGCCCGGTCTAACAACAGTGCGCGCGCTCACAACGACCGGGAACGACGACATCCTCCAGATCACCGAAGTTCCGGAGCCGCGGCCGGCCCCGAATGAGGCGTTGGTACGCGTGCAAGCGACGAGCCTCAACCGTGGCGAGGTGTGGCGCGCCAAGAACTCCAAGGCCGGCGACCAGGTTGGCTGGGACGTCGTCGGGGTTGTGGAGCGTCCCGCCGAAAACGGCAGTGGACCCGCTGCCGGCACCACGGTCGTCGGCCTCGTCAACAACGGAGCCTGGGCCGAGCTCGTCGCCGTTCCAGCGGACTATCTCGCGGCGATCCCCGAAGGGGTGACGCTTGCTCAAGCGGCATGCCTGCCCGTCGCCGGCATGACCGCTTACCGGGCTCTCGCGATCGGCGGCTTTCCAGTGGGCCGGAGTGTGCTCATCACCGGCGGTTCCGGAGGTGTCGGCCACCTCGCGATACAGATCGCACGCGCCGCCCAGATGCATGTCACCGGGCAGATCCGCAACCCCGAGGCGAATCAGGCAGCGGCCGCCGCATGTCACGAGGTGCTTCGCGACATCAAAGACGCGAAGGGGCCGTATGAGCACATCCTCGATGGCGTGGGCGGCGAGGTGCTCACGCGCTGTCTCGATGTCGTTGCGCCGCATGGCACTGTGGTGTCGTATGCGTCGACGCTGCTTGAGCCGGCGGAACTCGGTCCTCGGTGGTTCGGTGCGCATGTCGGCGCGACAGTGCGCTCCATGCTCCTGTTCATCGAGTTGCGCTACACGCAGAGTGCGGCCGCGGACCTCACGAGGTTGTGCGCGCTCATAGCGGCGGGTATCCTCACGCCGCATATCGATGTGGAGGCCGACTGGACCCGGGGCGGCGAGCTCGCCCGGGACCTCCTGGGACGGCGAGTAACCGGCAAGGTAGTCCTGCACATCGACCGGCACTGACAGCGACACCAACGGGTACATCACGCGCGCGCAGTACTCGATCCTCGTGACGGTCGTCGTGCTCACGGCGCTGGTGCCGACGCTCATCGCGCAGCTGGTGTTCAAGCCCCGGGTGACGGAGCTCCTGCATGGGGCGCCGGAGCCGGAGATGGATCCGGGCGTGCTGGTGGCGTGACGGCGAGACACATGTATCGGTACGTCGTGACGGGCTTGAATCCGTAGCGCTCGTACAGGCGGAGAGCGGGGGTGTTGTCGGGGTCGACTTCCAGACCCACCTCGACAACACCCTCGGCGCGCAACTGGTCGATGACCGGCGCGAGCATGCGGGTCCCGAGGCGCTGACCTCTGCGGCTCTCGTCGATGACGAAGCCATAGATCATCGAGCGCTGCGCTGACCCGGTCAGGCGCAGCGTCCCCACGACTTCGCCACCGTCGATCCCGACGAGCCGGCGCTCATCCGGGTAATCCTCGAAGTCCTCACCGATGATGTCGACGACGGTGTCACGGTCGGCGTCGGTCGCAGGACGTATCTGCAACGGCGCGCCACCTGCCGCCGGTGACGGACCAGCGAGCGGCAGGATCATGCGGCGTTCCGCCGAGTCAAGGGTTGCGCCGAGACGCCGCATCCAGTCAATTGCCGTCGGTCCGGCGTCCTCGCAGATCACGAGGATGTTCTCGCGCCCGAGGCTCGCTGCTGCGTCACGCAGGCGACCAAGCAGGGCAGTCCCGACACCCTGACGCCGCCACGACGGGTGCACCATCCCGCATGCCTCGGCTTCATCGCCGTGCGTCACCCCGGCATAGCCGATGACCTCGTCGCCGGCGATCGCGAGAAAGTGAATCGGGCGGTCGAGCGGCTCGCTCTCATCGAGCTCGATCTTCAGGTCGAGCGGTTCGGCCGCCTCGCACACCCGCCGCAGTCCTTCGATGCGTGTTCGATCGCCGGCGTCCACTCGCGCACGTCCAAGGACGGTCCAGGCAGTCATGGGGCGAGAGAGTGACACGGCGCTCATGCCCGGCGTCGCGGGCTTTGTCGATTTGGGCGTTCGCCGTTCGTCGTCATGATTGGGACGACTTATCCAGACGCCAAGGAGCCATCCGTGAAATACATGCTGCTGTTCATCAAGAACGAGGAGAACGTCCTCGACGAGGCGAGTGAGCGCGCGCACTACGCAGCGATCGACGAGTGGTTCTCGGAGATCGGCGGCGCCGGCAAGCTCATCGGCGGTGAGGAGTTGCAAGCGTCGAACACCGCAACCACGATCCGTTTTCAGGAGGGCCGGCCACTCGTCACCGACGGCCCGTTCATGGAGAGCAAGGAGAACGTGGCCGGGTTCGTGACGATCGATGTCGACGACCTCGACGAGGCGATCGCGATCGCCAAGAAGTGGCCGCCGAAGGATCAGGCCGTCGAGATTCGCCCGGTGGTGAACCACGACGACATGCCGCATCACCCCGTCGCCTGAGCAGCGCGGGACTTGGAGTGCGCCGGTGAACGCAACGACCGCGGAGGCGATGAACGAGGTCTTCCGCGCGGAGGTCGGCCTCATCTGCGGCTCGCTGGTCCGGATCACCGGCGACTTCGACCTTGCCGAGGACCTGGTACAGGACGCGGTGGTCGCTGCGTTGCAGCGCTGGCCGCTTGACGGTGTCCCGGAGCGCCCCGCGGCGTGGTTGCTGCAGACGGCGCGCCGGCGCGCCATCGACCGGTTGCGTCGCGACGCGACCTATCGCAGCAAGCTGCAACTGCTGACGGACGGCTGGGCTCCCGACGTGCGCTCCGATCCGGACGATCGCCTCCGGCTCATCTTCATCTGCTGCCATCCGGCGCTGGCCCGCGACGCGCAGGTGGCGCTGACGCTTCGCGCGGTCATGGGCATGACGACGAGCCAGATCGCGCACGCGTTTCTCGTTTCCGAGGCGGCGATGGCGCAGCGGATCGTGCGGGCGAAGCGAAAGATCGTCGGTGCGCGCATTCCGTATCGAGTTCCGGAGCCGGAGGAGCTCCCTGATCGTCTCGCCGAGGTGCTCGCTTCGCTGTACATCGTCTTCAACGAGGGCTACCTCGGCAGTGGACCGGACGTCGCGACGAGCCGCGACCTCTGCGTCGATGCGCTCTGGCTCTGCGAGTTGCTGGCGCGCATGCTGCCCGAGGAGTCCGAGGTCCTGGCACTGCTCGCGCTCATGCGCCTGCACGAATCGCGGCGCGCAACCCGGTTCGACGCTGACGGCAAGCTCGTGCTGCTCAAGGACCAGGACCGCTCGCGGTGGGATCACGCGGCCATTGCCGAGGCAGGCGCGCTCCTCGAGCAGGCCCGACGGCTCGGACGGCCCGGCTCGTACTGGCTCCAGGCTGCCATCGCAGCCTGCCACGCGGAGGCGCCGACGTTCGATGAAACCGACTGGCCGCAGATCCTGGCGTTGTATGGCGCGCTGACGCGGCTCAACCCCGGGCCGGTGGTCCGGCTCAACCGGGCGATCGCTCTCGAGCACGTCGCCGGGCCGGTGCCGGCCATGGAGGAGCTCGATGCGCTCCACGCCGAGCTCGACGGCTACCACCTGTACTGGGCAACACGCGCCGAGCTGCTCCGTCGCTTCGGCAGGCTCGATGAGGCGGCCGAAGCGGACCGCCGCGCCATCGAACTCACCGAGAACCCGTCGGAGCGCGCGCTCCTCGAGGCGCGTCTCGAACCACCTGGCATCCGCGCGATCAGCGCGAACGACAACTGACCAACCAAGGAGGCACGACATGGCGAAATATCTGCTCGTCTACCACGGCGAGGGCGGCATGCCCGAGGGCGAGGAAGCTCAGGCAGCGGCGATGGCGGCATGGGGAACCTGGTTCCAGAACCTCGGGCCGGCGCTTGCGGACGGCGGCAACCCCGTCGGCCAGGCGAAGACCATCGCGAGTGACGGGTCGGTTTCTGACGGAGGTGGCGCAAACGCCGCAACCGGCTACAGCCTGATCACGGCCGACAGTCTTGACGCGGCCGTCGCGCTTGCCAAGGGATGCCCGGTCCTCGGCGGCGGCTCGAGTGTCGAGGTTGCGGAAACCTTCGACGTCATGTAGTCAGGTCGGACCGGCTGCCCGGTCCGGCCAGTTTGCACCGGCAGGGGACGCCCGCGGCCGCGCACTCGATGCGCGGCGCGCGGGGAACCCTCGCTCATGCACTTGAAACCCGGAACTGGCGACAATAGGGTGAGCATGAGCGAGGAGGAGGTCCCCGCCGGACCGCCGGCGTGGCCAGGGGAAGCGGGTTGGACGTCCGCGCCCCCGCCGACGCCCGGGTGGTGGCCCCAGACGTTCTATACGTACGAGCCGCCGCCACCGCCGAGGCGCACGTCCCGGTTGCTGATGGTGGGTGTGGCAGTTGTCATCTTTGTCTTCGCCGCGAGTGCGGCTGCCACTGCGGTGATCGCCACCCGAGGTCTCGGAGGCTCCGGGAGCACGGCCGGCGTGCAGGCGGCGGTGGTGGACATCGACACGTCGCTCAGCGATGGCGCGGCCGCCGCGGGCACGGGCATCGTGCTCACGTCAGCCGGGGTGGTGCTCACCAACTACCACGTCGTCGACGGTCAGCAGGGGATCAGCATCCGGATCACCTCGACCGGCCAGACCTACCCCGCCACCGAGATCGGCGGCGATTCCGTCCACGACGTCGCGGTCCTGCAGATCGAGGGAGCGAGCGGCTTGGCGACTGCGCCGATCGGCAATTCCTCGGACGTGCACATCGGCGACAGCGTCACCGCGCTCGGCAACGCTGAAGGGCGCGGCGGCACGCCGGCGGTGGCCACCGGCCAGGTGACCGCGCTCGGGCAGACCATCACCGCCTCCGACGAGACAGGCGATAGCACCGAGACCTTGAACGGGATGATCCAGACCAACGCGCCGATCCAGCCGGGCGATTCGGGCGGGCCGCTCATCAACAGCAATGGCCAGGTGGTCGGGATGGACACCGCCGCGAGCGGCGGCCGCCGGGGACCGCAACCGGGGGCGGTCGAGTTGTTCGCAATCCCGATCAACACGGCGCTCAACTACGCCCATCAGCTGCTGGCGCATCCCGCTGCGCCACCAAGCGGGGCCTTCCTCGGCGTCTGCGCACAGGACGACACCGCGCAGGCCGGCGCCCTCGTGGCCGTCGGCTGTGGAGCCGCCACAGGAGTTGTGAGCGGGAGTCCCGCAGCAGGCGCAGGGCTCGCGGCCGGTGACGTGATCATCGAACTCGGCGGCAACGCCGTCACCTCGCAGGCGTCGCTCGCGCTCCTGCTGCAGGGAGATCACAGCGGGCAGTCGGTGTCACTCGTGTGGCTCGATCCCGCCGGTGACCGCCACCAGGCCACGGTGGTTCTGGCTGCGGGCCCGCAGCAATAGACTCGCGCACTGTGAATGCAGTGCGTGGTCGCGTCCAGTACGTGGTCCTGTGGGGCGCGTTCCTGCTCGCCTGGTTCGCCCTCTGCTTCTGGGCCGGGCTCGGTTTCGCGGTCACGGCCGCGCTCCTGCTGGGCGTTGCTCTGGCCCCCTTCGCGCTCATAGCGGGCCACCGGTTCGTCGATCGCCGGTACGTGATCGGAGAGGTCGCGGGGCTGGTCGCGGCGGTCGTCGTCTCGGCGGTCACCGGCTTTGCCGGCGCCGCGGAGATCGCCTTTGCGGTGGTCGTCGGCGGAGACACGCTGATCTGCAGCGTGCTCGTCTTGTCTCGTGGACGAGGCGCGTTCCGCAACGTGGTGCGCAACATCCTGGTGGTCCTCGCGACGCTCGCGGTGGCAACCGGCGCGTCCGCCGTCGTGTCGGCCATCGCGCCGGTGCCGTCGTGCGGCGTCGCGACGGTTGGCGCAGGTGGCGCGACCTCGGAGGGCTCATCGCTGGCCGCGCAGTGCTGGGTCACCGACGCAGAGTCATGCCAGCAGAGCACGCTCACCGTCCATGACACCGGTGTGGATGAGCTCGCCACGCATCGCTACCGCGTGTTCGCGAACAGCGACGCGAGCTGCTACTTCACGGACTCCGTGACGTACGGACCGCCATCGGATCCAACCCTGAACACGGCGTCGTACCAGTGTCCCGCGTTGACCGATCTGGTCGGGGCGCCGGGTGAGCAGGAGATCAAGCTGACGCAGTGCTCCAGCGCGGTCGCGTCGGGCGCCGCGGAGCCGATCATCCCCCTGAACGCATACCAGCCACTCGCGTCGGGGTGAGTGCCGGCAAGCGGACAATTCCCTCCATGGAACGAGCGCTGACCGACATTCTCGTGGAGTACGAGCTGGCCGCCCGCGCGGCGTTGGCGCCGGCGGCGTTTGACTACATCGCGGCGGGTGCCGGCGACGAGCTGAGCCTCGAGGAGTTCTCGCGCCGCATGGCGGCGCTACCGGCTTCGACCGCATATGTTGCGCGCCGCCGACACGGCGGATCTGACGACGGAAGTGCTCGGGGCACCACTCACGATGCCGCTCATCGTCGCGCCCACGGCGTACCACCAGGTCGCGCATGCGGAAGGCGAGGTCGAGACGGCGCGCGGGGTCAGCGCGGCCGGCGGCTTCATGGTGGTGACGACCCGGGCGACGCGAGCCTTCGAGGAGATTGCCGCCGAGCTCACGGGGCCCGTGGTGGTACCAGGTCTACGTGGTGCGCGAGCACCGGATCACCGAAGGGCTCGTGCGCCGCGCCGCCGGTCTTGGAGCGAAAGCGCTGGTGCTGACTGTTGACCTTCCGTACGTGGGCTTCAAGCGACGTGGCCACGTCGCCCCGGTCAGCCAGGAACAACATCTCGTCAATGCCGGGAGGGCACATCCCGGCGGGTGCGTCGATCGAAGAGATCATGGCCGGCATGGACCAGGATGCGGCGATCGGACTCGAGACCATTTCGTGGTTGCGTGACATCAGCGGGCTGCCGGTCATCGTCAAGGGAATTCTCCGCGGCGACGACGCCGCGGCCTGCCTCGATGCCGGTGCGGCGGGTGTCGTCGTCTCCAATCACGGCGGTCGCCAGCTGGATCGCGCCATCGCCTCGGCCGTCGCGCTTCCGGAGGTCGTCACCGCTGTCGGAGGACGTGCCCCGGTGCTGGTGGATGGCGGCATCGTGAGCGGCACGGACGTCTTTGTCGCGCTTGCCCTCGGCGCCACGGCAGTGCTCGTCGGGCGCCCGGTTCTCTGGGGTCTTGCGGCTGCCGGCGCATCCGGGCGTGCGCCGCGTGCTCGACGCCTACCGCGACGAGCTCGACCACGCGATGGGTCTCGCGGGGGTTGCCGCGATACGCGATTTCAGCAGCGATCTCGTTGTCTGATCCGCGGCCGAAAACGTTGCGCACTTCGTAACCCGCACGCCCGACTCCGCGCGGGGACCGGACCCGTACGATAGCCGCGACCGCATTCCGCCGAGCCGTAGCGAAGGAGCCGCCATGGACACGAGCGAGACCGGACCGTCGACATCGGGCAGAGCGCGCGGGCGTCGTGGTGCAGCGACCCCGGCGGCGTCTGAACCGGCTAACATCGTGATCCTGGGACCGCGCGATACGCTCGTCGGCACGCTGAGTGTCGAAGGCGACGTCCGGATCGAGGGCACCGTCGACGGTGACGTCACCGCCACCGGTGAGGTGAGCGTGCATTCCGGCGGCACAGCGCGTGCGCAGATCGCTGCGCGCGACATCGTCGTGCTGGGCGCTGTTGAAGGCACCGTCGTCGGAGAAGAGCTCGTCACGCTCGGCGACACGGCGTCGTTTGCCGGCGAAGTGCGCGCCGGACGTCTGCGCGTCGACGAGGGTGCTGTCATCAACGCGACGATCACGATGACACCCAGCGGCGACGCGCCTCCCGCGCGACGCATGGAGGAGCACGACGACGAGACGTCCGTCGACGTGACCGGATCAGCGATCAGCGGCGAGGGTGACCACGAAGCCTACGGTGCCGAGAACGCGGGCTCCGAGTTCGATGCGTACAGCGAAGAGCGCACCGCGGAGACCTCCGGCGTCTCCTCGGGTGCGGACTCAGAAGAGGGCTGAGCCGGGGACGGGTCGCGAAGCCGCCCGGTGGCGAGGGTGAATGCGCCGTGAAACGCGTAGTCACCTTCGCCCAGGCGGTGCATGGTTCGGTCCAGTTCCTCTTCGAAGGTGGCGCGCGCCGCCGGGCTCAGCAGGCCGATCATGGCGTGCGGCCACGGGCCTGACCACTCCATCATCTCGGTCCACTCGTGCACGTCGGCGGCGCGGACGCCGACGAGCAGTTGGGTACCGCGAATGTCGGTGAAACCCGCCATCTCGAGCATGTCGCTGAGCACCCACGGCTCGCCGAACAGCGCGTGATGCGCCGGCGTCCGCGCGCGACGGATGGCGAGATGCTCGAGCCGCTCGAAGAAGACCGCCTGGGCCGGTGTCGACAGGCTCCTGCACCGGCACGAGATTGCGATGCGGCCTCCTGGGCGGAGCACACGGCGGATTTCCGCGAACGCCTGCCACGGATCCTCGAGGTACGCGAGCGACTGTCCGAGCACCGCGACGTCGAACATGTCGTCGTTGAACACGAGGCGATGCGCGTCCATCACCGTGAAGTGCATCCCGCGCGGCGCTGCCGGCGTGGCGGCGCGCGTTGGTGATCATGTCCGGTGACAGATCGATGCCCATGTGCTCGAGCGTGGAGTGCTCGATGCCGAGCGCGCGGCTGACCAGTCCCGTGCCGCAGCCGATGTCGATCACGCGTTCGCCCGGCTGGAGGTCGACGAATGCGGCGAGGCGCTCGGCGGCGCGGATGTTCGCACCGCCTGCCCACGAGTTCGTACCGATCGGCGGCGTCGCGGTAGAAGTCGAGTTGCAGCCGCCGAAACGTGTCCAGAGTGCCTCGGATCGTCACCGAGTTCGTGGGCAACTTCGTCCCGCGAAGGAGGCGCGACATCAGTACGATATGCGCCGAGCAGCGGACGAGAAGGAGAGGACACATCCATGGAGAACATCACCGAGATCGAGGCACTGGCCATTCCACGGAGGTCACCGCAACGGCGCGGCAGGCGCCAAGGGGGTCACCCTCGGGCCGCGCGACGTCCTGAACGGATCGCTGACGATCGATGGGGATCTCCACGTCGAGGGGACCGCTGAGGGAGACATCACCGCGACCGGTGATGTTGACGTCGAGGCATCCGCGACCGTGAAGGCGCGGGTCGACGGACGCAATGTCACCGTACGCGGCAACGTCACCGGCAACGTGGTGGCCCACGCGCGCCTCACCGTGGCCGGCAGCGGCGTGGTGCTCGGTGACGTGCGCGCTGCGCGCCTGCGCGTGGACGACGGCGGCACGGTGAACGGCAGCATCACCATGGGTGCGATCGAGTTCGGAGTAAAGGACTCGGCCTGATCGCATCAACGGATTATCCGCTGTTCGAAGGGCCGACCTTCAGGCGCGCTGCTGCAACCCTTCGAGCAGCCGCGTGGTCGCGGCGGTCACCTCTTGCACGGCTGAGTCGAAGGCCAGCTGATTGGCCTTCGACGGCGCCCGGTAGCCGCTGATCTTGCGCACGAACTGCAGGGCTGCCGCATGCGCGTCGTCGTCATCCGCGGGAGGTTCTGCACCCCGAAGGGTCTTGATGCTTCTGCACATGGTTCGAGAATAACGCGCCGGGAACGTAACGCGACGCCGTACTCCCTCCATCACAACTCTGGAGGTTCTCACCATGCGACGCATCATTTTCACCCTGGCAGCGGCCGCGGTTCTCGCCGCGTGCGGTGCCGCCGGGGGGACCGGTACGACATCAGCGCCGGCCACCAGCGCACCCGCCGGCACCAGCGCCCCTCCGCTTCCACGGGGACAACGGTCACGACCGGAACGACATCGCTGGGCACGGTGCTGACGAATGCGCAGGGCTTCACGCTGTACTACTTCCTGCCGGAGCAGAACTCGACAATCGGCGCGTGCACCGGCGGCTGCCTCAGCGCGTGGCCGCCACTGGTGGCAACCGGCACGCCGACCGGATCACCGGCAGTCACCGGCGCGCTTGCAACCGTTTCGATCATGGTCAACGGCGCTGCCGAAAGCGAGGTCACGTACAACGGCTGGCCGTTGCACACCTTCGCGAGTGACACGGCCGCCGGTCAGGTGAACGGCCAGGGAATTGACGGCAAGTGGTTCGCCGCGACGCCGACCACGGCATCGACGGCCACCGGCACGACCTCCTCGAGCTCGACACCGACGCCAGTCCCGCCGACTCCGACTGCGAGCTCGGTGGAGGTTATGGATACTGACGCTCACAAAATGTGAACGTCTTCCAGTACATCTCCCAGAACTGGGACCTGATCGGACCGCAGATCCTCACGCACCTCGAGATCGTGGGCGAGTGCATCGCCATCACGAGCTTGATCGGGCTGGGGCTCGGCGTCGCTGCCGCGCGGTCGGAACCACTCTCCACGGTGATCATGGCGGTCACCAGCACGATCCTGACGGTCCCGAGCTTTGCGCTGTTCGGGCTCCTGTCGATCTGGTTCGGGCTGGAGAACCCGCCGGTCATCGTCGGGCTCGTCCTGTATGGATTGCTCCCGGTGACGCGGAACACCCGGGCCGGCATCAAGACAGTCGATCCCGCCGTGGTGGAATCGGCGCGGGGCATGGGGATGAACCCGCGCCAGGTGCTCCTCAAGGTTGAGTTACCGCTGGCGGTCCCCGTCATCCTCGGCGGCATTCGCCAGGCGACCGTGATGATCGTGGCGATCGCGACGGTCGGCGCCACAGTGGGCGTCGATGACCTCGGTCAGACGATTCTTTCGGCGATCGGGCGGAGCACTGGGACCCTCGACGCCGTGCTCGCCGGCATCATCCCGGTCGCGGTGATCGGCATCGTCGCCGACCTGATCCTGGCGGGCATCCAGCGGTGGCTCTCGCGCGGCCGCGTTTCGGTTGCGGCGACGTGATCACGTTCGATCGGGTCGTCAAGCGCTACGGCACGTCGATTGCGGTGGACCATCTCTCGCTCGAGATCAAATCCGGGGAGATCGTCATCCTGGTCGGCCCATCCGGGTGCGGCAAGACGACGTCGCTGAAGATGATCAACCGGCTCATCGAGCCGACCGAAGGCACGATCAGCATCGACGACCGCGACACGCGCACGTACGACGTGAACGACCTTCGGCGTTCGATCGGCTACGTGATCCAGCAGGTGGGCTTGTTTCCTCACCAGACTGTCGCAGAGAACATCGCCACGGTGCCCCGCCTGCTCGGATGGACAAAGCAGCGCACGCAAGCGCGGGTGGAGGAGCTTCTCGACCTGATCGCGCTCCCCGCGTCCGACTACGCGCGCCGGCTGCCGTCAGAGCTGAGCGGCGGAGAGCGCCAGCGAGTCGGCGTTGCCCGCGCGCTCGGCGCGGATCCGAACATCCTGCTGATGGATGAGCCCTTCGGAGCCATCGATCCGATCGCCCGGGACCGGCTCCAGAACGAATTGCTCCGTCTCCAGAGCGTGGTGCGCAAGACGATCGTCTTCGTGACCCACGACATCGACGAGGCGGTCAAGCTCGGCGATCGCGTGGCGCTGTTGTCAAGGGGCGGTGTGCTCGAGCAGTTCACGACGCCCGAGGAGTTGCTTGCGCACCCGCAGTCCGCGTTCGTCACCGGGTTCCTCGGCGAGGGGCCGTTGGTGCGCCGCCTCGCGCTGATCCCGATCAGCGAGGTGCAGTTGACTGCGGTGAACGGCGCCACGCCAGGTGGCTCCGTGGACGCCGGCGGGACGCTGCGCGACGCACTCGATGCGGTGCTCCGATCCTCCGACGGCCGCGTCAGCGTTGTCAGCGACGGCAAGACGCTCGGGGTCGTCGACGCCGACGTGATCCGAGCCGCATCGATGAGGGCTCGCTAGATGCCACGTCTGCCGAAGTGGATGCGCTCATCTGCGCCCGTTCGCGGTGCCGATATGGGTCGCGGTCGGGATTCTCGTCTCGATCGGCGTCTACCAGACACTCATCGGCAAGACCTTCGACGCGGAGATTCTCAACGCGCCGAACCTCTACAGCGAGACGATCCAGCACATCTTCATCTCGGGGATCTCGTTCGTGGCTGTTGCCGCCATCGGCGTGCCGCTCGGCGTGCTCATCGCGCAGGCGGGCAACGCGGTGCGCATCCCGGTGTTCATGCTCGCGAACCTGGGACAGGCAGTGCCCGGAATCGGGTTGCTGGTGCTGCTCTTCGCGATCCTTGGTCTCGGGGTGTTGCCGACAGTCATCGCCCTCGTCGTGTACGGCCTGCTGCCGGTGCTCCGCAACACGGTGGCCGGCATCCAGGGCGTGGATCCGTCCGCTGTCGACGCAGCTCGTGGCATGGGAATGACGCGTTGGCAGGCTTTGATGCGAGTGCAGTTGCCCCTTGCGTCGCCACTCGTTTTCGCGGGACTGAGGACATCTCTGGTATTAATCATCGGAACGGCTACACTCGGAAACTTCATTGGAGGCGGCGGCCTGGGCGACGTGATCGCAGCAGGCATCAACAACAGCGACCGAATGGTTTTCGTAGGGGCCGTAATGGTGGCATCGCTCGCGCTACTGGCAGACTGGGGGCTGTCAATGATTGAGCGCGTTGCGGTCCCAAGACAGATCACGCGTTAAGAACATTTGGATCAACCGGTATGACATGTGGAGGAACACATCCATGAGGCGCAACAAGCTACTCGCGGTCATCGCACTCGCGATACCCGGGACCCTTGCTGCATGCGGGGGTGGAAACTCCGGCGGCGGCACTTCCAGCAGTTCGGCGACGACTGCCACATGTCCAACCGGGACTCAGACCAGCGGCAACGGCGCGCAACTCTCCATCGGCAGCAAGGATTTCGCCGAGGAGCAACTGATGGCGCAGATGACGGCGGACGTCCTCGACGCGCATGGCTTCAAGATCACCGACACGTTCAGTGCTGCAGACAAGGCAATCGGTACCGCGCTCACCAGTGGCCAGATCGACATGTACTGGCAGTACACCGGCACTGAGCTCGAGGACTACCTCGGGCTGAGCGGCTTCCCAACTGCGCTGAGCGCGGCATTCACCTACGTGCAGCAGAAGGACGAGGCGAACGGCATCTGCTGGGTCGCGCCGACGCAGTTCGACGACACCAACGGCATCGCCATCATGTCGAGTCAGAGCTCGACGTACGGCATGTCCCTCGCCGACTTCGGCACATACCTGACCACGCACCCGAACACCAAGGTGTGCATCCAGTCCGAGTTCCTCACCCGGGCGGACGGTCTCCCCGGGACTCGTGAGCACCTACGGCTGGCCGGCTGCATCGAGCTTCCACTACATCCAGATCGGAAGCACGGCGGAGAAGGCAATCGCGAGCGGGCAGTGCGACGCGGGCGAGGTGTACACCACCGATTCCGGTATCGAGGCCAACAACGAGGTGACGCTCACCGACCCGAAGAACCTGTTCCCGCCGGACAACGCGGGCCTCGAGGTTCGCTCGAGCGTGCTCCAGAAGTACCCGTCGATCGGCGCATGGATGGCGCCGGTTGCAGCCAAGCTGACCACGTTGACGATGCTCCAGCTCAACGCGATGGTCGAGATCCAGAACCAGACGGTCGCTGCCGTGGCGCAGACGTGGCTCCAGCAGAACGGGTTCCTAACGAGTTGATTCTCGGGTAGCCTTGCCGCAGTGATGCGACGACTGCTACCGATTTCGACAGCCGCCGTTTTGCTCGCACTGATCGGCGCGGGGGGCGCCGTGACGGTGCGCGCGATGGGTCGCGCAGCGTCGTTTCACGACGCTGCCGCGACCCTCGAGCGGTCGTGGACCCGCGACGTCACTGAGGGCGTGCCCCAGACGAGCGTGGCCCCGCTGCGCAAGGATCTCAGCGGGTCCAAGTACATGCATGCGTCGTCCTGGTCGCCGCTGCTGGTGGCTCGACGATGGCACCGCGTTCATCACGACCATGCATCACGACACGACGAAAGTGTGGACGTCGGCCATGGCGGTGTCGCGCTCGCGCGCCGAGGGTGCGATGACCGCCTGGAGCACGATGGAATTGCAATTCGGATCGTACGTTCCCGCTGCGGACTCCAAAGGCGGCGGCCGGGTGGGCGGCGCAGCTCGATGCTGCCACGACCCCCGCGGCGCTCGATGCACTTGCAACCAGCTGGACCGACGCCGTCGCCGCGGCGAGCAAGGCCGCGACGCTTGATGAGGTCACGGTCGCAACCGGTGGGTACGGCGGGGTCGCGGCGCTGGTGGCCGCGGCGGAGCAGCGGGTTTCAGTCGCTCGTGGCGATAACCTCGATACCGGTGCAGTGCCGTCACTGATCGCGATCCTCAGTGCGGGGGGCGGCGACTCCGCTGCCACGGTGGTCGCGATCAAGTCGCTCGAAGCCGATCTCGGCCCACTCAATGCGTTGATCAGCCTCGACGGCCGAGTCGTCGGCGAACTGCACGCACTCGATTCGCGCGTGGTGCTCGCCACGATCGCACAACGCGGCGGGTGCCGCAGCGTTTGCCGGTCAGTACAGCACGCTATCGGCGCAGGTGCACGATGCCGGCACCGCCCCGCGGCTCAACTGCCGTCGCATCGCAGATCGTCAGCGTCGAGGCGTCTGTGAACGCCGCGCTCACCGCAATCGGCTGCGGGCATGACGTGCCGAACGGCAAGGTGATCGACGTGGACGTGACGACGCAGTCGGCGGTGTTCTTCGACGACACGTGCGTTGCCGGGGAATCGCTGGTCACCACGGGCCGCCCCGGCCTACGGACTCCCATCGGGACATTCCATATCTACCGGAAGGTCTCGCCGATCACGCTCATCTCCCCGTGGCCGACGTCATCGCCGTACTACTACTCGCCCGAGAACGCGGAGTACGCGATGGAGTTCCTGGGCGGCGGGTTCTTCATCCACGACGCTCCATGGGAGCCGGCTTCGGACTTCGGCCCGGGCAGCGAGAACGGCGTCGACGCGAGCCACGGCTGCATCGCACATGCCCACCGCCACCATGGCCTGGCTCTACGCGTGGAGCCCGATCGGCACCACCGTCATCGTGCACGACTGAGCGACGCGGCTCAGCTGGCGCACGCCTCGGTGGAGACCGCCGTGGTGCGGTGCTCGCCGGCTTGAAGATCGGGAAGCACCTGGGGAATCGTGAGCGCGTAGCCCACATTCGGCTGCGAGGTGCTCGCCGCGAACACGACGCCGATGATCTGCCCGCTGTCGTTGACGATCGGGCCGCCGGAGTTGCCGGGGATCACGCGCGCGGAGAGGACCTCGATCTCCCGGGTCACGAGCGTGTCGCCGTAGATGTTGTAGCCGCGCGCCGATTCGGTGCCGCTGACCGCGGCGGCGACCACCTGCTCGGCGCCGCCGCCGGGGTAGCCGATGACAGCGCCGCCGGTGCCCCGCGCCGGGTTGGTGTCGACCAAGACCAGCGGGCGGAGGTCGAGCCCTGGCGAGTACAGGATGGCGAGGTCGGTGTTGGGGTCGAACAGCACCACACGGGCGGTGTTGCGACCACCATTCGGCAGGTCGATCTCCACGCTGCCGGAGCCCGCCACGACGTGGGCATTGGTCACGAAGTATCCGGGCGCGAGCGGCCAGGACGACCCGGCTTCCGCGCCGCCGCCGCAGCCGGACGCGATCACCTTGACGGTGACGCTGGTCGCCTCGCGGATGCCGGCGGTGTCCACGAGCGGCGGGATCGCGACGGGGGCCTGCGGGATGTCCAGGATGGTGGAGAAGGGGTTCGGGAAATTGCCCGGAAGGAACAGGTTGCCGATGGTGGCAAGGAATCCCGGGGGCCGTGGCATGAAGCGGTCGAGCGAGCGCTCGATGGTGGAGTTGGTGATCTGGTTGTCCAGGCCGATCCACGGGCTCTGAGAGAACATGAGCCCGAGGTACCACGCGGTGGCGAGTGCCGCGACCAGGCCCAGCACAGCGCCGACTGCCGAATCGGCCTTGCCCAGAAGCATCGAGTGCTGCGTCCGCTGCCGGATCCGAAACCCGATCGCCGCGCCGATCCCTTCGACAAGCAGGGCTGTCGCGATGAAGATGCCGATCGCGAACAGGCGCTGGGTGTCTCGATCCTGGGTGATCGCCTTGGCGATCAGCGGTGCGATCACCGCGCCGAGGAACAGCCCGGCGATGAGTCCCGCGATGGCGAAGGCCACGCCGCTCAGGCCTCGCCGCAGGCCCGAGAAGGCAACCACGACCAGGAACACGATGATGACGACGTCGAGGATGTCCACTTGGGGAAGAGTCTGCTGGCGCGGGACGATTTGGCGTCGTCTTGCTACGTCTGACGCGTCTGGACGATGCGTCCGATCTGCTTGACGTGGGCGCGCTCATGGCGTGCGAGGCGCTCCGCGTAATACAGGACGGTGCACTCGCGCGTCGGAGCACCCCCGCTGACGAGCGCGACGCGTGACCAGCCCTTGCGGGGCAGTGGTTCCAACACTGCCATGAGATCGGCTCGTTGCTTCGTGAACGCGCGCAGCGACGCAGCGAACGCCATCTGCGCGTAGTCGGTCTGTTCGATCCAGCTGCGCGGGTTCACCGCTACCCACGCCGGCCTGTCTTCTCCGATGATCCTCACGATGTTGTTGCCCCAGACATCGGCACATGCGCGGAGGTGCGCGAGCACCTCGGTTGCGGACCATTCGCCGGGGACTGACGACTTCCGCAGCTCCGCCGGCGCAACGCCGGTTGTGAACGCCGCGATGCGTCGCGGTGTTTCCGGAAGTTGGATCAGGATCTGTTCAAGCGTGAGTGCTTTGGTTGCCACGCCTTATGTTCAACCATCCAGAATTGTGAGCAACTTGCTCGATCGGGCGCGGAGCGGGGAACTCGCATGCCAGCGAGGACCGAGAAGCTCGCTACTCGGTTCGAACCCTTTAGCACCTACTCCGACACATTCGTCTCAACCAGGACAGACCAGTCCAGAGAAGTCATGGACATGCGTGCGGCCAGGGTCTGCATTGCTCTCCTAACGCTGCTCGGAACCGTGAATTGGCGCTCGACGAGGTAGTCGAAGATGAGCTGAAGGGCCACGCCCGTCTCGTTGTGGTCTATGAGGTTGAGGATGATGGCTTGGGCTTGGTCGTCCAGCCTGCTTTCGAGCGTTCCCACGATAGCCCGACCTTGACGCTCAGTCTCTTCCAAGTGAGCTCGTCGCTGCTCCATGTTCAGCGTGGACCACGGTTCAATAACATCATCCATTTCCAGGATTATCCGAGGTTGACGTTGTCGGCCGGCCATGGTCCGAGCACAGCGCGCCGTCTCCGGGATTGCCGCCAACTCGCTCAGTCGGGCCCGGTGCGACGTAGGATCTACTCGATGACGGACACGACCGATTGGCGGTTGCAGGGCCAGGAGGCTCACCTCCATGGCGCGACGCTTGCCCGAAAGGCGTACAGGGCGAAGGACGAGGCGTGGGACACCACCACTGCGAGTTCTGCTGGACGAAGTTCATGGATCCGAACTTCTCCGATGACCACGCAGAGTTCATAGCCAAGCACCCGGACGTCCTCACTGAGGGCTTTGCGGTGCAAGGCAGAAGTCCCGGCGGAGGCACGGCAGACGACTACTGGTGGATTTGTCCGGGATGCGTTGAGGACTTCGCAACGCGTTTTGAATGGACGGTGCTTGACGACGACGGATCGGCATGACCTTCCAACCTGCCTGCACCAAAAGTGCGCGCAACTTGCTCGATCAAGCAGAGGGGTGAACTTGACGTGAAGGGCGATCGTGCCGGAAGGTAGCCCCGTGGATGTTCAGCCGCTCCTCGACGAACTTTGCGTAGACCTTGGGTTCTGCCTTACACCGAAGCAAAACGCAAGGGTTCGCCAAGAGCCTCCGACAGATGTCGACCAATTCACCGATACGGTGTTCGCTGCCGAGGGGCTTGATCCGACGTACCGCAAACGACTCCGACACCAGGTCCGTGCGCGGGTCCATCGCTACTTCGCGATTGAAGGATTACTACCCGACAGTGCTCACGTGGCTGGTCCCGAGATTTCGGAGCCGACTTGGGGAACGAAAGCAAGGAGAAGGCGCTGACGTCCCACGACTGTGGCCGCCTCGCGAACGTCGAATGAAACGGCTCAGGCTCCCTAAGGCCCGGTGGATGCTACCTTTCGAGCCTGATCCACCCTGAAAATCACCTGCCCGGAAGCGGAGCCCCAAAAGGACGGCTCCGAGACGGCAGGGGACCTAGTCGAGATCAAAACCGTCGGGGCGTGGCGCAGTGGTAGCGCACCTGCTTTGGGAGCAGGGGGTCGCTGGTTCGAGTCCAGTCGCCCCGACATCTTCGCCCTAGGGACGGGCGGTCGACACTTGCACGAGCGCGGCGGCCGGCGACGCGTCAGGCGTACGCGTCAGCGACTGACCAGAACGCCTCCTTGGGATCCCAACGCATATCGGGATACACCGTGCCCTTGCGATCCGCAAATGTCTTCACAAGGCTCAGCGCCGACATGTCGAGATCGAAGCGCGGATCGTCGCTGAACGTTGAAAGTGGTTCGTCGAAGCTCGCAACGAATGCACCATCGACCTTCGCGGCATCGAGAATCGCCAGTGTCTCAGCGAGTTCGCGGGCCTGCAGTGCTTCGTCGCGCACGTGATCGCCCTTCTGCAATCGCATGCGAACGAATCGGCCGACAAGCGGAAGGCTGTGCAGCATCACCGAGTTGAGATCCATGATGCCGAACCCCAGCGCACCCGAACTCTCCGCGCCGCGATATCCGCGCATGCCGACCTCGGTGATGACCACGGGCTTGCCGACGGCGAAATACGGCTCCAGCGTCGACACGTAGCGGTCCTTCACGCGATCGTCTCGGTAGTGATCGACGCCGACGAAATCGAACAGGGTCCAATCGACCTTCTCGAATGTCAGGGATGCATACGTGAGCGGCCCCCCGAAGACTGCTCGCACGGCCGCGCTCACGCGCGCCAGGTAGTCGCGGAGCTTTTGCGGATCGTGCGTGCCGGCCTTGATCTCGCCAAACAAGTTCGCGACACGTTTCTGGATCGTCTTGCCCGGGACGATGTCCGCCATGAGGAGGGAGCATTCGGAGCCGACGCTCAGGACCATGCGGTCCGGAAAGCGCAGGCGGAGGCGTTCGACGGCGGCCGCTGACGCGACGACGTGCTGCATGGTTGCCGTTCTGGGCTTGTTCCACATTTGCGGTGAGAGCCAGACCTCGAGCCCGAGATCCAGGGCCAATTCCGCGGCTGCGAGCATTCGAGGCGTCGACGACCCGCTGAGCCGGACCGCGTTGCAATGCAGGTCGTCCCGGATGATCTCCAACTCACGCTTCGTGATCCGGGCGTCAAAGGTTGGCCGCGTATTGAGCAAGGGTCCAAGGGGAGACCCCACGTCGTAGACGACGCCCTTGCGGTTCACGCTGCTGTCAAGGCGCTGCGTCAGGTGCCATCAGTGCGCAGGAGACGATACCCCTCACGAAACGACGCACGGGATACGGGGCGCGTTCGATATCGGATGGATCCGATGCGTCCCTTGTGATTGGGTCGATTGGGGGAATAGAATCCCGAACTCAGATCGACCGTTAGAGGAGGGGACAATTGAACACCCTACCCAGAACTCGTTTCATCCGAGCAGCGGTGGCGACCGCGGGAAGCGGCGTGCTCGTCTTGGGCACGATGATCGCGGCGTCGAGCCCCGTAAGCGCCGCCTCACTGAGTTGCGGCACCGTCCTGCTGGCGAGTGTGACGCTCACCGAGAACCTCGACTGCACCGGCTACACGGCCGGCGACGCTCTGGACGTCGGGGCGGACGACGTCACGATTGACCTGAATGGCTATGAGATCCTCGGGCCTGGTGATCTCTACAACACGTACGGCATCGACGACGTGGGCTACAACGACGTCACCGTCGAGGACGGCTCGCTCTCCAACTTCAGTATCGACATCGAGCTGCAGGGTTTGAACGGGGCGGCGGTGGAGGGCGTGAAGACCACCGATAAAACCGTGGAGTACAACACCGCCGTCGAAGGCGATTACGTGAACGGCTTGACCGTCCTCGGGCTCTTCAGCAGCGACGCGTATGCCGCAGTGGATCTGTACGCCAGCGAGGACAGTGCCGTCGCGTACAGCCGCCTGGTGAGCACGTTTATCGGCATCGAGGACGAAGACGGATCTGACAACACGTGGGCCCACAACACCATCATCAATGCCAACTACGTGGGCATCTACATGGACGAGGAGACCTCGGACACGGCCAAGGACAACACCATCAACGGGACAGGCGCCGACGGCATCGAGGACGAGGAGGGCTCCGGTAACACAATCACCAAGAACACGCTCAACGGCCTCTACGACGGCGTGTACTCGTACGCGACCGGCGAGACGATCAGCTGGAACAACGGGTCGCACGACACCTACGGGATCTACTCCGACGGGGCAACAGACGCGACGTATGTCGGCAACCAGTTCGACAACGGTGAGTTTGGTATCGAGACCGACTACCCGCTCGGGGAGCTGCTCGAGGGCAACGTGACGAACCACAACTCCGACATCGGTATCTATGTCTATACCGACTACGAAACGAGCGGTTCGGACGGTACGTACGCTGCCCTGCTCGCAGGCAACGTCGCGAACTACAACCGCTTCGGCCTGTATGCGGAGATCGCGACGTCGGGCACTGGCAACCACGCGAGTAAGAACAAGGTCGAGAACTGCTTCGACGTCAGCTGCTGATTGGGCATATCGCGCCGGGCGCCTCAGGGTTCCCGGCGCGGTAGCCTCCCCGTGTGACGAGGTCCGCGTGTGGCTGAGGTCCTGGTTACACACCTTCACGCGGTATCGTGAGCTGACCTTGGGCGTGCTCGAGGAGCGAGCGCCGTGGCGGGTTGAACACGTCGACCTCCCGGCATGAGGCGTCGCGTGTCCGCGCTCCGTGGCGCACCCAACTCGGGACCACTGCGACGTCGCCGGCACGCATGGTGCGAACGTCGCCATCGATGTCGAACTCGAACTCACCGTCCAGCACGAGAACGATCTGCTCCTCCTCGTGCACGTGCATCGGCGCCTCCGTGTGCGGCGCGAAGGAGACGAAGTTGAGCATGGTGCGCTCGCCGAGCACCGGCTGGAAGAGCAGGCCCGGGACGAGCTCGAGGGAGCTGATGGCGTTGACGTCGACATAGCGTCCCGGCGCGGTCGGCGTGCCCGCCGCTTCTGACGTGAAGTGTTGCGTGGCGTCCGTCATCGGTTCTCCAGTGCTGAATGTTGAGCAGGTTCGCGAGGCGCGCGACACGCGGGTCTACGTCGCCTCGCCCGGCGATCTTGTCACGTCGTCAGTGCGCTTTCCTCCGTGCCGGATGCCTGAGGGTCGCTCCGCCCATCCTCGTACCATTGGCCGACGGCGGCATGGACATCCTCACTTCGCGTCTCTGCTTGCGGCCGCTCCACGAGGGTGACCTCGAGGATCTGGTAGTGCTCAACCTGGATCCGCTCGTGATGCTGGGGAGCACCGGAGTCGCCACTCCGCGGACTCGCGCGATGAGCGAGGAGTGGCTGAACCGCACGTTGTCCCGGCCGTCTGCCGACGGTTGGGTGACGTATCGCGTGGAGGAGCGGGACACGGGCCTGTTCCTCGGCAGGTGCGGGCTTCGACCCGAGGAGGGGAGTAGCGAGACGGAAATTGCGTACGCGCTTGTGCGGCATGCGTGGGGTCGTGGCCTTGCGACGGAGGCAGCCACTGCGGTGGTGCGGCACGGTTTTGACGCCGGTTTGACTCGGATTGTGGCGTGCGCGCTCGCGGAGAACCCGGCTTCGTTGCGCGTGCTCGAGAAGGTGGGAATGCGACGAGTGCGAGAGGAGACAACGCCAGTCGGCTGGCTCGTTCGCTTCGAGATGAGCCGCAAGGATCTTCCGTCGCTCAAGCCGTAGGCGGCGTCGGTCGGACGTCACAGCGATTCCCGTCTCGCTCCGGCCGACAATAGCGCGGTGGAATGGATCCGGCTACATCGCCGAGCCGCTGTCCTGCTCTGCGGTCTGATCACGGTTCTCGGCGGACTGGTGATCGTGTCGTTCCTCGGTCAGGGGTCGGCAAGTTGGACTGGCGTCGAGGTGTCGGTTCCGTCGTGCCCGGTGGCGGCGCAGGGGTGCCGTCTGTTCGTGACGCACCCGGACGGGACGGCAGTCGTCCATGCCGACTGGTCGGCCGCTGCGACGACGGTGGATATCCAGCTGCCGGCCGGCAACTACCTGATCTCTGCCGAGGGCTGTAGCGGCGACCAGATCCAGAAGGGCATTGTCTCCGTGCAGCCGGGAGCCGGAACGACGGTCGATCTCGGCTCGTCCTGGCAGCCGCTGAGCTTCATCGGGCGCACGTGCCCCGGATTCACCGCAACGGCGCCGGGCTGAGGAAAGCCGGTTAGGGCCAGACGGGACTGAGTCATCAAGGTGGTCAGCCGTTCGATCTGACGAGCGGAGAGCCCCAGGCTGCGCATCAACAACTCGGCGCCACCGTGCTCAGAATCGACGCACTCCATGGTCAGCACCATGACCTCGCGGCGAACGGTGAAGAGTCGCTCCACGACTGCCTCGTTCATGCCCTTCTCGACGGCGGTGACGCGGTCGCGCGCGAGCATTTCGGCGAGCTGGACGCCACTCTCCGCGTAGTCGTCCGCGATGTCATCGATGCCGACACCCGCGAGGCGCAACACCAGCGCGATGACGACGCCGGTCCGGTCCTTGCCGGCGTGACAGTGCACGAGCACGGGCGCCGACGGCGCGTCGGCCACGGCACTCATCGCTGCATAGACGCCGGTCCTCCGCTCGCGCAGCCACCAGCAGTACACCTCGTCCGCGGTGGTGAGGTGGTCCGGATACGGGTCCTCGTCCGTGAAGATCGGTGCGTGCACTGTTGGCACGCCGGCCTCGACGAGCGGGCTCGGCCGACGCTCGCGTTCCTGCGTCGTACGCAGATCCACCACCGCACCAACACCGGAGTCGAGCAACGCTTGCAGGCCCAAGTCGCTGAGGGTATGCGGCGATTCGCTGCGCAGCAGCCGGCCGGGCAGCGTTGTTGCGCCCGAGGCGGTGTGGAGCCCGCCGAGATCGCGGAGGTTGACGAGCCCATCGATGGCGAGCGCGTCGGACTGGCGAGATGGCACCACCTCACCCTACCAGCGGGTCGAAAGAACGCGCTGTGTCGGCTCCGCCGAACCACGTGGTCAGGGCGTCGCGCAAGCCGGATTCCGTGCCGTCGCCGACCCACGCGACGTAGCCATCCGGCCGCACCAGGACTGCGGCGGGCGGGTTGACGGCGCCAAGGACCGGGAGCTCCCACACGCCCGCGTACTGCGCATCGACCAGGTGCACGCGTTCCGACCATGGTGCGATGTCGAGGCCTCCGGGCTCGCCGAGGTTGATCAGCAAGGGCTTTCCTCTGTGCAGAAACTCGAAGACGCGGCGCGGCCCACCGGCAGTCACGAGATCCAGGTCGGGCATGCGGCGTCCGAGCAGCGGATGCCCTTCGCCGAGGTCGTAGTGAATATCGAGCCCGTGGATCAACCCGCCGACATGTTTGCGAGGCTCGTCCATGCGTGCCAGATCCGACACCACAGCGACGAGCGCCTTCATGCGGTCGTCCTGACGCTGGAGCGCCGCCTGGGCCATCGTGTGCTGCAGGGCTCGCGCAGCCACGGGGTGGCGTTCGGCCTGATAGGTATCGAGGAGGCTCTCCGATGAGATCCCGTTGACCACCTGGGCCAGCTTCCATCCGAGGTTCACCGCGTCCTGGACACCGAGACTGATGCCCTGTCCGCCCGCCGGGTAATGCACGTGCGCCGCGTCGCCGGCGAGGAGGACTCGCCCGGCGCGGTATGAGGCGGCCTGACGAGTCATGTCGCTGAATCGCGAAATCCAGATCGGGCTGTGCACCCCGAAGTCGGTGCCAAACACTGCGATGAGCGCCGTACTCAGGTCTTGCAACGTGGGTTCGCTGCCGGATTCGATCTCCTGCTCGGTGACGACGACGCGATACGTCTTGCCGTCCTCCAGCTTGCCCAGAGCGTGAATGCCGGTCGCGTCGTTGCGGACGCCACGCGGCGGTTCCTCGGTCACCTCGACTTCGGCGATCAGGTTGCTTCGCGTCGCATCCCATCCAGGGAAATCGATGCCGGATGCTTTGCGGATCACGCTCCTGCCGCCGTCGCACCCGACGAGATACTGCGCCCGCGTAGAACTCCCGTCGGCGAGCACGACATCCACGCCGGTCGCGTCCTGCGCAAACCCCGTCGCCTCAGTGCTGTAGTAGATCCGCACGGGGAGCTCCGCGATCCAGGCGGCCATGATCCGTTCGATCTTTTTCTGCCAGATGCCGAGCCCATATGGGTGACGCGTCGGGAAGTCGCTGATGTCCAGAACGGTGGTACCGAGCAGCGCGGTCTGCGCGACGGTGCCCTCGGCGAGGAAGCGGTCGGCGACGCCGCGTTGATCCATCACTTCGATCGTGCGCGAGTGAAAACCGCCGGCCCGTGAGTTCGACCAGCACGTGATCGGGGCGCCGCTCGACGATCGCGACGTCGATGTTCGCCAGAGCCAATTCCGCCGCGAGCATCATTCCCGTCGGACCGCCGCCGACGATCACCACCGCATGTTCGGCCATATGCCACCCCATTTCCGCACGTTCTGTTGCGGGCGGAGTCTGCTGCACACCCCCGGGCTTGCCGCAAGCCCCCGGGTGCGGTGTACATTGAAAAAGGAGGGCTCAGGTCACCTGCGCGACTGCCGCCCGGGCTGCCGCGGACATCGCTGGATTGAGGCGATAGAACGCCCAGATACCGCGCTTGAAACTCGTGACGATGCCTGCTTCGCGCAGCGTCGCGAGGTGGTGGCTGATGGTCGGCTGCCCGAGGTCAAATGCCGCGGTGAAGTCGCAGACGCAGACGGGCTCCGTGGCCGTCGCCAGGATGTGGAGCATCTGGATACGGGTGGGATCGCCGAGCGCTTTGTAAACGGCGGCGAGTTCGTCGGCCTTCGCGGCGGGCAGCGGCGCGGCCACCGGTTGGGAGCAGCCTTTGACGCGCACGGGGATCGTGGTCAGCTTTGTCGTGGCAGCAGGGCTCATGGCTTGCGCCGTTCCATGAGCAGGACGTCTCGCCAGGTGCCGTTGAGCTGTCCGAGACGTTCGCGTGTGCCGACCACCCGAAACCCGCACCGCCGGTGCAGTTCGACGCTCGCGACATTCTCAGGGAAGATCCCGCTCTGGATGGTCCAGATGCCTGCCGCGTCTGCGTGGGCGATGAACGCATCGAGCAACGTGCGGCCGATTCCCTGACCACGCGCACGCTCGTCCACGTACACGCTGTGCTCGACCACACCGGCATACGCGCAGCGATCGGACACGAGGGATGCGGCGATCCAACCGACAATCGTTCCGTCTCGGACCGCGACGAAGCGGTGCTCAATCGGATGCCCGGCGGACCAGCGTTCAAAGCTGGGCACCTCGGTTTCGAAGGTGGCATTACCCGTGGCGATGCCCTGCGCGTAGATGGCGTGAACGCCGGCCCAGTCGTCGTCGCGGAACGGCCGAACCTCGATTCCCGCCGCGACCACATTGGATGGAACGTGCTGCATTGATCCATTCTACCTATTGACAGGCGTCGATGGAACAGTTTAGGATTCGGCCCAATCAATCGACGGTCATCGATAGGAGGTCTGGTTGCCATGAGCTGTGACTGCGGCTGCGACTGCGACGACACCTGCGACTGCGACTGCTGCTAGTCGCGACGCGCACAACGCGCGCTCGATGTCAGCGATGTCGATGACGCCACCGCGACGCGCCGGAGCGGGGAGTTCCCTGTGCGGCTGGTAGCGATCGGCGGCAGCGACGCTGGCATCAGCGCTGCGTTGCGTGCGCGCGAGGTCGACCCGGAATGCGACGTGACGGTGCTCGTGGCCGATGAGTTTCCGAACTTTCTCGATCTGCGGGATTCCGTACTTTGTCTCAGGCGAAGTAGCGGACTGGCGGAACCTCGCGCACCGCACCGCCGCTGACTTGGACGCGACGGGCATGCACATTCGAACTCGGCGCCACTGGGGAACGCATCGACGTCTCCGCACACGAGGTGCATGTACGCGATTCGTTTGGCACGCGGAGTGTCATCGGGTACGACGCACTCGTGATCGGCACCGGAGCGCTGCCGGTGCGGCCCGCCATCGATGGTGTGAATGAAGCTCGGCCCGGAGGATCACGTGCACGTCATCCATTCGATGGGTGACACCTTTGCGCTCACCCGTAGCCTCTCGAATGCAGACGCGAGAACGGCGGTCATCATCGGCGGCGGATACCTCGGTATCGAGATGGCCGAGGCACTCACCGTGCGCGGCCTCGCAGTCACGCAAGTTGAACAGCTCCCTGACGTGCTACCGACTGTTGATGGCGAACTGGGTCGTCTGGTTGGGTCGGAACTGCGCACACGCGGTGTCGACCTTGTGACCGGCACTACCGTGCGGCGCATCTCGCGGATCGAGGCCGATGGCCCGATTCAGCTTCGTGTCGACGGGTCCTCGCCTGACGCGATGCCCTTTCGACGCGACGCGGACATCGTCCTGATCTTTGCCGGCGTGCAACCCGATGTCTCGCTGGCCGCTGCTGCCGGTGTCACGCTCGGTACTCGCGGAGCGATCGATGTGGATACAACCATGCGCACCAATCTGCCGGATGTGTTTGCCGCGGGCGACTGCGTGGTGACGCACCACCGGCTGCTGGGGAAGACGTACATCCCGCTTGGAACCACAGCGCACAAGCAGGGTCGCGTCGCCGGCGAGAACGCAGTGGGGGGCGATCGCGAATTCGCCGGAAGCCTCGGAACCCAGGTGGTCAAGATTTTCGACATGGCCGCGGCGCGGACCGGACTTCGCGATCACGAAGCATTGGCGGCAGGGTTCGATCCGCTCACCATCACCGCCGAAGCGGACGACCACAAGGCGTACTACCCGGGCGCGCACCGGATCGTGATGCGCTGGACTGGCGACCGGCGGAGCGGGCGTCTGCTTGGTGTGCAGCTGTTCGGTCACCGCAATGCCGAGGTGGCGAAGCGCGTCGACATCGCCGCGGCCGCGATCTTCAACGAGATGACTGTCGACGCGTTCAGCGACCTCGATCTCTCGTATACGCCCCCACTGGGAAGCCCGTGGGAGGCATTGCAGATCGGCGCGCAGTCATGGGTTCGTGCGCTCGGTGAGGCGAAGCGCGGATAGCGTCGGCATTCGGGCTACGAAGCGACGCTGGCGATCGCGTCGACCACCTCGGGCCACACCTGCTCGGGCAGAGCGTGGCCCATTCCCGGGATCATGATCAGGCGCGGATTCGGCAGCGCGGCCGCGGTCTGTCGCCCGTTGTCAGGGGGTACCAGCGGGTCTTGGTCGCCGTGGATCACCAGCGTCGGGATGGTGAGCCGGCCGAGCGCCGCGGTCCGGTCGGGTGCCGTGACGATCGCCGCGAGTTGGCGTATGGCGCCTTCCGGGCGAATAGGAGCGATCGACCGCGCGCTCGGCCTTCCGCCGGGCGACCTCGGCGTCGAACGGCATGCCGGTGCCGAAGATGAGCCGCCGGTTGCTGAACGATTGCTCGACCCGCTCGTCACGTGTTTTCCCCGGCGGCGCGATGAGCATCGCGCTGACAGCCGGCTCTGCCTGGACGACGTTCGGACCGCCCACGGTCGACATGATCGAGGTGAGGCTCAGCACGCGTTCGGGATGGTTGATCGCGATGAGCTGGGCGATCATGCCTCCCATCGACGCACCCACGACATGGGCGGCGTCGACGCCTATCGCGTCGAGGACGCCGATGGCGTCGCGTTGCCATGTCGTCGAGTGAGTAGGGCGGAGGGACGGTGCGCGTGATCAGTCCCATGACGTCGGGTGGGCCGAGGTCGTCGAGTTTCGAGGAGAGCCCGCAGTCGCGGTTGTCGAACCGCGTGACCCTGAAGCCGCGCGATGCGATGAGCGTGCAGAACGCCTCTTCCCACTCGATCATCTGGTATGAGAGGCCCATCACCAGCAGCAGCGGCGTCGCTCCGGGGTCGCCGAAGCTGTCGTACTCGATCTCGAGACCGTTCACGTGAGCGCGCGGCATGCCGAGACCTTAGCGGGGTGGATGGGGTGGCGGCGGCCCGTGCCTCGGATCGGGAATCGATTCGATTCCGGGTGTCTCATCGGGCCAGACCAGGAGCACGGCGCACGGCGCGTGATCGACCACGAAACGCGTTGCGTGGCCCAGGCTTCGCGGTCCGAGGCGCGAATGGTCACCGTCTCGCGCAACCACCAGGACGTCGACCCCGTCCGCGACGGCTTGCACGACCTCGCGTTCGACGTGTCCCCGCCGGTTGAGCAGTACGGCATCCGGGCGACCGAGACGAGCGGCCGCCGCGGCGAGCAAATTCGACGCTTCGTCTCCGGCGACCACATCGTATGGACGAGCTTGACGGCGCCCGCGGGTGCCGCGTCCGAAGAGTCCAATGGTTGCCGCATCCGCCGTCTCGGCGACCTCTGATGGCGTGACGTGCAACAGGGTGAAACTCGAGTCGGACGGGAACCGAGCGAGTGCCGCGTCGACACAACCCTCCCACGTTCCTTCGACGACCCATATCACGATCCGCATGGCTGCCATTAACCCACCACTCGCAGTGAAATCCACAAGGCAACGGTCGCTGCGATGAGCACCGGTGGCACGGTGAGCGCGCCGAGGCGCAGGAATTCGCCGATAGGCAATTCCTCGCCGCGCCTGATGAGCACCCGGCGCCAGAGCAGCGTTGCGAGCGAACCGACATAGGTGAGGTTCGGTCCGGTGTTGACGCCGATCAGGACGGCGAGCACCGGCCCCGGGCCCGCTCCGGCCACCGCGGGCAGGAGAAGGAGCGCTGCGGGCAGATTGTTGATGACATTGGAGAGGATGGCGGCGACCGCCGCGATGGCCAGCAGCGAGCCGAACCCGGTTCCACTTGGCACGAGATGGGTCACGACGACGCCGAGTCCATGGAGCGATATCGCCTCGACGATGAGTCCAAGCGCGAGCACGAACGCGAGGAACGGGACGTCGAGGGACACGGCGACGTCGCGAATTGTGGTTCGGCGAGTGACCAACCCGGGAACGCCGAGGGCGATCGCACCAGCGAGTGCGGCAAAGGCCGGGCTGATACCGGCGGCTGACGCGATGAAAAAACCGATGAGTGTCAGCACCATCACGGCGGTCGCGAAGATCGGCACCGGGAGTGGCTTCACTCCTTTGCTGACGCCACGACCGACCAGGTCGGCCGCGAAGAAGCGCCGTAACACCAACCATTCGACGCCGATCGCGGCCAGCCATGGGAGCGCCATGGTGGCGCCAAATCGAGCAAACGACAGGCCGCTTGCGCCGAAGGCGAGCAGATTCGTGAGGTTCGAGACCGGGAGCAGCAGGGAGGCAGAGTTTGCGAGGTGCGTGCAGGCATACACGTGCGGCTTCGCACGGAGGTGGAGGCGCGCGACGGTCGCGAACACGACAGGCGTCAGCAGCACCACTGTGGCATCGAGGCTGAGCACCGCGGTGACGACGCTCGCGGCCGCGAAGACAAGCGCGAGGAGTGAGACCGGTCTGCCCCGTGAGCCCGCTGCCATCCACGAGCCGGCGGCCTCGAACAGGCCGTAGCGATCGCAGAGGTTCGCGAGGACGAGGACGGCGCCGAGGAAACCGATCGTTGGTCCGAGACCGCGCGCCTCCGTCCCGGCCTGACCGAGTGGCAACACGCCGAGCACGAGAAGCAGAGCGGCGGCCGGGACGGCAACGGCCGCCTCAGGCAGTCCTCGAGGGCGGACGATCGCGCAGCCCAGCGTCGCGACGAGAAGCAGGACCGCCAGGGTCTCTGCGAGGGGACCGGACACGTTGAGAGAAAGAGTATTGGCTCTGTCCCTTCCGCTGACCGGGACGGGTGTTCCCGCGAAGCGGATAGCAAAGCCTTCGAAAGGTGGTCGTTACCAGCTTGCGAACGCTCGGACAGGAGTGCGTGACCTGGCATTCCGGGGGCGTTCAGGGTTGCCGGCCATTGTTGGCATCAGCAGACAGCACGTCGTCAGGAGATCACCAATGGAGTACCTCTTCCTCCGCAGCCGCGAGTTCGCACTCAATGAAATCGCTCGCCTGAAACAGCGCCCCGAGAACGGTCAGGGAATGGTGGAGTACGCGCTGATTCTCGTACTCATCGCCGTCGTCGTCATCGTGATCCTCTCCACTGTTGGGAAGCGGGTCAACAACGTGTTCTCCAACATCAGCAACGGTCTGAGCGCATAGGGGACGCTCCATACAGGGGCGCGTGTCGCGAGTGGTGCGCACCCATGCGAAAGGATCGCCCGCGACCTGGTAGCGATGCCTCCGGCGATCCCGGCCACGCCGAGCGCCTCCCTAAGTTATTGTCGCGGCTGGCTGAAACGGATCCGGACGTGATGTTGACGCACGTGTCCGGCGGCGATAGGTTCGGGCCCCGCGCGAACAGATGTTTGGTATAATCCCCCCATGCAAAACGTCGCCGGTGTGGAGCTTCAGGATCGAATCGGCGTGCTCGCTGCTCGCATTCACGCGGCCACTGCGGAGCTCGTCACGCTGACGGCTGAGTTGGACGACGACGGTGCATGGGCTGAGTCCGGCATGCGGTCGTGTGCGCACTGGTTGTCGATCAATATCGGCGTCGACCTCTACACCGGCGGCGAGATGGTTCGCGCCGGCCATGCCCTCGAAAGCTTGCCGCTGCTCCGTGCTGCGTTCGAGGACGGTCGCTTGTCCTTCGACAAGATCCGCGCAGTCACGAGAGTCGCTACACCGGTCGATGACGAGGTCTGGACTTCGATGGCGCTGCATGCGTCAGGCGCGCAACTCGCGCGCATCTGTCGCGGCGTGAGGCAGGCGCTCGACGTCGACGATCCCCGTCGCGCCGGTGACGCGCTGTTGAATCGGGGTGTGCGCACCTGGTGGCGTGACGACGGGATGTTCCAGCTCATGGCCGTGCTTCCTCCGGAGGACGGCGCCATCGTCGAAGCAGCCGTTGAGGCTGCGGCACGCGTCATCGCGACGCAGGAGAACCAGATCCCGTCCCCGGACCGGCAGGAGCTGGCCGGCCAACATCGGACGCACCCGATGTTGCGTGCGGACGCACTCATTCGTCTGTGTGAGACGTGGGTTGCGGCCGCAGCGACCACTCCGGTGGTGGCGCCAACCACTCAAGTGGTCGTTCACGTCGACGCGGATGCGTTTGAGGGCGAGCTCACGGGAGGGCGATCGCGCATCGAGAACGGGCCGTGGCTGTCGCCTTCATCGGTGCGCTGGTTGAGCTGCGACGCGGATGTCGTCACCGTGACCGAGCGCGATGGGCTCCCCATCGACGTCGGGAGAGCACGGCGGTTGATCACTCCGCGTTTGAGACTGGCGATGCAGAGCCGGGATGAAGGGTGCCGTTATCCGGGATGCTCGGTTCCGCCGGCACACACCGATGGCCATCACGTGCGGCACTGGCATGACGGCGGTCCAACCGATCTCGGCAATCTCGTCTCGTTGTGTCGGTTTCACCACCGGCGTCATCACGAGGGCCGGTTCCGCATTGAGCGAGACGTGTCTGGCGACTTCCTCTTCACCGCGGAGGATGGGAGGCCGCTCATGCCCGTCGTGGCGAAAACTGCTTCCGGGCGACTTGACCTGAGCGGATGGGATGACTCTGAACTGGCCCGCGCTCGCGATGGCGGGGCGCCGTTCGATCGCGAATACGCGATCGCGGTGATGGCAGATGGCAACGCGTTCAATCGGGCGAGCGCAATGGTTCGGGCGGGCCCTCCGACGTAGCTCTCGCGGCGCGCGAGACCTCCGTCGCGCCTTCACATCCGATTCACATCTCGGCGTGAGAGTGATGCACGTATCGTTCAACCCTCCACCTGGAGAAACGACATGTATCGTGCAGGACGCACCGCCTGGGGCCTCGTGGCCGTCGGAGCAGCAACCGCCGTCGGGGTGACAACGAAGAACCCGGGGTTCATCGTGATCACGTTCCTCGGAACACTCGCCCTTCCGCGGATCCTCGGGCTGACGCCTCGTGGCTGGAACAGGCACGGCTTCGGACCGCACCCAATGGGCTGGCAAGGCGGCTGCGCCGGCGCTCGCCAAGGTTCGGATACCGAGGCAGCGACGCCCGCGGCGCAGTCGGTCTGACGCCGTTGGTTCGGGGAACGACGGGGTGGCGAACGTTCGCTGCCCCGTTCCACCCCTACCATGAATTCGCAATGACAAAGGTCCTCGTCGTCGACGACGAACCGGCAATCGTCCGCCTGGTTCGCGACTATCTCGAGCGCGCCGGTTTCGAGGTCACGACCGCGAGCAACGGCGAGGACGCGCTCCAGCATTTCGCGCGCAACCGGCCCGACCTGGTGATTCTCGATCTGAGCCTGCCAGGCATGGATGGGCTCGACGTCGCGCGAGCGATGCGGCGTTCTGGCGATGTGCCGATGATCATGCTGACGGCGCGCACCGAGGAGGCCGACCGCGTGGCGGGGCTCGAGCTTGGGGCCGACGACTATGTCACCAAGCCCTTCAGTGCCAGGGAGATCGTCGCGCGAGTGCGCGCCGTTTTGCGCCGGGCGCAATCGGCCGCGATGCACGACGACGTCATCCGTGTCGGTGAGTCGATCGTGCTGGACGCGCCACGCATGAAGGTCACGGTGGACGGGCGTGATGTGCTCCTCACTGCCACCGAGTTTCAACTGCTCATGCACATGGCTCGGCAGCCGGGGCGTGTCTTTACACGCGCCCAACTGCTCGATGCCGTCCACGGCGTGGCGGTCGAGTCGTATGAGCGTGCAATCGACGCGCACGTGAAGAACCTTCGCCGAAAGATCGAGCAGGATCCGCGATCGCCGCGCCATCTCCAGACCGTGTTCGGGGTGGGATACCGCCTCGTCGACGGCGACGGGTGAACTCCGGGCCGCCGTGGCGGAGAGGTGGCCGGCCGCCCTGGTGGCCGGAGGGCGACGCATCCACCTTTTCCGGCGGACCGCCGTGGCGCGGTAACGGGAGGCGAATCGCCCGCCGCATCGGTTGTTTCCTCGGCCTGGTCCTGCTCATCCTCGCCAGCGCGATCTTCGGGGTGGTGTGGTTGCTGCTCAGCGCGTTCGGCGCGGTGAACTCCGCACCGTTCGACACTGCGGTGGCCGTCACTGCACTGGTTCTCGGAGCCCTCGCGATCCTCGTGGCGTTTCTGGTGCTGCGGCGTCTGGCCGCTCCGGTCGGCGCGCTCATCGACGGAGCGCATCGCATCGAGGGGGGAGATCTCTCGACGCGGGTACCGGTGCGCGGCCCGTCGGATCTGCGGTCCCTCGCGCGAGCGATGAACGCGATGAGCAGCCGTCTGGAGGCGGAGGAAACGCGTCGTCGCTCCGTGCTGGCCGACATCGCGCACGAGCTGCGTACGCCGCTATCGATCATTCGAGGACAGGCGGAGGCGATTGCCGACGGGATCTATCCGCCGGATCCCGAGCACATGGCGCCGATCATCAGCGCGACCGAGACACTCGAGATGCTCGTCAACGACCTCAGCACGCTCACGCTCGCCGAGAGCGGTGCCCTGCGACTCCACCTCGAACCCATCGATGTCGCCGTCCTTGTCAACGAGACCCTCGATGCGTTCAGCGCGGAGGCGCGGGCTGCCGGGGTGCGCCTCACCGAGCACGTGGACGCCAATCTCCCGCCGCTGTCCGCAGATCCAGGACGGATGCGCGGGGTTCTGGGCAATCTCGTCACGAACGCACTGGCACACGCGCGACCCGGTGGGACGATTCGAGTTGACGGCACTGCGGCGGACTCATGGATTCGGATCACGGTGCACGATGACGGCACCGGGATCCCCGCGGAACTGCTGCCGCGAGTGTTCGATCGTTTTGTGAAGGGCGCCACGTCCACCGGTTCAGGGCTCGGGCTCGCGATCGTTCGCGATGTCGTCGAAGCGCACGGCGGCTCCGTGAGCGCGACGAGCACGGAGACCGACGGCACATCGATCACGCTGCAGCTCCCGGCAGCGCCGCCCGGCTGATGTGGTACAGCTACCGCCCGACATGAGCACGCACGGTGCGACCACCAACTTTGCCGCCTGGCTGGCGCGATGGGACGCGCAACAGCAGCGACACATCCCGGATCGTGAGGAGCGATTCACGGCGATGGTCGACGCGGTGGGGGCCTTCGCCGGACCGCGACCTCGCGTCCTGGATCTCGGATGCGGACCCGGCTCGTTGAGCGCTCGCGTTCTCGCCGGCGTCCCTGGTGCGCAGGTGGTTGCGATCGACGCCGACCCTGTCCTGCTCGCCATCGGGCGCGGTGCGCTCGGAGGTCACGATCGCCTCGAGTTCGTCGACGCGGATCTGCGGGCCGACTGGATTTCGCGGTTGCCTTCTCTTGGGCCGTACGACGCGGCTGTCTCGACGACGGCGCTGCACTGGCTCGGGCTCGAGCAGCTCGTCGGCCTCTACCGGTCGCTCGCCGGCGTGCTTCGCCCGGGCGCAGTCTTCCTGGACGGCGACAAGCTGGATTTCGACCATGACCAGCGAACGATCGCGGCCGGAGCCCGCCAGGTGCGCCCGGAGTGGCCGGATGCGCCGGAGGGGGCGGAGGACTACGACGCGTGGTGGGCGGCTGCTGTCGCCGAGCCGGCACTTGCGGCCGAGGTGGCCGAGCGCGCGCAGCGGTGGCAAAACCACCCGCACGAGGACGAGGCCCACAGTTACGAGTTCCACCGAGCGGCGCTCCATTCAGCGGGGTTCGTCGAGGTGGGCACGCTGTGGCAGCATCTCGCCAATCGCGTGTTGGTCGCGATCCGCTGAGACCCTGAGATGCCGGCGGCAGCCCGACGAGAGCATCGGTGGATGCATCGCAATGGGCGGCATGCTGCGTGTGGGAGGATCTGTTCGTGCCTCCCACGGAATTCGACCTGCAGCTGAAGTCGGGTCGAGTGCACGCGAGGCGCCATGGATCGCCGGATGCACCACTGGTGCTTGCCATCCCAGGGCTCTCGGCGAATCTCATGGGGTTCGAGTTCCTTGCGGAGCATCTGAAAACCGACGAGGTGCAGTTCGTGGGCGTCGATCTTCGCGGGCGTGGATTGAGCGAGGTCACGGCGCCCGGATCCTACGGATGGATCAACCACGCCGCTGACATCCTCGAGGTGGCGGACCATCTCGGGGCTGCCACCTTCTCGCTGCTCGGTCATTCCATGGGAGCCGCGGTTGCGATGACCACGGTGTGGCAGGCTCCCGCGCGCGTCGACCGTCTCGTCCTTGTCGACCTGTGCGGCGTCCCGGACCCGTCCACCGCCGGACCGATCGGTGCCGGGGTCGCGCGCCTCGGTGCCGTCGCCACATCCGCCGAGCAGTACCTCGCGCAGATCAAGAGCGTCGGCGTCATCCAGCCCTGGGACGAGTACTGGGAACGGTACTTCCGCTATGAGCTACAACGCGTCGACGGCGGCGGCGTCGCCGCGCGAACGAGCAAGGCCGCAGTGATGGAGGACGTCGTCTTCGGCAGCGGGGCGTTCGCGTTCGGCGATAGCGCCGGCGTGTATGGACTGTGGCCGTCGCTGACGATGCCGGTGCTCCTGCTGCGAGCCGCTCGCGAGATGCTGCCTGGCACCGGGTTCATCGTTTCGCAGCGCGACTTTGACCGCTTCCCGACGATGGTCCCGAGTGCGACGGCGGTGGACATCGACGCGAATCACTACACGATTGCCACGAGCGAACCGGCGGCAATTGCAATCGCACGGTTCCTCGAACGCCGCGGCTGATCCGCGAACCAGGAATCCTCACCCCGACGAACGATGGCAGAGGCCCGGTGATCGCTGTACCCTGCGGGCACTTATGGGGTTGAAGGGGTCGCGCTAGCGTGTCAGCAGTGACACCTGGCCCACGGCCTGTGGTGCTCGACGTCTCGGGGATCGACGTGCGCTTCGAAGGCGTGGTCGCTCTCGACGGCGTTTCGCTGACGGTGCACGCCAACGAGATCGTCGGCATCATCGGGCCGAACGGAGCGGGAAAGACGACCCTCTTCAACGCAATCTCGAGGTTTGTGACGCCGGTCGCGGGAACGATCACGTACCAGGGGAATTCGTTGCTGGGCCTGCCTGCATGGCGGCTTGCACACATGGGGATCGCCCGTACGTTGCAGGGCCTCGGTCTCTGGCCGACGCTCACCGTGCTCGAGAACGTCATCGCGGGCGCCCCGACGCGCACGCGCCTGGCGGGCGACATGCTCGCGTTTCCTGCTGCGGACTCGCGCCTCGGGACGCTCCGCGACCAGGCGATGGAGCGGCTCACCGAACTCGGCGTCGCGGACCGCGCCGGCACGTATCCGGGTGTGCTGCCGCACGGCATTCAGAAGCGCGTGATCATCGCTCGCGCGCTGATGGCGCGGCCGTCCCTGCTCCTCCTTGATGAGCCTGCAAGCGGGCTTTCCGCAACCGACGTGAACGAGCTCATCGACCTGCTTCGTCTCCTTCGTGAGCGGACCGCGATCGCGCTCGTGGAGCATCACGTCGACATGGTGATGGCGGTGAGCGACACCATCACGGTGCTCAACCTCGGACAGGTGCTCGCGTCGGGTCCGCCTGCGGAGATTCGCGCCAACAGCGACGTGGCGACCGCGTATCTCGGGCAGAAGGTCGCGCATGCTTGAGATCACCGACCTCACCGTTGCGTACGGCGGCGTTATCGCGCTCGACCGCGTGTCGCTGTCCGTTCCCGAGGGCAGCATCACCGCGGTGCTCGGCGCAAACGGCGCCGGTAAGACCACGCTCGTGCGGACGATTTCCGGACTCGTCAAGCCGCGCAACGGCTCAGTGATGCTCGGCGACCAGCAGCTCGTGGGGCGCTCGCCCGAGATGATCGCTCGGATGGGCGTGGGTCACGTCCCCGAGGGACACGGCATCGTCAGCGAGCTGACCGTTGACGAGAATCTCCGACTCGGCGGGCTGTGGCGCCGCGACCGCGCGGATCAGCGCGTCGCGATCGAAGAGGCATACGAGTTGTTTCCGCCGCTGCGCGTCCGCCGCGCCGTGAGCGCCTCGAATCTCAGTGGGGGAGAGCGACAGATGCTGTCGATCGGCAGGGCGATGGTGGCCCGGCCCACCGCGTTGCTCCTTGACGAGCCGTCGCTCGGCCTGGCCGGCGGGCTGCTCGCGCAGATCATGCAACGCCTTGCCTCGCTGGTGGCCGAACGGAAATTGAGCGTGTTGCTCATCGAGCAGAACGCTCGCTCAGCCCTTTCGGTCGCGGACCAGGCCGTCGTGCTGTCTCTCGGCAAAGTCGAACTGCGCGACAGTGCCGAGCGTCTCGCGGGCGACGACGCATTGCGCCACGCGTACCTGGGCTTCTAACCGTGCGCCTTTTCATCATTTACACCGTCGACGGGATCACCAACGGTGCCGTGTACGCGGCGGTGGCGTTGGCGCTCGTGATGATCTTTCGCGCGACGCGGATCATCAACTACGCCCAGGGTGCGATGGCGATGCTCACCACATACATCGCACTCGAGGTGATCCGGCATGGCGCGCCGTACTGGCTCGGCTTCATCATCGCGCTCGCGACCGGCCTCGTCATCGGCGCGGTGACAGAGCGAGTGCTCGTGCGGCCGGTCGAGTCACGGCCACCGCTCAATGCGGTGATCCTCAGTCTCGGCGTGCTCATCCTGCTCGAAGCCATTGCGCCGATGCTCTTCGGCGGACAGACGCAGTCATTCCCAACGCCCGTCTCGAATATCGATCTCGTGGCGGGCACGACGCCGCTCGACGTCTCGCCGTTCGACCTCTTCACGATCGCGGCCGTCCTGATCGCAATGATCGTGCTCTTCCTGGTCTTTCAGCGCACGACACTCGGGCTGCGCATGCGCGCTGCCGCGTTCAACCCGGAAATCGCGCGCATCCTCGGCATCCGCGTCGGCAGGATGCTCACCCTCGGATGGGGACTCGCGGCGCTCCTCGGCGCGCTCGCGGGCATGCTTGCCGCTCCGACCGTCTACCTCTATCCGAGCAACATGGATGAGGTGCTCGTGTTCGGATTCACCGGTGCGATCATCGGCGGACTCGAGAGCCCTGTTGGCGCTGTCGCGGGAGCGGTCGGAGTCGGCCTGGCGCTGAGCTATGTCAGTGGATACATCGGCTCCGACCTCGCTCCACTCGGTGGATTCGTGATCCTGATCGTGGTGCTCATGCTGCGCCCGCAGGGGATCTTCAGCTTCGGCAGGCAGCGTCAGGTATGAGCGCTCTTCGCCGCTCCACGCTCGCGCGCCACGGACTGTTCTTTCTTGTGGTGGCGATCCTGCTGCTGGTGCTGACGTCGTTCGTGTTCGATCCGTTCACGAACTACAACATCACCGAGGTGGCAATCTTCTCGATCTCCGCCGCGGGCCTGACGGTGCTCACCGGTATCAACGGTCAGGTGTCGCTCGGACACGGCGCATTGATGATGATCGGCGCGTACACGACGTCGGTGCTGCTCACCTGGCACGATGACCTGCCGCTCATCCTCGTGGTGCTCGTCTCAATCCTGACCACGGGAATCGCCGGCGCGATCGTCGGAGTCGCCGGAGCGAGACTGCGCGGTCCGTATCTTGCCGGCGCGACACTCGCACTCGCCGTGGCGCTGCCGCAGGTGCCGTCGCATTTTGCGAGCGTCTTTGGCGGCAACCAGGGATTGAGCGTTCCCACGCCGAACCCGCCCGCCTTTCTCGGCGCTGATTTCTCACCGGAGCAGTGGCTCGCGTGGATCACGCTTGCCGCGGCGGTGATCACGTTCTTCGTGCTCGCGAACCTCGTGCGCAGCGCCACCGGAAGGCGCTTCCGGATGGTTCGGGACAACGAGGTGGCAGCGCGTCTCTCCGGCATCGACGTCGGACGGACGCAGGTGCTTGCCTACATCATCAGCGCCGCGTGCGCGGGACTCGCGGGATCCCTGTTCGCGTATTGGGTGACGGTCACATCGCCGAGCGGATTCACGCTGACGCTGTCGCTGTCGCTGCTCACCGCAGTGGTGATCGGCGGGCTGGGCAGCCTCAGTGGCGCCGTCGTGGGCTCGTTCATCCTTGTGTACCTGCCGCTGTGGACCGGTGGTCTCGCCAGCAGCCTGAACCTCTCGAGCAATGTGGCCAACAATGTCCCGATGGCGATTTACGGGATCGTGCTCATCGTGGCGATCCTGCTGTTCCCACGAGGTATCGCCGGAGGGGTAGCCTCGCTCGTGCATATGGCGCAGCGGGCGGTTCGATCCAATCGCTCGACCACAGCACTCCCCGCCGCACCGGAGGCGCCTTCTCAATGACTCCAGCAATCGGCACCAGTCCACACAAGGAGCACACGCATGCGACCACAGATCACTAGGTCGAGGACCTGGGCGGTGGCGGCCGTCGGAGGCGCGGCAGCACTGCTGACCGCAGCCTGCGGCAGCTCCTCGCCGGCGTCAACGGCCAACACGGCATCCGCGCCGGGCATCACGGCGACAACCGTGACCATCGGCAGCACCCAGCCGCTGACGGGGCCCGCGGCACCGGGATACTCGGAGATTGCGCCTGCGGCAAACGCGTACTTCAAGTACGTGAATGCCCACGGCGGCGTCAACGGCCGCACCATCAACTACACGTTCCTGGACGACCAGTACAACCCGACGAGCACGTCGACGCAGACGCACAAACTGATCCTCCAGGACAACGTGTTCGCGATCTTCCAGGCGCTCGGCACGCCGACGCACCTGGCTGTCGTCAACTACATCAACCAGTCCAAGGTGCCCGACCTGTTCGTCGCATCGGGCTGCAACTGCTGGAACAACGTGCAGCAGTATCCCGAGACCTTCGGATGGCAGCCGAACTACACGATCGAAGGCAAGATTCTCGGCCAGTACATCGCGCAGAACTTCAGCGGCAAGAAGATCGGGTACTTCCTGCAGGGACCGAACGATGAGTTCGGGACCGACGGTTTCAATGGTGTCCAGGAACTCGTTGCAGGGCAAGGGCCTCAACGTCGACGCGACGCCTGGGTACTACACGCCGACTGCCGCCGGTGCAATGGCCGTTGGTGCCACGATCGCCGGACTCCAGGCAGCGGGCGTGCAAGTGATCGTGAGCTTCTCGGTGCCGCTGTTCACGGCGATCGCCGAGGCAAGCGCCGCCGGGACTCAACTACCACCCGCAGTTCGTCGTGAGCAACGTCGGGTCTGATCCGCCAACTCTCGCGGGCATCCTTACTGGCGGATCGCTCGGCAAGAAGCTTCCCGCCGGATTGATCGGCGGGACCATCAGCGACACGTACCTGCCGATCCTCACCGATGCGACGAACCCATGGGTGAGCCTGTTCAAGAGCATCGAGGCGACGTACGCGCCTTCGTTGCCGTGGGACGGGAACGTCGAGTACGGGATGTCGGAGGCCTACACCTTCGTCCAGGCGCTGAAGGCCGCCGGGCAGAACCCGAACTCGCGCGAGCATCGTCGCCGCCGTTCAGAACAGCCACTGGACGGACGGCCCCGGGCTCACGCCATATGCGTATTCATCGACTGACCACAACGGCTTCACCGGAGTCGAGATGGTCACCGTCGATCAGACCGGCAACGTCACCTCCCTCGGTCCGGTCGAGGTCACCGATGACACGCCCACGGGCGCCATCACCACATACACCGGAGCGGCTTCGACGCCGCCCTCGAACGGCATCCCAAGCGACTGATCTGATGTGAGCCAGGGACCGCGAGGCGCGACTCGCGGTCCCTGCCCACCGCTCGACCAGCGCTGTCACGAAGGTGTGGGTGACGCCGTCGGAGTTGTGTCGTCGGGCGTCGGCGATGCAGTTGGTGTGCTCCCGTCGGAGGGCGTGTCCGTCGGTGTCGCGGTCGCCTCACTGTCGTCCGGCGTCGGGGTCGCGGTTGGTGCCGGCGCCTGGTCCGAGGTAACGGTCCAGAACAGCTCGGCCGGTGCGTTCCCCTCGACACCTTGGGTGCTGTATCCGATCCTTGCGACCGTCACGCCTGGTGGAAGCCCCACAGCGCTGCAGAACGTCTGGGTCTGCCCTGGCTGGATGCTGTTGACATCCGACGCGACGCACCCGTCGAACACGGACAGGGAGTACGCGGTGTTGGCGCCGTATGTCTGCCCATCGGAACCGATGACCTCGACCGACGTATCGTCCTGCCCGGCGCGCGACCCGTCGACAACGATAGTGCCCTCGAACCCGACCCAACGAGTGCCATCGGGCGGCGTCGTGTTCGGGTCGTAGCCGGTTGCCGGGTCGAAGATCTTCACGAGGGTCACGTGGGCGACGTCGTCGCCGCTGTCGACCATTGACAGCGTGTCGCCGAGGTTCCCGGTGGTCGGCCCTACCGCAGCGCTCGGCGTCGACTGCAAGCCGGCCGGAAGTGTGGGGAGCGATGCGAGGCCACTGGGCGAGGTCGAACCGCAGGCGGCGATGACGAGACCGGCTGCGCCGACGCCGGCCGCCGTCAGCGCGCTGCGGGCTTTGCTGGATGAATGCGAGGTTCGTGCGATCACGGGACACTCCTTTGTCTGATTGGCGGCGTCGTGTGCGCCAACCGTGAGGAGTGCCGATCGCAGCCTGATCGCAGGTCAGGAGGTCAGGACGCGGTTCGCTGCTCGGAGCGCCTCGATGGCCACCCGGTGGGCGTCCAGTGCGGAGACAATCGCCGTGAGCGCGCTGTCGCGGGGCTCGGTGTCCGCGAGTCCCCGCTCGTGTCGCAACCAGGTCTGCAACGTCGGTCTGGGGGACGGGCTGTCCGATCTCGGCGCGCAGGGCGCTCGCGGTGTTGAGAAGCCGGCTCGCCGCCCGAGCGTTCGAGAAGCAGGAGCAGCCGGGCGACACCTTCGAGCGCGTCGACGAGCACCCAGCGGTCCGCGGCGGGATCGATGCCATCGAGCGCCGCTTCGAGATGCGCTGACGCGACCGCGAGGTCATGCTCGTCCATGTCGAGCCGCGCCAGACCGAGGTGGCCGAGCGCGACCGTCGTGCGTGTGCTGGCCGCGGATCCGGCGTCGATGGCGCGCTGGGCGTTGATTCGCGACGCCTCCGGACGCTGGAGACCACGATTCACGGCGGCGAGGCGGTACCCGACGGTTCCTTCCATCGCCCGGTGGCCGAGCGCCTCGAAGAGTTCCAGCGCGGCCTCGCCGGCGCGTCGCGCCTCCCCGAGGTCGCCGCCCTTCCACTCGGCGAGCAGGATCGCGTTCAGTGCCTGACCACGCGCGAGTGGATCCCCACCATCGGAGGCGATGCGGAGCGCGCGATGCAGTGCGGAGAGCGCCGCCGCGACGTCGCCCTCGTCGGCGAGCAGCGATCCGAGGTGGAGGAGGGTGATGCCGGTCTCGGCCTCGATGCCGGCCACATCCAGACGAATCAGCGACTCTTCCAGGAATCGGCGCGCGGCGGTGAGGTCGTCCGTCGCGGCGGCGATGGCGCCGAGGCGGCGCAACGCGCGGCCTTCGCCGAGCGGGTCGTCAAGCTCGCGGAAGAGGTCGCGCGCCGAAGCGGCCACGGCAGCGCCGCGTTCGAAATCGGTGAGCCAGTACGCGAGGTGACCGCTCCGCAGCATCGCTTCCGCGCGGAGCCGAGGCGGGGGATCCACGGCGGCGACCAGCCGGCTGAGCCATTCGAGGCCTTCGGCCGGACGGCGTCCGAGCCAGTAGTCGGTCAGCCGTGTCGCGACATCGAGGCCTCGTTGCGCCACTCCCGGATCGCCGCCGATGGTGCAGAGCTCACCGAACACGGCGCGCACATGGGGCATCTCGCGATCCAACTCCTGCAGCACCTCGGTGCGTTGCGGCGACGCGAGCCGAGGAAGGATCCAGTCAACCCGGTCGAGCACGGCGCTCCGATAGCGATCTCGCGCGGCCGTGGCAGCGCCAGGAGCGGCCGACTCCAGCGTGTGCACGGCCACGGTCCGGAGCAACTGGCAGCGTGTCGCGCTCACCGCGCTCCGCACCTGGAGCAGGCTCGCGTCGACGAGCCTTCCCACGACCTCATGGAGATCACCGCTGAAGCCCGGGTCCACCACTGCCGAAAGAAGATCGGTGTCGGCATCCGACACCATCACGGCGAACGCGAGCATCACGCGGCGCTCGTCGTCCGAGAGCGTTGCGACGCTCGTGTCGAGCGCGAGCCAGAGGCCGTCACGCCCGCCGGCCGATCGGCCCGCCCACTTGCCGAGGTCCGCCTCGACAAGGCTCGTGAGCTCGCGGACGCTGAGGAGGTTGAAGTGGCGCGCGACGAGTTCGAGCGCGAGAGGGAGGCGATCCACCAGGTCGCACAGCCGGTCGAAGCGGAGCTCGTCCACCGCCGGGATGGAGAAGTGCGCATTCACGAGCCGGGCCCGGTCCTGCAGGAGCGCCAGCGCGTCACCCTGGGGGAGCGGGCCGATTGGGATCAACGCTTCATCGAGCACGCCGAGACGCTCACGACTGGTGACGAGGAGATGGACCTGCGGGCACGCGCCAAGCAGCCGCCGCGCCAGGCTCGTGACTTCGGCGAGGCGGCGCTCGCATCCGTCCAGCACGAGCAGGCCGTCGGTATCCCCTAACCGGTCGATCACGCCGTCTGTGGCATCCAGCGATCGTGATGCCGGGGCGACGGCGTCGAGGATGGCCGCCGCCAGCGGCTCGGTGGCGGGGAGATGTTCCACGTCGACGTACCAGACCGCGTTCTCACGGCTGGCCGCCGCCTCGAGCGCCAGGCGCGTCTTGCCGGCCCCTGGCGGACCGACCAGGGTGACGAGCCGGGCGCGCTGCCACGCATCGGTGAGATCGTGCAGCTCCGTCTCGCGCCCGATGAGTCGCGTGGCGGTCCCGGGCACGCGCCGCCGGGTCTGGCGATCGTCGCCGGCTTCGCTGGTCGTGTCCAGCGCCGGATCCTGAGAGAGCACCGCCTGCTGCATGCGCTGGAGTGCCGGGCCCGGTTCGACGCCGAGTTCCTCGGCGAGCCTCGCCCGCGCCTCGGCGTAGACGTCGAGCGCCTCGGCCTGGCGCCCGGATCGGTACAGCGCGAGCATGAGCAGCTCCCAGCGATGCTCGCGGAAGGGCTGGTCGGCGACGAGCCCTCGCGCCTGAGCGACAACGCCGTCAGCCGGCCCCACGGCGAGTTGGGCTCGGAGCAACTGCTCGCGGGCGCCCTCGACGAGTTCCTCGAGACGAGCCGCCTCGACCTCGGCTTCCGGCAGGTGATCCAGTTCGGGAAACGCCCGGCCGCGGTAGAGACCGACGGCTTCTCGGAGCACCGCGACCGCGTGGGGTGCATCGCCCGCAAGCGAGTCGCGCGCGGCCTCGAGCGCGCGCTCGAACTCGCGAGCGTCGGTCATCGTGTCGAGGCGGTAGCCATCCACGGTCGTCGTGATCGCAAGCCCCGCGGCACGAAGGCGGAGCACGTGCGTGGCGATCGTGTGTCGCGACGTCGGTGGCGGGTCCTCGCCCCACGCCGCCGCCTCGAGCGCGAACAGGGAAACGGATCGTCCGCCGCCCATGGCAAGGCCCGCGAGGATCCGGCGCTGTTGCCTCCCCCCGCGTGCGACCACCTCCGACCCGTCCCGGACCTCGAGCGGTCCGAGCACACAGACCCGCACCCCGCAATCCTACGTGGCGCGGACGGGCGTGTCCGCGCCGACCGCGTTCGGTGACGCGTGTGATAATCCGGCCGGATGCGAGAACTGGGTCGCGCCCTCCTGGGACGGCCGCTGCCCACCTCCGCGCAGCAGCACGAACGCCTCACGAAGACCGCTGCGATCGGCGCATTCGGACTCGACGCACTTTCGTCGGTCGCGTACGGGCCGGACGAGATCCTCTATGTGCTGTTGCTCGCTGGTTCGGCTGGGGTCGCGTTCGACATCCCGATCGCCGCCGCCATCACCCTGCTGCTCGCCATCGTCGTCTTCTCGTACCGGCAGACGATCCATGCGTATCCGAACGGCGGCGGGTCCTTCACCGTCGCGAGCAGGAATCTCGGCCGTACTGCCGGCCTCGTCGCCGCCGGCGCGCTGATGGTGGATTACCTGGCCACGGTTGCGGTTTCGGTGACCGCGGGTGTCGCCGCACTCATCGCGTTCGCACCGGCCATCAACCCGTATCGCGTCCTCATCGACGTCGTCGCGATCGTCGTGCTCATGGTCATCAATTTGCGCGGTGTGCGTGAGGCCGGCGCCGCGTTCATCGTGCCGACGTACATCTTCGTGCTCTCGCTCGGCGCGCTGCTCGCACTGGCGGCGTTCCAGATTGCGACCGGCACTCCGCCCGCGCACTTGCACGCGCTGCCGAGCGCGACCGAAGGCGTCAGCCTCTTTCTCGTGCTTCGCGCCTTCGCGGGCGGCTGCACTGCGATGACGGGTGTGGAGGCGATCGCCAACGGCGTCCCGGCATTCGAAGCGCCGGAGCCACGCAACGCCGCGCGGACGTTGACGATTCTCGCCTGCCTCCTGGGCGTGCTGTTCCTCGGGGTTGCGCTCATCGGGCGAAGCATCGGCGCGATTCCGACGGACGAGACCAACGTCATCGCGGAGATCGGTCAGGCGACTGCGCCGAACAGCCCGCTTGTTCTTCATCGTGCAGATCTCATCGGCGGCGATTCTGCTGCTCGCCGCGAACACCTCGTTCAACGGCTTTCCGCGTCTGGCGGCGGTGATGTCGCGCGACGACTACCTGCCCGCATCAATTCAGCCATCGTGGGCTGAAACTCGCGTACTCGAACGGCATCATCGTCATCGGCGTGCTCGCCATTGCGCTCGTCATCGTGTTCGGCGGCAGTACGCATGCGCTGATCCCGCTGTATGCGGTGGGCGTGTTTATCTGCTTCACGCTGTCTCAGACAGGCATGGTGGTGCACTGGCTGCACAACCACGAACGTCGATGGCACATGAAGCTCTCCATCAACGCCGTGGGCGCACGTCACCACTGGCGCGGTCGCGATCATCGTCGCGAGCACGAAATTCCTCGAGGGCGCCTGGATCGTGCTGGTGCTGATTCCCGCGCTGTCGCTCAGTTTCTGGGCAATCCACCGTCATTACCGCCACGCGCGCGCAGAGCTCGCACCGGTCCCGAAGCGTCATAGCGTCGGGAAGCAGCGGGTGATCGTGCCGATCAACGACCTCAACGCGGCGAGCGCAGCGGCGGTTGAATATGCATTGAGCATCACCACGGCGAACCGGATCACGGCAGTGCATGTGAATGTCGACGCCGCGGACGAGCGCGAGAAGACGTTGCCGGAGCGATGGAAACGGTGGGCGCCGAGCGTCGAATTGCGCATCCTCCGGTCGCCGTACCGCGAGCTCATCGAGCCGGTGATCACCATGATCGACCAGTGCCACAGCGAGGGAGATCACACGGTCACGGTCGTCCTGCCGGACATCCTGCCGCACGCCTGGTACCAGACCCTGCTGCACAACCAATCCGAGCTCGCGTTCAAGCTCGCGCTGCTGCGTCACCCGGGCGTCGTGGTCACCTCGGTGCCGTTCCAGCTCAAGGAATGAGGGCGACGCCTCAGTCTGGCGGCTTCTTGCGCTTGAGCTTGCGGTCGACGGACATGAAGGTTGGGCCCCGATAACGGCTGCGCGGGCGCGGCCGGGTTGGCGGGAGGCGCATTCCCCACAGGATGAGCGCGCAGATGCCGACGGCGAGGACGAGCAGAAGGATGACGCCGGACACGCTCCGAGTGTAGGGGCGGGGTATCGTGGGCGAGACGTGCCATATCTGGATCGATCTTGACCGCCACCCTGCCCGCGGATCCCGTCACCGTGGCGCCCGTCGTGGGCGACCGGGCCGCGATCATCCGCACCGTCGGTCTCACCAAGATCTACACGGGAACGGTGAAGGCGGTGGACAGCCTTGACCTCACCGTCTATCAGGGTGAGATCTTCGGGCTGCTCGGCCCGAACGGCGCCGGCAAGACCACGACGGCGAGCATGCTCACCACGCGCACCATCCCCACTGCGGGTCAGGCATATGTCGGCGACGTGGACGTCGTGGCCCATCCGGCCATCGCCAAGCAGTTGATCGGTGTGGTGCCCCAGACCAACACGCTGGACCGCGCCCTCACCGTCTGGGAGAACCTGTATTTCCACGGGCTCTTCTTCGGGATGGGATCGCGCGCGTCGCGCGCCGCAGCCGACGAGATGCTGGTGCGCTTCCGCCTCACCGAGCGCGCGAAGGCGCCGGTCATGGCGCTCTCCGGCGGGCTCGCCCAGCGGCTCATGGTGGCCAGGGCGATCCTGCACAACCCGGCAGTGCTCTTCCTCGACGAGCCGACCGCCGGTCTCGATCCCCAGAGCCGGATCGCCCTCTGGGAGATCCTCGGAGAATTGCACACCGGCGGGCAGACCGTGCTGCTCACCACGCACAACATGGAAGAGGCGGACAGCCTCTGCGACCGGATCGGGATCATGGACCACGGCAAGATCCTGGCCCTTGATACCCCGGCTCGCCTCAAGGAGACGATCGGCGCCGACACCATCGTGACGATCACCGCCGACGGCGACCTCGATGCGCTCGGGGCGCACCTCAGCAAGGACGTCGCCGGCGTCGAATCAGCGGTGACCCGCAGAGGAACGGTCCAGCTTGCGGTGCGTGGCGCGGATCGAGTTCTCATCCGCGCACTCGACAGCGCCGATCGGGCGGGCTTCGTGGTCCGCGACATCCAGGTCACCGAGCCGAACCTCGAGACCGTGTTCATCAACCTGACCGGCAAGGAGCTACGCGAATGACCGCAGTCGCCGCGCCACCTGCCCAGGTGGCCACAACGCCCACGCTCCCGCCGCTGCGATCGTCGCTCCGCTCATCGCGCATCGCGTTCGGCGCGCTGCTGCTTCGCGACCTCGTGGTGCTGAAGAAGCGCCTGCGCGAGTTCATCCCCCGGACGCTGATCCAACCGTTCCTGCTCTGCTTCGTGTTCCTCTACGTCTTTCCGACGATCGGCCAGGGTGTCGGTGGTGGGCATGGCGCTGCCGGGGAGTCGGCGTTCGCGACCATCCTGGTCGCCGGGGTTGTCGGCCTGTCGGTGATGTTCCAGGGCATCCAGGCAGTCGCGTTGCCGATGGTCCAGGAGTTCGGCTACACCAAGGAGATCGAGGATCGTGTCCTCGCGCCGCTTCCGGTCTCCCTCGTCGCGATGGAGAAGGTGCTCTTCGGCGCCATCCAGGGGTTGCTCGCCGCGGCAATCGTCTTCCCGATCGCGGCGGTGGTGCACGCCGGCGGTGTGCACATCGACCTGCAGGTGCACTGGCTCCAACTGATCACGCTGATTCCGCTCGCATGCATCACGTGCTCCTCGCTCGGCCTGACGTTTGGGACGATCTTCGATCCGCGGACGGTGCCGCTCCTCTTCGGAATCATCATCCTGCCGCTCACATTCCTCGGCGGGACGTACTACTCGTGGACCACGCTTTCACCGGTCACCGTCGGTGGATTCCACTGGCTGCAGGTGCTCGTTCTGGTCAATCCCCTCATCTACATCAACGAGGGAATGCGCGGAGCGCTGACCACGGCGCCGCACATGTCGCTCTGGGTGGTCTACCCGGTCCTGCTCGGATTCAGCGCCCTCTTCCTGTGGACGGGCACGCGTAACTTCCGCCGGCGCGTGATCAGCTGAGCCGAGGCGGAATCGCTTCGCGGCTTCGCACCCACGCGAGGCCGAACATGAAGAGCCGCCATCCGAACGACGTCAGACCGATGAAGATGTACGTGACGATGATGAACGCGATTGGCGTGCTGCGATGCGTCACGACGGCGCGCAAACCGAGTGCGATCGCGCAACCGACGATCCACGTGCACCCGAGCATCACCCACCGGTCGAGCGGAGACTTGTAGACGCCAAAGGCCAGCGCGGCGACGAACCAGCCGACGAGAAACGGCCACAGCACGGTGAAATACCAGGCGATTCCCGAGGAGATGTCATGAGAAACGCGACCGAGGGCGACGAAGATGCCCAGGCAGAGCGCGTCGACGCCGGCGGCGAGGGCGCGGGCGGTCCAAGGGCGCATGACGTCGCGAAGATAGCAGGCAGGGACGACGAACGGGACCACCAGACACGAGTTCGTGTCAGTTATGACGCAGCGACCGACGCATACGTCGAGCGTGTGCATGAGGAATTCGTGCACAAACCCGTCGATCGCGCGCTGCTCACAGCGTTTGCCGAAAAGGTGCTGGCTGCATTCGGTGCAAGCGCATCGATTTGCGATGCCGGCTGCGGACCGGGCCACGTCGGCGCGTTTCTCGCCGACCGCGGTCTCGCGGTCACCGGAATCGACCTTTCACCAGCGATGATCACGCGGGCTCGATCCCTGCATCCGAATGTGACATTCGAGGTCGGGACGATGACCGCGCTCGAAGCCGGCGACGCGCGCTGGCAGGGAGTGATCGCCTTCTACTCGCTCATTCACCTGACCACCGACGAAGAGCTCCGCGCCGCCTTACGCGAGTTTCACCGCACGCTGGTCGACGGTGGTTTCCTGCTCGTCGCGGTGCACCTGGGCGAGCATGGCGACGCAACCGTGCACGCGGACGACATGCTCGGGGTCGCAGTGGACATGGAGTTCCGCTTTTTTGGCGCTGAGCAGATCGCTGCCGAGATCGCGGCTGCGGGGTTCACGGTCGTTGCCCAGTTGGTCCGGGCGCCGTACCCCGACGTGGAGGTACAGACGTCTCGCACCTACGTGCTGGCGAGGCGCCAGGCCGGGACCTGATCAGAAGGCGAGGTACTGGTGGACGCTTCGTACGGCCGAGGAGCCCTCGCCGACGGCTGCGGCAACGCGCTTCGTGGATCCCGAACGCAGGTCGCCCACCGCAAAGAGGCCCGGATGGCTGGTTTCAAAGGGCAGCGGCGATCGGCCCAGTGTCAGCCAGTCCTCGCCGAGTTGCTCGGGCGACAGCGCGAGATCGGTGAGCACAAAGCCCCGCTCGTCAAGCGCCGCGCACCCGGCGAGCCACCCCGAGGAGGGGTCGGCGCCGATGAACGAGAACACGCCGCGGCACGCGAACACGCTCGTGCCGTCAGGGCCGGCGAGATGCACCGCTCGGAGCGTCTCGTCACCGTCGACCGCGACGATGCTGGTGCGGGTCCGCACGGTGATGTGGGGATCGACCTCGATTCGCTCGACCAGGTACCGCGACATGTCCTTGTTGAGATCGGAGCCCCGGATGAGCAGCGTGACCGCGCACCCGTTCTGGCCCAGAAAGATCGCTGCCTGGCCAGCCGAGTTGCCACCCCCGACGACCACGACCGGCGAGGTGCCGCACATGCGCGCCTCCATGTCGGTGGCCGCGTAGTACACGCCATTGCCCTCGAAGTCATCGAGTCGCGACGCCTCGATCCGCCGATACGAGGCGCCGGTCGCGGCGATCACAGCCCGTCCGGCCACCTCGCTGCCGTCGCTGAGTTGCGCGACCAGATGGCCGGCGCGGGTACCGAGCGAAACGACCGTGCATGGTGCCGTCAGCGTCGCACCGAACTTTTCGGCCTGGACGATGGCTCGCTCGGTGAGATCGGACCCGGAGATTCCCATCGGAAACCCCAGGTAGTTCTCGATCCGCGAGCTCATGCCTGCCTGACCGCCGGGAGCCGTCATCTCCACGCCGAGCGTGCTCAGTCCTTCGGACGCTCCGTAGACCGCCGCGGCCAGACCGGCCGGGCCGCCTCCCACCACGACCAGATCGAAACAGCGCTTCGGCAGGCTCTCGGCCGTCAGCCCGAGGTAGCTCGCGACCGATCCCGGGGTCGCCTGCACGGAGCACGGTGCCCGACGCGATCACGAAGGGCAGTTCGCCCGCGGCGATGCCGAAGTGCTCGAGCAACCCCGCGACTTGCGGGTCGCGATCGGCGTCCAGCCACTCGTGGGGGACGCGCGTCCGGGTCAGGAACTCACGGATGTGCAGAGACTCCGGCGAAAACTGCGAGCCGATCACGCGGACCGTGGGAGCGGCGTTGGTCATGAGCAGCGCTCGCCGGGCAACGAACGCCGCCAGGATGATGCTTCCGAGCCGCGGGTCGGTGGCCATCAGCTGGCGGAGCCGGTCTCGCGAGATCGCGACCACTTCGCCGCCGGTGGTGACCCGAGCCGAGACGAAGACGCGGAGCCCACTCAGCATGCCCAGCTCACCGAGGAACCGACCGGGTCCATGGTGGACGATGGGTCGTTCCTCATCGTCGACGGTGACCACCATGTCGATCTCCGCGCTCACGAGGACGAAGAAGTCGTTCGTGACGTCGCCCTCGCGGTAGAGATACTCGCCCGCGTGGACCCGGCGTCGATCCCCAAGTTGCGTGACCAACGCCATGTCCGCTGCGTCCAGCGTGGGGGTTGCTTCGTCCTCGTGCGCCATGGTGTGGATCCTACGTATCCAAACCGACTGGACTATGAAACTTGACTTGGGCAGTCAGGATTCCATACGATCGAAAACATGCACGGGACACCACGGCTGACGCGCCGTCGCTGGCTCGACTGGGGACGCTGCCGGTCTGACAGGGCGAGCTGTCCAGCCTAGGCACCGATCGTCTGGAGACGCGGGGGAAACGCCGCGTCCGACATCCCGAACCGCGTGGAGCAGTACCCGCGGTCGATCAAACAATCCAGGGGTTCTCTTTTCTCATGACCGACTACGCGCATCCAGAGGTTCTGGTCACCAATGACTGGCTGGCCGGACATCTCACCGACCCGCAGGTGCGGGTTCTCGAAGTCGACTACGACCCATCGGCCTCGTACGAGCTGGGGCACATTCCCGGCGCGGCACTCGTCGACTGGAAACGGGACATCAACGACCCCGTCAGGCGGGACATCCTTTCCAAGGAGCAGTTCGAGCAGGTCCTGTCGAGAGTCGGCGCGACGCCGGACACCACGCTCGTGCTGTACGGGGACTTCCGCAACTGGTTCGCGGCGTTTGCCTTCTGGACGTTCAGGATCTACGGCCACGCCGATATTCGCCTGCTCAACGGCGGCCGGCGCAAATGGATCGACGAGGGTCGCGAGGTGACCGAAGCGATCCCGACCTTCACCGCAACCACATACAGGGGCTCGGACGCAGACGCGTCGATCCGCAGCTTCCGTGGCGACGTCGAGAAGGCACTCGGCGTGGAGGGACGGGCGCTCGTCGACGTCCGCTCGCCTGCGGAGTTCAAGGGCGAGATCTCGGCGCCGCCGGAGTACTCGAATGAAGGCGCGCAACGCAGCGGCCACATTCCAGGCGCGGCCAACATCCCGTGGGCTCAGGCAATCCAGGACGACGACACGTTCAAGCCCGCCGACGTGCTCCGCGAGCTGTACGCGGCGCAGGGGGTGACCGACGACAAGTCGGTGATCACGTACTGCCGGATTGGCGAGCGGTCTTCACATACATGGTTCGTACTGAGCTATCTGCTCGGCTTCCCGCACGTCAGCAACTACGACGGATCGTGGAGCGAGTGGGGTAACTCGGTCGGTCTGCCGATCGAGAAGGAAGTCCGCGAGGCAGTCGCGGTCTGACCTGAGACAAGGACCATCGGTGTCCCGGCGAGGGTGACTTCGTCGGGACGCTGTGGTCCGCGGCGGTAGGTGGCCGCAGCGGGAATGAACGCGATGACCGCGGCCGCGGCGCTCCCCTCCACGAGGACTGCCCAGCCGAGTGGCTCGACGAGTGCCACGGCCGCGACCGCTCCCACGAGCATGCCGGAGTAGATGAGAAGACGCATGACGCCGTTCACCCGTCCGAGGAGTTCGGCGGGCACGCGCTGCTGCAGGGCGGTCTGCCCGCGCGTCTGATACAGCGCCGCGGCGGCAGTGCTGACGAAGAGCAGGCCCAACGCCGGGATGAGGCCGCCCACCAGTGCGAAGACGCCGAGCGGGATCACCTCAATGAGAAAGCCCAGTGCAATACCCCGGGCGCCGATGACGCGCGGCGACACACGCAGCAGCACCAGGCTCCCCGCGACACCGCCCGCCCCGACGGCGCCGTAGAGCCAGCCGACGTCGGTCGCCTGCCCGAAGCGTTGCGCCGCGGCGACGACCAGCACCGCCTGCAGGGCGGTGATCGCGGCGGCGCTGCAGAACGAGGACGCAGCGAGGGCCCGGAGCATCGGGTCGCGGGCCACGACACCGGCGGCGCGCTCGCGATCCTTCTTCCACGGCTGCGGCGCGACAGCCGGCTGGAGGCGCAGCGACAGCATCACGAACCCGGCGATCGCGAAGCTCACGGCGTCGGCCGCGACGAGGAACTCGGGCCGGATGATCGGCAGCAAGAGCGCACCGAGGACGGGCGCAACCAGCACGCTCGATTCGAAGAGCCCGCTGTAGATGGCGTTGACCCGCAGCAGCCGCAAGGGCGAGGTGACCCGCGGGATCGTTGCGCTGTATCCGGGCTGCCCAACCGAGCCGAGGAAGCCGGCGCACGCAACGGCAACGAGGATCGCCCAGATGATCCCGGCGTTGGCGAAGACGACGATTGCGGCGGTGAGGATGCACTGCGCGAGTGCCGACCCCCCTGCCACCCGGCTCGGGCCGTAGCGGTCGGCAAGCGACCCGCCGAGCGTTGGGCCGAGCACCTTCGGCGCGAAGCGAGCGAGGATGTAGAGCGCCGGCGCCTCGGGCTGGTGCGTGAGCTGAAAGAGCAGCACCGCCAGCGCCACGACGGTCAGCCAGTCCCCGTAGGTGGAGACGCCGGCGGCCACGAGGAGGCGTCCTGACCGGTCTTGTCTCGGCGCAACGCGTGCGTCGCGCGGGAAGAACCGGGCGGAGTCGATCGGCATGTCCACTCCTCGGCGGGGAATTGGAAACAAGCACGACGCCGCGGGCAAGAGACCCACGACGTCGCACCAACGGATTCAGAAAGCCCGGGCGAGGCCGGGACTCATCAGATCGGGATCAGCCCCAGCCAGTGCCTGCTGTCATTTCCGCCTCCATGGATACCGCCGGCGCCTCTACCCCGGGCACGACGATGCCGGGGCTGGCATCGAAGAGGGTGCGATGCCGTCGCTCGCGGCGTTCGGAGGGCTTGCGCTTGGTTTACAAGCGTTCATCACATCTGTACAAGTCTTTGCGCTCGTACCCGGCATCCTGACATCCGCCAGAGGGGGCCTCTACTCGGTGCCCGCTCCTTCGCTGACGGCCGTGACGAAGAGCACCGTCGCGCCCACGGCGCAGACGATCAGGAGGGTGGGCTCCCATCCGAGCGGGCCGACCAGCGCCACCGCGGCGATGGCGCCCAGCAGCATGCCGACGTACTGAACAGATCGGATCACGGCCATCGTCCGGCCGATGAGCGCAACCGGGACCCTCTGCTGGAGCCCGATGACACCCCTGGTCTGATACGAAGCCGCGCCGACGCCGCTGAGGAAGAGGAGAACGACGGCCAGCGGAAACGCCGTGACGAACGCAAAAAGCGCGAGGGGGACGAGCTCGAGAACGGTCGCGGCGATGACGGGACTCATCCCGACGCGGTCGGGAGTCTTGCGGATCACCGGGATCGTGCCAAGCAGCGAGCCGGCGCCGACGGCCGCGTACAACCATCCGACGGCCGTGTCATGTCCGAACCGCTGCGCGGCGGCGACGACCAGGACTGCCTGAAGCGTGGTGACGGCGGCGCCGTTCGAAACGTACGCGGCGGCGAGAAAGCGAAGGCCGGAGTCCCGTAGCACGATCGGGATCCCCGCCGACGCCCCGCGGAATCCCTGGCCCTCACCGCTTGCGCCGCCGTACCCGGTGAGCGACGAAATGATCGCCGCCGCAACGACGAATGTCGCGGCATCAACCCCGATCAGGACCTGCGGCGACGTGAACGGCAGTACGAGCGCGCCAAAGGCGGGGGAGACGAGGATGCTCGAGTTGCTGAGCGCCGAGGAGATCCCCTGGATGCGCCCGAGGCGATCGGGAGAGGTGACGCGCGGAATGAGCGCCGTGTAGCACGGCTGGGCCGCCGCGCCGAACAACTGCGCCAGTGCCACCACGACGTAGATAGCCCAGACGACATCACGGTCTGCGAGGACGACAATCGACGCGGTCAGTACGGCCTGCGCTCCGGCACAGGTTGCGGCAACGCGCGCCGGTCCGAACCGATCGGCGAATGCGCCACCCGGAAACGGCCCTACGATTCTCGGAGCGACTCGCGCCAGCATGTACAGCGCCGGACCGAGCGGCGAGTGCGTGAGCCGGAAGAGCAGCACGAGGAGGGCCACCGTGGTGAGCCAATCCCCATACGAGGATGTCCCGGCAGCAACGAGCAGGCGGACCGCCGGGTTCGCCGAAGTGGCCTGGGTACGTGGCGCCGAGGGCGCATCCGCCGAAGGAATCAGCGTCAGCTCCTCCAGGAGAGAATTGGCCGAGCGTCAAGACTACCCGCCACGCGGCCGAATAGGAGCCGAATGCGCCAACGCGCACTCGGCGGCCCTATTGACCACCCCCCTTCGTGACAATGACGCGATCGACCCGCTATGAGGTCGTCACGAAACCATCCAAAGGAATGTCACACCCGATCCCTACAGTAAGGGCCGGGTGCGACTAGTTACCAGTTTTCGCCGTCGCCCCAACTTGCCATTGGTGTACTCCTTGGTTAGCGCCGTGGGATGCTAGACACAACCCACGGTGCGGTTGCTGTGTGCGCACACTGTAACCATGTCGTACTGAACTGGGCCCAAGACGTCACCGCTGATCTCGCCTTCACATTTCTTCGCACATTTCACAACTCTTCGTTTGATGACGCGATCGGTGCAGGCGATTGCTGCTAACGCGTCAAACGCAAGTGGTGACAACGGTTTTTCGTCCACGATCCTGTCACTTCTTGTGTCGTCTGAACTCGCGAGAATAGGATCGACTCCATGGCGCAGGATGTAATCGCGCCGCAGTCGCGCAGCGAGAAAACCGGCACGCGGCTTCGGGTTGCCGCGGGGCTGTTGCATCGTCTCGATCTGCCGAAGTCGCCTGCGCTTCCGCCCGTTGACTACACGCCGGCGCTCGTCGCCTACGTGGTGGCGACATATGTCGGCGCGGCATCGCTCGCTGTCGTGGCATGGCTGTGGCTACCGGTCTCCCACGACGTGCCGACCCTCGCAGCGGGCGGGATGACGATCTTTCTCATGTCGCTCTACGCGATCCGCCAGCGGCCACCGTCCAACACGACGTGGACACCCACCACCTTCGTCCATCTCGGGCTCTCAGTCGCGCTCGGGCCGGTGGGGTGCCTGGTTGGCGCCGTCGCTGAGTCGACGGGCGTTCTGATCCGTAGCCACAACGGCTTCTTTCGGACGTTCTTCAATATGTCGAATCACTACCTCGCCAACATGTCCGCCTGGGCGGTGTTCACGTGGATCGACGGAAAGACCACAACCGGAACGGGTCGAGACTTGATCGCCGGCGTGGCCGCCGGATTCGCGCATTTCGTGGTGAACTCGGGATTTGTTGCGCTGGTGCGGATCATCTCCGACCCGAGCGTGCCGATTGGCCGATTCATGCGCGCGCGGTTCGCCGTGATGCCGTACAGCATCGCCTACGGCTTTGCCGCATTCACGTTCGTGGTGATGTACACCGCAGGTACGGGATGGGTCGGATTCATCGCCCTGCTTGCGCCGATCATCGTGCTGCACGCCTATCTGATCTTCTTCGAGCGCGGAACGTTTGAGCATGAACAGCAACGGCTCGCATTTCAGAGGGATCGCGAAGCGCTGCTGCGCAAAGAGGCAGAAGCGTCCGAGCGGGAGCGCACGAAGATCGCCGGTGACCTGCACGACGGTGTGGTTCAGAATCTCGCCGGCATGGCCTTTGAGCTCTCCGCCGAGGCGTCTCAGATCAAGGCGCGTCCCGGGAACGAAGTGGTCGTCGAACTGCTCGAGCGGTCAGCAACCGCGACACGTGAAGCGATGACGGATCTGCGCACCTTGATCATCGACCTCGCCCCCCCGACACTCCGTCGCGAGGGGCTGCAGGCCGCATTGCTCGAAGTCCTTGCCGAAATCAAGCGCAAAGGGACGAACACCAGGCTTGACCTTCCAGAGAACCTCCGTCTCCGCAAGGACCGCGCCGCGCTGATCTTCCGTGTTGCGCAGGAGGTGCTTCGCAACGTCGCCAATCACGCTCAGGCGAAGAACGTGACCGTCGAGCTCATCACGGAGGATGGGGCCGCCATCTTCAGCGTTCAGGATGACGGCAAGGGCTTCAGCGCAGCGGACGTCAAGCGACGCAGGGCAGAGGGGCACCTCGGTTCATCGGCGATCGTCGATCTCGCCGAGGAGGCTGGAGGCACACTCACCATCGATTCCGAACCAGGTCGTGGCACGCTCGTCGTTTTGACGCTGCCCATCGAGTAGAGTGAATTGCAGTGTCCCCAGTAGCAACTCGCGTCATGATCGTGGACGACCATCCGGTCGTTCGCAAGGGGCTTGCATCCTTCCTCGGCCACGAACCGGACATCGAGGTGGTCGGCATGGCCGACTTGGGCGAGCAGGCGTTGCAGATGGCGCAGGAGTTGCATCCGGACGTCGTGCTCATGGATATGTCGATGCCCGGTATGGGGGTATCGAAGCGACACGACGTCTCGTGGAGAACGCGCCCGGAACGCGCGTGATGATGCTGACCTCGTTTGGCGGCCACGAGCGCATGGTCGAGGCGCTCAAGAGTGGTGCCGTGGGCTACGTCGTGAAGGACACCGCTCCGGCCGACCTGCTCAACGCGCTGCGCAGCGTGGCGGCAACCGGGAAGGCGCCCCCTACTGCTTCTTGACCTCGGCGACGAGCGCTGCGACTGAGCTTCGCGCATCACCGAACAGCATGAGCGTGTTCGGCTTGTAAAAGAGCGGGTTGTCGACGCCTGCGAAGCCGGTCGCCATGCTTCGCTTGAGGACGACCACCGTTTTCGCCTCGTCGACATTGAGGATCGGCATCCCGTAGATCGGACTGTTGGTCTGTGTGCGCGCAGCCGGGTTGACGACGTCGTTCGCGCCAATGACGACGGCAACATCGGCGCGCGGAAAATCCCCGTTGACCGCGTCCATCTCCTTGAGCTGCGGGTACGGCACGTTCGCCTCCGCAAGGAGCACGTTCATGTGCCCGGGCATCCGCCCGGCGACAGGGTGGATCGCGTATTCGACGGTCACGCCGCGCTTCTCGAGCTCGTCGGCGAGCTCTTTCACCTCGTGCTGCGCACGAGCGACCGCCATGCCGTAGCCGGGAACGAATATCACCAGCTGGGCAAACGCGAGGAGCGGCGCGAGATCCTCGACGGTAGTTGGATGAATCGTGCCGCCCTCGGCGCCGGCCGCACTGCCCACCGATCTCGACTGTCGACCCGAAGCCGCTGAAGAGCACGTTGAACAGCGAGCGGTTCATCGCCTTGCTCATCGCGAGCGTGAGGATCGTTCCCGAGGCGCCCACGAGCGCGCCGCTGACGATGAGGACGTCGTTGCTGAGCACGAAGCCGGTGCTGGCTGCGGCGAGTCCTGTGAACGAGTTGAGCAGCGAGATGATCACCGGCATGTCCGCGCCACCGATCGGCACCACGAAAAGGACTCCGAGCAGCAGCGAGAGGAGGATGAAGACCAGGAAGAGCGCCAGGTTCTGGTCGCCGACGATCAGGTAGACGCCGAGCGCGAGAATCACCACGAGCAGCAACCCGTTGACGACGCTCTGGAGTTGGTAGGTGAGCGGCCGCCCCGGCATCAACTCCTGGAGCTTCGCGAACGCCACGAGGCTGCCGGCGAAGCTCAGGGAACCGATGATGCAGCTCACCATGATTGCCCACGTGATGTCCGGATGCGCGGTGCCATGCGCGACGGCGGTGCGGAAATCCTGAGCGGCGATGAGTGCAGCCGAGCCGCCGCCCATGCCGTTGAAGAGCGCGACCATCTGCGGCATCGCTGTCATCCGCACCAAGCGCGCGGACACGGCGCCGATGGCTGCGCCAACGATGATCGGCGGGATGATCAGCGGCCAGTTGCTGGTGTTGTGAATCAACGCGGCGGTGATGCCCAGCACGAGCAGCATGCCGACAGCCGCGATGCGATTGCCGGTTCGGGCGGTGGCCGGCGAGCGCAGCAGTTGAATGCCGAACATGAAGGCGACCGCGGTCACGAGATAGCCGAGAGTCGTCAGTGCAGAGGGCTGCATCGCTGTCAGTGATCCGCCGGCTTCGGCGGCGTTTCCGCCTTGTGTGCATCTGCGGTGGGACGCCGCCGGAACATCTGGAGCATCCGGTCGGTGACCACCCAGCCGCCGACGACATTCAATGTCCCGAGCAGCACTGCGGCGATGGCGATGATGTAGCCGAGCGTGTCATTGGCACTCGCCGCGACGGTCAGCGCACCCACCAGCACGATCCCGTGGATGAAGTTGGTGCCCGACATCAGCGGGGTGTGGAGCATCGTCGGAACCTTCGATATGAGAAGGAATCCGACGAACACGGCAAGCGCAAAGATGAAGGCGCCGAGCGCGAGCGTCTGCGCTGGGCTCACGCGGTTGCTCCCTGCAACAGTGCTTCCATCTGCTCACCCATGGCCTTGCCTTCGTGGGAGATGCACGTCTGGCTGATGACGACGTCGTCGAAGTCGAGATGCACGGCTCCGTCCTTGAGGATTTGCGTCAGAAAACGCGTGGCGTTGTGGGAATAGAGCTGGCTCGCCTGACCAGGTATCGCCGCAGGGAGATTGGTGGGCCCGAGGATGAGCACCCCATTGGCGTTCACCTCTTCGTCGGGTCGCGTGAGCTCGCAGTTGCCGCCGCCCGGTGCGGCGAGATCGACGATCACGGAACCGGTGCGCATCGTCGCGACCATTGCGGCCGTGACCAGGATCGGGGCCTTGCGGTTGGGGATCTGCGCAGTCGAGATCACAACGTCGGACTCCTTGACGTGCTCGGCCAGCACCGCGGCCTGGCGCGCCTGCGCGTCGGCTTCCAGCTCGCGCGCGTAGCCGCCGGTGTCCTGCTGAGTGTCCGATTCAACGCCGGTCTCCACAAATCGCGCGCCGAGCGACTCGACCTGATCGCGCACCGCAGGGCGGACGTCGAAGGCCTCGACGACGGCGCCGAGCCGCCGGCAGGTCGCGATCGCCTGAAGCCCGGCCACACCAGCTCCCAGGATGAGCGCGCGTGCCGGGGTGATCGTCCCGGCCGCGGTCATCATCAGCGGGAAGATGCGCGGGAGGCGCACAGCGGCGATCACCGCGGCGTGGTATCCCGCGAGCGTTGCCATCGACGACAGCACGTCCATGTCCTGGGCCCGACTGATGCGCGGCATCGCCTCGAGGCGAAATGCCGTGATGCCGCCGTCGACGAGCGCGCGAAGCATCGCGGCGTCACCGGCCGGTTCGAGGACGCCGATGAGGATCGCGCCGCGCTTGAGGTGGGACACGAACTCGACGTCCGGGCGGCGCACCACCACAACGATGTCGGCGCCGGCGAGCAGTGCCGCACGGTCGGCGGCCACCTCGGCGCCCACCTCGACGTATGCGGCGTCGGTGATCCCCGCGGCCGTCCCGGCCCCGGCCTGAATGGCTACCGTTGCACCGGTGGCCACCAACTGCGTTGCCGAGCGTGGGACGAGCGCGACCCTTGTCTCGCCGGGGGCCGTCTCTGTGGGGGCGGTGATGCGCATGCTGCGTGGGGACTTTACGGGTCGGCCATGCGGACGCGATGTTGCCTGACGACCCCTCCGCTATCGAGGCGAAGGTTCGCGCGCGACTCGTGTTCCTGGGCGTCGATCACGAAACCCTTGAATGCGATCCCGATTTCGCCGACACCGCGGCGTTCTGCGCCCGGTATGGCGTCCCTCCCGAGCAGTCGGCCAACACCATCGTCGTTGCTGCGCGGAAGGAGCCCGGCGTTGCGTGCGCATGCGTTGTGCTCGCCACATGCCGCCTCGACGTCAACCATTCGGTGTGCGATCTGCTCGGGGTGCGCAAGGCATCGTTCGCGTCTGCGGAACAGACGCAAGCGCTCACCGGGATGATGATCGGTGGCGTCACGCCATTCGGACTGCCGGGCGATCTACCGCTGTACGTGGATGCCCGCGTGATGACCCAGGAGTTCGTCGTCATCGGTGGCGGCAGCCGTTCGATGAAGATCCGGCTCGCCCCAGCGGGACTGCTGCGCATTCCCGGCTCGGCGGTCATTGAAGGCCTGGCCAACCTCGTCGAGATTGCCCCAGCGTGAGCCGGTTGGGCGCGGCCGCAGCGCACATCGTCAAAGCGGACCCGGCATTCCGGCGCATCGTCGAGACGAGTCCCGCGATGGAGCCGCGCCGCGAGTTCGGCTCGGCGTTCGAGTCGCTCCTGAGCGCCATCGTCTCGCAGCAGCTTGCCGGCGCGGCAGCGCGCACGATTCACGGCCGGCTCATCGCGGTGCTTGGCGGTGAGCCGGTGGCGCCAGAGGCGGTCCTCGCAGCGGACCCGGTCGCGATGCGCGGTGCGGGGCTCTCGGGCAACAAGCTGGCCGCGATCATCGACCTCGCGGCGAAGTTCGTCGATGGCACCGTCCCCACGGACGACCTGGACGGTCTCAGCGACGATGAGATCGTCAACCGGCTGGTCACGATCCGAGGCGTCGGTCGATGGACCGCCGAGATGTTCCTGCTGTTCCAATTGCGGCGGCCGGATGTGTGGCCGGTGGACGATCTCGGCGTGCGCAACGGATGGGCGCGGATCCACGAACTGGAAGCCGCACCGCCGCCCAAGGAGCTTTTCGGGCTCGGGGATCCGCTGCGCCCCTACCGGAGCACTGCGGCCTGGTACTGCTGGCGCGCGGCGGCGCCGACACCCGGCGTCGCGCGCGCGAAGGCGCCCGTCAAAAGGGCACCCGTCAAAGCCGCGGGTCGACGATCACCTTCCCGCCCGAAGAAGGCGTGATCAGCTCCTCGAAGACTTCGGGTACCTGATTCAGGGCGATTCGCCGGGTGGCGACCCGGGCGATTCCCGGGTCGGCGGCCAGCATCTCCAGAGATGCCGCGAAGTCCGACGCATCTGAAGCGATGCTGCCGATGATCTCGGTCTCGCGGGTCACCCACATGAGCGGGATCACCGTCGCCTCGCCGAACGGGACGCCGACGAGTACCAGACGGCCCCCAGGCGCCACAAGGTCGGCTGCGGCGTGGAGGAGCGGCGCATATCCCGAGCACTCGATCACTGCCGGGGTCGGGGCGACATGACTGCGCACCTCGCGAAGCTCGGTCACAGCAGTCGTGGCGCCGAGCTCGAGCGCGAGGCGCCGCCTGTCCGCGACCGGGTCCACACCCACGATGGGGCCGGCGCCTCGGGCGCGGAGCACGGCGACGGTGAAAAGTCCGATCGGGCCGAGACCGATCACCACGACGGGATCGCCCGGGTGGAGACGCGCCCGTTCGACGCCGTGGATGGCGACTGAGAGGGGCTCGACGAGGCACGCGTTCTCGAGCGCGAGGGCGGACGGCAGCCGGTGCAGCAGTGCCGCCGGAACCGCGACCAACTCGGCGAATCCGCCGTCGCGGGCGAATCCGATGCCGGCGGTGAGCGCCATCGCGCAGCGGTACGAGGCTCCGCCGCGACAGTCCTCGCAGACGCCGCACGGAATCTTGGGGTCGACTACCGCGGGGTCTCCGACACTCCAGCCGGTGACTCCATCGCCGACCGCCTCGATCACACCCGCGAGTTCGTGTCCGGGGACGGTACCGGTGAACAGCCCGACCTTGTACGACGTGAGGTCCGAGCCGCAGATGCCGCACCCGTCGACGCGCACGACGACCTCGCCCGGTGCTGCTTCAGGATCGGGGAGCTCGACGAGCTCGAGCTGATGCGCGTCGACGAGACGGACCGCTCGCACGGCTACATGAGCCCGAGTTGGGCGACCATGCGGAGCAACTCCGAGATGACTGCGGGGTCGGTCTGGACGTCGATGACGCTGCAGGTGCCGCTCGCGAGGGATCGCTCGAGCGCCGGGCGCAACTCCTCGAGGCGCTCGACACGCTCGCCGTGCCCACCGAGTGCTTCGGCGAGGCGGTCGTACCGGACACCCGGGAGCGTGCTGGCGACGTGACGATCAGGCCCGAAGAGCTCGTCCTGCTCGTAGCGCACATCCCCCCAGCCGGCATTGTTGGAGACGATCACGACGATCGGGAGTTCGTGGCGGACGGCTGTGGCGACTTCCATCGCGGTCAGGCCGAAGGCGCCGTCGCCGGTGAACAGCATTGTCGGCTCGTCGGGTCGCGCCGCCTGTGCGGCGATGGCGAAGGGCATCCCAACGCCGAGCGTCCCCAGCGCGGTCGTGGTGGTGAGCAACCGTCCCGGCAACTCGGCACCGAAGTACGCAAGAGCCCACGCGAGGGCATCGCCGCCATCGGCCACCAGCGTCGCTCTGCCGTCGAAGCGCTCCGTGACGAACGCACCGACTTCGCGGGCAGCGGCGCCTGCGTGAACGAGCGCCCCCGTGTGTTCGTCGACCTGCCGGTTCCAGAATCCGAGGGATGCTCCGGCGAGCTCGCGAGCGCGAGCACGCCATGCATCTCTGCCGGGTGGCGTCGTTCTCCAGGCGCTGGTGAGGTCGCGCACCACGGATGCGATGTCACCGATCACCGTCACATCGACCGCGCGATTGCCCCCGGTCCGCTCGGCGGCGATATCGACCTGGATGATCGTCTGCTCGGTGCCGAAGAGCGGCGCGCCGCCGTACATGACGTTCGCGTTGAACGCCGAGCCGAGGACGAGGACGCAGTCCGCACTCGGAATGGCCAGACCGCCGTGCACCAGGGACCCAAGGCACCACGGGTGCGAATCCGGCACGACGCCTCGGGCGGCACTCGCGGTGATCACCGGGATGCCCGCGACCTCTGCAAAACGCGCGATCGTCGGCCCCGGCGGCCGACCAGAAGGATCCGCTGCCGGCCACGATGACCGGTCTCGCCGCGGCGGCCAGCGCGGCGACCGCTGCCCCGATGTCCGCCGGCGCTCCCGCAGGGCGGGCCGGAGTGGCCGGAAACGCAGGTGGCGCAACGTCGAGAGGGGTTGCCTTGTTGTACACAGCGTGGGAGTCCACTTCGAGATAGACGGCGCCCGGGCATCCGCCTCTGGCTCGGTGCAGCGCCTCGGCGACGTAGCGGGGCACAAGTCCGGCGTCGGAGCACGTCGCCGCCCATTTCGCGACCGGCGCTGCGATGGCCCGTTGGTCGACGTCGCCCACCGCGCCGCGGCCCTGGCGCTTGCGACTTGTCCGACCGGCGAGCATGAGCAGCGGAACACTCCACACGCCTGCGTCGAGGAGGCCGATGAGGCCGTTTGCGAATCCTGGACCGGCGGTGACCGCCGCGACCCCGGTCTCACCTGTCGCCAGCGCCCAGCCCTCTGCCCCGAGCACCGCGGCACCCTCGTGGCGGGTATCGATCACCCGGATATCCGTGTCAAGGCACGCGTCGAGAAAGGGAAGGATGTGCCCGCCGGGAAGAGCGAATACCGTGCTGACGCCACGCTCCCGGAGGGTTTGCGCCAGCAGTCCACCGCCGTCGGTGCGCTGCTCGGCGTCGGTGCGAGGTCGCTGGGCCGCGACGTCAGGCATGGCTTCGCAGTGTATCGGCCGCGATTGTCGGCGGGCACTGCGCTGACGCGCGGATAGAATGAGCGTCTTGCAGGACGAAGCCCCGGCGCCCGGCGCAGCCACGCCGGATATGCCGGGCGGCCTCGGGATGCGGGCGCTGCGCAACACGATTCTCATCCTTGTGGTGCGCGTGATCTCGCGGATCGTCGCGCTCATTGCCGTGATCATCATCGGCAACTATCTCGATCCCGCGCGCTTCGGTGCGATGCAGACCGCGGTGACCTACGTCGGGTTGGTTGGAACGCTGACCGACATGGGGTTTTCCGCGCTCTACGTACGCGAAGGCGCGCGCCATACCGACCAGCTCTCCCGGTACTGGAACAACGTTGCCTCCCTCAAGGTGCTGGGAGCTGCCGTAGGCCTCCCACTCCTTTTTGCGGCGCTGTATTTCGCTGGGCTTCGCTCTCTGCTCTGGCCGTCGTTCGCGATCCTGGTGCTGTCGGGATATCAACTCCTGCTGCGGAACAGCCTCTACGCGTTGCAGCGACTCACGTTCGAGATCATCGAGATCATTCCCGAGACGCTGATCGTCTTTGTGCTCGTGGTCATCGGCGCGCACATCAACGCGGACACAGGCTTCTTCCTGTGGGCGTATGCGATCAGCTACGCGTGCGCCTGCGTGTATTTCGCGACCGTGCTCATCTCCATGGGAGTGCTCCGACCCGGCGTGCGGTTGGAGCCGCGACTGCTGTTCTCGTGGGTGCGTGTGGCCGTGCCTCTCGGGATCACCTTCATCATCACGACGGTCTACTTCAAGGTCGACGTCCCGATCCTCCAGTACTTCAAGGCGAACACGGAGGTCGGTTATTACACCTTCGCGTACAAGCCATTCGAGTCGTTGCTGTTCATTCCGTTTGCGTTACGCAGCGTCGTCTTCCCGGTCCTCTCCGTGTATCACCGGCGAGTCACCCGAGCGCGTGCTCCCGGTCGCCGAGAAATTCTTCAAAGCACTGGTGATCCTCGGCTGGCCGATCACAGTCGGTGTGTTCCTGCTCGCCCCTCAGTTCAACAGCCTGCTTGAGCTGTACCCCAATTCCGAGGGGGCGTTGCAGATTCTCGCCCTGGCAATCGTGTTCATGTTCGCCGACAACACCTTTGCGGCGACCCTCAACGCGATCGACAAACAGAACGTCTTCGCGTTCGTGGCGATGGTGGGTCTCGTGATCAACGTCGGCGTCAACCTGATTGTCATCCCGCGCTACGGTTATCTCGGTGCAAGCTGGGCTGTGGTGGTCACGGAGGCGGCGCTCGTCATCGTTGGCTGGCTCGTGCTCCGCGCGCAGCTCGGAACCATCCGTCTGGTGAGCACGTCATGGAAGGCGCTCGTCGCGGGCATCGTGATGGGCGTCTTCATCTACGTCGCCAATCCGCACCAGAGCCGCGCGCTGCTCTTCGTCGTTGTGGTCGCGTCCGCGCTCATCTATGGCGCTGTTCTGCTCGCGCTCCGCGTTGCCGACAGCGAGGAGATGAGCCTTATCCGCAACGCGCTGCGGGTGGGTCGCTAGGCCGTCTGCGCGGAGTCGGCCAGCAGCGCCATGGCGCAGTTGCGGCCGTTGATCGCGATGACGCTGCCGCCGGGATGGGTGCTCGCGCCGCACAGGTATAGACCCGGCATCGGCGTGCGAGGGGAGAAGCGCCGATCCCACATCTGATCGGGAAGGCACTCGCCCTGGAAGATGTGCCCGCCGGAGAGGCCGACGGCGCGCTCGATGTCCGGCGGCGCCAGCACCTGGCGAGCCACGACGCACTCGGCGACGTCGGGAGCGAAGCGGGCGATCTCGGCGAACGCCTCGTCGGCCACCGCCTCGCGGCGCTCGTCCCAGGTCCCGCTGGCGAGGGTGTACGGCGCGTACTCCGCGAAGACGCTCATCACATGCTTGCCCGCTGGTGCGACTGACGGGTCATACGCGGAGTGGAAATACAACTCGGCCCAACGGGGTGATGGCTCGCCAGCGCGGCTCCGGGTGTATGCGGCCTGGGTCTCGTCGAGACTGCGCGCGATCGTGACCATCGCCCGATGCGGGGCGTCATCCGGTCCGGCGGCGGTGAAGGTGGGGAGCCGCGAGAGCGCGCAGTTGATCTTCAGAACCGGGCCTTCCATGCGCCAGTCGCGCACCTTGTTCGCGAACGCCGCCGGCGCCGCGTCCGAGAGCAGACCGAGCGTGGTTCGCGGATCGGCGTTCGAGACGATGGTTCGCGCCTCGATTCGCGTGCCGTCGCGCGAGCACCACCGCCTCACCCGGGATGATCTGAGCGACACCGGCGTTGCGCCTGATGACCGCGCCCGCTTCTTCGGCCGCCTTCGCGAGCGCGAACGAGACGTTCCCCATTCCGCCCTGCACGTAGCCCCAGGCGCCTTGCCGGCCCTCGATGGTGCCCATCGAATGCATCGCATGGATCGCTGCGGTGCCCGCGTCACGTGGCCCCGCCCACGTGCCGATCAAACCCTGACCATGAAGCGCGGTGCGGAGCCGCTCGTCCTTGACGTGACGCTCGATGACCGAAGCGATGGACTCCTCGAACATCACCTCGATGAGCTCCGGGTCGTGGTTGAGGAGCTCCTCGAGCGCCGGACGATCCGGGGCGTCTCCGACCCAGGTGTCATGCGGCTCCGAGCGCAGTGCGCGGCGGATGCGCGCGAAGAGCTGCTCGTATCGGGAGTAGCCGTCGGCATCGTCCGGGCTCATCGCGGCCACAACTCGATGGTTGCGATCCGAGTCGTCCCACAGGCTCAAGGCCGTGCCGTCGTCGAACGGACACCAGAGATGCGGGTCCACCAGATGCACCCGGTAGCCATGGCGACGCAGGTCGAGCTCGTCGATGACGCGGTGGTGGAGGAGGCCCACGAGGTACGCGCACGGACTGACCACAAATGCCGGGTCGTCAAAGGGGTGCTCGAGCGTGCACGCGCCGCCGATGCGGTCGCGCGCCTCGAGCACGAGCACCGTGCGTCCCGCGCGTGCCAGGTAGGCAGCCGCGGTGAGTCCGTTGTGGCCGGCACCGACGACAACCGTGTCCCAGGTCGTCGCGGCGATGCCGGGCGTCACCGCCACGCGCGTAGGTATGTCATTGCGTGACGGCGTTCACCGCGTCCGTTGCGCATCGCCTCGCTCAGGACTCCGGTGAATCGCTCTGCTTCCCCGGGGCTGAGCGCTGCGTTCATGAGCGCACGGGTGGTCGCGGCAAGTGGGTTCGGAGCCGTGTCCAGGAAGACATCGACGTCGTTGCGAGCGGGTGGTGGCGCGAGCGAAAGCTCGGTCTGTACCTCGACGCGTTCGAACCCCGCGGCACGGGCCATCGCGACGAGGTCGCGGTCGTCGAAGCCGCAGAGAAGATCATCATCCGCGGCGCCTTCGGCGCCCTCGGCATCGTGAATCTTGCGTTCGAGGTCTGTGACGGCAGTCACGTCATATCCCCAGAGGTAACCAGGACGGTCGATGCTCATCCAGCTGTTGATCGGCTCGGCGAGTGAGAGCCGCCCTCCGGCGCGGAGCACGCGGTGATATTCAGCAAACACGCGACCGCGATCTTCGATGAAGAGCAGCACAGCGCGCTCCACAACGACATCCACGGACCCTGTGGCGATTGCGGATAAGTCCGTCGCCGAGGCGCAGACGAAGCTCGATCGATCGCTTGCGGAAATTCGCTCCACCTCGGTACGGCAGTCGTCGAGCGCCGGTGCCGAGACGTCGGAGAAGATCACGTGGCCGTCAGGTCCGTTACGGGCCAGCGCCTCGAGACCGAGCAATCCCTGCCCGGTGCCGACGTCGAGCACAGTCTCGCCGGGCAGTATTCCGGCGCGGTCGAGGATGAGATCCCGAACCGCCTCAAGCCTGTGGAGATTCTCGGCGCGCATGGCGGCGCTCCCACCGTCGCGCCCGGTCCGCAGCCACGTGGCCCAGACGTCGGTCTCAGGCACGTGCCGCGTTGAGGACGACCTTGCCGACAACCTCGCCGGCCTCGATGAGCCGGTGCGCCTCGGCGGCCTCCGTCAAGGGCAGGACGCGATCCACCACTGCATGCATGCGTCCCGCAGCGAGCGCCGGAACGACCTCCGCGCCGAACGCGGCGACGATCGCGGTCTTCTGAGCGGCCGGTCGCGAGCGCAGCGCAGTGGAGATCAGCGAGATACGGCGGCGCATCATCGCGCCGAGATCGATATCGGCATGCGTCCCACCTTGCATGCCGATGACGACGACACGGCCGTCGAGCGCGACGGAGTCGATATTGCGGTCGAGGTACGACGCGCCCATGATGTCCAGCACCACGTCGGCTCCGCGGCCGTCCGTGAGTTCTCGTGTGCGCGCGACAAAGTCCTCCGTGCGGTAGTTGATCCCAGCCTCGGCACCGAGCGCGACGCACCGCTCGAGCTTGTCGGCACTACCCGCGGTGACGAGAACGCGGCAGCCGTGCTGGTGCGCGAGCTGTATCGCCGCAGTGCCGACGCCGCCACCACCGCCGTGTACCAGGACAGTCTCGCCGTCGCGCAGATGTCCGCGGGTGAAGAGCGCATCGTGGGCGGTGATGAACACCTCGGGGATGCCGCCCGCGGCGACCAGGTCGATGTTGTCCGGAACCCGTACGGCCTGGGTGGCGCGAACCGCCACCAGCTCGGCGTAGCCACCGCCTTCCACCAGCAACATGACCCTGTCGCCCAGCCGCAAACCCGTCCACTCCGGGGCCGAGTTCGGCAACGACGCCCGAGGCTTCCAGTCCGAGGATTTCGCTGGCACCAGCTGGTGGCGGGTAGAAGCCCTGCCGCTGCAGGAGGTCGGCGCGATTGATCCCGGCGCCGGCGACCCGAACGACGATCTCGCCATCGCGAACGGCAGGATCCGGGACTTCCTCGACGTGCAGTTGCTCCGGACCGCCTGGTTCCGCAACGACGACTGCGCGCAACGCTCAGGAGCCCTGGTCAGCCAGAGCGGCGGTCAGGAGTCCTGGCCGGAGAGCGACGGCACGCCGACGGCGCCGGTCCACACGGGACCAAGTCCGGCCGTGTTGGAGAACGATGCGAACGGCAGTTGCCAGTCGCCTTCGCCGTCGTCGTACTGGGCGGTGTACGCGGTGTTCTCGATCTGGACGACGTCGCCCGGAATGCTGAAGTTGTAGAACTGCACGGCGCGCGCGGTGCTGAGATTGACGCATCCGTGCGACACGTCAGCACGTCCCTGCGATCCGACCGACCACGGGGCTGCGTGGATGAAGTAGCCGCTTGTGGAGATTGCGGTGTCGTCGTACACCGGGTCGTCGTAGTACTCCGAGCCACCCGGGATGCACGCGGCAGGCGTGTGGAACGTCGGGCAGGACTTCATGACCACCACGGGCGTCTTGTACAGGACGATCAAAGTGCCCGAGAGGGTGGGATATCCGCCCTTCCCAAGGCTCACCGGGTACGTCGCAAACAACTTGTCGTTGTCGAAGACCTGCATCGTGTGCGTCAGGTTGTTGATGATCGAGACGTGCTTGGCGCCGACGCTGAAGCTCGATGTCCAGTCACCCAACCCCCAGACGCCACCTCCGACGCTGAACCCGTCGAGGTCCGCGACCACCGTGACCTGGGTGCCCGACGGCCAGAAGGTCGCGGGACGGAAGTGCACGACCTGGTCGGTGAGCCAGTGCCATCCGCCCATGACCGCGGGCGTCGACGTCACGTGAATGCGCTCGAGCAACGCGGCGCGCACATTAGTGGGGATTGCGGTGTTGAAGCGAAGGTCGATCGTCTCGCCCACGCCAACCTCTTCTCCGTTGAGCGGCGTCATGCCGGTGAGCAGGCGGCTCGTCGCAGCGACGGTGACGAACGTCGTGGTGGACGTTGAGGTATTGCCCGCAGAGCTCGTGGCAGTGGCGACGACTGTGTAGTGCGCATCCGGCGCGAGCGGCGCTGACATCTCCCACAGGGTGCCGTCCGCCGACAATGCACCGGTGTAGACCGTCGATGAGCCCGCCTGGCTGAGCGACACGGTGTCGAGATGCCCCGTGGCGACGTTGACGACGACAGGAGCGTCAAGCGCGACACCCTGTGCGGAATCGCCAGGGCTCACGACAATCGTTGGTGCGGGAACCACCACCGGAGCACCGGCGATGTGCACGGTGCCGAGGTTTGCCACCGGTGCCGATGTTCCCGGGAGTGCGCACGAGGTCAGCAGCAACCCACCGAGGGCAACGCCACCCGCGAGCATGAGGCCTCCGCGGCTCCGCCAAGTCTGGTCAGCCATGCATCTCCACCGTACCATTGTTCGGTCTCAGGGCGCGTTCAAACTGCGCATTCGAAAGGGGATAACGCAGCCGCCTTCTCTGAGGTTTCGTCGGCCCATGTCTTTGGGGGATCCTGAGGGAATGGTATCGCTCTTGCTCGATTGTCACGAACTCGCGGCACGACTTGCGACAGACGAACCGCCAGTCGTTCTCGATGTGCGCTGGACGCTCGGCGGACCGTCCGGAGCGGCCGATTTCGCGAAAGGCCATATCCCTGGCGCGCATTTCGTCGACCTCGATCGTGAGTTGAGCGCTCCGCCGGGCCGGGGACGCCACCCACTCCCGGACGCCATCGCTTTCGGAGCGGCGATGCGGCGTCACGGCGTCGATCGGTCCCGCCTGGTCGTGGCGTACGACGCGGCAACCGGTACCTCGGCGGCACGCGCGTGGTGGTTGCTCCGCTACTTCGGGCATGGGGACGCAGCCGCTGCTCGACGGCGGATATGCCGCGTGGATCGCCGCGGGACTGCCCATTGCGTCCGGTGATGACCACGATCCTGCGCCAGGCGACTTCGAAGCGCATCCCGGCGGCATGCCGCTCATCGATGCCGAGGGTGCGCTGGCGATGGCGCGCGAGGGGGTGCTCATCGACGCTCGCGCCCCGGAGCGGTTTCGCGGCGAGACCGAGCCGGTGGATCCTGTGGCAGGGCACATCCCAGGTGCGCGGAACGTTCCCGCGCAGTTGACGCAGGCGCCCGACGGACGCTTTCTGACGCCGTCGGAACTTCGAGCGCGGTATGCCGCGGCGGGCGTCGAGCCGGGCCGCCCGGTCGCCGTGTATTGCGGATCAGGCGTCGTCGCCACCGAGGCAGTCTTCGCGATGGGCCTCGCGGGAATCGACGCGGCGCTCTACGCGGGATCCTGGAGCGAGTGGATCACCGATCCCAGCCGGCCGATCGAGGTGGGTGAGGGCAGCGCGTAGCCGCGGAGCCTCGAAGAGAGAATGAGGCCGACGCTCCCCCGAACGCCGGCCCCCCACAGAAAGTGCTCTCGTCCCCCCACACCTTGCTAACGCGTCGTACGACGCGTCCGGTGCAATCGCAGAGTAGCGCGCGACGAAGGGCGATGTAAAGGACCGCGTTCACTGACGACTTTGCGGCTGTACGCTACCGAACATATCGGAGGTTTCCTGGTGACCGCGGTCCTTCCAGATCGGTGGCTCAACGAGTTCTCACACGGCTCGCGCGACCTGCGCCTCATCCGGGGCGACGGGGCGTACGTGTGGGACGACGAAGAGCGCCGGTACCTCGACCTGACGTCGGCCGGCGGCACCACGTTGCTCGGTCACAACCATCCGCGAGTGACCGAGGCGATCGCCAACCAGCTCACCGCCTTCGGTGGCGTCCCTTCGGGCTTCGATTACGACCTGCGTGAGGAGTTGCTCGAGGCGCTGAGCTTCATCATCCCGGTCCCGCTCACACACGTGAGCTTCACCGAGTCCGGATCCGCGGCGGTGGATCTCGCGCTCACGTGGATCGCAACGGCCTCCGATCGGCCGCGCGTCATCGCGATGCAGCGCTCCGATCACGGCGCCGGTATCGGCGGGCGTGGCGTCAGCGGGGGCAAACGCCTCGGCGACGTCGCCGGGCGGAGCCTCGAAGTGGTCCGGGTCCCGTTCGACGATCTCGACGCCCTGACCGCGCAGATGGACTCGCGGGTGGCCGCCGTGCTTGTCGAGCCGGTGCAGGTCGATGCCGGATTCGCGTGCCGGCCGAGGGCTACCTGGCGTCGGTGGCGGAACTCTGCCGACGTGTCGGCGCGTTGCTGGTCGTCGATGAGGTCAGGACCGCTCTGCGCATGGGGCCGTCGCTCGCGTCCGCCGCACAGGGCGTCGGGCCGGACATCGTCTGCCTCGGCTCGTCGCTTGCCAACGGCCTGCCGTTCGGGGTCATGGCCGTTGGCCCTTCGGTGTCCCGGAAGACGCGAATGCCGCGACGCGAGCACGACGAGGCGTGCCCGCCGCTTGTCTGCGCCGCCGCGAACGCGACGATCCGAACAGCGCTCGGCCCGACGCTGCGAGCGCTCGCCGAACTCGCGTCGGAGCGACTCCAGGGACGGTTGCGCGCGCTGCGCCTCGGCGAGATCCGAGAAGTGCGCGGCTGTGGGGCGATGGTGGCGATCGAGACGAGTCTCAACGCGCCGATACTGCTGCGCCGTCTGGAACAGCGCGGCCTGCTCGCGTTGCCGGGAGGCACCGGCACCGTTCGCATCCTCCCGCCGCTGATCCTCGAGCGGCGCGAAGCCGACGGCGTCGTGGAGGCGATCGCGGCGATTATCCTGGCGAGCCGCCCACCGCGGCGACGCTCGGTCAGCGCGCCGGCAACGGATGAGGTCGAGGTTGTCCTTCAGGGCCGGTCGACGCGCCGCCGTCCTCGGATCGCGCTCTAGCGGCAGCTGACGGCCGGCCCCCTCAGTTGAGGCGCTCGACGATCATCGCCATCCCCTGACCGCCGCCGACGCACATGGTCTCGAGGCCGATGGTGGCATCCGCCGTCTGCAGATCGTTGAGGAGCGTGCAGAGGATCCGCGCACCGGTCATGCCGAAAGGATGACCAAGCGCGATCGCACCACCGTGCGGGTTGAGGCGATCATCGAAAGGATCGATGCCGATGCCCCGCGCTGATGGGATCACCTGCGCGGCGAACGCCTCGTTGATCTCAACAACGTGCACGTCGTCGATGGTCATGCCGGCCCGGGCAAGCGCCTGACGAGAGGCCTCGATCGGCCCGAGCCCCATGAACTCCGGCTCGAGGGACGTGAGTCCCGTGGCGACGATCCGAGCGAGCGGCTTGATGCCGAGCTCTCGCGCGCGAGTGTCCGACATGATCACGACGGCAGCCGCGCCATCGTTGAGCGGGCAGGCGTTGCCCGCTGTCACGGTGCCGTTCTCGCGGAAGACCGGCTTGAGCTCGGAGAGCTTCTCGAGGGTCGTCTCGCGACGTGGCCCGTCGTCCTTTGTCACCGTTCCGCCGCCGTCGGGCAGTTCGATGGGCACGATCTCGCGAGCAAAGAAGCCGTCGTCCTGTGCCGCGACCGCACGCTGCTGGCTGCGCAGCGCGAACCGATCCATCTCCTCGCGGCTGATCTCCTCACGGGCGGCGACGTTCTCGGCGGTCTGGCCCATCGCAAGGTAGATGTCCGGGTAGCCCTCGGGGTTGCCGGGCTCGAGCCGCTCGTTCCGGCACTGGGGCATGTCGCTCGAGCCGTTGACGAATCGAGAGACGCACTCGACGCCGACGCTGAGGAACACGTCACCCTCGCCGGCGCGGATCGCGTGCGCGGCCATCCGAGTGGTCTGCAGGGAGGAGGCGCAGTAGCGGGTGACCGTGGTCCCCGGAGCGTTCACCCGGGTCAGGATGCTGATGACGCGACCGAGATTGAAGCCCTGCTCGCCGCCGGGAAGGCCGCAGCCACAGATGAGATCTTCGATCGTGTCTCGGTCGAGTTGCGGGAGGCGGTCGAGCACTTGGTTGACCACGCTGGCGGCGAGATCGTCCGGCCGGATGTTGACCAGCGATCCTTTCATCGCGCGGCCGATGGGTGACCGACCGAGGGCGACGATGACTGGCTCAGGCATGGCTCTGTCTCCGATTGTCATAAAAAGCTATTGTCGGCCGCGTGACGTACTTCATCACAGGCGCGACGGGATTCATCGGCCGCCACCTGGTGCCGCTGCTCCTCGCCCGTGGCGACAACGTCTTCGTGCTCGTCCGCCCCGGGTCGCGGGCCCGGTATGCGGCGCAGCGTGAGCGCCTCGACCCGGGTGGGAAACGCCTCCACGCACTCACCGGCGACCTGACGGAGACCGGCCTCGCACTCTCGGTGGACGACCGCGAGCAGTTGCGCGGCGCCCAGTTCTTCCACCTCGCTGCCGTGTACGACCTCACGGCGCCGGCGGAGGAGACCGAGCGCGCCAACGTCACGGGCACGCGCAACGTCGTCGCCCTCGCCAATGAGGTCGGGGCCAGCTGCCTCCACCTGGTCAGCTCCATCGCCGTCGCGGGACGGTTCAAAGGCTCGTTCACCGAGGCGATGTTCGACGAGGGCCAGGAGCTCGATCACCCGTACTACAAGACCAAGCACGAGTCCGAGCGAATCGTTCGGACCGAGGCGACCGTGCCGTGGCGCGTGTACCGGCCTGGCATGGTCATCGGCTCATCCGAGAACGGTGAGGCGGATCGCGTCGACGGCCCGTATTACGCCTTCAAGCTCATCCAGCAGATGCGCGACGCGTTCCCGCAGTGGGTCCCGTTCATCGGTCCCGAGGGTGGGCCCTTCAACCTCGTTCCTGTCGACTTTGTCGCAAAGGCGATCGACCATATCGCGCACCAGGAAGGGCTTGACGGGCGCGCGTTCCACATCGTCGACCCAGCGCCGTTATCGCTCGGCGACACCCTCAACACCTTCTGCCGCGCAGCACACGCTCCGGAGTTCGCACTCAGGATCGACCGGCGCATGGCGCGGATGCTCCCCGGCGGTTTCGCGGCGATGGGTTCATTGCCCGCGATGCAACGCATGCGCCAGCAGGCGCTCGCACGGCTTGGCATTCCCGACGCGGCGTTCACGTACATGGACTATCCCGCGACCTTCGACGCCAGCCGATGCCCAGGCAGCGCTGGCCGGAAGCGGAGTCAGCTGCCCGCCCTTGCACGAGTACGCGTGGAAGGTCTGGGATTACTGGGAGCGCCACCTCGATCCGCAGCTGCCGACGCCGGCGAACGTGCGTCGCGTCGTCGGCGGCCGCGTCGTCGTGGTCACCGGAGCGTCGAGTGGCATCGGGCGCGCCGTGTGCTCACACCTCGCGGCGTCAGGCGCCACGATCATCGGTGTCGCCCGGCGCGTCGAGCAGCTCGAGGAAATGCGAGCGGAGGTCGAGAAGATCGGTGGCAAGGCGTACGTCTATCCCACCGACCTCAGCGACCACGACGCGTGCACGAAACTCATCGAGCAGGTGATCGAGGACCACGGACGCGTTGACGTCCTCATCAACAATGCGGGCCGGTCGATCCGGCGTTCGGTGCTCGATTCGCTCGATCGTTTCCACGATTTCGAGCGCACCATGAAGCTGAATTACTTCGGCGCGATCGCGCTCATCATGGCCGTCATCACCGGGATGCGCGAGCGCCAGGACGGGCACATCATCAATATCACGTCGATCGGTGGGCAGGCGTATCCGCCACGATTTGCGGCGTACGTGGCGAGCAAGAACGCCCTCGACGCCTTTTCACGCTGCTTCGCTCCCGAGGTTGCCGCCGAGGGCATCGCGGTCACCACCATCCACATGCCGCTGGTGCGCACGCCGATGATCGCGCCGACCGGCATGTACAAGAACTTCCCGACGATCAGCTCCGACGAAGCGGCGGACATGGTCGTCGAGGCGCTCATCAAGCGACCGCACGAGGTGTCGACGCGTGTGGGCAAGTTCGGGGAGCTCGTGCACGCGATCGCTCCCAACGTGCATCAGCTGATCATGGCCGGCGCATTCCAGATGCTCCCTGACAGCAGTTCGCATGGCTCCGACGGTGGCGACCGCGCCGATCAGCCGGTCACTCCCGAGGCGTACGCGCTCGGGATGTTGATGCGAGGCATCCACCTCTAGCGGTTGTCGGTCGAGCCCCGCTCCTCGGCGACGATCCGGTTGGCGATCACGCCGATCTCCGGGATCTCCACCTCGCAGAGTTGCCCGGGCTGCAGCCACGGCGCGGGGTTCTGTCCCATCGCGACGCCAGACGGCGTGCCGGTGAGGATGAGATCGCCGGGCTCCAGCGTGAACGCGTCCGAAATGTACGAGATGAGTGTCGCGACGTCGAAGATCATGTCGGCGGTCGTCCCGTTCTGACGGAGGCTCCCGTCGACGCGGCAGCGCAGCGTCAGGGCTTGCGGATCCGGGATCTCATCGGCGCTCACGATCCAGGGGCCGATCGGGCAGAAGGTGTCGAAGCTCTTTCCGCGCAGCCACTGGTCGCCGAGCCCGAGTTGCGCGTTGCGTGCCGAGACGTCATTCGCGCAGCAGTAGCCGGCGACGTGCGCGAGGGCGCGATCCTTTGGAATTCGCTTGCCTCCGGTGCCGATGACGACGCACAACTCTGCCTCGTAATCGAGGTCGTCCACCTCGATCGGCCGGATGACCTCGTCGAACGGGCCACGGAGCGAGCTCGCGAGCTTGGCGAAGAGGATCGGGCGAGTGGGGATGTCGTTGCCGAGTTCACGGGCGTGGTCGGCGTAGTTGCGACCCGCGCACACGATCTTCCCGGGGCGGGTCACCGGCGGTCCGAGTGCGTAGAGCGGATACGACGGCGCGGCGCCGCGACTGATCAGGTCCGGAAGCGCGTCGGCAGCGGCGCGGGCGGCCACAGCGACCTCTCGGGTGGCGAGGACCGTCGCGGCATCAGCGCCGTCGGGGACCGCGACCGGGACACCGCCCATTGCGCCGAGCAGGTCGTCGAGGCGATAGGCGCGGTCGCCATCGATGAGGGCTGGCAGCGACGTCGCCCCGTCACGGATGCTGCCGATCTTCATGCGGTCTCCTTGGAGGGGTAGCCGGCGGCCTTGAGCACGAGCTCGTGGAGCAGGCCGTTCGTTGAGATGCCGGTGCCGCCGAGCTTCGGGTCGTCGCCGCTCCTGTCGGTGAAGCGACCGCCGGCCTCGGTGACGATGAGCTTGAATGCAGCGAAGTCCCAGACGTTCGCTCGCGACGTCCAGCCGATGTCCGCGGTGCCTCGGGCGACGGCCAGGTGCGACATCGAGTTCCCGATGCCTCGGGCGTCCCAGCAGCGACCGGCGAGCGCGACGAGTCGCTCGGACTGCTTGGTGATCACGAAGCCGCGAATCGCGGTGTGGGTGATCAGCGCTTCGGAGATTTCGGCGATCTTCGAGACGTGGATCCTGCGGCCGTTGAGGAAAGCGCCGCCGCCACGCGTTGCGTGGAAGCGCAGGCGCATGGCCGGCGCCGAGGCGACGCCCACGACCGACTCACCCTCGCGCTGCAGCGCGATGAGCGTCGCCCACGTCTCGTTGCCGCGCACGAAGCTCCTGGTCCCGTCGATCGGATCGATGACCCAACGCCAGGTGGCGCCGCGATCGCCCACCCGCCCAAACTCCTCGCCGAGGATCGAGTGGGAGGGACGCTCGGTGGCAAGCCGTTCGCGAGCGTATGTCTCGATCGCGCGGTCCGCCTCGGTCACCGGAGAGAGGTCGGGTTTGGCGTCGATCTTGAGATCGTGTGCCCGGAACCGCTCCATCGAGATGCCGTCGGCCACGTCCGCGATCTCGAGTGCGAGGGCGAGGTCGTCTGTCACCGGGGCTGAGCTTAGTCGTTGCGCCGGCTCGGTCAGCCTTCGCTCGTGGTCAGGGCAGTCCCCATTTGGTGTGCTCTGCCAGTGCCGTCGCCGCTGCGACGCGCTGCAACATCGCGGCCTCGGCCGCGGGGAGCCCGTCGTCGTACCCGAGGCCGACGGGGGTGCGTCCGAAGATGCTCGCGTAGAAGACGCATGCCGCGAGGTACGTGCCCGCCGTGGTGGGGTGCACGCCATCGTCCTGCCACAGCCCGGCATCCGGCTGCGTAGCGACCACGGTCTGCCATGCATCGCCGACCGGAGCAATGGGGATTGCCAGCTCGGATGCGATGGCGAGATACCCCTGATCGACGGCTGCCTGCATGCTCGAGTACGAGAAAAGGTCCGCCTGGGGCCAGCCTGACTGGTGGCCCCAGGTCAGGAAGAGCAGCGGCTTCGCGCCGTCGTTGCGGATGAGCTGCGCGAGCTCCGTGACCGCTGGATCCATCTCACTCGCCCGGTAGCTGGGCAGCGCAGGGTCCTCGCTCTGATCCTGGAGGACAACGGTGTTCCACGGTTCGGAGTTGATGGTCGTCTCTGTTGCGGCATCGGCGACGTGGCCCGCGAGCGACTCGCCACCCGTGGCCAGAGTGACCGCGTCCACTCGCTGACCGGCGGCCCATGCGAGGTCAGCGAAGGTTGTCGGGAGGTCGTTGACGTACGTGTAGCTGTCCCCGATGAACAGCACTCGTGTACAGGTCACAAACGGGAGATCGCATCCCGGGTTGCCCCAGAGGCCGAGTTGCGGCACTCCGAAGGCGAGGACCAGTGCTGCGACGACCGCCGCGATCAGCACCGCGCGCATCCGTCGACGCCGCGTCGCGGAGCGCGCCACGGCCTCTTGAGCGGGGGCCTCCGCGACGAGCTGGCTCTGGTGGTCCATGACCGAGGATTCTCCGGCTGGCTACGCGACACCTCACCTCCGATGTGGTGGCAATGCGGCCACGGTTCTGATTCACGCGCCGCAAGTCCGCGAGCGGTAGACGCGCCACGGGGTGCAACCGCGTGTAGCCTTAGCGACTGCCGCAGCGTGGGTTGCGATGCGTCCAGATTTCGAGAGGTAGTTCCATGGCTCACACCAAACTCGACGTGCTCGCTGACAAGGGCTACGCCATTCTCGGCGACGGTCCGGCGATCCCCCCGGCGGAGTGGGAAGGGCTCGAATACGTCGACTGGAAGTCCGGCGGTGATACCAACTTCGCGCCGCTCGCATCGGCGATGGGCGAGATGGAATGCGCCGGCTTCTGGGACCACGGCAAGCCCGACAAGGACGGCATCTGGACGTCGAACCGCGAGATCGCGCCCACACTGTGCTCGTACGTCGAAGCGATCGGCGCGCGATACGGCCGCGTCCGCGTGATCAAGCTGAATCCTTCGAGCGAGTCCGATGCGCTCCGCCAGCTGCACCAGGACGACAACAACCGCCTCAATCCCGATGGAGAAGGCTGGGTCGTACGTTCCTGGCTCGAGCTGAACGCACCCGAGGGATCCGAGTTCATCCTGCGCGACGTCAAGGACGACCCCTCGACGGAGAGCCGCATCCCGCTGCATCCGCGCCGTCAGCTCGTCATCGACACCGAGCGCCTCTATCACGTCGTCCACAACCCCGGACCGGGGCCGCGGTACGCCCTGATCACGTCGCTCGAGTCCGGTGACGTGCTGGATCGCTGGATCGCATCGCAGCGACTCGAGGCCGCGCACTCGGTCTGATCGCACGGTCTGCAACTGTTACTGAGCGTGTTACGCACTTCGGGGTAGCGTGAGTTGCATGCCGACGCGTGACATGCGTTGACGCCCAGCGGCGATGACGCCCTCCACGTTCGGCAGAGCTACTTGCGCAAGCGTCGGTCGCGTCGCAACAGGACGTTGCAGTTGAGCGTCCTCTGGTTCGTCGCGGTCGGCTTGCCGGCGCGCTCTGCGTCGCCGGATTCACCGTCTTCGTGCTCGGATCCTGAGCTCGGCGATTCGCCGAGACCGTCCGTACGGAGTTCAAATTAGTTCGCGTTTGCCTCCCGCCGGCGCGACAGCGCCGGCAACTAACGAAAGTCGGCCCGAGCTGGACCCACCATCCGACCCAACTCTCGAGACGTGCGCAAACACGTCCTGCCGGGTCGTGCGGCCGGTACTATAAGCGCCCGCTCAGAGCACCCATTCACTGCCCAGTTCCGGCAAAACGAAGCAGAGAACGCCATAGCCAGGCTCCGAGCGAGACACGAAACCCGAGCGGGAGTAGCTCAGTGGTAGAGCACTACCTTGCCAAGGTAGGGGTCGCGAGTTCGAGCCTCGTCTCCCGCTGACCGGGCCTTTGTTGACCGTCAATCGAATTCAGCCCGGCCTCTTTATCACCGGCGTCGACCCCTCATCGAGCCTTGCGAGAGAGTAGGGGTCACTGAGGATGAGGCCGCCTACCTAGACGTCGCCTGCCTAGCGGCCGTCGCCTGACATAGGAGCATCACATGCCCCAGCCGCCAATGCGGCCCCACCGCCAACGCGGCGACTACGAAGCCGACGCCTCAGCAAGGGTCCCAAGGAACACACCACCAGACTGGCAACACGCCGTCGAAGCCTTTCTGCAAGACGCACGTGCGCGCGACTGCAGCCCCGCCACGATCGACAACTACCGGACGTACCTCCTCGGCGGAAGGGCCGAGCAGTTTCTGACCGACTACAAAATCCGCACCGTGGCCGATATCACGGCGGACAAGCTCCGCGACTTCCAAGCAGAGCTCGTCGATGCCGGACTCTCGACCTGGCACCGTCGCAACCTTTCATCGAATCCTCCGAAACTTCCTCGGTTTCTGCCGGCGCGAGCGATGGGAAGTCGGCACAGAAACGCTCGCCGTCGCGCCGCCACATTCAGGCGGCCACGGAGCCGGAGACGTATACCGAGGCCGAGGAGCGGCGCATCCTCGACGCGACCCGCACCAGTCGCGACCACTTCCTGGTCGAGTTCATGCTCCGAACCGGCCTTCGTCTCAACGAGGTGGCGCGGGTGACCCTCGATGACGTCGTGCGCGTACCGGAGGGCTCGTACCTTCGCGTGGGCTCTCGCGAGGCGCGAAAGGATCGGATCGTTCCGCTGGACACCGGCACCTATCGCTTGTCGACGAAGTTGGACTCGTATCTCGGTAACGTACGACCCGCCGGCGCGATGGACGGCCACCTGTTTCTGACCACCCGGCGTGACCCGCTCACGAAGGAATTCGGGCCGCTTGAAGCGCAGGGCATCAAGATGCTGCTGCGTCGGATTGGACAGGAGACGGGGATCCACGTGCACGCGCAGAAATTTCGCAACACCTTCGCAATGCGAGCGCTCGCGGCTGGCGTTGACAGCCTGGTGTTGCAACGCGCCCTCGGACACTCGACGCTCGCGATGGTCAATCGCTATGCGCAGCTACAACCTCGAGATCTTCTCGACGCGTGGCGAGCCCGCAGTGACTGATGACGCGGCGGCCGATCAGGCTGCGTTCGTCACGCCTTCGGTCGAGCCTGGTTCGCTTACAACCAGGTCGTCGAGAGCCAGATCGCCGCAACGGCAAGAGCGAGCAGGACGATGTTCAGCGGAGTCACCTTGACTTCGCCACGGCTGAGGTGGAGCGACAACGCGCCAATCTGCAGGAGCGCAAGCCCAATCGCTGCCGCAAGTGCGAGGCCTACCGCGATCCCCGTCAGCGGCGGAAGGATGAGCCCCAATGCCCCAAGGACCTCGAGCACTCCGATGGTGCGCACGTAGCGCAGTGGCATGCCGTCGACCCACGCCATCATTGGTCGCAGCTGGTCCTTGGATCGCGTCGTCTTCAGCGCACCCGAGTACAGGTAGAGCACGGCCAGCAACGCGGCGACGATCCAGTAACCCAGCCTCATGCAGCGACACCCCGTTGGTTTCGTGTGGTCAGCCGCCCCATTGTCGCGTGCCGGCTACTCCGGACCGAGCCAGTCAGGATCGCGACCGAGAAATCCGAGGAGCCGATCGAGCGCTGGTCGCTCGGCCGAGACTGGAATTTCCGGAGCGAAAACGGACGGATGCTCATTGCGCACTTCGTCACTCAGCGCGGGCCATGATGATGCCCACAACCACTCAGCGACACCAGGATCATCAGGCATCGGCTGGCCCGTCGCGCGCGCAAGATCCCAGCCGTGGACAAAGATTTCTCCGGTCGCAACCTGGATGACAAGCGATCCCGGTGATGGGGAAGTCGGCAGTTGCATGACACGCTCCATCGCCGTCGGAGTCGAGAAGCCATCGAGCAGGCGGCGCGTGTGCACGGTGAAGCAGCGTCACGTAGTCCCCGTCCGTGTACGCCGGCCATTCCTCGTCGTCCGGCGATGCCCCGCTTTCCGCGAGATCGCCGAAGTATTGCGTCGCTCCGACGATGTGATTGATGAGGTCGGCCACGGTCCAGTCGCGGCATGGAGTCGGCTGCGCAAGCTCATCGCGGCGGACGTTGCCCACGATGGTGGCAGTCGACGCACACGCCCACCGCAGATTCTCGAGCGGCGAGGTTGGATCGCCTGCCGGCATCTGACTCCTTTCGTGTGACTTTGGACGCGCCGACGAATATACCTGCGCGGCTGCTCAGTCCTGGGCGCTCCTGAACGACCACGCATTGCCCGTCCATGCCCAGACGCGGATCGGGGTCGCCTGACCCGATGTGCCACTCAGCTCACCGACCAGCAAGAGGTTCCCCGTGTCAAAGCTGGTCAGCAGCCCCTGACTCAGGCGCGGACTTGACACCGGCGGCAACGCCGTCCAGTCGGCACCGGTCCACGCCCATCGCAGCAGTGGTACCGGCGTCACGGCGCCTTCGGCGAAGAGCAGCAATTTCGCGGAGATCGGGTCCCACCCCAGACCAAGAATGACGTACGCCGTCGGCGTGTGTGCCGTGACAAGTTGTGTCCATACGGTGCCGTCCCACGTCCACGTCTGCGTGACCGCACCGACCTCGGGGCTGATGACGTTGCCGAATCCGACAGCGACCATCGCGTTCGTAGCAGGGTCGAACGCGAGCGTCAGCACACCGGTCGGGAGGTAGGGATCGGGCTGTCGGTGGTCGATCCAATGGGTGCCCGCCCACGTCCACGTGTCGGCGCCGGAACTTGAAGCCGGCATCAGGACCATCTCGTCGAGCGCCGTATCCCACGCCATCGACGCCTGACCTGGCGGAGGACCGTTGACACCGCCAACGTTGAGTTCGCGCCAGGTGGTCCCGTTCCATCCCCACGTGTCGCCTAGGTACGTCTGCGCCGGGCGGATGCCACCGAAGAGCAGCACCATGTGCAGGTCAGGGTCGTACGCGATCGCCGCGTTCTCGCGTCCGGACGGGCTGACCGGTGGGCGTGCAAGGGTCCAGCGCGTCCCCCAGAGCCAAGTCTGGTTGAGGCTCAGATCCCCGCCGAACACGACAAGTTGGTGTCGATCTGGGTCATTGGCAACGCTGTACCCGTCGGTCGAGAACGGGGCGTCGACCGCCGGTCCAGGGCTCGAGACCGGAGCGGTCTCGTCGCCATGACCTTGTGGCCGCGAGATCAGGTACCCCGCCACGGCTGCAATGCCAATCGCGACCACGAGCGCCAGCGCCGTCGGTCGTCTGGGTCCACTCGTGGTACTCATCGCCTGATGATCCTGCACCGGGAGTCAGGAAGGCGACATTAATCCCGTCCGCCGTTTCCTATGATGCAACCCGTCGCAAACGGAGTTGGGAGTACGTCATGGCAAGTCGCAGCGAACAGGTCAACCTGCTGAGCGGGGTCGAGCTCTTCGCTGGCCTGACCAAGAAAGAGGCCGGCAAGGTCCTTCAGTTCATGCGCGACATCAACTACGGAGCCGGCAAGGTCATGGTTGAGGAGGGCGACAACGGCGGTCGTTTCTTCCTGATCACGTCGGGCACGGCCATGGTCTCGCGCCGCGGCCGGCGTATCCGCAGGCTGGGCCCGGGCGATTCGTTCGGCGACATCGCGCTCATCGATGGCGGTCCGCGCTCGGCGACGGTCACGGCCGAGACGCCTGTGAGCACCCTGTCCCTCGCCATCTGGAACTTCAAGGCAGCGCTGCTCGAGAACCCGACGATCACGTACAAGCTGCTCCTCGTCCTCTGCAAGCGCCTTCGCGAGTCCGAGGCCCGCGCGTCGATCTGACCTGACGGCGCTCAGCTCGCGGATGCGCACCCGTAGTGGATGAACTCGTCGACATCCGCGAACCAGATGTCCTTGCTCGAGACCGCGGCCATCGCCGTGATGGTCTGGATGGCCGTGCCGTTGATGGTCGGGGTCTGAGTCCAGGTCTGGCCGTTCCAGTGATCGATCTCGTCGCCCGCAGCCCAGATATTGTCGGGGGCGAGATCCGCGACAGTCTCGAGCACGCCGTTCTCGCCGGTCTGTGGGCTGGGGAGAATCGACCACGCCGTCCCGTTCCAATGCAGCACCAGCGTCCCAATCGGCTGAGCGCGGCCGACAGCCCAGACATCGCCGTCCGGCCCGGTCACCGCCTGCAGGTCATCCTCGGCTGAACTGGATGTCTCCGGACGGTCACATCGGGAGCGGCAACGACCGACCATTCCGTTCCATCCCAGTGCTCCGTGAAGGTCTGATCGCCGATATACGTCGCCTGGCTCTGATAGGGGAAGGAGCGGATGCCGACGGCCCACACATCGTCGGGTGAGATGGCGTCCACCGACGTGAAATCCGCCGACGCCGGGTTTTCGTCGGCGCCGGCGGCCGATCCGGCCGCGACTTTCGCCAACGCCGCGGGATCGTGCGGGTCGAGGCCGATGGTTGGCGCCGGCACGATCGTCCAGGACGATCCGTTCCAGTGCTCGACAAGTGGCGCGTCGTAGCTCACCGTGCCGGCACTCGAGCCGGCGCCGTAGCTCAGCGTGTAGGTCGCGCCGCCGACAGCCCACACATCGTTGCTGGAATCTCCGGACACGCTGTTGAGGTTGTCGCTCTTGGTCGCGTCCGGAGCGGGGACGATCGACCATGCAGTGCCGTTCCAGTGCTCGACCAGGGTCAGATCGTTGACCGTCGACGGGACGTCGCCGGCGGGTCGGTTCGCCGGGTAGAAGCCAACTGCCCAGGCGTCATCGGCGCTCATCGCGTCGACCGAGGTCAGATCCTCGCTGCGGTCCCAGTCCATGTCCGAGTCACCGGCGTGTTGCACGGGGACGATGGACCACGCTGACCCATCCCAGTGCTCGACGAGGGCTTGCCCCGTCTGCGTGGTGCCCACCACCGATTGACCGACCGCCCAGATGTCCGACGTCGACACGGCCGACATCGACTGGATGGTGAAGAAGTTGGCCACGAGCAGGTCGGGGCCGCCTGATTCACCGCCCGTTTGCGTGCCTGGTGGCAACGGGATCGGGTCAGTTGACCAGGTCGGCGTGCATGCCTTCGCCACCGCCGAGGGGGATGGGGATCTCGTCACGGCAGCGCTCACGGTCGGCGTCGTTGCACCCCGACTGGAACATGCCCCCAGGGCAACTGCCGGAAGCAGGAGCACGCTTGCACGGAGCACCGAACGTGCGCGGCGCGGATCAGGAGGCGCGAAAGACCCAGGTGTCATTCGCGTCAGCGTTCGCATTGAGTGATCCGCCGAAGAGCACAAGCTCGTGCCGCGTCGCGTCGTAGGTCATCTGGCTGAAGAATCGGCCGGGAGGCAATGTTGCCGGCTGCATCTGGATCCACATCGTGCCGTTCCAACTCCACATGTCGTCGAAGACGGTGATGGTGCCGGTCGGCGGCTGCGCGCCGACATTGCCCACAACCCCGCCAAACAGCACCGTGGCTCCGAGGTCCGGGTCGTAGGCCATGCTCGCCCCGAAGCGCGCCGGCGCGCTCACCGGCGGTGAGGCTTCCGTCCATGTGGTCCCGTTCCACAGCCACGTCGCTCCGGACGCCTCCCCGTTCTGCGTGATGTTGCCAGGGTCGCTCACAAGCTCACCGCCGAACAGGACGACCCGCTGGGTGGCCGCGTCGTACGCGATCGACGGATCTTCCACTGCGGGTGGCGAGGTTGCGGGATGCAGGAACGTCCACTTCGAGCCGTTCCAGCTCCACGTCTCCGGCCCCGAATGCCCCGGGAGCTGTGGTTCGCCGTCGTCGCTCGGCACCGCGTAGCCGACCAGGATGACGGTCTCCGTCGCCGCATCGTAAGCAAGTGAATAGGAATCAAGTGCGTCCGGCAACACGGCACTTTGTGGCGCCTCTGTCCACTGGCTCCCGTTCCACGTCCACATGCCGGTGGAGATGCCGCAGCCCGAGTACGCGCCCATCGCGATCTCCTGCCCAGTCGCAGCGTCATACGCCATGGAGAACCACGCCATCTGCCCGGGGCCGTCGACCTTGGGATGCAACTGCGTCCAGGTGCTCCCGTTCCACGACCAGGTGTCGAGGTACTGGCCGGCGTTCGGACCGCAACCAGTCCGGCCGCCCGTTAGAAGATCGGTCCCGGTCGCGGCGTCGTATGCGAACCCGGCCGAGTTGCGCGCGAGCGGCGAGGAGGCGGGCGTGAGTTGCGTCCAGGTGTCCTGGCTCGAGGTCACCGCGGCGGATGGCGACGGGGTGGCGGTTGCAGTCGCGCGTGGTCGCGGTGTCGGCGTGTTGGACGGCGATGAGGAGCCGCACGCCACGACGACGAACGCGGCGATTGAGCCCACGATCCACCGTCGTTGCAGTCGAATCATCCTGTCTCCATCCCTGCGACGCCGAGTGATCCTCGTGCAGTTCGCGATCATTAAACGCCCGTCGGTCGGAATTCGATACGGCCACGACAATGCCGTGAGATCGATAGCGCATCGAACATCTCGGGACTAGACTTGTCGTGACGCGCAGACGCCGGTCACGGACACGCTCGGGGGTATTCCAGTGGGCATCCGCAATCGATTCCGGTCATGGCCGGTGGTTCGCCAACTCACGAGCGACGACCGTCTCGGTCGCGGTACGTCGGTGCGGTCAGCGCGCACGGAGGCACTCACACCGCGGACCAAGACCGCGGATCGCGTCGTGAAGAGCATCTGCCCCTACTGCGCCGTCGGCTGCGGGCAGCGCGTGTACGTGAAAGGCGAGCGTGTCGTGCAGATCGAGGGCGATCCGGATTCGCCCATCTCGCGCGGCCGTCTCTGCCCAAAGGGATCCGCGAGCGAGCAACTGGTCAACAGCCCCGGGCGGATCACCACCGTCAAGTACCGCCGGCCGTTTGGCACCGAGTGGGAGGACCTGCCGCTGGAGCGGGCCATGGAGATGATCGCCGACCGCATCATCGACAGTCGCGAGCGCACCTGGCAGGACGTCGATGAGCATGGCGACGCGGTCCACCGAACGTTGGGAATCGCGAGCCTCGGGGGTGCGACGCTCGACAACGAAGAGAACTACCTCATCAAGAAGCTCTTCACGTCACTCGGCGTCGTGGAGGTCGAGAACCAGGCCCGTATTTGACACAGTTCCACAGTCCCCAGTCTGGGGACATCGTTCGGGCGAGGCGGAGCCACGACCTTCCAGCAGGACCTGCAGAACGCTGACTGCATCGTCATCCAGGGTTCGAACATGGCCGAATGCCATCCCGTCGGATTCCAGTGGGTGATGGAGGCCAAGGCCCGCGGCGCGACGATCATTCACATCGACCCGCGTTTCACACGAACGTCGGCGATGGCCGACGCATACGTGCCCATCCGCGCGGGCAGCGATATTGCCTTCCTTGGCGGAATCATCAACTACATCCTCAGCGAGGAGAAGTACTTCCGCGAGTATGTCGTCAGCTATACCAACGCGGCGACCATCGTCAGCGAGGATTTCGAGGACGCCGATCAACTCGGAGGATTCTTCTCCGGCTTCGACCCGAAAACGGGAAGGTACGACACCTCGACGTGGGCGTACGAGGGCATGGACATCGCCGCCGCCGCCGGATCGCGTGTCGTGCCGAAGCGCGAGCCACCGTTGCCCCCGAACAGTCACGGCCGCCGCGATGAGAGCCTTGAAGACCCGTTCTGCGTCTTCCAGGTGCTCAAGCGCCACTACGCTCGATACACGCCTGAGGTGGTGGAGCAGATCTGCGGTGTCCCCGCGGATCAGTTCGCGAAGGTTTGTGAGGCGGTGACGGCGAACAGTGGCCGCGAACGCACCACCGCGTGGGTGTACTCGGTCGGTTGGACGCAGCACTCGGTCGGCGTGCAGTACATCCGTGGCGCAGCGATCATCCAGTTGCTGCTCGGCAACATGGGACGTCCTGGCGGCGGCATTCTCGCCCTGCGCGGACACGCGAGCATCCAGGGTTCGACCGACATTCCGACGCTGTTCGACCTGCTTCCCGGATACCTGCCGATGCCGAAGGCCGGTATGCACGCGACCACGCAGGACTATCTGTCGTCAATAAAAAGCGAAGGACAGAAAGGATTCTGGGCAGCCGCGGACACCTACCTGATCAGCCTGCTGAAGGCATGGTACGGCGACGCCGCCACTGCGGAGAACGATTACGGCTTCGGCTGGTTGCCCCGCATCAGCGGTGATCACAGCAACTACCAGACCATTCTCGACATGCTCGACGACAAGGTCGAGGGCTATTTCCTGCTCGGCCAGAATCCTGTTGTCGGCTCGGCGAACGGGAAGCTCCAACGGAGGGCGATGTCGCACTTGAAGTGGCTGGTCGTCCGCGACCTCAACCTGATCGAATCCGCGACATTCTGGAAGGACGGACCCGAAATTGCGACCGGTGAGCAGCGCACCGAGGACATCGGCACCGAGGTGTTCTTCCTGCCGGCCGCGGCACACACCGAGAAGGACGGCACCTTCACGCAGACGCAACGTCTGCTCCAGTGGCACCACAAGGCAGTCGAACCGTCCGGTGACTGCCGCAGCGAACTGCATTTCTTCTATCACCTCGGTCGCATGCTCCGCGAACGGCTTGCAACGTCCACCCTCGAACGCGACGCCGCGTTGCAGCGGCTCGCGTGGGAGTACCCGCTCCTCGAAGGGGACGAACCGGACGCCGAAGCGGTGTTACGCGAAATCAACGGCTCGCACCTGACCGGTGAGAAGGCCGGCGAACTGCTCAGCAGCTTCGTCGAAATGAAAGCGGACGGTTCAACTGCCGGCGGGTGCTGGATCTATACCGGCGTGTACACCGGAGGGGTCAACCAGGCCGCGCGGCGGAAGCCAGGATCGGAGCAGTCCTGGGTCGCGCCGGAATGGGGATGGGCGTGGCCGATGAATCGCCGCATCCTCTACAACCGAGCGTCCGCGGATCCGGACGGCAAGCCGTGGAGCGAGCGCAAGGCGTATGTCTGGTGGGACGAAGCGGCAGGGAAATGGACGGGCCACGACGTCCCTGACTTCCAGGCGACCAAGGCGCCGTCGTTCCGCCCGGAGCCCGGCGCGGTCGGTGCTGCCGGACTGGCCGGCGACGACGCATTCATCATGCAGTCGGACGGCAAGGCCTGGTTGTATGCGCCGAGCGGATTGCTCGACGGACCGCTCCCGGTGCACTACGAGCCGGTGGAGTCGCCGCTCCGCAACGCGCTGCATCCGCAGCAGTCGAATCCGACCCGCGAGATGTTCCCGCGGGACGAGAACCTCACGAGCCCGTCGCCGCCCGAGCACGGCTTCGAGGTGTATCCGTACGTCGTGACGACCTATCGCCTGACCGAGCATCACACTGCCGGTGGCATGAGCCGTTGGTCGCCGTACCTCGCCGAGTTGCAGCCGGAGTTCTTCTGCGAGGTCTCGCCGGAGCTCGCCGCCGAGCGCGGCCTCGAGCACCTGGGTTGGGCAACGATCGTCACTGCGCGGACCGCCATCGAGGCGCGTGTCCTGGTCACGGATCGGATGACCCCACTCACTGTCGGCGGGCGCGTCATTCACCAGATCGGACTTCCGTACCACTGGGGGGTCGGCGGTGGAGGCGCGATCGTGAGCGGCGACTCCGCCAACGACGTGATGGGCGTAGCCCTCGACCCCAACGTGCATATCCAGGAATCGAAAGCTGCGTCGTGCGACATCCAGCCCGGTCGCCGGCCAACTGGCCCCGCGCTGCCGCGCTACGTCGAGGAGTATCGGCGGCGTGCCGGCATCACAGCGGACACCGGGGCGACGCGCGTCACGCCGCCCGAGAGCAGCACCTGATGCGGCGTTGGTCTGCGTCGCCCGACCCCGCAGCGAACACCGGCTGGAGCGATCCGCCGCCGCGCAAGGGATTCTTCACCGACAGCTCCGTCTGCATCGGCTGCAAGGCGTGCGAAGTGGCGTGCAAGGAGTGGAACGGCATTCCCGAGGACGGCCTCGAGATGCTCGGCATGTCGTACGACAACACCGGTGCGCTCGGGGCAAGCACGTGGCGTCACGTCGCCTTCATCGAGCAACCGAGGCGGCCTACCGGTGGGAGCGGATTCACCGCCTTACCGATGGTTGCCGCCGTGTCTGGCCAGAACGCGGAGTGAACCGTCGCCGGCGACCGGCATCCGATGGTTGATGTCGTCCGACGTGTGCAAACACTGCACGCACGCGGCGTGCCTCGATGTCTGCCCAACCGGGTCGCTCACGCGCACCGAGTTCGGGACAGTCGTGGTGCAGGAGGACATCTGCAACGGCTGCGGGTATTGCGTGCCCGCGTGTCCGTTCGGAGTCATCGATCGCCGCCGTGGTCCCGAGGGAGCACGCAATGTCGGCATCGCCCAGAAATGCACGCTCTGCTACGACCGGCTCGGCGAGGGCATGATGCCCGCGTGTGCTCAGGCGTGTCCCACGCAGTCGATCCAGTTCGGCGATCTCGATGAGCTGCGTGTCCGCGCCGGCCACCGCGTCGAGGAGTTGCACGCCGTCGGTGTCACCGACGCGAGGCTCTACGGTGCTGACCCCGAGGATGGTATCGGCGGCGCCGGTGCGTTCTTTCTGCTGCTCGACGAGCCCGAGGTCTACGGGTTGCCGCCGGATCCGGTCGTGACCACCCGCGATTTGCCGGCAATGTGGCGGACGGCGGCATTCGCGAGCGCCGCGATGCTTGTCGGTGCTGCTGCGGCGTTCGTACGGAAGCGGGCGTGACCGTCGCGCCAGTCACCACGTCGGCGGTTGACGCGCCGAGACGCCGCCGGCGCGGAGGTGGCGGCGGCGAAGGCGAACGCGCGATGGTGCCGCCGGCAACCTTCACCTCGTACTACGGACGCCCGGTCGTCAAAGCATCTCCGTGGGAGAACGACATCCCTGCGTACTTCTTCCTTGGAGGACTGGCGGCGGGGTCGTCGCTCCTCGCCGCAGGGGCCGATGCTGCGCGGACTTCCAAAACTGCGGCGGAGCGCTCGAATCGCCGCACTGGTCGGCGGTGCCGCCGGAAGCGCGGCGCTGATTCACGACCTGGGGCGTCCGGCCCGGTTCTTGAACATGCTGCGTACCGCGAAGCCCACGTCGCCGATGTCGATGGGCACGTGGGTTCTCGCGGTGTTCGGGCCCGCGGCGTCGCTCGCAGGCGCTGCCGAGATCGGGTCGATGCTGCCCGTGCGTGTCCCGATTGCGAGCCGTCTCCTCGAGATCGGAGCCCGACCGGCAGGTCTGTTCGCAGCCGCGCTCGCTCCCGCACTCGCGTCGTACACCGGGGTATTGCTCTCGGATACCGCCACCCCGGCGTGGCATGCGGCAGCCGGTGAGCTGCCATACGTGTTCGTTGCTTCGGCAGCGGCATCCGCGGGCGGCCTGGCGATGGTCACGACCTCGGTCAGTCAGGCCGCTCCTGCGCGCCGGATGGCCGCCGGTGGCGCGCTTGTCGCTCTCGTCATGGAGCAGCGGATGGAACAGAGCATGGGGCTCAGCGCGGAGACGCTCCACAGCGGCAGGGCCAGGCGTTTCATGGACGCCAGCAGGGCGCTCACCGTCGCGGGCGCGCTCGGAACCGTTGTCCTTGGCGGCCGCAGCAGGGGAGGAGCAGCACTCGCCGGCGCCGCGCTGGTGGCCGGATCCGTCTGCACCCGCTTCGCGGTCTTCGAAGCCGGGCAAGCATCAGCGCGCGACCCTCGATATACGGTCATCCCGCAGCGAGCGAGACTCGCCGCGGCAACGGCGACCGATCGCTAAGCGCGTCGCCCTCGGGTTGGTGCTGCCCACGATTAGGCAGACGAACGCACCCGTCGCAGGTCGCCGTCGACGCGTTGTGTGATGCCGATCCGATCCATGTGCTCGAGCAGGGGCACCGCAACACGTCGCGTCGTCCCCAGCGCCTGGCGGGCGGCTGAGAGCGTGAACGGCTGCGGCAGTCCCCTGAGCTGGTCAGCCGCCACGACGGGCGCACTCGGAAGGAGCGCGATATCCCCTGGCAGCAGCAGGATCGCCCGTGCCGCAGCCGCTGCTCCAAGCTCACGGCGGCCGAGTCCGAGCGCCACGAGCTGCTGCTGTTCCGGGGCGGCAAACGGCGCGTTGGTGAGTGCGTCGACGAGTCGCGAAACGGCCACCCCGAGATCCGCTCGGAGTGCCGGAGCGGTTCCGCGCCTGCGCACCCGTCCGCCGGCATCCTCGAGCTCAGGGCAGGACTCGACAAGCAGTGACAACAGTTGCGCGTCCTCGAGATGCAACGCTCGGACCAGGTCCGCGTGACCCACGCCGGAATCGAGCAGCTCGGCAGATCCACGATCGACGGTGGCGAGGAGCGCACGTCGCCATTGCTCCCAGAGCGGTTCGCCGACGAGCCACGTCCCCGCTGCGCGGATTCCCGGCGGTAGCGGATCAAGCACGCGCACGCCAATCGCCTCGAGCAGCGCGCGACTGACCGCCCCGCGCCGCGTCACCTCCGCGCCCACATCAGGCACGCCGACATCCACAGCAAGCGCCACCGCTCGCGCCTTTGCGGCACCTCGGCGTCGCAGCGAGGGCGGAGAAGGATCGAGCACCGTCGCACCACCGAGAAGCGAGCGCAAACCCGGATCGCGAAGCAGCATCCGATCACCGACCTGCAATGGGAGCGGAGCATCGAAGGTGAGGCGCACGAGCGCCGAGCCCGAGACGTCGGTGGCATCGAGTTGCCGCACCGTCGCCGGGACTGCCGCGGCACCGATGTGCACGACGACGTGGGTTGGCAGCTGCTCACCGCCGCTTCGCACGTCCGCGACATCGGTGGGCCGCCACGCACCAGGCGTCAGCAGGGCGTCCCCGCGGTGGACTTCGTCGTGGGCAACGCCGCGCAGGTTCAGCGCCACTCGAGCCGGTGCGCTCACGACCTCCGCCGCCTGCCCAAGTCGCTGCAGGCCGCGCACGGACACAATCGATTCGCCGAGCTCAAACGCGTCACCGCGGCGCACGGTGCCTGCCGCAAGCGTTCCGGTCACCACGGTCCCGCTGCCTCGCACGGTGAACGATCGATCCACCCACAGACGCACCCGCGCCTCGACATCAGCAGGCGGGAGGCTCCGCGCGAGTACGCCGAGCGCAACCCGGAGCACGTCCATGCCTGCACCGGTCTCTCCCGAAACGCTCACCGTCGAAATGCCGGCCAGCGTGGTGGAGGAGAGGCGGTCACGCGCCTGCTCCATCGCGGCCGCGGGGTCAGCAAGGTCACTGCGCGTCACCGCGACGAGCCCACGCCGGACCCCCAGCGCGTCGAGCGCGCGCACGTGCTCGTCCGTCTGCGCACGCCAGCCCTCGTCAGCGGCGATCACCAGCAGCACAGCGGGGACGGGCCCGACACCCGCGAGCATGTTCGTGGTGAACCGCTCATGCCCGGGAACATCGACGAACGCGATCTCCTCGCCCGTCGGCAGCGTTGTCCACGCATACCCGAGGTCGATCGTCATGCCGCGGCGCCGCTCCTCAGCCCAGCGATCCGGTTCCATTCCGGTGAGCGCCCGAACGAGTGTCGACTTGCCGTGATCGACGTGCCCCGCAGTCGCGATTACCTGCATGCGAGGACAGCCGCGATCAGTGCCTCGTCGTCGGATGGCTCCACGCAGCGCAGGTCGAGCAGACAGCGCCCGCCCTCCAGACGCGCGACCACGGCTGGGTCGCCCGCGCGCAGTGCGGCGGCATAACGCTCGGGCAAGCTCACCGCCCATCCGGGGAGCGCAACACCCGTCCCGCTGCCGCCACCGACCGCACCTTCGCTCGGCACAACAGCAGCCATGTCACCGAGGCGTACGGCAATCGCCTCGGCGCGGGACCGGAGCAGAACCGGATCCGCGTGCAACGCCTCCGACGTCGGCGACTCGGGGCCGCCGAGCGTCGCCTCCAGCGCCGCGATCGTCAGCTTGTCCACACGCAGCGCCCGCGCCAGCGGATGGCGCCGGAAGCGAGCGATCAGATCCGCATCCCCGGCAATGATTCCGGCCTGCGGGCCGCCGAGCAACTTGTCGCCGCTCGCGGTGACCACGTTCGCACCGGCTCGCAGCGCGCCGGCGATGTCGGGCTCGTCGGGAAGCAGCCGGTCAGGCGTCAACAGCCCCGAGCCGACGTCGACAACGACCGGAACACCCAAACCGCTCAATTCGCTGACGGGCACTGACGACGTGAACCCCCTCATCTGGAAGTTCGACGGATGCACCTTCAGCACACATCCCGTCCGCTCACCGATCGCAGCGACATAGTCGGCGCGGGTCGTCCGATTGGTCGTGCCGACTTCACGCAGCGTCGCTCCAGTGCAAGCGACGAGGTCCGGCAGCCGGAACCCATCGCCGATCTCGACGAGCTCGCCGCAACTCCAGACCACTTCGCGGCCTGCGGCAAGCACCGTCACAGCGAGGAGCAGTGCCGCAGCGCCGTTATTGACAACCATGACATCGCCTGCATCCGGCAATGCGGCACGGAGTGCGGCCAGCGCGCCCCGTCCTCGCGCTGCACGCCGTCCGTCGCTGAGGTCGTACTCGACATCGACGTACCCCGCGGCCACAAGCAGCGCCGCACGAGCCGCGTCCGAAAGCGGCGCGCGGCCGAGGTTCGTGTGGAGGACCGTCCCCGTCGCGTTGATGACCGGCAAAAGGGACGTCGCGCGAGTGGGGAGGTGATCCAGCACATGCTCGACCAAGCTGGCCTGGCAGAACGGTCCCGCTCCGCACCGCGTCCTGCGATGCACGAACCACGTCACGCACCCGGGCGCGCCCCAGCCGTCGCTGCGGCTCGACGAGGCGTGCGTCCGCAAGCACTGTGTCCGTCTGCGGGACGGCGCGGCGCGGGTCGGTGTGCATGCGCGGTGACCTTACGTGCAACCCACCCATAACAGCCAGCGCGGTGGCGGAGGCGGACGGGAATCGAACCCGCTTGACCGGGATACTCGGTCACACTGATTTTGAAGATCAGGAAGCCCACCAGGTGCCCAGACGCCTCCGCCCACAAGCGTAGGAGAGTGATGCGGGGGGCCGTGAGGCGAGCGCCCGACCTGCGAACATCGACCGCATGCGACTGACCGAGTACGCGCACGGTGGCGGCTGCGCCTGCAAGATCCCGCCGGGCGAGCTCGAGGAGATGGTCGCGGGGCTCATCGGTGTGCCGAGCGAGACGCTGCTCGTGGGCCTCGATCACGGCGATGACGCCGCTGCCGTCAGCATCGACGGCAATGGGACCGCCGTCCTCAGCACCGTCGACTTCTTCACGCCGGTCGTCGACGACGCCTACGACTGGGGGCGCATCGCCGCCGCCAACGCGTTCTCGGACATCTACGCGATGGGCGGCCGGCCGATCCTCGCCGTGAACCTCGTCTGCTGGCCGCGCGATCTGCTCCCGATGAGCCTCGCCGCGGAGGTCCTGCGCGGCGGGCTCGCGATCGCCAACGAGGCGAAGTGCCCGGTTGCCGGTGGACACAGCGTCGACGACCCGGAGCCGAAGTACGGCATGGCGGTGACCGGAGTCGCCGATGCGAAGCGGTTGCTGCGCACCGATGCCGGCGTCGCCGGGCAGCCGCTGTCGCTGAGCAAACCGCTGGGGATCGGCGTCCTCAACAGCAGGCACAAGCAGACGGGAGAAGTCTTTCCGCAGGCGGTCGCCACGATGGTCGCGCTCAACCGCGATGCGTCAGAGGCAGCGCTTGCGTCGGGAGTGCGATGCGTGACCGATGTCACCGGGTTCGGCCTGCTGGGGCATCTGTACAAACTGGCGCGCGCGAGCAATCTCACGGCGATCATCGACGCCGGCTCGGTGCCATATCTCGACGGCGCGCGCGACGCGCTCGAGGCCGGCTACGTGAGCGGCGGCACCCGCCGCAACCTCGACTGGGTCTCGCCGCACGTGTCGTGGGCGGGCCGAGCTGCCCATGACGAGCGCGAACGTCTCCTCCTCGCGGATGCGCAGACCAGTGGCGGCCTGTTGATCGCCGGCGAGATTCCTGATGCGCCGGTCATCGGCGAACTCGTACCGCGCCGAGAGCACGTCATCGAGGTGCGCTGACCCGCGCGACGAGTTACGCCGGGAGCTCGCTTTCCAGGAATGCCACGGTCTGCTTCCACGCCGCGGCGGCGGCTTCGGGGTGATGGAACACCGCGTTGTGGTTGTCAAACGCGTGGTTGGGGCCGTGATGCAGATGGAACTCGGTGTGCGCGCGCCCGGCAAATGCCTGCTCGACAGCTGCGCGTTGCTCGGCGGTGATGTACTCATCCGCGTCGCCGAAGTGGAAAAGCACGGGACAGTGCACCTCGGGAGCCTTGTCAAGGTTCGGCGGGATCGCCGAGCCGTAGTACAGAACCGCGACGTCGGGCTCGGCGGCCGCGGCGACGAAATAACCGATACCGCCGCCGAGACAGAATCCGATGATGCCGGCGCGGCCGTCAGGTACCTCGGGCAGACCACGCAGATGCTCGAGCGCATCGGCCGCGTCACTTGCAGCTTGCGGGAAGTCGAGTTTCTGCATCGCACCGAACGCTCGCGGCAGTGCATTCTCCGTACGTTCGTCGATGACCGTCTCGCCGTCGATTCGCGAGTACAGGTCTGGCGCAAGCGCGACGTACCCGAGATCGCTGAGACGCGCACAGACGTCTTTGATGTAGTCGGTCACACCGAAGATCTCCTGCGCCACCACCATGCCTGGGCCGGCTCCCAACTCCGGAACGGTGAGATATCCGGTGAATGGATGACCATCGCGGGCGCGCAGGTGCTCTATGCGGGAGGTGATCATGGCGCGAGCATACATCGGTATTGCGCAGGGCTCGTGCGCCACCCGCCTGCGCACGCGGGGAGACCTTGCGCGTAGGCTCGAAACCGTCGTTTCGGAACCGCGAGGTGGATGGCAATGGAGCACGTATTCGAGACCCCGGACGGACGCACGCTCGCCGTCACCGAAGGCGGCGACCCGGACGGTGTCCCCTGTCCTGGCGCACCAGGGGACACCGAACTCGCGGCTCCAATACGGGCCCGATGTTGCTGTCGCTCGCGAGCACGGCATTCGCAGTCATCACGTACGACCGGCCGGGCTACGGCGGATCCACCGCGCAACCGGGAAGGACGATCGCCGATTGCGCGAAGCCGACGCTCGCGCCATCTCGGCGGCCTCGGTATCGACCGGGCGCTGAGCTGGGGGCATTCCGGCGGCGGCCCGCACGTGCTCGCCTGTGCCGCGCTGCTGCCCGACCTGATCCCCGCGGCGGCGTCGCTTGCGTCCCCGGCGCCGTGGGAGCCGCGGGCCTCGACTGGCTCGCGGCATGGGCGAGCTGAACGCGGACGACCACAAGCTGTTGCCTCAAGGACAGGGTGGCGGCGCGGAAGAAGCTCGAGGCCGACCGCGTGGAGATGCTCGGCGCCACTGCCGACACAGACGCGCGAGATGATCAAGACGCTGGTGTCGCCCGCCGACGCTGCCGTCTTCACGCCGGAGCTTGCGCAGTACTTCGTGGCCAGCGCCGAGGACGGGCCTCGCGCCGGGCGGCGAGGGGTGGTGGGAGGACGCCGTCGCCCTCGTCGATCCGTGGGGATTTGAGCTCGCGGACATCTCGATCCCGGTGTTGCTCCTGCATGGGCAGCAGGATCGTTTTGTGCCGTTTGGGCATGGGGTCTGGCTCGCCGCGCAGATCCCCGGGGTCGAGGCTCGCCTCACCGACGACGACGGCCACCTGACCCTGCCCGTCCACCACCTCGGCGAGGTCTACGACTGGCTTCTGGAGCGCTGGTAGGCCGAGGTCGGTTGGCGTTCGAGCGGCACCGAAGATCGGGGCCCAGTCTGATATCCAACTCCAGCTGGTACGTTGTGTGATACTGCTGCTATCACAAGCGCAAATGGCCACCGGCAGCAGTCGGAGTTGGGTATTCGCACATGGAGGTCTGTCATGTCTGGAGAAGCCGATCAGGTTGCCGGCAAGGCGAAGGAACTGCAGGGCAAGGTCACCGGCGACAAAGAACGTGAGTCAGAAGGCAAGACCCAGCACGCGGCCGGAAAAGTCGAGCACGCACTCGGCGAGGCCGGCGACAAGTTGAAGGGCGTCGGCGAGGCGCTCAAAGACAAGGCGGAAGGCCGCTGAGGTCACAGGCCGGCGAGCGCAGCGCGATCAACGAGGTACAGCCATGAGCAGGTCTGGCGTTTCCTTGCTGCCGATCATCTGGATCGTCATCGGCATCGTCGTCGCGGCGACCCACCATTTCTTCGAGCATCTCAGCACCATCGGAGCGATTCTGTCGGCCATCCTGGCCGTGATCCTCTGGCCGCTGATCCTGCTCGGCGTGAAGATCGCAATCGCCATCTGACCAGCGAGGCGCCGCCGCTCGCGAGCGTATGCAAGAGTAGCGGCGCCTCATGGAACGCGATGTCCTGCCCGCGCAATTCACCGCCGGCCTGCATGGCCTCGGGCTTCTGCGCTCGTGGCCGTACCTGGAGCTCGATGCCGCACTAGCGGGCCTGTCCGACCTCGAGCGCGAAGCGCGCGATAAGACCCTGGAACGGCTCGACATCCTCGACACCGCTCCCGGTTATGCGGCCTGGTCGTCGTCGTACGACGATCGGATGAACCCGCTGGTATTGGCGGAGCAACCAGCGATGAGTGCGCTGCTCGAAGGCATCACCAATGGTCGCGCTCTGGACGCTGCCTGCGGCACGGGACGGCTGACGAGGATGCTCATTGACCACGGACACGAGGTCACCGGTGTCGACCCGTCTGAGGCGATGCTGGAGCGGGCGCGTGCCAACGTTCCCGAAGCGACGCTGCACGCGGGTTCATTGCTCCATCTGCCTTTTCCGGACGCTTCGTTCGATGTCGTGTGCTGCGGCCTGGCTCTCACGCACGTGCTCGTGCTACAGCCGGCGATCGCAGAACTTGCGCGCGTGCTCCGCCATGGGGGACGTCCTCTTGCTTTCCGACATGCACCCGGTCGCCGTGGCCACGGGCTCACACGCGTTCTTTCGCTATCCCGACGATTCCCGAGGCGTGGTGCGGAACGAATTGCACTGGCACAGCGAGTACCTGGACGCATTTGCATCGGCTGGCTTGCGGGTACGCCGCTGCGTGGAGCCGCGCTTTTCTCAGAAGGTCCTCGAGGCTTTCACGAGCAAGGGCAGGACGCCGGCGCTCGTTCACCTGCTCGGCCTGCCGTACGTCCTCGTCTGGGAGTGTGTGCGCGACACGTCAGAGCACGGACTGAGCATGGAGACGCCGGCGGCGCGCGGAGTGCGCATCGAGTGGCGGGACGTCCCGCAGGAAATTCGCGACGAAATTCAGGACCGTCTTGGCGGACAGGTCGTCGAGGCGCGGACGCAGCCACAAGGGTTTTCTCCGGCGCTCGCTGCTCGATTGCGCACTGCGGAAAATCGCCGGGTTTTCGTGAAAGCCGTTCCGGGAAATGTCAATCCGCACTCGCCGGATATTTATCGACGCGAAATCCAGATCGTGTCGCAGCTACCAGAGCGACCTTCCGGTCCCACGCCTGCTGTGGTCGTTCGACGAAGGTCCCGGGGGATGGGTGGTGCTGTGCTTCGAGGATATCGACGGACGGAACCCCGCGATGCCGTGGGACGAGCACGACCTGAGCGCCGTCATCGCGGCCATGGACGCGATGCTGCAACGCCTGACGCCCGCGCCGTTCGAGACGCGGCGGGTGGGTGATCACATCGAGGCGACCTGGGCGGGGTGGCGGAAGCTCAAGGAACGACCGCTTGCCGGGCTGGAACCGTGGGCGCTCAGCCGTCTGGACGACCTTGTTGCCCTCGAACAGGTGGCGCAGCAGGCCACGAACGGTACGACGCTCGTACACCTCGACATTCGTGGGGACAACGTTTTGCTCACCGATCGTCAGGTGTGGTTCGTCGACTGGCCTTGGGCCTGCCTCGGTGCGCCCTGGATCGATCCGCTGCTCTTCGCCTTCTCGGTCGAATCACAGGGCGGGCCGCCAGCGAATGACGTGTTCCGCCGGTCACGGTGGGCCGATGACGCCGATCCCGATGCAGTCGCCGCGACGCTCAGCGCTGCTGCCGGGATGCTCGTGCATCACAGCCTGTTGCCGCCACCACCAGGACTTCCAACGCTTCAGACCGTTTCAAGCGGCCCAGGGCCGCGTCGCGCTTCGCTGGCTTCGCGAGTTGATCGGCTGATGACGGCAATGCCACGTTTCAGGTCGACGGGATAATCGCTCGATGCGCTTCGCGATTTTCCTTCCACCATTTGCGGAATTCGCTGAACCGCGGCGTGTGGTCGAGCTCTCGCGGCAGGCGGAAGAGGCGGGGTGGGATGGGCTCTTTTTCTGGGACCACATGCTCGCGTTTCCAGGCATGGCAGTGGCCGATCCGTGGGTGGTGATGGCCGCGGTTGCAGCGGTCACGGAGCGGATCCGGCTCGGCGCGCTCGTCACACCACTGCCGCGACGGCGCCCGTGGGTACTCAGCCGTCAGATGGCGACACTCGATCGACTTTCCGAGGGACGGTTGATCGGCGGGATCGGGCTTGGCGACGATGGGTGGACAGAATTCAGTTCGTTCGGTGAGGCGGTGGAGCCGGTTATTCGCGGAGAGATGCTCGACGAGTCACTCGAATTGCTGAAACAATTTCTCAGAGGCGAACCGGTCAGCTTTGACGGGCGCCACTACACGATCGATTCGCCCGCGCTGCTGCCGACTGCCCGTGCAAGATCCGTTGCCACTCTGGGGTGCAGTGCGCTGGCCGAATCGGAAGACCACTGGCTCGGATCGCGAAGCTCCAGGGCTGTTTTCCGATCTTCCACACGCCCGGAGCGCTGCCTCCACCCGACCCTGCCGACATCGCAGCGCTGCGCGCCGCACTCCTCGAACGTGGCGCCGCGCAGAACATCGACATCGCTGTCCGCTGCACGCTTTCAACCGAGGATCGGGCGAGCGTTCCAGACACGCTCGCAGCGCTCGAGGCGTCGGGTGTCACCTGGATCCTCGAGGCGATCGCTCCCGGCACCGATCCAGATGTGGTCTTGCGCGTCGTCGAGCAGGGGCCGCCCGCGTCGGTTTAGCGCGCTACTCGCCGACGACACCGTCCAGCAACTCGCGCGTTGCGTCTGCGTGCCCGGCATGCCGGGCGGTCTCGTTGATGAGGTGCAGCAACACAAAACGCAGGTCAGTCCCATCTGCGTCGAGTGTTGGCTGCGTCAGCGGCGTCGCGCGTACATATGACTCGGTCGCCGCAGCCCGTTGTTCGATACGCCGCAATCGCAGTCGCCACGGTGAGCTCGGGCCCGGGCGAAAACTCGGCGTCGAGCCGCGAGGTGTCCTCACCACGCATGGTCCCGTCGATCCATCGCCATTCGACCCGCGTGAGGTGATTGACGATTCCCAACAGAGAGATCAAGCCGACCATCCGGCGTCCATCGAGCCTCGATCTCGTCGAGCCCGTCGATCTTTCGCAGCTACCGCTTCGCGGAGCCATCGCGAGCCAGCTGAGCAGGAGGTCGCGCTCGTCGGGATTGCCCGCCGGAAGGTCACGCTCGGGGGCTCGTGGCATCGTCCGCAAGACTACGCGACAGTCCTCCGCCGCATGACCCGCCGGGCCGGTGCGAGAGTCGGCAACGTGGCGAACCGAGGCCGCGGAGACACCAACAATCAGGCGCGCCGGACTGAACGATGCCAGCGCGCTGGCACGGCTGCGCTGGGTATGGCGAACGGTCGAGCGCGGGGAATACGGCCTGTCAGAAGCGGAGTTCGAAGCGGCCTTCACGCACTGGTGGAGCGCTCGCACAGCGAGTCACATCGCGTACGTCGCCGAGCACGCCGGCGACGCTGTCGGGATGGCATGGCTCGCGGTGTTCGACCGGATGCCACAGCCGCGACAGCTCGAGCGCCTCGCGGGCAACGTGCAGAGTGTGTTCGTCCTTGAGGAGTACCGGAATCGCGGTACCGGCCGCGCCCTTGTCGAGGCCGTCATCACCGAGGCAAAAACGCGCGGTCTCGGCTACCTGATCCTCCATCCGAGCCTACGGGCCTATCCGCTGTACGAGCGCCTCGGGTTTGCGGCGACGAACACGATCCTGCACATGGATCTCGCCGAGCACGCGGATACGAGCCCTCCCGAGTGACTCGCTACTGCTTCTGGAGCACGGAAAGCCGCGGCGGCGCTCCCAGTTGCTTCTGGAACCAGTGGTGCGCGTAAGGCTCATCGTTGAAGGCCGGGACCTCGACGTAGCCTGCCGAGCGGTAGAGGCTGATCGCCTCTTTCAGGGTTCCATTGGTCTCCAGGCGGACCGCCTGCGCGCCATGTGCGGCCGCGATGCCCTCGAGCTCGTTGAGCAGCCGGCGCCCGACGCCGAGACCGCGTTCGGTTTCCGCGACCCACATCCGCTTGAGATCAGCCGGCTGGCCCGGAGTGAACTTGAGCGCTCCGCATCCGGCCGGACGCCCCCGCAGCCAGGCGATGACGAGCACCCCTCGGGGTGGTCGAAGCTCGTCGTCATCGGCGCTCATAGAGCGTGACGGGTCGAAGCCCGCGTCGAACCGGCTGTCGAGTTCCGCGAAATAGGCGCGAATGCATTCCCTCGCCTCAGGGGTGGCGGGATCGACCTCCGAGATCGTCACCGACGTCCGGATGAGGGTGCGCTCGATGGCTGCCATCATCGCAACCATCTCTTCGCGCTCGGCAGGGGACAGCGGGTCCAGGAGCGACACGGCAAGCGCATCGCTCCGTCCATCGAGGACGGCTTTTTCCGCTCGACCCATTCGCGTCAGTCGCACGATGTGAACCCGCCGGTCGTGACGCGACTGGCTCAGATTCACCAGTCCGGCGCCGACGAGCCTCCGATGAGACGGCTGAGGTACCCGGCGTCGAGGCCCAGGGTGACGCGGAGCGACCGCACGTCGGTGCCTTTGGGCGCGATTTCCCAGAGCACGCGCGCCTCGCCCAGAGAGAGCTTGCTGCCGAGGTATTGCTCGTTGAGCGCGCCAACGTGCTGGGTCACAGCCCGGTTGAACCGCCGGACCTGCGCCACCTTGGCCTCGTCGTCCATTCGCTGACTCTCAGTCAGAGACCTAGCCGAGCGAGCAAGCGCCGGGGACGCCCCCGTCCGGCGGGCCGGCGTGCTACCAGACGGCGACGCCCATGCCGCCGAACGTAGCGATGGCCGCATGTGAACTCAGCCGTCGATATCGTGCGTCGAAGGCCAACACCAACGTCGATGACCGTCACGGTCCCGGCCACTGAGTTGAATCCGACCACCGTGACCGCGTGCTCCTCGGTGGTATACGGAACGATGCGCCCGTCCCAGGCCTGCCATGTGCTGGTCAGCGAGTAGCCGAAGTTGAAATTCGTCCAGACGACCACCGGATGGCCGAGGCGGAGCTGCGCCTCGATCTGACTCGGTCGTCCATCCAGTCCGCGCGTCGGTGGTCGCGCCCGCGAGTTCCGCGACGGCGGCGATCGGCGGGTAGTACACGCCGTAGCCCGTGTAATTGGCCTCGGATCCGTAGACGTTGCCGACGAACGCCTCGTACGGATCGCCCCAGGTCACCGGTCGCTCGCGCGAGATGAGCGCCTCCTGGGGTTGCTTCGGCAACTCGTCGAACACCCAGGTCTGGGTCATCGGAAATCCCTTGGACTCGAGCGCAACCGCCAGCGCCGCCGATTCGCAGTCGAGCGGCATGCTCTGATGAATGATCGGAGCAGTGAGCGAGACCGCGGTGACCATATGGCAGACGTTTGCGTGACCACCGCCGGCGACAGCGACAGAGGTGCACGTCAGCGTCTGCAACGCCGCTTCGGCGACGAGTGGGCCGCCGGCAAACGCGATGACGCTCACGCACAGGCCCGCCAGACCTGTCGTAACCGCGACCTTCCTTGTCTTCACGCCTTCGCCTCGAGAGGAGCCGCAGATTGGCTCGATGAGGAGACCTTGCACCCGCGCTCCGGATGCGCACGGTGCAACGGCGATCCGTTGCAGTCTTGGCAACCGGAGCGTTACGCCACTGGGACGCCGTCGCGGCGACCTGGCTTATTTCAGGGTGGGTGCCGGAGCGCCTGCCGGTGCATCGCCGACGAGGATCGTCTGGATGGCCCGCTCGCTCTCGACCATGGCCAGGACGATGACCTCGTCCGCCGCGTAGAGGAGCGTCTCCGGATCGGGAATGATCATGTGGTCGCGCCGGACGATGGCGACGATCGCCGACTCGCGTGGCAACCCGAGGTCGGCGATGGACTGACCGCATGCCGGTGACTCGTCGGCGAGCGTGACCTCGAGCAGGTGCGCTGACGCGCCCTCGAAGCTCATGAGGTGCACGAGCGAGCCGATCGACACCGCCTCCTCGACAAGCGCCGTGTACAGCTGCGGCGTTGACACTGGGACGTCCACGCCCCAGCTCTCGGTGAACAGCCACTGGTTGCTCGCGTTGTTCACGCGGGCGATCACCCGCGGGACCGCGAACTCCTGCTTGGAGAGCAGCGAGATGACGAGGTTGTCCTCGTCGTCCCCAGTGGCGGCCACCATCACGTCCACTTCAGCCATGCCGGCCGCCTTGAGCGAGGAGACCTCGCAGGCGTCGGCGACCACCCAGCGGACATCGACGTGCGGTTGAAAGCGCGCGACCTGCTCGGGGTCGACTTCCATGATGAAGACGTCGTGCCCGTGCACCTTGAGATCGGCGGCGACGGCCATGCCGACGCTGCCCCCTCCGGCGACCGCGACCTTCATCAGTGGGCCTTCGTTGCCGCGGCCACCGCGACCGGTGGCGGCGGCGCGAGCAGCGCCTCCAGCGCGGGCACGTCGTCCTTCATCAGCACCAGATGGAGCAGGTCGCCATCCTGGCCGACGAGGCCGGTGGCGTCCAGGCGCGGGACACCGGCGCGGGTGACGGCGACAAGCCGGATCTTGCCGTCGGCCTCTAGAACGGACAGCTTCTGGCCGGCGAGGTGCTCGGGCAGGACGCGGTCGATGAGCAGGAGCATCCCCGTGGCATCGCGCCAATGCGGGGTGAAATCCTCGGGAAGCAGCCAGCTGCGCACCTGGTCGACAGTCCACGTCACCGTTGCGACGGTCGGAATGCCAAGACGCTGATAGACCTGCGCGCGCTGCGGATCGTAGATACGCGCGACCACTCGCTCAACGCCGAAGGTCTCGCGGGCGATTCGAGCGCTGAGAATATTCGAGTTGTCACCGGACGTCACGGCGGCCACGGCGTCCGCATCCTCGATGCGCGCGTCATGCAGCGCGTCGCGATCAAACCCCGATCCCTCAACGACAATGCCCTTGAAATCGGCCGGCAACCGGCGGAAGGCTCTGCGGTTTCGATCGATGACGGCGACCGAGTGACCTTCGGCCTCGAGGGCTCGGGCGAGTCCGGAGCCGACCCTCCCGCAGCCGACGATGACGATGTGCATCGGTCCATTCAAGCAGGTCGATCAGGCATCGGGCGACGCCGCCGCCAACTTCGGCATGGGCCATACTGCGGCCGTGGAAGACCCACAGAAGGTTCCAATGGCATCATCACGCCCACTCGCCCCTGAGGCTGCCGGACCGTCCGGTGCTGGGACCTATCCCGAGTCCTGGGCGTACCGGCTGAAGAACCGCATCCTCGGCCCGCCGATCGTCTCCGAGCAACTCACGCAGGAACGTCTCGCGACGCCCGTTGGCGATCGGTGTGCTCGCGCCGGACATGATCTCGTCCTCCGCGTACGGCACCGAGGAAATGCTCGTGGTGATGGTGCCGATCATCGGCCTTGCCGCGTTCTCGATGGTGATTCCGATCACGCTCGCGATTCTCGCGGTGATGGTCTTCGTGATGGTGTCGTACATCCAGGTCATCGGCGTCTACACGAAGAGCGGCGGCTCCTATGTGGTGGCTCGGGACAATTTCGGCCCAAACGTCGCGCAGATCGCCGCAGTGGCGCTGCTCATCGATTACACGGTGACAGTCGCAGTGCAGACATCCGCAGGGCACCGCGGCGCTGACCTCGGCATTTCCGAGGTCTGGTGCCATACACGATCGTCATCACCGTCGCCGTGGTGCTGATCATGCTGTTCGGGAATCTTGCGCGGCATCCGCGAGGCCGGGTCCATCTTCGCCATCCCCACCTATTTCTACGTCGTGTCGCTGTCGCTGGTGGTGATCACAGGCTTTGTCAAAGCTGCGCTCGGGCGGTCTGCAGGCCCACGCGCTTCCCAGCGACGCCGCACTCGGCTATCACGTCGGCGACCAACGCGGATTCCTCATGGGGCTCGGCATTTTCTACTGCCTGCGCGCCTTCGCAAACGGCGGGTCGTCGCTCACCGGGCTCGAGGCGGTGTCGAACGGCATCTCCAGCTTCCGCAAACCTGAGGCGCGAAACGGACGCATCGCACTCCTGATCATGTGCGGCATCCTCGGGTTCCTCGTTCTGGGCACATCGTTGCTCGCGCACTGGACACATGCGGTGCCGTACAGCAGCGGCAGCCCGACCGTCGTTTCCCAGGAGGTTCGCTACGTCCTCGGAAACACGTGGGTTGGGAACGCGCTCTTCTACCTGGTGCAGGCCGCGACAGTGATGATCCTGTTCACCGGAGGCAACACCAGCTTCAACGGATTCCCCGTACCTGGCGAGCTTTGTGGCCGGGGACTCATTCCTTCCCCGGCAGCTGACAAAACGCGGACACCGGCTGGCATTCTCCAATGGCATCTTCGTCCTGGCTGCGGTGGCCATCCTGCTCATCATCGTCTTCAAGGCGCAACTCGATGCGCTCGTCGGCCTCTACGCAATCGGGGTTTTCACCGGATTCTCCTTTGCCGGATTCGGCATGCTCAAGCATCACCTGACGCAGCGGGGCAGGCGATGGCAAATCGGGGCCGTGATCAATGGTTTCGCAGGTGTCGCTCTCCGTCGCCGTCGTCGGCATCCTGCTCGTCACGAAGTTTTTCGAAGGCGCATGGATCGTCGTCGTGGTTGGACCACCGATGTATTACGGGCTCATCCGTCTGCACCGGCAGTACGTGATGAGGAGAAGCAGCTCGAGACCGGTGCTGTCGCCGCAGCGGAGGCACCCGTTCTACAACGACACGTTGTGCTGGTCCTCGTCGGCCAGCTCGACATGGCGGCTGCGCGAGCAGTGCAGTACGCACGGACGCTCCGGCCCGACGAATTGCGCGCTGTGCATTTCAACATCGATGCAGCCGCGACCGAGCAGCTCAAGGACGAGTGGAGCCGCCTGGGTCTCGCGCATCTGCCTCTCGACATTCTTGGAGTGCCGCGATCGACGCCTCGAGCGCGCGGCACTCGAATTCGTCGCGGATATCGTGGCCGACGGGAAGACCGAGTGCACCGTGCTCCTGCCGCGACGCACATTTCATTCGCGGCTCGAGCGAGTCCTCCACGACCGGACGGCCGATCGCATCGCGGACGCCGTCGGCGGTGTCGCGCATGTGGCGGCAACGATCGTTCCGTTCAACCTCGAGGCTGCGCAACGGCGCCGGTTCCGCCCGCACACACATCCCGGGCGGCCGGATTACCGGCGCAAGCCTATGCGCGGCGCAGGCGTCGATCGTGAGCTTGCCCGCCGCGCAACGGGAACCATCCCGATCAGTGACATCACATGGCGCACGCGCGTGCGCGTCGCCGGACGTATCCGATCGTTGCGTGTGCAGACGGCGAAAGGCACGGCGAACCTCGAGTGCGAGATCACCGATGACACGGGAATTCTCCTGCTCGTCTTCCAGGGCCGGCCGAAGATCCCGGGCATCGAGCCGGGCGCGCGCCTCATCGTCGAGGGCATGGTCGGGTCGTGGACGCGACGGCTCGCAATTCTCAATCCGGACTACGAACTGGTGAGCGAGTAGCGGGGTATCGCGGCGCTACCATCGGTTCGATGGCTGATACCGAACAGGCTCTCGACCTCTGGACGCTGAGCGACCTCTGCACGCCGTGGTGCATCCGCGTGGCGGTGACGTTGCACATCGCCGAGCACATCGAGGCGGGTATCACGGATATCGACGGTCTTGCCGCAGCGACGTCCTCCGACGCGGACGTCTTGCACAGCATGCTGTCGTACCTCGCCGAGAAAGGCGTCTTCGTCGAGTCGCCACTCGGTCACTTCGCGCTGAATGACACGTCGCGCGGGCTGCTCGATCCCGGCATGTTCCTCAGCCTCGACGGGATCGGCGGGCGGATGGCACAGGTGTGGAGCACGCTCCCGTCCTTTGTCCACACCGGTAAGCCGGCGTACGCCGACCTCTTCGGCACACCGTACTGGGATGACCTGGCCGAGCATCCCGAGATTGGCGCTGATTTCGACGCGCTCATGAGCTACACGGGCCACGGGACTCCTGACGCATCGCTCGAGCTCAGCGGCGGCTGGACGAACGTGCGCACCGTCGTCGATGTTGGCGGGGGAACCGGAGCCATGCTCGCGGAGCTGTTGCGGACGCGACCAGCGCTCCGCGGCATTCTCGTGGATCTCCCGGCAACCGTTGCGCGAGCTGCAGCAACGTTCGAGGCCGCCGGCGTGAGTGATCGCGTGACAGTTGCCCCACAGAGTTTCTTCGACCCGCTCCCGGCCGGCGCCGATCTCTATCTGTTGCGGAAAGTGCTCAACGACTGGCCGGATCCGGAAACCGTTGCGATCCTGCGTCGCTGCGCCGACGCAGCCCGGCCGTCAGGGGTCGTGGCGATCATTGGTGGTGTCTCCCCAGACGGAGAAGCCAGGCCGCTCAGCATCGACATGCTGCTGGTCGGTGGCCACCACAACACCCTGTCCGAGTTCCGCGTGCTCGCGCGCGAAGCGGGTCTCGAGGTGGTTGCCGCGGCCGGGGGGTTGTCGCACTTCATGGTGGAGTGCCGCCCGCTGGCAACCGACTGACTAGGCGGGACCACCCGGCAGGCTGAGCAGCCACGGGAGGGCCTCGGCCATGGGACGCGCGAGCACGGTGGTGTCGGCGGCGTCGAGGAAGCCCGCCGCATGCAGCGCGAGCGCGGCTCCAAGCGCGGCGGAACTCGGCGTGATGACCCTTGTCGCCGTGCTCGACCTTCCATGACACGAGCGAGCTCCGACCCTCGGTGAGGTCGAGGATCTGGCGCTGCAACGCCTCCCAGTCCGAGGTGCGATGGGCACCTTCGATCGCCGCAAGCGCGGCCGTCTCCGCCTTGTGGTAGCGCTCCAGATGAGGAAGCGCATGCGTTTCCCAGCCGTGCGCTACTCGCTCGATAGCGGAGGGCGAGAGGGTGCGCAAGTCGTCGAGCAGCCGGCCCGTGCCGCGATCGTCTGGTGCATATCCGTATCCGTCGCTGTCCATCCGCGGACTCTGACACGATCGACCGGCGCGCCTGTGGCACTGTATTTGCCCATGGCAGTCGTCGGAGACAGGCTCGAGGGCACGGTCGCGCTGGTGACCGGTGCGTCCAGCGGCATCGGCGAGGCGACTGCCGTGGAGCTCGCCGGCCTGGGTGCCAAGCTCGCGCTCGTCGCCCGGCGGACAGAACGCCTCGAAAGCCTGGCGACGCGGCTCCGCGCAGACGGCGTGGGCGTCGTGGTGATCACCGCCGACGTGACCATCCGGGCCGAGGCGGAGCGCGCGGTTGCGCAGACGGTCGAGGCGCTTGGACGTCTTGACACGCTCGTGAACAACGCCGGGGTCATGCTGCTCGGCCCCGTGGTGGGTGCCCCCGTGGAGGAGTGGGAGCAGATGATCCAGATCAACCTCCTGGGCTTGCTGTACTGCACCAACGCGGGGCTCCCGCACCTGCTCCGGGCGGCCGAGGACGGCCCGCGCCAGGTGGCGGACCTGGTCAACATCAGCTCGGTCGCGGGCCGCGAGACACGAAGTGGCAGTGGCGTCTACAACGCCACCAAGCACGGGGTCGGCGCTTTCAGCGACGCGTTGCGAAAAGAGGTGACGACGCGCCATGTCCGGGTGTCGCTCGTCGAGCCGGGGGCGGTGGCCACCGAGTTGTCGTCGCACAACCGGCCGGAGATCCAGGTCGCCATCCGTCAGCGCTTCGGCAGCCTCGAACGGCTCACGGCCGTCGACATCGCCGACGCGATCGGATACATCGTGACCAGGCCGCGCCACGTCGCGATCAACGAGATCCTCGTCCGCCCGACGGAGCAGGAATAACCCGGTCTGATCGTGTGTCCAGAGGCGCAGGGCACAAAAAATCCCCCGTTAGGGTGATTTTTCGTTCGAGGAGTTGACAAACCCTCCTCAATTAACGTTCCATCCGGAACCTGCCTACAGAGGTTTGGTGGAGACGCCTGACGCTACCGGAGCGGACGGAGTCATAAAACGAAGGGTCCGGTTTGGAGGGCAAAGCTCTGATGCACTTGCAAGATGGAATCAGGGGCCGGGGGCTCCGTGATCTGTCGAAAGCCAGCAAGCTAACCCTCGTGGGCACCGCGGCCCTCGTGGTGGCAGCCTGCGGCAGCAGCTCACCGGCCGGATCGAGCTCGGCCGCCGTCGCCAACCCCGGCGTCCCGTCGGGCATCTCCGTCAGCTCGTTCACCACCGACATCGCGTCGACCATGGGTCAGCTCAAGTCGCTGACCGCCTACGCCACCAAGGGCGCGAACAGCCTCTTGATCGGCGTCATCCTCCCCGACACGACATCGTCCGTACGCTGGGTCGACTTCGACCAGCCGTACCTCAACGACGCCTTGGCGGACGCGGGCTTCACGCAGTCGCAGTACCGGATCGACAACGCTCAGGGCAGCGATGCGACCGAGCTCGACGACGCGACCGCGGACATCAACCTCGGCGCCAAGGTCCTCATCATGTGCCCGCTCGACGGACCGACGGGGTCGGCGATCGCGCAGCTCGCCGAGTCCAAGGGCGTGACCTTGATCAGCTACGACCGGGCAACCTTCCAGGGCTCGAAGACCTACTACGTCAGCTTCAACAACGAAGCTGTTGGTGAGCTCATCGGCAACGGCTTCCTTTCGTGCGTCACCTCGTGGGGCATCTCGAAGCCGCAGGTGTTCGTGCTCAACGGCGGTGAGGACACCGACCCGAACGCGATCTCGTTCGCGGACGGCTACAACAAGGTCGTGTGGGGCCAGTCGGCCAAGACCGTCGCGGCCGGTACCACCAACAGCGAGGGCATGACCCTGGTGGGTGAGAACTTCGCACCTGGTTGGTCGAACACCGAGGGCGGCACGATCTTCCAGCAGGAGTTCACCTCCCATCCCAACATCAACGCGGTCATCACTGCGAACGACGGTCTCGGCAACGCCGTGATCGAAGATCTCAAGAACGACAACGTTCCGCCGAAGCACATCACTGTGACCGGGCAGGACGCAACCGCGCAGGGTATGGCGTGGATCCTCGAGGGCTACCAGTGCGGCTCCGTGTACAAGCCGGTCTACAAGGAAGCTCAGGACGCGGTCGCGATGGCCGACATCCTGCTCTCCGGCAACACGGTTCCTGCGGCGCTCCTCAACGGCACCACCACTGACCCCGCCGATTCGACGATCACCGAGCCGGCGTCGCTGTTGTCGGCAACCTGGGTGACCGCGGCGAACATGGAGGCCACCGTGGTCAAGGACGGCTTTGACCAGGCATCCGCGATCTGCGCCATCGCCGGCGCGTCGGTTTGCACGGCAGCCGGAATCTCGTAGTCATCTGACGGAGCGTCCCTCACAGGACCTCTGTCAGTGGAGCGGCCGGGTCGCCCTTCGGGGCGGCCCGGCTCGCCCTGTCCCAGGCAGACGGCATCACCTCGAGATTTGAGGTGGGCCGATCAGGGTTCACGGTGCCCGTATCGCCGTGTGCCGGGCCGTGCCCGTCGCGTAAATGCCATTGACGACTCATTGCTTTTGAGGCGACTGAGATGAACCAGGACCCCGCGGGGGTTGCGAGTGCCGCAGCGGCGAGCGATGGGGCGACTGCCTCGTCGGAGCCGCTGTTGCGGCTGCGGGGAATCGACAAGCACTTCGGTGCGGTCCAGGCGCTCTATCAGGTGAACCTCGATCTGCCCGCCGGCCAGGTCACCGGGCTCTGCGGTGACAACGGCGCCGGCAAGTCGGTGCTCACCCGCTGTATCGCCGGGGTCCATCAGATCGACCACGGGCAGATCTTCTTCGAGGGTCGCCCGGTGCACATCCGCACGACTCGCGACGCCGCCGGCCTCGGCATCGAGACCGTCTATCAGGACCTGGCGCTCGCCGACAACCTGGACATCGTCCAGAACATGTTCCTGGGCCGCGAACGGCTCCGCCGCGGGCTCCTCGATGAGGATTCCATGGAGCGCGCGGCAGGGGAGACGTTGAGCAGCCTGCGGGTCACCACGGTCCGTTCCATCCGCCAGCCGGTGGCATCGCTCTCCGGCGGGCAGCGCCAGTCGGTGGCCGTCGCCAAGGCGGTGATGTGGAACTCCAAGGTGGTCCTGCTCGATGAGCCCACCGCGGCGCTCGGTGTGGTCCAGACCGCCATGGTCCTCGACCTGGTGCGCCGCCTTCGCGACCGTGGTCTGGCGGTGATGGTGATCTCCCACAACCTCAACGACGTCTTCCAGGTGTCCGACCGGATCGCGGTCCTCCACCTGGGACGGATGGTCGCCGAGGGGCCGGCGAGCGGCTTCGACCGCCAGAGCGTGATCGAGTACATGACCACCGGAGCCTCGAAGGAACGCGCATTGGCCCCGGGCGGCCTCGCCGGAGGGAGTGTCTGAGCCATGGATGGGAGAGAGAACGACACGCCGGTCGTCGCCACCGCCGACCCCACACCTGAGTCGGCCGTCGACCTGACTGCAGCCAAGGGATCGGAGGACGTGTTGCCGGCGGTGGTGGTCGGCCAGTCCCTCGGGCAGTACCTGCGCGCCTGGTTCCAGCGCATCCGCAGCGGTGACAGCGGCGTCCTGCCGGTGCTCTTCGGCATCGTCATCGTCGCCGTCGTCTTCGAGATCATCACCCCGGAGAACGCGTACCTCCGGCCCAGCAACCTCGTCTACATCTTTGCCCTGAGCACGGTGTACATGGTCCTGGCAACGGCCGAGATCGCGGTGCTGCTCCTCGGGGAGATCGACCTCTCCATCGGCTCGGTCGCGCTTCTCGGCGGGACGATCGCGTTCAAGCTGGTGCAGCAGGATCCCGGTCCCAAGTGGCCGTGGTGGGCGGCGATCCTCATGTCGCTGCTGTGCTGCGCCTTCATCGGGGCCATCCAGGGAACCCTGGCTGCGCGACTGCGGATCCCATCCTTCGTGGTGACCCTCGCCGGGTACCTGCTGTTCCAGGGGATCATCATCATCATCCTGGGAGGCGCCGACGGAACGCTTACCGTCAGCCAGGACGTGCCAAACCAGGCAGTCATCTTCAACCTCGTTCAGGGTGTCGTGAATCCCACCGCTGACTGGGTGGTCCTGGCAGTCCTGGTCGTCATCGCCGCGGTCGTCCTCCTGCAGCGGGCAGCAGCTCGCCGCCGCGCCGGGTTGATCGCGCCGCCGCTCGCGCTGATCGCCATCCGCATCGTCCTGGTGGCTGCCCTCGGCGCGGGTGTCGTCGCCATCTGCAGCGCCAACCTCCCGTCAGGCGTTCCCGAGGTCATCCCGATCGTTATCGGCATCGTCGGGTTGTGGACATTGCTGCTGGCTCGCACCAAGTTCGGCCGGTACATCTACGCGATCGGCGGCAACCCTGAGGCAGCCCGACGCGCGGGCGTCAACCTCGCCCTCGTGCGCACTGGCGCGTTCGCACTGTGCTCGGCAACGGCCGGCTTCGGCGGCATCCTGCTCGGCTCGTTCTTCTACGGCCAGTACAGCACCAACGACGCCGACCCTGGCCAGCTGATCCTCTACTCGGTGGCGGCCGCGGTCATCGGCGGCACGAGCCTCTTCGGCGGACGCGGCAAGCCACTCCACGGCCTCCTCGGCGGCCTGCTCATCGGCGGGATCGCCTACGGCGTGTCGCTGCTGTCGCTCGGCCCTTACTCCACGCCGCTCGAGTACATGCTCCCGGGTATCGTGCTGCTCATCGCAGTGCTCGTCGACGTTCTCTCGCGCCGTGGAGCGAGGACTGGGAGCGTGGCCCGTGTCTGAGCAGCCTGTCGTGAGCCCGGCGCCCGTGACCGCGAATCCCGGATCGACCGCGACTGCCTCGTCGGAGCCGCTGTTGCGACTGCGGGGGATCGACAAGCACTTCGGTGCGGTCCAGGCGCTCTATCAGGTGAACCTCGATCTGCCCGCCGGCCAGGTCACCGGGCTTTGCGGTGACAACGGCGCAGGCAAGTCGGTGCTCACCCGCTGTATCGCCGGGGTCCATCAGATCGACCACGGGCAGATCTTCTTCGAGGGTCGCCCGGTGCACATCCGCACGACTCGCGACGCCGCCGGCCTCGGCATCGAGACCGTCTACCAGGACCTGGCGCTCGCCGACAACCTGGACATCGTCCAGAACATGTTCCTGGGCCGCGAACGGCTTCGCCGCGGGCTCCTCGATGAGGATTCCATGGAGCGCGCGGCAGGGGAGACGCTGAGCAGCCTGCGGGTCACCACGGTGCGGTCCATCCGCCAGCCGGTGGCATCGCTCTCCGGCGGGCAGCGCCAGTCGGTGGCGGTCGCCAAGGCGGTGATGTGGAACTCCAAGGTGGTCCTGCTCGATGAGCCCACCGCGGCGCTCGGTGTGGTCCAGACCGCCATGGTCCTCGACCTGGTGCGCCGTCTCCGCGACCGTGGTCTGGCGGTGATGGTGATCTCCCACAACCTCAACGACGTCTTCCAGGTGTCCGACCGGATCGCGGTCCTCCACCTGGGACGGATGGTCGCCGAGGGGCCGGCGAGCGGCTTCGATCGCCAGAGCGTGATCGAGTACATGACCACCGGAGCCTCGAAGGAACGCGCGCTGGCCCCGGGCGGCCTCGCCGGAGGGAGTGTCTGAGCCATGGATGGGAGAGAGAACGACGCGCCGGTCGTCGCCACCGCCGACCCCACACCTGAGTCGGCCACGGTCGACCTGACGGCAGCCAGAGGCTCCGCGGCCGACGCCGAAGCTGCCGCCCGAGATCCTCGCGCAAACGCTGGGCCAGTACATGCGCGCCTGGTTGCAGCGCATCCGCAACGGCGACAGCGGCGTCCTGCCGGTGCTCCTCGGCCTCGTGATCGTCGCCATCGCCTTCCAGTTCGCCAACGGGAAGTTCCTCTCGCCGCAGAACCTGGTGAACCTCTTCGAGCAAAGCAGCATCTACATGCTCCTGGCGATGGCCGAGATCTTCGCCCTGCTCCTCGGTGAGATCGACCTCTCCGTCGGGCTCGTCATGGGACTCGGCGCCGTGCTGGTGGCGGAACTCGTGCAACCCGGAGGTCTCGGGATGCCCTGGTGGCTGGCGATCATCGTGACCCTGCTCATCTGTTCAGCCGTTGGGCTGATCCAGGGCACCATGGTCGCCCGGCTCAAGATGCCGTCGTTTATCGTGACCCTCGGTGGCCTGCTGATTCTCGAGGGCGTGGCGATCATCGTCCTTGGGGGCAGCCTTGTCGGTCTCGGGAACACCCGGTTCAACAACGAGCTTTTCATCTACAACCTCTTCTGGGGGAAGTTCTCGCCGCTCACCAGCTGGGTCCTGCTGGCTGTCATCGGCGTCCTCGCCGCCGTCTGGGTCTGGCTTCGCGACTCGCGCCGGCGGCGGTCCGGTCTCGTCGCGCCGCCGGCAAGCCTCACCGCGCTGAAGATCATCGTGGCAGTGGCCGCTGGTGTCCTCGTAGTTGCCATCTGCAACGTAAACCGAGCCCACTTCGGCGTGATCGTCGGACTCCCGTACCTCATCCCGATCGTCCTCGTGGTGATGGTCGCGTGGACGATGCTCCTCGACCGCACGCGTTTCGGCCGCTATGTCTATGCCATCGGCGGCAATCCCGAGGCAGCCCGTCGAGCCGGCATCAGCCTCCCGAAGATCCGGACCTGGTGCTTCGTGCTCGGCTCGCTGACTGCCGGCATTGCCGGCGTCCTGTTCGCCTCGTGGCAGGTGTCGCTGACCACGAACGTCATCAAGGACGCCAACCAGTACGTCCTCCTCGCGGTTGCCGCCGCGGTCATCGGCGGCACGAGCCTTTTCGGCGGTCGTGGCAAGACCATCCACGGGGTGCTCGGCGGCCTGGTCATCGGCGGCATCTACAACGGCCTCTTCCTCATCGGAGTCACGTCCGAATGGATCGACATCGTTGTGGCGCTCGTCCTTCTGGCGGCCGGCGTCATCGACGTCCTCTCCCGCCGCGGCGCGCAGCCACGAGCCTGACCCGCGACGATCGTGTTTCAACGCCTCGTGGTCGTTGACGTCGCGGATCAGATGAACGCGCGCTCTGCCGAGGCGCCGTGCCGAGGCCGTCACCGATGAGTTCGTTGCGATGAGTGCTTTGCCATGAGCCCCATGGCCTCGCCGGAATCCGTCCGCCGCCATAACCTGAGCCTCGTGCTCCGCCTGCTGCATCAGTCAGGGGCGCTGTCGCGCTCGGAGATCGGCGGCTCGCTCGGCATGACCCGGAGCACAATCGGAGAGTTGATCGCCGATCTCCGTGCGCGCGGGCTCGTGGAGGAGGGCGACCCCGCGCGCCTGGGCGCGCCCGGACGGCCATCGCTGGTCGCCCGCCCAAACCCCGAGGGCGCCGCGGTGATCACGGCGGAAATCGCGGTCAACTCGCTGTCCGCGGCAGTCGTCGGGCTCGGGGGAAGGATTCTGCATCGGAGCCGGGTGACCCACCAGCCCCGCCGCCTGGCTGCCGACCAGACCATCGAAGACGTCGGCAAGCTCATCAAGACGGCGCAGGCGTCGATCCCATCGGGGTGCTGGGTCGCCGGCCTCGGCATCGCGGTTGCCGGAGTGGTCCGCCGGGCGGACGGATTCGTCCACTTCGCGCCGAACCTTGGATGGCGCGATGTGCCGCTCGGCCGGCTCGTCACCGACCGCCTCGGATCGACCTTCCCGTGACGATCGCCAATGAGGCCGACCTCGGCGCGCTCGCGGAGCACACCTGGGGGGCGGGCGTCGGCGTGCACCATCTCGTCTACGTCTCCAGCGAGGTCGGTGTCGGCGGTGGCCTGGTCATCGACGGCCAGCCCGCTGGTCGGGGCGGCCGGGTGCGCCGGCGAGGTCGGGCATTTCCAGGTGAACCCGCTCGGCGAGCGCTGCCGGTGTGGCGCGATCGGCTGCTGGGAGACGGAGATCGGCGGGCCGGCGATGCTTCGCCGCATCGGGATCGCCGAGAAGAATTACCGGCCGGAAGCCGTGACCCGCCTGCTCAGGAAGGCGGCCTGGGGCGATCCCGGTCGCGCTCGCCGCCGGTCGAGGACGTCGGCCGCTGGCTCGGCACCGGCCTCGCCGGGCTCGTCAACGTCTTCAATCCGCAGCGCGTCGTGCTCGGCGGGCTGCTCGCGAGCGTCTGGCCGCTGGTCGAGGAGATCGTCCAAGCAGAGCTTCGCGCGCGGGTGATGGCGCCGGCGCTCGACGTCGACGACCTGATCCGGCCGACGCAGCTCGGCGCCGACGGCCCGCTGCTCGGCGCGGCGGAACTGGCGCTGACCAGACTGCTCGACGAGCCGACCCTGGTACCGGCGCAGTACACCGAGCGCCGCTCGGCGTGAGCCGGGCCGAGCGCTTACGCTAGCTGACCGAGCGGAGCGCCGGGTAGTATTCGCGGAAGCGGCCGGCGCGCCTCGCGATACGGCTCGATCCAGGCAGCGACCGGTTCGACCACCTCGGTGACGCGGACGCATGCGGCGGATGCCTCCTCGAGCGTCGCGTACACGCCACCGGCGACACCGCCGAGCAGGGCTGCACCGAACGCCGATCCCTGGTCGGTGGCCATGATCTCGAGCGGGAGCTCGAGCGCGCTGGCGACGATCTGCAGCCACAGCCGGCTTCGTGACCCGCCCCCGGAGACGCGGCCGCGGTCGGCGTGGCCCCGGCGCCGGGGACGGTGTCGAGGCAATCGCGGAGGGCGAAGGCGACGCCTTCGAGAACCGAGCGTGTCAGCGCCCCACGACCGTGGGTGACCGACAGGCCGCAGAACGCGGCGCGCGCGTGCGGGTCGACATGCGGGGTCCGCTCGCCGGAGAGATAGGGGAGGAACGTCAGGCCTTCGCATCCGGGCGCAACGCTCTCAGCCTCTTCGAGCAGGGCGTCGAAGTCCATGCCCGGATTGAGCGTGTCGTGATACCAGGCGAGGGATCCGGCCGCCGACAGCATCACACCCATGACCATCCAGCGCTCCGGCGCCGCGTGGCAGAAGGCGTGGACGCGCCCTTCGCGATCGGCGAGGTATTCGTCGGTGGCCGCGAGCACCACCCCGGACGTTCCGAGCACGACCGACAGCGGCCCGGGACGCGATGATCCCGCCGCCAACCGCAGCCGCGGCCTGATCTCCCGCGCCGGCCGCGACCGGCCACGCCGTCGCAACGTCCCGACTGCGTCCGCCGCTCTCGGCGAGCTCGGGCAGCCAGGCGACCGGAATCCCGAGCTCCTCCAGCAGCTCGCCGCTCCAGCGTCGCTCGGCCGACATCGAGGAGCAGCGTTCCCGACGCGTCGGCGACGTCGCTGCGATGCCCGCCGATCGAGCCGGTCGCGGACGTAATCCTTGGGCAGGCAGATCCGGCGGATGCGCGCGTATGCATCCGGCTCGTTCTCGCGCATCCAGAACAGTTTTGGCGCAGTGAAACCGGGCAGTGCCCGGTTGCCGGTGAGCCGCAGCAGCCGCGCTTTCCCGCTCCCCGGACTCCATCGCCGCGCACTGTGGCGCCGACCGCTGGTCGTTCCAGAGGATCGCGGGGCGGATCACGGCTCCGCGCGCGTCAAGACAGACAAGACCGTGCATCTGGCCCGGAGAACCCGATGCCGAGGATCTCGGTGCCGCGACCCGGAGCCCCGCGAGCACGTCACGCGCGGCGGGCAACCACGGTCGGGATCCTGCTCGCATCCATCCCGGCTGCGGCGAGCTCACCGGATATTCGCGTTCGACCGTCGCAAGCACGCGCCCCGTGAAGGATCGATGGCCAGCCCCTTGGCGGACGACGTCCCGATGTCGATGCCGACGAGCGCGCCCGAGCTCATGACGAGACGTGTTGCGCGCAGCCGCGGCATGGCGCTAGGAGCGGACGCCGTAGAGGTAATCCAGGGCGAGCTGATCGAGCTTCTCGAACGCCATCCCCCGCTCCGCGCGCGCGTTGGCATCGAACGTCTCCGAACGCATCGAGGCCAGCGTCTCGCCGGGATCAAGCGTTGTCTGCGCCAGCTCGTCGAGGCGCGCCGCAACCCGTGCCGCCTGCACTTCAGGATCGGCGCGGAACGCGCGCGTCCGTTCGCGCAGCAGCAGGTAGTTGTGGATACAGCCTGCGGCGCTTGCCCAGACCCCTTCCATGTCCTCGGTGCGCGGTGGCTTGAAGTCGAAGTGGCGCGGGCCCGTGTAACCACCGGATTCCAGTGATCCACGGCCCAGAACGCGCCGCGCGCATTGCCGGCGCCGAAGCGAAGGTCCTGGTCGTATCGCGGTCCGTGCTGACCGTTGAGATCGACGTGAAAGAGCTTGCCGTGCCACAGCGCCTGGGCAATCCCGTGCGCGAAGTTCAGGCTCGCCATCTCCTCGTGACCGACCTCGGGGTTGAGCCCAACCATCTCCGAATGCTCGAGCTCGTTGATGAAGGACAGCGCGTGACCGATGGTCGGCAGCAGGATGTCGCCGCGCGGTTCATTGGGCTTGGGCTCGATGGCGAACCGCATGCCGTATCCCTTCTCGATGACATACGCGGTGAGAATGTCGAAGGCTTCCTTGTAGCGGTCGAGCGCGGCACGGACGTCTTTGGCAGCACCGGACTCGGCGCCCTCGCGGCCGCCCCAGAACACAACGACTCCTGCGCCCAACTCTGCCGCGAGGTCGAGGTTGTCCGCCACTTTGCGCAGCGCGAAACGGCGGACGTCGCGATCGTTCGCGGTGAACGCGCCGTCACGAAAGACCGGGTGCGAGAACAGGTTGGTGGTGATCATCGGGATGACCAACCCGGCACTGTCCGACCGCGCGACGCAAGCGATCGATGGCTGCGCGCTTGTCCGCGGCTGACGCGTCGAACGGAAAGACATCGTTGTCGTGAAAGCTCACACCGTACGCGCCCAACTCCGCCAGCTTGGCCACCGCAACTTCGGGATCAAGCGGCGCTCGTACCGCGCGTGCCGAAGACGTCGACACCCTGCCATCCGACGGTCCAGAGTCCGAAAGAGAAACGATCGGCGTTGGTCGCCTGCAGCACGGCTTCCTCCTCACTGGCCCGCCAGCAGCCTCGAATCGTCCAAAGCTGTCCGGAGCGATCGCAATTGGCGTGGGCTGACCCAAATTATACCGTCAACTGAGCGTGCCCCGGGGACCAATCCCGGTGCGTTCTGCCGTTATGGCCATTGCCATTTACAAGACGACGGTAACTGTGGTGGAACCACTCCCCGAAACGCCGTCATTGTCGGTCACGGTGACTGTAATCGTGTATGCCTTCAGGATAGTTGCGTATTTGTGTGACAGCGTGAACGTCGCGCCGTCGAGCGTGAGTGCCTTGATCGTGCCGTCGCCGTAGTTGACCGTTGCGGTGAACGTGTGGCCGGCGAAGTCGGCATCCGTGAAACTGCCCGACCCGCTGAAAACGCCGAGCACAGCGAGGCCACCCGTGTTGACGGTCACCACAGGCGGTTCGTCCGGTGGGGGCGTTGGGGTCGGTGCGGGCGTTGGGGTCGGCGACGGTGTTCCCCCGCCCGCCGGCGGAGTTGGTATGGGCGAAGGTGAGGCCGGCCCACCGGCCGAGGATCCGGAACCGGTGCCAGTGGTCGCTCCACCCGAGCCTGGCGGCCCGCCACCGGGAATCGCGCCGCCGCTACCTGGTGGCGCAGCGTGATTCGTCGACCCACCACCCGGAACGCTTGAGCCCAGCCCACCGCCTTTCGGCCCTGCAGCACCGCCGGTGGACACGACGGCAATTGCCTGTGTCGGCGCCGCAGTGGGCGTAGCCCTTGGCAGCAACCCCGGGAGCGTCAGTCCGATCGCGGTGCTCCCGGACACGATCGCCGCGCCCCAGTTCCATCCCAGGCGGTCGATCCAGCCGATGAATGGCAGTTGCGCGATCCATGAACCGAGGCCGACGACCCGCCAGAGCCTTCCCATCGAGATGTTGAGAAATGCGCGAACCACGACGGGGTCGAACTGCGCGCCCGAGCACCGCACGAGTTCCTGCCGCGCGGCCGAGACGCCGATCGGTTTGCGATACGGCCGCACGGCGGTCATGACCTCGTATGAGTCGGCAACCGCGACGATGCGCCCGGCGAGCGAGATCTGGTCGCCGGCGATTCCTCGCGGATACCCGCGTCCGTCGAAGCGCTCGTGGTGCTGTTCCACCGCGTGCGCCCAGGGACCGAGCCACGCGTTGAGGGGGCCGATGAGGCGAGCACCCTCATCAGGATGGCGCCGGACGTTGTCCATCTCGGCATCGGTGAGCTTCGCCGGTTTGGAGAGAATCTCGGCGGGAACCTCGAGCTTGCCGATGTCGTGGAGCAACGATGCCCAGCGCAGTCGCGCACGATCCGGAGCCGGGAGCTTCATCTCGTCGGCGATGAGATCGGCAAAGACGCGCACGCGCTCGGAATGACCGCGTGTCTGGCGATCGTGGACGCTCAGTGCGGCAACGAGTTCCAGCACCGTCTGCATGTACGCGACCTCGCCGCCGACCACCCCTTTCTCGTGCGCTTCGCGCAATTGCCGTTGCAGCTCCCGCGGCTTGCCGACACGACGCGCAACGGCAAATCGCTTCGGTGCTCGGTCCGGAAAGAGCAGCGAGAGGTTGAGGAGCGCCGCAAGCGGCAGCAACCGGCGGCCGGCTCGCTCCAGCGCGATGATGGTCACCAGCATCACCAGGCTCACCGCGGCAAACGACAATGCGGCTCCGCCGAACCCGTTCGGTCGGGGCAGCAGACGACTCACGACGGTGCCTGCCGCAATCCCGGCGATCGCCGGAACGATGACAACAGAAGCCCTGACAAGCAGGCTCAGCAGCGGTCGCCGCTGCCACTGATGACCGGCGGGGCCGGCTTCCTGCGTGGGCGGACTGGTGACGTCTGCGATGTGTTCGTCCCCCGCGGGACCCCGATCCGCGATGCCAACCCGAAGGGCTCGGGGCAGAGCCTCCGGAATAGGTTCTCTCGTAAAGCTCCGCCGGGCGTCACTGTTCGGAGTTCTGTGGCGCTCGGGTCACTCGCTCGTCGCAGGGACGGGCGCGAAGAACACAGACGCATCGATGGAGCGGTGGCCGACTGTTCGGTGAGCCTGAGTCCCGTGGCGGCAGTTACTCTCGACCGAGCGAAGACGTTGCGGGCCGCCCCTACTTGTTTAGGCCAATTACCGCAATATCCCTATGGAATCGAAGAGATCCGGAATCTACTCGAACGGGCCTCGACTGGGCACCATGGTGGGCAATTCACTCAGGCGCGCGCCGGTTTTGCGGTTTTGTCCGGAGTTTTCTCGGGAATTTTCTCCGAAGGTTTGACAACCGGCGTCGACTCCATGATGGCGAGCAGTTGCACCAGCACTGGCCGGAGATCGGAGCGCACCGAGTACGTCGCGTCCGGTTCCTGTCCGGTGACCACGAGGACACCGGTCGACTCGAATCGATCCAGCTGGTGGCGCACTTCAAAGGGGGAGAGGTTCGACTTCTTCGCCAGTTCGTCGAGGTTCTGAGGCCGGTCGAGGAGATGGGTCACGATGCGGAGGCGGTCGGGGTCCCCGAGGGCGTGGAGCAGGTCACCCGTGGCGGTCAGCTCGTCATCCGACCTCGTGACCAGCGAGCGAACGGCCTCAAGCGCGGCTCGGGGCCGGAGGGGCAACCCGTGACCGCTGACATAACTCGTCTGAAGCAACACCTCGCCGGCTGTCGCCCCCGCACTCCGCCTGGCAACGATGACGTAGAACGCTCCAACCACCAGCAGCACGACAACGCCGTCGACCCAGCCGCTGCCGAACCCGACGCCGAGGAGACGCCCGAGGGCGAGCAGACCGGTGACGATGCTCGCCACGACACCGATATCGAGCAGCGCGGCAAGGACCACCCGAACCCAGCGGGGAACCCGCACGAGCCCCGCGCCGGACGAGGACGGCGTCTTGCGCACTGCGAGGTAGCAGCCGACGCCCATCACGATCAGGATCGCCCCCTGGACGGCCAGCTTCTGAATCTGGTCCAGGAAGTGCTCCACCGGGACACCGATGAGGATTCCGAGCGCGACGTACACCCCCACCCAGACGATCGTCGACGAGATCATCGCGAGGATGAAGGAGCGCCGCGGGGCGCGAACTGCGCCGGCAACGAGCGTTGTGTAGATGCGCAGTCCGGGAATCAAGCGGCTGATGGCAATCCCTTGCCAGCCCGCTGATCGCAGCCGTTCCTCGACCCGCTCGAGGTTCCGCTGCTGGCGAAGCCGGCGAGCAAGCCCTTTGAGCCCGCGGTCACCGACAGCGCGCGCCCAGCTGTAGCCGACGAGCGAGCCGGCTATACAGGCGATCAGTGCCAATGGGATGAAGGCATACGGGTTCAGCCCGCCCGATGCGATGAGCAACCCTGCGACGAGCAACGTGAGCTCACCCGGAGCGAAGGGGAGAGGAACGCCGGCCTCTTCCGCAAAGAGCAATGCCGGCAGGAGTGCCAGGGCAACAGCCCCGTGCAGGCCTGAGAGGAAGTTCACCGACCCATCATGCCCCCGCGGTCCCTGTGGCGCGGTCCGCTGCGATACGCCTGGAACCGCCTCGTTCTGAGAGAGTGCGGCGGTGATCGAGACCGAGGCGGTCGTCGTGGGTGCCGGACCGAGCGGGGCGACGACCGCGCTCCTCCTGGCGAGACGGGGTCACGAGGTGATCCTCATCGATCGCGCCCGATTCCCGCGGGACAAGGCTTGCGGCGAAGGCGTCATGCCGCCGGGAGTCGCGGCGCTGAGACGGATGGGCCTGTACCAGCGTGTTGTCGCGACCGGAGCGCGCCCGCTGGAAGGCGTGACCTACCGCCACCAGCGTACCGGCGTCGAGGTCGAGGTCCCCTTCCCGGTGCCGCCCGACGGTGGCCCCCCAGCCGGGCTCGGCGTCCGGCGCACCACCTTCGACGCTGTCCTGGTCGACGCGGTACGTGAAGAGCGACGCGCTGTCGTTCGCGAGGGGGACCGTGTGACCGGGCTCCTCCGGGATCCAGGCGGCGCCGTGGTGGGAGTCGCGACCACCACCGACGAGATTCGGGCGCGAGTGGTCGTCGGCGCCGATGGACTGCACTCGCAGATACGCGCCTGGACCGGGCTGCGCGCGAGACCGCAGGCCCGGATGCGATACGGGATCGCCGGTCACTGGCAGGTGGACACCGGCGATTGCGACGGCATCAGGGTCACGCTCGCCGGCGGCCACGAGTGGTATGAGGCCCCGGTCGGACCCGATCTGCTTCTCGTGTCGGTACTGACCCACCGATCGCGCCCGGCCATGACCGCGCGACACTACGAAGGCGCTGCGCGCAGGAGCGTTGTCGCCGTCGCCAATGCTGCGTTGGTGTCGCGACCGCTCGGCGCTGCGCACTTCCATCAGCGGGTGCGGTCGGTGGCCGAGGGTCGCGTGTTCCTCGTCGGCGACGCTTCCGGGTATGACGACCCCACGACGGGCGACGGCATCGCCATCGGCATGTTGCTGGCGGAGCGCCTCGCCGAACATACGGGCGATCTGCTGGATGACCGGATCGACGCCGGCACCGCAGTGGCCCGCTACGTCCGCGATCATGCCGACCTCGTTCGGGAGCGGCGCCGCCTCACGAGCCTCGCGCTGTTCCTAGCGCGGTCACCCGCACTCAGCCGGCGGGCGATTCTCCGGGCCCGCCATGACCCTCACGCACTCGGAAAGCTCATCGCCATCAACTGCGGCTATCAGACGTTCCGGGACGTCAGCCCGCGCGACTGGCTGTCGCTGGCCGGTATCTGACGGCTGAGATGGCCGGCGCGCGGAACGAACCGCGGCACACCGTCGAACGCGTCGCGGTATCCCGGGATCGCATCAAGGAGACGTTCCTCGGCACGGATTCGCGGCACCAGGACCGCGGCGTTCAGCGCTGACAGGGCCGCCGCCTCCGGCACTGCGCCAACGGCGATCGGCAGGCACAGAAACTCCAGCGCCACGGCCACATAGTTGGGGTGGCGCACGTAGCGGTACGGCCCGCCCGTCTCGATATGACCATCCTTGGGGACGTGCGCGGTGACGTTCCAACTCGTCCCGAGCGTGCGAATCGCCCAGACTCGGAGTCCGGTCGCAGCCGCCAGGCCAACAAGTGCCGCACCCTCGATCGGCTTCGCGACCCGCCGTCCGCGGCGGGGCCAGACGCAGGTCGCGAAGAGCGCGACGTGGGTCGCCACCATCACCGGGTAGGTCGAGGCGGCTGCCTGTTCTGCCTGTCCGAGACTTCGCGCGATTCCGCGCCGAGAGCCGCAGTTCGACGAGCCGTTGTGCCGCGGTCGCCACAACGAGCGCGGTGCGTGCGCGTCGGCGCATCACGCCCAGAGGAGTTCGAGCAGCTCGACGGTGAGCCCGGGACCGAATGCGGCGGCAATCCCCCGCCCTTCGCGACCCGGTAGATGGGATCCGAGCTCGTCGAGGACGAAAAGGATGCCGGCCGAGGACGTGTTGCCAGTCGTCTTCAGCACCTCGCGCGTGGCAGCGACCTGGCGCTCCTCGAGGCCGAGGCAGCGAACCACGGAATCGACGATGGCCTGGCCACCGGGGTGCGCCGCGACGACGTCGAGTAACGTCGGTTCGCCGGCGAAGTCGCGGACCAGACCGGGCAGGTTCAGCTCGATGAGCCGCGGCAGCTGCCTGGACACGACGACACGAAAGCCGTCATCGGCGCGTTCGAAACCAAGCGCCTCGGTACTCGAGGCGACCAGGCGGGAAGCGGTGCGTCCGATGCCGATGCATCCGACCGCGGGCTCCGAACCGATCACCGCCGCGCCCGCGCCGTCTCCGAACACCAGCACGCTCAACAGGTTGTCGGCCGAGGTGTCAGCGGGCCGGAACGTCAGCGTCGGTACCTCGACGGCGACCACGAGTGCGGATTGGCGCGGGTGCAGACGCACCCAGTCGCTCGCCCAGCTCAACGACGCTGCGCCACCGGCGCAGCCGAAATGCATGAAAGGCATCCGCCGAATATCGCGGCGCAGTCCGAGGTGATTGACAAGGTGGACGTCGATGCCTGGCAGCACGAAGCCGGTGCATGACGCGACGACGATGAGGCCGATGTCATCGCGCGCGACCCCGGAGCGTTCGAGCGCTCGTTCGGCCGCGGCGATAGCAAGCGGCGTTGCCTCGGCGGCGTAGCGCAACGCCTGCTCGCCCGGGGACAGCGGGAGCATCGCTTCCTCAATAGGACGGACCAGGTACCGGTGCGTTGCCGAGAGCTCGTCCGCAAAAAGGCTGACTCGCCGCTCGAGCCGCGGCCAGAGCTGTGTGAGGAGACGCAGGACGTCGTCGCCTCCGACCCTATGGGACGGCACTGCCGTCCCCATCCCGTGGATGGTGACGGCGCGCGGTGTGGGATGGGTCAGTGCTGGGCGGCGGTCCGGCAGCGCTGCCGAGCGGGACGCCGCCTCAACAACCATGTGCCGCGATCATGACACCCACGATCCGCACGGGCGGGCCGAACGTTCGGCCCGCGCTTCTATTCAGGTGTGACGTATGCGGCGGTAAGCCCGCCGTCGACAAGGAAGGTCGCGCCGTTCACGTACGACGACTCGCTGCTGGCGAGAAAGAGCGCCGCGTTGGCGATCTCTCGCGCCGTCGCGAGGCGGCCCATCGGCAGGTGGATACGCCTGCGCTCGTACGCGGCGGGGTTGTCGGAGAACAGCCGCATGAGCAGTGGCGTCTCAACCGGGCCGGGACACAGCGCGTTGACGCGCACCCCCTGGCGCGCGAACTGGACGGCGAGCTCGCGGCTCATCGACAGCACAGCCCCCTTCGATGCCGTGTAGCCGATCTGCGACGTCGCCGCACCGACCAGCGCCACAAACGATGCGACGTTGATCACCGAGCCGCCGCCACGTTCGAGCAGACGCGGGATCCCGTACTTGCAGCAGAGGAACACGCCTTTGGCGTTGACCGCCTGGACGCGGTCGTATGCGTCCGCCTCGGTGGTGAGAATCGAAGTCGTCGTCGGGCGGCATGATGCCCGCGTTGTTGTAGAGGATGTCCACACCGCCGTATGTTTCGACGGCCTTCGCGTACAGCGCCTCAACGCTCGCGGGATTGCTCACATCAACGTCAACGAACACCGCGCGTTTGCAGTCGCTCGCGGCCTGCGCGCCGGCCGATGTACCGACATCGGCAACCACGACCGACGCCCCTTCCTCGGAGAACAGCACGGCTGCCTCGCGCCCGATGCCGCTCGCTGCCCCGGTGATCACCGCAACCTTGCCGTCGAGGCGTCCCATCGTGCTGTCAGCCCTCCGTCGAGATGAACACGTTCTTGACCTCGGAATAGCCGTCGAGACCGTTCATGCCGAGCTCGCGTCCGAATCCGGACTGCTTGAACCCGCCAAAGGGCGTCGACACGCGCACCGAGGAATTGCTGTTGATCGAGAGGACTCCCGTGTCGAGCGCTCGCGCGACACGCAGCGCCCGGGCGCCGTTGGTCGTCCAGATCGATCCCGACAAGCCGTATGGCGTGTCGTTGGCGATGCGGATCGCGTCCGCCTCGTCGCTGAAGGGGATGATCGCCGCCACCGGCCCGAAGACTTCCTCTCGGGCAACGCGGTCATCGTTGCTCGCTTCGATCAGCGTGCACGGATACCAGAATCCCGGGCCATCCGGGATGGATCCTTTGAAGATCGGTTCGGTCTCGACGAACGACGCGACCGTTGTGCGATGGCTTGCCGATACGAGCGGACCCATCTCCGTCGCGGCGTCCTCGGGATCGCCGACGCGCACGCCCCGTGTTGCATCGACGAGCAGCGACACGAAGCGGTCGTACACCTCGCGCTGCACGAGAATGCGGGACCGCGCGCAGCAATCCTGACCGGCGTTGCCGAAGACCGCGTACGGCGCGGCGGCAGCCGCACGCTCGAGATCCGCGTCGGCAAAGATGACGTTGGCGGACTTGCCGCCGAGCTCGAGGGTGACCCGCTTGATCGTCGCGGCGGCGCCACGCATCACGCCGACACCCACCTCCGTGGAGCCGGTGAATCCGATCTTGGCCACGTCCGGGTGCTGGATCAGGCGTTCACCGACGATCCGGCCAGGACCGACCACAACATTGAAGACGCCTTCCGGGATGCCCGCTTCGAGCGCGAGCTCCGCGAGGCGGATCGCCGACATCGGAGTCAGCTCGGCGGGCTTGAGCACCACCGTGTTCCCGCAGGCAAGCGCCGGCCCGACCTTCCAGCTCGCGATGTTGAGCGGGAAGTTCCAGGGGACGATGAGACCCACAACGCCGAGCGGCTCGCGGAAGGTGACGTCGATGCCACCGGCCACCGGGATCGTCTGGCCGTAGTGCTTGTCGACCGCTCCGGCGTAGAAATGGAACACCTGGGCAACCATGCCGACCTCGCCGCGCGAGTCCGAGATCGGCTTGCCGACATTCCTCGTCTCGAGCAGTGCGAGCTCCTCGAGATGTTCCTCGACCAGGGTTGCGAGGCGGCGCAGCAGACGCGCGCGGTCTGACGGCGCTACGGCGCGCCATGCCGGGAACGCGGCTTTGGCGGCAGCCACAGCGCGATCGGTCTCGGCCGCGCCGGCCTGCTCGAGTTCGGCCACGGGTTGTTCCGTGGCGGGATTCAGGAGCCGAAGTGTCATCCGCGTTCGAAGAAGCGCTCACGCTCGTAGCAGGTGACCACCTTGTCGAAGAGCGCCTGCTCGGTCCGCGCGTAGTTGAGGTAGTGGTCGACGACGTCGTCGCCGAACGCGCTCCGCGCCACCTTGCCGCGTTCGAGCTCGGTAATCGCCTCGTTGAGCGTGTGCGGGAACCGCTTGACATCGGACTCGTACGCATTGCCGGTGAAAACAGGTGGGAGCTCCAGTTGCCGCTCGATGCCGTTCAAACCGGCGGCGAGCAGTGCGGCAAAGGCAAGGTACGGGTTGGCATCCGCACCTGGAATCCGGCACTCAACGCGCAGTGACTTGCCATGGCCGACGACACGGAATCCGCACGTACGGTTGTCGTATCCCCACGCAAGCGTGGTCGGCGCCCAGCTGCCTGCCGCATACCGCTTGTAGGAGTTGATGTTCGGCGCGAGGAAGACGGCGAACTCGCCCGCATTGGCGACGAGGCCCGCCAGGTACTGCTTGAACAGCGGCGACTCGCCGGAGAACAACGCCTCGTCGCCGCCCCAGAGGCTCGAATGGATGTGACACGAGCTGCCGATCCAGGTGTGATCCGGTTTGGCCATGAAGGTGACCGACTGGCCTGTCTGCTGCGCCATCTCCTTGATGCCGTTCTTGTAGATGACGTGGTTGTCCGCCATCGTCACGGCATCGCTGTACCGGAAATTCAATTCGTGCTGACCCGGCCACGCCTCGCCTTTCGACGTCTCGACGCGCATCCCCGCTGCCTGCATGTTGTTGCGCACCGAGCGAATGAATGGCTCGTCATAGCTCGTGGCGAGGATGTGGTAATCGAGGATGTAGGGAACTGACGGCGTCAGCCCGCGATAGTGCTGGTCGTGCGCCTGTGCGTACGTCTCCTTGAGCAGGAAGAACTCGAGCTCCGAGCCGAACATGGCCGTGTATCCCAACGCTTTCGCGCGGTCGACCTGCGCCTTGAGCACCTGGCGCGGCGACGGACGGACGGGAGTGCCGTCGTTCCATGCGACATCGCAGAGGACGAGCACGGTGCCTTCGAGCCACGGAATCCGCCGCATCGTGTCGAAGTCGGGAACCATCGTGAAATCGCCGTAGCCGCGCTCCCAGCTCGCGATCTCGTATCCGGGGACGGGGTCCATCTCCATCTCGAGTGCGAGCAGGTAGTTGCACCCCTCGACCGGGTTCTTGTGCTCCATCTCTTCGACGAAGAAGTGCGCCTCCATCCGCTTGCCCATCAAGCGTCCCTGCATGTCGGTGAACGCGACGACAACGGTGTCGATGTCCCCGGCATCGACGAGTTGAGTGAGCTCTTCAAATGTGAGCATCGATTTCATTGCCCTCCTTGGCAACGTCGGTCGCAACCGCGCCATTGTGGTCGTGCTCGCCGACACGGTCGACGAATCGCTGGAAGAGCGCCATCGCCCACCCCTGCTGGGCGAACAACTCCTCGGGATGACATTGCACCGCAACGATCATGCCGTCGGACGATTCGATCCCCTCGACGACGCCGTCGGGGCTGTGCGCCGTCGCATGCAGTCCCGGCGCCACCTCTTTCACCGACTGGTGGTGGAGGCTGTTGACCATGAGGTGGTCACTCGGCGTGACCTTCGAGAGCTCTGACCCGGGCACCACGTCGATGGAATGCGCGAGCAGGTCACGCGGATGACCATGGTTGTCGTGACCGTCGATGTGCTGGCGCAGTGAGCCGCCGAGCGCAACGTTGATGACCTGCTGGCCACGGCAGATCCCGAACACGGGTACACCCTCATCAACCGCCGCACGCACGAGCGCGATTTCGGTGAGATCGAGCGGCGGATCGACGTCAGGCGTTTCCTCCTGCCGCGCCTCGCCATACGCGGGAGGGTCCACGTCCCAACCGCCGGGCACGAGCAGCCCGTCGATCGCATGGATCATCGCAACCGCCTGTTCCGACGCCAGACCGTTCGGTTGCGGATCGAGCGTCACCGGCTCCCCGCCGGCGGCCTCGACCGCGCGGAGGTAGGCCGCGTAGTACGTGGGTCCGCGCAGCGGACTACAGGTCACACCGATCCTGGGCTTGGACATGTTGAGGATCCTTCGCGTGCTCGCGGCTGGAACGCCGCGAGCACGCGTGATGATGCGTTTGGTGAGCCTATCAGCCTGCCGAAACGGCGGGCGTCGGCGCGGCGCCCGTGAGGAACGTCGCCTCGATCGAAGCCAGCTCCTCGGCGGTTCCCTGAACCCTCGGGCCCTTGAACCAGTTCTTCGCCGACGCGAACCACCAGATCGTGGTCGCACCGAGCACCACTGCGAAGGCGACGATCGTGTAGTTGAAGTTCGTGCCGGTGATCGGGAATGCCGTCGGCAGGATGAACAGGATGCTGATGATCACGATCCAGGCAACCGCGATGATGCCGATCGGGCGGCTCCACTTTCCGAGACTCCACGGGCCCGGCACGAATTCCGACCCCGCGCGGAGGCGAAGAAGGATGGGGATGCCGTACGCGATGTAGAGACCGATGACCGCGATGGAGATGACCGCGGCATACGCGTACGCATTGAAGACGTAGGGGAGGAACAGGATGAACGCACCGACCACAGCGAGCCAGATCGAGTTGGTTGGGGTGCGGGTGCGCTTGTTGATCTTGCTCCACAGCTGATGACCCGGGACCGCACCGTCACGCGAGAAGGCGTAGATCATGCGCGAGTTCGCGGTGACCGACGACATGCCGCAGTAGAACTGCGCGCCGATGGCGATGAGCAGCAGGAACTGTCCAAGGCCCTTGCCCGCAGCGTCGATGAAGATCTGCGCCGCAGGCACGACGGCGGTGGATTCCGTGGCGTAGTTCTGGATAGCCGACGTGACGCCGATGAGCAGGATCCATCCCGCGACGAGCGAGACGACGATGGAAAGGACGATGCCGCGCGGCCCAGCCGTGGCCGCGTTCTTGGTTTCCTCCGTCATGTGCGCCGAGGCGTCATACCCCGTGAACGTGTACTGCGCGAGCAGGAGACCGATGAGGAACACGTAGATGACGCTGCCCGGGAACGAGGCGCCTGTTCCGTTGTTGAAGGTCGTGAAGATGTACGCCACCGACTGATGGTGCGCAGGCACGATGAGCAGCACTGCGACGATCACCACCACGCCAGTGATGTGCCACCACACCGAGATGTCGTTGAGCAGGGCCACGAGGCGCACGCCGAACGTGTTCAGGAGTCCGTGCAGGAAGAGCGCGACCGCGTAGACCCCGAGGATCGGCCATGGGGTCAGCGGGTACCCGAACCAGTTGTTCATGAACGCCGACGCGAACAGCGCGAGGCCACCGTCAATGCCGGCCGTGACCGCAACCTGACCGACCAGGTTGAACCAGCCGGTGAACCAGCTCCATGCAGGTCCGTTCTTACCGCCGAGCTTCGCGGACCAGTAGTAGAGGCCACCGGCGGTGGGATAGCTCGAGCAGACCTCGGCCATGGCGAGGCCGACGATGATGACCATGATTCCGACCACCGGCCAGCCGATGTTCATGTCGACCGGACCGCCGTTGAACATGGCGACGCCGTACGCGGTCAGACAGCCGGACAGGATCGAGATGATCGTGAACGACACAGCGAAGTTGGAGAAGCCCCCCATCCGCCGGAGCAGTTCCTGAGCGTACCCCAGCTTGTGGAGTGTTTCGGTATCGCTGTCAATAGCCTGGACGGTCATCAGCTCATCTCCCCATGGCGGTCCGTAGCGGTGGGCCGCACAGTAGCAGCGGCTCTGTACCAGCGTCAACAGATTTATCGCACGAAGCCGAACGGGTCAAAACTGTAAGAATCGTTTCAATGCCTGAGTTCCTCGTCGGAGAGCTGGTTCGCCAGCGCATGGGCACACTGAGCGCGTCGGAACGGCGTCTCGCGCAGGTGCTGCTCGCCTTCTATCCGGTTGCGGGGCTCGAGAGCCTCACGCGTTTCGCAGAGCGTGCCGGGGTGAGTCCGGCGACCGTGACACGGTTCATCACCAAGCTCGGCCTGCGCGGCTACCCGGAGTTCCAGGAGTCACTCCGGCAGGAGTTGCAGGAACGGCTGAGCTCGCCACTCACACGGTACGAGCTGACGCGGTCGGCGGATCCCAGCGAATCGATGCTTCGGGAAGCCTTCGCGACGTACGAGCACAGTCTTCGGGCGAGCCTCGACATGGTGTCCGAGCACGACTTCGATGCCGTTGTCGATCTGCTCGCGGACCCGCGCCGCCGGGTGCTTGCGCTCGGCGGGCGGGTGAGCACGTTTCTCGCGCGATATCTCGCGAGCCAGCTGCACCTCATCCGTCCCGGCGTTGAGTTGCTCGACCCGGAGCGGAGCAATCCTGCCGACCATCTCGTCGACCTCGGACGCCGCGACGTGCTCGTGGTGTTCGACTACCGCCGCTACCAGAGCGACACCATCAACAGCGCGCGGGTCGCTGCGGGGCGGGGGAGCACTGTCGTGCTGGTGACCGATCCCTGGTTGTCGCCCGCTGCGGCGTCTGCACGCTTCGTGCTCGTCACGGGTGTGCAGACAACGGTGATGCCGTTCAACTCGCTCGTCTCGGCGGTTGCATTGACCGAAGCGCTCATCGCCGGCGTCCTTGCCCGTCTCGGCGAGGCGGCGCACGCACGCATGCGGCGCATGGATGAACTGCGCGGCGGAGTTGTCTACGGCGACGGTCCATGAGGTTCGCTACAGTCGCTCGATGATTGAGCGGTCGCGGACCTCGCGCTGACGTGATCAGCGAACGGCTCGAGCTCGCCGACTGGCGCCGGCAGGTGAGCGACCTGTACGGCGCGATCCGCGCCGAGTCAGACCCCGTCGCGGGGTGGACGCACTGGCGCGAGGTTCGCGATCACCTGTTCCGCTCGCATCCGCAGAGCCCGGTTCCCGCTGCCGATCGCGGTGACGCGACCACACCGCTGTACTACGACTACGACCCAGCGCTGCGCACGGTCGCCGAGGTCGAAGACGCAGACAGCGCACCGTTCGAGCTCCCTGGTTCGACATCGGGCCACGTCACCGCCGAGCGCGCGGGAACCGCACACTGCACGCTGCTCGGTGAGCGTCTTTCACTGTCGATGTTCTGGCTGCTCGACTATTCGGGTGGATTCTTTCTCTCGTTTCGCGACGCCACATGCGGGACCGAGACATATGGCGCCGGCCGGTACCTGCTCGACACCGCGAAGGGAGCCGATCTTGGTGTCGACGATCACAGGCGCCTGATCCTCGATTTCAACTTCTCGTATCAGCCGTCGTGCAGCTACGACCCGCAGTGGAGTTGCCCGCTGCCGCCCCGAGAGAACTGGCTGACCATCGCGATCCGCGGCGGCGAGCGCTTCCGCGGCTGATCAGAAGAGCGAGGGGATCACCGCTTCAATCAGGTGCGGCCCTGGCTCGGCGAATGCGCGCTCGAGGTCTGCCGCGAACGCTTCGGCGGTGTCGGGGCGGGTGGCGGGAACCCCGAAGCCGCGAGCGAGCGCGACGAAATCGATGTCGGGCGGAGAGATGTCGAGCATCTCCAGAGCTCGCTGACCCGACGCGACAGCACCAACCCGCGCGAGTTCCATGCGGAGAATCGCGTAGCGGCGATTGCTGAAAATGACAGTCGTGACATCGAGTTGCTCGCGCGCCATCGTCCACAGCGCCTGGAATGTGTAGAGCGCGGACCCATCCGCCTCCAGCGCCAGAACGGGGCGATCGGGACAAGCGATCGCTGCGCCGAGCGCGACGGGGAGGCCCTGGCCGATCGACCCGCCCGTAAGGCTCAGCCAGTCGTGTCGCGGAGCGCCGGCGGAATATCCGAGCAGGAAGGTGCCGCTCGTGTTGGCTTCGTCGGAGACGATCGCGCCCTCGGGGAGCAACGCACCGATCGCGCGGGCAATCGATTCGGCGCCGAGATCCCCGGTTGGGCGTTCCGGTCTCGGCATCTGGGTCATCGAGGATTCGGCCTCGGCGCCGAGCTCGGCCGCGAGTGCTTCGAGCGCTGCCACCGCATCGTCGCCGCCCCCCGCCAGGACGGTCACCTCGCACCCTTCGGGAACGAGGTCACTCGGCTTCCCCGGATACGCAAAGAACGAGACCGGCGACGTCGTGTCGACGAGGATGAGGTGACGGAGCCCGTCGAGCTGTCCGGCCGCCATCTCCGCGAGATACGCCAGGCGCTGGATCACCGGAATCCCAGCACCACGCTCGGCTCTCGCGGAGAACGTCTCCGCGAGCACATCAGCTCCGGTTGCGCTGCCGATTCGCGAAGCAGCCTGGATCCCCGCGGCACGAAGCGAGCTGCCACCGAGCAGCAGGGCACTGTTCTCGCGCGAACGCAGCGTTGCCGCGACCGATGCGATCCGGGCGGCGGGAACGGTTGCACGCGGCGTTCGTGCCACCGGCGGCGCTAACACACCGCCTTCGGACCACGACACATCGGCGGGAAGAATGAGCGTGGCGATCTGTCCGGGAGGACCGCACGCAGCGGCGACTGCGGCGGCGGCATCGGCTCCCGCGTCCTCTGGACGGATGCTGCGCCGGATCCACGTCGACACGTTGCGCGCAACGGTGTCGATATCGGACTGCAGTGGCGCGTCGTGCTGCACGTGGTACGTCGCATGGTCACCGACGATCGCGACGACCGGAGCGTGACTGCGCCGAGCGTTGTGGAGATTGGCGAGCCCGTTGCCGAGACCCGGCCCGAGATGCAGCAGGACGGCGGACGGCGAGTCACGCATGCGCCCGAACCCGTCGGCAGCGCCAGTCGCCGCCCCTTCAAAGAGAGCGAGCACACCACGCATCTCCGGAACGGCGTCGAGGGTGGCGACGAAGTGCATCTCTGACGTGCCCGGATTGGCGAACACCACGTCCACACCGGACGCGACCAGGCTCCGAACCAGCGCCTCGCCGCCGATCATCGGGCGCCCGTCGGGCTCGCCGCCGCAGCCGTCTCGAGCATCGCCCCTGGATTGAGGATGCCGTCGGGATCGAACGCCGCCTTGATGCGCGCCATGAGCGCAAGCTTCGCCGGATTCTCGAGCGCAAGAAAATGGCTGCGCTTGTCGGTGCCGATGCCGTGCTCACCCGACACCGCTCCACCGAGGGCTGCTCCGGCGGTGAAGACGCTGCGCAGCACCTGCTCGAGACGCTCCGGATCCGACTGGAACACCGACAGATGGACGTTGCCATCGCCGGCGTGTCCGCACCCGATGATCATCGAGCCGCTCTCCTGCGCGATCACGGAAACGTTCGCCAGGAAGTCTGGAATCTGCGCACGCGGCACGACGGTGTCGATGATCTCGTTGGCACCGGCTGCCTTGGCCGCGAAGAACGCGCGCTCGCGCGCTTCGATCAACTCCGCCGCAGCGCGGGGAGGGAGCACGTACACGTCGAGTGCGCCGAGCGTGGTGATCAGATCGCCGAGTTGCTCGATGTCCTCGTCGAGGCGGCCTTCGTCGCGCGACTCCAGCACGACGACGAGGTACGCAAGCGCCGCGTCCTTGATCGCCGCGCCGATCCCCAGTTCGAGCCCGCGCGCGGCAGTTATGGCCGTCATCGACATCATGTCGATGTACTCGAGGATCATCGGGGCAACGCCGCTCTGGACGATCCGCGGCACCGCGGCCGCGACCTCGGCAACGGTGCGGAACGGCGCGAGCACGGTGGCCGCGTGCGCCAGCCGCGGATAGAGACGCAGGATCGCCTCGGTGACGACTGCCAGCGTTCCCTCGGATCCGACGATGAGCTGCGTCAGGTCGTAGCCCGACGTCGACTTCACGAACTTCCCACCCGTGCGGATGATCTCGCCGGTGCCGAGGACGGCTTCGAGGCCCAGCACCTGGTGGCGCGTGACCCCGTACTTCACCGCGCGCATCCCACCGGCGTTGGTGGCCACGGTGCCCCCGAGGCTCGCACTCCGCTCGCCAGGGTTCACCGGATAGACAAGTCCGTGGCGCGCGGCGGCCGCATCGAGGTCGAGCAGGCTCACGCCGGGTTGGACGATGGCGGTCTGGTTGGCGACATCGATCTCGAGAATCGCGCTCATCTCCCGAAAGGCGATGAGGATGCCGCCCTCGCGGGGGACGCACGCGCCGGCCAGACCCGTGCCGGCGCCGCGAGCCGTGACAGGCATGGCGAACTCACGTGCAATCGTGATGATCTCGGCGACCTCGTCCGCGGAGTGGGGGAGGACGACCACGTCCGGCGCATGCCACTCCGCAACGAGCGACTCGTCGTGCCAGTCATCCTCGCTGACATCCGCGCCTGTCAGGACTCGTGCCGGTCCGAGGAGCGCCGTGAGCTTGTCGATCGCGGCGGGCATGCCGTGCTCCTACGAGCCGGTGAAGGTCGCCCGGCGCTTCTCGAGGAAGGCGCTGACGCCTTCGACGAAATCGCTCGTGGTCGTCGCCTCGGTCTGGAGGCGTTCCTCGACCGCGAGTTGGGCTTCGAGGTCGTTCTCGTGCGAGACCTCGAGTGCGCGTTTGGTGAGGCCGATCGAACGAGGTCCGCGCGCAAGGCGACTGGCCAGTTCGGCTGCGGCGTCGGCCAGGTCGGCGTCAGGAACGACGCGATTCACGATGCCGAGCTCGAGCGCCCGCGCCGCGTCAACGGTCTCGCCGAGCATCGTGAGTTCGGCGGCGCGCGCAGGCCCGATGAGACGTGGCAGGAAGTACGTGCTTGCGAGGTCGGGGATGAGCCCAATGCGTACGAACGCCTGCACGAAGGTTGCGGAGTCCGCGGCAATGCGCAGGTCGCAGGCGAGCGCGAGCGAGAACCCGGCACCGGCGGCAACGCCGTTCACTGCGGCGATGACCGGCTGGTCCATCGAGCGGATCGCGCGGATGGCAGGCGTGTAGTGATCGCGCAGGATCGTGCCCACGTCGAGGCCGCCGTCTCCCGCGGCGGCGCGAAGATCCTGCCCGCTGCAGAACCCGCGTCCGGCGCCGGTGATCACCACGGCGCGGACGGTGCGTCCGGACGCCGCTTCGCGCAGCGCGTCAGTGACTTCGTCGAGCAGCGCGGGGGTGATCGCGTTGAGCACCTCTGGTCGATTGAGCGTCAGCGTCAGGACGCCCTCCGTCACCGACTGAAGGAGCTGGGCCGCGGTGGTCGGGGTTGCTTCTGCGGTCATCGCGGCGAAACTCTACGCCGACGCCGTGCCGAGCTCGCGGAGCCGCTCGTACGTGTAGATCCCGGTGTTGTGCCCGTCCGCCCAGACGGTGTTCAGACCGTAGGCGCCGACCAGCGAAATATCCGCGAGCTCGTCCTCGCCGGGATGGAGGTGCGGATCCGAGCTGAACCGCCCGCGGTATCCGGGTTCACCTTTGCACGCGGCGCACGGGCACGCGCGACGGAGCACGTCGAAAGGGATGTGATGCGCGGCGCCGTCGGACCACTCGATCAGCAGCGACCGACGTTGCTCGTCATAGTCGAAGCGCACCGGCCGGAGATCCGGAGCCACCGAGCGCGAACCGGGATGCTTCTAGCGCAGTACCGACTGGAGCTTCATCGCGAGCCCCATGTCGCCCTTGATCTTGATCTTGCCGCTCATGAACGCCATGGTCCCGTCGAGCTTGCCGGTGGCGAGGTCGACGAAATCCTCGGACTTCATCGTGATCGTGATGTTCGGGTTTTCCGGCGAGCCCTCGCCGACATCTGCGCTGCCGTCCTTGAGCGAGATGTGGTACTGGCCTGGCGCTTCACCGTTCAGGTCGAAGGCGTAGATCGCATTCATGCCGGCCGTCTTGGCGGGATCGGCTGCGATGCGGGAATTGATCTCGCTGAAGATTTCGGCGGGGGTGGACGGCATCGGTGGTACTCCCTTGCAAGTGAACTGCGAAGCGGCCGGCGGGGCCGGGCCGGATCCCAGTCTACCGAGTGGCGCCAACTGCTGGATGTCGCAGCCGATCACGGCCAGGCGGCTGAGAATCGCCTGAGACCTACCGCGAGAGGCAGTGAGACCAGGGGAATTCTCAGGTGCTCGAGGCAGACTGTGCCGCGATGAGTGCGACCAACCTCAAGCTCAGTCGCCGGCAGGTACTCGGCGTTGCGGCAGGCGGCGCCGTGGGAGCGGTGGGCTTTCGCTATCTGACCCTGCAACTCCCGGGTGCGTCGCAGCGAGTCGCATCGGCCGCCGGCGCCGCCGGCGCCTGGGCCAGCCCGCTGGGAACGTCCACCGGTCTCGCGGCGCATCTGCTCCGCCGGGCTACGTTCGGGTACACGCCGGCCGACCTGGACGCGGCGGCTTCGATGTCGTACCCGGACCTCGTCGACAAGGTGGTCACCCAGCAGCCGCAGCCACTGCCGCAGGTGGCCGATCCCACCGACCACGCGGCTGTCGTTCGCGCCTGGTACGAGCACATGGCCACCACGTCGTCGCAGTTCCCGGAGCGGATGACTCTGTTCTGGCACGGGCTGCTCACGAGCGACTATCGAAAAGCCGTGCGGCTGCCGTTCGTCCTCCAGCAGAACGAGTTGTACCGGTCGACCGGGCGGAGCAATTTTCGGACGCTGATCAACGCGGTCACGTACGACCCGTTGATGATTCGGTACCTCGATCTCGAAGAGAGCACCGCCGTAGCGCCCAACGAGAACTACAGCCGTGAGCTCATGGAGTTGTTCACGCTCGGGGTCGGCAACTACACGGAGACGGACGTGCGCGAGGGGGCGCGCGCCTTCTCCGGGATTCGAACCGTCCTCGTTGACGCGAGTGGCAAGCGGATACAGCCACCGAAATTCACATCGTCGACCCCTGCTCAATACACGCAGGCGTTGGTGCAACTGCTGACGTCTGGCGCGACTTTCAAAGGAGTCCTGTCGGCAACCCAACACGACAGCGGCAGCAAGACATTCCTCGGGCACACCGGGAACTTTGACCCGGGTCAGGCTCTCGACATCATCCTGTCGCAACCGTCGTGCGCACTGCACATCGCGCGTGACGCGCTGGTGCAGTTCTGCACACCGGATCCATCAACGGAGCTCATCTCCAGCATCGCGGCGCAATTTCGCACCAGCGGCTACGACATCACAACGCTGATGCGGGCCATCTTCACCAACGAGGCATTCACATCGCCCGCCGCGTACAGATCGCTGGTGCGCGGCCCTGTCGATTACATGGTCGCCACCATGCGCGCATTGAGTCGTCCTGGCCTCGCCGCGAAGTGCGAGGAGTCCGGTGAGGGCATGGATCAGATCCTCTATGACATGCCAACCGTTGCAGGCTGGCCGTCCAACCAGGGATGGGTGTCATCCGGAGCATGGCTGGCACGGCTGAATTTCGCTGCCACTGTGGTGGCCTCCGAGAGCACGTTCCCGGACCCGGTCGCCGCAGTGCACACGCAGCTCGACGGTGTTGTCGGACCCGATACCGCCGCGGTTTTCAATGCGAGCAAGAGCGATGGCGACCGCTGGTACGCGCTCCTTGCCAGCCCCGAATTTCAGCTCAAGTGAGGCGAACGAGATGATCACTCGACGCGATTTCATGGTGAGTGGGATCACCGCAACCGGCGTCGGCATCGTGGTCCCGCCGGTATTCGCGCAATCCGTGTTCGCGGCCACGATTGAGGACATCCACAACGACCACGTGCTGGTGATTCTCCAGCTCGGTGGCGGCAATGACGGGCTGAACACGGTCATTCCGTACACGGATCCGGCGTATCCGCAGGCGAGGCCGACGATCGGCATCGCCGACGACAAGGTACTGCCCCTCAACGCGGAAGTCGGCCTCAATCCGGTCATGCCTGGGATGAAGAAACTCTTTGACGCCGGCGAGGTCGCGCTCGTGCAGGGCGTCGGCTACGCCAATCCCGTCTACTCGCACTTCGAGGGTCTGTACATCTGGGAGCACGCCGATCCGACCATGGAGCAGACCGACGGATGGCTCGGCAAGCTGCTGGCCAGCCAGCTCGACTCGCAAGGACATCCCCTCACGGGGTGCGCGCTGGGGCAGGCGAGCACGCCGGCCGAACTGCTCGCGCAGAACGCAACGGTCAGCGTCATCGAGTCGATCCCGACGTACAAGGTTGACGGCGGTGCCGGTCGCCGTGTTGCCGCGCCCGACCTCTACAAACGGACCCCGGGGATCTACGGGGTCCTCTTCGACCAGGCACTGACGACAGCCGAATACGGCATTGCGGCGCTCGCCGATTCGCAAACGCGCTACACGCCATCGGTGAGCTACACGCCAGGAAGCACTGTGTACGGCAGCAAGAACAGCCTCGCCGCATCCCTGCAGTTGACGGCCGAGATGATCGTGACGCAGCCGAGCGTCAAGATCTGTCACGTCGTCCTCGGCGGTTTCGACACGCACCAGGATGAGGACACCCGCCAGAACGCGCTCCTGGCCTATGTCGACAGTGCGGTGAGTGCGTTCATGCAGGACATCGCCAACCACGGCATGGCCGATCGCGTGGTGCTGATGACCTGGTCGGAGTTCGGCCGCAGGGTGGTGGAGAACGGGGGCAAGGGCACCGACCACGGCGCGGCGGCGCCCGTTTTCGTGGTGGGCAAGCCCGTCAAGGGCGGGGTCTTCGGCGAGCAGCCGTCGCTCACCAAGACCGTCGACTCCGGGCAACCTGCAGTACAACGTCGACTTCCGCAGCGTCTATCAGACGCTCATCCGGGACTGGCTCCAGGCCGATCCGATGTCGGTGCTCGGCGCATCGTTCCCCGAACTGCCGATCATTCAGACGCTGTAGCGGTGACGCTCAGCACCCGCGCGCTCAAGGTGATGAGCGGGGTCGGCGCGGTGGTCGTCTGCGCCGTCAGTGGTGTTCTGGTCGCAATCGACCCAAAGCCTGCCACAGCCCCGCTTCGCCCGCCAGTAGGCCAGCCGTCGCCTGCCTCATCGCTGCCGGTGATCCCGCAGTCCTGCGGTGACGGCGACGCGGGCGCGACGCTGGATCCATCGTTGCTCCCGGTGGTGGAGCAGTTGCGCGCCGCTACCGGCGCCGCCGCGCGACGCCGGATTCTCGCCCCGCTGTCGGCGTCCCAGCGGCTCGACGTCGAAGCCTACGTGCGCTCACTGGCGCGAAGCGCCTCGAACACGACCGGCCACTGCGGCGATACGACGGGACAGGACGGCACGATCGCCCCGTCGGTGGTCGATGCGCCACCGTCGACGCAGCCGCTCATCAATACGTACGTCTCATGAGGGTCACGGACGACCGCGCCATCCGCCACGCATTCACCGCGTTCGGCGGCGCCCGGTGTGAGGTCATCGTGTGCGGCGGGCGAGACGACGGCGTGTCCTCGCTGGTCGCGGACACGTATGCATTCGAGCGGCGGTTGACGAGGTTCGATCCTGGCAGCGAGCTCTCGCACTTCAACGCCGCCGCCGGCGCGCGCGTCCGGGTTTCGGCCCTGCTCGGCGAGTTGCTCCGCACCTGCCTCGACGCATACGAACTCAGCGGCGGCCTGGTCAACGCCGCCTGCCTGCGGGCGCTCATCGAAGCGGGATATGACCGATCGATCACCGAGGCTCCGCCGCCACCCGGTTGGCCGCCCTCGCGCCGTCGCCAAAGCGGTCGTACCGCAGTTGCCTGCCGTACTCGAAGTCGGCGACGGGTGGGCACGTCTCGCCGGCGGTTGCGCTCTCGACCTGGGTGGCGTCGGCAAGGGTTGGCTCGCGGACACCTTGTGCGAGCGCTTCGAGAACGCCGCGATCAATCTCGGTGGCGACGTCCGCGCACGAGGCGCCGGTCCCGAGGGCGCCGGGTGGTCCGTGACCCTCTGCGATGGCAGCACAATCCTGGTACGGGACGCGGGTATCGCGACCTCAGGAAGCTCCGGCCGTCAGTGGCCGGGCGGGCACCACCTGATCGATCCTCGGACTGCGGCACCCGCGCACACCGCGATCAGCGCCTGTTCAGTGGTCGCCATCAGCGCGCTTCAGGCTGAGGTGCTTGCCAAAGGCGCATGCCTGGTCGGCCCGGCGGCCGCTCCCGAGTGGCTCCGTACACGCGGCGCCGCACGCCATGCGTTCGTCCTCGACCGACCGGCGCTCGCGGTCTGACGTGAACGCCGACCTGATCCTCTGGTACGCAGCGCGCGCTGCGGCGCTGGCCGCGTTCTTCGTGCTGGCTGCGTCGCTGCTCACCGGTATGGCAATCCGAACGGCATACCTGGCGCCCGTCGCTCGAAACCGTGGCGTGATCGCCGTGCACGGGTTTCTCACGTGGTTCTGGGTGCCGCTCGTCGCCGTGCATGTGACCTCGCTGCTCCTCGACGCGACGTCTCGCATCGCGCCGCTCGACCTGCTTGTTCCGTTCCGGGTCAACGAAGGGGCGGGATCTCAGCTCGCCATCGGGCTCGGCACCGTCGGCCTCCTCCTGCTGGTCCTCGTCGGAGTGACGTCGGCGCTCCGGCGTTGGATGCGGCCCGCAGCGTGGCGCTGGATCCATCGACTGACCTACCCGATGTTCGTGATCTTCCTGATTCACGCACAGCTGGCAGGAACTGATTTCAGTGACGTGGCGATCAGTTTCGCGGCGTGGGCCACCCTCGGGGGCCTCGTTGCGCTCGCCCTGCTCCGCTTCGCGGGTGGAAGGATGGCCGGCGAGCCGCCTGTGTAGCCCTGCGTTTCGGCGGGTACACTCGCTGCATGTTGACCTGGATGTGGGTGGTCTGGCTCCTGGCCGGTCTGGTCCTGGTGGGCTTCGAAGTCCATACCCAGGCGTTCTACGCACTGTTCCTCGCGCTGGGATCGTTTGCCGCCACCGTGGTCGCGCTGTTCCCCACCGAGGTCTGGTTGCAGGCAGTCGTCGGCGCGGCGGTAGCCATCGTCGGCACGCTCGCGGTGCGCCCAACGCTCGCCCGCATGTCGGCCCGTCACCTCGGGCCGAAACTCGCGATGCCGGGCGCATCGGACAACCTCATCGGGCAGCCTGCGCTCACCCTCGAGGCTGTCGGCGACGAGAATCACCCCGGGCACGCCCGGCTTTTCAATGAAAAGTGGCTGGCAGTCACCGCGAATCCGGGTGGCGTGGCGGCACATCAGGAAGTTACCGTTGTCGAAGTGCGCGGCACCACCCTTGTGGTCGCGCCCCCCAAGGGAGGCTGATTTCAGTGGACAACAGCGGTCTGGTCACGGCGATCATCGTCATCGTCCTGCTCATCGTGGTGGCGATCCTCATCGGCGGTGCCGTCCGCGTGGTGCCCCAGGGCTTCGCCGGCGTGGTGACACGTTTTGGACGATTTCGGCGGGAATCACAGGCCGGCCTGACGATCATCACGCCCTTCATCGACAAGCTGCTCCGGGTGGACATGCGCGAGACGCCACGTACCGGAGACCGGCAGGACGTGATCACGCGCGACAACGTCGCGGTCGCGGTGAACGCGACGATCTTCAGCCAGGTCATCGAGCCGCGGGCGGCGCTGTTCAACGTGTCGGACTACCTCGTCGCCATCGACCAGCAGGCCCGCACCACACTCCGTAACGCATTCGGCAACGTCAGCCTCGACGAGGCGCTCTCATCCCGCGAGCAGATCAACGCGGCGATGCAGCAGCAGATGGAACAGGTCACCGACAAGTGGGGCATCCGCATCAACCGCATCGAGATCGTCGATATCTCGCCGCCGGTGCAGATCCTCCAGGCCATGGCCCTGCAGAAGCAGGCCGACCAGGAGAAGCGCGCGCGAATCCTGCAGTCGGAAGGCCAGCAGCAGTCGGCCGTCAACATCGCTGACGGTAACCGGCAGGCGGCGATCAAGCAGGCAGAAGGCGAGCGGCAGGCAGCGATCCTCCGCGCGGAAGGCAACCGGCAGGCTGCGATCCTCGAAGCCGAGGGCCGCGCGCAGGCAATCTCGACCGTGTACGGATCGATCAAGGCCGCTGCCCCGGATCCGACCCTGGTCGCCATCCTCCAGCTCGACACCCTGACGAAGTTCGCCGAGAGCCCCAACGCCAAGCTGGTGGTTCCCGCCGAAACAGCCGGACTGCTCGGTGCGGCGCAGGTGCTCCGCAGCGTGCTGGGCGACGCGCCTGGTCTCGAGCCGCCGACCGTCGTCACCGTGCCGCCCTCCAGCAGCTAGCTGAACGGATCCACGCCGGTGGCCGGGCAGAGTTCGCTCTTCGGCGCAGACCCGGTCAGCCCCGCCGAACCTGCTGACGCGGGACGCCACGCGCCGCTTGCGACGCGCATGCGGCCGCGGACGTTCGAGGAGTTCGTCGGCCAGCATCGGGCGATCGGTGTCGGAACCGTGCTTCGCCGGGCGGTTGACGCCGGCGAGGTGCCGTCGCTCATCCTCTGGGGCCCACCCGGGAGCGGCAAGACGACGCTCGCCGCATTGATCGCCGGAGCGACCAACGCCACCTTCGAGGCGGTGAGCGCGACGAGCGCCGGCGTTGCCGATCTGCGCAAGGTCGTCGAGCGTGCGCAGGAGCGGCTGCGGACGGGGAGAAGGACCGTGCTCTTCATCGACGAGATCCATCGCTTCAACAAGGGACAGCAGGACGCAGTCCTGCCCCACGTGGAGAACGCGACGGTGACCCTGCTCGGCGCGACCACCGAGAACCCGTCGTTCGAGGTCAACGCGGCGCTCCTTTCACGCAGCCGGGTCATCCGGCTCGAGGCACTCGAGGCCGACGACCTGCGCCGCCTCCTCGAGCGCGCGCTGGTCGATCCCGATCGTGGACTCGGCGCCCTGCACGTCGAAGTCGAGCCCGACGGCCATCGACCGCCTTGTCGCGCTCTGCGGGGGTGATGCCCGCATCGCGCTGAATTCACTGGAACTCGCGGTCCAGGCGGCGGTGGCGGATGCCGCGGGAGTGGTGCGCGTGACGGTGGCGGACATCGAGGGCGCACTCCAGAACCCGGCGCTGCTGTACGACCGTGCAGGCGATCAGCACTACTGGTTGATCTCCGCATTCATCAAGTCCGTGCGCGGCAGCGACCCGGACGCCGCGGTCTACTGGCTCGCGCGGATGCTCGAGGCGGGGGAGGATCCACTCTTCGTCGCGCGGCGGCTGGTCATCCTCGCGGCCGAGGACATCGGCCTCGCGGACCCGCAGGCGCTCGGCGATCGCCGTGGCGGCCCAGCAGGCGGCGCACTTCATCGGCATGCCCGAGGGCTATCTGCCACTCAGCGAGGCCACGCTCTACCTGGCGGCGGCCCCCAAGAGCAACAGCGTGCTCCGCGCCTACGTCGCGGCAGCCGCCGACGTGGCCGAGACGCTCCACCAGCCGGTGCCGCTCCATCTGCGCAACGCGGTCACCGGGCTCGGCCGATCCATGGGTTACGGGAGCGGCTATCGGTACGCCCACGACCACGAGGGAGGAGTGGTCGAGCAGGCGCACCTGCCCGAGTCGCTCGCGGGCCATCGGTACTACGACCCCTCGGACCATGGCGCTGAGCGCGGGATCTCGGAGCGCCTCGACGCAATTCAGAAACGCCTTTCCGACCGCAAATCGGGGTCTTAAGACGATCGGCCTAGCGGCATCGGGATAGCCCCGGGCTGACCATCGTTCCCGACGGGAATTCCTTCTTTCGAAACGCAAGTCCCCCTGATAGGCGGGCGGGCGCCGACCCAGTTCAGTGGTTTACCCTCGCGGGCTCCCCCTCCCCGCGGCACCGGGTGTATCGCGGTTCTGCTGGGTCGGTGCCACCGCCGACTTCTTTCTCCAGAGTGAGAGATATCGGTTAGGCTGAGCTTTGACTGTGGAAGTTACGCATCCCACTCCCATTCGAGTGCTCATTGTCGATGACCACCCGTTGGTGAGGCGAGGGCTGACCTCCCTCCTGAACGGGACCACCGATATCCGAGTTGTCGGCGCCGCATCGGACGGTGAGGAAGCGGTCGCCTACGCCGTCGAGGAGCACCCCGACATCGTCCTCATGGACATCTCGATGCCGGGCATGAACGGCTTCGAGGCCTTGCGACGGATGCTCAAGGCCGTGGCCGGAACGAAGGTCGTGATGCTCACGTCGTACTCGGAGCACGACATGGTGGTCGAGGCGATCGACAACGGCGCCGTGGGCTTCCTCCTGAAGGACACCGAACCCCAGGAGCTCCTCAACGGCATTCGATCTGCTGCGAAGGGCGACACGCCGCTCTCGCCAAAGGCTGCCAAGGAGCTGTTGCGCGACCGGGTCAAGCGACGCCCGCTCGATGACCTCACGCAGCGCGAGCTCGACGTCCTCACGCTGGTGGGCCGGGGGATGAGCAACAAGCAGATCGCGTGGCGCCTCGGCATCAGCGAGAAAACCGTGAAGGCGCATCTCGGCTCGGTATTCGACCGGCTCGGCGTCGAGGACCGGGTGCAGGCTGCCCTCTGGGCGCAGCGCCACGGGATCATCTAGGGCGCCGGACCCGCGCTGCAGTGAAGAGCGAGGAGGATCCGCTCGACCCGACACCGGTCCATGGGATGCAGGAGGTCGAGGCGGCGATCCGTCACCTCGAGGAGGCGGTCCTGGGTGCGTCGTGGACGGAAGGGATTGCGCTCCGCTACGGCGCCTTCTACGGGCCGGGGACCTCGCTTGCGCCCGGCGCGGAGCAGGTCGAGATGATCCGTCGACGCAGATTCCCGCTGGTCGGCGACGGCGGCGGCGTGTGGTCGATTCATCCATATCGAGGACGCGGCCGACGCGACCGTCGCGGCTGTCGAGCGTGGGAATCGCGGTGTCTACAACATCGTCGACGACGCGCCTGCCCGAGTGGCCGAGTGGCTGCTCGCGATGGCCAAGGAGCTTGGCGCGAAACAGCCCATGCGAGTGCCACGATTCGTCGGCCGGATGTTCGCCGGTGAGGTGGGTCTGGTGATGATGACCGAGCTGCGCGGAGCCTCCAATACCAAGGCGAAGCGCGAGCTCGCCTGGCACCCGGCACACCTCACGTGGCGGGAGGGGTTCGGAGCAGCGTGACGGATCGCGAACAACTGCTTGCGGAGCTGCGACCCGTGGCGTTCGCGATCGCGTATCGGATGCTCGGCACCGTCTCCGAAGCCGAGGACGTGGTGCAGGAAGCACTGTTACGGGTGCATCAGACCCTCGACGCCGGCGAGGAGATCGCATCGCCGCCGCGCGTTCATCGCGACGGTGACCACCCGGCTCTCGATCAACGAGTTGCGCTCCGCGCGCGTCCGTCGCGAGCGCTATGTCGGAGACTGGCTGCCCGAACCGATCGTCACTGACAACCGCGACGATCCTGCGCAGCATGCCGAGACTGCCGACTCCGTGTCGCTCGCGATGCTGGTACTGCTCGAACGTCTCTCGCCGGAGCAGCGCGCAGTGCTGCTGTTGCACGACGTGTTCGACTACGGCTATCCGGCGATCGCAACGATCGTCGGCAAGCGTGAGGAGAACGTGCGCCAGCTCGCCTACTCCGGTGCGGCTGCGACGCGGATCGCCCGGGCAAACGCCACGGCAGTCTGCTCGAGATCGGCAGGCGTGTGCACCGCCGAGCAGAAGGCACTGGTATTGAGGATGTCGACACCCTCGGCGCGCATGGCATTCGCGAGCCTCGAGTGCGCGTCGGGGATCGGTGAGAAAGATGTGGAGGATGCTGGTGAGCCGCCGGATGGTCCCCGGGATGCCGGCCTCAGCGAGTGCAGCGGTCCATTCGGCTCCGAGGGTGATGGCGTAGTCCTCTGCTGTGCGCTGCGGGATTCCGTCGGCCACCAGGCGGAGCGTCGTGATCCCGGCAACGGCACTGAGGGGATTGGCGTTGAAGGTGCCGGGGTGGGCGATCTGCGTCGCAAGCAATTCAAGGAGTTCGGCGCGCCCCGCAACGGCGCCTGAGGGCAGGCCGCCTGCCATCACCTTGCCAAGCACGCTCACGTCGGGGGTGATCCCGAGGACTTCCTGCATACCGCCGGGCGCGACGCGAAAGCCGGTGACCACTTCATCGAACACGAGGATCGTGCCGGTCGTCGTGCAGGCACCGCGAGCGGCGGCGATGAAGGCCGGATCGAGGGGGATCTGTCCGTAGTGCGCGCCCGATGCTTCCATGATCACCGCGGCGACGTCGCCCCGAGCGAGTTCAGCCAGCAGCGCAGCGGGATCGTCCGTCGGGACGACGTGCGTGAGATCGCCAAGCGCTTCGGGGACGCCGATTGGCGTCTGGGCCGCGCCGTTCGCGTCGAGATATGGGCTCACGACATCGGACCAGCCGTGGAAATGGTCCTGGAGCTTCACGACGCGGTCCCGACCCGTCGCCGCCCGCGCGACGCGCAGCGCGAGCATCACCGCTTCGGTGCCGGATGCTGTGAAGCGGACCTTCTCCGCCGACGGGACCAGCGAGGCGATCAACTCGGCCCATTCGACCTCGAGCGGGTGCGCGGCGCCGTAATGGGTGCCGTTTCCGACCTGCTCTCGCACCGCCTCGACGACGGCGGGATACGCGTGACCGAGCAGCAGCGCGCCGTGACCCATCGTGTAGTCGATGAGCTCGGTGCCGTCGATCAGCCACTTTCTGGAGCCACTCGAGCGCGCGACGTAGATGCGTGGGTCGTATGTCCGCGAGGCATGTGTCGAGCCGCCAGGGAGCACCCGGCGCGCGCGTTCACCCAGGTCGGCGTGAGCGCGCGTATGCACGGCCTCGGTCACAGACACGTCGTGAGGATACCCGGCATTTGGAGGCGACGGTGGGAATCGAACCCACGATCAGGGTTTTGCAGACCCGTGCCTTACCACTTGGCTACGTCGCCCCGTATCCGGAGTGCGCCATTGTCGCCCACCGGCGCCCTGAGGCAGCCATGACCGGCACATTCGCGGAGGTGATCCAGGATCGAAATGCGGATGATCGGTCGATTCGACACCCGTCTGTAAACTCGCGGCGTGCGAGTGGAATGGCGATGAAACGACGCAAGCTCGGATCGCTCGAAGTGTCCGCGCTGGGTCTCGGATGCATGGGAATGTCGGCCTTCTACGGGTCGACCGATGACGACGAGTCAATCGCGACCATCCACCGCGCGCTCGAGCTCGGCATCGACTTCCTGGATACCGCGCAACTCTATGGGCCGATGACCAACGAGTCACTGCTCGGGCGCGCGATCAAAGGACACCGCGACGAGTATGTGATCGCCACCAAATTTGCGCGCCGTCTCGAGGCAACTACCAAAGCGGGCGATCTGTCAACGCTCGGTCCGCTGGACGGTTCGGCGGCGCACGTCAGGAATTCCATCGACGGTTCGCTGCAGCGGCTTGGCACCGATCACGTCGACCTGTACTACCAGCATCGCGTCGATCCGAACATTCCCATCGAGGAGACGGTCGGAGCGATGGCGGAGTTGGTCCAGGCCGGCAAGGTTCGTTATCTCGGCCTCAGCGAAGCGGCTCCCGAAACGATCCGGCGCGCGCATGCGGTGCATCCAATCACTGCGGTGCAGACCGAGTACTCGATGTGGTCGCGCGACCCTGAGGCAGACGTGTTGCCCACGTGTCGTGAGTTGGGCATCGGCTTCGTCCCGTACTCGCCGCTCGGCCGCGGTTTTCTCTCCGGCCGGTTCACATCGCCAGACGACCTGGACCAGAACGACTTCCGCCGGCACGGTCCTCGCTTCAGCGGCGAGAACCTCGACGCAAACTTGCAACTCGCGGCCAAGGTGGCCGAGATCGCAACAGATAAAGGTGTGACTCCTGCGCAACTGGCTCTTGCCTGGGTGCTTGCGCAAGGGGACGACCTCGTGCCAATCCCCGGAACGAAGCGTCGCAAGTATCTCGACGAGAACGCCGCGGCAGTCGATGTCGAACTGACGAGCAGTGATCTCCAGCGCATCGAAGCCGAGCTTCCGGTTGTCGCCGGCGAGCGCTACGACACCGCCGGCATGGGCTCCGTCAACCTGTAGCAGCGCTGATACGACGCTGCCGGGTCGCCGATCGGACACAGCGGTGGGTACGATTCGATGGGCACGGGGTCCGATAGGAGACACGGGTGATCTGTCCCAACTGCGGTGGGGAAAACGGTCCGGAGCGCAAGTTCTGTGGCGAGTGTGGGGCGTCACTGGCGCGCGTCTGCGCAGCTTGCGGTGCGGCCAACCCCACGAGCGCGAAGTTCTGCGGGGAGTGCGGGACTTCGCTCGGGGCCGCGAGCGATGCTGCGCCGCACGCAGCACACGTTCCTCCTGCGCCGGCGCGAGCATCCACGACGGTGGTGGCCGAGATCCGATTGGTGTCGGTGCTGTTCGCTGACCTCGTCGGATTCACCGCGCTCTCGGAGTCCCGAGATCCCGAGGAGGTGCGCGAACTCCTGTCGCGGTACTTCGATGTCTCGCGGGGGCTGATCGAACGCTACGGGGGTACGGTCGAAAAGTTCATCGGCGACGCCGTGATGGCAGTGTGGGGCGCCCCGGCGGCGACCGAGGACGACGCCGAACGCGCGGTGCGGACCGCGTTGGAGTTGGTCGCTGCGGTCGCTACTCTGGGCGCGGAAGTCGGTGCCCCCGATCTGCGTGCACGCGCGGGGGTGCTGACGGGCGAGGCAGCAGTCACCCTCGGCGCCACCGGTCAGGGGATGGTGGCAGGCGACCTGGTCAACACGGCCTCACGGTTGCAGGCGGCCGCCGATCCGGGCACGCGTCCTGGTTGGAGAGGCGACGATGCGAGCCGCCGGCCAGGCAATCGCCTTCGCACCGCTTGCGGCTCTCACCCTCAAGGGGAAAGAGGAGCCGGTACCGGCCTGGCGTGCGGAACGAGTCGTCGCTCAGCGCCGGGGTGTCGGACGATCGGAACGCGCGGAGCCGCCGTTTGTCGGTCGTGAGGAAGAGCTTCGTCTTCTCAAGGAGATGCTCCATGCCACCGGTCGCGAACAGCGGGTTCGCCTGGTGTCCGTCACGGGCCTCGCCGGCATCGGCAAGAGCCGGCTCGCGTGGGAGTTCCTCAAGTACATCGATGGCCTCGCCGCCACCGTCTACTGGCAGCAGGGGCGCTCGCCGTCATACGGCGAGGGGATCAGCTTCTGGGCGCTCGGGGAGATGGTGCGCATGCGGGCGGGCATCACCGAGGGCGAGGACCCGGTCCAGGCACGGACGAGGCTCGCAGCCTCCGTGGCGGAGTTCGTCGTCGAGCCCGATGAACAGCGCTGGGTGGAGCAGGCGCTCGCCTATCTGCTCGGCCTGGCCGACGCGCCGGGAGGCGACCGCGAAGAGCTCTTCTCGGCGTGGCGGACGTTTTTCGAACGTATCGCCGAGCACGGCACGACCGTGATGGTGTTCGAGGATCTGCAGTGGGCGGACCCCGGGCTGATCGACTTCATCGAGTTGATCGTCGAATGGTCGAGGTCGCTGCCGATCTTTGTGCTCACCCTGTCGCGGCCCGAGCTGCTCCAGCGACGTCCCACGTGGGGCGCGGGGCAACGCTCGTTCGCCGCGCTCCACCTTGAGCCGCTCCCGCCGGCCGCCATGGCGGCGCTCCTGCGCGGCTTCGTGGCGGGGATCCCGGAGTTCGTCGTGGAGCACGTCCTGCAGCGCGCCGAGGGAGTGCCGCTCTACGCGGTTGAGACAATCAGGATGCTCGTCGACCGCGGCCAGCTCGTTGAGCGCGACGGCGTGCTGAGCGTGAGCGGCGCGCTCGGCTCGCCCGATATTCCCGACACGCTGCACGCACTGATTGCGTCGCGGCTCGACGGCGTGCCGGCCGAAGAACGCATGCTCATGCAGGACGCTGCCGTCATTGGTCAAACCTTCTCGGTACCCGCGCTCGCCGCGATCTCGGGGCGGGACCCGGCTGCGCTCGCGACACCGCTCCACGACCTCGTGCGCAAGGAGTTGCTTGCGCTCGTCACCGACCCGAGGTCGCCGGAGCGCGGCCAGTACACCTTCATCCAGGGGCTCATCCGAGAGGTTGCGTACGGCACGCTCGCCAAACCGGAGCGGCGCGCCAAACACCTTGCAGCGGCCGCGTACTTCGAGCGACTGGACGACGAGGAGCTGGTCGGCGTTGTGGCGACCCACTACACCGAGGCGCAACGAGCCACCGCCGACGGGCTGGACCGCGACGCACTGGCCGCCAGAGCCCGCGACTGGCTCACGCAGGCGGCGCGCCGCGCGCTCGCGCTGGGCTCAGCCGAGCAGGCACTTGTCTACCTCGAGCAGGCGCTGGCGGTGACAGAGGACGCCGCGGAGCGCGGGACGCTGCTCGAGCTCGCCGGCGACGCCGCGTTCCGAACCGACGCGTTCACCCGCTCCGTCGAGCACTACGAAGCTGCGGCCGCGATGTACCTGGCTGCTGGAGATAGTGATGCCGTCGGGCGGAGCGTTGCCCGCCAGGCCTGGGTACTTGGCGACGGGTTGCGGAAGTTCCCTGAGGCGCTCGCCGTGGCGCAGCAGGGATTGGGAAACCTCGGTGAGACCGGCGGGGACCGGACGCGTGCTGAGCTGACGGCAATTCTCGCCTCCCTGCTGAGCTCGTCCGGCAACTCCGAGACGGCCCTCGTCTGGGCTGAGATCGCCTGCATCCTGGCCGAACGCATCGACGATACCGAGCTGCTCGGTCGCGCCATCGGGGCGAAGTCAGCCGCGATGTACCGCCTGGGCCGCCATCGGGAGGCAACGATGCTGGCGCGAGGACGGATGGCGCTGGCGGAGAACGCCGGATCGATCGTCGAGCACGCCGAGGCGACGCTGTACACGTCGATCTTCATCATCGACGACGACCCCCATGAGGGGATCCGGCTGCAACTCGCAGCTGCCGAGCTGGCTCGCCGTGCCGGGCATCGCAGCCTCGAGACGGTGAACCTCCTCAACGCCGCCGAGGGAGCGATCCTGCTCGGGAGTTGGGACGAGGCCAAAGCTGCGCTGTCGTCCCTTCGCCAGCGCGAGCTCGCGGCTCCGCGGCAGCTGCAGCTCGAACTGTCGGAGGCGGTGCTCGCCGCGTGGACGGGGGATTCGGCATTGGCCCTGCAACGGCTCGCGGAGACGGCGCCGGCCACCAGCCACGAGGACGTGACGTCTCGATCCAACAACTACCTCGGCCGCTCTCAGGTGCACCTCGGAGTAGGCGACCTCGAGACGGCGTACGAGGAGGCAGCAGCGTCGGTGGAGGCGGAGGCGGCAGGAATCAACACGCCCGGGGCACTGGCGGTGCAGGGTCGTGCCGCCCTCTGGCTCGGTGACGCAGCGCGCGCCAGATCAGCGCTGGAGCGCATGCGGGCATTTCGAGGCCGCTGGATTGCTGCGACACGGCTGACGGCCGAGGCCGGGATCGCGACCCTGGAAGGCCGCCACGACGACGCGGCGAAGGGCTACGAAGCGGCCTTTGATGCGTGGCGAGCGTTGGGGTCGCCGCTGGATCTCGCGCTCTGCGCCCTCGACCGCGCCGTGCTTCGTGGTGGGGACTCCGTAGCACCTCGAGAAGAGGCCGAAGCTCGCGAGATCTTCACAAGGATCGGCGCACAGCCCTTTCTTGAACGACTCGAGCACGCCACCGAAGCCGCGACCAAAGCGGGCTGAACTGAGGCCGACGACGGCCTCCCTCACAAGCAGGACCGTCGAACCTGCTGCTTGCGCCTTTTGGTGCGTTCGGTGATACTTTGAGGACAGAGGCGCGGGGGCCTCGGAAGGGATTGATTCGACCAGGGGGTACTGAGATGTCGACGATGTCGACAGATATTCGCCATCGCCGGAGGCACTCCGTCGCGATGTACGGGATCACCCTCATCACGATCGCGCTGGTGGTGATCGTGGCCCAGGTCGTGGGGCACCAGGCAAGCGATCTGTACTCCAAAGTCAGCACCGGACTGTCGCTCTGAGGGCCGCGCACCTCGGCGAGGCGTGTGGTCGGCTGGGCACGCTTCAGAGGTACGAGAGCTACTGCGACACCACGTGGGCAAGACATTCCGGGTTCGCTTCGACGTACTCGGCGAGTGACACCGGCACGTGGCCGGTCAGCAACCGAACGTCGTCGGTGACCCGCTCGACCTCGCCGGCGGCAATGCCCGAATACGTCGTCACCCAACCGTCAACCTCGAAGGCGGGCGCCCCGTATTTCGCGCGCGACGCGTACGCCTCGTCGAGAGTCTCGTTGTGAAAGCGAATCGTCTTGCCCGTGATTCGGGAGAACACAACTGCAGCCTCGGTCAATGTGAATGCTTCCGGGCCGGTGAGGTTGTACGTCTGTCCCACATGGCGTTCGTCCAGCAGCGCGCCGACGGCCGAATCGGCGACGTCATCGCGAAGCACCGCGGCGACCCGGCCATCACCGGCGGGGCCGGCGATGATGCCGTCCGCACCGACCATGTTGGGAATGAAGTCGATATACAGGGCCATGCGCAGAAAGGTGAACTCGATGCCGGTGCTGCGGATGTACTGCTCGGTGGCGTGGTGGTCACGGGCCAGCGTGAAGACTGAGTCCGGCGCAGCGTTGATCCACGACAGATAGACGATGCGCGCGGCTCCGGCCGCGACGATTGCATCGACCGCCGACTTGTGCTCGCCGATGCGATCGACGAATTCCCGCCCCGGGACAAGCAGGACGGTCTCAGCGCCATTGAGCGCCGACCGCATGTTTTCCGTATCGATGTAGCCGGAGGCGATCCTGATCTCCGCGTCGTCGAGCTGTGGCGCCCGTTCCCTGTCGCGAACGATGAGCCGCTGATGTACGCCGAGTGCCGCGAGACGCCTGGCCACGCGACCGCCGACCTGACCGGTCGCGCCGGTGACGGCAATGAGCCCGTTGCTCACGAGAAATCCACGTCTACGTCAGCGTTTCGACGCGTAGTCGGGGCTCACGCCGCCGATATGTGCGCACGCGGATCCGCGCCCGGCTCCGGTGGCATGACGAATGCGACTTCGAGCGCACTTGCGAGTGCGCGCAAGCGCGCGTAGAAGCCTGCTGTGTGCGGAGAGCGAGCGAGACGCAAGCCCGCAAAATCGTGGTGATGCTCCCACTCGTGCAGCAGCGTGTTGAGAAAGACCTTCGTGGTGATCACCTGCTGACGCACCGCGGTCCGGTGATAGATGCGGATGCGCGCGGTCTTGATTGCGCCGTCCGCAAACGTGCAGCGGTAGTAGCCGTACGTCTTGCTTTGGAGGCGCTGTCCGTTGTGTGAATGCACCTGCGCACGATCGGCCACGACGAGGTCGCAGTGGGGGAGGCCTGCGAGCGCACCGAGCTCGTCGAGGAGCATCTGGCCGAGGCGCTTGCGCTCCTGTGGATCGTCAGACGCGTCCACGATGCGAAGCGCGAGCCCGCGTGCCACGACGCTCGGCTGCACGGGAAGCCCGGTCGCACTCTGGCTCCGACGGTAGGTGGCGTCGGGACGTCTACCGAACATCTGCTCCGGAGAGTATACGGCTGTCCACGGAGCGCGAAGCCCGGACGGTGGAATGAGGCTGTGCGACCTGCGGACCCATAGAATCCGCGTGCCGGGCTGGCGAAATGGCAGACGCGGCGGTCTTAAAAACCGCTGGGGGGAAACCCTCGTCCGGGTTCAATTCCCGGGCCCGGTACACGATACTGAATACAAGGATCAGCTGTAATCGCCGAACTTACCCCTACCGTGACCCAACTAAGCGCTGATGAAAGCCGCGCTCCCGTCGCGGCATCGGCACCATTAGACGGTGAGTATCTGGATATCGTCGCCGGGTCCAGGGCCCGGGCAGCAGGCGCCTCCAAACCCATCTGCACCATCGACCGCGTAGATACGTCCGTCGGAGCCACGTGCGGCGGCCAAGAAAGCTTCGGCCGCAGGCATTGGCGCGATTTCTGTCCACACGTTGGTCGTCGGGTTATAGGCTTCAGCGACGTTGGTCTCGCCTCCCGTGCTGTTGTCTATTCCACCGAGCAAGTACAGCTGCCCATCTGGACCACGAGCCCCCGCGAGCCCGCCGCGTCCGGTCGGCATTGGCGCTACTGTCGTCCAGGTATTGGTCGTCACGGTATACATCTCGGCGGTCGCCAATTCAACGGTGTTGCTAAAGCCCGTATCGCCGCCAATGGCATAGATTCGCCCGAGGCGATCGCGCACACCAGCCAGCCATTCTCGCGGGGTCGGCATAGGTGCGACTATCGCCCACTTGTTGGTTGTCGGTGAATAGGCTTGGACCGTGCTCACCACTTGAGTGCCGTTCCAACCACCCAGAACGTAAATGCGCCCGTCTGGTCCGGCGACTGCGGCCATCGCCCGGACGGCCGTCGGTAGCGGGGCGAGTAGCGTCCACTTGTTTGTTTTCGGGGAATAGGCTTCGGCACTCCCGATCAGCGCACCATTATTAGCGGCACCGCCAAACGCGTAGATCCGGCCGTCCGTACCAGTCACCGCAGCAAATGCCTCTCGCGCCACGTGCATGGGAGGCCCCACACTCCAACTCTTGGTTGTGGGACTGTAGATCTCCATCGACTTCAGCGCGACCGGAACACCGCCGGTACAGTCGTCGCCCATCGTGCAGTCATAACCGCCGAGAATGTAGATCAGTCCGGTGAGCCCAGTCGTGGCTGCCTCCTCGGCACGCGGGGTGTGCCCATCCGGGATGGTCGACCAGCTCGGGGGTGGATACGCTTCAGCACCCGTCATGGCTGCGTGAACCACGCCCGAGGGCGCCAACGAGGCTCCGAGCGATGCGGCCAGGACGACGGCAGCGATCACTCCGTTGTGACGACTCACGGCTACCTCCTCACCGAGGCACGCGTGAATGCGGCCTGGACGCGGAGTATGCCCTGACGAGCAGCCGGACGTCACCCCACGGGGTGTCCTCGATGCCCTATGCTTGGCGTTCGCTGTTTTTGGTGCGATCAGGTAAGGGCGGAGCCGGTCGCTATTCGATTGAGGAGGATGGGGTGGATCGCCGTACACATCGACTTTCGCTTGCGGCATTGGGGAGTGCCTGCGCAGCAATCATCGTCTCCGGTGTCACAGGCGTCGCCTCGGGCCTGGCTGCAACGTCGAGCGCGACCGAGGCCGGCTACACCGCGACGGTGTCGGGATCGACCTTCTTGTTGAAGACCCAACTGACCGTGCCGACGCTGACCTGCTCGACCACTCAGGCCGGCATTCAGGCAGGCGCTTACCTCGAGAATGCGACGTCAACGACTGGAGGCGCGATTTCCCTTGCATGCTCGGGTCGCTCCGCGGCGTTCCAGGCAGTGGCGATGATCAACAACACCCCGACGGTGCTCACCAAGCTCACGATCGCTGCTGGAGATGCCATCAGCATCTCGGTGTCGGTGAGCGCGACGGCGACCACAGTGGTCGTGGTGGACGCCACGAAGACCACACGAGAGAGCTTGTCCGGAACCGGCAGCGCTCCTACTCACTTGCTGGTGGGCGACACTGCGGTGGCGGCAAGCGGCGGCGGCAACCTTGCGGTGCCGTCATTCGCCAAGATCCGTTTCAAGGGCATGTTGCTGAACAAGGTCGACCTCGGGGCGAGCAGCCCGACGGCCGTGAACATGGTCAACGCGGCGAGCGTTGTGCAGATCACGGCGGGCAAACTCAGCACTGCCGGCACCGCCTTCTCCACCATCTTCGACCACTCCTGAGAGGACACCCGGTCATCACGTCGCTGCCGCAGCCGCGGGTCACGAGTAGCGTTCGGCCAGGGTGACCTCCTCGGAGCCACTCACGTAGCTACCCACCGCCATGCATGCGGTCGCAGACGTGCAGTCGACGGCCTTCAGTGTGTCGCTGGAGGTTCCCGAGGTGGGAACCGTCTGGGCCACCCAGTGGGTGCCGTTCCAGTGCGAGGCAAACACCCCGTCGGCGTTGGTGATGCCGATCGCGGTGCAGGCGCTCGTCGTTGGGCAGGAGACGCTGGTCAGGTCCTTGGCGGAAGACGGCTGCGTTTGGACGGCCCAGGTGCTGCCGTTCCAATGGTCTGAGAGCGCAACAAATGTCGAATCGCCGGGGTTCGTGTAGTAGTAACCGACCGCCGTACAGGCCGTTGCTGACGGGCACGAAACGCTGTTCAGCCCTCCGTCCTCTGACCCGGGTGTTGGTGGCTGGCTCGACCCGACGAGCCAGGTGCCGCCAGTCCAGCGCTCGGTGAGTGGCATGTCGAGATCGCTGCCGCCCCCATAGCTCGAAGCCGTGCACACGGTGGCGGTCGGGCAGGAGACGCCGGTCAGCGCGGCACAGCCGCAGTCGAGGACAGGGGTCGTCTGCAATGACCACGAGGAACCGTTCCAGCGATCCGCCACCGTAAACGTCTCCGGGTCACAGCAACTGTAGGCGTAGCCCACTGCGGTGCACGCCGACGCCGACGAGCACGACACTGCATCGAACACGGCGGCGCCCCCCTCGCCTGGATTGATCCTGGTCGCCGACCACACGCTGCCGTTCCAGCGTTCGACGAGCCCGTACTGCGTTCCTTCCGTATTGTCGCCCGTCGCCCCAACCGCGATGCACACAGTGGTCGAGGGGCACGACACCGAATTCAGCCAATCCCCGTCGGAACCGGGGTTGGGCGTGGTGAGAATCGACCACGTTGCGCCGTTCCATCGTTCGGCCAGGGTGTGAAGCCCCGCTGGAAGCGACGCCGAACCGACTGCGATGCACTCGTTAGCTGCTGGGCACGAGACGCCGGCGAATGCCGCCGACGTAGCCCCGGTTGGGTTGGGTGGCATCTGCAGCTGCCAGGCCGCGGTCACGGCGGCACGCGCTTGCACACCTGTCGTGCACATGGCGACGCCGAGTGCGGCGACAAGTGCAGCGCCGGTTGCCCACCTCAGGCCGATGAAAGCCCGGTGCGCGCGGTTCGCAATTGGCATCGGGTGTGGCTCTGCACGCTTGCTCACGCTCCCATTCCTCCGTCCACTCCCGCCGGCCCACCCGACGAGCCCGCTGAGTTTACTCGCGGCTCACGGCCACCGTCAGCAGCCCCACTGTCACTAGCCGTGAGATGGCAGCGGGGGCGTTTGACGCAGTCTCAGGGGATAAGGCGTAAGGTTTTATACAACAGGGGGACGATCACGGTGACCACGGGTGGGCTGGTCGCAGGTGGCTGATCCTTCGGGTGATGATTCCGACACATCGCGTCGCGAAATCGGGCTGCCTGGGGCGGCATCAGGCGCGCGGCTGGTTCAGGAGGTGGACGGTGACGGGTAGGCAAGTTCGAGCCATCGGCGTGACCGTGGCCATGGCCGCCATGGTGGTCCCGTTCGCGCTGGCCCAGCCGGCAGTGGCGGCGACCCGACCCCTCGTGGTCGCCGCCCCGACCGCGCACACCGAATCGACGACGACCGCTCCGGTGCCGGGCTCATACACCCCGGTGACGCCGTACCGGGTCTGCGACACCCGCCCCGCCGGCAACGGCATCGTGAGCAACCAGTGCAATGACGACAGCACCGGCGCCGGGCAAGGCCCGCTCACCGCGGGCGCGATCCGCGTCATCACCGTCGACAGCTTCGGCGGACTGCCGCCCTCGGGGGTGACTGCGGTGGTGGTCAACGTGACCGCGGTCGCACCGACGATCAGCACCTTCCTCAGCATCTTCCCGGACGGAGTCCCCAATCCTGGGACATCGAACCTCAATCCCTCCGCGGGCACGGCGCTCGCGAACCTGGTCGAGGTGGGCGTCAGCACCGCCGGCAAGATCGACGTCTTCAACGTCGTGGGCACCGTCAATGTCGTGGTCGATATTGAGGGGTACGTCTCGGCGGCACCGACCGGCCTCTACACGCCCACCACGCCGCTGCGCATCTGCGACACCCGCGCGCCCGGCCCCGGGGTCGCCCCCAACCGCTGCAACACCGCTGGCCTGTCGCCGATCGGCCCCGAGAGCACGCGCACCTTCGCGGTGAGTGGCTACGGCAGCCCCGTCCCCGGCACCGGTGTCAGTGCCGTCGTCTTCAACCTGACCGCGATCGCTCCCACGGTGTCTACGGTGTTGACCGCGTTCGCCGCCGGCACCGCCAAGCCGAACGCATCGAATCTGAACCTCGCGGCGCATACCGCGCTCCCCAACCGGGTGATCGTCCCGGTCACGTGCACCGGCGGGGCCTGCTCGGTCTCGATCTGGAACGGCGCGGGCTCGGTCAATATCGCCGTCGACCTTGATGGCTGGTTCACCACCGCGACGGGCACGCAGTTCACGCCGCTCGCCTCGCCGGCGCGGATCTGCGACACGGCGGCAAGTTCGCCCAGCTGCGCACCCGGGAAGGTGGCGGGCGGCGACGTGCTCAACATCAACGCCGGCGGCGTCGATGGGATCCCCAACGACACCGGGGGTCCGGGCTCCCTGGTGGCGATCGTGGCCAACGTGACCGCCTTCAACGCGACCGTTCCCACCTTCGTCACGGTCTACCCCGGGCCGGACTCAGCCAGCCATCCGGCGGCTTCCGACCTCAACCCGATCATCAGTCTCGCCGCCACCAACCTCGTGGTCGTGCCCGTCGGCTCGGACGGATCCATCAATCTCTACAACGCCACGGGCAGCCTCAACCTCATCGTCGACGTGCTCGGCTACTACGCGACCGCCGGGAGCACCGGGCCGCTCGCGGCGCCCACCTACACGAGCACGCTGGTCGGGCCGGGCCAGGCAGGGATGTACCCGGTCGACGTTTCCAATGACGCGGATTACTACTTCGTGCTCGACGCCGGCAACTACCGGGTGATCGCGGTCAACCGGACCACCGACGCGATCGATTGCCAGGTCGGCGAACTCCAGGGCAACCTGCCCGGCCAGTTCGGTGACGCGCGTGCGCTCGACTACAACTCGGTGACCCATCAGCTGTATGTCGCCGACACGCCGAACAACCGCATCGAGATCTTCTCGTTCTCCGATTCGGCATGCGCGAGTCACTCGGCGTCCGCGTTCAGCTTCGTCTCGCAGTTCGGTACCAAGGGAACGGGGAACGAACAGTTCAACCAGGTCTACGGGGTTGCCGTCGACGCCGTCAACGGCTGGGTCTACGCCGTCGATGGCGCGGGCCGCGTCGAGAAGTCGGACCTCGCCGGCAACTACATCAGCCAGTTCAACGCCTCCGGCACCCTGAACGAGCCACGCCAGGTCACCGTCGCACCGAACAGCGATGTCCTCGTCATGAACGCTCGCAACCACGAGTGCGACGTCTTCAACGACGCGGGGACGCTCCTCTTCACCTTCGGCAGCCTCGGGACCGGACCCGGTCAGTTCACCGATGACCCGCGCGGTGTCGCCGTCAGTGCGGACGGGACGCTCGCGTTTGTCACCAACTCCGGGAGCAAGCGCATCGAGGTCTTCAATCTCGTGTCTAGCGGCAGCGATTACACCAGCGCAACGTTCGCGTACACCATCCCGTCCGCAGCCTCGGGACCCGGACAGTTCGTGGGACCGCGCGGGCTCACGGTCACCTCGGACAACCATCTCCTGCTCACCGACGAGTGGGGTTTCAACCTCCACGAGATGACCTTCACCGCCACTGCGGCGACCCCAACCGTCAACACGACACCGGCGCCTCCGCCGGTTCCGGGGGTCAACTCGCCGCGCGGGATACACGTGGCGGCCAACGGGCAGATCTACATCGTCGACTACTGGAACCAGCGCATCGAGTACATGAATCCCGACGGCAGCGGCGCTGCGACGTTCGGATTCAGAGGCAACGTCTCGCAGAGCGGGGCGATCAACTTCGCCTGGGATGCGGCCATCCAGCCGGGGACGGGCGACATCTTCGTCGCCAACCGGGAGAACAACCAGGTGGCGGCGTTTTCACCGACCGGCACCCCGCTGATCATCTTCGGCCAGAACGGCTCGGCCAACGGGGATTTCAGCTTTCCCCAGGGCATCGCATTTGCTCCCGACGGCACGCTGCTCGTCGACGATTCGGGCAACAACCGCATCGAGCGTTTCAGCCTGAACGCCGGGGACACGGTCGCGACGTGGGTCGCAACATACGGTCAATTCGGCGCGGGATCGACAGCGCCTGCGGGCGATCTCAACAACCCGACCGGAATCGCCGTTGCACCCAACGGCACCATCTGGGTCGCCGACACCCTGAACAATCGCATCGAGAGCATGACCACGTCCGGCTTCTGGAGCGACTACACGAAACCGGTCGGCTCAACGATGTCGTTCAACGTCCCATGGGGCGTCACGGTGGCGCCGGACGGCAACATCTGGGTATCGGACACCGGTAACAACCGGCTCGTGTCAATGGACACGTCGGGGAACCTCATCTTCAGCGCGACCGAGTCGAGCATGGGAATTCCAGCCGGTCCACCCGGGTCACTCGGCATCTATCCGTTCGCGGTTGCGTTCAGCGGCGACACCGTGTATCTCACCGACGTCTGGAACGACAGGGTCCTGGTCCTGACCACGACCTGACGATGAGACGTTCTGCGCGCGTCGCGAAATCGGGCTGCCTGGGGCGGCATCATGCGCGCGGCTGGTTCAGGAGGTGGACGGTGACGGGTAGGCAAGTTCGAGCCATCGGCGTGACCGTGGCCATGGCCGCCATGGTGGTCCCGTTCGCGCTGGCCCAGCCGGCAGCGGCGGCGACCCGACCCCTCGTGGTCGCAGCCCCGACCGCGCACACCGAATCGACGACGACCGCTCCGGTGCCGGGCTCATACACGCCGGTGACGCCGTACCGGGTCTGCGACACCCGCCCCGCCGGCAACGGCATCGCGCGCAACCAGTGCAATGACGACAGCACCGGCGCCGGGCAAGGCCCGCTCACCGCGGGCGCGACCCGCGTCATCACCGTCGACAGCTTCGGCGGACTGCCGCCCTCGGGGGTGACTGCGGTGGTGGTCAACGTGACCGCGGTCGCACCGACGATCAGCACCTTCCTCAGCATCTTCCCGGACGGAGTCCCCAATCCTGGGACATCGAACCTCAATCCCTCCGCGGGCACGGCGCTCGCGAACCTGGTTGAGGTGGGCGTCAGCACCGCGGGCAAGATCGACGTCTTCAATGTCGTGGGCACCGTCAATGTCGTGGTCGATATTGAGGGGTACGTCTCGGCGGCATCGACCGGCCTCTACACGCCCACCACGCCGCTGCGCATCTGCGACACCCGCGCGCCCGGCCCCGGGGTCGCCCCCAATCGCTGCAACACCGCTGGCCTGTCGCCGATCGGCCCCGAGAGCACGCGCACCTTCGCGGTGAGTGGCGACGGCAGCCCGGTCCCCGGCACCGGTGTCAGTGCCGTCGTCTTCAACCTGACCGCGATCGCTCCCACGGTGGCAACGGTGTTGACCGCGTTCGCCGCCGGCACCGCCAAGCCGAACGCATCGAATCTGAACCTCGCGGCGCATACCGCGCTCCCCAACCGGGTGATCGTCCCGGTCACGTGCACCGGCGGGGCCTGCTCGGTCTCGATCTGGAACGGCGCGGGCTCGGTCAATATCGCCGTCGACCTTGATGGCTGGTTCACCACCGCGACGGGCACGCAGTTCACGCCGCTCGCCTCGCCGGCGCGGATCTGCGACACGGCGGCAAGTTCGCCCAGCTGCGCACCCGGGAAGGTGGCGGGCGGCGACGTGCTCAACATCAACGCCGGCGGCGTCGATGGGATCCCCAACGACACCGGGGGTCCGGGCTCCCTGGTGGCGATCGTGGCCAACGTGACCGCCTTCAACGCGACCGTTCCCACCTTCGTCACGGTCTATCCCGGGCCGGAGTCGGCCAGCCATCCGGCGGCTTCCGACCTCAACCCGATCATCAGTCTCGCCGCCACCAACCTCGTGGTCGTGCCCGTCGGCTCGGACGGATCCATCAATCTCTACAACGCCACGGGCAGCCTCAACCTCATCGTCGACGTGCTCGGCTACTACGCACTGCCGGGGGTGCAGCCGACCGGCGCGACCTACTCGTCGACCATCGGAGGACCGGGCCACGCAACCATGTACCCCTCGGGATTGGAGATCACCCCCAACGGCAACATCGTGATCGCCGACACGGGCAACAACCAGGTCGCCGAGTACACATCGGGCGGCACGGAGCTCTGGCGGGTGGGGAGCGAAGGCAGTGGTGCAAGCGCCACCAACATCCAGTTCGAGCAGCCCCGTGATGTCGGCGTTGATTCGGCGGGCAACGTTTATGTGGCGGATAACGGCAATGGGCGCGTTGTCGAGCTCAGCGCGACCGGCGCGTACGTCAACAAATGGAAGACGGAGGCCACGGGGGGCGCTCCGATCGGCATCACCGTGAGCACGACCACGGCGAACCTCCCCAACCTCCCGGCAGGCCAGCGCGTGTACGTTGCGGACGGCACCCAGAGTCAGATCACCGTGTGGAACACCAACGGCACGCCGGTGACCCCTGCTGCCGCGGCGACCATCACCGATACAAGCGGTCCGTGCGCGCTCAACCGCATGCGTGACGCCGCGGCGGATGCAGCGGGCAATGTGTACGTCGCCAACTACGAATACGACAACATCCTCGAGTTCACGTGGAACGGGTCTGCCTGGACATGTGCGAACAGCTTCGGCACGCAGGGCACGCAGAGCACCACTGGCGTCTGCAGTGGCAACGGCAATGGCGCTTTCAAAAACCCCTACGGCGTCACGATAGGCCGCGATCCCTTCCTGAACGGCGGCGCCGGCGGTGAGGCCATCTACGTCGCCGACTCAAACGACGACTGTATTCAGGAGTTCACGCCGGACGGCACGTGGGTCGCCAACATCGGCGGACCCGGAACGGACTCGCAGCCCGGCACCTTTACGCAGCTGCGGCGAGTCGCGGTCGACGCTGCCGGCAACGTCTGGGGCGCCGACCTCTGGGGCAACCGCCTCGTCGAGTTCAGCCCCACCGCGCTCGGGACCTACACATACGACGAGACCCTCCCTGACCCGATCGTTGGGCCGGGCGATACCAGCACCTCGGTGTTCAACCAGGTGCGCGGCCTGAGCTTCGACGCGGCGGGTGACATCGTCGCCATGGACACGGTCAACCAGCGTGTCGCCGTCTTCTCGCCGACCGGCACCCTGATCAACCTCTGTGGGCAGCGCGGCTTCAGCAGTACCGGTGACTTCAACTGGCCGCGCGGTGTCGCCGTCGACCCGGCCACCGGCAACTACTGGATCGCCGATACCAAGCAGAGTGACATCCAGGTTCTGCAACCGATCACCTCACCGCCGATGTCGGGCTGCGGCGCCGGAACCTTCGTGACGCAGACCGTAGCCGGAGTGCCCATGAGTACGCCCGGCTATGTCGATTACCCCTATTCCATTGCCATTGCCGGCGGGTACGCATGGGTCGCCGACACCAAAAACAATCGGCTCGAGTCGTGGAACGTTGCCACCCAGGCCTTTGTTGCTCCCTACGGCAGCCTCGGAAGCGGTCCAGGTGAGTTCGACACCCCCACAAGCGTGACGGTCGACCCGACGACGGGCAACCTGTTCGTTGCCGACAGCGGCAACAACCGCGTGGTCGAACTGAGCGTGAGCAATGGGAATGTCGTCTCGACGGTCGCGACGTTCACGAACGGCATCAGCGATCCCTATGGCGCCGCGTCGAACGGTGCCGGACTCCTCGCGGTCGCGAACCGCGACAACGACCAGGTGATCATCGTCGATGAATCCGACGGCAGCGTCGTCGCGACCATCACCGGCAGCGACGTGACGGGTGGCGGCCCCACCATGCTCGCGAATCCTGAGAACGTCGTGTTCGGCCCCGACGGAAAGCTCTATATCGCCGACACGTACAACGACCGCATCCTCGTGTACACCATCACCCCGTAGCGAGAGCGCCTCGCCAGCCCGCCGGCCACCGTCCGGATGGGATGGGATCCGGTGAACGTGAGCCTCCCAGGGCACCGGCGCAGCGCTCACGTTGCGGACCGACAGCAGCACAACACAAAGGCAGAACCCGCGCGGTATGCTCGGATCTCGCGCTCCGGATCCAGTGGGTCTGTGAGGTGGGTCCGTCGGGCTACATGGACCCCGCGGTGCTTGATGAAGATCGCACCGCCGCGCTGCGCACCGGCACCTCCGGCCTTTGTGCATGATGCGTCGATACATGGACGCGAAGACGAAGTGGGTGATCGCGATTCTTCTCTTCCTCGTGCTTGTCCTGCTGGTCATCGGCGGCATCATGGCGATCGCAAGTCCACCGGACGCTTGCTGCTGATCGCTTCGTGATCGACGGCAACCGCGAGTCGCTGCGGGCCTTGCTCGCGAGCGAGGGTTTCATCGCCGCCGATGAGGAGTCGCGGGAGCTGATTGCCTTCGCCGCTGGAGACCGCGGACGCCTTGATGCAGCCGTTCGTCGCCGCCTGACGGGTGAGCCCCTCGCATGGATCACGGGGCGAGTCACGTTCTGCGGCATCGAAGTGCACGTCGATCCCGATGTGTACGTCCCGCGCTGGCTGACCGAGCCACTTGCGCAGCGCGCGGTCGAAGGCCTGCCCGCGCACGGAACCGCAATCGACATCTGCACCGGGAGCGGCGCGATCGCCGCGGTGCTGCGAACACGCCGTCCCGAGGCGCGCATCGTGGCGACCGATATCGATCCACATGCGGTCGCGTGCGCAACGGCAAACGGGGTCGAGGCGTACCTCGGCGATCTGTTCGAGCCGGTGCCGGCGGACCTTGTGGATCGGGTTGATGTGGTCGTCGGCGTCGTGCCATACGTTCCGACGCCCGAACTTCCGCTCCTGCAGCGCGACACGTTCACGTTCGAGCGAACGCTGTCGTACGACGGCGGTCCGGACGGCGCCGACATCCTGCGCCGGGTCCTCGTCGACGCGCGCCGATTCCTTCGGCGCCGTGCTGCCCTCCTCCTCGAGGTCGGCGGTGACCAGGCCGATCTCCTCAAAGGCGAACTCGACCGCCTCGGATACGTCGACGTGCACATCCTCGCCGACGAGGACGGCGACGTTCGCGGGATTGAGGCAACGCGGGCGTAGCCTGCCATCGCGAGTCTCGTCTCGCGAGCGTCCCGGGACGCTACCATCGGCCGTGTCCATGCGTACGTCGCCGTTTGCCATCGCCAACCTCGCAGTGATCGTTGCCATCGCCGGCTCGACGCTCGCCGCAGTGGGTTCGGGCCGGCATGCCGACTTCACCGTGCAGGCCAAACAGCTCGAGCAGCGCTGGTCGGAGATGAGCCAGGAAGGCATCGCCCCAAGCGCCCTGGCCCCGCTCGAGACGGCACTGAAGACATCCTCATACCAGGCGCCGTGGTGGTCTCCGGCATGGTGGAACGACCCGGGAACCTCGTTCGTATCGAGCCTCCGAGCCGGGACCGACGCCGTGTGGAACCAGGCAATGTCGAGTGCCCGAACGCGCGCCACAGGAGCACTGCTCGGATGGGACCTGATGGTGGAACGCAACGCCGCAGTTCTCACGTCCGCCACCGTGGCGATGTCGACAACATGGGCATCGCGTGTCGCCGCAGCGACCACGCCAACCGCGATCGACGCGCTCTCGGCGGACATCGTGTCCGACACCGCGAACCAGCAGACCGAAGCGCTCGCAGTCGAAGGATCGAGCCTCGCCGCCCTTCCCGCCCGACTACGTCAGGTCCTCCTGGAATCGGACCAGGCGGGGGCAGAAAACATCGCGGGATCCGCGGCGTTCCTCGCTTCGTACCAGCGTCTCGCCACCGCAGTTGCCGCAAAGCCCAGCCCCGCAGCGTTAGCCACCCTCAGCGCTCAAGTCGGTTCTCTCGACGCAACGGTGACCGCGACGCTCAAAAAAGACGTGTGCGGCCATAACGTGCCATCAGGCAAAGCGATCGTCATCAACCTCACGCTCCAGGAGGCGCTCTTCTACCAGAACGGCTGCGTGCTGGAGGCAACGCCCGTCACAAGCGGCCGCCGCGGCGAGCGTACGCCGGACGGCACATTCCACATCTTCCACAAGGACTCCCCGGTGCTGTTCACCTCGTGGGCGCCGCGCTCGTCCCCGTACTGGTATCCGCCGGAAAGAGCGAATTACGCGCTCGAATTCACCGTCGTCCGCGCCGGCATCTTCCTGCACGACGCCCCCTGGGAACCGACCACAGCATTCGGCCCCGACAGCGAAAACACGGACAACGCAAGCCACGGCTGCGTGCACGCCCCAACATCAGTGATGGCATGGGCATACAGCTGGGCCAACATCGGCACCCCAGTCATCGTCGAAGACTGAGAGTCTACCGGACTAGGTCGAAACATAACAACTGACGTCACAACCTCCCGCCGCGAGAGCGCGCGATCGAATGAGCATTCGAGCGAGCGGCGCTGCCTGGCGAAGCAACCGCTACCCGCGTTGAGTGGAGGGCGACAGGGAACGGGCGGCACCCAGCGAATTTGACCGCTCCCGAGTGAGTGCGACAATCTGCTTGCGCGAGGGAGGGAGCGGTCAAGCTGAGCGTGGCGACGCCCGTCCCCTGGCGCCCGTGCAAGCGGAGCTAAGCGACCGGCTGCGCAGAGAGGCTCGACACCGCTTCCTCAATAACCCCAATCGCGCGATCGAGTTCTTCTTCGCCGATAACGAGCGGCGGCTGAATCCGTACCACGTTGCCGTGGGATCCGCCAACGCCGATGAGGACACCGCGTTCGCGACAGTGGCGCTTCACGGCGGCTGCCTCGGACACCGCCGGTTCCTTCGTCGCACGATCGCGGACGAGCTCGACACCGATCATGAGACCTCTGCCGCGAACATCACCGACAAGCTCGGATTCGACGGCGAACGCGTCGAGACGCGCCATCACCATTTTGCCGACGCGCGCGGCGCGCTCGGGGAGGTGCTCCTCGACGAGCATATCGATGGTGGCGACGCCGGCAGCGCAGGACACCGGGTTGCCCCCGAAGGTGCTCATGTGATCGCCAGGCTCGAAGGCGTCCGCCACGTCCTCGCGCGCGATGAAGGCACCGAGCGGGAACCCGCTGGCGATTCCTTTGGCCATCGTCATGATGTCGGGCTCGACGTCGTACTTCTCGATGGCGAACATTCGACCACTGCGCCCGAATCCGCTCTGCACCTCATCGACGATGAGCAGAATTCCACGCGCATCGAGCAATTGTTTGACGCGTTGGAGATAGCCGTCCGGCAACGGGATGATGCCGCCCTCACCCATGATCGGCTCGACGAGGAATGCGGCAACGTCGTCGCTCGTGTCATAGCGGATGACATCCTCGACGGCGTCCGCGCAGGCGAGCGAGCACTTCCCTGAGCACATCCGGCAGCGATACGGATTCGGGGTCGGCGCGAATGCGATGCCTGCGATCTGCGCGCCACCACGGTGTTTGCGAAGCGCGTTGCCGGTCACCGCGAGCGCACCGGCAGTCCTGCCGTGGAAGGAACTCTGGAGCGCGATGATCTCGCGGCGTCCCGTGTACGCGCGGGCGAGGCGCAGCGCACCTTCAACGGCTTCCGCGCCGCTGTTCCCGAAGAACGTCTTCTGCAGGCGTCCGGGCGTGATCTCGGCGAGCCGCTCGGCAAGGTCCGCCACCACTGGGACGTGATAGACATACGAGCACGAGTGCACGACCTTGTCCATCTGCCGCTTTGCGGCTTCAGCAACTTTGGGGGGCACGTGCCCGGCGTTGACGACGCCGATTCCGGAGTACAGATCGGTGTACTCGGTGCCATCGGTGGCAGTGACGGTCGCACCGCGCGCACTCTCGACGGTGATCGGTTCCACGCCGGCGAGCGCGCTGGTGTTCACGTAGCGGGCGTACTTCTCGACCGTGTTCATGTTGGCGCGCTCCTCTCAGAAAGTTGGCGGGGTGTTGACCCAGAACAGCCGGGTCGTGGCGCTGGATTGGTTCATCCAGCGATGCTGCTGGGCACTCGGGAAATACAACGTGTCGCCTGCTTCGATGTGGTAGTGCTCGACATCGTCAAGCCAGACGTCCAGCTCACCGCTGAGCACGTACAACGCCTCCTCGCCGTCATGCGAGTACGCGCCACCGCTTCCCCCTCCCGGAGCGACGTTGAAGATGTCGATTTCGAGTACGGCGTTGGGAAACGTGACCAGGTCCTCGATTTCGACACGGTCGAAACCGCGCAGTCTGCGCCGCTCCGAGGTGCGCACCAGCTTCGGACCCGCGGTGCCCGCCGGTGCCGCACCGAAAAACTCGAGCAGCGTACCGCCGTACGCCGAAGCGACACGCTGGAGGAGCGAAACCGACGGCTCCGCAAGGCCTCGCTCCACGAGGCTGAGGTACGACGCAGAGATTCCCGCGCGCTCCGCCGCGCTGCGCAACGAGAGGCTCCGACGGGTGCGCGCGGCGCGGAGTTGCTTGCCGACCACCGGATCGTCGGGCACGGCCTCGCCGGCGATGAGCGAATGCAGCGCGGGCGGCGCGAAGCCACGTGTGAGCAGGGCGCGAACATCGCGCAGGCGAGCGATGTCATCGGACGTATAGCGGCGATGGCGGCCACCGGCCCGCATCGGGCGAATCAGCCCTTTGCGCTCCCAGGCCCGCAGCGTCGACGGACTCACGCCGAACTCGCCGCGCTACCTCGCCGATGCGGATGTCGTCCACGCGGACACACTCCTCGACACGACGGGGTGCAGGCAGCAGGTACGCTGTCCGACCCGGTCGAACTTGTCACTGTTGAGTAGATTATGAGCCTCTGGGCAACCCCCGGTCCGCCGGGCACGCGGACCGCGCCACTCGCCGAGGACTATCGCGAGACGCCGCTCTGGTGGGACGACACCACGTTCCCGACACTGGTCGAATCCGCGCTCCCCGCGACCGCTGACGCTGTCGTCGTCGGTGCGGGCTTCACCGGTCTGACTGCGGCCGCTCGAATGGCATCGCACGGCAAGCACGTGGTCGTCGTTGACAGTGGCGCACTGGGGGAGGGAGCGAGCGGGCGAAACGCCGGGATGATCCATGCGGGCGTTCGGCGCGATGTTGCCTCTCTCCAGCGCAAGCACGGTGCTGCCGGCAAGGCGTTGCACGACGCGAGCGTCGAGGCGTACGCGTTCGTCGCACGCACGGCCGCGGCTACCGCACCCGATGCCCACTACACGCAATCGGGCTGGCTGCACCTCGCACATCGCGCCTCGCGGATGAAGGGCTTGCGCGCGGAGGAGGAGGATCGCCGCAAGCTGCTCGGTGAATCGACGGTCATGCTCGAGGAACCGGCGCTCGAAAGCGAGGCGCCGTGCCGCGGCTTCTTCGGGGGCATGCTCACCGACAACGGCGCGAGCATTCACCCTGCCCGATACCTCGCCGGGCTTGCGCGCACGTCGCTCACCGACGGCGTGGCGATCCATGCCCACACGCAGGTTCGTTCGATCGAGCGAGTTCGCAGCGGGATCGGTGGTGCACACGTCTCGCGGCGACATCGCCGCCGGCGACGTGCTCGTCGCCACCAACGGATACACCGACGCCGCTGCACCCTGGGCGCGCCGGCGCATCATCCCGATTGGCAGCTACATCATCGCCACCGAACCACTCGGCGACCTGCGCGCCGCGGATGTGAGCCCGCAGCGCCGGATGATGAGCGACACGCGCAACTTCCTGCACTACTGGCGCCTGTCGCCTGATGGTCGTCTCGTCTTCGGCGGCCGCACGAGCTTCGCGCCCGTGACGGTGCAGACCGCGCGCGATCGCCTCTACAGGGCGATGATCGCGATCTATCCGCAGCTCGCCGGTGTGCGTATCAGCCATGCGTGGACGGGCAATGTAGGGTTCACGTTCGATCAGCTGCCCCACCTCACGCGGTCGGATGGGATTACGTACGCGATGGGCTACTGCGGCAGTGGCGTCGCGCTGGGCAGCTGGATGGGAACGCTCGCCGGCGAGTGGATCGCCAGAGGTGCCCAACCGGCCTTTGCGGACCTCCGCTTTCCGCGGATCCCGCTGTACCGGGGGCACCCCTGGTTCCTCCCACTCGTCGGCGTGTACTACTCGTTACTCGATCGGCTTTGATGCGGCGGGGTCCGCAACGGCCTCGGGCGTGGTCAACGCACCAGGCGTGGTAACGCTGGCCCCAGCCAGTTCCATTGTCCCGTCGGAGTGCGCCGCCACCAACTGTCCGTTGCGCCGGATGTAGGAAACAGTCTTCTCGCGGAAGAATCCACTCTTGTTGAGGAGCGCGGCAACGATCGTGGCCGGGATTCCGGCGACGAAGACGATGATGATCGGCACCGAGTTCGCTCGGGTCTTGTTCGATCACCTGATACCCGATCCAGAACAGGAAGATGCCGCCGATCAACGGGAGTAATCCCGCGAGCAGGAAGAGCGTCGCTGACGTGAACAGCACCTTTCGGAACGCCCACGCGCACGCGATGCCCGTGATGCCGTAGTAGAAGGCCACAAGGACACCGATCTGCAGAACAAGCTGGCTGAACGTGTTGTTGATCGGCCCGTAGAAGGTGGAGATGATCACGATGATCGACAGTGCGGTCGTGATCAACGTGCCGACCCACGGTGTCTGCCAGTCCTTGTGGACGATGCCGAAGATCTTCGGGAACACGCCGTCACGGGCCATGGAGAACGACAACCGGCTGGATGGCAGCAAGGTCGTCTGCACGGTCGCCACCGTGGAGGAGAGGACCGCGAGGATCATGAGCCAGGTGATCGGCGCCGAACTCAGTGATGAAGCGAAGAAGTACAGGATGTCCCCGCCGTTGTTGCCGATGGTGGTGAGGTTCGAGGCCGATGTGACCATGTCGATCGCCGTCGCCGAGAAGAGGAACAGCACAAGCAGAACGACCATGCTGATCAGCCCCGCATAGCCCGGCGTGGTCTCGGCGTCCTTGCTCTCCTCGTTGACGTTCGCTGCGGTGTCCCAACCCCAGAAGAAGAAAACGCCCAGTGCCGCGCCTGCGGCGAGGCCGTTGATGTTCTGGAGCGCGAGCGGGTTGAACCAGTGCAGGTGCACCGGTTGCGCGGCAGGATGGCCGCCGATCACTTTGACGAACGCCGCGACGCAGAAGCCGACGACGATGAAGTACTCGATCGCGAGCAGCACCCACTGGAAGTTGGCGGTCAGGCGAATGCCTTTGACCACCATGTAGGTGACGAACAGGAGCCAGATGGCGCCGACGATGGCTTGCCAGACTGTGCTGTTCGCCGCGTCGGCGCTGATCCAGCCGAAGCTGTTCAGGAGCTGCAGTGTGTAGATGCCGGCGACGATCGGCGCGGCAGCGCAAAAGAGGACGTTGGCCCAGAGTTGCACCCAGCCGCCGAACCAGCCGACGTACGGGCTCAGAGTGCGGCTCACCCACGAATACGAAGCGCCGCAGTTGGGATCCTGGCGGTTGAGGTAGTAGTAGGCGAGCGCGATGAAGAGAACAGGAAAGAAGCTCACCAGGATGGCCGCAGGAGATGCGACGCCGACAGCAACGAAGAGCACCGCGATCGTCGCGGCGAGGCTGTAGGCCGGCGCGACACTCGATGTCGCGATGATGGTGGCGTCGAAGAGATTCAGGGTATTGGTCTTCAGTTGTGAGACCACCTGTTTCCCGTGAACGATCGGCTCCGCTAGCGTCGCCATGTCTTCCTCCTCACCGTTTCCTCCTGAACTCGAGCCTGGATCTTCAGGCTTCGATGTTGCTCATCACATGCTTGATGCGCGTGTAGTCCTCGAACCCGTACATCGAGAGATCCTTGCCGTACCCCGAATGCTTGTAGCCCCCATGCGGCATCTCGGAGATCAGCGGGATGTGCGTATTGATCCAGACGCAGCCGAAGTCGAGCGCACGAGCCATGCGCATCGCGCGGCCGTGGTCGCGTGTCCAGACGCTGGCTGAGAGACCGTACTCGACGCCGTTGGCCCACTCGAGTGCCTTCGCCTCATCGTCAAAACGCTGCACGGTGATGACCGGCCCGAAGATCTCCCGCTGGATGAGGTCGTCATCCTGACGTAGTCCCGCGATGACGGTCGCCTCGTGGAAGTAGCCGTGATCACCGACGCGATGTCCGCCGGCCACGACCTCGGCATGCGTCGGTGCGCCGCCGACGATCTCGCGCACGCGGTCGAACTGTCGTGCGTTGTTCAGCGGGCCAAACGCGGCATCCTCGTCGTCCGGCGCGCCTGTCTTGTTCGCGGCAGCCTGCTCGGCGAGCGCCGCCACCAGGTCGTCGTGAATTGAAGACGCTGCGAGCACGCGGGTCGCCGCTGTGCAGTCCTGCCCCGCGTTGAAGTATCCGGCCATCGCAACAGCCTCGGCGGTGGACGCGATGTCGGAATCCTCGAAGACGATGACCGGCGCCTTGCCGCCGAGCTCGAGATGCACGCGCTTGAGGTCGCCGGCAGCCGCACGCGCAACCTCCATCCCTGCGCGCACGCTTCCCGTGATCGACGCCATGGCGGGGATGCGATGGGTCACCAGGGCTGCTCCGGTGCTTGGGTCACCGCACACGACGTTGAAGACGCCTGGTGGCAGAAACTCGGCCATGATCTCGGCCATCAGGAGAGTCGTCACCGGTGTCGTGTCCGACGGCTTGAGCACCACGGTGTTGCCGGCGGCGATTGCGGGTGCCCACTTCCAGATCGCCATCAGCATCGGATAGTTCCAGGGTGTGACCTGGGCGCAGACGCCCACCGGTTCGCGGCGGATCATCGACGTGTGCCCGGTCATGTACTCGCCGGCGCTCATCCCGTTGAGAATCCGCGCGCACCCGGCGTAGAAGCGCACCGGGTCGATCAACTGCGGAATCTCCTCGCTGCGAGTGAGGGAGATGGGCTTGCCGGTGTTCTCGCATTCGAGCGCAACGAATTCCTCGGACCGCTTCTCGAATGCATCGGCGATCTGCAGCAGCGCCAGGCTCCGTTCCCGCGGTGTCGTATCGCGCCAGCCGCCGAACGCCCGTTGCGCGGCCTGGAGCGCCGCGTCGACGTCGGCTGCGCTGGATACCGGCGAGCGGGCGAATTCCTCGCCGGTGGCAGGATTGATCAAGGGCGTGGAGGCGTCAGAGCCGGCGTCGCGGTAGTCGCCATCGACGAAGTTACGGAGCGTGCGGACCGCGACCGTGCTCATGCTTTGAGATCTCGCGCCAGCTCGCGGAAGTTGGCGACGTAGCGCCGGACGTCCTCGGACGAATGCTGCACCGACAGGGTCCAGTTCTCCTCGGCTCCGGGCGCCATCAACACACCGCGATTCGTCTGATAGAGCCACGAGATGTAGGCGAGCGACTTGTCCATGGCGGCGTAGTCGCGATAGTTGCGGACCGGCTCGTCGCGGTAGGTGACGCAGCCGCGCGCTCCCATCGACACCACATGGAAGGGAAGCGAGTATTCCGACATCACTTCACGGAGACCGCCACTCAACTCCTCGGTGAGCGCGTCGAGGTGCGAGTACGCCTGGCCGGTGAGCACCTCGAGCAGCGTCGCGCGAGACGCGGCAGTGGTGAGGGGGTTGCCGTTGAACGTGCCGAGCTGCGCGACCTTGCCGTCGCTGATCGTGGCCATGATGTCGGCCCGGCCGCCCACTGCCCCGCAGGGCAGGCCGCCGCCGATCGCCTTGGCAAGACACACGATGTCCGGCACGACCCCGAAGCGCTCGGTGGCCCCGCCGGGCGCGATCGTCACGCCCGTCTTGACCTCGTCGAAGATCACCACCGCGCCGTGCCGGTGCGCGATCTCGACGACGCCGTCGAGATATCCCGGCTCGGGCAGCACGAACCCGATGTTCATCATCGCGGGCTCGACGATCACACCGGCCACCTGGCGCGGGTGTGTTGCGAATGCACGTTCCAGCGCCTCGAGATCGTTGAATCCGACCACCGTGGTCAGCTCGATCGTCGAAGCGGGGATGCCGCCCGTCATCGGCACCGAGTTCGGCGCTTCGATGGATCCGATCAGATCAACCGGGGGCTCGACGGAGACGAGCACCGAGTTGTGATGACCGTGGTACGAGGCCTCGATCTTGATGATCCGCTCGCGATCGGTGAAGCCGCGCGCCAGCCGGATGGCGTCGAGCGTCGACTCCGTGCCGCTGTTGGTGAACCGCCATTGCGGCTGCTGGAACCGCCGGGCAAGCTCGGTGGCAACGGTGATGTTCTCGGCAACCGGCTGCGCGAAGTGCGAGCCGCGATGCATCTGCCCTTCCACGGCGGCGACGATCGCAGGATGCGCGTGACCGACGACCATGACGCCGAAACCGTTGTGGAAATCGACGTACTCGTTGCCGTCCACGTCCCATACGCGGCTGCCCTTGCCGTAGTCGATGAAGACCGGCTGCGGCGGCGTGTCCTGGAACGAGCTGGGCACGCCGCGAGGGATGACTTTCTTGGCTTCCTCCCAGAGCTCACGTGAGCGCGCGCGCTTGGAGCGGAACAGCTCCTCCTCACGGGAAGTGAGGGCAGCGACCCGATCCGAAGCGACGTCAACCAAGCTCGTACCCATCGACCAGGTCCCTCCAGGACGCCCCGTGGTTGCAAGGAATCCTACTGAACGCCTGTAGAATCAGCGCAACGTTAGACGCAAACCGGTGGGACCGTCAAGCGATCGTCAGCGCCAGTCCACCTCGGTCACCTGGCCGTCAAGAATCTCGACGTCGATGGTAGGGCAGGGGCCTTCGGCCCACAGCGTCCAACGCCCCGCGCTGAGCGACGGGAAGAGCGCCACGAGCAGCGATTCTCCATGCAGGAAGCGCTCGTGCACGCCCGTGTGCGTGTGCTTGCCGGGCTGATCCAGGGAGCTGACCTCGGGCTCGGTGTGGAGGAGCGCCGCCGGCACGATCACCAGCAGCGCTCCTATCCCCCCACCGATGTCGAGGACCGCCGGCCCGCTCGGGGCGGGACCGGCGGACTCGATCTCGGTCAACTCGGGTCGTCGAATCCGTTGAGCGGAACGCCCAGGTACGGGAAGTGGTCGATGTACCGGCCGTTGCCTGGCACCGAGCCACTGCTGAACTGAGCGGCCGAGAAGTCACTGACCGCGCCCGCTGCGCCGTCAGCCGTATAGCTGGAATCGACAAGTGGGATCGTCGCGCCCGCGATGGCACGGATCTCGATCGTCGCCACGTCGTCGAACACGCGACGGCCGTTCGGGAAGCCCGCGAGGTCCCCGCCCAGGATGCCGTTGAGGCTCGGAGACGATGCCGGGGGAATCGCCATGTTCAGGCGCAGCAGGTCGGCCGGGGTCGATCCGGTCGAATTCTGGAAGCCCGAGATGATCCCCGACGGGATACCGGTAAGCAGGATGGCCTCGAGGTCGGCGCGAGCCTCCGTGTACGCGGCCAGGTTCGGGAAGACGCCCGGGTAGAGGACCGGGAGCAGACCCGCCAGTTCGGGATGCGCGTAGTTCGAGACGAACTGTGCATCGTTCTGCGGCTCGGTGGAGTTCCAGAAGTCCTTCTGGCCGACCGGGATGACGACCTCGTTGATGAGCGGCATGCCCAGGCGCGAGACCTGCACCCACGGACCGACGTCAGTGGTCTTGCCACCCTTGTCGAGAACGGTCGACTTGCGACGGCTGGCCGTCGTGTACACACCGATGACCGAGTCCGCGCTCGTCGGGTCCGTCGGCTTCTCGCCGTTCTTCGTGAGGTTGGTCTTGGGGATCTGGATCGCGATGCTGTGGACGTTGAGGTGCTTGGTGGAGTCGATGCCGCCGACGGCCGGAAGCGGAATGAGATGCGCGTTCTGGAATGGACGCAGTGCGCCGAGGTCGAAGATCGATCCCAGGTCGACGTAGAAGCCCTCACGGCGCTGGCCCGCGAAGACCCAGCCGCCGTCGAGCGGATGCACCGCGGCGCGCGCGAGTGCGCCGTAGTTCGGGGTCGAACGCACGCCGACGTTCACTGGCGGGCACGCGAGCTTGCTGGCGAGCACTTCGGACTTGCCACCCTTGATCTTCGTGACCGAGTAGAACTGGCGAACGTTCCAGCTCGAACTGGTGAGGCTCGTGATCTGCCCGGTGTTGTAGAGGAACGTGTTCGGGTTGGTGTACTCGGTGGTGAACGCGAACTGGTACGTGATCGCGTCCGCGACGCTGCCGCCGTTGGTGACGGTGATCTCGTACAGGACGTCGTCGCCGAAGTTGTAGAAGTTCGGTCCGCCGTCCGGTCCCTCGAGCGGGATGTAGTTGGCGATGAGCGTCACGCTGTCCGGCTTGTCCGGGCTCGTGAACGCGTAAAGGTCAGTGCTGTCTGCAACCGGGTCGTTCGAGATGCCCGGCGCTTCACGATGCGAAGACATGTGTACCCCTTGTGAGGTTGTGAATGCTGTTGTGGTCGGCGGTTCAGCGCGCTGACGCGCTGGAGACGCCGGATGAGCTGCGGGTCCTTGGTCACGACCTCGCGATGGCCGACCATCACGGCGATCTCGCCGGTCGCCGCATCGCGCACGTATGCGGTCATCGGCTCGCTCGACATCGGACCGTCACTCGCGTCGGCGACGTTCTGCGCCGCCTCGACGATGGTGCTCGGTCCGGCGATCAGGCCCATCGCCGCCACCCCGCCCGCTGCTCCCACGGTCGTGGACAGAAACGTCCGCCGTGTCACCTTGGCCATGTGTACACCTCTCTTGAGCGGTCGTTGGCGATCCGGTTGGCCGTCTTGTCACCGCCCTGTCACCGCTTGGTACGGACGGCTCCGCAGTGCCGGATCACTGCTCCGTCGCCGAGACTGATCCCGGCGCGAAGCGGACGCGCCTCAGGTCCAGGAGGGAACGAGCACCTCGACGCTGCCGGCGGTGACCCGCGTCTGGATGGACGGGAGAGGATTCAAGCGATAGTCGCCGGCATTGGCCGCGCCGGTGAGGTTGAAGCTCATCGGATGGCACGGGCAGACGAGCTTGCTCTGGGCGGCTTCGGGGACGAGCGTGCAGCCCTGGTGCGTGCAGACGGCGCTCAGCGCGCGGATCTCGTTGTCGAGCGTGAAGACCACGCCCTGCAGACCGCCCGCGGAGAACTGCTTGATCCGGCCGGGCTTGACATCGTCCAGGGTGGCGACCGCAACCCAGGCGCTGATGTACGGCTGGATCGTCCCGCCGCCACTCGCAGGTGTGGTCAGCGCCTCTCGCAGTCCCTCGACGCCGATCCCCGCTGCCACCGACGCGGCGACGGTCGCGAGCCCGCCGACGAGGAAGCGACGGCGTCGGATGCCCGCCTCGGTCCATCCGGGCTCATGCCCGGACGCCTCGCGCAACTGGCGAGCGAGGTTGTCCACGAATGCCGGCGACGGCGTGGATCCACCGGGATGCGCAGCACGCAGCCGTGTGGCCACCTGCATCGCCGCGGAATCGTCTCCCGCCGGCGTGCGCGGCGGGCGCCGGTCGGCGATCAGCGCCTTGATGAAGCGCGTGAGGCGGCGATCAGCTTTCGACATCACGAGCTCCCGTGGCAGCCGCGCGGCGCAGAGCGCGCAATTGCAGCACTTTGGCGTTGGCGACGCTGACACCCATCGCCGTCTGCGGTCTCGCGGATCGAGTACCCGCGCAGGAAGCGGAACTCGAGCACGCTGCGGTAGTTGGCCGGAAGCCCGTCAAGGATTGGGCTCACGTCGACCTCCTGCTCTCGCTCCGGCGGCTGCGTGGCGTCACGCTGGTCATCGAATTCCATGAGGACAGTCCCGTGGCGCTGGCGCCAGACGTCGGCGAGCACGCTCCGCGCTGTGGTCCGCAGGTAGGCGCGGATCTCGGCGGCCGAGACGTCGGAGCGAAGCCGGGGAAGCGCCCGCAGAAACGTGGTCGAGGTCACGTCCTCGGCGTCCGCGGTATTGCCGGTCCGCGAGTAGACATACCGATAGAGAGGAGCGACATGCTCCTGGTAGACGGATTCCCAGTCGTCGAGGCGATCTGGGGCGCCAACCACCCGCAGCGGGGGAGGCGATTCGGGAACGGCCACGTTCGAGATGTGTTACGCGCCGGAGTTACGCATCCGGTCGTTCGGGGCATGATTGGAACAGAGGGTTCATTGCCATGAGTGCCGACGCTTCCCACGACCGGCTCATCGGGACAGTTTCGCTGATCCTGGATCGGATGGTGCACGTCCGGCTGACTGCGGTCGGGATCACCCGTCCCGATTCGATCGATCGTGCACCTGCGGACCCTGTCGAGTTCTGGGAGCAGAGCCGCGTCCACGATCCGCGCTCGATCCACGTCAACCGCGAGTGGGAGTCGCTCGGCGGTCCGCGATGGCGCGAGCTCGAACTCGAGGGCGACAGTGAAGGACCGGGACATCACTGGGGAAGCCGGCACCTTGTGGCCACCGCTCATGTCCGCCGTGAGCCCGGGACCGGCGCCCTTCGTGCTCATCCTCCACGGCTATGCGGTGCCGCAGACGACGTATGACCGCTGGCTCGGCCGGCAGATGCGCCTGCGAGGCGCCCACACCGCGCGGCTGGATCTCCCGTATCACCTGCGTCGAACGCTTCCCCATCAGCGGAGCGGCGACGGGTACTTCAGCCTCGACCCAGCGCACATCCGCGCCGTGGTGCGACAGACGGTCGAGGACGCCGCGGCGGTGATCGCCTGGGCTCGGGCCGAAGTCAGTCCCTACGTCACGGTCGTGGGCGTCAGTCTCGGCGGCCTCATCGCCACGCTGCTTGCCGCGCGAACTCGACCTCGACCGCGTGATCGCCGTGGCGCCGTTCTGCGACCCGGCCACAACGCTGTCGCAGCGACCGCCCACGCCGTCACTCCGTCACCTCGGGATGATCGGCGAGCACAGCATCTCCTGGGGCCCGGACCGCGCGAGTGCCGGTCAGTTCCTCCAGTCGACGCTCGCCCCGATCGTGGCGCGCAACCTGACACCGCGGACACCCGGCAGCCGGATCACGCTGGTTCGAGCCATGCAGGACCTCGTGGTTGGCCCGGACCCGGTCACGCGCCTCGCCGACACGTGGCATACCGACCTCTGGACATATCCCGCACGGCCACATGAACGTGATGAGCGCGAGCGGTATCGCGCGGCGGATCGCGGACCGGGCCACTTCGATGCACGACGACCCCGGCCTGCCCGTCGCGGTATGACCGCCGCGCGACCGCTGCTTCGTCGCGAAGGCATCACGCCGGCCGGTCAGGCGTACGTGATCCGGCCATCCGAGGACGCGGACGCGCCGGGGCTCGCCGCGCTCATCGACGCGGTTGCGGGGGAGGGGGAGTTGATCGCGGCGGTCCCCGGTGAGCCCGACACCATCGAGCAGAGCGTCCGCCTCGTGTCCATCGTCCTCGAGGGCGGCCTCACCCTGACCCTCGAGGTCGACGGCGTCCCTGCCGGCCATGTCATGGTGCAACGGCGCGCCGGCCGCCGTTACGCGCACGTCGGTGAAATCGCCATCCTTGTCAGCAACGCGCAGCGCGGCGCCGGGCTCGGCCGCTCGCTGATGGAGATGGCCATCGACTGGGGCCGCGCCGTGGGACTCGCCAAGCTGACGCTGCGAGTCTTTCCCGACAACCAGCGCGCGATCGGTCTGTACCGCTCGCTCGGGTTCAAGGACGAGGGGATCGCGACCGGCGAGGTGCGCATGCCGAGCGGCGACCGCGACCTGCTGGTGATGGGCCTCGCGCTGGCGGACCGGGCGTGACGCGCGCCCCTGCTATCCTGCGGAACGAATGAGCAACTCGCGCCCGATCGGCGTGTTCAACTCCGGTGTCGGCGGGCTGACCGTCCTGCGCGAGATTCGCCGACAGATGCCGGCCGAAGGACTGATCTACGTTGCCGACCTCGAGCACTTTCCCTACGGGCCTCGCCCGCAGGCGCAGGTGCGGGGGCTCGCGCTCGACATCATCGGCATGCTCGCGGGCATGGACACGAAGCTCGTGGTGATCGCCTGCAACACGGCCACCGCGGCGGCGCTGCACGTCGCACGGGAGCGCTTCGACATCCCGGTCGTCGGCGTCATCGCGCCGGGGGCGCAGGCCGCCGCCGCAGCGACGCAGAACGCGCGAGTCGCCGTGCTCAGCACCGAAGGCACCCGCGCGAGCGGCGAATACGTCCACGCGATCAAGGAGGCCAACCCGGGCATCGCCGTGCTCAGCGAGGTGGCGGCGGACCTCGTCGAGATCGTCGAGGACGGCGACGCGGACACGCCGCGCGCGGACGAGGCGCTCCGCCCGGTGCTCGAGCGCATCCTCGATTGGCGCGCCGACACGCTCGTCCTCGGCTGCACGCACTACCCGCTGCTTCGTCCGGCGCTCCGACCGTTTGATCGGCTCGCGCCGTTTGCGCGTGGTCGACAGCGCCGACACGACCGCGGCGCGCGTCAGCCGGATCATCGACGTCAACCGGATCGGAGCCGCGGATCCAAGGCGTCCGCTGCGATCCCGAGCGGCCCCGCACACGCATGGAGATCGTGGTCACGGCAGACCCGGCGCGCTTCCAGGCGAGCGCCGCGCGCCTCTTCACCGAGCCGCTCCCGACTCCCGTGCTGCTCCAACCGGCGGCGTGGACGATCCGGGTGGCGGCGGGGTCATGAGCATCGCCGCCGAGGAGCTCCTGGAGCCGATCTCCACGGAGCTGATCGAGTTCGAGCGCCGGCTCGATGCCGAGATCGCGTCCGACCTCGGGCCGATGGCGAGCGCGATGTCGCACATCGTGAAGGCGGGCGGCAAACGCCTGCGCCCGCGCTCGTCATCCTCGCCGCCCGCCTCGGGAACGCGGACTCGGACGACGTCTTCAACCTGGCCATGGGCATCGAGTTCATCCACACCGCGACGCTCGTGCACGACGACCTCATCGACAAGGCACCGACACGGCGCGGGATCCGGACCATCCATGAGGCGCTGGGCCGGACCCGGCGGTGATCATCGGCGACTACTACTTCGCCAAGGGCGCGTATCTGCTCGCGGAGATCGGCATGCCGGCGATCGACTCGGCGATCAGCCACGCGGTGATGACCATCTGCATGGGCGAGCTGCTGCAGATGACCAGCCGTAACGAGTACGACCAGTCGCTGGCGGACTACCACCGCAAGATCGGCCGCAAGACGGCGACGCTTGTCAGCACCAGCTGCTACGGCGGCGGTCTGATCGCCGGGCTCGACGACAGAGCGGTCGAGAGCCTGCGCCGCTACGGACACAGCCTCGGCATGGCGTTCCAGATCGCCGACGACGTCCTGGATTACGTCGCCACCAGCGCTGAGGTGGGCAAGCCGGTCGGGGCCGACCTGCGCCAGGGAACGGTGACGCTGCCACTGATGCTCGCGCTCAAGGACCCGGAGGTCGGCAGCCGCCTTCGCGACATTCTTGCCAGGAATGACCTGAACGAGGATGACTTCGACACGGTGGTGAGCCTGGTTCGCGGTTCGAGCGCGATCGCCGAAGCCGAGCGCAGCGCTCAGGAATTCGCCCAGGAGGCATCGCGCGAGCTGCAGGGATTCCCGCAGTCCTCGGCCCGCGAGACGCTCGAAAAGGTCTGCGACTACGTGGTCGAACGCCGGATATAAGCGGCGCTCAGAGCGCGCCGAGGCGGCGCACTTCAGCGCCGAACGCGCGCGCCCACACCGCCAGCACCAGCGCGGCGACGACGTAGCCGAGAGCCTCCACGATCGTCGCCGGCATCGTTGACGCGATCTCCTTGTCGCTTGATGCGGCGACCAGACTCGCGAGGGCGCGCGCCGCGTCGACAGCCGCGAAGAGCAGGACGACCACGAGCGCGATCCGGACGATTCGATACTCGCGGCGCAGCCCCGCGCGCAACTGGCCGAGCGTCTGGTGCTCGACCGATGTCAGGCCCGGCGGCGGCTCGGTGGCGCCATGGCGCAGACGAAGCACCGCCACCCCGAAACACAGGGCCGCCACCCATCCGGGCCAGAGCGTTCGTAGCGTCGACCCGGTGGCGATGAGCGTCTGCAGCGGATTGAGCTCGACGTTGGCGGCAAGCTGGCTTGCCAGCGTCTGGTGCAGGCGCACGAGCAGGGTGCCGGCAACGCCGCTCGCGGCCGCGGCGATCACCACCGCGATGGAACGCAGCGCGATCGGACCGTGGTCGAGGAAGACGAGCTCGGTGAGGTGTGCGTCGCGCTGTGGCTGCACCGTGGCATTGTAAGTTCGGTCGATGTCGCGAGCCAGAAAAAACACGCCACCGCAGGATTCGCGTCGCCACCTACAACATCCTGCTCGGCGGCGAGTCCCGGCACGAGCTCATTCGCAACGTGCTGCGGCGGATCGATGCGGATGTCGTGGCGCTCCAGGAGGTTCGCGAGATTGATCGCATCCGCGAGCTCGCGGCCGACCTCGGGATGGAGATGTTGCTCGGCGAGCCGAGCGACCCGGATTCGCCGATGCACACCGCGATCCTCACGCGCCTGCCGGTGCATCGCGTGGCGGAACCGCCGCCACCACGGGCGAATGCTGCGCTCCCATCTGCACTGCGACGTCGAGACCGGCGGAGCCGCGGTCCCGCTCCTCGGCGTCCACTGTCTCCATCTCGCCGCGCGCTTTGGCGATCGCAACAAGGGAGAGGCGCGGCGCATCCGTGAGATCGGCGCCGTGCTCACCGACATCGCCGACGAACCGCACCTGCCGCACGTGCTGATCGGCGATTTCAATGCGCTGTCCCCGGGCGACGATATTCTCGCCACGTCGTTCTTTCGGAGGATGAACGACCTGCGCCGCGCCGGACTCCTGGTGGCCGGACCGAACGGCATCGTCGAGCCTGCTGGTCCCGAACGAGACGGGCTCTGCTGACGGTCTCGCGGACCGGTGGCGGCGGGCCGGCGTCGACCCCCGCCTCATCGGCGGCATTCCGGCGTTGCCGCGCGTCGTCTCGCCGCTCACCGTCGGCCTGCCCGTGTCGCGGGCGATGGACCGCCTCATGGGCCGTCTCATCGAGCGCTGGACCGTCGAGCGCCTGCTCAAGGAGGGATACGTCGACGCGTACCGGCGCATCCACCCGCGAGCTCGCGGGCTCACGTGCGCGACCTGGCAGCTGTCCGCGACGCGTCGACTACGTCTTCGCCACCCCGGATCTCGCGCAACAGGTCACCGCTGCGGACGTGGTCGGAGGCCGCACCTGGCCCGACCCCGACGCCGCCGTTGCGTCGGACCACTACCCGGTGGTGGCCGAGTTCAGCGTCTGACGCCGACGCGATGCAGCGCCCGAGGGTCAGTTCCCGATCACGCCGACGCTGGCCTGGATCGATGTCACCGCCGTGTAGACGATAGCGAGGAACAGGATCGAGATCACGAGCGCGACGATCCCGGTGACGACCCCCGTGATCGCCATCCCCTTGCCACCACCACCGTGCGTGTTCGCGTGGCGGATGCCGAGCGCTCCGAAAATGATGGCGAGGGCGCCGAGGACGATGCTGACGTAATCGACGAACGGGATCCAGCAGAGCACCACGGCGACGATGCCGCAGACCCCGCCGGCGATCCCGATGCCGTTGCCCGGCGGAGCCACGGCGTAGACGGGCTGCTGCTGGTAATAGCCGTACGGAGGTCCCTGGGGCGGATATCCCTGCGCCGGTGGGACGCCGGGCGTCTGGCCCGGAGGAGGGCCTTGCGGCGCGCCCCACTGCGGCGGCGGCGACGCGTCCGGAACGTCAGGCATCTGGTCTCTCCCTCCTTGTGATCCGCGCCCCGGCTAGGTGGCCGGTGGCGGTGGTGGTGGCGGTACGGGCGGGGCCTGATGCGATGAGAGCGGCGCAGTGGCCGGCTGCGGGTCGGACTTGGCGAGGTAGCCACCGACCGCAACGGCGGCACCGGCGATGATCCCGATGAACACACCGAAGCTCGGACCGGAGGAGTAGCCGGCGTCAGCCGGCGTACTGGTAGTACAAACCGGAGTACCCGCCGCCCGTCACCAGCCAGAGCAACGCGCACAGGAGCATCACCACGCCGATGCCGAGGTAGATCATCGAGTCGGTGAACGGCAACGCCGGAATGCTCACCTGGGGCACGAAGGTTCGCAGGACGAAGAGCGCGAGCCCCACCAGGATCGCGAGGAAGAAGATCCATCCCGACCAGTACCCGAGTGCGTCATGGCTGCCACTTTCGATGCCGAAGACGTTCGGCATTGACGTGCTGTGCCATGGAAGGAAGGTGTCGACGAGCCCGACGACGAGCCCGCCGGCAACCACCAGGGCGCCATCCGACAGTTGCTTACCGGCGACGTTCAGTGGCACGTCAAGCGTCCCTCAGGTGCGGCGTAGCGCTAGGCGGACGGCGGCGGAGGGGGCGGCGTCGACGTCGGGGTCTGATACGAGCTCAGGGGCTTGGTGGCCGGCTGCGGGTCCGAGCGCTTGAGGTAGCCACCGACTGCTACCGCGATGCCGGTGATCAGCCCGAGGAACAGGCCGAAGCTCACGCCCTCGGAGTATCCGGGCCCGGAAAACGAAGCCGGAGCGCCGATGACGAGCCAGAGGAGGGCCGCCACGGCCATGACCGCTCCGATGATGATGTAGCTCATCGAGTCGTTGACCGGCAAAGCCGGTATCGCGACCGTCGGCGCGAACGTCCGCAGGATGATCAGCGCGAGGCCGATGAGAACAACGAGGAAGAAGAACCAGCCTGTCCAGTAGTTCAGCCCGCCGACGGACCCGCTGTCCGAGAATCCGCTGGTCACCCCGGCGATGCTGCCGGTGGAGTACGAGTACCCGTACCAGGGCAGGAAAAGTGAGATCAAACCGATGATCAGTCCGGCGCCGACGACAACGTCGCCGTTGGAGAGTTTCTTGCCTGCAATGTTCATTTCAGTCCTTCCTGTCGCTGTCAGGCGCTCGGCGGGGGTGGCGGCGGGCTTCCGTAAGCCACCGGGAGGATTGCCGTAGCCGCCGGGGTTGCGGTTGCCACCAGCGGCGCATCGCCAGGCCACCGGCTGATCACCACGAGGTACAATGTAAAGGACAACGGCGATGATCAGGTCGAAGTGGCACCGCCCCGAAGTCCGCCCAGGTGTAGACGCCGCCGTACGCGACGATCTTCAATGGCACCAACGATGCCGCCAAGGAGGCGAGAATCAGTCCGTAGATGACCAGCTTCTTCCCCGACCGGTTCATGCTGATACATCCGGAAACCACCGAACCGTAGAGAATCGCGCCCATGCACGAGCACGCAACCAGCGCAAGGCCGAAGATCCCGTATTGCAGGCGGTGATGACCCCGAGGCCGTTCAACTCGCTGCAGCGTTGTTGAGGGCAAAGATGACGGGCCGCGCGACCAGGCCGCAAAGACCGCTCCCGATGACGCCGAGGATGCCGGCGACGAGCCCAGGATTTTCGCGGGGACGTTGATCTTGATCGGCGGATTCGGCTGCGAACGGCGGGTCGGTCAGGATGTTGGCCATTGGTTCGGGTGGTTCCTCCCAGAGTGAATGAGCAGTTGGTGGCATCAACGTGGATCGGGGGTGCCACGTCCCCCGAGCGCGAATCGCTGGATTATGGAGTAATCAGGCCCTCATGGGAAAGGCTTTCACGAACGATCCGACGACGATCCGGATGCAGCCGCCTGAATACGGAGGCGGTGCAGAGGCCGACGGCGGCAATCAACGCAAGGAAGATCCCGATCCCGAGTGAGTTGCCACTCGCCTTTGCCAGGATCATCTGAATGAGGACGCTGCCGATTGCCAGCGCGGCCGCGAGGGCGTAGGCGGTGCTTTCAGGAATGTACGGCGTGACCACGTCGTCGACAAAGCCTCTGCCGATCAGCAGCAGAAGGATTGACCGCCGCAATTGCGATGAAAAAGATATCGCCGAGCAATGAGGCGCGAAACGCGTTGACCGTGATGTGCGAGTTGCCCGACGCGTAGCCGTACCAGGGGAGGAACGCGACGAGCACGCCGAGCGCAGCCGATGCAGTAGCGATCGCCTCCGCCCGGTTGATATGGGTGGGCATCGCTGTGACCTCGAGATGAACCTGGATGGAGCACCGGCTCGCCGACGAGCGGGACCGGTATGGGTGTGGTTGGTTCGAGTGGATGGTATGCAGCGCTGCCGAAACTGTCAACGGCGCCGGCGCGGGCGGGGGCTCGAAGTTGACCGTCTTCGGTGCTCCACCCGGAGGTGCCGCACCGGTGTCCGCGGCGAAGACCGGCGGCTTTCCTGCCACGAGAAGATCGCCCAGCGTTCGCCAGTTGAAGCGTTCGCTGCCGCGACGCACCAGTTCCACAAAGCACGCTGCAGTCGCCTCGGCGTCAGCGAGCGCGTGATGCGGTTTGCGATGCACGACGCCCAGCTCGCGGCACAGCCGCTCCAGGCCGATTGTGTCCTTCAGGTCGAACAGCTTGGCCGCGAGCCTGGTCGTGTCGACGTTGTCCGCATCGAGGCTCGAGCCGATCGCGCGCCCGATCAGCCGCGTGTCGAATGCGTCCGCACTGTGTTCCACGAGAACGGCGCCGGTTGCAAATCGTTGGAAACGCTCGACGACGAGTGACACCGGTGGCGCGCCATTGAGCGCCGCCGCGTCAATGCCGTGAATGCGGCGCGCATACGGATTGATCCTGTCGTTGCTGTGCACGAGAGTCTCGAAGCTCATCAGGTGTTCATGCATCGTGAACGCGACAGCGCCAAGCTCTACGAGGTGATGCGGCGATTGTCCTGTCGTTTCGCAGTCGAGCGCGACGAAATGCAACGACTCGATCGGCGCGTCCGGGGATGGCCGTTCTGCTGACCAGGAATCCAGGGCGTCGTCGGGCGTGGCAAAAGGCTCGGCTCCCGCCGGACCGAGTCGCGAAAGAAATTTGTCGCCCGTGGGGACCCTCCCTCGGCGGCGACCATATCGCCGGCGAGTTTCCATACACCCCCATCCTAGAACTCCTGGACGGGAGAACCGGTGGACACCCGCCGGAAACCTATACTCGCTCGTGATGCGACTGGTAGCCGCCGGGCTGAGCTTTCGCACCGCTCCACTGGCTGTGCGGGAGGCTGCGGCCATCCCAGCGGCGCGGGCGTCGACGACCCTGCGGTACCTGGTGGGTCATGCCGGCCTCCATGGCGCGGCGGTGCTCTCGACATGCAATCGCACCGACTTCTACATGGTGTGCCCCGACAACCTCAGCGCCGAGGTGACGCCGCGGCTTGCCCGCTACCTCGACCCCGGCGGCGCACGCGAGGTTGAGCGGCACATGGTCACGCTCGAGGATCGCGACGCCGCACTCCACATGTTCCGCGTCGCAAGCGGCCTGGAGAGCATGGTGATCGGCGAGGCGCAGGTGCTCGGACAGTTCAAAGCCGCACACCGCGTCGCCACCGAGGCGGGAACCGTTGACGCGCGGTTGGACTACGTCATGCGGCGCGCCATCTCCACGGCCAAACGCGTTCGCACGGATACGGCGCTGGGCAGAGGCGCGGCGAGCCTGAGCGAGATCGCCGTGGAGTGCGCACGGGCGTCGCTCGGCGATCTCGAGGGCAAGGGCGTGCTGCTCGTCGGCGCGGGCAAGATGAGCCGGCTGGCCGCGGACCGGCTCCGCGATCAGGGCGCCCGGATCATGACCACGTCTCGCGGCGAGTCGAGCCGCCGCCTCGCGCGAGCGATCGGCGCGGAACGCATCGCCCTCGCCGCCCTCGAGGACCTCGCGGACGACGTCGACGTGATCATCGCCTCGACGGACAGCCCGACCAGCGTTCTAGGCGCCGGGCATGATCGACTCGCTCCAGCGTCGCCGCGACGGCCGGCCGCTCTGCATCGTCGACATGGCGGTGCCCCGCGACGTCGACCCCGCGGCCGGCGCGCGTCCCCGGGGTGACGCTCATCGACATCGACGATCTCGGACGCCGGGTCGACGCGCGGCTCGACGAGCGCCGCCAGACCGTGCCCGCGGCCGAGGAGATCATCGACGCCGAGCTCGAGAAGACGGTCACGGTGATCGGCCAGCGCGACACCGCCGGTCCCACCATCGCCGCGCTCGTCGAGTGGGCAGAGGAGTTGCGTGCGCGCGAGGTGGCCCGCACGTTCGCCGCCGGCAAGCCGATGGATGAGGAGACGCGCGAGCGCGTCGAGATGCTGACCCGAAGCATGGTGCGCAAACTCCTGCACGGACCGGTCACCCGCCTCCGCGAAGCAGGGGACCCGGCGACCACGCTGGCGATCCGCGAGGCGTTCCGGCTCGACCGTTGACGCCGGCTGCCGAGACGTCGACGCTGCGGCTGGCGACGCGCGGCAGTGCGCTCGCGCTGCGACAGGCGACGCTGGCGGCCGAGAGCCTTCGGGCTGCCGGACACGATGACATCGAGACGCTGGTCGTTCGCACGGAGGGCGACCGCAGGGTCGATGCTCCGATCGATCAGCTCGAAGGCCAGGGCTGGTTCACCGCCGACATCGAACGCAGCCTGCTCGAGGGCCGCGCCGATATCGCGGTCCACAGCGCCAAAGACCTGCCCGTCGACCCTGGCTCCCGGGCTCACCATTGCCGCGTACCTCGCTCGTGCAGACGTCCGCGACGGCGTCGTCTCCGCCAGCGGCGACCTGCTCGAGGCGCTGCCGCCCGGTGCAACGGTGGGCACCAGCAGCGCGCGCCGCGCGGGCCTCCTCGCGGCGCTGTATCCGAAGGTGCGCGCGGTCGCGATCCGCGGCAACGTCGATACGCGGCTGCGCAAGCTCGACGCCGGGGAGGTCGACGCGCTGCTGCTCGCATGCGCCGGGCTGGACCGCCTCTCGCTCGGCAGCCGTTTCACCCAGCGCCTCGACCCCGCGGAGTTCGTTCCCTCACCGGCGCAAGGCGCGATCGCGCTCGAGACGGTCGTCGACTCGGCCGGGGCGGTCGCCTGCTCGCGTGCGGGCGATGCGATGACCAGGGTCGCGGTCACCGCCGAACGCGCGGTGCTCATCAGCCTCGGCGGCGGCTGCCTGCTGCCGCTCGGCGCGTGGGCCCGCGTCGAGGGCGACCGGTTGGTGCTCGTCGCGGCCCTTGTCGTCGACGGGGAGGTTCGGCGCGCTGAGGCTGCCGGGAGCCTCGATGCCCCGGAAGCCCTCGGCGAGATGGTCGCCGCTCGCCTGCAGTGACCGGGACTGCGCAGCCGCTTGCCGGGCGGCGGGTGCTCGTGACCCGGACCCGGGAGCGGGCCCAAGGACTTGTCGACCTGCTCCACGCGGCCGGCGCGTCGGTCGTGGTGGTCCCGCTGATCACCACGGTCCCGGTCGCGGATCCTGATGCGATCGTCCGGGTTGCTGCGGAGATGAGCGCCACCCCGTCACCCCGGTGGGTCGCATTCACGAGCGCGACCGCGGTGCGGCTCGTTGTCGGCGCCGCGGGGATCGAGGCGATCGCGGAGATGCTCGTCGCCGTCGTCGGCCCGGCAACGGCCGCGGCACTCGAAGAGGAAGGCCGGGCACCCGACCTGGTCGCGGACGACCACGATGCGGCAGGGCTCGCGACGGCGATGCTCGAACGTGGTGTTGCGGGTGCGTCGGTCTGGTTTCCGGTGGCAGAAGGGACCCGCGGCGAGGTCGGCCAGGCGCTCCGTGCCGCGGGGGCGGCGGTCAACGAGCAGTACATCTATCGGAGTGCCATGCCGGCGGCGGCACCGGAGCGGCTCCGCGCCGCGTTCGATGGCGGCATCGACGCGATCACCCTGACGAGCGGGAGCACCGCGCGGCACCTCGTCGAGGCCGTGGGCGTGGACGGAGTGCCGGCAGGTGCGTCGATCGTCTGTCTCGGCGAGCAGACGGCCATCGAGGCCCGTCGTTTGGGTCTCGCCGTGGCGGCAGTCGCCAGAGACGCCTCGATTGACGCGCTGCTCGATGCGCTGACCGAGTGTCTGGCACCCCAGCCGCTACGCTGAACGCCGTCATGGGATTCCCGCTCGACCGACCCCGCCGCCTCCGCCGCACGCCGGCGCTGCGCCGCCTTGCCCGCGAAACGAGGCTCACTCCGGGCCAGTTGATCCACCCGGCGTTCGTTCGTGAAGGCTTGCAATCGCCGCAAGCCGATCGCGTCGATGCCGGGGCAGAACCACGAGTCCATCGATTCCCTGTGCGCGACCGTCGAGGAAACGATCCGACTCGGCCTCGGCGGCGTGCTGCTCTTCGGGCTGCCCGGCATCCAAGGACGCCCAGGGATCCGGTGCATTTGCCGAGGAGGGTGTGGTCCAGCAATCGCTCCGCGCGCTGCGCGAGCGCTTCGGTGACGCATGCGTGCTCATCGCCGATTGCTGTCTCTGCGAGTACACCGACCACGGGCACTGTGGATTCCTGCTCGACAACGGCACCGTCGACAACGACGCAACGCTTGGAGCTGTACGCGCGTACCGCGGTTGCGCAGGCGGCCGCCGGCGCCGACATCATCGCGCCGAGCGGGATGATGGACGGGCAGGTGGCGGCGATACGAGAGGCGCTCGATCAGTCGGGCTTCACCGACACGGCGATCCTCGCGTACAGCGCGAAATTCGCAACGGTCCTCTACGGCCCCTTCCGCGACGCCGCCGAATGCGCGCCGAAATCCGGAGACCGGCGCTCGTATCAGATGGACCCGGCCAATCAACGTGAGGCGGTACGCGAGGCGATCCTCGACATCGAGGAAGGCGCTGACATGGTCATGGTCAAGCCGGCCATGACGTACCTCGATGTCGTCGCGAGAGTCCGCGACGCCACCGACCTGCCGCTCGCCGCGTACTGCGTGAGTGGCGAGTTCGCGATGCTCCATCACGCGGCGGCAGCCGGCGCGTTCGACGAGCGCGCCGCGGTCCTCGAAGCGCTCGGCGGCATCCACCGCGCGGGCGCCGACATGATCATCACGTACCACGCGCGTGCCGCCGCAGGCTGGCTCGCCGAGCGCAAGGAGTAATCAATGAGTGACCCGTCCGGCGGCCGGCGCCGCTTTCCACTGGTGCTGGGATCAGGCGCGGTCGTCGTGATCGCGGTCGTGGCGATCGCAATCGGCGTGAACGGCGCGAGCTCTCCACTCGCCCCCACTCCCGAGCCCGACGCCGACCGCGGCAGTGCCCACCCCGAGCGCGACCCCGTCACCAACGCCGTCGCCGACCGCCGCTCCGACGATCCCCTTCGCTGACTGCGCAACCGCTACCTTCGGTCCGGTGCTGCAGCCGATCAACCCGCCGGCGAGCGTGCACACGTACACCGCCGAGCCGGCGATGACCATCGACACAAGCAAGCTCTACCAGGCGACGATCGTGACGGCCAAGGGCGACATCGTCCTGTGCCTGCAACCGAATCTGGCCCCGAAGACGGTCAATGTCATCGTGACCCTGATTCGCAACAAGTACTACAACGGCATTCCGTTCCACCGCGTCGTCGCGGCGTTCGTCATCCAGGGCGGTGACCCGGAATGCATCGGCGCCGTTCCCGCGGCGCCCGCGACGCCATCCGGGCAATGCGGTGATGGCGGACCCGGATTCCAGTTCGCTGACGAACCGGTGCATCAGCAGTACGTCGAAGGTGCCGTGGCGATGGCGAACAGCGGGGCGAACACCAACGGGTCGCAGTTCTTCATCTGCATCGCCGACGACTCGTCCCAGCTGACGCCGTCATACAACCTGTTCGGCAAGGTGGAGTCGGGGATGCCCGTTGCGCTCAAGATCGTGCAAGGCGATCTGATGCAGTCCATCACCGTGCGAGAGCAGACCTAGCGCCATGAATGACAGCAACGCCCGGGCGCTGCGCGAGCGCGCGGAGCGTGTGCTCCCGGGCGGGGTCGACAGCCCCGTGCGTGCCTACCGGGCCGTGCCCGGTGTGCCGCCGCACATCGTGCGAGGCGACGGCGCGCACGTCGTCGACGCCGACGGCAACGCCTTCATCGACTACGTGCTCGCGTACGGACCGCACATCCTCGGCCATCAGCCGCCGGAGGTGCTCGCGGCGGTACGCGCGCAGCTCGAGCGCGGCATCGCCTACGGCCACACCGTGGAGCTCGAGGTGGACCTGGCGGAGCGGATCGTCGCCGCCGTCGACTCGGTCGAGATGGTTCGGTTTGTCACGTCCGGCACCGAGGCCGCGATGTCCGCGGTGCGGCTCGCGCGCGCAGCCACGGGGCGGGACCGGATCGTGAAGTTCGCCGGCGGCTACCACGGCCACGCGGACGCGCTCCTTGCCGAGGCGGGGTCCGGCGTCGCGACGCTCGGCATCCCGGGCTCACCGGGTGTCCCGGCAGGAGCAGTCCGGGAGACCGCTGGTGCTGCCCGTACAACGACCTCGAGGCGGTCACGGCGCTCTTCGAGCGTGAGGGCGAGCAGATCGCGGCCGTGATCGTGGAACCGGTGGCCGGGAACATGGGATGTGTCCCTCCTGAGCCCGGGTTTCTCGACGGACTTCGCCGGGTGACATCCAAATGGGGTGCTTTGCTCGTATTCGATGAAGTGATGACTGGATTTCGCGTCGCTTATGGCGGGGCTCAAGCGCTCTACGGGGTTCGTCCCGATCTCAGCCTCTTCGGCAAGGTGATCGGTGGCGGCCTCCCTGTCGGCGCCTATGGAGGGCGACGCGACCTCATGGAGCAGATCGCGCCGTCTGGGCCCGTCTACCAGGCCGGCACGCTCTCCGGCAGCCCGCCGGCGATGGCCGCGGGGATTGCAGCCCTCGACGTGCTGCGTGAGCACCCCGAGCTGTACGTTCGCCTGGAAGGCCTTGGGCGACCGTCTGGCGACCGGCTTCGAAGCGGCCGCCGCCGACGCCGGGGTGGCCTGCACCGTCGGCCGGGTGGGGAGCATGGTGACGCCGTTTCTCGGGATCGACGCGGCCCACTCGTTCGACGAAGTCAAGCACGCTGACCGCGAGCGCTTCGGGCAGCTGCACGCGGCGTGGCTCGACGCCGGCGTCCTCTGGCCGCCGTCGCAATTCGAGACCGCTTTTCTATCGACGACACATACGAGCGAGGACGTGGACAGGACGGTCGAAGTGTTCGCCCGAACCCTGTCCGCGGTCTCGGTCTGATCTCAGGGGCAATACAAAAATGGTGCTAGACTGGAGGCCGACATGCTGAGTGGACTGACGGGACATCTGCCGGAAATCATCATCGTCCTGGTGGTGATCCTGATCATCTGGGGGCCCGGAAAGCTGCCCGATGTGGGCGCTGCCATGGGCAAGGGGATTCGCGAGTTTCGGAAGGCTTCGTCCGAGACGCATGACGCCGTGATGGGCACCACCACGACAGCCGCGCCGGCGCAACCGGCTCCGGTGGTCCAGGTTGTCGCCGCACCGGCGCCTGCACCCGCGCAACCGGCGGCCGAGCCGGTGACCGTCCCCGCGGACGCGACGACACACCAGCCCTCAGTCTCTGGCTGACGCGCCGCTCAGGCGCGCGCTGATCGGAGGCACGTAAGGTGCAGGGAGTGGCAGGCGACGACGAACGGCGGATGACGATCGTCCAGCACCTGGAGGAGTTGCGGAAAGTCCTCATCTGGGTGATGGGCGCGTGGATCATCGGGACGACGATCGCCTTCGTGTTCAACGGTTTCTTCCTCGGGATCCTGCTGCACCCGCTGCACACGGTGCTCGCGAACTACGCATAGCATCATTCCCAACGACGAGGCGATCATCACGAGCCCCACCGAGGGGCTCACCGTGCCGTTGAAGATCTCCGCCGTGGTCGGCATCGTGATCTCCCTGCCGATCACGCTCTGGCAGATCTGGAATTTCGTCTCGCCGGGGTTGCGGCCGAAGGAGCGGAAATTCGTCGGACCGTTCATCGCCAGCGCGATCGTGCTGTTCGCGGCCGGCGCGGCATTCGCCTATTTCGTGATGCCGCTCGGGCTGAATTTCCTGACGAATTTCCTCAATGGGCATGCGGTGTATTTCCCCGACATCAACTCGTACATCTCGTTCTTCCTGATCGTCTGCTTCGTGTTCGGGATCACGTTCGAGATGCCTGTGGTGATCGTGCTGCTCGGTCTGCTCGGCTTCGTGTCGTCGAAGAAGCTCAAGTCCTGGCGCAAGGTCTCGTATATCGGGATCATCGCCGTGGCACTCGTGATCACTCCCGGAGCGGACCCGTTCACGCCGACGGCGCTCGCCATCCCGCTGCTGCTGCTCTACGAGGCGTCGATCATCGTGCTCCAGCGCATCTTCCGGCGGTGATCCTCGGGTCGACCGATACACTCGGCCGACAATGCGCCCAGATCAACGAGCCGCCGATGAACTCCGTCCGACCTCGATCGAACTGCACACGCTCCCCTATGCCGAGGGCAGCGCAATGATCACGATGGGGGACACACGGGTCCTCTGCGCCGCAACCGTGGAGGAGCGAGTCCCGCCATTTCGCAAGGGGAGCGGGCGCGGCTGGGTCACCGCGGAGTACGCGATGCTGCCGCGCAGCACGCAGACGCGCTCGGACCGCGATGGCCGCAAGGGCAGGGTGGACGGGCGCGTCCAGGAGATCCAGCGACTGATCGGGCGGAGCCTTCGGGCGGCAGTCGACTTCGAGGCGCTCGGCGAGCGCAGCATCCTCATCGACTGCGACGTCATCGTCGCCGACGGCGGCACGCGCACCGCGTCGATCACCGGTGGGTATGTCGCTCTGGCGCTGGCCGTCGCTCGGTTGCGCGAGGCGCGGGTCGTCCGTAGCGACCCTCTGCGCTGGCCGGTGGCGGCGGTGAGCGCCGGCATCGTCTCCGGCGAGGCACGGCTCGACCTCTGCTACCTCGAGGACTCGGCCGCCGAGACCGACATGAACTGCGTCGGGTCGCTCGACGGCAGGTTCATCGAGCTCCAGGGCTCGGCGGAGCAGGAGCCGTTCTCGCGTGAGGAGCTGGATTCCCTGCTCGGGCTCGCCGGCACCGGGCTGGCCAAGCTCTTCGCGCTCCAGGCCGAGGTGTTGAGCGCAGCCGGGTGAGCGGACCCACGCTGCTCCTGGCGACGCGAAACCCGGGCAAGCTCCGCGAGCTTCGCACACTCCTCGAGCCGTACTCGCTGACACTCAGGTCACTGGACGAGGTGGGCTTTGACGCCGTGCTCGAGGAGCCTGGTCCGGGATACACGGAGTCGGCGCTCGCCAAGGCGGTCGCGGTCTGTGCCGGCACCGGCTTGCCCGCTCTGGCCGACGACAGTGGCATCGAGGTGGATGCACTTCGCGGATGGCCGGGACCGATGTCGGCACGCTGGATGGGAGAGGACGCGACCGACGTCGACCGCCTGCACGGCCTGCTGGCCGAGGTGGAGCGCCTGACCCCGGATGACCGCAGGGCCCGCTACGTCTGCGTCGCCGCGCTCGCGCGGCCGGGAGCGGAGCCGTTGACCGCCCACGGCGAGTGCCTCGGCGTGCTCGTCGCCCCCAGGGGCAGCAACGGCTTCGGCTACGACCCGGCGTTTCTCTCCAACGACCTCGGCATCACGTTTGCGGAGGCGCCGGACGAGGAGAAGGAGCGTGTGTCGCACCGCGCCCGCGCCATCGCCCGCCTGGGCGAATCGGGCGCGTTCGACCCACCGTCGCTCGGCTGATCGTCAGCCCGCGGGAATCGCCGCGCCGGTGACGGCAGCGGCGTCATCGGAGAGCAGCCACTCGATCACCGCGGCGACCGAGTCGGTGCTCACCCACGTTGCGCGGTTCGCCTTCGGCATCCCCTCGCGATTCGCCGGGGTGTCCATCGTGCCGGGGAGCACGGCGTTGACGGTGATCCCATGGCCCTGCAGCTCCGCCGCCATCACCTGGGCGAGGCGAAGCACCGCCGCTTTGCTGACCTGGTACGCAGCCTGCCCTCGGGCAATGTCGAGCGCCGCACGCGAGGCGACGATCACGATCCGTCCACCCTCGCCGTGGGTGAGCATCGAGGACGCGGCGGCGCGGGCGAGGCGCCACGGCCCGAGGAGATTGGCCTCGATCTGTGTCTCGATCGCCTCGTCGTCGACTTCGTTCGCGCGCCCTCCGGCGTAGCCGCCGGAAGCACTCACCATGCCGCCCCACGGGCCGAGAGCATCGACGGCACCGCGCAGACGCTCGACCGACGCCACATCGTCAAGATCGCACTCGATCTCGGTCGCCCCGACGACCGGCGCGGACCGGCCCGGGTGCCGCGTGGGCACCACCACCCGCCGGCCGCCGGCCACGAGACGCCGGACCACCGCGCTCCCGAGCGCCCCACCGCCGCCACCGACGACCGTGATCCCGCTTCGCCGAACAACCACAATGACTCTCCGTGGATCGAGGGACCGAGCCGACGTTCCGACCACGCGCCGTGGCTCGTGCCCTGGCGGCCATCATCGCGCTCCTGGTGGTCGGGCTGGCGGGCTTCCTGCTCGCCAACAACGCCGCGCAGATCAAGCCGTCGAAGGTCGCCCCGGTGAACCTCCCCGCGATAATCACGCCGAGCCCATCGGCGCCGGAGCTGACCGATCTCGGCCTGGACGACCTTGCCAGCGTCGTGACGATCGAGGCCGAGCTCGAGAACGGCTCCGAGGAGTCGCTCGGCACGGGTTGGATCTACGACAGCCTTGGTGACGTCATCACCAACGCACACGTGATCAACGGCGACGACACGCTTCGGGTGACCGACCGTGACGATCACACGTTCGTCGCCCGGGTGGTGCAAAGCAGCGCGGAGGTCGACCTGGCCATGCTCCGGGTCACCGGCACGCTCGCTGGGACGCCACTGCCCATCGACGCACGACCCCTCACCACAGTCCCGATGCTCGTTATCACGCTCGCGTCGAGCCGGGCCACGGGGCACGGCGACATGACCACCGAGACGCTGATCAATCTCGACGCCGACGTGCCGCTGAGCGGCAGCGGCATCGAGGCGGGGCAAGCCTCGCCGCAGGAGTACGACGACATGCTCGACCTCACCGGAGCACGGATCTACGAGGGCAACAGCGGTGGTCCCGTCCTGGATGCGTCCGGGCAGGTGATCGGAATCGTGACCCTGGCGAGCGCGGACGCCCCGGACGCTTACGCGATCCCCATCAGCCGGGTGATCGCGGAGCTGCGCCAGTGGGTTGCTCAGGGATGATCCGAGTCAGCATTGGGTATCGTCATACGTGACGGGGACGTACAGACGTGCCCCAAGGAGTGCAACCACAGTGCCCACCCACGACTTCGACATCGCGATCATCGGCGGCGGTCCCGCCGGGCTCACGGCTGCGCTGTACGCCGGCCGGAATCGTGAGCGGGCTGTGCTCCTCGAGGGCAAGGCTCCGGGCGGCCAACTGCTCAATACCGAGCTTATCGAGGATTACCCAGGCTTTCTCTCGATCCTCGGCGGCGAGCTCGCAACCGTGATGGAGGAGCAGGCCGCGCACTTCGGGACCCAGCTGGTGCGCACCGAGGTGAAGGCGATCAAGGTGCTCCCCGACGGCATGAAGCTCGTCGAGACGTATGACGGTGACTATCTCGTGCCGGCGGTGATCATCACGGCCGGCGGCAACCCCCGCAAGCTGGAGGTCGCCGGCGAGGAGGAGTTCGCGGGACGCGGCGTCTCGTACTGCGCCGTGTGCGACGGGGCGTTCTTCAAGGACGTCCACCTCGCGGTCGCGGGTGGCGGGGACGCAGCGGTGGAGGAGGCGCTCTTCCTGACCCGCTATGCAAGCAAGGTCACGATCATCCACCGGCGCAAGGAGTTTCGCGCGCAACCGATCCTTCTCGACGAGGCGCGCAAGCATCCGAAGATTGACTTCCTTGTGGACACGATCATCGAGAGCATCGACGGCGATGAGAAGGTGCGCAAGCTCTCGCTGAGAAACCTTGACAGCGAAAGGAGATCCGAGCTCGAGGTGGGCGGCATCTTCATCTTCATCGGGTTCATCCCCAACACCCAGCTCGTCGATGCACACATCGATCATGACAAAGCCGGCTATTACAAAACCGACCCCATGACCATGATGACCAATGTCCCGGGCATCTTCGCCGCAGGCGACGTGCGCAGCCAGCTCACCCGGCAGATCACCACCGCCGTTGGCGACGCAACCACCGCGACGATCGCGGCGAGCAAGTGGATCGAGGACTGGCGTCGCGGCCGCGATGACACCAATCCCGAGCTCGTCGAAGCGACCCTCCACGGCGCCGTCTAGTCCGCTCGCGTGAGCATCACCACGGGCCACGGCGACGGGGGAGAGACCGGCCTCCTCTACGGCGGCCGGGTGGCCAAGGACGACCTCCACACCGAGGCATACGGGTCGTTGGATGAGGCCATCTCGGCGCTCGGCCTGGCGCGGTCGCTGACCGACTCTCCGGAACGCGCCGCGCGCATTCTCGAGCTCCAGCGCGAGCTGTTCGTCGTGGGAGCCGAACTCGCCACGGGCCCCGGCCACCGCGCCGACCTCGAACGCCACTTCAACGTTGTCACGCAGGCGATGACCGACCACCTGGAACACGAGATCCACGACCTCGAAGCGCGCGTGCCGCTTCCGGGAGGGTTTGTGATCCCCGGCGGCACGCCCGTTGGCGCGGCGCTCGATCTCGCCCGCACGCTCGTTCGTCGCGCGGAACGGCGCACGGTCTCGCTCCAACGCGAGGGCGGCGTGGAGAACCCCGAGGTCGTGCGCTATCTCAACCGCTGCTCCGACCTGCTTTTCATGCTCGCCCGCGAGGCGGAGCAGGGCGCCACCGTCGCCTCGGGCGGACAGCGCCGCCGCGAGGCAGACGGAAAGCCGTTAGCCGGTACGGACTAGCTGGCGGGCACCAGCCCGCGGCGGCGCAGGAGCCCACGCTCAAGCGGCGCGAAGATGATGTCGTTCACCGCGATCCCGACGACCAGGATCGCAACCATCGCCGCAAGCATCTCCGGGATATCTCCCAGGTTGCGGCCATCATCGAGGATGGGGCCGAGACCGCCGCTCGCCACCGATCCGATGATCAACTCGGCTGCCATAAGCGAGCGCCATGAGAACGCCCATGCCTGCTTCATTCCGGCGACGTATCCCGGCAGCGCTGCCGAGAAGATGAAGTGCCGGTAGTACTTCGGGCCGGTTGCGCCCATCGACCGCGCCAGGCTGAACGTCAGCGGTGGGATGTTGTCGTACGCGTACATGACCCCCATCGCGATGGACGGGAACGCGCCCATCAGCACCACGAAATACACCGCGAACTCGACGTTGCCTCCCAGTGAGAGAAAGATGACCGAAATCGGAACCCAGACGACCGATGGGAGGCTCTGCAGGCCGGCAAGCAGGGAACCGACACCCGCACGAAGGACGGGCAGACGTGCGACCGCCAATCCGATGATGGTCCCGAACGCGAGCGCCACCGAATACCCGATGGCGGCACGCTCGAGCGTATCCATGAGGGCCGGAAGCAGAACGCCGGTCTGGGTCAGGTAGACAATCTCCGTCCACGTGTCTCCCGGGCTCGGGAAGGGCTCTCCTCCCGGCGAGGAAAATCCGACGATGACCAGAACCTGCCACAGCCCGAGAAGGATCCCGATGGCGAGCGCTCTCGGCCAGACGGCCTTGAAGATGCGCTGGAGCCTATTCCGCTGCATTGCCGTTTGCTCCGGCGCGCAACCGCATGGTGATCTCGTGCGCGAGCCCTGACACCTCGAACGAGTCCAGCTCACGCGGGCGCTCGATCTCAACATCCCATATCTGCGCGACACGGCCGGGCCGCGGCGTCATCAGCACGACACGATCGCCGAGGCGTACGGCCTCGCGAACGTTGTGGGTCACGAAGATGATCGTCTTCCCGGTCTCCTGCCAGATCCGGTTCAGGTCATCGTGGAGCTGATCACGGGTGATAGCGTCGAGCGCCGCAAAGGGCTCATCCATGAGCAGCAGTTCCGAGTCCTGCGCGAGGGCCCGTGCCAGGGCAGCGCGCTGGCGCATGCCGCCGGAAAGCTGATGTGGCCGGTGATCGGCGAAGTCGATCAACCCCACCATGGACAGCAACCGGTTCGCCCTTATATTTCGCTCGTCCGCGTCCACATTGTGGACGCGCATCGGCAGCTCAACGTTGCGACGCACCGTGAGCCATGGCAGCAGCGCAGGCTCCTGAAACATCACGGCCGGCCGGCCGTCGGCGATCTCGATGGTCCCCGAGGTCGGCTTGTCCAGGCCTGCCACGAGCGACAGCAGCGTGGATTTGCCGCATCCCGACGCGCCGAGGATGCAGACGAACTCTCCCTTGCTCAGCTCGAGGGTCACGTCCTCGAGCGCGGTCGTCGCGCCCTTGCCGTGGCCGAACACCTTTGTGACCCCGTCAAGGGTCACAAAGGCGTCGCCTGCCTCGAGCGTTACGACAGATGGTCGCGGTGCGAGCGCGAGGTTCATCAGCCGAGCGATCCAGCGCTGACCGTCGGGTCGCCGGCCGCAGTAAGAATTGCGTTGAGCGGGGCGAGGTCAAGGATCCCTTTGATATTGGCCGACGAGTTGAAGCCGAGCTTCTCCGCGTTGTTGGCGTCCGTCTGAATGTCTGCCGCCAGGGGGTCAAGGCCGAAGCTGAGGTGTGTCCATGCCAGTGCCAGAACGTTGGCCTTCAGCGGCTTTCCCCCTGTGGCGGACGCGAGCGCAGTGTTGACCGCCGCCGGTGCCGTGGACTTGTTCGAGTTGATCCAGTTCACCGACTTGACCAGCCCCTTGAGGAGGTCGCTGACGATGTCGGGATGGTTCTTGAGCAGGTTCTGGGTCACAACCAGCACGGTCGTGGGGAACTGGCCATTCGGCCAGATCGACGCCTCGTCGACTGCCAGCGTGCCCTTGCCCTGCAGGATGAATTCGAACTCATAGGGTTCGGGAACCCACCCGCCCGCAATCTTGCCGGCTTCGAAGTTCTGAAGGCTGACCGAGTTGCCTGAGCTCGTGTCGATGTTCACTTGACCGCCGCCGTTGACACTGGTGGTCAGCCCCTTGCTCGCGAGCCACGTCCGGAGAGAGATGTCCTGGGTATTGCCGAGGGACGGCGACGCCAGGGTCTGGCCTGCGAGATCCGCCGGGAAGTTACCGTCGGCGATTTTCGCGCTGACAACGAGGCCGGCGCCACCGGAGGCGGCCCCAGCGACGATGAACACCTTGCCTTTGGTCTTGAGGAACGCGTTGACGGCCGGGCCTGGGCCGAGGAACGCGGCGTCGAGCGTGCCGCCGAGGAGCGCCTCGCTCTCGAGGGTGCCCGTGCTGAACGTCGTGGTGTTGACCGTGGTGCCCTTGGGCAGCTCATCCTGGAAGAACCCCTGCGAAACGCCGATAAGCGCCGGCGCATGGGTGAGGTTGACGAGGTACCCCAGATTGACAGTCGACGGATCCGGTTGCGGCTTGGAGCCGCTGCCGGTCGAGGTCGAACCGCAGGCCCCGACGACGACGGCGGTAGCAAGCAGCGCAACGGAAGTCGCGGCGCGTCGCGTGCTCCGGCGCGGCGCCGAAGGTTTAAGTATTTCCCCAAACATGTGCCTTTCCCCTTTACCGATTTCTCTTCCTGAGGCCCCCTCTCGATACGGCCTCGGTGATTCAGATGCAGTGCCTCGCGGCGATGTCCTGATGAGTTTCCGACCCTTTACTACCATTAAGCAATGAGCTTGCTTCGAACGGAATCATCGTCTTATGTGATTGTTTGCCTGCCTCGATGAGCGACCCGCGCGGCGCGGCATGCTCGTCGAAGCGACCCCCGTTTTGACTGGCTCCGTCAGCCACCTCCCCCTACTCTCTGGTGCGATTGCTTCATTTTGAAAGAGGGCCAGATCTGGCGTCAATGAGGATCACTCAATGGGAATGATCGCGTCGCGCGATGAATCGTGCCCACCGCCCCGAGCCGAAGCGCAGCGAGTTGGGCGGGCCGCCCACATGCGTCGTGCTTCCGAATTCAGGCCGCACGGCCGCACCAATTTGCGGTCGCGGCGAAACCGATTAGCCTTCGAGAAGACGCGCGCAGCGGAGCGCCAGCCAGAGCTGGTGGCGCTGCTCAGGGTCATCGGCATCGATGCCGAGCTGGCGCAGTCGCCCGACGCGATACACGACCGTGTGGCGGTGCACGCCGAGGCGGTCGGCGGCGTCACCGATGCTCCGGCTGTCCAGCAGCGCCTCAAGCGTCGCCACGAGCTCGAGCCGGCGGTTGGGTGTGCCCGCCGCGAGCGGACCGAGCACCCGGTCGGTGAACGTGCGCATCGCATCGTGGTCGTCCGCGAGGGCGGCGAAGACTCCGACCTCGGCGTCCGTATGCACGGTGCGTTCCGGATAGAGCATGCGGCCCACGTCGAGCGCCCGGCGCGCCTGCTGCGCCGATGGGGCGACTGCGTCGAGGGTCGTCGCGACGGGGCCGACGCCGAAGGTCACCGGGCCTGCAGCGGCACAGAGCGCGGCCAGGTCCTTGCCCTCGGGGACGAGCGCGATCCAGAGCCCCGGGTCGTCGCCGATGAGATGGCATCCCTCGGCCCGCCAGGTCTCCTCGAGCTGTCGCTCGGCTTCGATCGTTGGCGCGGCGCACGCCACCACCGTGTACGGCGGCAACAGAGTCAGCTCCGCCGAGACGGCGATCCGGCGGAGCTCGGCGGAGGCGTCGCCCGCAAGCAGACGCTGGAGGATACGATCGCGGTCGCGATCACGCTGCCGGAGCAAGCGTTCTCTCGTCTCGAGGTACGCGCCGCCCACCGCGGCGCTGATCTCGTCGAAGTACTCGAGAACGGTGCTCGTGAGGCCGATGACGATGCTTGGGGGCACGTCGTTGAGCAACGACGGCTGGCCGATGACCTCGTCCCAGAGGACGCGGGCGGCGAGTCGGTACGCGCCGAACACCAACTCGAGAGGGACGTCGAGCTCAGCCTGCTGGGCACCCATCGATCCGAGGCGCTCGAGGTCTCCCGCGCGGAGGCCACGCCCGTCGCGGAGCAGCCGGACGAAGGTGCGAAGCGCGTCACGACAGGCGGCGGTGACAGTCCGGAAGTAGCCGAGCGTCCGGAAGCGGCTGTCCGGTAACGAGATCCCGGAGACGATGTGGCGGGTCATCCGCCGCGCAATCACGTCCACTTCCGAAAGGAGCCGAACGGTCACTTCCGGCGGCAGAGTGGCCACAACGGACAACCTGAGTTCGGGTGCCTTGGTCACTTGGGCCATATTGTCCTTTATACACAAATCTCGGCGTGTACGCCGGATGACATTGCCCACCCTTTGTGTCGGACGAAGAAAGTATGCTGTTTTCAATGCTCTACGACGACATGTTCATTCGCCTCGAGCGGGCACGCTGGACGCTCAGTACCGACATCCCATTCGACGACATCGATCCGAGCCTCCTGAGCCCTCAGTGGATCAGTGATCTCCGGAACATCTGCCTGACGGAGCTGTCGGCGCTGTACGCCACCGAGATGTTCATTCGCGACTTCTACACGGACATCGACTTCTGCAGCTTCATCTCGATCTGGTTTTACGAGGAGATGAAGCACCACCTCACGCTGCGCAAATACCTGGAGCGCTGCGGCGAGACGTTCGACGAGGCAAAGCTCCCCGAGCTCCGGCTCACCTTCGCGCCGGGACCGGCGATCGAGACCCTCACGATGCATTTCTGCGGTGAGCAGCGGCTCGCCCACTGGTACACCGCGTTCAGCGAGCAGGGCCCCGAGCCGGTAATGCGCAAGATCTTCAAGATCCTCGCCGCGGACGAGTTGCGCCACGCCGCCTGCTACGCGAAGTACCTGCGCCGCGCGGTGGCCAACAAGCCCGAGGTCCTCCCGGACATCCTGAAGATGTCGCTCTGGATGATGCGCAGCACCAACGACGCCCCCAAGCACCCGACGACGATCACCGAGCCGTCGGTGGTCTCGCAAGGTCGAGGATCCGGAGTACATCTCGCGGATGCTCAACTGGTACCTCCCGGGCCGGGACCACGAGGCGCCGGTGCAGCGTCGCATCCTCGCGCTGCTCTCTGAGCTCAGCGGGGTGGAGTTGAAGAACTTGCGCGAGATCCCGCCGCTCGTGCGCAAGCTCACGGCAACCAAGCAACTCTCGCCTGCCGCTGCCTGAGCCGTAACGCCGCCCACACCTATAATCGGGCGGCGATGGGCTCAGAGGTGGTGCACGTGCGCGCAGTCGTCCACGGACGGGTGCAGATGGTTGGTTTCCGCGCCTTCGTGATCCGCCACGCCGGCGATGCAGGACTCTCCGGGACCGTTCGCAACGAACCTGACGGCACTGTCGAGACCGTGCTCGAAGGACCGCGTCCCGACGTCGAGCGGATGCTCGACCTGCTCCGCCAGGGACCGCCCTACGCGCGTGTCGAGCGCGTCGACGTCGAGTACGCCGCACCGACCGGCACGCTTCCCGCCATGATGGTGGCGAGATGACCATCCGCTTCGCCGACCGGCTGTCCCGGCTCGGGACCGAGAGCGCGTTCGAGGTGCTCGCTCATGCACGTCTCCTCGAGGCCGAGGGCCGGAGCATCGTCCACCTGGAGATCGGCGAACCAGATTTTGCCACTCCTGACAACATCATCGACGCGGCGGTCAGCGCGATGCGCGACGGGGCCACCCATTACACGGCCGCCAGCGGGATCCGCGAGGTGCGCGAGAAGACCGCCGCATACGTCACCCGGCATACGGGCGTGCCGACTCGCTTCGAGAACATCGTGCTGACCCCGGGGTCGAAGAACCTGCTGCTGTTCGCGCTCCTGTCGCTGGTCGAGGAGGGCGACGAGGTCATCGTCCCGGACCCGGGATACCCGATCTACCGGTCGCTCGTCGAGTTCATCGGCGCCAAGGCCGTGTCCCTTCCGCTGCGCCAGGAAAACGACTTTCGCGCCGATGTGGAGGAGCTGGCGCGGCTCATCACGCCGCGCACGCGCATGCTGATCGTCAACTCGCCGCAGAACCCCACCGGCGGCATCCTCACGCGGAGTGACTGCGAGGCGATCGCGGCGCTGGCGATCAAGCACGACCTGATCGTGCTGAGCGACGAGATCTACAACCGGCTCAGCTACGACGGCGAGCACGTCTCCCTGTACGGGATCGACGGCATGGCGGAGCGAACCATCTACATGGACGGCCTCTCCAAGGCCTGGGCGATGTGTGGCTGGCGCCTCGGCTTCGGCTCGATGCCGGTGGAGATCGCGAAGAAGATGGACACGCTGATGATCAACAGCTCGTCCTGCGCGGCGGCATTCACGCAGTGGGCCGCCGTGGAAGCGTTCGACGCGCCGGAGTCGGAGGTTGCCGTCCGGCACATGGTCGCCGAGTTCCACCATCGCCGCGACCGCATCGTCGATCTCCTGAACGGCATCCCGGGATTCGTGTGTGCTCGACCGGCAGGCGCGTTCTACGTGTTCCCCGACATCACGGCGACCGGGTTCGGGGATCGGGAGCTCGCGAAGTCGCTGCTCGACGAGGTGGGGGTCGCGGTGCTCCCCGGCCAGTCCTTCGGACCCGAGGGCGCGGGACACATCCGCCTCAGCTATGCGGCGTCGATCGACAACCTCGAAGAAGCTGCGCGACGGATCGGTCAATACATCGGCTCGGCGGTCGCCGGATGACACCTCCATGGCGCACTCGCGATGAACGAGCCGGTTCCCGGACTCGAGGAGACGCGGCGCCTCCTCGCTGACCACGACGTCGTCGCGGTGGTGCTGGAGCTCCCTATCGGGGACCTGACCCCAGTGGGCGCGATGCGTGCACTCGGGACAGCGGCGAACTGCTTCCTGCTCGAGTCGGTCGAAGGAAGCGGGGCGATCGCCCGCTGGTCGATGCTCGGTCACAACCCGTCGCGCGTGATCAGCGACTCCGGAGACGGTGAGGATCCGCTGGCGCTGCTCGATCGCGACGTGGCATCGCTCGCAGCCGCGTGCGAACCCGGGCTCGCGGCGCCACTGCTGGGCGGCGCCGTCGGGTTTCTCACGTACGAGGCAGCGCGGCGCTACGAACGCCTGCCGGCGGCAGCGCGTGACCCGCTCGGCCTTCCGGCGCAGTGGTTCGCGATCTTCGACACCGTCGCGGTCTTCGATCACGCTCCGCAGCGACTGCTGCTCTCGAGCTGCGTGCACCGCGGCGACGCGGCCGGGATCGATGCCGCACATGCGCGCGCGGTGACTCGGATCGAGGAGTTGCGCCAGGCGATACTGGCCACACGCCCGGTGGCGGCGCCGTCGCTCGCCGGGATACCGGTCAACGTCCCCGCCCACGACGGCGAAGCCAACCTCTCGCGCTCCGACTTCCAGGAGCGCGTGCGTCACGCGCTCGACTACATCGTCGCCGGCGACATCTTCCAGGTGCAGGTATCGCGGCGATTCGCCTTGCCGCTCCTCGCGGATCCGTTCGATGTCTACGTCGCGCTGCGAGCGATCAACCCGAGTCCGTACATGATCTACATCGCCACCGCGGACTGCACGCTGGTCGGCGCCTCGCCGGAGATGCTCGTGCAGGTCACCGGGCAACGCGTTCGGTATCACCCGATCGCCGGCACGAGACGGCGTGGGCGCACGCCCGAGGACGACGCTCGGATGGAGCAGGAACTCCGGGCGAGCGACAAGGAGGCGGCGGAGCACCTCATGCTCATCGACCTGGGACGCAACGATCTTGGCAGGGTCTGCTCCACCGGAAGTGTCCGCGTCACCCAGCACATGGAGGTCGAGCGCTACTCGCATGTCATGCACCTCGTGAGCAGCATCGAAGGCACCCTCGCTGAGGGCCGCAACTCGCTCGACGCGCTGCGCTCGTGCTTTCCTGCCGGGACCGTCACCGGAGCGCCGAAGATCCGTGCCATGGAGATCATCGCCGAGCTCGAGCCGGAGATCCGCGGGCCGTACGCCGGCGCGATCGGCTACGTGGGCTACGGTGGAGACCTCGACACCGCCATCGCGCTGCGCACCATCGTGGTGCGGGAAGGGATCGCGTACGTACAGGCCGCAGCCGGCATCGTGGCCGACTCGTCGGTGCACGAGGAAACGGTGGAGATCGACAACAAGGTCGCCGCGCAGATCCTCGCGGTGGAGGAGGCGAACGCATGGGCTCGACGTTGAGTGGTCAGGTGCTCGTCATCGACAACTACGACTCGTTCACGTTCAACCTCGTCCAGTACCTGCGCGAGCTTGGTGCGGCCGTCGCGGTCGAGCGCAACGACTCGCTCTCCGTCGCCGAGATCGCGCGCCGCGATCCCGCCGCCATCGTCATGTCCCCGGGGCCACGCGTCCCCGAGGAGGCGGGAGTGTGCGTCGAACTCGTGCAGGAGCTTGGTGACGCCACTCCAATACTCGGTGTCTGCCTTGGCCACCAGGCGATCGGCGTCGCGTACGGCGCGAACGTCGTCCGCGCCCCGGCTGTCGTGCATGGCAAGGTCGGGCCGGTGCGCCACAGCGGCGCCGGCGTGCTCCGCGGCCTCGACAATCCGTTCATGGCCACTCGCTATCACTCGCTCGTCGTTGCCGAGGCGGGGTTGCCGGACGTGCTCGAGGCAACCGCATGGAGCGACGACGGCCTGATCATGGCCATGCGCCACCGCGAGTTTCCCGTCGAGGGAGTGCAGTTTCACCCGGAATCGGTCGGGACGCCCGCGGGACACGCGCTGCTCCGCAACTTCCTCGAATCCGCAGGCGTCACCGTTGCGCAGGTGCATGCATGAGTTCCGACGGGCGGCACCCTCGATGCCATCGCCCAACGCAAGCGCGCTGAAGTTGAACAGCTTCGCTGCGCGGAGGCGGCACTGTGGGCCAAGGCCGAGTCGCTGCCGCCTGCGCGCGCCTTCGCGGACGTACTGCGCGGCGGCACGATCATCGCCGAGATGAAGCGCCGCTCACCGAGCGGCGGCGTGCTCCGCCCCGATCTCGATCCGCTGGCGCTCGCGCGCGAGTACGCCGCGGCCGGCGTGGCCGCGATCTCCGTGCTCACCGACGGCCCGGATTTCGGCGGCTCGCTCGACGACCTGGCCTCCGTGCGTGCGACGGTCGGACTTCCCTTGCTGCGCAAGGACTTCACCGTCGACCCCGTGCAGATCGCGGAGGCGCGTGTCGCGGGCGCGGACTGGGTGCTCCTGATCGTCGCGATGCTCGACCAGGACGCGCTGGACAACTGCCTCGCGGGTGTCGCGCGAAGTGGAGGGCGCGCAATCGTCGAAGTGCACGACGTCGACGAGACGCGTGTCGCCCTGGCCGCAGGTGCGGAGTGCATCGGCGTCAACAACCGCAACCTCGAGACGCTCACCACCGACCTTGCGACGTTCGCGCGCGTGCGCGCAGCGATCCCGGACGGCATCGTCTGCATCGCAGAGTCCGGTGTGCGCAGCCCCGAGGACGTCAGGCGACTCGTCGGTGAGGGAGCGGACGCCGTGCTGATCGGCGAGGCGTTGATGCGCGCCGCGTCTCCGGCAGCCGCGTGCGCGGCGATGGTTGCCGCTGCGCGCGAGGCGGCGCACGCATGATCGTCAAGGTGTGTGGCGTCCGGACGCCGGAGGTCGCCCAGGCCGCGATCGATGCAGGCGCCGACTGGATCGGCCTCATGCTGGTGCCGAAGAGTTCGCGGTGGGTCGACGACGAAGCTGCTCGGCTGGTCATGCGAGCCGTCGGGGACCGCGCCGACTTGATCGGTGTCTTCGTCGAACCGACCGCGAGTGCGTGCGACGAGGCCGCATCGCGATACCGGCTCGCCGCTGTCCAGGTGCACGGAATCATCAACCCGAGCCTCGTGATGGCGTGCGCTGTTCCAGTTATTCCTGTCATCAACGTGCAGGGCCGTGCCGCCGCGAGCACCATGGACTGGCCGCCCGACACGCTGGTGATGCTCGACGGGATGCCCGACCGCGGAGCGCTCCCCGGCGGCACGGGGCACAGCGTCCCGCTGGAGTGGGCGGCCGATGTCGCCCGTCACCGCGAGATCCTGCTCGCGGGTGGTCTCGGACCTGACGACGTCGCGGACGCGATCACGGCTGTGCGCCCCGCGGGTGTCGACGCATCGAGCCGCCTGGAGCGGCGTCCGGGGGAGAAGGATCCCGAGTTGGTCCGCAGCTTTGTTCTCGCGGCGCGCTCCGCGGCGGCGCGGATGAAGGTCGACCCAAGGTGAGTACGCACCCGAGCGGACGCTTCGGCGGATATGGCGGCGCCTACGTGCCGGAAACGCTTGTCCCCGCGCTGGAGGAGCTCGAGACAGCCATGGCCGTGGCGTTCGCCGACCCAGCATTCATCGCAGAGTTGGACGGCCGGCTCGCCGAATTCGCGGGGCGACCGACGCCGGTCACCCATGCGCGTCGCCTCAGCGACAGGTACTCCGGCGCCCAGATCTATCTCAAACGCGAGGATCTGCTCCATACCGGTGCGCACAAGCTCAACAACGCGCTCGGCCAGGTGCTCCTCGCGCAGCGCATGGGCAAGCGCCGGATCATCGCGGAAACCGGAGCGGGGCAGCACGGCGTTGCCACCGCGACCGCGTGTGCCGCCCTCGGCCTCGGCTGCCTTGTGTACATGGGCCGCGAGGACATGCGTCGACAGGCACTCAACGTCTACAAGATGGGTCTCCTCGGCGCCGAGGTGGTTCCCGTCGACAGCGGATCGGCGACGCTGAAGGACGCCACCAATGAGGCCATTCGGGACTGGGTGGCGCACGTCCGCGACACGCATTACGTGATTGGCAGCGCAGTCGGCCCGCATCCGTATCCGTCGCTCGTGCGGCTGCTGCAGCGCGTCATCGGCGATGAGGCGCGCGAACAGATGCTGGCGATGGTCGGACGGCTGCCGTCGGTCGTGGCTGCATGCGTCGGTGGTGGGAGCAACGCCATCGGCATGTTCGCGGCCTTCCTTGACGACGACGTCCAGCTGGTCGGTGTCGAGGCTGCCGGACGCGGACTCGACTCCGGCGAGCATGCGGCGCCGCTGTCGCGCGGCCGCCCCGGGGTCCTGCACGGTTCGCTGAGCTATCTCATGCAGGACCCGAACGGCCAGGTGCTCGCAACGCATTCGATCAGCGCGGGGCTCGACTATCCAGGCGTCGGCCCCGAGCACAGCGCGCTGCGCGACAGCGGGCGTGTCACGTATCGCGCAGCGACGGATACGGAAGCCCTGGCTGCGTTTCACGAGCTGTGCCTGCTCGAGGGAATCATCCCGGCGCTGGAGTTGTCACACGCCGTCCATATCGCGGCAAGGCTCGCCGCCGACCTCGCAGCGGATGACGTGGTGCTCGTGTGCCTGAGTGGACGCGGCGACAAGGACGTCGACACGGTCCGTGAGTTCGACCGCGCGTGACTCGGCAGGCACCCGTCACACGATTCGACGCGGCGTTCGCATCACGCGCGCACGACGCTGAACATCACGCGCAACCGGGATTGATCCCGTATTTCACAGCGGGCTATCCGGCACTCGACAGCCTCGGTGACCTCCTCCGATGCGCGCAGGACACCGGGTGTCTCGCCGCCGAAGTGGGCATTCCGTTCAGCGATCCTCTCGCCGACGGGCCGACCATCCAGCGCACCGGCCAGGTGGCGCTCGGCAACGGCATGACGCTGACACTCGCGCTCGACCAGGTGCGCGTCGCGCGTGCGTCCGGCGTGACCATCCCGCTCGCCGTGATGACATATGTCAACCCGGTGCTCAACTTCGGTGTGGACACATTCGCTCGCGCAGGCGCGGCGGCGGGTATCGACGGTGTGATCCTCCCCGATCTCCCGCTCGATGAGGCTGCCGATATCCGCGAGGAGATGCACGCCGCGGGAGTGGCCGTTATCCCGCTCGTTGCGCCCACCACGACGCCGGATCGCCTCGAGCGCATCTGCTCGACGGCCGCAGGGTTCGTGTACTGCGTGGGGGTGACCGGCGTTACGGGCGCTCGACAAAATATCGCCGACGACGCAATCGCGTTGCTCGAGGCAGTGCGCCGCATGACACAGACGCCACGCGCACTGGGATTCGGGCTGTCGACCCCGGCGCACCTGATCGCGTTGCGGGGCCACGCGGAAGCAGCCGTTGTGGGATCGGCGCTGCTCGACGCTATCGGCGCTGATTCTGCGGACCCCGTTGCGGCTGCCGCGCGATTCCTCAGCACCATGAACGGCAACGCGAAATGACCCAGGAGCGCGTCTCACCGGCATCGAGGGTCGACGGCGATATCAGAGTTCCCGGCGACAAGTCGATCAGTCACAGGGCGCTCATCCTCGGCGCGCTTGCCAAGGGCCGGAGCTACATCGGCAACGCGTCGCCGGCAGCGGATGTTCTTGCCACCGCAGCCTGTCTTCGCGCATGCGGCGTGTGGATTCGCGACTTTCCTCCGGACCGCTTCGCCCTCGACGGTGGCGGGGTGGGGATGAGCCTGGTGACGCCGGAAAGCGCCCTGGATTGCGCCAACTCGGGCACGACCATGCGCCTGCTTGCAGGAGTGCTTGCGGGCGCAGACATCGACGCAACGCTTGACGGCGACGCCTCACTGCGCCGCCGCCCGATGCGCCGGGTGGCCGACCCGCTCCGCGCCATGGGCGCAACTGTCGACATCTCGGCGGAGGGGACGGCCCCGCTGCGTGTGCGGGGCAAGCGCGTCCTTGAAGGCGTGACCTGGCAGTCACCCGTCGCCAGCGCCCAGGTGAAATCCGCGATCCTGCTCGCCGGACTTTCAGCGGACGGCCCCACCACCGTCATTGAGCCGCTCCCTACTCGCGACCACACCGAGCGGATGCTGCGCATGTGCGGTATCGACGTGGCAACCGATGGCGCCGCCGTGACGGTTCACCCCGGGCAACTGGAGCCATTCGGTCTCCGGGTCCCGGGTGACCTGAGCTCCGCCGCGTTCTTCTTCGCGCTTGCAGCGGCGCGGCCCGGATGGCGGCTGGCGTGCCCGGGGCTGGGCCTCAACCCGGGACGCACCGGCATCCTCATGGTGCTCGAGGCAATGGGGGCTCGGCTCCAGATCGAGCCGCGCGACCCGGCCGGCGGCGTTGAACCGGTTGGCGACGTCGAGGTGCGCGGTGCCGCCCTCCACGGGATCGTGATCTCCGATGCGCTCACCGTGCGCTGCATCGACGAGATCCCGGTCATCGCGGTGCTCGCCAGTCAGGCGGAAGGCGACACCGAGATCCGCGACGCAGGCGAGTTGCGCAGCAAGGAGACCGACCGCATCGCGCTCCTCGAGGACGGCCTGCGGAAGCTCGGCGTCGCCTGCGAGAGCACCACCAACTCGCTCGTTGTCCACGGACCCGTGCGATTGCGAGCAGCGCATCTGGACGCGGCGGGCGACCATCGGTTCGCCATGGCCTGGGCGATCGCAGCCGCTCTGGTTCCCCCGGGCGGTGGCGAGACGGTCATCGAGGGAGCCGACGCCGCAGCGGTGTCGTATCCCGGCTTCTTCAGCGACCTGGCCGACGCTCCTGGCCTCCTGACCTACTCCGGGTCGAAACGCAGCAGGAGATGGGGGCCCTCGCGCGCTTCGACGACTTTCAGCCAGCCGACGGCGATCGTGACCGGGAGCACGCCCGGCCCTTCGACGTACGCCTCGGCGCCGGCGGCGTGCGCGGTGAGGAGCCGGGCCAGTTCCGTACGCCGGCCTGGATCGACCACGACCGACGCCAGGCCGCCGCCCTGGATCCATCGGGACGCGTTGCCGGGCGAGCACATGAATGCCACTCTCGCGTCGGCCTCCAGCTCGCGGTGCAGCCGCGACCCGCCTTTCGTGGCAATGAGCAGCCGGATCCCGCGCTCCGTCCGCTCTGGCGCAAAGAACACCCCGGCCACGTGTGGCCCGGCGCCACTGGTGGTTGCGAGGGCCATGGTGTCGTAAGCGCGGAGTGCCCAGAGGGCGCGCTCCAGGGCGGCATCGCCTTCCGGCTCGGCGTGAGTCGTCATCGCAGCAGCCGGCTCAGACGGCGGTCCGCAAACACACGTCCACCGGTCTGGCAGCCGGGGCAATACTGAAAGGATCGCGACGCGAGCGACACCTCGCGAACGGTCTCGCCACAGACGGGGCAGGGGAGCCCGGTGCGACCGTGCACCCGCATCGACTCGCGCTTCCCCTCCTTGAGCGCCGACGGGTCCGAGTCGACGGCGAGTGCGACCGCAGCCATCAGCACGTCTCGGGTTGCGGCGGCGAGGCGGTCGAGTTCCTCACTGCTGAGCGCGTCCGCATGTCGAAAGGGCGAGAGCTGCGCGGCGTGCAGGATCTCGTCCGAGTAGGCGTTGCCGATGCCCGCGATGACCGACTGGTCGGCAATGACGCTCTTGAGCGTGCCTCGCTGCCCCTCGAACAGAGCGCCGAGGCGTGCCGCTGTCAGATCCGGATCAAGCGCATCGATGCCAAGACGGGCGACCCCGGGGACATCGGCCGGATCCCGTACCACCGAGACGGCGAGGCGTTTGTCGGTGCCGTGCTCGGTGATCTCGAGGCTGCCACCATCGGCGAGCGTCACGATCACCGCAAGCGGCCCGCGGAGCGACGGCCGGGCGTTCGTGGGCGTGTCGCGCAGCCGGATCCAGCCGCCGCGGGCGAGATGGACGACCAGGTGCAGCGGCGGCGCCGCGAGGTCGATGAACTTTCCCCGGCGCTCGCACCCCTCGAACGCGAGACCCTCGAGCGCGGTGACCGGCGGGTCGAAGGTTTTGAGCACCGCAACCGATCGAACGCTCACCTTCTCGATCACGCGTCCGCGAAGGCGGGCGTCGAAGGATCGGCAGAGCGCTTCGACTTCGGGCAGTTCAGGCATCGCGGGTGAAAGAATGCGCCCGGTGCCGAAGAGCGTGGCTGCTACACGCGCCGTCGGGCCGCGGCGGAGCCGTGCGCATGGGGCGGAGGACGTCCTCTGTGTGCCTCGCTCCACCATCTTTCCGGATGGCGCCTGGCACGGGCTGATCGCCCGGGGCCTCGAGCGGGTGCTCCGTACGGTGCACGCGACCTCCGAGTACCGGCCGCGCGCGGAGATCGAGGACGACCCCGAACTGCAGCAGATCATTCCGTATTGCGTCGTCCACCACCCGCGTGACGACACCTATCTCCTCACTCGGCGATTGCGCCGGTCCAGCGAGAAGCGCCTCCACCACCTGTATTCACTCGGGATCGGCGGTCACGTGAACCCGGGCGACGGGGAGATCGAGGATCCGGTGGTCGGCGGGTTGCGCCGCGAATGGGCAGAGGAGATCCGCTGCACGACGCGGGCGCGCGCCAGCCTTGTCGCACTGCTCAATGACGACTCGAGCCCGGTGTCGCGCGTGCACCTCGGTCTGGTGTTTCTCGTGGAGCCGGAAGGCGGCGTCGTCGAAGTCCGCGAGACCGAGAAGCTGGAAGGGGAGACGCTCTCGCTCGAGGCGATGCGGCGCCACTACCTCAGCATGGAGTCCTGGTCGCAACTCGTGTTCGACGACCTGGTCGCCGGCGCGCAGACCCGGGTCGACAAGAGCCCGCTGATCGTGGAGCTCGAGCCGGAACCGTGAGCGGGACGGTCCCCGCGTACCCGGAGTTCTTTCTCACGCCGGAGGACCTCTCGGCATGGTTCGCGGCCAACCCTGGTGAGACCGAGCTCTGGGTCGGCTTCTGGAAGAAGGGATTCGAGCGGCCTGGAATCACATACGGCGAAGCGGTGGATGAGGCGCTGTGCAACGGCTGGATCGACAGCACGGTCCGGAGGGTCGACGAAGCCTGCTATATGACGCGATTCACGCCGCGCCGTCCCAACAGCACGTGGACGGACACCAACCTGATGCGCGTCGCGGAGTTGCGCCGGGAAGGACGCGTGCGTCCGGCAGGCGAGCGCGCGCTTCTTGCGGCGGCAACGGCGCGCAAGTCCCCGAACCGGTGACGCTCCGTATACTCGGCCCTCAATGGCAACGACCGTTCGCGTCCCTGGACCACTTCGCCGGCTGACCGGAGGCAACGCCGAGGTGAGCGTCGACGGCGAGACGGTCGGTGCCGTGCTCACCAACCTCGATGCAACCTATCCTGGCTTCCACGATCGTCTCTACGACAACTCCGGGAGCCTGCGGCAGTTCATCAACATCTATGTCAATGACTCCGATATCCGCTTCGCCCAGGGCCTCGAGACCCCCATCGCCGAGCGCGACGAGGTTTCGATCGTCCCCGCCGTTGCCGGAGGTGGCGGTCCCAGCTGACCGTCCGCTGGATCTCCTGCCGCGATCAGCGGTGATCGCCGTGGCGATGTCGGGTGGAGTGGACTCCAGCGTTGCTGCCGCCCGCGTTGCTTCCGGCGGGCGTCGCGCCTTTGGGATCACCCTTGCCATGTGGCGGGGCGGCCGGGAGACCGTCCGGGATCGCGGCTGCTGCTCCATCGACGCAGTGGATGACGCCAGGCGCGTCGCCACGATGCTCGACCTCCCGCACTACGTCTGGAATCTCGAGGAGGACTTCGAGACCGACGTCGTGCGCGACTTCGAGGACGGCTATGCACAGGGCATCACGCCGAACCCGTGCGTGACGTGCAATCAGCGCATCAAGTTCGGCGTGCTCCTCGAGCGTGCTCGCGCCGCCGGGGCGACCCATCTCGTCACGGGTCATTACGCCCGCACCGGCCGCCGCGGCGCGCTGGTAACCCTCCACCGGGCTCGTGATGCGCGCCGGGATCAGGCATACGTGCTCCATCGCCTGGATCAGCGTCAGTTGCGAAGCGCCGTCTTTCCGCTTGGCGGCGACGACTCAAAAGCGAGCGTGCGAGCCGAGGCGGCGGTGCTCGGTCTGGGCACGGCTGCCAAGCCGGAGTTGCAGGATCTCTGCTTCGTCGAGACCGACATCAACGCCGAGCTCCGGGTCCGGCTGGCGGGCCGTTTCGCATCGGGCGACATCACCGATGCGGACGGCAGCCGTGCTCGGCCACCATCAGGGCCTGCCGTTCTTCACGGTGGGACAACGCGCCGGCCTGGGAATTGCGCCGTCGAATCCGGACACCGCCCCTCGATACGTGATCGAGCTCGTCCCCGAACGGAACACCGTCGTCGTCGGACCGCGGGATGCGCTCCGCCGGCTCACCGTCGAGGCGGCGTCGTGCAGGTGGATCGCGGGAAGCGCGCCGCCGGCCGGTACGCCGTGCGAGGCACAGCTGCGCGCCCATGGAACTGCGCACCCCGCGAGGATCGAGACGAGCGACGAGAACGGTGAGGTGCGCGTCCGCTTCGACGCCCCCGTCGACCAGGCGGCCCCCGGGCAGTCGCTCGTGCTCTACCGCGGTGACGAGATCCTCGGAGGCGGCTTGATCCGCCGGGCCGCCTGAGGCGCCGCGGCGGTGCCCCCGACCCCTGCGCAGGTCCTCATCGGCATCTTCGCGGTGCTGGCGGGCTGCCTCACGATGACCACGTCCGTGGCAGCGGCACGTCAGACCGGGAACTGGCTGTATTACATCTGCACGGTGGGGAGCCTGGCGTTCGTCGCCGGGGTGATCGGCCAGCGCGTGTTCCCGAGCCCCGCCGCAATCGCGCGCCTTGGGGCGACGGCAGCGGCGGCATCGGCGCCAGGACCCTGGGATGCCGGCGTGTCGCTGCCGCTCATCGGGATCCGAGTGACTCCGGTCGCCATCGTGGGACTGCTCGTCGCGGCAGTTGGTTTGAGCCTCGTCCTCCTTTTCGAGCGAGTCCCTGGCACAGTCCGCATAGCCGCACCCACGCAGGCGTCGCGGCTTGAAGACGACGATTCCATCTGAGCCCGCGCTTACTACAATGCCGCCCGCGCCCATATGACCCCTAACGCAGTCGCGTTCTACGCCATCGCCGTGCTCATCGTGCTTGCCGCCGGGGCCGCAGTTGGGCTTCCTTCGCTGCGCCACGCCGGGTACGCGGGCGGGGCATTGATCGTCCTGATGGCGCTCCTGGAGGTCGTCTGCGGCGCCTACGCGCTCGCCGTGGTGCAACTCGTCGTCCCAGGCGCGGCCGCGGCGATCGTCATCCTGGTCCTCCGCAATAACGCGTACCGCGGCCTGCTCGCCGTGCCGCGCGCGCCCGAGCGCTTCTGGATCGCCGCGCCCATTGCGGTCGGCATCGCGGCGCTCCTCGTGGTGACGTTCGCGGCAAACGGGACCGGGTTCGCTTTGTATCCGGGCGTCGATGGTCACGTGTCGGTGAGCAACGCATCAGCGGCGCTGGTCACGATCTTCCATTACCGCGTCCCCTACGCACTCGCGATCAGCGTCGTGCTCGTGCTGGTCAGCGCAGCGGTTGGGCTCGTCATCGGCAGACGCAGCGCAGACGAGCAAACGCTCGACGAGCACCTCAAGCAGAAGCGCGAACGCGAGGCGCTCGCACGCAGGCGGCGCGAGGATCGCGAGCAGGGCCGCCGCCGCCCGGCAAGGAACGACTCGTGACCATCGGCGGAGGACAGTTCGGCGTCCTGAGCGCGGCCGTGTTCGCCATCGGCGTGTACGGGCTGCTGGCGCGGCGGCATCCACTCGGGGTCGCAATCGCCATCGGATTGCTCTTCGCGGCGCCTGTCATCGCGATTGTGGGATTCACCCACGCGGAGCAGGGTCCAACGATTGGGATCGGCGACGCGCTCGCCGCGTTCGCGATCGTGGCGGGAAGCTGCATCTGCAGCCTTGCGTTCACGCTGATCGTGCTGCTCTGGCGGCGCACCGAGCGGGCCGACATCGATGCCCTCGGCGACCTCGAGGGATAGGGATGAGCATTTACAACGCCGCGTGGGCGATTCCGCTGCTACCGCTGCTCGGTGCACTCGGGTCGCTTGGCGTGGAGACGCAACGCAGGGCCGCGCAACTGTGCATCTTCTTCAGTGGCCTGGCATTCGTGGTGGCCGCGATCCTGCTCGGCGTGCGCTTGACGCACGCTCCGGCGGCGCCGTTCGTTTCGCTGCTGACCTTCTTCGCAATGACCCCGCCCGAGGGCGCGACCTTCGCAACGCAATTCACGGCCCAGGTCGGTGTGCAGGTGGACGCGCTCTCGGCGAGCTTCGCAGCCGCCATCGCGTTCGCGACACTCGTGATTCAGGCGTACGCCCTGACCTCGATGCGCGGCGAGCATGGCTATCGCCGGTTCTTCTGTGCCTCGTCCGTCCTCGCGTTCTGCACCACCGGGTTCGTGCTCAGCCCGAACCTCTTCGACTTGCTCATCATGTGGGTCGGCGCATCCGCCAGCCTCTATGTCCTGCTGTCGCTCACCTGGCAGCAGGCCGAGACGGCGCGGCATGCCATGCGCGCCATGGTGGTGCTGACCGCGGGCGACATCGCGTTGACGCTCGGGGTCGTCTTCACCTGGATCAAGTTCGGAGTCTTCTCGTCCTTGCTGGTTGCGCCGAGCGGGCAATCCCTCGCGGATCCGTTCTCGTTCGGTGTGATCCAGCAGGGCGTCATCGCGACGCTCCATCACGGTGTCGCCAGCACCGGGCCGCGTGCGCTGCTCGTGATGGGCATCGTGTTCCTCGTCGCTGCGGCGGTCCGAAGCGTGCAGTTTCCCTTCACCGTGTGGCTCACCGACGCGTCGTCGTCCGCGATTCCCGTGCTCGCGCTTGCGGCCGCCACGGTGGCGCCGCTTGGCCTCTTCCTGATCGCGAGGATCTACCCGATCGTCGCGCACACGCCGCGAGCGCTTCCCGTGCTGGGCCTGGTCGGCGCAGCGAGCGCGGTGCTGACGGCAGCCACCGGCATCGCGCAGCGAAGCATCACCCGAATCGCCGTCTGTGCCGTTGCGACGGAACTCGGTCTGGGGCTCGCCGCGCTTGGCATGGGCGGATACAGCCCCGGCGTGTTCATCGCGTTCACGTCCGTCTTCACGTCAACCCTGCTCCTTCTGGCGGTCGCCAACCTGGTGCGTGTCTATCGCACCGATGACATCGCCGAGATGGGCGGCGCCTGGGCGAAGTTGCGCACCACGAGCATCGCGCTCGGCGTCTGGGCGCTCCTCGCCGGCGGCATCGGATTGAGCGCGTACTACGCGCTGTCGTCCGCGCTCAGTGGCGCCGATCCTGCCGGTGGTACGTTCAGCGGCATCGAGCGCGGCGTGGTCCTCGTCGTCACCTTCGTCGCGGCAGCGATGGCTGCGCTGCTCGCCGGCCGTCTGCTGCTCACAGTGACATCCGGAGCCATCGCGCGCCGACGAGGATTTGCGCACGAGCGTGTTGCCGAGGTCGAGGGCGCGCTCCGCCGCCCCATCTGGCTCGCAATCATCGCGGCAGTCGTCGTCGTCCTTGTCGGCCTTCCGGGACTGCAGCCGTTCTTCCTCGGCAGCAAGCGGATCGCCGGCCTGACGTTCCTGCGGTTCGTTTTCTACGGCGTGCACCCGCAGTCGATCGGTCTCGACGGCGGAGCGGTGCTGATCGCGCTCGTCGCCCTGGTCGCCGGCCTTGGCGCTGCATACCTGTTTTTTGCACCGGCGCGCAAGCGTGTGGCGCTGCCGGCATTCGCCGCGTGGCCAGTACGCGTGGCGCTCCAGGGGTTTTATGTCGAGCGATTCACCGAACTGGCGGCGCAACCGCTCATGGCGGTCGCAGGTCGGGTCTCGGATTTCGATGAGCAGGTGACGGCCCCGGTCGCCGCGTCGGTCGGGGAGAGCGTCGATGAAGCCGCCACGCTGCTCGCGACGGTGCGGAACGCGAGATTCTCTCGCGCGCTGGCGGGCGGTCTCGTCGTCGTCGGCATCCTCGCGCTGCTCTCGGTGCTCGCCGCGACCGGGCATCTCTGGGTGCACCTGTCATGAGTGTCATCCTCTCCACGATCATCTGGGCGCCGCTGCTCTTTGCACTCGTCGCGCTGTTCCTTCCCGAGCGTGACGAAGAGCAACGCTCGCGCATCCGCACCGTCGGACTTGCCGGAGCCGGGGCGAGCTTCTTCGTGACGACCTTTTTTGCCATCCTTGGCCAGATCGGCCTCGGCCAGGGTGGCGGCCTTGCCTCCGCGTACCAGGAGAACCACACCTGGTTCTGGAATTTCCTGTTCCAGGCGCATTACGACCTGACCGCAGACGGAATTACGTTGCCGCTGCTCGTCGTCGTCACAACCATCTTCGGGGTGGCGATGTTCCATTCATGGAAGGTCCACGAGCGGGTCCGTCTCTACGTGATTCTCATCCTCCTCCTCGAGACTGCAGTCAACGGGGTGCTGTGCTCCGCGGACTTCGTGCTGTTCGCGGCGTTCTGGGGCATGTTGCTGGTGCCGATGTACCTGCTCATCCGCATCTGGGGCGGTGACGGAGCGCGGCGAGCCGCCGCATGGTTTGCCGGATTCCACGCGCTGTCGCTCGCGCTGATCATCGCGACGGTTGCGATCATCGTGGTGGAGGCCGGCGCGCAATCCTCGGACATGAGCGTCGACTTGGCGTCATTCTCGGTCACTGCAGAGACGGTCGGCTTCTGGCTGAGCTTCGGCGCGTTCGCCATAACCATGGCCATCTTTCCCGTACACACGTGGATGCTCGAAGCGCAGACCAAGGCGAGTGCCGGTGTCGCAACGATTCTTTCCGGGACGATGCTGCTGCTCGGCGCCTACGGGATGATGCGCATCAGCCTCGTGGTCTTTCCGGTGCCCGCCCACTACTATTCGTTCGCCATCACCGGGCTCGCTGTGGTCGGCGCGTTCTGGGGCAGCATCGGCGCGCTCCGTCAGGACGAGCTGCGACGGTTCATCGGCTACATGAACGTTGCGCAGATGTCGCTTGTGCTGCTCGCCATCGGCGCGCAGACATCGGTCGCGCTGGTCGGCGCCGTGCTGTTGCTCGCCGGGCAGGGTTTTGGCTCGGCGATGCTCACGCTGGTCAGCGGGGCAATCGAGGAGCGCACCCGGACCACGAGCATCCGGGCCATGGGAGGACTCGTCACGCAAGCGCCGCGCCTGGCCGGGTTCTGGCTCGTCGCGGCGGCAAGCGTGATCGGCGTCCCGTTGCTCGCAGGGTTCACCGGCGACTTCATGGTGTTCGCCGGTTCATTCCCCGTCCATCGCATCGCCACCGTGCTCGTGATATCGAGCATCATCGTCACCACGGGCGGCCTGCTCTGGGTGGCAAATCGCGTGTTCTTCGGACCGGTCCGCGACCAGTTCGCGCGCGTGAAAGACGTCACCTTGCTGGACCTCACCGTGCTCATCCCGTTGGTCGCGGCCGCCGTGCTGTTCGGCGTCCGAGCCGGGGCGGTTGTCCCGGTGATCGCCAATGGGGTGCTCGAGATCACCACGCGGATCACGGGAGGCTGAGCGGGTGCCGGCTGATTTCGGGCACGCCCTGACGCTCGCCCTGCTTCCCGAGGCGATGCTCCTTGGGACGGCAGTGGTCTCCGCCCTCGTTGCGGTGATCAGGCCGGGAATCCGTCCCGATATCCATCGCTGGATCGCATGCATGGGCCTGGCGGGCTCACTGGCGGCGTGCGGCCTGATCCTCCTCGGCCTTCGTCACGTGCTTTCGGGCGTTGCGATCACCGTCTGGAGCGGCGGGTTCGTCATGGACAGCTTTGCGCTGTTCGTTGCAATTCTTGCGTGCGTCACGGCGCTCCTCTCGTGCTTGATCACTGATTCGGCGGTGCGCACCATCCCGCAACGGTCGGGAGCGTTCTACGCGCTGGTTCTTGTCGCCACAGCGGCAGTCGAAGCGATCGGCGCGGAAAGTGAGATGACCACGCTCTTTGTCTCTCTGGCGGTGTTGCTGGTCTGCCTCGTGGGGCTGGGATCGCTGGTCAAAACCAATCCGCGCGGGGCCGTCTCGTCATTTGAGCATCTCATCGAGGGGAGCGTCGCGCTGGCGGGGGTGCTGTACGGGCTCGTGCTGCTCTACGGGATGACGCGAAGCACGGACATCGCTTTCATTCACGAGTTCCCGACGGTCGCGACCGGCGATCTCGCGATCGCGGTCGTTCTCATCGTGGTCGGCCTCTGCGGCACGCTCGGCGTCTTTCCGCTGCGGCAGTGGATCGGACGTGTGGCGACCAATGTTCCAGCAGGGGCCGCCGCGTTCATCGTGTCGATGAGCGTCATCGCCGGAGGGGCGGCGCTGGCCCGCGTGACCGTTGCGGGCTTCGGCCCGGACGTCAGCATCTGGCGCTGGCTCGTGCCGATCGTCGCCGCCGTCGCGATCGGCCACGCGGCACTGAGCGCGTTGCGTGAGACCACGGTCTCGCGGCTCATCGGACAGTTGGTCAGCGCGCAAGCCGCCATGTTGCTGCTTGGCCTGCTCGCGTTCTCCAACGGGTCGCTCGGACTTCCCGCCTTCGGGGTAACCGCGTTCCTGAGTGGGCTCGGCATCACGGCCGTCGCCACGGTTGCCGCTTTCGGAGTGCTCTCGATGCTCCAGGCCGCCGGGATCGGCGACGGCATCGACGACGTCCGCGGCCTGGGCCACCGTTCGGCCCCCGCCGCACTGCTGCTGACTGTGTCGATAGCGACGCTTGGCGGCGTTCCGCCGCTTGCCGGCTTCCTCTCCCGAGTCCTGCTGATCTCGAGCGCCGCGGACACGCATTACGGCTGGCTGGCGGTCGTCGCCGTGGGAGCCACGCTGCTGACGATCATCGCGACGGTGCGTCTCGTCGCGACCCTGTACTCGGATGCCGGCGACGAGGTGCCCTTCACACTGGGCGCTACGCCGGTTCTGTCGCGCGTCGTTGCGGGCGCGGCGTGCTTCGCGGGTATCGCCCTCGTGGTGCTGATCCAGCCGCTGCTCGCGGTGGCGACAGCGGGAGCCGGAACACTGCGCTGACTGCCGAGCCGCAGATGGGAGGAGCCGCGCGGAACGTCCCCGCCGCCGTCTTGACGCTGCTCACCCGAGCAGCGCGCGCCATCGGCCCGCTGCGAGCACCTGTCGCCGCTGCCGTCGGCGCGGCATGGTACGCGCGCCTCAGCCATTCCGACCGGGTGCGCGCGGCGGCCAACCACCATCGCCTCCAGCCCGATCTCGACCACGCCGAGGCGGCTGCGCTCGCGCGGCGCTCGTACCAGGAGTACGTGCGGATGATCGTCGAACTCCATGTGGGCGGAGCCCCTCACCTCCGCTCAGGTGCTCGAGAAGTTCCGGGTGATCGGTGCCGAGCATCTCAATGTCGGGGACCGCGGGAGCATGGTGGTGCTGCCGCACTTCGGTAACTGGGACATGGCCGCGAGCGCATCACTCGGACTTGGGCTGCACCTCAGCACGGTGATGGCGCCGGTGGTCTCGCCGGCGATCACCGAGATGGTGATGCTCTCGCGCCAGCGCAAGGGACTCGAGATCTTCACCGTCCGGCAGTCGGCGCGCGGCCTCTTTCGGGCGCTCCGGCGGGGGAGGACGGTGGCGCTGATGCTCGATGTCCCGGAAGCCGGCCCGACCGTCGTGGTGCCGTTCTGCGGTGGCCCTGTACGCTGCAGCGCCGTTCCGGCGCGGCTCGCGGCAACCACCGGTGCGGTGATCCTGCCGGTCACCTGCCGCCGCGACGGCCGCGGCTGGGTGCTCGAGATCCATCCCGCGATCGACGCTTCCGACGACGAGACGGCCGTCATCGGGCGGATCGCCGCGTGCGTGGAACCTGCGATCCGAGCCCATCCCGAGCAGTGGTATCCCTTCCACCACGTCTATGCCGATCGGTGACACCCGGGAACTGACAACGGCTGCCGCGATCCGGACGCTCGAGGCCGCCGGCGGAGCCGGATCGAATCCGGCAACGGCGTGGGCGCCGGGGCGCTGCACGCTGGTGGGGGAGCACATCGACTATGCAGGCGGCATCGTGCTCTGCGTGGCCGTCGACCTGGGTATCGCCGCCGCGGTGCGTCCGAGCGTCTCGGGCCGGTACCTCGCGGCGAGCGACGGCATCACGGTCAGCCGGGATCGCGCGGAGCCGGCCGGCGACGCCGCGGATCATGTTCTTGCCGCGGTGGTCGCGCTCCGAGACGACGGCCTGTCCGTCCCGCCCGTGGAGATAGGCATCGCGGCGACGCTTCCTGCAGGGGCCGGGCTGTCCTCGTCAGCGGCGCTGATAGTCGCCGTGGCCACGGCCATCCTGCGCATGCTCGGCGGCACGATGACCGCTCGCCACCTCGCGGCGGTGGCGCTCGCCGCGGAACATGACGTGCTCGGGATTCCCTGCGGTCCGCTCGATCAGCGCGCGGTGGTCAGCGCGCCGGACCGCGGCGTGCTTCTGCTCGACTGCCACGCGGGCGCCGAAGGGTCGCTGCCCTGGCCGTGGCCCGACGCGATCCTGGTTGGCTGCGACACCGGCAGTCATCACGATGTCGGCGGGGCTGAGTACCGGCGACGGCGGAACGAGACTGAGCGGGGTCTGGCCGCACTGGGCGCGGCGAGCTGCCAGGAACTGACCGAGGCTGCGATCGACGCTTCGACGCTCGACCGCGTCGTCAAGCGGCGCCTGCGACACGTCATGGGGGAGAACGCGAGATCGCTTGACGCCGTCGAGGCGCTCCGAAACAGCGATCTTCCCGCGCTCGGTCGCTGCATGTCCGCGAGCCATCGATCGCTGCGCGACCTCCACGAGGTCAGCACGCCGGCGCTGGACGCTGTGGTCGCTGCCGCCGAGGGAGTGTACGGATGCGCCGGCGCTCGCCTGGTCGGAGCCGGATTCGGCGGCGCTGTCGTCGCGCTCGTGACCAGCGCAGCTGCAGACGAGTGCCGGCGCGCCATGGCCCTGGCGAGCGGTGGGGGGTCGACGTTCGAGCTCCGGCCGTCGCCCGGGGTCGCGTTGCTGTCCCCCGATGTCGTCCGGGGCTAGACTCCACCGCCCATGGCTGGCAACGCGGCTGCGGCGGCGAGCTGTGCCGCCGGCTATCTGATCGGATCGGTACCGTTTGGCCTGATCGTCGGGAAGGCCGTCGGCGGCCTCGACGTCCGTGATTTCGGCAGCGGCAACATGGGCACCGCCAACGTCTTGCGCACGGTCGGCGCGCGCGCCGGGGCGATCACCTTCGCGCTCGACGTCGGCAAGGGCGCCGCTGCCGTCGGGCTGGCGCGGGCATGGGGAGCGGACCCCGCGACCCAGGCCGCGGCCGGGCTTGCCGCGTGCGTCGGCCACTCGTGGCCGGTCTTCGCCCGATTCCGCGGTGGCAAGGCGGTCGCCACGGCATTCGGGGCGCTGGTCCTTGTCTCGCCCGAGGCTGCCGCCTGGGCGACCGTCGGCGGCCTTGGGGCACTGGCCGTGAGCCACACGATGTCCGTGGGGTCGCTGACCGCCACCGGCACGGCGACGTTCGGCGCCGCGCTCGAGAGTGCGCGCCGGCGCGATGCAGTGCCGCTCGTCTTCACCGCCCTTGCCTCGGCGCTGGTGATCGTGCGTCACGCGCCCAATATCCGGCGCATCCTGCGGGGAGAGGAGCCGAAACTGTCGATGCGCCTGTGGGGTAGTCGTCACTGAGTTCATCGACTGAGGCCGGCGAGCCGCTCCGTATGATCGGAGCATGAAGGGCGGTCCCGATTCCATTGTGCGCATCCCGGTCGAGACCGCTGTCGACCGTGTCGCCGCCGTCGCGCGCGCCCTGACCAGTACGACGGGCGGCGTGGCCGAATTGCAGCGCGAGGTGGTGCGCACCGCGGCGTCGATCGCCGGGACCGGTGCGTCCGCAGCCATCGCGCTCCGTGTCGGTGACCGCCTGACCGTGCGCGTGGTCGATCCGCCCGCGGGCGCCGGCGAGACGTTCGAGGGCTGGGAGTCAGAGCCCGAGGTCGTGGCCGGGCAGCGTGTCGAGCGTGTGGTCGACGGCCTCGGATCGTTGCTGGTGCTGCCGATGTCGCTTGACGGCGAGACGGTCGGGGCGCTCGCGGTGATGGCGCCCGCTGACGGAGCGCCGATCGACCCGGACGCCAAGGGTGTTCTGGCCATTCTCGCCAATAACGCGGCAGTGGCTATGGAGAACGCCCGCCTCTACGAGTTGGAGCGCGAGTTGGTGCGCCGGCTTCGGGAGCTCGACACGCTGAAGACGGACTTTCTCGCGACAGTGCAGCACGAATTGCGCACGCCGCTGACTGCGATTCTCGGTCTCAGCGATCTCATCGAGATGTGCTGGACGGTGTGGGAGGACTCGCCCAAGCTGGACGCGTTGCGAGACATCCAGGTGGCCGCCCGCAACCTCGACGGGATCGTCGAGACGATCATCGACTTCGCGGTTGGCGATGGCGAGGCGCTGGTGCTCAATCTCGCGGACGTACCCGTCGAGGAGGCCGTGCGGGCTGCGATCACCGTGATCGGCGAGCGTCATCGGGGTGGGCTGCCCGTTCCGACCGAGGTGGATGTCGAGCCGGGTTTGACGATGCGCGCTGACCCGGATCGTCTCGGACAGGCGCTGCGCGCCCTGATCGACAACGCTGTGAAGTTCAGCGACGGCCATGGGAGCGTGGTCGTGCGGGCACGGCGCGATGGTGCCGGCAGTGTGCTCATCGACGTCGTCGACGAGGGCATCGGCATTCCCGCGGAGGATGTGCCACGAATCTTCGAGCGCTTCTACCAGGTGGACAACACGGCAACGCGGCGCTTCGGCGGGACGGGCATGGGGCTCGCCCTGGTGAAACGCGTCGTCGAGGCGCACGGCGCGGTGGTGGACGTCGAAACCCGCCTCGGCTCCGGGACCCGCATGGCGCTGCGCTGGCCGGATCTTGACGCTGCCCCGGTCGATGTGCCCGGCGGCATCGCCGTGGCCTCCCCGGTGCCGGTACAATGAGGGTGGTCGCGCTAGGCGGGGCGTTAGCGGTGCCCTGTACCCGCAATCCGCTATAGCGGGGCTGAATTCCCCACCGAGGGGGCGCGTCATTGGGTCTGCTCCGGACGCGCCGGCGTTGACGACTGGGTCCCGCGCAGCTCGGGCCCGTGAACCCCGTCAGGTCCGGAAGGAAGCAGCGGTAAACGGTTCCCCGGGGGTGCCGTGGGGACACCTGGTCTGAGCCGGTCGTACGGGTGAGCGCCGGTGGCGTGCCGACGACGTGGGGTGCGCGACTACCCTCGTTTCCCGGCGGATCGCCCTCGCGGGCGACCCGCCCTCATTGCGACAATGCCGCCCGCTTCGGGTGATCATCGTGAAGGAGTCGCGCGCTGTGGACCGCCGCTTGACCGACCTGTGGTGGGGCGTCTCACCGTGAGCCTCGCGCTGTATCGACGGTACCGCCCGCAGCGCTTCGCCGACCTCGTCGGCCAGGAGGTCGTGGCCCGGACGCTCGTCAATGAGGTGCGCTCCGGCGAGCTCGCCCACGGGTACCTCTTCACGGGCGTCAGGGGGACCGGCAAGACCTCGACCGCTCGGATCCTGGCGCGGGCGGTCAACTGCGATGCTCCGATCGACGGTGAGCCGGACAACCTGTGCCCACCGTGCGTGGAGATCCTTACCGGGGCGTCGGTCGACGTGCTCGAGATCGACGCGGCAAGCAATCGCAGCATCGATGACATGCGCGAACTGCGTGAGCGCGTTGGCTACCTGCCCGCGGTGCTGCGCCGCAAGGTCTACATCATCGACGAGGCGCACATGCTCACCACGGACGCGTGGAACGCCTTCCTCAAGACGCTGGAGGAGCCGCCGCCGCACGTGCTCTTCGTGCTCGCGACAACTGAGCCGCACAAGGTGCCGGAGACGATCCGCTCGCGGGTGCAGCGTTTTGATTTCCGCCGCGTGCCGGTCCCGGCGATCGAGCAGTTGCTCGCGGACATCGCCCGCAAGGAGGACGAGCAGGTCGAGCCTGACGCGCTTACGTTGCTGGCGACGTCGGCCCAGGGCAGCCTGCGTGATGCGGTCGTCCTGCTCGAGCAGGCGCTCGGCGCGGGCGATCGGCCGGTCACCGTCGCCGTTGCCAGGCGTTCGCTCGGGCTCACCGACCCGTCGATGCTCCGCGCGCTCGTGACCTCGCTTGCGGGCGCCGACGCGGCCGGCACGCTTCGCGCTGCGGCTGCGGCGTTCGACGCGGGCGCCGACCCTCGCCAGCTGTTCCGCGACGTGGCGCGCCTTGCCAGGGCAGCGGAGCTCGTCGCGCTCGGCTACCCGGAGGGCGCCTCGGTCGGCCCGGACGAGGTGGCGCTCGTCAGCGACCTTGCCGCGATCGCCCCGGCAGGCCTCTGGCTGCGGCTGCTCGAGCTCGTGGCAGAGGCGGAGATGAATCTGCGCCAGTCGGTGGACGCGCGCCTGCTCGTCGAGGTCTGCCTGCTCCGAGCGCTCCGTCCACCGGCGGCCGACGGCGAGAGCGCCGGCATCGCCGCGCTGGCGCTGCGCGTGGCCGCACTCGAACGCGGGGTGGCCGGCGCGCCGGAGCGCGGCCGCGCTGAGCCCTGGGTGGCCGCGCCGGCGACAGAGGTGGTCGCAGCCGATCCGGTCGTCGCGCCTGCCACCGGCGACGCCCCTGCGACGTCTCGAAGCGCCGACAACGGCGCTCCTGCCGTGGTCGAGGCTGGCCCCGCCGAAGCATTGGCGTCGTCGGAGCCGGTCATCGAGGCTATCGGTCGGCGCGACCTCACGACGCTCGACGGGTGGACCGCCGAATGGCCGGTAGCCATCGAGGCGGTGGCGCGAGTGAACAAGGGCCTCGCCGGAGTGCTTCGCGACTGCAAGCCCGTCGAGGCCGACGCGAACACCGTGACGATCGGGACCAACGGACGCTTCCACCACGAGCAGATCAGCGATCCGGAGAAGCGCCGCGTGATCGCCGAGGCGTTGTCCGCGATCGGGGGTCGGCCGATCGACGTGGTGACGCGCTTCACGGGCGAAGAGCGCCCGCGCGGGCCATCGGGATCCGTGAGCGACGTCACACAGGCGGTGCTCGATACATTTGCCGGCAGCCGGGTCACGGCGACCCGCCTTCACGATGATTCGAGGTTCGGGGCGCCGAAATCAGGCACTGGTGGGTAGACTGCCCCGAAGAGGTCCGAGATGAAGAACCAGCAAAACATGATGAAGCAGCTCCAGCAGGTCCAGGCCCGCATGGCCAAGATGCAGGAGGAGCTCAACGATGTGACCGTCACGGGCACCGCCGGCGGTGGCGTCGTCTCGATCACGGCGGACGGGCACCAGAAGGTGCTGTCGGTGGCGATCGAGCCCGAGGCACTCGAGGAGGGTGTCGAGTTGCTCGCCGATCTGATTCTGGCCGCCATCAATGACGCGCTCGACAAGTCGCGCGCGGCCGCTGCCGCCAACATGTCGCAGCTCACCGCCGGTCTGGGGCTTCCTCCCGGTCTGATCTGACCGGGAGCCCGCGACGCGTGATGCCGGAGGAGGGACGTGCCACTCGTTCCTGAGGCTGTCGAACGCCTGGCCGCGGAGTTCGGACGCCTCCCCGGGATCGGGCCGAAGACGGCGCAGCGCCTGACCTTCTACTGCCTGCGCGCTTCCCCCGACATGTCCCAGCGGCTGGCCGGCGCGCTCAACGATCTGCACACGCGCGTCCGGCCCTGTTCGCGGTGCTTCTTCATCGCGGATGGCCCGCTGTGCGCCATCTGCACGGATGCAAAGCGTGATGGATCGTTGTTATGCGTTGTTGAGGAAGCCCTCGATGTGCTCGCGGTGGAGCGGAGCGGCGAGTTCCACGGTCTCTACCACGTGCTCGGAGGTGCGCTCTCACCAATGGACGGGATCGGGCCGGACGAGCTCCGGATCCGCGAGCTCGAGGCACGGGTCGCCGAAGGCGAGATCCGCGAAGTGGTGATCGCGACCGACCCGGACGTGGAGGGCGAGGCAACCGCGTACTACGTCGCCGAGCAGCTCGCCAGGCACCCGGTCACGGTGTCGCGCCCCGCGCACGGCCTGCCGGCGGGTTCTGACCTCGAGTACGCCGACGAGCTGACGATGGCCCGGGCGTTCGCGGGGCGTCGCGCGCTCTGACGACTTCGCGTGTCAGCGAGGCTTGGGGAGCCGCTGGCGGGTCAGGATGTCCGCGAAGATTCGAGCGCCGCAGCGCGAGCATTTGGCGACGGGTCGACGCAGATTCACTTCGGGGCCTGCCGGACGCCGGTACTCCGGAAAGCTCAGCGGGACGATGAGGTCGGAGCGGCACGCAGGACACGACAGCACAACGGGCGAGACCATGTCACGAGGCTCTGATCCCGTCTGTTCGCAAGGCGTCTTTGCGCTTTTTGGGACGGTCGGCGTCCTCGATCATCCCGCGATTCGGGCAGCACGCCCGCCGTCGCAGCAACGGCGACCGCCGCGAGTTATGGCGGTACGCGTTGCGTTCCCGTTGCGGCCAACCTATTGCATCAAGTTCATTGACTCATAGGACAATGGCGGTATGCGACTCTCCGCGAAGTCCGACTACGCGCTCCGGGCCATGGCCGAGCTCGGCGCGCACTCGGCCGGCCATGCCACGCAGGCTGACGCCGATCACGCCATGAAGGCGGAGGAGATCGCAGCCTCGCAGGAGATCCCGCTTCGCTTCCTGCTCGGGATCCTCAACGAGCTGCGCCGAGCGCGGCTGGTCACCAGCCAGCGCGGGGTGCTCGGTGGCTACACGCTCGCGCGGCCCGCCTCCGAGATCAACCTCGCCGATGTCCTCCGTGCCATCGACGGCCCGCTTGTCTCGGTGCACGACGAGAGCGTCGCCACGCTGCGCTATCCCGGGCCGGCTGCGGGTCTCCGTGATGTGTGGATGGCGGTTCGGGCCAGCTTGCGGTCGGTCCTCGAGGAGGTGACCGTCGCCGACCTGAGCTCGGGCGATCTGCCGGCGAGCGTGCGTCGCCAGGTCGAGGACTACCAGGACGCAGAGGCGGCTCGAGGACGCGCGGTGGAAAGCGGCCATCGGTAGCGAGCCGATCTGAGGGAGGCTCCCGCCCCGTGTGGAGCGGGTCGGTTAGTTTGTATCCGGCTCCTCAACCGCCAGCCTGGATCGCGCCACGATGTGGGCATAGACTTGCTCGCCGCAACTCGAACACTTGGCCAGCGGACGCCTGAGTTCCACTTCGGGGCCTGCTTGACGCCGATAGAGCGGAAATGTCAGCGGGATGAGTTTGTCAGCACCGCACGCAGGGCAAAGGATCAACGCCGGTCATCGTCGCACCCGGGGACACCTTTCGTCCGTACGTTAGGGCACGAGCGCGGCGATCGGGCCTCCCTGAGCGTCGGCCGGGTTTGTAAACAGGCCCGAGTCGACCCACTCGACTTGACCTGGACCCTCCAGATCGGTAAACTCTGCGGGTTGCCCGCTCGGGGGTTGCTCCCGACGGCCGCGTTGCCAGGGATTCCACCTTGGACTTGGCGCGCCATGAACCTTGACACTTGAAGAGTGGAGACGACTTTCCGCGACGGCCTTGGGTCTCGTGCTTTCGAGCACGGACCGGCGTAGGCCTCGTCAAAGCATGTCGTACGACCCGGTTATACCGGGACACAGACGTATTCATGGAGAGTTTGATCCTGGCTCAGGATTAACGCTGGCGGCGTGCATGAAACATGCAAGTCGAGCGCGGTGTGATGAGGGGTAACCCAATTCACATCTAGCGGCGAACGGGTGAGTAACACGTGAGCAACCTACCTTTGAGTTGGGGATAGCCCTGGGAAACCAGGATTAATACCCGATGTGGTCACAACAGGACATCCTGATGTGAGTAAAGGCGCAAGCCGCTCAATGACGGGCTCGCGGCCTATTAGCTTGTTGGTGGGGTAACGGCCTACCAAGGCGATGATGGGTAGCTGGTCTGAGAGGACGATCAGCCACACTGGGACTGAGACACGGCCCAGACTCCTACGGGAGGCAGCAGTTAGGAATTTTCCGCAATGGGCGAAAGCCTGACGGAGCAACGCCGCGTGAGTGATGAAGACCTTCGGGTTGTAAAGCTCTGTCGGAGGGGAAGAACACAATGACGGTACCCTCCAAGAAAGCCCCGGCTAACTACGTGCCAGCAGCCGCGGTAATACGTAGGGGGCGAGCGTTATCCGGATTTACTGGGCGTAAAGCGCGTTAAGGCGGCCGACAAAGTTGGTGGTGAAATTTCAGGGCTCAACTCTGAAACTGCCTCCAATACTGGTTGGCTTGAGTGCGAGAGAGGAAGGTGGAATTCCCGGTGTAGTAGTGAAATGCGTAGATATCGGGAGGAACACCAGTGGCGAAGGCGGCCTTCTGGCTCGCAACTGACGCTGTAGCGCGAAAGCGTGGGGAGCGAACGGGATTAGATACCCCGGTAGTCCACGCCCTAAACGATGTGCACTAGGTGTTGGGCGTATTGACGCGCTCAGTGCCGCAGCTAACGCGATTAAGTGCACCGCCTGGGGAGTACGGTCGCAAGGTTAAACTCAAAGGAATTGACGGGGGCCCGCACAAGCAGCGGAGCATGTGGTTTAATTCGAGGCAACGCGAAGAACCTTACCCAGGTTTGACATGCATTCGAAAACCGTGGAAACACGGTCCCCGAAAGGTGGATGCACAGGTGGTGCATGGCTGTCGTCAGCTCGTGCCGTGAGGTGTTGGGTTAAGTCCCGCAACGAGCGCAACCCCTGTGGTTAGTTGAATCTTTCTAGCCAGACTGCTGGGAGAAACCCAGAGGAAGGTGGGGATGACGTCAAGTCATCATGCCCTTTATACCTGGGGCTACACACATGCTACAATGCCCAGTACAACGGGCTGCGACACCGCGAGGTGAAGCCAATCCCTTAAAGCTGGGCCCAGTTCGGATTGCAGGCTGCAACTCGCCTGCATGAAGTCGGAGTTGCTAGTAACCGTGGGTCAGCACACCGCGGTGAATATGTTCCCGGGCCTTGTACACACCGCCCGTCACACCACCCGAGTCTGGTGCACCCGAAGTCGCTGGCCGAACCCGCAAGGGACGGAGGTGCCGAAGGTGTGCCCGGTGAGGGGGGTGAAGTCGTAACAAGGTAGCCGTACCGGAAGGTGCGGCTGGATCACCTCCTTTTAGGGAGTGGCCCGAGTGCGTACATGCAGCAATGCATGTCACGGCACGGACCAGTCAACTCAAGTCGTGCAGTAACGCGTCGTGCAGAACCGCGAAGAGTAGCGAGCAATCGCGAAGAGTACCGGGATGTAATGCGGCGCGGTCCATACGCGCAAGCGTGTGGGAAGGCCGGCCAGCAGGCAGTGGGAATCTGCAAAAAAAATGCGCGTCAGGAGCGCGGTGCTCCAGGCGCCCGAGGCTACTATGTCGCCTCGCGGAAATCGCTCCACGCTTCAGCGGTCAAGGGGACCGGCTGCGCCGGGCCCACCGGGCCTTTAGCTCAGTTGGTGAGAGCGCACGGCTGATAACCGTGAGGTCTGTGGTTCGAATCCACAAAGGCCCACGCTCGTATCCGCTCGGGGATGTAGCTCAGCTGGGAGAGCACCTGCTTTGCAAGCAGGGGGTCGCCGGTTCGAGCCCGGCCATCTCCACGGGCAACTGACCACTCCCTCCGTTCTCCACAGCCGGCCTCATGGTCGGTCGTCCGTACGTTGACACGAGAATAGCAAGTCTGCGAGAACATCTGGACGGTTTCCGTCGTCCAGCGGTAAGTGAGACGATCCTCTTTAAAATACATGCCAACCAAACAAACAAGCCGAGGCGAAACACGTGCCGTGGTGACGCAGCCACGTCACCAGGCCTCCGGCAGTCATTGAACAGTGACGATAGGAAAGGTCAAGCTACCAAGGGCACACGGTGGATGCCTTGGCACCAAGAGCCGAAGAAGGACGTAGCGTTGTTGCGATAAGCCTCGGGTAGCTGCTAGCAAGCACTCGATCCGGGGATTTCCGAATGGGGCAACCCACCTGGAGGAATGTCCAGGTACTCCCGGTTGAATATATAGACCGGGTAGAGGGCACGCGGAGAACTGAAACATCTAAGTATCCGCAGGAAAAGATGTCATCCCCTGAGTAGTGGCGAGCGAAAAGGGGTGAGGCTAAACCGAGACGGCGTGATAGCCGGCAGGCGTTTCCGTCTCGGGGTCGCGGGACCTCATCGCCTCCTCTGCCGAGGAAGCAAGGAGTTACAAAGTCGTGTCTAGCCGAACGGCATTGGAAAAGCCGGCCGCAGAAGGTGACAGCCCCGTACGCGAAAGGCAATCGACCTCCTTGAGATGTTCCCAAGTACCACGGAACACGTGGAATTCTGTGGGAATCTGGGCAGACCATCGTCCAAGCCTGAATACTCTTGGTGACCGATAGTGAACAAGTACCGTGAGGGAAAGGTGAAAAGCACCCCAGACGGGGAGTTAAAAGTCCCTGAAACCGTGTGCTTACAAGCCGTGAGAGGGCTATGCCCCTAGTGGGAATGCCTGATTGCGTGCCTTTTGTAGAATGAGCCGGCGAGTTACTTCCATGTGGCGAGGTTAAGGGGTTGACACCCGGAGCCGTAGCGAAAGCGAGTCTGAATAGGGCGTGACCACTGTAATGGTGGTGGTAGTCGCATGGAGTAGACCCGAAACCGAGTGACCTATCCATGGTCAGGGTGAAGCGCGGGTAAGACCGCGTGGAAGCCCGAACCGACCCCGGTTGAAAACGCGGCGGATGAACTGTGGATAGCGGTGAAATGCCAATCGAACTCGGATATAGCTGGTTCTCCTCGAAATGCATTTAGGTGCAGCGTCGTCGATGGGTTTGTGGCCGGTAGAGCACTGAATGGGCTAGGGGCGATCACCTCGTTACCAAACCCAACCAAACTCCGAATGGCAACAAACTTTCCGGCGGCAGTGAGACGGTGGGGGCTAAGCTTCATCGTCGAAAGGGAAACAGCCCAGACCACCGGCTAAGGTCCCAAATCGCAAGCTAAGTGGAAAAGGATGTCACGGTGTCCAGACAACCAGTATGTTGGCTTAGAGGCAGCCACCATTTAAAGAGTGCGTAACAGCTCACTGGTCGAATGTCGTGGCGCCGACAATGATCGGGGCTCAAGCTTGCAACCGAAGCCGTGGATGGCCTTCCTTCACAGGAAGGTCGTGGTAGAGGAGCGTTCTGTTTGCTGCGAAGCCTGACCGTAAGGACGGGTGGAGCGGACAGAAGTGAGAATGCCGGCACAAGTAGCGAGAAACGCGTGAGAAACGTGTTCGCCGTAAACCTAAGGTTTCCTGGGCTACGTTAATCGACCCAGGGTCAGTCGGGACCTAAGCCGAGGCCGAAAGGCGTAGGCGATGGACAGTTGGTCAACATTCCAACACCGCCGCTGGTTCGTTATCAGCAATGGGGGAACGGGGAAGGATAGGCCTGACGGGGCGATGGTTGTCCCCGACGGAGCCTTGTAGGAGGTCAAGTAGGCAAATCCGCTTGACGCTAACTCCGAGAAGGATCCCAAGACACTTTGTGTCGATGGGGCCGGTTCCATGCCTCCAAGAAAAGCCTCTAGCGAGATCTACGGCGCCCGTACCGCAGACCGACACAGGTAGGTGGGAAGAGGATTCCAAGGCGATCGAGGGAAACGTGGCTAAGGAACTCGGCAAAATGTCCCCGTAACTTCGGGAGAAGGGGAGCCCTTGGCGGTGATCCGATTTACTCGGTGAGCTGACGAGGGCCGCAGAGAAAAGGCCCATCCGACTGTTTACTAAAAACACAGGTCTCTGCTAAAGCGTAAGCTGACGTATAGGGGCTGACGCCTGCCCGGTGCCGGAAGGTTAAGTGGAGGGGTGCAAGCCCTGAAATGAAGCCCCGGTAAACGGCGGCCGTAACTATAACGTTGACGTGGAATGCTGCTTAGTAAAATCCGGCTATTTGCTGGAATATCCGAGTATCCCGCGCTACTGCAATGCGCAGTGACAATGCGACGGGTGCGGACAATCAGCAGGAAAGACTGCTCAGCGCGGGCAGAATCCTCAGAGGCCATACGCCGGGCCCTTTTGTACCAGGCAAGAGGGATGAGATGGTCCGATCTCATGGGCGACCATGAGAGCTGGTAATCAATCCAGCCACTCCGGGCCGGCGCCTGGAGGAGCAACAACGATGAACGGTCCTAAGGTAGGAAAGTAACTGCCTTAGTGAAATCTGGCCATATGCTGGAAAACCCGAGAATCCCGCGCTACTGCAATACGCAGTGACAATGCGACGGGTGCGGACAATCAGCAGGAAAGACTGCTCACGTGAGCAGAATCCTCAGAGACCATACGCCAGACAGTTCGATTCGAGCTGAAGATATGGTCCCATCTGCATGGCGACATGCAGGGAGGTCGTGGAACAGCCTCCGCCCAGACGTAGGTCTGGGTCAAGGATTTAAGCGAAATTCCTTGTCGGGTAAGTTCCGACCCGCACGAATGGCGTAACGAGATGGGCGCTGTCTCGGCCACGTACTCGGCGAAACTGAAGTACCTGTGAAGATACAGGTTACCCGCAGCAGGACGGAAAGACCCCGTGGAGCTTTACTATAACTTGCCACTGAAATGGGGTCCAGCATGTAGAGGATAGCTGGGAGACTGTGAAGTCGGGCCGCTAGGTTCGGTGGAGTCAACCTTGGAATACCAGCCTTGCTGGATTTTATTTCTAACCGGCGCCGTTATCCGGTGTCGGGACCGTGGCAGGCGGGTAGTTTGACTGGGGCGGTCGCCTCCCAAACGGTAACGGAGGCGCCCAAAGGTTCCCTCAGCCTGGATGGAAATCAGGCCTTGGCGTGTAATGGCGTAAGGGAGCTTGACTGTGAGGCCGACAAGCCGAGCAGGGACGAAAGTCGGGCATAGTGATCCGACGACTCTGAATGGAAAGGTCGTCGCTCAACGGATAAAAGCTACCCCGGGGATAACAGGCTGATCTTGCCCAAGAGTTCACATCGACGGCAAGGTTTGGCACCTCGATGTCGGCTCGTCGCATCCTGGGGCTGGAGTAGGTCCCAAGGGTTGGGCTGTTCGCCCATTAAAGCGGTACGCGAGCTGGGTTTAGAACGTCGTGAGACAGTTCGGATCGTATCCGCTGTGGGCGCAGGAGATTTGAGGAGAGCTGACCTTAGTACGAGAGGACCGGGTTGGACGGACCGCTAGTGCACCAGTTGTTCTGCCAAGAGCATCGCTGGGTAGCCATGTCCGGATGGGATAAGCGCTGAAAGCATCTAAGTGCGAAGCCCACTCCAAGATAAGATCTCCCACCGGATAACCGGGTAAGACCCCAGAGAGACCATCTGGTTGATAGGCCGCGGGTGTAAGAGAGGTGACCCCTTGAGCTGAGCGGTACTAATCGGTCGAGGGCTTGACCTCCTATCCCACTTTTCAGCGACTAGTGGGATGGCGCCACGGGTGGCGCCGCAGGAAAGTGCAACGCCTGGCTTTAGCGCTCGAGTAGCGCGGTAGGATTCTCCGACGGAGAGCGCAAGAGCTTCCGTGGACCAGACTTGCATTCTCACTTCGTCATGAGAGAGATATCCGGTGATCATAGCGGTGGGGAAACACCTGTTCCCATCCCGAACACAGCAGTTAAGCCCACCAGCGCCGATGGTACTGCCCTGGCAACGGGGTGGGAGAGTAGGTCGTTGCCGGGTATCTCTCTTTTGTTTCCAGCCCCGAAAGGGGCTTTTTTGTATCCGGGATCGTGCGGATAACATGTCGCATCGCCTCCCAGCGCTCAGAAACGTAAATATCTGAGCGACTGGTGAAGCGAAGGTTAGCCAGCCGACGGTATGAGCCCGGCCGTAACCACCATCTGACCCCGCGACGTGATGCGCGAGCGGAGTTCCTTCAGGGCCCGGTACTCGGGATCATTGAGACGGTTATGCCAGGCTCACGATCCTCGCTCACGCCAGGGTCCGTAAATGTACCCAGAGCATCCGCGCCTCGGCCGATGCCGTGTGCGCGATCGTGCGATCGCACAGTCCGGCATTTTGTTTATTCTGAGGCCGGGTCCAACACCGTAATGTCTCAAACAGCTTGCCGTATCGCGATGGGCGTTCTAGCGGTCGCGTTCGTCGTCACTACGTTGCTCGACGGCTTCTGGGTGTACCCACTCGTGGCCGTCGTCATGGTTTGCACGTATGCTGGCGCCGGCCTCCTCATCGGGTACTTTCACTATCGAGATGCCCGTCGGTCGGTAATTCTGACGGCAATGCTGGTGTTCACGATCACCGTCGACAGTGTATTGGCGCTCCTGACCGCCCACGGCCTGACGGTCATGTTCCGGTCGCTTGTTGCCATCTGCGCCTTAGTCGGCGCCGGTTTGTCCATATATGAGCTAGCGTTTATCCGTCGTCAATTGCGGGACAGCCACTAAGTCCGGCGCCGGCTAGGGCTTCGCGTGCCAGTGGTGGAAGTCGATCCGCCCTGACGGCAACAAGGCCAGCAAAAACATCGCTGGCTTCGTCGCGGTGGCCAGTTGAAACTTGGGTCCACGCACTGCGCCTCGCCACAGGCGAGGGTCAGTGAATGTACCCAGACGAGGCGTCGGTCGTGTCAGCTCGACGGTGTTAGCGTGAGGGACCAGGGGCAGGCGAGCGCCTCAAAGGTTCCCGGCGGACTGGGCGGCCCGAGGTTCGGGATGCTCGGTGACCCTGCTATTCCGTCGCTTCCGGTCCATGTCCCGGCGGAATCAAAGTAGAACGAGCCCGTGGTTTGGCCGGTCGCGTTCGCGGGCGTGGCTATCTGGTCTTCAATGCCGCCGTACTCGTCGAATAGCTCAAAGCTGGCGAACGGGAGGCAGGTCTGTGGCTTTGCACCCGGCTCGGGTGGCAAGTGGGCGTAGGTGAGATCATAGTCGTAGGTGCCCGGATGGGCGATCTCGAATTTCGCTTGGATCAAGCCAATGAAAGAACCCGTCGCATGGACAGAAATGGTTGTGGTTGTGCTGGAACTACACCCAGCGAGCACGACAGAGAGGGCCAAGCCCATCAAGACAACGGCGCGGTGACGCATCCTGGCGCAAGGGTATCTGTGGTTCAGTCAAGCAGCGCGACGATCTCGTCAATCTTCCGAACGTGATCGGTGACGCCGGCCACATGGCGAGAGTGCGGAGTACGGATTGGCGAGGCTTTAGCGCTGCTGAGGCGGCCGCTTCGCGCGGATCCGAACCGCCAACGTCCCCAGGTAGCTCTGCTGACTATGACCGCACAAGCGTTCGGCGCTTCTGCTACGCTTTTCGGGTCGACGCGGGGTCGACCTGGGAACCCGCTCTAAGGCGGTAAATAGAACCGGCGAGGCGCGTCCAACCCGCGCTCGAGTAGGCCCAAGCGTCACGGATGGGCAGACGAACCGGACCGAGGCCGACGTGGTCCGGTGCACACGATCCGTGGGCTGCAAGCCGAATGGACCCCGCCCCTATGGGGGCTCGGCGTGCCTTCGACAGAGTGGACGGCGTGTGCCCGTACTCAACTTGAATATGGAACGAAACTCGTCGGCGCCTCGCGCGGATACTGGGTGGTAGATCTCTTCCCGGAGGCGGGGGAAGCGATCGCGACCTTCCACTCGGCGGATGGCTCGGGGGATGGGAGTAGCGGGCGAGATCCGGGCGAGGAAGACCCCGGCGCGGAAGGTCCTGCCGAGTCAGGCGAGGTCGCGGCGCGGCGAGCGCGGACCCGCGTGCGGAGGTACTGCGCTGCGAATCGGCTCAACCGCCTAGCGACGCTGACGTATCGCGGCGAGGGATGCCACGACCAGATCGTGCTCCGGGCCCACGTTGCCGGCTTCTTCCGGCGCCTTCGCTACGAGCTCGGACGGGGGCCCTTTCCGTACCTGTGGACAGCCGAGTGGCACAAGTCAGGGCACGGTTTGCACGGGCACTTCGCGGTAGGTCGCTACGTGCCACGCACGGCGATCGAGGACGCGTGGCCGCATGGCTTTGTGCACATCAAGCTGCTCGGAGATCTTCCTTATGCAACCTCGTCCTTGGACCAGGCTCGCAGGGCGGCGCGATATCTGTCGAAGTACGTCGGGAAGGCGTTCGCGGAGCACGAGCCGGGGCTGCATCGCTACGAAGTGGCGCAGGGATTCGCGCCACGAAGGGAGGGAAGCAGCGGTCGAACCAGTGAAGAGGTCGTCGCCTGGGCGATCGGGCGGATGGGACGCGTACCTCAGTTCGTCCAGCCGTCTACTGAGTGGTATGACTACCAAGGCCCGTCTGCGGTGTTCTTGTCGTGGACGTAGTCCGCCGCGCCGAGATACGACGTCTGGCCGCAGAGTGGGCTGAGCGCACGGCGATCGAGCAGGGGTTGCCAGCGATGATCGACGACGAGGCGACGCTGCTCGTCGCGGCCACGCTGCTCTGCGCAGGGCGGGACGAACGTCACAGGATCAGACCCGCCAGACGGGGCTGATCCGGTGCGGGTCGAACCGGTTGCGTCCATGGACAGCCGGGCCGATGTCGACGCGGTCGAGTACCGCCTTGATAACTGCCTGCTGACGCGCGAGGGGGAGTGCCTCGTAGACTTCAGTCACTCCTTCCGGACGGTCCAGGATGCCACTCAGTGCGGTGGTGCCTTGTCGACGGTTCAGCGTCGCATTCGCCGCCTTGATGCGATCCTGGATGGGTGCGCGGGCTGCAAGCCATTCGCGGTGGGTGATCTCTTTCTGTCCGTACGAAGTTGCAAGCTCGTCGAGTTGCTCCTGGTCGCGGTCGAGTGCCTCGATCAGGCTCGCGACATCGGGATCATCGGTGGCGCGTCGCCGCATGGACGCCGCGAGGCGTGGACTGTCGAGGCGGTGGATGACGGCGTCGGCGATGAAGGCGTCCACCTCGTCGGCGAGAATGAACGTGCCACCGCAACCATTGCGACCGGGATCCCGCGTGCACACGTAGCGGCCGCGCCCGTCGCTGCGCGGGCGCGAGACCATGGTGGTGCCGCACTTGCCGCACCGGAGCACACCAGCGAGCAGATACTTGCGCGCTACACGGTTGGTGCGGCGCGCGGGGTCGTTGAGCAACGCCCGGATGCGCGTGGTGTGTGCTGGCTTGATGATCGCTGGCCACACCGCCTTGCCGATGATTTCAGTGAGGCGCTCGCGTTGTCCGCTGATTCGCGCGCTGTACAGGAGTTGACGGACGCTGTGTGCCGTCCACTCACGCTGCGTGACCGTCGGCACGGCGCGCTCGTTGAGGTTGGCCGCGATGGAGCGCAGGCTGTCCCCCGCAAGAAGCCGCTCCGCCATCTCCTTGATAATCGCTGCTTCTTCGGGAACGACTGTCACACGATCCTTGGCATAGCCATACGGGCGGGTGCCACCGCCGCTTACCTTGCCGCTCTGTGCGAGCGCGAGGTGCATACGGATCAGGCGGCGGCTGCTGTCGTCGCTCGCTTTGCGGGACACGGCTCCGAGGATACGGGCATGGAAGTGGCCGTCATAGGTGCCGAGGTCGATCTCGCCGGTGACGCATGCGAGGTCGCGTATGCCAGCGCGGGCACAGAGGTCGATGAAGTCCTCCAGCTCGCGGGGGCGTCGGTGGAGGCGGTCGAGGTGATACACGATGACGGCATCGCGAATGCCCGCGGCGAGGTCGTCGAGCATGCGCTCGTATTCAGGACGTCGTCTGCCTGAGTACGCGCTGGTGTCGTTGTCGACGTAGACATCCGCGACCGGCCAGCAGCGGCGTTCCGCGAATGAGCGGCAGTCCTCGATCTGTCGGGTGACACCTGCGGCAAGGCCGTCAGGATCGGACGAGATCCGCGCGTAGACGGCGGCGGCTTTGGGAGCCATCAAGGTACATTAGCGTATCCTTGCCCAGGGGGCGAGTGTCTCGCCGGAGAAGGTGCCGTGATCGACCTCCTGCGACGGGCCGCCCCCGAAAGCCCGCACCGTGTAGGTGCCGCTCACAGAGTTCCCCTTGCTCGTCCCATGCGCGTCGATGAATGCGTACCCGATGTTGGCACCCTTGGCATCGAACTGCCATTCGAGGAACCGAGCTTTGAATGCGTTGGCACCGGTCCGCTGCCATGCTCCCTGGTAGCGGCTGGTGGGCGAGCTCGAGTCGCTGCCTACCGCCACGCCGCCGTCCGCGAAACCCACAACGCCACCGTTGGTCTCGCCGGTAATCGCCGAGTGGATCCTGATGAGATAGGCTCCGGCTGGGCCATCGCTGCCATCTGAGGCCTGGGCGACCGTCGCGCCCCCGAGCCCGCTCAACAGAGCGACCGCACCCGCCGCGGCAGCCCCCGTCATCACCTCACGTCGACCGAATTTTCTCTCATTCATGGGCCCCGTCCCCTTGCCGGCACATGCCGCCGGTTAGCGCGCTCCGTCAGAGCCGCGCGCATGGTACTTCGACGCCGGTGGCGGCGACAAGCGACCGGAGCGTTAACGCCGGCAACCCTGCCAGCGACCTGATCGCGCGATCGCGAAGCGGTGCCGACAGGGTTGCCGCGAAGGCCGTTCAGGCCAGGTTCAGATGTTGACCTTCCGGTTGCGCCTGCTCGCCACGAGCAGGCCGCCGCCCGACATCACGAGCAGGGCTCCGAGGGTCAGCCAGCCGCTCCCGGCGCCGGTGCCAGGCGTGGAGAGAGCCTCCACTGCTCCGGTAGGCGTGGGCGTGCTGGACGATCCGTCCACCCCGTCGGTCGGGCTCGGGCTTGGGGACGAGGGATCCGACGCGCAACCGAGGACCCTCACGAAGCCAGAGGCAAGCGTCGCGTGGCTCCGTCCCTCGTTGCCCTTGAATGGCGCCCACAGGTCGAGCTGGTAGTAGCCGCATGCGTTGAACGTATACGCGAGCTCGAGAGTCTGGCTCTCGTTCGACGCCCACGTCTCGGAGAACGTCTGGGTGCCGGGAACCAACGCCTGCGTCGTCCCGGTGGGGCCGCTGAACGTGATGCCGGCCGCGCCAGGCTGGCCGTCGGCAACATTCACGCCGTTACTCGTGAGGATGTGATCCGCCGAGAAGTGAAGCGCCACCGTCTGCGACGTCTCGGTCAGGTTCTTGGCGACAACGTCGAACTCCACGGTCACGGACCCGTTCGACAGCGTGTACGAGGCTGGGCTACTCACGAAGCCGGTCGGTGGGGCGGCGGACAGGATCCCCTCAAAGTTCGGGTTCCCAGCCGCATCGGCCGCCTGGGAGGTGACGAGCGCGCCAACCAGGGTCAGTGTTCCGGCGAGGCCCGCGAGCCCCCCGGCCCGCCTGCGCGTGAATGCCCTTCGATGCGTCATGTGAATCAAACCCCTTCCACTAATGGGGGCCCTTCACATCCCCCAACGACCATATTCACAGATAGCGTCCATCACGTCAAGCGCGTCAATGGCGCCGGACTGCAAGGCTCGCCGGGAAGGTCGTCGCCCGGGCGCTGGATCAGCCTGAGCCGCGCGTCGCGTAGAAGGTGATGGTCGAGTGCCGTCGTTGCGTCCGAGCAAGTGTTGCGGTTTCCCCTATGCCACCAGACAACGCCGTTACGATCGCGCTTTCCGGGTGCGGTATTCAGGGGACAAGCACACGCTGAACTGATGAGCCTGCGCCAAGGGGGTACGATCGGCGCCGAACGCCACCAGGGCAGATCCGCACCCACCGCCAGGGCACAGTCATGAGCTCTCGGGGCTCCCTGACCGGCCCCACCCTCGCCAGGTTGGTGGCGGGGTATCGGGGAGTCATCGCCCTGCGCTGGGTCGGCATCGTGATCCTCCTCATCTCGGCACTCACTACCCCGCACCCGGTCTGGCTTCCGGGGAGCATCTTCGTGGTGGTGATAGCCGCCGGATACAACCTCGGGGCAATGGCGGTGCAACGCCGCGGTCCCGTGCCCCGGCGGGTCCGCATCGGCTTGCTCTGCGCCGATTTCGTCGGCTGCCTCGTGGCGATGCTGAGCATCCTCACGCGTGAATCCGGCGCAGGGCCCGCCGAGAGCGTCGGCCTCCTCCTGATCGGTGTCGAAGCGGTGGTGCTCTTCGACCTCCGGGGATACGCCTGGTTCGCCGCGGCGGCAGCGCCTGCGCTCGCGCTCGCCGCCTGGGATCAGGCTCGCGTCATGCACTCGTCCAGCGACGCGGCGCAATGGGGCTTCACCTGGGCGACGTTCCTGCTCCTCTTGGGGCTGCTTGCATTGCGTGGGCGCGAGGATTCCCGACTTCGAAGCGAACTGCGCCGGCTTTCGGTCACGGACGACCTCACCGGACTGGCGAATCGCCGGGCGTTCCGCATTACGCTCGCACGCGAACTGACGAGAAGCGGCCGGACGCACCGGCCCGTGTGCCTGCTCATGCTCGACCTCGACCATTTCAAGCGCGTCAATGACACCTTTGGCCACGGGGCGGGGGACGTCGTCCTCGCGACCATGGGAGAGATGCTCTCATCGAGCATGCACCGGGCAGGGATCGACGTCGCAGCGCGAGTGGGAGGGGAGGAGTTCGCGGTGATTCTTCCCGAGACCGACGAGGAGGGCGGCACCTTCGCTGCCGAGCGCCTGCGCAACGAGGTCATGTCCCGCGCGGCCGACATCCTCACCACCGTCAGCATCGGTGTCGCGGCCTCGCACGGCGGCGACGACCCTGATTCGCTCCTGCGTGCAGCCGACCGAGCCCTCTATACGGCAAAGGCACTCGGGCGCAACCGCGTGTCAGTGGCCTCCGTGGAGCCAACGGTCGCTCTCACAATCGCGTAGCCGGCGCGGCTGGATGTGACGTGAGTGCGAATGTTCTTCCCCGGGCGGGCACTCGGACCCTACCGGGAGGATGATCCCCGCTCATGGAGTTCTCTACCCCTCGCAGCTGGGCAGCGTCGTTCGCCGTCATCGCTGCACTCGGACTCACTGCGTGTGGTGGCGGGAGTACAGCAGCTAGCAGCTCGAGCACCGCGCCAACACCGACGCCGACCGTCGCGCCATCCGCGACTCCTGTCCCGCCGGCGGGCGGCCAGTTCACGAATTCTGGAACCGTCCAGTTAGCGAGCCCCGTGCCCGCGACCGCCGTGGCGTGCTCCTTCCCGACGCTGCAAGGCCCGGAGATCACCATGCGGATCTCAGCCACGAACGGCTCGGCAGGCGGCTTCCTCTATGTGACCTCGAGCGAGGTCTCTATTCGGCTCGGCGCGGGTTCGGGAGCCACATATACCCAGCGCAATTTCTCTGGCCCGGGCGTCACCAACTTCGACGCGGCGACCGGCGCGCAGTTCAACGCGCAGCTGACCGACGTAAGCCCGGCGGGCCAGAAGAAGGGCACCATCGGCACGATCACCGCGATCTCGGGCTCGGTGTCCTGCGGCGACATGACGCCCGGGAGCGGGACGATCACCATCACCGGCACGAGTACCGGAGGGGCGATCAGCGGCGCTATCACTTCGATGCTCGTCAATTGCCAGGGTGGCGCATCGTTCGCGATCATCAACGGGCTCACGACAATTGGTGGCGTCCCGGCGACCCTTGAGATCGGCGGCACGCCCGGCGGGTACTTTGGGACCTTCCAGACAGCGTCAGCGACCTACTCGTTTTCGTCGGCAGCATCGGGACTGTACACGCCAGGCAATGGCCACGTCCAGTGGAACAACGGGGTGTTGACACAGACCGGCGCTGGTGGTGCCGGTCACACGATCACGATCAACGGCGACGCCGGATGCGGTACCTGAGCGTCTGAGCCGGGCAGCACCGGTGGGCCACCATTACCGTGTGGACGCGGACGACCGATTTATTGAGCAGCTGGACGAGGTCGACAGTGGCCGCGAATCCATGTCGCTGCTTGACCTCGCGCAACGCTACACATACGTCGTCCCGGACGAGCGTTCGATCTCCATGCTGTCGGCACTCGGTCCAATCGTTGAGATAGGCGCAGGGACGGGATACTGGGCTTACCGCCTGCGCGCCCGCGGCGTCGACGTCATCGCGTTCGACCAGGCGCCACCGGACGGCGAGCGCGCGAATCGGTATCACGCTGCCACTGCGACATGGAGCGATGTCATCGCCGCCGACCACACGGTCCTGAGCGAGCACTCCGATCGGGCGCTCTTCCTCTGCTGGCCGCCGCTGTACTCGAGCCTCGGTGACTCCCTGGCCTCCTACAGTGGAAATACCGTTGCGCTGATTGGGGATGGCGGGCATCGCACCGCTCGCATCCGCGGTCTCAACGACGCCTTCAGCGCCGTTTCGGTGATGGCGGTTCGCGCCCTTGAACCCTTCCCAGGGGCGACGCCGACGTTGAGCATCTGGCGGCGCCGACTCGACGGACTGACTACCGGTCAGCGACCGACAGGTCCGCGGCGGACGAAGCAGAGGGCCACGGTCAAAACGACGATCGCAAGCAGGATCAGCGGCCACTCGCCGCCGATAGCGGATTCCATGTCGGCCGCCGCTTCGTGCGGGCTGCGAAAGATGCTCACGAGCTTTGCGATCGCCACGGCGACGATCAGGACAACCGTGACCGCAATGAGGAACGAGAAGAAGACACGAGTGAGGACCGTTCGCATTGGACGGGCGAGGGTATCACGCGCTCTTGGCGGCTGACCCGGCGTGCAGGGCCGCCTTAGCGCGCGGCGCCGGTCAGCTCGCGGCGGCTCCGCTCTTCGGCGTCTCCAACCGGTCCGGATGGCAGCTTTGCATCGGCGAGCAAGCGCACCCACACCGACGGATCGGACGGGGGCGGTTTCGGCGTGGGATCCGGGTCCGGACCCCGGTCGCCGCGATCGTCCGGCGGGGGAGTGGCCGGCATCATGCAGGCGACGAACAGCCCGGCGATGACCAGGCCCTCGAACACCGCGATGGGAAGAAACTCGAGCGCCGAGGCGCCGCTGAGCACGCCGGCCACCACGAGAATCGTGAAGCAGAGGAGGAGCGCCGCCACAGGGAGCCCCCACGTGTAGGCGCGATTGCCCTTGTGCGCGATACGAAGCTGGCGCTCAACCCCACGCAGGCGGCGCGCTGCCCGTCCCCAGATCACTCCGACGCGGTGTGTCATGACCGTCCTCCCGAAGCTGCTCTGCGCAGCATCGCACACTGGGGGAGGTCGAATCAGCCGGTTCCGGGTGCCCGGACCATCCGCCTGTAGAATGGCTGAGCCGCGTGTGCTCCGTGGGCTCGCGCCGGCTTCCGTGCCGAGGTGGTGGAATTGGTAGACACGCTAGCTTGAGGGGCTAGTGAGGGCAACCTTGTAAGGGTTCGAGTCCCTTCCTCGGCACCACTCGTGTGTATTCCGATCTCCATTCGTGCGCCGTTAGCGCACAGAGCCAGTCGGAGCCGGTTCGGGAGCAGTTCGTATACGTGCCGCGGTCGCGACGCTCTTCGCGGCGGCGAGCGGCTTCGATCTCGGCGTCGAGGTCCGCGAGATCGGCCAGAACCGAGCGGAAGGATCGGTCCGTCACGGTCGTCGGGTTGCGCCTGCTCATCGGCGTCCGCCCCACAGCCCGCGCCAGACGCCGACGCGGCGGAGCGTGCGGCCGACGACGATGTTCCTGGCCCGGCGAGCGATGGTGCCCCTTCGGACGGCCCGGCCGCTCGCCGAGAGGCGCGCCGCGCGGAACAGGACGGACGTGAGGGACTTGCTCACGGTGCTATCCCTGTCAGCAATTCAGGTCGATCGCAGGGGGCGCCGACGCCGAATGTGGCACTCCATCCCGCCATGGGTGACTCCTCCCAGTCGCGCCGCGCTCGCTGAAAGACGGATCACGGCCCCCTAATCGTGCGCCCGCGTACACGGGATCAATCTCGCGGCCCTGTTACGAATCCAGGCTCACGCGTCATGCCCCGGCGGCACCCCGTGGGCGCCGGCTCCGCCGCAACTACCCCGAGACCACCGCCCGCTGGTTCACGAGCGATCGCAAGTAGTCTTCCACCTTGTCGTAGCTGGCGATCATGCCGTCGAATTTGTCCATGTGCGCACGGCCGGCCATGTCGCGGAACTTCATGCTGCACGTGAGTTTCGTCACGCCGTCCACTTCCTGCAGAGTGACGGTCTCGACAGCTTCCGCATCGGGCCAACCGCCGAACAGCCAGGTCTCGACAGTCCGGGTCGGTGGCTCAACCTCCAGATACGTCCCGCTGAACGCGCACTCGCGTCCGTCGCCCGTGACCATCACGATGCGGTAGCTCCCACCGACGCGCAGGTCGATCGAGCACTCGGTGACCTCTTCCTCAAATGGAGCAAAGGTTTTTCTCACGTGCTCCGGCTTCGTCAAGACGTCGAAGACGAGGCCGATCGGCGCGTCGAACTCTCGCGTGATGAGAATTTCGAGGTCGTTGGGAAATTCCACGATGGTCGGTCGATGCGTGTTCTCCGGCACGGTCACTCTCCTTTTCCTTGCAGCTCTTTGAGGTAGTCGTCCACCCGATCCAGTCGGTCGCTCACCATCTGCTCGTATTTCGCCAGCCACTCGCGCATCGGCGCGAGGCGCGCGGATTCCAGGCGGTACAGCCGGCGCTGCCCTTCCGCCCGGCAACTCACAAGCCCAACCTCAGTGAGCACCCGAAGGTGTTTTGACACCTGAGGCTGCGACATCGAAAGCCGGTCCACGATCGCCCCGACCGCCTTCTCGCCTGGGATCAGCGCGTCGAGGATTTCCCGACGATTCGCCTCGGCGATCGCATTGAAGACATCGGATGTCGTCGCAGAGCGGGCCACGCGGCGACTCTATATTCCGTTATCGGCATATGTCAAGCATCCGCGACGGCGCGCGTCACAGGTCGCTCGAGAGTTCGTCCCCGGGCTCGCCTTCTCCCGATCGTTCCTCGGGGAACAGGTCGCCTCGCGCCGCCACCGCAAGCTCGGTCAGCTGAACCGCTGCGCCCGCGTCCACACCGGATTCCATCAGCCAGGCGATCAGTCCGTCGCGAGTGAATTCCGGGGGGCGATCGTCGTAGGTGACCTCACCGACCACCGCACCCCTGTTCAGCGTTACCAGCCCCCAGCTTGCGATGCCCCACCGTCGGAAGAGACGGCCGTACAGGAGCCGGTACTCGATCTCCTCGGTGACCCGCCACGACACCACGTCGACCCGTCCCTGGCGTTTCGGGAACGCGCCTTCGAGCACGTCATCGCTTCCTCCCGGTTCTGTGTAGTCCAGCTCCTCATCACCGGGTTGATCGATCACCGAGTTGTCGTCCACCGTTACTCGCTCCGTACGTGCACACCAGATCGCTTGTACCGAACACCTCGTCGGTCGATGTGCTCATAACGGTACGGGTCGAGGCTTCGCACCTCGGTGATGGCGTCGACAGGCAATCGGTTGACGATGCGCGGCATGACGCACCGCCTCGGGTGAGGGCCCGTCGTACACGCAGAACATGGTCCGGCCGTCCGTGCTGACGTACGAGTGGAGCCAGGTCACCTCTGCACGCAGATTCCCGGCGACGATTGCCGCGCACAGCTCCGCACTGTCAAAGGCGCGGGGCAGATCAACGCCCTCTTCGAAAACACGCTCGACGAGATAACGAGGCATCGATGCTCCTCCAGGGACCCGATCTACTCGACGTAACCGTAGGGTCCCGTCGAGGACGGGGCATCGGTGGACCACCCTATTTATTCGCCACCGCATCCCCATCTTGCGAGCCCGAGATGAGGATTCCGCGGCGCCCCGCCTCGCGGAGCGCGGCAGTCCGCGAGTGCGCTCCGAGCTTGCCGAGCACGGCACTGACGTGGTGCTCCATGGTCTTCGTGGCGACGAACATGCGCGCAGCCATCTCGGCATTGGTGAGCCCTTCGCTCAGCAGCGCGAGCGTCTCGAGCTCTCGAGGCGTGAGCTGCGCCGGATTCGCGAGCGTGGCTCGATGCGCGCCGCGCGGCACACCGCGAATTCCCTCCTCGCGGAGCCGGCGTGCCGCGACCGCAGCCGCCTGTCGCGCACCCATCTCGAAGAGTTGTTCCACCGCCTGGCGTCGCTCGAGCTCATCGTCCGTCGCAGCCCAGGCGGTCGCCATCGCCGCCTCGTATGGACACCCGAGCGCTTGCCACGTCTCGGCGGCGCGGCGGGCCTCGCCGGACAGCTCGAGGGACCACGGTTCGGCGATGCGCGTTGACACCCGGTGCGGCGCGTCAGCCCGTTCGAGCCAGACGCTGAGCGCGCCCGCAACCCACGGCTCCGCGCGCTCACCGGTCAGACGCAGGGTCCGCAGCGCATCAGTGACTGCCTCCTCGCGGTGCGATCCGAGCAGCACTGCTGCCTCGATTCGAGCCACCGCGGCCGCTCCCGAGAAACTGCACCTCACCCTGACCTTCGGCGATCGTCCACGCCTCGTCGAGCACCTCCCACACTCCCGGGTCACCACGCAGCGCGCGGACGCGCCCGAGCACGGTGAGGGCGACGACGCGCGCATCCTGGCTCGCGCTTCGGCGGAGGATCTCGGTTGCGTTGGTCGCCGCGCCCTCGAGGTCTCCGAGTTCGAGGAGGAGACGGGCGCGATCCGCGCGGATGACCATGCCGAAGCCGTCGAGACCGCGCTCGTCGCAGTGAGCAACGCCTTCGTCCATCGCCCGGCGTGCCCGTCCGTACTCACGGCGGAAGAGATACACGGCGCCAAGGTTCAGCAAGGCTCGCGCGAGGTATTCCTCGTGCGCACTCGCCCGAGCCCGTCGGACCGCCTCCTCGAGGCGCGCCGCACCGGATTCCGAGGCCGAGCGCTCGAAGTCAGCGGTCGCGAGAAACTCGGCTGCGCCGATGTTGGTGAGTGCGTGTACTGCAGTCGCCTCCTCGCCAAGCGATTCGGCAAGTCGCAAGGCTCGCTCGCCATACGCGATCGCGGCGGCCGTTTCGTGACCGCGCATTGCCAGTTGTGAGCGCGTGCTCAGCGCCATCGCAAGCTCGGCCCCGGGCTCGAGTGCCTCCAGCAACGCGATCGCCTCATCCGCGGCTGCCGCGGCCTCGGCCCGCCGGCCGATCGTCCACAGGAGGCGCGCAGTGTGATGGAGGGACTGCCCGGCGCGATCACTGTCTCCCAGCTTTCTCCAGAGCGCGAGCGCCTGACTATGGAGCGCAAGCGCCTCGATGTGCTGCTCGGAGAGATACGACTTGTACGCCTGCCGCGAAAGCAGCTCGGCCAGCGCGCCGTCGGTGAGCTTCCCGGCGCCGGCGACGACGGCGGCGCCGTAATGTGCCGACGCCTCGCGATGCGCTCCGAGATGCGCAGCGCGCGCAGCAGCCAGGGGCGCGAACTCGAGAATCGCCTCGACATCAGCCCCCGCGACCGCGTGGTGGACGATACGGGCGAGTTCCTGCTCACCGCCGCCGCCGCGCAGCCAGCCGAGCACCTGACGATGCAACTCCACACGGCGCGCGACTGGAACGTCCGAGTTGATCGCAGTCCGTGCAAGCTCGTGCCGGAAACGTAGTCCGCTGCCGTCGGTCACGAGCATGCCGCGACGCTGGCACTCGTCGATCTCACGTGACGCGCCGGGGCACATGGTGAAGAGCAGATCGATCTCGATGCGCGGTGGCACCACGGCAGCCGCTTCCAGGACCGCACGTGCTCCGGGAGACAAGCGGGCTGCGCGGCTGAGGACCGCGTCGCGCACAGCGACAGGAAGTTCGTCACCAGCCCGCTTCGAGAATCTCCGTGACGAAGAAGGGGTTGCCGCCAGTGCGTCGGTGCAGGTCCATGGAGTCCACATCGTGGCCCGCAGCGAGAACGGCGACCGCGTCGGGCGACAGTGGCGGGAGGGCGATGCGCAACAGTTGGTCGCTGCTCCAGAGCTCGCCCAGCAAAATGCGAAGCGGCACGTGCACGTCCAGTTCGTCGTCGCGATACGTGCAGAGCAGCACCGTTCCGGTCGATGCGATCCGGCGTCCGAGGAATCGCAACAAGTCGAGCGTCGCTTCGTCCGCCCAGTGGAGATCCTCGATCACGACGAGGCGCGGACCACCGCTGCGGAACAGTTCGAGACACGCGCTGAACACCTCGTGGCGCAACGCCTCTCCGTCGATGACCGCAAGAAGATGCTGGTCGCCAACGTCCGAGGCGATATCGCGAAACGGCCCGAGCGCGCGAGGGGTGACGAGCCCATCGCATGCGCCCATGAGCACGTCGAATCCCGCGTCACGCGCCTGACGCGCGGCCGCCGTGACAAGCGCGCTCTTGCCGACCCCGGCCTCGCCGCCAACCAGGATGAGCGCGCCTTTACCCACTCCCGTGTTGCGCAACCGGTCCCCGACCGCGCGCAGCGGGCGTTCCCGTTCGAGAAGCATGCCTCCGTATCGTATGCAGCCCGAACGCGAGGCGCTTGGCGCATTCCAAAGATAGGGGGCTGGCACGCGAAAGATGGGGGATGCGCCCGATGGCGGCTAGTCGTCGCCTCCGTAGCGTGGCCGCCATCAACAACCCGCACGTGATCACTCGCGTGCGTTCAGCAGGAGGCCATCGATGCGACGACATCTGAAGACAGCACTGGGACTTGCGGCCGCGGCGGTCATAGGAACCGGCGCCATGGCCACGGTGGCCATGGCGGCACCGGCTCGGCCGGCCACAGCCGCCGACACGACCTTCGCGGGCTCGTATGCGTTCACGTACGTCTACTACAAGAACGGGGCCGAGGTTTCCGAAGGCAGCGAGACCATCGGTTTCGGTACCGACGGTCACTGGACGATGAGCCTCTGCAGCGACACGGGCACGTACAAGTACAACAAGGCCACCGACACGGTCACCTTCACCGACACCACCGATACCGCCCACGGGAAGCCGGCGTACACGTGGATCGGCCTTCCATCGACAGGATTCGTCGGGATCATGCGGTCGACCGCCGGCGGAACCTTCGCGAACGAGCGGGGCGTTTCATCGGCCGGTGTGACTTCGCCGGGGTCCTGCACTTAGCGACGAACGACCGTTGACGAGGGGGCCCAATTCGGGCCCCCACCGTCGTTGCAGCAACGCAGCGGCACGTTGATGGGATGCGGAGAGCTACCGTTCATAGTCCGTGCGATGAACGGACTGTCAGACGGCGTCGTCCTCGTGGTCGGCGTCGTCGCGTTGGTCGTCACGCTCGGAGCGAGCGAGTTCCTCGTCCGCGGCGTCGGCACTCTCGCGAGAAATCTTGGCCTGCTCGGCGGTATCGTCGGCCTGATCGTCGCGCTCGGTGCCGACTCGCCCGAGATATCGTCGTCCATCTCCGCGGTCGCGAGTGGGTCAGCTGCAACCGCCGGTGGCGTCGTGTTCGGCTCGAACATTTTCAACCTTGCCATCCTGCTGAGCGGAGCGGCGTTCGCCGCGGGCGATGTGCGCGTGCACCGGTCGGCGGTGCGTGCTCGACGCCGGTGTCGCCATCGCGCTGACGGTCGCGGTCGGCCTTGCAGTGCTGGGCGATATTCCGGTCGCGCTTACCTGGTTGATCCTGCTGCTCGTCTTCGTCCCATACATCGCGATTCTCGTTGTCCCCTCAGCGAAGCTCCAGCGTCTCCGGCTTCCCAAATCCGTGACCGAATTCGTTGCGCAAGCCTCACGCGAGACCGCAGCGGAGAGTGTCGAGATCGAGGACGAAATCGAAGCCATGGCGCCCGTTCGCCCCGACCGCGCATGGCGACCCGTGGTGCTCGTGATCCCGGCACTTGTGCTCATCGTGCTCGGATCATTCGTGATGGTCCAGGGAGCCGTGACGCTCGGCGGACGCTGGCACGTCTCGAATCTCGTGATCGGCGTGGTGGTGCTCGCCGCAGCCACGAGCCTGCCCAACGCGTACGCCGCGACACGTCTCGCGGCCGACGGACACGGCGGGGCCGTGGTGAGCGCGACCTTCAACAGCAACACGCTCAACCTCGTCGCGGGCATCGCAGTCCCGCTGCTCTTCTTTCCCGACCTCGGCCACGCCGTTCCAGCGAGCTACGTGGTGTGGCTGCTCGGCATGAGTCTCCTGTCGCTCATCCTGCTCGCACGTGGACTCCGCCGCCGCGGTGCGGTCATCCTCTTGATTGCGTACGTCGCGTTTGTCGTGTTTGCAATCGCGTCACGCTAGCCGGGCGACACGAGACGGCAGTCGTCAGGATCGACTGGCTTTGGAACCGGTGACGAGGCGTTCGCGATTGAACATTCGCGACACGACTCGCAGCGCGGCCACGTCGATCGCCAGGAGGATGATCCCGAACTTGATCCCGAACGCGAGGTCCGGGGTGATCCCGCCGAGCGAAATGAGCAGGATCAATGCGATCGCCGGAAGGCCGCCGAGCATTCCCAGTTGCTGCGCGACTCGGACCTCGTTCGCTCGCACCGATGCGGCCATGCCGACCCAGATGGACCACGCGGCGAGCAGCGGCGTGAGGACAACCATCGCGACCAGAAGGCCGGCTTGGTGGAACACTGCCGACGACTCCAGTGGGGGCGCGAAGAGGCGGACGCACACAAGGAAGATGGCGAACAGCCCGTACGAAAGCGCCAGGGTGGGAAGCATCACCGCTGCTGCCTTGCCGACGATGAATTCCTGCTGACGAAGCGGAGTCGTCAACAGCGGCTCGAGCGTGCCCTGCTCGCGCTCACCGGCGATCGTGTACGCAGCGAGTGTCGGCGGCGTGAACACCGGAATCAGCAAGAGGTAGAGGAGGGGAAACACCACGTACTGGTCCGTTCCCGACGTGGCCGCGGAGACGACGAAAATCGCGACGACCGGCTCGACCAGAAAGAAGCACGGCAGGATCGCCATGCCGACGACGATCGAGCGTTTGCGCCGGTAGTCGCTCAGCTCCTTGCGGATGACCGCGCGAATGCGCGATCCATCAAGCCCCATCACGACTTTCGGGCCTCAACGTCTTCGTCGACCAATTTCAGGTACACGTCCTCCAGCGAGTGCTGCGCCTCGCCGAGGAACAGCACGTCAGCGCCCGCAGCCACAAGGCGGCGCGCAATCTCCGGCGCCGCCAGCGTGCATATCGGAAACGGACAGCGCGTACGACGCGGCCTCGCTCGCGTGCCAGCTGTCGACGGATGCGACACCATCGAAGACGGCCCCAGGGTTACCGAGCGGCGCAACCGTCGTCACGACGAGCGTCTTGCTGAACAACTCCTCGCGCAGATCCTCGGGACGGCCGACCGTCCGCAGTGTCGTGTTCAGGATGGCAACCCGGTCGCAGAGACGCTGCGCCTCGTCGAGCCTGTGCGTCGTCAGGAAAATCGTGACGCCCTTCTGCCGCAGCCCGATGATGAGGTCGTGCACCTCGCGAGCAGCGACCGGGTCCAATCCAGATGTCGGCTCGTCGAGAAACATTATTTCCGGGTCGCTGAGCATCGCCCGCGCAAGTCCGACGCGCTGGCGCAGCCCTTTCGACAAGCTCCCGCACAGATCGTTGGCACGATCGCTGAGGTTGACCGACGCAAGCGATTCGCTGATGCGCGCTCCAGCGTTGCGCAGCCCGTACAACCCGGCAAAGAACTGCAGGTTCTCGGTGACGCTCAGGCGCGAGTACAGGCCGGGCGCCTCCGGCATGATCGAGATGCGCTGCCGAATTTCCACGCCGTTTTCAGGGGTGAGCGGAATTCCAGCAATCGTCGCCGCGCCGGAAGTCGGCGCGACGAGGGTGCCGAGCGTGCGCACCGTGGTGGTCTTGCCGGCGCCGTTCGGTCCAAGAAACCCGAAGACTTCGCCGGGCGCGATTTCCAGGGACAGGTCTTCGAACGCGGTGCGGTTGCCGAATCGCTTGGTCAGCCGCTCGGCGGAGAGGGCCGGTGCCGGCGCCGTGGCGCTGACAACCGACCCTCCATCCGCGCTCATCCTCGATCCACCTCGCTCCTCGAGTTGACGACACCTCCGGGGCGCCTGATACTAAGGTGCCCGCGCCGAAAACGGCGGTCCGCTCGAGAACGCAGCAGATCAGATCTTTGGCTGCAGCGCCCGGATGAGCGACTCCGAGGCGCTCGCCGACTGCAGGTTCGACACGTCGATCGAGTAGTTGCCGAAGAGCGCCTCGGTGCCGGTGGTCCCCGTGAACGCCTTGTCACCGAGGCCGCTCACCGGCTGTGCGCTGGTATCGGCCGACAAATCCGCGTCGTATCCCGGTACCGCGTCGAGCGCGAGGACGCTGATCGTGAATCCGCTGGTGCCGTCGGCGCTCGTGTAGTTGCACACCCAGAGCTTGTAGCTCGGCGTGTCCTGCTCCTGGGCAACGGTGATGGGCTCCCCGGAGAGCGACGCGGCGGTGGATGCCGGCAACAGCGAGCAGACGTTGACCGGATGCCCGATACCGTCCTCGATGCCGGTGCCGCTGTTGGAGCTCCCGCCCGAGTTGTTGCTGGAACTGCCGGACGACGTCGATTCGCCGGCGGAGGTGCTGGTGCCCCCGCATCCGGCGAGGAGCGTGGCGCCCAGCGCAATCGGCGCGAGGGCTGCGAAGCGAAGTGGTCTGCGGATGGCCATCGGGGTTTCTCCTTACGGGCTCGGCGAGCCCCTTGGGGGAGCAGTAGACGGGCGGCCGATCGCAGATTGATCGCAGCCAGTCACACTCGGTCTCGTGAACTTCCTGACGACGCTCCAGAGCTGGCACGACTTCTACTCGATCATGGGGATGGCCGCTGGAAGCCTGGTCGGCCTCCTGTTCGTCGGCCTCTCACTGCATCTCCGGGTGGTCGTGACTCATGCCGACGTGCGGGCGCTCGCGCGCGTGACGATGGCGAGCCTCGGACTGTCGCTGGTGCTCGCGCTCTTCATGGTCATTCCAGGCGACACCGACCCCTCGTCGACAGGCTGGGAGATCGTTGGTGTCGGGATCGCGAGCTTCATCATCATCGGTCGCCCGCTCCTGTCAGGGATGCGGAGCCACAATCGCGCGCTGAATTTCCGTCATCTCATCCTTCGCTTCGGGTTGACGATCCTCACGTTCGTCGCCGCGCTGATCGCGGGGATCATCCTCATCACGGGCGACTACGAGGCGGGCCTCTCGTGGCTCGTCGGCGTCTCGATCAGCCTTCTCGTCACCGCGCTGCGCAACTCGTGGGATCTCCTCGTCACCGTCGGCGACGCGACGCTCCGTTCGGAAGCCGAGCCCGAGGCCTAACGACTCGCCGCCGCGCGGGAGGCGCAGTCGCGTTCGCGAACGTCATGATCGGCAGGCAGTGACCACGCACCCGGATTCCACCGACCCGATTGCGCCGCTGGTGCACACCTTGCTCCAGGAGATCGGCGAGGATCCCGGCCGCGCCGGCCTCCTCCGGACCCCATCGCGAGTGGCGGGGAGCCTGCGATTTCTTCTCAGCGGCTATGCGCAAAACCTGGGCGCACTCGTCAACGGCGCGATCTTCGAGGAGCCGTACTCGGAGATGGTGGTGGTGCGGGACATCGAGGTGTACAGCCTCTGCGAGCACCACCTGCTGCCGTTCTTCGGCAAGGCCCATGTGGCGTACATCCCCGACGGACGCATTCTCGGGCTCAGCAAGATCCCCCGAATCGTCGACATGTTCGCCCGCCGCCTTCAGGTGCAGGAGCGCCTCACCACCCAGATCGGCGATGCGCTCGCAGTCGGTCATCGCGCCGCAGGGCGTCGGTGTGGTCATTGAGGCGACCCACCTGTGCATGGCCATGCGCGGCGTGGAGAAGCAGAACAGCTCGGCGGTGACGTCCTCATTGACTGGCTGTTTCCGCGACGACGACAAGTCGCGAAACGAGTTCCTGAGCCTGATCGGTCACCGCTGACCGGCGGTCAGCTGGTCGCGCCGAAGGTGGCGACCTCCACCCAGAGCAGGAGGACCCCCAGGCCGAACATCGCCGTCCCCAGCGAGACATGGCCCCAGTGGATCGGGCGCTTGCCCCGGCGGGTGCCGATCACGCGGGCGTAGATCGCAAGCCCGATGATGCCGAGCCCACCGGCAACCAGCATCGTCGCGGGCACGCCGATGAAGGCGGAGAGCACCCCATTCATACCCAGGGCAGCCTACGTGGTTGACGTCGGTGGATGCCCTCGTCCGTACCATGGACTGATGCCCATCCGAGCACTCAGCACCGCGGACGAGGAGTCCGTCACCGAGGCGTTGGCACGCCTCGGTGAGCCGGCGTGGCGCGCTCGCCAGATCCGGGCCGCCGTCTGGCAGCCGTTCGCCACCGATTTCGGGTCAGTGCGCCAGCTTCCGGCGGCACTCCGTGAGACGCTGGCGTCTGAATTCGAGTTCTCGACGGTGCGTGTCGACACCGAGATCCTCGCCGACGGCGACGAGACCATCAAGCTCCTCTGCCGGCTTGGCGACGGCCAGACGATCGAGACGGTGGCGATGGAGACCCCCGCGCGGAGCGACTCGAAGCGCCGCTCGACGGTCTGCGTCAGCAGCCAGGTGGGCTGCGCGGTGGGCTGTCCCTTCTGCGCCACCGGGCATATGGGCCTGCGCCGCAACTGCACGACGGCCGAGATCGTCGACCAGGTCCGGGCCGCGGCGAGCGCGCTCCACCGGCGGGGGATGGGACCGGTGACGCACATCGTCTTCATGGGAATGGGGGAGCCGCTGACGAACGTCGGCGCGACCCTCGCATCGCTGCGAGTGCTCACGGCGGAAGCGGGCATCAGCCCGCGGCGCATCACGGTCTCCACGAGCGGCGTGGCTCCGGGGATCGAGCAGCTCGCGGCCTCCGGCATGCCGGTGACGCTCGCCGTGTCGCTGCACGCCGCCACCGACGAGCTGCGCGACCGGCTCGTCCCCATCAACAGGACCTATCCGCTCGGGATGGTGCTCGACAAGGCATGCCGGTACGCCGAGCAGAGCGGCCGGCGGCTGAGCTTCGAGTGGTGCCTGATCGGCGGCGTGAACGACTCGCTCGAGCAGGCGGAGGGCCTCCGCGAGCTTGCCCGCAGAGCGCAGGCGCATATCAACGTCATCCCGATGAACCGCATCGACGGGAGCCCGTGGGGCCCGCCGGAGCCCGCGTCGCTCGACGCTTTCTCGGAGCGCTGCAGGGCGCGCGGGTAACGGTTCGGGACACCCGCGGCGGTGATGCCGATGCCGCCTGCGGACAGCTCCGCGCCGACCTCGAGGCGCGCCGCATCCTTCGACCCGACGGCACCCTGTCGCCGCCACGGGTGCCCGCACGAGCGTGACCGCTGCTGCCGGCGCCGACGAGGCGCTGATGGACGCCGCGCTGACGGCAGCGAGATCGGCCGACTTCGCGACGAGCCCGAATCCCATGGTGGGCTGCGTCATCGCACGCGGAGGCGAGGTGATCGCCACCGGATACCACGCTGTGGCGGGTCAGGCGCACGCAGAGGTGGGTGCCCTTGCCGCCGCGGGAGATCGCGCGCGCGACGCCGATGTGTACGTCACGCTCGAGCCGTGCGCGCACCACGGCCGCACGCCACCGTGCGTCGACGCACTCATCGCGGCCGCGCCTCGCCGTGTGGTTGTTGCCATGATCGACCCGAACCCGAAAGTGGCCGGCCGCGGAATCGATGCGCTGCGGGCCGCCGGGATCACCGTCGACGTCGGGAACTCGTGCCGCTGAAGCGCTGCGCCTCAACGAGTTCTACGTGAAGCACGTCACCACGGGACTCCCGTTCGTCACAGCGAAATTCGCGGCCTCGCTCGACGGACGGATCGCGACCGCGGGCGGGGAGTCGCAATGGATCACGTCCGAAGCCTGCCGCGCCATCGCCCATCAGCTTCGCCACAGCCACGACGCCGTGCTCGTCGGGATCAACACGGTCCTGCAGGATGATCCTGCCCTGACGACGCGGTTCGAGGGCGGACGGTCGCCGCTTCGGGTGGTGGTCGACAGCATGCTGCGTATTCCGGAGACGGCCCGCGTCCTGGACACCACCGCCGGGTCCGTGCTTGTGGCGACGACCGGCGCAGCCAGTTCCGAACACATGGCGCGCTTGCGCGCCGCGGGTGCTGATGTTGCGGTCATCGACCGGGGACCGGGCGGGGTCGACCTTGGTGCGCTCATGGCGGTGCTCGGCGCTCGCGAGGTCATCAGCGTGCTCATCGAAGGCGGCGCCGGCGTCCTCGGCGCGGCCTTCGACGCGCGGATTGTCGACAAGGTCGTGGCCATGCTGGCGCCGAGGATCATCGGCGGCGTCGGAGCGCCGGGCGCCGTTGGCGGAACCGGGGCGCCAAGCCTCACGGCAGCACCCTTGCTGCACGACGTGACCTATGAGACTGCGGGCCCGGACCTCGTGGTGACGGGATACTGTGTAGGCTGAGATCGAGGAGACACCAGTGTTCAGCGGGATCATCGAAGACCTCGGCATCGTCCAGGGGCACACCTCAGGCCGGATCGAGATCGTGCCACGCACCCCGTTCGCGAACCTCGAGATCGGCGAGAGTGTCGCGGTCAACGGAGCGTGCCTGACCGTCGCTGCTGTGTCCGGTGAGGGATTCGTCGCCGACGTGATGCCGGAGACATTCCACAGGACCACGCTGGGCCAATTGGCGGAAGGCTCGACCGTGAACCTCGAGCGCGCCCTCCGCTTTGGCGACCGAGTTGGCGGCCATATGGTGTCCGGCCATGTGGATGCCACTGGCATCATCACAGCGCTCCGCGAGGACGCCAACGCGCGCTGGGTCACCATCGCCACCCCGGGCGACCTCATCGACCTCGTGAGCGAGAAGGGCTGTATCGCGGTTGACGGCATCAGCCTCACCGTGGTCGATGTGTTCGAGGCGGCCTTCACCGTGTCGCTGATCCCAGTGACGCTGGGCGCGACGGTCGCCGGCGCCTGGCGGGTCGCCACGATGGTGAACCTCGAGGTCGATCTGATCGCGCGCTATGTCGCGAGGACGCTCGGAGCACGCGATCGCGCAACGCTTTTCGCCGCCACGTCGGCAAAGGGCTGACGCGGTGACTCTGGCGAGCGTCGAGGACGCGATCGCCGATATCCGCGCGGGCAAGTTCGTGATCATCGTCGACGACGAGGACCGCGAGAACGAAGGCGACCTCGCGATTGCGGCGGATCGCATCACACCCGAGGCGGTCAACTTCATGGCCACGTATGGCCGCGGGCTCATCTGTGTGCCGGTCGAAGGCTGGCGGCTCGACGAGCTCGGCGTCGGCGCAATGGTCGATGACAACACGTCGCGCTTCGGGACCGCGTTCACGGTCACCGTGGAGGCGATCGGACACGGCGTCACCACGGGCATCAGCGCATTCGACCGCGCCACCACGATCCGCCTGCTCTGCGACGAGCACGCCAAGCCGAGCGACTTCGCCAAGCCCGGCCACACGTTTCCGCTCCGAGCGGCCGTGGGCGGCGTGCTCGAACGCGCGGGTCAGACCGAAGCAATCGTCGACCTGTGCAAGCTCGCCGGGCGGTTTCCCGCGGGCGTTATCTGCGAAGTGATGCGCGCCGATGGCCGTATGGCCCGTCGCCCGGATCTCGACACGTTTGCCGCCGAGCACTCGATCAACATCGTGACCGTCGACGACATCATCGCCTACCGCCGCCGCAACGAGCGCTTGGTGGAACGGGGCGCAACGACAACGCTGCCGACCGAGTACGGCACGGTGCTGGCGCACGCGTATGAGGACGTGATCACCCACGTCACGCATGTCGCACTGGTGTGGGGCGACGTCCGCGGCGACGATCCCGTCCTCGTCCGTGTGCACAGCGAGTGCCTCACCGGCGACGTCTTCGGCTCGCAGCGCTGCGACTGCCAGGCGCAGCTGCACAAGGCGATGGCGATGATCGCCGATGCCGGCCGCGGTGTGCTCGTCTATCTGCGCCAGGAAGGACGTGGCATCGGGCTCATGGACAAGCTGCGTGCCTACGCACTCCAGGACCGTGGCCTCGACACCGTCGAAGCGAACCTGAGTCTCGGGTTGCCGGTCGACAAGCGCGACTATGGCATCGGCACCCAGATCCTCTCCGACATCGGCGTCAAGCGCATGGTCGTGCTCACCAACAACCCGAGAAAATATTACGGGCTGAGTGGTTATGGGCTCGAGGTCACCGACCAGATTCCACTCGTGATTCCGGCCAACGCGCACAACGAGCGATACCTTCGCGTCAAGCAGGAAAAGCTTGGCCACAGCCTGGATTTCGACGATGCCGTCGATACGCTATAACGCGGAATCCGGCTCCGCCGCAGCACCCATCGAAGGCGCGCGCGTGCACACGGGCAGTCTCGACGCGACAGGGATGCGGGTGGGCATCGTGGTGTCGCGCTTCAACGACATCATCTCGACCCGTCTGCTCGACGGTGCGGTCGCGACGCTGCGCGAGCGCGGGGTCGCGGATGGCGGCATCGAGGTTGTGTGGGTTCCTGGTGCGTTCGAGATTCCGATCGCTGCGCGAGAGCTCGCGCAGCTCGGCGACGTCGATGCGATCGTCTGTCTCGGCGCGGTGATCCGGGGTGACACTCCGCACTTCGATTACGTGGCCGGTGGGGCTGCCGATGGGATCGCATCGGTGCACGCGATGACCGGCGTCCCCGCCACCTTCGGCGTGCTGACCGTGGACACCGTCGAGCAGGCGACCGATCGTGCCGGCGGCAGGCTCGGCAACAAGGGATCCGAGGCTGCGGACGCGGCCATCGAGATGGCCTCGCTGGTGCGCGACCTGCGCCGGCGGCGAGCGGTGGCGCAGCGCGCGGTTTCATGACCGCGGGGTCGCGCGTCGTCTCGCTCCTCCCCAGCGCCACCGAGATCCTGTTCGCAATCGGTGCGGGTGACGAGCGTCGTTGGCGTGACGCATGAGTGCGATCACCCGGCAGCCGCGCGCGGCCTTCCCGCGGTGACCTCGAGCGTGCTCGCGATGGATGGTGTGGCTCCTGGCGATATCGATCGCCACATCCATGCGGCGCGGCACGCCGGGTCGAGCATCTACCGGCTCGACGAGGCAGCCCTCGCGGCGCTGGAGCCGGATCTCATCGTCACCCAGGAGCTGTGCGACGTCTGCGCGGTCGCATACAGCGAGGTGAGCCGCGCGGTACGGCGTCTGCCCGGCGAGATTCCGGTGCTGTCGCTCGAGCCCCGCTCGGTGGAGGAGATCTGTCAGTCCGTCGAGGAGGTCGGCGTCGCGACCGGACGCGTCGACGGCGCGCACACCGTTGCGACGGCGATGCGCTCGCGCATCGGCGCGATCGCCACGATGGAAGCGCCGAGCCCAAGGCCGCGTGTGGTCTGCATCGAATGGACCGACCCGTTGATGGTCGGCGGCCACTGGGTGCCGGAGATGGTTCGTCTCGCCGGTGGCATCGACGTCCTTGGTGAGGAAGGTGCTGCCGTCGCGATACGTGTCGTGGGATGAGGTGGTCGCGGCGCGACCCGAGGTCATGGTGCTGATGCCCTGCGGCTACGACCTGGCTCGCACGCTCGAGCTGGTTTCGGAGGTCGCGTCACGTCCTGGCTTCGACGAGCTCGAGTGCACGCGCTCCGGCAGAGTCCTGGTCGTCGACGGGTCGGCGTACTTCAGCCGTCCCGGTCCGCGAATCGTCCACGGCCTGGAACTCCTCGCCAGCAGCCGTTCGCGAAGAACCGGCGCCCGACCGGTGGCGTCTACTGGAACCAGCCCGCGACGTCGAGGATGGCGTTGATATGACCGGCGGCGTTGTAGAGGCTCACGTCGCCTGTTGGTCCGGTTGTCGAGATTTCCACGATCGCCAGGTTCGCGATCACCGCGCCGGGGGCCGGGTTCAGATCTGACGCATGCGGTTGTGAGCGCACCGTTCGGATACAGCGTGAAGAAGGTTATGGCGTTACCGGCAATGCCCGTGAGGTTCGCAACCACCGCCACCGGTGCCGTGGAGTGCAGGTAGTCCGCCGGGACCGCGAATGGACCCGGCCATGAGGATCGGGTCGATCTCGCCGGGAGCGAGCCCCAAGCCCGATGGAACCGAACATGCGGTGTGGGAGTCGGCTCGCGTATCGCAGACCCGAGTTGGCGGGATCGAGTAGAAGAGCGCGCCCGCCGTGGCCGTCGACGAACCGAACCAGCCGTTGACGTCGATGACGATGTTGATGTCGCCCGAGGCGCTGTAGATGCAGACGTCCTGGTCCGGACCCAGCTCCGAGATCACCCGGTTCGGAAGCGCGGTTCCTTCTGCGGGGTTCAGATTCGAAAACGCGGGAGCCGCGGTCGGACAGGTATTACCGGCAAGCGCGGGCGTGACCGACAGGAACGTGGTTGGGGCGGTTCCGCCCACTGCCGTGAGGTTGAACACTGCGGCAGCAGCGGCTGTGCTGGCAGGGATGGACTGCCCCGTGCGCACCCGGAGGATCTCCCGACAGCACCACGTCACGCCAATGGCCGCCGATCAAGGGATTGTTCGTCGCCCCGGCGCACTCCGTGTGTGCGTTGGCGCGTGAGTTGCAGATCCGTAGTGGCGGGATGGGATGGAATTCACCCGCGGTGGAGCTGGGGGTTGGAGTCGCGAAATATCCCTGCACGTCGACGATCACGTCGGTGCTCCCAACCGCGTTGAAGAGGGTGATCTGACCGGACGCGCTGAGCTGCACGATCACGAGGTTGCTCCCGACCTTGCCGCCGGACAGGTTGATGTTCGAGGCAGTCGGTCGCGTTGCGACGCCGGCCGGATATGCCACGACGTAGGTCGACGTCGTGCTGTGGTCTATCGCGGTGACGTTGACGACAACTGCTTGGGCGTGCATGGGCACCTGTCCGGCTGTGGTGGTTGTGATCTGCGCCGTCACCGTGCCGTAGGGCCCGAGTGTCTTGTTGGTTCCGGTGTTGCACTGGTTGTGCGCGACCCCCGGTGCGAAGACCCGCGTATCGCAGACCCGATATGGCGTCAGGGGCGTGTACGCGCCGGCGGCGACAAACGTGTAGTAGTCGTCCGTGACCGGTGCGCTCATGCCAATTGGAGTCACGACCTGGACGTGGACTGTTCCGGCCGCGGTTGACGCCGGGGTGTACACGTCCACTTGCGTGGGGCCGATCACGACAAAGCATCCAGCTGAACTGCCGGCGCACGAGGTACTCCGATCGGTCACATCGATGCTGCCGAATAAGACGCCGGTCACGAAGTCCTGCCCGACTGCGCCAAAGCCGCTGCCGTTCAGGGTGATCTCCTCACCGCCGCTTTCGGCCCCGTACGCCGGCAACACCTCGGTGACTGCGGGAAACGCGTTGTTGTACGTGTACTCGTTCGATGACGTCTCCGCGCTGGTCCCGGTCGAGTTGGTGACGGTGATGTACACCTGGCCGGTTCCCGCCGGCATGTACCCGATCGTGATCGAGGTCGGACTTGTCACCGCGAAGCAGGGAGCGGTCGGCTGGGCGGCACAGGATGAGAGCGTGATCGGCGTGGTGCCAACCGTCACCTGAGAAACGATCGACGTGCCCGCCGCCTCGAAATCAGTACCAGTGAGCGTGAGGCGTCGGGATTCCACCGCTCGGCAAGCCCTCGTTGCTCGAGATGGCGGTAACGGTTGGAAGAGGCGCCACATACGTGTACGGCTCGGCTCGTCGTCGTGCCGCCCGGCGTCGTCACTGTGACGCTCACCGTCTGGGGGATGTTCGCCGGCATGGTCACCGTAATCTGCGTATCGCTGTTGATGGTGAAGCACGGCGCCGACGGGCACAGGCGTCAGGTCGTGCGAGCCGACGTTGACGTCCGTCGCACCATTGAAGCCGGTCCCGGTGAGCACCACGGGGTTCCCGCCATCCGTCGTGCCCGACGACGGAGAGAGACCCGTCAACGTGCTGGTGTACGTGTAGTTCAGCGTATTCGTGGTGCCGGCTGGGGTCACGACATCGACGGGGACGACGCCCGCGTTGTTCGCGGGCATCGTGACGGTGATTTCCGTGTCCGAGATGAACGTGAAGCAGGCACCTGTTCCGCACGCATTCAGGTCATGCGATCCAACGTTCACGTCGGTCGCGCCGGTAAACAGGGCCCCGTGAGTGTCACGCTGTTCCCCCCAAGCGAGGATCCCGATGGTGGGCTGACGTTACTCAAGCTCGCACCCATGTAGGTGTACTGCTGGGTTCCTGACGTGCCACCCGGCGTGACGACGTCGACATCCACAGCGCCGGCGGCGCCGCCCGGGATGTTGGTGACGGAGATCGTCGTGTCGTTGGTGACGGAGAAGCACGGCCCGCCGCCGCATCCAGTGTTCTGGATGTCGGTGCCACCAAAGTTCACGTCCGTCGCGCCGGTGAAGCCCGTGCCCGTGAGCGTGACGGTGTTACCGCCAACGGTAGAGCCATTCGGAGGAGAGATGCCGGTCAACGTCGGTATCGGATCGAACGTGTACGGCTGGCCTCCCGACGTGCCGCCCGGGTTCTCGACCGTGACGCTCACGCCGCCCGCTGCGTGCGCCGGGGAGCTGACGGTGATCGACGTGTTGCTGTTGATCGTGAAGCTGGTCACGTCATCGGCTCCAAAGAACACGTCGGTCGCCGTGGTGAAGCTCGTGCCCGTGAGGGTCACGCTGGTCCCGCCCGCCGCTTTACCAGCAGATGGCGCCACCGTCCCCAACGTCGGCGGCGTCACGAAGGTGTATGGCTGGCCGCCCGAGGTGGCGCCCGGGTTCTCGACCGTGACGCTGACGAGGCCCGCTGCGTGCGCCGGGGAACTGACGGTGATCGACGTGTTGCTGTCGATCGTGAAGCTGGTCACGTCAACGGCTCCGAAGAACACGTCCGTCGCCGTGTCGAAGTTGGTGCCCGTGAGGGTCACCGTGGTGCCGCCCGCCGTCGTACCGGCAGACGGCGCCACCGTCCCCAATGTCGGCGGCGTCACGAACGTGTATGGCTGGCTTGCGGAGGTGCCGCCCGGGTTCTCGACGGTGACGTTGCCGGCTCCCGCTGCATGCGCCGGGGAGCTGACGGTGATCGACGTGTTGCTGTTGATCGTGAAGCTGGTCACGTCAGTGGCTCCGAAGAACACGTCGGTCGCCGTATTGAAGCCGGTGCCCGTGAGATTCACGCTGGTCCCGCCTGCCGTCGAACCGGACGATGGCGCCACCGTCCCCAACGTCGGCGGCGTCACGAACGTGTATGGCTGGCCTCCCGACGTGGCGCCCGGATTCTTGACCGTGACGCTGACGAGGCCCGCCGCGTGCGCCGGGGAACTGACGGTGATCGACGTGCTGTTGTTGATTGTGAAGTTCGAACTGGTCACGTCAGTGCTTCCAAAGAACACGTCCGTCGCCGTGGTGAAGTTGGTGCCCGTAAGGGTCACGGTGGTGCCGCCCGCCGTCGTACCGGCCGACGGCGCCACCGTCGTCAACGTCGGCGGCGTCACGAACGTATATGGCTGGCTTCCTGACGTGCCGCCCGGGTTCTCGACGGTGACGTTGCCGGCGCCCGCTGCGTGCGCTGGGGAGCTGACGGTGATCGACGTGTTGCTGTTGATCGTGAAGCTGGTGACATCAGTTGTTCCAAAGAACACGTCCGTCGCCGTGTTGAAGCTTGTGCCCGTGAGGGTCACGCTGGTCCCGCCCGCCGTCGTACCCGACGATGGCGCCACCGTCCCCAACGTCGGCGGCGTCACGAACGTGTACGGCTGGCCGCCCGAGGTGGCGCCCGGATTCTCGACCGTGACGCTGACGAGGCCCGCTGCGTGCGCCGGGGAGCTGACGGTGATCGACGTGTTGCTGTTGATCGTGAAGCTGGTCACATCAACGGCTCCAAAGAACACGTCGGTCGCCGTGTCGAAATTGGACCCGGTGAGAGTCACCGTGGTGCCGCCCGCCGTCGTACCGGCCGACGGCGCCACCGTCCCCAACGTCGGCGGCGTCACGAACGTATATGGCTGACCTCCCGACGTGCCGCCCGGGTTCTCGACCGTGACGCTGACCTGACCCGCTGCGTGCGCCGGAGAGCTGACGGTGATCGACGTGTTGCTGTTGATCGTGAAGCTGCTCACGTCAGTAGCTCCGAAGAACACGTCGGTCGCCGTATTGAAGTTGGTTCCCGTGAGGTTCACGCTGGTCCCGCCCGCCGTCGTGCCGGAGGATGGCGCCACCGTCCCCAACGTCGGCGGCGCCACGAACGTGTACGGCTGACCTCCCGACGTCCCACCCGGGTTCTCTACCGTGACGCTCACCTGGCCCGCGCCGTGCGCCGGGGAACTGACGGTGATCGACGTGTTGCTGTTGATCGTGAAGCTGGTGACATCAACGGTTCCAAAGAACACGTCCGTCGCTGTGGTGAAGCCCGTGCCCGTAAGGTTCACGCTGGTCCCGCCCGCCGTTGTACCGGACGATGGCGCCACCGTCCCCAATGTCGGCCCTGGAGGCTCCACATCCAACCGATCAGGGGCGCCTGTCACGGAGGTCCCGCCGGGAGTGATCACCTGAACGTCGTAGGTGCCGGCCGGCACCGAGTTGGGCAGGTTGAAGGTCAGGTCCGAGTCGTCCTCGAATCGAAGCAATTGGGCGTCGAACCTGTGCCAAGTGTTGTTGATCGCGATGGTCGACCCGGCCCGTGGGGTTCAGGTCCACCTCGCTGATGCCGCTGGTCGAGCGGCGTCATGCCCGGGTACGAGAAGTTCGTCCCGGTGACGTCGATCCCGGTCGCGCCCTGATCCTCGGGGCTGTCGACGCTCGTGACCGTGGGCGGATCGAAGTAGGAGTACTCGTCCGGCCGAGCCGTTGCTGCCATGCCGTTCATGCCGACGTCGACCGTTCCCGCTGCTCTCAACCGGGGTGTCCGCGTCTATTTCAGTGTCGCTTACCGGTTGAAGCACCCGGCAGGCGACGAAAGACACGGATAAGAATTCGTCGACGGGACGTCCACGCTTCCGAAAAAGACGTCGGTCGCGCCTGTGAATCCGGAACCCGTGATAATCACTTCCTGCTCACCTCCCGCGCCCGATTGCCGGCATTCGGCGAAACGCTGTCAACCGTCCTGAGAAGGGATCAGAGGCACGTCCGCAGTGAAGTCGCCGCTGCGGCCGAGCGGATAACGAAGTGCGTACCGACGAACGCGAGCGTCCTGGCGCGACCGGTGGCCGCCATCCGAGACGCCGGAACACCGCGGTAGCGGCGGGACATGGCTGCTATCGCCGCAGAGCGCGCGACCCCTCCCACGTGAGCAGCCACGGTCGCCGGAACCGTTCCCCCCGAGGACAGGGCGATCGTGAACCCCGCAAGGGTCGCCAGAGACGCCCCGCCGAGAATGAGCCCGCAGGCTCTCATCATCCTTGCCTCCAACCGCCGCTCTCAGACCGATCGTACCGAGAGCGTCCCGCGGATAGCTAGCTTCGAGCCGCCTTGGCCTGCGTGCGCAGGCAGCGGGTGCAAACCTTGGCCTTCACTTCCCGTCCCTTGACCGCAAGGTGCGTGACGTGGAGGTTCGGCAGGAAGCGGCGTTTCGTGTGCACCTTGGAATGGCTCACATTGTTCCCGGTCATCGGACCTTTTCCGCAGATATCACAGCGTTGGGACATCGTGTCTCTCTTGGGTCAGGACGCGCATCTGAGACGCGCCCGCTCTGGCGTACTAGAATCGGCCGCAGCCATGGCGGCGGCGCCCGGCGGCCTCCGGAAGAAACCGGTGGCCGGTCGCCGAGGATACCACAGGCCCCCAACCGGGCTTACGGAGATACGTGAAAGGCAAGGTCCGGGCGTCTGACGCGCTCTCGCGCACCGCCTCCCTCGGGAGGATCGAGGTGTCGCCACGCGTGGTGGCTTCGATCGTCGGCCACGCCGCCAACGAGACCTACGGGATCGTGGGCATGGCGGCTCGCGGCCTGCGTGACGGCATCGCCGAGCGCCTGAATCGCGAGAACGTGCACCGCGGGGTCGAGATTCAGGTCACCCCCGACGGGCTCGTGATCGAGCTGTACGTCATCGTGGAATACGGGACTCGGATCAGCGAGGTCGCCCACAACCTGATGAGCGCCGTCAGCTACTCGGTGGAGCGAACGCTCGGACTGCCGGTGGTGGCGGTGAACGTCAACGTCCAGGGCATCCATGCGGAGGCTGACGGTGTCCGCCACTAAGCCCGCGCCCGAGCTCGCGGTGCTCCGCGAACCGCTTCGAGAGATCGCTGGGGAGCAGATCCTGGCCGGGCTCACGGCTGCGCTGTCCTGGCTGGAGGCCAACCAGCAGGAGATCAACGACCTGAACGTCTTCCCTGTGCCCGACGGTGACACGGGCTCGAACATGTACCTGACCCTGCGCTCCTCTGTCGAGGAGGCTCGCGACGCGCCGGTGCCGTCGGCTGCCGACTCGGTGCTTGCCGCGGCGGCCCACGGCTCGCTCATGGGCGCCCGTGGCAACAGCGGGGTCATCCTCTCGCAGATCCTTCGGGGCTTCGCTCAGGGGTCGGCGCAGCGCACGCACCTCGACGCCGGCGGCGTCGCCCTGGCGATGACCGAGGCGTCCGCGGTCGCATACCGAGCGGTGATGAAGCCCACCGAGGGCACGATCCTCACCGTCGTCCGCGACGCCGCTGCCGCAGCCGCGGCCGCCGCCGAGACGACAGACGACATACGTGTCGTGCTGGAGCGGGTCGTGACCGAGGCGCACGCAGCCGTTGAGCGCACCACCGACCAACTCCAGGTGCTCCGCGATGCCAACGTCGTGGATGCGGGCGGGTTCGGGCTCGCGGTCATCCTCGAAGGCTTCGCGCGCGCTGTGGGCGACACGGCACCAACACCTGCACCGACGCTGCTGCGCCGCTCCGGGGAGCCGGCGCTGCGCCTCCCACCGAACCCTGGTGATCTCGAGGCGACCGGCTCCGCCGTGTCGCGGCGCGGCGCTGCCGCCGTGGCGCCGCGCGAGCAGGGCTGGGGATACTGCACCGAGTTCCTGCTCAACGGACCGGGACTCGATGTCGACGCGATCCGCACAGAGCTCGGAGCCCTCGGCGAATCGGCGCTGGTGGTCGGCGACCCGGAACTGGTGCGCGTGCATATTCATACGGGCGACCCCGCGGGCCTCATCGCGGCAGCATCCTCTCGGGGCCGGATGAGCAAGCTCAAGGTTGAGGACATGTCCGCGCAGCACCACGACGTGCTCGAGCGGGCTGACGCGCGGGAAGCGCTCGCGGAGGCAACTGCCACCGAGGCGCCGGCGACACCGCTTGCGCCCCCGAAGGCAATCGGCATTGCCAGCGTGGCGCCGGGAGACGGGTTCCGCGACATCATGAGCAGCCTCGGCGCCGACAGCATCGTGAGCGGCGGCCAGACCATGAACCCGTCGATCGAGGATTTGCTCAACGGCGTGCGCGCGGTGAATGCCGAAAACGTGATCCTGTTGCCGAACAACGGCAACGTGATCCTCACCGCCGAGCAGGTGAATCCACTTGCAGAGGACTGCGAGGTTCGCGTTGTGCCGACTCGCAACCTCCCGCAAGGGATCAGCGCACTCCTCGCATTCGACCCGACGGCGAGCCTTGACGACAACGCCACGCGCATGCTGGAGGCAATCGCGACGGTGCACGCGGTCGAGGTCACCCATGCGGTCCGTGACACGAGCGTCAACGGACACACCATCAAAACCGGCGATGTGCTCGCGGTCGTTGACGACGAGATCGCCGAGGTCGGCAATGATTACCTCGGCGTCATCGATGCGGTGCTGAACGCACAGAAGACAAAACCCGAACTGGTGACCGTGTATCGCGGGGACGAGGTCAGCGCCGAAGACGCGGACACACTGGTCGCGACCCTTCGCAAGAAGCACGCGGGAACGGAATTCGAGCTGCAGGCGGGAGGACAGGAGCACTACCCGTACGTGCTCTCGCTCGAGTGAGGTGATCCATCTCGTCACCGACAGCACCTCGGACATCGCGCTCGCGGATGCGGAGGCACTCGGGGTTCATGTGGTGCCGTTGATCGTGCGTTTCGGCGAGGAGCAGTTTCGCGACGGCGTCGATATCGACGCCGATCAGTTCTACACAAAGCTCGAGCACAGCGATATCCACCCCACGACGTCGCAGCCGTCGCCGGATGTGTTCGCGACTCTCTACAAGACGCTGCTTGCCGACCCCGCGGACCAGGTCGTCGGCTTGCACATCTCCGCCAAACTCAGCGGCACGCTGCAGTCGGCAACACTCGCCGCGCGGGACTTCGACCGCAGCCGGATCCACCTCGTTGACACTGAAAGCGTGAGCGGCGGTCTGCAATTGCTCGTGCGCGCCGCGCTCGAGGACATCAAAGCCGGCGACGATGCCGCGCTCGTCGCGGAGAAGGCGACGAAGCGCGCGGGCAAGGTCACGATCCTCGTGTTGCTCGACACCCTCACGTACCTGCACCGCGGCGGGCGCATCGGCCGTGCCCAGGCATTCGTCGGAGGACTCCTCAACGTGAAACCGCTCATCGCCGTGCGCGATGGAGAGGTCGTCCCGGTTGCACGCCCGCGCAGCCGCTCCAAGGGCATCGATCTGATCGTCGAACAGGTCCGCGGCTGCACGCCGCTGCGCGGTCTCGCCGAGTTTCACGCCGCCGCTGCCGAGTCGATGACCGAGCTCGAGACGCGTATTGGCGCAGCCGTCTCCAACGTCAGCGCCGTCCTCGGACGGATCGGGCCCGTTGTCGGCGCGTACAGCGGGCCGGGCGGTCTCGGGGTTGCCTGCCTCGGCGCGGACTAATCGGGCGAGCCTGCCACGATGGAATGGCTGTGAGCACGGTTGTTTCGCTGGTGACGCCGACCTACGTGCCGCTGGACCTCGACCTGCCGCTGTCCCGCATCACCGGGATCGGCCCGCGTCAGGCGCAACGGCTTCAGAAACTCGGCCTCGCCACGGTGCGCGACCTGCTGTTTCACCTGCCCCGCAGGTATGAGGACACGCGAGCCACAGTGCCCCTGTATGCGCTGCGTGCGGGGTTGGTGCAGACAGTGCGCGCACGCGTCCGCAACGTCAGCGCGCGGAAGACTCCATACAAGAAGATCGTGCTCGTCGAGGCGACCCTCGAGGACGACGGGGCCGTCGCGAATGCTGTGTGGTTCAACCAGCCGTTTCTCGTCAAACAGCTGCAGCCCGGCACGGAGTTGGTCGTCAGCGGCAAGGTCGAGCTCTCGAGGACCGGCTTGACCTTTCGCAATCCTGCCTTCGAGCGCCTCGGCCCGGATCAGCACCACGTTGGGACGCTCGCGCCGGTGTATCCGGAAACCGAGGGCATCACCTCGCGGTTCCTGCGAAGCAAGATCGAGCCGCTGCTTGGATTCACGACCCAGGTGCCCGACAGGCTACCGCCGTCGGTGCGCGAGGCGGAAGGGTTGATGCCGATTGCCGACGCCCTGTACCAGGTGCACAAGCCGGAGAGCCTCGAGATCGCGAGGCAGGCGCGCGAGCGCATCGCGTTCGAGGAGTTGTTCCTGCTGCAGGTCGCCGCAGAACGGGCGCGCCGGCGGCGCATGAGCGGTCCGGGCGTCGATCGTCGCGTACGACATCGAGGTCGCGCGACAGTTCGTCGCGACACTGCCGTTCAAGCTCACCGACGGTCAGCGTGTGGCCGCGCACGAGATCCTCACCGACCTCGCGGCGCCAGGACCGATGAATCGTCTGCTCCAAGGCGACGTCGGGAGCGGGAAGACCGTTGTCGCGGCACTCGCGGCGCTGATGACGCACCACGCCGGCTTTCAGACCGCGGTGATGGCGCCGACCGAGATCCTTGCCCGCCAGCATCACGCGACCCTCGAGACACTGCTCGGCGAGCACGGGCTGCCGCCGCGCCTGCTCGTGGGCAGCACGTCGGCTCGCCGCTCGGCGCGAGATCCTGGCCGGTCTCGCCGGTGGGCACGATTCACTCATCGTCGGCACGCACGCGCTCATCGAGGATGACGTCGCCATGGTCAACCTCGGGCTTGTCGTCGTCGACGAACAGCACCGTTTCGGCGTCGCGCAGCGGCAACGCCTGCGTCAGACATCGGGAGCAATGCCCAACTACCTCGCAATGACCGCGACGCCGATTCCGCGCTCGCTGTCCAACACCCTCTATGGAGACGTCGACCTCAGCGAGTTGCGCGAGATGCCACCCGGACGCCGACCAGTGGAGACCGAGGTGGTCGGACCGGAGTCACGCAGCCGCGCATACGAATTCGTCCGGGAAGAAGTGCGCAAGGGACGCCAGGCATTCGTCATCTGCCCGCTCATCGAGGAGTCCGACAAGCTCGGGGCGAAAAGCGCAACAGCCGAGTACGAGCGGCTCAGCACCACCATCTTCCCGGACCTGCGCGTCGAACTGCTGCACGGCCGCATGCCGGCGCGCGAGAAAACCGAGCGGATGCAACGGTTCGTGCGCGGCGAGGCGGACGTGCTTGTGGCAACGAGCGTCGTGGAGGTTGGCGTCGACGTCCCCAACGCATCGATCATGGTCATCGAAGGGGCGGAGCGTTTCGGGCTTGCGCAGTTGCATCAGTTCCGTGGCCGGGTAGGACGTGCCGAGCATCAGTCGTATTGCCTGCTCTTCGAGGGTGGGATCGACGAGGAAGGCTCCCAGCGGCTTGCGGCAGTCGCGTCAACGGACAGCGGCTTCGAGCTTGCCGAGCGCGACCTGCAACTCCGCGGACCGGGTCAGCTCGTCGGCCTCCGCCAGCACGGCCTTCCCGACATGCTCGCAGCGGATCTGCTGGACGTCGCGCTCGGCCAGCGCGCTCGGCAGGCGGCGCTCCGCTGGCTCGACGCGGACCCCGGCCTCAGCGAATGGCAGCCGCTTTCGGAAGCCATGAACGGCTACCGCGCCGTCTTCGATATCGACTAGCGTGCGTCCCATCTCCCCAACCCAATGCCGCGTCTGAAGACGGGGCCGCAGCACCTGGCCCAGACCCGGATCACCGCCGGCGCGTGGCGCGGCAGCGTTGTCAGCACGCCGCATGGACGCGAGGTGCGGCCGACTCGCGCGATGGTCCGCCAGTCCGCTGTTCGACATCCTCGGCAACCGTGTCGTGGGTGCACGCGTGCTCGATCTGTACGCCGGTGCCGGGACCGTCGGCTTCGAGGCCCTGTCGCGCGGCGCCACCACCGCGACGTTCGTGGAGCGGCAACGCGAAGCCCTCGAGCTCATCGCGAAAACGGCCGAACGCTTTGGCTGCCGCGACCGGTGCAGCCTCATCGGGGCCGACGTCCGCCGCTGGCTCCGCGGTGCGACGTCCGTGACGGAGGAGACCGACCTCTGCTATGTCGATGCCCCGTACCAGGACCCGGAGCTCGAGGCCGTGCTCGAACTGCTGGGTGCGGCTCCACCGCGTCTTGTCGTGTGCGAACATCACCGCGCCCGCGAAATTCCCGAGCAGATCGGCAGTCTCACTCGATTCCGCGAGGCGCGTTACGGCCTGACCACCATCAGCTTCCTGCAGCGGACCGCTGCACCAACGGACGGAACAGCGTGAGCGAGCGCATCGCGGTGTACCCGGGCAGCTTTGACCCGGTGACGTTCGGCCATCTCGACATCCTCGACCGTGCCGCGGCCATTTTCGACCGCGTCGTCGTCGGAGTCCTCGAGAACCCGGGCAAGACGCCGCTCTTCACGGCCGCTGAGCGGGTCGACATGCTCCACGCCTGCCTCGAGTCGCGCCCACGCATCGACGTGACCACCTTCGACGGCCTCACCGTGGACTTCGCCGCATCGACCGGGGCGATCGCGATCGTGCGCGGACTGCGGGTCATCAGCGATTTCGAGTCGGAGTTTCAGATGGCGCTCATGAACCGGCGCCTCAATCCCGCGGTGAACACGGTCTTTCTCATGACCTCCTTTTCCAATGTGTTCATCTCGTCGTCGCTGATCAAAGAGGTCTGCCACCTCGGCGGCAACGTCAACGAGATGGCGCCGCCCGTGAGCGTGGAGGCGATGCAGCGGCGTTTCGCCGAGCACCGCCGGCGCGAGCCGCACGCGACGTGACCGACACCCCGGATGGCGTTGACACGACCGTGATCGACCTCGTCGACCAGCTCGAGGAGCTGGTGAGCACCGGCCGGCGCGTGCCCTTCACGTCGGGCGTCGTGGTCAATGAGGATGAGGTCCTCGAACTCATCGACCGCACGCGACTTGGCCTCCCCGACGAGCTCATGCAGGCGCGTCACCTCCTCGAGGACCAGCGCCGGGTGCTCACCGAAGCCGAGCAGGAGGCCGAACGGATCCTCTCGCGCGCGGAGAGCGAGGTGGATCGCATCATCGCCGAGGCGCAGGCCCGCGCTGCAGTGATGGTGAGCGACCACGCGCTCGTCGACCGGGCGCGCGAGCAGGCCGCCACGCTGATCGCGGAGGCGGAGGAGCGTGCAGCGAAGACATGCAGCGATGCCGACGCCTATGCCCGCGAGGTCATGCTCCGTCTCGAGGACCAGCTGATGCGGGCCGCCACCACGGTCCGCAAGGGTATCGACGCTCTCCCTGCTGAAGGTGGGTCCCGGCGCAAACGACGGGAGCGGGAATAGCGTCCGGGGTCGCCCCGGCTGGATGCCCCGCTATACTGACCGCACCTACTGGCCGCGCCGCCGTGCGTGTGCGCCGTCCCCGGAGAAACCGAGCATGCCGCTTCCCAAGCAAAAAATTTCAAAGCGCCGTCGCGACTTTCGGCGCTCCCACCACGCCCTGGAAATGCCGACGCTGTCGCCGTGCCCGCGCTGCCGCCAGCCGCGAATCCCGCACCGGGTCTGCCCGAACTGCGGCTACTACCACGGCCGCGAAGTGGTTGTCACCGAGTAACCACCCGGTCCTGTTGGCCCGCGCAGCACTCTGCTTTCCCGGACAGGGCAGCCAGGCCGCCGGTATGGCGGATGGGCTGACTGATCTCCCGATCGCTCTCGAGATGCTCGCGGCGGCGGAATCCTCCGGCCTCGACCTCGGTGCCGCGCTCTCCGGTGACGACGAGCATCTCCGCCCGACGGAGATCGCGCAGCCGGCGCTCCTTTTCGTGGAGTGCGCGTTGCGGAGCTCCCTGCCCGACGACCTCGACGTGATCGCGGTTGCGGGACACAGTGTCGGCGAGTACGCGGCCGCGGTCGCATCCGCCGCATTGACGCCAGCGGACGCGATGCGACTCGTCATCGAGCGGGGGAGAGCCATGGCCGCGATGCGCGACGGCACGATGTGCGCACTGATCGGCATCGACGTCGACGCTGCCATCGATGTCTGCGCCGAGACGCAACGCGAAACAGGTGAGATTGTCGTCGTCGCGAATCTCAATGCGCCGGGGCAACTGGTCATCAGCGGTTCGACCGATGGTGTTGCAGCGGCTTCGAAACTTGCCCTCACGCGCGGCGCGCGCCGCGCAATCCCGCTCAACGTGAGCGGTGCATTTCACTCGCCGCTGATGACATCGGCTGCAGCGCGATTTGAGACTGCGCTTGACGCAGTCGCGATTGCGGATCCGCATCCGCCGGTCGTGTGCAATGTCGATGCGACGGATGTGCGCACTGCCGATGCGCTGCGCGAACGGTTGCGCGCGCAGCTGACGTCGCCTGTGCGCTGGATCGACTGCGTCCGCCGGCTCGTGGACCTCGGGGCCGACACGCTCATCGAGGTGGGGCCCGGGTCTGTGCTCAGCGGCCTCGCGAGACGAATCGCACCGGATATCCGAACTATTTCAGTCAGCAGCGTCGACGCTGCGAAAAGCATCGACATGGCGGCGGTAGCAGGATGACCGACGCCCGCCCGCTCGAAGGCAGACGTGCGCTGGTCACCGGCGCATCGCGAGGCATCGGCAAGGCCACGGCGATTGCGCTCGCGCGCGCCGGCGCATCGGTGGCGGTTGGATATTCGGCAAGCGCGGAGAGCGCTGAGGCGCTCGTCGCCGCGCTGCAATCCGACTACAACGCAACGGCAGTCGCACTCGGCGCGGACCTCGCCGATCCCCATGCCGCAGGAGCACTCGTCGAACAGACGGTGGCAGCGCTCGGCGGCGTGGACATCGTCGTCAACAACGCCGGGATCAACCGCGACAACCTGGCGATGCGCCTCACCGACGACGACTGGGACGCGGTCATCGCGATCGACCTCACCGCCGCGTTTCACATCTGCCGTGCGGCGCTCCGCCCGATGCTGCGCCAGAAATTCGGCCGCATCGTCAATGTCTCCAGCATCGCCGGCGTGATCGGCAACGCGGGGCAATCCAACTACTCGGCCGCGAAGGCCGGGCTGATCGGGCTGACCAAGTCGCTCGCACGCGAGGTCGCGAGCCGCGACATCACGGTCAATGCCGTGGCCCCCGGCTTCATCGACACCGAGATGACCACGGTGCTCCCGCGACGCGGTGCGCGCCGGCGCAATCGCGGCCATTCCCAAAGGCAGGATGGGCACCGCGGAAGAGGTTGCCTCCGCCATCGCGTTCCTCGTCCTGCCCGGGTCCGGATACATCACCGGCCACGTCCTCCACGTCGACGGCGGCCTCGCCGCATGAGCGACGTCGACACGTCCCAGAGCGGCGACAAGCCTCCGGAACGCATCATCGACGGTGCGTCCGGGCCGTTCGCGTGGCGCCCCCCGCTTCTGACGCTATCGTTCCGTCCGACACTGATGCGGCACCTGCCGCAGCCACACCATCACAAGGAACTCCTGATGCCAGATCTAACCTTCGACCGGTTCAAAGCGATCGTCGCCGACCAGCTCGGCGTGGAGACCGAGCAGGTGACTCCGGAAGCGTCGTTCGTGGAGGATCTGAACGCGGACTCCCTCGACCTGGTGGAACTGATCATGGCGTTCGAGGAGGAGTACCAGATGGAGATCTCGGACGAGGACGCGGAGAAGATCGGGACAGTGCAGCAGGCCTGGGACTACATTCAGGAGAAGGTGGGAGCGACAACCTAGTCGCTGCCATCCCGGCGCCAGCGCCGGCGACCCCCAAGCCGCTGCCACCTGCGCCAACGGGACCCGCGCCTAAGCTCACCGCGTCCCCGCTCGGCGAGCCCGAACTCGAGCGGCTGCGCGATCTGCAGAAGCGGATCGGCATCCAATTCCGCAAGCAGGAGTTGCTCCGCGAGGCGATGACGCATGCCTCGTGGAACAACGAGCACGGCGAACCGGCCGGTCCCGGGCACGACAACGAACGGCTCGAGTACCTCGGCGACGCGGTCCTCGAGCTCGTGGTCGGCGAGTACCTGTTCCGGCGATTCCCGACGTACGACGAGGGCCAGTTGACCCAGCTGCGCGCCGCGCTCGTGAACACCACCTCGCTGGCGCGGCTCGGCGAGCGCCTGGAGCTCGGCGAGACGCTTCTCATGGGGCGCGGCGCCGTCAAGACCGGCGCGCGCAAGTTGCCGTCACTGCTCGCCAATGCGTTCGAGGCGATGATCGGCGCGATCTTCCTCGACCAGGGATACCGGGCAGCGACCAAGGTCTTCCTGCAGAACATCGGCGATCTCGCCGAGTGGAGCGACGAGAACTTCAAGGGCCAGTTGCAGCAGGCGTCCCAGGACCGCACGGGCGACACCCCGCATTACCGCGTGATCGCCACCGGCGGTCCCGGGCACAAGCGCGAGTACACGGCCGAGGTGCTCCTCGGCGACCGAGTCGGCGGCACTGGGCGCGGACCCACCAAGCAGGCTGCCGAGCAGGCCGCCGCGCATGACGCGCTCGACAAGCTCAGCAAGCTCGGCAGGGGAGGCGCCGCAGCGGCAGTGGGCGCGGCGCGAGATGCCGCCAAGACCGTCGCCTCCGAGCCCGCCCGTGTCCGCCGCCGCGTCGCCGAGGTGGCCGCCGACCGCGGCGCCACACCGCGCCGCCGCCGCGGACGCTCCGGATCGAAGCCTGCCGGCGCGGCCCGATGCGACGGCCGAAGTTTCGACGCCGAAGCGGAGCCGGAGCCTCCTTTCCGCGCTGCGCCACGCTGCCGAGGCGCTGGTGGGCCGCCAGCCCGCACCACCGCCCGAGCCGGCCGCCTCCGCACCTGCCCCACGCAGGCGTCGCGGGCGCCGTGGCGGTCGGGGTCGTGGCGGCGGGAGCACACCGCCGGTCGAGGGGTGAGCACCAGATCTTGGGGCTGTGAGATCGGCGCGGCCCAAGATGTTGACGTGCCGCGCTCCACGCGTGGACAATCGCGCGGATGAGGCTCCGGCGGATCACCCTGTCCGGGTTCAAGACCTTCGCGGCTCGTAGCGAGGTGCTCTTCGACCCGGGGATCACCGCGATCGTCGGGCCCAATGGCAGCGGCAAGAGCAATCTCGTCGACGCCGTCCGCTGGGCGCTCGGTGAGACGAACGCTCGCGAGCTGCGCGGCCAGCGCATGGACGAGGTCATCTACTCGGGCGGCGGCGGCCGTCAGCGGATGGGCCTCGCCCAGGTGGAGCTCGTCATGGACAACGAGGACGGGAGCCTGCCGTCCGAGGATCCGGAGGTATCGGTCAGCCGGCGCGTGGCGCGCGGCGATCGCGACACCGAGTTCCGCATCAACGGCGACCACGCCCGGCTCCGCGACCTCGAGCGTCTGCTCGGCGGCACTGGTCTGACCCAGAACGGGTACGCGGTCGTCGTCCAGAACGACATCGACGGCATCATCGAGGCGACGCCCGCACAGCGCCGGACGCTCGTGGAGCAGGCGGCCGGTGTGCGTGCCCTGCGCGCCGCATGCGAGGAGGCGTCGCATCGCCTCGACGGCGCCGACGTGATCGTCCGGCGTCTCACCGACCTGCTCGAGGACGCCAGCCCGCGGCTTGAGGAGTTGAGCGAGCAGTCGGTCGCAGCGATCGAGTTGCGCACGATGAGCGTCCGCCTCACCGAGCTGCGCGGCAGCCTCGCCCACGAGGAGTGGCGCGCCGCCCGAGCGAGCCTCAAGCTGGCCCGCCGCCGCCTCGAGCAGGCGCTCGGACGCTGCGAGGCAGCCGCCGAAGCGGACGCAGCCTTCGCGAGCCGGGCCGACGCGGCGCGTCAGCGCCTCGACGCAGCCCGCGCCGAGCGCGATGCGGCCGCCCGACGGCTCGAGGAAGCGCGAATTCAGCTCGAACGAGGGGAGGGGCTGCAGCGGCGGTTCGCCGACCGCTTGCGCTCCGCCGTCGCCCAGCGTGGCGTCGCCGTTGCGGACCTCGAGGCGATCGCGCCTGAGCTCACCGCCGCCACGACAGCACTCGCCGAAGTCGAGGCGGGCGACGAGCGCCGAGGCTGGGAAGTCCTCGAACGTGAGGCGGAGCGGCTGCGCCTGATCGCGACCGAGGCCGCTGCCGAGGCATCGATCGCGGACGAACGCTATGGCCGCAGCCATCGCCGTGCAGGCGGACGCGGAGCGAGATCGCGCCGCAGCGGGCGCGGACGCCCGGGCGGCAGCCGCTCGTGTCGAACTGGCAGCAGCGGCAGTCAACGCGCTCGTTGCGGACTCCGAGACCGCGAAGAACCGCATCGCCGAACTCGGCAGCGCGCTGGACGCACAGCTCGCCGCCGCCGGAGAGGCCGCTGCGGCGGCGCAACGCTCGTCGGCGAAAGTGAAGGAAGCGCGATCCGAAGTCGATGCCGCCTGGGAGGCGGTCAATGCGGCCGATCGCGCCGTGGTCGAAGCCGCAGGACACGCACGCACAGCGCTGGCGGCGCTCGCAACGGCGCGGGGCCGGCTCCGCGGCAGCACCGCTGACGGCGGTATCGCCAACGCCGTCGAAGCCGGCTCCCTGCAGGCTCGGCGCCTCATCGACTGCATCACCGTCACGGATGACGAGCTCGCGGGCGCCGTCGCAGCGGCCCTGGAAGAGCACCTCGGCGCCTGGCTCGTCGATGACGTCGCGTCGGCAGCGCGGTTTCTCGATCGGGAAGGGCCTCGCGAGCGTCTGATTCGCGCAGGACTCGACGTCGTCAACGATCCGCCGGCTCCAGAGCCATACCGGCTGCTGTCAGCGGTTGTCGATGTCGATCCCAGCGCGCGCGGCGCCGTGAGCCGACTGCTGCAAGGCGTCTGGGTTGCGCCGGATCTCGCGTCGGCCGAGGCAGGGTTCGGTCGCGGAGCAACGCTGGTGGTGCTCCGCGACGGCACCGTGGTGACGCCGTCCGGGCTCCGAGGCGGCCGCGCCGTGGACACGCTCGAACTCGCCCGCCAGGAGCGCGAAGCAGCGTCGGTTGCCGAGCGCGCCGAGCGTGTCGAGGCGGCCGCGGTCCTCGCCGCCGCCAATGCGAGAGATCGCCTCAACGACCTCGACCAGGCACTGTCCGTTGCCGTTGAGGCCGATCGGGCCGCGCGTGCACACGAAGCCGCCGCTGCCGCGGTCGCCGCCGGCGCCCAGCAGGCACTCGAGACGGCCGCGGCCCAAGCCGAGCGCGCCGCGGCGACACTCGTCATCCGCCGAGCTGATGCGAGCGCGGCCGTCGAGGCACAGGCCATTGCAGATCGCCGGTTCTCGGCCGCGAGTGAGCGCCACGCCGAGCTTGAGGCGGCCGCCACCGCCGCAGCCACCCAGGCTCGAGAAGTTCGCGCCGCAGCAGAGAGCACCCGGCTCGCCGCCGAGGAAGCAGAGCTGCTCGTCTCGCGTGCAAAAGCCGAGGGAGCGCATGTGGAAGAGCGCCGCGAAGCAGCGCGTCGCGCACTCGAGGCCGCGCGATCACGCCTCGCGGCAGCCGAGACCCGGCGGCTCATCGCCGAGGGCGATGCGCTCGCGGCCATCGTGCATGGCCTCCAGGGTCGTGGCGAGGCTGCGCGCGCGGCACTGCACCTCGCCGAGGCACAGGAGGAGCACGACCTCGTCGCTCTGCCGATCGCGGAACTCGAGTTCGCGGTGCTCGCCCTCGAGACCGAGCATGCCGAGGTCGCGGTTGCCGTTGCCCGCGCCGCGGACGAACTCCAGGCCGCCGAGGCCGAGGTCGTCACGTGTGAGGCTGCGGTCGCGGAACTTGCGGGAGCCGTCCGTGATCTCACGGAAGACGACTCGATCGAGCTCGACCCCGCCGCCGCGGAGCGCGCCGAACGCGAGATCGTCCGCCTCGAACGCCGGATCGCCGCGCTCGGCGCGGTGAACGCCCTTGCTCCTGAGCAACATGAGGCGCTCAGTGCGCGCGTGCTGATCATCTCGGCGCAGCGCGACGACCTCGCACGCGCCGGAGCGGACCTGCGCGCCATGGCACGACACCTGGAACATGAGATCGAGCAGCGCTTCGACACCGTGTTCGGGGCGGTGTCATTCCATTTCCAGGAGCTGTACGCCGAGCTGTTCCCCGGCGGCCGGGCAACGCTGCGGCTCGAGGATCCGGAGCCTGCGGCGCTCGATATCGACGAGACCGGCGCCCTGCCGGTGCAGCGACGCGCCGGCGTCGAGATCCTCGCCCAGCCACCCGGCAAACGCCAGACGCCGCTTCGCCTCCTGAGCGGCGGCGAGCGCGCGCTGACGGCGCTGGCCGTGGTCCTCGCCCTGCAGCAGGTGAACCCGAGCCCGTTCTACGTGTTCGACGAGGTGGACGCCGCCCTCGACGACAGCAACGTGCTGCGATTCACGAGGCTGCTCCGCCGGCTTGGCGCCTCGCAGCAGTTCCTCGTCGTGACCCACAACCACATCACTATGGCCGCGGCCGACGCCCTCTGGGGCGTCACCATCGACTCTGATGGGACGAGCTCAGTACTCGGCGTCCGCTTCGACGAGGCGGAGGTTGCCGGCGCACCCACGGCGGCACTGCATCGTGTCGCGGGATGACCCGGGTGCGCTGCGAGGAGGGCCGTGACTGACGAGGTCGTCGCACCCGTACGTCGCAGCGCCTGGTGGCGCCGGGTCTCGGGACGCATGGACAAGGCGTCGAACGCGTTCAGCACGGAGATGCACGGCCTCGCCGCACCGGGACGGAAGCTCGACGACGCCTTTTACGACGACCTCACGGAAGTGCTCATCGCTGCCGACTGCGGAGTCGAGCTCTCCGAGCGTCTTGCTCTGGCGCTCCGTCTGCGCGCGCGTCGCGAAAAACTGAGTGACGGCGCTGCCGCGATCGCGGCGCTCAAGGCCGAGATCCTGGGCGTCATGGAGACATACGACCGGTCGCTGAACCTCAAATCCATTCCAAGCGTGGTGCTCGTCGTCGGCGTGAACGGCAGCGGCAAGACCACGACGATCGGCAAGCTCGCATACCGGCTTCGCGAGGAGGGCCGCACCTCACTGATCGCAGCCGCTGACACGTATCGCGCGGCGGCGATCGACCAGATGCGCGTCTGGGCGGACCGCGCCGGCACGGACATCGTCGCCCACCAGCCGGGCGCCGATCCCGGAGCGGTGGTGTACGACGCGATCCAGGCGGCCCAGGCTCGCCGCGTGGACGTGGTCCTCATCGACACCGCGGGACGGCTGCACACGAAGGTCAATCTCATGGCCGAGCTCGGCAAGGTTCGCCGCGTCGTCGAGCGGCTGATTCCCGAGGCGCCCCAGGAGGTGCTCCTCGTCGTGGACGCCACCACCGGCATGAACGCGATGCGCCAGGCGATGGCGTTCCACGAGACCACAACGCTGACCGGCCTCGTGATCACCAAGCTCGACGGCAGCGCACGCGGTGGGACGCTCCTCGCGGTGGAGGAGCAACTGAGGGTCCCGGTCAAGCTCATAGGCCTCGGTGAGGGCCTCGACGATCTCAATGTCTTCGATCCCGCGGCCTACCTGGACGCGCTCTTCGGGTCGACTCCCTGACCTGACTTGACATGGTGGTGAGTACTCACTACCATAGGCGGCGATGACACCCGTAGCCACCCAGGAACGACAGACTGCAAGCGAGCGTCGCGAGCAGATCCTCGAAGCCGCCGTCACCGTCTTTGCGGAGCGCGGCTACGAAGGCGCCTCCACCGATGTCATCGCGCGGATGGCCGGCATCTCCCAGCCCTACCTGTTCCGCCTCTTCGGCACCAAGCGCGAGCTCATCGTCGCGACGATCAAGCGCTGTTTCGAGGACACGCAGGAGCTCTTTCTTCGCTCGGCGGCGGGGCTCTCCGGCGATGAGGCCCTCATGGCGATCGGCGCCGGGTACATCGAGGAGATTCGCAAGAGCCCGCTCAAGTTGCGCGCGCAATTGCAGTCGTACGCAGCGTGCGACGACCCGGTCGTTCGTACGGTCGTCGGCGAGGGATTCGGCGAGCTCGTCAACCTCGCGGGGCGGCTGACGGGTATGGACTCGACGAAATTGAGCGAGTTCTTCGCGCAGGGAATGCTGCTCAACGTCCTCGCGATGATGGGTCAGTTCGAGGAGCCGCAGGCGTGGGCGATGCGCCTCATCGAAGGCTGCGGCATGAACGCAAAGCTGGGGATGTAGCCCCGCAAAATTTTTTATCACTCGATGTGAGTGAGTAATCACTAGAACCGGCAGAAACCACCAACACGACAACGGAGGAACGGCATCATGGCTCGACGGTCCCAGGTCATCTGGACATTCGCGATCACCTCGATCGCGCTGTTCATGGTCACCCTCGACAACCTGGTTGTGACCACGGCATTGCCGGTGATCCGCCACGACCTCAACGCGAACCTCCAGCAGTTGGAGTGGACGATCAATGCGTACACGCTGACGTTTGCGGTGCTGCTGCTCACGGGCGCTGCGCTTGGCGACCGCTTCGGACGGCGCCGGATCTTCTCCATCGGCCTGGCGATGTTCACGCTCGGCTCTGCGGCATCCGCGCTCGCGTCGAGCCCGACCATGCTCATCGTGGCGCGCGCGATCCAGGGCGGCGGCGCGGCGATGGTGACACCATTGACACTAACCATCCTGAGCGCCGCGGTGCCGGCGAATCGCCGCGGCGTCGCACTTGGCGCATGGGGCGGTATCGGCGGCCTCGCCGTCGCGGTCGGACCGATCGTCGGTGGCGCAATCGTCCAGGGAATTTCGTGGCATTGGATCTTCTGGGTCAACGTGCCGATCGGCCTGTTGCTCGCGCCACTTGCGCGTATCCGCCTCACCGAGACACGCGGCGCGGACAGCCACCTCGACCTCGGCGGTCTCGTCATCGCGAGCGCCGGACTCTTCGCAATCGTCTGGGGCCTGGTGCGCGCCAATCAGCAGGGTTGGACGAGCCCGGAGATTCTCGGAACCCTCGCCGGTGGCGTCGCCCTCATGGTGGTGTTCGTTCTGTACGAGCTCCGCTCCAAGACTCCGATGCTCCCGATCCGATATTTCAAGAACCGCACGTTCAGTGGCGCCAACGCGGCTTCGCTGTTCATGTTCTTCGGGATGTTCGGCAGCGTCTTCCTGCTCGCGCAGTTCTTCCAGACAGTGCAGGGGCTTTCGCCGCTGAGCGCCGGCTTGCGGATCCTCCCGTGGACCGCGATGCCGATCATCGTGGCCCCGACCGCCGGCGCGCTCTCGGACCGCATCAACGGGCGCACCCTCATGGCGATCGGCCTTGCGCTCCAGGCGACCGGCCTGATCTGGATCGGCCTCGTGGTCACGCCGACGGTGGCGTACTCGGCTTTCATCCTGCCGTTCATCCTCAGCGGCGTGGGCATGGGCATGTTCTTCGCCCCGGTGGCGAATGTCGTGCTCGAGCTCTGTCACCGCACGCGAGGAAGGCAAGGCGTCCGGCGCGAACAACGCGATCCGCGAGCTCGGCGGAGTGCTCGGCGTCACCGTCCTCGCCTCGATCTTTGCCCACTGGGGCGGATACATCTCGGGCGCGACGTTTGTCGCGGGCCTCAAGCCCGCTGTCATCGTCGGCGGGATCGTCGTCATCGTCGGAGCCCTCGCCGCGGCGTCGATTCCGGCGCGCAGGCGCGTCGCCGCTCCCGAGACCGCTGCACGGGTCGAGAGTTCGGTCGCCGCGTAGGCGAGCGTGCCGGGAAGCCGGCGGCTGGGATTCAGCGGAATCGCACCGCGATCTCGGTCGCCGGCTTCGCTCGTTCCGGAGGTCGATCTGCGAAGATCGTGTAGCATGTCAAGGTCTTGCCCTTGACAGATCCGTCGGCCACCCAACCGCTTGCCTCACGCGCGTGGCAGGAGCGGCTTCTTGATGTCTACGGCGCGGTGCTCACCGAGCACCAGCGCGAGGCCTGCCGCCTCCACCTCCACGAGGACTGGTCGTTCACCGAGCTTGCCGAGCATTTCGCGTGCACACGCAGCGGGGCCCACGATCTCGTCCGGCGCGCGCCTGGCACAGCTCGAGCATTTCGAGGACCGGCTCGGACACGCCGCCGAGCTCGATCGCCGCGACCGCCTCGAGGCGGATCTGCGCTCCCGTCTGTCCATCCGCGTGGTGACCGTCTGACCATGTTCGAAGCACTCAGCGATCGCCTCGCCAACGCCCTCAAGCGGTTCTCCGGCCGCGGCCGCCTGACCAAGGAGGACGTCGAGGTCGGCCTCCGCGAGGTTCGCGTCGCGCTGCTCGAGGCGGACGTCAACTTCCGGGTCGCTCGTGCGTTCGTCGACCGGATTCGCGAGCGCGCCATTGGTTCGGACGTCCTCGAGTTCGCTGACGCCGGGACAGCAGATCGTGAAGATCGTCAACGAGGAACTGGTGGCTCTGCTCGGCGGTGAGCAGCGCAAGATCCAGTACCAGCCGCACCCGCCGACCGTGATCATGCTGGTCGGTCTGCAGGGCTCCGGCAAGACCACGACGGCGGCCAAGCTCGGCCTCGCCATCAGGCGCGACGGCCACCGCCCGATGCTCGTCGCCGCCGACATCACGCGTCCGGCGGCGGTGCAGCAGCTCCAGAAGCTGGGCCTGGACAACCAGATTCCGGTGACATGCCCCCGAGGGGAAGGCGAAGGTTGCGCAGCTCTGCGCGCGCGGCGTTGACGAAGCGACCCGGCTCAACTGCGACGTGGTCATCCTCGACACCGCCGGCCGCCTCCAGATCGATGAGCCGCTGCTCGCAGGAACTGCGCGACATCCGCAAGGCGATCGACCGTGCACGAGGTCATCCTCGCCGTCGACGCGATGACCGGCCAGGAGGCCGTCAACGTCGCCAAGGAATTCGACGACGCCGTGCATGTCGACGGTGTGATCCTCACCAAGCTCGACGGCGATGCTCGCGGCGGTGCGGCGCTCTCGATGAGCGAGACGATCGGCAAGCCGATCATGTACTGCGGGACCGGCGAGAAGGTCTCCGAGCTCGAGCCGTTCGCGCCAGACCGCATGGCATCCCGGATCCTCGGCATGGGCGATGTCCTCACGCTCGTCGAACGCGCGCAGGAGCAGTTCGATCAGAAGAAGGCCGAGGAGATGGTCGAGCGGTCCTTCGCGGGCCGGCTGACCATGGATGACTGGCTCAACCAGCTGCGTCAGCTCCGCAAGCATGGGCTCGCTCGAGGGCGTCCTCGGGATGCTCCCCGGCGGCCGAAAGATGATGCAGCAGGCCGGCGCGGCGATGCCGTCCGAGCAGGACCTCGGTCGCATGGAGGCGATCGTGCTGTCCATGACCACTGCGGAGCGCCGCCATCCCGAGCTCATCAAAGGCTCGCGGCGCAAACGCATTGCGCTGGGCAGCGGCACCACGATCGCGGATGTCAACCGTCTGCTCAAGGGTTTCGAGCAGATGCAAGGCATGTTCAAGAGCCTCGGCGGCAAGGGCACCAAGGGTGTCCGCGGCAAGGCGCGAATGCTCAGACAACTCAAGAACATCGATCCAACCCAACTCGGACAAGCAGGATTCTGAAAGGAGCACGACATTGGTCAAGATCAGGTTGAAGCGAATGGGCACCACCAAACGCCCGGTGTACCGGCTGGTGGTTGCGGATTCGCGCAGCCCACGCGACGGCAGGTTCATCGAGTTCGATCGGTTTCTACGATCCGCTGCCCAACCCGGCGGTGGTGACGATCGACGCGGAACGCGTGCAACTCTGGTTGCGCCGGGGTGCGCGCCCGAGCGACAGCGCGCGTCAACTGCTTGTCAAGGAAGGCATTCTCGCGGCACGTCCTTTCAAGATCACGCCACGCGTCGAAGTGGCCCCGGAGGCCGCAAAGCCCGCTGCGAAAGCTGAGGCTCCCAAGGCTGACGCTGCACCAGAAGCCGAAGCCGCAACGGAGGAAGCGCCCGCTGCTGAAGAGCCTGCCGCCGAAGCACCTGCTGCCGAAACCGCCGTCACTGAGCCGGCGGTTGATGAGCCGTCCGTGGAAGCCGGCGCCGCGGCCCTGGACGAGGCGGGTGGCGACGCGGGGGAAGCCTGGACGCGCAAGAAGCGCGGCCGGGAGGGGTACCCGCGGCGACAGGACCCGCCGCCGCGGACGGAGACGAAGAGCAGTGACTGATTACGCGGACCTCACGCGTTTCATCGCCGAGCGAATCGTTTCCAATCCCGCCGCTGTCACCGTTGATGCGCGTCCGCGCGGACGCAGCACCATCGTCACGCTGCATGTCGCTGAAGAGGACATGGGCAAGCTGATCGGCAAGACCGGTCGCAACATCGAGGCCGTTCGGGCCGTCGTGCGCGCCGCCGGACTGCGTCATCACGAGCGCGTACAGGTGGAGTTGAAAGACCTGCGGTGACAACCGGCCGGCCGCTCGCTCCCGCAAAGCTGCGCGCAGCGCAGGTTCTTCGCGCGCATGGCGTGCGCGGCGAAGTGCGGGTCGAGCCGATCGGCGGCGATCCCAGCCGTTTCACGCCTGGCACGAAACTCGAGACCGAGGACGGTGCGCGCGCACTCACGGTGCGCAGCGCGCGCGGCGGGTCCGGCAACGCGGTGTTGCTCAGCTTTGACGAGATCACCTCGCCCACGGAAGCCGCGCTGCTTCGCGGTGTGTATCTCTGCGTCGACGTCGACGCAGCCCGCCCTCTGGCAAAAGATGAGTGGTTCGTCTGGCAGCTCATTGGGCTCCGCGTCGTTGACACCGCTGGCACAAACGTCGGCGTCGTCGACGATGTCGAGGCGGGCGTGGGCAACGACGTGCTCGTCATCCGTGACGGCGCAACCGTGCATCGTCTGCCGATGGCGCGCGATTACGTGACGTCGGTCGACCTCCCGGCAGGCACCGTCACCGTCACGCCGTGGGCGGAGGAGACCGTGTGATGCGCTTCCACGTGCTCACGATTTTCCCCGAGGTATTTCCGGGACCGCTCGGTATCGGCGTGGTCGGGCGTGCCATCGACGCCGGTGACATCGACCTGCAGGTGCACGACCTGCGCGAGCACACCGAGGGCCGCCATCGCCAGGTGGATGACATGCAGTTCGGTGGCGGCGCGGGCATGGTGTTCAAACCCGAGCCGTTGATTCGCGCGGTGCGCGCGCTGCGCGAGACCGAACCCGAGCTGCGCTGCATCCTGCTCTCACCGCAGGGACGGCGCTTCGATCAAGCCGTGGCGCGCGAGCTCGCCGCGGAGCAATCCATCCTCCTCGTCTGCGGCCGCTACCAGGGCGTCGATCAGCGTGCGCGCGATGAGATCGGCGACGAATTGTCGGTTGGCGACTACGTCCTGAGTGGCGGCGAAGTCGCTGCGATGGCGGTCATCGAAGCAACCGCACGTCTCGTGCCTGGTGTTCTCGGCTCTCCCGAGTCGCTCGGCGACGAGACGTTCTCGGACGGCACCGGCGGCGGTTTCGAGGCGCCGCTGTACACACGCCCCGCGGACTTCGAGGGCCGCGAGGTCCCCGCAGTATTGCGGGAGGGAAACCACGCGGCAATCGCCGCGTGGCGTCGAAATGAAAGTACAAGACGGACCGGGCTGCATCGCCCCGATCTGATACGGTCTGCGCCAAGGCCCGGAGGAACAACGTGAATGTCATCGATCTGCTCAAACGCGAGCAGGAAAAACAGCAAGTCCCCATCCTGCGTTCAGGCGACACGGTGCGCGTGCACGTCAAGGTCGTTGAGGGAACCCGCGAGCGCATCCAGGTGTTCGAGGGTGTCGTGATCGCGCTCAAGGGCAAGGTCGGTCTTGCCACCAGCTTCACCGTGCGACGCATCGCCCACGGTGTCGGCGTGGAGCGGACGTTCCTCGTGCACGCCCCGCGCATCGACAGGATCGAGGTCCTTCGCCACGGCCAGGTGCGCCGCGCCAAGCTCTTCTACCTCCGCGAGAAGGTCGGTCGCCACGCCCGCATCCGTGAGCGCCGCCAGCCGATCGGCGGGTCCGAGATGACCCTGCAGCGCGCTGACCTCGATGTGCCGACAGACGCTGACGTCGAGCCGGAGGAGTTGCCCGAGGTTCTCGACGAGCCGGAGACCACGGAGCCGGAGACGGCCGAGGTGACCGCCGAGGCAGGCGACGCCGAGGGTGCCGACGCCCCCTCGGAGAGCGACGGCGGAGCGTAGCCGGGGGTCGCGAACCCCCGAGCAACTTCCCCCGGCTCGGCCCCTCAAGGACCGGGTCGGTCATGCCGGCGAGGTTGCCGCACTCGCGTACCTCAAGGAACAGGGCTACCGCATCCTCGCGCGCGACTGGCGGAGCCGCCTCGGGCAGATCGACATCGTCGCCGAGGATGGCGAGACGTTGGTGCTCATTGAGGTCAAGGCCCGGCGTGGTACCGGTTTCGGCACGCCCGAGGAGGCTGTTGACGAGCGCAAGCGACGCAAGCTCCGCATGCTCCTCGAGCTGTATCGCGCGCAGTCGCACCGCCAGAAGCAGCCGTGCCGCATCGACGTGATCGGCCTGATGATGGATGGCGCGCTGACGGTGACCAAGATCGAGCACATCAAGGACGCCGTTCAGGACGAGTGAACCCGGTTTCGTACCGGACTTGACATGTGACTAATCAGTCACCTATCCTGCGCAGGTGACTGACGACGACCTCGTGTTCAAGGCACTCGCCGACCCAACGCGTCGGTTCCTGCTCGACCTGCTCTTCCAGCGTGACGGCCGCACGCTGACGGAGTTGGAGTCGGAGCTGGACATGACGCGTTTCGGCGTGATGAAGCACCTGCGCGTGCTGGAAGACGCGGGGCTGGTCGTCGCCCGCCGGTCGGGCAGGGAGAAGTTGCACTTCCTCAACCCGATCCCGATTCAGCTGATCCACCAGCGGTGGATCGACAAATACCGCGAGCGCCACGCGTCGGCGCTCCTCGACCTCAAAACTCAACTGGAGGACATGGCATGACCACGACAGCGACCGCGATCGGGACCACCCAGGTCTACCGCGTCTACATCAAGGCGACGCCGGGCGCGATCTGGGACGCGATCACCAAGCCGGAATGGACGGAGCGCTACGGATACTGCGGCCGCGCCGACTACGACCTGCGCTCCGGCGGCACGTACACCGGGTACACCACGGCGGCGATGCGTTCGATGGGCGCGCCCGACGTCGCCATCGACGGTGAGGTGCTCGAGGCGGATCCGCCCCACAAGCTCGTGCAGACCTGGCGGATGGTGATGGACGAGGGCATGAAGGCTCAGGGATTCACCCGCGTGACCTACGAGATCGAGGAGCGCAAGAACGGCGTCTCCCGGCTGACCCTTACACACGAGCTCGAAGGCGCTCCGCAGCTTGCGGTGCTGATGTCGGGCGGCATGGAGGACCAGGGCGCCGGCGGCGGCTGGAACTGGGTGCTCAGCGGCCTCAAGACCCTGCTCGAGACGGGCGAGTCCCTCGACCCGGCGGGACACCAGTGATCTGAATCCGGATCCGGCCCCGCGTGGCGCGCGCTGCGCGGGGCCTCCGGACCATTGCCCTCAGCGTCGCGAACGGCGAGCGGACTTGCGAGCGCGGGGCTTCTCGACGATACGGATGAAGAGCTCGCGAATCTCCTCGGGGCTGAGCTCGAGAGTCGCGTCGCCAACGCTGAATTCGAACTCCTGCAGCTTCGGCCCCAGCGACGCCCACGGTCGGGCGAAGGTCCAGACCCTGTCGGTCCTGGCGATGTCGACGACACGCTCGCGAATCGCATCCAGGTCGGCCGAGAAGCGGACGTGCATCATCGGGCTCTGCACGGGGTCGGGCATCACCTCGATTCCCGGGATGTCGCGAACAGCGGCAGCGATGGCGATGGCGTGCCGGTAGTACGCGGGCATCTTTGGCAGGCGCATGTGGAGCGCCGTTCGCGCAGCTGCCGCATACGGCCACAGCCCAAACGAACGACCGCCGTGGCGCGTCCGCCATACCGAGAGCTCTTCGATCACGTCGGTATCGCCGGCGACACAGCAGCCGGCGATGCCGCCGAGCCCTTTGTAGAAGGACACATAGACGGTGTCGAACAGTTCGGCGATATCGGCGATCGATTTCCGATGCCTGGCTTTGTAGTACGGAGTCGATTCCCAGAGCCGGGCGCCGTCGAGGTGGACGGCAGCGCCGCGTTCGCGCGCCCATCCGACCTGCGCGACCAGTTCCTTCCATGTCGGGAGCGTGCCGCCGAGCGCGCGCTGCGGGAGCTCGAGCAGCAGCGCCGCAACGGGCTCGTGCACCAGCTCGAGACTCGCCAGTGAGAGCGGCTCGTAATACGGGCCGACCGGTTTGCCGAACAGCCCGTGCAGATGCTGGGAGCCGCGCTCCTCGTTGGTCTCCATGTGGCATGCGGGATGGAAGACGACGGTCTTGCGTTGCCTGCGGTCTGCGTGGACCCGGATGGTTGCCTGCTGCGCCATGGTCCCGGTCGGGAAGAACAGCGCCGACGGTTTCCCAAGCAGCGCTGCGATTTCCGTCTCGAGGTCCGTGACGGCGCCACCGATGCCGTAGTAATCGAGGGCCGTCCCGGGCGGGATGAGTGCCAGCAGCTTGTCCGCGGTGCGCGGTCCGTCGCCGGAGAGAAAACGTGTGCACGACTCCGCGAGTGCCTCGAGCTTCGTGTCTCGGGAGAAGGCGGGCGGCGTTTTCGTCGTGGCTGCGCGCTGATTCCCGTTCTTCGCGGTCGGCATGCGGCGAGGATACGAGAGCGATCCGGTGTCGTGGTGACCGTCACGTTGCTGAGCACGGCGGCGCAGTCCGCACCGTACGCCTTGCCCTTTAAAGTCGACGCGGCCGATGAACATCTCCGCAATCACCAACGCGATCCTGGTCCTGGCTCTGGTCGCCTGGGTGCTGTACCGGCAGACCATCGCCCGCCCGGTGACGGCACGCAGCCTGTGGCTCTTGCCCGGGATCCTCATCGTCATCGGTGTCGCAGCCATCTCCAACGTGGACGGCGGACGCCTCAGCACCACAGCGGTCACCTATCTTGCGCTCGATCTCGTGTCGTCGCTGGCGCTCGGCGCGCTCCGGGGCTGTTTCGTACGCGTCTTCGAGCGCGACGGTGTGATGTGGCGACAGGGCAGCGCGGTCACCATCGCGCTCTGGATCGTGGCCATCGGAGTGCGGATCGTCATCGCGATTCTTTCGTCAAACGCCGGCGTCGGCAACGTTCTTGACGCAGCGCTCGAGGTTGCCCTCGGCGTCAGCCTGCTAGGGCAGAACGGCGTCGTCGCGTTGCGCGGCACGCGGCAGGGTTTCCATTTCGCGCCGGAAGGGACGCGGCGTCAAAGCGGCCGGGTGGGCTCGAGCCGGCAGTAGCGTGACCAAGGCGCGGACGGGCGTGGCGAGTGATACCGGTGGCGCACAGCGCAGCCATCGACACGCTGTCGAGGCGGCGATCGTTGCCAGTTGGGGTTCCGACACGCGCTACGCCTCGGAGCGCTTCATGGCTCACGGGCGTCCGGGGGATCCTGCTCGCGGACAGTGCGGGGCGACGGCGTTGGTCGTTCAGGACCTGCTCGGCGGCGAGATCCTGGTCGGCGACGTGCTTGTCGGGTCTGAAAGACTTGGAGTGCACTACTGGAACCGCCTCGATGACGGCGAGGTACTCGACGTGAGCGGCGCGCAGTTTGTCGAGGGCGAAGTGGTTGCAGGCGAACGAACCCTGCACCGTCCGCAGGGTGTGCCACCACACGGGGCGGATGCGTACCTGCTGTTGCGTGCGAGGGTTGAGCGGTTGCTCGCTGACAGGTACCCATTTCGAGCCGAGTGACATACCGTCGGCAGCAGGCGCGTATGGCCGACCACTCAAGTTTTGTGTCCCACTTATCGCGCGCTGATGAGTAGCCTTATCTCCGCACTGAGATGGCGGTCGACGCGGGATCGCGCCTCCGCCATTAGCTCGCGGGACGGCACAGATCAGGAGTAGAGGGTCGTGACATCGAGGGAGCCCTCCGCTGGTCACGCGGAGATGGTCGTCTGATGACCGAGCCACCGCTCGCTCCGCCCCCGCCACCGACCCCACCACCGCTGACGCCGTCCACCGCGGTGCCGTCCCCACCGAGGAGCCGCCGCCGTATCGCCGTAGCCGCGGCGGTCATCGCGGCCCTCATCGTCGGGGCGGTGGTGGGCGTCGTCATCGTGAGCCGGCCGAGCGGACCGGCGAATGCGAAGGCGACGCCGACGCCGTCTCAAGCTTCGACGCAGAGCGGCATCACCACCGAGAACCAGTTGCTTACCGCCATCCTCACTCACGGCCTCACGGCGCAGCGAGCCGAGGAGCTGTTTGCCCTCGACGTCGGACCGTTGCCGGGCGTATCCGTCAAGGGCATCACGCCGGACGACGCCTTTGACGGATCGACCGCCCTCATCTATCTCTACAGCGAGTGGACCCATCTGACCAAAGCGCAACAGGACGCGGCGACGCGGCTCGTCACGTCGTCGCGCGTCGAACGTGAGACCTCGAGCGCCAGTGCCGCATCCCACGGCAACGGACCCCAGCCGGATCGCATCGAGGACCGTATCGAAGCCATTGCTCGGCTCGAAGGCCACGGCCGGCGTGCAGTTGACCGACGAGAACCTGTTCGACTACGGGCAACTCGCAGCCCAGGCGAACGCCACGGAGTCCTCCGAGAGCGGAGCTCCCGCCATCCCCAGCATCGTCATTGAGGTCTCCGAAGACACGTCGACAGCGTATGCGGTGACCAGTTATCTACTACCTGAACTCCGCCACCGGATGGCACGCGTATTCAGACGGTTGCCACATCATCGTCTACGAGCCGCTGTTCCAAGGCCTCAGCGCAGATGACGCCGCGGCCATCATGGCCCATGAGGTCTGGCACTGCTACCAGATGAGACAGGCGGGCTCTGGGCCGAACCAGGTCAGCATTCACCCCTGGATCATGGAAGGCGAGGCCACGTGGGTGGAGAACGAGCTGTATCCGAACAACACGCTCCCGAGAGATGTTCAGATCTGGCAGGCGTACACAACGACGCCACTGGAGCCATACAACCAGCGCCGCGACGACGGCGTCGGTGTGTTCGGGCACGAGGGCGACCTTTCTGCCGCCGGCCAGCCGGCGCTGTGGCCGATTCTCCTGCCGGTGGTGAGCGCCGGCATCCAGGGAGCCGATTCCGCAGCGCTGGCCACGCTCATGCAGAGCGACAGCAATCGCTTCTACAGCACGTGGGGGGCCAGCTACTTCGAGGACAGCTCGAACAGTGACTGGGACATCGAGGGGCCGGGGCAGCCTGGGAAAAACGCCGCTGCACCGCAGTCGATCACCGTCGACAACGGCGACAACCAGTTCATCGGCAATACCGGTCCGTTCCAGGCGCAATACGTCGCGATCAGCGGGAGCGCCGACATCCTGGTGGTGACCCTCTCTTCGGGGTATGGCGATCTGCATGACAGCGGGTACGCGGTGCAGCAGACCCTCGACGACGTGGCACCGGTGGCACTGTGTCTGAAGCAGGGCGGCTGCCGGTGTCCGGATGGGAGCCCCGGCGCATCCGCGCTGACCATGCCTGCCACCGCCCCTATCGACGTGGGCATGGACGGGGGCAGCTTCTCACTGGTCGCGGGAGCCGACGGTGAGTCGCTGGACCAGTTCTGCAAACAGCCGGACCCTCCACCGCCATCGGGACCTGGGGGTCCTCCGGGCGGCGGCGGCGGCGGGAGCGGCGGTGAGCCCGACAGCCCAAGCCCGCCGGGCGGGCAGTCGAGCGGCGATCCGCATCTCCTGACATTCGACGGCACTCGGTACGACCTGCAAGCGGCGGGGGAGTTCACGCTCGTGCAGTCCACCGTGGACGACCTCCTGGTGCAGGTGCGGCAGGTGCCCCTTCCCGGCCCGCATCCGGTCGTGGCCGTCAACGTGGCCGTGGCGGCCCGCGTCAACGGACACCGGGTGACCCTGACCTTGCAGAACGGCCTCGTCACGGCCAGGGTGGATGGCATCGTCGACAACTTCGCGGGTTCGGTGAGTGTCGGTCAGGGGAGCCTCGCCCGAATGAGTACGGAGGCGGGTTCCGCATGGTTGGTCGAATGGCCGGACGGCACCTTGATGCGTGTCGACCAGATGGGCATGGTGGGTCTCGACGTGACCATGTGGCCCACCGCTGCGCGAGCGGGGAAGCTGTCCGGTCTGCTCGGCGCCGACAGCGGGACCAATGGGGACGACTTCGTCACCTCGGAAGGCACCAATCTCGGGTCATCACCATCGCCGCAGACGATCGACGGCCAGTTCGCCACCTCCTGGCGAATCACCCAGGCGAACTCGCTCTTCGACTACTTGCCCGGCCAATCCACGGCAACGTTCACCAACCTCTCCTTCCCGTCCAGCTACGTCGACTCCACCAACATCGTGGGAGCGGCGAAGGCAACGCAGGAATGCGAGGCAGATGGCATCACGGACCCGTACCTTCTGGCCGATTGCGTCGTCGACGTGTCGTCCGTGAGTGACCCGGCCGTGCTCAACCACTACACCGAGGCGCAACTCGTCGCCACGGTGCAGCACAACCTCGCCAACAACCTCCCGGCCAACACGCCACCGAGCCCCTCGAGTAGCACCCCAACCCCTGCGCCGACCGGCGGGACCGGGCCGAGCCCCACCCCGAATCTCAACGGCGTCCTGCTGGACACCGGAAATATCGCCAATGCGTCCGAGCAGCAGGCCTTTGCGATCCAGGCCACGGCCGGTGAGGTCCTCTGGATCGGGAACCCTGGATGCGCAGCAGACAACATGCAGTTCGCGTTCGTCGATCCTCAGGGCACGACTCTCAACGCGGCGGAGATCTCCAGCGGGAGCGCCGAATGCGATTCGCTCGGCAGATTCCTCATCTCCGTCGCCGGCACGTACGAACTGGTCGCCAACCCCAACCACCAGGAGGCAGGCACCTACAGCGTCCCGATTGCGATCGAGCGCGGCGACGTGGTCCGGCCGGCCGCCTACGGCCAGACGCTGTCAGGAAGCATCCCGGACATCGCGTCGCACGACGTCTACACCTTCACGGCACAGGCGGGAGACATCATCAGCATCCAGGGAGCCGGATGCACGAGCGCCCTGGGTCCGGCCGGTACGCCGAGCGGCCAGGGTTGGGTCGGAATCGCCCTGGCCAACGGGACCGAGCTGGCCACGATCGACTGCAGCGCTGCCTACGCCATCCCCCCGGCGGGCAACTACGGCACCTTGACCATCCCCCCGAGCGGCACCTATGAGTTGGTGGTCAACGACTTCAACGGCGGACCGTTCTCGTATCAGTTCACCTTCCAGAAGGTGGGCAGCTTGTGAACCCCCGGCGGACCTGGAAGTCCATCGCAGCAGCCACCGGGGCGCTGGCTGCCGCGGTGGTGTTGGCCGGATGCAGCTCCAGCCCAACCCCGGGGCCGACGGGGTTCGGCGGCGAGGGTGGGGGGCAAGGAGAGATCACCCTCACCGCCCAGGTGAGCCTGGGTGGCGCCGACCGTTTCCACGGGTCCTTCACCGACAAGGAGCCTTACGCGTCGTGCGCTGATTATTTGGCGGGCCAGAACACGTCGTTTGGATGGGACGGTCCTCAAACGAACTCGCCGTATGGCTCGACCGAAGTCGGTCTGCAGAATCTTGGACTGACCATCCAGGTGCCGCACGGCGTCTTCAAAGGAGCGTCGACGTACCGCGGCGGCAACCTCTTCCAGGCCACCGTGAACACGAGCACCGGGAGCACCATCTACGAGGGCAAGCTCAGCATCCTCACCATCAACGCCGACGGGTCCGGCAGCCTGTCGTTCGCCAATGCGACGCTCATCGGGCTGGCTGGAGGCCCGTATGAGGCGGGCATCGTGACCTGGACCTGCTCGGGCTGACCTCGCTCGACTGCCTCGACCTCTGCTACACTTTCTTGTGTGATTGCGTGTGCAATAAGTTGTGCGACGAGAGGGCTCGCCGGGGTGCCGGTCACGGTCGAGGCCGACATCGCCAACGGCCTGCCGGGCTTCACGATTGTCGGCCTCACGGACCGAGCGATCCAGGAGGCACGCGAGCGGGTCAAGCCGGCAATCCGTAACGCCGGCTTCAAGTTTCCGCAGCGACGGGTCACGGTCAACCTCGCTCCCGCGGAGTTGCCGAAGGAGGGGACCGGGTTCGATTTGGCGATCGCGATCGCGATCCTTCGCGCGGAGGACCAGTCGATTCTCCTTGACGGGCTCGCGTTTCTCGGCGAGCTCGCGCTTGACGGATCCCTTCGTCCGGTCACCGGCGTCCTGCCGATGGCGAGATGCCTCGCCGCTGCGGGCATTCGGCGGCTCATCGTGCCGGTGGAGAACGCGCCGGAGGCGGCGCTTGCCGAGGGTGTCGAGGTGCTCGGCGCATCCTCGCTGCAGCGATGTGTCGACTATCTGCGCGGCGATGGTTCGCTGATTCCAGGCGTCCGCGACATGTCCCCGGCGGGAGCATCGCCCGAACCTGACCTCTCAGCGGTTCGTGGGCAGGCCCAGGCGAAGCGAGCCCTCGAGATCGCTGCCGCGGGTGGACACAACGTCTTGATGACAGGGCCACCCGGGGCGGGGAAAACCATGCTGGCACGGACGTTTCCGTCCTTGCTCCCCGACCTGGCGTACGACGCGGCGCTCGAGGTTGCGGCGATCTATTCGCTCCGCGGCACGTTGCGCGAACGGCCGCCAACGACACTGCGGCCACCGTTTCGTGCGCCACACCACAGCATCTCGCGCGCGGGGTTGGTCGGCGGCGGTACCGGCCTCGCGCAGCCCGGCGAAATTTCTCTCGCGCATCGAGGGGTGCTTTTTCTCGATGAGCTCTGTGAGTTCTCTCGTCAGCACCTCGAGGCGCTCCGCCAGCCGCTCGAGGAGCACTCGGTCACCGTCGCCCGCGCCCGCGCCGCGGTGACATATCCGGCGGACTTCATGTTCATCGGCGCTTCGAACCCGTGTCCGTGCGGACACCTCGGCGACGCGCAGGGATGCAGCTGCGAGCCGCGTCAACTCAATGCCTACCAGGGAAGATCAGCGGACCGATCAAGGACCGCATCGATCTCGTCGTGTCCGTGCCCCGCCAGGAGTACCGGGAGATCTTCGACGGCGCGGCGGAGGAGGTTCATCGTCCGTACGGGGGAGGGTCGAGGGCGCTCGATCGAGACGCGACGGCGGCACGGCACACGGCAACGCCGCGCTCACCGGCCGCGAGATCCTCGCTGCAGCGCGTGCCACGGCCCCCGCGCGCCGGCTGCTGGCGCTGTCGGGCGAACGCCTGCATCTCAGCGCCCGCGGGTTCTTCCGGGTGCTCCGGGTCGCGCGGACCATCTCGGATCTCGCCGGCGAGGATCGAGTCGGCGAGGACGCGCTCGCCGAGGCCCTCCACTATCGAATCGAGATGGCGGGATGACCGAACCCCGATGGATCGAGCGCTCGATCTCCGGACTGGCCCGAGCGCCTCGACCACCTGGAATCGCCTCCCGCCGGCGTGTGGCAGTTGGGAGGCGTCGGCCCGGCGCAGCCGTGTGTCGCGATCGTCGGGTCGAGACGCGCCACCTTCGGCGGCGTCGAGATCGCGTCGTCGATCGCCAGCGACCTGGCAGTTGCCGGCATCCAGGTGGTGAGCGGCATGGCCCTCGGGATCGACGCCGCCGCCCACATCGGCGCCCTCGAGGCGGGAGGTTCGACGGTTGCGGTGCTCGGCTGCGGCATCGACATCTGTTATCCGTCCCGCCATGCGGAGTTGCGGCAACGGATCATCGCCAATGGATCGCTGATCACCGAGGAACCGCCGGGAACTCCGCCCTTCAAGCACAACTTTCCGAAACGCAACCGGATCATCGCGGCCCTCGCCCAAGCGGTCGTCGTTGTGGAGGCCACAGAGCGGAGCGGCGCGCTCAGCACGGCGCGGTGGGCGGCCGACCTCGGTCGCGAGGTGCTTGCCGTACCCGGGTCGATCCGCGCCCGTCAGAGCAGCGGGACCAACCTCCTGATCCGCGACGGCGTCAGGCCGTTCCTGGGGCTGGGCGATCTCTTCGACGCGGTCCCGGAGCTCCAGACCGCGGTCGCGCAAACGACCCTGGACTTCGTCCAGGCAAGGCCCGGCGGTGGCATCGAGCGTTTCAGCCCACCGCTGCGGGAGATACTGGCACGCATGGGAACACAACCGGTCCACCCGGACCAGGTCGGGGCGGCGCTTGGCCTCTCACCCGCGCTGGTCGCCAGCCGGTTGGGTGCGCTGGAGCTTGCCGGAGCCGTAATGTCCCTGCCCGGAGGCCTCGTGGCCCGTACCGTATAACCGGCGCCAGAGCCCCCATAGGAAGTCCAGAAGTGTCACGTCTGATCATCGTCGAGTTGCCCAGCAAGGCAAGAACACTCGCCCGTTTTCTCGGGTCCGAGTACGTCGTTCTCGCCTCGATGGGACACGTCCGCGATCTGCCCAAGTCGAAGATCGGGGTTGACGTCGAGGCCGGTTTTGCTCCGGAGTACGAGCTCATCAAGGGCAAGGAGAAGCAGATCCGCGACCTCCGCGCCGCGGTGAAGAAGGCGTCCTCCACGCTGCTCGCGGCTGACCCCGATCGCGAGGGCGAGGCGATCGCCTGGCATCTCGCCGAGGCGCTCGGACTCAACAACCCGGACCGGATCGTCTTCCACGAGATCACGAAACTCGCGGTGGATGCCGCGCTCGCGCATCCCCGGAAGATCGATCGCTCGCTCGTGTCCGCTCAAGAAGCGCGCCGGGTGATCGATCGCCTGGTCGGGTACCGGCTGTCGCCGCTGCTCTGGCGCAAGGTGCGCGCCGGGCTGTCGGCGGGGCGCGTGCAATCCGTGGCAGTGCGCCTCGTCGTCGATCGCGAGATGGAGATCGACGCGTTCGTTCCGGTCGAGTCCTGGACGATCGATGCACTTCTTGTCAAAGATGGCATCAACCCCTTCACGGCGCGGCTCGTCGGCAGGCGCGGCGACAAGGACACGGCCGAGCGCGAGAAGCTCGAGCTCGGCACCGAGGCCGAAGCAAAAGAGGTCATTGCGGCGCTCGGTCTCGATGACCAGGGTGCGGTGACCGCGCGCACGCCGGCATTCATCGTGCAGTCGATCGAGGTGAAGGAACGGTCAAGCCTGCCGCAGGCTCCGCACACGACGAGCACGCTCCAGCAGGACGCGAGCTCGCGGCTCGGCATGCCACCGAAACGCGCCATGAGCATCGCGCAGCAGCTGTATGAAGGTGTCGACCTCAGCAGCGGCGGGTCGACCGGACTCATCACCTACATGCGCACCGACTCGATTCGCATCAGCGACGCCGCCAAGGACGCCGCGCGCAAGCACATCACCACGGCGTTCGGTAAGGAGTACGTCGGCACGCGGAGCGGTGCGCGGCAAGAAGGCGGCTCTCAACGTGCAGGACGCGCACGAGGCGATCCGGCCCACCGACGTGAGCCGCACGCCCGAGTTGGTGAGCGCGGACCTGTCGCGCGATCAACTCCGTTTGTATGACCTCATCTGGCGCCGCTTCGTCGCCAGTCAGATGAGCCCCGCCAAGATCCTCAACACGAGCGCGACGATCGACGCCGCCGACTACGTGTTCCGCGCATCCGGTTCGGTGGTGACGTTCGAGGGATTCCAGAAGGTCTGGAAGCGCGAGGACGACAAGGACAAGGACATGACACTTCCGGTCCTCGTCGAGAAGGAACCGCTCAACTGCCTCGAGATCACCTCCGAGCAGCACTTCACGCAGCCACCGCCGCGATACACCGAGGCAACGCTGATCAAGGAGCTCGAGGAACGTGGCATCGGCCGTCCGTCGACCTATGCCGCCACGATCGAGGTCATCCAGGAGCGCCAGTACGTGAAGCAGGTCGAGCGCCGGCTCCATCCGACGGAGCTCGGCAAGACCGTCGACACGGTGCTGCGGCAGAACTTCCCGGACATCGTCGACATCGCGTTCACCGCGGACCTGGAGAAGCGCCTCGACTCGGTCGAGGAAGGCACGCGTGAGTACGAGCCGACGGTGCGCGAGTGGTACGAGCCGTTTGCGGAGACGCTCGAGCGCGCCGAGCGCTCGATGGAGCGGGTGCGCGTCCCGGCGCGGGAGACCGGTGAGGAATGTCCCGAATGCGAGATCGGCCGGCTCGTCGTCCGCGAAGGAAAGTTCGGCGAGTTCGTGGGCTGCTCCCGATTCCCGGACTGCACGTACATCAAGGATCGAAAGAAGAGCGAGGCCGTCGCGACCGGCGAGGCCTGCCCGCTCTGCGAGAAGCCGCTCGTGACCCGGCAGGGGAGACGCGGCCCCTTCGTCGGCTGCTCCGGCTACCCAAGCTGCACGTACATCAAGAGCGACGCTCCGCAACCGGCGGAGGGCGCGGACGGCGCCACACCGCGAAGTGCTCGGTCCGTGCCCGACGTGCGGCAAACCGCTGGCACGACGGAGCGGGCGGCGCGGTTCCTTCGTCGGATGCACCGGATACCCGGACTGCAAATACATCCAGCCCGGCGCCGCGGGCGCGCGGCCGCGCCGGGCCCACGCCGGAGCCGACCGGCGAAGCCTGCCCGGACTGCGGCAAACCGCTCGTCACCCGGCAGGGCCGCTACGGGCCGTTCGTGAGCTGCTCCGGCTATCCCGCCTGCAAGTACCGTCCCCCGAAGGTCGCGCACGGATGACCCCTGCACACGCGACGACCGTCGTGGCGGTGCAGCGCGGCGGAACGGTGGCGGTGGCCGGCGACGGTCAGGTGACCGTCGGCGACATCGTCATGAAGGCACGCGCATCGAAAGTCCGGCGGCTCTTCCACGGACAGGTGGTCTGCGGTTTCGCCGGAGCGGTCGCTGATGCACTGACGCTGTTCGACAAATTCGAGCAGCACCTCGACAAGCACCAGGGCAACCTCGTTCGCGCGGCGATCGGGCTGAGCAAGGAGTGGCGCACCGACAAGTACCTGCGCCGCCTCGAGGCGATGCTGATCGTCGCCGACGCCAATCGCATCCTGCTGCTGAGCGGCGATGGCGAGGTGATCGAGCCGGACGATGGCGACGGCGTTGTCGCCATCGGCAGCGGCGGACCATACGCGCACGCGGCAGCGGCGGCGCTGCTCCAGAGCACCGACCTCGGCGCAGAGGAGATCGCGCGACGCGCACTGCTCATCGCCGCGCGGCTCTGCATCTACACGAACGACAACATCACCGTCGAAACCCTCGAGCTCGCGCGCCGCGCCGGCGCCGGCTGCGCCCGTCACCGCGTGACCAGCGCCGCGGCCGTCGAGCCCGGCCCCGAGGAAACCCCCGAAACCCACCACGACCTGGTCGAAGCGGTGGCGGGCGATACGCTGCGTCCCGCCGAGGTGGTCCGCCGGCTCGACGAGTACATCATCGGCCAGCACCAGGCCAAGCGGTCCGTCGCCATCGCGCTGCGCAACCGGGTCCGGCGCCGGATGCTGCCCGACGACATGCGCGATGAGGTGCTGCCGAAGAACATCCTGATGATCGGCCCGACGGGGGTCGGGAAGACGGAGATCGCACGGCGCGTCGCACGGCTCACCGAGTCGCCGTTCATCAAGGTCGAGGCCACCAAGTTCACCGAGGTGGGCTACGTCGGTCGCGACGTCGAGTCGATCCTCCGCGACCTGCTGGAGCAGACGATCACCGAGCTGCACGAAGACCGCGTCGCCGACGTCGAACCTCGGGCACGCGTGCCTCGCCGACTCGCGGATCGTCGACAACCTCCATGACGCAAACGAGCGCAAGCGAGCAGCCGCGGCCAGCACCGCTGAACAGGCGCCAGACCCCGAGCGCACGGCGGCTGAGGCACGCCGGAGCCGCGCCCGGCGCCGCCGCCTCGCGCGCCGGCTCGAGTTCGGGCGCCATGGAGGACGCACCCGTCGACATCGAGGTCGACGAGCCGTTCCAGCCCGCATTCGAGGGATTCACCGGGACCGGCCTCGAGGAGGTCGGCGTCTCGCTGTCGGACTTCTTCTCGCAGCTCGCGCCACCGCGCAAACGCAAGAAGCTGATGACTGTGGCCGACGCCCGCGACGTGCTCATCGACGAGGAGACCGACCGGCTCATCGACATGGACCGCGTGTACGACGACGCGATCCGCCTCGTCGAGGATTCCGGCGTGGTGTTCATCGACGAGGTCGACAAGATCTGCGGTCCGGCCTCCGATCGCGGCCCCGACGTCAGCGGCGAGGGTGTCCAGCGCGACCTGCTCCCGATCCTCGAGGGCTCGACCGTCCACACCCGCTACGGACCCGTGCGCACCGACCACGTCCTCTTCATCGCCGCGGGCGCGTTCACCGCCGCCCGGCCCAGCGATCTCATCCCCGAGTTCCAGGGCCGCTTCCCGATCCGTGTCGAGCTGAAGCCGCTCAGCGAGGACGATCTCGTGCGCATCCTCACCGAGCCCGGCAACGCGCTGACCAAGCAGTACGCGGCGCTGCTCGGCACCGAGCACGTGACGCTCGACTTCACGCGAGGACGGGATTCGCGAGCTCGCCGCTCAGGCGTACCGCGTCAACGAGGAGGACGAGAACCTCGGCGCGCGCCGGCTCTTCACGATCATGGAGAAGGTGCTCGAGGACGTCTCCTTCGGTGCCGAGGAACTGGCCGAGACCACCGTCGTCATCGATGCCGCGTATGTCGGCTCGCGGCTCGGAGACCTGGTGGGCAACGAGGATCTCCGCCGCTACGTGCTCTGACCCCACTGGAGGGCAGGTGTAGGCGACGGTCAGGGCTGGTACACTCGGCTCATCTCACACGTCCGGTTTCACGCGGCCGGCGGGTGCCCGGTGCCCCCGGGTCGCCGCCGCGGTTCACCCCGGACGGAGGCACCACACCACCCCAACAGGAGCGACCGCCCATGCCGGCAGTAACACTGCGTCAACTGCTGGAGGCTGGAGTTCACTTCGGCCACCAGACCAGCAGATGGAATCCCCGGATGCGCCCGTACATCTTCACGGCGCGCAACGGCATCCACATCATCGACCTCGAGCAGACCCAGAAGCAGCTCGACGTCGCCTGCGAATACCTTCGGGACATCGTCGGGAGCGGCCAGAAGGTCCTCTTCGTCGGTACCAAGAAGCAGGCCCAGGACGTCATCGAGGAGGTCTGCCGCAACACCGGGCAGGCCTACGTCACCCATCGTTGGATGGGCGGGATGCTCACCAACTTCACGGTCATCCAGCGCCGCCTGCGCCGCCTCGCCGAGCTGCGCGTCATGCAGTCGAAGGGCGACTTCGAGCGCATGAGCGGCAAGGAGGCCAACGACGCGAAGGACGACCTCGAGCGCCTCGAGAACAACTTCGCGGGCATGGCCGACATGAAGCGGCTTCCCGGCGCGGTCTTCGTGATCGACTGCAAGAAGGAGCGCATCGCGGTCACCGAGGCCAACAAGCTCGAACATCCCGATCGTGGCGATCGTCGACACCAACTGCGACCCGGACGACATCCAGGTCGTCATCCCGGGCAACGACGACGCGATGCGCAGCTGCCGGCTGATCGTGAGCGAGATCGGCAAGGCGATCGCCGAAGGGCTGCAGCAGTTCAGCGAGCGCGAGATGCTCGAGCGGCAGGAAGCCGAGAAGCGTGAACACGATGCGGCCGTCGCCGCGGAAGCAGCGGCGGTCGTCGCGGCCGAGCAGGCCGCGGCAGCGGCGGCGCACGCCGACGCGGTCGCAGCGGAAGCTGCCGCTGCCGCAACCGAGGAGCCGGTCGCTGCCGGCGCGACAGCCGCAGAAGGGGAGGCAGAAGCCTGATGGCAGAGGTCACAGCAGCCATGGTGAAAGCCCTGCGCGAGCGCACCGGCGCGGGCATGATGGACTGCAAGCGAGCCCTCGTCGAGTGCGACGGCGACATGGACAAGGCCGAGGACTGGTTGCGCGCCAAGGGAATCTCGCGTGCAGCCGCCAAGGCCGGACGCGTCGCCAACGAAGGCATCGTCGACGCGTACATCCACCACGCCGGCGGCATCGCCAAGCAGGGCGCGCTCATCGAGCTCAACTGCGAGACCGACTTCGTCGCCAAGACCGACGACTTCAAGGACCTCGCGCACACGCTGGCGCTCCAGGTCGTCGGCGCCGCGCCGACGTACGTCCGCCGCGAGGACGTCCCCGCGGAGATCGTCGAGCGCGAGCGCGCCGTCTATCGCGAGCAGGTGCAGGGCAAGCCTGAGAATATCGTCGACAAGATCCTCGCCGGCAAGCTCGATGCATTCTTCTCGCAGATCTGCCTGCTCGAGCAGCCGTGGATCAAGGACGACAAGAAGAAGGTCGGTGACCTGGTGACGGAAGCCATCGCCAAGCTTGGCGAGAACATCTCGGTGGCGCGATTCTCCCGCTTCGCCGTGGGCGAGGAGAGCGCCGACAGTGACGGCGCCGACGCGCCGGCGGCCGAGTGAGCCTCGGAGCACCTCGCGTGGAAGTTGCCGCCATCGCGGAGCACCCGAGTGACGGACGCCGCCCGGTGTTCGGGCGCGTGATCCTGAAGCTCGGTGGTGAGGCGATGCTCGGCACCGCTGGCTATGGGATCGATTACGGCGCGGCGCACCACATCGCGGAGCAACTCACGCACATCGTCGCGCGCGGCGTCCAAGTCGCCATCGTCGTTGGCGGCGGCAACATCGTGCGCGGCACTGAAGCGGCGCAGCATGGTGTCGACCGCGTCACCGCGGACTACATGGGCATGCTCGCGACGGTGATCAACGCGCTTGCGCTGCGCGACGCCATCGAGCAGTTCGGCATCGACTGCCGCCTGCAGAGCGCGATCGCCATGCAGCAGGTCGCCGAGCCGTTCATCCCGCGTCGCGCCATTCGCCACCTCGAGAAGGGCCGGCTCGTCATCCTCGCGGCCGGTACCGGCAACCCGTTCTTCACGACTGACACGACTGCGGCGCTGCGCGCCGTCGAGATCGGCGCCGATGTGCTGCTCAAGGCCACCAAGGTGGACGGCATCTACAGCGCCGATCCCAACAAGGTCACCACCGCGACGCGGCTGCCGAACCTCACGTACATGGACGTGCTCAACCGCGGCCTCGCGATCATGGACAGCACGGCCGTGACGCTCTGCATGGACAACCGCATGCCGATCATCGTCTTCGACCTCTTCACACAGGGCAATATCGAGCGCGTGATTCTCGGTGAGCAGATCGGGACCCGCGTCGATGCGGAGGGGGAGGTCGAGTGACCGACCGCGACAAACCGGACGACCCAGAGCAACAGATCGCGCAGCGGATCGCTGACGCGAATCTGCGCATGGAGAAGAGCGTCGAGGCGTTGCATCGCGAGTTGATGACCGTGCGCACCGGACGCGCGTCGCCGGCGTTGCTGGAACGGCTGCACGTCGACTACTACGGCTCGCCGACACCCCTCCAGAGCATCGCCGGCATCAGCGTCCCGGAGGCCAGCATGCTGGTCATCTCCCCGTATGACCGCACCTCGCTCGGCGCCATCGAGAAGGCGATCCAGAAGAGCGACCTGGGGTTGAACCCGAGCAACGACGGCCAGGTCATCCGCGTCGCGATTCCGCAGCTCACCGAGGAACGTCGCAAGGACCTCGTCAAGGTGATCCACCGCAAGGCCGAGGAAGCGCGCGTTGCGGTGCGCAACATCCGACGCGACGAGGTCGACCACCTCCGACGCGTCGAGAAAGAGGGCCACGTCAGCAAGGACGAGGTGGCCACGAAGCTCATCGATGTGCAGAAGATCACCGATCAATTCATCGCGAGAATCGACGACGCCATCCAGAGGAAGGAGGCTGAGATCCTCGAGGTCTGACGGTGACCCGCGCCGAAACGGCTGATGCCTTCGGGGCGTTCTGACCCCGAGCCCCACAATGCAGCGCCCACCCGCTCCCGCCGCGATCCCGCTCCCCGCAAGGGCAGACCTTCCGCGGCATGTCGGCATCATCATGGACGGCAACGGTCGGTGGGCACGGCAGCGCCATCTCCCTCGCGTCGCGGGGCATCGCGCGGGAGTCCGCGCCATCCGGCCCGTGATGGAGGCGTGTCACGAGGCCGGTGTGCACATCCTCACGCTGTATGCCTTCAGCACCGAGAACTGGCAGCGCCCGCGCGGCGAGGTCACCGCACTGATGCGGCTCTTCGGCGAGACGATCGATCGCGAGGTCGGCGAACTGCACGAGAACGGCGTGCAGATTCGAGTCCTCGGCGACCGCGCCCGGCTCAGCGAATCGCTGCAGCGCAAGGTGGCGCAGGCTGAAGCGCTCACCGCCGGCGACACATCGGCAATCCTCAACGTCGCGATCAACTACGGCGGACGGCGAGAGATCGTTGACGCTGTTCGCGAGCTCGCGGAGTCGGGAGCCGACCTCACGGCGCTGGACGAATCCGTCGTCAGCGATGCGCTGTACACGCGCGGACTCCCGGATCCCGATCTCATCGTGCGCACTGCCGGCGAATTGCGTATCAGCAATTTCCTGCTCTGGCAGGCCGCGTATGCGGAGCTCTACGTCACCGACACGCTCTGGCCCGACTTCGGTGAGAACGCCATCCACGATGCGCTCACCGACTATTCGAATCGCGAGCGGAAATTCGGGGGCATCCCGGAGCCTGACCAGCGCATCCCCGCGCACGCGCTCCCGGCGGAATGAACCTCGCTCTCCGGGTCGTTTCCGGAGTCGTGCTCGTCGCAGTGATCGTCGGAGCGCTCTGGATCGGCACGCCCGCAGTCGCCACCGTCGTTGGCGCGGGAGCCGTGATCGGCGCGTGGGAATTGCGCGCGCTGCTCGGACGCACCGGGCCGATACCACCGGTGTGGCTGATCCTGCCGCTCAGCCTCTGGCTCGCGATCCGTTTCGTCCTCCCAGCGGCCGACATGGCTGCGGACTGGGGCTTCGGGGCCGCAGTGGTCGTCGGGCTCCTCGCCGGCCTCGGCATCCGGCAGAGCTTCGCGGGCTGGGCGCTCGCCGTCGGGGGCGCGACGTACATCGGCCTCGGTCTCGGCTTCTGGGTCGCGATCTACCGCTGGCACGTCACGGATACCACGCATCTCGGGTTCCGCCTGGTCGTGCTCGCCCTGGCCGGAGCGGTGATCGGCGACACCGCCGCATACCTCGTCGGATCCGCCATCGGACGGCATCCGTTCTTTCAGCGAATCTCGCCGCACAAGTCGGTCGAGGGAGCGATTGCCGGCGCCGTCGCCTCAATCCTCGTGGGAGCGATTGCCGGCCCCCTCCTGGTCGGCCTGAGCGTCCCGCTCGGCGCCGGCCTCGGGGCGCTCATGGCGATCGCGGCGCAGGGCGGCGATCTCGTCGAGTCGGCGATCAAGCGCGAAGCCGGCGTCAAGGACTCGGGCACGCTCATCCCCGGCCACGGCGGCATCCTGGATCGAGCTGACAGTCTTGTGCTGCTTGCGCCAGTCGTATATTGCTATCTGAAGCTGATCGCATTCTCGTAACCGCGACGAAAGCGGTGGCGTGCTCTGCTCTACTGAGAACCGAGGCATCTCTGCACAAGTGACACATTCCACGCCCCGCCGACGCGTCGTCCTCCTGGGCGCCACCGGTTCGATCGGCCGTCAGGCGTGCGACGTGATCGCCCAGTTCCCAGACCGGTTCGAGCTCGTCGGAGCCGTCGCCGGCACCGACGGTGTTGCTCTCGCCGCGATCGCCTCACGCTTCGGCGTCGCCCGCACGGCGCTGGTCCACGGCGATCCAAACGGCACGCTCCCGGCGGGTTGCGCGGTCGGCATGGACGCCGCCTGCGACATCGCGGCCATGGACGCCGATGTCGTCTGCGTGGCGATCACCGGTGCGGCCGCGCTCAGGCCGACGCTGGCGGCGATCGACGCGGGAGCCACCGTCGCGACCGCAACCAAGGAAGTCCTGGTCATGGCAGGGGAACTCGTCAAAGCGCGCGCCGCGGCGGCCGGGGCCCGCATCATCCCGATCGACAGCGAGCATTCAGCACTCTGGCAGTGCCTCCGCGGCGAGGATCCGGCCTCGGTGCTCCGGTTGGTGCTCACCGCGAGTGGCGGTCCGTTCCTGCGCCGCCCGCTCGACACGTTTGCGTCGATCACGCCGGCTGAGGCGCTCGCGCACCCCACTTGGAACATGGGGCCGAAGGTGACGATCGACTCGGCCACGATGATGAACAAGGGGCTCGAGATCATCGAGGCGCACTTCCTCTTCGACACGCCATACGCCTCGATCGAGGTCGCCATCCAGCCGACGAGCATCGTGCACAGCTGGGTCGAGTTCCGTGATGGGGCCGTGGTGGCGCAGCTCGGTGTCCCGGACATGCGGGTACCGATCGCGCTGGCGCTGGCCGACGGTGAGCGCCTGCCGGGGGTCGGCCCGCACCTCGATCTTCGCGATGCGTCGCCGCTCGAGTTCCTGACCGCAGATGGCGAGCGGTTCCCCGCGATCGCGCTTGCCAAGAGCACCGGAGAGCGAGGCGGCCTCGCCCCGTGCGTCTTCAACGCCGCCAACGAGGAGGCGGTGACCGCGTTCACCACCGGGCAGTCCCGCTTCGACGAGATTGTTCCGCTCGTGAGCGCGGCACTTGCCGCATTCGGTGACGGTGACGCGTCGACACTCGACGGCGTGCTCGCCGCGGACGCCTGGGCCCGTGACTTTGTTCGGACGAACACCGGCCAGGCCGTCGCGGCACGATGACCCAGTTCCTCATCTACGCCGGCGCGTTCATCCTGGTGATCGTCACCGTCATCACGGTCCACGAGTTCGGGCATTTCCTGGTCGGCAAGCTCTCCGGCATCAAGGTCGAGGAGTTCTCCATCGGCTTCGGCCCGAAACTCTATTCGCGAACGATCGGTGAAACCCTCTACGCGGTGCGCGCGATCCCGGCGGGCGGCTTCGTTCGCATGGCCGGCATGCTCGGACTTGTTGGCGAAAGTGATGCAGGGGAACGCAACTTCTATCGCGCGTCGCGTCCTCGCCGCTTCGCGACGGTCGCCGCCGGCATCGTCGCGAACTTCGTGTTCGGTGGAATCATCTTCGCGATCGTCGACATGCAGCCGACGCCGTACCTGTTCGACGCGCATGCCGCTTCGGGCGTGGCAGGGCTCAAGTCGGGCGACACCATGCTCGCGATCAACGGTCACGTGATCCGCCAGGACAACATCACCGACGTCACCACCGACCTCCACGCGGCGACGAGCGCGAGCAACGGGTACCCGATGACCGTCGTGTACAGCGCGTCCGACGGCAGCATCCACACAACGAAGCTCACGCCGCGCCTGACGATCGAGAACATCCTCGCGAACCCGAAAGCCTTCGCGGGCGGCAAGCTCCCCCTCGGCGGCCTCGTCGTCACCTCGATCAACGGTGCTCCGGTTGGCAACGGTGATCCCGCCACACTGCTTGGCGCCGGATCACCGGTGACGATCAGCGGCTACCTCGAGAACGAGGACGGCTCGCCGTCCAGCTACTTCACCAACGTCACCGTTTCCGGGATCAAGGACGGCTACGCCACCAACAACGCGATCCGTGCCGCGTGGATCATGGGAGTCGTCCCCGGGGTCGATGGTGAGAGCCCGCCGGCCGCCATCGCAAGCGGGTTCAGCGCAATCCCCGGCTTCATCTGGGGAGAGTTCACCGGGATCTACGGGCTCATCGTCCATCCGCCGCAGGGCGGCATCAACGGGCCGGAGGGATTCACCGGTCCGGTCGGCATCGCGCAGGAAACGGCCACCGCCACCAACAACGGATTCCTCGGGCCGAACGGCCTCGTGTGGTGGATCGGCTTCATCAGCATGAACCTCGGTTTCGTCAACATGCTGCCGATTCCGTTCCTTGACGGCGGCAAGCTCCTCTTCATCCTCATCGAATCGGTGCGTCGGAAACGCCTCAACCCCAAGGTCGAGGCGGCAATCACCGCGGTCGGTCTTGCGGTGATCCTCGTCTTCGCCGTGTATGTCACCATCGGAGACGTGAGCAGGCTATGACGACATTCCGACGGCTCGCCCGTCAGCGCGCGCCGGAAGACGGTTCCGGTGCGCGTGGGGAATGTCGTCATCGGCGGCGCGGCACCAATTGCGGTGCAGACGATGACCAAGACGCAGACCGAGGATGCGCCGGCGACGATCGCGCAGATCCAGCGCGCCGCGAAGGCGGGCGCCGACATCATCCGGGTCACGTGCGACACAAAGGAAGCTGCCGCAAGCCTGCACGAGATCGTGCGCGAGTCGCCGATCCCCGTGGTCGCCGATATCCATTACGACGCGCCGCTCGCCCTGCTTGCGCTGGAAGCGGGCGTGCAGTGCCTGCGCCTCAACCCCGGGAACATCACGGACAGCGCAAAGGTCGCCGACATCGCGCGCGAGGCGAAAGCACGCAACGTGCCCATTCGCATCGGCGTGAATGCCGGGAGCATCCCGCAGCGCAAGGAGTTGACACGCGGCCGCGGCGGCACGATCGATGAGATCGCGCAGAACATGGTGGCCGCAGCGCTCTCCCACATCCGCGTGCTCGAGGAGCTCGACTTCCGCGATATCAAGGTGTCGCTCAAGGCGAGCGACGTGCTCACGAACGTGGCCGCGAACCGCGCGTTCGTGGCCCTCGGCAACCGCTACCCGCTGCATCTCGGGCTCACCGAGGCAGGCCCCGTGGACACCGGGAGCATCAAGAGCGCGCTCGGTATCGGCATCCTGCTCGCTGAAGGAATCGGGGACACCATCCGCGTCTCCCTGGTCGGCTCGCCGGAGGAGGAGGTCCGGGTCGCCCGGCAGATCCTCGCCAACCTGCAGGAGAAGGGCGACGGCCCCAACCTTGTCGCCTGCCCGACGTGCGGACGGCTCGAGATCGACATGGTGCCGATGGTGGCGCAGGTGGCCAAGGCGCTCGAGGGCGTCAAGCGGACGATCACGGTGTCGGTCATGGGCTGTGTCGTCAACGGGCCGGGCGAGGGGATGCACGCGGACATCGGGATTGCCGGCGGGCGTCAGAAAGGCATCCTGTATCGCAAGGGCAAGGTGGTTTCCACACTTCCCGAGGGCGAACTCGTCGGCGCACTGCTCGCGGAATTGCACGAGATCGCCGAGGAAGACGCTCGATTGATCGCAGAAGGCAAGCCGCTGCCGGTTGGTTTGAGCGAGCGCGAGGGTGCCCTCACGTAGACTGCTCCGTCATGGCTGACGAGAAGCGGATCACGGCGCAGAGCGAGGATTTCGATCGCTGGTACACGGACGTCGTGCGCCGTGCGGAGCTCGCCGATTATTCCCCGGTGCGTGGTTGCATGGTCATCCGCCCGTACGGCTACGCGCTGTGGGAGAACATCCAGCGCGCACTCGACGACATGATCAAGCGCACCGGGCACGAGAACATGTACTTCCCGCTGTTCATTCCGGAGTCGTACCTGCAGAAGGAGGCGGACCACGTCGAGGGGTTCGATCCGCAGGTCGCGTGGGTGACCCGCGGTGGTGGCAAGGACCTCGAGGAGCGCCTCGCGGTGCGTCCCACGAGCGAGACGATCATCTGCTCGATGTACGCGGACTGGATTCACTCCTGGCGCGATCTCCCTGTGAAGATCAATCAGTGGTGCAACGTTGTTCGCTGGGAGCACCGCACCCGGCTGTTCCTGCGCACCACCGAATTTCTCTGGCAGGAAGGCCACACGTTTCATCAGCTCGACAGCGAGGCCGCGGACGAGGTCGAGACGATGCTCGACTGCTATCGCGAGCTCACCGAGGACTGGCTCGGGATCCCCGTCATCAAAGGGCGCAAGACCGAATCCGAGAAATTCCCTGGCGCGCGCTACACGGTGAGCATCGAGGCGATGATGTCAGACGGGTGGGCGCTGCAATCCGGCACGTCGCATCACCTCGGTCAGAATTTCACGCGCGCATACGGCATCGCGTACAGCGATCGCGAGAATCAGCGTCAGCATCCGTTTCAGACCTCGTGGGGTCTGTCGGCGCGGACGGTCGGCGCGGTGATCATGGCGCACGGCGACGACATGGGCCTGATCCTGCCGCCGAAAGTCGCGCCGATACAGGTGGTTGTCGTGCCGATCACACGAAGCAACGACGAGGCCGGCGCTGCGGTGGTGGAGGAGGCGGTTGCGCAGATCGAGCGTGAGTGCCCTGCCGGAGTCCGGCTGCGAGTCGATCGTCGCGACGGGATGCGCCCCGGCGAGAAGTACGCGCACTGGGAGTTGCGCGGTGTGCCGCTCCGCGTGGTGGTGGGCGCCAAGGATCTCGCCGCCGGAAACGTCACGCTGGTGCATCGCGTCGACGGCACCCAGGAAACCGTGCCGCTTGCCGGCCTTGCCGCGAAACTGCCCGATCTGCTGACCGCGGCGCAACAGGCGATTTTTGCGCGCGCACGCACGCGCCTCGATGAGCGCAGCGTCGATGTCGCAACGCTTGACGAGCTGGTCGCCGCGTTCGCCGATCGCCCCGTCTTCGCCAGCGGACCCATGTGCAACACCGAGGAGTGCGAGAACGCGCTCAAGAATGCGGTGCACGCGCTCACGGTTCGAGTGCTGCGTGCCGACCGGCAGCCGGATGGCGCGCCGTGCATCGCCTGTGGAAAGCCGGCCAACTCCGTCGCGCTGCTCGCCCGCTCGTACTGAGACCGGCCCTCAGGACTGCTCGACGGCGATCCGCTTGAGGTGGTCCCAGAACGCCTCGACGGCGGGAGTATGCAGGTCGCGACGCCGTGCCGCGGCGAACGACTGCGAGACGCTCCGGCCGGGGAGGGGAATGATCACCATGCGGCCGTCGATGATGTCCTGCTCCACGACCGACCGGGGCATCGCGGCGAAGCCGAGGCCGGCGAGCAGTGCCGCGTGCAGCGCACCCTCCTCGAGCTCGAGCGTGTTCTCGGGGTCGACGTGGGTGCCGAGCGCGTGGGCGGCGAGCGCCTCGGTCGCACTGCCGCGTTCGTGGGCGAGATGGCGATGGTTGACCAGGTCGCGAACCGCCGTCTTGCTCGACGCGAGCGGGTGATGCGCCGCCACCACGGTGACCAGTTGCGTGTGCTCGAGCACCACGGTCTCGATCCCCGGCTCCCGGACTGACGAGCCGGCCAGGATGATGTCGGCCCGTCCCTCGATGAGCATGGTCACCAGCGAGCGCATCGGTGCCAGCGCGAGGCGAACGTTGATCTCCGGGTGCTCCGCGACGAATGGCGCAAGCCAGCCTGAGAGTCGGTGCGCGCCCATGACGCGTCCCGGCGGCGACGGTGAGCTCGCCTCGCTCGAAGGCGAGGTATCCGGCGCGCAGCTCCTCGATCTGACCGACGTCCTCGAGCACCCGGACGGCGAGCTGGCGAAGCGCCCGGCCGACATCGGTCAGCTGAACGTTGCGGCCCACCCGCTGGAGGAGCGGCAGTCCGAGCGTCGACTCGAGGCGGCGCACCACGCCGCTGACCGATCCCTGGGAGAGGCCGAGCGCCTCGGCGGCTGCGGTGACGTGCTCGCGCTCGGCGACGGCAAGAAACGTGTGGAGCTGGTCGAGGGTGATCCGGGGCCGCGGATGCCGGGGTCGCGGCTGCGGCGTACGCATTGCGGCGCTAGCCGCGAGACGCCGGTTCTGGGAGGAGGCCGCTTGCGTCGATTGCCGCAAGAACGGCGGCGACCGACTCATCGACCGTCTGCGTCCCGCTGTCGACGATCACGTCCGGGGCGTCAGGCGCCTCGTACGGATCGGAGACACCGGTGAAGTGATCGATCTCGCCGGCCAGCGCTTTCTTGTACAAGCCCTTGACGTCGCGCTCGGAGAGCACGTCGATCGAGCAGCGGACGTAGACCTCGACAAAGCGACCGATCCGCCGGCGCACTTCAGCGCGCGTGTCCTTGTACGGAGAAATCGCTGCGGTGATGGCGACCACGCCGTTGCGAGTCAGCAGCTCGGCAACGAATCCGATTCGACGGATGTTGATGTCGCGGTCTTCCTTGCTGAAGCCGAGGCCCGCACTCAGCGTCTGACGGACTTCGTCGCCGTCGAGGACCTCGACGCGAAGGCCGCGAGTGCGCAACTCGGTTGCGACGCGCTGCCCGATCGTCGACTTGCCGGCACCGGAAAGACCGGTGAACCAGATCGTGACACCGCTCATCAGGCCACCGGCTCCGCGACCGCATAGGCTGCGCGCAGGATCTCGGCGACTTCTGGACGGGTGAATTCGTGGGGGATGGGATCGCCACGGGTCAGCATCTCGCGCACGCGAGTCCCGCTCAGGATCACGCGATCGTCCGCGCCGTGCGGGCACGTCTTGGTGCTGGCCATGCTCTCGCACGCCTTGCAGTAGAAGGAGTGCTCGAACTTGTATGCCGCGAAACCGAGGCGCTCGGCGCCGCCGAGCTCATCGAAGAGCGTCTGCGCGTCGTACGTGCCGTAGTAGTTGCCGACACCGGCAGCGTCACGCCCGATGATGAAGTGCGAGCAGCCGTAGTTGCGGCGCACCTGACCGTGGTAGATCGCCTCGCGAGGTCCTGCGTAGCGCATCGCACCCGGGAAGATCCCGAGCACCACGCGATTCGGCGGGTAGTAGCCGTCGAGCAGCACGCGGTAGCACTGCATGCGGACCTCGAAGGGAACATCGTCGCCCTTGGTCACGCCGGAGAGCGGATGCAGCAGCAGGCCGTCGACCTGCTCGAGCGCGACCTTGGTCAGGTACTCGTGCGCGCGATGCACGGGATTGCGCGTCTGAAAGCCCACAACCGTCGACCATCCGCGGTCGTTGAGCATTGCGCGAAGTCTCGGCCGGTGTCGAGGGAACGTCACCCTCGGGTTGCGCGGCGACGCGCACCGGCCCGGCGACGACTGTGGGTCCCTGCGCGAAGAGCGCGGCGACACCGGGATGCGCCTGGTCCGTGGTCCGGTACACCTCGCGTGCCTCGGCTTCGAGGTCGCGATCGTAGATTTCGGTCACTGTCAGTGCGCCAAGCAGATGACCGCCTTCGTCGCGGAGTGCAACGACGGAGCCGTCCTGCAACGAGCGGCCGTGATCACCGACCGGCAGCGTGATCGGTAGTGTCCACGGCGTGCCATCGCTGAGCGCGGCGTGCTCGACGACGCTCGTGTAGTCACTCTGGCCTTGAAAGCCGCTGATCGGCGAGTAGGCGCCACTGCCGAGAAGCGCGAGATCGGCCGATGCCGTCTCGGAAATACGCATTGAAATGAGGTCATCAGCGCGCGCGCTGAATTCAGCGAGCTCGTCTGGTGTCATCTGCAGATCGACAAGCGCTCCCCCGAGCGGTGAGATGAGGCCGTCCTCTTTCTCTGCCACTCCGGGCTCACTTGATTCCAGGGTCATCGAGGTGAGTTTACCGGGTCGACCCCTCCGAACCGCCTTGGCGTTCCATTGCGGCTAGCAATCAGTCGCTTGCATTCACTCGTTGGAGATACTTTCGTTACATCGTGTTTGAGAGCGCCGCTCTGGTCCTACACTCGTAAAGGCCGTGCCTATCACTGAGCTCATGGCTCGCGTCGACTACCTCCCGGCGGAGGATCAGTCCGCGATCCAGCGCGCCTTTGAGGTTGCCGATCGCGCCCACACGGGGCAGACCCGGCTGACCGGCGAGCCATACATCGAGCACCCCCTCGCGGTGGCGGGCATCCTCGCGGACCTGCGCCTCGACCCGGAAACGCTGATGGCGGCGCTGCTGCACGACACGGTCGAGGACACCGAGGTGACCCGTGAGGATGTGCGTGTCCTCTTCGGCGACCAGGTCGCGAAGCTCGTCGACGGGGTCACCAAGCTCGGCAAGATCCACGTACGCAGTGCCGAGGAGCATCAGGCGGAGAACATCCGAAAAATGCTCGTTGCGATGGCCGAGGACGTGCGTGTCGTCCTCATCAAGCTCGGCGATCGGTTGCACAACATGCGCACCATCAGCGCGCATACCACCGAGCGCCGGCTGCGCATCAGCCGCGAGACGCTGGACATCTACGCGCCGCTGGCACATCGCCTCGGGATCTGGGAGATCAAGGGCGAGCTCGAGGATCTCGCGTTCGTCCAGGTCGATCCGGACAACTATCACCTGATCGAAGCACGCCTCGCGAGCACGCGCGAGCAGCGCGACGCGTTCGTCCGCGATGTCACCGAGATCCTGGGACGCGAGTTCGCGCCGCTCGGCATGCAGGCGGCCATCGCCGGCCGCACCAAGCACACGTACAGCATCCACGAGAAGATGCTCCGCGGTCAGAAGGAATTCGGCGAGATCTACGACATCATCGCCATCCGCGTGCTCGTCGATTCCATCAAGGACTGCTACGGCGCGCTCGGCATCGTGCATTCGCTGTGGAAGCCGCTGCCCGGCCGGTTCAAGGACTACATCGCCATGCCGAAGGGCAACGGCTATCAGTCGTTGCACACCACCGTGCTGTCCCACACCGGCGAACCGATGGAGGTGCAGATCCGCACGCAGGAGATGCACGAGACATCGGAATACGGCGTCGCCGCGCACTGGCGCTACAAGGGCGGACAGGACGGCGCGCGCATCGACGAGCGCTTCACGTGGCTGCGCCTGCTCATGGACTGGCAGAAGGAAGTGCTCGACGCGGAGGCGTTCGTCAACACCGTCAAGGTCGACATCTTCCAGGACGAGGTGTTCGTCTTCACGCCGCGCGGCGACGTGCGCTCCCTACCGCAGGGGTCGACGCCGGTGGACTTCGCGTATCGCATCCATACCGACGTCGGCCACAGCTGCATCGGCGCGAAGGTCAACGGCCGCATGGTCCCGCTCGATCACCGCCTGGAGAACGGCGAGATCGTCGAGGTGCTGACCACCAAGGCCGCGCACGGACCGTCGCGCGACTGGCTGAATTTCGTGAAGACGTCGAGTGCTCGCGAAAAGATCCGTCAATGGTTCAAGCGCGAGCGCCGCGATGAGAATATCCAGAAAGGCCGCGAGATGCTGGACAAGGAGTTCCGGCGTCTCCGCCAGCTGTCGCTGGGCTCCGTGAAGGAGGATCAACTTCTCGAGCTCGCGCAGGAATTCAAGGTCGCGACGGTCGACGATTTCGTTGCCGCCATTGGGTATGGCGATATCAGCGCCCGCAGCGCCGTGCTCAAGTTCGGCGCTGACGAGCAGCAGACTGACGACGACCGGATCCTCGGCATCCCGCTCACGAGCACGCCGGCGCCGACCGGCACGGTGCGCGTGCACGGCCACGTCGACATGCTCACGACGCTCGCGCACTGCTGCAAGCCGGTCGCCGGGTGACGCCATTCGCGGCTACGTGACCCGCGGAAAGGGCGTCACCGTGCACCGCGCCGACTGCGTGAACGTGCGCAATGCCGGTGATGTCGAGCGCATCGTCGATGTCGAATGGGAGACCGGTGCGCGTCAGGTCTATCCGGTGAGCATCAAGATCGAGGCGTGGGATCGCACTGGGCTCCTGCGCGACATCGCCGCCGTGATCGCGGAGTCGAAGATCAATCTCAGCGGCGCTGACGTGCAGGTCTATGACGACAAGACCGCAGTGATCAGCACGATCGTCGAGATCCAGAACCTGTCGCAATTGAGCCGCCTCCTCGAGCGACTCGAAGCGGTCCGCGACGTCCACACGGTGGCGCGCGACACGGTCTGAACGGGGTCCTGTATCGGTGGCGTGCAGTCAGTCACGGGGTAGCCGCTCGTCCGGAGGCCATCGACGTCTTTCGGCCACCGCAATGCCAGGTGTGACGACGCTCGGACACGCAGTAGATGGTCCGCGATGCCACAGCGACCTTCGCCTCCTGAGGTCAGTAGCATGGAAGCACTGCGAGGACAGTGGCCTTTCCGCGCTGGTCTTCGGTGGGTGGGCTGAGGAACTGCTCGCCATCGTGTCGCCGAAGAACTCCATCAGGACATCGACCTTCTCGTTGGCTCGACCCCGACGATGCAGCGTTGGATGCCTTCCTCGGCGAGCGAGCTGAGGGTCTTGCTCGGGACCGCTGCCAAGCCTTCGCTGGGATTCCGGTGACGCAGAACCTCAGCACTGGAGCCGGTTGAGGTTCCGACGATGAGCAACCAGGAGCCTGAGACCAGAAAGAAGAAATTGAGATCAGTGCCACTGCACTGATGTAAATTCCCGCGCCGATGTCCAGACAGAGCATCACGGCACCGACCATTTGGCCCGAGGTAGCAGGCGCTTCCGCCAACAATGCGAAAACGGTTAAGCGCAAAGCGGCTGCTCCCAGTCTGAAACCCTGGACATAGCCGTTGGTGTTTATCGTCGCCGCCACCAAGGACACAACCAGCCACTCAATCCCGATCGTGCGATACGTCTGGGCTCCCATGAGGGCCAAGGCGGCGATGATGAATGCAGCAGTCAAACCCAGTGAGCATGTTGATTGCCCTGTATCGATGCGTCGCATCTTGAGTCACAGCTTTCAGATTGATCGTGAGGGCAACAAAGACCAGTCCCGTGAGTGCGGCGGCGCCAGTGCCGACCAGGACGAAAAAGTTGCTCCATTGCCCAGGCACATAGCCTGCGGAAGTAGCCATCGGGCGGCAATGTAACAGACGACCGCGGGAGCGAAAGTGCTGTGTCGGCGTGCCCCGATTTGACGGCTGCGGCTCGTCATGCAACGCCGCCGCGACAACCATTTGTCGCGTGACCGGAGCAGCCTGCGCTCATGGAACGTCTCGCACGGATCCGCCTCCTGGAACAGGCTGCTTCTGAACTGCTCGCATCCGAGACCAACGGCTCGCTGCGCATCGGCGTCGACGGAAGCCCGCAAGAGCCACTCGTCATCACCGCATTTGGATGCAGCGTCCTGGTCGCCGTCGGGCAAGGGCCCGCAGTGCTCATGGCGGTCTCGTCGGTGAGGTCCGACGGACGGTCCGGTGCACGCGCGCTTGCCGAGGGCTGCGATCGCGCGCTCAGGGCGGTCCACGGCCTCCCAGACGACTTCGCTCGCTACGCTGTCCTTTGGAGACCCAGCCAACGCGAGCCACTTTCGCCAGACGGCCGCTGGAACGCTGCCACCGTAGGTTTCGCCACGGCCGTCAGACCGTACACTCGGACGCCAATGCCTGAGATCGCAGCGCCCACGGGGCACGCGAGACATCCTTCCCGATGAGTTCGGCGCTCGTCGATGGCTGCTCGACGCCCATCAATCGGTCGCGGAGTTCGTTCGGGTACCGCTCGATCGAGACGCCGATCATCGAGGCGACCGAGCTCTTCAGCCGCGGCGTTGGCACGGACACCGACATCGTCGAGAAGCAGATGTTCACGCTTCGAGGATCGCGGCGGACGCTCCTTGACGCTCCGGCCGGAGGGCACGGCGGGTGCACTTGCGGGCGGTCCTCGGCGCGCATCTCGACCAGGAGGTCCGGCCCGTGCGCGTGCAGTACGCCGGCCCCTTCTTCCGGGCGGAACGGCCGCAGGCCGGCAGGCAGCACCAGTTCACCCAGGTGGGCATCGAATGCATCGGCGAGGGATCGCCGGCGCTGGACGCGGAGATCGTGGAGGTGGCGTGGCGCTTCTTCCGGGCGCTCGGGATCAGCGATGTCCATATCCAGATCAATTCGCTCGGCAGTCCCGAGGATCGGACCCGATATCGCGCAGCGCTCGTGGACTACTACACCCCGCTGGAAAGCTCGCTATGCGACGACTGCCGGCGAAGGCTGCACACCAATCCCCTTGCGCCTGCTCGACTGCAAGCGCGATATCGGGCTGGTGGCCGGCGCGCCCGTGCTCTGGGACTCGCTCGACGGCGCGAGCCGGGAACACTTCACCGCAGTGGACGCGATCCTGGAATCGGCGGGAATCGAGACGATCCGCAACGACCGCCTCGTGCGCGGGCTCGACTACTACAGCCACACGGTCTTCGAGTTCTGGCATGACGCGCTGCAGGGCGCGCAGAGCTCGCTCGGTGGGGGAGGCCGCTACGACGGGCTCGCCGAGTTGCTCGGCTTCCCCGCAACAGCGGCAACGGGATACGCGCTTGGCGTCGAGCGAATCCTGATGGTCGCCCGTGCTCTGGGAACGGTTCCCGCAACGGCCGCCGCGGCCGATGTGCTCGTGTGCTCGGTCGAGCCGGCGCAGGCGGAGGCGGCGGCAAGCATGGCGCGCCTGCTGCGAGACGCGCGACGCTCGAGACAGTGCTCGACGTGGCGGAGCGCAGGCTCGACCGCAAGTTGCGCGGCGCCGAGCGCGTCGGCGCGCGCGTTGCCGTCATCATTGGCGAGAACGAGGTGGCCGGGGCCAGCGCGGTCGTGCGCGACCTCGACGGCCGCAGTCAGCAGACCGTCCCCGTGACCGAGCTCGCGGACACGGTCTTGCGCATTCTCGGAGGACATTCGTGAGCACTCCCCGCACCTACTGCGGCACACCCCGCGCCGGCGACGCCGGCACGCGCGTGGCCGCGTACGGCTGGGTCGACCGGCGCCGGGACCACGGCGGGCTCATCTTCATCGACCTTCGCGACTACACCGGCACGCTCCAGGTGGTCATCGACCCCAACGAGGCGCCGGAGGCACACCGTGCTGCGCGGGAGGCACGGCTCGAGTGGGTGCTCCGTTTCGAAGGCGAGCTCCGCCTGCGTGCCCCGGAGAACGTGAATCCCAAGCGCGAGACCGGTGACGTCGAGTTGCGCGCCAGCGCATGCACGGTGCTGGCCATCGCGAAAACCCCGCCGTTTCCCGTGAACGAGGACACCGAGGTCGACGAGCAACTGCGGCTCCGCCACCGTTATCTCGATCTGCGCCGCGTCCACCTGCAACGCAACCTCCGAGCCCGCGCGAAATTCTGCACGGAGTTGCGACGTGCGATGGGGGAGATCGGGTTTCTCGAAATCGAGACGCCGATGATGATCCGCGCCACACCCGAAGGTGCCCGTGACTACCTGGTCCCGAGCCGCCTGTTCCCGGGCAGTTTCTACGCGCTGCCACAGTCGCCCCAGCTCTACAAGCAGCTGTCGATGGTTGCCGGATTCGACCGCTATTTCCAGCTTGCGCACTGCATGCGCGATGAGGACCTGCGCGCCGATCGGCAGCCGGAATTCACGCAGCTCGACATCGAGATGTCGTTCGTGGATGAGGACGATGTCTTCGGCGCACTCGAACACGCCATCCCCAGCGCATGGGAAGCGTGCGAGTTCCGCGGCGGGCATCTGCCCGTGCCGTTCCCGCGCATGACCTGGCGTCACGCCATGGATTTCTACGGCGTGGACAAGCCCGACACGCGGTTCGAGATGCTCCTGCGGGATCTCACCGAGATCGTCAAGACATCGGGGTTCCGGGTCTTCGCCGACGCAGTCGCCTCGGGGGGAATCGTCAAGGGCATCTGCGTCAAGGGTGGCGACGATCTCACCCGCGGCGATATCGAAGGGCAACTCACCGAGGTTGCGCGCGGCGCAAAAGCTCGCGGCCTCGCGTACCTCTGGAAGCGCGCCGACGGCTGGCAGGGCGGCATCGCGAAGTTCTTCACGCCTGAAGAGCTCGAGGCGATCGGCGCCGCGACAGGAGCTGAGACGGGCGACTGCGTCCTCATGGTCGCGGACCGGCCCAGCGTCGTTCATGCGGCGCTCGGTGCATTGCGAAACCACCTCGGTCGCGCACGGGGCCTCTACGACGACCAGCGCATCGACATGCTCTGGGTGACCGAGTTCCCGATGTTCGAGCGCAGCGATGAGACCGGCGAGATCAGCGCGGCGCATCACCCGTTCACGATGATCCACGCCGACGATCTCGATCTCCTCGAGTCGAACCCTCTTGCCGTGCGCTCTCGGGCGTATGACCTCGTGGTCAATGGGCGAGAGGTCGGCAGCGGCAGCATCCGGATCACCGACCCGGCCATCCAGCAGCGGGTGCTCGCGGCCCTGGGCATCGACGCGGAGGAGGCGCAGCGCAAATTCGGCTTCCTTCTCGAGGCATTCGAATACGGAGTGCCACCGCACGGTGGCTGGGCCGGCGGCATCGACCGGATGGTCATGGAGGGGATCGGCACGGACAACATCCGCGACGTCATCGCGTTCCCCAAGAACCAGCAGGCGCAGGAGCCGATGACCGACGCGCCCGCTCCGGTCGACCCTGGCCAGCTTCGCGATCTCGGGATCGGGCTCCTGCCTCGTACTCCGACGCCGTGAGCCCGGGGCTCGGCCTCGCGATCCTCTTCGTGCTCATCGGGACGACGCTGTCGGCCCTGGTGATGCCGCGGCGAGGATCGGTGCTGCTCGCGTTCGTGCTCGCCGCGGCGGGCGTCATTGCAGGCGAGCTCGTCGCCATCGCGACGAAGATCGGCGGCCCGCAACTCGGTGCGCTGCACCCGGTGGCGGACGCTGTCGGCGTCGTCCTCTTCGAGGTGGCGGGCGCCGTGCTCGCGCCGGCCCGCCGCCGAAGCCCATAATCAGTCGATCGGCAATTCGGGAGGCTCGTGGAATGCGCGTTCCCTTCGGTAAGAAAGGTCTTGTAGCTGCAGGCGCCGCCGTCACTGGCGCTGTCTTCTTCTGGCGCGTGCGGGCACGCCGCCGTGAGGAAGCAGAGGCACGCGAGTGGGAGGCCGAGATCGCTGGAGCGGTCGATGAAGGCCGCGCCGCAACGGCAGCATCCCCATCAGTGGCGTCCTCTGAGCCCTCGAGCGTCTGAGGCCTCGGTTTCGGCGCTGACGCGGTGGGGTATGTGAACAGCGCCATGGGAACTGTTTCGGAGCTCCGTCTTCCGGCAGATCGCGAGCACATCCTCGTCGCCAAGCGGGCGGCGGGCGCGTTCGGTTCGCTTGCCGGGTTCGACATGGACGCCATCGACGATCTGACGATCGCTGTCGCGCAAGCGTGCGAAAACGCGATCCGGTGCCTCGAGCATTCGGGGTCGATCGCCGGCCAGGTGAAGATCGTTTTCAAGATGAGCGACACCGGGCTCGAGGTCACCGTCCGGAGCACGGTGAACCGCGAGGCAGAGTTGCGCGCCCGCGCTGAGCAGGCCGGCCTCGGCCCACGAAGGCGAGCTTGTCGCCGCCACGGACCTGGCCCTTCGGCTCATGGGCCTCTTTGTCGACGACAGCACGTATCGGGTCGACGAGCGAACCGGGAATCTACGCGTTCGGCTGACCAAATACAAGGCGTCGTGACCCCCGCGCCGGGGCACGGCGACGGCGTCGCGACCCGTGAGCGGACCATTGCGAAGCCTGCGGAAACGGCGGAGCGCGCCGAGATGCGCCGCCTGCTTCGCGAGTTCAACAAGACCCGCGATCCCCGCATCCGCGAACAGCTCGTCGAGCTCAACAGCGATCTCGTCCACTACATCGCCCGGCGCTTCGCCAATCGTGGCGAGCCGCTCGAGGACATCGAGCAGGTGGGCTTTCTCGGCCTGATCCAGGCGATCGAGCGATTCGATCCGAGCCTCGAGAACGAGTTCAGCACCTTTGCCACGCCCACGATCGCGGGGGAGATCCGGCGCCATTTCCGCGACCGCTCATGGGCGGTGCGGGTGCCGCGCCGGCTCCAGGAGAACCTCGCCAAGGTGAATGCCGCGACCCAGCAACTCCAGAACGAGCTGGGCCGGTCGCCGTCAGTCGCCGAGATCGGAGCGCGTGTCGGCCTCGACCCTGATCAGGTGCTCGCGGCGATGGAGGTCGCACCTGCGCAGCACACGATCTCGCTCGACGGTCCGGTCGGCGGCGGCGATGAGCCTGTGACGCTCGGGGATCGCCTCGGGTTGTCGGACGACAACCTCGAGCGCGTCGAGATGCAGGACGTTCTCGAGCAGGTGATGGCGCACCTCACCCCGCGTGAACGCAAGATCCTCGCGTTGCGCTTTGTCGAACAACTGCCCCAGACCGAGGTCGCAAAACGGCTTGGCATATCGCAAATGCACGTCTCGCGTTTGCAGCGCGCCGCAGTCGAACACCTTCGCAAGGAGTTCGGTGCCGAGGCGCCCGTGTAGAATTCGACAACTTGCTGTCGAATACTTTTGCACGTGCTCAGCTCTGAGATCCGGGAGCGATTTCTTCGCTTCTTCGAAGAGCGCGGGCACTACAGGCTCGCGAGCTTTCCGCTCATTCCCCACGACGATCCGTCGCTTCTCTTCACTGTGGCCGGAATGGTGCCGCTCAAACCGTGGATCACGGGACAGCGCACACCACCGTCGCAGGACCTCGTCTCGTGTCAGAAATGCTTTCGCGGAGCGGGTCTGAAGTACGACGACATCGCGTCCGTCGGTGATCCGACGCATCACACCTTTTTCGAGATGCTCGGCAACTGGTCGATCGGCCACTACTTCAAAGAGGGCGCCATCGATTACGCGTGGGAGTTTTCGACCGAGGTGCTCGGGACTCGACCCTGATCGTCTCTGGCCGAGCATCTATCCGGATGACGCCGAGTTGGAGCGGCTCTGGACCGAGAAGATCGGCGTTCCGAAGGAACGGATCTCGCGCCTGACCGAGAACTGGTGGGCCGCCGGGCCGACCGGACCGTGCGGGTACGACAGCGAGCTCTATTACGACTGGGGCGGTCCGTGCTCGTGTGGGCGCACCGACTGCACGCCCGAAAGTGAGTGCGGGGGCAACCGCTGGGAAGAGTTCTGGAACCTCGTGTTCATGGAGTTCGACCAGCAGCCCGACGGGTCGCGGCCGTTGCTGCCGAACCCAACGGTCGACACCGGGCTCGGATTCGACCGGATCGTCGCGATCGTCCAGGGCGACCCGACCGGCTATGCGACCGACCATTTCGCGCCGATGGTTGACGGATTCCGCTCACGCGCCGGCGTCGCCATCTCGGACCCGGACCTGGTTCGGTCGCTCTACGTGCTCACGGACCACCTCCGCGGCGCCGGGTTCCTGATCTCCGCGGGCGTCCTGCCCGCCAACGAGGGGCGCGGCTACGTCCTTCGCCGGCTCATCCGCCGCGCAGCCGTCCATGCACGGCGCGTCGCGCTCACGGGTGGCCTCGCGGCCGGCACACCGGATCTTGTCGAGCACCATGGGTGGCGCCCTACCCGGAGCTCGTCGAGTTCCGCTCGCTCATCGAGAGCACGCTCGCCATCGAAGAGGACGCGTTCGCTCGGACGCTGGATGCCGGGACCGAGCGACTCGCCACCCTGCTGTCGAGAAGCCAGTCGAGGATCGACGGCGCCGACGCGTTCCGCCTCTATGACACCTTCGGGCTTCCGATCGAGTTAACGGTCGAGATGGCAGCCGAGCGTGGGGCAACGGTCGACCTCGAAGGATTCGAGTCGGCCATGCAGGAACAGCGCGAGCGTGGTCAGGCGTCAGCGCGCCGAGTTGGCTTCGCGGGCGCCGATGCGCTGCCCCCGACGCGGTTCATCGGCTACGACTTCCTTGAGAGTGACTCCACGGTGCTGCGTATCGGGCTCGATCGCGAGATCGAGGTGCTTCGCACCGGGGAGAGCGGATCCGTCCTGCTGGATGTGTCGCCGTTCTATGCGGAGGCCGGTGGCCAGGTCGGCGACACAGGCGCACTGCTCTGGCCCGGCGGCAGCGCGATCGTGCGTGACACACAACCGGTCGCCGGGAGCGACGCCCGAGCGCACGACGTGCTCGTCGAGAGTGGTGAGCTCAAGTCGGGACAGCAGGTCCACGCGCAGGTGGATGCGTATCGGCGAGGCCGGATCGCGCGGCACCACAGCGCCACGCACCTTCTCAACCGCGCACTGCGCGAGGTTCTTGGCGATAGCGTGGTGCAACGTGGCTCGTTTGTCGGACCCGACCACACGACATTCGACTTCGCCTTTTCCCGTGCACTCACCCCAGAGGAGCTTGTCGATATCGAACATCGCGTCAACGACGGCATCCGGCGCAATCTCGAACGGAGCGTCGCGCTCATGCCCCTCGCAGATGCGCGTGCGAGCGGCGCCATCGCGCTGATCGATGAGGCGTACTCGCCGGACGTTCGCGTCGTGGACTTCGGTGGCTGGTCACGCGAGCTGTGCGGCGGAACCCACGTCGGCCGCAGCGGCGACCTGGGCGCAGCCATGATCGTCTCGGAGAGCAGCATCGGGCAGGGAATCCGGCGCATCGAACTCGTTGCTGGCGAGAGCGCCGAGGACCGCTGGCGCAGCACCGGCGCAGCGTTGACGACGACTGCGCGTGCGCTCAAGACACGTCCCGAAGAGGTTCCGGAGCGGGTTGCCGCGCTGCAGGAGCAGGTTCGGAAGCTGAACAAGGAAGTGACCCAGGCGCGTCAGGCCGGGCCGCCGGCCGTTGCCACTGAAGCCGCGGTCGTCGAGGACGCCGCAGGTGTTCCCTTCGCGCACCTCGTCCTCGACGGTGACGTCGATGCTGACGGCGTCTCGCAGGCCGGGGACAGCCTCCTTGCCGACAGGCTGCACGGCAACGGCGTGGTGGCAGTGCTCGGGCCGGCAACGCTCGTGGTCAAGGTCGGTGGCCGCGCGCTCGAGGCCGGCGTGCACGCGGGCACGCTGGTGACGAGCGCGGCCGCGGTGACCGGCGGCAAGGGTGGAGGCCGCCCGGACCTCGGTCGCGGCAAGGTGGGGGACCCCTCCAAACGCGAGGAAGCCGTTTCCCTGCTCCGTGACGCCATCATCGAGACGATGGGGCACGCAGCCTGATGTCGAAACGAAAATTCGCGCTGCTCAAACGGCGCGATGAGTTTCAGAGCCACTACACCGTGCTCGATATCGGCACGGAGTTCGTCAAAGCGCTGATCGTCAAGCGCGAGGGCGACAAAGGCATCGTGCTCGGCGTGGGCAAGGTGCGCCAGGCGCAGAACCACATGCAGGCCGGCGCGGTGGCCGACCTCCAGGCGGTCATCGACAACTGCGATCGCGCCCTCACCGAGGCCGAGGACATGTGCGAGACCATCCCTGGCCAGGCGGTCATCGGTATCGCCGGTGAGCAGGTCCGTGGCTTCAGCACCACCATGACCATGCCGCGGCCGCAGCCCCAGGCCCGGATCACGCAGGCGGATCTCGCCACCGCGTTGCAGGCCGTGCAACGCCGGGCGCTGCGCGAAGCGGTTCGCCAGATGTCGCACGACCTCGGTGTCCAGGAGGTCAACGTCAAGCTCGTCCACAGCACGATCACATCGGTGCGGATTGACGGCTATGCGGTGAGCAACCCCGTGGACTTCCAGGGTCATGTGGTCGAGATCACGGTCTTCAACACGTTCGCGCCGCTCACGCACATCGGCGCGTTGCAGGCGATCGCCCAGGAGCTCGATCTCGAGCTCGTGGCGACGGTCGCTGAGCCGTACGCGCTCGCTCGGGGCTGCTCGTCGGCCGAGTTCAACGAGCTCGGCGCGATCTTCGTCGACGTCGGCGGCGGCACCACCGACATCGCAGTCGTGCGCCGCGGTGGGATCGAGGCGACGAGGATGTTCGCCCTCGGCGGGCGCTCGTTCACCAAGCGGCTCGCCACCGACCTTTCCATGGATCTCGATGAGGCGGAACGCTTCAAGGTCGCGCACTCGGAAGGGCACCTGGCCGCCGAGCAGAGCGCCATGGCCCGCCGGGCGCTCACACCGACCGCCGAGGTTCTTGCCCAGGGCGTCGCGCTGACCCTCGAGGAGCTCGCCGGCCCGGACCCATTGCCCGGATCGATCTGCCTTGCCGGCGGCGGGGCATCGTTACCGGAAGTCGCCGAGCAACTGCGCATCCTCGACTGGTCGGACACGGTGCCGTTCACGCGGCCTCCGACAGTCAAGGTGCTCGGTCCCGGCGACGTCACCGGCGTCTACGACACGACCGGACTCCTGGTCGGAAGTCAGGACGTCACCCCGATGGGGCTTGCGCGTCACGCCGTGACGCTGGAAGATGACGCGGACGAGCCCCTCGGCGGGCTCATGCGCCGCGTTTTGAAGACGATGAAGGTATAGGCGCCAATGCCGGCTGTTGTCATTGCGAAGGCTGACGACGAGATCGCCGATCTCATCGGTCGCGTTCGCGCGTCCGCCGACCTCGACGTCGGGCTCGTGGTGCCGGCTTCCAGCCGCGCGTTGCAGACCCCGCTGAACGTCCGCCTCCTGGCGCAATTCAGCAACCAGTCGGGCCGCCGGACCTCGATCGTCACCGAGGACTTCGCGCCTCCAGCAACTCGCTCGGGCGAGCGGCCTGCAGGTGTACGGGTCGGTCCCCGCGTTCGAACGCGGCATCGAGCTGTCGGGTCCTCGAGTAGGCGGTGGCGCCCTCGGTCGCGGCACCGTTGCCGGCATCGCAGGCATGGGCGCGGCTGCCGCTGTGCTCGAACCACCACCGGCTCCGCCGCCCGCGCCACCGCCTGTGATCGCTCCCGCACCGGTCGCCGCGCGGCTCGAACCTCGACGCGTGCTCACGCAGATTCCGCCGGCCAAGCGCTCCCGCGGATGGGACCGGCGTCGCCTGCTCTATGTCGCCGGTGCGGCGGTCGCGATCATCGGTGTGCTGTTGTTCATGACGCTTGCACCGTCGGCAAAGATCACGATCACGATCGACGCAACGCCGATCTCGGTGAGCCCGACGATCCAGGGGACAACGAGTCCCGCTTCGGCCACGCTGCCGGACCACGTGCTGACCGGCATCGTGACGAGCAGCGCGCAATCGTCGTTTCAGGCGGCACCGACCGGAACGCTCAACCTCCCGGCCGTTGCGGCAACGGCGAAGGTCGTGTTCAGCACCGACAATCCTAACGGCTACCAGTTCTCGTTGCCGGCAGGCAACGAGATCGAGCCCGCCGGCGGCGGGAGCCCCGTGTTCGCCGTGGTCAACACCACCTACATCTGCATCGGTCCCAACGGCGGCGCGCCTCCATCGAGCGTCTGCAACGGGTCGAAGCCGAACGCAACAGCGTCGGTCGCGGACCCTCAGCCGGGTGCGCTGAGTTCGGCCGTCGCTGCCGGCGACCTGACCGATTGGCCGAGCGATCCGTGCCCGTCACCTCAACCGGTCAATCCCAGCCCGCTGTGCTTCGGGAGCGGCGTTCAGTACTACGCGATCACAGTCACCAACCCGAGCGCGTCGACGCTCGGCTCCAACGCATCCACCACGACAAGCGCAAGCGCGACCGACGTCGCGAACTGGAATGCCGAGATCACCACGATTGAAGGCACCCTCGCCAACCAGATCCAGACCGACCTCAACGCGAGGGCGGCCGGAAAGACATTCGCGAAGGATCCGACCGGCGGTGGCGAGACCCTCTCGTATGCCATGTCGCCCCCGAAGCTCCCAGCGGTGAACTCCGCATACACCGCGACCACCATCCAGGTGATCGCGACGGCGACGGCGGCCATCTACGACCCGGTCGCAGTGCGCAACGACGTCATCGCCGACCTCGACAAGCTCGTCAAGCCGGGCGATGAACTGGCGCCGGGAAAGCTGTCCACACCGCCATGCTCGGTGACGCAGGCGAACGTCGACGGCACCGTCATCCTCGCGTGCTCGGCGACCGACTACAGCCAGCCGCAGGTCAACCTGGACACGCTCAAGGCGCAGCTCACCGGGCGAAATCCGGGCAATGCACAGAAGATCGTCGTGAGCAACATCGACAAAGTGCAGAACGTGAAGGTCTCCGAGTGGCCGTTCCAGCTCTTCTATCTCCCGCTTCGCGCGTCGCAGATCACTATCGACGAGAACGTCGTCGCTGTCGCGTCCAAGTCGCCGTGACACCCGCCGGGGACGGTGCCGGCCGCACGCGCGTCCTCGGCATCGATGTCGGCTCGGTCCGCATCGGACTGGCAATCTCCGACGAGACGTGCACCCTTGCCTCTCCGGTGGCGACGATTCCCAATGAGCCGCGAACGCTCTGGGCGCGCCTCGAGCGAGAGATCACCGAGCGCGAGGTGGACCGTGTGGTCGTCGGACTGCCCCGGCTCCTCGACGGCACCGAAGGCGATGCGGCACACAGCGCTCGAGCATTTGTCGCGGCGCTGAGGCGGCGCACCACCACACCAATCGAGCTGTGGGACGAGCGCTTCACGACCACGATCGCCGAGCGTTCGCTCATCGAAAGCGGGCTCCGGCGGAAGCAGCGTCGCGCGGTGATCGACTCTGTTGCGGCCGCTGTCCTTCTGCAGAGCTGGCTCGACTCCCGGCGGATCGCCGCCGCCCGCACCGCGCGATGAGCCAGCAGGCCCTGCGGCTGTGCCTGGTCGGCTCCGGCATCTCGCGTTCGCCAAGCCCCGTGATGCACCAGGCTGCGATGCAATCCACCGGCGTCGAGGGAACCTACGTGCTTCGCGACCTGGCACCCGACGATATCGATACGTTCGTCGCCGAGCTCCGCCAGGGGCGCTACACAGGCTGCAACGTCACCACCCCGTACAAGGCGGTGATGGCCGAGCGATGTGACCTTCTCGACGGTGACGCCGAGTCGCTCGGGGTCGTCAACACCATCACGGTTCGGGGCGGCCGCCTCCTCGGCACCACCACTGACGCGGACGGTTTCGAGCTCGCCCTGAGCGGCGCGTCGATGTGGCCGCGTCAGGGCGCCACCGCACTGGTCCTGGGCGCAGGTGGCGCCGCGGCGGCGGTGGCACTCGCGCTCACCCGAGTGCCGCTGCTGCGGTTGCGCATCGCCGCACGGCGCGCGAGTGCGGCCACGAACCTCGCCGAGCGGCTCCATGGCTCGGGCGACATCGCCACAGTGTCGTGGGACCGCGCCGCCATCGCCGCCACCTGCGCGCACTCGGCGATCGTCGTCAACGCAACGTCGGCGGGGCTCGCCGATCTTCCATTCGACCCACGCGCCGTGCCTGAGGCATGCAGCATCGTCGACCTCCGCTACCGTCCACGACCGGTCGATGTCGTCACCGCCGCGCTCGAGTCCGGCCACCGCGCGAGCGACGGCCTCGAGATGCTGCTCCAGCAGGGTCTGCTCAGTTTCGAGATCTGGACCGGGAGAAATGCCCCGGCCGAGGCCGTGCGCAGGGCGTTGATCGGCGCAGTCGGAGCGTGAATTCCCCGCTGCTGATTGCCGGCATCACCGTCGCGGGCGGTGTTGTCGGTCTCGGCTCGGGACTGCTCGCTGTCGTGCTCGAGAAATTCGAGAAGCTCGAGGACGAGGAGCATCAGGAACGCCTCGAGTATGAGAAAGACGTCGCCGAGGAACTGAGCAGAGCCGCCGCGACGGGGGAGGAGCCGGTTGCGGCGCGCCCCTGGTCAGGCGAGCGTTATGGCTGGACCTGGCTGGAACGCTATCTCTCGCCGGCACTCGGGGCGATCGGATTCGGGGCCTTCGCCGCGCACGAAACGTTTGGGGCCGGACTGCTCATCCATCTGCTCTGGATCGCGATCTTCGTCCAGGTCGTGAACTTCGACCTCAAGCACCGGCTCATCCTCAATGTCATCACCTACCCGAGCGTGGTCGCCGCGGTGGTGCTGAGTGAGTGGTCGCCGCGGATGACGCTGACCGGGTCGATCATCGGCGCCGTCGGCGTCGCGGCGTTCTTCTTCGTGCAGAACCTCGTGTCGCGAGGGAGCATCGGACTGGGGGACGCGAAGCTCGGCGCGCTGGTGGGCGCGGTCACCGGGGCCGGGCCGACCACCGCGACCCTCGGCGCCGTCTATGCCGTGATCGCCGGCGTCTTCATCGGTGGCGCAACCGCGATCATTCTGCTCATCACACGCATCCGCACGCTCAAAGACCCGATACCCTATGGTCCGTTCCTGTGTGCGGGCGCGGCGCTCATCCTGTACCTCGGTCCGTGACCCGCCATGAGCCCAGGATTTCGTTGAGGTGAGGCAATGCCGACACAGTTGATGCCGGGGGAGCGATCCATCGCACTGGTGCGCCAGCACTGGTCCGTGCTCGCGGGACACGTGCTCGGCGCGCTCGTCGTCATCGTCGTGGCGATCGTGCTCGACGCCAAGGTCGGGGACAAGATCGGCTCGGCGTCCATCACGACCGTGAAGACCGTGATCGTGCTCGTGCTGATCATCGGAGCGCTGCTCTGGGCAGGGCTGCGAATCCTGCGCTGGCGCTTCTCGACGTATCACCTCACCGACCGCCGCATCGTCATGGAGGGAGGAATTCTCTCGAGGACGGCAGAGACAATCCCGCTCGACCGGATCCAGAACACGGTCATCCACCGCCCCTTCGGCGACCGGCTCATCGGCGCCGGCGACATCGAGATCGAGTTGGCCGGACGGGACGGCGTCGAGGTGCTCCATCGCATCCCCAAGGCCGAGGCCTTCTACAACGAGCTTCTCGCCACCATGAACGCGCCGCCCTCCGCGGGCGCGCCGTCGCGCCCAGCAGGTCTCTGACCCGCAGCGCCGCTACTCGCCCCGGGCGAGGGCGGCGATCCGCGCCAGCGCCTCACTGACAGCGGCACCGGATCCCTCGCGCGCCGCCTCGCGGTACGCGCAGATCGCCCCGATCACGTCGCCGTGGGAGTCGAGCAGCCTCGCAATGCGAAGGTGCTCTTTCGCGCTCCGGCGGATTTTCAGCGCCTCGGTCATCGCCTCAAGTCTTGTGCTGCGCCGGGGACCGAACGCGGACAAAACGCGACGGATCAGAGGCGCGAACGGGGAAAGTGGCTACCCGCCAATACAATCCGTTGCAGATGCTTCGATTTCTCACGTCCGGCGAATCGCACGGGCCGCAACTCACCGTGATCGTCGAGGGCATGCCTGCCGGCGTGTCGCTCGATGCGCGCCGCGACATCGACCCTGACCTGCATCGCCGTCAGGGCGGGCATGGCCGGGGGAAACGCCAGCAGATCGAGCACGACACAGCTCGAATCGTCAGCGGCGTCCGAGGCGGCAAAACTCTCGGTTCGCCCGTGACCCTCGTCATCGAGAACGCTGACTGGGAGAACTGGAAAGGCCCGATGCAGGTCGAGGCGCGCGGCTTCAAATCCAAGCGGGTCACGCGCGTGCGACCGGGACACGCGGATCTCGCCGGCATCCTCAAGTACGGATTCGACGACGCCCGCGACGTGCTCGAGCGCGCGAGTGCGCGGGAAACGGCCGCGCGCGTCGCCGCCGGCGCTGTCGGACGGACGCTCCTCGCCGCGATCGGCGTCGATGTGCATTCCTGCGTGGTCCGGATCGGCGACATCAGTGTCCCGGTGCCCACGGACGACGTTGCGTGGGACGCGGTCGAGCGCTCGCCGGTGCGATGCGCCGACGAGGACGCGTCGGCGCGGATGGTCGCGGCTATCGATGCCGCGCGCGAGCACGGCGACACGCTCGGAGGCACCGCGTACGTCGTGGCCACGCGTGTTCCAGCCGGACTTGGCAGTTACGTGCACTGGGACCGGCGTCTCGACGGCGTGATCGCGCAGGCGATGTGCAGCATCCCGTCCGTGAAAGGCGTGGAGCTCGGCGCGGCCGTGCTCGCGGCGCAATCCCCCGGCTCCGAGGTGCATGACGAACCGCGATGGGACGCCGAGCTGGGATTCCACCATCTGACCAATCGTCAGGGTGGGCTCGCCGGAGGTGTCACCGACGGAGAGCCGGTCTGGGCGCTCGTCCATTTCAAGCCGATCTCCACGCTGCTCCACCCGCTGCGCAGCGTCGACATCGCGACCGGCAAAGAGATCAACGCCCACTACGAGCGCAGCGACATCTGCGTGGTGCCGGCCGGCGCGGTGGTGGCCGAGGCGATGCTCGCGTGGGTCCTCGCGGCAGCTGCGATGGAGAAGTTCGGCGGCGACAGCCTCGGCGAGCTGCGGCGCGCCGTTGCCGCTCACCGGCGCGCCGTCAACCGGCTGCGATGACCGCGCTTCGCCGCATCGCGTTCGTCGGACTCCCTGGATCCGGCAAAAGCACCATCGCCCCGCTCGTTGCCGCGCAGCTGGGGTGGATGGCGGTCGACCTGGACGTGGAGATCGAGAAGACTTCGGGCCGCTCGCCCGCGGCGATCATCGCCACTGACGGTGAGGCGTCCTTTCGCGATCTGGAGCTCACGGCCCTCGAGCATGTGCTCCGCCGTCACGGGCCACTGGTCATCGCGTGCGGCGGCGGCTTGATCACCCAACCCGCAGCACGCCGGCTGCTCACCGAGCTGTGCACCGTCGTCTGGCTCGACACCACCGATGAGATCCTCATCGAGCGTCTCGGCGATGGCGCGGACCGCCCGACTCTCGAAGGCTCGGCCGCCGCCGGCATCCCGCGACTACGACGCAACCGGACCGGCGCGCTCCAGGCGTCGCACCTCCGCATCGTCGCCGGCGACGCGCCGCAGACGGTGGCCGCTCGCGTGATCGACGCGCTCGGTGGCGCGGTGCGCGTCAACCTCGGCGAACGCGCCTACCACGTCGAGGTCCGGGGCGGAGCCATCGACGACGTCGTCGCCCACGTGCCCGGAGGCGCGACACGCGTTGCGTTGCTCGCGGACCGCGCGGTCGCGGCGGCCACCAATCGACTGGTCGCCTCACTGCGAAGCGCCGGCATCGCCACCACGGTGATCAGCGTTTCCGGCGGCGAGAGGCTCAAGAACTGGGCATCCGCCGGACGCATGCTCGCGCGTCTCGGCGATGCGGGCTTGCAGCGCAACGACTGCGTCATCGCCCTGGGAGGTGGCACGGTCGGCGACCTCGCCGGCTTTGTGGCGGCGACCTATCTGCGCGGGATCGCGTGGGTCAACGTGCCCACGACGCTCCTCGCGATGGTCGACAGCGCGATCGGTGGCAAGACCGGCGTCAACCTCACCCGCGGCAAGAACCTCGCCGGCGCCATCTGGCAACCGCGCGCCGTGATCTGCGACTCGGACGTGCTGACGACGCAGGACGATCGGTCGTATCGATCTGCCTTTGCCGAGATCGTCAAGTACGCGATGATCGTCGACACCGGGCTGGCCGCCGGTCTCGACCGCGATCTTGACCGCCTGCTGGCGAGAGACGGCGACGCGTTGGTGGAGACGATCCGCGAGTGCTGCGCCATCAAGGCCCGGATCGTCGCCGCTGACGAGCGCGAGGCGGGCAGCCGCGCCGTGCTCAACTACGGCCACACCATCGGGCACGCCCTCGAAGCTGCCGCCGGGTTCGGCGGCCGCCTGCTCCACGGCGAGGCCGTGGCCGTCGGGATGCGCGCTGCGGGGCGGCTCAGCATCCAGACCCTCGGCTGCCCGGCCGAGGATATCGGCTGGCAGGATGAGATGATCGAGCGGTGCGGCCTTGCGACGACACTGGTGTTTGACCCCGAGCAGGTGCTCGGCCATATGCGCGCGGACAAGAAGCATGTCGGCGACCGTCTCGGGTGGGTGCTCCTCGAGCGCCGAGGGCACCCGGTGACAGGTCAACTCGTCCCCGATGCCGAGGTCGATGCCGCCCTGGAATCAGTGCTCGCCCGATGACGACGATCCTGCTCCTGAACGGCCCCAACCTCGCCAGCCTTGGAGAGCGCGAGCCCGAGGTATACGGCTCAGTCACCCTGGCCGAGATCGAGGCGGCGGTCCGCGCCCGCGCCGAAGCGCTCGGGATCGACGTCCGCTGCGAGCAGACCAACCATGAAGGCGTGATGGTCGACATCCTCGAGCAGGAGCGCGGTCAGAGTGCCGGGTGCATCGTCAACCCCGGCGGGCTGACCCACACCAGTGTCGTCCTCGCAGACGCGCTTCGCGGCTTCGCCGGACCGGTCGTCGAGGTCCACCTGTCGAACATCCTCGCCCGCGAGCCGTTCCGGCGCGTCTCGCTCTCCGCCGAGGCCGCGGTTGCCGTGATCGCCGGTTTGGGCATCGAAGGCTACGTCCTCGCAGTCGAGGGACTGGCTAAGCTGCTCGAAGACCGGTCCACCACTGGGAGCACTGCATGATCACGGCCTCCGACCTGCGTCCGGGCGCGACAGTCGAGCGCGACGGCGACCTCTTCGAGGTCATCGACTTCTCGCACATGAAGCAGGGACGTGGCACGGCCGTCGTTCGCGCGAAGCTGCGCAACGTGACCACCGGGGCTGTCACCGACGAGACATTCCGTCCCGAGGAGAAATTCGGCAAGGTACGCATCGAGCGCACGGAGGCTCAGCTGCTCTACAAGGACGGCGAGAATTACGTGGTGATGGACAACACCACGTTCGATCAGATCACGCTCAGCCCGGAGCAGCTCGGAAGCGGCGTCGATTATCTGAAAGAGAACGACAACCTCTTCCTGCTGCGCTTCGACGATCGCGTCCTCGGCGTTGATCTGCCCACGTCGGTGGTGCTCGAGGTGACCGAGAGCGAGCCGGGGTTCAAAGGTGACACCGCCAATGCGTCGTTCAAGCCGGCAAAAGTCGAGACGGGGCTCGCGGTCGATGTACCGCTGTTCGTCAACCAGGGCGACCTGATCCGCGTCGACACGCGCACCGGCCGCTACGTGGAGCGCGCATGACCGACGCCGGCGAACCGGATCGCCTCCAGCTGCGCCCGACGATGAACGGTCGCCGCCAGCTCGGCACGACTCGCGTTGCCAATGAAGTCGTGGCGTCGATAGCGGCCTTCGCGGCGCTGCAGGTTTCGGGAATCCATGCGATGTATCACCCGGGAGGACAGCAGTTCGACCGCATCGTTCGCAGGTCACATGCGCATCGAGGCGTGCGTGTTGAGATGCGCGACGATGCCTTGCATCTGAGCCTGTATGTGGTGATGGAATCCGGCGGCAACGTGCCGGTTGTCGGCGCCGAGGTGCAGCGTCGCGTTGCCGACGCGATCGACCGCATGCTCGCGCTGCGCGTCGAGGAGGTCAACGTCTTCGTCAGCGAGGTCGCCTTCGCGTGACCCCGGCCGTCTCAGGCACGGGACGCCGCCGGCGGGGTCGTGAACTGGCGCTGCGGGTGCTGTTCGAGATCGAGGGCACGGCGAAGGACCCGGATTTCGCGTTGAAATACCAGGGCGAGGACCTTCGCGCCACCGCCGACGTCCGTGCGTTTGCGCGGACGATCGTCGTCGGCTGCGTCGATCACCTCGACACCATCGACGCCGCGCTCGGGACGGCGATGGAGCACTGGTCGCTCGTGGATCTCGGCAAGGTCGAGCGCGCAGTGTTGCGTCTCGGCACCTTCGAGTTGCTGTACATGGAGACGACACCGGTCGCGGTCGTCATCGACGAGTCCATCGAGCTTTCGCGTGCATACGCCGGCGACGAGGCGGCGCAGTTCGTCAACGGCGTGCTCGGCCACGTCGCCAGGGAGCGCGTGTGACCACCACGCTGCGCACCGTCAGCGACCTCACGGCACTGGTGCGAGATGCACTCGCGGTCCGTCCCGAGCTCGAGGACGTGCTCGTCGAAGGCGAGGTGAGCAATCTCACTGCGCACGTGTCGGGGCATCTGTACTTCACGCTCAAGGACGCGCGCGCCCAGGTCTCGTGTGTGTGCTTTCGCGCCAACGCGATGCAGATCCCGTTTCGCCCGACCAACGGAATGACCGTGGTGGCACATGGCTCCGTGCAGGTGTATGAGCAGCAGGGCCGCTACCAGCTGTACGTCGACCGGCTCGAGCCGAGTGGCATCGGCGCGCTCGCGCTTGGCATCGAACAGCTCAAGCAGCGCCTCAGCGTTGAGGGACTGTTCGATCAGCGCAGCAAGCGCCGCCTGCCGTTGCTGCCACGGCGTGTTGTGGTGGTCACGTCGCGCAGCGGTGCGGCATTGCGCGACGTCTGCACGGTGATCGCGCGCCGAGCACCGTGCATTGGCGTCGTGCTGTCTCCCGCGACAGTGCAGGGTGACGGCGCTGTGGAAACACTCGTCCGCGCGCTTGCACGCGCCGACCAGGTTCGCGACGCGGATGTGATCCTGCTGGTGCGCGGCGGCGGTTCCCTCGAGGACCTGCTCGCCTTCAACAGCGAGGCGCTTGCTCGCGCGATTCGAGCGACGCGGCTTCCGGTGGTGACCGGCGTCGGCCACGAGACCGACACGACCGTCGCGGACCTCGCCGCCGACCGCCGGGGTGCAACGCCCTCCGCGGCGGCCGAGCTGGTCGCGCCGAACATCGCCGGCCTCCGCGATGACGTCGTGGCACGCCATGCGCGCCTCGGCGTCGCGATCGCCGGCGTGGTGGCCGCGCGCCGCGACCGCGTGGCGATGTCCTCGCTGCGGTTGCGCTCGGCACTGATGCAGGAGGCCGCAGTGAAGCGGCGCGCCCTCGATCAGCAGACGTCGCGCTTCGCGCTTGCGCACCCTTCGCGGCGTGTCGAGATCGAGCGCCTCCGCCTCGGCAGGACGTCGGAGTTGCTGCACGAGGCAGCAGCCCGGGTCACGGTCGCGCGCCGGGCGGCGCTGACCACTCGGGGAGCCCGGCTTGCGGCCCTGTCACCGAGACGGACGCTCGAGCGCGGATACTCGATCACGTCGGACGCGGACGGCCGCGTACTCACCGACGCCGCCGCGGTCCCGGTGGGAACGCGCCTGCACACGGTCCTGCGCCATGGGAGCCTGGAGAGCACCGTCGATCGCGCCGATGCGGGCGCGCCGGCAGAGAACGAACAGATGTACGATGCGATCCCGGGAGTGGGCGACCAGTGACCAGCGGATCCGCGGAGGACGGCATCACGGCTCTGACTTACGAGGCGGCGCTCGCCGAGCTCGACACGCTCATCAGCAAGCTCGAGGGCGGCAGCATCGCGCTGGAAGAGGCGATCGGCGCATACGAGCGAGGTGTGATCCTCGCCCAGCACTGCTCGGATCTTCTCGCGCACACGGAGCACCGCGTGAAGCAACTCGTGGTGAACTCGAGTGGCGCCCTCGGCGAGCGTCCGCTCGAGACGGCCGGCGCGGACGCATCCGAGCTGCGCAGCCCGCCAATCGCCGTCGTGCCCACGAGGGTGACGCATCCTCGAATCGACCCTGACGACGTCCCTTTCTGACGGCGCGAATACACATAAATGTGGTACCAATGGGAGCCATGACAGCGGTGTCCCCAGCGCGGCGCGTCGACCTCGAGCTCGTGGCGCGCGGGTTGGCGCCGAGCCGCGAGCGGGCGCAGGCGCTGGTTGCGGCCGGCCTCGTCGAGGTCGACGGCGGAAGAGCCACAAGCGCCGACCAGCGTGTGGGCGCCGCAACGCCGATCCGCCTCCTCGGTCGCGACCATCCGTGGGCGAGCAGGGGAGGACTCAAGCTTGCCCCAGCGCTCGACGCCTTCGACATCGACTGTGCAGGCCGGGTCTGCCTGGACGCGGGTGCATCGACCGGCGGGTTCACCGACGTGCTCCTCAGCCGTGGCGCGGCGTTCGTATACGCGGTTGACGTGGGGCGCGGTCAGCTCGACCCGCGTCTCGCCACCGATGCGCGCGTGCACGTGATGGACCGGACCAACCTGCGCGCGCTCGACGCGCTCCCGGGGCCCGCTCCGGACCTCGTGACGCTCGACCTCTCGTTCATCTCGCTGCGGCTGGTCATTCCGGCCGTCGTCCGGCTCGTCGCGCCCGCCGGCGCCGACCTGGTAGCCCTCTTCAAGCCGCAGTTCGAACTCGGCCGTGACGCGATTGGCAAGGGCGGGATCGTGCGTGACGCTGAGGCCGCGGAACGCGCGGCGGGGGACTTTGCCGCCTGGCTCGAATCTGCGTTCGGCGCGAGCGCGCTGCCGCCCATTCCGTGCGCGATTCGTGGCGCCAAGGGCAATCTCGAATGGCTGGTCGGCGCGCATCTCGCGGCGCGCGCAGCAGAAGGCACGGGCGCACCATGACTGGAGAGCGCAGCATCGGATTCCTCCTGCATCCCGGCGAGCAGGTCGTGGTACAGACGGCTATCGCCCGTGCGCGGCATGCGGATTCGAAGCCTGGACTGCCCTCGAGGATCCCGAAGCGGCGATGCACGAGCACCGCGCGAACACGGCGCTGCTGGTGACGCTCGGTGGCGACGGGACTTTTCTCTACGGCGCTCGGCTCGCGGCCCCGCTCGGCATCCCGGTCGTCGGCGTGAACCGCGGCCGCCTCGGCTTCCTCAACGACGTGGAGATCGATGCGTTGCCCGATGCGATCAGCCGTTTCGCGAGCGGCGACTTCACCACGCAGCGACGAGCCCTTCTCGAGATCGCCGTTGAGGGTTCGGCCGAACCCGTGCTTGCGATCAACGAAATCGTGGTTCGAGCGCGCGACGTCAACGTGGTGAGGCTTCGCGTCGACGTCGACGGTGACCTGCTCGGCGCCTTCGACGCTGACGGCGTGGTGGTCGCCACCGCGACTGGGTCGACCGCATACGCGCTCAGTGCCGGCGGACCTCCGGTGGATCCGCGCGTCCGCGCTGTGGTGGTCGTGCCCATTGCCGCTCACGCGGTGATCAGCCGCCCGGTCGTCATCCCGGAGCATCTCCCGGTCCGGGTCACGATTGACCGCGGCCGCGTGTTCGTCGCGGCTGACGGTCGCTCGATCGCGTGGCTGACCGACGGTGGGAGCGTGGTCATCCGACCGGGCCCCGAGCTCGAAGTCATTCGTTTCGCCAACTCGCCATCCTTCAACTCGCGGCTGCGGCAGAAGTTCCGATATGGCATACCCCACAAGGACTTGTTGCTCGAGCCGGTTGAAGAAGACCTGCCTGCCGACAGCGGAGGAGCCCGTGGCGCTTCGTGAGCTGCGCATCAGCAACCTTGCGATCATCGAGGAGGCTCGGCTCTCGTTTGACGAGGGTTTTGGCGTCCTCACGGGCGAGACCGGCTCGGGAAAGTCCATGTGTGTCAACGCGCTTCGCGCAGCCCTCGGCGGCAGGCTCGAACCGGAAACCGTCCGCACCGGCACATCTGCAGCGCGAGTTGCGGCGGTTTTCGACAATCCCAGCCCGCGACTTCGAGCGCGTCGCGCCGAACTCGGGATTCCCGACGACGACCTGATCACGCTCTCGCGCGAGGTGCCCGCCAACGGGCGGGCAACCTGCCGGATTGACGGCGCGCTCGTGTCGCAGGCCGTGCTTCGTGAGGTCGGTGACCTCTGCGTCGACATCACCGCGCAGGGGACCAGCCATCGGATGCTGCGCCGCAGCTGGCAGCGCGAAGTGCTCGACGCGTTCGGCGGTCCAGACGCCGTCGGAGCCAGAGCGGCTACTGCCGCTGCCGTTCAGGCCTGGCGCGCCGCCTCCGAGGCAGTGGCGGCAGCGCGTCGCGCCGCGAGCACGGGTGCCGCGGAACTGCAGCGGGCTCGCGACCTCGTCGAGGACCTCGGCGCGATCGGGATCCGGCCTGGTGAGGACGCCGAACTTCAGGCCGAGCGCCTTCGCCTTCGTCACGCTGCGCGCATCGCCGGATCAGCGCTGGCGCTCGCAGAAGCGAGCGGCGGTGACGAGGAGTCCGCGGCCGACCGGCTCGCGGTCGCGATCGGTGGCGGCGCCGACCTGGCTGCCGTCGACCCCGAGCTGGCGCGACTCCTCGAGGATGCCGATTCGCTCGTCGACCGGCTCCGAGAGCTGGCCCTCGACGCACGCCGCCACGCCGACGCGATCGTCGTTGATGACGCCCGGCTCGCCGCCATCGAGGAACGGCTCGACACGCTGACGCGCGTGATCCGGCGTCACGGGTCGCTCGAGGCAGCCCTCGTGGAGCTCGATCGTGCGCAAGCTCTCGTCGATGGAGTTGACGGTGAAGCGGGCTCAGCCGGCAGCCTCGAGGCCGAGGCAGACGCTCGCCGCGTTGCTGCCGGTGTGGCGGCGGCACGGCTCAGTGCCGTCCGCGCAGCTGCCGCAAAACGTCTCGAGCGAGCGGTCACCACCGAGCTCCGGTCACTCGAGTTGCCGCATGCGCGCTTTCGCGTTGTGCTCACTCGGAGCCTCGACGTCGACGGTGTCGACACGGGTGACGGGACACCGGTGCGCTGCGGACTTTCAGGGATTGATGAGGTCGACTTCCGTCTGGCTCCGAACCGCGACTCGGTGCCGATGCCCCTGGACGAAGGCCCGTCCGGTGGTGAGCTCGGCAGGCTCGCGCTGGCGCTGAGCGCCGTCGTCACCGAGGACGAGGCTCCGGTGCTCGTCCTCGACGAGGTGGACACCGGCATCGGCGGCGAAACCGCGGCCCGAGTCGGCGACGTGCTCTCGCGCATCGGCCGGACGCGCCAGGTGATCGCGATCACGCACCGCCCGGAGATTGCCGCCCGGGCTGGGGCTCACCTCACCATCACCAAGCGTGATCTGCCTGGGGGACCGCAAGCGACGGCGCACACGGTGAGCGGTGCAGATCGAGTTCGCGAGATCGCCCGGCTCATGTCGGGGAGGACGACCGAGGCGGCGCTCGCGCGAGCGACCGAGCTGCTCGAAGAGGGGATGGGCGGCGCTGGGGGCACCCCCGGCGTCCGTACCATGTAGCGATGCAGCGGGAGGAAGCGGGCGCCGGTTCGATCACCGTGGACGCCCCGGGGTTCCATGGAACGCTCGAGGAGCTTGTCGCCAAAGCAAATCGCGGTGACGTCGACCTCACCGAGCTGAGCGTAAGCGCTGTGGTCGAGGAGGCACGGAGCGCCCTCGAAAGCCCCGAGCGCCAGGGCGACCTTCGTGGCGTCGCCGATGCACTGACCCTCCTGGCGAGGCTCGTCGCGCTCAAGGCTGCCGCGGTGCTGCCCGACCAGGACACGACGGTCATCGAGCCCGAGGACGATCAGTCCACCGACGCCGGCAGGCGGCTTGCTGAGTACCGCCTGTTCAAGGCCGCGGCCGAGGCGCTCCTCGCCGAAGCGGCTACCGAAGGCGCGAGAAGCTTTCTCGGGCTCGTCTCCACGGAGGTCATCCCGGTGGAGCGCCTCCGAATCGCGCCGGAGCGCCTCGCCGCGGCCTTCCGCGCCGTGCTCGAACGCCTGAGTGACACCGAGCCGCTCCCTGTCGCGATCACGTTCTCGGTGGAGGACAAGGTCCGGCTGCTCCGCGAACGCCTGGCCGCCGGGCCCCTCGAGTTCGAGGAGGTGTTCGCAGGCGTGAGCACCCGCCTCGAGGCCGTGGCCTGCTTTCTCGCCCTGCTCGAGATGCTCAAGCGCGGAGAAGCGACGGTCGAGCAGCGCGACGCGTTCGGCCCGATCACGGTGACCGGTCGTGGATGAGCTTCTCGTCCTCGACGTCTTCGGCCGCGCGGCCGTGCCCGAGGGGACATCGGACGCGGAGCCAGAGGACCTGGCGCCGGCGCTCGAGGCGCTCTGCTTCGCGCTCGGCCGCGAGGTGAGCATCGCGGAAGCCGCAGCGATTCTCGAGCGGAGCCCGTCTGCCGTGTCCCGTGCAGCGGGCGTACTGGCGATGGATCTTCGCGGTCGTGGATTGATGCTGCAGCGATCCGAGACCGCGATTCAGCTCGTCACGCGGCCGGAGATGGCGTGGGCCGTGCAACGGGCATTGCACCCGGAACGCCCGTCACGGCTGAGCCGGGCGGCGATGGAGACACTCGCGATCGTCGCCTACCGGCAGCCGGTGACCAAGGCGGTGATCGAATCCATCCGCGGTGTCGACTGCGAGGCAGTGCTTGAACACCTCACCGAGCGGCGACTGATCGCCGAGGTCGCCCGCCAGGACACCCCTGGGCATCCGCGCCTCTTCGGCACGACCCTTCGATTTCTGCAGCTGGTTGGGCTGGAGCAGATCGATGACCTGCCACCGGTATCGGAGATGCCGGTGCTTCCCGACTTCGAGTGACCGGCACTCCGCCCGAGCGGCTGAACCGATTCCTCGCGCGCCGCGGGGTGGCGTCGCGACGCGGCGCCGACACGCTGATCGCGGACGGCCGGGTCACCGTCAACGGCGAGCTCGCGTACGTCGGCACTGTGGTTGATCCGTCGACCGACCGCGTGAGCGTTGACGGGCATCGCATTCCCGCTCGCGCAGTTTCTGTCACGATCGTCCTCAACAAGCCGGTCGGGGTGGTGACCACGCGCAGTGATCCGTACCAGCGGCCAACCGTGATGGACCTCATCGAGCCGGTTCCGGGACTCGTCCCGGTTGGCAGGCTCGACGCCGACAGCCGCGGGCTGATCGTGCTCACCACCGATGGCGACCTCGCACACGCCGTCTCACACCCGCGCCATGGAGTCACCAAACGCTATGTGGCAACGCTCGACCGCGCGATCTCCGCAGCGCAGCTCGAGGCGATCACCACCGGCGTCGAGCTCGAGGACGGGCCGGCCCGCGCGCTCACAGCACGACACGCGGGCTCGGATTCCGTGGTCGAGGTGGTGATGGCCGAAGGCCGAAAGCGCGAGGTGCGGCGTCTCTTCGCGGCAGTCGGGCTCGACGTTCGCGATCTGGTGCGGGTCGCCGTCGGCCCGCTCGAGCTCGGCGAGCTTGCCGAGGGAGATGCCCGGGCGCTCCGCCCCGCGGAGCTCTCGTCGCTCCGTGCGGCCGCGGGCATGCCGGCTGCGGCTCGGGCGACCGCCCGGCGCGCGAGGTGAACCCGCCCGTCATCACCATCGACGGCCCTGCGGGAAGTGGCAAGACAACTCTCGGACGGCGGCTCGCGACCACGCTCGGCCTCCCGCTCGTCGATACCGGGCTTTTCTATCGCGGCGTCATGGTGGCTGCCGCGCGAGCCGGTCTCACTCCTGACGATCGCGACGCGCTGATCGACTGCGCGCGCAGGACGGACGTTGTCATCGACACAGACCCCGCGCACGAGGACGCGGACAGCGCGGCGAACGTCAACGGCGTCGACGCCGGGCCCGCGTTACGCGATCCCGCAAACGCGCCGCTCCTTGCGACGATGAGCAGCATCCAGGAAGTGCGCGACGCGTTGCTCGAAAGGCAACGCAGCCTGGCGGTCAATGGAGCCGTCGCGGTGGGGCGCGACTGCGGGACGGTCGTCTTTCCGCATGCGCAGTTGAAGCTGTATCTCGATGCCTCCGAGGAAGTGCGAGCCCGGCGGAGGGCAACACAATTACGAGCAACGGGCGCCGACGCGGACAGCGCGTTGATGCTCGGCGAGGTGGGCGCGCGCGATCGCCGCGACGCTTCACGGACCGCCGCGCCGATGCGTGCAGCGGATGATGCGCACCATCTCGACACCGGTGTGCTCGGGGTCGACGAGGTCGCCCAGGCCGCGCTTGGCCTGTGGGCGGCGGTGGCGCCACAGGCATGATCTATGCCGCCTTCCGCACGGGCGTCCGCGTGCTGGCATGGATCATCCTCGGGCGGCGCCTGCGTATCGATGGCATGGAACGCATGCCGCGCGCCGGCGCGGTCCTCGTCATCGGCAACCACGTAGGGACGGTCGAACCGGCGCTCACCGGGGTGTTCATCCCTCGCCGCGACGTGTACTACATGGCCAAGAGCGAGCTCTTCCGCAACCCGTTCCTTGGCTGGCTGTTCCGCCAGAACCATGCGTTTCCGGTAGTCCGCAATACCGCGGACCGTGCCGCGTTGCGCTCGGCGCTGGCAATACTCGCGAGCGGGCATGTCCTGCTCGTCTATCCGGAAGGCACGCGGTCGTGGGATGGCAGCAATCTCGGCGAGATCCAGGCCGGCGCCGGCTTCATCGCGCGCCATTCCGAGGCACTCGTGGTCCCGGTCGCAAGCTGGGGCTCGGAGCGAGTCATCCCGCGCGGCGCATGGTTTCCGCGTCCCGCTGATGTCGAACTCCGCATCGGGGAGCCGTTCCATCTCCCGCCGCTCGGAGCGAATGGCCGCCCACTCTCCAGCCGGGAAGCCGCCGCGATCATGATGGAGCGCGTGATCGCACTGCTCCCGAGGGAGCGACGGCCCGTGGGAGCGGAGATGCGCACCCAAGGCGGGAGTTCGTCCGCCGCGTGATCGGCGGCCTCTCGCACCCGGATCACCTGGTCGCCTTCGATCTCGAGACGACCGGGCTCTCGCCGCGGAGTGATCGGATCCTCGAAATCGGCGCCGTGCGCTACGACCGAGCACTTCGCCCAATCGGCGAACTCCAGGTGATCGTCGATCCGCAGATGCCGATTCCACTGTCCATCCAGCGCCTCGTCGGCCTCACCGATGACGATGTCACCGGTGCGCCGTCGCCCGGAGAAGGCGCACTGCAGCTCGACGACTTCTGCGGCGACGCGGCGCTCATCGCCCACGGCGGGACGTTCGACCTGCTGTTCCTGCGCGCGCTGCTCTCCGATGACTTCGGATCGCGCCTCATCTACGACACGCTCGACCTCGCCCGCATCCTGCTCCCGACCTACGAGAGCCACAGCCTCCCGCTGTTGAGCCGCCGCCTCGGCATCACCCACGAGCGCCCGCACCGGGCGCTGAGCGATGCGCGCGCGACCGGCGACCTCTTCCGAATCCTGGTCGGCGCCGGCCGGAGCCTTCCCGATTCGACGAGGGACGAGATGCTGCGGGTCGCATCCCAGGCCGCGGGACCGCTCCAGGCGTTCCTCGGCGACGTCTTGATGCGACCCGACGTGGAAGCCGAGCCTCCGGTCGACCATCGCCAGATCGCGGTCTCGACCCTGACGGGTGGCCTCGCCGAACGACCCACGGCATCCGAGGATCGGCGAAGCCTCGGTGAGGCTGCCGCCACGCTCCTCGGCCCCGACGGACCGCTCGCACACCGCGATGGATACGAGTACCGCGATGCCCAGGTGCAGATGGCGATGGCAGTCGGGCAAACCCTCGAGCGCAAGCGGCGCCTCATGGTGGAGGCGGGGACAGGGGTCGGGAAATCGCTCGCGTACCTCGCACCACTGGCGCTCTGGACGGCGCGCACTGGTAAGCGCGCCGTGGTGGCGACGCACACGATCAACCTGCAGGAGCAACTCGCGGACCACGACGTACCGGCGGTCGCGGAACTCCTCGGTGAGCCCGTCTCGGTCGCGGTGCTCAAGGGGCGCAACCACTACCTGAGCCTGCGCAGATGGCAGCGCTTTCTCGCCTCGTCGGACGTCACCGGACACGAGCCCGACATCGTCTCGATGCGCTTCAAATTGAAGATCCTCACGTGGCTCGCCACGACGACCACTGGGGATCGCTCGGAGATCTATCTCGCCGGCGAGGAGGAACAACTCTGGCGCCGGGTCGCTTCCGACGTCACCGACTGCCTTGGTCCGGCGTGCGCCAACTGGCCCAACGCGCGCTGCCACATGGTTGGCGCCCGCCGTCGCGCCGCTGATGCTGCCATCGTTGTCACGAACCATGCGCTCCTGCTCGCCGGCACCGAGCGTCAAGGGCAGGTGCTCGGACCCTACGAAGCGCTCGTCATCGATGAGGCCCACCAGCTCGAAGTCGGTCGCGACCGAGCAGCTCGGGGTCACCGTGCGCCTGGCCGATCTGACGCTCATCCTCGACCGGGTGCCCGCGCACCCTGGAACACCGCTCGGCGCGGATCTCGAGCGGTGCCGCGAGGCGGGACAGCGACTCTTCGGCGACGCCAAAGGATTCATGTCCGCAAAGCTCGGGGGCGAGCACGCCGCCAACGGTCGCGTCGGGCTCTCGGACGCGATTCGCGCGGATGCCGGCTTCGGCTTCGTGGAGCGGTCGGCCGTCCATGCAGCCGGCGTCTTTCAACGCGTCGCCACCACGCTGGCCACGGCGACGCCCGACGCGATGCAGACGGCACTCCTGCCCCAACCCGACCGGGGCGAGGACGAGCTCGAACACGCGGCCATGGCGCTCTCCGGCCTCGCGGCAGCGATCGACCACGTCATCGTCACGCCGGCGCGAGGGGATGGTCAGCTGGATCGAGATGCGCGGCGAGCAAGCGGAGTTGCACGAAGCACCCGTCGACGTGTCGATCCCGCTCGCGGAGACCGTGTTCGAACCCACCGAGGCGGTGATCCTGACATCGGCCACGCTGTCGGTCGCCGGCGGCTTCGACTTCATTCGCAACCGCATCGGCATCGGCGTGACCGCAGAGGAGCTCACCCTGCCGTCGCCCTTCGACTATCTCCGCCAGGCGGTCTGCATCCTGCCCGAGGATGCGACCGCGTACGACGACCCGGTGCACGACGTGCACATGGCGGCGTTGATCGACGGCATCGCGGCACAACTCGATGGCCACACGCTCGTGCTCTTCACGAGCTACGGACCGCTCAAGCGCGTCTGGGCGCTGCTCCAGGATCGCCTCGAAGCGCGGGGGATCGCGAGCCTTGCGCAAGGCCTCGACGGCACCCGGCGGCAGATCCTGCAGAGCTTCCTCGCGGATCCGCGCACGGTGCTGCTCGCAACCAGCAGCTTCTGGGAAGGGGTCGACATCCCCGGCGACCGCCTGCGTTGCGTGGTCATCGACAAGCTGCCATTCCCGGTCCCGACCGACCCGCTCGTGCGCGCTCGCTCCGAGCAACTTCGCGACCCCTTTGGCGAGTACATCCTCCCGGTGGCGATCATCCGGCTCCGGCAGGGGTTCGGCCGCCTCATCCGGAGCGCCTCGGATCGGGGCGCGGTGGTGCTCTGCGACCCACGCCTGCGAACGCGCCAGTACGGGCTCGGATTCCTCCGGGCGCTGCCCCCAGCGCCGATGGTCATGACCGACCTCGAGCGTGTTCCGGCGATGGTTGGCGGTTTCGTGAACGCGGGGACATTGCCCGAGACCATGGGAGAATCAGTGCAATGGTCCTCGAACGATCTCGAACCGGCGTGAGTACGGACGCGCCTGCGCAGCCGAAGGACGCTGCAGCCGCGCCGGTTCCAGCCCCGGAAACGCTCGCCGATCCCGCGGGATCCGTGTCGATCGCGCTGGCGCAGTTCTATCCGCGGCTCGGCGACGTGGCCGCAAATCTTGCGGCGCACCTCACGATCATCGCGGATGCCGGCGACGCCGGCGCCGGCCTGGTGGTCTTCCCGGAGTTGTCGCTCACCGGGTATTTCCTCAAGGATCAGGTCCCCGATGTCGCGGTGACGCTCGAATCGCCAGAGATCCACGCGCTCCGCGACGCGTCCCGCGGCGCCGCCATTGACATCGTCGTGGGCTTGATTCTCGAGAGCGATCGCCACCTCTTCTACAACGCCGCGCTGTACATCAGCGACGGCGAGGTGCTGCACGTGCACCGCAAGGTGTATCTCCCAACGTACGGGCTTTTCGACGAGCAGCGATACCTCGCCGCGGGCGATCAATTCCGTGCATTCGACGCACCTCTCGGCCGCCGCAGCGGGCATCGCTGGCGCGCCGGCATTCTCATTTGCGAGGACCTCTGGCACCCGTCGGCGGCGACGCTGCTCGCGCGCCAGGGCGCGGATCTCATCATCTGCCCTTCGGCATCACCGGGGCGCGGCTTCCTGCAGGGGGAGACGGTCGGCACGGCAAGCAGCTATGACGTCATGACTCGCACCTATGCCCAGTTGTTCACGACGTACGTCGTGTACTGCAACCGATCCGGCTTCGAGGACGGCGTCGGTTTCTGGGGTGGCACGCGTGTTGTCGACCCGGTCGGCACTGTGGTAGCCGAACTTCATGGCGCCGAGGAATCAGTGCTTTTCCATACGCTGGAACGCAGCGCGATCCGCCGCGCACGCGTCGCATACCCACTCCTGCGCGACGAACGAAACGATGTCAACGACGCCGAGACCGACCGACTTAGACGCCGACACGCTCGCGGTTGACGCCGCCTTCGTCATCGAGCGACTCCGCGGCTTCATCGCCGACGGAGTGCGCAAGGTGGGGTTCGAGCGCGCCGTCGTCGCCCTTTCCGGTGGCGTTGATTCCTCCGTGGTCGCGGCCCTGGCGGTGGCGTCGCTCGGAGCGGCGAATGTCACCGCAGTGTTCATGCCGTATCGCACCAGCGATCCTCAGTCGGAGATCGACGCCCGCGCGGTGTGCGAGAAGCTCGGCCTCGTCCTCGAGATTGTCGACATCACTCCTCAGGTGGACGATTACTTCACGCGCTTCCCGGACGCCGACCGCACGCGCCGCGGCAACAAGATGGCGCGCGAGCGCATGTCGATCCTCTACGACATTTCGATGGCGCGTAAGGCGCTCGTGCTCGGGACGTCGAACAAGACGGAGTTGTTGCTCGGCTACGGAACGCTGTTCGGTGACATGGCGAGTGCGCTGAATCCGATCGGCGATCTCTACAAAACCCAGCTGTATGCCCTCGCTCGCGAGCTTCGTCTGCCGCACAGCGTGCTCACCAAACCACCGAGCGCGGATCTGTGGGCAGGGCAATCGGACGAGGACGAGCTCGGCATGCGCTACGCGGTGATCGACGAGGTGCTGCATCTGCTCGTCGATGAGCGGCGCAGCCGCGCGGAGGTGATCGCGCTCGGCTTCGACGCAGCCGATGTCGACACCATCATCAACAGGGTTCAGGGAAGCCAGTACAAGCGGCGACCACCGGTCATCGCGAAGCTGAGCAACCGCACGATCGACCGGGAGTTCCGATATCCGCGGGACTGGGGTCGATGACCGATCTGACCGGAACACTCGCGGTTGTCGCGACGCCGATCGGCAACCTCGAGGACATCACGCTGCGCGCGTTGCGAACGCTGCGGGAGTGCGACGCGGTGATCGCTGAAGACTCACGACGCACCAAGGCGCTGCTGACCGCGCACGGCGTGCACAAACCGGTGCTCTCGCTCCCTGCGTTCGACGAGCGCCGGCGCGTGCCGCAGTTTGTCGAGCGACTCGAGCGGGGCGAAACGCTTGCGCTCTGTACCGACGCGGGCACACCGGCGTTGAGCGATCCCGGCGCGTTTCTCGTCCGCGCAGCGCTGGACGGCGGCCATCGGGTGATGCCGATCCCCGGCGCGTCCGCGCTCACCGCAGCGCTGTCGGCAAGCGGTTTTCCCTCGACGGCGTTCTGCTTTCTCGGTTTTCTCCCACGCACCGCCGGCAAGCTTCTGCGCGTGCTCGAGGAGGCGCTTCGCGAGGATCGAACCGTCGCGTTCTTCGAGTTGCCGATGCGGATCACCAAGACGTTGCGACTCGCGATCCCCGTGCTCGGGGAGCGGCCACTCGTTGTCGCGCGCGAGCTCACCAAAATGCACGAGACGTTGCACCGCGGCACGGCGACAGCGCTCGTCGAGGAGTTCACCGCGCGCCCGCCGCGCGGTGAGTGCACCGTGGTGGTGGGAGCGCTCCCGTGAGTGACGCGCTGCCCGCGCTGGTGGACACGCACTGCCACCTCGTCCTGCTCGACGAGCGCGGACTGCTTGCTCAGGCACTCGAAGGAGCTGCGGCGGCCGGAGTCGACGAGATCATCTCGGTCGGTCTGAACCTCGAGGACTCGGAGCAGAACCGTCAGATCGCCGAGCGCCACCCGGGGGTGTACTTCACCTGCGGCTGGCATCCACACGAGAGGGCGGCACCGGACTCGAAGCAACTGGACGCGCTCGCAGCGTTGCTCCGCCATCCGAAAGCGGTCGCGGTGGGGGAGGTGGGGCTCGATCTGTTCTTCCGTCCCGGCTACCACGAGGTCCCGCTCACGATTCAGGAGCGATCGTTTCGCGCGATGCTCGAGCTTGCTCATGACGCGGGCAAGCCGGTGCTCATTCATGACCGCGACGCGCACGACGAAGTGCTCGCCGCCGTGCGTGCCGTTCCGGGAAGCCGGGGGATCATGCATTGCTTCAGCGGGGACGCCGATTTCGCTCGTCGGTGCGCCGGCGACGGCTTCATCGCATCGTTTTCGGGCATCGTCACATTTCCCCGTTCCGACGCCATCCAGGACGCCGCGCGCACGGTCGCGGATGACGGCTACGTCGTCGAGACCGACTCGCCGTTCCTCAGCCCGGCGCCGGAACGCGGCAAGCCGAACCTTCCGGAGCGCGTCGCCATCACTGCCGCGGCAGTCGCGAAGTTGCGTGACGCCTCGGTCGACGAGGTCCGCGCCGCAACGACGCGTACGGCACACCGCGTGCTCGGCATCGGGACACCGCACGCGGCCGAGGCGCGTGTCTGAGGACGCGCGCGCCGAGCGCGCCCGCCGTCCTCTCGACCTCACCGACCCCAGAACGCTCACTGCGGTGGGACGCCGCGTCGGACTCCGTCGAGACACGAGCCTCGGACAGCACTTCCTCATCGATCGCCAGGTTCTCGATGCGATCGTCGACGCCCTCGACCCCGCACCGGACAGCGAGGTGCTCGAGATCGGCTGCGGACTCGGGACGCTGACCGGAGCGCTCGCAGTCCGCGCCCGCCGGGTGGTCGCGATCGATGTCGATCCCGCATGTGTCGCCGGAACCACGATCACGCAGAGCGCCAACGCCAACGTCACCGTCCTCGAGTCAGATGCGCGGAACCTCGATCCGCCTGCCCTCGGCTTCACCCCCGGATGGCTGGCGACCGGCAACCTTCCCTACCAGTTGACCGGGCTCGTCTTGATGCGGCTGGTCGAGATGGCCGAACCACCCGCGCGAGCGGTGGTGCTGGTCCAACGCGAGGTCGCCGCCCGGCTCGCCGCCGGCCCGGGGGACTGGAGCCTCGCAACGGTCGCCATGCGATCGCTCGCGACGGTCGAACGCATCCTCGACGTGCCGCCGAGTGCCTTCGACCCGCCACCCGCCGTGCACTCGTCGATCATCCGGATCGTGCCGACCCCCGGCGTCGACCGGGCGGTTCGCACATCAATGCTCGCCATCGCCAAACCGCTCTTTCAGTCGCGCCGCAAGACGCTGCGGAACGGTGTGACCCGAGCGCTCGGCGGTGACCTCGCCAGTGCGGGAATAGCACTCGCCGACGCTGGCATCGATCCGGGCCGCCGTCCGGGTACCCTTGGCCTCGATGAGTGGGAACTCCTCGCTCGTGCAGTCGCTGAAGTGAGGTTGGTCACGCCATGAGGGAGGCCACCCGGAGCGCAGCCACCGAGCCGGACGACGGCACAACGGTGGCGCCGCTGCATGCGTCTCGACCCGCGATCGCGGCGTCGACGGCGACGGAGCAGCGCCAGGGGTTCGCGGCCGTGCTGCGGCGACGCGATTTTCGCTACCTGTGGGGAGCGCAACTTGCCTCGCAGCTTGCGGACAAGTTCCTCATGTTCACGCTGCTCGTGTTCATGTACACGCTGACGCATCGCGCATCGCTCCAGTCGGTGCTGATGATCGCGTACACGCTCCCGAGCGTTCTCCTCAGTGCACCGGCCGGCGTCTACGCGGATCGACACGACAAACGCACGCTCATGGTGGGGACCAACGTCGTGCGCGGCGCGCTCATCCTGCTCATCCCGGCCGCGCAACTCGTTCCCGCGTTGCGCGGACAGGCGTGGCCATTGATCGTGGTGACGTTGCTCTTCAGCTCGGCGGGGCAGATCTTCGCGCCCGCCGAGGCAGCGAGCATCCCGTCGCTCGTGAACCGGCAGCAGATCACCGAGGCGACATCGCTGTTCATGACCACCGTGATCCTCACGCTGGTGCTCGGCGTTCCGGCGGCGACGATCGCCATCGGCTTCTTCGGCAATTACGCGCCGTTCTACATCGCGACCGGCCTCTTCGCGCTCGCGGCGCTGTCGGTCTGGAAGGTGAGCATCAGCCTGCAGGCGGCACAGGCCAGCAGCGGCCCGGCGCCGAACATCTTTCGCGAGCTGCGGGACGGGATCGACATCCTCCGCAACAGCCCGCCGCTTCGCCTCGGCCTCTATCAGCTCGCGCTCGCGATCGTGGTTGTCTTCACCATCTTCGCGCTCGGGCCCGTGTACCTCGTGGAGGTGCTGAACCGGTCGGACGACGAGACGTACATCGTCCTTGTCCCGGCGATGTTCGGCCTCATCGCCACCGCTGCGCTGCTCGGACAGCGGCCGAACTTCCCGCGGGCGAAGACGCTCGTCGCGGCGATCAGCGCAGCGGGGTTGTCGCTGCTGATCATGGGCATCGTCCCCGTTGTCTTCCGCGCCCATGGCCTTTCAGCGCTCATGGTGCCGCTCGCGGTCGTGGTGGCGGTGCTCTTCGGATGCGCACTCGGCGCGATGCTCATCCCGGGCTTCACCGTGCTCCAGGAGCGGACCGATACCGAGAGCCGCGGACGCATCTTCGGCGGCATCTTCACAGTCATTAACGCGGCCGTGGCGATCCCACTGCTGCTTGCGGGCGTCATCTCCGACTTGATCGGCGTGGCTCGCGTGGTCGCCGCGCTCGGCGCGATTCTGATCCTCATCGCAGTGGCAGTTCGGTGGTTCGGATGGCACCGTTTGCAGGTGCTCGAACCGGACGTCGTGGCGCCTGTCCCGACCCACGATCAGGGCTGATCGCAAACCTGCAACGACGGTGTCGCGGACCGGTGGATTGCGCGGCGCGCATGAAGCCCGGTGGCAAGCTCCGAGGTCTTGCGGACCGGACAGGCCGGCCCCGGCGGAGGTGTCATGCGAGCGGTTGTCACGTGTGAGTGCTGTGGACATCGGCAGGCAATTGCCCGTCAGATCGTCCGTCCGGAATCCTTCAACCTCGTGTGCCACAGCTGCGAAGGCGTCCTGCGTGTCGAAGTGACCAGCAGTGACCTCCAGGCCGCCCAGCACGCGACCGGAAAGAAGACGCAGCCGGTCGCCTGGGTCTGACCTCCCGATCCGGGAGCGGTGCCGGAGCACTGGTATCATCGACGGCGCTCACGCTTGCCGGTGCGAGCCAGGGGCGCATAGCTCAGTTGGTACGAGCGCTGCGTTGACATCGCAGAGGTCATAGGTTCGATCCCTATTGCGCCCACCATCGGCTATTTGAATACAAACCAGCCGGTTCCAGCCCCGCACCGGCTGCCTCCAGAAAAACGTAGGATGTTGCTGTCTCCGCGGGAGTTTGTGTCCTTGGAATAAACTGCTGTCGATGGCCACCGCCTTCGTGCCGGCGCCGAAGCTCCAGCGCCGCGACTACTACGACACCGCGACCGGCGGCCAGCTCGCCGTGGAGAAGGCTCCGCGACGGGGCCAGCCAGGCGAACGACCGACGGTCGTCGACGCCGTCCACGCACTGCTCCACCACCACAAGCTCGACTGGTCGCAGAGCACGATGCGGAACGCGGAGGACTACCTGCTCCGGGGGCGCTGGCCGGGCTACCTGGCCCACGAGGGGATCGTGTACATCGATCAGCTCAGCACCGAGAGCTTCCACGAGTACATGACCGTCCACGCGGACGTGCTCAAGCCCGCCACCCTGATGAAGTTCCGCTGCTATGCCCGGTCTCTGGCCAAGTTCTGCAAGGAACGACCCGGGTTCGATGCGCCACTCCTGAGCGATGGGCGAGACCTGCCCAAGCCACGGATTCCCAAACGCAAGCTGCCGATGGCGCTGAGCGTGGACGACGAGGCGCGGGTCGTCGCCGCCGCCAAGCCCGGCCGTGACCGCCTAATCGCCATGACGCTGCTCGCCACCGGGCTCCGCGTTGGAGAGCTGTGCGCGCTCACCACGGACCACCTGGAGGGCCTCAAGGGCCGCCCCGCCAAGCTGACGATCGTCGGCAACATTCACAACCGGACGCTCACCAAGGGGCGACGGGATCGGATCGTCGGATTCCGGGACACCTACCGGAACCTTCCCCGAGACCTGCTCGAGTGGGCCATCAAGGAGCGGCCGGCGAGCCATCTCCGCGACGTGTTCCTCTCGGACGCCGACCATGCCCTCACCACGTGGGGCGTCGAGCAGCTGATGCAGCGGATCGGCAAGACCGCCGGGGTGCGCTGCAATCCGCACCGGCTCCGCCACACGTGGGCGACTCGGTGCGCCGACGCCGGGATCCCGATGTTCCACCTCCAGCTCCTGGGCGGCTGGGAGTCCGTCGAGATGGTCCGCCGCTACTACACCGCCTCCGACCTGGAAGCGGTGGCGGCACTCGCCCGATACCGGACGTAACCGGCTCAGCCGAGGCGGCTGAGCTCGAACTTTGGTTCGACGCCGGCCAGCGTCTCGAGCACGCGCCGGGCGGTGCGCAGGCGTGTTGGTCGGCCTGCGAGGGCGTTGTACATCGTGCTCTCCGCCACTCGAGCGGACACGGCCAGCGAGTGGGGCGTGAAACCGCGCACCAGCATCGCCTCACGCAGGGTGCCCGCAACGAACGCCTGACGCTCGCCGTCCCAGATCCATCGGCGCGAGTCTGCGATTCGCCGCGACGGTGGAGGAGGGCGCAGTGGACGACAGCGGACGTTGCATGTCGAGGGACAATTGAGTTTCGTGCATGGCAATGACGGCGTATCCAGCGTAGCGGGCAATCGCTCACACAGCGCTTACAGTTTCGCTGCGACGCGTCGTTGTGAAAGTCCGCGGGATGCTTGACACCGCGAGGTAAGTCCCACCTTGACACCATCCGGCGCGTCCGCCGGATATTGGACACTCCACGCCCCGGTGGTGGTCTTGGCACGCCCGATGCAAGGGGCCGTGGCAGGCCGAGTCGCCGTCAGGGGCATCCCTGCTGGTGCGCGCTCAGCGCGCCGCGCCGGGTTGGGGGGGGGCCGGGCCCCCCACGGGCGCCGCACCGGCCGTCCGACACACCCGGCGCGGCTTCCCCGCATCCCGGCCGGCACCTCGACAAGCCCCACCCACAGACAGCAGCTCCAGCGGCCTCACAGACACTGCCCCCACCCCCGCACTCATCACCCTCAGTTCCCGACCTCGCGCCTTCACCTCACACACACTTTCACCAACCGGTGCGCACGATCTTCTTGCGTCACGAAAAGGACCAAGTCCAAGCATAAGGTCGAGCCCAGGGCGCAAGCCATCGCGGCGTGTGATAACAACCGAGCCTGAGCCTGCGAGAATGTTGAATGGAGTGCTCGGGGCTGACATCGGCAGCGCTGCGGGTCGGTAGCGAACCGTCCCGTGAATCTAGGACCGCTCCTCCGGTGTTCCTACCGGCGTCTCAACCGCCTCCGCGCAACTTTGCAATGGTCCCCCTAACCTTCCGGAGCGACCGGAGTCCCATAACGAGGGAGAGAGCGCCTACAGCCAATACGGCGCATATAACGGGCAACTCAGCAACCTTTGCGTTGAAGCACAGGATAATTCCTGCAACCAGGAAAAGCAGGCCGATGCCCGCCATAATCGTGAACAGCCGAGCGAGGCGCCGGAGTTGCGGGAAGTCGTCAGCCGTCATGCGGCGCTCATCAGAACCGAATCCAACCAGATGACCTCGAGGCGCGGGACGGGGTATTGATTCGCCAGTGGCATCGCACCCCTCAGTCTGGTGCGGTTGGAGAGCCACAAACACTACGACGCTAACTGTGCTGCCCCGCGTTGAGCTGCGCGATGGCCTTGGCGTGACGAGGCGGCTACAGGTACGGATCGCCCTCAGGTGTTGACTTCCCGAGGCAGCCGGGGTGTGGATGACACCCTTTCTGACACCCTATTGCGCGGTCACTCCCGGAACTCGGCGGACAGAATCACCGCGGCCATGCCTCTTCTGGGGTCAGCGCGGTCATCGTGGGACGCACTTGGACGCTCCGCGAACAACCTCAAGAACCGCGCCGATCAGCGTCCATCCTGGGTTCGGGTAAGGGCCTCTCCAGGCCAGCGTGCGTAAACCACCTCTGAGAGCCATCGCTCGGATGAGGTAGCGTGGAACCGTGATCACGATCACCATCGGGGAGGAAACTGGCGAACACGTTGCGATTGAGATCGTCAGGCGCGAATTCCCAGACGCCACCAACTCTGACGACGGCAATTGGTTGGCGTGCCGAGTGTCTATCCGGGCTGGCGCGTTCTCTGGCAGCTTTGGCGCTTCCCTCCGGGCGGAGGAGTTCGCCGAGTTCCTTGCTGCAGCTCGACGACTCTACGAGACCCTTGAAGGACGCGCTTCGTTCGCCACCTTAGAGGATCAGCTGCGCGTCGACATCAACCGGGTGGGGAGTTTGGGAGCTCTAAAAGTGATCGGGATCGCGGCCGACGCCGCAGGCACCGGGAACCGCCTCGAGTTCGCCCTTGCACAGTACGACCAGACGCAGTTGGTTGACCTGATTCGTGACCTGGAGGTTGTAACCGCGACCTATGGAGTTGTCGGGCGCAGCTGATGATGCTCGGGCGAGTGGACGGCGATCACGAGCCTCATCTGCCTTGAGCCGACTGACACCCTATCTGACACCCCATGGCGCGGTCAGGTCCGGACTCCGGCGGACGGAATACCTGTGCGACCGCCGAATTCTAAATACACAGCGGACGTCCACGGCCGCTGCCGGAGTCACTGCGAACGAACTTGAAAGCCGCAAGGGCGTCCGGTTGGACTGACCCAGGCCGCGTGCGCTTCGTAACGCACTCATAACGCGTTTGCTCCGGCTGAGGGCGTGGTGACTCAGCACTACACCACCCCCACAATGATTGGTGCTCACCATGAACGAGTTGTGGTCGGCGCAAACGTGAGTTACATGCCGTGACGGTGCTTGCGATCATCGTCACAGCGCTGCTGGCAGGAGCAGCGCTGTGCGGAGCGATCTGGCTTGGCGCTCGCCCATCGCGAACCGGCGCCCTGGCGCAGGCGTGGGGCCAGCTGGACGACGACGAAGCGAAACAGGAGATCGAGCAGGTCTTCCCGGGAGCTACACAGCCAGTCGATGAGGCAACTCGCACTATGCCGCCCAGCGGCGGCCAGTGAACGGGCCGTGACTCAGCGACCACGATGGGAGGATCAATCCTCGACAGAGACTTGTAACACCATGACTAGGTTCATCGTCTGCTTAGCTGCGGTCGCGGCCCTAGTTTGCAGCTGCGGAGGGACGGTAGCCGCAGGGCTCAGCCAAGGATCGGCGGTGACGGCGGCCAAGGCAACCGCCCAAACGATGTCGAGTACGCAAGTGAGCTTCGTCTCCGCTGCGTCGGGGCCGTTCAGCACCTTCGAGCCTGACGACAAGACGGCGGGGTCGGATCCGCATCGCATCGTGTGGGCAGTCGTCTTCCAAGGGACCTTTCACCTCTCATGCGGGCCGTCAAGCCCATCGCCACACCCATGTCCGCCGCCAAACACGACTGTTCGAGTCGTTCTCGACTACGCCTCCGGGGCGTTCGTCATGGCCGAGACACCGGCAGGGTCTGCCTGAGGTAAACCTCCGGAGTCCGTGAGCCGTCATCTGCCGGAACCTCGACCCAGCACAGCCGCATCCTGCGCAGGCTGACACCTTTCCGACACCCTATTTCGCGGGCGCTCCGGTTTGCACCCCGCCGCCACATAGGCGGCTCACAGGTACGCCGCCAGCGCGGCGAGGTCATCGCAAACGATTGCCGAATCGTTTGCGTATGAGCATCATGGACTCCGTGGCGGCCCCAAACCAGGTTCATCTTGGACATCCGCTGGATCCTGCGACGCTGGACGCGGTCGCCGACTTCATCTGCGGCGATCAGGGTGACAAATACCCCACGTATCGGAGCTCTACCTACCTGACTCAGTTCTTCCAAAGCGCGGGGGTACATGTGGCGCACGACGGCTCCACGAGGAAGTGGTGGGCTCTCGACGTCCTAAAGTCGCTGACACCGTCGCAACTTGAGGCCGTCGTCCTGCGACTGACCGACCTGCGCGAGTACAAGGCAGATCAAGCCAAGCTCCGGCTTGCGTTGCAGAGCATGAATCGGATCCTCTCCATGGATGGCCTAGCGGTTGGGTTCAGTGGCAGCCGCCCCTTCCTTAGGCAGGCTGAGAACTTAGTTCTTGATGAAGTGGAGCTGATGAGGCCGACGCCGGCTACAGATGAGGCGGAATTCCTACGTCACGAGTTCAAGGAGAGCCTGCGCATCGACGATCTCGGCTTGGATGCGATTGTCACCTTGTATCTTCAGGCTCGGGTTGACGAAATCCAAGCGTGTCCTCGGAATAAGGTCCCCTTGGGAATGATATTCCTACTCGGCAGCACGCTAGAAGGACTGTTACTAGCCTTCGCACTTCAGGATAAAGCACGATTCACCTCGTCGGCTGCCGCCGCCAAAGACAAGAGCGGCAAAGTCAAAGACCTCCAAGAGTGGAGTTTGAACGAGTTTATTGACGTCGCCCACGAGGTCGGCCTTCTGGATCTTGATGTCCAGAAGTTCAGCCACATCCTAAGAGGCTTTCGCAATTACATTCATCCCTATGCACAGATGGCTCAGCGGTTCAGCCCAGACGGTCATACCGCCGAGATTTGTTTGCAGGTGTTTCGGGCGGCGGTCGCGCAGCTGCGGGCAAGCAAGGACTAGCGGAGGGGCGAGGCCGACGAAAGGCCCTCTACCATCGGTTCACAGAGCTGAGTCGATTCCCCTAGCGCCGTGACACCACCCGCAAACCGCCGAGGCGAAGGCTTGTCCATATCCCAACTGACTCGACCCGCCAGCAGCCGCCATCAGGCAGGTCCAGGAAGCCGAAAGAGCTGCTGTTGGGGAAGGATGGAGGTGTTCCTCCAAACCCGCGATCTCAGCCCGATCTCAAGGCCCTTGAGACGAACATTGACATCGCAGAGGTCATAGGTTCGATCCCTATTGCGCCCACCATCGGGTTTTGTGCCCGGGGCACGCTTCGTGAGCGCATCGTCCTATGGAGCCGGGGATGCGGCGAGTGGGTACGCAGACACCCGAGGGAACATCGTCAAAGGCAGCCTGAGGTCGCTGATCGGCGTCTCGAAGACCGCGACAACCCACCTGACCGACGGTGCAGCTTGCACGGTCACGGTCGTGGGGCCGCCCAGTGTGGTCTGCGCACCATCGCCGCCGGGGCGTACTCCCCAGCCAACGCACTGACCCACCTTTGCGCTCGCGCTGGGTGGATTCAACGTGACCATGAGTGTGGCTTTGACGGTCGAATAGCACCCGGCCTCGATCCAGACAATCCTGTCTGGAACCACGTCGATCGTCGGCAGACTCTCCGTCCCAGTGCCGTAGGTCACCGGGATGAGCACGGTTATGAAAGAGCCGGGGGCGACGGCAGGGCTTGACCGGGGAGTACTCGCCGGCGTGGACCGCCCTGCCGGCCCGACTGCATCGTGACGGGCGGTGAGCTCAGCGGCGAACACCGCCACACCTGCGGCAATAACGGCGAGGCCCACGGCCGCCGCGACCAGATTGGACGTCCGGCGGCGGCTGCGAACAGCCTCCGGATCGAACGCCATGAGACGCGGAGGGAGGTCCTCCTCCTCGATGCGCTCGTACTTTGAACGCAGCTTACTCTCGAGATCGGGATCGATCTCAATCATTGTTGAGCTCCTTGCGCAGTTTTGAGAGACCACGCTCGAGGTGGGTCCGAACGGTTCCCGGGCGGCACCCCATGAAGACCGCACACTCCTGGACGGAGTAGCCGTGGCGGTAGTTGAGTGTGATTGCGGCGCGCTGTTGCTTCGAGAGCGCCCGGTACGCGCGATTCATGTCGATGCTTTCGATGTCGGTTCCCCATCGAGCGCGGGCAGACTCCCTCCCGTCGGCCAAGCCCACCGGCGGCCATCCGCGCGAGTGCAGCAGCCGGCGACGGTTGAGGCAATAGTTCACGCACACTCGCGTCAACCACGCCAACGGCTGATCCATCAGTGACACGGAATCCCACGATCGCCAGGCCTTGAGAAGCGTCTCCTGGACGGCGTCTTCGGCTTCACCGCCATCGTCGAGGATGGACAGCGCAAGCCAGTACAGCCGCCGCGTTTCGGATCCCACGATCGCGTCGTATTGCTGCCGAGACGAGCCGTAATCCTGTGCGCTAAGGCTCAGCGAAGCGGTCACACCATTCCTAACACTCACCGAGCTCGTTTTGCGGACAGCACGTTCGGCGCCACCGGGTCGCGCCTACCGGTAGCGCTGAGCACTGTATCGGCTTAGCGGAAAGGGGCTCGCCGTCAGCCGCGATCTGCTGGCGACTTCAGCGTCCTGGAGAGAGACGACACCACCACGCCGGCATTCGCGGATGTCCCTTGAGTCGTGGGCTGCCAAGGACGTCGTCGGCGACGAGCCGACCAAAGATCGGATTGCCGCCGGCCTATGATGGCCCGATCCTCACCCGTAGTTTGGAGGTGGTCGTGAAGCGACGGCTAACCACTTGGTCGATCCTTGCGGCTGTCATGGTCGTTGTCGGGCTGGGCGCCTACGCGCTCGGGACGCTGAATCCGTCCGTCCACGTCTCGACCGGCGTCGCCTACTCAAACGGGGGGAATCAGAGCGTGGGCGGCAGCATCCTCACCGCCGAAGCCACCGTGACGGCAGACGGGTGGGCATACGGGATGGACGGTGGGGTGAGCCAGTGGGAGGATAGCGGCGGTGGCTGGCACGATGGTGGCTGGCCCAGCTGTCTGAGTACGCTCGGGGACCATCAGATCCGTTTCGGCTGGGTCTCCGTTTCCACTCCGGAGGGTGCCGACGGGCTTCGCGAGGTGGTCTGGGTCGAGTGCCCCTGACCGCCATCAGCCCGACCTGCCCGATGCAATGATGGGTGGGGTGGCCGCTTCAGTTGCCGCCGAGGTGGGGCATGGTGCGAAGGCTCGCGTTAGCCGGGCTATCGTCAGCCAACCTGACCCTGCGTCGGCCGCGCGCGTTGCCGAGACCTACGGTTGGAGTTGCATCATCTCGACACCCTAATCACCGGCCGGGTGCGCGGGAATTCGACCGTCGCTCACTCGTACGGTTCATCCTATGGGCATGCTCGCCGCTCTCAAGAGGCGCACCCGATGGTCGGGCGGTGGCCGTTCGTGGGCGTCCGCCCTTGTGGTGCTCCTTCTCGCAGTCAGCGCAAGCGCATGCGGGTCGGCGAATCCGCCGCCAGGTGAAGGGCTCGTGGTGGGTGGGATCATTCCGTGCGCTGCGCTTGGCCCGCCGCCCGACGTTCAGTACGCCGCGGGAACGGTCACAGTGCTCGAAGGCGTCGTGACCTGGAGGACCACCGGGCCGGGAACATCGGTGGTCGTATTCCCCACGAACGTCGAGGCGCAGCAGACGGTCGGGACGAATGCGTCGTATCAGTTCGCGCTCGGTCCCGGTGACTACGTTCTCCGGGCACATTTCCCTCCACCGGCGAATGTGAGTCCGTTCGTCAGTGTCACTGTCAGATCCGGGGTCACGAACTACGTCAACATTCCCAACATGTGTATGTAGGGCTGCCGGAGTTTCTCAGCGGCACGCGCACACACAATTGGCCTGATCAAACCCTTCCCGGTCGCGCATCTTCGGTGCACGATGAGGAGTAGCCACTTGACTGGAGGATTCACGCGTGTACGTGCTTGAGCGTCTTCGCCTTGAGCACGAGGCAGCGATCCTCGAGTTTGAGCTTGCGAACCGAGCGTACTTTGCCGAGACGATCAGCGATCGTGCCGATTATTTCTACGAGCACTTCGCGGAGCTGTACCGGACGTTGCTGGCCGAGCAGGCGGCTGGGACCTCTTTCGGTCACGTCCTTGTGGATGAAGACGGGACTGTCGTGGGCCGCTTCAATCTGTATGAAGTTTCCGACGGGAGAGCGGAGGCCGGCTACCGCGTAGCAAGGCATGTGTCCGGTCGTGGCGTGGCGACGTTGGGATTGACGTCAATGTGCGCGTTGGCGCGCGACGAGTACGGGCTGCGAGTTCTTTCTGCGACCACAAGCAACGCGAATATCGCCTCCCAGCGCGTGCTTGCGAAGGCCGGGTTCCTTGTGATCGGAGAGGCCGACGTCGCCGGGACGAAAGGCTTGCGGTACGAGCTCGTGTTGGGGGGAGTCTGAGGTCGATCGGCGCCGCTGCCAGGAGCGCGGAACGTTCCGCGTTACTGCCGTACATGGCTAAAACATAAGCCGAGATCAGATGTCCGTGTTGGGTCCCCTGCTCGCCGTCGACGAACAGATGTTTGGTAGAATGGGGGCATGGAAGCACGCGCATTCACGGACACCAGAGCCCGCTTGCGCGAGGCTGCTGACGCACTCGTCAATGAGTTCATCGACGGTGTCACCACCTCCGAGTTGGGCGCCGACATCATCGAGATCCGGCTGGCGGTCGATCGCCTCGAGGCTGAGTGCCTGCGTCGCCTCCACCGCTTTCATGTCGATCGCGGGGCGCAGTCCGATGGCGGCGGCACCACGGTGTCGTGGCTGCGACGCTCCTGCGGGATGACCGCGAAAGCGGCGGCGTATCGCGTCCACCTGGCCCGCACCCTCGGGGAGATGCCGGCCATGCTCGACAGTGCTCGGGCGGGTCGCGCTTCCTTCACGAATGTCGCCATGGTCGGCCACCTCGCCGGAGCGGTCGGCGTGGAGCCGGTGCAGGGGTTCGAAGACATCCTCCTGCCCGCGGCGGAGGCGCTCGATCCCGCTCGCATGCGCAGGGCGACCGAGGCCACCCGCCTGCGCATCGATCCCGACGGCGTGCTCGCCGATGCCAATCACGATCACGCCCAGCGCTGGTTGGACTGCGACCAGACCTACGGGGGCGTGTTCATCCTCCAGGGGCAGTTCGATGCCGAAAGCGGTGCCATCCTCAAGACCGCGATCGATGCAATGAGCCATGGGTTGTCGGGCGGGGAACCGCGGATGCCATCCCAGCGCCGTGCCGATGCGCTCGTCGAGATGGCGGCCACGCAGCTGCGCTGTGGGGAGCACCGCGATGTGCACGGACAGCGGCCGCATCTGACGCTCACGGTGCGCGCGGACACGCTGCGCACGGACACAAGGAGCACAGACGCGGTGTCTGAGGACACGCTGCGCGTCGTTGCCATTGGGCAGCCGGCGGAGTTGGGCGGGGTCGGTCCGATCCATCCCGAGATCGCGCGTCGGGTCGCCTGTGACGCGGTGCGGACGGTGGTGACAGTGGCAGCCACTCCTGATGATTCGTCCTGGATGTTCGGCACCCCCGCGGCGCCGCTCTCCGTGGGACGGGCCACGCGCACGATCCCATCATCGATCCGCACCGCGCTGGTGCTGCGCGACGAGGGGTGCCGATTCCCGGGGTGCGACCGGCCACCGGCGTGGACCGATGGCCATCACATCATCCACTGGGCAGATGGCGGGCCAACCGAGCTCGAGAACCTGGTCTCGCTGTGCCGTTCGCATCACCGTCGCGTGCACGAGGAGGGTTGGCGCATCCACATCACCGACGGCAGTGCCGTGGTGGAACCGCCACCCTGAGTGAGGTCCGCGGCCCACCACACTCTGTGGGTGCGGTACGCATGGCGAGCCACTAGGACGAATCGGTGCGCCGCCCCGCAACTCAAGAACTGTGTGCTGCAGTAAGAGTGCGGCTGACAGTCCCCCTGCACCACGGTCCCGCTTCGGAGCCTGGATGGCGCATCGACGACTTATACCCAACCGTCGAACCCTCTTTCCCCGGGGTGCGTCAGGCGGCGGTCACCCTGATGACGCTCGCGCCACCGACACTATTTCCGGATCCGGAGTTGACGCTGTAGACCAGCTTGTACCAACCGGCTACCAGAGTCGCCGGCAGCGCGATGGTGCTGACTGGATCGCCCGGGTTTCGGTCGCTCAGACGCAGTGGAGCAGCAGTCAGCGTCTGCGGGTCGGATCCAGCGGCTTTGAGCGCGGCGACACTCGCGAACGGACCCGATATCGCAGCCGTGAGCGTGATGGGAGCCGCAGCGGGGTCGGTCGTCGTCCCATCACTTGCGACGATCCAGTGCAGCGTGATAGCTCCACCCGGATGCCAGTCCGTCTGCAGGCTGGCATCCGTGCAGCACGAAACCCGGAACTGCTCGTACGCGTGGCCATTGGCCGTGCCGGACGAGGCGCATGCCGCAAGCGTGAGTGCCGTCACCAAGGACGTTGCCGCAACCTTCCACCGCGCGCGCATCACTGCAGTATGCGTGGGCCGCGAGCCGTTCACAGGAGGGCGGCGCGGGGCTGCACGATGGTCAAAGGCGAAGACACCGGACTGCGCGTCCGGGTGGCAACGGCCGGACGGCATAGCTCTCGTCGATTGGACGTTTGGTGCGTATGACGCATACAATGGGAGCCACGGGTCAGGAAGGCCGTGGGTTCCGAGTCGGTCTGCCTGCTCCTCTTCATAGGGATCCGATTTGTCGGCATTCGCACGAGGTGACCGGATTGCGTCGACGCTCCACGGCACTCGCGCTCCTCGGGAGCGTGTCAATCGCGGTGGCGCTGGGTGTGCCGCCCATCACTGCGGCCGCATCAACGGTGACGGCGGTCGAGTATCCGGTCGCGGTGGCGACCGGTAGCATCCTCGACCTCACGGCCGGCTCCGACGGCGCCGTGTGGTTCACCGAGAAGCAGGCGGCAACGATCGGCCGGATCACCACGCGAGGAGTCGTGCACCTCTATCCGTTGCCGTCGCCGACCCTCGGTTTGCCGCCCCCACAGGTCATCGGGATCACAACCGGATCGGACGGAGCGCTGTGGTTCGCGAGTGAAGCGCCGTTTGCGGGGCGGCTCACGACGGCCGGCGTCTTCAGCTGGTTCCCAATGCCCGAAGGCTCGACGTGGGTCACCGCCGGGCCCGACGGCAACCTCTGGTTCCTGGAACTCAACGGCCATATCGCACGGGTCACCACCTCGGGCGTCGTGACCGACTTCCCGGGGCCGCCGAGCGGCAACATGCCGACGTCGATCATCGCGGGACCTGACGGCGCGCTGTGGTTCAGCGAGAGCGCGCAGATGATCGGCCGCATCACGACCTCCGGCGTGTACACCGAGTACCCGCTGGATCACCCGTCCGACACCTCATGCCTCGCCAGCGCCGACGGGAAGGTCTGGATCGCCGAAGAGGGATATCTGACCGAGGTGTCCAGTACGGGCGCGATGAAGGACCATCCGGCGCCCGCGATCGACGGCGTCGGCTGCCTCGCGGCCAAGGGAAAGCTCATGTGGTTCACCACCGGCAACGGCGTGGGACACATGGGTGCGGGCGGCGCCTACGTCACCTTCGCGTCGCCGTCGGGCGACGGCTCATACGGCCTCTGTCTCGGGCCCGACGGTCACATCTGGAGCAACGAGCTCACGAGCATCGCTCGATGGGTGAGCGGCTAGCCGTCAGGTCACCGACCCGAAATCTGCTTCGCCTCGATGAGAAATGCCTCGAGGTGCTTGACGACAAAGCGGTGGTCCTCGACCTGCGGAAGCCCGGACACGGCAACGGTGCCGATGCATCCGGCGCTTCGGACAAGCAGTGGAAAGGCACCGCCGTGGGCGGCAAACGTGCCGACGTCGAGACGCGAGTTGACGTCGAAGTCACGCCCGTCGGCTCGGAACTTGCAGCCGACGTAGTAAGAGGAGTGGCCGTAGCGTTCGGCCACCGCCGCCTTGCGGAGCAACCACGCGTCGTTGTCGGCAGACGACCCCGGTAGTGCGGCGTGGAACAGGCACTGGCCGTTGCGCCGAATCGAGATCGCGACCGGCAGATGCTCCTTGAACGCCGCAACTCGCATCCTGGATCCGAGCTCCCAGGCGATGTCATGATCGAAGTGGGAGAAGACGAGCCGTTCCTCTTCCGCCATCAGCGCGGCCAGCTGTGCGGCGTCGGCGTCGTTCATGCCTCGGGGATCGACACCACCGCTCCGGTCTCGGCGCTCTTTCTCGCCGCGGCCAGCAGCGTGAGGCTCGCGATCGCGTCGCGGGGATTCACCGGCGGCGGATTGGTCCCGCGCACGGCACCAGCGAAGGCCGGATAGAACAGATCCCAGCGCCCGCGCTCGGTCGGATACGGCGCGGCGCTCGTTCCGGTGTGCAGCGTCCCGTGGGTATCAGGTGGCTCGACGCCCCACCGATCGCCGAGTGACGCCGGCGTCTCACCGGCAAGGAGCAGGTTCTCCTGGGTGTCGGCAGGGCCGAGCACGTACGTCGCCGTGCTGCCGGTGACGCGATATCGAGGACCCGGCGCCGACTGGCTCCAGCTGCCCCAGAGCTGGGAGAGGGCGCCGCTGGCGTGGGTGACCGCGATGAACACGTCGTCATCGAGGCCGGATTCGCGCAGCCGCAGCTCCGCATACACCTCGACCGCCGGCCCGAGGAGCAGCAGCGCCTGGTCGGCGAGGTGGCTCCCGAAGTCGAGCAGCGTGCCGCCGCCGGAGCGACCCGGACCGCGCTGCGGCGCCCAGCGCTCGAACCGCAACTCGAATCGCATCACCGTCCCGAGTGCACCGTCGCGCACGAGCTTCTGGACGGTGCGGAAATCGGAGTCCCAGCGCCGGTTCTGATACGGGCTGAGCATGAGTCCTCGTTCCTCGGCAAGCGCCACGGTGAGGCGCGCGGCCGACGGGTCCATCGCAAACGGCTTGTCGCACACGACGGCGAGCCCAAGTCGCAGCGCCTCATCGGTGACGGCCGAGTGCGTCTCAGCGGGCGTGGAGATCGCGACAGCCTCGGCACCGGCTTCCACGAGCGCCCGCAGCGTCGGGACCGTCGGCGTGCCGGGAATCTCCTGCGCAATCAGTGCCTGGCGCTCGGGCGACGAGGTCATGACGGCCACCACTTCGCACTCCGGTGCGGCGACCAGCAGCGGCGCGTGGAAATAGCGAGCGCCGAACCCGTAACCGACCAGGCCGAAACGTACGGGGGTCATGAGCGGGCCTTTTCGCCCGGGTAGACGACACCGACCACCGCTCGAGCGTCGTCAAGGATCTCGAGAATCGCGAGCGTGTCTGCGTGGGGGATGAGCGGACTTTCGATCAGCCCCGCGCGGAGGCAGCGCTCGACCTCCTCGATCTCCGGCTGGTAGCCGTTGCCGTTGCCCGCGAGGGGATCGTCGACGTGGGTTTCGCCACTCTCGTTGTGCAGGACCAGTCCGCCCGGCCGGTACATCTGCGGGAGCAGCTTGATCCACCCCTTTGTGCCAAGAATGGCCGCTTCATTCGGCGCCCAGATCGGTGCCGACGTCCAGATCTGCGCACCCGGGTGGCTGCCGTACATCCACTGCATCGCAACCGTGTCATCGGATCCGGTGGAAGCAAGCGTGCCCGCGGTGATGACCTCATCCGGTGGGCCGAGGAACAGGTACGCGAAGGTTGCCGGGTAGACGCCGAGGTCGAGGAGCGCGCCGCCGCCGTTTGCAAGCTCGTAGAGACGGTGCTTCGGGTCGAAGGCGAGGCCGAGCCCGAACTCACTGCGCACGCCGCGCACCTCACCGATCGCGCCGTCGGCGATCATCTGCTGCGCGAGGCGGATCAGCGGGTTGGTGCGCATCCACATCGCTTCCATCGCAAAGACACCGGCTTGTTTCGCTGCGGCGAAGACCTCGCGCGCGTCGGCGGCGTTCAGGCAGACGGGCTTCTCGATGAGCACGGCTTTCCCCGCCTCGATCGCCAGCAGGGACTGCGCGCGGTGGTGCGGATGTGTCGTGGACACGTACACGACATCGACTTCGTCGTCGTTGACGAGATCCGCGTAATCGCCGTAGCTGCGTGCAGCACCGTGGCGGGCGGCGAACTCTGCCGCGCGGCCGGCGTGGCGCGCGGCCACTGCGGTGACGACGTTGCCGCTGGTCAGGTTGATGTCGCCGCCGACGGTGTCGGCGATGCCGCCCGCGCCGAGGATGCCCCAGCGAATCGGACGGCCATCAGCAATCGGTGTGGGCATGGTGGTCTGTTCCCCTGTCAGTGTGATTCGCGAGAGACTTTGTCGCCTGATGCGCCGAGCAGAAAGTCCTGGTCTGCTCCGGTATTTGCCTGTTGCACCGTCGCAACGTAGAGCCGCTCCCACCCGCGAAGGGGCTTTGCGTAAGCGTTGACCGTCGCCGCATCGGGACGGCGTGTCGCAAGTTCCTCTGCTGGGATATCGATATCGAGCCGCCGCGCTGCGACGTCGAGTATGACGAAGTCTCCGGTGCGCACGAGACCGAGCGGACCACCGGCAGCCGCCTCCGGCGCGACGTGCAGCACCACGGTTCCGTACGCGGTGCCACTCATGCGGCCATCACAGATGCGCACCATGTCGCGCACGCCTTGCTGGAGGAGTTTCGCCGGCATCGGCAGATTCGCGACCTCCGGCATCCCGGGATATCCCTTCGGACCGCAGCCGCGCAGCACGAGCACGGAATCGGCGTCAACGTCGAGGTCCGGGTCATCGATGCGCGCGTGCATGTCCTCGATGGAGTCGAAGACCAGCGCACGCCCGCGGTGGCGCAGCAGCCGCTCGGAGGCGGCGGCGGGTTTGATCACCGCACCGTCAGGCGCGAGGTTGCCGTACAGGACGGCGATGCCCGCGTGCGGCTGGATCGGCGCGTCGCGCCGGCGGATCACCTCGGTGTCCCAGATCTGCGCGCCTTCGAGGTGGTCGACGAGCGGCTTGCCGGTGACGCACAGCGCCGCCGGATCGAGCAGGTCCTGCACCTCGTGAAGGACCGCGCGAAGCCCGCCTGCCCGGAAGAAGTCCTCCATCGAGGAATCGGCCGGCCGGCTGCAGGTCCACGAGCAGCGGGACCTCGGAGCCGGTCAGATCGAAATCGTCCTGGGTCAGCTGGACCCCGAGGCGACCGGCGATGGCGAGCAGATGGACGACGGCATTCGTGGATCCGCCGAGAGCGGCAAGCGCCACGATCGCGTTGAGGAACGAGCCGCGGCTGAGCAGGCTCGACGGCGTCCGATGCGCCGCGACCATCTCGACCGCGAGCCGGCCCGTGTCATGCGAATGCTCGAGCAAACGGCTGTCGGCGGCGGGCGTGCCCGCCAGGCCCGGCCACACCATGCCGAGCGCCTCAGCGAGCAGCCCCATCGTTGAGGCGGTGCCCATGGTGTTGCAGTGGCCGCGGCTCCGGATCATCGATGACTCCGACTCGAGGAACTCGCTCTCGGTCAGGTTGCCGGCGCGCACCTCTTCAGAGAGTCGCCAGACGTCGGTGCCGCAGCCGAGCGCCCGGCCGCGGAACGTGCCCGTCAGCATCGGCCCTCCGGGGATCACCACCGCTGGGAGATCCACCGACGCCGCGGCCATGAGCAGCGCGGGGATGGTCTTGTCGCAGCCCCCGAGCAGGACGACGCCGTCGATCGGATTGGCGCGGAACATCTCCTCGGCCGCCATGGCCGCCATGTTTCGCCAGAGCATCGCGGTCGGCCGGACGAGCGTCTCGCCGAGCGACACCATGGGCAGGTTCAGCGGAATGCCACCCGCCTCGTAGACGCCCTGCTTGACGCTCTCGGCGACCTCGTTCAGATGCGCGTTGCAGGGCGTGAGATCGGACGCGGTGTTGGCGATGGCGATGTGCGGCCGCCCGTCGAACGCGTGCGCCGGAAGGCCGCGCCGCATCCACGCCCGATGGATGTACGCGTTGCGGTCGTTGCCCGCGTACCACTGCCTGCTCCGTAGCTCCGCCACACTTGACCACCTTTCCGCTGACTGGGACGAGACGCTCTTGCGACCGCCTATATTGTCGAGCCCTGATGGCAGTGCGTCGCAGCCGCTTCGCCGCCGCCTCGTGAATCGATGAAAGCCTTCGTCGTGGAGGGGCCGCACGCCGGGAGTGTCCAGGACGTTCCCGATGCGATCGCCGCTGCCGGGCGAGGTGGTGGTGGACATCCACCGCGCCGGTGTCTGCGGCACCGACGCCGAGTTCTGGACCGGTGAGATGGCCTACTTGCACCAGGGCCACGCGCAGTACCCGATGCGGATCGGCCACGAGTGGAGTGGCGTGGTTTCCGATGTGGGTCCGGGAGTCGAGACGGCCTGGCTTGGGCGCCGGGTGACCGGGGACACGATGATCGGGTGCGGACACTGCGATCGCTGCACGTCCGGACGGCACAACGTGTGCGAAGACCGGTTCGAGATCGGCATTCGCGGTGGCTTTCCGGGTGCGCTGGCCGAGCATCTCGCAGTGCCGGTGACAGCTCTCCTGGCGCTGCCCGACAACGTGGATGACACCGCGGGCGCAATGGTCGAGCCGGGCGGCAGTGCGCTTCGATCGGTTCGCAGCGCCGCACTCGCTCCGGGCGATCGTGTCCTTGTGCTCGGCAACGGCACCATCGGATTGCTCGTCGCGCAGTTCGCCCGTGCCGAAGGGGCAGAGGTACATCTCATGGGCCGCTCGCACCTGGGCTTCGACTTCGCTCGTGCCCTGGGCTTTGCGGGGATCTGGGAGCAGCGCGAATTGCCCCAGCTCGCGTGGCATGCGGTGATCGACGCAACCAACGCAGCGGAACTTCCCGCACTCGCGCTCGACCTCGTCGAGCCGGGCAGGCGCGTCGTCTACATCGGCATCGCTGCCACGCCGAGTGTCATCGACACGCGCACGATGGTGCTCAAGGACGTCACGGCTGTCGGCATCCTGGCCGCGTCACAAGGGTTGGCGGGAACGATTGATCGGTACGCGTCCGGCGACGTCGATCCCCGACCGCTGGTGGCCGCCACAGTGAGCCTTGATCGAACCGGTGACGTCCTCGCCGGGTGGCGGCCCGAGAACGCATCCGGGGGACCCAAGATCCACATCGATCCGCGTCTGTAGATCCGAAATATTCCGAGTGGGTGCAACGTCATGAATGACTTCGAAGGACTGGTCGCCGTGGTGACCGGTGGCGCGAGTGGCATCGGCGCGGCCACGGCGGCGCAACTCCGTGAGCGCGGAGCGACAGTAGCGGTGCTCGACCGCGCGTACGAAGCCGTCAGCCAGGGATCGCTCCTGGAAGTCCCCTGCGACGTCGCGGATCCGGTGTCCACCGACACGGCGATCGATATCGTCGGCAGCTCACTCGGAGCGATCGACATCCTCATCAACAACGCGGGGATCGGCGCGGCCGGGGACGTGACCCAGAACGACGACGACGAGTGGCATCGGGTGTTGAGCGTCAACGTCATCGGCATCGCCCGAATGACCCGCGCGGCGCTGCCGTTCCTGCTCAAGTCGAGCCATGCGGCAATCGTCAACACGTGTTCAGTTCTCGCTGATATCGGTGTGCCGCAACGGGCGCTGTACTGCGGCGAGCAAGGGGGCTGTGCGGTCGCTGACCCTCGCGATGGCGGCCGACTTCATCAAGCAGGGCATCCGCGTGAACGCCGTGACGCCCGGGACCGCGGACACGCCTTGGGTGCAACGCCTGCTGGCCGCGGCTCCCGACGCTGAGGCCGCAGCGACGGCGCTGCGCGCCCGTCAGCCGATGGGGCGCCTGGTCACCGCCGACGAGATCGCTTTCGCGATCGCCTACCTGGCGAGCCCGCTTTCCGCGGCAACGACCGGCACGCTGCTCGGTGTGGATGGCGGCATGGCCGGACTGCGGGTGGGGTAGGGGTCAGATCCCGGCCCGGTGCGTCCACGCACCGGCGAGCATCGTCCCTGCGACCGGCATCGTGCGCAGCGCCTCCGGCTCCGCGGTGAACGGGTCGCGGTCGAGAACGATCAGATCTGCGACGTCGCCGGTTCGAAGCCTCCAGCCGCCCCGCCCTGGAGGCATCGATGCGGTGAGCGCCTCCTGAATCGTGATCTCCTGCTCGGGGTGCCACGCGCGGCCGACCGTCACGCGACCGATGCACCGCCGCCGCGATTGCCAGCCACGGGTCGAGCGGCGCGACCGGCGCGTCTGAGCCGAAGGCGAGGGTCGCGCCCGCGTCGAGCAGCGATCGGAACGGGAATGCTCGGCGGCGCGGTCGGGCCAGTAGCGGTCGATGACGTCGCGGTCGTCGAGCAGGTGCTCGGGCTGGACACTCGCGATCACACCCAATTCCGCGAAACGCTGCACATCGGCGTCATCGAGCAGCTGCGCGTGCTCGACGCTGCCGCGCGCGCCGTTCGCGCAAACGCCTGCAACGCCAGCGCATTCGCGGCATCACCGATTGCATGCACCGCGCAATCGAAGCCGGCATCGGTTGCGCGACGCATGAGTGCTCGATAACGCTTCGAGCGAAACGAGCAGCACGCCGCGCTCGTCGCCGGCGCCGCCGGACGCTGCGTACGGGTCGTGGCAGAACGCGGTTCGCGTGTTGAGCGAACCGTCGCTGATGACCTTGAACGGCCCGACAGTGAGCAGACCATTGGTGCCACCCACCACCTGTCCGGTGCGAAACGATTGCGCGATCGCGTCGTCGAGCCGCTCCGTCCATACGGAACTCGCGACGCGAAGGGATTGATTGCCGACGTGCATCCGACGCGTCCAGGCGGCGAGCGACCAGGGTTTCTCCATGTCAACGATGCCGACCACGCCACGCGCCGCGGCTGCGCGTGCAGCGGAATACACCACGCATCAATGGTCTTCGTCGCCGGCATTTCCCGACTCGCCGATCACGTGCATCGCGTCGTCCTCACGTAGCAACCCGCTCGCGTGATCGTCGTGCCCGAATCTGCGCAATGCAGCGGTGTTGAGCCACGCGCTGTGCAGATCGGCGCTGATCAGCACGACAGGAATGTCGCCAGACACCGCGTCGAGCATCTCGCGGTTGGGCGGGTCCGGCCACAGTGCTGCCCGGAACCCGAATCCGATAACGGTCGCGCCCTGCGCCGGCGAGTGATTGGCGATCGACTCTGCGACGACGCGCACCGCAGCGGCTGCGTTGGCGCGCGCCGGAAAGGTCGAGGCGAGCGCTCAGCCTGCGCCCACTGCTCGAAATGGACATGGCGATCCCACAATCCCGGGAGCACGAACCGCCCGTCCAGGTCGATGACCTCGGACACGTCCGATGGCGGTGCGATGCGTCCGATTGCGGTTACGTCGCCAGACACAATCAGGACGTCCTGAACCGCGTCTTCAGGCGAAAGGCGAGCCCGGCGCAGCAGGATTCCCGTCAACCCGTGTTCACCTTTGGTAACGGGACTGGTGCCGGTTGCCAGGTTGCGACATGGAAATCGTGATTTGGCGGGCGGGCGCTGATAGCGTGATCGCGATGCGTGTCAACAAAGCAGTTCCGGCCTGGTCGTGGTCGTCGGGTTGGTGTTCGTCGTAACGGGGATCTTCCTCGCCACGCAGAGCAACCTGCAGTCGAGCCGCGATCACACGAACGCGCTGATATTCGCCGGCGTCGGAGCCGTGTTGGTCGCCGAGTCCGTGGTTCTCCTGGTTCGCGCGAAAGCGCCGCAGCCGCCGGTCGCCGATCGTGGCCCCGAACAGGCGCAGGGGCCGTTCGGGATGGACGGACCGCGCGCAATCGATGAGACGCGGGTCTACTGGTTGAACCACGGCGCCTTGACGATCGTTGGGACGGCAGCCACCGTCGTCGTCATATCGATCGGGACCGCGCTGTGGATTCAGCCTTCGCTCCTCGCGGGCATCATCGGCGGCGCGATCGGGCTCGCGCTGACGGCGTACATCGCCCTTGCTCTCCATCGCAACAACATCGAGGTCGGACCTCCCGGCATCACTGTGACTGGCGTCTGGGCGCACAAAACGATTCCCTGGGCCGACATTGACAGTCTCAGCACCCAGGATGGGCGCTGCATCGTTCGCGTGCGTCGCTCGGGCACAAGTAGGAATCGGGCCGGAATCAGAAACAGGGATTTCACTGGCTACGCTCGCGTCAACGCCAACGCGAGCATGCCCGGGCTCATCGCCCGGTATCTCAACCAACGGGGTTCGGTGCCTGCGGCCTGGGACGCGACTTCCGCGTCGTCACCGTTCAGCGTACCGGTCCCACCGCCCTTCGGCGCGCCGCTCGCGCAGTTGCCGTCTACTGGAGACTCGGCGCCACCACCGGCCAGCCCGACCCTGGCGCCGCCGTTCTGGAGCGCGATTCCGCCACCGCCGCCGTACGGCGTTGGCTCACCACCACCACCACCGCCACCGCCAAGCCCGGTGCAGACACGGCTGATTGATCTGCGCGCGGGCTTCGGCATCCGGCTCGCAGCGTGGGGCATCGACGTTATCGCCATTGCACTGATCACCTTTGGCGTAGCCGTTGTGATCGATGCCGTCCTTGCAGGGGCTAACGGCGGCACAGAGTTGAATGCAGATGCGACGCCGGCGTTGTACGCCGCGTTTGGGATCACGCTCGTGGTGTATCTCGTCGTGTGCTGGCACGTCGGCGCGACCCTGGGGATGTTGATGCTCCGATTGCGCGTCATCGATTCGATCAGCGGACTTCCGCCGTCCTGGGGGCGGTCACTGTTGCGATTCGTCGCGGCACTCCCGTCAATGGTGGTGGTCATTCCGTTTGGATTGATCCTTGCGCTCGGAGTTGACCGGCGCGCCCTGCATGACCGCGCAGCGAGGACGCTTGTGGTGTCCATTCGGAAACAGGGAATGGCAAGTCCCGGGGGCGGGCCGTGGCCGTCCGACCAAACTTGACTGATCTAGTCAGGATTTGCTACGGTCGCCGGCGATGGGCACCAGGGCTCTCGGATTGACGCGCTGCCGGTGGCTCGACCACGGCTGTTGCGGCTCCGCCATCTGTAGTCGCTAACCAGGCGCCCGACGACTCGCCGCGCACGAACGGCGCGGCGTCAATCACGGACTGTGTTCAATCAAATCGCACATTGAAAGAGGTATGTCATGTCTGTCACTGATGAGCTGCTCGAGAACAACGCGCGCTACGCGGCATCGTTCGACAAAGGCGCAACGCCGCTACCGCCCGCGCGTGGTGTCGCAGTCGTCGCGTGCATGGATGCGCGGCTGCACGTCAGCGCGATCCTCGGTCTCGAGATCGGTGACGCGCACATCATTCGCAACGCGGGCGGAGTTGTGACAGACGATGCGATACGTTCGCTTGTCATCTCGCAGCGTCTGCTCGGGACAAAGGAGATCATCCTCATCCATCACAGCGACTGCGGCATGGTCACCTTCTCCGACGACGCGGTGAAGGCGCAGATCAAGGAGGAGACCGGCATCCGTCCGTCGTTCTCGCTCGAAGCCTTCCCTGACTCCGCCGACGACGTCCGTCAGTCGATCGCGCGCATCAAGGCGAGCCCGTTCATCCCGCACCGCGACAACGTTCGCGGCTTTGTGTACGACGTGGCGACAGGCCGGCTCAACGAGGTCGAGGCTGAGCGCGAGTTGTCCGGCGCGTCGGCAGGCGCCGCCGACGGCGCGACTCACTAGCAGACCCGCCAACTCAGCAGCTTCCGCGCCGTACTCGTGACGGCGCGGAGGCTGCGCGCGCCGGGTCCCGCACGCACGGGCGCGCCTGATACGTTCGTGCGGTGTCAACCGGACCAGTGACAGAGCTCCGCGGTGCCAGGCTGCTACTCCTGCGAGCACGGGCGCGGACCCAAAACGCCCGCCTCGCGAACAAATCTATGACGACGGTCTCTGGCGCATTGCGCACGCGTTCAACGCGGCACGTGTCGGATGGCTCGTGCTCGTTCTGGGCCGGCACGCGCAGTCACTGGGCGAACTGACTTCCGGAGGAAGGCGCGGTCCTCGGCCGCCTCATCCCGGCGGCATCTCGCGCGCTCGAGGCCGAGACTGGCGTTTCGAAGGCGTACGTCATGTTCCTCGCGGAGCTCGAACACTTTGAGCATGTGCACGTGCACGTTGTCGCACGCCCGATCGCCGGAACTTCGCGGCACGAGGTCTTCGACCTGCTCAAGCGACCACCCGAGGAGTGGGTGCCGGATGCCGACATGGACGCCTTCGCAGCACGCATCACTGCTCGCTTGGGTGACGAGCTCGGCGGCTGAGATCGCGCCCGCAAGAGCGACACGACTGTTACATCCGGTCGCTCGATCTCGGATGCATCCGGCGCGCGATGCGCGCTCCAAACGCTCGTCGAAAGTTGCGCACAGGCATGTGCCTTACAGCACAATCACAGTGCGCAGTTGTCCACACTGTGCACAGGGTTGCGCGTCTCAAACGCGTCGTTTTTCAGACGCGCTGGAACGGTTGACAGAGGGTCATGGCAGCGGCGTACACTCCGGCGGTGACATCGGAGGCGGGCATGTCGAGGCATTCACAGCGAGCTGCCATGCCGCGCCGCATCTGCGCACGGGTCGGATGCGGTGAGCTTGTGCACAAGCCCACTGCAAAGTACTGCAGCATCAAGTGTTGCTCCATCGACCCGGCGCGACACGAGCGCTTGCGCAACCAGGCACGCCGCGCGTCGGCGCGTCCCATCCCGATGTTGCGTCAACTTCGCTTCGACTTCCAGTCCACTGCCTTCGATCCCGAGGCGCAGCTCAACGAGTTGTGCAGGGAGCGCGAGGACGTCCCATCGGGTATGTCCCGGCTCACCGGCTGAGCGCGCACATCACCTCGAATCGGGGGCGCCGCAGGCGGACTCGTAGAATCGGCGTCTCATGCCTGACGAGATCGTCGACGACGCCGCTGAGGCGGGCGCGCCACTTCCAGCACCGGCCGAGCCGACGCTCGACATCCTCCGCCACAGTGCCGCCCACCTGATGGCCGCCGCGGTGGTGGAGCTGTTCCCCGGCGCGCAGTACGACGTCGGCCCCGCCATCGAGGACGGCTTCTTCTACAACTTCCGTCTCCCCGACGGCCGGCACTTCGTGGACGACGACCTGGCGCGCGTCGAAGCACGCGTCGGCGAGCTGGCGTCACGAAAGATCCCGTTCGTCCAGGAGGAGCTGCCGCGGGCGCAGGCGGTCGACATGTTCACCGCAATGCGCCAGGACTTCAAGGTCGACATCATCAACCGCCTTCCGGACGACGTGGCGACCGTCAGCATCTACCGCACCGGCGACTTCGTCGACCTGTGCCGCGGGCCGCATGTGCCAGATACCGGCTGGCTCAAGGCCGTGCGCGCGCTGCGCATTGCCGGCGTGTACTGGCGCGGGGACGCGCGCAACGAACAACTGCAGCGCGTGTACGGCACCGCATGGTTCACGCGTGACGAGCTCGATGCATATATGCATCGACTCGAGGAGGCTCGCAAGCGCGACCACCGCAAGCTCGGCGCGGAGCTCGACCTGTTCTCCTTCCCGGACGAGATCGGCTCGGGGCTGCCGGTCTTCCATCCCAACGGCGGGCTCGTGCGCAAGCTGATGGAGGACTACTCGCGCTTGCGCCACGAGGAAGCCGGGTACTCGTTCGTGAACACCCCGCACATCACGAAGGAGGATCTCTTCAAGACGTCGGGTCACCTCGAGTGGTTCGCCGAGGGCATGTTCCCGCCGATGGAGCTCGACGAGGGCACGAAGTACTACCTCAAGCCCATGAACTGCCCGATGCACATCCTCATCTATCGCAGCAGGATGCGCTCGTATCGCGAACTGCCCTTGCGCCTGTTCGAATTCGGCAGCGTGTATCGCTACGAGAAATCCGGCGTCATCCACGGGCTCACGCGAGTGCGCGGACTCACGATGGACGACGCGCACATCTTCTGCGCGCGCGAGCAGATGATGGACGAGCTCGTCTCGCTGCTCGACTTCACGCTCGGCCTGCTGCGCGATTTCGGCCTCACCGACTTCTACCTCGAGCTGTCGACGCGACCCGAGCACAAAGCCGTCGGCACCATGGACGAGTGGGAGTCGGCGACCAACGCGCTCCGTCTCGCCGCCGAAGGCCGCAACCTCGCACTGGTTCTTGACGAGGGAGGCGGCGCGTTCTATGGGCCGAAGATCTCCGTGCAGGCGCGCGACGCCATCGGGCGCACCTGGCAGATGTCGACGATCCAGGTCGACTTCCAGTTCCCGCAGCGATTCGACCTGCACTTCGTCGATGACACCGGCGCCGAGCAGCAGCCGATCATGATCCACCGCGCGCTCTTCGGATCCATCGAGCGCTTCTTCGGCATCCTTCTCGAGCATTACGCGGGCCATTTCCCGCTGTGGCTCGCGCCGGTGCAGTGCGCGATCGTCCCGGTCCAGGACGACAGCGAGGACGTGATGGCATCCGTCAGAGGACTCGCCGCGGAGATGCGCGCGCGCGGATTGCGCGCGTCCGTCGATGAGCGCCACGGCGAACGCATGCAGGCGCGCGTCCGCGATGCGGAGCTCAAGCGCATTCCCTATGTGGTTGTCATCGGCAAGCGCGACGTCGAACGCGGTGACGGTGTGGTGCGTGTGCGTGACGTTCGACGCAACTCGCAGGAGGACGTCGCCACCGGCGAGCTTATCGACCGACTGGTCGCCGAGGTCAGCGAGCGGCGCCCCGAGTGAGACGCGCCCGGCCCCGCAAGGCGCCGGACCTGATGCTCACCACGCATGCGCCGCTCCGGGGCGAAGCCAAGCTCCGGGCCGCAGTTGCGCACTTTGGTGTCGATGTCGCGGGCAGGGTGTGCCTCGACCTCGGCGCGGCGGCCGGCGGGTTCACGCGAGTCCTGCTCGAGTTCGGTGCCGCGAAGGTGTACGCGGTGGACGTCGGTTTCGGCCAGCTGCTTGGATCGCTGCGCCAGGACGAGCGCGTGGTGAACCTCGAGGCCACCAACGTCGCGGCCCTCGACACCCATCTCATTCCGGAGGCCATCGAGGTGGTGACCATCGATGTCTCGTACCTCGCCCTTGCCGCCGCCGTTGCGCAGCTCGACCGGATCACGATCGCCCCGGGCGCCGACCTGATCGGCCTCGTGAAGCCGATGTTCGAGTTGCGCCTTGCCCGTGCCCCGGTGGATCCGGAGACCGTCGACGCTGCCACCGCACGCGCAGTGGCGGGCATCGCCGAGACGGGCTGGGAGATCGTCGGCGTCATGCCGTCTCCGGTCCTGGGTGGGCGAGGGGCGGTCGAGGCCCTGGTCCACGCCCGGCGATCACCGTGAGGTGACGGGAAGTTTGGCTGTCCCGCATGCGTGTTATATTCCGAGGCCGACGCCCATAACGGGCGCCGCAAAGCAGGACCGCCAGGTACGGCCCTCACCTTCCGGGCTTGCCTTGAAGGTCCAGCACCCGAACCCTGGATAGCGGAACCGCTGTCCAGTTTTTTATACCCACAAGGAGGCCGCGCCGATCGCATTCCGAGAGCTCAGGGTCAATGACCAGATCCGCATCCCTTCGGTCCGCCTGTTCGACGACACGACCGGCGAGCAGATGGGGATCGTCACCATCGAGCGAGCGCGAGAGCTCGCAGCGCAACGTGAACTGGACCTGGTCGAGGTAGCCCCCCAGGCCCAACCGCCGGTGTGCCGTCTCATGGACTACGGGCGCTTCAAGTTCGAAGCCCTGAAGAAAGAGAAGGAAAGCCGAAAAGAGCACAACACCATCAACGTCAAGGAGATGAAGCTCCGTCCGAAAATCTCGGAGCACGACTTCCAGACGAAGTTCGGATCCGTCCGGCACTTCCTCCATGACGGCGACAAGGTCAAGCTCACCATCATGTTTCGCGGACGCGAGATGGTGCACCAGGAGTACGGGCGCAAACTGCTCGACCGGATGGCCGAGGAACTGAAAGAGGTGGCGATCATCGAGCGGACTCCACTCGTGGAGGGCCGCAACATGATCATGATCATGAGCCCGCTCAACAAGAAGCACGCAAAAGGCGACCAGCACAGCAACGACAAGCGTCCGCCGCAGGAAGTGGAGATGAGCGTCACCGTTCCGGACGAAGACAACGGCGCTGAAGCGATCAGCATCACCGTTCCCGTAGACGACAACGGCGCCGAATCAGGGAGCAACAACGACCATGCCGAAGATACGAACCCATAGGGGAACCGCCAAGCGGCTCCGTGTCACCTCCACGGGAAAGGTGATGCGGCGCAAGGCGTTTCGCTCGCACATGCTCGAGCACAAGAGCGCCAAGCGCAAGCGGGCTTACCGCATGCAACACGAGGTGTCCGCGTCGGACCGCCGCAAGGTGATCCGGCTCGCACCCTACCTTTAGGAGGGAGTTATGGCCAGAGTGAAACGTGGGGTGACGGCCAAGGCTCGCCACCGCAAGATCCTCGAGATGGCGGAGGGGATGCAGGGAGCCCGCCACCGGCTCTACAAGAACGCCAACGAGGCGGTCATGCATTCGCTCGCCTACGCGTACCGCGACCGCAAGCAGCGCAAGGGTGATATGCGCGGCCTCTGGATCGCGCGCATCAATGCGGCAGCGCGGCAGAACGGCCTGGCGTACAGCCAGTTCATGCACGGTCTCAAGGAGGCCGGCGTCGAGGTGAACCGCAAGATGCTCGCCGATATCGCGGTCAAGGACTCGGGCTCGTTTCAGCAGCTCGTCGAAGTCGCCCGGGGCGCTCTCACCAAGGCGTGACCCCCGACGTCCACCGCGTCGCGGCGGAGGCTCTCGAGGCCATCACCGCGGCGCAGGACCTCGCCGCGCTCGACGCCGTGCGGACCAGATACCTCGGCAGAGGTGACGGTGAGCTGACCGGGTACCGGCGCGGCCTCGGCAAGATCGCCGATCCGGACGCGCGCCGGCAGATGGGGCAGATGGTCAACGAGCTCGTCGAGCGCGTGACCGATTCGCTCGACGAGCGCCAGCGCACCATCGAACGAGCCGCGCGAGCCCGGAGCATGGAAGCCGAGGCGCTCGACCTCACACGGCCCGCGCCACCACTGCGCCGCGGCCGGCTGAGCCCGGTGACGCTCGCCGCCCGCGAGATCCGGCGCATCTTCGGCCAGCTCGGCTTCGAAGCCGTCGAAGGCCCGGAGGTCGAGTACGACCGCTACAACTTCACGCTGGTCAACCAGCCGCCGGGGCATCCGGCGCGGGACTCGCAGGACACGTTCTACATCGATGACTCACGCCTGCTCCGGACCCACACGTCGCCCGTGCAGATCCGCAGCATGCTCATCCGCGGCGCGCCGCAGCGGGTGATCGTTCCGGGCAAGACCTACCGCCGCGACCACGACGCCACGCACATGCCGATGTTCCATCAGGTGGAGGGGCTCTGCATCGACGAGGGCATCGCGGTGAGCGACCTGAAGGGCACGCTCGAGTTCTTCGCGCGATCACTGTTCGGCGCGAAGTCGGCGCTGCAGTGGCGGCCGCACCACTTCCCGTTCACCGAGCCGTCGCTCGAGCTCGAGCTTGCGTGTGTCGTCTGCCATGGCTCCGGGTGCACCGTCTGCAGGTACAGCGGCTGGCTCGAACTGCTCGGCAGCGGCATGGTCCATCCCCAGGTGCTGCGCAATGGCGGCGTCGACCCGGAGCGCTTCTCCGGGTTCGCTTTCGGCATGGGCATCGAACGCGCGGCGATGCTCGCGTGGGGGATCCCCGATATGCGCCTGCTCTATGACAACGACGTCCGGTTCCTCGTCCCCGAAGCGGTGACCGAGAGCCCGGCCCAGGCGACATGAAGTTCTCCCTGCGCTGGCTGCGCGATTACGCCACCCTCGATGCGCCGGTGGCGGCGATCGTCAAAGCCCTGGTGGACACAGGCACTGAAGTCGGCGAGGTCGAGGTCGGCGGCGACGGGATTGTCGTGGCTCGCATTACCGCCGTCTTGCCCGTGCCCGGGTCATCGCACCTCCAGTTCGCGGATCTCGACCTCGGCGGCAAGGTGCCGGAGTCGCTCGCCGCGTTCAGCGTTGAACCTGGAACGGTTCGGGTCATGACCGGGGCGCCCAACGTCAAAGCCGGTGACCTCGTGCCATACGCACCGCCCGGGACGCGGCCACCGGCCATGGAGGAGCGCCTCGGCGTGCGGACGATTCGCGGCCACAAGTCGCCGGGGATGCTCTGCTCGGCGGTCGAGCTCGGCGTGGGGGAGGATGCCGACGGCATCCTCATCCTCGAGGAAGGGACTCCGGGACAGGCGCTTTCCGACGCGCTCGCCCATGGATACCGTCCTCGACCTCGACATCACCACCAACCGCCCGGATTGTCTGTGCCACGTCGGCATCGCCCGCGAACTCGCCGCCGCGCTGGGCGAAGCGTTCACCGAGCCGCCTTCGTCGGTGCCCGATGCACTGCTCTCGGCCACGTCTGCGGAGTTGCGTGCCCAGGTCCGGATCGACGACCCGCAGGGGTGCCCGCGGTTTTCGACTCGCGTCATCGAAGGGGTCGTCGTCGGGCCGTCGCCGGCGTGGCTCCGGCAACGCCTGCGCTCGGTCGGGCTGCGACCGATCAACAATGTTGTCGACGTCACCAACTTCGTCCTCCACGAGGTCGGAGAGCCGCTCCACGCCTTCGATCTCGAGCGGTTCGTCGAGGTGGGCGGTACCCGGATCGCGGACGTCGTCGTTCGTCGCGCGGCCTCCGGTGAGCACGTTGTCGACCTTCTCGGCACAGACCGCGAGCTCTCGGCGGACGACCTGGTTGTCTGCGCGGGCGAGACGCCGGCCAGCATTGCCGGTGTGATCGGCGGTCTCGCGACCGCCGTGACCGATGCGACGAGGACGGTCCTGCTGGAAGCTGCGAGCTGGGATGGCCCGTCGATTCGCGCGACGTCCAAACGGCTGGGGCTTCGCACCGATGCTTCGACGCTCTTCGAGAAAGGCCTGAGCGATCGCCTCCCGCCGGTGGCGCTCGATCGCGCCGCTTCGCTGATCGCGGAGATTTCGGGTGGCCACATCCTCGGCGGGTACGTCGAACAGTGGCCGCGTCCGCTCCCCGAACTCGGCCCGATCGATCTGACGGCACGTTTCGCGGGCGACCTCCTCGGGATACCGATCGACGCGACAGAGATCGGCACCACCCTTGCCCGGCTCGGTTTTGCCGTCGAGCAGGACGGCGGCACGCTCACCGTCATGCCGCCGTACTTCCGGCGCGACGTGTCGCTTCGGGAAGACCTCGTCGAAGAGGTGGGCCGGATGATCGGGTACTCCCGCGTTCCGAGCACGCTCCCGGGACGGCGCGTCGCGGTGACGATGACGGCATCGCATGCGCCGATCGAGGACTCCATCCGCGACACGTGTGTCGGCGCCGGATTCGACGAGGCGATCACGTTCGCGTTCGTCGCGGCAGGCGATGCCACGTTGTTGCCGGGGCTCGGCCGGAGCCGGAAACCGATGGCGTTGCGCAATCCACTGAGCGACGAGTGGAGCGTGATGCGGACGTCGCAGCTCCCACGGCTGTGCGCCGCGGTCGCCGCCAACGTGAATCGCGGCAGCGCCGACGTGATGCTCTTCGAGCTGGGCCGAGCCTTCTGGGACGGCGAGCGTGTTGGCCTGGCACCCGGGTCGACGTCCGACGGCAGTGACGCCGACCTCCCGCCGCTGCCGCTCGAGCCGCTCCTGCTCAGTCTCGCTGTGCACGTGTCGAGTGGCTCCCCGGACGATGCGGCCGATGCCGTCCGCCGCGTGCAGGCGGTCTTCGAGCGTGTGACCGCAGACCTCGCAGGCACACTGCCGCGGGCAGTTCCCAGCGAGGAAAAGGGCCTGCATCCGGGGCGCAGCGCCACCCTCCAGTACAGGGGTTCGACCGTCGGCCTGCTCGGCGAACTCGACTTCGAGACGGCTGCCGCCTTCGATATCCGCGGCCGCGTGGCGGTCGGCGAGTTGCGTATCGACGCGATCGCCCCGACGCCGCCGATGCCGGTGCGCTTTGCGCAGCCGCCCCGCTTCCCCGCGATCGTGCAGGACCTCGCGGTGACCGTTCCAGCCGATCGACTGGCGGGCGACGCCATCGACGCGATCCACGACGCGGAGGAGCCGCTGCTCGAACACGCGGAGCTCTACGACGAGTATCGAGGCGGCAGCCTTGGCGCGGACAGAAAGGGCTGGACGTTCCGGCTCACCTTCCGGGCAGCCGATCGCACGCTCACCGGCGAGGAGGCGCAACGCGCCCAGGACACGATCGCTGCTGCGCTGGCGAAACGGTGCGACGCGGAGATTCGCCGGTAGCCGAGCTGACCCGCGACTGGTTCGCCCGGCCGACCGTGGAGGTCGCTCGCGACCTGGTGGGCTGCGTGCTCCTCGTCGACACCGGCACGGCGAACGCCGTTGTGGCTCGCATCGTCGAGACCGAGGCGTACCTCGGCACGAGCGACCCGGCGTCGCACGCCTTCCGCGGCCCGACACCTCGCTCGCGGGTGATGTTCGGGCCCGCCGCAGTCCTCTACGTGTACTTCACGTACGGCATGCACTACTGCGCCAACGTCGTGACCGAGGCGGATGGCGTCGCGGGCGCCGTGCTCCTACGGGCTGCTGCAGTGGAAGACGGGGAGGCCACCGTCGTTGCTCGACGGCGTGAAGGACTCCCGACGGCTGCGCTCCTCCGCGGCCCCGGCAACCTGTGCCGCGGTCTCGGCATCAGCAGAGGTGACAACGGGATCGACCTGATCGAACCGGCGTCGCGCGTCCACATCGCGCCTCGCACCGGCACGCCGCCGATCGCCGTCGGCACCCGCATCGGCCTGCGCCATGCGGCAGACCGACCACTGCGTTTCAGCTGGCTGGGCGACCCTGCGGTCTCGCGTCCCGCGCCTCGCGCCTCGGACGGCGACGGTTCCTAGATAAAAAGAGAGGGGCCGGTCTGTGCCGGCCCCTCGAATGAATACACCGTTTGATACGGCAGCCCGGTGGAAATTGCCGGGCCTCCTTGTGGCACCGAAACCGATGCCGGGTTCGGGAAACGCCCGGTACGAACGGCCCATCCGCACGACGCGCACTCGCTCGTTCTCGAGCAAACCCGGGGGCGCCGATTGCCCAGCGACCTCGACCGGGGGCGCGAAGGTCGTGCGATCAGGGGCCCGTCAGCCGGGCCTCAACCCTCCGCTCGGCCGTGCCGGAAACGCTGCCAGACGGTTTGCAACATTGGAATGCGTACCTCCGTCTGATTGCCGATCCTCTCCTAACCATAGTCCTGTCTCCCGCTTACCACAAGGAGCGTGATGTCTAGACTGGGTTCTGGGCTGCGCTAGAATCGGAACGCCTGTTCGTCTCGGAGGATCCATGTCCGGTCACAGCAAGTGGGCTGGAATCAAGCACAAGAAAGCCATCGTCGATGCTCGTCGCGGCCAGATCTTCACGAAGGTCACACGCGAGCTCACGGTCGCCGCACGCGAAGGCGGACCGGACGTCGAGGGTAATTTCCGTTTGCGGCTGGCAATCCAGAAAGCGCGCGAGGTCAACATGCCCGCCGACAACATCGATCGCGCGATCCAGCGCGGTGCGGGCGGCAAGGACGGCGTGCAGCTCGAGGAGGTCCGGTACGAAGGCTACGGGCCGCACGGCGTCGCGGTGATGGTGGACACCCTCACCGACAACCGCAACCGCACCGTCGCGGCGATTCGCAATGCATTCACCAGGTCCGGTGGCGCACTCGGCGAGGCGAACAGCGTCGCCTGGATGTTCAACCAGCAGGGCGTCATCGCCATCGACGCGGGCAAACGCGATCCCGATGAGCTTGCCCTCGAGCTGCTCGATGCGGTCGATGTCGGGGACGACGGGGATGTCAGCGTCGACGGGGACGAGGTCGTCGTCACACTGGCGCCGACACGATTCGAGGAAGTCCGGCGGACGCTCGAGGAGCGCAGCTATCCGATCGACTCGGCCGAGGTCACCATGAATCCGACCAACTCGGTACCGCTCGACGCCTCGCAGGCGCGCCAGGTACTGCGGCTGCTCGACACCCTCGAGGAGCAGGACGACGTCCAGCAGGTCTACGCAAACGCCGAGATACCGGACGACGTCCTTGACGCTGTCAGCTGACCACCGCCTGCTCCTGCGGGCATGAGGGTGCTCGGGGTCGACCCGGGACTCGCGCGGACCGGTGTGGCCATTGTCGATGGCGCTCCGGGGCACCTCGTGCTGCTGCACGCAACCTGCATCGAGACGGTGCCGCAGCCAAGTGAGGCCGGCCGGCTGGCGATCCTCTTCGACCTCGTCGTTGCAGCGTGCACGACGTTGCGCCCCGAGGTTGCCGCGGTGGAGGAGCTGTTCTTCTCGACAAACCGTCGCACCGCGATGCGCGTCAGCGAGGCGCGCGGAGTTGTGCTCTGCGCGCTCGCTCGCGAAGGTATTCCCGTCACCGAGTACACACCGACTCAGGTGAAAGAGGCCGTATGCGGCTATGGCGCCGCGCGCAAGCCGCAGGTTGCGCGCATGGTCGCCAATCTCCTTGGCGTGCCTGATATTCCGGGTCACGACGATGTCGCGGACGCATGCGCCGTCGCGGTCTGCCATCACCATCGCGGCAGTCTCGGCGCGCTGGCGCCACGCGCACGGGAACATCGCGAGAGTGCGCTCGACATCGCGGTCAGCCGCGCACGCGCCGCAATGCTCCGGAGCACGCCGTGATCGCACTGATTCGCGGCGCGCTCGTGCAGATCGGCGACGACCACGTTGTTGTCGACACCGGCGGCGTCGGGTATGAAGTGTTCTGCCATCTGCGCACCATCGCCACGCTGCACACGTCCCATGAGCCGGAGGTGACGCTGCACGTGCACACGAGCGTCGGCACCGACGCGATCCGTCTCTACGGCTTCGTCACCCCCGAGGAGTTGCGCCTGTTCCGCCTCCTGATCGGTGTCGAACGGATCGGCCCGAAGGCGGCGCTCGGGATTCTTGGACGGGCGGAGCTGCCCACGCTGGTTCGGGCGATCGCGGAGGGGGATGTGGCCCTTGTCGCGACCGTTCCTGGCATCGGACGCAAGACCGCCGAGCGGGTGATCCTCGAGCTTCGCGACAAGGTCGGGTCCTTCGAGCCACCCGGGACGCAACACCCCGCAGCGACGAGCGAGAACCAGGCGGTCGCCGCCGCCATCGCCGGGCTCGTCGGTCTCGGCTTTCGCGAGAGCGAGGCGCGCAACGCCGTGGCGGCGATTGCTGTCGACGGCGACGGGCACGACGTTGCCGACCTGGTCGGCGCCGCGCTGCGCCGCCTCGACACGGCGGGTACTTCGCGATGACCGACGAGCGCGTGGTCAGCCCCGAGGAGCTCGAAGCCGAGCGCGTCGCCGACACGGCGCTCCGACCGCGAACGCTCGACGACTTCGTCGGCCAGTCCGCGATCAAGAACCAGGTTCGCATCCTTGTCGAAGCCGCGCGTCAGCGCGGGGACGCGCTGGACCACGTGCTCCTGTACGGGCCACCGGGGCTCGGCAAGACCACCCTCGCCCAGATCATCGCCGTCGAGATGGGCGTGAACATCCGCCTGACCAGCGGTCCTGCGCTCGAGCATCAGGGCATGCTCGCCTCGATCCTCACGAGCCTCGAGGAACGCGACGTGTTCTTCATCGACGAGGTCCACCGCCTCAACCGCGCGGTGGAGGAGGCGCTGTATCCGGCGATGGAGGATCTCGCCTTCGACTTCGTCGCCGGCAAGGGCGCCGGCGCCCAGACGCTGCGGCTGACGCTCAACCGGTTCACGGTGATCGGCGCCACCACGAGGGCGGGGGCCCTCGGCGCGCCGTTGCGCGATCGGTTCGGCGTGACCTTCCGCCTCGACTTCTACGACACGGACGACCTCGTCGCCATCGCCAACCGCTCGGCCCGCCTGCTCGGCATCGACCTCGACCCGGACGGCGCGGAGATGATCGCCCGCCGCTCCCGCGGCACCCCGCGCATCGTCAACCGGCTGCTTCGACGTGCTCGTGACTACGCCCAGGTGCGTGCCGCCGGGCGGATCGACCTCGAGGTTGCCACCGCGGCGCTCGACGTCCTCGGCATCGATTCCATCGGGCTCGACGAGCTGGATCGTCGCGTGCTGGGCGTGCTCTGCGGAACCCTCGGCGGCCATGCGGTGGGAGTCCAGACCATCGCGGTGAGCGTCCAGGAGGACCCCGACACCATCGAGGACGTCGTCGAGCCCTTCCTGATCCGCCGCGGCCTGCTGGCTCGGACGCTGCGCGGCCGGCTCGCCACGGCGGCCGCATACCAGCATCTCGGTCTCTCCGTGCCGGCGGGCGCCCACGGGGCAGCAGAGGCGCAGACCGCGCTCTTCGAGCGTTGAGGTCCGCCGACTTCGACTACCCGCTCCCCGCGGAGCGGATCGCGCAGGAGCCGCTGGCAGAACGCGACGCGTCGCGGCTGCTGTACCTGCCGCCGGATGAAGGCATCGAGGATCGAACCTTCCGCGACCTCCCAGCGCTGCTGCGCGCTGGCGATCTGCTCGTCGTCAACGAGACGCGCGTGCGCCGGGCGCAACTCCACGGCGTCGACGCCGAGGGGAGGGACATCGAGCTCCTCGTCCTGTCGCGCAGCGAGAACGGCGAGTATCAATGCCTGGCCCGGCCGGCGCGGCTGGCGACGCCGGGTGCGACCGTGCGCGTCGCCGATGATCTTCAAGCGACGGTGGTCGGCGTCTCGGCCATGCACCGCGGCGGGCGGGTCGTGACGTTCGACACGCCGGACGCGGATGCCGCGATCGAACGATCGGGGGTGGCGCCGCTGCCTCCCTATATCCATACGGAATTGCGCGATCCCGAGCGATACCAGACCACGTATGCCACCGGCGACCCGGACTCGGCGGCCGCGCCGACGGCCGGATTGCATTTCACGCCGTCGGTGATCGATCGCCTGCGAGATGCGGGCATCGGCTGGGCGACGCTGCGGCTCGATGTCGGCCTGGGGACGTTCGCTCCGATCCGCACCGATCGAGTCGAGGACCACCCGATGCACGAGGAGCGCTACACGCTGCCGCTCGAGACGGCTGCGGTCATCGAGCGCACGCACGCCGCCGGCGGCCGGGTCGTCGCTGTTGGGACGACCGTCGTCCGCGTGCTCGAGACCTGCGCGGAATCAGACGGGAAACTGCGCGCCGGTTCCGGCGCGACGAGCCTGTTCATCCATCCAGGCCATCGCTTTCGCGTGGTGGACGGTCTGCTCACGAATTTTCATCAGCCGCGTTCATCGCTGCTTGTCCTGCTCGCGGCGTTCATCGGTGACGAGCGCTGGCGGGCGGCGTACGCGCATGCGCTGGACGCGGGATATCGATTCCTGTCCCTTGGCGATTGCATGCTCTGCTGGCGAGCCCTGCCATGACCGCCTTCATGGTCGGAGCGGTTGACGGCGATGCCCGCACCGGCATCCTGTCGACGGCACACGGCGATGTTCGGACACCGGCATTCATGCCCGTCGGGACGCATGCGACGGTCAAGGCGCTGCATCCCGATGAGGTGCGCGCGACAGGCGTCGACATCCTGCTGTGCAACGCATATCACCTCGCGTTGCGCCCCGGGATCGAGCTCATCGAACAAGCAGGCGGGCTTCACACGTTCATGGGCTGGGACCATCCGATCCTCACGGACAGCGGTGGCTACCAGCTGGTCAGCCTCGCGGAGGTCGCGGCCGTTGACGACGATGGCGCGACGTTCGTCTCGCCATACGACGGCTCGCGGCTGCGAGTGACGCCTGAGGACGCGGTGAGCAACCAGGCCCGGCTCGGCGCGGACGTCGTCATGTGCCTCGATCATCCGGTCGCCCACGGCACCGCGCCGGATGTCGCGCGCGAGGCCACCGAGCGCACCCATCGCTGGGCCGAGCGATGCCGGGCAGCCCACCCCGGCGATGGGCACCTGCTCTTCGGCATCGCGCAGGGAGGATTCGACGCGGACGCCCGGCGAGATTCCGCGCGCTTCATGTCGGGCCTCGATTTCGACGGCGTGGCAATCGGCGGCCTGTCGGTGGGGGAGCCGCTCGAGACGATGCTCGCCATGACCGAGGCGAGTGTCGCCGAGCTTGCGCCCGACCGTGCCCGCTACTTCATGGGACTCGGGACCGATTCCGAACTGCTTGCCGCCATCGCGCTTGGGGTCGACATGTTCGACTGCGTCATGCCGACCCGGCTGGCGCGCAATGGCAGCGCCATGACCCCGGACGGCCGCCTCTCGCTTCGGAACGCCGAGGCTCGTGATGCATTCGAGCCGATCGACCCGGACTTGCCCCTGCGCGGCATGCACTGGATTCACGCGCGCCTACCTGCGCCACCTGTTCCAGTCGGGCGAGATCCTTGCTCACCGGCTGGTGAGCCTCCACAACATCACGCACCTCTCGCGGTTGATGGAGGCCGCGCGCTCGGCGATCCGCAGCGGCACGTTTGCGGCATTCCGGTCAGAGCGCGATGGTCGGCTCCGCTCAGGTCCCCGGTAGACTGGACGCCAGGTGTTCAGGATCACGCGTTTCCGCCTGGCCGTCGTCCTCCTCGTGGTGGTCGGCGCCTTCTTCATTGACGGCTACAGCCTCATCTACCGGTACCTGGTCGTCCACCAGCCGCTCGGCACCACGCTGACGTCGACGCCGACCTTCCTGGGTCGGCAGCTCTACATCCACAAAGGCCTCGACCTCCAGGGCGGCACCGAGCTGACCATCGAGATCTGCCACGGGTTCGACGACCCGAACCTGGACTGTCGCAACGGCCCGCCGAACGGCGCGTCGCTCGCCGAGGCCCAGCAGGCGACCATCCCGATCCTGGACGCTCGCGTCAACTCGCTTGGCGTTTCCGAGGCCTCTGTTCAGGCCCAGGGCGACGATCAGATCCTCGTCCAGCTGCCCGGTGTCAGCCTCACGCAGGCGATCGACACCATCGGGACCACTCGCGCCTCTATTTCGCGACGGCGGTTGCCGGCCAGGCGACGAATCCACCGAGTGCGGCGCTGATCGCGGACCAGCAGGGGCACTACGACGTCACCCAGTTCGACAACACGCTCGACTATCCGACCGGGTACCACTGGAAGATCGATCAGAACCTCCAGGCAACCGACGTCAACACGGCGACGGTCGGCACTGACACCACGAGCAACCAGATCGCCGTCGACATCAACTTCAATGCGGCCGGCGCGGCCGAGTGGTCGAAGATCACCACCGCCGCCTACAACGAATACCTGACCAACGAATCCTCACCGCCGCCGACGTCGCAGATCGCGATCTTCCTCGACAACCAGGTCATCACGGCGCCCGTGGTCACGGGCGGCGGCCAGAGCAACCAGACCGAGATCACCGGCAACTTCACGAACGATTCGGCGACGGCACTGGCAAACCAGATCAGTGCCGGCGCGCTGCCCGCCGAGATCACGACGGTCGCCAGCACCACGGTGAGCGCGACGCTCGGCCAGCAGTCGGTGACCCTCTCGCTCGTCGCGGGCGGCATCGGCCTCCTGATCGTCGTCATTTTCATGATCGGCTACTACCGCTTCCCGGGCGTGCTGGCGACGCTTGCCCTGATCATCTATGCGGCAGTCGTCCTGGCGGTGTTCAAGCTGCTTCCGGTCACCCTGTCGCTGGCAGGACTGGCAGGTTTCGTCCTCAGCGTCGGTATGGCTGTGGACGCCAACGTCCTGATATTCGAACGCACCCGTGATGAATTACGCCATGGGAGAAGTGTGCCCCTCGCCGTGGAAACAGGCTTCCGCCGCGCATTTCCTGCCATTCGTGACAGCAACATCTCGACCCTGATCACGTGCACGATCCTCGGCATCTTCGGCACCGACGTCATCCGCGGATTCGCCATCACGCTTGCAATCGGCGTCATCGTCTCGTTCTTCACAGCAATCACGATCACGCGGTCGCTGTTCGCCTGGGTGCTCAGCTGGAAGATCGGGCGCGATCCGCGCCTGTACACGGAAATCCACGAGGAGTTCGCCGAGCATCCGCCGCGGGGCCGGTTCGACATCGTGAAGAACCGCAACTGGTATTTCCTCGGGTCGCTCGCGGTCATCATCCCGGGCATCCTCGCGATTCTCTTCTGGGGCTTCAACCTCGGCATCGATTTCAAGGGCGGCAACGTCATCGACGTGGGCTTCGCGAAGAACGTGTCCCAGGGCCAGGTCGCCTCGCTCATGGATACGAAATTCGGCAGCCTGCGTCCGCAGGTGCAGCAGGAGGGCACGACGGGCAACGAGGCGAGCCACTTCGCGATCACCACGCTGCCGTCGGACAGCGAGCAGATCATCCAGATCCAGAACACGCTCAACAGCAACTTCACGATTTCGACCGAATTACGAGCTCTCAACCGGATATCAGCGTGCAACAGGTCGGGCCGACGATCGCGGCGAGCCTCGTCACGGGCGCGATCATCATGATCTTCGTCTCCGCCGGCGCGATCGCCGTCTACCTCGCGTTCGCGTTCCGCCGTCAGCGGGCCATCTCGCCGTGGCGATTCAGCGCATGCGCATTCTTCAAGCTCCTCCACGACGTGTTCGTGCTCGCCGGCATCTGGGCGATCCTCGGCCACTTCTCAGACTTAGGTCAGGTCGACTCACTCTTTGTCACCGCTGTGCTGACCTCTGTGGCGTTTTCCATTCACGACACCATCGTCGTGTTCGACCGGGTTCGCGAAAATCTGCGTGTCGGGCCGCGGTTGACGTTCGACCAGGTGATCAATCTCTCGACCGTGCAGACGATGACGCGGTCGCTCAACACGTCCCTCACCGTCGTCTTCGTCCTGCTGTCGCTGGTGATCTTCGGCGGCGATTCGATTCGCGGGTTCGTGCTCGCGCTGTTGATCGGCATCGTCACCGGTACCTACAGCTCGATCTTCAACGCCAGCACACTGCTCGTCGCATGGGAGAAGGCGCGCGGAACTCGGACCGTCGCGCCGCCGGCCGGTCGGAGGCGGGTGACACCCCGGACCGTTTAAGGCCCGACCCGCGCCCAGCGCACTACATATGAACACCGACGACGTCTCCCTTATTGCGTCTCTGCTGCGGCCGTCGTTCGACCATCTCGGCATCGAACTGGTCAACGTCCAGTGGTCGGGACGCGGGCGTGGCGCCGTGCTGCGTCTGACCATCGACCGCGACGGCGGCGGCGTCACCCTCGACGATTGCGAGCTCGCATCCAACACGGCGTCGGCGGTGCTCGACGCGAGTGATCCGATCGATCACCCATACCGGCTCGAGGTGAGCTCACCCGGTGCCGAGCGCCCGATTCGCCGCGCGGAAGAGTGGACGGCGGCCGTCGGGCGCCGGATCAATGTCCGCCTGCGCGACGGGGACGCCGAGCTCGTGCTCGAAGGCAGGCTCGTCTCGGTGACCGGCGGCGACGCGGAGATCGAGGTGCGTGACCGGCAGAAGACGCGAGCCGTCAGCTTCTCGCTTGACGCGGTGCTGGCGGCGCGCATCGTCGTGGACATCTGATGGCGGCGCCCGCGGTCACGCTCAGCGCGCTGCGTGACCTTGCCGCCGCGACCCCGCTGAGTGAAGCCGAGATCACGAGCGCGGTCGAGCAGGGGGTCGCCACCGCCTACCGCCGGTTGGTGGAGGACGATCCCAGCGTCCGGGCTCGCGTGAACCTCGAGTCGGGCACGTTCGTCGTCTACCGCCTTGACGAGGACGGTGCCGAGTTGGCACTGCCGGTCGACGTCCCCGACTTTCCACGGCAGGCAGCTGCCGCCGCGCGAACGGCAGTCGCGGAACGCCTCGCGAGTGTCGAGCAGCGCCGGATCCTCGGCGAGGGGGCGAGCCAGCGCGGCGTGCTCCGCGACGCCATCGTCGAGCGCCGCATGGGCAGCATCTGGTACGTCGACGCCGGGGGCGTGCCCGGCATGCTTCCTCCAGAGGAGCAGATCCCCGGCGAGCGCTTGACCATTCGCGACCACATCAAGGTGGTCATCGTCGAGGGACGCCGCAAGGGGCCCGACGCGCTCGTCGTCGTGTCCCGGTCGCACCCGCAGCTCGTCCAGCGGCTCATGGAGCAGGAGGTCCCGGAGCTGCAGAGCGGGCAGGTGGTCGTCCGCGCCATCGCGCGAGATCCCGGCCGCAGGACCAAGGTCGCGGTTGACGCCCCGGACGGCGATCTCGATCCCCAGGGCGCGTGCATCGGCCGAAACGGCGTGCGCCAGCGCGCCGTGACATCGGAGCTCGGGGAGGAGCAGGTCCAGATCGTCGCGTGGTCCGCCGATCCGTCGACCTTCGTCATGAACTCGCTGATCCCCGCCACCGCACTCGGCGTCGAGCTCGATGCGGAGACGCGAACGGCGCACATCTCGGTCGCCGCCGATCAGCTCTCGCTGGCGATCGGCCGGGGAGGGGAGAACGCCCGCCTGGCGGCCCGGCTGACCGGCTGGCGGATCGACATCAGCGCGGACGACGCAGAGACGGGCGGCCAGGACGAGGAAGGCCCGCACTGACCACCAGGAAGCCGCTCCGGACCTGCGCCGGCTGCCGGAAGGTGCGCGAGAAGGCGGATCTTGTCCGCCTCGCTTTCGTCGCAACCTCCGGGCGGGTTACCCTTGACCTGTCTGGCCGCTCTCCCGGAAGGGGCGCGTATCTCTGCCGGGAAACGGGTATCACCTGTTTGCGCCAGTCTCGGCGGCACCGATCCCTGGCGCGCTCGCTACGGGTCGGGGATGATGTAATCGACGAGCCCGCCCTCGCCGAGGCGCTGCGGGAGCTCGTCATGGAGGAATCGACATAGCAACGGTCAAGAAAGTCACCCTGCCGGCAGGTCTCACGGTCGCTGAGCTCGCCGAACGCCTCGAGGTGTCGGGCGCTCAACTGATCAAGTACCTGATGAGCAACGGGGTCATGGCCGCGCTGAACCAGTCGGTCGACTTCGACACGGCGGCGCTTGCCGCGGATCATTTCGGCTTCGAAGCCGAGTCCGAGGAATCGGCCGCGGAGCAGGCCAAGCGGCACCTCTGCAGCGGGAGGCCGGCGTAAGCACCCGTTGATCGATCTCGCGAACGCCGCTCCGGGGACGCTCGTCGCCCGCCCGCCGATCGTGGCGGTGCTCGGCCACGTCGACCATGGCAAGACATCGCTCCTCGACGCCGTGCGCAAGACCAAGGTTGCCGCCGGCGAGGCGGGTGGGATCACGCAGGTGATCAGCGCGTACCAGGTCGAGCGCAACGGCCGCCTGATCACCTTCATCGACACCCCCGGCCACGCGGCCTTCACGGCGATGCGCGCCCGCGGGGCGGACGTGACCGACGTCGCGATCCTGGTCGTCGCCGCCGATGACGGGGTCATGCCCCAGACCGAGGAGGCCATCCAGCACATCCACGCCGCGGGTGTCCCCATCGTCGTGGCGATGAACAAGATCGACAAGGATGGAGTCAATCCGGATCGCGCGCTCCAGCAGCTCGCCGAGCGTGGCGTCGTTGCCGAGCAGCCGTACGGCGGCGATGTACCCGGTTGTGAGCACCAGCGCCCGTACCGGGCGAAGGCATCGACGATCTGCTCGAAAGCGTGCTGACCGTCTCCGACATCCTGGTCGAGCCGAAGGCGGATCCGAGCGGCCGTGCCGTGGGGACGGTCATCGACTCGCACCTGGAGCGCGGTCGCGGGGCGATTGCCACGCTGGTGGTTCAGAACGGCACGCTGCGCGTCGGCGACAACCTCGTCGCGGGCTCCGCATTCGGCAAGGTGCGCGCGCTCATCGACGACACCGGCAAGCGCGTCAAGGAAGCCGGGCCGAGCACACCCGTTGTGGTCACCGGGCTCTCCGATGTGTTGATGGCCGGCGAGATCTTCGAGGTCGTCGAGACCGAGCGCGGTGCCCGATCCAAGGCAGAACAGCGCGGGTTCGACGAGAAGCAGCGGCTGGCCCAGCCGGTCCGTCGCATCACGCTCGCGGACCTGGCCCAGAACATCTCGGAAGGCGACATGAAGTCGCTCAACCTCGTGCTCAAGGCCGAGGCCAACGGCTCCCTCGAAGCCCTGCGCAGCCAGGTCACGCAGATCCAGGACCCCAACGGTCAAGATCAAGGTCGTCGGCGAAGGCGTCGGGGCGGTGAGCGAGTCCGACGTCAACCTCGCCGCGGTCACCGACGCGATCGTCATCGGTTTCAACGTCCGCCCCGACGACCACGCCAAGGCGGCCGCCGAGGAGCAGGGTGTCGACGTCCGGTTCTACGACGTCGTCTACCAGGTGACCGACGACATCGAGAAGGCCGTCAAGGGCCTCTACCAGCCGACGATGATCGAGGTCACCCAGGGCCGGGCCGAGGTTCGCCGCGTCTACCAGGTGGACGGCAAGCCCGCAATCGCCGGCTCGCACGTCCTGGACGGCAGGATCACGAGGAACGCCACGTGCCGCGTGCTGCGCGACAACAAGGAGATCGCCCAGAGCCGCATCGATGCCCTCAAGCGCTTCAAGGACGATGTCCGCGAGGTGACCCACGGCTACGACTGCGGCATCACCCTCGCCGACTTCAGCGACTTCCACGAGGGCGACATCCTCGAAGCGTTCACGATGGAGCAGCAGAACGCATGACGCTTCGCTCCGGGGCGCGCAGCCCGCGCCGCGAGCGGGTGGGCGAGCAGCTTCGTGAGGAGATCTCGGCGATGATGATCACCGGGATCAAGGATCCGCGCGTGCGCCTCGCATCCATCTCGCGCGTCCGGGTCAGCCCGGATCTCCGCGAGGCGTGGCTCGATGTGAGCGCACTCGGTGATGACGCCGAGCGCCACGGCGTCGTCGACGCGCTCGCCCACGCGGAAGGGTTCCTTCGTGGTCAACTGGGCCGGCGGCTCGAGAACCTGCGGAGCATCCCCCGGCTCCACTTCGAGCTTGATGAATCGATCTCGTACAGCGTGAGGGTGAGCACGCTCCTCAGAGACCTCGCCGGCGAACGTCCCGCCGAGGCACCCGTGGAGGTTCCCGAGTGACCGTAGTCGCCCCCGCCGTGTGGCCGAGCCTCGAGGACGTGGTGGAGCCGATCCGCGCGATCGTCGACCGCGCCGACCAGATCACGTGCCTCGCGCACAAGGACGCCGACGCCGACAGCCTCGGCAGTGCCCTTGCCTTCGCGATCGCGCTCCGCTCACTGGGTCGGACCGTCCGTGTGGTTGTGCCCGAGCCGCTGCCTCGCCTGATCGAGCACCTTCCCGGCTTCGAGACCGTCGAGGTCGGCGGCGCGCCGCTCGGCGACACCGTCTTCACGTTCGATTGCGCCACCCTCGGGCGGTTCGGCGAGCGGCGCGGTGAGGTTGAGCACGCCGGCACCGTCGTCAATATCGACCATCACCTGAGTAACACCGGCTTCGGCACGATCAACCTTGTCGACGCGCATGCGAGCGCGACCGGGCAGGTGATCTACCGGCTGCTCCGCGCGCTCGGCGCCCCGATCAGCCCGTCGGTTGCCACCAACCTGTACGCGGCCCTGTTCACCGACACCGGCGGTTTCCGGCACGAGAACACCACCGAGGCCGCGCTGCGGCTGGCGCGCGGCCCTGGTCGCGGCAGGCGCGGACCCCGGCTGGGTCGCGCTCAAAAGCTACAAGTCGCGCTCCCTCGCCCAGGTGCGTCTCGAGGGCATGGCCGTTGCCGAGATGCGCTCGGAGCTGGGCGGCCGCCTGCTCTGGTCCGAGGTGACCTGCGCGATGCTCGAGGAGACCGGCGCGGACCTGCAGGACTCCGAGGGCATCATCGACACCCTCCAGAGCATCGGCACGATGGAGATCGCGATTCTCTTCAAGGAGACCCCTGCCGCCCGCACCAAGATCAGCGTGCGCACCCGCGAGCCCATCGACGCGACCGACGTCTGCACGCCGTTCGGTGGCGGCGGCCACCGCCGCGCCGCGGGAGCCGAGTTCGCTGATTCGCTCCCCGTCGCGGAGCGCAAGGTGCTCGAGGTGGCTCGCCGGTTGCTCGACCCAGTACGGTGACCGGCGTCGCCGCGCCGGGCGCCGGCCCGCGTCCGGGGTCGGCTGTCGCGCGCCGAGGAGGTGTCCTGCCGCTCGACAAGCCCGCCGGGATCACGTCGTTCGACGCCATCCGCCAGGTGCGCCGCATCCTCGGGTGAGCGACGCGTCGGCCACGCCGGAACGCTCGATCCGACGGCGACGGGGCTCCTCCCGATTTGCGTCGGCCGATCAACTCGCTTCGTCGACTACTTCCACGCGCAGCCCAAGACCTACCACTGCATCGTCCGGCTCGGCGAGCGGAGCGACACGGGCGACACCGAGGGTGTCGTGGCCACCGGAGCCGACGCCGCGCGGCGTCACCGCCGACCAGATCCGCGCCCAGCTCATGCACTTCATCGGCGAGATCGACCAGATCCCGCCGATGCACTCGGCGGTGCGCCACGAGGGCCGCCATCTCTATGAGCTGGCTCGGGCCGGCGAGGAGGTGGTCCGCGAACCGCGTCGAGTGGTCATCCACTCCGCCGAGCTCGTCGATTTCCGGCCGGGGGCGGTTGCGGAAGCGGAGATCGTGGTGGTGAGCGGCAAGGGCGCATACATGCGGGTGCTCGCCTCTGACCTCGGCGACGCCCTCGGGACTGGCGGATTGCTCGGCTGGCTCTCGCGGACGAGCTACGGGACGCTTCGGCTCAGCGACTCGATCACGCTCGATGCCCTCGCGGCGATGGACGATCCCTGGCCGGCGCTCCTGCCTCCCGATGTCGCCGTGGCCCATCTGCCACTCGTGCAACTTGGACCGGCGCAGGTGCAGCAGATCCGGCGCGGCCAGTCCATCTGGCTGCCGCGGTCGATCCTGCCGGACGTGGCGGGGGAGTGCCGGATGCACGACTCGTCCGGCGAGATGATCGGCATCGGCGAGTTGAACGGTGGCCTGCTGCGCCCGACCAAGGTGCTGGCCGGCTGACAGGCCCATGGAACTGCTCCATGAATTCCCCGCTGTCCGCACGGACGGCCCGGGCTCGGTGGTGACGATCGGCAGCTTTGATGGCGTCCACGTCGGCCATCAGCGGCTCCTGCGGCGCGTCCGCAGCGCGGCGACACGGGAAGGCCTGACCGCGGTGGCCGTCACGTTCGACCCGCATCCCCGCTGCGTCGTCGACCCCTCCGGCTGTCCGCCGCTGCTCTCGAGCCTGGGCGACCGGGTCGAGCTGCTCGGCCAGAACGGCGCCGACACTGTGGTTGTGGTGGCGTTCACCCCGGAGCTGAGCACGTGGAGCGCCGATCGCTTCGCCGGCACGCTCACGGACAGGCTCGGGATGCGCCGTCTGATCGTGGGGCCGGGATTCGCACTCGGCCGGGGACGCGAGGGCAACGTGGCCTTCCTCGAGCGCCTCGGCGCCCGCCGTGGCTTCGAGGTCACCACGATCGCACCGGCCGTGCGAGGGCGCCGACCCGTGTCGTCGGGGAGGATCCGCGATGCGGTCGCGACCGGCCACTTCGGCGAAGCCACCGCGATGCTTGGACGCCCGTACGTCCTCGAAGGCGTCGTCGAGCGCGGCGAGGGACGGGGCGCCGGGCTCGGCGTGCCCACGGCCAACCTCAGGGTCGACCCGTCTCGGTGCATGCCGGCCCCGGGCGTCTACACAGGCTGGCTGAACTTCGGCGACGGCTGGCGCCCGGCGGCCACGGGGATCGGGACCCGGCCCACGTTCGGCGGTGGTTCGGTGACGGTCGAGGCGCACGTGATCGACTTCGACGGCGACCTGTACGGGCGCACCGCGCGGCTCGCGCTCACGCACCGGATTCGCGTTGAGCGCGCGTTCACGTCGATCGACGAGCTCACGACCGCGATGGCTCGCGACATCGCGCACACCCGCGAGATCGTGCGGCGTTCCTCGCCACCCGTGTGAGCGACACCGCATTCCTCGTGCTCAACCCGGCGAGCGCCGGCGGGAGAACGCACCGGAACTGGCCGGCGATCAGGGCGGCGCTCGACACAGCCGGCGTCGCGTTCGATCTGCACCGCACCACTGCCGAGGGTGACGCCACGCACGCCGTGCGCGAGGCGCTTGCCGGCGGCTATCGCACGATTGTTGTGGTGGGAGGGGACGGGACTCTCAACGAAGCAGTGAACGGATTCTTCGACGCGGCTGGGACCCCCATCGGCGGCGATGCGAGCATCGCACTGCTCCCAAGCGGCACCGGTGGGGATTTCCGGAGGGTGGCGGGCATCCCCTCCGGGCTCGACGCCGCTGCGCGGCTGATCGCGTCCGGCTCGCAGCGGTCGATCGACGTCGGACGGGTGGATTTCGCCGACGGCATGCGCCGCTTCTTCATCAACATCGCGGACTGCGGCATGGGTGGCGAGGTGGTCGCGCGCATCAACCGGAGCACGCACAAACGCGGCGGAGTCCGCGGCAGCGCCATGTTCCTCGGCGCATCGCTGGCGACCCTCTGGGGATATAGCTCACGGGTGGCGCGGATCGAGGTCGACGGGGTCACGAGCGAACGCGACGTGCGCAGCGTGGTGATCGCGAATGGACGGTATTTCGGCGGCGGCATGCGCGTCGCACCCGACGCCGAGCTCGACGACGGGCGCTTCGACGTGGTGATCATCGGCGAGACCGGAAGGAGGCGAGCGCTGACCGGCATCCCGTCGCTGTATCGCGGCCGCCATGTCAGCAGGCGCGAGATCGAGGTCCATCGAGCGCGGGTTGTGCGGGTGTCCTGCGAGGATGCCCCGATGCTGTTCGACGTTGAGGGTGAGCAGGTCGGGACCACTCCGGCGACGCTCACCTGCCTGCCGTCCGCCATCCGCCTCTGCGCGCCGGCACCCTTGAAAGGCCGCTGAACGATGTCTCCTGTTAGACTTGCGGCGAACAATCGTGCCAATCGTTAGATCCAAATCCGAGATAATCGCGGAGCATCGGCGCCACGAAACGGACACCGGCTCCACGGAGGTCCAGGTGGCAGTGCTTTCTGAACGTATCAGCTCGCTCACCGAACACCTTCGCGATCACCCGAAAGACCACGCGTCGCGCCGTGGTTTGCTGAAGCTTGTCGGCCAGCGCCGCCGGTTGCTCGACTACCTCTCGGGTACCGACGTCGAGCGCTATCGCGCACTGATCGGGCGCCTCGGTCTGCGCCGATAGTGTCAGTCGCGACCTCAATCAGACCCAAGAAAACACACACCATCAACCGACCCGGAGCCGGTACCTTCCGGCGACGTCGCACTCACAGGTGAGACGTTGGGGTCCGTGTGTCAGGAAGCGGTGACGCAGCGAAAGCGCGAGCCGAAATCCTGATGCCCAGTCCCCAACACCTCACCGCTGCAGAGCGCGGCGAAGCGGAGCCTTTCCGGCGCGGGTCATCACCAGGAGACACGCGTGGCCATCCCCGACAATCTCAAGAAAACATTTGAAACGGACTACTGCGGCAAGCGCCTAGTCGTCGAGACCGGCTACATCGCCGAGCAGGCGAATGGCGCCGTCATGCTGCGGCTCGGTGACACGGCGATCCTCGTCACCGCGGTCGCATCGAAAGCACCGCGCGAGGGCATCGACTTCTTCCCGCTCACGTGCGACTACGAAGAGAAGCTCTACGCAGTCGGACGCATCCCCGGGTCGTTCCCGCGTCGTGAAGGCAGGCCGAGCGAGGCAGCGACGATCACGAGCCGGATGATCGACCGGCCGATGCGGCCGCTCTTCCCCAAGGACTTCCGCAACGACGTCCAGATCGTCGCGACGGTGCTGAGCAGCGACCAGGAGCAGGATCCCGCAACGCTTGCGGTCACCGGCGCGTCGTGCGCGTTGCAGATCAGCGGCATCCCGCATGGCGGCCCGGTCGCATGCGTCCGCGTCGGCATGCTCGACGGGCAGTTGCTGCTCAACCCGACCCTCACGCAGATCAATGAGTCCGAGCTCGACCTGATCGTCGCGGGAACGTGGGACGCGATCGTCATGGTCGAGGCCGGCGCCCACCAGATCTCCGAGCACGTGATGCTCCAGGCATTGCGCATGGCGCACGACGAGATTCGCAAGCTCGTCGAGTTCCAGCGCAGCATGCACGACGCGATCGGCAAGCCCACGATGAGCTATCCGTCGCAGAAGGTCTCGCCGGACATCACCGCAGCCGTGCACGAGTACGTTGCATCCCGGGTCGGCAGCGCCGCGCGCAACCCGGACAAGGCGTCGCGCGAAGCCGCGATCGACCAGCTCCAGGCAGAGACCGTGTCCGCGCTCGAGGAGCGCGTTCCCCGACGGGCGTTCCGACATCGGCAAGGCGTACGAGTCCGAGGTCAAGAAGGCCGTTCGCGCAGCGATCCTCGAAGAGGGCATCCGTCCGGACGGACGCCGTACCGACGAGATCCGGCCCATCTGGGCCGAGGTCGGCGTGCTTCCGCGCACGCACGGGTCGGCCCTCTTCACCCGCGGGCAGACGCAGGCGCTCTCGGTCGTCACGATCGGTTCTGGCCAGGATCAGCAGAAAATCGACGGCCTCGGCCTCGAGAATTTCAAGCGGTTCATGCACCAGTACAACTTCCCGCCGTACTCGGTGGGGGAGGCGCGTCCGCTGCGCTCACCCGGCCGTCGCGAGATCGGCCACGGCGCACTTGCCGAGCGCGCGGTGCACAACGTGATGCCCGACGAGGAGAAATTCCCGTACGTGGTGCGCATCGTCACCGAGATCCTCTCGAGCAATGGCTCGACGTCGATGGCATCGGTGTGCGGTTCGTGCCTCGCGCTCATGGACGCGGGCGTTCCGCTCATCGCGCCCGTTGCCGGTATCGCGATGGGCCTCATCACCGACGAAGGCAGCGAGCACGCGGCGATCCTCAGCGACATCCAGGGCATGGAGGACGCGCTCGGCGACATGGACTTCAAGGTTGCCGGGCTCGCAGACCGGCATCACCGCGATGCAGATGGACTGCAAGATCAAGGGCCTCAGCTGGGACCTGATGGAGCGGGCGCTCGAGCAGGCTCGGGTCGGCCGCCTCCACATCCTCGGCAAGATGGCCGAAGCGCTCGCGGCGCCTCGCGCCGAATTGAGCCCGTGGGCACCTCGCATCGAGGTGATCAACATCAACCCCGACAAGATTCGCGACATCATCGGCCCAGGCGGCAAGATGATCCGCAAGATCGTCGAGGAGACCGGTGCACAGATCGACGTCGAGGACGACGGACGGGTGTTCATCGCGTCCGCGAATGCCGCATCGCGCGAGCAGGCGATGGCGATGATCCACGACCTGACCGACGACATCGAGATCGGCCGGATCTACAAGGGCAAGGTCTCGCGGCTCATGGGCTTCGGTGCCTTCGTCGAGATCATGCCGAAGAAAGAAGGCCTGGTTCGCATCGGGCAGCTCGCCGAGCACCATGTCGACAAGGTCGAGGACGTCGTCAACGTCGGCGACGAGATCATGGTCAAGGTGATCGAGGTCGACGATCGCGGACGCGTGAACCTCTCGCGTCGCGAGGCCATCCGCGAACTTTCGAAGCAGCAGGAAGCCGGCGGCAACGGCTCAGGCGGTCCTGCCTGAGCCGTTGTCGAACGGCCCGCAGCAGCGGCAAACGCGCACGGAGTATTCCTTGCACCCAATAGGAAATGGGGATCGCGGGGGATTCCCCCGCGTGGGGCCGTCGTGGCCGTCGTCGGTGCGACCGGCGCCGCCGGGGGAACGCTGGTGCGCATCCTCGGCGAGCGCTCGTTCCCGGCTGCGGCGCTGCGTCTTACGCGAGCTCGCGTAGCGCTGGCAAGCGTGTGCAGACGCACCTCGGCGACCTCGAGGTGCATGAGCTCGCGTCGCGGTCGCCTCGACGGCGCGGACATCGTCTTCTTCGCGTCGGGCGCTGCGAACTCGCGCCGTCATGCGCCGGGAGTTGCCGAGTCCGGCGGCGTCGCCGTCGACAAGTCCAGCGCGTACCGCATGGATCCCGACGGTCCCGCTGGTCGTCCCCGAGGTCAACGCGGAGACGCTTGGCCTGCATCACGGCATCGTCGCCAACCCCAACTGCGTCGCGATCCCGCTGAGCATCGTGCTCGCGCCGATGCAACGTGCCTATGGGCTCCGTCATGTCACGGTCGCCACGTACCAGGCCGCGACGGGCGCGGAACTCGGCCTCGCCGATGAGCTGCAGGCGCAGCTTCGTGATGACGCCGCCGGGCACTACCCCGGTCGCGCACGTCTATCCACACGTCCTCCATGCCAACGTCATCCCCGGCGGCTGGACGATGCAGGGCGATGACACCGAGGAGGAGGTCAAGGTCGATCAGTGAGACCCGCCGCGTGCTCGCCGCGCCCGACCTGCGGATGAGCGTGACCACCGTGCGCGTGCCGGTCGCCGTCGGCCACAGCGCCGCGGTCTGGGCCGAGCTGGATTGCCGCGCCGACCCCGACGAGGCCCGCGCGCTGCTGGCGAGCGCGCCCGGGTCGTCGTCGTCGACGACCCGGCCACGCAGCGCTATCCGATGCCCGCGAGCCGTGGCGGGCACCGACGACGTCCACGTCGGGCGGATCCGCCGCGACGCCGGAACGGAGCAACGGCATCGCCCTGTTCTTCATCGCCGACAACCTGCGCAAGGGTGCGGCGACCAACGCCGTCCAGGTTGCGGAGCTGTTGCTCGGTGATCGTTGACGGCGCACGCGTGAATCGCTCGGGCACCCCCCGCGCGGTGCACTAAACTCCGCCAATGGTGGCGACGACCGAAGAGGTCCTCGAGCTCCACGGGCGGGTTCGCGAGTGCACGGCATGCCCATTGCATCTCACCCGCATCCAGGCCGTTCCCGGGTACGGACCGGTGACCGCGCGCGTCATGGCGGTCGGCGAGGCCCCGGGTGAGAACGAGGACCGCGAAGGCAAGCCGTTTGTCGGCGCGGCCGGCCGCTTGCTGACGAGCCTGCTCGAATCGGTTGGACTGGATCGGCGCGACATCTACATCACCAACATTGTCAAGTGCCGCCCGCCCCGCAACCGCGATCCCGAGCCGCTCGAGGTGGAGGCGTGCAGCCCCTTCCTCGACGAGCAGATCGCGTTGCTCCAGCCGGACGTGATCCTGCTTCTGGGACGTCACGCGCTGACGCGGCTGCTCCCGGCCGCGGGCGGCATCTCGCGCCTGCACGGCGAACGGATCCGGCACAACGACCGCGTCTTCGTGCCGCTGTATCACCCCGCTGCGGCGCTGTACAACGGCGGGCTTCGCGAGACGCTCGAGTCGGACATGCGCCGAGTTCGCGGCTACCTTGCCGACGCCGAGGCCGCGCGAGCGCGACGCGCAGGCGGCGCCTCCGCATCGGAGCTGCGCACCATCGCGGCAGCCCCCGGTGGCGCGCAGATGGATCTCTTTTGATCGACGCACCGAGCTCGGCACAACTCACGCTCGTCCCGCTGGGCGGTCTCGGCGAGATCGGCCGCAACATGATGGCGCTGAGCTGCGGCGACGACATCGTGGTCATCGACACGGGCCTCATGTTCCCGGAGCAGGAGATGCTCGGCGTCGACCTCGTGATCCCGGACATCGCGTGGTTGCAGGAGCGCGTCCACAACATCCGCGGCATCGTGCTCACCCACGGCCACGAGGACCACATCGGCGCGCTCCCCTACGTGCTGCCACGCCTGCCGGTGCCGGTCTACGGCACCGCGCTGACGCTCGGCTTCCTGCGCAACAAGCTGCGCGAGCACGGGCTGATCGAGACCACGGAATTGCACACCGTCCGGCCCGGCGACACCAAAACGCTCGGCTGCTTCGAGGTCGAATGGGTGCACGCCACGCACTCGATTCCGGACGCGTGCGCGCTGGTGGTGCGTACCCCCGCTGGCGTCATCGTGCACTCGGGCGACTTCAAGATCGACACCACACCGGTGCAGGGAGAGCCGCCCGACCTGGCGCGGCTCGCGCGCATCGGCGACGAGGGCGTCCTCCTGCTGATGAGCGACAGCACGAACGCCGAGCAGGAGGGCACGACGCCGAGCGAGCGCACGGTCGGCGAAGGACTCGCGCCGATCTTCGCGGCAGCGCAGGGGCGGATCCTGATGGCGACGTTCGCCTCCAACATCTCGCGCCTGCAGCAGGCCATCAACGCCGCCGAAGCATGCGGACGGCGCTGCTTCATCGTCGGCCGCTCGATGCTGAAGAACATCAAAGTGGCCGAGGAGTTGGGATACCTGAAAGTGCCGCAGAACATGTTCGTGACGCCGAAGGAGCACGAGCACATCCCCGACAACGAGCTTGCCATCCTCTGCACCGGAGCCCAGGGTGAGCCGCTCTCGGCACTTGTGCGCATCGCCGCCGGCGAGCACCGGATGGTCAGCCTGCGCGAGGCGGATACCGTCGTCATCAGCGCAAACCCCATACCGGGCAACGAGGAATCGGTGCACCGGACGATCAACAACCTCTACCGGCGCGGAGCGCGCGTCTTCAACTCGTCGCGCCACGGCGTGCACGCTTCGGGACACGCGAGTCGCGAGGAACTCAAGCTGCTGCTGACGCTCACGCGACCGAAATATTTCATTCCGGTGCACGGTGAGTACCGTCATCTGGCGCTGCACGCCGCCCTGGCGCGATCGGTCGGCATCCCCGCCGAGCGTGTCCTCGCGATCGACAACGGCACGGTGATCGCGCTCGACGAGAACGGAGTACGACCGACGGGTGAGCGCGTGCGGACGGGCTATGTGTACGTCGACGGGCTCAGCATCGAGGAGGCCGGCGACGTTGTCTTCCGCGATCGCCAGCAACTCGCCCAGGACGGCGTGATCCTGGTCGTGGTGACGGTTGAGAAGTCGAGTGGAGCGGTGGTGGCGGGACCCGACCTCGTGTCCCGGGGGTTCGTCGCCGACGATGCCGACGCGCTCTTCGAAGAGGCACGCGAGCACGTGCTCTCGCTCGTGGCTCGGCTCACGCCCGACGCCGGCTACACGGCCTGGCAGGGAGCGATCCACGAAGGCCTCTCGCGATTCCTGTACAAGAAAACCAAACGCCGTCCGCTGATCCTGCCGCTCGTGACCGAGGTCTGAGGACCGGAACAAGAGTCTTCACGACAACACATTCGTGTAGTATGGGCACGGATGTTCGCCGTGCAGCTCCCGGTCGACCCGGCCGATCCGAGATCCGCCATCGCATTTGCGGTGGCCGATTTGCTGATAGCATCGGGCCCGATCCAGGGGCCTCGGTAGCCCGTCCTCCACGCGTTCCACATCGAGTTCACGAATGGCTCGCTCCGCCCCAACCCGTCCAACGCGCAAGCGCACGCCATCGAGGCGTCCTGCAGCGCGCCCTCGTTCGCGCGGGCCGGCGTCGTCGCGCGGGCCATTGCTCCATCGCGATCTCCGCCGTGAGCTGACCGGCATCGGCGCAATCGGCGCCGGCGTCATTCTCGCCGCGGTCCTGGTGCTCCCAGGTGGGGGAGCAGTGGCCGGACCCGTGCACGACGGGCTCTTTGGAGCCTTCGGCGTCGGGGCCTGGATCGGCGTCGCGGGGATCATCTTCACCGGCGCCCGTCTCTGTATGACCCCGGAATGGCGCGCCGGCACCCTGGCCGCGCTCGGCAGCGCTATCGCCATGGTGGCGTTGCTCGGGCTGATCGGCATGCTCGGCGGCGATGGCGGTGCGCTCGGGCGCGCGGTCGGCTCAGGCGTCGAGCGCGTCCTCGGCAGCGCCGGCGCCGGTGCCGCACTGATCGTCGTCGCCTTCCTCGGTGTGATCCTGGCCACCGACCTGCGTACGGGGACAGTCATCCGGGCGCTCGGACGCTGGTTCGCTGCCGAAGGCGAGGGGCTGCGTCATGACCGCTCGGCGACACTGCCGGGCACACGTACCCGCACCTTCCCGGCGCCCGGCCCGGAGCACACGACGGAGCTGACCGGGACGGCGATGACCCTTCCGTTCGAGACGCCCAAACCTCCGGCCGCGCCGGTCACGGCGTTCCTCGACCCCGAGGAGCCGCAGGCCACCGGCGAGGATGCCGGCGAGCACGGCTTCACGCGCGAGTTCGAAGGCGTTCCGGTGCTGCCGGGGGATGCGCTGCCACCTGCCATCGGACCCGTTCCCGAGGTGGAACTCGGCCATGCCGCGCTGCTGAGCGATGAGCCGGAGAAAGTCTGGGTGCTGCCGACATCGGATCTGCTCGATGTCATCACCGGCAAGCGCGAGCGCCTCGCCCAGGAAGTTCGTGCCACAGGTGACAAGATCGTCAGCACCCTGCAGTCCTTCGGCATCGAGACGCGAATCGTCGGCGCGAACAGCGGGCCGACGGTGACGCAATACGAGCTGCAGCCCGCCGTGGGTGTTCCGGTGCGCCGGATTCTCGGCTACCAGACAGACCTCGCACTGGCCCTCGCCGCGCCGATTCGCATCCAGCCGTTCATCCCTGGCAAGTCGGCGATCGGCGTCGAGGTGCCGAACAAGGCAGCGCAGCTGGTGAGCTTGAAGGAGACGATCGAGTCCCCGGCATTCACCGACAGGCGCAACAAGCTGAGCGTTGCGCTTGGCGCCGACGTCAGCGGACACCCGGTGATCGGCGATCTCACGCGCATGCCGCATCTGCTGATCGCGGGCGCAACCGGCAGCGGCAAATCGGTCTGCATCAACGCGGTCCTCGGTGGCTTCCTGCTACAGGCGACGCCGGCGCAGCTGAAGATGATCCTCATCGACCCCAAGCGCGTCGAGCTCAGCAACTTCGCCGACCTGCCGCATCTGCTGGTGCCGGTCGTTGTCGAGCCCGAGGCCGCGGTTGCGTCGCTCCGCTGGGCGGTGAAGGAGATGGAGGAGCGCTACAAGCTCTTCGCCTCGCACGCCGCGAGAAACATCGTGGCGTTCAACGAGAAAGCGCCTGGGCTCGGCGTCGCGCCGTTGCCGTACATCGTGATCGTCATCGACGAGCTCGCCGACCTCATGATGGTTGCGGCGGGGGAGATCGAGGATCTCATCTGCCGGATCGCGCAGCTCGCGCGCGCAGTCGGGTTGCATCTGATCGTCGCCACGCAGCGTCCGTCGGCCGACATCATCACCGGTCTCATCAAGGCGAACATCCCGAGCCGTGTCGCGTTCGCCGTCTCGAGCGGCGTGGACTCGCGGGTCATCCTCGATGAGATGGGTGCGGAGAAGTTGCTCGGCCGCGGCGACATGCTGTACCTGCCGATCGATGAAGGCAAGCCTCGACGTCTGCAGGGCGCCTTCGTCAGCGATCGCGAGCTCGACACGCTCATCGGCCACTGGAAGCTGCAGGGCAAGCCCGACTACCAGGAGGAGATCTTCACCGTCGAGGCGACGGTCTCGTGGGCACGCGACGCCACCAAGCGCGATCCGCTGTTTGCCAAGGCCGCGCACACCGTTGCCGCGGAAGGACGCGCCGCCGCGTCGCTCCTGCAGCGCAAGCTCAGCGTCGGCTACACGCGCGCCGCACGGCTCATCGATCAGCTCGCCGAGGCCGGCGTGGTGGGCCCGTTCGAGGGCAGCAAATCGCGCGACGTCCTCATGGACGTGTTCCAGGTGGACGAGCTGCTCGCCGATCTTGGCGACGAGTAGCAGGGACCGGCAGCCGGCCTTCCAGCGCGCGTAGCGGAAACCGCGGCGCTGCCGCGCGCCGCGTGTCGCTATCCTCATCAGTCATGCCACAGGACCACAGCTTCGACGTCGTCAGCGAATTCGATCGCCAGGAGCTCGTGAACGCTGTCGACCAGGCGAGGCGCGAAATCACGACCCGGTACGACTTCAAAGGGATCGACGTCGAGATCACGCTCGAGGACGAGACGATCACGCTGCTGACCGGCACCGATTCGCAGCTGAAGTCGATCATCGACGTGCTGCAGAGCAAGGCGCACCGGCGGGGCATCGACCTCAAGGTGCTCGATCCGCAGAAGCCGGAGCCCGCCGCGAAAGGCAACGTGCGCCAGGTGATCAAGCTGCGCAAGGGCATTGGCGAGGATCTGGCGCGGGATTTGACCAAGCGGATTCGCGGCCAGCACCCGAAGGCGCAGGTCCGGACGCAGGGCGACCAGCTGCGAGTCTCGAGCAAGGACAAGGACGAGTTGCAGGCGGTCATCCAGCAGCTCCGCGACACCGAGCTCGACGTGCCACTGCAGTTCACCAACTACCGGTGATCGCGGCGGCCGGACGGCGCCGCCGGCTGATCTCGTGAGCGAGGGACCGACGTCCGGAACCGGCGCCGAGCGAGACATCCCGATGCTCGCCGATGCGTTTCCCGACGCCGCGACCCTTGGGCAGACACTCGTCGAAGCGGGGATGACCATCGCTGTCGCCGAGTCGTGCACCGGCGGCCTCCTCGGGGCCGCGCTCACCGCTGTGCCGGGGTCCTCCATGTACGTCCGAGGCGGCGTGATCGCGTACGCGGATGACGTCAAGTCCGAGCACCTCGGGGTCGGCCGGCACCTGCTCGCCACCCACGGGGCAGTGAGCGCCGAAGTCGCCGTAGGCGATGGCATCAGGCGCGCGTGAGCGATTCGAGGCAGACCTGGGCGTGGGGATCACCGGTGTCGCCGGCCCGAGCTCGAGCGAGCACAAGCCCGCCGGGCTGGTGTTCGTCGCCGTCGCCGATACGGCCACCGTGCGGGTGGTCCGAATCGACTCCGACCGGGGCCGCGAGATGCAATCGCGCCCACGCGGTCGAGACCGCGCTGAGCCTCTGCATAGAGGCGGTCCGGGGACTTCGTGGAGCCTGATTCCGGTGGCTCCGGCGCCCCTTCATCGAGTTCCAACTTCGGGCTTGCCAGGTCCTCGTGAAGGGAGTACAGTACAAATGTTCGCCCCACCCGGTGAGCCCGGACGCGCCGCCCGTAGCGACGCCCCACGGCACCGCAGCCCGCACCTCCAACCCCTTCAATCACCCCTTGGAGTACAGCTTTGACGAACACACTAGCAAGTCGTACTATCGACACTGTCGAGCCGGTCGTAGAAGTGAATGGCAAGCGCGCTCGAGCGCCCCGTGACGAGAGGAGTGAGCCCGTGACGACTGAGCGGGACCGGGCCCTGCAGACGGCCCTCGGACAGATCGAGCGAGCCCACGGAAAGGGAGCGATCATGCGTCTCGGCGACGTCCACGCTCAGCACATCGACGTCATCCCGACCGGCGCGCTCACCCTCGACATCGCGCTCGGCGTCGGCGGCATCCCGCGCGGTCGCGTGGTCGAGATCTACGGCCCGGAGATCCTCGGGCAAGACGACCCTGACGCTCCACATCATCGCGGAGGCGCAGCAGTCGCGGCGGGGTCGCCGCGTTCATCGACGCGGAGCACGCGCTCGACCCCCAGTACGCCGTCGCGCATCGGCGTGAACACCGAGGAGCTGCTCATCTCGCAGCCGGACACCGGCGAGCAGGCGCTCGAGATCGTCGAGGTGCTCGTCCGCAGCGGCGCGGTCGATGTGGTCGTCATCGACTCGGTGGCGGCCCTCGTGCCCAAGGCGGAGATCGACGGCGAGATGGGGGACAGCCACGTCGGCCTGCAGGCCCGGCTCATGTCCCAGGCGATGCGCAAGCTGACCGGCGCGATCAGCCGCTCCAACACCTCGGTCATCTTCATCAACCAGCTCCGCGAGAAGATCGGCGTGATGTTCGGCAACCCCGAGGTCACGAGCGGCGGCCGCGCGCTCAAGTTCTACGCCTCGGTGCGGCATGGACATCCGCAAGATCGACTCGATCAAGCAGGGGCTCGACGTCGTCGGGCAGCCGCGTCAAGGTCAAGGTTGTCAAGAACAAGGTCGCGCCGCCGTTCCGCGTCGCCGAGTTCGACATCCTCTACAACGAGGGCATCTCGTACGCGGGCAGCGTGCTCGACATGGGCGATCGACGCGCACATCATCGACAAGAGCGGCGCCTGGTTCTCGTACGGAGACATGCGTCTCGGCCAGGGTCGTGAGAACGTCCGCGACTTCCTCCGCGGCAACCCGGATCTCCTCGAGGAGGTGGCGGCAAAGGTTCGTATCGCCGCGCTGCCGGAGCCGGTGCTGCACGACGCTGTCGTCGAGTTGAGCGGCGAAGCGCCGCCGTTGCCGGCACCCGTCGCCTGACGCGCGGCGGGAGCGACGGTGAGGACCGGCACGCCGCCCGCAGTGCCTGAAAGCGCCGACGCCGCGGAGGATGCCGCCTTGCGCATCCTCCGTGGCGCGGGGCAGTCGGGGATGTCGCTGCAGCGCAAGCTCGAACAGCGCGGCTATGCCACCGAGGCGGCAGCCGAGGCGGTCCAACGCTGCATCGCAACCGGGTACGTCAATGACGCGGCGATGGCGGCTTCGGTGGCGGCGCGGCACCGCCGCGCCGGCCACGGCCGCGCCCGGGTGGCCGCCGATCTCAAGTCCAGGGGCGTCGCATCGGACCTGATCACCGAAGCGCTTGACGATCAGAGCGATACCGAAGAGGCCGCGGCGCTCGCAGTCGCGCGTCAACTCTGGGAACGCGCAGCTCCCGCCGATCCCCGCGACCGGCGTGCATACATGCGTGTCGCCGGGGCCTTGCAGCGCCGGGGGTTCTCCTCGTCAGTGGTTTCACGGGTGATGCGTGGATTGAGCTGACCCGTTCAGGCGCAGTCCCACAGCAACCCTGCACGCGCTGCATGTGGACCTGAGCGACGAAGCGATCAGACGGGGGCGGATACCTTTCCGTCGCGCTCGTAACGGACCACGGGTCCGAGCGTGAGGAACGTCGCCGTCGCCAGCAGCAACCCGAGGATCACGAGGCCGTCGATACCGAGCAGATGCGCGGCAAACCCACCGATCAGCGCGCCGATCGCGCCGCCGCCGGCGAGCGCCACCGTGTAGAAGGACATGAGCGCTGATCGATCAGCGCTGAGGCTTTCCGAGCAGTCCGCAAGGTAGGTCACGGCGGCCGGCCCGAATCCGGCGAGCCAGAGGATGCCGGCCACGAGCAACGGCAGCACGACGAGCATGCCGGCGAGCGGCAGGTGGTTGATCGCCAGGAGCGCGACCATGGTCAGCCAGCCTCCCGGCACCGCTCGCCGCATCACGATCGCCGGACCGAGACGAGAGACGAACGGGGTCCACAGGATGATGCCGACGAGAAAGACGGCGATCCAGCCGATCAGGAACAGTCCGATGACCCGCACGTCGAAGTGGTGCATCAGCGACTGTGAGGCCACCGCTCGGTGGCGCAGCAACGCCGGCAGGTTGGCCACGAACGCCCCGATGAGCGCGAAGGACATGATCCACGCAGGAAGGAACGTGCGCATCGGACCAGGCCCGACCGCCGCCCGGAAGACCACGCGGAGTGAGTGCACCGGCATGGGCGGGACGCGCGGGACGAAGATGAAGACGACGGCCGCCGCGCAGGCGTAGAGGCCGGCGAGGAGCACGAACGCCCAGCGGCCCAGGCCGAAGTACGCCACCGATCCCAGCCCGAAGCCACCGGCGTACCCGATCAGCGTCGATGCCTCGAAGGCGCCGCTCGCGCCGGCGCGGCGCTTGCGATCGCCCGATGTGGCCGCCGCGACGGTTCCGAGCGCGACCGGGACAAACGCGGCGGCGCCGAACCCTTCGAGCAATCGCGCCCCGCCCAGCTGCGCGGGGCGGACACCGAGCGCAACCAGCAACACCGCGACAACGCACACGATCGGGCCCGCCACCAGGAAGCGGCGCCGCCCGAAGCGGTCGGCGTATCGGGCCAGGATTGGCGCGAACACCATCTCCGTGGCTGCCTGCGCAGCCCCGACGAGACCGATGTCGACGCCGTTGGGTCTGCCGTTGGCGAGATCGCTGAGGCGGAATTGCACCGCCACACCAACTCCCACCGCGCCGACTCGCAATAATCCGCTGGCGATCAGCAACGCGCCAATCGCTCGCGGAGCCGTGCTGCGCAAGTCGTCATCGCCGGGTGCCTCGAGCACACCGGCGACCTCCCGATCCGTCACGCCTGTAGGGTAGCCCGCCGCGCCCTATTGATCGAAACAAGCGGGTAACCCCTTTGGCTCGTACAATGACATCGTCTTCCCGTCGCGAACGACCGGCCAGAAGCGGGCCGGCCCCGACCGGATCAACGAGACGTTGCGGGTCTCGTCCCGGTCCCCTTCTCGACGAGAGGCATTCCAAGCAGGGCGCATCGCGCCCGACCTCCGAGGTTCCATCCCATCGGCATCGAAATCGCCGCCCTGGTAGGGCTAGTGATTGTTGCGGCCGCATTTGCGGTTGCAGCACTTTGGTACGCGCGCAAAACCGTGGCGGAAAGCCGCGTCACGAACGATGCGGATGCCGAGCGCCGTCTCGAGCAGGTACGCGCCATCGAACAGGAAACGAAGTCGGTGCTGCTCGCCGCCAAGGAGGAGGCGGCACGCCGTCGCGATGAAGCCGAGGCCGAGGTCCGCGAGCGCCGCGCGGAGATCGCGCGGCTGGAGCAGCGCACCAACCAGCGCGAGGAGGGGCTCGAGCGCCGCCTCCGCGAACTCGACTCCGAACGAGCAACGGCTCACCCGTCGCGAAGCGGAGCTCGAAGAGCCCCGCCAGACCGTCGAGGACGAGCGAGCGCTGATCACCAAGGAGCTCGAGCGGGTTGCCGCCCTGTCCGAGCAGGAGGCACGCGTCGAGGTCGTGCGCAGCGTCGAGGGCGAGCTGGTCCCGGAGATCGCCGAGCGGATCCGTCAGGCCGAAATGCAGGTCCGCGAGGAAGCAGCAGAGCGCAGCCGTGAAATCCTCATCGCGGCCATGCAGCGCCAGGCATCGGAGCAGAGCGGCGAGGCATCGGTCACCGTCGTCCACCTCCCGTCCGACGAGCTCAAGGGCCGGATCATCGGACGCGAGGGCCGCAACATCCGCGCGCTGGAAGCCGCGACCGGGAGTGGACGTCATCGTCGACGACACGCCCGAGGCGATCGTGCTCAGCTCGTTCGACCCGGTGCGTCGCGAGGTCGCGCGAGCGACCCTCGAACGGCTTTTCAGCGATGGGCGCATCCATCCCGCGCGAATCGAGGAGATGGTGGTCAAGGCCCGCAACGAGCTGGCGCAACAGATCAAGCACGAAGGCGAGCAGGCCTGCCAGGACATCGGGTTAACCGAACGTGCACCCCGAACTGGCGCGGCTCCTCGGCACCCTGCGCTACCGAAACTCGTACGGCGCACAACGTGCTGTCGCACAGCCAGGACACCGCCGCGATCGCAGGGATGATCGCCGCCGAGATCGGCTTCGACGAGCAGATCGCCAAGGAGGCGGCACTGTTCCACGACATCGGCAAGGCCGTCGAACACGATGTCGACGGTCCGCACGCCATCGTCGGCGGCGAGATTCTCGCCCGGCTCGGCCGCCCCGCGGCCGTGGTGCAAGCGGTGCGCTCGCATCACTACGACGAGGAGCCCCGTTCGCCTGCTGCGGCAATCCTGATGACGGCTGACGCGATCAGCGCGGCACGTCCCGGAGCGCGACGCGAGTCGCTTGCCTCGACCATCAAGCGGCTCGAACGCATCGAGGCCATCTCCAACGAGTTCCGCGGCGTGGAACGCAGCTTCGCCGTACTCGCCGGCAAAGAGCTTCGGGTTCTCGTCAAACCGGACGAAATCAGCGACGACGAGGCGCAGATCATGGCCCGCCAGATCGCCAAGCGGCTCCACGGCGAGGGGAGTTACAGCGGTCGCGTCAAGGTCGTCGTGCTGCGGGAAACCCGCAGCGTCGAGTACGCCAAGTAACGATTGCATCGCGCGGGCGGGTGCTGAGCCGTGCGGGAAGCGACAATCGCGGCCGATAATGACCACGTCCTACTCACCGCCCTCACATGACGCCCCCGAGCTGAAGTCTCCATTGGAAATCCTCAAAGTCTCAGCAACCAGCAAACCGGTCGCAGTTGCCGGAGCCATCGCCGGCGTCGTGCGCACGCAGAAGAGGGTGGAGGTCCAGGCGATCGGCGCCGGGGCGATCAACCAGGCGATCAAAGCCATTGCCATCTCGCGCGGCTACGTCGCGCCGGGCGGCCTCGACCTCGTCTGCATTCCCTCGTTCATCGATATCTCCATCGACGGCGAGGAGCGAACCGGCATCCGCCTGGTCGTCGAGGTCCGCTAGCAGCAGACCGCGCCCAATGGGTGCAGGGGCACACTGCTAGGCTTCGTCGATGCCTACGCCGGTATCGATGCTCAGCGACTCTGCCCGGGGCTTCCGGCCGCTCCCGCTGATCACGAGAGCTCCGCGACGCGAACCCCAGGTGCCGGTCCTGGGCCGGGCTCCGCGCGTGCACCTCTGGCACATCGGCTGCCAGATGAACGACGCCGACCGCGAGGAGCTGGCGGCGCAGATTGCGGACATCGGATGCATCCCCGAGACGGCGCTCGACGATTCGGATATCGCCGTGCTCATCACCTGCACCGTGCGTGCCAACGCGGAGCAGAAGGTATTCGGGAAATTCCGTGAGCTGATCCCATGGAAGCGGGCCCGCCCCGGGCGTGCGATTGCCATGACCGGCTGCATGGCGGTGGAGCACGGCGAGGCGCTTCTGGGACGGCTGCCAGAACTCGACTACGTCTTCGATGTCCGTGAGCCGGACGGATTTCTCGCCAAGCTCCAGGCGCTGCATGCCCCGAACCTCGACGGCCCGGTGACCGTGCCCGCTTCAGACCGGCTGAGCGCCTACGTTGCGGTCATGGGTGGCTGCAACGAGATGTGCACGTACTGCATCGTCCCCTTCGTCCGCGGACGCGAGCTGAGCCGCCCACTGCCCGAGGTGGTGGAGCATGTCGAGCGTCTCGTCTCCCAGGGTGTGCGCGAGGTGACGCTGCTGGGTCAGAACGTCAACTCCTATCACGACAAGGAGCATCGGGCGCGCCTGCCGGAATTGCTCGCCGCGGTGGACGCGGTTCCCGGCCTCTGGCGGCTCCGATTCCTCACGTCGCACCCTCGAAATGCGGTACCGGAGCTGTTCGCGGCAATGCGCGATCTGCCGACTGTGTGCGAGCAGTTGCACCTCCCGGTGCAGGCGGGTGACGACAACCTGCTCCGGCGGATGCGCCGCCTCTACAGCGTCGACGAGTACCGCGCCAAAATTGACGCCGCAGTGGGGATCGTCGGTCCGCGGCTTGCGCTGAGCACCGACATCATCGTCGGGTTCTGCGGTGAGACCGACGAAGAATTTGCCGGCACCGAACAGTTGATGCGCGACGTGCGCTTCGACACCGTCCATCTCGCCGCGTACTCGGTTCGTCCCGGCACGGCCGCCGCCCGCCGCGAGGATGACGTGCCGCTCGCCCTCAAGAAGGAGCGCCTCAACCATCTGCTTGCCGTGCAACGCGAAATCGCCGCGGCGCGCAACGCCCTGTACGTCGGCTCCAGCGTGGAGGTCCTTGTCGACGGCATCGCGGACGACGGCCGGCCATATGGGCGCACGCGTGAGAACAAGGTTGCCTGGCTGCCGTCGGGCACGGCCAGACCCGGCGAGCTGCGCACCGCACAGGTCGTCGACGCGAGCGCATGGCAGTTGCACGTCGAGCAGGTCGGCACGGCGGCGTGAGAACGAGCTCGAAGATTCGGGCTCCGCACGTGGTGACGGCGGTGCCGGAGGCGCCTCGCGCCACGCTTGACCTTCAGACGGCCGGCGACACGCCAATCCTGCGCGAGTATCGGGCTGTCAAAGCCGAGCACCCCGACGCGATCGTGCTTGCTCGACTCGGCGATTTCTTCGAGATGTTCGGCGAGGACGCGCAGAGTGCGGCGCCCATCCTCGGCCTGCAACTGACCGGACGGGGATTCGGCGGCGCAGGCCGGTTGCCGATGTGCGGCTTCCCGCACCAGGCGATCGCGCAGCACATCCGCAAGCTCCTCGACGCCGGGCAGCGCGTCGCCATCTGGGACCAGGTGGGTGAAGTCGTTTCCGGTCGTCTGGTGCAGCGAGCGGTGACTCGCGTGCTGAGCCCTGGCATGGTCGTCGAGGCGGAGTTGCTCGATCCCTCGGCCGTATCGCGGTGCGTGGCGCTGTTCTCGATTGACGGCCGGGTCGGCGTCGCGGCCTTCGACCCCAACACGCAGTATCTCGAGCTCTTTGCGGTGGATGGCGGTCTCGACAGCGCCGTCCTCGCCGACGAGCTTGCCCGGCTCGACCCGAGTGAGCTGCTCGTCCCGGACGGAACCGCGCTGCCGGCGCCGCTCGCCTCAGCTCGCCCAGGTGACGCCGCTTGCCTCGTCGCTCTTCGACACAACGCGCGCCGAGGAACGTCTGCGCCGTGCTTCGGGAGCCGTGTCGCTCGACGGTCTGGGAGTGACCGCTGTCCCGACTGCGCTGCGGGCCGCCGGAGCGGTGCTCGCCTACTGCGAGCGCGCGCACATCGTCATCAGCCAGGACCTGCTCCGCATCGCCATCCGTCCGACGGATGGCGCGATGCGTCTCGACGCCCACACCCGGGCGAATCTCGAGCTCTTCACCCGGCTCGGCGAGCGCGGAGCGTCGCTGCTCCAGCTGCTCGACGCCACCCGAACACCGATGGGCGTGCGCCTGCTCCGAGCGCGGCTGCAGGATCCGCTCGTCGATGTCGCGGAGATCACCCGGCGCCTCGACTCGGTCGAGGTGCTGCTTGCCGAGCGCGATGGACGGCGCCATCTCCGCGACGCGCTTGCGGGGATGCGCGACCTCGAGCGACTTGTGGCGCGCTGCGTGCAGCGCCTCGCGACGCCGCGTGACCTCGGCGCGATCCGCGACACGTGCGCGGCCCTCGAGGCGACTGGCACGGCCGCTGCGCAGATCGCCGCGGCCGGCGCCGAGATCAGCGATGCGGCAGCCCGCTGCCATCCTCCCGCCGGGCTGCGTGAGCGCCTCGATGCACTGCTCTGCGAAGACCTCCCGGCTGCATCGAGCGAGGGCGGCGCCATCCGGTCGGGTGCGGACCTGGACCTGGACAACCTTCGCGCCGCGGGGAGCAGCGCCCGTACCTACCTCGCCGCGCTGGAGGCGAGCGAGCGCGAGCGCACCGGCATCCGATCGTTGCGCGTCGGCTACAACCGGGTCTTCGGCTATTTCATCGAGGTCCCGAACGCGCATCGCGACCGCGTCCCCGACGACTACTCGCGCAAGCAAACCCTCGCCGGCGCCGAGCGCTTCGTGACCCCTGATCTCAAGGAGCACGAGACGATCGTGCTTCACGCCCGCGAACGCGCCATCGCCCGCGAGCAGGAATTGCTCGCCGGCGCGGCGGCCCTCGTCGCGATGGAGGCTCGGACGCTTGCGGACGCGGCGGCGGCCGCGGCGACCCTCGACGTGGCGCAGTCGCTGGCGACCGTGGCCGAGGAAGGGCACTGGGTCCGGCCGGTCGTCGACGCGTCGTCGACGCTGCGGATCATCGGCGGGCGCCACCCGCTGGTGGAGCGCACGCTCGGCCCCGGCAGGTTCGTTCCGAACGATCTCGATCTCGACGACGAGGCGCGAATCGTCGTGCTCACCGGTCCGAACATGGCCGGCAAGTCCACGTACCTCCGGCAGACGGCGACCATCGTGCTGCTTGCGCAGATCGGCTCCTACGTCCCCGCCGGGCGGCCGAGATCGGCGTGTGCGATCGGATCTTCACCAGGATCGGAGCGCACGACGACTTGAGTGGCGGCCTCTCGACGTTCATGGTGGAGATGGCCGAAACTGCTGCAATCCTCAGACAGGCGACAGGGAAGAGCCTGGTGATCCTTGACGAGATCGGACGGGGCACCTCGACCTACGACGGCGTGAGCATCGCGCAGGCGGTCGTCGAGTACCTCCACGACGCGCCGCAGTTGAACTGCAGGACGCTCTTCGCCACGCACTTCCACGAGCTGACGGTGCTTGCCGCGCAGATGCCGAGGGTGCGCAACGCTCGCGTCGAGGTGGTGGAGGACGGCGCCGACATCACCTTCCTGCACCGCATCGTCCCGGGCGGCGCCGACCGCTCGTACGGCGTCCACGTCGCGCAGGCTCGCCGGGCATTCCCGGCGGCGTCCTGGCACGCGCCCGGCAGTTGCTCGCTGCGCAGGAACGCGAGCGCCCCCTCGGCGGTGGGGATCACGCCGGCGACCAGCTGACCCTGTCGATCGGCGAACCGGTGCCGCACCCGGTTGTGGACGAGCTTGCGGCGCTCGACCTCGACGGGATGACCCCGATCGCCGCGCTGAACAAGCTCGTCGAGCTTCGCGGACGCGCGTCGACGTGATCGCCGTCTCGCCGATCCGACGGCTCCCGCAGGTCGTCGCCGACGCCATCGCCGCCGGCGAGGTGATCGAGCGGCCCGCGTCGGTGCTCAAAGAGCTCGTGGAGAACGCGCTCGACGCCGGCGCGCGGCGGATCGACGTCAGCATCGAAGGCGGCGGGCTCGTCCGGATCGTGGTGGCCGATGACGGCAGCGGGATCGCCGAGGAGGACCTGGAACTCGCCGTCGAACGGCACGCCACGTCCAAGATCGCCGTCGCCGACGACATCGCCCGCGTGCGCACGCTCGGCTTCCGCGGTGAGGCGCTCGCCAGCATCGCGGCGGTGTCGGAGTTGCGCATGACAACGCGTACCCGCGAATCAGATCGGGGGCTCCGAGTTGCGCGTGCGCCATGGGGAGCTGCTTTCACGTGGCGCTGCCGCGAGCGCCCCCGGAACACGTGTGGAGGTCTGCGAGCTGTTCGCAGCGTCGCCTGCGCGCCTTCGCTTCCTCCGCTCGGTTGCGACGGAGGGCAGCGCCGCGGTTCGCGTGGTCGCCGATCTCGCGATCACACACCCTGAGGTGTCGTTTACCTGCACCAACGACGGCCGGGTCGTGCTGCGGACAGCTGGTGGATCGCTGCGAGACGCGATGCGCGCGGTCATCGGCAGCAGGGCCGAGCGCGACCTGCTCGACGTCGATGCGCCAGGACCGATTGCCATCGGCGGCCTCATCGCTTCCCCGCACGCGCATCGCGCGTCGCGCAGCGGGCTCGTGCTCATCGTCAACCAGCGCCTGGTGCACAACCGATCTCTGCTCGCCGCGATCGACGAGGCGTACCGCGGCCTCATTCCGGGTGGGCGCCACGGCTATGGCGTCGTCACCGTCGAGCTGGCCGCGGATGCGGTCGACGTCAACGTGCATCCCGCAAAGCGCGAGGTGCGCTTCAGGGACGAGCGGGAAGTGTTCAGCGCGGTGCAGCGGGCGTGCTGGGCGACGCTGCGCTCCGCTCCGGCCCTCGGTGCGAACGGACACGTCCCGTCAGCATTCGCCGGCGGAGCTCTGGAGCTTCGCGACGGAGATGTCGCACTCGTCGGGCGCAGGCCGCCGCTCGCGAGCCCGGAGGATGCGTCGCGCGCGTGGAACGCCGAGCCCCCGCATGACGGCCTTCGCCCGTGGACTCCAGCCCTCGGAGGCAACGCGCCATCCGGCGGCAGTCCAGCGTCGACGCTTCCGGCCATGGACGCTCTCGGTCAGGCGGGAAGCGGGTTCCTCGTTGCCACGGCGGGGGACATGGTGGTGCTGGTGGATCCCCACGCCGCGCACGAGAAGGTCCTCTACACCGAGCTGCTCGCACGATCGCGGCAGCAGCTTCCGGACGCGGCAGGCGCGCAACTACTGCTGATCCCCGTTGTCGTGGAATGCGGGCCCGTCAAGGCCGCGCGAGTTGCAGACGAACATGACTTTTTCTCGAGATGCGGTTTCAGCATCGAGCAGTTCGGCCCCGGCGCCGTGCGCTGCACGGCGGTGCCGGTCACGGCCGCCGGCGCAGACCCGGAGGTGCTCGTCGCCGAGCTCATCGAGCGCCTCGACGATCGCGACGCGGGCACGGAGGAGCGCCGGCATCGCCTCGCCGCGCTCGTCGCATGCCACTCGGCCGTCCGGTTCGGCGACCGCCTCGACGTGGTCGCCCAGCAGCGCCTGCTCGATCAGATGGTGGCGACACCCGGAGGCACCACCTGCCCACATGGCCGCCCGTCAGTGCTCATGCTCGACGACGCAATGCTTCGCCGCGCATTCCGGAGGCCGGCACGATGAGCCGCCCGATGCTGGTCATCGTCGGACCCACCTGCTCCGGGAAGACTGCGCTCGCTGTCGCCGCCGCGTCGAGCCTCGCGCCGGCGGACATGCTCAACGCCGACTCGCGCCAGGTGCGCCGCGGGCTCCGGGTCGGCACCTGCGCACCGCTCCCCGCGGAGCTGCACGGCGTCCGGTGCCACCTGCTCGACCTCTGCGACCCCGGCGAGACCTTCACCGTCGCGGACTGGCTGACGGCCGCACGGCGCAGCCTGGAGCGGCTCGATCGCGCCGGAACTCGCGCCGTCGTCGCCGGCGGTACCGGTCTCTACGTGACGGCGCTCGTCGACGGCTTCGACCTTGCCCAGGTGCCCCCGGATCCGGTCCGCCGCGCGGACCGCGCCGAGCTCGCGTCGACCCCTGAGGGGCTGGAGTCGCTCGCCGCCGAGCTTCGCAAGCGGGATCCCGCAGGCGCCATGGAGATCGACCAGCGCAATCCGCGGCGGGTTATCCGCGCCCTCGAGATCCTCGACGCCAAGGGCGGATCAATGCTCACCGCGCGCCGACGCGCCGCGCCGCGTCCCGCGGTGATGGTGGGGCTCGACGTCGCCCGTCCCGTCCATGCACGCTGGATCGAGCACCGCATCGCAGGGATGTTCGACAGCGGCGGCATCCAGGACGAGGTGCGCTGGCTGCTCGGCAGAGGGCTCGACCGCGCGGCAATCGGTTCCTGCGGCATCGGCTACAGCGAGGCGCTCGACCTGATCGAGGGGCACCTGGACCTCGAGGCGGCGATGCAGGCGACGATGCGACGAACGCTCCGCTATGCCCGTGCTCAGCGGACCTGTTCCGCCGGGACCAGCGGCTCACGTGGTTCCGCCCCGACCTCATGAGCTTCGACGAGATGCTCGGCGAGGTGCTCGACCTGGTCGCCGCCGCGGACAACGGGCAGCAGCGCAACGAGGCGGATCTCTAACCCCCAGAACATCCGTTTGCATTTTTCTGGTGCGCGTGCTACATTCCGGGTCGCCCAAGCTGGCTGGAGGATGTTTCACCACAATGCCTGACACCCTGAACCCGCGGCAGCGTCAAATCCTTGATTTTCTTCGAGAGCACAGCCGCGATCATTCATACCCTCCGACCGTTCGCGAGATCGGTCGAGCGGTCGGACTGAGTTCCTCATCGACCGTCCAGAACCATCTCAACACGCTGGAGACACGCGGCTACATCACGCGTGACCCCGCGAAGTCCCGAACCGTCGAAGTGGTCGATGCTCAGGCGTCGCGCGGCGCCGAGCAACATCGTGCATCTCCCGCTGGTCGGCCGCGTCGCTGCGGGTACCCCGGTCCTGGCGCTCGAGAACGTCGAGGAGCATCTCAACGTCGGCACCGAGATCGCCGGCGGCGATGACTCGTACGCGCTGACCGTGCACGGCGAGAGCATGATCGACGCCGGAATCTGTGACGGCGACATCGTCGTCGTGCGCCCGCAACAGGCGGCGCCTGCCAACGGCACCATCGTCGTCGCCCGGATCGAGAACGAGACGTCGGGCGAGAGCGAGGTCACCGTCAAGCGCTTCTTCCGCGAGTCGGGGCGCATTCGCCTGCAGCCCGAGAACAGCACCATGGAGCCGATCTACGCGCGCGAGCTCCAGCTCGAAGGCGTCGTGGTCGCGGTGATCCGCCTGCTGAAGTAGCGGCGTCTCGAGCGGACCGCTCTAGCCCTGCGGTCCGCTCCCGATGTTCTCCAGCGACAGTCGCGGCAGGGAACCGAGGTACGCATCGAGCGCAGCTGCGAGCTCTGAGCTTGCCTGGCCGTGCACGGTGACCCGGGTGCCTCCGAGTTCATCCGCGACGGCGCTGATCGCGAGGTCGGGACGGTTGTCGATCAGGAGCGGCACCCCCGGCAGCAGCGCCAGGGGGAGCAGCACGATGAAGACCGGGGTCACCGCAGTGAGGATGAGCACGGCGAGCACGATCGCCAGCCCGAGCATCACCGCGACGTCTCCGCCGTACCGCCGCCGCTGCTGGGGCCGGAGCACGAGATAGTTCGGTCCGCGCTCGGCGACGGCGATCCCGGGCATCGGGCGCTGAGCGAAGTCGCCGAGCACCTCTTCCGGTGCCTTCCCAGTCCGGAGCGAGAACTGGTAGGCGCGTGTTCGTAGTCGCGTGATCACTGGGCGCATGACGTCGCTCCCAGTTGTACCGCGTCGCGACAGCAGTGCGTGAGGTGCGCTAGCGTTGGAACTGATGGCTCGCCCGCCGGCAACCGCGCTGAACGTCGATCCAGTGCTGCTGGCGCTCATGGTCCTCCTCGTCGCCGTCTGGTTCCAGGTGGTCCGCCGATCGCGTGAGCCGGTGACCCGGGACGGTCGCCTCGCGCTCGGGGGTGCGATCGTCCTCCTCGCCGGCATCTGGATCACCCCGCTCGCGACGCTCGCGCAGCACTACCTGCTCGCGGCCCATCTGCTCCAGGTGCTCATCCTCATGGGACCGGTGCCCGCTCTGCTGCTGCTGTCCCTGCCGAGGAACGCCGGGATCACCCCCACATCGGTGCCCAGGGTGTTGCGGATTGCGGTGCACCCGGCAGTCGCGATTGTTGCGGTCAACGCCGGCTTCATCGTCTGGCACGTGACGCCCGTGTATGACGCGGCGCTCGCCAACTGGTGGCTGTACGACCTGATGCAGGCAACGCTGTTGCTGGTGTCGGTGCTCTTCTGGTGGCCGATCGTGACCCCCTGCTCACCGCCCGCCCGAGCGCTCAGCGGGTTCGGCAAGCTCGGGTACATCGTCCTCGCCACGATCCCGCAGACGCTCGGGGGCCTTCTCGTGGCCCTCGCCGGACATGTGCTGTACCCCGGGTACGGCGCAGGTCCGCAGCTCGTGGGCCTCGACCCGATGACCGATCAGCAGATCGCCGGCGCGAGCATCGCGCTCGTGAGCAAGATCGCGTTGTTCGCCGCGTTCTGGGTGGTCTTCATGAACCTCCTCAGCTCCGGCACTGACGGCCGCGACGACGACAGTGGCGGTGGAGGAGGTGGCGGTGGGTCCAGTCCACGACTGGATGCCCCACGACCACCAGGACTGCCGCGATGGTTGGACGACATCGGCGACGGCCGGACGACCGACGAGCCGGTGCTACCGAAGCCCGTCAGGGTGCCGGTAGGGTCAGCGTCTCGCCAGGCTTGATATCGGCGCCGTTGAGGTGGTTCGCCAACTCGATATCGGAAATCGCCTGCTCGATGCTCGTGCCCGGGTAGTGCGCCGCGGCGATGCCCCAGAGCGTGTCGCCCGCCTGCACGACGATGCGGGTGTTGGTACTGGGCGATCCGGCGTAGGCGACACCGCCGACGACGACGAGCCCGGCAGCCGCAGTGGCAACCACGAGGGCGAGCCGCGTCGGGCGGCTGAGACGGTCGGGCCGGCGGGAGAAGCGGTTGGGGCCGAGGCTATCTTGGATCATGTTCCTGCACCGAACGGATGTTCCATGCCGTGACGGTAGCAGGGAACGGATGTTCGAGTCAAGGACTTTTTCCGGGTTCCCGGCGCCGGCGCCGCGACCACCGGATAATCGCCAGGTGAGCACTCGCTCCATCCGTATCCGTGTCGGCGTCCTGATCTGGCGCGACGGCGAGGTGCTCCTCGTCCGTCACGAGAAAGGCGGCCGTTCGTACTGGCTCGTCCCCGGCGGCGGCGTCGACCCCGGCGAGACCATGGTCGAGTCAGGAGAACGCGAGTTGCTCGAGGAGACGGGGTACAGCATCGAGGTCGGCCGGCTCCTGCTCATCTGTGAGGCGATCGACCCCAAGCCCGAAGGCCGGCACATCGTCAATGCCGTCTATGCCGGGACGGTGCGCGGTGGAACGCTCACCGTCGGCGTGGGCGACAAGGCGCTCCGCGACGCGCGGTGGCATCCGCTTGACGCGCTCACCGAGGTCGAGATGTACCCACCGATCGGGGCGGAGTTGCTCGCCTGCTGCGCGGAGGGCGGCGCTGGCCCGGTGCGCGTGCTGGGCAACACCTGGCGCCCGTAAGGCGGGGAGAACTCGCTGGGGTCAGGGCCGGGCGGCAACCTCCTCGAGGTAGTCCCCAAGACGCCGGTAGGCCTCGCGTTTACGGCGATCGGTGATCTCCGTGTAGACCTTGAGCGTCTCGAGCGTCGCGTGCCCGAGCACCTCCTGCACAAGACGGACGTCGCCGTCCGTCGCCTCGAGCAGCGTGGTCGCGGCGGTGTGCCGGGCGGCATGCGGCGTGCGGAGGTCGCTGAACAGCTCGAACATCTCGGGGTCGACGCCCATGCGCCGCCGCAAGGCAGTCAGCGCGCGCCGCGCGCCGTCGGTGGTGAGCCGGTTGTGCGGCAGAGCACGGCCTTTGGGCACGTCTGCCCGGGCGACGCTGATGAACAGGGCAGGGGAGGGATCGGGGCCGCGCATCTTGAGATAGTCGTCGACCGCAGCGAAGGCGCCATCCGTGCAATACACAGTTCTGTATTTACCGCCCTTGCCGAGGACGCGGAACCCTTCCCGCCGAACATCGCCGCGATCGAGGCCGCACGCCTCCGCGATCCGGCACCCGGTGCTCAGCAGCAGGTTGACCAGCGCGCGGTCGCGGCGGTCGCGGAGCGTCTCTCTGGGAGCGCGGCGAGCAGCGTCGGCACATGGTCTGTCGGCACCGGATGCGGATCGCCCACTACGTAGCGCGGAACGGCCACCTGGCGGCTCAGCTCGGCGGCGACCCAGCCCTCGTCGTATGCGTACCCGAGGAACCGGCGCAGGGCGACGAGCGCCCGAGCCCTCGAACGCGGGTTGGGCAGGACGTCGGCAAGCTCGATCTGATAGCGGCGTAGCGTCGGCCGGTCGACGCCGGCGAGGAGGTCGTCACTCAGCGGCCGGGTGCGCAGAAAGGCGACGAACTTGGCGAGGTCCTGCCGGTACGCACGGACCGTGGTCGCCGGGCGGTTGCGCTGCACCCGGAGGAAGTCGAGGAATTGCACGACCTGATCGGGCATCGAGTTGGTCGGGCCCGGCACGTGGCCGGCCCATGCGGGTCCACGTCGCTCCCTGGGGGCTGTCGGACGTCGGGGAGAGCGTGAGGGAGCCGCCACGCTCCTTATTATCAGGAGCTTGGCGCCGCGTGACCGATTCCGGCCTCTTCCAGGGTGAACCTGATGAAGTCGAGCGTCGCGAGGCGCTGATCCGGCCGCAGCCCACCCGGATATGCGACCGCCGACTGGATGAGCGGGTGCCAGGCGTCAAGGTATGGGCCGCGCATTGCCCACGAGGCGGCCTCGGGCTTGGTGACGAGTTCGCCGGTCGTCAGCATGCAGAGCGTCCGGCACATGGTGAGCACGGCATACGCCTGGTAGCCACGCTTCAGGAACTGTCCAGGGTATTCGAGCTGCGGCCGCCACCACTCGCGGAGGTTGCCGATCACTGCGTCGCGGAGCTCGCCGTTGGACACCGGGGCCACGACCTTGGCGATCTGCGGCCCGTAGAGCGTGATCCCGTGCTGGCGCAGGATCCGCTTCTGGATCAGGAGATCAGCCCCGAGGGGTTGCACCTTGAAGCCCTCATCCGGATGCAGCTCCAGCACGGCGAACCGGGGAACCCCGGCCATGCCCAGCGCGCTCGCGGGGATGAACATCAGCTCGAGGCGATCCGCCCAGCGATCCGGGCCCCACCCATGCATCGCCCGGTGGACCTCGTGGATTCGCTCGTTGGCGGCGCTGTCGGTGACGACGCGTGTCGTGACGACGACGTCGAGGTCACTCGTCCGCGGGTTGAATGCCCCGGTCGAGATGGAGCCGTGGACGTACACGCCGGTCAGATTGCGGCCAAGAGCGCTCCGCCAGGACGCGACCGCGAGCGTGAGAAACGAACTGAGGCCGGGTCCGCCCGCCCTGATGACGCGTACGTCCATGTCCATCGCCTGATAACCCTATCGCCGAGTGCGGCGCTTCCCGGCCCGCCGTTGCGCGACGAGACGTCCCCCCCCCCCCCCGCGCCGGCGCCGCATCGAAACCGGGCGCAGTGCCTGCCCTGCGGATGTTCCGTTGACGGCAGGTGGCGACGCCCATACCCAGCGCACGCATGCGCGCCAGGCTCGGTGACCAGCGTGCAGCCCATCGCCGAACGCGGATCACCCCACCTGCCGATCCAGCCGGTGCCGGAGATGACGAACCCGATGGGGTGCCGTCGAGAACGGCGCAGAAGACGCGATCGCTCAGGAACATGCGTTGTGCGTCTGCCGGCTCATCGCATCGACTCGCAGCCGGAAGCCCGGCCGGCTTCGGAACGCTGCCTTCGTACACCGCGAAAGCTCGCGCGGCGTGGCGTCGCTCCCATTCGAGGAGGCCGTGCCGGGGCCATGCGCCGCGAGCACGCTCGCCGCGAGCCAGCGTCCATCCAGCTCTCGAACACAGGTCAAGCCCGCGCCCCAGCGGCCCCTCGGCGTCGGTGAGGTTCTCGCGCGACACCTCGACCCGCCGCGCGCTTGCAACCTGGTCCTGGATCCAGGGAGCTGCTCCGGCCACAGATGCTCGACCCGCGGAGCATCGCGCACCGTGCGGGCGTGGATCGTCCTCCGGCGACGCACGGAGCGCAGCCCGCAGCTCCCCGCCGGCGCCGCCTGCAGGAACCTCTCGCACGCCGGACCGCTCTCTGACACCACGCGTCGGTCCGACGCTCGATCTCCAGCGTCAGATCGGTTCAGTCGATTCGGTGTCTGCAACTGGTCACCTGACGCTGAATTTCGAAGCTGCATGAGCGCGCCAGTCTAGCCCGTGCGTGTTGATCGAGGCCATTGGCCTTAGACTTCAGAGGGGCGAGAGCATTCCAGCGATCCTCTTAGACGGTTGTATATCGTGAGAATATGCATTATCAGGAGCTTTATTCGCCGGAAAGCGTGCCTGGTACAGGCTCTCCCCTCGGGACGAACTGCTCGGATGGGGGTCACTCACCGAGCAACGGCCGACAAGCCACGGCCCCGGCGCCGAACCGCCCGAGAGGCGCGGACCGCCAGGCTAGCCCTCGGGGTTGAAGACTGGAATCGCCGGCGCCGAACAACCCGGGCACGCCGCGGCAACCCACAGGGTGTCGCTGCTGGACCGCCAGACGACGTCGATGGCGCCGCTTCCGGCGAACCCGACCGACGACGGGTCCGAGGACGATGTCGCGCCAAGCCCCTCAGGACCGACCAGCCCGCTCGCGGCTGTGTACAGCGAAGACGCCATAAGGCCCGAGGAACTCGCGGGAGTTGACGATGACCGAGCCGGGCGCCAGGTCCACCACGGACGGATCGCCTGTGACGGTCTCGGTGCCGAGCGCCGTGACGCCACTCCAGACGCCCGCGCTCAAGGCGCCGTGCCACAACTCGCCCGCGTCGTCCCAGAAAACGTCGACGCTCGTCCCGGTGGCGCTGGCCGACGGATCCACGGCCAGCGCCGTGGTCGTCAGTTGCTGGGCCCCGGACCATCCGAAGGACGTGCCGCTGTCGGCCCAGAGGTCGCCGGACGCGTCGCGCCAGAAGACGGTGTCCGAGCCCTGGCCGGCGCTGGCAACGACCGGGTTGCCTCCCACCGTGCCGGTGTTGAGCGGTGTGGCCCCGCTCCAGCCGTTGTTGTAGCGGTCGACCCAGAGGGCGGAGTCGGAGCCTTTCCAGAAGACGTCGATCACGCCGGGACTCGGCGACACGGCTCGGGGCTCCGAGCCGAGCGGACCAAACCCGAGCGATATCGGAGCGGACCATGCCCCGCTGCCGAACCATCCCCCGCTGTATGCGGCGTACCAGAGGTTGCCGTCCTCCCCTTCCCAAAACGCGTCAATCTGACCAGGCCCGGCCGAGACCACCGATGGGTCGGAAGCGAGCAACGCCGGAGTGCCACCGGCGGCACTGACGTCCGTTGAGGCTGTCCCCCACAGCCCGTTGCGGAAGCTGAGATTCCAGAGCTGGTTGTTCGTTCCGCGCCAGAGGATGTTGATGTCGCCCGCCTGGTCGGAAACGGTCTGCGGCGTCCCTGCGACGTTCGCCGCCTGCGGGAGTGCCGTCGGATCGGGGAAGCCGTCATACGGGAGCGACCGTACGCCGCCCTGGTCAAGATCGACGTTGCCGGAGATGCCCGGCACCTGGCCGTCGTCGCTGAACTGCCAGACCTGCCAGCCGGTGCCGCCCCAGTTGTTCTCGGGGACCTCCGGCTGCGTGACGAACCAGTTCGCGATCCAGAGCGGGTCGAGCGTGAATGCCGCGGAGTTGATGTTCCCGCTCCACCAGGACGGCGAGCAATAGATCGCCGGCAGTGACCCGATCGCCGCGCTCACTGTGTTGACGATCGTCCGGAGATTGGCGACCACGACCGACTGTGGCTCGCCATCCGTGGTCTCGACGTCAATCGTCGGCACCAGGTCGCCGTCGGTGAATCCCACCGAGCGGATCTGGGAGATGAGCAGGTCGGCCTGACCCACCGCGCTCTGGTTTGGCTCGTAGAACAGGTAGGCACCGGGGGTCACCCCTGCGGCAGCCGCGCCGCGCCAGTTGCTCGCGAACTGACCATCCGGGGAATTGGCGCCGTCTGCCGCGCGGATGTATGCAAAGGAGATGCCCGAGGCCGCGACCGAGTGCCAGTTGATCGAGTTGCCCTGGTAGGCGCTCACGTCGATCCCTTCGCGTGTGGCGCCGGCCCGAGCGTCGGCAGCCCGGAGGACCCCACCCGGCACGGCGGCCAGGAGCACCAGCGCTGTCGCGGTGGCCGCGATCCGAGATCTCACGCAGTGCCCGCAGGAAGACCCACCATCGCCCCGAGGATACACACGGATGTCGGGCAAGTCGACTTCGTCACCGTATCTTCATCGGCGAAAAAGGGGCTGATGTCACCCCATCGTCAACCCCGGGACACCCCCTCGAAAGGTTGGTCCGGTACTCTGATGCCGTGGCACAGACGACCCCGCGCAGGCCGGTGGGCAAGCAGCCCGTTCCAACAGGCAAGTCCCCGGCCAGACCGGTCACCAAGAAACAGCGACGCAACCAGACTGCGGCACGGTCGGTCACCCTCGAGCGCCGCCCACCGTGGCAGTCGCCGACCGTGGTGACCATCTCCAGCGTCGCCGTGGTGGCGGTCGTCCTCATCATCATCGTGCTCATCAACCAGGTCGGCGGCGGGAACACGACGGCCCTCACGCCTGTTCCGGCGACCCTCGCCGCACAGGTCGAGAACCCGAGCGCGTCCGTGGTGAACGCCGTTGGAACCGGCGGTCAACCCGGCGAGATGATCCGGCTCCCAGCGTCGGGCGTCCTCCCCGAGATTGACGGGAAGACGCAGGTCGTCTTCATGGGCGCGGAGTTCTGCCCGTATTGCGCAGCCGAGCGCTGGGTGATGGTCATGTGGTTGTCGCGCTTCGGGACGTTCAGCAACCTCCACGAAATTCAGTCGTCGTCCACGGACATCTACCCTGACACCGACACGTTCACGTTCTACCAGTCGAAGTACACGAGCCAGTACATCGATTTCAATTCGAACGAAGTCGAGGACCGCGAACTCGCATCCGCTGCAGAAGATGAATGCCGCGACAACCGCGATCGTCGACAAGTGGGATCAGCCGCCGTACACCACTGAAGCCGGCCAGTTCCCGTTCATCGATATCGGTGGGGTTTTCACCCTCCTCACCACGAGCTACATCCCGAGCGATCTGTCCGGTCTGAGCTGGACGCAGATCGGCAACGACCTCAGCGACCCGACATCGACGGTCGCCAAGGACATCATCGGCAACGCGAACATCCTCACCGCCGCCACGTGCATCGCGACCGGCGATACGCCCTCGTCGGTGTGCAGCTCCTCCACCATCCAGACCATCGAAGCGACACTGAAGACCATCAAGGCCCAGTCCTGAGCCGGGTCTGACCGGAACGCATGGCTGTCGTCACGTCTTCGGAGGTCGTCAACACCGGTTACGCAGTGCTGGCGCTGATCGCGGACGCGATCGTGCTCTTCACGCTCATCTTTTTCCTGGTCTCTCGCGGGTCCGGGTCGGCACGCGAGCGCTGGGGGCGCTTCCGCGACGGCGTGACCCCATACGCGTTGCAGGTCGCGTGGATCGCCGCGGTGCTGGCCACCTTCGGCAGCCTCTTCCTGCAGTACGAGGAAGGCCTGCAGCCGTGCGACTTCTGCTGGTTCCAGCGCATCTGCATGTACCCGCTTTCACTGCTCCTCGGCATCGCGGCGTTCCGGGGAAACGTGCAGGTCGCGAAACGCTATTTCCTCGGTCTGTCGATGGTTGGAGCCGTGATCGCGATCTACCACTACCAGCTCGAGCATGTCACCGGTGAGAAGAGCGTCTGCTCGTTGGTGCCGGGCGCGGTCCCCTGCAACGTCGCGGTCATCAACATCTTCGGGTTCATCTCGGTCCCATTTCTGTCGATGGCGGCGTTTCTCCTGATCACCACGCTGTTATTGGTCGCGCGCGGTAGGAGCGAGGACTACGACGACGAGGAAGAGATCGACGTGATCGAGACCAGCGTCGAGACTGAGTCCGGCGATGACCCGCTCCCCGCGCCGGCCTAGCTCTCGGTCGCGCGTTACTCAGACGAGTTCGTCGAGATACTTCGGCAGCATCACCCGCCACGTCGACCAGTCGTGGTCATACTCCGTGCCCCACGGATCGACGCGGTTGGGAATCCCCTTGCTGCCGAGCACGTGAGCGAGCCGCCACGACTCGCCGATGTTTTCCCAGCGACCTTCGCCCGACGCCAGAATCGCGTTGCGCGTCTGCAATTTGGCGAGATGCTCACCATTCAGACCCGGGAGAAAATACGACGGAGTCGCGAAGTACAAATCGTCGCCGGCATTCTCGCCGACGAAGCGCGAGATGTCGTACGTACCGCTCATCCCAATCGCCGTCGTCACCACGTCGGGGTAGTGGCAGAGCAACGACACAGCGTTGAACGCGCCGATGGATGCGCCTGCTGTGATCACGGTGATTTCCGGGCTCTCGCAATCCATCCGGATCATCGGGATCAACTCATGGCGGACGAACTCGATGAAGCCACGCGTCATCGCGGCGCGGTACCGCGGATCGCCGTCCTCGCGGAGCATCGCCTTGCCGGAAACACTGTCGCAGGAATAGATCTTCGCCCGTCCCGCCTCGAGGTACTCCCCCACCGCGTCGACGAGCCACATGCGCTCGATCTCCTCGGCGTCACCGCCGGCCGTGGGAAAGACGATGACCGGCTGGCCGAAATGACCCCACCGCGCAACCGTCACGTCGCTCTCGACGCGGTTCGAATACCACCGCTCTCGCCTCTTCATGGCCGCACAGTCTCGCGCATCAGTGCAGACAGGCGCATCAGCCCGGGTATATCAGGCGTGCCTCGCCGGGGAAGAGCCAGCCGAGCCCGTCAAGGAGGCGGTCGCGCCAGTTGATCCAGTTGTGGCCGTCGAGCGCCTCGACGACTCTGATCTCGTCGGTCATCTGACCAAGTACGTCAGTCATCGCTCGATCCGGCTCCGCCAGTGGTTCGAACACCCCGTAGGTCATGAAGATCCGATCGACAACCCGAATCGGGCGAGCGCGCAGCTTGTTCACGAACCGAACCACCGGCTCGAAGGCGGGGCCGTAGATATGCGTCCGCGGTTCGTGGCTGAAGCGAAGTGACGGGGATTCGAGCAGCAGCGCGCCATAGAAGCCTGGCGTCCGCACGGCAGCAGCCAGCGACGCGATCCCGCCGAAGCTCGCTCCCATCAGCACCCGGCTGCGCGCATCCCCCCGGAGCTGCAACCGGCCCTCGATCTGCGGAACGAGTTCGGTGGTGAGGAAACGGCTGTGGGCCGCGCTTGCCGCGTACTCGCGCAGCCGGTCGCCGGGATACGTGAAGGCCACCACGCAGTCCGCCATCAGGCGCCGGTGCATGAGGTTGTCGAGCACCGTCCCCATAGACGAGTAGTTGAGAAAGTCGCCGCCGTCGTGCACCACCAGCAGTGGCATCCGGCGATCGCGGCGCATCCGTGAAGGGATGTACAAGCTCACGTGTGCGTCGCGACGCAGCGCATTGCTCGGCAGGTGCAGGTCGACCAGCTCCCCCGCCACCGCGGATGGATCCGGATAGGTCCAGTCCGGCGTGACATAGCCTTCTGTCTCGAGCACCGACTGCGACCCGATCGCGTCGCCCACGACGCGCGGGTTGAGGGGGTCGTTCATGCTCTCCTGGTGCCCGTGGCGCCGGACGAGGATTCGGTACTGAATCCTCGCTGCAGGCGGGAACTCGACGCTCGCATGCCAGAGATCAGTTCCCTTCAACCGCCGTAGTGGGAGCGGAATCGGCACCCCCATCGTTCGATGCTCGATACCGACCCAGTCCGCCTCGCCGCGCCAGAGAAACGTGCACGTCGACCCCTCGACCAGCGGTATCCGGTGGTCCCGGAGCAGGCTGTCGATCGCCTCCGGGGTATTGCCCTCGCTTCGCAGGCGGGCGAGGGCGGACTGGTTTCGGGCGGAGCCGGCGGTCACGGTCAGGCGGCGTGGGCGCCGCGGATCACCCGGCCGTCACTGTCCACAACTCCAACCGATCCCAGGTCCGCGGGCATACCGGCACGCAATTCCAGGCGATCGCCGGCATCGAGGATGACGCAGACGCTCGGCGCGCACCGCCGGGCGAGCACCGAAAGTCGATCCACGTCGTGCGCATGCAGACGTGACCCGGCCGACGGCAGCGCCACCATCCCGTGGGCGACACCGATACCGATGTCGTAGAGCTCATCCGGCCGGCCCGCGGGGTCGTCGTCGTCCACCACGACGATCCGCTCCGTCACGGCCATGCAGCCTGCCGACCAGGCGAGCAGCGGTCGATCCTCGATGAGCATCGCGAGGTTGCAGAGGTGCAGGCAGTCATTGAGCACGCCGACGTGCCCGCCGGCAATGGCGATTGCGCCGCACTCGGCGACGATCGCCGCAACCTCTTGACGGTGCCGGGCGATTCCCGGACGTTCGTGCGGAGGATGCTGCTCGTAAAAGCGCTCATACGCTGCATCGATCGCAGTTGCCTGTGCCTCGTCAAGTGTCCGCACGGCGCCGAGCGCGGTATCGAGTTCCGGCCCCGGTCGTCGACCCGACTCCGCAAAACGCCGGCGGAGGATCTCCACACCGTCGAGCGCGTGACGCAGGCGCACCTGGTAGAGCTCACGCAGCTCCGCAAGCTGGGTATGGAGCAGCCGCTGCGCCTCCGCGTAGTCCGGGTCACTCTCGAGCACATCAAGGCGGCGACCGTACAGGTTGAGATTGCGCGAACCGCCGCCTAAACGCCGGTCGACCTCGGCATCGTTGCGCTCACCCTCCTCCCACCCGGCGGTGACGAGCGCGACGGGTCCGTCGACTCCAAACGCAGCGACCTCAGCCGCAAGGTCAGCACCATCCTGTGTGCCGAGCAGCGTCACCTGCCTCACGATGCACGCACGCGGACCGTCTCGCCGACGACGTTCAGCATGTGATGCAGCGTGTCGTAGTCGGGGTGCGCCATCCGGATCCAGGCGTTTGCCATGTACCCGGCCTCCACGGGCTGGGTCGCGGTGCCGTCGCCGGGAAGGTGCGTGTCGAGGATCCACTCACCGAACTGGTGCTGCACGCTCTCGAGGCCTTCGTAATGCGTGATGACTCCGTCCCGGTCGGGCCGCAACGCAACGATGCCCGCAGAGCGCCGGCGCGAGAGTGGACGCTCGACTTGATGGTGAACGATGGCGTTGGCCCATTCGCGATAGATGTCGATGTCGTTGCCTGCGGCGTAGAGATCCCACGCGCGAACGCCCGGCGGACGGCAACCGATCTCGCTGAATCGCAAACCCTTCGGACCGAAGAACCACTCCATGTGCGTGGCCGATGTCCCGATGCCGAGCGCTTCGATGGCGCGCAACCCTAACTCGCGCACCTCGGAGTAGTCGCCCGCGGAATCGATCCGGTTGGTCGAGATGAACTGTGGGCTGATCCAGCGCTCGCGCATCGCCTCGAGCACGTTCGGGTAGTAGTGCGAGATGAAGTCGTAGACGGGGTGACCGTCGATGCTGACCGTGTCGTAGAAGCCCTCGTGGCCTTCGACAAACTCTTCAACGGCGATGTCCACCGCCCCGGACGCCCCGAGCTCGGCAAGCGCTCGGTCGAGCGCGGCATCCGAATCGACGCGGCTCGTACCGGACGCACCGGCGGCGGCGCGTGGCTTGAGAATGATCGGGTAGCCGACCCGCTCAACGAACGCTCGCACTTCGGCGGAGCTCGTGGCGCCGGTCGATTGCGCTGTCCGGATCCCGACCTCGCGCAGCGCCTCTTTCATCGCCGGCTTGTCCCGGCACAAGTACGCGGTCCTCACCGATGTCCCGGGGATACCGCACGCCTCACGCGCGTACGCCGCGGCCATCTGATGGGACTCGATTGTCGATTCGAGCGCATCGACCCACACCTTGCTCTGCGCGAAGCGAACGGCTTCGATGAGTGACTCGACGTCGGTCACGTTCGGGATCTGCTCGTAGTGGAGCATCCATCCGCGCAGGTCCGCGTCGAGCCAGTCGGCCGGACGCTCGCCGATCCCGATGACGTTCGCGCCCGCCTGGGCGAGGCCGCGAACAAATTCCCGCTGGTTGGCGGGGAAAGCAGGTTCCACAAAGATGACGTTCACGCGCAGATCCTACCCGCTCGGTCCCGACCCGCCCAACGCCGCCTGACTAGACTCCCGAAAGGTCCCATGGCAAACGCAATCTTCGTCGCCCCCTTTCTGCTCCCAGCGACCGTCCGGTTCATCGCTGCCGCGGCATTGCTGCCGGACGTCCGCCTCGGCCTGATCAGCCAGGACCCGGAGGACCGGCTGCCTGAAGACCTGCGAGCGATACTGTCCGGCCACTACCGCATACCTGACGGCATCGACCCGCAGCAGATCGCTGACGCGACTCGCGCGATGGCCCGTCATCTCGGGGGCGTTGACGCGCTCATGGGGATGCTCGAACAGTTGCAGGTCCCGCTCGGCGAGGTGCGCGACGCGCTCCGGATTCCGGGCATGGGCGCCGACGTCGCTCACAACTTCCGCGACAAGGAGCGCATGAAGACGGTCTTCGAGGCGAATGGCGTCCCATGCGCCGGGCACCGTCTCGCCTCATCGGCCGACGAGGCGCGCGCCGCCGCCGGGGTCCTGGGGTATCCGCTCGTCGCCAAGCCACCCGCCGGCGCCGGGGCCCGCTCCACGTTCCGGATCGAGAACGACAGTCAGCTCGAGGGCTGGCTTCAGGCCGATCCCCCGGACGGCGCGAACCCGGTCCTGCTCGAACAGCTCGTGGTTGGCGCCGAGCACAGCTTCGACAGCGTGCTGATGAACGGCGAACTCGTGTGGCACTCGATCTCTCGGTACCTCCCGACGCCGCTCGAGGTGCTCGAGAACCCGTGGATCCAGTGGGCGGTGCTTCTCCCCCGCAACATCTCGGGTCCCGAATTCGATCCGATCCGTGCCGACGGACTCCGTGGGCTGCGCGCGCTCGGGCTCCAGACCGGGCTCACGCACATGGAGTGGTTCCGCCGTCCCAACGGCGACATCGCGATCAGTGAGGTGGCCGCTCGCCCGCCCGGCGCGCAGTTCACGTCATTGCTGTCCTATTCACACGACGTCGACATGTACGCCGCGTGGGCGCGGCTCGAGATCCTCGGCGAGTTCTCGCCTCCCGAACGCCGATACGCGGTCGGCGCCGCATACCTGCGCGGCCAGGGGACTGGATCCGTCGCCGCCATCCACGGCCTCGACACACTCCAGCGCGAACTCGGCGATCTGGTCGTCGAGGCGCATCTCCCGTCCGAGGGTCAGCCGGCTTCCGGTACGTACGAGGGTGAAGGGCACGTGATCCTCCGCCATCCTGATACGGCGGTGGTCGAGGCCGGCTTGCGCCGCATCGTCGAAGTTGCCCGCGTCGAATTGCGAGGCGCGTCATGACCACGACGGTGCTGATGATCTCGCCGGGCTATCCCGCGGAGATGCCCTTCTTCACGCGCGGCCTCGCGCGTGCGGGAGCGCAGGTCATCGGGGCGGGCGATCAGCCGCTTTCGGGCCTCCCGGACATGGCTCGTGATCATCTCGCGGCGTACTGGCAGATACCGTCTTTCGCGCATGAGGACGCAATCGTGCACGAGGTGGTGCAGCGCGCCGCCGGCATCCACATCGATCACGTGGCCTCGCTGTGGGAGCCGACCATGGTGCTCGCGGCGCGCATCCGCGAAGCGCTGGGCATTCCCGGCATGACCGTCGACGAGACAATTCCCTTCCGTGACAAGGAGCGGATGAAGCAGGTCCTCGACGCTGCCGGCATCCGCACACCGCACCACTACCGATGCGACACGGCGACAGCGGTGCGCGCGGCGGCCGAACGCATCGGCTACCCGATCATCGTCAAGCCGATTGCCGGTGCAGGATCGGCCGACACGTATCGTGTCGATAACGCAGCTGCACTCGAGGCTGTGCTCCCGAAGCTCGTGTGGGTTGATGAGGTGAGCGTCGAGGAGTTCGTCGAAGCGACCGAGTACACCTACGACACAATCTGCGCCGGCGGCGAGGTGCTCTTCGACAACATCGCGTGGTACCGGCCGCGTCCGTTGATCGCGCGTCAGCTCGAGTGGATCAGCCCGGTGACGATGGTCCTGCGCGATATCGATGCGGCCGAGCTTTCGAGCGGTCGCGCCATGGGTCGCGACGTGTTGCGTGCGCTCGGTTTTCGCGACGGGTTCACGCACATGGAGTGGTACCGGCGCGACAACGGCGAAGTGGTGTTCGGCGAGATCGGCGCTCGACCCGCCGGCGCTCGCACCGTCGATGTCATGAATTTCGCCAACGACGTCGACCTGTTCCAGCAATGGGCCGAAGCGCTGATCCATGGACGCTTCTCGGAGCCCATCGAGCGACGCTACAACGCGGCGTCAATCTTCAAGCGCGCGCAGGGACAGGGCCGGATCACGCACATCGAAGGGCTGTCGCGCCTGCTCTCGGATTATGAGGAATGGGTCTGCGCGATCGACCTCCTTCCCATCGGCGCACCGCGGCGCGACTGGTTGATGACGCTCATCTCCGACGGGATGGTGATCGTGCGTCACCCGGATCTCGACTCGTGTCTGGAGATCGCAGACCGGTTCGCGACGGAGCTCCAGCTCTACGCGTACTGAAGGGGGCGTCAGTCCGCGGCGGCGACTGCCTGCTTGCCCACCGCCTTGAGCACTGCAGAGCGCGGCGCGGGCTCGTCAGCGTGCAACTCCGCGATGAGACTGTCGACAACGTCGGTGAGTGAGCCACCGGCTTCGACGACCTCGCGCTGGCGGATGTAGCTCGATCCGCGCTCCATGATGTCGAGGGCACCCCGCAATTCGTTGGTGCATCGAAGTCGCGTCGCAATCGGCGTGAGATCCTCGACGAGCTCGCGGATCGCCTGGCGCAACGGGACAGTTGTGCCCCCCTCGTCGACGATGATCGATGCCTCGAGGCCGTGCCGCGCGGCGCGCCATTTGTTCTCACGGACCAACCATGCGCGCGGCGTCGGCAGCGTGTAGCCGCGATCGATCATCGTGTCGAACTGGTGCACGAGGCACTGGCTCAGCGCCGCGACGACACCCACCTCACGCAACGTCGGAATGCCGTCGCACACGCGGATCTCGACGGTGCCGAACCCCGGGTGCGGACGGATGTCCCACCACACCTCGCGGATCGTCTTGATGGTGTGCGACGAGATGAGCGTATCCATCAGCTGCTCGAACTGCGGCCAGCCGCTGAGAATCCACGGTGGGCCCGCGGTCGGGAGGCCTTCGAACACCTTCGACCGCCAGGACGCCATGCCGGTGTCGTGACCCATCCAGTACGGGCTCGACGCGGAGAGCGCCAGGAAATGCGGGATGTACGCGGAGAGCGCGTTGACCATCGCGATCGCCTTCTCCCCGCTTCGAACTCCGACATGCACGTGGATGCCGAAGATCTGCATCTGCTTCGCCGGCCACTGCATGTCGTTGACGAGCCGCAGGTAGCGCGGATCCGGGCTGATTTCCTGCAGGGCCGGATCGCTGAAGGGATGCGTCCCCGAGCAGATGATCTCGAGGTTGCGCCGCTCGGTGTGCTGGCGCAAGCTCGGCCATCGTCGCGGCCAGGTCGGCCTTGATATCCGCCGCGGTCTCGCAGATCCCCGTGATGATCTCGACCGTCGACTGGAGCAGCTCCTTCTTGGCCTTGGGATGACCGGCCTCGCCGTGAGGCTCGTTCATCTCGCCCAGGATCTCGTGGGCGCCGCTCACCAGCTCGCGGGTATCGCGGTTGATGAGCTCCAGCTCCATCTCCACCCCGACGGTCGGGCGCGGGCTGGAGACGAATTCGATGTGTGTCATGGGGATTCCACTCTACGCTGCCGTCACTCGTTGATCATGGGCCCAGGCGCTCAGCAGCCCCCTGAAGTGCGCGATGAACTGCTCGTGCTCGTGGGCGGGGAAGGTGTTCTTCACGGTGTCGACGATGATCCGGTCGAAGTCGGCGCTCTCCACCCAGGCCACGGACAGCTCGTCGATGTGCGAAAGGTGCTTCTCGCAGAACTCGCGATAACGGTCGACGTCAAGCTGCTTGTCGGCGAGCTTGCGGTACGCGTCGAGCTTCTCCTCGTAGCTCAAATCCGCGCGGTCGGCGATCTTGTAGTACTTCTCAGTATCGAGATCCACGGTCTGCAGACGGCCCGTGACGCAGCAGAACACGACCCACTTGAGAAGACTTCTGATCGCCCACGGGAAGTAGTAGTGGAGGCTCGTGAGCGCGAGGTCCGGGGTCGCGTTTGCGTAGTCGATCGGATAGACGTCGTCGCCCCGGATCAGCGTCTCGCAACTGTTGAGCTCCCAGCGGAAGAACGCGTTGACCGTGCGCAGAATCGTCAGGACCTCTTCGCCGGCGCGAGCCGTCAGGAAGCTGTGGTCCACGGAGTACCGGTCGTGCATCGGCTTCTCCGGATGGAAATGGAGCACGATCGACTCGGCGCCGATGCCGAGGCTGCGGGCGAAGACGTCGAAGCCGTCCACCGATGCCTGCAGATGCATGAGCCGCTGCTCGGACTCGTCGTAGGCGCGGTACAGCGTCTCGGTGTTCTCGACGCGAGAAACCCCGACCCACGCGCCGCCGTCGAACGGCTTCATGTACAGCGGCATGCCGACTGCACGCGCCACCGCCTCGAGGTCGAAATAGCGCAGGTACCGCTCGGCGGTCCCCTGGAATCGGGGATTGTCCGGAGGCGTCTTGTTCGGCAGCATCCAGGTCTCGGGCACCTTGAGCCCGAGCCGGATCATCGCGCAGTAAGCCGCGTGCTTCTCCATCGCCTGGAAGGTGAATGGATTGTTGAGCAGATGGACGCGGTCCATGAGCACGACCTTCTTCAACCACTCGCGAGGCATCGGATACCACCAGCCGAGGCGGTCGATGACCAGCGAATGGCGTGGCTTCATGCGCAGATCGAAGGGCTCGATCGTCACCCGCTCGGTGGTGAAGCGATGCGTCTCCCCGCGCTCGCGAATGGAGAGATCGGCCCGGCCCAGCAACGCCTCGAACGCGGCCGGCCAGTCCTCCTCCACCCCCAGGAGCATGCCGATCAGATGGGTTCTGGGCATCGTGCATGCGAGTATGCGATCCCCCGCGCGCGAAGTGCAGACCGAGCCGGGCTCAGCGTCGAGAGCCGCTGCGTCCCTTGGCGCGTGGCGGGACCGTCGGAAATTCCATCGACCGCTTCTCGAGCTGCGCCTCGAGTTGCAGGGTGCGATGAAAGGCCGCCCAGACCGAGTCGCTGATCACCGTCCGGAATCCGCCTCGCTCCAGCTCGTACAAGGCCTCGGCCGATGTCCCGCCAGGCGAGGTGACCATGTCGCGCAGCTGAGCCACGTGTTTGCCGCTCTGGAGTGCGAATTCCGCGCTCCCCTGCATGGTGTCGAGGACAAGCTCCCGAGCAACGTGACGCGGGAAACCGAGGTGGACGGCGGCGTCGGTGAGCGCCTCGATGAACAGGAAGATGTACGTCGGGCCGGTGCCGCTGACCGCCGTGGCCATCGCGACCTGGCGCTCGTCATGCACTTCGAACTCGCGCCCGAGGGCTGCGAGCATCGCCCGGGTCCGGGCCTTTCCCACCTCATCGACGCTCTCGGTGGCGTACCAGACGGTGACGCCAAGCCCGATCTGGGCCGGCGTGTTCGGCATGCAGCGCACCACGGCCGGGTGGTCGAGGCCGTCGCCGATGGCAGTGGTCGTCGCCCCGGCGATGATGCTGATCACGAGTTGATCCGGACGCAGCGAGCCGCGCAACTCGGCCATGACGCCGGAGAGCATCTGCGGCTTGACACCGAGAAGGACCACGTCCGTGTCCTTCGTGGCCTCGATATTCGACGCGCCGACGTTGACGTGATGGGTGGCGACCAGTTCCTCGCGGCGCGCGAGACGGGGATGCGTGCAGACGACGTTGCGCGCCTCCACCAGGTCGCGTTCGAGGAGCCCGGCGAGCATCGCCTCGGCCATCACGCCGGTGCCGACGATTCCGAGGCGTATCCCCCGGAGGCTTTCCGCACTCATGTGACGCCACACCTTACCGTCAACGAATCTCCGGCGGGTTCGACGGGCCATGCCATGATCGAGGCAGATGAGTCAGCTCCCTCCGCCGGGCGACGACCCGCAACCGGTCTACCGGTGGCTGCCGGACAGCTCGGTGACGACCTCCGGCGATGGCGCGTCGTGGCTCCCGCCGCCCGCTCCGACGCCATCCAACTCCTCGCAGCAACACAGCCCCACGGCGCCCCGCCAGCAGCGGCGCCGTCGCGAAGGCGCTGCCGGAGGCATCCTCGCAGGGCTTGTCGCGTTCCTGAAATACGGCCTCTTTTTGGTCAAGTTCGGCACTTTCGGTCCCACGCTCATCACGATGGTCATCGCGATCTGGTTCTACACGCTGTTCTTCGGACCGGCGTTCGCCGTGGGCATCGTCGCGCTGATCCTGATTCATGAGCTCGGGCATTTCCTCGTGGCGAGATGGATCGGAACTCCCCGCCCGGCTCCCGATCTTCATCGGCCCGCTCGGAGCGGTGACCAATCTGCGCCGTGCTCCGGCAGACGCGGGAAAATCCGCCATCATCGCGCTCGCCGGTCCAGCGATCGGGACTGTCGCGGCGCTGATGTGCTTCATGCTCGCCGGGATTGCGGACCCGGGATACTTTCGCTACCTGCTGCTCGCGCTCGCGTACTTCGGCTGTTTCCTCAACCTGATCAACCTGATCCCCGTCGGCTTCCTCGACGGCGCAAAAGTCGCCGACGCGATTCCGAAATGGATGAACGTGGTCGGCTTGCTCGTCGTCGCCGCGGTCGTGTTGTTCTTCGGCAATCCGATCGGCATCATCTTCCTGATCCTCGGCATCTTCCACACCATCGGGCGATTCCGCCGGACCAATCAGCAGGCCGGCCCCGACCAGCTCGCCGCTTCACGGCGTCTCGGTCTCGGTGCCGCGTACGTCGGCATTCTTCTCGTCGCCGCTGCGGGAATGTCGATTGCGAACACGACGATCGTGAACAGCAATACCGTCCCCGGCGTCAACCAGAGCACGGGGACGACGGTTCTCTAAGGCTTCGGTGTCGGCGTCGCAGCCGGTGCCTCGCAGAGGGGGAACGGGAACGCGATGGAGTTGTAGAGCGCAGCGAACACATCGAGCTGGCCGCTGTTCTGATAGTTGAAGCCGAGCAGCATCGCGTGCGTGGAATCGATCTTGAACCGGATTTCCGCGTACAGCGGCTGCCGGCGCGACCGGCAGCGGCGGCGGGGTCGCGCTGGAGGCCACCGCATTCTTCGTGTAGTAACTCAGCGTGCCGGTGTAGCCGCACACCGTTGTGGATGACGAACTGGACTGCGTGTAGCCGGGTAAGCCCGGCGCTCCGAACGACGCAAGACTGTTGGCGCTTTCCAGCACGATGCTCTGCCCACTCCCCTGCTGCGGGACGAACAGCGTTCCGAACGACTCATTCTGAAAACCCCAGTCCTGCGGGTAGAGCGCGGTGACCCCACCCGCCTGGGCGTACGTGTTGTATGTGCCCTCCGCGGTGAGTGTCGGGTCGGCAACGACCCAGCCGCCGAGGGTCTGGCCCTGCACGCGATACCATCCTCCGCCGCCGCTCTGGTATTGCAGTACGGTGAACTGACTCCCCTGCGAGAACCCGCCAACGACGTTCGAGGACTCGAGCACCGGCGTCCGAGTGGACCCGCAGTCCGAGTTGACTGACCACAGTGCGCGTCGACCCGACGATCTGCGGCGTCGGACTCGGGGTCGGAATCGTGACGACCGTCGGCGTCCGCGTCGGCGGATGCGATGTGCCGGGAAGTGCCGTGCACGCCGTGAGCAGCGCGACGCATCCGATCGCGACCGTCGCGACGGTCATCGCCGCGGATCCGGCTCGGTTCAGGCGGCGAGCACGTGCAGGCATCCCGCCACCGAAGCGGCGATTGCTCGAAGGTCGTAGCCGCCCTCGAGAAGCCATAAGGATCGTCCTTCGCAGTGCGCGTCGGCGAGTGTGCGCACGCGATCGGCAACCGCGGCGTACGTCTCGTCGTCGAGACGCAACTCCGCAAGCGGGTCGTCGCGATGCGCGTCGAATCCCGCGCTCACGACAAGCATTTCGGGCGCGAACGCCGTCACCTCCGGGATGACGACCTCGTCGAACAGCTCGAGCCAGCGAACACCGTCCGTCCCGGGTGCCACCGGGACATTGACGGTCGTCCCGGACGCGCCCGGATCGCCACGGTCCGACGCATGCCCCGTCCCCGGGTACCACGGGAACTGATGCAGCGACGTGTAGAGCACCGACGCGTCGTCATAGAAGATGTCCTGGCTGCCGTTGCCGTGATGCACGTCGATATCGATGATCGCGACCCGAGCGGCGCCTGCTCGCTGCGCCACACGAACCGCGATCGCGGCGTTGTTGAAGAGGCAAAAACCCATCGGAAGCGCCGGCGTCGCGTGATGTCCGGGCGGCCGGATCACGGCGAACGCAGAGAGCGCCTCGCCTGCCATCAGCGCCTCCGCGCCGCGAGCAGCGCACGCTGCTGCGTTGAGCGCAACCACGTATGACGCGTCGGTGCAGTAGGTATCGGGATCGAACCACCCGCCTCCCTTCACCGCCAGTCCCTCGACACGCCGGATCTCCGCATCCGAGTGGACCAACTGCGCGAGATCGCGTTTGCCCGCCGGTGCGTCGAGCCAGGGCAGCGCCGCCAGCGTCGTGTCAGCGGCAATCCCGTCGAGGATAGCCCGCACTCGCTCCGGCCGCTCGGGGTGACCCGCGCTCGCGTGCTGGTCCTGGTCGTCGTTGCGAATGAGCGCGAGCGGGACGGTCACACGTGTGCAACCGCTGCGCGGACCTCCTCGATACGCTCGCGGAGCTTTCGGGCCGCGCCGGCCGCGCCTTCCGGTGCCGCGTCGAGCCCCCGGCTCACAGGGAGGATCACGCCCCGGCCTCGCGCGTCGAGACCGGCTGCAACGGATTCCTCGAGGGCGCCGCCCTGGGCTCCCACTCCGGGAAGCAGCAACGGGGCGTCCGGTGCCGCCGAACGGATCGCGGCAACCGCCTCGGGCCGGGTTGCGCCGACCACAAAACCGACGCTCCCACCCGGATCCCAGCTGAGGCCGAGTTCCACGATCCGGGCACTCACGGGCATGCCCGATTCCAGGCGCGCATCGAGCAGGTCGACAGCTCCCGGGGTTGCTGCTCCGCGCAACCAGGAGCACGCCCCGATCCGGTCGTTGCAGGAACGGCAGTACCGAGTCGCTGCCGAGCAGCGGGTTGACTGTGACGCAGTCGGCGCCGAGCACATCGAAGAGCGCTCGCGCATATGCCTCGGCGGTGTTGCCCATGTCACCCCGCTTCGCATCGAGGATCAGGATGCGATCGCGCGGGATATGGGCCCGCAGGCGCTCGAGGATCGCGTAGCCGGCGGAGCCGAGCTGCTCGAAGAACGCGAGGTTCGGCTTGAACGCGCAGACATGCGCGATGGTCTCTTCGACGAGCTCGAGCACCCTGTACTCGGCAGCCGCGGCACTCGTGAACCCGTCCGGGTCGAGACCGCAGCAGAGCAGCGAACCGGATGCATCGACGCACGCGTCCAGGCGTGCGGCGAATGTCACGGCGCTACCAGACCTCCCTCGACGTGCTCGGCTGAATCGCGCCCTGGTCGGCCCGCGGCGAGTACGGCATCTCGATGCGGTCCTTGTATTTGGAGGCACAGTGCGGACAGACGCGGGCCATCCTGCCATCGAGGATCACCGCGGCGAGACGGAAAATCGGTGTCTCCTCTCCGTCGCAGTCGCACCGGGCTGTCACCGCCATCAGTACTGCGATATTGCCACGGACGCGGGACTAACCGGCGGCCGGAACTGGCACGGGGGCCGCCGGACGTGGTGGCGGCACCCGCCGCGACAGCCGGGCGCGCTCGCTGACGTGGCGCACCATCTCGAGCGCCTCAACCGCGTCGCGGCAGCGCGCGGACGCCTGCCAGCGTCGCCCGGCGGTGTCCACGTCGACGGTCGAGACGTGAAAGGCCCGCTGCAGCGGCCCGGACTTGAGCCGCACGCTCTGCACCTTCACGAGCGGCACGATGATCGTCGACTTCTGCACGCGACCGGTGCGCGCGTACATGTACCGCTGCCCGAACCATGCGGCGAGAAAGTGGAACGACAGCGGGGCTTTGAGGCGCGCTCGCGATGGAGGCCCGGCGTCCGGCGGCGGGTTCGGGTGCGCATCGGGCATCACCCGGGCGAGGAGCCAGAGCGCCTGGTCGCGTGATGCCACCGGGATGAGCGTTCGCGCCACCTGTTGGGCATCCCGGTCGGCTTCACGGGACACGCTCTGGCGGGCCACGTCGACTTCGAGACGAGCCCAGCCGAAGACACGCCAGAAGAACGGTTCGACCACACGCACCGCCTGAATGCGCCCGTAGGGGATGGTTTCGTGCCGCCGCTGGAGAAGCCCCCGGTCGAGCCGGACACCGTCGCCCGCCTCGCTGATCGTGAAGTCGAAGTCCTCGTTGAATGCCCGCGCCACCCCGAGGCCGCTGATGACCAGCACCGTGATCGCGCTGCCGAGAGCCCCGGCGCCAACGAGCGGGGCTGCCGCGATGGCTCCAACAGCGGCGATGGCGATGAGGATCGGAGCCAGCACCTGGGAGCGCATGAGCAGCGCGGGTAGCAGCAGCCCGTTCTGCACGTGGAGGAGCGGCAGTGACGGCGGCTCCGGGGTGCCCACCTCGAGCCCATGCGCGAGCGCGAGCAAGCGGGCACGAACCACCGGCGCCTGGGCTGCAGTGAGATACGCGAGCCGCCCGTGCTCCGCGCCGCGCCCAGCCGACACCACGCGTACCTCGGCCAGGCCGAGAAACCGCCCGGAAAGCGGCGAGATCACATCGACCGCCTGGATCCGGGATAGCGGAATGCGCAGCGACTGACGCCGGATGAACCCGGTCTCGATCTGCAGATTGCCCTCAGCGATGCGCCATCTGGTCACGAGCCACGAGATGAAGCCCCCGAGGCCGCCGAGGAACAGCAGGACCGCATAGATGATCACCGAGACCGGGAAGCCGTCGTCCTGGTGGTGAAACGCCGGTTGCTCGGCGATCGATGGCACCGCAACGACCACCACGCCGATCAGCACGCGCCCGAAACGGACGATCGGCGAGAGCGGGTGCAGCCGCCGCCACGTCTGGCCCACCTCGAGCTGGGCGGCCGCGGGCATCGTCGGCGGCATCAGGGTCATAGCCCGGTCGCCTTGGCCTCCCCGACGAGCGCCAACCGGTCTCGAAGCGCGTCGGCATCGACGCGGACGAGGCCCGGGATGCGCGCGTCAGTCGCGGCCGCGGCGGTATGAAGTTGCACCGTGGCGAGCCCGAACGCCCTATCAATGGGTCCGGCGGTGACATCGATGAACTGCATCCGGCCGTACGGCACCACCGATACGTGCCGGAACAGCAGACCGCGGGTGACGATCAGGTCGTCCTCGCGCTCGGCATAGCCCCACGAGCGATAACGCCCGCGCTCGACGAGCCACGCGGTGCAGGCGATGACCGCGACCACCACCGGCAACAGGTCCGCCGTGGTCAGGTTGACGATCAAGGCGACGACCACTGACGCGATGAAGACGGGGCCCCAGAACAGGGCGAGCTGCGTCTGCCGGGCCAGCCAGAACCGAGGCGACAGCCGCTTCAGCTCGCCCGATCCGATGATCTGCCCGGTCACCACAGCGCTCATGTCATTCCAAGATAGACTGAAGTCAGGAGAACAGAGATGGCCGCAATGAAAGCGTGGCTCGCAGGCGTCTTCCGAGGTCTTGAGCGGCGGCTCGGGATCGACCGCGAAGGGCGCACCGTTTGGGTCTGGCTCCTTCCACCTGCCGTCGGTGTGGCGAGTGGCGTGCTCATCGCGTTCATGCCAGGGCTGCCGGACAGCCTGAGCTGGGCCGCGCGACTGCCGTTCTCGATCTTCGCCTTCATCACCATGACCCTGATTGCCTCGATCTACCTGATCCAGTTCGACAACGACCACAACCAGCAGGCGGCGGTTGACGACGATCCGGGACGTGGAGATGACGGTCCCGAAACCCCGCCGGTGCCATCCAAGTCACCGCCCCCCAACTGGCTCGGCGCGCTGGACAAGGTGAAGGACAAGCCGGAGCCCTCAGACCACGACGACGAGGGCGTGAAACGGCACCCCGTCCCGGCAGGCGCCTCGAAGTAACCTAGGCGGGGTCGCGGACCGGGAGCACGATCGCCGAGGGGTGATCCGGGTCGTGCCAGACCTCCTGGTCGGCAACGTGCATGGTCGTCGCCGTCGCGAACGGCTCTCCGCCGCCGAGATTGCGCACGAATCGAGGATGCGCGCCGCTCGACACCTGCACGCGGATGCGATGCCCGCGCTTGAAGACGTGCGCGGCCGGCCAGAGGCTCACCGCGACATGCGCAGTGCCGTCCGGCTCGCGTCGCCACTTTTCCGGCGTGAGATGGCTCAGCCCGTCGCAGATGTTCCAGGACTTCCCTGACGGTTCGACGTCGCAGAGCCTGGCGAAGAAATCGGTGTGCTCCAGCGTGGATCGCACGTAGAGATCGGCGCTTACCGGACCCATGATCTCGACGTCTCGCGCCAGCGGCGCACTCGAGTAGACGAGCACGTCGGCCCTGCCCTCCAGGGCACGGTTGTCCCGCCGCCCCCCGGTTCGAGCGAGGACACTGCCGCCCACGGTCGGCGTCGGATCTGCCGGGTCATAGCGGTAGCGATCGGGCGGTGACGACGGCGCCATCCGTTGGTGCAGGACACCGTCCGGCTGCAGGTGCCAGGGGACGCTGCGGGCCGGCGGCGGCCATTCCTCGAGGTCGACCCACCGGCGATCACCGCCGACAAAGAGGCGGACGCGTGAACGGGGCGTGCCGCCGTCACCGCCGAGCAGGTGCTCGTCGAACCACGCCAGCGCGTCGCGCACGCTCTCGCCGGCGACGCCCGCGTCGGTGTGCTTCCAGGGTCCGATCGTGAGCCGGACGTCGCGGCCCGCGTCCCGAAGCGCGCGGTAGTCCGCGAGTTGCGCCGGCAGGAAGATGTCGTACCAGCCAGTGACCATCGTCACCGGGACGGCGAGCGACGCGAGGTGGCGGTCGAACTCAACCGGGGCCCAGAACGCGTCGTCGTCCTGCCGCGCGAGCCAGTCCTGGTAGAAGGGAACGTGGGCGCCGGTCGCGGCCATATCGGCGTCACGGAGGGGAAGCGTCGATGGGGCACGTTGCACGCGCTGCCGCGCCTTCCACTGATCGATGGGGCCGGCTTTCCAGTCGCGACGCTGGCTCTCGAGGATGCCGAGCCACGCCAGCGTGCTCTCAAGCGAGAAGGTGCCCTCGGGATACGTGAACGCTCGAACCCGAGCCGACGATATCGGCGCCGCCATGGCGCGGAGGGAAGCCGGCGGGTTCGAGGCAACCGCCCACTGCACGATCCCGAGATAGCTCGGGCCGAACATCGCGATCTTTCCGGAAAACCAGGGCTGGCGCTCGATCCACGCGAGCGTGGTGAGCCCGTCCTCGGCTTCATGGCGGTAGGCGTCGAACTCGCCACCGGAGCCACCGGTGCCGCGGCAGCTCTGCACGAGCACCTGATATCCCCGCTCGGCGAACAGCCGGGCACCGAGCCCCCAGACGTTGCCGCGCCCGTATGGGCTCCGCATCAGGATGATCGGCTCGGTCCCGGTGGCGCCCGCGCGGTAGCGATCGGCCAGCAGCGTCACGCCGTCCGGCATCACGATCTCGATATCACGGCGAACCCGTACAGCACGCGTTCGTGCGGCGGGGATGTTGCCCAGGCGCTCCGCCAGCCTGCTCGCAAAGGTCATCGCACGGCCCTGGTCACCGCGCGGTCAGTCGCAGTCGGAGACGATCTCGAGGCCCGCGTCCACAGCGCTGCTGAACTGGTCGCTCACGACAATCACGTCGCGCCCGGCGCGAGCCAGTAGCGAGCCTGCCACCGCGGCGCGGTAGCCGGCGGCGCAGTGCACCCACACACGTCCTTCGGGAATCTCCGCGAGGCGATCGGGCAACTCGTGGAGGGAAATGTGCATGGCCGTCGCGAGGTGACCCTCACGCCACTCGCGCCCCAGCCGCACGTCGACGACGACCTCTCCCGGCTTGCCGATGTACGGCTTGAGATCAGGGAAGCCGACCATGGGATACAACTCGGTCTCGGCACCGGCCCACGGGTCGCCCGATGCCTCGTCGATGACGTGGCAGGCAGCGATCTTCTCGATGCCGATGCGAGCAAGAGCGCGACGCGCAGACGCGAGATCGGCGGCCGAGCCGATCATGCTCAGCGGGCTCCCCCACGGCAGCAGCCACCCGAGATACGTCGTGAAGGGATCGGTGAGCTCGAATGCCAGGGTGCCGGCCACGTGCCTGGTCGCGAATGCGTGGCGCTCGCGGAGATCGATCACCCACTCCCCTGCCGCAGCGCGCGCGGCAAGCTCGGAAAGGTCGCTCGACGTGGGCAGTCTCCAGGTCGGCCGCCCCCGCTCCCTCGCGATTTCTCGGTGCGATGTACGCGTAGTAGCGGGGAAACGCATCGAGCCCGGAGACGAGGCGCGTGACGAAGGCGTCCTCGTCCATGAGCAACGCCGGGTTCTCGGCGCGCTGGTGGGCCGCGTCCGCCGTGTCCGGCGCGCCGACGGGGAATCCTGCGCCGCACAGACTGCCGAACCCGTGGGTGGGCAGGATCGCCGCCGTGTCCGGAAGTTCCTTCGAGAGCCGCCTGGCGGAGCGGTGCTGCAGGTGGCTGAGGCGGTCGGTGACCCAGGGGCCGAGGAGGTCGGTGCGACCCACTGACCCGAGGAGCATCGAGCCGCCCGTGAAGGCCGCGACGGGCCGCCCGTCTTCCTCGAGGACGTAGGTCATATGCGTCGCGGTGTGACCGGGGGTGTGGCGCGCCACGAGGCGGAGTGCCCCGAGCTCGATCTCCTCGCCGTCGGCGATCGCGCGCCGGGGGTAGCCGACTCGACTCGCCGACCGGGATGACCAGGGTCGCCCCCGTGAGCCGGCAGAGCTGGCTCGCTCCGGAGACATAGTCGTTGTGAATGTGGGTTTCGACAACATGGCTCAGGCGGGCTCCCCGTCCGGACAGCAAGCTCGAGCACCCGATCGATGTCCCGTTGCGGGTCCACAACCACCGCTTCGCCGCCCGCGAGGATCGCGTAGCTCCGATCGCCCAGCTCTGGGGTCTCGATGGTGAGGATCTCCGGGGGCACGTGTGAACGATCCCACATGCATAGGTGAATAGGCCGGGTTGACCGTTCTCCGCGAGTTCTGCCAGTGTTCGCCACAGCCCATGCGCCAGCTCACCAGTCTCGACGCCCAATTCCTGGCGCTCGAGACGCCCCGAATCTACGGTCACGTCTCCGGCGTCCTCGTGCTCGATCCGTCCACGGCGCACGACGGGAGGCTCACGCTGGCCGACCTCCAGAACCTGATCATGGAACGGCTGCCGCTGATCCCGATCTTCAAGTGGCGTCTCGCGGAAGTCCCGTTCGGGCTCGACTTCGCGTACTGGGTCGACGACCCCGACTTCGACATCGACTTCCACGTCCGCGAACTCGCGCTGGTACCGCCCGGATCGACCTCGCAGCTCGAGGAGCAGGTCGCGCGCATCTTCTCGCGCCCGCTCGACCGCAGCCGCCCGCTCTGGGAGATCTACCTGATCCACGGTCTCGATCACGGACGCGTCGCCCTGATGACCAAGGTGCACCACGCGGTCATCGACGGCCTGTCGGGCGCGGAGATCCTCGGGTCGCTGCTCGATCTGACCCCCGAAGGCCGTCCGGCGCCCGAGCCGGTCGACGACACGCCGGATCGCATGCCGTCGCAGCTCGAGATGCTCGCGCGCGGCCTGATCGGCGCTCCGCAGTACCCGATCCGGCTGCTTCGTTCGCTCCCCGCCGCCCTGCCCAATTTCGAGGAAGTGGGCATCTTCAGCATCCTTCCCGGAGCGAGCCTTGTCGGTGCTGCGGGACGGCGCATGCAGGCGGCGCTCCGCCGGAGCCCGGTTGTCAGTGGACGCAAGCTCTCCACTCCGCCGCACACATCCTTCAACGGCAGAGTTTCCGCGCACCGTCGCATTGTTTTCGGACGGCTCCCGTTAGATGCTGTCAAAGATGCCAAGAACATCCATGGCGTCACGGTCAATGACGTGGTCGTGTCGATCTGCGCCGGCGCAGTGCGCCGCTGGTTGCTGGCGCATCAGGAGCTCGGCGACGAGCCGTTGATCGCGCAGATCCCGGTATCGGTGCGCAGCGCGGAACAGCAGGGGACGTTCGGCAACCGCATCCTGCTCATGGGCGTGGAGCTGCACACGGAGATCGCCGATCCGGTCGATCGCCTGCGCGCAACGCACGAATCGCTTGCGGAGATGAAGGAGCGCGACCAGGCGTTGCCGGCCTCGCTGCTCCAGGACGCCAACAATTTCATCCCGCCCGCGTTGTTCTCGCGAGCCGCGCAGCTCACGTTCGCGTGGACGAGCAACCCGCGCCTGCGGCCGACGTGGAACCTGGTGGTTTCCAACGTGCCGGGGCCGCAGATTCCCCTGTACTGCGCGGGTGCGCTCCTCGAGGCGATCTACCCGGTCTCGGTGATCATGGACGGCCTCGGCCTGAACATCACGGTGATGAGCTACAACGGCAGCATCGACATCGGCATCGTCGCCGACCGCGACGTCATGCCCGATGTCGGCTCGATGACGGGCTGGCTCGCGGACGAGCTCGACGCGCTCGAGATTCCCGAGTTTCCCGAGCGGCCGGCGCATTCCCCGGTCCGGCCCCGACGCCGGCGCCCGCGAGCGACCGCCGACCAGCCGCAAGGCGTAACCGTCGACCTCATCATCGCACGCTCGGTGCCAGTGAAATCTGACCCGGTCGCGCTTGCTCGCGACATCAGCGACGGATTCCTCTTCCCGGGTGCGCTCGAGGTGGACGCGAGCGACATCGTGCCAATCGATCGGCTCGACCGTCTTGCGGATGCGGGGTTCTACGGCCTCGCGGGACCAGCCGATGCCGGTGGCCTGGGGCTCGACGACCTCACGAAAGCGTTCGAGATCATCGAGATCCTGGCTTCAGGCTGTCTCACGACGACGTTCGTCTGGATCCAGCATCATGGCGCCGTCCGCGCTGTTGCCGGCGCGGCGCCCGCGTTTCGCGACGCCTGGCTCGAGCGGCTCTGCAGCGGGATCGTCAGAGCGGGCGTTGCCTTTTCCGGCCTTCGCCGCCCGGGTCCACCGATCCTCACCGCCGTGCCGGACGGCGACGGCTGGCGCTTCACGGGGCTCGCGCCATGGGTGACCGGTTGGAGCCGCGTGGACGTGGTCCGCGCCGCAGCGCGCCGTGAGAACGGGGACATCGTCTGGGCACTCGTCGACGCCGTCGCCGGCGACACCTTGCGTGCGGACCCGCTTCGCCTCGCGGCGGTGAACGCCAGCGCCACGGTCACGCTCTCCTTCGAGGACCACTGGGTTCCGGCCGACCGGGTGATCGGCCTGCAGGACTTCGACGAGTGGCAGGTTGCGGACCGCGCAAGCCTTCGTGTCAACGGCTCCCTCGCGCTCGGCGTGGCGCGGCGATGCGCGTCGCTGCTGGAGAGTTCGGCGCTTGTGGCCGAGCTCGATAGACGGCGCGACGCTCTCGATCACGGCTCTCCCGAGACGATGCCGGAGGAGCGTGCCCGCGCATCCGAGCTCGCCCTGCGAGCGGCCACCACGCTCGTCGTGTCCGGCGGAGGCAGGTCGATCGCGATGGACCACCAGGCGCAGCGTCTCGCTCGGGAGGCGATCTTCCTGCTCGTCTTCGGACAGACCGCGGCGATCAAGGCCGCCCAACTGCACCGGCTCTCGCCTCGCTCGCGAGGCGATCTTCCTGCTCCTCTTCGCGCAGAGCGCGGCGATCGGGGCCGCTCAATTGATCCGGCCCTATGATCTGTCGCATGGCTGAAGAACAAATCGCATGGACCGCCGTCAAAACAGGTGAGGCAGTCGTCACGAGCGACGGCGCCACGATCGGGAAGGTTGTCGAGGTCGCCGCCCTCGCGAGCGAGGACATCTTCCATGGCATCGTGTTCGAGCACGCGCACCACCGCAAGCACTACCTTGCCCCCGCCGCGGACATCGCGCTCATCACCACCACTGCCATCCATCTCTCGATCGATGCCGCGGCCGCCGATTCGTATGAGGAGTTCGAGCAGTTGCATGTCTCCCGCCTCGGATTGAAGGGCGTTTTTCGCTGGAGACACTTCGGCTGGAAGGACTTCGAACGAGTAGGACCTGTGTCGCGCTCGTGACCGGAGACTGAGCCGGGGCCGGGCTACCATGGCGCCGATGCTCCAGACGAGCCCCGAGGCCCGGCGTTGAAGCGGATCCTCATCACCGGCGCGGGTGGTTCACCGTCGACGAACTTCGTTCGGTCACTGCGCCTCGCACCAGAGCCGTTCGATCTCGTCGGCACCGACGCGGACGAGTTTCTGCTCATGCGCGCCGAAACCGACAGCCGGTACCTCGTCCCCCTGGCGAGCGATCCGGCGTACCTCGACGTGCTGAACGACATCATCGACGAGGAGCACGTCGACCTGGTCCATGCCCAGAACGATGCCGAGGTTCGGTTTCTCTCCGACCATCGCGACGCGGTCCATGCGCGAACCTTCCTGCCGCGTGCGGAGACGGTGCGCATCTGTCAGGACAAATTCCTCTCATACGAGCGCTGGCACGCCGCCGGCATCCTCGTCCCGGAGACGGTCGTCATCCACACCGACAGCGACCTGCAGCAGGCATTCGCGTCGTTCGGCGGCCAGATGTGGATACGCGACGCGACCGGGGCGGGCGGCCGCGGCGCGCTCCCTGTGCACGACCTCGACACGGCGCGCTCATGGCTCGACCTCCGCCAGGGGTGGGGACGCTACACCGCATCCGAGCTGCTCGAGCCGGAGACGATCACCTGGATGTCGATCTGGCATCACGGTGAGCTCGTCCTCGCACAGGGCCGCAAGCGTCTCTACTGGGAGCTGTCCAAGGTGTCGCAGTCAGGCGTCACCGGCGCGACCGGAGCGGCCATCACCGTCGCAGATCCGCAGGTTGACGAGATCGCGATGGCGGCAGTGCTCGCGATCGACCCGGAACCGGACGCGCTGTTCGGCGTCGACCTCACCTACGACCGCAAGGGCATCCCCAATCCGACCGAGATCAACATCGGGCGCTTCTTCACCACGCATCTCTTCTTCACGGAGCTCGGGGTGAACATGCCCTACGTCTTCGTGAAGCTCGCGTGCGGCGAGGCACCGCCGGTAGATTCCGCAGAAGCTCAACCCGGCAACGCCGGGCATGGTGTGGATCCGCGGCATGGATTTCGAGCCCGTCCTGGTACCGATGTCCGATATCGAGTCGCAGCGCGAGCAGCTCACGTTGCGGAGACAGAAGCTGCGCATATGAGAGTGCTGCTGACCGGAGGGTCCGGGTTCCTCGGTCGCAGGGTTGCCGACCTTCTGGCCGAAGACGGCCATAACGTCGTGTCGATCGGGCGCACCGCCCCAGTCGATGCCGGGCCGAGGACGACCGAGTTCCATCAGAGTCGATCTGACCGACACTTTCGTCGTGCAGCACGCGGCAGCCGCGATCGGGGCGGTCGAGTCGATCATTCATCTCGCGGCGATGGTGCCGAAAAACGCGAGCGAGGATCAGGCTCGGGCGGCGTTCGACGCCAACCTGATTGGGACCATCAATCTTTTCGACGCATTCGGCCGCGCCGGACAGGCGAACATCGTCGCCAGCACGGCCGAGGTGTACGGGTTGCCTTCGGGCCACGCGCCGATTCGCGAGGACACCGAACCATTCCCGCTCAGCTGGTACGGCGCGAGCAAAGTCGCGGCTGAGATCTATTGCCGGGTGCTCGAACGACAGAAGGAGATGCGGATCGCACTCCTGCGCTTCACGGTGCTCTACGGCCCCGACGATCCCATCCAACGCGCGATACCGAATTTCGTTCGGAACGCGGTTCGCGGCGAGTCGATTCGCATCTTCGGCGGCGAGGAGTTGCGCGACTACCTGCATGTCGACGACGCGGCTCGGGCGGTCATCACGGCGTGGGAGCACCGACTCTCCGGCACATACAACGTCGGATCGGGAACCGGCATTGCCGTGCGCGACGCGGCCGCTGCCGTCATGCGCGCCGCCGGTGGAAGTGCCGGCATCGAGCAACATCCTCGACAGAAACCCGCGGCTGATATCGTGCTCGACGTCACGCGGTTCCGCGAGGCGACCGGATTCGCTCCGGCTCGCGTTTTTCCAGACGGGTTGGAGGAGCAGATTGCCAGCGCAGCCGCCGCCGACACTCGTCTTTGACCTCGACGGCACCCTGCTGGACGTGTCCGCGCGGCACCATCACGTCTATAGCTCCGTCTGCGCTTCGCTCGGCGGTGCGCCGCTGGCTCGCGCCGCCTACTGGCACCTCAAGCGCCGGCGCACCCCGCTGGCCGAGATCCTCGCGCAGAGTGGGCTCGACGCAAGCCAGACGTCCGCATTCGAGCAGAACTTCGTGGCGCTGATCGAAGTGCCCGACAGCCTCGGTTTCGACGTGCTCTTCCCGGACACCGTCCCGGTGCTGACGCGTCTTGCCGCGACGTACCGCTGCGCGCTTGTCTCGCTCCGTTCGTCGACGACGGCGCTTCGAGCGCAGCTTGCCGTGTTTGCGCTCACCCCCTTCTTCGAGATCATCGAGATTGCCGCGTCGGGCGCGGATCCGGCGTTCCAGAAGGCGCGCCTCATCCGCAAGACCGTGCCCGATGACGATCCGGGCGTGGTCATCGGCGATACCGAGGCGGACGTCGCCGCGGCACACGCGCTCGGCTATCTCTCGATTGCCGTGTGCTCGGGCATTCGCGATCGCGATGTCCTGGCGCAGGACTCCCCGAGCTATGTCGTCGACACCATCGGCGACGTCGAGGACGCCCTACGGCGCGCGCACCTGCTCTGAGGTGACGTTCCGAACCAACGGCGAGAAGCCTTTCGGGGTGCTGATGCACCGGCAACTGAAGCTCATTCACACGATGCTTCGTGGTGATCTCGATGTGTGCCGCCGGCTGGCCGCCGAGGTTGCGTCCGGAGCGCCGGCCGCCGCCATCACGGAACAGATCGAGGCGCTCCAGACCCGGAGTCCCCATCTGGACGCTGCAGGTGAACTGCCTCTATCACTGCAGGGTGGTGCACGCACATCACGGGCACGAGGATGCGGACATGTTCCCGGCGTTGCGCCGCTCGAACCCTGCGCTCACAGAGGTTGTCGACAAGCTCGAAGCGGATCATCGCGCGATCTCCAACCTGCTGGACGACGTCGAACAGGCGGCGCACGCCCTCGACGACACGGCCGGCAATCCTGCTCGGGAGCAACTGGTCACGGCACTGGGCCGGCTCGAGGCGGACCTGCTCACGCATCTCGCGCTCGAGGAGGAGTCGATCGCTGCGACGATGCGGAGCTGGGAGCAGTGGCCGGGGCGCTGATTGCGGATGCCCGCGTCAGCGCAGACGCTCGCTGAGATACGCCAAGGACTTCGGGTAGCGGTAGTCGATGCCCATGTGGGTGGCATCGAACAACTCGAACTGCACGTCGGTGACGCCGATCTTCGCAAGCTCGTCGCGAAACGCCGTTGCCCCCAGATCCAGGTACCAGTCGTCGCGAGTCCCCGCATCGATCCAGATCGCGCGCAAGCCACGGAGCGCCTCCGCGTACCGCGGCACCATGCGCACCGGATCCCACGCGAGCCACCGCGCCCACTGGTCGTCCAGCAGCCTGCCCGTCTTCGAGTTCGAAGGGCAGCTCCGGTGTCCCGTCGTCGCGGGCGGAGAAGCAGGCCGACACCCCAAGGATCATGACCAGGACGTGGTCGCATTCCTTGGTGAACGCCGTTCGCGACTGAAAGTCCTTCCACCACGCGAGGATGTCGCCGTCGTACTCCCGCAGGAATCGGACAGCCTTGGCAAAATCAGGAACGTAGCAGCACTCGTAGAGGTTGTCTCCCGCATGCGTCGCCATCCCACCGAAGAGATCCGGCCGCAGCATCGGCGTGATCATGGCGCCGAATCCGCCACTCGACTTCCCGCTGATCCCACGATGCGCAGCGGATGGCATGGTGCGGTAGTGCGCATCCACAAACGGGACGACCTCGTCGCATAGATACGTGTGGTAGCGACCGGTGCCGGGCGAATCGACGAACTGAGAACCGCCATATGCCGTCCACGCGTCGACGTAGACGACAATGCAGGGCGACGCCTCGCCGCTCGCGAACATGCGGTCAATCGCAGCCGGAAATCCCTCGCGAAATGGCGTGCGGTTCCACCACATGACCGCCTGGCCGGTGTAGCCCTGGATGATGTACACGGACGGATAGCGTTCCTCCGAGCTGCTGTAGCCGGGTGGCGTGTATACCCACAGTGGCCGCTCGGTCGGGTCACCGAGCGGATTCCCCTCGAGCACCCGCGATTCGATCACATGCTCGGAGAGCCGGCCGGTCAGGTGCTGCTCCCACCACCGCGCAGTCGCCTTTCCCCCATCCCAGAACCTTGCTGTGTCAACGGTGCTCACTGGGTCCCCTTCGTGGCGTCGTGCGAGATCTCGATGCCAGCGATCCTACGCGTCGCGCGGACCGCAGCGAATGGCATGTGGCGGTGGCATTTGACTGTGGTACCCGCGACGTGGTGTCATCGGTATCAAAAGAATGAGCAGGGGGTTGAACTCATGCGCGCACTCCGTCTGACTGTTGCGACGGCAGGCTTTGGACTGGCAACGATGGGCGTCGGCGCCTTCGCGGCGGTTCCCGCCGTGGCGACGATCGCCATTCAACCCGGGATAGCGATGTCGCACCTGGTATCGACCACCGCACCGCCCACCACGGCGCAGTGCGAGGCCCAGTACAAGATCCCCTGCTATAGCCCCATCCAGATGGAGAGGGCCTACAACCTGCTCCCCCTTTATGCGAAGGGGTACAACGGCGCCGGCAAGACGATCGTGATCGTGGACTCGTTCGGATCCACGACCGTGCGCCATGACCTCGCGGTCTTCGACGCCGCCTACCATCTCCCGGCGCCACCCTCGTTCAAGATCATCCAGCCGGCCGGTCCGGTGACGCATCCGAACGCGGGATGGGCCGGCGAGACTGACCTCGACGTCGAGTACTCGCACGCCATGGCCCCTGGCGCGAACATCCTGCTGGTCGAGACGCCGACCTCGGAAAACGAGGGAACGACCGGATTCCCACAGATCGTCGAAGCCGAGAACTACGTGATCAACCATCACCTTGGTGACGTGATCAGCCAGAGTTTCAGCGCGACCGAGGAGACGTTCCCCACCAAGCAGTCGCTGCTCGACCTGCGCTCCGCGTACATCAATGCCGCCCACCAGGGCGTCACCGTCGACACGGCCTCCGGCGACTTCTGGAGCCGCCGACGTCAAGTTCAACGGGGTCACCTACTACCTGCATCCCGTGACCTCGTGGCCGGACTCGGATCCGCTCGTCACCGGCGTCGGCGGCACCGAGCTGCACCTGAACGCCAAGGGCGACCACACATCTCCGGACACCGTCTGGAATGACACGTACAACGTGCCGACCCAGGAGGTCATCTACGGCGACGCCGGGCCGAACCCGCTTGCGGGTGGCGGTGGAAAGTCGATCATCTTCTCGAGGCCCCGCTTCCAGAACGGCGTGGCATCGGTCGTCGGCGATCAGCGCGGCGTGCCCGACATCAGCATGAGCGGCGCATGCGACGGCGCCGCAGTCATGTATCAGAGCTTCCCCGGCGGCGGGCCTCCAGGCTTCTACATCGTGTGCGGCACCAGCGAGGCGACACCGCTCTTCTCGGGCATCGTGGCGATCGCTGACCAATACGCCGGTCACGACCTCGGCGTCATCAACCCGGCGCTGTACCAGATGTCGGCAGCCGGTGCCCCCGGCATCGTCGACGTCACGAGCGGCAATAACACCGTGACGTTCACCCAGGGGGGCTCGGAGCACACAGTGGTCGGATTCCACGCGCTCCCCGGCTATGACCTGGCGAGTGGGGTCGGGACGGTGAACGCGGCGCTGTTCGTCCCGGAGCTTGCGGCCGCACGCTGGTGAGCAAGGCGACCCGCCGGGCCGCAGTGTCCGGCGGGTCGCTTTCGCCGTGTGACCCGTCCGTCACGGCTCGGCGGGCATTCCCGCATACGATCTAGGGATGCCAGATCCGTTGGGATTGTGTGCGGTGCTCTTCCTGCGAACACAAGAGTTCGCCAGGACCCGCCTTGCCGAAGAAGAGGACGGCCAGGGAATGGTTGAGTACGCGCTCATCCTGGTGCTGATCGCGATCGTGGTGATCGTGATCCTGCAGGTCGTCGGCAAGCAGGTGAACAACGTGTTCTCCAACATCAGCAACGGGCTCTCCAAGTAGCGGCTCCCGGCAGCGCCCGGTTGAGGCGTCATCGCCGGCGAAACGGCGGCGGAAGATCTGGTTCCCATTAGGATTGGGCTGTCGCCTTCTTGACATATCGACGGCTCGCGATATATCGTTCCTCGCGTATGACCAGCTTCGCCATCTCCGCTCAGCACCTGGCTCGATCGTTCGGCGAGACGCACGCGCTCGTTGACGTCAGCCTCGACGTGCCCGCCGGAAGCGTGTGCGCGCTGCTCGGCCGCAACGGCGCCGGCAAGACCACCACGGTCCGGATCCTCACGACGCTCCTCGACGCGGATGGCGGCCATGCGCAGGTCGCGGGCTTCGATATCGCGACCCAGGCCGACAAGGTGCGCGGCAAGATCGGGGTCACCGGTCAGACCGCAACCATGGACGAGCTGCTCACCGGCCACGAGAACCTCGAGATCATCGGCCGCTTCTCGCACCTCGGCGCAGCAGTCTCCCGACAGCGCGCGGATGCGTTGCTGCAGCAGTTCGATCTCGTCGACGCCGGCAATCAGCTCGTCAAGAAGTACTCCGGCGGTATGCGCCGGCGCCTCGATCTCGCCGCCAGCCTGATCGCCAACCCGGAGGTGCTCTTCCTCGACGAGCCGACCACCGGTCTGGACCCGGTCAGCCGCAGCGAGATGTGGGAGGCCATCCGCACCCTCGTGTCCCGCGGTACCACCGTGCTGCTGACCACCCAGTACCTCGATGAAGCGGACCAACTCGCCGACACGATCGTCGTCGTCGATCGGGGCTTGGTGGTCGCCAAGGGAACACCGGAGCAGCTCAAAGCCTCCATCGGGCGGCCGACAGTCGTGGTGACGCTCGCGGACGCGAATCCGGCGGTGCTCGAGAAGGTCCGCGCCGCGTTGGGTCATGAGGCGACCATCCGCGGGCGATCGGTGAGCGCGCCGGCCCCCGACGGCCTCGTGAGTCTCGGCGAGGTGGTGACGCTGCTCGAGGGCCTCGGTGTCCCGATCCACGAGGTCGGTCTCGAACACCCGAGCCTTGACGAGGTGTTCAGCGCCGTGACCCACCGCAGGGGCGAGCCGCTTCTCCCGGGCGATCTGGCGGCAATCGCGGCCGAGGCGAACGCATGACCGTCGCGACGATCCCGGTACGCAACTCGTTCCTCAGCGGCACCATCGACGCGTACAACGCCACTCGCCGCTACCTCATCCGTGGCAAGCGCCAGCCCGACATCATCTTCGGCAGCGTGCTCTTTCCGGTCGTCTTCGTCGTGCTCTTCGGCTACGTCTTCGGGAGCTCGATCACCGTGCCCGGCGGCAATTATCACTCGTACCTGATGTCCGGACTGTTCGCGCAGTCGACCCTTTTCGCGTCTGCCAACGTCGCAGTTGCTGTCGCAACTGACATGAACGAAGGGGTCATCGACCGCTTCAAGACGCTCCCGATCGCACGCTCCTCCATCCTCATCGGACGTGGCGTCTCGACGATGATCCTGGGATTGCCGGCGCTGGCGGTGATGATCGTGTGCGCGCTCCTGGTCGGCTGGCGTCCCGAGAACGGCATCTTCGACGCATTCCTCGGCTTTCTGCTCATCGAATTGTTCGCGTTCGCGCTCTGCTGGCTCGGCATCCTCGTGGGGTTGGTCGCCAAGTCGTCGCAGTCCGCTGACGTGCTCATCAATATCCCCGTCTTCCTGCTCGGCTTCATCTCCAACGTCTTCGTCGACACGTCGAAGATGCCAGTCTGGCTGCGGGTCTTCGCCAACTGGAACCCGGTGTCGTCGGTCGTGGCCGCGGGACGCAACCTGTTCGGTAACACGATCGGCCCGCCGCCATCCGGGGTCTGGTCGCTCGAGCATCCGGAGATCACGACCATCGGACTCGCGGTGATCATCATTGCGATCTTCGTGCCGCTCTGCGTCCGCCGCTACAGCCGTACGTCGCGCTGAGCGAGGCGATTGCCCGCCTGGTTAGTCTGTGACTCTGTTCCTCGGTTCGTGAAAGGAGTGACGAATGACTGTCGAAAGTAGTGCCAGTGCCACCTGGGAAGGCGACCTCGTCCACGGCAAAGGGACCGTCACTCCTGCGAGCGGTTCCTTCCCTGAGCAAACCCTCACCTGGAACAACCGCGCGAGTTCACGTGCCAGCGGCACGAGCCCCGAGGAATTGATCGCCGCCGCCCACTCCGGATGCTTCTCGATGGCACTCGCGAACGGCCTCGCCGGAGCCGGCCACGCACCTGATCGGATCGACACCACGGCGAAAGTCACTTTCGGAGCCCCCGAGGGGATCTCCGCCATTCATCTTGTCGTCAAGGGAAAGGTTCCAGGTATCGACGCCGCAGTCTTCACCGCCGCAGTCGAGGACGCCAAGGCGAATTGCCCTGTCTCGAAGGCCCTCGCGGCAGTGCCGATCACCGCCGAGGCGACGCTGGAACTCTAGCGCCCGACTTCGGGACATCATCTTTCGATTCCGTAACCCGAGTAGCCGGATCTCGCCGCTACCCGTCGAATAGGCTGAGCTCACGCCATGCGGCGGCTCATGCCCACCGTGCGGACCACACCAGGCAGTGCTGGTCGCGTCGGGTTGTGCTGCCGGAGGACTCAGCGTTGCAGCGACTCGCCTCGGGTTTACGGACCGCAGGCGGCCCTGTGCCTCGCGGCGTCCGAGTCCTGCAGGGGCTCACCGCGGCGCTCGTCCTGTCGTTCGTCGTGTCGACGATCTTTCGCGCGCACGGCACATCGATCCCATTCTTCGACGTCTGGGTCGAGAACATCGGATATGCGTGCTGCGCGCTGTTGTGTCTATCGCGCGCGCTCACCCGGCGGCCCGGACGCTGGGGCTGGGCAGCACTCGGGACGGGGCTGCTCTTCTTCACCACCGGATCGGTGCTCTTCACCGCCGTGGTGCAGTATTTCAACCCGATCCCGTCGCCGTCGATTGCGGACTTCGCCTTTCTGGCTGACTATCCGCTGGCATTTCTCGGGATCAGCCTCCTCGTTCGAGAAACGGTGCCGAACATCTCGAAGACCATCTGGGTGGACGCGCTCATCGCCGCGCTCGGCGTGGCGGCGCTCGAGGCCACACTCGTCATCGGTCCGATTTCCGAGGGGATCCACGGTACCTTCGCAACGGTCGCGACGAACATCGCCTATCCAATCGGCGACGTGGTGCTCGTCAGCATGGTCGTCGGCGTCTTTGCCGTTCGCGGCTGGCGGCCCGGCCGGCTCTGGTGGACGCTCGGCGCCGGACTCCTGCTCTTTGCCGGAGCAGACAGCATCTATCTCCTGCGCGTCACATCCGGGACGTACGTCGTGGGAACGCCGCTCGACAGTTTGTGGGCGGTCGCCGCGTTGATCCTGGGGTGTGCTGCGTGGGTGGGGATGCACCCGCGCGTCCGCAGTGCGCCGACGATTCAGGCGCCGAACTTCGTGCCCGTCCTCTTTCTCCTGAGCTCACTCGGCATCGTCGTGTACGCGACGACACATCCGGTTCTTCGCGTCGGCGTCATCCTGGCGACCACCACCTTGGTGATTGCCATCGCCAGGTCGGCATATGCCTTCCGCGAGCTCCGCACGCTTGCGGACAGCAACCGCGAGGCACGCACGGACGATCTCACCGGCTTGCCGAACCGCAGGCTCTTTTTTGAACGCCTCGTATCGTGCTTCGATGCAGGGACGGCATCGACTCGTCTGGCGGTGCTCATGATCGATCTCGACCGATTCAAGGAGATCAACGACAGTCTCGGGCACCACGTCGGTGATGACGTCCTCCGCCAGCTCGGTCCACGCCTGACCGCTGCCGTCGGGAGCACGGGAACCGTCGCGCGGCTCGGCGGCGACGAGTTCGGCCTGGTGCTCTCACCGTTGACGGATCCATCCGAGGCGATCGAGGTGGCGGACCGCGTTCGCACAGCGCTGCGTCAGCCGTTCCAGCTCGAAGGAATGAGTCTTCGCGTGGATGCGAGCATCGGAATCGCGTTCGCCCCCGACCACGGCACAACCCCTGAAAGCCTGCTGCAGAAAGCAGATCTCGCGATGTTCGTCGCAAAACGAGCGCACGCGCCCTGGCAAATCTACTCCTCGGAGCAGGACCAGAACGCGCGCGAACGGCTCGACCTGATGGAGGCGCTTCGCGACGCCATCGGACGTGGCGAGATCCTTCCGTACTACCAACCAATCCTCGACCTGTCGCGTGGCCGTGTCATCAAGGCTGAGGCGCTCGCGCGCTGGCTGCACCCGCAGCGAGGTGTGCTCGCTCCGGCGGTGTTCCTCGATTTGGTCTCCGATGCCGGCCTCATGGAGCCGTTCACGATGTCGGTGCTCGACCAGGCGCTCGGCCAGCAGGCGCGCTGGGCCGCGCGTGGCTATGACATCGGTGTCTCGGTGAATATCTCCGCCGCGAGCTTGCGTGACGAGGCGCTGCCCGACAAGGTGGAGGCCCGCATCGCGGCGCATGGCGTGGATGCAGCGCGCGTCACGATCGAGATCACCGAGGACTGCTTCATGGCGGACCCTGTGCAGGCCTTGGAGATCCTGGAGCGCATGCGTGGCCTCGGCGTCGAGCTGTCGATTGACGATTTCGGCACGGGGTTCTCGTCGCTCACGTATCTCCGCCGGCTCCCGGTGACGGAGCTGAAGCTCGACCGCACGTTTCTCACCGGCGCCGCCGGCGATGAGCGCGCCGTTGCGGTGATCCGATCGACGGTGGATCTCGCCCACTCACTCGGGCTTCGCATCATTGCCGAAGGCATCGAGAACCTCGAGACGCTGGCGCTCGTTGACGACCTTGGCTGCGATGCCGCGCAGGGATATCTCATGGGCCGGCCGGTGCCCTCCGAGGAGTTCGACCTCGGCCCGGTTGCCTTGCGAACAGCGCACGGCATGCCCGCCGTCGCCGGCGCGCGCCGGCTGCAACGCTCGTTCGTGACCTGACGATCAAGCACCCGCCTCCTCCTTGGGTGGCGCACGAGCCATAGTCGCCCGGGTGGGTTTGCTACGATTTGACAGCTAACAAAAATGTTTAGGGGGGCACCTGTGCGCCGTCTTACCCTGACCGTCGCCGTCGGTTGCCTTGCTGCTTCTGCGGCGCTCGCAGGCGCTCCCAAAGGAGCGACCGCTCCCCTTTCGCACGGGGCTGTCCACCGTGTCGGCGTCGTCAACGCCGGGACCCTGGACTCCGAGAACTGGTCCGGGTATGCGGTCACGGGGCTGACCTACACCCAGGTCGCCGGCTCGTGGATCGTTCCGACCGTCAAGGCCACGTCGGGGCAACGCTACGCATCGGACTGGGTGGGCATCGGCGGATTCGCAAACGACAATGACAAACTGATCCAGGCGGGGACGACGGAGCAAGACGTCAACGGCAAGATCACCTACAACGCCTGGACAGAGATCCTCCCGGCATCGGAGACGGTGATTGCGTAAATTCAAGGTCCACCCCGGTGACGCGATGAGCGTGGACATCACCAAGGGCTCCGGCAAGTCGTGGACGATGGTCGTCATCGATACCACCGAGTTCGAGTTGTTCACGAGAACCGTGAACTACACCTTGCAAGAGAACAGCGCCGAATGGATCCACGAGGCTCCGGAAGTCGGCGGCATCGGCATCGTGGACATCGCGCTCACCACCAATGTCGACTTCGACCACGGCACCGTCAACGGCTCGACCGTCATCGGCAGCGCCGGCACCCTCACCAAGATCGTGCTGACCGGCGCAGAGCCGAGCGACACGCACGCGACGCCGTCCAAGCTCGACTTCGACCAGGACGGGTTCGCGGTCGCCGACGGCACCAAGGCGCCGCCACCACCGGCAAGCTGAACTGAGCTGAGGCCGCTACCGCGGCCAGGCGAGGTCGACCACGAGCGGGGCGTGGTCTGACGGCAGCGTGCCCTTGCGCGCGTCGCGATCGATGTAGGCATCGGTACCGCCGGGGTCACCGTGTGGTCCAGCAGCACCAGGTCGATGCGCATGCCGAGCCCCTTGTGGAAGTTGCCGGCGCGGTAGTCCCAGTACGTGAAGGGACGGCCCTTGAACGCACGCGGCTGGATGTCGTCGAGGCCGAGCCCGCTGACCAGCGCCGCGAGCGCCTCGCGTTCCGGTGCGCTCACGTGCGTCGAACCGATAAATGCCGCGGGGTCCCAGACGTCGTTGTCGGTTGGCGCGATGTTGAAGTCGCCGCAGAGGAAGAGCGGCGGGACTGCGGGTTGTTCGGCAAGCAGCGCAACGCGCAATGCAGCGAGCCATTGCAACTTGTACGGATAGTGATCGCTGTCGAGGGCACGTCCATTGGGGACGTACAGCGACCACACGCGCAGTCCGCCGCACGTCGCGCTCATCGCGCGCGCTTCGGTTTCCGGAAAGCCGGGAGCATCGGCGAACCCGCGCTCGATGTCGCCGAGACCGACACGAGAGATGATCGCGACCCCGTTCCAGCGTCCCTCCCCGTTGAGTGCGACTTCGTATCCGAGGGCCTCGACTTCTGCGCGGGGAAAGGCGTCGTCCGCGATCTTTGTCTCCTGCAGACAGAGGACGTCGGGGCTGCTTGACACAAGCCACTCCAGCAGTCGTGGCAGCCGCGCGACGACGGAGTTGACGTTCCATGTGGCCAGGCGCATCGGGGAAGAATAGGTCGGCGGGTCGCTGTCCCGAGGATCGCTCCCGACGCTTAGAGCCCGAGGCCGGCCTGCAGCCGGGCCATGCCCTCGTCGAGCAGGACGTGGAGGTCGGCTGTGGGGTCATCGATCATGACGAACATCACCGCCATCGCGACACCGACCACCGCGCCGGCGACCGTGACCACCTCTATGTCGTCAGCGCGGCGATGGGTCCGCTCCGCAACGGCGCCCGCCAGCAGGCGCATCGCCTGACCGAACTGGTCGAGCATCGATGCGCGCAACTCTGGGACAGAGAGGATGAGATGCATCCGATCCTGCTGTTCCGCGAGTTGCTCCGCGGTGAGCTGTCCGAATGTCTCGTTGAAGGCGCGCCGCAGCGCCTCGATCGGGCCGAGCTCCTGTGGCTGCCGCAAGAACGCGGCCACGATGATGGGATCGAAATCGTCCGTGAGCACGACGTCGCCCTTGGTCGGGAAATAGCGAAAGAACGTGCTCTCGGAAATCTCGACGTCGTCGATGATCTGCTGCACCGTCGTTGCCTGGTAGCCCTGCGTGACGAAGAGGTGGAGCGCACGCGCGCGGATCGTCTCGCGCGTCCGCTCCTTCTTCCGTTCCCTCAGGCCAGGAGCGGGCAGATCAACCGGCGGTGACAAGCTCGCGCTCCTCGAGAGGTGGCACGGGCTGATTCTCCGACAACTTGTTGGTGCGCGGCAGGAAGAGCAGCGTGAGCACGAGTCCCACGAGGGCGATGCCGGCGGAAACGAGCAGGGCGGCGTCCATTCCCGTGACGAACGCTGCGCGAACGGAATGGAGGAGCCCGGTCGATCCGATCTGCTGCGCGACCGCAACGCCACCGAAGATGCTCAGGCGAACCGCCGCGGCCGCTTGAGCGGGGAGCCCGGTCACGACCAGATGAGAGAGGTAGAGCGAGCTGAGCACGCTCCCGAGGATCGCCGTCCCAAATGGGCCACCCACCTTGTTCACGGCCTGGAGCACCGCGGAGCCCACCCCGCTGCGCTCCTCCGAGAGCTCGACGAGTGCGGCTGATGTGGCGGTGGAGAGCGCGAGGCCCATCCCGACGCCGACGATCGCCATCCAGACCGCCACGAAGAGCGTGCTCGAGGCAATCCCGGTGCTTGTCCCGATCAGCAGGCCTATGGCGATGAATGCGAAGCCGGCTCCGGCGGTGATCTTGGCGCCGATGAGCTTGACCACACGATCGGAGGGAACGGCCCCGACGATCAGCCCTCCGATCACTGGCAGGAGCCGCAGCCCGGAGCCCATCGCATTGGTGCCGAGCACACCCTGGAAGTACTGCGGCAACGTGAAGAGCACGCCGATCATGGAGAGCACGGCGACCGCTGCGAGGATGACCCCCCACGTGAACGATGCGGAGCGGAAGAGCGAGAGGTCGAGGAGCGGCTGACCGCCCGGCTGCTCGTTGAGGCGGCGTTCCCAGAGGAAGAAGCCGGCCAGGACCACCGCGCCGGCGGCCATCGCGACGAGCGCGCGGGCATCGGTCCAGCCGTCCTGGCCCGCGCTGATCAGGCCGTATGTGAGCGATACCAACCCTGCGACCGAGAGGGCAACCCCCACCAGATCGACGCGCGGACGCTTGGCGGAACGCGACTCGGGGACCAGCGTGGCAAGGGCGATGAGCCCGATCACCGCGACCGGAACATTGATGAGGAAGACCCATCCCCACCAGAAGTTTGTGAGTAGCCAGCCGCCGAGGATGGGCCCAATCGGCAGTGCGAGGAAGTTGGCCGCGGCCCAGATGCCGACGGCCTTCGGGCGCTCCTCCTTGGTGAAGAGCACGGTGAGTGACGAGATCGCCATGACGATGACGCCGGAGCCGGCGATCCCGAGGAGGACGCGTGCGGCGAGGAACTCGGCGACCGAGGTCGAGAGCGCGCAGGCGAGCGATCCGAGCCCGAACAGGCCCAGGGAGATGAGCAGGAGCTTCTTGTGCCCGTAGCGGTCCCCGAGCAGGCCCGCCGGCAGCATCGCCGCCGCGAGGACCAGCAGATAGAGCGACGAGAACCACTGCAGGTCGGACTCGGAGGCGTGAAGCGCCTTCGCCAGTGTCGGCAGCGCAACGCTCAGCACTGTCCCGTCCAGGCCAACCGCCAGGACACCCATGCTCACCGCGGCAAGCGCCCACCACCTGCGTGCTCCCTGTGTCTTCATGACAGTCACCTCTTTCTGCGTGTTACCTCCTCATGATGGTAGCACGCAGGAACACCACCCGGCACGTGGCAGGATCAAGCAATGAGGAGCGTTGCCGCCACCGTGATGGGCATCCTCGGGCTGGCCGCATCCGGGAACAGCTATCCGGCTTACCTTGGTGGTCCGGCGCATACGTCGTACGTGGCAGCGGCCACCACGGTCACCTAGCCAATGCCGCAACGGTGGGCTCGATCTGGGATCGAACCGACATTGGCACGTTCACTGCCTCGCCGATCGTGAACAGCGGGATTGTCTACATCGGCTCCGAGAACGGCACCTTCTACGCGCTCAACGCCGCGACCGGGGCGACCATCTGGAGCCGCGCGTTCGCGATGACGAGCTGCTCACCGGCCGGCCACAGGGGCTTCACGTCAAGCGCCACGGTGACCCTCGAGAGCGGGGTGCTCACGGTGTATGTGGGCGCCCCGGACCATTACCTCTACGCCCTCAACGCCAAGAACGGTCACACCATCTGGCGCCACCTCATCGGCGAGAAGACCGACATCTACTACAACTGGTCATCGCCCACGGTGGCCGACGGTTTCGTGTACTACGGGGTCTCGACCGCCTGCGATCAATCCGACGGGATCGGCAACCCCGGGTATGACGGCGTCATCGCGCTCCACCAGAGCACCGGGAACCTGGCCGGCCAGTACTTCACGGGTGGTTGTCCGACCTGCCTCGGCGCGTCCGTGCATACCTCGGTCGCCGTCGATCCCGACGGCGACGTGTGGGTGAGCACGGGCAACGACAACGGCACGTCGGGCACCGATGCGACCGCGATCGTCGAGCTTGGCGAAGGGACGTTGACGCGGATGGGTGGCTATCAGGTGCCGGGGCTGTACGGGGAGAACTCAGACTTCATGGCCAGTCCGGTCATCTTCGACGGTCAGGTTGGAGCGCTGCAACAAGGATGGTGTGTTCTACGTGCTGAACCAGTCTGCGCCGGATACGTTGTCGTGGGCGGCCACGATTGGCACACCGCCCGCGCCGGACTCGCTGGACTTCTGTGGAGACGCTGCCGTGTTTGATGGAAGCCATCTCTTCATCGGAGGCAACCCCAACCCGAACGCCTCGAGCTCGTGCGCGCCGAACTGCACCGGGGCCGGGTACGTGTATGAGTTGACAACGTCTGGGACGCAGCTGTGGTCAACGCCGGTCGATGGTCCGGTTGTCGGTGGAATGAGCCTGGACGGGAGTGGGGTTCTGGCAGTACCAACCTACAACGCTGCGTCTGGTGTCTCCAGCGCCGTGTATCTGATCGACGCTTCCGGCGGAACCATCGAGCGGACCATCAGCACCAGCGGGCCGATCTTTGCGCAGCCAGTCTTCGCAGACAACGAGTTGCTGGTTGCTGGATCAACCCTGCAGGCATACGCACCATCGTGAGAGATAGTTATCGTCGGCAGGCTTGCGGGGGCCGGTTATGCGTTCCCGTCACTGGGGCCATCGGCACGGGTGATGACGGCCTTGCTCACGACGTACACTCCGGGTGGTTTCACGTGAAAAGCGGGCCATCGATGATCGCGGTGGCGGAACGCGGTTAGAGGAGGTTGCACAGCGCCATGGCATCCGTACCGACGAAGTTCTTGCTGACGGAAGACGAGCTGCCGTCGCACTGGTACAACATCCTCGCTGACGTGCCCGAGCCGCTCGGCGCCTTCCTGAGTCCACAGACGTTGCAGCCGCTCACTCCGCCGGATCTCACGCCCATCTTCCCGATGGCGATCATCGGCCAGGAGGTGTCGACCGAGCGCTGGATCGAGATCCCCGACCGTGTTCGCGACATCTACAAGATGTGGCGGCCAACGCCGCTCTATCGCGCCCGCCGGTTGGAGAAGGCGCTCGATACGCCGGCGCGCATCTACTACAAGTACGAAGGCACCTCGCCGGCGGGTTCGCACAAGCCCAACACCGCGGTCGCGCAGGCGTACTACAACGCCGAGGAAGGGATCAAGCGGCTCACCACGGAGACCGGCGCCGGCCAGTGGGGCTCCGCCCTCGCATTCGCGGGCGGCCTCTTCGGCCTGGAAGTGATGGTCTACATGGTCAAGGTCTCGTACCAGCAGAAGCCATACCGACGTGCCCTCATGGAGACGTGGGGCGCGAAGGTCCTCCCCTCCCCGACCGATCAGACGCAGTACGGCCGCAGCGTGCTCGCCCAGGACGCCGACTCACCGGGAAGCCTCGGCATCGCCATCTCCGAAGCGGTCGAGGACGCGGCCACGCGAGAAGACAGCCACTACTCGCTCGGGTCCGTGGTGAACCATGTGCTGCTGCATCAGACGGTGATCGGCCAGGAGGCGCAGAAGCAGATGGAGATGGCCGACGCGTACCCCGATGTGGTGATCGGTTGCGTCGGCGGCGGCTCGAACTTCGCCGGACTCGCGTACCCATTCCTCGCGGATCGCATCGCCGGCAAGACGAAGACCCGCTTCATCGCCGCCGAGCCCGCGGCGTGCCCGACTCTCACGCGCGGTCTCTACGCATACGACTTCGGCGACACCGCGGGCATGGGGCCGGTCGTGCCGATGTTCACGCTCGGCCACAACTTCATTCCCGACACCATCCACGCGGGCGGCCTTCGCTATCACGGCGATGCGCCGTCACTGTGCCTGCTCGTGAAGAACGGGTTCATCGAGGCTCGCGCGTACAAGCAGAACGAGTGCTTCGCGGAAGCCGTGCGTTTCGCGCGCTCCGAAGGCATTCTCCCCGCGCCCGAGCCGTCGCATGCGCTGCGTGCCGTTGCGCAGGAGGCAGCAGCAGCACGCGAGGCAGGCGATTCGCGCGTGATCCTCTTCAATCTCTCGGGTCACGGGAACTTCGACCTCGGTGCTTACGACGCGTACTTCGCCGGCAAGCTCCAGGACGTGGAACTCCCGCAGGAGAAGCTCGACGCGGCGCTGGCGGAATTGCCCAAGGTTCCCGTCGCGGCCGGCTGACGGCGCGTCAGGCGTCGAGGGTCGCGCGCACGTGGTCGAGCAGGTCGGACGCGACGAACGGTTTCGAGACCAGGTGGATACCGCGCTGCACCACGCCCTGTGAGGTGATCACCGACTCCGGGTAACCGGACATGTACAGCACGCGAATCTTCGGCAGCAACTCCGTGACATGCTCGGCAACCTGCTTGCCGGTCAATCCCGGCATGACCACGTCCGTGAGCAGCAGGTGAATCGTGCCCCGATGCGCGCCGATCAACTCGAGCGCCTCGGCGCCGCCGCGCGCGGCGATGACGTGATATCCGTGACGCGTGAGGATGCGGCTCGCGACGTCGAGCACCAGGTCCTCATCCTCGACGACGAGAATCGTTTCGCCGCCATGACTCCGGCGCGACGCCGGACGCGGAGCATCGGGCTGCGCGACCGCTGACGACCACGCTTGGCAGCAGAATCGTGAGGGTGGTCCCCTCGTCAACGTCGGACTCGAGATCCACCATGCCGCCTGCCTGGTTGACGATGCCGTACACGGTGGCGAGACCGAGACCGGACCCTTTCTCCTTTGGCTTCGTGCTGAAGAAGGGCTCAAAGGCGCGCTCGATGGTGTCGCGATCCATACCGGTCCCGGTGTCCGAGACGCGCAGGCGCACGTGCGGACCCGCCTGGAGGCGCGGATCCCGTTGCGCATACGCCGCGTCGACGATGAAGTTCTCCGTGTCGATGATGAGCGTGCCGCCGGTCGGCATCGCATCGCGCGCGTTGACTGCGAGGTTGAGCAACACCTGCTCCATCTGACCGCGATCCGCGAGCACGTGATCGAGGTCAGTGGCGCACCGCGTGATCAGCTCGACGTGCTCGCCGATCGTCGTGCGCAAAAGCCCGTCCACTTCCCCAACGATTGCGTTGAAGTCGATGATCTCCGGCTTGATGATCTCGCGACGTCCAAATGCGAGGAGTTGATGCGTCAAGCCGCGCTGCGCGCTCGGCGGCGGCCCCAATCTGACTCACATCGTCGAGCACGGATGACAGACGAGCCGACTCGTGCGCGGGGCGGAGCGCAATTTCGGCGGTGATCTCCTCGTCCACGAAGCTCACGTAGTTGAGGATCGCCGCGAGCAGATTGTTGAAGTCGTGGGCGACACCGCCGGCGAGTTGACCGAGGCTCTCGAGACGCTGTGACTGATGGAGCTGGCGCTCCATGCGGTCGCGCTCGAGCTGCGCTTCCATGCGATCACGCTCGTGTTGTGCTTCAACGCGCTCGGTCACATCGCGGATGGCCGCGCAGACGAGCAGGCCCTCCTCGGTCTCGATGGACGTCAGCGACACCTCGGCAGGGAACTCCGACCCGTCGGCTCGCCGTCCGGGAAGGGGGATCCATGCTTCGACACTTCGCGTGCGTGGATCGCGGAAACCCGGGTTCGGATTGGGAGAGTGGATATTGCTCGGCAGCTCCGGGGACGAGCAGTTCGACTGGTCTGCCGATGAGCTGATTGCGTTCGTAGCCGAAGAGCGCTTCCGCCTGCGTGTTGACGAGCGCGATGAGCCCATCCGTGTTGACGCCGACGATCGCATCCGGAGCCGCCTCGAGAAGGCTCCGGAACTTCGCCTCCGCGCGCTTGCGCTCGGTGATGTCGCGCACGGCCGCGACCACGAGCAGCAGTCCGTCAATCTCGATCCACGCCAGCGATATCTCCGCAGGGAATTCCGAGCCGTCGCGGCGCTTGCCGGAGAGTTCCATGCCGAGTCCCATCGGTCGTGGCTGCGGTTCCTGGAAGTACATCGCACGCAATTGCGAGTGATCGCCTGCCGAGGCCGGGACCAGGATCTCGAGTTGCTGGCCGACCATCTCGTCGCGCCCGTACCCGAAGAGCGTCTCTGCCTGAGCGTTCACCATGAGGATGCTGCCGTCGGCGACGACACCGACGATCGCATCGGGGACCGCTTCGAGAAACGACGCAAAAAGCGCGCCACCGAGCGGCGCCCTGGCTGCGGCGAGAGTCACGCCTCGGAGCGTTCCGAGCGTTCCTCGTGGCTCCGGCGCGTCCCTGGGCGCGGTGCGACCTGCGCCATTGGCCCGTGCGCGCTTTGCTTTCTCCGCCTGATTGGCGGAGATCATCCGGGTCATGAGCTCACCAAAGCCAACGTCCGGCGGGAGCGGATCCTGCCTCGGAGTGGTCTGACGGCCGGTCATGGCGCCGTGTGCCGTGGGTCCATGCCCCCACCCTGTTCCTTCCTGGCCAATGCACCGGGCGAACACCGACGTCGGCACAGCCTTCGCTCAGAAGCGTTGCAATTAGCGCGTCTGGTGCGCGCGGCGAGGCGTCGCCAGGGCGGTCTCCATCAGCGCCTCGTATCTGGTCGCGACGTCGTCGAGATCCCACCGGTGGAGCGCATGCAAGGCAATTTCGCGCGAATCCTGGGGCTCGCGCAGTGCATCGGCAACGGCGGTCTCAAGAGGACCCGTTGCAGGATCCCAGGCGCGAACGATCCCGCAATGCCCTGCGAGGCTCGCGGCGGTGTCGACCGTGGTCAGCACCGGTGTCCCCGAAATCAGCGCCTCCTGGACGACGACCGGGAGCCCCTCGCCGGCCGAGGGGAGGACCAGCAGATCGGCGGCGGCATAAAGCGACCCCATTCGTTCGTGCCCCACCGGGTCGAGGACACTCACGTTCGGCAGGCACCACTCTCGCGGATCCTCGTCGTCAACGCGGCCGACAAGGAGCCAGCGCCAGAACGGTCGCGCTGCGGCGGCGGTCCGGATATGCGCGAGACCCTTCTTCTCCACGAAGCGGCCTGCGAACAGCAACACGGTATCGCTCTCGTCATAGCCAAGCTGCTCGCGAATCCGTGCCCTCTCGTGATGCGCAGGCAGCGCGAGTCCGGACACATCGACGCCGTTTTCGATCACCTCACTCCGATTGCCCACCACGACGCCCGCGAACCGCGCGCGAACCCGATCGCTCACGAAGACGACACGGTCCGCTCGTGACAGCATCGGCTCCGTCACCCTTCGGTACGCCTCGCGCTGGATCGATCGCAGCAGCCAGCGCCGATACGGGACCTCGGTGACGTGCTGCGTGATGACAACTGGCCGTCCGAGCTTTCGCGCCGCTCGGAAGATCATCAGGTTCGTCGCGTAGAGACAGTCATGCAGGTGCACGACGTCGCTCGCGTCGACGATCTCCTCGAGGGAATGGCGGCAGCGTGGATCCGGTATGGGATACGGGAATCCGAGGCGTCGCTCGGTGACGTTCCATGCCGGAATCGCCGCGTCTTCCACGTTGCCGCGGTGTGGGCACTCGCTCGTTTCTGCGGCGACCCAACGGACCGAGTGGCCCCTCGCTCGCAATGCGTGGACAAGGTCGCCGGCGACTCGCTCGATGCCGCCGATGTGCTCCGGAAAGTAGTTGCTCGACGCGAGGATTTTCACGCGGGATCAAACTCCGGCAAGGACGGCATGCTGGAGCGCGACGACAGCGGCTCCATCGTGGCCGCCGATGCTCCGGGGTTCTGTGCGCGTTCGGCATGACGAGACGAAGCGGTGCATCACCTCGTCGTTGCCGTACGCAAGCCGGCCACTCGCGTGCAGCACGCCGGAAGTCACGGCGCCGACGAGATGCCGAGCTCCTGCCTCAGCGCTGGTTCGCAGGATCTCGCGAGCGCTGTGCTCCCCGTCGTTCGGCAGGGTCACGAGGATGTCGCGGAAGATGTCGACCACGGCGAGGCGTCGCGATCCGACGACCATGAGTTGCCACTCGCTGACGGGCGCCTCGAAATGCATGTCGATCCGACCGGGAACCGCCCCGTTCTCCAACTGTGCGCCAACGGAGATCGGAGTTTGTCTTCCGGGGTGGCGCACGACACTTGTGCTTCCGACGGTGACGCCGTCGCCGAGGAAGCGCCGCATCAGATAGAAGAAATGCGGCGACTCGTCGTAGAAGAGACCAAGCGGCAGTTCCTCATACCAGTCCGGGAGGCGGCGGAGCGGATTGGAGAGTTGCAGCCCCCAGACCTCGCGCAACGGCCCAAGTGAGCCCCGCTCGAGCAGCAGCAGTGCGCGCCGTACCGAGCGGGCGAATTGAAAGTTATGCACGACACCGAGCACGCGGTCGTTGCGCGACGCAAGATCCGTCAAGTCGCGCGACTCGTCGACGCTCATCGTCAAGGGCTTCTCGAGCAACACGTCCTTGCCCCGGCGCAGAAACCCTGATGCAACCGCGTGATGGCTCATTGGCGATGTGCCGATCGTGACGGCGTCAATGTCGTCGAGCCACGGCACGCCGTCAGCGTCCGAACTGACGGCACCGAGTGAGATACCGAACGCTGCGGTGGCTTTCGTCACTCGGTCCGCCCTGCGGTCGATGACCCCGACAAGTTGGGCGCCGGGGGTCCGCCGGAGCCAGGGGATATGGCGGTGCGTTGTGACCCACCCCAGTCCGACGGCCGCGAAGCGAATCGGCGTAAGGAAAGGTTGTGGCGTGGCATCGCCTGCACGAGAACGCCGCAGCGGAGTCGACTTCATGGCGGTCCGAATGCTGCCCGCGCTCGACGGCCGGTGAGCGACGGGCGGCCACTGACGCCCGGTGCTTCGTAGACAGCCTCGGGCTCGAGGACGACTGACGGGCGCACGACGACGTTGTCGCGGATGCCGAGCATGCTCATCACAAAGCTTGCAAACACGGTCTGCACGCCGCCGGCAATGAGCAGGACGGCAAGGATCAACGGGCGCATCGAAGCCTCGGTGTCGAGCGCCCCGTAGCCATTGCGGCTCCACGTGACGACGGCAAGCAGCACCAGCGCAAACCCCGCAAGGGTGACGACACCTCCCGCCATGAGCCCTTTCTCAAGCGTCGCCACCTGGAAGAAGCGCTCGGTCCGACGGCCGGACGGGAGGAAGCCGGCCCGCATGCCGAAGATCTTGATGAACGCGGCAAAGAGGATCAGCTCGTACCCGATCAACGCGAAAACGCCACTGACAAGCATCGTGTGGACGTCGAGCCCGATCGGGCCGATACGGCGCGTGCCGCCGAGCAACCACAGGGTCACTGCGGACCCGGTCAGCATGAGCGCGAGGCCGGGAATGAGGAACAGCCAACGAGGACAGAACAGCAGCAGAAATCGCAGATGCCGCCAGCCGTCGCGCCAGGTGCGCAGGTGCGGAGGCCGGCTCCGTCCGTCCTTGTGCAGCTGTATCGGTACCTCGCTGATCCGCATGCTCGCCAGCGACGCCTTGACGACGATCTCGCTCGCGAACTCCATCCCGGTGGTGTTGAGCCGCATGCGCCTGAATGCATCCACGCTGAATCCGCGCAACCCGCAATGGAAGTCGCGTATTCGTGAGGAGAAGAAGACCCGGCCGGTCAACGAGAGGATCGGGTTGCCGATCCACCGATGCGACCATGGCATCGCTCCCTTGTCGATCCCGCCGGCAAAGCGGTTCCCCATCACGAGGTCATCGCCCGCACGCAGCCGTTCGACAATCGGCGGGATCTCGCAGAAGTCATAGCTCTCGTCGGCATCGCCCATGATGACGTAGCGCCCACATGACGCAGCAACGCCGCCTCGGATGGCGGCGCCGTATCCCGGTTCATCAACCAGAACCACCTTCGCGCCATGCGCACGCGCGATCTGCTGGGATCCATCTGTGCTGCCGTTGTCCGCAACGACCACCTCGGCCTTGAGATCCATACGGGCGATCGATTCGCGCGCACGGTCGACGCATTGTCCGATCGTCTCGGCTTCATTGAGGCATGGCATGAGGATCGACACCTCGAGCGGGCGCTTCACGCCATCCTCCGGCCCGGCAGCACGACATGCCGCTTCACGAGGCGCCCGAGATTCCGCCGCCAGAAAAGGGGTCCGAGCGCGAGCACGATCAGCGTGAGCGCGCCGATGCCGAAGAGCATCGCGTAGTGCACGTACCCGACGTACTGGAAGACCACATCGTGCGTGCCCGCAGAAACGGTGACGGCCACGAATCCTGGGACGACCATGTACGGAGTCGCGGCGCGGCCGTCCACCGTCACGCGCCACCCCGGATCGTACGTGGCCTTGAGCACGACTGCGGCGGTGCGATTTGCAGTCACCGTCGCGGCGAAATATCCGTCCTGTTCTTCGACCAGCACGTCGGTGCTCGTACCCGGAGATGAGGTTGGAGTTGCTGTGAATGGGAGCGTCGGCGTGGCCGCAGCACCGCCGTTGTACGCAACGGTGGCCAGCTCGCCGTGCTGAAACGCGGTCGAATCCAGATACGGCTGCATCTGGGCCGCCATGTCGCTTCGGTTGGCCTCGACAATGCCGGAGGTGTCGACTACCTCCATGTACCCGCTGGTCGTCACCCGCCAGAGGCGGTGCCGCCCGCTCGTCGCGAGCAACGTGGCGGGCACCGGTGGCGTCATTCCGGCCGGCATCAGGATGTATCGAATGTTGTACAGCTGATACTGCTCGGGATCGCTCTGGTTGAAATACGCTTCGTTGTCCGTCATGAGCGATGCCGTGCGCAGGACGAAACCAACCTCATCCACGTCGTTGTCTGCGAGATACTCATAGACGGGGACCTGGCCGATCTCATATTGCGCGCCCCAGTTCCCAGGCAGACCCGCATACGTGCGCCCGCCGCCTCTCGATGTGATGTCGTCGATGAGGACATCGAGTGCTGCTCCATCCGAATGGTCGGTGGCGACCTGCGTCGTGATGCTCGCGGAATCGCTTGCGGCATACGCGGCTCGATCGAACCATGCCGGCAGCGTCACGACCACCGCCGCGGCCATCAGCCCCGCAACGACCGGGACCAGCCGCACGCTCGGGCGCCACCGGCGGGCGATCCCGAGCAGTGCCGAACCAGCCCATACGAGACCAACCCCGGCGAGCATGTCGCCGGCGAGCTGGATCCCCATCATGTAGCGCGAGAGGAAGAGATCGGCGTTTCCCGGAAGGAGGTTGATGATGAAACCGAAGGTCGGCCGCCCCGAGAAGAGCACCAGGCTCATCGCCATAAGCCCGAGCAGCGCGCGAGCGCGCACGTCCGTGCGGAAACGGCACAGGCAGACGACGATGCCGAGCGCGACAAGCAGGCTCACGATGGGGAACCGGCCCGAGTCAAAGAGCTGGCCCGTGACCAGCCAGCCGATCGCCTGCGGCGCTCCATAGGAGTTGAGCCAGAAGGTGTTCTGGTTGAAGACGCTGTCGTTGAAGTACGCAGCTCCGGCGAGGAGCGGCACCACCACAAATGACGCGACCAACGCTGCGCCGGCGAATACCAGAGCAGCTCGGCCGATACGCGGAAGGAGGCCGCGCCACACCACGATCACGAACACGCCGACCGAGAGCAGCGCGAAGTATCCCGTCAGATAGTGCATCGCGATCGTGAGACCCACAACCAAAGCCGCGAGCGCGTACTTCCCTCGCCCGACGCCGTGGACGGCCCGCCAGCTCGTGCCCCACGCAAGCGGCAGGAGGAACATCCCCCACTCCTGCGACCAGAGACCGTTGCCGAGCCACGTGTAGCTGAATGACTCGTATCCGTACCCGGTGACGCTGACCAGGAGCGGTGAAATGAGTGCTGCCGCAGCGGCTTCCCATCTGGACCACCCGAGAAGCCGTGTGCCCGCGTAGACACTGATGGGAAACAACGCGAAGAGCAGGTATCCCGCCCACCGCTCTGTTGAGGCGGTGCCGAAGACCAAGGAGACATACGCGGTGATGAGATGCGGGAGGCTCTGATAATGCGAGAACTGCGGGTTACCAAAGCCCAGGTACGGAAACCAGCCGTTCAGGGGAAGCAGGTGTCCTTCGTGGATCTGCTGCACCGCCCATCGGACCATCTCGAAATGCAACGACTCGTCGTTCACCGGTTGAACGACCGTCAACTCCGCCGACATGGTGACGAGCCCGAACGCACACGCGCCGGTCACGAACAGCCATGGTGCAAATCCCCACAGTCCCGATCGTCTCGGCGTGTCCGGTATCCGGACCTCGGGCGCCGCTTGCACGCGACGCACACGCTGTTGTGGCGGCGCGATCACCGGGGGTTCGTGTCCCCGCTACGCTTTCGGGGTCGCGGTTGCTTCGGCTGCACCAGGCGAAGGCGTTGGAATTCGCGACGCGAGCGAGGCCTGGAGCGCGATGGCCTTTGCCCAGTCGGCCTTCGCTTCGGCCGCTTGGCCTTCGCCCTGCAGAATGAACCCAAGGTTGAGCCACGCCGCCGCGAAACTCGGCTGCAGCGTCAGAACCTGCTGATACAGGGTCGCGGCGTTTGCGGGATCTGAGCTCGCGGTGTCGTCGGCAAGGTTGAAGAGTGCGTCGGTGAATGTCGGCTCGATGACCAGCGTCGCGCTGTACTGCGACTCGGCCTGCGACCTGTCGCCCTGGCGGTCATAGACAGTGCCGAGATCGTAGTGAGCAACCGCGTTGTTCGGGTCCAGCTTGATGGCTTGTTCATATGTGCTTGCCGCAGTCGAATCGTCGCCTGCGAGTTGTGCCTTCAAGCCTTCCGAGACGAGGCTCGACGCAGTCGGCGGTGAGCCGCACGCGGCAAGCCCGATAACGAGAGCCGACACGGCGAGGACGCCGAAGCCTCGTGTGATGGCGTTGGTGATGCGTGTGTTGGCGCTGGTCATGCGTTGCAATGCGGTACTGCTCGAACTCCGCTCAATGTCTGTAGCTGTTCTGTACCGGCACGGGTGGTCCGCCCCGCACGAGGTGCGAGACGGACCAGAGCCGTTACGGTCAATTCAAGAAACGCTCACGCGTATCGGTTTTAGCTACCGATACAGATGAACCGGACGGCGTCGGTCGTCGCCGAAGTTGGAGTGAACGAGCTCCCTGAGGTGTATATGAACTCGATGTCGGTAGCCGGCGACACAGTGTCAGAGCCGTAGCACACGTACGTCGACGCGAAGACGGCGCTGCCGGTGAGCGTCACCGCGGTCTGAGAAGCGCCGGTGCCGATCACTTCGTGCACGCCCGTAATAGCCGTGCCCGAAGTTCCAGTAGTTGGGATGGTTCCCGCAGCGCCGGTCGCGCCCGAAGCTCCGCTAACACCCGAGGGACCAGTCGGACCCGACGGACCTGTGGGACCGGTGCTGCCCGTTGCGCCCGCTGTTCCGGTAACACCCGCTGCACCCGTTGTGCCCGGAGGTCCCGTTGCGCCCGCTGTTCCGGTAACGCCCGTTGCACCCGTTGTGCCCGGAGGACCAGTCAGGCCGATAGGACCGGTCAGGCCGATAGGACCGGTCAGGCCGATGGGACCAGTCAGCCCGGTGGCACCAGTCAAGCCGGTAGCACCCGTTGTGCCCGGAGGACCAGTCAGGCCGATAGCACCTGTCAGCCCGGTGGCACCAGTCAAGCCGGTAGCACCCGTTGCTCCCGGAGGACCAGTCAGGCCGATAGCACCAGTCAGCCCGGTGGCACCCGTCAGGCCGATAGGACCAGTCAGGCCGATAGGACCAGTCAGGCCGGTAGCACCCGTCGCCCCCGGAGGACCGGTGGGGCCAACAGGGCCGCCAGAAGGCCCGGTCGCACCCGTTGCACCTGTCGCGCCTGTCGCGCCTGTCGCACCCGTCGGTCCGCCCGGAATCACCGCGGCGTAATAGCCGTAGTAATCCAGGATGATGTCAGCACTCCCCGCGGCGTTCGCAATGTCGACAACCCCGGAGGAGCTCAGGCCGACCTGGACAAGTGTTTGGATGGTCTTGCCGGCCAGCACATCGAGGTTCGACGTCACAGGCTGGGCACTACCGTCAGGCCACAGTGTCACCAAGGTCGTCGCGTTCGCATTAACGACCGTGAGATTGAGTACGACAGCAGTAGCACCTGACGGGATGCTGCTTCCCGTCACCTGCCAGATGTCCAATTCATGCGTGGGAGAAAAGTGCTCGGCGGTGTTCGACCGGCTGTCGAGCGCACGCACGGGATAAATCGGTGTGAACGCACTCTGCACCGGTCCTGACCCTGCATGCACGATCGAGGACTGAGACACCGCCAACGCCAGCGGAACGACTAAGGCTAATCCGACGGCCCACCGCCGATGGCGCGCCTCCACGATTCCATTCCTGCTCTCGCCCATTGATCGCCTCCGCGTCGAGTTGGCTATCCCTCGCTGCCGGATACTCTGCGCATCTCTCACGAATGTCAAGTTTGAATACGTTTCAGCACGACGCAATTTTCGCGCGTAGACTACGCGCCGATAATGAAGCTACGAAAGGCGTTTCGATATGTGCGGCAGCGGACAAACATCAGTGCGTTCGCATGTGTTCGGTCGCGTACACAGTGTGTCGCCGGCGTGTGCGCATTGCTCGTCTTGAGTGGCTGCGCTTCCACCGCAGTTGCGCACGGGACACCCGGACTCGTGACAATTCAGACCGCCGTTACATGTCCCGCACCGCCTGCGCACGCGGCCGTGACAAATCCTCCGCGGTCCTTCCGGTCAGCACCAGAGCTGACCGTTCCGAAAGACACCGGGTACTGCGCATTCATCGACACGGCCGCTGGAGTTATCTCCATCCGTCTCCGTCCCGAGTACGCCCCGCATGCAGTGAGCGATTTCGTCTCGCTTGCCCAGCACGGCTTCTACGACGGGCTCAGCTTCTATCAGGTGTGTCCGGCGATCAGTGGACCCGCCTGTCCTGACACGGCTCCCGTGGCGCTCGCGGGCGATCCCACAAATACGGGCGCGGGTGGGCCCGGCTACGGCGTCGCGTCAGATCCTGTGGTGGGCGAGTATCTCTTCGGCGCCGTTGCCATGTACGGCAGCAGCGCATCCACGATCGGGAGTCAATTCCTGATCAGCAAGGGCGACAGCAGCAGCCTGGCGCGGAAATACGACATCTTCGGCCAGGTTACCGATGGATTTGGCGCGCTGGCGGCCGTGCAGAAAGGAACGCCCATCATCTGGATCGCAATCGTGGTAACGGCACCGGAGCCCTGAGACTCAGTTCCGCAGCCGGAGGGTGATCACCCCCACCATCGCAAGTGACGCGAGCGCGCACGCTGCGACACCGAGTGGCAACGCGGACGCACCCGCGAGTCCGATCAGCGCGCCGAGCCCCGCGGGCACAAGGGCACTCCCGATCACCGCGCCGAGGATCGCGTAGGTCGTGAGCGTCGTCGCGTTGGGAATCACCCTCGTCATCCAGGAGATGGCGACCGGGAATATCGGCGCCGCGCAGAGCCCCACCAGCGCGAACAACAGCGGTGGTGCGAGCTGTATGCGAATGCCGACGAGCAGCACGGTGCTGATGACGAACGCCGGCACCAGAAGGCGCTGCGGCGACCATCGCACGGCGAGCGGCGCCGTGAGGACGCGGCCCACAGTGAACGCACCCCAGAACAGCGATGTTGCCGCGGCGGCGAATTGCGTCGACGATCCAATGCTGAGCAGGTCGGTCGCCTCCCATGTCCCGACGCCCGCCTCGAGACCTTCGTACACAAGCAGCAACAACGCGAACGCGAGGACAAGCGCAAGTGTCCTGCGAGTGAGCGTCGGCGGCGCAAGCTCATGGGCCACCACCTCATCCTGTGCCCGTGCGAGGAACAGCACGCAGGCGAGCACGCCAACGCCCACAACGCCGAAGACGATCGAATACCCACCGGTGAGCGCGACCACCGCCGGTCCGATGAAGTTGCCGGTCCCGTACGCGGTGTTGACGAGGCTCAGCATGGCGGGGCTCCGCCGCCCGAACCGTGTGGCGAAGTACAGATTGACGAGCACGACGAGTCCGCCCGCGCCGATCCCGAGCGCAAAGACCGCGAGCAGCAGCAACGGCCAGTTCGGGGCTGCCGCGGCCGCGAGCAGCCCGACGCCGAAGAGGGTAGTCCCGAATGCGAGCCGTCTGCCCGAGCCTCCAGCGTGCGTGGGTGAGCCCCATCGAAAGCAGCCCGATGATCTCGCCCATGAAGTTCGCGGTGACGATCAGGCCCGCGACGCTGACGCTCAGGTGGAACCGGTGGGTGATGTGCGGAATTGAGGGTCCATACGATGCGATCACCACGCCGAGGAGGACGAACACCGCGAAACCCGCGACAGTGACTGCCCGAGCCGGAGTGTCTCGTTCACTCATCCGGCTGCACGATACGGGTCCGCGGCCCTCTCGCAGTGGTAGTGGGCCTGGCGCTTCACCAACCGGCGTCAGGACAGATCCCCGATGCGTGCGACCGCGAGCTCGAGTTGACGGAGCGTGCGCACTTCGTGCACGGAGGTGCACGCGCGGCTGTACGTGTCCATCGCCGAATCCCCACTCCCCCATCGCAAACGCGGCTCGGGATTCAACCAGTGCACCTCGCGAACTCGTCTCGCGATGCTCTCGAAGCCGCGGGTATTCGGGGATCGGTAATTGTTTCGCGCGTCTCCGGTGATGAGCAGCGTCGAGCGCGGCGTCAGCGCGTCGGGAAAGCGAACGGCGAGTTGCTCCAGCACACGACCGAAGTCACTGTGGCCGTCACGCCAGACGACATTGGTGCGAGCAAGGACGTGCCCCGGCGTGAGCACACCGCCCGCGTCGACGACGATGCGAGTCACTTCGTCGATGCCATCAACGAACGCAAAGCAACGAAGTGCTGAGAACTCGGCGCTCATCGCACTCATCAGCGCGAGCGTGAACCGCGCAAACTCGGCAACGGAACCGCTGACGTCGCAGACGATGACCAGCTCCGGCCTGGTCGCCTTGGGCCGGCGCCACATGGGCTGGAGCGGCAATCCTCCTGTGGACAGTGATCGCCGTATCGTTCGGCGCACATCGAGCCGTCCCCGTTGCGTCAGACGGCTTTTTCGCCTCCCCCGGACGGCGAGCCTGCGCGCGAGCGGCCGCAACGCACCGCGCATGACTTCGAGCTCGCGTGCACTGGCGGTGAGAATGGGGATGTCCATCGGATCGACCGGGGAAGCGCGTCGGGCCTGATCCGCCGTCGCGCTCGCCGAGCCGCGCTCGGATCTCGACAGCGAGGAGCCGCCGGAACTCCTCGGCTCTGGCCTCGAGTTCGCCTACGTCAAGGGCGCGCTCGACCTCGGGTCTCGTCCGCAGTCGGGGACGTGATTCCGCATCGCTTGCTGCAGCAGATTCGCGAGATCGAGGCCACGAAGCACGCGGTACAGAAATGCGCGTTCCGAGTCTCGAGCGCCAGCTCCGATACCCGCGAGTTGATCGACCGCCTGCGCGGCAAGAACGCTGAGCGCGGCCGCATCATCGGTCTGCAGCGCCGCGAGCAATTCCTCGAGGAGTTGCGTCGACGCTCCAGCTCCCGGCGATGACGGCTGGGTCCCTTCCGATGACGCGCGAGACGGATTGCGTAGCGCCGCAGTCTCGATGGAAGCCCTCGTCAGCGCATCGAAGGCGCGTTCGAAGGTCTCGATATCGTTCTGCCGCTTGATCAACGTTGCGCGAAGCGCGGCGCGGACCTGTTTCAGGGTTGACACCTGCACGGCGTCCAGAGCGGAGGCAGCGTCCATTGCTTCGCCGGTGGAGACCGGCACCCCGGCGCTGCGCAGTTGCGAGGTGAGTTGGAGGACGAGGCCACCCACCACGTCAGATCCAGTCATGGCCTGGGATTCTGCGCCGCGCCCGTTGGGGCCGATGTCAATATGGCCCGCACGATGACCAGCGCAACGCCTCGATTGGTCCATCTCGGACTGCTCGGCGGACGGCAGCCTTTGGGATCGCCGCCGCTTCGCATCCTCGCCGCGCGGGCCGGCTGGGACGCGCTCTGGATCCCGGTCGATGACGCTGCTGGGCGACAGTGACGACGACGCCCTGCGGATCGGGTATGTGGTCGACGACATTGCACAGTCTCCCCAGCGCGGCTGCGCATCTGTGGCTTCGGGGCGATGCCGCACGAGCGAGTCACGCGAATCGGTACGCGCCACGCGTGACGCCGACCCGGCGCTCATGACATTTCAGTGGACGCGGACGACGTCCGCGCGGTCGAGGACCTGCGCAGCATGGCCGTCATCGCCGGTCCTCGGTCCCGCCCCACTTGAGCAATTGCTCGTCTCCTGCGGCACTGCGACGGCAACGCTGCTGTCTGCCTTCCGGCGTCCCCGGGCAGAACCGAGGCCGAGGCGCGTGGCGCGCCTCGCCCGCGACCCCGAGCTTGAGGCCGAGGCCGGGGCTGCGGCCTCGCTCGTGGGGACACTGGAACAGTGTCAGGAGCGTGTCCGGAATGCTCCAGGCCGCAGGCATGAGCGACCTCCGGCTCCGCCTGCCAGCGACCTCGGATCTCGCCGATGTTATCGCGCAGATCTCGGTGCTCGGCGGCGGGTCTCTCGCGAGGGTCCAGCCCGGAACGCCGCGGTCACAGGCGCCGGACGCTCCGGCGGGCTGGGGCGGGCGCACGTGAAGGATGCTGGCATTCGGCGTGGGCGATGCGACGCTCGTGTGAACCCGCCGAGCGTCGGCGAGCGAGTGTTTGACATGCCCTCGATCGAGAGTGTACTGTTCGTTTTGTTCGATCTGCGACGCATTGTTCGCATGTCGAACATAGCGCGTCCAGAAACCTGAGGGTTGGAGAAACGTGCCGGCATACGTCACTCGTTTCGGGTCGCTCGAGGACTACGAGAAGGGCAGCGTCGAGATCATCGACGATGATCCAAAGCGCTATACGTTCTCGAACGTCTTCGATGTCGCTGCGCATTCGCGGCCGTACGAGAAAGTCGCCGTGGGGAAGAACCGCCAGTACGTGCTTGAGGCCATCCGCGCTGAGGGTCAGTCGGAGTGGCGGAGCACTGTGCATGACGAGTTCGCGCTCGTCATGGATGGCGAGGTCGAGGTGACGCTCCATCGCCTCGCACCGGACGAGGAACCACCGGACGCGACCGAGGGTTCCGTGTCGCTCGGTCACGAGCCGTCGGGAGCGCGGATGGGGCGCGTCGTCGCCCGCCGCGGGCACATGACGCTCCTGCCGGCCCACTCCGCCTATCGATTTCACGCAGACGCACCATCGGTCATCCTCCTGCAGACGATCGCGGGCGAAGGGACGGTGTATCGATGGGCCGAGATCTGTCAGACACAATGATCGCGCATGTCAGGAGTGTGCCAACCAGCATGACCGTACTCATGGACACCCACGTCATCGCGAGCGAGCCCAACGCACATGGCTACGCCGAATTCACGCTCGGCGAGTTCACGTTCCGGCGCGATGAGTACTTCGTGTATGTGAAGTGGCCGACCGGGAGCCACGTGATGTCGGTCGATGCCTTCCTCCGCGCCATGCAGCGCGACGTTGCCTGGAATTTCTTCTACGGCATCGTGAATTTCGATGGTGTGGTCGGGACCGTCAACCACTACGGCAACGTGGATCTCTTCGCAGGTCGCTACAACGACGCGTACCGGAAAGCGGAGATGGACCACGTGGAGAACTTCCAGTCCGACCACATCAAGGCCACGTTTGAGCAGATGCTTGCGGACTGGACCAATGCCTCCTTCGATCCCTTCGCCTCGCCGGAGGAGACCGGCACGGCCTTTGGTGACAAGAACGGCAATAACATCGCGGCGGTCACGAGGCGCAGGGTCGCGTCCAAGCGGATGGTGAGCTGCGACGATGACGAACAGATCCGCACCGACGCAACCCACACCATCAACCGGATGTTCGCGGACGTCGGTCAGGACGTGCCGGAGGTCGAACCGGAACCGGGGTTCGAGAGCGAAGTCAAGGCGTTCAACCTGTACGCGTACCTCTCGCGTTCCGACGTGACCTGGAATCCGTCCGTCGTCAGCGTCTGCAAGGACAGCCTGTACTGCCCGACGACCGAGGAATACATCCTGCCGATCATCCACGGCAATGACCGCGTGGAGTGGTTCGTCATGCTGAGCGACGAGATCATCTGGGCGGTCGAGGATCGGGATACGGGCGCGGCACGGTCGCGTGTGGTCATGAAGCCCGGTGACGTCGCCGCCATGCCGGCGAACATCCGCCACCAGGGATACGCGCCGAAACGTGCGATGCTCCTCGTGTGGGAGAACGCCGACCCAGCCCTCCCGGACCTGTACGCGACCGGCGCGTTGCCAAGCCATCCCGTGGACTTCTGACCGACACCTCCGTGACGCTGGACGTGCAAGTGCCCGCGCGAGCACGTCCCGATCCGAAGAACCTCAGAACGCGTCTGTTCATTGACGGCGCGTGGGTCGACGCGGAGGCAGGCGGCGAGATCGACGTCCTCGATCCACACGACGGGTCGCTGATCACACGCATCGCCGAGGCGCGCGCAGCGGATGTCGACCGTGCCGTCGACGCGGCCGAACGTGCTTTCCCTGCCTGGGCCGCCACGCCCGCGTCCGAGCGCGGCCGGATCCTGCTCCGCGTGGCCGATCGCATCGAAGCCGAGGCAGCGGCATTGGCGCACCTCGAGTCGATCGACACGGGGCACCCGATCCGCGACACGACTCGCCTCGACGTCCCGCGCACGGCCGCCACCTTCCGCTATTTCGGCGGCATGGCCGACAAGCACGAGGGATCGGTGATCCCCGTCGAACGAGGATTCCTCAATTACCTTCTGCGCGAACCAATCGGCGTCGTCGGCCAGATCGTTCCCTGGAACTTTCCGTTGATGTTCACGAGCTGGAAGCTCGGTCCGGCGCTCGCCGCCGGCAACACGGTGGTGATGAAACCGAGCGAGCTCACTCCGCTCAGCACACTCCGTATCGCGGAGCTGCTGCAGGAAGCGGGTGTTCCGGACGGGGTGGTCAATATCGTTCCTGGGTATGGGGAAACCGCGGGCTGGGCCATCGCCACGCACCCCCGGATCCGGAAGCTCTCGTTCACGGGGTCCACCGCCGTTGGTCGCCGTCTTGTCGAGGGAAGCGCCCCGAGCCTCAAGCGTCTCCAGCTCGAGCTGGGCGGCAAGGGCGCGAACATCGTGTTCGACGATGCGGACATCGAGTCCGCCGTCAACGGATCCGCGTTCGCGATCTTTCACAACCAGGGCCAGGCGTGCATCGCCGGGTCGCGGCTCCTCCTCCACGAGCGCATCGCGGATCGCTTCCTTGACGACTTCCTCACCGTGGCGACGCACATCCGGCTTGGCGATCCACTCGACGCCGCAACGGAGATGGGGCCGCTGACGTCGATGCTGCACCGCGATCGAGTGCTCGCCTACGTCGACGTCGCGCGCGCCGAGGGTGGCGACATCCTCTGCGGCGGCGAGGCGCCGAGTGCGCCGGAGCTGGCGGACGGGTATTACGTCAAGCCCACTGTGGTGCGCGCGCGTCCCGGATCGCGGGTCAGCCAGGAGGAGGTGTTCGGGCCGTTTGTCGTGGTCAGCACCTTCTCGGACGACGACGAGGCGTTGCGGATCGCCAACGCGTCCGAGTACGGCCTGGGTGGCGGGCTCTGGACGCGCGACCTGGCGCGCGCGCATCGTGTTGCGGGAGCGATGCAGACCGGGATGGTGTGGATCAACGCGTACAAGCGCGTCTCACCTGCGTCGCCCTTCGGCGGTGTCCGTGGCTCGGGATACGGACGGGAGATGGGATTCGAGGCGATGCACGAATACACGCAGCCGAAATCCGTGTGGGTCAATGTCGACGCCACGTTGCCCGCGTGGTATCCGCCGCCGGACGCGGAGCGATGACCGCGGCGTTCACCTGGACGGCCCTGCCGTCACGCGTCGTCTTCGCGGCTCGGTGCGCTGGACTTGATGCCTGACGAAGTTGACCGTCTGGACAAGACTCGTGTACTGCTGATCGGCGGCGGAACGTCGACACGCGAGGCGTTCCTGCGCGTGCGAGAAGCGCTCGGCGATCGCGTCGCCGGCACCGTGGGCGGTTCGACGCAGCACGTTCCCGCCGACCTCGCCGACGCGGCGGTGTCGACAGCGCGCGATGTTGGCGCCGATGTCCTGGTGACGATCGGCGGCGGCTCGGCGACGGGTCTCGGCAAGGTGCTCGCGTTCACATGCGACCTGCCGCTGATCGCGGCGCCCACAACGTATTCGGGATCGGAGATGACCGCGATCTGGGGCAGGACCACGGCGGGTCGCAAGCACACCGCATTCGACATTCGCGTGCTCCCTCGCACCGTCGTCTACGACCCGGTGGTCTGCACCGGCATGCCCGCTCGTCTTGCCGGCGCGTCGGGGATGAATGCGCTCGCGCACTGCCTCGAAGCCCTGTGGTCCCCGGGAGCGAATCCGATCACCACGTCGCTGGCCGTTGACGGCGGCCGCCGGCTCGTCAACGGTCTCCCACGCGTTGTCGACGACCCAGCCGACGTCGACAGCCATGGCAACAACCTCATCGGAGCCTGCCTCGCCGGCGCCGCGCTTGCGCAAGCCGGCATCGCGGTGCATCACCGCACCTGTCACGTCCTTGGTGGCGGATGGAAACTCCCGCACGCCGAAACACACGCGGCGCTGCTCCCACATTCGACGGCCATGGTCGCCCCACGCGCCCCGGATGCGATGGCGCGACGCTGCGCGGATCCTGGGTGACGACGACCCCGCGGGTGCGCTGTTCGCCCTGCTGGAGCGGCTGCGCCTGCCCACCGCGCTTTCCGCACTCGGGATGCCGGAGGACGGACTCGACGAGGCCGCACGCCGGGTGATGGAGGGCAGCCGCGACGATCCCCTCGTTCCCGATGAGCAAGCGATACGGCAGATGCTCGATGACGCGTTCTTCGGCCGCAACCCGCGCCGCACTCGCGTTGTTCGGCGCGAGCGCCGTGCAGGCATGATGCTCGTCGATGGCTGAACGGTTTCGCGACCCGGCCGACGTGCTCGCACGGCTTGCCACCGCCGGATACCTCGCCGACGACACGATCGCGTCGGCGGTGTTTCTCGCGGACCGCCTCGAGAAGCCGATCCTCGTCGAAGGTCCGGCTGGAGTCGGCAAGACCGAACTCGCCAAGACGCTCGCCACGATCACGGGATCGCGGTTGCTCCGCCTCCAGTGCTACGAGGGGCTCGACGAGAGCCGTGCACTCTATGAGTGGAACTACCGCAAGCAACTGCTCCGCATTCAAGCCGGCGGCGGCGCTCCGGACGTCGAGGCCGACATCTTCAGCGAGCCGTTTCTGCTCGAGCGACCGCTCCTCGCAGCCATCCGTGCGGAGGACGAGGTGGTGCTGCTCATCGACGAGGTGGACCGCGTCGAGGTCGAGACCGAGGCGCTGCTCCTCGAGGTGCTCGCCGAATTTCAGGTGACCATCCCGGAGCTGGGGACGGTTCGCGGCACCCGGCGTCCATTTGTGGTGCTGACGAGCAACAACACGCGCGAGTTGAGCGAGGCGTTGCGTCGCCGCTGTCTTTTCCTCGCCCTCGACTACCCGACGGTGGAACGCGAGCGCGAGATCCTGCTCGCGCGCATACCGGGTATCGAAGATCGCCTCGCGGGTCAGGTGGCGCGTGTCGTGCGTGCGGCGCGGCGACTCGATCTGCGCAAGACGCCGTCGATCGGCGAGTTGATCGATTGGGCGCGAGCGCTGATGGCGCTCGGCCACGCGGACGTCACCTCGGATGCGCTCATCCAGACCCTTCCGGTCCTCATCAAGTCCCGTCCCGACCTCGTCACCGCGGGGCGGGAACTTGGCGTCACCCCGCCCGGCGCTCAGCAGGGCGACTAACGATATCTCGCGGTTTTGCGAGGCGATCGTACGCGGAGTGCGAAATAACTGATCCAACCGAACGCCGTGACGATGCCGATCCGCTGAAAGAGACCGGCCCTGCGCGCGAACGGCGCTGCGCCACCAAATCCGGCTCCGGAAACAATGAACGCGACCAGCGAGACAACCGCGGTTGCGATGCTGTATCCAGCCCATCGACGCTCGCGGCGGCGCGCAGCACGCACCCCTGCGACAACCGCGAGGACCGGGATGCCGATCATCACGGGGACGGCGGAAAGCTCGTGGACGACGCCGGTACGTGTGCGCTGCTCCATGCGGTCGGGGACATCCGGCGGATAGCCGTTGACCGGGTCGGTGGCGAAGATCCCCGCGCTGATGAGGCCCAGCCCGGCGGCACCGAGCAGCCAGGGCGCCGCCACTGGAACCGATGGCACTCGCGCGCGCCGGACGCCGGCAGCGAACAGGCAGGTCAGCGTGCCGCCCGCGAAGAAGTTGACTTTCTGGATCCAGCCCGTTTCCCCGTGGGCGAGCGCGCTCACCGGATGCCGCCGGGCGCTGTAGTCACGGCGCCGCTGACCCTCGATCACGGCCGTGCCGATGAACAGTGGCGCCATCACCACGCCGCAGTCGACCAACAGCCGCGTCACGTGCGCACCTCGTGGCGGTTTCACCGCCGGGGAGCATACTCGGCAGCGTTCCAGCGATGATCGATCACCCCGGCAAGCAACGCCGCGGTGCGACGGTGCTCCTTCTCTACGGGGGCGCCGCCGCCGTTCTCATCGCGATCCATCTCGCGACCAATGGCGTCCTCGGCTTTCACACCGACGAGCTGTATTACATGGCGAGCGGCCGGCATCCCGCGTTCGGGTATGTCGACTATCCACCGATTGTTCCGCTGCTGAGCAGGCTCGAGACGGCCGTGCTCGGTGTCACGCCCTGGGCGCTTCGAGTCCTCCCGGCATTGGTGGGCGGGGTCAACGTGATCCTCTGTGGTGCCTACGTTCGCAAGCTCGGTGGATCACTGCAGCTGCAGGCGCTTGCGCTGCTGATCGGAGTCACCGAACCGATCATCCTCGGCACGTTCCTCTTCCAGACCGTGATCTTCGACCAAGTTGCGTGGATGCTGTCGCTGTACTGGTTTCTTTCTATCGTCATCGACCGCACTCCGCGCAACTGGATCCTGCTCGGCATCACGCTCGGACTCGGTCTCGAGATCAAGTTCCTCATCCTTGCGCTCATCGCCGGTATCGGTTTGGCCGTGCTGTTGACACCATCACTGCGATCCGAGCTGCGCACGAAGTATCCGTGGATCGCTGTTGCACTCATGCTCGTGGTCTGGGCGCCAAACGTGGTGTGGCAGGTCGTCAACGGTTTGCCGACGCTCACGTACATCCTCAATCACCAGGGCAGCATCCAGTCCGGCGGCGGCGTTGGAGACTTCATCGTCGTCTTTCTCGTCCTCCTGTTTCTGCTGACGCCACTCTGGATCGCGGGGTTCATCTCGCTCTTTCGCACCGCCCTCCTGCGTCCAATCGGCGTCGCGTGCGCGGTGCCGATGTTTGTCTATCTGTTTGTCGGGAAGTTCTACTATCCGGCGCCGACCATTCCCATTGTCATGGCCGCGGGGCTCCTCGCGATGTCGCGCATCGAGCGCGGCAGAACTCCGCTCCGCGCTTGCGATCGGTGTCGTTGTCGCAAGTCTTCTCGGACTGGTGACCTTGATGAAGATCACCATCCCCACCACGCCCGCGGACCGCTTGCACTCGACAGGGCTCGACACCGAGGAACCGGACTTCGCGGCCACCGTCGGCTGGGTGTCGATCACCAGCCAGCTGACCGCCACCTACGCCGCGCTCTCTGCAACGCAACGCGCGACGACGGTCATCGTGTCGTCGGATTACGGCGTCAGCGGCGCACTGCAGATCTATGGAAAGCCGGGTGCGTTACCGGATTCCTACAGTCCCCAGTTGAGCGACTGGTACTGGCTGCCGAAGCATGTCGCGGCAACCGAGGTGTTGATGGTCGGCTATGACCCGTCCGATGTCACCTGGATGTGCACCACGGCCAGGATCGTTGCGCATCTCACCGTTCCGTACCACGTCGTGAATGACGAGCAGGGATCGCCCGTGACCCTCTGCGCGCTCAGTGAGCCACTTCCAGCCGCATGGGGACGCCTGAAAGACTTCTCCTAGATCGTATATCGCGAATCGCGGCAGGGGTCCATACTCATGCAAAAGCACGAACGAGGACGAGTCCAGACAAGTGGAAAGAGTTTGCTTCGTACTCCATCTCCGTCCGGATCGCGTTGCGGAGTATCGAGCACGGCATCACGCGATCTGGCCGGAGATGCGAGTGGAGCTTGCCAAAGCAGGCTGGCACAACTACACGCTGTTCATTCGCGATGACGGGACACTGATCGGTTATCTGGAGTGCGCGGACTTCGTGGCCGCGCGGGCCGCGATGGCCGGCACCACCGTCAACGCACAGTGGCAGGCGGTCGTGGGTTCGCTCTTCGCGGACCTCGAAGGCAAGCGTCCTGATGCGCTGATGCAGCCTCTCGAGGAACTCTTTCACCTCGACTGACGCGGGCGCTTATTGACCGATCAGAAGCCGGACGACCGCCTCCACCTGATCGAGCGTTGCTTCGGCCGTGACGTCGTACAGAACCGACCCCTTGACGGCCTCCACGATCGATGTGGCGACGTGCAGGGAGTTTGTCGCCGCATCGTCAAGTGTCATGCTGAAAGCCGCGTCCCCAAGGCCAGGCACCGAAGCAGACGACACGTGCTGCGCGGCCGCCTGACTCTGCGCAACCTGCTCGAGGACGGACGCAGTCGTGCCGGGCGCCAAAGAGACCACCATCACCAGGTTGGCGCCGGTTGTCGGATCAGCGTAGGTGCAATAGAGGCTGCCCGTGGTGGCTTGCTGAGTCGGCGCCGGATATGTCATGCCCGCGGCGGCCGATACCGCTGCCGCGGTCGGACACGTTGTTGGGACCGCGCCGGTTCCCGACGAGTTCGCCCCGGCCGAGTTGGTTGGTGTCCCCGTTGACACGCCCGCGCCACTGGAAGATGCGGATGGGGAGGATGAACCGCAGGCCGCAAGAAGGGCTCCGCACGCAACGGAGACCGCGACGGCAAGGCAGACGTGGCGTGTCGAAGTGGTGCGTGTCATCAGTGGTCTCCGGTAAGAGAGCGAACGTTCAGACTAGACAGTCATGATCGATCCGCGATCGGCACCATCATAGGGCCGCCGCAATGGTCACCGATACGCCGAGGGTCGCGCCTCGCCGGGCGGGCGGCTCGTCGAAGGTCCTCGCCGCCATGGCCGGTACCGTCGTGGTTGCAGCGGCACTCGGGGTTGGCGTCGGGGTTGCGTCACGACCCAAACCGCCGGCTCCCCCTCTCGTGCCAACATCGACGAACGCCGCAACAGTGCACGCGGCGGCGCTCTATCAAACGGCACTCAATACCATCGCAGCATCCGTTGGCTTTCATTACATTGCGATCTACCCCGAAACCGAGACGATCATCGGCGACGCCGGACGCTCGGTTGGAGAGCAGGTTGTGACATTCAGATCCAGCTACGGTGTGGAGGCGTTCACGCTCGTGCTGGATGACACCGGCACCCTGTATTTCCAGGGTAACGTACCCGCGGTCGAAGACCAGCTCGGCGTGTCAACGAGTACAACTCCGGCGGTCGAAAACAGGTGGGTATCGCTTGTGCCAGGCAATGGTCCGTATGCCGAGCTCGCCTCCGGGATGACCGTTGCCGAGCAGGGCGTCTTCCTGCCCATGACACCGATCTCGGTGGACTCGGTCAAGGTCGACGGGCATACCGCGACTCGGATCATTGGGACCGCGACGGTGGATGACCCCGAGTCCGCGGCGCTCCTCGATATCGATACGAGTTCGCACGCGCCGCTCGCCTACTCATCCACCGCCGCGACGACAGCCGGACCTGAGACCAGCACCGTCACGTTCAGCGCGTGGGGGAGGCAGGTTTCGGTCACTGTTCCGTCTGCGACGATTGCTTGGTCAACTCTCGGGGCTTCGACGCCACCGAGTGGCTATGGTGGCGGCTGAGATATTGACGGCGGCGCGACCGGAGCCATGGCGGTGCGCTGTGGTCGCGATGCTCGCAACGTTGGTGGGGCTCTGCGCCTGCGGCAACTCGGTCACCCCGACTGCCGGGCCGACGAGCCTTTCACTCGCCTGCACCTCGTCCACCGCACATGTCGGGCAACTCGAACCAGCCACTGACACGGTGGCGACGGGCGGCAGTCCGTTCTCGGTGCTGCCGGTACCTGGCACGGATCTCGCCGTCGCTTCGGTCACCACTGATGGCAACCCGCCGCGCGGAGCACTTGCAGTGCTTCGGGTGAGCGTCGAAACCGAAAGCCTCGTGAGGTCGATCATTCTCCCCGCGACGACGGGAGCTAGCGGTATGGCGCTCAGTCACAACGGCCGCCTGCTCGCGGTGACGACACCCAACGATGGTACGTTGCTCGTGAGTATTTCGGAGCTGCTCGCGGGCGACGCCGACCCGGTCGTGGGCCGGCTCGATGACGCAACCTCTGGTCAAATTGAGGCAGCGTTTTCCATCGATGGCAACTACCTTTTTGTCACTGACGAGAGCACCGACGACCTGAGCGTCTTCAATATTGCACGTGGTCTTGCGAGCGGCTTCACGACGGCGAATGTGGATGTCGGACGCGTGCTTCTCAGCGCAGGACCAGTCGGAGTCGCCGTGTCACCCAACGGGCAATCGGTGTACGTGACGACTGAGGGGCCGAGCGGCGGGCCCGGCTTCCTGTGGGTCCTCGACGAACGCATTGCGTCGCAGAATCCGGGCGCGGCGATCGTCAGCCATGTCGGAGCCGGGTGCAATCCCGTACGCGTGGCGGTATCCCCCACCGGTGACATGGTCTGGGTAACAGCGCGAGCGTCGGATGCTCTCGTCGGCTTCAGCGCTGCGGACCTGCTCACGCAGTCATCGCGCGCGCTGAAAGCGATCGTGCGTGTCGGGTTCGAACCTGTTGGTCTCGCGCTCTACGACGGCGGCGATGACGCAGCCGTCGCCAATTCCTCGCGCTTTGCCACCTCGGCTGCGCCGCAGAACCTCACCGTGGTCGATCTTGCGGCTGCGCTTGCTGGACGCGTCGCAATCGTGGACTGGGTCGCTGCCGGTGTGTTCCCACGCGAGATCTCGATTGACGGCGCGATCGGCCTGGTCACGAACTACGGTTCAAATACCGTCGAAGCGTTTAAAGTCCCGATCTGATTTCGCGCTCAGGAACGTAGTGACGAACCGCGTCTCTGCTCCACGCCCGGATTGCGCTCGCGAACTCCGTAGGAGTCTCTGAGGCCGCGAAGTGCGCGACACCCTCGAGCATGATGGTGCGCGCGCCCGGAAGGAGTTGCTGCCAGTGCGCCAGTTCCGGTCCCTGGAACGCGTCGTCCTTGTCGCCCCAGAGAATGAGCGCGGGCAACGCCGAAAGCTCAGGCAGACGCGCTTCGAGCGCTGCGAGAAAGTCGCGGGAAGCGATGATCTGCTTGGGCAGGATCCAGGTCGGCGTCCGGCGGCCCGCGGGCAGCGGCCTTCGGTAGTGGACCATCTCGGCATGGCTCAGCTTGCGGCGCTTGTGGCTGAGGGGAAGCAGGACGTTGACAAACGCATTGAAGTACTTGCTCCCAAAGTGTCCGATCGGGCCGCCCATCAGTCCTGAGAACTTCTCGAAACCGGGGTTGCCGTTGACCGGCCACGCCCAGGTGTTGCTGATCACAACTCCCGCCAGGCGCTCGGGCTGAGCGAGCGCAGCGCTCAAGCCGATCGGCCCGCCCCAGTCCTGCACGACCACCGAGAAGTCGCGCAGGTCAAGCTTCTCGATCAGCTCCGCGAGCAACGCCGACTGGTCAATCGGCAGAAACGAGAACCCAGACGCCGCGCGAGAAAGCCCAAAACCGGCAAGGTCAATCGCGACGCAACGAAACGAATCCCTCAACGCCGCGACAACATCACGGTACAGAAACGACCACGTCGGGTTGCCGTGTACGAAGAGAAGCGATGGCCCCGTGCCTTCGTCGATGTAGTGGATACGATTGCCGCCGATGTCGAGCACGCAACTCTCGAATGGATACAGTTTTGCGTCGAGCCACGCAGGACGCGACAGCGGTGCCGGCACAGAAGGTTCCTCCTCGGTTAGCTGCTCCCCATGGTAAGCCGCTGCTCAAGACGCCGATTCGACCGCACGATGGCGCCTTCGACCCCACAGGTTGCTTGCAAGACTGATCAGCACCACCAGGGCAATCCCTGCCGCAACCCCTTCCCATGCGTTTGCGAAAACGGCTCGGCCGACAAGGCCGGTCGTCGCGTACACGGCTGACCACAGCGCGACCGCAGCAATGTCCGCCACCGCATATCGTCGCCAGCGGTATCCGCCGATCGCCGCAGCCAGCTGTACCGGCGTCTGGCCGCCCGGTACCAGGCGAGACAGCACCAGCGTGCGGAGCGTATGTCTCCTGATCCGACCTTCAACGCGCGCAAGTGCCTTCGCCTCCCTCGGTTTGTGGAGCCACCTGGTGAGCCGGCTCGGTTTCCGAGTGAGGCGACGGCTCTCGAACCGCAGCGCGGCGTAGGTCACCAGGTCGTCCACGTACGCGCCCGCAGCCCCGATTGCCACGACGGCCACCACAAGAACGGGATTGCCTTTCTCGGCCAGCGCGGCAGCGGCGCTCACCGCGGCACCTGTCGGCAAGAACGGTGCGATGGCTCCGGCAGCGACGACGCCGAACATACCGATGAGGTAAGCGGGGTTCAGCGTTGGATCGTTCACCGGTGCGGATCCGGGATCGTCACGGACTGACCATGGCCGATCGCCGGCGGCGTATGCAACCCCTGGATCCGGGCCTCGCCGGCATGCGAGTGACGCGCGTCGGGATAATACCGGCCATGACAGTGAAACTCACCATCGTCGTGGACAACCCGACCGATCCTGACGCCTTTGAGGCGCTCTACAACTCCCCCGCCAACAAGGAACGGCTGGGAAATATCCCCAGCGTGCAGCGGATCGAGTTCAGCGAAGGTCTTCCCGAAAGAGGACGGTTCCCCAACCCCCGCGTACCGAACGATAGACATCTACTTCCCCGACTACGCCACTGCGTGCGCGGCGCTCGCGACACCGGAGACAGGCGCGTTCGCCGGCACGCTGGTTCCGGCGGCCACGGGCGGGGTCCGCTTTCTCCTCTCCGACATCGAGGACTGACCTCGCTCAGGCGAGGCGGCGGCGCTCAGTCGCGGGTGCTCTGCGTCGCCCGAATCGCTCGCGGGAACGCGTAGGCGCCGTAGAACGCCCAGGCGGCTCCCAATATCAGGAGCACGAAGCGCAGCCAACCACCGGCGCCGAGGGCGATCAACCCGATGGCGAGGGCGACCAAGACAACGCCGTCAACGATGGCAATGACGGCAATCGCCCGCGGGTGCCGGCGCTTCCATGGACCGAGGATCTTGACGAGTTGTGTGTCGGACATCGCTCCTCCATTCTGACCGCGTTGTCCAACCAGCAGCACCCCAAGGCTCCGGGAGCACTCATTCGTATCAGCCCGTCTCCCAACTACCGGTCCATCGAGTGGATCTTGTCGGCCGTAATCGTCAGGATCACCCGCACCTGACCGCGCCCGCCGTACCAACGGTATGGGCCACCCGTGTACCGCTTCGAGAGGCTCTCAATGTGCTCCGCTCCGCCCTCGGTGGTGATGTTCGTCACGTGCCCACGGACAGCGTAATAGCGAGACGGATCGGCTGAGTCGCAGATGGCGACCGATACCCGAGGGTCTCGCTCGACGTTGCGAACCTTCAAGTGTGTCTGGACCGTGTTGATCACCACGTGCTCACCATCCGTGTCCACCCAGGTCTCTGTCGTCTGCGGAGAGCCGTCGGGCATCAAGGTGGTGAGGAAGCAGAGGCTCGAGCCTTGCAGCAACTCGATAAGCCGGGCCGGGAGATCCACGTTCGTAATGCTAGCGAGGGTTCGGAAAGTCCTTCATGCTTTTCGATTGCTGTGCACTCACAGCAGGTCGGCGATCAGGGCAGCGGCGCGAGCCGCTCCGCCGGTTTCAACGGGAAGATAGTCCACGTCACGGTGGATTTCCTGCGCTATCGCCTCGGCGATCGTTGCGCTGGTCTCCTCCTCATAGTTCATATAGCGTCCGGCTCGATACCGCTGTAGCCGGTGACGCACGTGCAGGTTCTGCTCGAAGTGGTGACGTAACGGAAAGTAGATGAAGGGCCGACGGTTCGCCGTGAGCTCCATCGCGGTGGTCAGTCCACCCTGGACGACGGCGAGGTCACAGACGGCGAGATGACGGTAGAGCTGGTGCACGTACGGCCGCACCTCCAGGCCCTGCGGAGCGGGAAGCGTTGCGGGATCGATCCGCGGCCCGGCGACGACAATCATGCGGAGCTTCGGCACGCGCGCCTTTGCGGCTGGATAGGAGTCGATGACCTTACGCAACAGGTCGTGACCGACGCCGGATCCTCCCACGGTCACGATGCACACCTGCTCGTCGGGCCGGTAACCAAGTTCCGCGCGGATGCGTTCGCGGTCTGCGAACTCGGATGGGTCGAATCCGGTTATGTAGCCTGGAAACTCGAAATGGTCTGTGGTCCAGTCGCGAATCGCGGGGAGACCAGCGCCAAAGGTGTCCCGCACGATGTCTGGTGGGCTACCCACGAAGATCGCGCGGTCGCGCACGCGAGGATACCGCGCGATCTGCTCGATCATCTCGGCGTTGTAGTCCGCCGTGATGCGCATCTCGGCGTCGCCACCGTCGGGCATCGGCAGCCATCCGACGAAGTCGGTGAGCCACACGTACGCGGCTCGCTTCTGCTCCGGATTCTCGTGCAGATAGTAATCAAGCTCCCACGCCTCATCGCCGATCCAGAGGTCGTAATCCTCATCACGAACCAGGTCGTGGAACACCATGAAATTGGCGAGGAGGATCTCGTCCATTCGCCGCAACGCCTGGAAGCAGTGCAGATCGTGCCCGGACGATTCGCTCTCGATGTGATGTGACTCGTTGGCGAGCTGCGCGCTTGCTGGATGAACGCGCTCGCCACGTGCCTCGAGGACGGCAGTCACTGGATGCTGCGCCAGCCAGTCGATCTCGAGGTCGGGATGAAGCCGGCGCAGTTCGTCGGCGATGGCGGCATCACGCTGGGCGTGACCGAGACCGATGGGCGAGGATATGTACAGCGCGCGCTTGCGGCGCCGAGACGAAGTTGTCCACCGAGAGGCAGGCTTCGGCGGACATGCAAAGTTGCGGACCAACAGGTTCACCTTGACCGGCTGACGCAGGTGAGGCCCATGCCCGGCACCGTCGATGCTGATGAGCGTCCCGCCCGTGAGGTTCGCAAGCTCGGCGCCCAAGTCATACGAACGCACGGCGTCGTCAGTTCCATGAATGACGAGGACCGGGCAGGTGATGCGCGCAGAGAGCCCGCGCAGTTCCCGTTCGTCGAGTTCGGGCGCGACAGTGGTCGAGATGAGCGTTTCCGGGGTTGTCTCGAGTTCCCAGCCAACAGAATCCTCGATCTGTTTCGTGCAGTGCGGTTCGGTGAAGACCTGGGAGAAAAAGAAGCGCAGGAAGTCTTCGTAGTTCTCCAGCCAGTGATGACGGTTGAACTTCGCCCATCCCTGATATGGAGGAACCTGCTGGTCAAAGGCTGCCATCGCGTCACCGCGGCTGATCTGCTCATCGAGCGGCACCGCGGGCCCGATGAACACGATGCCATCAACGCGCTCGGGGTGGTTTGCTGCGAGCACCATCGCCCGCTGCGCTCCCATCGACCAGCCGACGACGACTGCACTTTTGGTCTCGGTGGCGTCCAGCACGGCGAGCGCATCGGCGGCGAATTCCGTTTCCGCATAAGCCTCAGCTTCGGGTGGCCGGTCGGACCGGCCGTTGCCACGACCATCGAACGACGACCACACGGCAGTGCCGCGACAGGTATGGAATCTGCATCTTCCAGCAGCGCGAATGAACGATCGACCATGTCGGGAGGAGCAGGATCGTCGGCTCGCCGTGTCCGTATACCTCGTAAAAGGTGCGCACTCCCGCGCGCTCGACGAATCCCTCGGAGTCGGGGTAGCGCGCCCGGGTCTGTTCCGGGCGCACCACCTCGAGCTCCCGCTCGCTGACGATCAAGGCCGCACTTCGTAGACGATGTTGAACGGCGTCTCCGCCGCGCGACGGAAGTGCGAGAAGCCGCCGGCGTTGACCACGTCGCGGATCCGCGCCTCGCCTGCCTGCGCGCCGAGCGCGAGTCCGACGTCCTGGGACAGCGATGCAGGAGTGCAGAGCAACGTCGAGAAGCCGTAGTAGGCGCGACCGACCGGGTTGAGGTTGTTCTCGACGCGATCGCCTGCGGCCGGCTCAACGATCAACCACGTTCCATCCGACGCGATCGCCTCACGGACGTGCCGTGCTGCACCGACCGGATCGCCCATATCGTGCAGACAGTCGAACATCGTCACGAGATCGTAGTCCCGTCCGCTGAACGAGTTCGCGCCGGCCACTTCGAAGGCAACGTGGCCGTGGACGTTCGCTGTTTCGGCTCGTTGGCGTGCAGTCTCGATCGAGCCCGCGTGGTAGTCGGAGCCGAGGAAGGACGAGTTCGGGAAAGCGGACCCCATGAGGATCGTGGAGGCGCCATGGCCGCATCCCACATCGGCAACGCGCGCACCGCGCTCCAGCTTAGCGACGACGCCGTCGAGTGCCGGCAGCCAGCCTGAGAGGAGGTTGGCGTTGTAGCCCGGCCGGAAAAACCGCTCGCAGCCTTCGAACACGTCGTCAACATGCTCGTGCCATCCCACGCCACCACCTGTCCGTGCCGCGTCGACGATCCGCGGAGAGTCGATCACGGACCCCAGGGCGATCTGGAAGAAGCCGGGGAGAAAGGCGGGGCTCTCCGCGTCGGTCAGAGCGACCGCCTGTTCCGGAGGGAGGATGTAGCGGCCGCTGTCGGGGTCGTACTCCACGTAGCCACCGGCCGCCTGAGCATTGAGCCATTCACGGGTGTAGCGCTCGGCCACGCCCGCCCGCGCCGCAAGCTCGTCTGAGGAGAGCGGCCCGGCTCCCGCCATCGCTCGGTAGAGACCCAGGCGGTCCCCCATCACGACCAGCGCCGTGTTCAACGTCGCACCCACCTCGTCAACGGCTCGGAAGACGAACGCCTCGAGCTTGGCGTGGTCGAGTGTGACCGGTTCGAGTGTCTGAGTCATGCGAAGTCCTCCGGTATGAGTAGATTCGCTTTCGACGCTACGGGCGACCCGCCGGCCGTCGCGTCAGGGGGGTCCCCTAGAAACTTCGATGCACGCCGATCTCGGTATCAGGGCCTACCTACAATCCACTCATGCTGGTCGGGCGCGAGCGGGAGAGAGACGCGCTCGACGGCGTCATGGCGGCGGTCCGCTCCGGTCGGAGCGCGGTGCTCGCCTTGATCGGCGAGCCGGGGATTGGCAAGACATCGCTCCTCTCGTACGTGGCCGAGAATGCGAATGACCTGGCGCTCCTCCGCGCGCGGGGAATCGAGTCCGAGATGCACCTCCCGTTCGCAGGGTTGTACGAGTTGCTGCGTCCCGCGCTCCACCTGATTGGTCGCATGCCGGCCCCGCGCGCCGCGGCTCTCGAAGGTGCACTCGCGCTGCGACCGGGCACATCCGGGGAGCGCTTCGCCGTGGGTGCAGCGACCCTCAGCCTGCTTGCCATCTACGCCGAGGAGCAACCGGCGATGCTCCTCATCGACGACGCACACCTTCTGGACCCGTCGACAGCTGAGGCCCTCCGCTTCGCGCTACGGCGGTTGCTTGGGGAGCCGCTGGGCGCGGTGCTGGCCGTTCGTGAGGACGAGCCATCGCTGCTCGACGCTACCGACCTCCCGACGCTGCATGTCGGCGGTCTCAGCCGCGACGCCGCAGGCGAACTCCTTGGCACGCTCGCACCCGAGACCGCCGATCGCATCTATCGAGCCACCGCGGGGAATCCGCTGGCCCTGACCGAACTGGCCCGCGACACCTCGCGGCTGGCGACGCTCTCCATCGACGCACCCATCACAGTGCCGGCGACGATCTCGCGCACGTTCGCCCGGCGGGCTGAAGCGCTCGAGCCGTCAGCGAGACAACTCCTGGTGCTCGCCACTGTCGACGAAGCGGCGGACCTCGCGACCCTCGAACGGGCGGCTCACCTCCTCGACATCGACATCGGTGGACTGACGTCGGCTGAGGAGGCCGGCCTCATACGGCTGCGTGATGGCCGGGTTGAGTTTCGCCACCCGCTCGCGCGAGCTGCGATCTACAACACGTCGCCTCCGGACGTCCGCAGAGCATCCCACCGCGCGATGGCCAACGTCCTCTCCGATCGGGACGCCGACCGGCGCGCCTGGCATCTGGCGGCATCCGCGGTAGGCACTGATACGTCCGCCTCGTCGGCTCTGGAGCAGGCGGGCATCCGAAGCCGCCAGCGAAGCGCGTACGGAGTCGCGAGCGCTGCTTTCGAGACGTCGGCACGGTTGGCTGACGACGATGAGCGTCGGGGCCGGCTGTTTGCGGCGGCTGCGGAAACAGCGTGGCTGGCAGGCTTCGCCGATCGGGCGATCGGTCTTCTTGACGAGGCGCGTCCGCTCTCCGAGGACAACGAGCTGCTTGTTCGGATGGACAGCCTGACCGGCCATATCGCCACGCGACGAGGGCCTGTGACCGAGGGGTATACGATCCTCGTGACCGCTGCCGAACGCAGTGCCGGGACAGTCCCCGAATTCGCGGTTGGTTTACTCGCAGACGCGGTGGACGCGTGCTTCTATGCCGGCGACGCCGCGGGGATGTTGCGGACAGCACAGGCCTTAACTGCTCTGGTGACGCCGGACGCCTCCGCGAGGGCGCGCTTCCTTGCACTTGCGTCGATGGGCATGGCGCTTGTGTTCATGGGTGACGCGCGAGCGGGCATCGAGTCCATCAGATCGGCCTCAGTGATCATTGAGGAGGACGAGGGATTGCGTGAGGACACGCGCCTCCTGCCCTGGGTCGTCGCGGTATCGCTCTGGCTTCGCGAGTCGGGGCCACTTCGCGACCTTGTCGACGAGGTGATCGAAACAGCGCGTGCGCGAGTCGCGCTCGGCGTCCTGCCGTGGCTGCTGAATCGTGTGGGTCGTGACCACGCGGCCGCGGAAGACTGGGGCAGGGCTCGGGTCGAGTACGACGAAGCTGCGCGGCTCGCCCGCGAGACCGGTCAGCACACTGAGCTCGCCGCCGCAGTCGCCAGCATGGCGTGGCTCGAAGCGCGTCAGGGTTTCGAAGACGACTGCCGTGCGCATGCCGCAGAGGCGCTCACTCTGTGCGTCGAGCTTGGAGTCCACCTCTATGAGATCTGGGCCATCCGAGCGCTCGGCGAGCTGGAGCTCGGCCTTGGTCGAGCATCGGCAGCCGCGGAGCATCTCGAGTACTGCACGCTCCGGCTCGGCGAGCTCGGCATACAGGACGTTGACCTGGCGCCATCAGGGGAGCTCGTCGATGCCTACCTACGCCTGGGTCGTCGTGAGGACGCCAGTCGAGTCGCGACCCTATTCGACGTCGAAGCGCGACGCAAGGGACAGCCATGGTCGATGGCGCGCGCCGCTCGTTGCTTCGGCATGCTCGCGGCGGACGATGAGTTCGAGCGCCACTTTGCAGAGGCACTCCGTCTCCATGACAAGACGCCCGACGTGTTCGAGCTCGGACTGACCCACCTTGCCTTCGGCGCTCGCCTTCGCCGCTTGCGCCAGCGCACTCGCGCCCGTGACGAACTCCGGATCGCGTTCGCGATCTTCGAGCGTGTCGGTGCGACTCCATGGGCGGGCATCGCGGGCGCCGAACTCCTCGCAACAGGCGAGACGGTGCGCCGGCGAGGAGCGTCGCCCGCGGAAACACTCACTCGTCAGGAACTCCACATTGCGCAGCTACTCGCGAGTGGCAGAACGACTCGCGAGACCGCCGCCGCGCTCTTCCTCAGTCCGAAGACGATCGAGTATCACCTTCGGAGCGTATATGGCAAGTTGGGCATCAACTCCAGAGGCGAGCTAGCCGCGCTGATCGGGTCGCCGCTGTAGACCATTGCCGTCCCGTCCCCGAATCCTCAGGCTAAGACGATGGCTGTCCGACTGCGAACCCGCGATCCGGTGCTGATCGTTGCCAACGGCAATCCCCTCTCTCGGCGAGCCGACAGCATGGCGCAGACCGCGCTTCGGCAATTGAAGGCATCGTCCGAAGGTCAGGTGGAGCTCGTGTCCACCGATTACGCCGGCCACGCTCGTGCGGTGGCAGAAACGTGGGCTTCCGAGCACCTCGATGGGACGATCATCGGAATCGGCGGGGATGGAACGCTCAACGAGATCGGCAATGGCATACTCGCTGCGACTGCCGCGTTCGGCAGCCGCGTCGTTCTCGTTGTCTGCGGGGGCGGTAACGCCAACGATCAGTACCGGAGCTGGCCAGCCTCGCAACGAATCCGGCTCGAGGCCGTGCTGTCGGCGCAGCCCGTTCCGGTGGATGTCCTCGAGGTGTCCTATGACGCCGACAATCAGAAACAAGCCACGCGTCAGTACGCACTGTCATACGTCGCGATCGGTGCGCTGGCGACCGGGGCATCTGTCGTCAACGGTCGTCGACGCGGAATACGCGCCGATCTCGCCCTTATCCCCCAGACGTTGCGGCGAGCGCGTCCGGTCTGCGTGGGGATCGGCGGCAGGCCCGTCCGCATCGACAGCCTCAGCTGGCACATCGTCTCCACGATGGCGAAGGTGTTTCGCGTGAGTGCGAACTCGCGACGTGCCGACAGGCTGATGGAAATCGTCCTGGTACAGCACCGCCGGTGGCCGGCGGCGCTAGGGCTGAGCTGGTTGGGGCTTCGGTCCCTGGTATGGCCGCCCTGGCGACCGCAAAGCGCGATGACGACGTTCTCTTGGGAGCAGGGCGGTGCCGCGCAGTTGGATGGCGAGACCGTCGACATTCCGCCGGGGTCCGATGTGACCGTGCGCTGCGTTCCGGCAGCACTCCGCATGCTTTGCTGCGTTATCGACGCTCGGTGATGATCTGCCACGCTACCGTCCGGCGCGCCACATTCGGATCGCCGAACGGAATAAGGAGGTGCGATGGCCAGCGTCCTGCACGAAATCGTCTTCGACTGCCGCAACGCCGAGACTCAGGCGGCGTGGTGGTCCAGCGTCCTCGACTGGCCGGCCGTCTACGACGAGGGCGGCTACTGGTGGATCTCATCGGACGGCACCGAGGACGCGGAGATGACGCTCTGCTTCATCCCGGTCCCCGAGGGCAAGACGGTGAAGAACCGTGTCCACCTCGACCTCAGTCCTTCGGGATGCGAGCAGGCCGAGGAGCTGGAAAGGCTGCTGGCACTCGGCGCCCGCCGCAAAGACATCGGGCAGGGCCCGGATGTCTCGTGGGTCGTGTTGGCGGACCCTGAGGGCAACGAGTTCGACCTTCTGCGCACCAGGAGGGGCTGATCCGCCGCCTGTGTCAGCGCACGTGGACGACGGCGACTCGGCGGATCCCTCCGGGACTGTACACACTCACCTCGTCGCCGGCGCGGTGCCCGGATATCGCCGCTCCCAAAGGCGAATCCAGCGAGATCCGCTGGCGGGCGATGTCTGCCTCGGCAGGCACAACGATGGTGTACTCGGAGTCGCCGAAATCATCCCGCACCACGACAGTCGCACCCAAACCCACGGTACCGTCATATGGGGCGGCCTCGACGATCAGCGCATGTCGAAGCATCCCTTCGATGGTCTGTACGCGGCCGTCGAGGAGACCCAACTCACGCCGGGCATCGTGGTACGCGAAGTTCTCGCGCAGATCACCTTCGGCACGGGCGGTGGCAACCCGCTCGACGATTTCAGGACGCTTGATATCGATGAGTTCGCGCATTTCGGCGATGAGCGCGGCTTGGCCCTCTGCGGTGAGCAGGACTTGTCTATCGGGTGCCATTTGATGATCTCCGGAACGGGAGGTGCCACGGGGATCATTTAGTGTCCCATGCGCTGCGGTTCGCCGCGTTTGATCGCTTGCCCTAGGCCGAACGACGCGAGCACACCGTTCTCGCAGCGGGTCAGGGCACAGATCCGGTCGCCTGCGGGGCCGAGGACCTAGAGGCCCACCCCGTGGCTGTTGCCGTCAGGACCCCGCACGTATGCGCCGAACGCCAGCTGACCGCTGTGACAATCGCAGCAACACCCCAGTGCGTCGTCGCTTGCTATGTGCCGCTGCAGTCGAATGACCATGACATCTGACGACCTTTGGCTCTGTTCACGCGCAGCGCGTCCAGACGATGCTGGGCGCATGGACCGCGACAACAGGATCGTCATGCTTGATCCAACGACCGACCAGCTCCTCGCGGAATGCACCGGTCCGGACGCCGGCGGGCGGTGCCCGATGTCCGACCGTCCCCCCTACATCTGCGCCGGCCTGCACGTCGTGAGCGTTGGAGCGGACAGTGGGCACGAGTCGTTCACGGTCGTGAAGATGCAGCCTGGGCGCTGCCCAATGGCCGGCCTCAACGAGGCTCGGACAACTCCAGAGCGTTACCAAGAGTCCAATACACCGAGCCGGTCCGTACCGACGGCGACCGGCTGAAGGAGACACATGAGTCCTGAGCCAGTCCCGATGAGTGAGCTTCACGAACCCCACCTCAGGACCCTCACACGAGAGGCGTGCCTTGAGCTCTTACGGGGAGCGGTTGTCGGTCGCATTGGGTATGTTAGCGACGGCACGGCAACCATCATTCCAGTCAACTTCGCGTTGTGTGACGATGACATCGTCTTCTGTACGGCGAAGGGGAGCAAGCTCAGCTGGCTGAGCCTCCGCGGACGCGTTGCGTTTGAGGCAGATGAGAGCTCGCGCGCCGGACATGAGGGCTGGAGCGTGCTGATCCGAGGAGTTGCTCAGGAAGTCACCCAACCGGACGACCTCGCGGCCCTCCGTCGTGGTCCGCTGCGCTCCTGGTTGTCATCTCCGCACGAGCATTGGGTGCGAATCAGCATCGAAGCGATTTCGGGACGAGCGCTCGACGCTCCGTCAGCCATCGAGTGATGCCTTTTGCCGGAAACCATATTCCTCTGTCCAACCAGTTCCGACGCCATATCGCCTCGTTCCGCGACTGAAAGAGGACGCAACGGTAGATTTGCCGCCGAACAAGCCATAAATGGCGCCGATACTCTAGTGCCGATCCGGAGCGAAAATCGGAAGGGCAGCGACACTCGCGCTGTAGCGAAGTGCCGCTGCCGACGTTCCGTACTGTGTGAACCGTAGCGTCCGCAGAAGCGTCGGGAAGATGCGTCGCAGTCGGCGCTCTCCGTCAGCCTCGCTACGCCCCGCTGCTACTCGGCAACAGCACCTGCTTGACGCCGCTTGACCCCTCCTGCACGGTCTGATAGGCCACGACGCACTGCTCGAGCGGCCACGTTTTCACCGCCGGGGGAGCAAGGATGCCGAGGTCGAAGAGCGGACGGAGTTGGTCGAAGATGCGCGCGACGTGGGCCCCGTCCGTGAACACGCTGGCGAGTCCCGTGACGTGCACCTGCCGGCTGTAGATCTCATTCAGGTCGACCTCGATCGGCTCAGGGCCGCCGTGAAGTCCAACCATCCGACCGTCGAACCGTAGGCTGCGAAGAGCGGGTACGAACAGCGCGCCGCCGACCGTGTCCAGCACCAAGTCAGCACCGCGCCCGTCGGTGAGCGCGAGCACCGCCTCGCGAATATCGCCTGAACTGGTGTCGATAAAGTGTTCAACGCCGTCGGGCTTGCGCCGGTCGGCAATGATCGTCTCCGCGCCACGCCAGCGAGCTATCGCGGCGGCGGCCTGACCAACCATCCCGGCTCCGCCGGTGACCAGGATGGTCTCACCAGGCAGGAGGTCCATGATGTTGATCACCGTCTCCCAGGCGGCCCAATACGATCGGCCGACCGCGGCGGCCTCGGTCATCGTCAGGCGCTCCGGCTTGCGTGACAGCCACGTCTCGGGGAGGGCGACGAAGCGCGCATGCGTACCCGGTCGCTTCATTCCCAAAGCCATTCCCAGCGATGGTCCGCAACCCCATACCTCCTGGCCGGCGTGGTCACCGTCGGAGACGACGATGCCGACGAAGTCGCCGCCGGGGATCATCGGCAGCGGCGTGCCGAGAATGCCCAGCGCATTGACGACGTCGAGGGGGTTCACCGCGGCGGCGTGTACCTCGACGAGCACTTCCCCCGGAGCCGGCACCGGCACGGGTTCGGAACGATAGGCCAGCGACTGCGCCGGGGCTCCGCTGGCGTGGATGACGACGGCTTCCATCTGTTGCTGCTCGTTACTGCCGGGATGTCGGATGTCGCTGGGCATCTCCAGGTCCTTTTGTGTGGTAGTCACTTGACTGGTCAAGTGAACCTTAGCGTCCATCACTTGATCTGTCAAGTCACTTCCTCCAGTCGTCGCTTGCCCGGTCACGTAAGATGAGCCCATGAAACCGCCCGGTACCGAGCCACGCTGGCTCAACCAGGATGACCGCGAGGCCTGGGTCGCCTTTGCCAAGATGCTGATATGGCTGCCCGCAGCACTCGACGACCAGTTGCAGCGGGAATCGGGCCTGAGCCACTTCGAATACGGCATCCTCGCGGCGCTCTCGGATGCAGACGGCGCAACCCTTCGGATGAGCGAACTGGCGATATACGCCAACGGATCCTTGTCGCGCCTGTCGCGCGCGGTCACTCGACTCGAAGGGCGTCGGTGGGTGACCCGCAGGCCGGACCCCGCCGATGGCCGCTACACGCTGGCCGTACTCACCGACGACGGCAGAGCGGCCGTCGTCGAAGCGGCGCCGGGACATGTCGAGGCGGTCAACCGACTGGTCTTCGACGTGCTCACCGCAGCCCAGGCACGGCAGCTGAGAACTCATCGCAGGCCGCATCCTGAACGCCATCGACTCCGAAACCGACCTGACATCACGGTTGCGTCCCTGAGCGGTCGATATCGGTGAAGCGTTCGGTCGCGCGCACAGCGCTCAGGCTATATTGCCGACAGCCTATTGCCTTCTCGCCGGTTAGAAGGGAGTGCCTCGGGAATGTCGTCGAAGATCATTCAGGTGCGGACGTGGGCCGACCAGACGGCAGCCTTCTCGTCGGTGCGGACGTGGGTGCCCTGTGAGCCCTCGAATTGCTTCGACTACGTCGCAGACTTCAGCCGGCATGCCGAATGGGCAACGAACCCGGTCGAGATAACCCCGCTCGATCGCGGACCCGTCGGTCTCGGTGCTCGCTTCCACGCGGTCGGGCACCAAGCAGGGAGAGACTGGCCCTCGGAGCTGGAGGTAACGGTATATGACCGGCCGTCGACACTCGAGTTCACCGCTACGGGTGGGCCAATCGGCGCGCCCACGGATGACCCACACCGGCACACATTCACCTTTTCCGCAGACGAGGGCGGCACTCGAATTGTTCTCCTGCGGCGTGATCCGCTGCCGTCTGACTGGTCGAGAGCGAAGCGCTCCCTGACGCCATTGATCGTGCGGCTCACGTCGAAGATTCGGAAGCAGACGGTCGCCAATCTCAGACGACGACTCATCGAGAGGACAACTGCAGCGCCCTGAGCAGTAGTCATTTCCCGCTGGGGCTGAGTTCGATTGAGAGTGCTTTCGTCCAGAACTGGCTGGAAAGAGCTCTAGTCCCTCCTCATTGGAAAGCGTTGGAATCGCATGCAGCTGCAGGGAATTCGAGCGACCCGGTATGGCCGGAGAATCACAACCGGGAATCAGGCGCGTTCGTGGTCAACGAGATCTCGAAGAGCGGGAAGATCTGTGGTGAGGTACTCCCAAACGCGCTCCATCGCAACACCCATGTCCGCGTGAGCCACCACGTTACGACAACCGACGATGGCCCGCCATGGAATGGCTGGATGGCGTTCCTTGAGATCATGCGAGAGCCTGCCGGGTGCATCGGCGAGAATCTCCATCCGCCGGACTACGGCGTCTTGAAGCAAGTGTTCGGCAAGAAAGGCTTCTCGACCGCGAGCCGAGTATTGAGCAAGTAGATCGAGGCACTCAGCGATGAAGCCCAGCAGCTCATTGTCGGTGCTCACAGCACGCGTGCCTCACGCAAGAGTTGCGTGCGAGTCCGGAGATCCTGGATGCCCGCCTCATCGATGACATCAACCGACCGTCGGACGATGCCGACGCACGCTTCCCTGAATTCATCGAGCGCCGCGAAATACGCCGCGCCCTTGAGGTCTGGGCTCACAGTGACCATGAGGTCCACATCGCTCTCGGCCCGAGCGGTGCCCCGCGCGACCGAGCCGACGATACGAACCTGCTGGATACCACGAGCGGTCGCCGCGGAGCGGATCCGCTCGGCGAGGCGGCGCAGTTCCTCGGTCGATGGCGGGGTGGGACGCCCCGGAACGATGGTCGTCGTCACGGACCTTCCTGTGGCAGTGGCGAAGCGCTCGAGGAAAGACAGCGTGTGCGAAGGTCCTGTGCCGCTCTCGGCGCGTGCGATCACCGATTGGGTCGTCCTCATGCGTGCGGCGAGCGCAGCTTGAGAGAGTCCGGCAGCGCGCCGGTTGGCGCGGAGCACCATGTAGAGCGGGTCATGCGGCATGGAGGCAGTATCGCAGATTTGCGATAATTGATCCCAGTGGCGTATGCCCTTGTTACCGGCTGGATCTCCAGCACGCAGATACGCTGATTACGCCGCAGCCTCGCTACTGAACATCGCCTCTGCGTACCGTCAGAGCTCCAACGATGCCGAAGAGAACGAAGTCGGTCCACGACGCCGCACAGGCCGTGCGTGAGTCCGCATTGTCATAAAGTCTCCAGGCGTCGTCCCCTACCTCGCCGCCCTCAGCATGGAGACGATCGGCGGGCACGTCCCAGCCTGGGCCTGGCCGGTGACCACGAACCCGTGGCGCTCGTAGAACGATACGTTCCGGGGATTGGGGGAATCGAGAAACGCGGGCAGGTGATCTTCATCGACGGCCCTCAGGCAGTGCTGCATCAACTCCCCGCCGAGGCCTCGTCCCTGCACTGACGCGTCAACCCCAAACCACGGGAGGTACCAGTGCGGAAATTTGGGGTGGGCATCATCCATCTGGCCGAGTACTGCGAAGGTATCCTCGTGCTTTTCCGGAGACACGGTTTCCGCCAGCACGGCGGCGATGGCGTCTCCGTCCAGGTCGATGTACGGCGGCAACCAGATCGCCACGCCGGCAAACGCGCCGAGTTGCCACACAGTTTGCTCAGCGAACGCATTGCCGCCGAACGCCGATAGGAATGCGGGGAAATGCGCCAGATATTCGTGCGCCGCCGGATACAGCCAGCGCTCCACGGGGTCGGCTGCGAACGCTACGACGAGCGTGTCCAAAGCCCTGTGCCGCTCACTTTCGGGCACGGGGCCGATCTGCGGTGCAACCATGTGCGCTCCTTCGAGGCAACGCAAGAACTGGACTACGCCGCGCAACTCTAACGTTTGGGTCGACGATCGGATGACGGCAGGCACAAAGTGATCGAGCTCACGAAGCGCGTCCGTCGGGGAGACAGGACTCGAACCTGCGACCCCTGGTCCCCAGACCAGTCCTTATTTGCCGATGCGAGCTGAGTTCGACTTAGAGTGCTTTCGTCGGCAAATAGTTGGAATGACGACTAGAGCGCGTGTGATGGAATCCGCTGGAATCGCCGAGTAATCCCCCAGCGCTCTTGCTGCGTCGGGAAAACGAAGCTCTCTCAAGCGGCGAGTTCGCCCTCGGCCTGAGACACTCGTCGGTTCTCAGTTACTCCCGGTCAAGCGAAGGCAAGGCTATCTGGGTGCATATGAACTTCTCGAAACACCGAATTCGAATAGCCCTTCCGCCAAACGCCGGGAGGTTAATTTTCTCGACCCGGACGCAACGAAGACGCCGCACCCTCGGCAGCACCACTATCCAATTAGGGGCCTATGAAGCTCTCGTTATTGAGAGCAGCAGCGCCGCCTGAAGAACATGTCGCGAAGGATCGTTCCGAGCTGCCTGCTGGCAGACGACCGTGCGAACCGCGCCGGCGATCAGCGTCCGATTGAGGACCACCCTCATGGCAAACTCTGGATTTCACACTCGAGTGCCATATAGGAATTCGGTCGACCATTCAGTTTGAGCGACACTTCGCGCAGCGTCGCCTCAGTTCCTTCTTCTGCAGGACCGTCAATCCGGGACGACCCTTCTGCGCCATACAAGCACCTCCGAGAACAACGCCGAACACTGCCAGCGTTGCACTCACCGCTCAGACCTGCCGCTGCTTACTTCACGAAGCGCTGCACGAACGCGAGCGCGGTGTCGGCGACCTCACGCCAGCCGCTGTCGATGACGAGCCCGTGCCCGCGGTTGGGCATCTCGATGATCTCCGTGACTGCCTGGTTGCGCTTCTGCTTCTTGTAGGAGGCGTTCGCGATCGCCCAGGGCGCAGTGTTGTCCTTCTCGCCGGAGATGATCAGCAGCGGTCCCCGGTCGGGGTTCTTGCTGTCCACCTTGGCCTCGGTGCGGGGGTTCAGGTTGGCCGTCGCCGCCTGGAAGAGCGGCGCACCGGACGCCGGCACCGCGAAGGTCTCGTACAGCTGCTTGGCCTCATCCTCGCTGACGGCGTTGGCGAAGCCGTAGCGGAACTGCTCGTAGGTGAGCGGGATGGCCCGGTTACGGTTGGCGGGGTTGCCCAGCACCGGCGACGCTGATTTCAGCGCCGAGAACGGCAGCGGTAGCACGCCGCGGAAGGGTGCAGGGTCGATCGCCACAGTCGCTGCCGACAAGCCGCGTCCCGCAATGATCTGGACCAGGAGACCCCCGAAGGAGTGCCCGATCACGGCGGGCTTCGCGTTGAGCTGCCCGATCACTTCAGCGCAATGGTCGGCGACCTGTCCCACGGTCTTGCGGGCGAACACCTCGGGATGGGCGTTGGCCTCCTCGACGGTCTCGGGGTCATCGGGCCATCCGGGCTGAACGGGCGCGTACCCCGCCTGCGCGAACACCGTGGCCCAGCGGTCCCAGCTGTGCGGCAGCAGCCAGAGGCCGTGGATGAATACCACCGGAGTCAGGCCGCTCGTGTTGGCGCGCTCGACCTGGTCGGCGAGGTCAGTTGCGTGGGAGACGGGCATCGTTCCTCCTTGACCACGTCGTAGCCGTGGTCGAATCAGTGTCGGGCTCGCGCGTGCCATGACCACGCACATCGCCACGATGGGCGCACCGCGGCGCAATTGATGTCACCTGGGTGACAGGTCCACGGGCTGGGTCCTCAGACGAGATTCGACAGGGCCAGCGCCTCCAGACGCACCGGATCGAGAATCCTGACGCGGCGATGGGTTGTCGCGACCAGACTTCGCGACCGCAATTCAGCCAAGCCCCGAGTGACGACCTGGCGGGCCGATCCGATCCCTTCGGCGATCTCTTGTTGGGACACCTCCGCCTCGAGCAGGCCGGTGGACAATTGGCTCCGGCTGGCCCGCTCTAAGAGATCGAACGCGACGCGCTGCATGACGGATCCGAAGGCGTGAAGGCCGATCGTACGGACGGCATGGGAATACCGCATGGCGAGATCCGCTGCGACGGCCTTTCCCAGCGCCGGATCCGCGACAACTCGTCGACGCACGGCGAGAAGGTCCAGGTGGATCACCGTCGAGTTCACCACGATTTGTACGGAGCCGTCGAAGGTGGCGCCCATGACGAGCAGCCCGCCCATCAACTCTCCCGCGTGTACGTACCTGATGGTGGCCTGCCTCCCCTCAGACGAGGACAGGTAGATGCGGGCGAAGCCGGTTTCAAGGATGTCCGCTCGGTCGGGATCCCCAGGCTGAAACGCGATCGTCCCGGCGGCATACCTGATCTTTGTGCTGTTCACAAGAATCTGCTCACAACTCGCGCGCGGCATACCCTCCAGGAAGTCGGTGGTGCTGAAGTTGAGGACCGGGTGCGACGCCATTCTTGGGAAACCCTCTGTCGTTGAGTTGAGTCCTCTGCCTGACCGCCGCCCAAGTGTCCTGCTTCATCAGGCCTTCGCGCTGCCGCTCATCGTCGGGCATTGGCCTCGCCATCGTCTCCAGGATTCTCGTGGCGCTTCATAGAGTGGTTTTGCAGGAAAGAACATCAATCAGGGAATGAGTACTAGTCCCTGCAAAGTGACTGATCCCCAGGAGTTGGAATCGGCTGCTACTGAGTGGAAATGGCTTCACTGCAGTGAAATGGGCTGCGAATCGGGGAGACAGGACTTCGAACCTGCGACCCCTGGTCCCCCAGATTAGTCCTCATTTCCCGACGAGTGCTGAGTTCGATTTAGAGTGGTTTCGTCGGAAAATGGTTGGAAACACGACTAGAGCGCGCGTCTTGGATTCCGTTCGAATCGCGTGGAACTGATGCGGGTAGCGGCGCGCGGGCGGACCACCACGTCGGGCCTCGCCAACGCTCTCAGGGAGACGGCGCTCGAGACTTCAACTTCATGCCCATCAAACGCCTACAGGCCTACCTTGTCGGTACCGCTGGAATGTGTCGTCACGCGGCCACCGAGCAAGATGTACGCTGGCCTCCAAGGTGAAGATCGAGTCGCCTCTTGGGTGGGTGATCGTCGGCGTGATCATCCTCGCGCTCGGTACAGGTGTTTACCTATTCATCGACGTCTTGTTCAATGCCATTCAATGTAGCCAGCAAGCCTGCGGATAGACGCAGCCTCGTCCACTCTCAGCAGGGCGTACGCCCCTGACCGGGCCGGGTTCAGCCTACCTTCGTGCCATTTCGCCACGGCGCCTCAAGAAGCCTTCCGCCGCAACGCGTCCTTGACGTCACCGATCTCTCCGCAGCGTCGACACTGGATCGCCGTCACGATCAAGTCGTAGTCGTCTCTGAACTCGTCCAACGTCGGACGGTTCGTACTGACCACACGGCGCCAACGATGACCGAACACGAGGCACCACAGTCGGATCGGCCGCCACCGGGGATAAGGCCGCCACCCTGCGTCCTGGGTCGCCATAGGCGGGATCGGTTCGGCCGGCGTCGTGCTCAGGAACGTCGCCAAATCGTTCTTGTGATGTCTGATCTCAAGGCCGATTGTCGCGACGCTGGCAAGTACCGCGACGTACATCGCCCAGGCCCACCACGGGGAGATGGCAACGGTCGCGACGAGAAAGATGAGGCCCGCGCCGGCAAAGCACAGTGCCTTCCATTCATCTTGTACGTAATCAAAACGGGACTCTCTCGGCCGATCATGCACGTTGAGGCGGTGAATCACCCACCCCATCGCCGTGCAAACGAATGCCGCAGTAAGGGTCCCCCACCACGAGAGCACTCCGAACGTGCTCACGCCTCTAACCCCGGAAAACGACCACGGAGCCGCGCAACAACGGCGCTATTCATCCGCGTCACTGGCATCTCGCCATCCACCGGAGCACGGTCATTTCGACCTCTGTAAAGTGCTGACAGCAAACATATCTGGCGCCGTGGTTGATGCTTGCGACGTGGCCAATCACCTGCGCGCCAGAATCTAGAACAGATTGGTGAGCCGCTTCCGCAGGAACCGAGGTCCGCGGGGATCACGATATATGGGAACCAGAGCAGCCAGCTGACGATGTCCTTCGGCAACAAGACCGTCCACGCTGAGACCGGCCGGGTCGATCGGCTCTCCGATCAACACGAGGATCCTTTTGCGCAACCAGAGGTCCTTGGTGCCCGAGAGCCCGACCGGGAGCACACGCACACCGTTCTCGATGGCGAAATGCGCGAAGCCCTTTTTCAATGCACCGACCTCCCCTTCGAGGCCGTACTGGCCTTCGGGAAACAGCACGACCGTTCCGCCCCGCTGCAGACACTTATCGACGTGCTCATACAGCGCCCGTCCGCTGCCCGTTCGGGTGTTGACGGGGATGTAGCCGCCGATCCGTCGGATGAACGCCCACGGGAATCGGCGGGTCTGGAGGCCGGCAGGATCGCCGAGAAAGTGCATTCGCGGCTCCGGTGGGAACGAAGCCGTGATAGCAAACGAATCGAGCCAGTTGAGATGGTTGGCGATGAGCACGAAGTTCTCCCCTCCGGGCACGTGGCGGCGACCCGCCACCTGAAAGACGAACAGCACGTGGAACACCGGCAGCAGCAACACCCGCATGAGCCGGTATGTGAGCGTCGCCTTGCGCTGTACTGGGAGCAGATCGGCCGGCGGGATCGCGACGCTCATCGCACGCCACGGATCTGGCTGACCATGACGGTCCCGAGAATGAACCAGAGCGCGGCACCGCCGAAGACGAGCCGGAATCCGAGGTTGTGGCCGGTGCTGAGTCCGATGACGGTGTGCCCCGCCTGGTTGAAGTAGTAGAGGACACCTGCGAGCACTGCTGGTGCGAGCGCCTGCGGCAGCGTGAACGACGTGTGCCACAAGCCCATGTCCTTGCCCGCCGCACCCTCGCAATCCGGGAGGACGTCGCAGGCGAGCGCCCAGTCGACGGCGTAGTACATCCCGTAGCCGATCCCGAAGCAAATGCCGAGCACGTACATCACCGGCAGCGAGGTGACCAACCCGAACACGAGCACTGACACGACCGCCGCCTGAATGCCGCTGGAGAGGTAGACGAAGACCTTGCGCCGGCCAAGGCGATCGGAGAGGTGGCCACCGATGATCGACGGCAGGATCGCCCCACCGATCACAGCCAGAAGCCAGATCGCACTTGCCGCGCCAGCGTTGTGGAGACCCACGACGTCCTGGAAATAGAAGGCCACGAACGGCAGCACCGACCAGATCCCCAGCGTGGTGAGAAAGCGGGTGAGGAACACCCAGAAAAAGTCGTGGTTGGCGAAGGGCGAAAGGAAGCCGCGAATCACCGGCACCTGCAGCCCCGTGCCCACCGCGATCGCACCGGCCACAACTGCAACCGCGCCGACCGCCCACGCGACGGTGCCGAGGGGAAAGACGAGCACAGCGAGCACAGCAACGAGCGCGACAACGAATGCGATCGTGGCCACAGTCACCATCGGCGGGATCCGTCGAAGGGCGCCGGGTTTGACCCGCGCGAACTGCGACGGCGCCTCGTGTATCGCCCGAACAGAGATCACGAGCGAGGCGATGAGGATGACGACGATCACCGCGTAGCCGAAGATCAGCCCGCTCCGGTTGCTGCCGAGCTCCGCGAGCACGACCCCGACCAGCCCAACCCCCACCACCGTGCCGAGCTGGTTCATGGTGCCGAGCAGCCCGCTGGCGCGTCCGCGCTCAGCGGGGGGCACCACGTCGGGGATCACGCCGGCATAGGCGGCGCTGGCCGCGTTATTGCTGGCCTGGACAAAAACGTAGGCGACGATCACCATCGCCGGGCTGCCCGCGAAGGCGAGCAGGCCGAGCCCGATCACGTTGAAGAGGGTGCCGATCACCATCCAAGGCCGGCGCCGGCCCCAGCGCGACGAGGTCCGGTCGCTCAGATGGCCGGCGAGGATCGGGACAAGCATGGCGAAAATCCCGCCCGCCGCTGTTGCGCGCCCCACCACCAGTTCGGGAGCGTGGCGGGAGACGAGCATGGCACCCACCGGGAGCAGCGCAATGCTGATCGGCTGCCAATGAGCGCCACCGCCGAACCAGAAGGCGTTGAGCGCGGCAAGCCTGCCGTACCCGAGCTGGGCTCCGGTCGTCGGCCTGCGTGCCGCCTCGGTTGCCATGTCTGTCTCCGTTCGCAGCCCTGAACGCTGGTGCGTCAGCTCGCTGCACGGCGATCCTAGCAACGCCTCGAACGCCTGACATGCGCGAGAACCCGCTGATAAACCGAGGGCTTTCCCTACCTTTTCCTGCTGAGACGCGTGTGACAATCTGCCCGTGAGTACGGCCGTCGCCGTCGGTTTGAGCAGCCGCGTCAATCGCAGCGCGGCGCGTCCGTTCGCGGCAATGACGGCCGGGGTCGCTGTTGTCGTTTTGGCGCTGATCGGCGGAATCGTCGGAAGGGATCATCCGTCAGCGGCGGCGACGCTGCTGCACGCGCTTGGAGCCCTCACCTACGTGATCGTCGGCGGCATCGCTTGGCTGCGTCGCCCAGCAAACCGAACCGGCATGCTCATGACGGCCGCTGGGATTGGATGGTGCGTTGGCGACCTGGTCTACACGCCCTCCCCGCAACTTGACGCCGTCGGCCTGCTCCTCAACATCGCCTGGTTCGGCCTACTCGGCCACCTCGTGGTCGCGTTTCCCTCGGGGCGCCTTGAGACGCGGCTCGACAGAGCAATCGTGGGGCTGGCGTATGCCGTCGCACTGTGCGGGAACGTATTTCCCGAAATCCTTTTCGCCACGCCGTCGAGCATCGACGTCTTCGCCTTGCACCACGACGCAGTGCAGCACGACGTCGCTGAAGCCGTACAGGAGTCCATCAACGTCGCGGTCTCGATAGGTGTCGTTGCGGTGATCGGGCTCCACTACCGGCGCGGGACGCTGCCTGCGCGGCGTGCGCTCGCGCCGGCGTTCTGGGCGAGCGGGCCGATGCTCCTTGCGGTCATCGTCCTCAGTACCCCCGCGCTGACCACGTCAGCGCCCTGGTTGCAGAACGTGCTGCCCATCGCAACGCCCATCGCGCTCGCGAGCCTGCCGATCACGTTCGTCGTCGGGCTGGTGCGCAGCCGCCTTGCCGTCGCGGCGATCGGCCACCTCGTCGTTGAACTGGGCGCCTCGCCGCCGTCGGGCGAACTGCGCGACGCGCTTGCCCGCGCGCTCCGAGATCCCTCCGTGACGATTGCATACAGGGTGCCCCGTCGTCAGGGGTGGGTCGACAGCGACGGTCGTCCCACCAAACTCCCTGATGCCTCGTCTTCACGCACGGCCACGCTGCTCGAGCGGCATGGGCAGGAGGTGGCCGCGCTCGTCCACGATCACTCGCTCGAGCACGACCCGGCACTGGTTGCGGGCGTCGCCGCCGCCGCCTCGCTCGCCATCGAGAACGAGCGCCTCCAGGCCGCCCTTCGTGCTCGCCTCGCGCAGGTGCGGGAATCGCGTGCGCGGCTGGTGAAGGTTGCCGACGAGGAGCGCCGGCGTCTCGAGCGCGATCTGCACGACGGCGCTCAGCAACGACTCATCGCTCTCTCGATGAGCCTCGGGCAGATCAGCGCCCGGCTCGAAACGGGCCAGACGGAGAAGGCCCGCGACGTGATCCGTGTTGCGGAGGAGCAGCTCCGCACGGCGCTCGCGGAGTTGCGTGCGCTGGCTGCGGGCATCCGCCCCGCGATCCTCACCGACGCCGGGCTCGCGCCCGCTCTGGAGTCGCTCGCGGAGCAGGCGCCGCTGCCCGTGACCGTGCACACCGACATCGCCGGCCGTCTCCCCGACGCAGTTGAGGCCGCCGCATATTTCGCGGTCTGCGAGGCGCTGACAAATGTCGCCAAACACGGAGCCGCTACCGCTGTCGTCGTGACGGCGAGCACCACGGCGGGACATCTCACCGTGGTCATCGAGGATGACGGCGTCGGCGGAGCAAAACCGGATCGGGGCAGCGGGCTGCGCGGCCTCGTCGATCAAGTCGGAGCACTCGATGGCACGATCGACGTCGACAGCCCGCTCGGTGGAGGCACCCGGATACGGATGGACTTGCCATGCGCGTGATCATCGCGGACAACTCCGTTCTGCTCAGCGAGGGTTTGAGCCGCATCCTCGTCGACGCCGGTTTCGAGGTCATCGCGCAGGTTGGCGACGGAGCCGCGCTGCTCGCTGCGGTCGATGCCGACCCCCCCGATGCGTGCATCGTCGATATTCGGATGCCACCGACCCACAGCACCGAGGGGCTCGAGGCAGCGCTCGTGCTGCGCGAGCGCCATCCCGCGGTCGGCGTGCTGCTCCTTTCGCAGTATGTCGAGACCCACTACGCGATGCAGCTGCTCGCACGCGGTGCGGACGGCGTCGGCTATCTGCTCAAGGATCGCGTCGGCGACGTCGCGGAGCTGGTCGCGGCCGTGCGCACGGTGGCGGCCGGCCGATCAGTGATCGACGCCGCCATCGTGTCCCGCCTCGTGCAGCGGCGACGCGAGGTCGACCCGCTCGACACGCTCACCCCGCGCGAGCAGGAAGTCCTCGCCCTCATGGCCGAGGGCCGGTCGAATCGCGCTATCGGCGAGCGTCTCTTCCTCAGCCCCAAGACCGTGGAGGCACATGTGAGCGCCATCTTCTCGAAACTCGACATCGAATCGACCGGTGACGACAATCGCCGCGTGCTCTCCGTGCTCAGCTGGCTTCGCAGCGGGGGGCGGAACATCGCAGGCAACGGGGATGAGGGAAAGCCCTAACGACGGAAGCGGGATGACACCGATGCGGCGGCGCCCGGGCGGAGCGAGGATCGAGGTGCCAAGGACAACAGCACCATGCGATTGTCCTCGGAATAGGGAGTAGCGTCATGGATCAGATCGAAGGAACGCCGGCACTGAACCTGGAGATGCGAGGGGCACCCGCGCCAGATCGGACCCCTGCTTCAGAGATCGTCGTCGTGATGATGCTTGCCATGCTCGGCGCCTTCTTCCTCTTCGGTTGTTTCGCGTGGAACGCGGAGGAAGGCGACTACGACGGGACGATCACCTTGGTCGTGACCTCTGGGTGGATCTCGGCGCTCTACCTGCTGGGAATGACGTCGGTTGCACTCGCGCGCCAGGCTCGCATCGCGATCCTCCTCCTCTGCATGTCAGGCTACTTCGTCGGCGAAGCGGTGTGGGTCAGCTGGTACGTCGGCGGGGGTCAACAACTTGGCGCGCCGGATCTCGGCGTTGCCACGCCGCCTGCGCATGCCCTCATCTTCATCGCGATCGAGGTGGCAATCTCCGGCCTGCTCATGGTCGCTGCATTTGCACCACATGGACGGCGAGTCCCGGCGATGCTGCGACTGCATGGATTTGTGATGTCCCCAGAGCGCGACGCTTGGTGGGACGGGTCGGCGTGGCACGACGCTGCTCGCGAGATCCCAGCTGGGGCAACGCGCGATGCAACGCATGATCAGTGGTGGGACGGTGCAGCGTGGCGGAACGCACCCACGCACAGCGCTGCCACCAGCGCTCAGGTTCGAGACGTCCGATGACCACCATGCCGCGGTCTGCATCGCTGTCCAGCCGTCTTCGTCGAGTTGTGTCGAGTTGGTTCCAGCTGGGCGGAGTTGGAGCAATCGTGGTGGTCTCGGCTGCCTGTGGCAGCGGTCCGACAAAGTCGACTTCGACCGCCGCAAGCGCGACACCGACGCCGAGCGCAACAGCCGTACCAACTGCGGTCCCCACCGAAACCCCTTCAGTCGCTCCGGCCTTCGCGACCGGAGACATCACCCCGGTGATGTTGACAGCCGCCGAGGTTGCCGCTGCAGCGGGAGCGAAGCCTGGAGCCGGGTTGCACGTCGTCAGCGACGGCCAGATCAGTGGGGTGGCGTATACGGACAAGCGGGACTACGAGGACTCTGGACATCTGGTCTTCTTCGAAATCCAGATGTACCACTACGCGTCCCCGGCGGCGGCGACAGCTGACTACTCACGCCTGGTCCTATCGTTCAAGAGCGGGTTCACAAGGATTACGCAGACGCTCAAGCCCAAGATCGGCACCGCGATCGGGGCCGAAGAATGGATCGGCACACTCCAAGGCGACACTGGTATCGCGGTGACCTTCCAAGAAGGCGCCTGGCTCTGCGGTGAATATGCGCTGAGCAACGTCGGCTTCGTGACCAACGCGATGGGGCCGGGAGTGGCGACCGCTCAAGCCGCGAAGATCGCTTCAGTGGGCGGCGGTTAGCTGAATCACGAGCTCTGCACGCGGCGGACCACCCGCCGCGGGTTGCGGAATATGGCAGAGCCTGCTACCGATGATCCAAGTTCGTCCCTGCAATCTGCGTGCTGCGGTGAGCCCGACCTTCGCGTGGAGTAAGCTCGGAAGGTGCATCACGACCGACGATGCCTCCTTTGCCTTCGCGTCCTCGCGATACGTACGACCAGGGCAGCCCGATCGGCAGGGCATGGTCGCCGCGCTATTCGCCGGCATTGCCCTGGCGCTGATCGCGATCGCAGCGATCTTCCCCGGCCCGTCTGACTATCGCTATAGCAATGATCTTAGTGGCCCGGCTCCGACGTTCCTGTTTGGGGCATTCGGGTTGCGGAGTACAGTGATGTGGCTCTTCGCGCTGTCCATTGGCATGATTGCTGCGCTGCTCGGCTTGCTGGGTACGAGGAAGGCGAACGCCTCAGGTGGCGCGGGCAAGCGCGCTTCCATCATCGGCCTTGCAGGTGGCCTACTGACCGCAGAAGCCTTCCTGGTTGCCCTCATCATGCCGAGCCGCTGGGACGCTCCTGAGGACCTCCTCAACGGGGTTGCTCCTGGCTGACTCGAACATGCACCGGTGCTCGAGGTTCGCCAAAAAATACACCCGCGCACGAAACCAGATCTTCGGGTGTGACCTCAAGACGGCCATCAAGCCAGGCCCGCGCGAGGTCATGGACGCTGAGCTGGCCCCCTTTGACCCAGTTGTTGAGGCTCGCACACGCTTCGCGTGCCGAGTAGCTGTGCGCCGTCGTCGACAACCGTCCGAGACAGGCTCGCCGTGGGCCCGCTGCACACCACTGCGTCCTGCGGCCAAGGTCGTGGTCGACGCATACCACAGGACATCGAGAGTCTGCCAGATGTCGCACTCGCCCGAGGCGTTATCCCCGGTGAACCTGACCTGTACGCTTCGTTGTCGTATCCGAGCGTGCAGCGTGTGGGCGCCCCGGGCGCAACGCTCGTGGCATCGCGAGCCGTAAGAATGACGACGGGCACACTGGCGCTAGCGCCGACCAACACACCTATCGCGATCCAGATAACCTTCACGGTTGTACGCCGAAATCTACACTGTGCTTCGAAATCTCGCTGTGCAGTCGCTTGGAAATGGACAGCCGGGCTGAACGACACCTTCGCCTTGATAAGCCGGCCCGCGCCGGAGAACCAACGATCCTGGACTGCCCGCTGTTTGGCAACCCGGGTGGGCGCGGCTGCTTGAGTTGCGCGGCCGGGGCCGCACCATGTCCTTGGGCGGGCGCCGAACAGGCTGAAGGCCTCTATTCACCTTGGGGTCCCGCCGACCGCCGTCGCGAGGTTAGTCGACAACGCTGGGCGACTGCGCGGCCGGCTCGAATTGCGCTGACGCGTTTTGCTCCGCTCGATCCGTTCTCGGTTCGGCCCAGACGTTGCGCTCCGCCGAAGATCGCGCGAACTTAGAGTGGTTTTGCAGGAAAGAACATCAATCAGGGAATGAGTTCTAGTCCCTGCAAAATGACTGATCCCCACAAGTTGGAATCCACTGCAATCCGAGTGGAAACGGCTGCACTGCAGTGCAATGGGCTGCGAATCGGGGAGACAGGACTCGAACCTGCGACCCCTGGTCCCCCAGACCAGTACTCTAACCATCTGAGCTACTCCCCGAGGCGCGCCTAGCGACTCTAACGCGCCGGGCCACCGAGGCCGACTGGGAGTTCAGTCGTCGCTCTCGTCGCGGTGACGGGTCACGATCCGCAGTCGCACGCCCGCGAACCCGAAGACTGCTCGAATACGGTTCTCGAGATAGCGCTGGTAAGCGAAGTGCATCAGTTCGGGATCGTTCACGAAGAGCACGATTGTCGGGACTGGGCTTCGCGCCTGCGTCGCATACAGGATCTTGAGTCGCTTCCCTTTGTGGGTGCGCGGCGGATGCTCGTCGAGTGCGTTGCGAATCAGATTGTTGAGTGCCGGCGTGGGGATGTGAATGGCGCGCGCGTCGGCTACGGCAAGCACTGCGGGCATCACACGTTTCAGGTTGCGATGCTCCGTCGCCGATAACGTCAGCACGGGAACGCCCGGGACAAACGAGAACGACTCCTTGAGCTTCTCGAGATAGGCCGCGTCAACACGATCCTCATGGCGCACGAGATCCCACTTGTTTGCCGCAACAACAAGTCCGGCGCCGGCTTCGACTGCGTAGCCGGCGATGTGCCGGTCCTGCGCGCTCGCTCCCTCGGACGCATCGATGACGAGCAGTCCGACGTCGCTGCGTTGCAATGCGCGCAACGATCGCAACAGGCTGTAGCGCTCAACGTTCTCGGTGACGATGCCGCGGCGGCGAATGCCCGCCGTGTCCACAAGCCGGATCTGCCTTCCGTCGAGTGACACCACGGTGTCGACAACGTCGCGCGTGGTTCCCGCGACCGGCGAAACCAGCGCTCGCTCCGAGCCGACAAGGCCGTTGAGCAGTGAGGATTTGCCGGTGTTCGGGCGGCCGATGATTGCGACACTCACCTCGCCCACCGATGGCTCGGTTCCGGCCGATCCGTTCTCGGGAAGATCCGCGACGAAACGGTCGAGCAGATCACCGGTGTCGGTGCCCTGCAACGCCGAGATGAGCAGCGGCTCGCCGAGGCCAAGGCGGTACAGCTCATCGGCGCGATAGCTGTCGACCTGACTGTCGGCCTTGTTGCCGACGAGGATGACCGGCCTTCCTCCGCGGCGGAGCGCCTGGGCGATTTCCTCGTCGAGCGCGGTGACACCGTCACGCACATCGACCATGAAGCAGCAGACATCTGCCTCGGTGATCGCCATCTGCGCCTGCTCACGAGTTGCACGCGTCAGCGCAGCGATATCCGGTGCGGCATTCTTCGGCAACGGCACGTCGAGGCCGGCAGTGTCAACGATCGTGAAGCGTTTTCCGCCCCACTCCACCACGCCGTACAGGCGGTCGCGAGTCAGTCCGGCAAAGGCGTCGACGATCGCGCGCCGCGTTCCCGTCAGCCGGTTGAACAGCGTCGATTTTCCGACGTTCGGACGACCGACAATTGCGACCACTCCGACTGCGGGAGCAATCGGCTCTCCCTCCTCGTGGCGGCGCCGGCGAGTGGCGCCGGCCGGGCTCACTTCCCCACGCCGGGGACGGGCGAGATGTCCATCGAGACCGGTCCGAACGGGGCCCCTTCAGCTTCGAGCGCAAACGCGTTCATGTCCTCGGCGCCCGCGGTGGTCGTGCGACAGATGACGTAGACGTAATCGACCCACGCGTGGTCGGTGTCGAATTTCGACGGCTGCGCCGGGTGGTCGGGATGGCTGTGCCAGATGCCCGGCGATGTCGAGTCCGCGCGATCGACCGTCGCGATCCGCCTTCATGAAATCGACCGGATCGAGGTCGTAGCGATCGGCCGCACGCTCCGTCCACATGTTGCGAGCAGACGTCACGTCGACGATGACCATCCGCGTCCCATCCCTGCGCCCGAGCAGCACGCCGCATCCCTCGTGCGGATACGCGGCCGCAGCGAGATCGCGAATGCGACGTTCGGCTGCGGGTGCGATCGTCGCGAAGCGCAGATTCACCGTCCGGCCCGCCGGTACAGGCCTGTCGAGAGATATCGGTCGCCGCCGTCGGGAAGCACCGTCACGATGACGCCTCTGCCGATCCGCCGCGCAATCTCGCCGCACGCCCAGAGCGCCGCGCCGCTCGAGTGGCCGGCGAGGATGCCCTCGGTACGCGCCAGCTCGCGGGCAAGATCGTATGCGGGCTCGGTTTCGACGCCGATGTCCTCGTCAGCGAGTGTCGGGTCGTAGATGCCCGGGACGATCGAGGTCTCCATGTGCTTGAGGCCCTCGAGACCATGCCAGGGCTCGGCCGGCTGGACGCTGATGCACTGCACGTCGGGGTTCATCTCCTTGAGCCGACGCGTCACCCCCATGAAGGTCCCGCTCGTTCCCAGCGCGGCGACGAAATGCGTTACCGTGCCGCGCGTCTGCTCCCAGATCTCGCCGCCTGTCCCGTCATAGTGCGCGAGCCAGTTGGCGTCGTTGTTGTACTGGTCCGGCATGAAGAACGCATCCGGGTTTTCGTCATACATGGCACGAACCAGGCGGATCGCGCCGTCACTGCCTTCGAGCGGATCGCTGTACTCGACCTCCGCACCGAATGCCGTGACCAGCTGACGTCGCTCCTCGCTGACGTTGCCCGGCATCACAAGCCGCACGCGATAGCCTTTGGCGGCACCGATCATCGCGTACGCGATGCCGGTATTCCCGCTCGTGCTGTCCAGGATGATCCGGCCGGGCGTGAGACGGCCCGAGCGTTCGCCGTCCTCGATCATCCGCAGCGCGGGGCGATCCTTGACCGAGCCACCGGGGTTGAGGAACTCGGCCTTGGCGTAGACCGCGACCTCGGGACACTCGTCCTCGAAGAGCCGGATGCGCAGCAACGGCGTGTTGCCGATGCGATCGGTGATCGTCTCCCCCATCGCCCTCGGCACGAGCGTCAACGCCGGCTGCGCCGGATGCTGCGGCGTGGACACGCCGATCAGCTGGCCTCGGCTCCCTGCGCCACCCGGAACCCAGCAGCACCGCGCCGCTGATCGGCGATGACCGCGATGACGGCCTCGGGGCGAACAAGGAAGGGACCGTCCTCGCCCGGGAAGCTCGACAAATCCCGAGCCCCCGCCGGACGCGTTGAGCTTGGCGGTGATCTCCTCGACGGTGAGCTTCACGGAGAGGTCGCCGCCGTTGGCGAGACGAACGTGTGCCATATCCCCCCTAGAGTACCGGGTCGGCAACTTCGGGGACGGTCTCGAGCCTCATCCGGCCGACGCCGCGACGAGCGCCGCGTCGAATTCCGCCCGAAGATCGTCGATCCGCTCGATGCCGGCGCTGATGCGCACGAGGCCATCGCTGATGCCGAGCGCCGCTCGCTGCTGCGGACTCAGCGATCGATGGGAGGTGCTCGTGGGATAGCTCACGGTGGTCGCCACATCGCCGAGGCTTGGCGCCAGACGGATTCCGTCGAGACCACGGATGAAGGCCCCCGCCGCGGCGCCACCGCCACGCAGATCGATGCTGAGCATCGGCCCGCAGCCGCGGGGCAACAGCCGGCCGGCGAGCGCCGCGTCCCGTTCGCCTCGACGCCCGGGATAGTGAACGGCAGCGACCTCGGGCCGGGTCGCGAAGAACGCGGCGAGCGCAGCGGCGTTCTCGGTACAGCGCTCGATCCGCAGCCCTGCTGTCCGCAGGCCGCGCAAGCGCGAGCCAGGAGTTGAAGGGCGAGAGATTGCATCCGAGCAGCCGCGCATTGGCGTCGAGCCAGTCGCTCGCCTCATGTCCGGTGTCGACGAGGAGCACACCGCCGATCACGTCGCTGTGACCGGAAAGGTGCTTGGTGAGGCTGTGAATGACGAGGTCCGCCCCGTGCGCGAACGGCTGGAAGAGCATCGGCGGCGTGAACGTCGAATCCACGATGGCGGCCGCTCCGACCTGATGCGTGGCTTCGATGATCGCCGGGACATCGACGAGGCCGATGAGCGGATTGGTGATGACCTCGGCGACCACCGCGGCGACATCCGGCCCGAGGACGGCGGCAACGAGCTCGCCGTGGTTGCCGCCGCCGTCAGGTGGGATATCGACCGTCGAGATCTTCACGCCGAGATTGCCGAGCGGGCCCGCGATGAGCGAATCCGTGCCGCCATAGCAGGGGCGCACGACGACAACGCGAGGGCGCGCCGGTGTCACCACGAGAGTCGTCGCGAGGAGCAAGCGCCGCCTGCCCGCTCGAGGTCACCCGCGCCACCGGTGCCGCCCGGCCGGCGACGGTCTCGAGCTCGATCATCGCCTCCTCGAGGCGCTGGGGATTGCCGCCACCGTAGCGCCGGTAGACGTCGCGCCCTTCCATGGCCTCATCCACCGACGCGAGATCCTCGTACGCACGCACCGATGCGAGGCTCAACGGCGCGACGAGGTCGGCGCCGTCGGCATTCCCCCGGCCGAGTCCCGCTCTCGCCGTCGAAGTGGAGGGGTCGACGCGTCTGCTCATGGTCAGGCCGGCTGCGGCACCGTGCGGAAGAACGGAGCAGTGCCGGCATAGGTCGCAGCGCTGCCGAGCTCGTGCTCGATGCGCAACAGCCGGTTGTACTTGGCAACCCGCTCCGAGCGCGACGGCGCGCCGGTCTTGATCTGGCCGGCATTGACAGCAACTGCAAGGTCGGCGATCGAGGTGTCCTCGGTCTCGCCACTGCGATGGCTGATCACGCTTGCGTAGTTGTGCGACGTCGCGAGTGCGATCGTGTTCAGCGTCTCGGTGACGGTGCCGATCTGGTTGAGCTTGATAAGAATCGCATTGGCAATCCCGCCGTCGATACCCTGCTGGAGCCGCTCACTGTTGGTCACGAAGTTGTCGTCGCCCACCAGTTGCACCTTTCCGCCAAGGCGATCGGTCAGCAACTTCCAGCCGTCCCAGTCGTCTTCCGCCATGCCATCTTCGAGCGACACGATCGGGTACTTGTTCACCCAGCTTTCCCAGCGATCGACCATCCCCGCGGCATCGAGCGTGATCCCTTCCCCGCGCAGCTCGTACTGACCGTCCTTGTACAGCTCGGACGCCGCAGGGTCGAGCCCGATCGCGACGTCTCGCCCGGGTGCGTAACCGGCGGCAGCGATCGCCTCCATGCAGCAGCTCCATCGCGGCCTCGTTGTGGTCGAGGTCCGGCGCGTAGCCGCCCTCATCGCCCTGTCCCGTGCCGAGACCGCGATCGTGAAGGATCGTGCGGAGCGCGTGGAAGCATTCCGCGCCCGCTCGCAGGCCTTCGCGGAACGTCGGCAGTCCGATCGGCAGGAGCATGAACTCCTGGAAGTCGACGCGCGTCTGCGCATGCGCGCCACCGTTGAGCACGTTGAACTGCGGCACCGGCAGCAGATGCGCGCCGTCGCCACCGAGATGGCGGTACAGCGGGACGCCTGCCGACGCTGCGGCAGCGTGGCTCGACGCGAGGCTCACCGCGAGGATCGCGTTGGCACCGAGCTTGCTCTTGTTCGGGGTGCCGTCGAGCTCACGCAACTTCGCGTCGAGCGCGGCCTGGTCGGTGACGTCGAACCCGATCAGCTCCGGACCGATGACTGCTTCGACGTTGGCGAGTGCCTTGAGCACGCCCTTGCCGCCGAAGCGCGCCGGGTCACCGTCGCGCAGTTCGACCGCCTCGTGGACTCCGGTGCTCGCGCCGCTGGGGACGCGCGCATGCCCGACCGAACCGTCGTTCAGTGTCACGACGCATTCCAGCGTCGGGTTGCCGCGCGAGTCGAGGATTTCGAGCGCGGTGATGCCTTCGATTCTGCTCATGACGTCCCCAGCGACGCGGCCAGCTCATCCCAGAGGCGGCCGAGAACGCGTATTCCTTTGAAGTACATGTCGAGGGTGAATTTCTCGTTGGGCGCATGGATCTGGTCGTCGGGCAGGCCGAGTCCGACGAGCACCGCCTGCAACCCCATGACGCGCGCGAACAACTCAACCGGCGGTATCGAACCGCCCTCGCGGGTCAGCGCGGGCGTGACACCGAAGATGCTCTCCATCGCGCGTGACGCCGCGAGCACCGCGGGATGATCGATCGACGTCACCACCGGACGGCCGCCGCCGCTGGCTTCCGCGGTCACGGTCACGCCGACGGGCGCTGCCGCGAGCACAGCGTCGCGCACAAGTTCCGCGATGCGATCGGGGTCCTGGTTGGGCACGAGCCTGCAGGTGATCTTGGCGCCGGCGCTCGCCGGGATGATCGTCTTCCCGCCGGGTCCCGAGTATCCGCCCCAGATCCCGTTGAACTCGAGGGTCGGCCGCGCCCAGAGACGCTCACGGTCGGTCCAGCCGGCCTCGCCGACCGTGGCCGGGACGTCTCCGGCCTCAGCGCGGAACTCGTCGACGTCGAAGGGGACGCTCGCAAAGAGCTCGCGCTCCTCATCGGACGGTTCGCGCACGTCGTCGTAGAACCCGGGTACGGTCACCTTGCGGGTGGCCGGATCGTGGAGCGACGCAAGGATCTCAGCCAGGGCGGCGATCGGGTTTGCCACGTCACCGCCGAACCGTCCCGAATGCAGGTCCAGCGTCGGGTCCGTTGACATGCACCTCGACACCGGCGAGGCCACGCAGCCCCGTGCAGAGTGACGGAACCCCAGGCGCGATGATCGACGTGTCCGACACCACGAGGATGTCCGCGGCGAGGCGCTGCTGCTCCGCCTCGACGATGTCCTCGAAATGGACCGATCCGGACTCCTCCTCGCCCTCGACGATCAACTTGAGGTTGAGCGGCAACTCACCGCGCACGGCGAGTATCGCCTCCACCGCCTTGAGATGCATCCACACCTGGCCCTTGTCGTCCACGGCGCCTCGCGCATAGAGATTGCCGTCGCGCACCTCGGGATCGAAGGGGGACGTCCGCCACTCCTCGAGGGGGTCGACCGGCTGGACGTCGTGGTGTCCATAGATGAGCGCCGTGGGCAGCTTGGGATCGACGATCCGCTCGGCGTAGACGGCCGGGTGCCCGGCGGTCTCGATGAGCTCCGCGTGATGGAATCCGGCGGTACGGGCCGCGGCCGCGAGGTACTCGGCGTTGCGGCGGACGTCCGCGGCGTGCGTCGGGATCGGCGGAGATGCTCGGAATGCGGAGGAACTCGATGAGCTCGTCCACGTGGCGCTGCTGGTTGGCGGCGCAGTACGCGTCCAGGTCGTTCTCAGGCATGCCGGAAGCCTAGTGTGGCGGCCACTCGGGCTGCATCCGTTGTAGCCTTCCCGAAGCGAACTCTCTCGTTCCACTCCACGTCTTTCCCCAGGAGGTCGCCCGTCATGGCCGTTCGAGTCCTGCCCGGGATTCCGCTGAACCCCATACCCGCGCCCGAGCCGCCGCCGCTCGAGGTCGAGGACGACGTCCCCACCCTCCACCTCGTGGGCCGAAGCGAGCAGCGGCTTGCCCAAGCTCTGTTCGAGACCGAGGCTGTCGACGAGCCGTACAGCCCTGACACCGTGCGGGCGCTGCGTCTGCTGGCGATGGACAACCTCGTCGACATCATCCAGTTGCGCGAACTGGTCCAGGAGCGCGATGCCCAGGTCGTGGAGTTGACCGCGGAGCTCGACCAGTGGCGTGGACGTGCACTCGATGAGCGCGCACTCCGTGGCATGGATCAGCGCGAGGCAACCCGGCGCGAGCGCGACCTCGTCACTGTCCTGCACAGCGAATTGATCCGCAACGAGGCGCTTGCCGGCGAGCTGTCGTGGCGCCGCAAGCCCTGGTTCAAGCGCATCGGCAAGCACTGACGTCTGCTACTGCCGGATCTGCTCCTCGCTGACATCCCAGAGGCGTTTGGCCAGCGCGGGATCCTGCGCCTGACGGCTCGACACGGCGACGGCGCGGTCCTCGTAATAGCCACCGCTTTGCTTTGACACGTCAGGGGAATCGGCAAGCCACACGAGTGTCTGCGCCGCTTTCCTCGGGCTCCGCACGAAGGGCGCGATCATCATCATTGCGGCGGTCATCATGGCGCCGTTGTTGCGGTTGAAACCGGTCGCGACGACACCCGGGTGAAAGCAGTACGTCGTCACGCCGGTACCGTCAAGGCGGCGTGCCAGCTCGCGAGTGAACATGATGTTCGCGAGCTTGCTCTCGCCGTACCGCGTGAACCCACGACCTCTCCACGAGCGCTCCGCGTTCAGGTCATCAAATGGGATGAGCTTTCCCTTGTGCGCGTCCGACGCCGTGGTGATGATCCGTGAGGGCGCCGACGCTTTGAGCCGGTCGAGCAGGAGCGTTGTCAGCAGAAATGGCGCCAGGTGATTGAGCGCCCAGGTGCGCTCGATCCCGTCGACGGTCAGTTCGCGCTGCACAAAGATGGCGCCGGCATTGTTGATGAGGACGTCGATGCGTGGATATCGCTCCAGTATCTCGTCGGAAAGCGCGCGTATCGACGCCTGCGAGAGAAGGTCGGCATGGAGAAGATCGACCGTCGATCCGCCCTCGCCCTTCGATACTGGCAACAGCCTCGGCGCCTCGAGCGTCATCGCGCGCGACGATCGCGAGCTTGGCGCCGCGCCGGGCGAGCGCCTGCGCCGCCGCAAGGCCGATCCCCCGTGTGGCACCCGTGATCAGGACGCGTTTGTCTCGCACTCCCGTCCATTCAGTCATCGCCGGAGAAGCCTAACAGGCTGCTGGGGATCGCCTCAGGCGTTGCTGGGAAAGGCGAGATCCACGCGGCCGGGACCCGGCTCCGGCCAGCGCGATGTCACCACCTTGGTGCGTGTGTAGAAATGCACGCCGTCCGGTCCATACATATGTGTGTCACCGAACAGCGACGCCTTCCAGCCGCCGAAGCTGTAGTACGCGACGGGCACCGGGATCGGCACGTTGACCCCCACCATGCCGACCTGCACCTCGAACTGAAACTTCCGTGCGGCGCCGCCGTCGCGCGTGAAGATCGCCACGCCGTTTCCGTACTGATTGTCATTAACCAGCCGGATCGCCTCGTCGTACGTGTCCACACGCACCACCGAGAGCACCGGTCCGAAAATCTCGTCGTCATACACGCGCGATCCGGGCTTGACGCCATCGACGAGTGATGGTCCGAGAAAGAAGCCGTCACCGTCCGGCGTGTTGCCGCGGCCATCGACGACCAGATGTGAGCCGCCAAGCGACTGCGCGTCGAGGTACGTCGCCACCTTGTCGCGATGCTCGCGCGTGACGAGTGGGCCCATCTCGGACGTCGGATCGTCGCCGGCGCCGACTTTGACGGCGGGGATACGCGCGGCGATCGCCTCGACGAGACGGTCACCGATGTTGCCGACCGCGACGACTGTCGAGATCGCCATGCAACGCTCGCCGGCCGATCCGTACCCAGCCGACACTGCGGCGTCCGCCGCGGCCTCCAGGTCTGCGTCAGGCAGCACCACCATGTGGTTCTTTGCGCCGCCGAGCGCCTGGACCCGTTTGCCGTTGCGCGTGCCCGTCTCGTAGATATGTCGCGCGACCGGCGTCGAGCCGACGAACGAGAGCGCCGCGACCTCGGGGTGGTCGAGCAGGCGGTCCACTGCTTCGCGCGCTCCTTGCACCACAGAGAAGACGCCATCCGGCAGTCCCGCTTCGCGCCACAAGTCGGCAAAGAACCGCGAGGGCGACGGATCCTTCTCGCTCGGCTTGAGGATGAAGGTGTTGCCACAGGCGATCGCGTTCGCGAACATCCACATCGGGACCATCGCCGGAAAGTTGAACGGCGTGATACCCGCGACGACGCCGAGCGGCTGGCGGATCGAATACACGTCCACGCCGCGCGACGGTTGCTCCGAGTAGCCGCCTTTTAGAAGATGCGGGACGCCGCACGCGAACTCGACGTTCTCGATGCCGCGAGCAACTTCGCCCTTCGCGTCTGAGAGCACCTTGCCGTGCTCAGAAGTGATGATCGCCGCGAGGTCGTCGCGATGCTTGTCGAGCAGGTCGCGAAACGCGAAGAGGACCGTGGTTCGCTGCGAGAGCGACGCGGCACGCCATTCCCGGAACGCGCCGGCAGCAGTTTCGACTGCGGCGTCGACCTCCGCCGCCGATGCGAGGTCGACAACACCCGTCTGCTGCCCGGTGGCCGGGTTGAAAACAGGCCCCTCCTTGCCGGAGGTACCCGCCACCGCCTGGCCGCCGATCCAGTGGCTGATTCGCTTCAAGCGGCCATTGTCGCCTTCTTCGGGGTCGGAGCGACGAGGCATCGGCAGGCGATGCCAAGCCCTCCGCGGTCGCCGGCGCGTTCCTCGTGTGGACACATTAGCGGCGAAAGTCCACAATGGCGCCCACCGATTCCGTCCTCGGACTTTGGGGGTCTCTCATGGGTCGCACCGTCTCTCTCTCGCGTCGCGCGAGCATCGCACTCGTCGTGCCGATTGCCGTTCTCGCGGCGTGCGGTGGTTCGAGCACCCCTGCCGCGACGACTTCGGGCGCCGCGGGGCCGACCACGCAGGCGAGCATCGCCGCTGAGGTCCCTGCCGCGATCAAGGCCGACGCACCGTTGCAGATCGCATCCGATGCGTCCTATGCGCCGAACGAGTTCGTCGACCCCAACAGCGGTGACCTCGTGGGCTGGGACATCGAGCTCGCCAAGGACGTCTGCGCCGTCCTCGGCGTCGCCTGCACGATCAACAACGTCACGTTCTCCGACATCATCCCGGCGCTGCTCGAAAACCCGTCCAAGTATCAGATGAGCTTCTCAAGCTTCACGCCGACGCAGCGAGCGCGAGGCCTCGGGCATCGACTTCATCACCTATTACCAGGCGGGAGAGGCGTGGTTGGTGAAGGTGGGTGGTCCGACGATTTCGACAGCCGCCGATATGTGCGGTCACACGGTGGCTGTGGAGTCCGGCACCACCGAGGAGTCCGACGCCTGGGGATACATGGGGAAGAAGCCGGGCGGCGCTGCCATCCCCGGAGACACTGACCACTGCACCTCCGCCGGCAGGCAGGACATCACCGTGCTGAGCTTCGGAACCCAGACGCAGGCGAACGCCGCGCTACTCTCAGGCCGAGCCGACTTCGGATGGGCGGACCAGCCCGTGGCCGACTATCAGGTCAAGCTCGAAACAGGGGAAGCTGAAGATCGGCGGCTCCGCATGCAGCGTGTCTCCGTACGGCGTTGCCATGGTCAAGTCGACCGGCCTCGAGCAGGCGGTCACCGACGCGATCAAATACCTGATCGACAACGGCTTTTACACGAAGCTCCTCGACAGCTGGGGCGTCCAGGACGGAGCGATCGCGAGTTCGGCTGTGACCACCAACGACAACAACCCGGTGGGCGCCACCTGCGTGCCGTCGTACTGAGACCGGCCACCCCGCGGCAACCCTCCACTCCGGCCTGATGATGCCGTGAACGTCGGCACCGAGACGCGGACCGGTCAGCCGTTCGAACCGCCGCCGGCACGACCCGCGGCGATCAAGGCTATCCCGCTCCGCCATCCATGGCGATGGGTTGCCGCCGTTGTTGTCCTTGCCATTGCCGCAGAAGCGGTCTACACGTTCGCCGCGGCGCCCGCCCTCGATTGGCGTGTCGTCGAGCAGTATCTGTTCTTTCCCGAGATTCTGCGTGGGATCGTCGTCACACTCGAGCTCACGGTCATTGCGATGGCAATCGGCGGGATCCTCGGCGTCATCCTCGCGGTGATGCGTCTTTCCGTCAACCCCGTCGTGTCAACCCTCAGCTGGTTCTACATCTGGTTTTTTCGCGGCACGCCCGTACTCGTGCAACTGTTCTTCTGGTACAACATCGCGCTCATCCTGCCGCATCTCTCGATCGGGATTCCCTTCACCAACATCGAATGGGTGGGCACGACCAATCAGATCGTCTCCCCGTTTCTCGCGGCAATCCTCGGCCTGGGACTCAACGAGGCCGCCTACATGTCCGAGGTGGTCCGAGCCGGGATCATCTCCGTGGATCACGGGCAGACCGAGGCGGCGCAGGCGCTGGGCATGACGCGGATCGGCGTGATGCGCAGAATCGTGCTGCCTCAAGCGATGCGCGTCATCCTGCCGCCAACGGGCAACGAGACAATCTCAATGCTCAAAACGTCGTCCCTCGCATACATCACCACCGTCGCCGAACTGTTCTACGTCCAGACCGAGATCTCGAACGCGAACTTCCGCATCGTCGAGCTACTGATCGTCGCTAGCGTCTGGTACCTGGTCATGACCTCCATCCTTACCTTCGGGCAGTACTATCTCGAGCGGTACTTCGCGCGCGGTTCGGCACGCCAGTTGCCGCTCACCCCGATCCAGCGCTTTCGCCGGATGCTGTTCCATGCTCATATCGATGTGCCGACAGCGCCCTCCGAGGCGGTCGCGATCTACACGCGGCACACCTAGGAAGCCGCTGATGCCGATCCCCATGGTTCTGGCCGAAGCTGTCTATAAGAGCTACGGGCGCCTCGATGTTCTCCGCGGCATCGACCTCGAGGTGGCGCCGCGAGAGGTGCTATGCATCGTCGGGCCCTCAGGCTCCGGAAAAAGCACGTTCCTGCGATGCATCAACCATCTCGAGAAGATTGACGCCGGCAGGCTGTCGGTGGACGGCGAGCTCGTCGGCTACCGCGAGCGCGATGGCAAGATCTACGAGCTCCCGGAGCGCGAGGTCTGCCGCAAACGCGCCGAGATCGGCATGGTCTTCCAGCGCTTCAACCTGTTTCCCCATATGACCGCGCTCGAGAACATCGTGGAAGCGCCGGTGCGCGTGAAGGGTGAGCAACAGAAAGCTGCCGAAGAGCGCGGACGTTCACTCCTCGGGCGTGTGGGGCTCGCGGACAAGGTGGACGTGTATCCGAATCAGCTCTCCGGTGGTCAGCAGCAGCGGGTGGCGATCGCACGTGCGCTTGCGATGCAGCCGAAGCTCATGCTGTTTGACGAGCCGACGTCAGCACTCGACCCGGAACTCGTCGGCGACGTTCTCGACGTGATGCGCGGGCTCGCGCAGGACGGCATGACCATGGTCGTCGTCACGCACGAGATGGGATTCGCGCGCGAGGTCGGTGATGCGCTCGTGTTCATGGACGGCGGCGTGATCGTCGAAGCGGCGCGCCGCGCGAGGTGCTCGCCAATCCGCAGCACGAACGCACGAAAGCCTTCCTTTCCAAGGTGTTGTAGGCGATGGTCCCAGAGCGGCATCGTCGGCTACTTCGCCGCGACCTCGGCGGCAGCGGGGGCGCTGATCGGGCTGCTCTTCGTCGCCGTCAGCCTGCGCCCCGATCGATATTCGGGCCCAACGCGGCGCCGAAAGCGCGCCGGCTCGCCGAGAGCTCGTTCACCGGCCTGGTCAACAGCTTTTTCCTGTCGCTTGTCGCGCTGATTCCGCAGACCAACATCGGCTATCCCGCAGCCATTCTCGCCGCACTGAGCTTCTACATCACGCTGACCCGCCAGCTCAGAAAGGAGAAGGCGTCGCAGCTCACCGTGCTCCTCTCGACGTTCGCCATCTACCTCTTGCAGCTCGGTCTCGGCATCGCCGCCATCATCAACCCGTCGAACGTCAATCTCGTGTACCTGCATCGGATATGTTGTCATCGCGGCGCTTGAGTGTCGCGCTGTCCCGAGCCTGGGCGCTGCTGTCCGGCGAGGCCTGACGCGCCTGTCTCGTCGAGCGTTTCTCGGTCGTCGTGTTAGAATCTGATGTTACTATTGAATTACTAGCCCGACGCCGCAGTCGTGATGGCGGGGAGGCAGTGATCGACATCGGAGACTTCTATGCGCGCAGTCCGGTTTCACAGCTACGGTCCCGCTTCGGTGTTGGTGGTCGACGAGGTCGATCGCCCCGAGCCCAAAGCAGGCGAGGTGCTCATCAAGGTCCACGACGCCGGCGTGAACCCGATCGACTGGAAGATGCGCGCCGGCTATCTGCAGCAGTACATGCCGGTGACGCTGCCGCACTCGCCGGGACTGGACGTCTCGGGGACAGTCGCGTCTGTCGGTGAAGGCGTGACCGACTTCAAGGTTGGCGACAGAGTTTTCGGCCGCGGAGCGCAAACGTACGCCGAGTATTCGGTCGCGCCCGTCACCACGATTGCCCACATTCCAGAAGGTGTTTCATTCGAGCAGGCCGCGACGCTGCACGTCGGCGGTGTGACCGCGTGGCTTGGTCTCTTTGACTCCGGCCACCTCGAGGCAGGCCAGCGAGTGCTCGTGCAGGGTGGCGCCGGCGGTGTCGGCTCCTTCGCCGTGCAACTGGCGCACTGGAAAGGCGCATATGTGATCGCAACGACATCAACGTCCAACATCGAGTTCGTCCGTTCGCTCGGTGCGGATGAAGTCATCGACTACACGACCACGAATGTCGAGGACGCGGTGCACGACGTGGACGTGGTGCTCGACACAGTCGGCGGCACGGTCATCGCGCAGTCCTGGAGCGCGCTCAAACCGGGAGGCATCCTCGTGACGGTCGTCGGCTCGGCGGACGCCGACGTCGCAGCACAGCGCGGCGTACGTACAGAAGCGGTCGGGCATCCCGCGGCGACGAGCCCATATCTCGAAAAGCTGGCTGCGCTCGTCGCCTCGGGAGCGTTGAAACCGGAGATCCAGCAAGTGTTTCCTCTCGATCAAGCAGTCGAGGCGCAGACCGCGTCCGAGACGGGCCACGGTCGCGGACGGATCCTCCTGCGCGTCGCCGACTGACCGCCATCCAGCTGCGCTGACTCCGGGGCGAGCGCGTCCGGATCGCCATCGCGCCGCTGATGGCACCAAACACCGTGTGCTATAAGAATCGGCGTCGGGGAGCGTGCGCTCGGTTCAAGGGGTAATCGCGCGGAGGCCGGATGGTCGGGAGTTTGCGGGGACGATTCGCGAGTTGTGTGCTTGCGGCCGGAGTACTGGCGTGCGCCGTCGGTTGCATGAGCGCGGTCGCCGCCGCTGCGTTCGCGTCCGGCGTGCCGGCGCCAAAGACCGGCGTGGGTTCGATCACACGCATCCGCCTCGGGACCGAGCAGATGGAGGCGGAGTGCATCACGTCGGCGCCGGACGGGAGCGCCTGGATCCTTGCCCAGCGCATCGGCTCATGGGCGCTCATTCACGTCGACGCCGACGGATCCGTGCACACGTATACCGTGCCCGGCGGAGTCGCGCTCATCGCGCCACCGACGCAGTGCCTCGCACTCGCTCCCGACGGGGACCTCTGGTTCTTCAACAACAACCAGGAGGTTGATTCCTTCGATCCCGCCACCGGTCGTTTGCAGACCTACCAACCACCGACGGCGAACAGCGGTCTTCTCTCCATTGCGAGTGCCCCGGATGGTGACATCTGGTTTACGGAGACCAAGCCGTACCGGGTCGGGAGGATCAGCAACGGGCACGTCACCGAGCACAACCTCCCTGCAGGTGCCAACGCGACGGCGACGAGCATCGTGGTCATGCCCGACGGCACGGTATGGACGAACCCGTGGTACGACGTTCCGAACACGACATCGTGGCGCACTGTCACGGAGTTGAGCCCCGAGGGTGCTGTGCTGCATCAATTCGCGATCGGGCCGCACGGCGGAGCAGAGGATCTCGCGGAGGGTCCGAACGGGCTGCCATGGTTCTCCTACGGCTCCACACCGTGGGGTGTGGGCGAGATCGAGCCCGGGCCGGTTGCGAAACAGCTGAGATGGAATTACTTCTACAACCCGACGACGATGGTGCTCGGCGCGGACGGCCGCATGTGGATGGCCTGGTCGCAGTTGAATCTGCCGGGACTGTATGGGTACTACAACACGGCCACGCAGACCGCGACGATGTTCTTCATGCCGGCCGGCTCCGGCGGGCTCTTCGCGATCGCCAACGGATCAAACGGCACGATAGACATCACCGCGCAGGACAGCTACCTGTACGTCGTGCAGACCGGCGCAAGCACGGCGTTGTCCACGATCGCGACGTCGCTCCCGACACCCGACGAGGCATTCGCATCTGCGGCGGTCGTGGCCGTGGGCGCGGGGATTTCGATCGGCGCGATCCTCTTCATCACCTTTCCTTCGCAACTCTTCAACCTGACGTTTGAGGAGAACTACGCGGAGATTCGTGAGCTCCTGCAACGCAAGGTCAAATGGGCGATACGGCCGAAGAAGACATCTGAGACGTCGCGACGATCGGTCACCGACTGGATCAAGTTTGTTCTGGTGGTGCTCGTCGGAGCGCTGCTCGGCGGCTTGCTGGATCCGCACTTCGGCACCTCGGTGGGGACGCTCGACACCTACGTCGCTGTCGTGCTGGCAATCTGTCTCGGCGCGACATTCCCTGCGATCGTCACCTACCAGTATCACCGCGTACGTCACGAAAGCCGTTCCTGGCGTCTTCAGGCGTTGCCGCTCGGACTCGGCGTTGCGGCGATATGCGTGCTCATCTCGCGCCTTGCGCAGTTCGAGCCCGGATATCTGTACGGCGTGATTTGCGGTGTTGCGTTTGCGACGAAGCTGACGACGACACAGAAAGGGCACATCGTGGCGCTGTGCTCGCTGACCACTCTGGGCGTCGCCGTCGTCGCGTGGTTGCTCTGGCTGCCGGTGACCGGTGCAGCGAAACAGCCGGGCGCGTTCTTCGGTCTCGTGATCCTCGACGACCTGCTTGCCGCGATCTTTGTGAGTGGGCTGGTCGGCAGCGCGATCGGCCTGCTGCCGTTACGGTTTCTTCCGGGCTGGGATCTGCGCCAGTGGCATCGCGGCGTGTGGCTGGGATGCTTCGGGCTGGCGATGTTCGGCGTCATCGAAGTCCTGCTGATTCCGCACAACGACAGCCACAACAACGTGCCGCTGGTGACGACGCTCGTCTTGATGGTGGTGTTTGGCGGCGCGTCGGTGGGTCTGCGAGAGTGGTTCGCGCGCCGCAACCGGCGACGGAGCGGGCGACAGGGGCCCGCCTCATTCCGCGAGCACGTCCGTGAACTGCTGAACTCCGGTCTCCCGAGAACCTTCAGGCGGCACTCCGTCCTGAGGTTTCCTCTTCAGATCTCCGGTGCTTCGGCCGCGATGATCGGTTGCACTGCAGCCACACGGCCGCCACGAGACCATGAGGCGACCGCGGCCACAAGGCACACGATCAGCGAGAACGTGAACGCCTGGTGTAGGCCCGCGGCAAATGGGCCGGAGATGAGCGTCGGGAAGAACTGACGCCCTGTGAGCGCCGCGACATTTGCGGCGGACAGCTGCGAGAGCACGTGCGCGCCCACCAGCGTCTGGATCGGGTTGTATCCGAGGAAGGCCGCGAAGAGAATCGACACTGGCGGCAGGTGGCCTACATGCTGCGCGACCACGACCGGAACACCGTGCGCTTCGAGTTCCTGCGGTCATCGTCGTGGAGAGTGTCGCAGACAGGCCAAGGATCATCAGCGTGAAGAAGATGCCGATGGAGAGCACTTGCGCCGAGCTCTGAAACGTGGCGTTCATACCGCCGCCGGCGCCACGGTCGCCGGGGGGAAGACTGTTCATGACACCAGCTCGGTTTGGTGATGCGAAGGCCCCCATCGAGAGGCCGTTGAGGAAGAGAATCAGCGCGAAGAGCTGATACGGAAAATCAATCGGCAGCAGTTGCAGGAACAGGAAGCTCGCGGCCGCGCCGATCATCCCGCCGGTGGCGAATGGCCGGGAACCGAAACGGTCCGACAGGAAACCCGATGCCGGGCCGGCGAGCAGGAACCCGACCGTCAACGGGAGCATGTAGATGCCGGCCCAGAGCGGCGTTGACGTGAAGCTGTATCCGTGCTCGGGTAACCAGATTCCCTGCAACCAGATGATCAGCATGAACATCAGTCCGCCACGACCGACCGCCGCGAGAAAGCTCGAGAGCGTGCCGAACGTGAACGCGCGAATGCGAAACAACCCGAGACGGAACATGGGATTTGGCACACGACCCTCGATCACCGCAAAGCCCGCGAGGAATGCCTGCGCCGAGCACGAGCGCGCTGAGCACGAACGGGCTTGTCCACCCCATCGGGTTGGATCCGTACGGCTCGATCCCGTACGTGATGCCGATCATCACCAGGATCAGACCGATCGCGAACGTGACGTTGCCGAGCCAGTCGATCGGAACCCGCCGCCGGACTCCACGCTCCTCGAGCTTGAGGTACGCCCAGACGGTCCCGAACACACCGAACGGCACCGACACGAGAAACACCAGTCGCCAGTTGATTGGAGCAAGCAGCCCGCCGAGAATCAGCCCGATGAACACGCCGCTGATACCGGCGATGTTGTTGATGCCAAGCGCGAGTCCACGCTGGTTGGCGGGGAATGCGTCGGTGAGAATCGCCGCCGAGTTGCCGATGAGGCACGCGGCGCCGATGCCCTGGACCACTCGGAAGACCATGAGCCACACCGCTCCTGGCGGCCCGGTCATCCAGTCGATCGTCAGGAGCAAGGATGCGACCGTGTAGATGACGAACCCGAGGTTGTAGATGCGCACGCGACCGACGATGTCGCCGAGCCGTCCCAACCCCACCACCAGCACGCTGCTGACGATGAGGAAGCCGAGAATCATCCAGAGCAGGTAGAAGCTGTTCGACGGTTCGAGCGGGTTCAAATCGATGCCGCGAAAGATGTCCGGCATCGCGATCAACATGATCGATGCGTCGATGGTGGCGAGCAGCACGCCGACCGTCGTGTTGGAGAGCGCCACCCACTTGTACCCGTCGCCGCGCGTCCCACGCGCAGGCGCCGCGGTGCGGGCGGCGTCGCTGGTCGTGGCTATGAGGTTGCCTCGATCATTCCCTGAGTCTGCCAGGGCCAGCCGTCAGCGCGACGCCACGACCGCGCGCGAACCGAGATGCCGCTCGGGAGCGACGATTCGTGGCGGCGCTAGCGCAAGTCTTGCCGGAGCTAGCGATACCCGATATTGTGCTACAATCGCGATCGTACCCGCAGTAGCTCAGCCGGGAGGCGACCGTGCCACGTCCAGGTCCGAAACGAAAGCAGATCGTGCTGATCGCTCATGACAACAAGAAGGCCGACATGCTCGAGTGGGCGCGCTTCAACCGCGACACCCTCGCGCGCCACGATCTTCTCGGCACCGGGACGACTGGTTCGATGGTCGCGAATGAGTTGGGTCTCCCCGTCCACCGGTTCCTCACCGGACCGCTCGGTGGTGATCAGCAGGTGGGAGCCGCGATCGCAGAAGGGCGTATCGACGTGATCATCTTCTTCTGGGATCCGCTCGAGCCCCATCCCCACGACGTCGACGTGAAGGCACTGCTGCGCATCGCCGTGGTGCACAACATCCCGATGGCGTGCAACCGCGCCACCGCAGACTTCGTGCTTTCCAGCCCGCTGATCGACGAGGCCTATCCGCGGTCGCTGGACTCGCTCGGCGCAGCCAAGCCGACCGCATAAAGCGGATCCGCGTCCGCCGTCGCGCGTTCGACGAGCCAGGCGGTGGCGTTCTCGAGATGACCTCGCGTCACGGCTTCAGCAGCGTCCGGATTGCCACCTTCAATCGCCTCAAGCACGGCTTCATGCTCGCCGGCAAGCTGGCCGACTGTGGCGTATCCGCGGACGAGTTGCGCAAGACACAGGAGGATCTCGACCTCCAGTTGCTTATGCGCGCGAATGAGACGAGCGTTCCCGGTGCCGATGATCAGCGCGCGGTGAAACGCGAGATCCGCTTCGACAACCGCGCGCTGCGAGGAGCGCGGGCTGAGGCGATGGTGCTGCGCCAGTGCAGTTCTTGCGGCGTCCGGCGCCCACGCGCGGGCGGCCAGCATGCGCGACGCCTGGACCTCGAGCGCGGTGCGGAGCTCGTAGATCTCGCCAAGGTCGTGCGCGGTGAGCGCGCGCACGAAGACGCCGCGGTTGCGCGACTTGACGAGCAGTCCGCGCCGCACCAGGCCGTCGAAGGCGGCGCGGAGCGTATTGCGCCCCACGTCGAACTCTTCTGCGAGGGCGATCTCGCCGAGGTGTTCACCCGGCTTGAACCGGCCGTCGAGCACGAGACGCTCGAGTTCATCCTCGAGCGTCTCGACGCGTGACGTCGTCTGCCGGCGGATCACGCCGTGACGCTGTGACGGAGCACGCGATCAGGCGCGAAGGTGGCGGCTAGACGTTCGAGTCGGCGCGGTCGCGGCAGAGGCGGCAGACGCCTTCGCTCGAGCCGAATGCGTCCCGAGTTGAAATCGCTGCGCCGCACGCCCGGCAGGGGCGTCCGGTTTCCATGCCGTAAAGGGCTCGAAGTGTGAGCCAGACTGTTCTTGCCATTTCAATTGCTCCAGGGGGATTGATCCTGTAGCAGATTGTAGCACAATCTTGAGGGCGGTGCCAGTTATCCCGTCGTGATGCGCGTGAGCCACGCCTCCGGCCAACGGCGACGAGCCCTCGGCGATCCGAAGGCCTGTTGTCGGGTTGAACAGGTGCAGCCGGCGCGGCGTTGTCGAGAGGGTCACCGACTGGCCCACCTTGAGGGTGTTGTCCGCGTCGATGATCGCGACCACGTCGTGGCCCTCGCTACTGCCGTGAATGAGCTCGTCATTGCCGAGGAACTCGACCACGTCCACGACAACCGTGACGCTCAGTCCAGGTCCCGTCACGAGGGCAAGGTCAAGATGCTCGGGCCGGAATCCGATCGTGACCGTGTCCAGCCCAAGGTTGCGCAGCAGTGCCGACTGCGTATCGTCCGGACGCATCTCGGCTCCCTCGCCTGTGAGCTTGACCACACCGCCATCCTGCGACACCTTGAGGTCGATGAAGTTCATCGAGGGCGACCCGATGAAGCCCGCAACGAAACGATTCTGCGGCAGCTCGTACAGCTCCTTGGGAGTCCCCGCCTGCTGCAGCACTCCCTCGTTGATGACGGCGATGCGGTCGCCCATGGTCATGGCCTCGACCTGGTCGTGTGTGACGTAGATCATCGTCGCCTGCAGGCGGGTGTGCATCCGTGCGATCTCGGCACGTGTCTGCACTCGAAGCTTTGCATCGAGGTTCGAGAGTGGCTCGTCCATCAGAAAGACCGACGGCTCACGAACGATTGCGCGACCGAGCGCGACGCGCTGCCGCTGTCCGCCGGAGAGCTGGCCGGGTTTGCGGTCGAGGTAACGATCCAGATCGAGGATGCGCGCCGCCTCGTTGACCGCCTTGTCGATATCCGCTTTTGGTGTCTTGCGCAACTGCAGGCCGAACGCCATGTTGTCGCGCACGCTCATGTGCGGATAGAGCGCATAGCTCTGGAACACCATGGCGATATCGCGATCGCGCGGCGGCAGGTTGTTCACAACGCGATCGCCGATGCGCACCTCGCCGCTCGTGATCTCCTCGAGTCCGGCGATCATGCGCAACGCGGTCGTCTTACCGCAACCCGACGGACCGACGAGACAGACGAACTCGCCGTCCTTGATATCCAGGTTCAAGTTGTTGACGGCGAGCGCACCACCGCCTTCGTAGCGCTTGGTCAAGTCGTCGAGGACTACGCCGGCCATGACACGCTCCTCATTTCACCGCCCCGGCGAGCACGCCACGGACGAAATATCGCTGGAAGGCAAAGAACACGATAAGCGGGATGATGATCGAGATGATCGCGCCAGTCGATATGACCCAGTAGTTGGACGACAGCGAACGCACGTAGGAGTACAGGAAGAGCGTCAGCGTGTAATGCGGATTGCCTGAGAGAAAGATCAGGGCGACGAGCAGGTCATTCCAGACCCAGATGAACTGAAAGATGGCGAGTGACGCCAACGCCGGGATGCCAATCGGCAAGACCACCTTGCGGAAGAGTGTCCACTCCCCCGCGCCATCGATGCGGCCCGCTTCGAGCAGGTCGTGCGGAATTCCCGAATAGAAGTTGCGCATCAGGAAGATGCCGAACGGGAGGCCGAATGCGACGTGGAAGATGATCGTTCCGATAACAGAGCCGAAGAGTTGCAGGCCGGTCGCGTTGTCGAAGACTTTGTACAGGCTGGCGACCGGGATCAACGCCATCTGCAGCGGCAGAACGAGCATGGCGACGATCAGCAGAAACACCACCGTGCGTCCGCGCCATCTGCCGAACACCAGCGAATACGCGGTGAGACTCGAAATCAGCGTGACGAGAATCGTGACGGGCACCGTGATCGCGATCGATGTCGTCACCGAATCGAGCACGCCGCCGGGCTTGAATCCTGCCGAGAACAGCGCCTGGTAGTTGCTGAACGTCAGCTGTGCCGGCGCGGTGAACACCGTCCACCACCCGGATTGACCGAAGGTGCTGTTGGGCCGCAGCGAGATGATGAGAATACCGACCGAGGGCACCAACCAGAAGATCGCAATCGCCGCGAGGACGACGTTGACGACAATGCGCGATGGGCGAATCCGCCGCCGGGCCTTGTGCACCGGCGCGGCGACGGGCAACGACGCAGCCTGCACACTCATCCGCGAATCCTCTTGAGGTTGAACAGCATGGCGGGGATGACGAGGATGAAGAGCACCACCGCGAGAGCCGCGGCGAGCCCCTGGCCCGTCGGTGTCGAGAAGTCGTTGTAGATGTCTACCGCGAGTGTTGCGGCCCCGCCCTGCGACGACGGAGCAGGCATGTTCAGGATGATGTCGAAGATCTTGAGCACGTTGATGAGCATGGTCACGAAGACGACGACGAGCACCGGCCGCAGCATCGGCACCGTGACGCGACGCAACGTCTGCCACTCACTGGCACCGTCGATCTGCGCCGCCTCGAGCACCTCGCGGTTGAGCGCCGCAAGTCCCGCACCGATCACGACCATTGCGAATCCGGCCCAGATCCACAGGTAAGCGATGATCATCGCGATATCGACGATCGGCAGGCTGAAGATGGCCTGCAGTGTCGGGTTCAGCGAGCTCGTTGGCGTGAGCGATTGCGTGCCGAGGAAGAAAATTCCGTTGAAGCCGGCCTGAAAATTGTTGGCCGTGATCTGCACGCGGAAGTTACCGGACCCGACACCGTCGAACTTGAAGGTGCCGTTGTTCGCCGTGATGGTGGTCGCGCTGACGGCGCCACTCGAGGTGAGCAGTGAGACCTTCAGGCCGGGAATGCCGTCCTCGTCCGGGAACACCTGGCCGCGCACGGTTGGGTGCGTCGGCGAGAAGTCGCGCCACACAAGCCCCGTGATGGCTCCCGCTGCCGCCGTAGGGACGACAGCGGTCGTCGCTCCGTTGGTCTGCAACGTGACAGGGCTGATGCCGATCAGACCGAGATTGAGCGTGCTCCCAGCGCTGACCGTCGCCTTGCTTTCCAGCGTGCCGGCGGTGCCTGATTGCACGTCGGTCGCGGCAAGACTTGACACCGTTTGGCCCGTGGTCGGATCGATCGGGTAGAGCCCGGGAGGGTTGACGGCATTGCTCACGCCCTGAATTGCGGCATTGACCAGGCCGGTATGCGGATCGATGAAGAAGATCGACGCCCAGGTCAGGCCGGCGGCGGTCGCGCTGAACACGAGTGGCATGAACACGATGGTTTTGAAGGCCGTCGACCACCGGATGCGCTCGGTGAGCACCGCAAACACCAGCCCGAAGAAGGTCACCAGGAATGGGAACAGCACCACCCAGACGACATTGTTCTTGAGCGAGACGATGATGTCTGTCGTCGAGAAGACGGCCTGGTAGTTGCCAAGGCCGATGAAGTTCTGACCGCTGCCATCGAAGAAGCTGCGGATGACTGTCGCGATCAGCGGGTAGACGACGATCAGCAAAAGCCACAGCGCACCCGGGAGCAGGAAGAGCAGGGATCCGAGGTGACTGCGGAACCCACCGCCTCCTGCCGGTTTGCTCGTGGTCGGGAGGATCTCGCCGACGGGTTGGGTCGGAACCGACTCACCCGCAGTCGGAACGGCAACCGCCACGTCAGGCCCTCACCACAGTGCGGGAGATGCTACGTCCGCGGACGTTGATCCGCAACCGGCAAGTCGCCGCAGTACGAACATCACCCGTTGGTATGAGCACGGATCTGCGGTAGTTGCGTTTCGGGGACAGGAGGAGTACACCGTTGCTCGAACAAATTAGGCCACCGGGGCTCGGTCGAACGAGCGTGCCCCCGTGAGGAGGATCTCTATGACGCAGGTCAGCACGCTCGGCAAGCTGGCGGTGGTGACAGCCGGAATCCTGGGAATCGCGACTGCGTGCGGTTCGACATCGACGCCCGCTGCATCATCCTCAAGCTCAGGTTCATCGAGCGCGAAGATCGGCGGATCGGTCACGTTGTGGGCGGAGTGGACCGCGCAGGAGCAGCAGGATTTCCAAGCGGCGCTGGCGCCGTTCGAGGCCGACACGGGCATCACCGTGAACTACCAGGGCAAGGGCAACAACATGGACACCGCGCTCACTGCAGCGGTGGCCGGTGGTTCGCCGCCTGATGTCGCGCTGGTTCCTGACCCGGGCACCCTCGACACGCTCGCCAAGCAGGGCGCGATCAAACCACTCACGAGCATCCTCGGCAGCCTGACGTCGAACTTCGGCGCCGCGTGGAACACCCTGGCGAGTTACAACGGCGTGCAGTACGGCGTGTGGTTCAAGGGCGCGAACAAGAACACGATCTGGTACAACCCCGCGCTGTTCACGGCCGCAGGCATCTCGACGCCGCCTACCACATGGGAGCAGCTGCTGACCGATGCCGCGCAGTTGAAAGCCGCAGGGACGACGCCCTTCTCGCTGTGCACCGACGTCGGCTGGCCGGTCGCCGACATGTGGCAGAACATCTATCTCAAGACCGCCGGCGCAGCCGACTACGACAAGCTGGCGGCCCACACTCTCAAGTGGACTGATCCAACGGTGACGACGGCATTCACGACCATGGCGCAGCTCGTTGGGAACACGTCGTACCTGCTCGGCGGACTCTCAGGCTCGCTGTCCAACGCCTATCCCGCATGCGTCGACAAGGTGTTCCCGAAGCCACCCGCACAGCCACAGGCTGCGATGGTGATCGAGGCCGACTTCGTCGTCAGCGAGATCACCGGTAACTCTGCCAACTACACCCCTGGAACCACCGGAGCCGGCGGCGCCGCATGCACCGTCAACCCCGCGACAACTCCCTGCTACAACTTCTTCGCCTTCCCGGCGCCCGCCGCCGATAGCGCAAACAACACCGCAATCCAGGGAGCGGGTGACGTGGCGATGTTGCTCAATTCAACGCCGCAGGCAATTGCGCTCATCAAGTACCTCGCAGGACCTGAGCCCGGCACCATCTGGGCGCACCTCGGCGGCTTCGCGTCGCCAAACAACCAGGTGGCGCAGAGCGCGTACCCGGACCCGGTGAGCCAGGCTGATGCACAGGCACTCGTCCATGCGAGCAGCTTCGTGTTCAGCCTTGACGACCTTCAGGGCAGCTGGGAGCCGAAGCTCTGGGCGGACCTGATCCAGTTCCTCCAGAACCCGAGCCCATCCAACGTTTCGACGATCGAGTTGACGATGGACGCACAGGCGACGGCCGCTTTAGGCCACTAACACTCGTCTCTCGCGCAATCGCGGCCGGCCTGGCTCATCACGGAGAGCCGGGCCGGTCGCCAGCGCGTAAAGCACGGAGGAGTGCGGCGCCCCCGATAGGGATCCCTACTGGAACCAGCCCTCGACGTCGACCACGGCGTTCACGATGCCGGCCGCGTTGTAAAGGTTGACGTCGCCGTCGTCCGCTCCCGCGTTTGGATCGAGCTCCACCACCACGAGGTTTGCAAGCACCTCTCCGGGGTTGTCGTTGATGTCCGACACCACCGGGAGTGTCGAGAGGTTCGCCGGGTAGATCGACAGGTATGTGCCCGCAGTGGGTGCGATCGCGGTGAGGTTGGCGATGATGGCGAGCGGCGGATTCGCCGAAGCAGCGGCCGGAACGCCGCCGACACCCGCCACAGCTACGACGTCGTGGCTGTTCGGGCCGAGCGTCTCGCCGGCGCACGGATAGCCCGACGCCGTGCGGGTGTCGCAGATGCGGCTCGGGCTGATCGCCTCGTACTGGTCGCCGGCTCCGGCGCTGGATCCGCCAAACCAGCCATTGGCATCCAGAACCACGTTGATCGTCCCGGCCGCGTTGTACACGCACACCGACGTGTCATTGCCGCCCGGCGCCGACGGTCCGAGTCCCACCATCACCCGATTCGCCTGCGTGACGCCGGCGGTAAGGTTGAGCATCGAGAAGGCTGGGGCCGTGCTGCCACCGTACGCACAGGTTCCGGTCGATGTCGTCGGAAACACGCTCAGGAAGGTCAGGGCGTTACCGGCGACCCCGGTGATGTTGAGCACCGCGGCAGCGGCATTACCGTTGCTCGGGATTCCGGCGCCCGTGGTCACGTTGACGATGAGCGGGGTCGTGCCGACAAGCGCGCCGTGGGCTCTGCAGGCGGGCGTCGTCGAGGTCGATCGCGTGTCGCAGACGCGAACCGGGGCGATGGCGTGGAACTCGCCGGTGGCATCACTCGACGCCTCGGGCGCGAAGTATCCCTCGACGTCGGCGAGCACGTTCACCATGCCGTCAGCGTTGTAGATGGTGATCGCGCCACTCTCGCCGAGCGTGGCGGTCACGAGGTTGGGAATGGCCTTTCCGGCGGCGAAGTTGAGATTCGACGCGGTCGGCTGATACGTGCCGGCCGGATAGACGGTGAGCAGGCTCGCGGCAGTGCCCGCCACAGCGGTCACGTTGATGACAACCGCCGTCGCGCCTGCAGGGACAGTCTCATGCGTCCTGGGATCGGTGTACCCCGTAATCGGAACCGTTCGCGTGGCGCCCGCGCCCAGAGCGCCGCTCGCGCATTGGATGCATGTCAACGCCCGCGTGTCGAGAATGCGGAACGGTGCGGGGAGGGCCGTGTAGTTGCTGAGCGCCGTGTAAACGTACCCGGACTGCGCCGCGGGCAGGCTCGGGCCAATCGCGGTCCTCGCTTCGATCTGGACATAGCCCGCGCTCTCCGCGGGAGTCACGAATTGAAAGGAGTCGGCCGTGATCGCGGTCGGAGTCACTGACGTGCCACCGATTGTTGCGGTCATTGGTGCCGAAAATCCGGAGCCGAGCACCGTCACCGTCTCACCACCTGCAACCGGCCCTGTCGCAGGGACGACTGCGCTGATAATCGGGTCACCGCCCGTGCCGAAAGCGCTGATGCCGTTGGGAGTTCCGAGGCCCGTGGGCCCATCCCATCCGATCGTGGCCGTGCAGAGCGCACTGCCACCGCAGCTGCCGTTGGAACCGGACGTCACGTCGTTGAGACCGGCCGTGTGGCTGTACAGATACCCCGTGCCGAATGCCGACGCGTTCGACGTCAGCGCGAAGACGCCGGCGATGATCGGGGTCGACGCGCTGGTGCCGCCGGCGAGACCCCAACCGCCGGAACCGTAGGTGTCGTAGACCGCCACCGGCGTGTCCGGATCCGCAACGGCGGAGACGTCGGCGACAGCTCTGTGGCCGCAGACCGCGACGATGTTCGAATTGTTCGACTGCCACGTGGGCCGGCTCTCGTACGCGCTGCAACCACTTCCCGCTCCGTCCCAGGCTGTTTCGGCCCAATCCCGGCCGGTGGTCGTCATCTGGAGGTTCGTTCCGCCGACGGCGGTGACGTAGGGCGAAGCCGCCGGGTAATTGACCCCGTAGCCGTCGTCACCGCTTCCGGCGGTGATGGCGATGCCCGGATGGTCGTAGTAGGGGTCGGTGCTCTGGTCGAACGTCCCCTCAGGCCCGCCGTAGCTGTTCGAGATCTCCGTCGCGCCCAGAGCGACGGCTTCGTCTTCAGCGGTCCCCAGATCCGTGCTGTAGGGAATCGACGCCTCGACGAGCAGGATATGGCAGTTCGGGCAGGTGGCCGAGACCATGTCGAGGTCGAGCGAGATTTCGCTCGCCCACTGCACGTTGTCCGCGGGAAGCGAGGTCCCACCCGACTGGTTGACCTGGCGAAAACATCCGCTCCCTGCGGTGCATGGCGGTAGCCCGTACGTGGATCGATACGTGGCCAGATCCGATGCCGCGTCCGGATCGTTGTACGCATCCACGATGGCGATGGTCCTGCCTGTGCCGTTGGTCGACGATGGAAGGGCGTATGCGCTCTGCAGGTCGGCCGGACCGTAGCCGTCGGGACTTGTGAGGGGCGTGAATCCCAGCGGAGCCTTGTCGACCAACTCGAGGCACCGCGCAAATCCAGGTTGCACCGGGCCGCAGACGGGCTTCGCAGTGCGGCCCAGGTCTGCGTGCGCGATCGCGGCAGCACGTGCAATGCGGGCGGCGACGCCGGCGTTCGCTGGCGCAGGAGCGGCGCCCGCACCAATTGTCGTCGGCACTGCCGTGACTCCTGCAAGGAATACGGCGACGAGCGTGGAGAGGAGAATCTTGCGCTTGTGCTGAGTAAGGATGGCGTGTTCCTTCCCGTATCGAGATGGACGTGCAACGTATGCGATCACCTTCAGCGTGTCAATGCTTAGGGCGGCGACTCGACCTGAACGATCCTCGCCAGTTGAGCCCGAGCGCTTAGCCGAGGACGACCGCCGCCACAGCGCCCACCACGAAGATGAGCGCGAGATACGCGAGCGAGTAGTGGAACAGCAGCGCCACCGCGCGTGATGAACCCTCGGCGCGAGCCCAGAGGGCAAGCCCCATGTAGAACGCGCCCAGAACTGCCGCGCCGATCGTGTACCCGATGCCGAGAACGAGTCCAGGAAGCAGGCTCGCCGCGATCAGCACCACGAGGTAGAGAAGGATTCGCCGGTGCGTCCTGGCCGTTCCGATGATGCCCGGCAACATCGGCACGCTGGCATTGCGGTAGTCGCGACGGAGCAGCAGTGCGAGTGACCAGAAGTGTGGCGGCGTCCAGAGGAACACCACCGCGAAGAGTACGAACGCCGGCCAGCCGACGTTGCCCTGCACCGCAGCCCAACCCACCAGTGGCGGGAACGCGCCTGCGGCACCGCCGATGACGATGTTCAGCGGCGTCCTTCGCTTGAGCAGCATCGTGTAGATGAACACGTAGAACAAGCCACCGCCGAGTGCCAGCGCGGCCGAGAGCAGATTCACGGCGAGGCTGAACACGAGCACGGATGCGACGATCAACGACACGCCGAACGTGAGCGCCTGCCACGGCAGAATGCGTCCCGACGGGAGCGGACGGGTGCACGTGCGCGCCATGACGCGGTCGATGTCGCGGTCGTACCAGCAGTTGATCGCGCCTGATCCGCCGGATGCGAGCGCCCCGCCGAGCGCGGCCCACAGCAGCAACGCCGGGCGACGGAATCCCCCGCGCGGCGATGACCATCGTCGCGATCTCCGTGATGAGAAGGAGCACGATGATGCGAGGCTTGGTCAGGCTCACGTAATCGCGAGCGCTCGCGCGGAGTTGTGTGGATCGGCGACCGGCGACGTCAACAGCGACGGTGGGCACGCCGGTCCCCTCCGCTCCGCCGATGACGATGTCTGCGCTGGTCTGCATCCCCTCTCCTACGCGCTCGTGGCCGGCGAGCCCAGCAGCGTTGTGAGCTCCGCATTGAAATCGGCGACGCTCATGGTGCCGAGCGCCCCGAGCACGACGTCCGCGACCTTGCCCTGCGCGTTGAGAAAGACCAGGGACGGCGCCGAGGGAATACGGTAGTCGATCGCCAGGGTCGCGTTGGTGTCGGCGATGCTGGGATACGGCACCTTGAACTCCGATTGGAACGCGAGCGCGGGAGTGGTCGTGTCGCGAAGGTCGACGCCCAGGAACACGACACCGCGAGGCGACCACTGCGTGTACGCCGCGTTCAGTGCCGGCTGCTCATCATGGCAGGGTCCACACCAGGACGCCCAGAAGATCAGCACCACCGGCCGGCCGCGGAACGACGTGATGCTGACGTCCTTCCCGGTCAGCGTCGGGCCGCCCGTCGCGGTGACCTGCAACGTGGGGATCGCCTCGGGCTTCACTGCCCCGCACGCGGAGGCGAACAACACGAGCGCGCAACCGATCATCAGGCGCCTGCGGACCATCATGGCTGTGTCACCGCCGCGCTCGATCCGGCGCGGTCATCCACCTCGAACCAGCGAATGCCGAGATACAGCAGGGCGATGAGAAATGGGACCCCACCCGGCACCCACATCACGCCCGCGGCGATCTCCTGGTCCCCGAGCAGGCTCAACCCCCCGTGCGGCACCGGGTAAGCGTAGAGCGGATGGGTTGCGTAGCCGATCACGATCGCGAGCCCCCAGCTCACGAACATGCCCACCATCACCACCACGCCTCGTCCGAGGAGCGACAACCGGCCAGGGGCCTGCAACGGGCTGATGACCTGGTCCCAGAAGAGCAGTCCGACCACGAGGAAGGTGAGGTGCTCGAGGTCATGCACCGACGCGATCCGCAAGGTCGCGTTGTAGATCGGGGGCAGATGCCACAGGAGGAGGTCGACGCTGAAGAGGGCCACCACCGCCGCGGCTGCTCTCGGACCCGAGTGGAGCTTGCCCATCACCCGCGCGGGCCAGGTTCCCTCGATCACGATCGGGCGCCCCTGCGCGGCCAGGTAGCCGGCCCATACCGTGCGGAACGGATCCGCGAGCAGGATCAGCGGCGGGGCGACGAGCAGCAGGAGCACGTGCTGCACCATGTGGTCCCACTGCAGGGTGATGTCGAAGTACGAGATCGGTGAGATCAGCGCGAGGAGCAATGCGCCGATACCGAGAACGAACGCGGTGTCACCGTTGTCCCACGATGTCGAACGTCCGAGGGCCAACGCTCCAGTCCGGCGCCCGCGCCAGTACAGGTAGGCAGCAGTACGCGCTTCCTACGATCGGTACTGGCTCGAAACTCCAGTCAAACAGCGGTGGCCAGAGCATATCGCCCTACTTGACGAACTGGACCAGCAGGTACACCGCAATCGAAAGGCCGGTGATGTACGTCCACTGATCCAGCACGGCTCGCGCACGCGCAGGATTGAGTCGATCCGTGCCGCGCACATGCCCCATCGTCAGGCTGAGCAGCCACAGGCCGACGAGGATGAACTCGCTCAACACCACCGCGTACCAGAGTGTCGTGATCGCCGCGTAGGTCCCCGCGCTGTCGAGCTCCCAGTTGAACTGGTACATGAGCACGATGCGGATCGTGCCGGTGATGACTGCGCACAACACCGCCAGCCAGAGCAACCCGTTGATGGACCGCGCGTCGCGCGCCTTGCTCACGGCGTTGTAGACGGCCCAGAGTGCCGCGAGCGTGATCACCGGGAACACGAGTCCGGTGAGCGCGAGCGCCTCCGGCGGGGGGTTCACACCGCTCGGACGCCACATCTGCGCGAAGTTGTTGGCGCGGAGATAGAGGTACGCGAAGAGCAGGCTCAGCTGGAGTGTGGTGTTCGCCGCCATCACCAATCGCGACGTGAAGACCAGCGTGCGTCCGCCGTCGGTATCGTCCATCACGGTGAGCCCGGTCGGGCTGACGTCACTCATGCTCACGCTCCACTCAAGGCGGGCACGGCCGGCCCGAAGTCCGCCGCGGGCTTGCCTGTGTCGTAGTCATACGGCAACGACCAGGACACCGGCACACGGTCGAAGTTGAATGTCGGCACCGGTGTCGGCACCTGCCATTCGACGCCCAGCGAATCCCACGGGTTGCTCGCCGCGACCCGCTGCTTGATGAACACTTCCCACAGCAGGATGCCGAGGAAGAGTGTCATCGACAGCCCGAGCCCATACGCGAAGATCGTTGCACTGATGTTCAGCGGTTGCAGGTACGCCGCGTAACTGATGACGCGTCGCGGCATGCCGAGAATGCCGACCGCGATGAGCGAGATGAACGTTCCGTTGAACGTGATGAAGACGGCCCAGAACTGGAAGCGCAGCAGTTTGATGTCCATGGTGCGGCCGGTCATCTTCGGGAGGTAATAGACGATCGCCGCCATCAGTGCGAAGACCTCCCCTCCCATGATCGTGTAGTGGAAATGCGCCTGCACGAAGTAGCTTGCGTGCAGCGTGAAGTCACTCGGCACGTCCGACAGGAACACGCCGGTGAACCCGCCGATCAGGAAGTTGAAGAAGAATCCGAAGATGAACAGCATCGGCACCGTGAAACGCGTGCGCGCGCGCCACATCGTCCCCAGTGCCACCAGGTAGATGATGCCGGTCGGCACCGAGATCATCTCGGTGGAGAACATGTAGAACGGTCGCAGTGACGGCGCGAGACCGCTCACGAACAGGTGGTGCTGCCACACGACAAAGCTGAGCAGTCCGATTGCGACCATGCCGCCGACACCGACGCGATAGCCCCAGAGCGGCCGTCGCGTGAAGACCGGCAGCATCTCCATGACGAGCCCGAAAGCCGGGACGACGAAGATGTACACCTCCGGGTGGCCGAAGAACCAGAACAGGTTCTCCCAGAGATACGGCGACCCACCGCCGGCGGGGACGAAGAACGTCGTCTGATACGAGCGGTCGAACACTTCCATGAGAACCGCGGCGATCAATGCGGGGGCCGCGAGCGCGCCGAGGAATGACGTGACCAGCACCGACCACACGAAGATCGGCATCCGGCTGAGCGGCATCCCAGGAGCACGCTTGGTGAGGATCGTCGCGATCATGTTGAGCCCTGACAGGCCGATCGAGATGCCGATGAGCGCGAACGCGATGAGGTAGGAGTCCATGCCCAGCACGTTCTGATCGGCGAGCGGCGCGTAGCCGGTCCACCCGGTTGTGAAACCGCCCAGGAACACCGTGGAGAGCAGGATCAATCCGGCAGGTGGAAGGAGCCAGAACGTCAAGCGCCTCAACGCGTGGGAATGCCATGTTGCGCGTGCCGATCATGATCGGCACGAAGTAGTTGCCGAACGGCCCGATGATCGCCGCGGACGCCATGAAGATCATCAGCGTGCTGTGCAACCCGACGAGCGTCAGATATGACTGCGCGTTCGCGACAGTCGGCGATGGGGTCAGCAGCTCGGTACGGATGAACATCGCGCCGAGCCCGCCGACGAACAGGAACGTGAGGATCATCACCAGGTACTGCAGCCCGATGACCTTGTGGTCGGTGGTCATCCGGAAGTACCGACCGAGCCCACCACCCTCACCGTGGAGGTACGCGTTGTCCTCCTCCGTCGGGCGCTTCGCACCCAGCAGACGGCCGATCGGATAGTTGAGGAACCCCATGCCTGCGAGGAATCCGACGACGCTCAGCGCGTAGCCGAGGAGGATTCCCGGGTCGGAGCCGAGCGAGTTGTCCTCGCCAAAGGAGTACGGGATGGCGTGCGTGCCAACAGCGAAGCCGATGATGAACCCGATCACGGCGCCGACGACTCCGAGTGGCAGTCCCCACTCGCTGAGCCGGCGAGCCAGTGTCGGCGGTGTCGACATCGGCGGACGTGCGGTGGTTACAGCATCCACGTCAGCTTTCCCTTGTATGCGAATGGGTGTCGAGCATCATCACGATCCGTAGATGGCCGGCTGCGGGAGGTACGTGTGGCTGTACGGCAACAGGTACTTCATGATCGGCGCGTCGAGGGTGGTCTCCTGCTGGATCCAGGCAGCGAAGTCCGACTGGCTCACGACCATCGCCGTGTTGTCGGCCATGTTGCCGTGCCAGAGGCCGCACAGCTCTGCGCACTGGATGCGATACGTGCCGATCTTCGTGGGCGTTGCCGTCACCACGTTGTCGTTGAGTGGCACCGCATCAGCTTTCACACCGAGCGCGTAGAACCAGAAGGAGTGCACGACGTCGAGCGACGTGACGTGGAACTGGATCTTCTGGTTGACGGGGAGCACCAGCTGTGCGGTCTCGATGCCGCCATACGTGGGATAGCGATACGTGAACCACCACTGTTGCGCGATGACCTGCACCTCGAGTGGCTGGCTCGTCGAAGTCGGCATCGGCAGTGACGACGAGTCCGTGGAAATGCCTGCCCCCGGTTGATCGATCGCAAGTGCGACGGTTCCATACACGGCCAGGCTCAGCACGACCACGAGCGTGGCCACGATCCACGTCGTCTGGACGCGGGTGTTGCCACGAAGCGCATCGGCGCTCACTTCCGCGGTGGGTGGGGCAAGGTGGTTCACCACGAGCGTGAAGAAGAGCGCCGCGAGCACCGCGGAGAAGATGGGCCAGCCGATGAGGGCGAGCAACTGGATCGTGAAGCTCTCGTTCGAGGCCAGATCCGACGCTTGACCAGGCGGCATCGGTGCCAGCGCAAGCCCGATGTCGCCGGCGACCGCCAGGACGAGCCAGACGATGATCACGATTCGGGTGGCGGTGGCTCTATTTCTCATCGGTCAGCCCACCTGCAACTCGCCGGCCATGTAGCCGAGGGTCTGCATCGGCCCGCCGTTGCCGTAGAGCGTCCCCGCGGCGCAGGGAACGAAGCACTGCCAGCGGAACAGACCCGGCGTGTCCGGGACGACGAAGTCGAACTGGACGACGATCTGCGCGTTGGCCGGCGCGTTGTCCGCCACCCCTTCGAGCGGGACGCTGACACCGAGGTCGGGGATCGTGAACGTGTGGGCTGCGAGCGCCGGGTTGAGAGCGCCCATCACTTTGCCGTCGACCGTCATCTGGTCGTTGATCGTGCCGCGGACAAGACCGAAGTACTCGTTGCGCAATCCCGTCTGGCCGTCCTGCTGATCGATGGTCATGTGCACCACCGCGCCCGCAGGAACCTTGAGGAAGGTGGTCGGCAGATATCCGACCCAGTTCGGATGCTCTCCACCGCCCTGTCCCGCCGTACCGACTGCAGCGACCGTGGTGAGGTTGAAGTCCACCACGGGCCGCCCCTGCAACGTTGTGGACGTGGTCGTCGCGGTGATCTGCGGCGGCGTGGGATTCAGGAAGCGCGTGACAAAGAACCCGACCAGCACGCCGAACACCACGACGCCACCGATGAGGCTCCAGATTCTCAATCGCATGCTTGCCTTACCTCTTTAAACGTGGGGACTGGCGCAACGGCGGGAAGAACATCGGCAATGGTGCGCGGTGCAGGCGGAATTGTGGGAGCACATGCGGAAAGCGCTGCTGCCTCGCCCCGCTATAGATGACATGTATCCGGTCACCAGTTTCTCCACTCAACAGGTTGCCGGGTCGATCTGAAGGCGCCATGATCGCCCTGTCGGTGGTGGTACGTCAAGCCCCCCGAAAAGTGATTCGCTCTGCGAACATTCCCAAGGCTGCATCACGCTTTGTTCGGGCAATCTTTGTCAGCATGCCGCGCACTCCCCGAACCTCCTGAGTTCCCCCGCCAGTTGCAGGCGGTGACCTGCGTCAGCCCCGCGTCATGCGTTGCGGTCGGCACCTCGGTCGGGAGCGCCGGATACGAGGTCACTCTCGCGAAGCGCGCCACCGGGTGACAGGTCAGGCGGCGCATCGGACTTCACAGGCTTGCGAGCCGCCCGCCCGGCGGCCGACAGCCCAACGCCCACTGCGATCAGCACTCCGGCAATCAACAGCACGCCGGCGATGTTGTGTCCGTCGCCCTGGTGCTGGACGAACAACGCCACCGCGAGCAGCGCCACCACGGCGACCAGCGCCACCGCACCGTCGTCGACGAACAATCCCCAGACCTCGAGCACAACAGCCTTGATCGCACGGCCGAGCCCGGACGGCGCGCTTCGGCGTGCGGGACGCCGCAGGAACCAGACGAACGCGATTGACGCGAGCCCGTACGTCGCGATCAAGACCACGAGGCTGAGGTCGTCGCCCCACCAGTGGACACCGATCCCCTCCCCTGCGTAAAACGTGCCGAAGGACGTGAGCATGATGCCCACGACATATTTCATCGTGTTCTCGGGAACGCGCGTCAGCGGATGCCGGAACGCGAGGCCGGCCCCGGCGACCACGAGCAGTGCAAGCGAGCGCGCCGGCCACCGCAGACGGGATGTCCTGGAGGCCACCCAACGCGACGACGATGAACACCACTTCGAGGCCTTCGAGAAAGACGCCACCCAGCGCCGTGGTGACCCCGACCCGATCGATCCCGGCGGCCCCTCCTTTCGGACCGAGACGCTGGGTCGTCGCGTCGAAGGAAGCGGCCTCGTCATGGAGGGACTTCAGCCCGCTGGACCGGAGGATGGCTTTATGGAGCCACTTGAGACCGAAGAGCAGCAGAAAGACCCCGACGAACGTGCGGGCATCGTCGATCGAGATGCGCGACGTGATGGTGATCCCAAAGACCGCAACCAGGATCGCCAGCGCCACGAATGCGATCGCCATGCCCAGCAACGCGCTCCGCCATCCCTTGACGATGCCGACCGCCAGAACGATCGTCAGCGCCTCGACCCACTCGACACCGGCAGCGAGGGCCGTGGCGACGAGGACGACGATGCTCATCGAAGCTCGTCCAAGGGCTGCAGCGGCATATCGCCGCTAGCATGCCTCGTTCGCTCCGACCGCGGAGCGCCTCGAGTTCCGTCACTGACGCTGACGGCTCTCGGCCGGTGGCGACCGTGCTCCCCAGGGCAAGCACCGGTCAAGCAGCCAGCAGTTTGCGACCAGCCGTGTGGCAGCGGAGGCCGCGCGTGTAACCGCGCCGCGTAACTCACGGCAGCCGCACGCCAGCTCTGGAGGCATCCGCGTTGTCGAACGACGTCAGCACCATCGCGTGTGTCGCTGTTCGCCGTGTGATCGCATGGTGAGCGAGCGCCATCGAGCTCGCGCGTTGCTCGGCGTGGTTGCGGGCGTACTTGTCGCGGCGTCTGCGACAGTCGTTCTCGCTACGGGAGGCTCCGCAGCCACTGGGATAGCGATCACATCCGGCCCATGCAGCAACGGCGGCACGTCGTTCTGTTTCACTCCCGAAATCGCCACAGCTGAGACGGGGATGCCGGTGACATGGACGGATACAAGTGGTGTCGCGCATGAGATTGCGCAGTGCACGCCGAGCGCCTGCCCGGGCTCCCCGGCGAGCACCGGGATCAACACGTTCGATGTCGCCGTGCCCGCGGATGGGCACGGATCATTCACATTCAGCACCGCCGGAACCTATTACTACTACTGCAGCATCCACGGCTACGTGGCGATGCACGGCACCATCGTGGTCGCCACGCCCGCAACGCCTCCCCCAGTTCCATCCGCGACTTCCGCGGCCAACGGCGCGGCCGACGCACGCTCCGGTCATGCAGTCCGCGACTGCTCGTCCAACTGCGAGTCCCGGACGCGACGGCTCCCGCGCACGCAACGACCCCCACAGCAACGACGCCGAGTGCCACCGCCACGCCCGAGGATCTGCCCTCGATCAGCGGCACCCCACCAACTTCCACGCCGTCACCACACGCCGTCGTCACGCTTGTCAGTTCGGGTGGGAGTCCGGCGGTGCCGATCGCTCTCGTGATCGCGGTGCTCGTGTGCCTCGGCATCGCGGTGTTGGTGAGCGTGCGAAACCGTAATCGTCAGGCCGTCTGCACCTGAGCCGCGGACTCGGGATGGCGGAGGTTTCCAAGCCATACGACCGCGGCGCACACCACGAGCATGAACACGAGGATGCCGACGCAGTACAGCGTCACGCTGGCGTACCCACCGTTGGCCGGATTCAGGAATGGGTACGGATACCAATTGGTTGCCGCGCCGCGAATCACCGTGTAAATGATCCAGGCGAGTGGGAAGAGCAGCCACAGCGCTCCCTGGCGAAGTGTCAGGCGCGATGCAGGCGGTGCGATCAACCAGTCAGCAACCATGACAAGCGGCATCAACTCGTGGACCACGGTGTTCACCCACTTGAGTTGCGTATCCACGTCAACGCCACTCAGGAGCAGCGTGAACACCACGCCGGTCACCGACATGTACACCACGCCTGCTCCGCGAAGGACGTCCATTCGCCGGCGAGTTGGTGGAGCGCCAACGTGCGACACCGACCAGCAGGAGCGCCACCGCGATCAGGTTGCTGTCGATGGTGAAATAGCTGAAGTAGTTGACAGGGCGGAAGATCCCGAGGTTGATCGACGCCACCGCCTGGCTGATGATCGCGGCGATTGTCACAGCCGCAAACACAAGCCGGTACGCGGGAACCACAAGGCGCGAGTTCACGGCGCAAGAATACCCCGTGTCTCGCGCCGGGAACTCGGCGCCGGGACCGTGCCGGACGCCGGGAAAGCGCGGTTACGCGTTTTGGGCGGCGACGCGCCCGCCGGCAATCGCCGCGACGAGCGCGTTGTAGTCCTTGTCGTTCTGCTCGGCGTATGCGCGAGCGAAGTGGCCGATCGCCATGTCGAATACCGGAGACGATCCCAGGTATCCGGCGATCGCGCCCGCATCTCCCGATCGCGCGTGTGCGCGGGCAAGCGTCCATGCGCAGAGAGCTCCATACGCCGCAAGCTCGCCTGCGTCCATGTCGACGACGTTGAATGATCCCTTCATATCCTCGAGTTGACGGACGTAGTACTGACGCCCGGATCCCTGCGCAGTCGCCCAGCCGAGGAACACATCCGGGAATGCCTGCATCAACCGCTGCCCGGTCACGACGCGATTGCCCTGGTGGCGGCGCCATCGTGTGCCGAGCGGCTCCTCGAGCACCGACGCGCGCGCTTCCTTGACCTGGAGAAACAGCGGATCGCCTGCGTCGGAGCGCAGCAACCCAATCCAGCAATGCGTGCCGACACTGCCGACACCGACGACCTTGAGGGCGACGTCGACAAGCCGGTATCGATTGAACAGCACCCGGCGTTCTTCGGGTAGCGTCCTGCGATACCCGGCGATGAGACCGTCGAGCTGCGCAAGCAGTGCCGGCTCGTCGTCGAGGCGCACCACGAGCGGCGGGTCGTGGCGTATGCGCGGCATGCCATCGATTGTCTCCGTCAACTTGTTGAGCGCTCGGAGATGGCCGCGCTCCCGCGCTCGCGCAACGCTGTGTCGCGCGTGCGTGCGGATGTCACGCATGAGGCGCAGGACGCTCGGAACATCGACTGTCGCGTACCAGACGTCGAGCGCCGCCATCGTCGCGTACGTCCCGATGTGCTGGCGATACGAGGACGCGGCGGCGACGGCAGCCCGCTCACCCTGCTCCACGCTGAGACCGATATCACGGGCGGCCACGACGAGACTCGCGGCGAGACGCTTGAGGTCCCATTCCCACGGACCGCGAAGTGTCTCGTCGAAGTCATTGGCTCCAAAGACCAACCGCCGCTCGGGGGTGGCATACAGACCGAAGTTGCTCAGGTGCGCATCACCACAAAGCTGCACCGTGATTCCGCTGACCGGCGTTCCAACGAGATCGCGCGCCATGATCGCCGCCGATCCCCGGAAGAACGGATACGGCGCTGCGGACATCCGCCCGAACCTGATGGGAATCAGGTCGACCCGTCGTCCCTCGTTGCCGCGCTCGAGCAACGCCACCGGGTCCCCCCGATCCGTTGGCGGCGTGAAGTCCGCGTGCTCCGCACGAGGCACTGCCTTGCGCAGCGTTCGACCCCAGGCATGTCCGACCGGTTTGATCACCTGGTGTCGAATTACAGCACCTACGTGACCTTGAAGCTTGCCGAGCTCATGGCACTGCCGTCAGGATCGACGACCTCGATCTTTCCTGTGGTCGCGCCCGCAGGGACCCTGACCACGATCTTGGTCGCGGTGTCCGAGGTGATGACGGCCGCTGTGCCGTTGAACGTGACGGCACTCGCGAGTGCGAGGTTCTTGCCGGTGATCGTCACCTTAGTGCCCACGGGTCCGGACTTCGGCGTGACCTTCGAGATCTTCGGCATCGCCGCACCGGTAACGATGATCGTGCCGTGCATCGCGTTGTAGCCGTGGATCATGCAGTAGTACGTGTACGTCCCCGCGCTCGTGAACGTGACGGACTCCGTGCTGCCCTTGGCCGCGCCGACCGGATTGCTGAAAGTCTGGCTGCCGGTGTTGGCCGGTGCTCCGGGGCACGCGCTCGACGTGCATGAACTGGTGGTGTGGTTGATGCCGGTCTCATTTGTCCAGACCACAGCGGTGCCGACCGCGATGGTGACCGACTCCGGGCTGAAGCAGAACTCGGTGCCGCCACCGGCACACGCGCCGTCTTTGATCGTGATCGAGGCGCCCGTGACGACGGACACGCGCGCGCTCGTGAGCGTCGCCTTCGTCGCCGGCGTCAGCCCGGCAAGCAACAGCCCCACCGCCCCGAGCCCGATCACTGTCGCAATCGTCACAACGACGACCTTCAAGGAATGTCGTCCGGTGCCTGCCATGCGTACTTCCTCCGATCGGCGTTGCCGCGACGCGGCGTCTCATCCCCCGCTCCTCTGGGCGCGGACCTGGGAGGGATACCAGCCGGGGTTACACGTCCCGCTTCGCGCAGGCGCAGGAGGCTAGACCGCGACGATCGACGGTTTGACCGCCGGAACCCCGTGCTGCGCGAGGAGGTATTTGCTGAGCTCCGCGGGCGGAAGCGGCCGGGAGAAATGAAAGCCCTGACCCATGCTGCACTGCAGACGCAACAACTCGACGACCTGCAGTGGATCCTCGATTCCCTCGGCGACGATGTCGAGCTGCATGGTCCTTCCGAGCTCGATGATCCCGCGGGCGAGATTCGCACGGTCCGATCCCGACGCTATGTCGTCGATAAATGACTTGTCCACTTTGAGGACGTCGATTGGAAAGTTGCGCAGGTAGCTCAACGACGAATATCCGGTGCCGAAATCGTCGAGTGCGATGCGCGCACCGACAGCGCGAAGCTCGTCCAGCCGCGCACTCACCGTCGAAGTGTCGTGCATCAACGCGGTCTCGGTGATTTCCAACGTCAGGTGCGTCGGATCGAAACCCGTGCTGGTCAGCGCATCAACCACTTCGCGCACGATGTCGGGTTCATAGAGCTGTCGCGCCGAGAGGTTGATGCTGAGATTCAGGCTCCATTCCTCGGGCTGCGTGTCCTGCCATTCGCGCACCTGGCGCATCGACGTATCCATGACCATGCGTCCGATCGGGACGATGAGCCCCATCTCCTCTGCAACCGGGATGAACTCGGCCGGTGAAACCAGCACACCGTCATCGCGACGCCAGCGCACCAGCGCTTCCACACCGAGCACCTTGCCGGTCGCCAGCCAGACGATCGGTTGGTAATGCACCTCGAATTGATCAAGCGCCACCGCACGGCGCAGGTTCCCCTCGAGATGAGCACGATCCGAGGCAACGGCGTGCATGTCCGGTTCGTACACCGCATGCCCGCCACGCCCGTCGACCTTGGCCCGATACATGGCGAGGTCCGCGTTGCGCAGGAGAGCGTCGGCGTCGGTGTGACCGGCCGCATCGACCACGACTCCGACGCTCGCAGTCACGGTCAGCTCATGCCCGCTGATGCCGAAGGGATCACGGAGCGAATCGCAGATCCGCCCCGCAAGAATCACCGCGCCTTCGGCAGTCGTGTTCTCGGCCAGCACGGCAAACTCGTCACCACCAAGACGCGCGGCGAGGTCCGCCGTCCGCAGTGCGGAGCGGAGGCGCTTGGCCACTGCCTCGAGGAGGCGGTCGCCCACGTTGTGACCCAGGCTGTCGTTGACCACCTTGAAACGATCAAGGTCAAGGTAGAGCACCGCAGTGCTCGCCCCGCTTCGGTTGGCGTTGGCGACCGCGCGAACCAGGTGCTCGAAGAACAGCAGGCGATTCGGCAAACCGGTCAGCGCGTCGTGGTACGCGAGATGACGCATCTGGTCGACTGCTTTCGCGTCGTTGAGCGCGATGCTCGCCTGATCCGCGAGCGCCACGAGCATCTCGCAGTCGGTGTCGGTGTATTCACGCCCTGGGCGGTGCGTCGCCACAGTGATGCTGCCAACCGCACGACCGTTTTCGTGGATCGGAGCGGCGATCGCACTCTGCAACTCATCGCCGACGAACTCGTTCATCGCACCAGAGTCGTTCTGATAGTCGTTCAGGATGATCACGCGATCCTCGACGATCGCGCGTCCGCCGGCGCCGTTCGACAGCGAACTCCGTTTTGTCGTGGCGAGCACCGCGTGGGAAACGCCGGTCGACGAGACCAGATTCGCGAACCCGGGGTGCTCGTCATCCAGGAGCCGGAGTCCGACGACCTCGTCGCCGAGCAGATCACGAGCCCCTTCAACAACTGAGTCGAGCACCTCCGGCAGCGGCGCGCGACGCGAGATGGACAAGCGGATCTTGGAAAGCCGTTCGAGGGCCGTCTGACGCTCCTGCACCATGAGCAGCAGGCGCAGGTTCTCCTGCGCGCGCAGCTCCACCTCGGCGCGGAGCGCTCGCTCCTGCTCCAGCATGCGCAGCGCGCGAAGAGTCATCGAAAGACTGCGCCCCATCGCGCGCAGCAGGCCGACTTCATCGGCAGCAAAGTGCTCGTCGCCGGAGCGACCGACCACGAGATGGCCCTCGATCTCTTCAATGGGAACGCTGACCGAGCGCAGTGCTCCAACTCGCGGAACGTGGAGTTCGTGGTTCGAGTGGCGGCCCGCGACGAGCAATGCCGCAACCGGAACCTGGCCCCGAGGAAACCCGATCATGTCGACGACCGAGTCAGCGGTGACGACAGCCGCCACCTCGGCCTCCAACACCTCGGATGCCCACTGCATCGCGCACAGGCGCGCCGAACGCTCGTCGGTGCTTGCGGCCACAGCGACGAGGAATTCCGCCAGTTGCTGAGTCGACCAGTTGCCTGGAGCCGCAGCGCGATCGGTGCTCTTCATGCCATCAGCCGAAGGCGAGCACCACCAACGTCTGGTTGTGGAATCCGCTGACCCCGTGTGTGCGAGCGATTTCCCCATATGTGTAGAAGCCGGCGACCGGCGCGCCCTGCGCATACGACTTGATCTGACTCACCTCTTCGCGAATGCCCTCGTTGCCGAGAACCCCGCGCCGGGCGATGCAGTCGAAAGCGAGAAACCCGAGTGGTGGACGCCCGACAAGCCCATCGATTGCCTGTGAGCACGCCGCGGTGGTCGCCTCCAGGACGGACCCGGCGTCGCCTTTCATGATCCACGCAAGCCCGCCCTGCGGGACCTCGGCGATGCAGACGATGGAACGGTCTTCGAAGTTCGCCTCGGCGATGAAGCGCACTTCCTCGCCGCTGCGGCGATTCAACCCGAACGGATGCGTCAGCGCAAATCGTGTGAACGCCGCGGGATCGGTGCGCGCTTCGGCGGGAGCGTCGAGGCGCTCGAGATAGACGTCGAGTGCCGGGCCGATCGTCAAGCGCAAGCACGCGAGTCCCATTGCTGGCAGTCACGAGAAACGGAGCACCAACCCTGGTCCACCCGTGCTGGACGCCGATGCCGAACGGCGCATCCGAGGTGATGGCGGCCGCGACGACCGAGTCCTCGATGACCTCGCCATCGAAGAACTGGAAGGTCTTGCGCATTGCGAGATCGTCGCCGGCACAGCCACCGACCAGCGGCACGGATGCGCCCACGACGCTGTATGCGCCTCGAACGACTTCCTGCTGATCGCCGGCGAGACCGTCAGTCAGCAGGAGCAGGACCTGGTGTTCACCGGCACGCTCGTGCTCCGCGCAGGTGGCTGCGGCCGCGCCCGCACCGCGCAGGTCTCGCGAAGCGTTTCGGGCCGCGTGGGTCGCGACCGAGAAGCCGCTGCCACCGAGTGCGGTCACCACGACGCCGTTGTCGCCAGGCCCGTCGGTCGCGATCTCCCCCGCTGTGGTGCAGCCGATGAGCGGTACGGCAGGCGCAACCGAGCGCACGCCTTTGATCATCGCCGCGAGATCCTGCGCGGGAGAAGCGAAGACGATCAGCAACCGGGGGTCGGTGCCGCGGATCGCGGTTGATGCGGCCTCCCTGCCCGGCTTGATACGACTCCGCGGCTGTTGAGGTACCGACGCCGATCCAGCGGCTCTCGGTTGCGATTTCGGCATTGCCGTCGGTGGTGGATAGCGTGATTGCTGTCATCTCAGGAATGGAGTGGGTCCAGCACGCCGGTTCTCGCCGGAGCGGAGTGGGCGGCATCGGTCAGCGCGGCATCGCTGACAGCCGCGCGGTCGGCGTGCCTTCGGCGCTTGACGCGGTACATGGCGCTGTCGGCCCGCTCGTACACGTCCTGCGGCGCCTCATCCCTGGCCCCAAGCGCCGCGCCGACGCTGATACTGGGAATGCCGGACTCCAGTCGCAGTCGACCCACCGCCGCCTGCATCCGTGTTTCGAGTTGCGCGATCGCTTCGTCCGACGCATCGAGCACGAGAGCGGCGAATTCGTCGCCACCCACTCGCGCGAGTGTGTCCCCGCGGCGGATCACACCGGCAAGCGCGGCGCTGACTTCGACGATGAGCCGGTCGCCTTGCGCGTGTCCCCACTGGTCGTTGACGACCTTGAGCCCATCGACGTCGACGACGAGAATCGCGAACGGCGTGCGCCCCGAAATTCGTCGGAGCGCAAGGTCGAAGCCGCGGCGGTTGGCCAGATCGGTGAGCGCGTCGACGGTGGCCTGACGTTGAAAACGACGATGGGTCATGGCGTTTGCGAGCGCCAGCTCGGTGAGATGCGCAAGCGAGCCAAGCCGTTCCACGAGGTCATCGGCGATCGGACGTCCGCGGCTCGACTGCCGACAGAATCCCGACGGCTTTCCCGTCGACCGTCACGAGCGCATACGCGGAGTGGGTGATGCCGCTCAGCTGGATCAGGCGTGCGGACAATGCGGCCCGAAGTCATCCAGGTCGATCGGACCGCCGTTGCCCGACCGGTGCGAATCGCCTCGACGGCCGCGGGATGCTCGGCGGTCGGCCAGCGCTCTCCGGCCAGGCTGATCCCCACCTCGTCGCTGTCTGCCGCAACCACCATCTCATCGCCGTCGAGGACGAAATACTGGCCCCGGCGCGGAGCATCGCCGTGGGGCGAGACGAGGATCGCCGCCAGGTGCGACGCCATCGCCATCACCTCATCCGGGTCGAGGCTGTTGAGCGCCTGCGCGGCGTTCGCCATGACGGCGAGCTGGCGAGCCCGTTCATCGGCCGCGCCGACTGCCGTGCTCAAGCGCTGCCGCAGCCCGTGCGTCGCGAAGGTGACCAGCAGTGCGATGCCCTGCGTAGACCACAAGGCTCCGGAACAGCGCGGCCGGATTGGAGGTGCCCTGGGCCCAGATAAAGGTGTCCGCCACGACGATCGCGGGGATGACGAACGCGGCCTCGCGGAGCTTGCCGTAGAGCGCCGAGAAGATCACCGGGAGGAGCAGCAGCGCCGAGAGGCCCGATGAAGGGCCATCCGCATACGCGAGGACGCTGATAGCGGCCACGGTAGCCAGGAGCTGCACCGTCGGGACCCAGGCCGGTGCCCGCGTGGACATCCCGAGAATGCCGTCCAGCGCCAGCGCTACGGCGAGCGCGATCGCAAGCAGCAGCCAGAGCGGATGTCTGGGACCTGGCGGAAGCAGCGTGCTCCCGAGCGCGACCAGGCCGGCGATGGCAAACGGTGCCGAGCGACGAACCCGGTCCTTGGTATTTCGCAACTTGAGTGGGCCAGCTCCGTGAGTGGCTAACGCGCCGCGTCGAGCTTGCCAGAGATCCGGCGAACCCACCGTTCGTGCCGGTAACGAAGCTGTAGCAGGGCCACTCTACGGACGACGCCAGAGGATGTTCGGGCGCCCAGGCCCGAACCGTCAGGAGGAGGCGGCGAAGTCCACGTCCTGGGTCTTGACCGTTCCCGCGGTGCGCCCCGGCGCCGTCTGATACGTCCAGTACAGATTGGTGTGTGCGATCACCTTGTCGGGTGGCGGCGCGCCCCACTCGGTCTGGTCCTCGGTCGTGTGAGCGTCACTGACGAGCGTGGCGTCATATCCCCGGACGAGCGCGCCGTGCAGTGTCGAGCGGATGCACTGATCCGTCTGGGCGCCGACGACGACGAGCCGGCCGACGCCAAGCCCCGCGAGCACGGACTCGAGCGTCGAGTCCTCAAAGGAGTCCGGGTAGTTCTTGAAGATCAGGGGCTCGGCCGCATCGCGGGAGAGTTCCGGGACGAGTTGCCAGCCCTCACTGCCCTTCTCGATGTCCTCGTCCGAATGCTGGACCCAAATCACGGGGACATCCTCATCTCGAGCTCTGTCCACGAGGGTATTCACGTTCGCGACGACGGCGTCGCGCTCGTGCGCGGCTCCGACCACCGCGTTCTGGACGTCGATGACGATCAGCGCGGTCTTCGGCCGGTTCTCGAGCGTGGTCATGGTTTCCCCCTGGATCGCGATGGGCTCCTGTGCCCTTCGAGGTTAGATCACACGCACGCCGAGGCGGACCGGCTGGCTGACCCTGAGATCTCGCGACGACCGGCCCGCTCGCACGGTGTAGGTCCCCGGACGCCAGGTCCAGTCGCGCAGCTCCGCATCGAACCGTGCAAATGCCCGGGACGGAATCACCAGTCGCGCGCTGACGGACTCGCCGGCCTCGGCGTCGACCGTGACAAAGGCAGCCAGGGTGCGCAGCGGACGGTCGGGTTCGTCATCGTGTGGTTCCAGGTAGACCTGCACCACCTCGCGGCCACGGCGGTGTCCGGTGTTGCGCAGGGTCACGATGACCGGGAGGTCCTCGTGCGCATGCACCGCGTCACCCTCGAGGGACAACGAGTTCGTAGCTCCACTCCGTGTAACCGAGCCCATGGCCGAAACAGAACAGCGGCTCGCGCTCGTCGCGGTCGTAGCCGCGATACCCCACGAGCAGTCCCTCGGCGTAAGTGAGCGTGCCTCCCTTTGGCTTCGCATGCAGCACGGGAGAGTCGGCCTCCTCGCGGGGGATCGAGACCGGCAACCGGCCACCGGGCTCGGCGACGCCGAGCACGCAATCCGTCAGCGCCTCCCCGAATGCCTGGCCCGGAAACCACACCTGCATGACGGCCTTGACGTCGTCGACCCACGGCATCAGCACGGGCATCCCCGAGTTGACAACGACGACAGTCTTTGGCTGTGCGGCGGCAACACGTCGCACCAATTCGTCCTGTCTTCCCGGCAGCGACATTGTGTCGCGGTCGTAGCCCTCGCTTTCGGTCCCCTCCGCGGATCCGACCACAACGACAGCGACATCGGCTGCGACGGCAGCCGCAACGGCGGCGTCGAGCAATTGATCCTCATCGACCTTCGGCGTCACGCCTAACCGCATGGTGACAAAGCCCGCCTCCGGTCCTCGAATCGTCGGCCGGAATGCCGCCCGTATTTCCACGTCGGCGCCGCGCGCGCAACTCGATCGGCACACGGAGCTCGGGCGGACGCGAGAACGCTTCCACCACCTCGGTCGGCGGCAGCGTCGTCGCCTCCGCACGCTCGGAGCCGTCGACCGCGATGCTCAGCAGTCCAACGCCCGCGACGCCGATCACGTGTGTGCCATCCACTCGCGGCCCGATAACGAGCGCGGATCAGCAACTCCGATCCCGGGCGATGCACCGTCGCAGGCAGGCCGTCCCACCATGTGAGCACGCTGGTCGGATGCGTGGCCTCGTACACCAGTGTGCCCGCAGCGTCACGAACCTCAACGCGCACACCGATGTCGCCGCTTACCGGATCACGCACACTGCCACTCGGTGGCGGTGGGATCGTGGCCCACGTGGCGCAGCCTTCCTGCACATCAACCTCATCGAACTCACCCAGCGTGCGCAGCGACTCGACAACTCCGGGCCGGATGACTGGCAGCACACGCACACTGCCGCCGCCCTGTGTCTGCGGATGCGCGACATTTGGTCCGATGAGCGCGACGCGCCGCACGTCGGTGTTCTTCAGTGGCAGCAGGCCATCCTCGTTGCGGAGGAGCACGAACGACCGCGAGGTCACCTCGCGCATCAGTGCGTGATCCACCAACGAGGACGGAGTGTCTGCGGCATCGTGTCCACTCGCTCCACCGTCACTCGACAACGAGCCGGAGACACCGTCGAGCGCGCCGACCTTGCGAGCAAGTCCCAGCAGCCGCAACACTTTGTCATCGATGTCGGCCTCGGGGACGGCACCGGCACGCACAGCTGCTACCAACTGCTCGCCCCATGGTCCACGGGGCCCCGGCATGGCGAGATCCAGTCCCCCCAAGGCGGTTGGCTCCGTTGTCCTCGTCGCGGACCAGTCCGAAACGACGACGCCCTGGAATCCCCACTCGCCTTTGAGCAGATCTCGAAGCAGCGGCCGATTGGCGGTCATGGTGTCGCCGTTGACGGAGTTGTACGCAGCCATCACCATCGCCACGTCGGCCTCGAGAACACACGCTTCAAACGGCGGCAGATACAGCTCCCGGAGTACCTGCTCGGTGATGACGGCGTCGTAGGTTCGCCGATCGGTCTCGGAATCGTTGGCCACGTAATGCTTGACGGAGGCCCCCACGCCGGCGTCCTGCACACCGCGCACGTATGCAACCGCCATGCGCGACGTCAGAAACGGGTCCTCGGAGAAGCATTCGAAGCCTCGCCCACTCAGCGGCGTACGGATGATGTTCACCGTCGGCGCGAGCAACACATCGACCCCTCGCGATCGTGCCTCCACCCCGAGTGCACGCGTCACCTCCGTGACGAGATCCTCGTCCCAGGTGGCACTCAAGGCCACAGGACACGGCAGCGACGAGGAGAGATGACCCGGATCGAAGCGGCGTCCGCGCACGCCGGATGGGCCGTCGGAGACAACCATCGAGCGCAGTCCGACACTCGCGATCGCGTTGAGCGACCAGGCGTCGGCGCCGGTCAGGAGGTGAACCTTCTCCTCGAGACTGAGGCGCGTCAGCAGGTCGGACTCGTCACCGCGTTCATCGGTGGCAGTGGCGTTCATGGTTGCGTTTCCTTTCTTTGAATCGGGTCCGGGTGTCCGGCCGGCGCGATGCCGGCCGGACGGACCCTCCCATCAACGTGATGGCGACAAATCGTTGCTGTGCTGCGAGCTCAGGAGACGGGCTTGAGCTGCATCAGGATGTATGGCATTTGCGGATCGCTCGGCGACGGGTCCATGTACGGATCCGACTGGTCAGGCCATCCGACGTACTTGGTGCTGCTGTAGACGTTCCAATCCGCGCCATAGAGTAGCGGTGCCTCGGGAACATCTGTCGACATGATCTTCTCGAGCTGCTGGACAGCGGGATAGAGGTCCGTGGTGTCGGTGGGATCCGTGCTGGCATAGGTCTGCAGCGCTGCCTCGGCAGCCGGGTTCGAGTACCCCTCGTAATGCGCTGCCGTTGTGGAGCTCGATCCGTCCAGCCAGTCCTCGTACTGGATGTACGGGATGCTGCCGCCGTTACCCCAGTGCAACGCCGTCTGCCACGCAGAAGGAGTTCCGGTGAGGTTGGCGTTCCAGTCCGAATACCCCTGCGCGGGCTTGGTGGTCACGTCCATGCCGAGCGCCTGCAGTTCCTGGGAGATCAGCGAGGCATCCTCCCAGTAGTCGGAGAAGGGGACCGGATCGTAGACGGAGAACTTGATGATCTGGCCGGCCTTGGTCCAGCAGTTGGCAACGTTGGTGCCGTCGCAGTTTCCGGCCGACTTGTAGGTTCCACTGCTGTAGGACGACGTTGCGGGCGCCTTCCAACCGTCGCCGGTGAGGATGTCGTAGACGTCGTCACCGCTTGGCAGCTTGTCTGCCGCCGCGGTTGTCGCATCAGGGACGTTGCCCGCGGTGGAGAGATCACCGGTGAGGCTGCCGTCCGACGGAAGGAACGCCTTCTGGTTCGGCAGGATCAGTCCGCTGGATGAGCTCGCCGGCTCCTCGTACCCGGACTCGCCCAGGAGGGCAAGCGCATTGCGGTCGATGCCGTAACTGACCGCCTTGCGAACCGCCGCATCACTGATCCCGGTGGCGCCACCGTTGCCCGGATTCAGGTTGAACCACATCACGACGGTGTTTCCTGACGCGAACCAGGCATGGTTGGTCTGCGGGTCGAGGTTGACGAAGCTGGCGTAGATGTTGGGGATGTCGTTGCCGGCCCAGTCGAGTTGATCGCTCACGAGTGCATCAGCCGCGGCCGCGTTCGTGGCGACAGACGGCACCTCGACCTCCGACTCCGGTGGCTTTCCGCCCCAGTAGTTGGGATTTGGCTTGAACTTGATCAGCGACGTGGAATAGCTGTCGAGCTCGAAGGGTCCGGTGCCGACCGGATGCGTGATCTGCATGGTGGGGTTCTGCGCGATCTCGTTCGCCACCGATGCCTGCATCATGTAGGTCGTACCGAGGATTGCCCACAGGCCGGTGAATTGCGACGTGCCGAAGTGCAGCGTCACGTTGTTGCCGGAAATCGTGGGCGCGGAGACCTGCGGCGGAACCCCCGGGGTGTCGGCCTTGGGGTTGTTCATCGCAACGAATGTGGCCGCGACGTCCTTCGGACCGAACGACGATCCGTCGCTGAACTTCACGCCGGTTCGCACGGTGATCTGCAGATCCTTGCCACCATTCTGGAAGGCGTACGCCGTCGCGAGCCAGTAATGGGTCCCCGCGGCAGTCGGATCGAGTTGATCGAATTCGACCAATGGCTCGTACAGGATGCTCTTCATCCCGACGCTCGATGCCACCGAGTTGGGGTCGTAGGGGTTGAAGTCATCCGAGAACGTGACCCCGGTGGTCGGTTCGTAGATGAGTGGCGCCCCTGTCGTCTTTGTGGGTCCTGGGCTGGACCCCGAGCATGCCGCGACGAACAATGTCGTCACGCCGAGAACAGCAATGACTGGTCTCCGCCTCATGTTGTGTCTCCTCTAACCGTATTCGTGATCTCCGACGCACTGCGTTGGGCAGTGCACTTCCCGTTGCTTCGGTGGGTGGCATGCGGCCGACTACGGGGGGCGTTGCACTTCTGACTCCCCCGTCAGCGCGACAATCGGCGACACGGGCGCCATGGCCACGTCGCCGTGGTGCTCACCGTTATCGACGTGCAACCAGCAGGCTGCGGAGTGACCGGGGCAACGGTCACCGTGGGCGGTGCCGTGCGCTTGCAGATGTCCATCACATGCGGGCAGCGCGGATGAAAACGGCATCCGGGCGGTGGCGCCAGCAGGCTCGGTGGCGCTCCGCGGGCCGCGAGCACCGGGCGCTCGAGCCGCTCCGGATCCGGCGCCGCGGATAGCAGGAGTTGCGTATACGGATGTGCCGGCGAGTCGGTGAGGCGGACGCTCGGCGACACCTCGACCAGCTGGCCGGCGTACATGACCACGATGGTGTCGGCCAGATATCGCGCGGACGCGATGTCGTGCGTGACGTAAAGGATTGCGAGCTGCTCACGGTCGCGAAGATCGGCGAGCAGATTGAGCACGCCGAGGCGGATCGAAACGTCGAGCATCGACACCGGCTCATCGGCCAGCAGCACCCGGGGACGCACCGCAAGGGCTCGGGCGATCGCGACTCGCTGTCGCTGGCCGCCTGAGAGTTCGTGGGGAAACTTGTCGGCGAACTTCGCCGGTGGATCGAGCGCAACACGGTGCAGCAGTTGCATCACCGCCTGTTCCACGTCACCGTCGGCGGTGTGGTGGATCTGGAGGGGGCGCGCCAGGTGATGGCGAATCCTGTGCACGGGATTGAGTGAGGCAAACGGGTCCTGGAACACCATCTGCACCTGCGCCGCGAACGCGCGGGAGCGTGTCGCGGCGACGGGCTTTCCGTCGAGGAGCACATCGCCGGCATCGGGTTTCACGATCCTGGCGAGCAATCGGGCAACAGTTGTCTTGCCGGATCCGCTCTCGCCCACGACGGCGGTGACCGCTCCGGCCGTCAGCTGCAGCGAAACGTCATCCACCGCATGGAGCCGCGAGCGGCGCGCGAGCAGTCCGCTACCCCGCTTGACCGAGAACGACTTCGTCAAACCTCGGCCTTCGAGCACGGGCGCCTCGGGGCCGGCGTCGGGAACGACGGCGAGCGTGGTCATACAGCGCGCCCCGCGCTCGTGTCGATGGGCGGTGCGACACCTGGAGGCCCCATCGCGGGATCCGGAAGCGTCAACTCGGGAGGAGCTGTCGCGTTACCGCGATGCAGCCAGCAGGCAACCTCGCGAGACGTCCCCGCCAGCGGTTCGAGTTTTGGCACATCCTGACCGCATTGCGGCATCGCCCACTGGCATCGCGGATGAAACGCGCAGCCCGGCGGAAGATCTCGCAGATCGGGGGGCGAGCCGGGAATCCCCTCCATCCGATAGCGATCGCCGTGCATCGGCGGAAAGCAGTGCAGCAGGCCGTGCGTATACGGAAGACGAGGCGCGCGAAACAGCGACGCCGCGGGCGCCCGTTCCATGAGCCGGCCCGCATACATCACCGCGATGTCGTCGGCGAACTCGACCAGCAGTGAGAGGTCGTGCGTGATGAAAAGCGCCGCGAAACCCAGCCGGTCTCGCAGTCCCATCAATTCCTCGAGGATCTCGCGCTGGGTCACCACGTCAAGAGCCGTCGTGGGCTCGTCGAGGATCATGACCTGGGGATCCAGCGCGAGCGCCATCGCGATCATCGCCCGCTGGCGCATGCCACCTGACATCTCATGTGGATAGCTGCGAAGCCGGTCCGCCGTCATGCCCACCAGCTCGAGCAGGTCGCCTGCGCGTTCGCGTCTGTCGGCCCGGCTCATCCCGTGACGATGGGTTGCCAGCAGCTCGTCGAATTGCGCGCCGATGGTGCTCACCGGGTTGAGCGCATTCAACGCGCTCTGCAGGACGATTGCGATCTCGGACCAACGGACGGTTCGGAGTTGCTCCTCGTTTGCCACCAGTAGGTCAACAGTCGGCGCGAGCTCGCGTCCCGGACTCGGCTTTGGAGTGGAAAAGCACCTCGCCGCCGGTGATGACACCCGGCGAGCGGAGCAGACGGATCGCGGCCATGGCAAGCGTCGACTTGCCGCTGCCGCTCTCCCCCGCCAGACCGAGGACGCGGCCGCGGCCAAGCGTCAGGTCGCAGTCGGAAACCGCATGCACCGCGTCGTCGCCGAAGCCGTAGTCGACGCACAGGCCTCGGATCTCGAGCACCGGATCCAGGCTCGCGGCGGAAGGAGACACGGCCGGGCTCGCGGAGCTGTTCATGGCGCTCATCCCTTGGAGGGTCATGGCGTCCCCGGTTCCGCCGTGCCCACGTCGACCTTGATGCGGTTTCGCACCACGGGCGTGAGCCCGAGCTTCGGCCGGCGGCTGATCCCCAGCTTGCGCGCGGCTTTGCGGGACAACCCGGCGACGCGGAGCCGGGGATTGATGAATTCGTCGATGCCGAAGTTGAGGAGTGCCAGGCCTGTGCCGAGCAGCGCGATACAGAGGCCGGGCGGCAGCCACCACCACCACCAGCCGCCGCGCACCGCATCGTTCGCGAAGACTTCGCGCAGCATGTAGCCCCAGTTCCAGAGGCCTGGTGGTGACGACGTCGGTGACCCGGCGAGGCCGAGGAAGGAGATGGCGACGTACGCGCCGATCGCGTACAGGGTCGTGAAAAGGAATGACGCTGCCACGATCGGAATGAGGTTCGGCAGGACCTCGACGAGGATGATGCGGATCCTCCCCTCTCCCGAAACCCGTGCTGCCTCAACGAAGTCCCGATTGCGCAACGAGAGGGTTTGCGCCCTCAGCACCCGGGAGCTGTACGCCCATGCGGTGATCGCGATGATCAGGCTGACGAGGAAGATGCTCGTGCCCGCGGCCGGCACGTAGTCGGCGAGCACGATCAGCAACGGCAGCCCTGGGATCGCGAGAAAGACGTTGCCGAGCAACGACAGCCCCTCGTCGGCGCCGCCGCCGAGGTAGCCCGCAGTGACTCCGACGATGATCGAGAGCACCGTGGAGATCGCTGCCGCGAGCAGCCCGACCGCAACCGTGGCCTGAGTCGAGACAAGCAGTTGCGACCAGACGTCCTGGGCAAAGATCGTGGTGCCGAGCCAGTGCGCGCTCGATGGCGCCAACGGAAGTGGGTAGTAGTCGGCCTTGATGTTCGTCCCGGGACCGGTGCCGGCAACGAGAACGTGCTGCACCCAACTCTCATTGGTGAGATTCGGGGAGTACGGAGCGATCCAGGCGCCGATGATGGCGATCACCGCGAAGACCGCGAGGATCACGAGCCCCGTGATCACTTTGGGCGAGCGCGGCAGGCGCAGCGCCCGAGCCGCCCGCGATGGTGCGGAAGCGGTTGGGGTCGGCTCACTCAGGATCGTCGTGTTGATCGTCATCGCATCACGCTTCCTGCCGAGCGCGCGGATCGATCAGCACGTAGACCACATCCGCAAGAAGGTTGGCAGCGAGCACGACAAGCGTGATCACCACGAAGATTCCCTGAACCAGCGTGTAGTCCAGTGCGCCGAGCGCGCCATAGAGGTGATAGCCGATCCCCGGGTAGTTGAAGACAATCTCGACCAGAATCTGCCCGGCCACAACGAGGCTGATGGCGACAGAGAAGTTCGACACGCACGGAAGCAGCGCGTTCCGCGCCGCGTACCAGACCACCTTGCCGGTGTGCAGGCCCTTGGCTCGCGCGACGAGGACAAAGTCCTCATCCATGGTGGTGATCATCTGGTTGCGCATCGACAGGATGAACCCGCCCATCGACGCGAGGATCACGGTCAGCGCGGGCAGCACTGCGTGCCCGATGATGCTGCCGATGTACGGCAGGTTCATACCCGGGTTGACGCCGTAGATGTCGTACCCGTACAGGCTCGGGAACCACTTCAGCAAAGTGCCCGTCTCCCCGAAGATGAGCACGAGGACCAGGGCGAGAAAGAAGTACGGGATCGCCTGAAAGAACGTCGCAGCAGGCAGCAACCAGTCGAGCGCCGAGCCGCGTCGCCACGCCATGACGACGCCGATCACCGTGCCGATCAGGAAACTCAGGATGGTTGCGACCCCGAGCAGTCCCAGCGTCCACGGCAGATACGAGGCGATCAGGCTTGTGACCGGCGCGTTCTCCGACCACGAGAATCCGAGGTTCCCGTGCGCGAGATTGCCCAGGTACTGCACGTACTGCACCCAGAGGCTCGTGTGAACGTTGAAGCCGAGTTGCTCCTCAATTGCCTTGACGCAATACGAGTTGCAGATCCCTGACGACTGGGCTCGCGCGATGGCGCCTGCGACCGGGTTGCCCGGAACAATGCGCGGGAGCAGGAAGCTGACGGTGATCGCGACCCAGGCGGCAAGAAGATAGACCCCGAGTCTGCGAAGCAGGGCGCGCATGGCTAGCGTGCCTCGAGTGGCGCAGCGAAGGACGGCGCATTTGCGTGAGGGCAGCCGCAACTCTCGCGGAGCATGAGTTCGAACTGGCAGTACGACGTTCGGATCACTCCCGCCGCCGCTGATCATCGAGTAGAGAACGTCGAATGCGGTAGCGCCCATCTGCTCGATGGGTTGACGCACCGTCGTCAGCGACGGATGCAGATGACGCGCCACCGGAACGTCGTCGAAACCGGTGACAGCGATGTCGCCCGGGACATTGAGCCCCCGCCGCGCCAGCGTGTGCATGACGCCGAGGGCGGTCTGGTCGTTCGCGCAGACGATCGCTCGCGGCAGTTGCGCGCCTCGCTCCAGCAACGAGGTGATGACCTGGGCGCCACCAGCCGCGCTGTAGTTCCCTCGCCACGCGGGGCCGGTGTGGATCTCGGCGCCGGCTGCAGTGACAGCAGCCTCGAACACGCGGGCTCGGGCGCGGTTATCCGGGCTGTCCGCATGCCCGGAGAGATACGCGAGGCTCCGATACCCGTGATCCAGGATCAGGTGGTTGATCAGCGCGCGCATCCCGGACTCGTTGTCGCAGCCGACATTCACGGATGCCTTGGTCGGACTCCCTGCCAGGGTCACGATCGGCACGACGTCTGCCAGCCGGGCGATGCCGGCGCTGGACAGCGATCGGTCGTGCAGGATGATGCCGTCAGCCTTGCCGGCGACCCCAGCGATCCGGGCTGATGCGCGAGGGTCGTGTACCCCGACCGAGCTGATGAGGACGTCGAAGCTCCGGTGCTGGGCCGCCAGCTCGATGCCTCGATTGATGCCGTCGATGAAGAGCAGGCTCTCGTCCTCGTCTTCGAAGGTCGCCTCGCTCCCGCGCCGGAAGACGACTCCGACCACCTCCTTGAGGCCGTTCGACAGGGCTCGGGCGGCACCGTCCGGGACAAAACTGAGCTCTCCGACCGCCCGCATGACGCGCTCGCGGGTCTCGGTCCGCGGAGTGCCCTGGCCGTTGAGAACCCGAGAGACCGAAGCGATCGAGACGCCTGCCAGGCGGGCGACGTCGTAGATCGTCAACGTCCCCTTGTGTCGCTTTGCCTCTGTCACCGGCGCTGGTCCGCCTCCAATCCCATGCCACCGACCCTATCTGTAAGCGCTTACTGGTAAGCGCTTACAGGCTGGCCGGGGATGCTACTCCACGGGGAGGCGCTGCGCAAGGGGTCCGGTCTAGGAGATGTCCGGGTGCTTGACCGTGGTGCCGGGAAGGAGAGCCTGCAGACCGAGGACCACTGCGTTGATCAGCGTGGTGGTCCCGCACTTACGGCAGATCAGCGCGACCGAGGGCAGGCTCGTGCTCTTTCCTTCCGCGGCGTTCGGTTGGCGCGCGGTGGAGAGGAACACGAATCCGTCCGCGAGGATGTGGCCGGCGCGTTTGCCGCAGAACGGACACGGGCGCGGATCCGGCGTATTCGCCTGGATGGCGCGCTCAATGACTTCCTTCTCTTCGAGTGTCCACATATCGCGTGAGAATAAGTCTCCAAGCGCCACGACCCATCGACTCGCTCAGTCAGTCGCCGTGGAGTGATTTCGCTCCCGATCGCCTGACATACCGCGGCATATCCTCGGCGGGAGCAACGCCGGCATCCAGACTGGCCGCAAGATCCTCGAGGACGGTCGTGAGCTCCTCGACAGAGGTGGACGTGAGGCCGGCTACCGTGTGTTCCGCAACCTCGCGCCACGCTTCCTTCAGCTCCACGAGGAGAGCGCGCCCCTGATCGCTGAGCTCGACGATGGTGGCTCGCCCATCGGTGGGTGACGACCGCCGGACCACGAGACCGGCCGCTTCGAGCTGGCGGACGCTCAGCGTGATCGTCGGCGGTTCGTAGCCGCAGGCGGTTGCCAGCTGTGCCTGCGTCCGGGGGCCTGCATTCTCGAGCTCGAGCAGCAGCAGCTTGTGCCCCGGGTGAATCCCCAGCGGGGCAAGCGCGTTGATCGACAGCGCACGGTGGCGGATACCGATGGCGCGTATTGCCTCGTTGAGTGCATCGGCTTCGTCGAAATCCACCGAACGACCCTCTTGACTCCGAGATACTTAGATGCCTAACCTTTAGGCGCCTAAGTAAGTGTACAGCCCTCAGCCACCACGAGAAGGAGATCCGCCATGGCCACGTCGACAGCAACCAACTACAGCGCTGCGGGGATCACGCGAACTCGGCCGGACCCGAGCTCTCGGCGTCGGCGGAGGGGTCCTCGCCGCCGTGGCAGTCTGGGTGGTCGCGGTGCCACTTCTCGGCGTCCACGTGCTCGTGCGGTTCGGCAGCGGCGCATCCGAGACCGTCGGCGTCGACTACGTGATTGGCGCCACCCTGATCGCGTCGCTGGCCGGCTGGGGCCTGCTCGCGATGCTCGAACGGCGGACGTCTCGTGCTCGGTCGATCTGGACCATCGTCGCAATCGTCGTGCTGCTCGTCTCGCTCAGCCTTCCGCTCACCTTCGCGACCACAACAGCGTCGAAAATCGTCCTTGCGCTGATGCATGTTGCAGCCGCGGCTGTCCTGATCCCAGTGCTGCGACTTGGTGCAGTCTCGCGCAAGCGCGCGTGAGCCACACGGGCTTTTGCCCGAGAGATCCCTCACCGGCCGCGTCACGGATACTGGCGTCGAATGAAGCGACGACCAGTTCGAGCCGGCGCTGCCATCGCCGTCGTGGGCGTTGTGATGGCCGCCGGCATCACCCTCTATCAACTGTCTCGTCCCGGATTCCTGTTCGGCATCACTCCTGACATCTCGGTCTGGCTCGGAGCGTCAATCCGGCTGATCCACGGAGCGCTGCCCTACCGCGACTTCGACCTCGTCCAACCTCCTGGATTCACGCTGCTCGCGACCCCGTTTGCGGCACTTTCCGAATGGATCGGCACGCGAAACGCACTCGCCGTGTTGCGGCTCTGCACGCCACTGCTGGCTGCCGGGAGCGTGCTGCTGATCGCCAAAGTGATGGCGCACAGGGGTCGCGGTGCGCTGATCGTCGCATGCGGCGTCATGGCCTTCTTCCCTGCCGAGCTCTACGCCCTCCGCAGTGGCCTGCTGGAGTTGGTCGTGGACTTCTTCTGCCTTGCCGGGCTGGCGATCCTCTTCGACGGCGATGCACTGGTCAGCTCTCGCCGGCGCCTCTTTCTTGGGGGAGTGCTCTTCGGCGTCGCGGGACTGGTGAAATCACCGGCGATCGTGCCGGTGCTCGTCATGCTCGTGCTCTGCCTGCCGCGGATCCGCGGCCGCCTGGCACCGTTTCTCCTCGGTGTCGTCGCGGGATTTGGGATACCGACTCTTCCCTTCTTCGTGCTCGCGCCGGGTTCCTTTCTCCGCGATGTGTTGAGCCCGCTTACCTACATACCGGTGGTGGACCGGGTCTCGATCACGACTCGACTGAGTGAGCTCACCGGTGTCTCGGCGATCAGTGGCAGCGCAGCTGTGGCGATTGCCGGAACCGCGGTGCTCATCGCGATCGTGGTCGCCGCTTTCACGGTCCCGCCCCGCAGGAAGCCATCGTCGCTCGAGTGGTTCGCAATCTGTACCACCGTGCTCGTCGCGATCGCCCAGCTCGGGCCCGCCTATTACTACCCACAGTACGCGGCGTTCATGGCTCCATTCATCGCGCTGCTGCTCGGCATCTCGCTTGCCCGGCTGATGGAACATCGGTCGGCACGCCTGACGCTGGCGATCGGCTTCGCGGCGATGGCGGCGCTCTGCATCAGCCAGCTCGTTGCCATCCACGGTGAGTTGACGTCCGACATCGCGGGGGTCGTCGACGACGTTATCCCAGCGGGTGCATGCGTCCTCTCGGACGCACCGGCAAAGCTGGTGACGACAAACCGCTTCGTTGCCGCTACTCCCGGCTGCAACGACATGATCGACCCTGAGGGGGCAACGCTCTCATTCGGCCTGGGCTCCGCCGGCGCCGAACACCTTTGGACCGTTGAGGTAGCGCAGTCCGACTACCTGGTGACGAGCACGCCGTTTGCGCACTGGGACATACCGCCCGACGCCGCGTTGCAAGCGTATGTGTCCGAGCATTTCCAGTTGATCCGGTCAGGTGGGCTGCTGTTCTACGTTCGGAACGGGTTCCCATACGGCTGATCAGCCCGTGCCCCAACGCCAGGATTCCATGATCGCGTTGAACCCGGTGAGCTCTTGCGGGAACGCGGACCGAAGCACAGTCAGCACGATCTCGAAGGTCTGTCCTCCGTGGTTGATGACCATGTCCTGCGCCTCGTACGCAACGCCCGACACCGTTGTCGAACTCGTGTCGAACAGGCCGTTGCTGCCGTCGAGCGTGAATGCCGCCGGCTCAGTGAGCAACGTCACGCCGCCGACCACCGTTTTCAAATACGGCGCGATCTGCGCCTGAAGTCAGCGCGGGCGTTATCTGCTGCACCGAGTCATATGCAACGTTGATGCCGGCCGTCGCGCTCAGATAATCCCACTGGATCGCGACGAGCTCCGCGCCGGTGAGATGGTGCGACGCAAGGAGCGAAGCGTTGCCTGTCACGTTGGACCATCCTTCTGGGAGCGTCGTCGAAAACGTCTGATCCGGTGCGGTGAAGGTCGTCGACGGGATGGACTCCTGCTCTTTGGCGATGAGTTCCAGTGCGGGGAAGATCTCGCCTTCGGCTGAGACTGCGCCGCCGGCGTCATCCTCGACAGCGGCAGCGTTGCTGTTGATCGCCACGATGAGCGTGGCCAGGGTCCCGACCAGGTCGGCCAGCGCCTTTCTCAATGCCGTGTTCCCCGCCTGAAACACCGCAGGGATATTGGCGCTCGGAAGCGCAGCGAGAAATCCGTCCATATCGCTGCCGAATTGTTCGAGTGCCTGAACGCATGCAGCGGTTGCGAGGTTGGCGCAGTGCATGTTGTACGCGGCGACGTCAGGGCCGATCAGGTCTGGAAGCGGCTCCACCACAGCGAGATACGCTGCTTCCGCAGCGACTTGCGAGACCGGACTTGATGGAACGGGTGCGCGCGTAGGCGCGCGCACCGGCGCGCTCGCGCACGCACTCAAAACCGCTCCGAGGAGCACGAAGGCTGGCAGGCGCCGCACAACGTCGCGAGCTTATCAGTCCGTGACATCGCGACTCTGTCCGCCAATACGAGTCCAGGTCATCGAGCGTGACTTGTGACGGTAATGCGCGATTCTGCGGACGGTACCGATCCAATTGAACGGAGCGCGCAGGCTCGCTCAACATCCCTCTCGGCCAACACGCCCTGGAGACAACCTTGTCATACGTGCCCAACAAGTCCCGAACCCTCACGAATCCCAGGCAACCTCACGGAACGTTGAGGCGTCGGGCTTTCACGGCACTCTCGGCGTTGGTGGTCCTGGGCGGAGTCCAGATGTCGACGGGACTCACATCCGTGAGTGCGGGTTCACCACCAGTCACGACCACGATCACGACGGCAGGCCAGACGGCGTACGTCGTGCCTGCGGGCGCCACCGCGCTCGAGGTTACCGTGGTCGGGTCCGGTGGTGGGACGCAGCACGGCGGGATAGTTGCGGGTGCTCCTGGTCGAGGCGCAACTGTGCAGGCCATCATCCCGGTGACCGCAGGGACGACCCTCTATGCCGAAGTCGGCAATAACTCTGCCACGGATGGCGGGGGCGGAACCTCTGCATATGGTGCGTACGGCGGAGGCGCGTCCGATCTCCAGACCTGTGGCAGTCTGTGCACCTACACCGCGATTCCTGGCACGGATTCACGCCTGATCGTCGCCGGCGGCGGTGGTGGCGGCGGCGAGGGTGGCCACAACTCGACAGGCCCGGCCGGCGGTGACGCGGCTGGCGCGTCCGGCCCTGGCGCCGGCGGCAATGGCACTGACGCTAATCCATCGAACGCCGGCGGGAACGGTGGTCTGACCAATAACAACACGACCGCGTCCGTTGGTGCTGGTAGCCCGGCCTGCGGCGTTAGCACGAGCGGCGGTGTCGGGTCGCCCGGCCAGGGCGGCGCAGGTGGCTGGCGCAACGGTGCCGAGTCAAGCGGCGGTGGCGGCGGTGGCGGCTGGGTCGGTGGATCCGGCGGCGGCGCTGGTGACTGTCCCTTCAACTCGGACAGCGGAACCGGCGGTGGCGGCGGCGCCGGCGCGAGCTTTGCCGAGGCTTCCGCGCTGGATGTCTCGATCGCACTTGGGGGCGCAACGCCTGAGGTGGTGATCACTCCGGTGGTCCCGGCGACTGTTTCGGTTTCCTCGTCGAATGTTTCTGTCGTGTGGGGTCAGTCCGTGACCCTGACGGCGACGGTCACCGGCTTCGGACTCGCCAACCCCACCGGCACCGTCGACTTCAAGGCGAACGGTGTCGACATCGCCGGATGCACGGCGCAGGCCGTGGCCGGTACGAGCAACCCCACGACAGCGACCTGCACGACAACCGCGCTCCCGATTGGACATCCAGAACTCGATCACAGCCTTCTACGTCGGTGACGCGACCAACGGAGCCGGCAACAACACGGGTTCGCCGTTCAGCCAGTACAACGACCCCGCGGCGAGCGCGGCATCGGTCAGCGTTGACATCAACCCGGCCGTGAGCGGCCAGGCGGTGACCTACTCAGCCACAGAGGCGGCCGTCGCCCCCGGTGCAGGCACGCCTTCGGGAGCGGTCACGTTTTCCAGCGATGGCACGGCCATCGCCGACTGCACCCAGCATGCCGAACCGGTCCCCCTGGTAGCGGGCATCGCGAATTGCACGACCCAGTCCGAGCTAGCCGCCGGCAGCCCGCACTCCGTCACCGTGACCTACGCGGGAGATGCTCATTTCCTCGGCAACACCTCGCCGGTCGTCAGTCAGCTGGTGGCGCAGGACGCCACCTCGACCGTCTTGACGAGCAGTGTGAATCCGTCGCAGTTCTTGCAGGCAACCGTCTTCACAGCAACGGTCTCAGCGAATAATCCGGGCAACGGTACGCCCACCGGCACGGCGAACTTCACCGACAACGGCACGACGATCGACACCTGCAACCTTCTGGCGCTGAGCGCGGGCCTTGCCACCTGCTCCGTGAGTGACTTCTCCGTTGGAACACACACCCCGGAGGTCGCCCAGTATTCAGGCGACAGCAACTACCAGGCCAGTACCAGCAACTCCGTGAGTCAGATTGTCAACAAGGGCGCCGTGTCACCTGTCGCCGGCAACGCCGCGTCGCCGACCACCACGAGCCCTGGCACGAACGTCGAGATCCAGGCCAACTTCTACCGCACCCTCGATGGATCCTGCTGCACCACCGACATGGGTGGTGGAACGTACGACTTCCAGTATTCCGCGAACGGCGGCTCGACGTGGAACGACATCGCGGGATGCACCGCGACGGACAAGGCATACACGTTCAACGCGTACACACTCTGCGACACGACGTCGCTCCCGTCTGGAAACATCACGATTCGAGTGGTCTACAGCGGCGACGCCAACTACAGCGCCGCGACATGGACCGATGGCACCACCGAAGTCGTTCGCTTCGCGTCCACCACCGCCGTGACGTCGTCCGCGGCATCCACCGTCTTCGGTAATCCGGTGACGTTCACCTCGACGGTGACGTCCGCGGGCGCGGGCACCCCGACGGGTGGCGTGACCTTTTACTCAGACGGCACCGCAATCGCGACCTGCACACAGGGTGCGGAGCCGATCGCGCTCAATGGTTCGGCGATAGCGCACTGCACCACCTCGGCTTTGACCGCGGGGAGCCATGCGATCACGGTGAGCTACGGCGGTGACGGCACGTTTGCAGCAAGCGACGGCGCCCTCCCGACGCAGATCGTCAATCAAGGCGCGTCACAGACTTTCATTCTGTCGAGCGTCAACCCCACAGCCTTTGGTCAGTCGACGACGTTGACCGCTCATGTCTCGGCCGTGGCGCCGGCAATCGGAACGCCCACCGGGAACCTTGACTTTGTTTACGACGGCGTCGAGGTGCCGGGCTGCACGCAGCAAACCCTGGACGGCTCGGGAAACGCGAGCTGCGCCACGGCCGGTCTGCCAACCGGCGTCGATGATGTCACCGCCGTCTACGCCGGTGACACCAACTTCATCACGAGTACTTCTGGAGCGGTGACCCAAGTCGTAGGAGCCGATTCCTCGACCGCGACCATCAGCTCGGGCCAGAATCCGTCGGTCACTGGTCAAGCTGTGGCGTTCACCGCGACGGTCAGCGCCAGCGCTCCGGGATCCGGCACGCCGACCGGATCGGTGACGTTCTTCGACCAGACCACGTCGGCAGATCTGACGTGTGCCGAGGGGACGCAGCCCATCGCGCTGGACGGCACCGGCGAGGCGGTCTGCACGCAGACTTTCGCAGCCGTGACCGGCGGCGATCACGTCGTGATCATCTACTCCGGTGACGCGAACTTCCAAGCGTCCAGCTCAACAGCGGTCGATCAGGTCGTCACCAAGGCTTCCACGACAACCGTTGTCGTACCTGACAACAACCCGTCGCTGGTTGGACAGCCTGTTGCACTCACCGCGACAGTCACCGTGAACGATCCGGGGACTGCCATCGGCGGCAACCCGACTGGAAACGTCGAGTTCAAGAGCCAGGGTGTCGACATCAGTGGCTGCGCTTCCATTGCCGTCACCAGCGGCACGGCCGTCTGCGACACGTCGTTTGCCGCTGTCAACACCTACACCATCACCGTGCTCTTCACCGATAGTGACGGCAACTACAGCAACAGCGACAACACCGGGTCTCCGCTCGAGCAGGTGGTCGACATTGCGACAACCACCACGGTGAACAGTTCCGCCGAGAATCCCTCGACCTACGGGGAAGCGGTCGACTTCGGCGCGCAGGTCAGTTCAAATTCGCCGGGTGCCGGCACACCCACCGGGGACGTCGACTTCACGAGTGATGGTGTGAGCATCCCCGGGTGCAGCGCTAACGTGCTGAACAATCTCGGGGACGCAGGGTGCGGCACCGCAACACTGGGAGCAGGCTCCCACGTCATCGTCGCCACTTACGTCAGTGACGGCAACTACGCGGCGTCCAACTCGGTCGATCTCGATCAGACCGTAACCATGGCGGATCCGGTCATCAGCCTCCAGGCCGGACCCAACACCGTGACCGGGCAGGCCACGTCAATTCCCCTGACGTTGGGCACCGCCGGCGGTGGCGCGGCTCCCACGGGCACGGCAAGCTTCTTCAGTGACGGATCAGCCATCTCCGACTGCACCACGCTGCCCCTGACAGCAGGTGCGGTCACGTGCGCCACAACCACGCTCACCCCCGGTAGCTACACCATCACCGCCACGTACAACGGTGATGACAACTACAACTCGGTGACATCGCTCGGCGCCGGCCAGAGCGTCTTCCAGGCGGCGACGACGACCAGCGTGACTTCGAGCCAGGATCCGTCGGTTTCTGGTCAGACCATCACGTACACCGCCACCATTTCGATCACCAGCCCGGGCGGCGCGATCTCGGGCGGTATCACCGGCACGGTCCACTTCACTGACAACGGCAGCGACATCTCGCCCGCCTGCACCAGCAGTTCCGTCTCAGATGGGGTCGCCACCTGCACGGTGGTGCACACCGGTATCGGCGTTGAAACCATCAACGCCTTCTACTCGGGTGACGGCAACTATCTGTTAAGCGATACGACCGGATCACCCCTGACCCAGACGATCAATCAGGACAACACGATCATCGTCGTGACGTCGAGTGCCAACCCATCCGTGGTCGGCCAGGATGTGACATACACGGCTACGGTCTCAGCGAGCGCGCCTGGCAGCGGCACGCCGACTGGCGACGTCACGTTCTTTGACGGCGCGAACCCGATCGCTGGTTGCTCATCCGTGACGCTCAACGGCAGCGGCGCCGCGACGTGTGACGCCGGCGCGTACGCAAGTCCAGGCGTGCGCATCATCGCCGCCGATTATTTCGGAGACGTCAACTTCGTGTCGAGCGATACCAGCGGCTTCACGCAGACAGTGAGCCAGGCGTCGTCCAGCACGGCTGTTTCGGCGTCGGTCAACCCGTCCGTCTTCGGTCAGGGAGTGACCTTTACTGCGACCGTGACCGCCGAGGCCCCGGGCGCCGGCACCCCGACCGGCATTGTTCAGTTCGTCATCGACAGCGTTGACGTTGGCTCGCCCATTGCACTCAACGGGAGTGGCCTTGCGACATCGTCGGCCGTCACCGCATTGACCGTGGGCTCGGCACACGTGGTGCAGGCGGTATACGCCGGCGACGCCGATTACGTCGGCAGCACTGGGGCACTCACCGGTGGGCAGAATGTGAACAAAGCGACGTCAAGCACCGCGCTGACATCGTCGGTGAACCCGTCCGTTTCGGGGCAGTCCACGACCTTGACGGCCACTGTGACCGCGACCGCGCCGGGCGCGGGGACACCGACCGGGACGATCACCTTCAAGACCGGAACGCTCGCCGTGACCGGATGCACCAACCCCGCAACGCTCAACGGGAGCGGGGTCGCGAGCTGCGCGACTGCTGCGCTGGTTGTCGGCGCGCAGAGCGTCACCGCTGTCTACTCGGGTGACTTCTGACTTCACCATCAGCACCTCGAACCCGGTCACGCAGACGGTCGGTCGCGTCCGCGGCACCTACGTTGCGGTGTCGCCGTATCGCGTGTTCGACAGCCGCTCGAGCGACTGCGTGCAGTGCGACGGATCGTTCGGCCCCAACTCGCATCAGAACGTCCAGATCACAGGGACGATCGATGGCGGCACGGTGCCTTCGAACGCAATCGCCGTGGTCGTCAACCTCACCGCCGTGTCCGGGAGTGAAGCTACATTCCTCACGCTCAGCCCGACAGGCATCGGCACCCTCGGCGCCACGTCCAGCCTCGACTTACTGGCAGGAGTCACGCGAGCCAACCTCGTGACAGTCGAACTGCCAACGAGCGGGCAGGTGACCGTGTACAACGCCGCAGGAACGATCAACGCGGTCATGGATGTGGCTGGATATTTCCTCCCGGCGACAAGCCCAGCCGTGGGCGGCACAGCCGGCACATTCCACCCGATCGCGCCGATCCGCATCTGCGACACCCGGGCGGATGAGGGGACGGCGTGCGACACGTCGGCCTCCGCGAACAATCCCCTCGGCGCGGGCAGCCGGCTGATCCACGTGACCGGCAACAGACCGGGACAGAGTACGTCCGTCGCGCATGTGCCGACCGACGGCACCGCGGCCGCCGTGGTCCTCAACCTCACGGGCACCCAGGGAACGAGCAGCACGAACCTGACCGTCTACCCGACCACGAGCGGTAGCTGCGGCACAGCGCCGCACAGCTCCAACCTCAACATCTATGCCAACACCGCGCTCAGCAACCGGGTCATCGTTCCGGTGGACCCAAGCGGCAACATCTGCGTGTACAACGCGCAGGGCTCCATCGATGTCGTCATCGACGTCAACGGGTGGTTCGGCACGGGCGGTGAGGCCACCGTGGGAGCACTGTTCTATCCGGTCACGCCGACCCGGATCTGCGATACGCGAGCGGGCCAGCCCTCGAACCAGTGCACCGGCAGGACCATCTCTGGGAACAGCACGCTCACGGTGAGCTCGCTCGAACTCGGCGATCGTCGGTTCCCCGAGCGCACCGGTTGCGCTCGTCGCCAACCTCACTGCGGTCGATGGAAGTCAGTCGACCTACCTCAGCACGTTCCCCGAAGGCCCATCGCCGTCGCCGATGACCTCTGACCTCAATCCCGAAGCCCACGAGACCCTCGCGAACCTGGTCATCGTCCAGGTGAGTGACGGCGGTAACTTCGAGATCTACAACGCCGTCGGAACGACCGATGCGGTCATCGATGTGCAGGGGTGGTTCGCACCCTAGCCGACGCTTCTTGACGCGGTGCACCGGGATGCAACGGCACTCCCGGTGCGCAGCGTCGAATGAGTTCGGGTCGTCGCAGGTCACGAAGGCCAGATTTGCGACGCTCTGCCACCATGGATGGTCATCGTCGCCCACGTACCGTGCGGTAGCCGCGAGGCTTCCGGAGGACGCTGCCTTGCAAATCCATCGCTCACCCATGGCATGGGCGTTCGGTCTTACTCTCGCCCTTGTCGTCTCGGGTTGTGCCGGCGGTCCGTCCCTCGCGACGACCTTCTCGGGCGCAGCCTTATCCCCGTGCGAACTGCTCACGGCGGACCTTGCCGTGTCGCTCGATGTAGCCCAGGCGGGTGTCGACCGCGGACCGGTCGAGAATACCGCCGAAGCCTGCCTCTATACAGGCGACACCGCGACAGTGGGGATGATCTCCGACGCCGCGCTGGTGCTGGCAAAGGTTCCCGGCGGTGACAGTGATCAGGCGTTCCTCGAAGTGGAGATCGCGGCCAGCGCGACACACAGCACCGGGCTGACGTACACGCCGATAAGCGGCGTAGGCGACTTCGCGGTGACGGCGACGGGGCCCGACGCTGAGCGGTACGTCAGCGCGGTGGGATTCGTGAAAGACGGCGTGGGCGTCGACGTCTTCACCGTCAACCCAGTCCCGGTTGCTCTCGGTGTCGTCGAGAACGTTGCGAAGGGGATTGCGGCGAAGGTGTGACTGCGAGTATCCCGCCGGCGGGGTTCGCGCCTCGCCAGCCACCGCGGCAGCGGGATGACGATCGCCGCGCAACCTCGGGCGTTGCGCCAGTCGCGTTAACGCTCCGGTACCAGGAGCAGTGGAATCGTGGTGCGCGCCGCGACCTCAGCTGCGACGCTGCCGACAAAGATCCTTCCGACATGACGCGGCTTTGGCAGTCCGAGAACGAGGATGTCGGTTGTCGAATCGAGCCCTTCATGCACGACGGCCTGAGCAAGTTTCCTGCTCGTCGTGCGCGTCGTGACGACGCGGGCCGTGATCCCGTGGCTTTGCAGCGCGGCGAGCGCATTGCCGATCGGCTCTCTCGGTTCCGTGTCATCGTTGAGCCAGATCGCGGTGTCGACATGCGCGTCGAGTTCATCGGCATGGAAGACCTCGACGGTGGCACCACTTGCTTTGGCGAGTTCGCCGGCAACTCTTGTTGCTTCGCTTGATGTATCAACGTCGACAGCGAGCAGCAGGCGGCTGATCATTGGTCGTCTCCTTCGCGTGTTGTGGACCTGCGCCGGTTCATGGCGTGCCGAGTAGTTGCTGGCCGCCGTCGATGTCGTAGGTGGCCCCGGTGACGGCGGTATTGCTCATGAGTGATACGGCGAGCCTGGCGATATCAGAGGGTTCGACGACGCGCCGTACAGGAAGCGTTTCACGGAGCTCCTGACGCCGTTTCTCGAGGTCGCCGCCCATGAGTGACGCTGACAAGGGTGTGTCGACAAAGCCGGCCGCGATGAGGTTGACACGGACTGGCGCAAGTTCGAGCGCGAGGTTCGCGGTGAGGGCTGGGACCGCGGCCGCGAGGATCCCCGCGATTGCGCTGCCGACCGCTGGGTGGCGGGCGGCCGTGCCCGTCATGAACACCAGAGTCCCGCCGGGGCGCATTTTGCCTGCGGCCGCGCGCGCGACTTGCATTGGGAGGACGAGATGCTCCTCGAACGCACGGCGCACCTGCGCAAAGTCCATTGCGGCGATGGTCGCGTAGTAGGAACCGCCGGCGGTGAGCATGACGTGGTCGATCGGTTCGCTGAGACCCTCGAAGAACTGACGGAGCCGGTCCGGATCCGTGGCGTCGAACGCCGCAGTCTTCGATGCGCCAACCTCGATCCCAGCCTGCTCCAGTCGCTGGGGATTGCGACCCGTGAGGATGACGGTGGCCCCCTCGGTGCGTGCGTACCGGCCAGTTTCGAGTCCCATCCCGGAGCTGCCGCCGATGACGACAACCGTTTGTCCGAGCAGCTCTGGTTGGCGATTGGTGTCCACCACTCTGCGCCTCCTCGTCATTGAAGCCCGTCGCGATCCCCGGTCAGCGGAGCTGAACGTGGCGAAACATTAGCTCCGCGTCTGCCGGGCTCGCGACCGCAGCGTCAAGCGGCTGCTTAACTCGGCAGGCGTGCGGGCGTAGCGTCCTCACCGAGAGAGGCCGACCTCGGAGCCTGAACGCGTTCGCAACAGTGCGGGCCACCGGGCGATCGACCTTGTGCGGAGGCGGGTTGGCCGGCGTATTGGAGCCGGCAGGAGCACCGACGGCGCGCGGGCCGGTGCTGAGGTCACGCACCCCTGAATCTATTAGAGCAAAGGCGAGTTTGAGGAGTCCCAATGTCTGTGGATGCACGAACCACTGGTGTCGGTAAAGTCACGATCGATAGTGACGACGAGGAAGTCCGGCCGTTTCACATCGGGTTTTCCGACGAGGAAGTCGCCGACCTTCGCCGGCGCGTGGCAGCAACGCGGTGGCCGGACCGCGAAACCGTCACCGACGATACCCAGGGTGTCCGGCTGGAGTTGATGCAAGATCTCGCGCGCTACTGGTCGACGGACTACGACTGGCGCAAGTGCGAGGCGAAACTCAACGCCCTCCCCAATTTCGTGACGTCAATCGATGGATTGGACATCCATTTCATCCATGTTCGATCCCAGCACGACGACGCGCTGCCCTTGATCGTCACCCACGGCTGGCCCGGCTCGATCATCGAGCAGATGAAGATCATCGAGCCGCTCACCAATCCGACCGCGCACGGCGCGAGCGCGCGGGACGCGTTCCATGTGGTGATCCCATCGCTGCCTGGCTACGGCTTTTCCGGCAAGCCCACCACCACCGGGTGGGATCCCCCCCGCACCGCGCGTGCATGGGTGACACTCATGACGCGTCTGGGCTATGACAAGTTCGTTGCGCAAGGCGGTGATTGGGGTGCTGCCGTCACGCAGACGATGGGTCAGCAGGCCGCACCGGAGTTGCTCGGCATTCACTCCAACATGCCCGGCACGGCTCCCCTTGACATCGTGCCGCTGTTCGAGCGCGGCGAGCCGGCGCCGGCGGGTCTCTCGGCGGACGAGACGCGCGCATACGAGCAGTTGCGCACCTTCTACACCAAGCATGTCGCGTACGCGCAGATCATGGCAACGCGTCCGCAGACGTTGTACGGGCTCGCGGACTCCCCAGTCGACCTCGCGTCGTTCATTCTCGACCACGGCGACGGCACCGGACAGCCGGGGCTCGTCGAGAAAGTCCTGCAGGGACAACCCGTCGGCGACCTCTCGCGAGACGACATCCTCGACAACATCACCCTCTACTGGCTGACGAATACGGGAATATCCTCGGCTCGCCTCTACTGGGAGAACAAGGCCGACTTCTTCGACGCCAAGAACATCACCATCCCCTTTGCCATCAGCGTGTTTCCCGATGAGCTGTACGCGGCCCCGCGGAGCTGGGCGGAGCGCGCGTATCCCAGCAACCTCATCCACTTCAAGGAACTCGACCGAGGCGGTCACTTCGCGGCGTGGGAGCAGCCGCAGCTGTTCTGCGAAGAGATGCGCGACTCGTTCCGGTCGCTGCGCTGATTGAAGGTTCGCTAGTGAAGCGGCACCGTCCGCCCCACGAACGGACGCGCGCCCGTGCGACCCCAGCGTTGTTGCGGTTCAGGGCTCCCTGAGCCCGATACGTGCTGCGCTCACGTCCTCGCGACCATGACCGGCGTCGACGACGGCGCGCCACTGACGAGACAGCGCCGCCAGCATCGGCAGCTTCATGCGGCTTCCCTGGCCGGCCTCACCTAACCACACCGTCTTGCGGCCGATGGCTGTAAAAGCCGGCTCCAGGATCGCCTGTGCTTCGGTGGGACCCGAGGCCAGAACGAGTAACTAGTGCCCTCACATGGCTCGCGGAAACGTGATCGTATCCAAGGCTCGCAGAGATTCTAGAGGTGCCGACAAGGGCATATGAAGTGGTTAACTGCAGGCTTCAGAGCCCGTCGTCAGCTGGGGCACGGACCCCAGCGAGTGGAGGTGCCAGTGGCCGAACCCACGCAACCAACCGTGCAAATGATCGTGTGCCATTTCATCGTCTCCGATGACGTCGAGCGCTCGGCCCGCTTTTACACCGAGGTACTCGGCGGCACAGTCGTCTTCTCCCCGGTGCCGACCAACATCGCACTCGGCAATACATTCATCATCATCAACACCGGCGGAGGCCCCACCGACGACAAGCCCACGGTCACTCTCGAGACGCCAAGCGACCCCGACCGGGTCAGCAGCTTTCTCAATATCCGAGTCACGGACATCCACGCCGTGTACGCCGAATGGAGCGCCCGGGGCGCGCAGTTCCTGACGCCGCCGATCCAGCACGCGTACGAGATCCGGTGCTACATGCGAGATCCCGACGGCTACATCATCGAAGTCGGACAGACCACGAACCCACAGGGAGACTGGTGGCCCGCCGGCTGGCCGGCGATCAACCCTCGCGGCACATCCGACTGAAGCGCGTGTGCTCTGATGCGATTTCGTGTGCGCTCCGAAGGGAGATAACGTGATGCGCAAGGTAGTCGCCTACATGTTGTTGTCACTCGATGGCGTCGCCGAGCAGCCGGACGAGTTCATCACGGAATTCGACGCCGTAATGGGCGAAAACCTCGCACGCGTCATCACCACGCAGGACACCGTGCTCCTTGGGCGCCGCACCTACGATGAGTGGGCCGAGTTCTGGCCAACGAGCAACATCGAGCCGTTCGCAACGTTCATCAACAGCGTCGAGAAATTCGTGGTGACCTCGACGCCGTCAGCGAACACCTGGGCCAACGCGACCGTCGTCGACGGCGGGGTTGTCCCGTTCGTCACGCAACTCAAGCAGCGGCCGGGGAACGACATCGGCGTGCACGGCAGCATTGCGCTGACCCAATCGCTGCTCGAACTCGGCCTGGTCGACGAGCTGCGCCTTGTCGTCGCTCCATCCGTGCACATGCACGGTCGCAAACTGTTCGACAGTGCGCTGCCGACGCGACTCACGCTGACCCGCAACGTCACGTCACCGTCCGGCTACCTGTTGCTCGATTACGAGGTAGCCGGCTGAGCCGCTCGGGATCGTGTTGAGGGGCCTTACAACTGTCGGGTGCCTCGGACCTAACTCGTGACGACGGTGAAATGAATTGTGGGCGTGAACACAGGGGGGTTGAAGGGTAAGTGATCCTGCGCGACAAACTCAGCCCGCATGGAGTAGACCCCAGGGTGGACCGGGATAAGCCTGATGAGTGCGTAGTTCATATATGTCAGCACGTTATTCAGAAACAAGTGGACGTGACCGAGCGTTGGCGAGATGTGCGTCGTGATGATCGTGGACATCGTGGCACCGGACAGGCCAATGTCGACGATCATCGATGTCCCGTGGAGGACCTCGCCATTCTCGGGCTGGATGATCCACACCTTTGCCGGCGACGAGGGTCGCACCTGGTCAAAGGTCGGTAACGGCTGCGCCGCTGCGCCGAGTTGCGTTGCCGCCGCACCGCAACCGGACAGAACGCCGATGAGAGATAGGCAGAGCAACAGGCGACGCATCGGTATCAACTGACCTCGAACTCCCCAATTGGCTGACCACCGATCGTGACCTGATATCGCCCCGCCGATGTCGGAGTAAAAGTGACGTCTACCTCCGGCCCGGGTGGGACCGTCACCGACACCGTTGACGACGATTGCGTAAGCGTCCCGAGTACTCCCGTCGTCGGATTGTCAATCTGCAAATCCGCAACTGGGAGGCGGGTAGTAATGGTGCTGCTCTTTGATCCGGTGTTCGTGACCATGAGCATGACTGGCTCATCCTTCGTCAGGCGCAGGGGTGAGGAACTCGACACCGCAGCCTGCCCGAGAATGCTGATGGAAGTGTTGCCGACACTGCCGTTCACATTGATCAGCACCATCTCCACACTCGAGCCCGACACGGCGGTTGATCCGGCCGGGGTGGGCGCAGACCCACATGCAACGAGCGACGCGGCGATCAATCCGACGACCGCGCAACACGCGGCTCGCAGCCGCCGCATGCCGTCGCGCTGGGGAGGATCGCAACGCGATCCGCACGGTTGCGTTGTAGCCTCCTCGCTGACGTAGGTTGCAAATGCGCCCTGACGCATCACTCGATAATAGCGCCGACCATCTGTACTCAAGGCTCATATGCTGGCGAAGCGCGTGCTGTAGAAGCGCGTCGCCGCGCCGCCTGCATCTCCGTGGGTTGACGGCGCGACGATGCTTATTGACGGCGAGGCGATACTTGTCGTGGCAGTGGACCACTCGGGTGCACGAACACGACCTCGGCGCGAGTGCTTACAGCGGCGGTTTGCGCGTCGTATGCTCCGGGCGTGATCGCGCATCGTCATGTGCGGGCTGCCGCGGCAGGGGGCGTCCTCCTTGCATTCATCGGGCTGTGGATTGGACACACGCTCGAGTACCTTCGAGTCTGGGGCACCGCCGGCCTTGTCGCATCGATCACGAATCCGGTGCATGCGTACATGCTCCCGCTGGCGGCTGTGCTGGCGCTGCTGACAGCTCTCTGCGGCATCCGCCTCTGCGGCGCGTGGCGTTCGCTGAGCGATCGCCTCGATAAGGCGAGCCTGGGACTGCGCCGGATCTGGCGCGGACAGACCCCAGAGATCCCAGCCGCTGTGCCGAGGAGTTCCTCACCAGGGGCGCGGCTCGTTGCCATCTGGCTGCCCCTTGCGGCAGCACAGATCGTGCTGTATCTCATCCAGGAGAACGTCGAGGCGATCGCAGCAGGACAACAAGCTCCCGGATGGAGCGCGATCACCGGCGTGCATTGGGCCGCACCACTCGTGCAGCTCTACGTAGCCCTACTGCTCGCGTGCGGGGTTCGGATTTTTCAGGTGTTGCGCCACCGCCGTGCTGTCGTGGTCGAGCGGGTCGAAGCGCTCCTCCGCGCCTTTGTCCGCCGCCGGCTGAGTTGGCTCGCCGCCGACGCGGCAACCCCCGTCTACCGTTCGTTCTCGCCCTTGGATCGGCTTGGGCTGCACATCTGGCGAAGGCCGCCCCCACTTCCTTCGGAGGCCTGAACCCAGCCCTGACCTGAGCCTCGGCTCGCGTCCGGCGATTCAGCCCCTGGAAGAAAACGTCCGGTCTTCAGGAGCTACTCGTGCGGCGTTCGTGGCGCTCGAGTCACCCGCTCCTCGGCGACGACCTTCGTCGTCGCTTCGGCTCATTACCTCTAGGAGAAAAGTCCATGTCCACGTCGACAATGCCCTCGGTACAGCAACTCGAGTCCGCGCAAACAGTTGAATCGACGTCACCCGAGACAATCGCGCGGATCAAGCGGATCATGGTCTGGGGCCTCGCCGGGCTCTGGTTGCTCGACGCGATTCTCCAGGCTCAACCGCTGATGTACACGGTTGACTTCAAGAACCAAATCATGACGCCGGCGGTGGCCGCAGTCCCGTCCTTCCTGTCCGGTCTTGCAAATTGGACGACCAACCTCGTCACGTCACACATGGGTATCTGGAATTGGGGCTTCACCACCATCCAATTCGCCATTGCGATCGCGCTTCTCATGGGTCTGGTCGGCAGGAGGGAGCGCCTCCTCAAGGGTGGCCTTATCCTGTCCATTGTTTGGGGTCTCGGGGTATGGGTGTTCGGCGAAGGCACCAGCGGCGTGTTCACTGGAACCGGAACGATTCTCACCGGCGCCCCAGGCTCCGTCCTCCTCTACGTGCTGATCGCCGCCTTCTACTTTCTCCCCGACTCCTGGTGGAATCTCAAGGCGCGCTTCTGCCTACCCCGCGATGCGCTCGCTCTCGTATTCCTCTATGGCGTGATTGCGCAAGTCCTGACACAACCATTCTGGGGTCAACAGGGCATCCCGGCATTGCTCGCGGGTCAGACGGCGATGGCGCCATCGTGGTTGGTCCCGGGGATGAACCCCGTGATCGGTCTCACGAGTCATCTCCCCGCCGCGTGGAACGCGCTCTTCACTGCGGCAATGCTCGCCATCGTCATCCTCATGTTCGGGCGTCGTCCGCGTGTCCTTGGATTTGTGGTGCTCGGGATCACGTTGGCCATCGTGTGGTATTGGGGACAGGCCTTCGGCGGGATCTTCAACGGAATGGGGACCGACCCGAACACCCCGCCGCTGTTTGTGATCATGGCCATCCCCGCTTGGTTCGCACTGCGTGGATCGAGATCCGACCTCGAAGGACGACACGACATCGTCGGCCAGCGAGTGAGCAGTCCACGAGAGGTCACGACTGCCGGGGGAGTGACGAGCGCGTAAAGCAGCTGCGGACCTCCCTGGTGGTCACGATACCCGCGGACACAAATCGGTCACCGGAAGCCTCTCCCATGCAGGATCTATTGCACCGCAACGACGAGATGCTGCGGCGTTTCGAAGACGGTCAAACCCTGACGAGGATCGGCGCCGATTTCGGCCTGTCTCGAGAACGAGTTCCGGCAGATCGTGAAGCGATCTGGGGCAGAGATGCCTCGCAGCCGCAACTGCGCCGCCGCCGGTTGCCACAGGCTGCCTGGTTGGCCGCAGCAGTACTGCCTCACTCATCAGGTTCGTTTCGAGTTATACGGCGATCCGCTCGGCATCGGGCCAGCGGCGGCTCCATGCGTTCGGGAGCATGGCACCTACGCTTCGTACCGGCAGGGGGGTTGCCGATGCGACGCTTGCCGTAAAGCGAGTGCGGAAAAACGTCGCGAGCAGTTCCACCGCCAGCACCCGGAGTGGCGATACATGCCAGCCAAAGCACCCAAGTCGGGCGAGCGGCAACCCCCGAGTGAGGTACAGCATGAACCCTGAGCACCAAAGCGCCTATTTGCCCGTCGCGCGTACGGCCACGCGAGGCCACAAGCAGTTGCGATGGCCCGCCCCGCGGCGGTAGGCTCCCCTTCGGGCCGTGTGTGAGTGATAGGACACGGTCGTTTTGAGGGGACAAGGTATGCGCGTAAAGAGCGTTGTCAAGGTGCTGGCGGCCGGCGTCGCACTCATGGGTGCAAGCGCCACGGTCGCCGCCCCGACCGCCGTCGTGGCACTTCGGATGGTGCCGCTGTCCGCGGGGAACGTCCTCGTCAGCGCCCATCCTGCGCAGCCGTCCACCACTGCGCAGTGCGAGAGCGGCGCCGTGGTCCCCGGCGTGGACTTCGCTTGTTACCAACCCTTCCAACTGAGGGACGCCTACAACCTCGGACGCCTCTATGCCAAGGGGATCAATGGCCGCGGCGAGACGATCGTCATCGTCGATTCGTTTGGTTCACCGACGATCCGCCACGACCTCGCAACCTTCGACAAAGCGTTCGGTTTGGCAGCACCGCCGTCATTCAGGATCATCCAGCCGGTGGGCCCCGTCCCCCCCTGCACCGACGACCCGTACGGAGTTGGCGACTGCGAGGGCTGGGGTACCGAAACCAGCCTCGACGTGGAGTGGTCGCACGCGATCGCTCCGGAGGCCAACATCCTGCTGGTCGAGACGCCGACGTCAGAGACTGAGGGTGTCAACGGCTTCCCGGACATCGTTGCAGCGGAGAACTACGTCGTCGACCATCATCTCGGTGACGTCATCTCTCAGAGCTTCGCCGCCAGCGAGCCCGACTTCGTCTCGCCTCCAGCGGCGTACGGTCTCCGCAGCGCTTATATCAACGCCGCGGACCATGGGGTAACCGTCCTCGCCGGCTCTGGTGACGACGGCGACACCGGATCCTACTGCTCACCCTCCAAGAAGGACTGCGCGAGCTTCCCGTGCTGCTTCTCCTTTGCCAATACCGACTGGCCCGCGTCAGATCCGCTAGTGACTGGCCTCGGCGGGACTTAACTCCACCTCAGCGACTCGGGAAAGACGCTTTCACGTGCCAACGTCTGGAACGACCCGCTGTCGCTGTTCTACCCCGGGACGCCTGGAACCTTGGGTGCGAGTGGCGGAGGGCATTCGATCTTCTTCTCGCGACCGTCCTTTCAGAACGGTGTCGCGAGCGTCGTCGGTGACTCGCGTGGCACACCGGACATCAGCATGAGCGCGGCGGTGAACGGCGGAGTGGATTTCTACCAGTCGGCGCCCGCAGGCGGCGGTTGGGGCGTCGTCGGTGGGACCAGCGAGGCGACACCAGAGTTCGCCGGCATCGTGGCACTGGCCGACCAGATGGCCGGGCACAGCCTCGGCGACCTCAATCCCCGTCTCTACGCACTGGCCGAAGCCGGAGGCGACAACGGGATCGTGCCGATCACCAGCGGCAATAACACCTACAGCTTCACCAACGCAAAGGGCAAGCTCGTCACGGTGCACGGCTTCGCGGCGAACGGCAGCTACAACGACGCGACTGGCTGGGGGACGATCGATGCCGCCCAGTTCGTCCCAGCGCTCGCGGGTTCCTAACCCTGAGACTGCACCAACTCTGAAAAGACAACTGATGGAGGGGCTCCGATGGGATTGAGTCGTCGGTCACAGCTCAGTGCGGGCTTGGCTGCATCGATAGCGATCGTTGGCCTCCTGAGTGCCAACGTTGTGGCAGTTGCGGGTGAACACCTCGGGACCCGCCAGGCGGGCCAGTTGGTCAACGATGCAAAACCGGTTGTCGGACCACCTCTGGGGCGGGCAAAGCCAGCCGCGTCGGTACCGGGCCTCGTGACAGCAGGAACGTCACCGTGGACGCCGCTGAAGAACGCTCCGCCGTTTGGGACACCCGGCACGATGCTGTTGGAAAGCGACGGAACAGTGCTCGTACACGACGAGCCGGACAACAACACCACTGGCGGCACGTCCGCCTGGTACAGGCTCACGCCGAACTCGAAGGGCAGTTACGTCGACGGGACGTGGAGCCAGATCGCGTCGATGCCCGCTGGGTATACGCCCCTGTATTTCGCGTCGGCGATCCTCCCCGACGGGCGCATGATCGTTGAGGGGGGCGAGTATATCGGCGAGAACGCCGTGTGGTCGAACCAGGGCGCCATCTACAACCCGCTGACGAACACGTGGCGATCCGTCGCCCCGCCGGCCGGATGGACAAACATTGGCGATGCCCAGAGCGACGTGCTCGCCAACGGCACCTACATGCTGGCCCAGGCGTGCCAGAACTGTCTGTCATCGAGCCCCATCCTGAGCTCGGACTTTGCGCTCTTCAACGCGACGGGCCTCAACTGGTTGGCCCTTTCCGGCCAGGGCAAAAACGACCCCAATGACGAAGAAGGTTGGAACCTCGAGCCGAACGGTCAGCTATTGACGGTTGACACATGGCTGACCCCAACGACCGAGCTGTTCACACCGACCAGTCTCAGCTGGTCGTTTGCCGGGAACACGGTGAAATCGCCAGTCAACACTCCCGAGGTCGAGATCGGGGCGCAGGTTGTGTTGCCGGGCGGGAACACGTTCGTCGTCGGCGCCGGGACGTCATCAGATGTCGCGCCGGCGGCATGCAAAACCCACACACCGGCATCCACCGCGCTCTACGATTACGCGGCCGGCAAATGGCTCAAGAGTCCCGCCATCCCCACCATCGGCGGCATGCAGCAGGACGCCACGGACGGGCCAGCCTCCATCCTGCCGGATGGAAACGTGCTGTTCGATGTGGGACCGTGCGTGTACAACGCCCCGCTCGCGTTCTTCCTGTACAACGCCAGATCGAACACCATCAGCGCCGTTCCCAATATCCCGAACGCGGCCAACGACTCCCCGTACTACACGCGGATGCTGGCTCTGCCGAACGGCCAAGTGCTGTTCAACGACGGCAGCAACCAGATGTTGGTCTACACGGCCGGCGGAACACCCAACCCAGCATGGGCCCCCTCAATCACGTCGATCAGCACCACGGCGTTGACACCGGGCAGGACTGCCAGTCTGTCCGGGACCCAGCTCTCGGGACTCTCCCAAGGCGCTGCCTACGGCGACGACGTGCAGGACAACACCAACTTCCCGTTGGTGCGGATCACGAATTCGAAGTCCGGGGTCGTCACCTATGCCCGAACGAGCAATTGGACCTCCGTCTCGATCGCGCCCGGCGCTGCTTCCTCGACCGATTTCACCGTTCCCAGCACGACGCCGCTCGGGCAGAGCACCCTCGTCGTTGTCGCGAACGGCATCGCGTCAGCGCCGGTGCCGGTCACGATCGCGTAAGGAGCAACAGCGGTTTCAACCGACTTGCCTCCCCATCGCCCGAGGTCACGCGGCCGCGGCTGATGGGGAGGGTGAGCGTTGGAGCGCGCTCGTCCGCCATCAGGGGCTGTTATCCAGCAATCGATGTCGGCATCGAGGGCGACCTCACTCGCTTCAGACTGTGTCTGCTCGAGCGAGTGGAACGCGAGCTGTAAGTGGCCCAAGTGTGCGTTTCGACCCTAGGAGCTCGACGTAGGTCAGACCGCAGTCAACGCATTTCGCACTCGGACGAGTTGGAAGCTTCTCTCCGCGTGTGGCAAGCGATCGCGGGAACGTCAGCGGAATGAACCGGTACCCTCCGCAGCCGTCGCAGTGAAGGTCCGGAACATCTGGCAAGTGCCTGGGCATCTTGGGCGGCCCTCACCAACGGATTGCCCCTCCCGCTAGTGCTGCGCCGGCCGATGGATGGGGAGCTGCGATGTCAGCCGGGGAGTTGGAGTGCGCCCAAGCTCGTCGCCGCTTCCCCATCACCGGACGGGGTTGGGTAGCCTGCCGGCGTCAAGCAAGAGGCACCGGATCAGTGGACCCGATGCCGACGGTGCTCGTTCGTGGTGGTCGTTGTCGGTCCGCAAACGTACCGACGCAATCAAACATGCGACGCCGACGCGAGGTGACGCCTCACCGCCTACGGGGACTGCCCCAGCTGCCTTTCAATCGCCATCATCGCGGCTTGAGGAGGGCAATCAGCTCCGCCTGGGAATGGACATCGAATCGTTCGAAGATCGCCGCCAGGTAATTGCGGATCGTGCGCGGGCTCAAGAACAATTCGCTCGCGATCGTTGGCACACGATCGCCTCGAAGCAAGCGGACGAGAACTTGCCATTGCCGGCTCGTTAGCGCCGTAAGCTGCGGAAACTCGTCATACGTGGGCAGTCCATCAATATCTTCCATCACGCCTGCTGCGCGCAGCTCCGAGGCGATGCGACGGAGGCGGTGCTCCATCTCGACGAGCCTGTCAGCAGGTGCGCTGGGAGGACTCGGCGGCTCTGGGAGGAGCGTGAATGCAACAGCCGGTGGGTCGTCGTCGCTCAGCCGGACGAAGATGCACTCCGCCGCCACCCAGCCTCCGTTACGGTGACGGAGGCGGACATGCCGTGCGAGCGCAGTCTCGAGGGACGACGAACGGACCGCCTGCACCAGCTCGCGGGCATCGTCCGAGTGCATGGCGCTCAGCAACGAGTGGTGGATGTAGGCGCCCGCATCCCAACCCAGAAGCTCGACGACGTCTGAGCTCACGCGCTCCACTCGCCACTCCGGGTCAACTGTACCGACGACGAGCGGGCCGGCCCATGCTATCGGCGCCTCGAGCTGCGCCTTGGCATTCCGGCGGTCGGTGATCGGCTCGACGATGAAAACAGCCGAGCGGACGCCGTCGAGTTCGACCGCGCGGCACCACACAACCACGTCCCTTACAACGCCGCCTCGTGCCGTGATTCGCCGGCGTGCGCGATAGCCGTCGATGGCACCCGAACTGACCGCATCCAGCGCACGCTTCATCGCTTCCACGTCGTCGAACTCGACGACCTCGCTGTTCACGCGGCCGAGTATCTCGGGCACCGGGACTGCGTAGAGATCAGCGAGAGCCTGGTTTGCTGCCCGAATTCGGCGGTCCGGCAGGTCCATGATCAGCGCCGGCACGCGGAGCTTCGAGAGTGCCTGCTGGTGCACCACGGCCGCACCGGCGAGCAACTCCGTCCATGGACTTCCAGCCATGTCGTCCGGCGTCACTTCTCCCCATCCGACCCCGCGTCCTCCGACGCACGGTAACACGGTGTCCGAGCCGACATCCACCGGCTTGGCTGACGCGACGCAGCGGTCTTATCCGGTCTACCAACGAAGGTGCGACCATCGGTTCGTCGCGCGTGTTGGCTCTTGTACTGCTTCTGCATCTGGAGATGAGCGTGACAATCCGTCTATGAGGGCGTGATGCCACGCCTCTTCCTCTCGGTCACCGGCGCACCTACGCTGGGTGCGAGTGTCGCTTGTAACAACGCTGGACGTCCGGCATCGAAAGGTCGTCCGGCGGATCCATCGCTGCTCCGCTCCCCGCTCAATAAGAGGGGTGATGGTCTGCGGATCAGCGCACGCAGGGATGTCGTCCTGACCTCTGCCCGCGGCGTCGACGGAGGTCACGGTGAGAGCCGCATCCTCTCCGCCCTTCCAGCCGCCGAGCGAGTGGGCTTCCTGGCGGCGGCGAGCGACGTCACGCTCGACGTGAGAACGGTGCTGTTCGAGCCGGGCGGACCCATCGAAGCCGTCTATTTCCCGACTGACGGGGTGATTTCCCTGGTGACCCCACTCAACGACGGCGCGATTGTCGAGGTAGCCACTATCGGCAATGAGGGCATCGTGGGAGTTCCCCTGGTTCCGCTCGGAGCTCTCGCCGTGCGTGCCATTACGCAGGTTGCGGGCCACGGCCTCCGTGTCGATGCAAAGGTGTTTCTCGAATGGCTCGAGCGCAGCCACGCGTTCCAGACGCTGGTCGATCGTTACACGCAGGCGCTGTTCGGACAGATTGCACAGGCCGCTGCGTGCAACCGGCTTCACTCCAGCGAGGAGCGGCTCAGCCGGTGGCTCCTGATGAGCCACGATCGCGTCGAGTCCGACCAGTTCATGATCACGCAGGAATTCCTTGGACAGATGCTCGGGGCGCGGCGCTCGACAGTCTCCGTCTCTGCCGGGATCCTCCAGCGCGCCGGCCTCATCAGTTACAGACGCGGGCATGTCACCATCGTCGACCGCGAGGGCCTCGAAGCCGTGTCTTGCGAGTGTTACGCGGTGATCAAGGCAGAGCTCGACCGGGTGGTTCATCCACCACCGCAGCGTGGGTACTAGCGGATGGGCTTTGAGGTGACCTTGGCTATGTGGCCTCGCCCAACGCCTTATTCAAAAGGGGAAACCCGGAGCGAGAGGTGTGTGAGTTCCCCCTGAATCCAACACTCATCAAGTGCCAATTGCCCGTAGCTCGGCAAGACTTGCGGCGTCAAGGCGATCCAGCGTTTCGATGGCTCGAGCGTTTTCAGCGACCTGCTCGGGGGTTGTAGCGCCGAAGAGCACCGACGCCACGCGCTCATTGGCCATCGCGAATGCGATGGCGAGCATGGCGGGCGTCGAGTTCGAGCTTGGCCGAGAGTGTGCGAAGGTCATCGGCGGCATGCAGCAACGGCTGCAGTTCTGGATCGGCGAGCTCGTCGGCCATGCGGCCAGACGCGAGACGCTTTGCGTACTTGCCCGTGAGAACACCTCCGTGAAGGACGAAGGACGCGACAACAGGGGTATGCGACTACCCAGGCTGTGGCAATCCGGCGGCAAGCTGAGATCAGTACCCGTGTTGAGTTGTTGGCTTCGCTGCTTCACGAGATCGCGAAGCGTCCGGAACTCGCCAGCCGCGAGCGATTCGTCGGGCAATACAAGTGGGGGATGCAGCACGTCGGCGATAAGGAATTCGACAACTTCGCTGGTGTCGGCGGTGGCCACATCCGCACGTCGCTTCTTCTAAAAGACCTCCAACGGATCGACGACGCGGCGAAGGTAGCCAAGACGTACGTGGATCGACATATCGCGCACACCGACAAGCAGCGCAGACCCAACGACATCCCTACTGAGTTGAGCATCGACGAGGCGGTCGATACCCTGGGCGACTTGCTCCGCCGCTACGTCTTGCTCTTCGATCAGGCGAATCGAGACCCAATCGCCCCAGTGATCCTGTACGACTGGACTGCTCCTTTCAGGTTGGCGTGGATCCCGCCCGCCGCAACGGAGACCACTTAGGGTGCAAGTGGCACACTAGAGTGAGCGAGTTCTGAGCTCGCAAGATGAGTCCTACGTCTGCCATCGCAGGAGCACGAGTTCAGGTGAATTGCTAGTCAACAATGAGGAGACGGAATGCAGTTCTTGGTGACGCTCACTGTGGATCAGCTGACAAAGCCCCTGGCCGAGCTTGAGTTTGCGATGACCGCGTTGGTTGAGGACAAGGCCAAGGCGGGCAGGTTCGTCTTCAGCGGCGGGCTAGCCTCGCACGCAGATGGCGTACGGGTCGAGTTGTCGCCAAGCGGGATGCCGCAGGCAGAGGCTCGTCTGCCCATCCACGGCTTTGTAGTTGTCGAGGCGCCGTCACTTGAGGATGCGCTCGAGGATGCATCTGACATCTTGCGACTTCACCATAAGTACGTCCGCGATTGGTCCGGCAACTGCGAGATCCGCCCGGTTGTGACCCACTGCTTGCCCTGAGCTACCTGTCGCGAGGCCGTGTCCGGCTGCTCGGTGTCTCGAGCGGTTTCTCGGCCTTGGTGGTGCTGGCTGACTTCTTCTGGTGTGCAAATTGCACGCTGGGGTGTGCGAGGCTTCGCTGCTCCGACTGCACGTCGATGGTGACGGGCGATTTGCCAACGGATGCGCGGGACGTTGTCTTCTGGGTCGCGACGGTGCGAAGACGTCTTGAGCCACGGGACGGTGGCTAGTTCCTCACAACCGGAAGCAGGTTTGCTGGCAGACGACGGTTCCCTCCGCTAGGTAGCCGTCGTCCGGTTGAACATGTAGCTCGCGATCTTCCATTGACCGTCGACGCGGCGGAGGGCGAAGAGCTCGCGGCCGACCGCTTCCACGGTGACGCCGGTGGCCCTGATGGTCAGCGAACCCGTCGTATGACACCGAACAACCGCTACTTCGGCGTCGCCGTACCAATCCTCGATATGCAACTGCCGGCCATAGTCGAACATCGTGAATCGCTGCGCGAAGGCGGCTGACAATTCGGCCGTGCCTACAGCCGTCTCTGCCTCGTGGGCCATCAAGGCTCCGTCGCTGGTGAAAGCGCTGACCACTGTGTCCAAGTCATGCGCGTTGAGACCTGCGATATACGTCTCGATCGGCGCCGCGACAGCGGGTGCTAGCTCTGCAATCGTCATGGCAGTTCCTCTCATCTGGTCTCTGATAATCGAGTGCACAACCAGGGGTCGGCCGTTCAAGAGGTACGGTGCCATGCTCGCCGTCGATTCGACTGTGACGAACATCACAGTCACGTCGTAATCGACGGGCCGACCCGGGAGCAATTAGGGCGTCAGCGCCGACGTGGGCTGGAGGAAGGTCTCCGGGGGCCGATACCGACCTGGGCCTGGTGCCAGCCGAAAGCCATGGGACGATACTGCCTCGTGGACATCACGCCGTCCGTATTGCGAACGCTCCTGAATTCCCACCCGTTTCAGGACGTGTCTGCCGCGGAACTTCAGCCCTTGCTGGGCAGCTTTCGGGCTCAGCATTACGAAACGGGAGCCTACGTGTGGCGACAAGGGGACGAGGCTACCGACCTCTGGTTCGTCGTTGAGGGGCAGGTGCACACGATTCTCACTGACGCCAACGGGGAAGAGGTCGTCACCCAAGTCGTTGGAGTTGGTGAAAGCTTTGGCCAGCCGGCTCTGTTCCTCCCGAACACCACGCGCCTCGGGTCGGTCATCGCCATGGCCCCGACAGATCTCCTGAAGCTGCCGCGCGAGCCGCTGTTGCGATTCCTGGAGTCACACCCGGCCGCGTTACGCCGCATGCTCGAGTCGCTGAGTTCTGATGGTCATGTCGCAATCCCAACTGTTCAGCCAGGTGGCTTTCCACAGCGTGCGCGGGCGCGTCGCCTATCAGTTGTTGAAGCTGGCGGATGAGTATGGCGAGCGCGTCGAGGACGGCGTCAAGATCCCCTTTCGCCTCCCTCAAGCGACATTGGCCGGACTGGTCGCCAGCAGCCGGGAGAGCACCAATCGAGCGGTGAGCAGTTTTGTAGCGTCCGGTGACCTCCGTCAGGAGGCGGGACGGATCGTCGTACTCCGGCGCGAAGGCCTCCGGCGGGCGTTGGATACGAGTTGACTAAAACCGGCACGTTGCGTGCGCTGGTCGTCCCATAGGAGGGTAACCACCCGCGTTCGCGGGCTCGTCGCGAGCCGTGAGCCGTCCTGCGCGTTCTCCCCTGCGCGCCGCGACCTCGACGTATTTTCAGCCGTTGGGGCGCCGTTGGGACTCAGACGCGGCTGGGCTCGATCCACCCACGCCGGTGGGTGCGACGAAGTCCCATATGCTGCAAGGGAAATCCGGAGCGAGAGGGATTCGAACCCTCGATACCAGTTTCCCGGTATACCGCATTTCCAGTGCGGCGCCCTCGACCAACTAGGCGATCGCTCCTCGGCGATTGTATCCGCGACCTGCCCGCTGCCCCGGTAGGCGCCCATGGGCGGTTTCGGCCGGACCCCTCGCCGGGTATCTACCATCTGAGCTTCAGATCGCCCAGGGAGAATCTCCGTCATGTGCGTCCTTTTCGGCTTCCTCCTCTTCACCGCCCTGCTGTTCGGGCTTGGGTTCGCGCTCCACGTGCTCTGGTGGATCGCATTCATCTTCCTGATCTTCTGGTTGATCGGGCTGGCCTTCCGGCCCCGTGGCGGCCGCTGGTACTACTGGTAACGCGCGAGCCGCAACTCGGTCAGTCGACGGGGTCTGGCGCGAGTCGCCCCTATACTCGACGGTCCCGGAGAGGTGTCCGAGTGGTTGAAGGTGCCGCTCTCGAAAAGCGGTGTGGTTTATAGCCACCGTGGGTTCGAATCCCACCCTCTCCGCGCAAACCCCTTATGACACAAGGGCTTGGCCGATGTGCCGGCCGAGTTCCCGCCGGGCCAAGACGCTGGCCAGCCAACGGATTGCCAACGATCCTCAACCGAAGGGCGCAGTGTCAGGCACCGCCGGCGCGTTCGATGCCGGCGGCGCCTGAGATGAAGCTAGATGGAACCTGCGATGTTCTGGGCGACCGCTTCGACCTGCGAGTCCATCTGCGCACCGGTCTTCGTTCCCGAAGAGACGTCGACGACAACGAGGTCGTTGTCCTTGACGAACGCGTATGTCGCAGAGTTGGCGTCGATCTCCTTGATGGCCCCGCTTCCCAGCCCCGACACGGCAACCGAAGAGCCGCCACTGGATGCGGCGGACCCGCTCAGCGCCGACGCGATTGCCGCCTGCAACGCCGCCTGACCGAGGGCGCCGGGGATCGCCTCGATGAAGATGACACCGCCGCCACCGCCGCTGCCGGTCGTGTCCGTGTAGATGCAGGTCGTGGCGCTGCAGGCGCCGCCGAGCGCTGCAACAGCCGGATCGCCGCTGATGTTCTGCACGTCAGCCGCGGTGAGCAGTGTTCCCGCCGCCGACGTCGTGCCACTCCCGCCGGTGCCACCGATGTTTCCAAGGCCGGGGATGCTGATGCCGCCCGACGACTTCGGGGTGGGCGTAGCGCTTCCGGATGATCCGCCGCAGCCGGCCATGCCGATCATGGCGCCAACCGTCACTGCTCCCACCAGGAGCGATTTGGTGTTCATTGGCTTCCTCGCTGTTGTCCGCCAGCGCTCCCTCCGCGCTGAATCGCCGCAGATGATAGCGGGACAAATGGCCATTCACGGCGTGTTACCGAATCGGGAAAACCCCGTCCCCTTGGTACAGTCGAAGTAATGACGCCCGTGACCCTCGCATGCCCCGGAGTGCCCCTGCCGTGATGCACGGAGGCCCATTCAGAGGCGGCAAACGCGATAAACCTTCGGGACGCGTCCCGAACAGCCAGCTCGTCCGCCAGACAGCGGCACTCTTCAAAGGGCACCGGGGCGGAGTCGCGACCATCGCGTTCCTCGTGATCATCACGGCCGGCGCGGGCGTGATCAACCCCGTCCTCATCGCCGTCGTCTTCGACGCGGCCCTCTTCCCCACCCACAACGGCGCGATCCTCCCGGTCAACGTCCCGCTGCTCGAAGTGCTGGTCGCGATCATGATCGGGATCACGATCGTCACCGGGGCGATCGGCGTGCTTCAGACGTACGTCACCAATCGCGTCGGGCAGCGCGTCATGGAGGAGCTTCGCAACCGCCTCTACGAGCACCTGCAGGGCATGTCGCTGCGGTTCTTCACCGGGACACGCACCGGCGAGATTCAGTCCCGGCTCACCAACGACGTCGGCGGCATCCAGTCGGTCGTCACCGACACCGCCACCTCGCTGCTCTCCAACATCGTGACGCTGCTGAGCACGTTGATCGCGATGCTGTTCCTCTCGTGGCAGTTGACGGTGCTCTCGCTCGGGATCACGCCGCTGTTCGTCTTCTACACCTACCGCGCCGGGAAGGTTCGGCGTCAGATCACGATGCAAGCGCAGGAGTCCAAGGCGGAGATCAGCGCGATCACCGAGGAGACGCTCTCGGTCTCCGGCATGCTCCTCGCCAAGGTCTTCGGACGCGGTTCCGAAGAGGTGGTCCGGTTCCGCAAGGAGAATCACCGGCTCGCCAACCTGGCCATCCGTCAGGAGATGATCGGCCGGGCTCTCTTCGCGGTGATCGGCGCGTTCTTCAGCAGCGCACCGGCGCTCGTGTATCTCATCGCCGGGTTCGTGATTGCCGGCAGCCACGGTCACGCAGCCCCGATCCAGTACGGAACGATCGTCGCCTTCACCACGCTGCAGAGCCGTCTCTTCTTCCCGATCGGCAGCATGCTCTCAGTGTCGATCGAGATCCAGGCCAGCCTTGCGCTGTTCGAGCGGATCTTCGACTACCTCAAGATGCCGCACGACATCGTCGACCGCCCGGATGCCCGCGTCGTCCCCGCGAGCGACATCAAGGGCGACGTCCAGCTCAAGAACGTCTACTTCCGCTACGACCGCGGGAGCTTCGGTCCGATGACCGAACCAGTCCAGCGACCAACGGTGATCGTGCCCGCCTCCAATGGGCGCGATCCCGACGAGAGCGATCCGGTCCCGAACGAGATTCGCAGGGACTGGGCCATCGAGGACGTGAGCTTCGAGGTCAAGCCGGGCCAGCTCGCGGCCATCGTGGGGCCGAGCGGCGCCGGCAAGACCACGATCTCGTACCTGATCCCACGCCTGTACGACGTCACCAAGGGAGCCGTGCTCCTCGACGGCCTTGACGTTCGCGACTACACGATCGCCTCCCTCGCCGGCGCGATCAGCATGGTCACGCAGGAGACCTACCTCTTCCACGCCTCGGTGCGGCGCAACCTCACCTACGCCAAGCCGGACGCCACCCAGGAGGAGCTCGAGGCGGCCGCGCGAGCAGCCTTCATCCACGATCGCATCGTGGCGCTCGACGAGGGCTACGACACGCTGGTCGGCGAGCGCGGCTACCGGATGTCCGGCGGTGAGAAGCAGCGCCTGGCGATCGCGCGCGTCGTGCTCAAAGCCCCTCGCGTGCTCATCCTCGACGAGGCGACCTCAGCCCTCGACACCACCAGCGAACGTCTCGTCCAGGCAGCGCTCGAGCCGCTGCTCAAAGGGCGCACCACCATCGCGATCGCGCACCGGCTCTCCACGATCCTTGCGGCCGACGTGATCTTCGTCATCGATCGTGGTCGGCTCCTCGAGCAGGGCACGCACGCCGAACTGCTCCGCCGGGGCGGCGCGTACGCCAAGGTCTACGAGCAGCAGTTCCAGGGCGGCCGTGTCGAGGCCGTCTGTGAGGACGGGATGGTGCTGGCCAGCGGCGAGGTTATCGCTGCCACTCCGGCTGCCTAGCGGGTCGCTTTGCCGGCCCGCCTGGACGCCGTGGTCATCGGGAGTGGCCCGAACGGCCTCGCGGCCGCCGTCGAGCTCGCCCGCAACGGCGTCGAGGTGCTCGTCCTCGAAGCGGCGGAGTCGATCGGTGGTGGCACCCGCACTGCGGAGCTGACGCTGCCTGGGTACCACCACGACGTCTGCTCGGCCGCGCACCCGCTCGGGATCCTGTCGCCGTTCCTCTCTCGGCTTCCGCTCGGGGAACACGGCCTGACCTGGATCCAGCCGAGCGCTTCCGTCGCCCATCCGCTCGATGACGGGCCGGCCGTCATCCTGCGTCAATCGCTGGAGGTGACCGCGACCTCCCTCGGACAGGACGCATCTGCGTACAAGCGGCTCGTCAGCCCGTTCCTCCACCATCCCGACGCGCTCATTGCGGAGATCCTCGGCCCGGCGCACTTCCCGCGCCACCCCTTGCTGCTCGCGGCCTTTGGCGCGCCGGCGCTGCTCCCGGCGAGCACGCTCAGCCGCAGGTGGTTTCGCGGCGAGCGCGCCCGCGCGCTGCTCGCAGGGTGTGCCGCCCACTCGATGCTGCCGCTCGACGCGGCCCGTCAGCGCCGCGGTGGGACTGCTCTTTCTCATCACCGCTCATGTCCAGACCTGGCCCATCGCCGAGGGCGGATCCGCAGCGATCACCGGAGCGCTCGCCGGCTATCTCGAGACCCTTGGGGGTCGGATCGAGACCGGTCATCCGGTTCGGGCCCTGTCCGACCTGCCGCCGTCCCGCATCGTCCTCTTCGACACGAGCCCGGACCAGGTCGCGACCATCGCGTCCCCCGTGCTCCCGAGCAACTACGTGCGCCGGCTGCGTCGTTTCCGCTACGGACCCGGCATCTTCAAGATCGACTGGGCGCTCGACGGCCCGATCCCGTGGACCGACCCCGCCTGCGCCGATGCTGCGACCGTCCACGTGGGCGGGACGATCGGGGAGATCGCTGAGTCCGAAGCCTCTGTCTGGCGCGGCGAGCACGCCGACCGGCCGTTCACGATCGTCGTCCAGCCGAGCCTCTTCGACGCCTCCCGGGCACCCGCCGGCAAACACACGGGCTGGGCATACTGCCATGTCCCGGCAGGGTCGACGGTGGACCGCACCGATGCCATCGAAAGCCAGGTGGAGCGCTTCGCGCCGGGGTTCCGCGACCGGATCCTTGCGCGGCACGTCATGCGCACCACAGACCTCGAGCAGTACAACGCGAACTACGTCGGCGGCGCGATCGCCGGCGGCGTGACCGATCTCCGTCAGCTGTTCACGCGGCCGGTCGCGCGGATCAATCCGTATTCGACACCCAATCCGGACGTCTTCATCTGCTCGGCGTCGACGCCACCCGGCGGCGGCGTGCACGGCATGTGCGGCTACTACGCCGCTCGCGGCGCGCTGCGACGCCTGGCGTCAGCCGCTGTGTGAAGATTGGGCCATGATCCTGGTCGTCTTTCGATCGCGCAACCGGCCCGACGGTGACCTCGAGGAGTATTCGCGCCGCAGCGCGCGGCTCCACGAGCTCGTGCAGCAACATCCGGGGTTCATCTCCATCGAGAGCTTCGAGACCCCGGACGGTGAGGAGGTCTCGCTCGAGTATTTCGAGAACGACGAGTCGGTGAAAGCGTGGCGCGACAATCCCGAGCACCGCGATACGCAGCGCTGGGCGCGCGAGGAGTTCTACTCCTGGTACTCGGCCCAGGCGAGCGAGGTGATTCGCTTCCACGAGGTCGACCTCATGGCACGCAAGGGCGCCGCCACCACAACGTAAGCGTCAGCGGCGCGCGCGGAAGAAGTCCTGCAGCAGCGCCGCGGACTCGGCGGCGCCGATACCGCTGACCACCTCGATCCGGTGGTTGTTGCGCGGATTGCGCAGCACGTCGTACACGCTCCCGTCGGCCCCTTTCTTGGGATCGCTCGCGCCGTAGACGCACGATGCGATGCGCGCCTGCACCATCGCGCCGGCGCACATCGGACAGGGCTCCAACGTCGCGTACACGGTCACACCGTCGAGGCGCCAGCCCCCGACGATGCCGGCCACCCGGCGCAGCAGCAGCAGTTCCGCATGCGCGGTGGCGTCACCGCGCCGCTCCATGGCATTGCCGGCTGTCGCGATGACCGCGCCCTCACGCACCGCAACCGCACCCACTGGGACCTCACCACGCGCGCCGGCGGCACGAGCCACCTGCAGTGCGCGACGCATGAAGCGCTCGTGCGGCTCGATCGCTACCCCACTGCCACGAGCGGCAGTTCGATCTTCAGGTCCGGGCGCTCGACGACACGCATCGTGTCATCGACAAAGCGCACGCGCTCGAAGGTGATGCAGTTGACGGGACAGTGGTCCTCGCAGATCCTGCAGTTGGTGCAGCGGTCGTAGTTGATGTAGATCTCTCCCTCGTAGCCGCCGCCGCCGGGCACACCACCCGACGTGGCGCAGACGAGCGTCTCCCCTCCCGACGAGCGTTCGCGATCCTCGCCGAACACGACGACGTCGATCGCCTTCTCCGGACACACGTCATCGCACGCGCCGCACAGCACGCACACGGTCTGGTCGTAGTGGTGCACCGAGTCGCACTGGAAACAGCGAATCGCCTGCACGATCGCGGTCTGATCACTCCACGACTGCTCGACCTCGCTCATGTCGTAGCGCTTGTCGGCCTCGAGAATCCCCGGCTCCACTCGCGCGAACACCTCGGACTGACGGTGGTCATCGGTCCGCTCGACGACCGTCTGGTAGATGCGATCGCCTGCGGCCTGCATGTCCTCACCGAGGAATTCGCGAATCGAGCGCGCGGTGCGATGTCCCCATCCCGCCGCGTCGACGATGAACGACGGCCCCTGCACGCAGTCACCGCCGCAGAAGAGCTTCGGCACGCCCGTGTGGCCGCCGCGATCCGCTGACAGCAGACCTCGCTGCGTCACGGGGACGAGCTCATCCGGACGCTCCATGATCTGCCCGGACGCGAAGATGACGTAGTCGGCGGCGACGGTCCAGAGCGGCACGTTCTCCTGCTCCTTGACCGACGAGAAGATGAGCTTGCCGCTGAGCGGATCGAACTCCAGGTCCTTGAGCGGTGCGAAAGAGACCTGCTTCACCTTGCCGTTGTCGTCGCTCTGGATCGATTTGACGATGACGCCGCACTGGATGTGCAGGCCGATCTCCTTGGCCTCGTGCAGCTCGTTGCCGAACGCGGGGAGGCGATCCTCGGGTTCGATCGCGACCATCCACACGTCCTTCGCGCCGAGCTTGATCGACGACTGGCACGCGTCCGTCGCGACAGCACCACCGCCGACAACGACGACGCTGCCACCGATCGGGAAGCTGTCGGGGATCTTGTCGTACGACACCGTGCGCAGAAAGCTCATCGCGTCGGTGACCTCGGGAAGATCGCTGCCCGGGATCGGCAGGATGCGGCCCTTCATCATCCCGATGGAGAAGAAGATGGCGTCGTACTCGTCGAGCAGGTCCTTTGTCTTGATGTCGTCGGGACCGCTGCCGACGTTGCTGTTGAGGCGAACGTCGATGCCCGTCGACATGATCATGTCGAGCTCCCACTGGAGCTGGCGATGATCGAACCGGAACGGTGGAATCGACGTGCTGAGCAGCCCGCCCACCTTGGCCTCGCGCTCGTACAGGACGACGTCATAGCCCTGCACGCGCAAGTCGAGCGCACAGGTGAGCCCGGCAGGTCCGGCGCCGATGACGGCGACGCGCTTGCCCTTCGCCGGCGCGATCTTGTAGTTGATCCAGAGCCCCTGCTGGAAGGCGAAGTCGGTCGAGAAACGCTTGATCGACTTGATCGTCACCGGCTCCTCGCCGGGATCCCAACCACGCTTGCAGTCCGTCTCGCACGGATGGTTGCAGAGCCTGCCGAGCATGCTCGGGAACGGATTCGTCTCGTGGATGACAGCCCACGAGTCCACGTACCGGCCCTGGCTCACGTAGTCGATGTACGTCGCGATGTCCTGACGGATCGGGCAATTACGCTGACAGGGCGTGATCGGCACGTTGAACCCAAGGTCGCGATGCCCGCTCATGATCTTCATCGGCGCTTTGTCGATGACGTTCTTGGCGATGGCACCGAGCACATGCGCAGCACTCACCATGCCGACCGGTTCACTCCGGCGCGAGAAGACTCCGTCTGCAGCGGTGACGACTGCAGCCTCGGCGCCCGACTGACGCATGACGTCGGCGCCGCGCTCGATGCGCTCACCGAGGTCGATCTCCGGCGCCGGACGCATGACGTCGCGAACGCTTGTCTGATCGAGCACGTCGAACGACGGGACGATTGTCTCGAGGCCGATCGTGCCGAGCACGACCTCGCCGCGCACCACGAGCAACGGCACCGGGTCCTGCAGGCGCAGCACCTCGAGCACGTCGGCGAGCGTGTCCTCCGGGTCGCACTCCGCACCGAGCGGCGAGGCGATGCTCTCCAGCTCAGGCATGGACAGCGCTCCGGCGAGTGAGCGCGAAATCGGCAAGCTCGCGAGGGGTCACCATGCCGACCACCGTCTCATCCTCGTGCGTGACAATCGCGAGGCGGCGCTCGTGCTGCGCCATCAGTGCAACCACTTCGCTGAGACGCTGATGCTCATCGACCAGCAGCGGCGACTGATGGAGCATGTTGCGCGCCTGCACGTTCGTCGACGGCGGACGCACCGCGAAGTCGCTTCCGGACACGACGATATCGCCCGCGATCAGATGGTCGATGACGTCCTCTTTGGACACGTAGCCGACTGGACGGCGGTCGACGAGCACGACGATCTCACTGAGGATGTTGTCGGCGAGGAGTTTCGCGATGGCATCCGCGGGCGTGCTCGGCAGGCAGAACACGACCTCATTGCGCATCACCGTGCCGATCTGAGGGTCACTCGCGTCGGGCGCGAGGCTGTCAGGATCCAGGGAGGCCGCTAGAGGGGCCGAGGTCACGCTCCCGCCTCTTGCGCCATCTGCTCCTGCAGCCGGCGAAGGACGTCCTGCCAGGTCTCGGTGGTCTCGACCGGCCGTGCCTGGGCGCGTGGCGCGGCACGCTGAATCTTGGTGCGTGTCTTGGTGATCTCGCGCTCGCGCTTGCGGTCCTGGACGGACCGTGCGGACTCGACTGCCTGACGCACCTCGGTCTCGACTTCGGTGATCTCCTCGGCAGACGTGGCGGAGCGCAGCGCGCGGCCGAGCCGCGAGGTGACCTCCGGAGGCAGTTGCGGACCGGCGTCGCGCAGCATGTCGCTGCCGCGGCGGCGAAGCAGATCGAGCGCATGGGCCGCACGCGCACGCTCCGCGCTCGATGCGCGCTGCTCCGTGTACAGCTCCATGCCCTTGGTGATCAGCTGGGGATACTGGAACGCCTGGCTGAACTTTCCAGTGTTGATACGAGCGGTGATGTCATCGACTGCGCGCTGCAATTCCTCGCGCGGCTCGCCCTCGAGGCTGCCGAGCAGGTCGCCGAGAATTGGACGCGCCTGCGCGTACGCTCGCTTCACCCACGCGGGAAGGTGATGGTGCGATGGCTCCGGCACCGGCGCCGGCGTCGTCGCCCGAGGGGCGCCGACTGGACGGACGATGGCCGGGAATGCGGTCGTGAGAGGCGCCGGCTGCTGGCTACGGGCCCTCGTCTGGATCACTGCGATGCCAACATCGTACCCGGCTGCGGGGGGGTCGCGACTTCCCCGTCTTGCAATTAACTCACGATCCTGCCCCTGAGCATCCCACGTGAGTCTAGCGAGCCTTCGCTCCTCGATGTCGTGAAGCGCTTTCCGGCTTCGCGAGACCGAGTTCCGCAGAGGGGCAGATGTCGGCGAGAACGCACTCGTAACAGCGAGGCTTGTTGGCGATGCAGATCCTCCGGCCGTGGAGGATGAGGCGAAGGCTCAGGCCGGTCCATTCACTTGCGGGGACAATGCTGCACACGTCCTCCTCGATCTTCACCGGATCGGTCGCGGAGGTGAGCTTGAGCAAGCCGGTGAGCCGCGTGACATGCGTGTCCACGGCAAATCCGGGGACGCCGAATGCGACACCGAGCACCACGTTGGCGGTCTTTCGCCCGACACCCCGCAGCGTCACCAGATCCTCCATTCGCGGAGGTACCTCACCGCCGTGGTGCAGGACGAGGTCCTGGCTCATCTCGCGAATCGCGCGTGCCTTCGAGTGGAAGAACCCGGTCTTGTGGATGATCGTCTCGACTTCGGTCTCATCCGCCGCCGCAAGGTCCGCAACCGTTGGATATCGCGCGAACAGCGCCGGTGTCACCGAATTGACGTTCACATCCGTTGTTTGCGCGCTGAGGATCACCGACACCAGCAGCTGCCACGCGTCCCCAAACTCCAACTCCGTATGCGCATCCCCGTACAGCGCCTTCAGTCGCTCCACAACGATCGGCGCGCGCTCCCGCGCTCCAGCCGGCAACCGCCGCTTGCGCGCCTTGGGCTTCGCTTTGGTTTTCGCCGTGACCTTCGCCGTCGAAGCCCCCTTGCCAACAGGACTCATCGCTCCCCCACCGTCACGCGACCCATCGCATCATGCAACCGCTCCAACCCCAACCCGGCCAACGCCCACACCGGCGCGTAATCCAACCGCGTAGCACCCCCCGCCACCACAAACCGTCCATGCCCGGCGTAATCCCAAGGAACAACCCCCACAAGCTTCTTAAGGCCGTCCCACTCAAATACTCCACCCCCATGATCCCAACAGAGTAGACAACCGCCCGCTCCCACAAAGGCCGACGCCGCACAGCATCATGCACGGGCTCAAACAAAAAGGCCGCCAACCCATAGATCGGGAACATCCAAAGATATGAGCGTCCCGGCAAAGCCCAGTCCCTCCGGAGCGCGCTATCGCGAGCACCCGTGAACACGACCTCAGCCGCAACCCCCACCACGGCGTAGGCAGCGCTACGCTCCCAAGTCAGCAGGGGCCGACGAGGCACATTCATCGCGCGACGCACTCTACTCAGCCCAACCGCATGCGGAGGACTACGGCGTGGGAGGCGGGTGGCGGCGCGGGGGGAAGCGCCGGCGCGCGATAAAGCGCGACGGCGAGGGGTACCCGCGACGACAGGACCCGCCCACTGAGCGCGAGCTAGCCCGGACCATCGCAGCGGCTGAGTAGAATCCACCGCCGTGCGAACAAAGATAACCGTCGTCGGCGCCGGCAACGTGGGCGCCACGCTGGCCCAACGCGTGGCGGAGCGCGACTACGCCGATGTCGTGCTCGTCGATATCGTCGAAGGTCTCCCTCAGGGGAAGGCTCTTGACATGCTGGAGTCCGGCCCGATAGTCGGATACGACTCCAAGGTCACCGGGACCAACGGGTACGAGGAGACGGCGGGATCGAAGATCGTCGTCATCACCAGTGGGATCCCGCGCAAGCCGGGCATGTCGCGCGACGACCTGGTGATGACCAACGCGAAGATCGTGTCCGGCGTTGTCCGCCAGGTGGTCGAGCACTCCCCGGACTGCATCCTCATCGTCGTCGCCAATCCCGTCGACGGCATGACCCAGCTCTCGATGGCGGTATCGGGGTTCCCGCGTTCGCGCGTGATCGGCATGGCCGGCGTCCTTGACACCGCGAGGTATCGCACCTTCATCGCCGAGGAGCTCGACGCGTCGGTGCATGACGTCCAGGCGTATGTCCTCGGTGGCCATGGCGACACCATGGTGCCGCTCACGAAACTCACGACCGTCGCCGGCATTCCCGCCGCGGACCTGATTCCCGCCGAGCGCCTCGAGACGATCGTGCAGCGCGCTCGCGACGGCGGCGCGGAGATCGTCAACCTCCTGAAGACGGGCAGTGCGTTCTACGCGCCGAGCGCGGCGGTGGCGCAGATGATCGACGCCATCGTGCTCGACACACGTCAGGTGCTCCCCTGCACCGTGCATCTCGAAGGCGAATACGGCATCCACGGACTCTTCACAGGTGTGCCGTGCAGGCTCGGTGAAGGTGGGCTGATCGAGGTGGTCGATGTCGCGCTCACCGATGAGGAGCAGACGGCGCTGCACCGAAGCGCGGAAGCGGTGCACCAGGTTGTGCTTGTCATGGACGCCCGCCGGGAGGAGATCGACCCGAACCTCGGCTCGATGACCACCGGGATCAAGATCGGCTGAGCAACAGCTCCGGGGTGATCTCGAACAGCGATTCGATGACCACGCTGGCGTGACCGATGTCGCCCGCGAGTGCCCCCTCCGAACGAAGTCCGATGCAGCGCATCCCGGCTGCAAGTGCCGCAGTCACGCCGACCGGGGAATCCTCGATCGCGACGCACGACGACGGCATCACGTCGAGCGCTCGCGCGGCGCTGATGTAGACACCCGGGTCCGGCTTGCCGCGCTCCTCCGCGTCCGCGCTGCAGAGGGCGTCGACCAGCTCGCCGATGCCAAGCCGTTCGACCACCGCGTTGATCAACTCCAGGCTCGACGAAGAGGCAATGGCGATGCGAAGGCCGGCATCTCGGGCGGTGTTGATCGCCTCCACCGCACCGGGCATCGGAACGCCGTGCGCTCGGACGTGCTCGACCATCTCGCGGATGATCTCGCGCTCCACCGCTCGCGGGCGGATGCCGTTCCACGGCCGTACCCGGTAGCGGTAGTCGACGACTTCTTCGATGCGCATGCCCCAGGTTTCGCGCAGCTGCGCATCCGTGAGCTCGACACCGACACGGGCGAACACGTCGTGCTCGACCTCACGCCAGACCGGTTCCGTGTCGATCAGGACTCCGTCCATGTCGAAGACGCAGGCGGTGATCGTCCTCCCCATCGGCGTGATGCTACTCGCTCGGCCCGCTCGGACTGATCCGGGCAGGCGCGTCGTCGGCATCATCAGGACCGGGCGCGGAAACGCTCGGGAGCTCGGGCGGCTCACGCCGGTAGTGGTTACCGAATATCGGCCCGACGACGATCATCATGTTGAGCAATGCCTTACGCGTATCCGACTGACCCCAGGCAACGGTTCGCGAGTAGAAGTAGAACCAGGCGAAGACGGCGACCATCAGCACGAAGATCGCGCTGATGACGATGACGCCGATCAATCCCCGTTGCGACCGAAGAGCTTCCGCCCGACAAAGCGCACCGGATCCCAGTGCACATCCGCGACGCGCTCCTTGAGCGGGATGATCGCGTTGTCGGTGATGTGGATGTGCTCCGGGCACACCTCGGTGCAGCACTTGGTGATGTTGCAGTAGCCGAGACCGCCTTCCTCGCGCGTCTGCTCGCGGCGATCGAGGATGTCCTTCGGATGCATCTCGAGCGATGCGACGCGCACGAAGAAGCGCGGTCCGTAGAAACGATCCGAGAGGCCGTGCGTGCGGTTGATGTGGCAGACGTCCTGGCACAGGAAGCACTCGATGCACTTGCGGAACTCGTACAGGCGGTCGATGTCCTGTTGCGGGATCCGCCACGGCGTGCCGTCGTCCGGGGCCGCGGTGAACGGGGGAATCGAGCGATTCACCTCGTAGTTGCGCGAGACGTCGGTGACGAGATCCTTGATGAGCGGGAAGGACTTCAGCGGATGCACCGTGACCGGGCCCGCGGGAAGATCATCCACGCGCGTCTTGCACATCAGCACCGGGTGACCGTTGACTTCCGCGCTGCACGAACCGCACTTCGCTGCCTTGCAGTTCCACCGGCAGGCGAGATCGGTGTCGAGGTTGTGCTGGACGTAATGCACGGCATCGAGGATCACCATGCCCGCAACCACAGGCACCTGGTACGCGACCTCCGCCTGCTCGCTGCCCGGAACGCCCTTGAGCACGTTGAGAGTCAGCGTCTCACCGGTGAGTCCGCTCGCGGTGAGCACGTTCTCCACTGGAGCGTCGACGGCCGGTGCCGGCTGGTCCACAACTGCCATTACTGCTTCTTCCTCTTGGGTGCCGCCTTGGATGCGACCGCCGGAGCGCCGGCTGCGTCAGCAGGATCGCTCTCGGTGAGATATCCCTTGGGGAGCTTGGCCTTATCGTAGAACCGGCTGCGCTCGAGGAGCGGCCGGAGCCGTTCGGGAAGTGGATCGAGCGGCACGCTCACCACCTCCATCGCATCCGCGCCGCGGCGCGTGACGAAGTTGATCTTGCCGAATGCGACTTCCTGATCGAGATGATCGAAGCGCCATTGCGAGCCTCGGCTCTCGCGCCGCTCGATCGCGCTTCGCACGATCGCCTCGGAGAGGACGAGCATGTTGGTGACGTCGCGAACCGTGTGCCACCCGGGGTTGAGGGCGCGCCCGCCGGACACTCGAATATGTGTGCTCCGCTCGCGAAGCGCCTGAATCTCGGCCAGAGCGCGTTGCAGCGACTCCTCGCTGCGGCCGATGCCGGCGTCATCCTGCATGGCCAGCTGGAGATCCTCGTGCAGCTTGTACGGGTTCTCGCCCCCGGTCGATCCGTTGGCGTCACCACCGAGTGGCAGAAGCAGGTCCGCCTGCTCGGCTGCGATCTGCGTCTCGTCGATGACACGCGTCGCGCCTCCAGCCTTTGCGAATTCCGCGGCAGCGACGCCGGCGCGCCGTCCGAACACCAGGATGTCGCCGAGCGAGTTGCCGCCAAGACGGTTCGCGCCGTGCAGACCGCCGGCCACCTCCCCGGCAGCGTAGAGCCCGGCCACCGTGGTCGCCGCGGTTTCGGGCTCGACGCGCACGCCACCCATCGTGTAGTGGATGGTCGGCCCCACCTCCATCGGCTGGCTCGTGATGTCGACGGACGCCAGTGCATGAAACTGCTCGTACATCGACGGCAATTTGCGCTTGACGTACTCCGCTCCGAGATGGCGGACATCGAGGTACGCGCCGCCATGGGGCGTGCCGCGACCGGCCTGCACCTCTTTGTAGATCGAGCGCGCGACGACATCGCGCGACGAGAGCTCTTTCTTGACCGGGTCGTAATCGAGCATGAAGCGCGATCCCTCGGCGTTGAAGAGAAACCCGCCCTCACCGCGCACCGCCTCGGTGACCAGGATGCCGCGCGCTCCCGGCGGCCAGATCATGCCCGTCGGATGGAACTGCACGAACTCCATGTCGAGCAGGTCCGCGCCCGCTGCGTACGCCATCGCGGCGCCGTCGCCGGAGCACTCCCATGAGTTGGAGGTGTAGCGGTACATCCGCCCCCATCCCCCGCTCGCGAGGATCACCGCGCCGGCCTTGAACGCGACGAATTCGCCCGTGTTGCGGTTGTAGCCGAAGGCGCCGCACACCCGGTCCCCCGACTTGAGCAGTGCGGTGAGCGTGTACTCCATGCGCACGTCCACGCCTTCGGTGTGGACCATCTTGTCCTGGCACGTGCGGATGAGCTCGAGGCCCGTTCGATCCCCGACGTGCGCGAGGCGCTTCCAGGAGTGCGCGCCGAATGCGCGCTGCATGATCAGACCGTCGTCGGTGCGATCGAAGATGCCGCCCCAGCGCTCGAGCTCGAGGACGCGGTCGATCACCTCGTGCGCGTAGAGCTCGACCATGCGCCAGTTGTTGAGCAATTGACCGCCGAGCATCGTGTCGGCGAAGTGGACCTCCCAGCTGTCCTCCGGGTCGACATTGCCGATACCGGCTGCGATGCCGCCCTCGGCCATGACCGTGTGGGCTTTGCCCAGCAGGGATTTCGTCACGACCGTGACGCTGCAACCGGCATCCGCCGCGGCGATTGCGGCGCGCATTCCAGCACCGCCGGCGCCGACGACGAGCACGTCACATTCGATGGTCTCGTACGGCTCGGGAGTCGCTGCCATCTCAGAAGATGATGTGCGGGTCGACGATGATCCCGGCGCGAAGAAGGTGGATGTACACGTCGGTGATGACGACGCTGAACATGCTGCACCACGCCCACACGGGATGACGCTGGTTGAGCACGGTCACCCATCGCCATGCGCGGTAGCGAGCTTGTCCGATCGCGGACTTCGAGTAGCAGTCAAGCCCTCCGCCGATCAGATGGCGCCACGAATGACACCCGAACGTGTAGCCGCTGAGGAGGATGACGTTCACCAGCATGATGACCGTGCCAAGCCCGATCTGGAAATGGCCGTTGGGCGCCCAGAACGCAAGGTAGGCGTCGTACCAGAGGAATCCGGTGACGATGAGCACCAGGTAGAACAGGAATCGATGGAGGTTGTTGAGGAACAGCGGAAACGCTGTCTCACCGCGATATTTGCGGTGGCGCAGCTCGCCGACCGCACAGGACGGCGGATCCCAGAAGAAGGAGCGGTAATAGGCTTTGCGGTAGTAGTAGCAGGTGGCCCGGAAGAGCAGCGGTGAGCCGAGCACCCACAGTGCGGGACTGACCGGCCCGGTCTTCCAGATGGTGGGCGAGTAGAACGGCGAGAGATACGACCCGTACTGATTGATCCCCCCGGAGAGGAACGCGGTCCAGATCGAGTAGAGACCGAAGAGGCCGAGCACCGTGACCACCGTGGCCGGCAACGCCCACCACGGGAGCGAATTGAGGATGCGCTCGAGAGGCCCGGGACCGCTGTGGGGGGCGGCGGCGAGCGAAGCGGGTGAGACCTTCGTTACCTGGGTGGACAAGCGAGCACCATCCTAGCGTCGAGGCTCGCGCGCGCGATCTCGCTGTGCCAAAAGGGTCACACGGACGCGGCGAATGCTCCCCGTGCGGATACGTGTTCGCCAGGCGATACGCCGGCGAGACCCGAGAGCACATCGACCACCTCGCCGACGACGAGGGTCGATGGTGCTCGGAGACCCGCAGCGCGCGCGGACGCGGCAATCCGGCCGAGTGGTGCTCGAACCACCTGCTGCCGTGCCGTCGTCGCCTCGGAGACGATCGCCGCCGGGCGGTCCGCGCCGAGTACAGACGCCAGCCGCGTGGTGAGTGCCTCGAGTTCTGACGGCATGAGCACGACCAGCGTATCGACAGTCCTTGCGAGATCCTCGAGCGCGGCCGGGGCATCCAGGGCGCGATGGCCGGTCACGAACGCGACCGAGGCGGCAACCCCGCGGTGCGTCACCGGAATCCCCGCCGCCGCGGGCGCGGCAAGGGCGGCGCTGACACCGGGGATCACGCGGACGGGGATTCCGGCGCGCTCCAACGCGAGAACCTCTTCGCCGCCGCGGCCGAAGAGAAACGGGTCTCCTCCCTTCAGCCGTACGACGAGGTTGCCGTCGCGGGCGGCGGCGATCATCGCCTCGTTGATGCTCGACCTGCGATGCGGAGCGGCGCCCCGCGCGCTTGCCGGCGTCGACCAGTCGTGCGTGCGGACCACAGAGACGGAGCACGTCCGGACTGATGAGCGCGTCATGAAACACGACATCGGCATCGGCGAGGACGGCGCGCGCTCCGACGGTGAGCAGGTCGGGATCCCCCGGTCCCGCGCCGGCAAGGACCACCTCTCCCATCGCCGCCGAACGGTCGGCATCGCGAGCGCCCTGCTCGATCGTCAGCGCGAGCGCCCCCGCCGAGTGGGGGTCGCCGTTGCGGAGCATCGCCGTCGCGCGAGATTGCAGCAGCCGCCGGTACGCACGCTGCTGCGCTTCCGCCGGCACGCCGGCGCGGCGAAGTCGTCGTCGCATCCGGCCCATGAGCTGCGTGAACGGTCCCCACTCGGAGCCGAGCGTTGTCTCGATTCGCTCGCGCAAAGCGCGGGCGAGAAATGGGCTCTCCCCGGACGTCGAGATGGCGACCTGCAGCGGGCCACGCTTGACGAGTGCCGGCGCGATCCAGTCGCACTGATGGGTGACGTCGGCGACGTTGAGAAGCACGCGCTCGCGGTCTGCCTCTGCTCGAGCTTCGCGCTGTGCGTCCGCGTCGTCACTCGCGTCGACTGCGAGATAGGCGCCCACCAGGTCGCCCGCCTGGAACGGGCGGCGAAGGTGGATGACGGTGGCTCCGCTGCTCCGGAGCCCTAGTGCCTTCTCATCGGCCAGCGGTGTGTCACCGAGGACAACGCAGCGACGCTCCTGGAGATCGAGGAAGACCGGGTAATACGTCTGCGCATTCACACGGCGCCTCGCCGTACCGGCTGTTTCTCCTGACGCGACACCCCGGTGAGTTCCGTGAGCTCGATCGGTGGATGCAGCAGGCACTCCTTGTGCGTATCGCTTTCCCACCACCAGCGTCCGGCGCGCTCCTGCTCCCCGGGCCGCGTCGCTCGCGTGCAGGGCTCGCAGCCGATCGACATGTAACCGCGGTCGTAGAGCGGATGGTGGCGAATTCCCTGCGCACGGAGGTAATCCCATACCTGGTCGCGCGTCCAGGTGGCGAGCGGCACGACCTTGGTCATGCCGTCGTGTCCGGGATCGCTGGCGACAACCGGTGTCGCCGCGCGCGTCGGAGTCTGGTCGCGCCGCAGACCGGTGATCCAGGCGTCGTAGTCGCGAAGCGCACGCGCCAGTGGGTTCACCTTGCGCACCGCGCAGCACTGGTTGCGGAGCGGAACCGACTGCCGGAAGAGCATGTCGCCGTGCTCCGACGTCATGTCCTCGAGCTCTTTCGCATCCGGCGCGAGGATGCGCAACCGGATTGGAAACTGCGTGCGCACGTACTCGATGTAGTCGTGCGTTTCCTCGTGCAGCCGCCCGGTGTCCAGTGTCAGCACCTCGGGTTCCGGGACGATCCTGCACGCGAGATCGATGAGCACGAGCGACTCCGCCTGAAAGCTCGCCACCAGCGCGACGCGGCCGAAACGCCGGTACGTCCAGGCAAGAATGTCTTCTGCTGTGGCGTTCTGGAGATCGGTCGCGTTCATGCTGGAACCGCCACGAGCGCGTGCCGTTCTGCGAGCTGGGAGATGCCGTTGCGCGTGCACCAGTCGCCGAACCCCTCGCCGGGAAGACGCGTGCTCGCGTACTCGAAGAGCGGGCCACGAAGGACGCGCGGGATCTCCTCGAGCTTGACGTTGTGCATGTACAGCTCATTGAGACGCGTCCCCTCGAAGTCACCGCCGAGAAACACGTCGTACTTGCCGAGCGTGGTCCCGACAAAGCCCACATCGCCGAGATACGGCCTCGCGCAACCATTGGGGCAGCCGGTCATGCGGTAGCTGATGCGCTGATCCTCCACACCCGCATCGCGCTGCACCAGCGCGATCTCACGGATGAGGGTGGGCATAGCGCGCTCGGATTCGGCAACCGCAAGTCCGCAGGTTGGGTACGCCGGGCAGGCCATCGAATCTCGAATGGCATTGGGCAGCGACTCCGACCGCGCGATCCCCCACCGGTCAAGGAGGCGCGTGAACGCGTCGCGATTCTCGGCGGGGATGTTGGTGAACATGATGTTCTGCTGCGGCGTGAGCCGGAGCTCCAGGTGCAACGTCTCGACGATCTCGCGTACGGCCGAGCGCACTCCCCCGCTCTCGGTGTCGTGAATGCGTCCGTTCTCGACGAACAGCCCGTAGCAGGATCGGCCGTCTCCCTGCTCGAACCAGCCGAGGTGATCGCCGGCGGATTCCCACGTGAGGCTGCGTGACGGCTCCAGCGCGAACGGCAGCCGTGATTGCACCTCCGCGCGGAACCAGTCGATGCCGCGGTCGTGGATCAGGTACTTCAGACGGGCGTGACGGCGATCGGTCCGATCGCCGTAGTCGCGTTGCACGGCAACGACCGCACGCGCCGCGGCAACAACGTTTTCCGGAAGCACGTACCCAAGTGGTTGCGCCACCGCGGGCCACGTGTTCGGCTTGTTCGCCGTGCGGCCGAGACCACCGCCGACAAGCAGGTCGAACCCTGCCAGCCCTCCTGCATTCGTCGCGTGAGCGACGAGTCCGAGGTCGTTCGCGTAGATGTCGACGCAGTTGTCGCCCAGGATGGCGATCGCCGTCTTGAACTTGCGCGGCAGGTAGCGTTCTCCATAGAGCGTGTCCGGTGGATCGGGCTCATTCGATGCGGCAAGATCACCGTCCAGCCAGATCTCGCTGTATGCCCGCGTGGTCGGGGTGAGTCCCGTCACGAGCGCGGACAGCGTGTGGTGGATGTCAGCGTGGAGACGGTCGTTCCACGGCGCCGGGCAGCACATGATGTTGCGCTCCTGGTCGCCGCAGCCGCCGAGCGTGGTGAGCAACCCGTCGTTGATGGCGCGGATCGCACGCTTGAGGTCGCCCTTGAGCACGCCGTGGAGTTGCAGGTCCTGCCTTGTGGTGACGCGGAGTGTTCCGTTGCCCCATTCCCCAGCGATGCGATCGTGTGCGAGGTACGCGTCCGGGCTGACGATGCCGCCGGGAATCCGTGTGCGGATCATCATCATGTGGTGCTTGTCGCCGCCAAGCCGGCGCGCTTCCTTCCGCAGGTCGCGGTCGTCCTGCTGGTACACGCCGTGAAACTTGAGGACGACTTCGGCGTCATCGCTGAAGACCGGCGTGTTCTCGAGCAGCTCCTCGGCGAGCGTGCCGCGCAGACGCCGGCTGCGCGCCTTGACCTGCTCGGCGCCAGACATCTGCTCGAGTTCCGTGGTGCAACCGCACGTGTCGCACATGCTCAGACGGACTCCCGTACTGCGCGCTGTCGGAATCGGCTTGCTGTGCTGCGCATCTCTTGTTGTTTGTTGACCCGTGATCACGCGCGTCATTCGCGCGTGGACTGACTTGTACTGTCTCGGTGCGGCGTGCGGGCCGCGATGTCGGCGAGGCGCCCATGGCACCTCAGCGCGAAGTACTAGTTTTTACAGAATGCGATGCCCGAGCGGAACCGGCCCCAGTCGAGCCAGAAACGCCGGGTGAGCGTGGGAAGATCCGCGCCAGTCATCTCGCCGCGCATCTTACGGAATCCCCACTCGTCTAGTCAACTTTCGTATTCACGACATCCACGTCGACGGCGGTGAAGAAGCATGTGCGCTCCCCCGTGTGACACGCGGGGCCATCTGCATGGACGGTGAGCAGCACCGCATCACCATCGCAGTCAATGCGAACCGCTCGCACATGCATCGTGTTCCCGCTCGTCTCCCCTTTCTCCCACAGTCGCTGACGCGACCGGCTGAAGAAGGTGGCCCGACGCGTTCGCAGCGTCGCATCCCAGGCGTCGCGATTCATATGCGCGACCATCAGCACTTCGGACGTGTCTTCGTCCTGCACGACAGCGGTGATCAGTCCGTCGGCGCCAAAGTTGGGTTGCAGGGCTTCGGTCATATGCGCACGTCCACGCCATGATCGCGCAGGTATCGCTTGGTCTCCGGCACCGGAAACGCGTCGAAGTGAAAGATGGATGCGGCAAGTGCCGCTGACGCGCCGGTCTCGGTGAGCACGATGCGCACGTGCTCGGGATTGCCCGCGCCGCCACTCGCGATGACGGGCACGTCCACCGCCGCCGACGACCGACGCCGTCAGCGCCAGGTCATAGCCGTCGTTGGTGCCGTCCTGGTCCATCGATGTGAGCAGGATCTCGCCGGCGCCCCGAGCGGCCACTTCGCGTGCCCAATCGACCGCCGACCGCCCGGTGGGGCGGCGCCCCCCGTGGGAGTACACCTCGTGACCGCCGTCGCTGCGCCGTGCATCGATGGCAACGACGACGCACTGCGCGCCGAACCGGTTCGCGGCGTCCTCGACGAGCGTGACGTCATCGAGCGCCGCGGTGTTGATCGAGACCTTGTCCGCACCGGCTCGAAGCAGCACGTCGATATCGGCGATGCTCCGGATGCCGCCGCCGACGGTGAGCGGGATGAATACGCGATCAGCAGTGCGACGAACTGCATCAAGGAGGATGGCGCGCCCGTCGCTCGACGCGGTGATGTCGAGAAACACCAGTTCATCCGCCTGGTCCGCGTCGTACCGCGCCGCCAGCTCCGCGGGATCGCCGGCATCGCGCAGGTCGACGAACGCCACTCCTTTGACCACACGCCCCGCAATGACGTCGAGGCACGGGATCACGCGTTTCGCGAGCGCCATCAGGCTACAGCTCCAACCGCGCGGAGCGCGTCGGCGAGATCGACGCGACCTTCGTACAACGCCTTGCCGACGATCGCGCCGGCTGCCCCGGCGGCGGCGCATGCAGTGATGTCGTCAATGCTGCCGATCCCGCCCGAGGCGATCACCGGCCCTGCGTACAGCTCCTGACACGTCCGGAGGCCGTCCAGGTCCGGTCCCGCGAGGAGCCCATCGCGCGCGGTGTCCGTGTACACAACACCGGCGGCCGGCCAGTCCCGCCAGAGGCGCAGCAGCTCCGTCGCCGCAAGGCCGCTCTCGGTCCAACCCTGCACCCGCGCAACGCCTTCACGAACATCGAGTCCGAGCAGGACCCGTCCGCCGACCGCCTCGCAGATCGCAACGGCGAGCGCGGGATCGCGCGCCGCGACGCTGCCGAGGATCACGAGTGACGCTCCGGCGTCGATCCAGCGTGTCGCGGATGCGGCGTCGCGGATCCCACCGCCCACCTGGACTGCGCAGCCAGCAGCGACGCACACAACCACCATCCGCTCCACTGCGTCATCGCTGTCAGCGACGGGAGCACCGCGGGCAGCATCCAGATTGACGACGTGCAACCGCGTGGCGCCGGAGTCGATGAAACGCTGCGCCGCGATCACCGGATCCTGCTCGTAGACGGTTGCATCGGCGTGCGCGCCCTGGCGGAGTCGCACGCACCGGCCGCCCTGCACGTCCACTGCAGGGATCACGTCCATGACCTATCCCGTGAGACGCGCCGGGACCGGCGCCGCGCAGCGCGCAACGAAGTTCGCGTAGACGCGGAGCCCGGACGCTCCGCTTTTCTCAGGATGAAACTGCGTGCCCATCACCGTTCCGCGTTCGACGGCGGCCGCGAGCGTTTCGCCGTACTCCGTTGTCGCGATCGTGTCCGCGGTGGCGGGGACCGCGGCGTAGGAGTGCACGAAGTACATGTACGCGCCGGAGGCGATGCCGTCCAGCAGCGCCGAGTCGCGGACGATGTCGATGGTGTTCCAGCCCATGTGCGGCACCTTGAGACCCTGCTCTATCGGGAGGCGTACGACGCGCCCGGGAAGCAACGCCAGGCCCTCGCCGCCGTGGCCTTCGTCGCTCCCCTCGAACAGCAGCTGGTGGCCGAGGCAGACGCCGAGCACGGGACGCTCGCGCAGCGCCAGGTCGCGCACCGCGCTGCCGAGTCCGGTCTCCTGCAGCGCACGCGCGGCGATGGCGAACGCTCCCACGCCAGGGAGGACCACGCCATCGCAGCCCGCGATCACGTCGGGATCGCCGCTGATCACCGGCTCGGCGCCCGACACGCGCAGCGCGCGCTCGACGCTCCGGAGGTTGCCAACCCCGTAATCGCAGACGCCGACTCTCGGTGTCACAACGTCCCTTTCGTGGAGGGAACGCCGCCACCGATGACACGGAACGCGTCGCGCGTGGCGAGACCGAGCGCCTTGAATGCCGCCTCTGCGATGTGGTGCAGATTGTCACCGCGGATGCAGTCAACGTGGATCGTCGCGCCGGCCGTCTGCGCGTAGCCTTTGACGAACTCGCCGATCACCTCGACGTCGAAATCATTGATACGCCCGCGGAGCGCATCCATCGAGTAGACGACGTGAGGGCGGCGCCCGTAGTCGACAACGCACCGCACCAGCGACTCATCGAGTGGCGCGTGCGCTTCCCCGAATCGCCTGATGCCGTTGCGGTCGCCAAGCGCCTCGCTCACCGCCGCACCGAGCACGAGGCCGACATCCTCAACCAGGTGGTGCGCGTCGACCTCGATGTCGCCGGCGCCGTCGAGCGTCACGTCCATACCGCTGTACTTGATGAACGCCTCGATCATGTGCTTGAAGAACGGCAGCGGCAGCGTGATCAGCGCTGTGCCGGTGCCGTCGATCGCAACGGTCGCCCCGATCTGCGTCTCGCGCGTGTCGCGCCGGATGGTCGCGGTCCGTGCGTGCTCGGTCATTCGCCGCTCCACATGTTCATTGTCGGCGGACCCGCATCCGGGCTCGAATCGCCTGCTCGTGCGCTGCCAGTCCCTCTGCCTCCGCGAGGCTGATCGCCACGGGTGCAAGTGCGTCGAACTCAGCATCCGACAGGCGCACCACGCTCGGCCAGCGTACGAAGTCCATCACCGAAAGCGGCCCGCGATACCGAGCCGCACCCTGGGTTGGCAACGTGTGGTTCGGCCCGGCGACGTAATCGCCGATGCTGACCGGCGACATCGCTCCCACAAACACGGCTCCGGCGTTGCGCACCGAATCGAGCAGCGACTCGGCCGCAGTCCCCTGTAGCGACAGATGCTCGGGAGCGAACGTCGCAGCAAGCGTGAGCATCTCGTCATGTGAGGTGCAGAGCACCACGGCGGCGTGTTTGCCGGCTGCCATGCCGATAATCTCGCGACGCGCCGCGTCGCCTGCTGCCTCGGAAAAGCGCGCTGCCACCGACTCCGCGAGTGCCGCGTCATCGGTGAGACAGACCGCCCATGCGAGGGGATCGTGCTCGAGCTGCGACACGAGGTCGGCGGCGACCATCTCGGGATCCGCGCCGGCAGTGGCGATGACCAGGATCTCACTCGGCCCCGCGAGCTGGTCGATCCCGACGACACCGAACACCTCGTGCTTTGCGAGCGTCACGAACGCATTGCCCGGGCCGACGATCTTGTCGACCCGCGCGATGCTCTCCGTGCCATATGCAAGCGCCGCGATCGCCTGCGCCCCGCCGGCGATGACGAGCTCACTGCACGCCGAGCAGATGCGCCGCCGCCGCCACAAGTGGGTGCACACCGCCGGTCGGCGCGGGCGGACTCGTCACCACGATGTGCTCCACACCCGCCACCTGCGCGGGGATCACCGACATGAGCACCGTGCTCGGATATGCCGCACGCCCGCCGGGCACGTAGCACCCTACGCGACCGAGTGGCACCGGATGCAGCCACGCGCCTGCGATGCCTCGGTCGAGCGTGTCCACCTGCGCCATGTGAAATTCGCGAAGCCGCTTTTCCGCGGCGCGCAACGCGTCGCGGACGCCGACCGCAAGTCTCTCCCACGCCGCCGCCATGTCGTCCGGCGCGACATGCACGGTGTCGACATCGACGCCGTCGATGCGGTATGTCCACTCGCGCAACGCTGCATCGCCGTGGGTCCGGACATCGCCGATGATCTCGCGCACCGCATCGCGAACACCGATCTCACGATGGAAGAGCCGTTCGAGCCGCTCGGACGTGGCCGGGTCGACATCCGAGGCCGAGAAGCCGTCGCGCTGACGCTCGAAGATGACGGCGCGAAACGCCACTGGGTCGAGACGGGCGAGCGCGATCGTCATGCCGCGCCCGCCGTGAGCCGAGCCGCGGCTGCACGTCGCAGCGCCACCGCAACGGCGGCCACTGCTTCGTTGCGCGTCTTGAGCGCGGCATGGTTGGCGATCAAGCGAGCAGTCGAGGCCCCGGCCTCCGCAATTTCGACAAGGTTGTTGGCAGCCAGCGTGCGTCCCGTCGCGGTGATGTCGAGCACGCAGTCGGCCAGGCCCGTCAGTGGCGCGAGCTCCACCGATCCGTGCAGGCGGATGAGCACCACGTTGAGCGAGCGCGCGGCGAAATAGCGGCGGGCGGACACGGGGTATTTCGTGGCGACGCGCAGCGACTGCGGCCATACCCCATGAGCGAGCGCCGACTCGCGCGGCGCGGCGAGCACCAGGCGGCACTGGCCGAAACCAAGGTCCGCGAGCTCGTAGCATTCGCGGCTGCTCTCCCACAGCACGTCTTTGCCCACGATGCCGCACTCGCACGCGCCCATCTCGACGTACACCGGGACGTCCGTCGGGCGCACCTTCACGTAGACGTTGTCGCCTTCGCGAATGCTCAGTTCGCGGTCGAATCGCCCTGCGTCGAGACGAGCGACTCCCGCCTGCTGCAGCAGGTTGCAGGCGCTCTCGAAAAGCGCGCCGCCAGGAAGCGCGATGCGCAGCCCGTTCATTCCATTTCCGTCGCAAGTGCTTTGAGGGCCGCATCGATGGTGCCGCGCACATCGCGTCCGTCACGCGACCAGCGTGCGCCGGATGGGCTCACGGTGACGTCACCATCGCCTCCGGCGACGAGATCGCATCCGCACGCGACGCCACGATTGCGGAGGTCGCGAGCGAGCGCGAGCGCGTCCGCCTGCGAACCGTGTTCCCAGCTGACCTGCAGCGCCACCGGAGCGTCGTGCGCGCCCTCGCGACGAACGATGCTGTCGTGACAGCGATCGACGTGAAGAACGAAACCCGTCGCCGGATGTGGCGTCCCGAATCGAGACAGGAGCGTGTCGTACCGACCTCCGGTTCCGAGCGCAAATCCGGAGTCGACGCTGAACACTTCGAAGGTCGGACCCGTGTAGTAATCCCAGTCGCGCACCGCACCGAGGTCGAGATGGACCCTGTCGGTGATGGCGTGCGCATCGAGCAGATCCCAGAGTTGCGCCAGTTCCTGGAGCGCGCGATGTGCGCGCTCCCCGCGAAGCCCACCGGCGGCGCTGTCGAGAATTTCGCGCCCACCGCGGAGCGTTGGGAATGCCAGCAACAGGCGCCGCTCAGCGTCTGCGGCATCGGTGCCTTCCAATGCTGAACTCGACCGCGACGAGGTCGCGTCGCGCGAGTGCTGCGAGCACTTCATCGCGCGCGGGAGCATCAAGTCCGGCAAACTCGAGCAGCCCCGGGATGAAGTCGGCGTGACCGACATCAACCTGAATGTGCTCCACGCCGCCGCGTTCCAGGGCAGCGGCCGCGAGCGCGATGCATTCGGCGTCGGCGGCGAGCCCACTTGCGCCGACGAGCTCGCACCCGGCCTGGAGACTTTCGCGACGGCGCCCCGCGTTGAGCGTCTGGTTGCGCAGCACCGATCCCGCGTAGCAGAGGCGGAGCGGAAACGGCCCGTCGTGGAGCTGTGTGGCGACCACGCGCGCGACGCTGACCGTGCGCTCGCCCACCAGCGCCAGGAGCGCGCCATCGGAGTCCATGAAGCGAAACAGCCCGGACTGCTGCGCCCCACCGACGCCGGCTGCGATCGTGTCCAAGGGCTCGATGAGCGGCGTGGCCATGAACCCGTAGCCCCATGCCTCGAACGTCTCGATGAAGCGGTCTGTCAGCTCGCGCCGGCGCGCGGCCGGCCCGACGAGGTAGTCGGTGAAGCCGTCGGCGCGCCCGCGAACCGATGCGCCGGGCGGCAGCGCGTCAAGGCCTGTCATGTGGGGATTCTACGTGCCGCTCAGGATCGAGCCGTGAGCCCGGAGATCGCGGCGAGGAGGCGGTCCGTCGCCGGACCGTCCCCGACCGTGATCCGCAGGGCCTCGTCCAGGCCCGGCGTCGTGAAGTGACGGATGAGGATGTGCGAGTCGCGGAGCTGTTCAGCAACGCCGGCGGCGCTCATTCCCTGCGGAGGCGAGACGAGCACGAAATTCGCGTGCGACGGGACGACGGTCCACCCGAGCGCACTGAGTCGTTCGCTCATGCGCGCGCGCTCGCGAATCACGGTGTCAACGATCAACCGATGATGGACTCGATCGTTGAGGGCAGCGATCGCCCCCGCGATGGCACATCGATCGACCGGGTACGAATCGCGCACCGCGTTGAGATCGGCGATCAGCGACCGCTCACCCAGCGCATAGCCGACGCGAAGTCCGGCGAGCGCGTGGGATTTCGAGAGGGTCCGCACGATCAGCCAGTTCGAGTGCGCCGCAAGGAGTGGGACACACGAGGCCGGCGCGAAGTCGCAGTACGCCTCATCGACCACGACCACGCCATTGGCATCGCGCAGATGCGACTCGAGCGTCTCCGGCGGAATCCAGTGCCCTGTGGGCGAATTCGGGTTGACGACGATGCGCAATACCGCGTCACGCTGGGCAAATTCCTCGGGAAGCGACCCGTCTGGTTCGAGGGCAATGGCCTCGTCGCGTACGGAGAAGAGCGCAGCGAGCACGGGCAGCAATGAGTAGCCGGGCTCGGTACGCACCACCGCGTCGCCCGGCGATGCGAAGGCACGGAAGCAGCAATCGAGCACCTGATCCGCGCCGTTGGCGACGAACACCTGCTCCGGTTCGACGTCGTGGAGTGAGGCGATCACACTCCGGAGCGGCTCGGCTACGGGGCTTGGATACCGCGCCAGATCCGCTGCGGCGGCGGCAACCGCGGCCGCGACCGACGCCGACGGCGGCAGCGGCAACTCGTTGCTGTTGAGCTTCAGCCAGCCGCCGGAATCCGATGGCTGCTCGCCCGGCGTGTATCCGAAATCGGCGCCGAGTGACGCGCGCAAGTACTTCGACATGGGGTGATCAGGGCGCTGCCGTCGCGTGCTGCATGGCTGGCGAAAGGATAGGTTGTTGACGCGAAAGATCGAGCGCTGCTACGCTGCACCGGTCATGCAGACATCCGCGCGCCTCGCCAAAAAAGCCGTCTCGCTCCCGAGGAGTGGGTTCCTTTGCGCACGGATGAGGTGACGGCAGGCAACTAGCACCGGATCAGATTCCGCGAAGAGCCCCTTCCTCGAAGGGGCTCTTTTCTTTTGTCCACCACCACATACGGAAGACATGAGCATCACTTCGTTTCGCATCATCGACAGCACGCTTCGCGAGGGCGAGCAGTTCGCGCTTGCCCATTTCACGATCGAGCAGAAGCTCGCGATCGCAGCGGCCCTCGACGAATTCGGCGTCGATTACATGGAACTCACCTCGCCGGTGGCTTCGCCACAATCGGAGTCCGATCTCCGTCAGGTTGCGCGGACCTCGCGAAGTTTTCGCCTCCTCACCCACGTTCGCTGTGATCTCGAGGACGCACGACTAGCCATCGACACGGGAGTTGACGGTGTCGATGTGCTCATCGCCACATCGTCCCGGCTCCGGCCCGTCTCGCACGGCATGAGCATCGACGCGATCATCGAGCGCGGCATCGACGTGGTCGGAGCGATCCGCAGTGCCGGGCTTGAAGCGCGTTTCAGCACCGAGGACTCCTTCCGCAGCGATCCCGAGGACCTGGTCCGGATCTATCGCGCGATCGACCGAGCAGGCGTCGATCGCGTCGGTCTCGCCGACACCGTCGGCGTCGCGACGCCGCCGCAGGTGCACGACCTTGTGTCGCTGGTGCGGCGCAATGTGGGCTGCGATATCGAGTTCCACGCGCATGACGACACCGGATGCGCAGTGGCCAACGCGCTCGCGGCACTCGAGGCGGGCGCGACCCACGTCGACACCACCATCCTCGGCATCGGAGAGCGCAACGGCATCGTGCCGCTCTCCGCGATGATGGCCCGCCTGATCACGCTCCAGCCGGAGTTGGTCGAGCACTACCGGCTGGCGATGCTGCCGGAACTCGACGCGATGCTCGCGGAGATGCTCGGCATCGCCGTTCCCTTCAACGCCGCGGTCACCGCGCCGACTGCCTTTCACCACAAGGCGGGCATGCATACCAAGGCGGTGCTCGCGGATCCCGGCTCGTACGAGATCCTCGATCCGGCGCAGTTCGGACGCGAGCGCAGCATTCTCGCGGGACACCGGCTCGCGGGTCGCCACGCCATCGGCGACCGCGCCAGCGCCCTGGGCGTCCGTCTCGACGACGCCGGTTTACGCAGCCTCACCGCCGAGGTGAAGCGCCGCGGCGATGACGGGCCGCTGGATGTCGAGACCCTCGATGCATTGATCGTCAGCTGGGAACAGGCGTAGGAGATCGAGATGGGAACCATCACCGAGGAATTGTTCAGCCGCCGCCTGGGTCGCGCGGTCCACGCGCGAGACACGGTCATTGCGGAGGTGGATGTTGCGATGGCGCACGACGTCACGGGCCCACTCGCCATCGACGCGTTCCGCAGCCTCGATCTGCCGCTCTGGGACGCGAGCCGGATCGTCTTCAGCTTCGACCACGTGATGCCCGCAAACACGGTCGCAGCCGCGGAGTTGCACCGCGCGATCCGTGAATTCTGTGTCGAGCACACGATCACGAACCTCTTCGCAGAAGGCATCTGTCATCAGGTGATGGTCGACCGCCACCTTGCGCAGCCGGGTGGGATCGTCGTCGGCGCTGATTCCCACAGCACGACCTACGGAGCGCTCGGCTGCTTCGCCACCGGGCTCGGATCGACCGATATCGGCGTGGTGTTCGCCACCGGCAAGACGTGGTTCCGCATTCCGGAGACGATCCGCATCGACGTCCGCGGCGCATTGCCGATCGGCGTGTACGCGAAGGATCTTGCGCTGCATGTCATCGCGCGAATGGGTGCAGACGGCGCCGATTACTGCGCGGTGGAATGGGGCGGCGAGGCCGTGGCGGCGATGAGCGTCGACGAGCGTCTGACCCTCTGCAATCTGAGCACGGACTTCGGGGCCAAGACGGGCATCATCGAGCCCGACTCGACCACGTTCGCGCACTCGGGCAGCGAGGAAATCGAACTGCGTCCGGTTCGCCCGGAATACGCGCACACGCTCGTCGTCGACGCGGAGCGATTGCGCCCGCAGGTCGCCGTGCACCCGAGCATCGACAACGTCCACGACATCGACGACGTGTCGGGGACGCCGCTCGACGAGGTGTTCATCGGCAGTTGCACCAACGGCCGGCTCAGTGATCTCGCCATCGCGGCGTCCATCCTCTCGGGACGCACGGTGCATCCGCGGACGCGGACCATCGTGGTGCCGGCATCGCGCGGGGTGTACCTGGATGCGCTGAGCGCCGGCTACATCGAGATCTTCGCCCGTGCCGGCGCGCTGGTGCTCAACCCCGGATGCGGGCCGTGTCTCGGACGCCAGCACGGGGTTGTTGGCCCTGGCGAGCGTGTGCTGTCGACGAGCAATCGCAATTACCCGGGGCGCATGGGCAGCCCGGATGCGCACATCTTCCTGGCCTCTCCGGCGGTCGCTGCCGCATCGGCCCTCGCCGGCGCGATCACGGACCCCGCCACTCTGGAGCCCGCGGCATGAGCGGGCGCGTCTTTCTCCTCGGCGACGGGGTCAGCACCGACGCGATCATGCCGGGCCGGTACAACGTCACCACCGACCCCGACGCGCTTCGCCGCGCCTGCCTCATCGAGGCACGACCGGATTTCGTCGACGACGGTCCAGCCCGGTGACGTCATCGTTGCCGGTCGAAACTTCGGGTGCGGCAGCTCACGCGAGCATGCACCGCTCTCGATCAAGCGCAACGGTGTCGCGGCGGTCATCGCCGCGAGCTTTGCGCGAATCTTCTACCGCAACGCGGTGAACATCGGGCTGCCGGTCATCCGCTGCGCGGATGCGCATCGCGTGCTGCGTGACGGCGACGAGGTCACCGTCGATGCGCTCAGCGGGACGATCATCCGAGGAGCGACAACCCTGCACGGTGAGCCGCCATCAGGCGTGGCACTGCAGATCATCGAGGCGGGATCGCTGATCGAGCTGATCAGGCAGAGTCGCGGCTGGTCAGCCCTGGAGCAACGCCATGTGTCCTGAGTGCGATGCCACTGTGGCGCTCGCGGATGGGGTCGAGCGCGGCGAGGTGGTGACCTGCCCGGAATGCAACGCGGAGCTCGAGGTAATCGGCCTCGATCCTCCACGGTTCGTGCTCGCGCCGCCCGAAGAAGTGGACTGGGGTGAGTGATTCGATGCTGATCGGCATGCTCTGCTCTCGCATCCGTGTCGAGGAGAAGTTGCTCCGCGACGCGCTCGTGCATCGCGGCATCGAGCTCGAAATCGTCGACGATCGCGAGCTGACCCTCACCCTCGCCCAACCGATTCGTCGTTGGGATGCGGTCCTCGAGCGCAGCATCTCGCAGACGCGCGGCCTCGCCATCACGAGTGTCCTTGAGCGATGGGGCATACCGACGATCAACACACACGCGGTGACCGCGACGTGCGCCAGCAAGCTCGATACGTCCGCGGCGCTCGAGGCGGCCGGGGTTCCAACGCCGGCCACGGCGATCGCGTTCACACCCGAAGCCGCGCTTGTGGCTGCCGAGGACCTGGGCTATCCGGTGGTGCTCAAGCCCGTCAGCGGATCGTGGGGCCGGCTCCTCGCGAAGATCAACGACCGCGACGCCGCCGAGGCGCTGTTCGAGCACAAGGCAGTGCTCGGCGGTCCCGAGCACTCGATCTTCTATCTGCAGCGGCACATCGACAAGCCGGGGCGCGACATCCGCGCGTTCGTGGTTGGCGACTCGGTCATCTGCGCGATCTACCGCGAATCCGAGCACTGGGTGACCAACACGGCGCGCGGAGCGCGGACGCGCAACTGCCCTGTCGATGCGACCTTGCGCGACCTCTCGCTGCGCGCAGCAGCGGCAGTGGGCGGGGGCGTGCTTGCCGTCGATCTCCTCGAGGATCGCGACGGATTGCTCGTGAGCGAGGTGAACGCGACGATGGAGTTCAAGAACTCGATCGATGTGACCGGTGTCGACATCCCTGGACACGTTGCCGACCATGTGCGTCGGGTTGCCCGCGGCGCGCCGGTTGCGGTCGGAGGCTGACATGACGGTGCAGGCCGGCGTGCGAGCGAACCCTCGAGTCGACGTCGCGGAGTTGCTGACCGAAATGCTCACGGTGCCGAGTTACAGTGGCGAGGAGGCTGCCGTTGCGTCGTTGCTCGTCTCGCGACTGCTGCACGCCGGCTTTGACGTCGACGTCGACGCGGTGGGGAACGTGATCGCTGCCTGGGGCGACGGCCCGGAGACAATCGCACTCGTCGGTCACATGGACACCGTGCCGGGAGATATCGAGGTCCGGCGTGGCGGCGACTTCCTGCACGGGCGCGGCGCGGTGGACGCGAAGGGACCGCTGGCCGCAGCGATTGCAGCGGTGAGCCGGCAACCGCGTGACCGCGGGCGCCGATTCGTGATCGTCGGCGCAGTCGAGGAGGAAACGTCCTCACGTGGCGCGCGTTTCCTCGCCTCCGCGATGGCGCCGCCGGCAGCGCTGGTGATCCTCGAGCCGAGCGGATGGGACGCCATCACCATCGGATACAAGGGAAGCCTGCGGCTGCGCGCGAACGTCGAGCAGGCGCACGCGCATGGCGCGGGTCGTGCCGTGAGCGCGCCGGACCATTGCGTTGCCCTGGTGTGCGCGCTGCAGGATCACGCCAGCGAGACCAATGGCGACGCGGGTGTTTTCGAGCGCATCGATGTGCGCGTGCTCGGGTTCGCATCGACGAGCGACGGGCTCATGGACCAGGCGCGTGTGGACATCGGCGTCCGCACTCCGCCCGGTTGCGACGTGCACGCGCTGCTCGAACACGCTCGATCGTCGGCCCCGGCCGCTGAGGTGACGGTGCTCGGACACGAGCCCGGTGTGCGCACCGACCGAGGCACGCCGCTCGCGCGTGGCTTCGTCCGCGCGATCCGGGACGCAGGCGGCGCACCGCGTTTCAAGCTCAAGACCGGGACGTCGGACCTCAACATCCTGGTGCCCGCATGGGGGTGTCAGGCCGTCGCGTACGGACCCGGCGATTCGCAACTCGACCACACACCGCGGGAGCACATCTCGATCGCCGAGCTGGAGCGCGCCGTTTCGGTGCTTGAAAGCTGCCCTGGGTGCCGGATGATCCGCGCAGCTGTTGTCGGCGGCGCCGGGTATACCGGCGGCGAAGTGCTCCGCCTGCTCGCGGGCCATCCGGAGATCGACGTGGTGCAGGTCACCTCGGAACGGCTCGCCGGCAAGCCGGTGGCGTCTGTGCATCCGCCGCTCCGCGGGCGCACCGAGCTCCGCTTCACCGCACGCGACTTGCTGGGCGACGCCGACGTGGTGTTCGCGGCGATGCACCACGGGGAATCGAGCGGCTCGATCGATCAGTTGCGTGCGGCGGCGCCGGTCGTCATCGACCTCGGCGCCGACTTCCGGCTGCGCGACGCCCAGGACTATCCGCAGTGGTACGGCTGGAAGTCATCCGGCGGCGCATCTGCTCGCCGGCGCCGTGTATGGCCTCGCCGAGATGCACCGAGCGGAGATCGCGTCTGCGTCGCTCATCGCCTCCGGGGGTTGCCTGGCGACCGCGTCCATCCTGGGCCTCGCGCCGCTCGCATGCGCGGGACTGCTCGACCCCGCGATTCCTGTCGTCATCGAGGCGAAGGTGGGCTCATCCGCGGGCGGAGCGCAGTCCGGCGAGGCGACGCATCACGCGCATCGCAGCGGTGAGATCCGCTCGTACGCACCGACGGGGCATCGGCATACCGCCGAGATCGTCCAGGAACTGCATCTCGGCGACGCGAGTTGCGTGGCCTTCTCGGCAACAGCGGTGGAGGCGGTGCGCGGCGTGCTCATCACCGCGCACGCGTTTCTGAGCGGCGATCACGACGACCGCGACCTCTGGCAGATGTACCGCTCGCGATATGTCGATGAACCGTTTGTGCGCATCGTCAAGTCACGCACCGGGCTGTTCCGCTCCCCGTCGCCGAAGCTGTTGACCGGCACCAACTATTGCGACGTCGGTTTCGAGCGCGATCCAGGTTCGAGACGCGTGGTCGTGACCGCGGCGCTCGACAACCTCGTGAAAGGCTCCGCGGGCCAGGCCGTGCAGGCCTGCAACGTCCGCCACGGATTCCCGGAAAACCTCGGCCTCGAATTCAGCGGCCTCTACCCCATCTGATGATCGTCGTGAAGATCGGTGGCAGCGTTCGCCACCTCGACCCGCTCCTCGAAGACCTTGCGACCACCACCGAGCGGACCGTCGTCGTGCACGGGGCGAGCCGCGATCTCGATGACCTCTCGACGCGCCTCGGCAGCCCGCCTCGCATGGTGGAATCGGAGCGCGGCGATGTGAGCCGGTTCACCGACGCGACCACGATGGACCACTTCCTGATGGCATACGCGGGCCGTGCGAACAAGCGAATCGTGGAGCGCCTGCGCCAGCTTGGCGTCAACGCCTTCGGCCTCTGCGGCCTTGACGGTGGCGTGGTGCAGGGAACCCGCCGGCCCGACCTGCGCATTCGCGAGAACGGCAGGACCAAGGTGCTGCATCACAACCACGTGGGGAGCATCACCTCGGTCAACGGCGTGCTCCTCCAGCGGCTGATCGACTCAGGCGTGACGCCGGTCATCTGCCCGCCGATAGCGTCCGAGGACGGCACCGCCATCAACGTCGACGGTGACCGGCTCGCAGCCGAAATCGCCATCGCGCTCGGGGCGACACTGCTGGTCATCTTCGCCGACACGCCGGGACTGCTTCGCGACCCCACAGACGAGACAACGCTGATCGGGCGTCTCTCGACGCACGACGCGGAACGCCTCATCCCCGCGATCGGCGGCCGGGCGCGGGTCAAGCTGCGCGCGAGTGCCGAAGCGCGCCTTCGAGGCGTCGGCGCCGTCTGTGTTGCGGACGGACGCGTGCAACGCCCGCTCTTCAGCGCCCTCTCCGGCGCGGGCACCTGGGTGCGTTAGCGACCCGTCCCGCTACCCTGACCGCCACGTCCATGGTGCAGCGTTCCTTTCTCGAGCGATCGACCGCGATCGCCTTCGCCCATCGTGGGGGCGGAGGTGAGGCGCCGGAGAACACCCTGCCCGCATTCGAGGCCGCCGTTGAGATGGGATACCGGTACCTCGAGACCGACGTGCACCTCACCCGCGACGGTGTGCTCCTCGCCTTCCACGACAGCAGCCTCGAACGCCTCACCGACCGCACCGGCCGGATCAGCGAGATGTCGCTCGCCGAGGTCCGTGCCGCGGATGCCGGCTACGCCTTCAGCCTCGACGGCGGCGCCACCCACCCGTTTCGTGGCACCGGTGTCGTCGTGCCCACGCTCGAGGAATTGCTCACGCGCTGGGATGACGTCTTCCTCAACATCGACGCCAAGGCCGATGACACGGTCGCGCCACTCGTCGACCTCGTGAGCAGGCTCAACGCCTTCGGCCGCGTGTGCATCGGGTCGTTCTCCGATCGCCGTGTTGCCCGCATCCGCGCCCTCGCCCGCGGACGGATCTGCTCGTCGATGGGACAGGTCTCAACCGGGATGGCCTATCTCGCTTCGCGGACCGGTCGGATGCCGACCATGCACGCGGACTGCCTGCAGGTTCCACAGCGCTGGGGCCTGTTTCGCATCGACCGCCGGTTCGTCAACGCCGCGCACCGCGCGGGCCTGCCCGTCCACGTGTGGACCATCGATGACGAGGCGGAGATGGAGATGCTGCTCGACCTCGGGGTGGACGGCATCATGACCGACCGCCCCCGAGTCCTCAAACGGGTGATGGAAGCGCGCGGTCTGTGGTGAGTGCGGCAGCGCGCTATCGTGGCTTCGATGCTGCCGTCTGATCCCGGGATCGGTTACATCCCACCCGCCGATGACACGGACTGGTACCTGCCTGACGAGCACCTTCGCTGGCTGACGCGCCGGACCGTTGGCGACGCCGCATGGACGGTGGCCGACGGTGCGCTGCGAGAGCTCGGCACGATGGTGCCGCGCGTCATCGAACCACTTGCCCGGAGCGCCGACCGGCACCCGCCGGCGCTTCGCCCGTATGACGCCCGTGGTGCGCGCATCGACGAGATCGAATTCCATCCCGCGTACAAGGAGCTCGAGTCGACAGTGCTCGGCTTCGGCGCCGTGCGCGCCGCGTACGCACCCGGTTGGCGTGGGCTGCCCGAGCGTGCCCCGCGAAGCCTGGTCACGGCGTTGCTGTACCTCATCCTCGAGTCGGATCAGGCCGTCACCGGGTGTCCCATCGGGATGATGGACGCCGCAGCGCGATGCCTCGAACGCAACGATCCCGCGTTGGCCGCGCGCTTTGTTCCGGGCATCATCGACGACACCGGCAAACACCTTACGGTCGCGATGTTCCTCACCGAGAAGGCGGGCGGATCGGACGTGGGCGCCAATGAAAGCGTCGCCACACCGGCCGCTGATGGAACCTGGCGACTCTCCGGCGAGAAGTGGTTCGCGAGCTGCGCGCACAGCGATCTGATCCTCGTGCTCGCGCGACCCGCCGGTGCTCCGCCGGGTCCACGCGGCCTCGGTCTCTTCCTGATGCCGCGATTCCTCGAGGACGGTACCCGCAACACCTTCATCATCCACCGCCTCAAGGAGAAGTTCGGCACGCATGCGATGGCGTCTGCCGAGGTGGGACTGCGCGACGCGTTCGCATGGCAGGTGGGCGACATCGATCGCGGCCTGCCGCAGATGATGGACATGGTCAACGCGACGCGCGTCGGGATCGCGACCGCAACCGCAGGCGCCATGCGACGCAGTGCGTTTGAGGCGTTGACCCACACTCGTGGTCGCTCAACATTCGGGCGGCGGCTTGATCTGCATCCGCTGATGCGCGACACGCTCGCCGAACTGGTGGTCGAACTCGGTTGCCGGGCTCACCGCGGCGATGGGCGTTGCGGACCTCTCGGATCGCGCGGATGCCGGGGATCACGAGGCCTCAGCCGCGCTCCGACTCCTGACACCACTGTTCAAGATGCACGGCACCGAACGCGCCCGCGTGTGCGCCACCGAGGGCATGGAGGTGCGAGGTGGCAACGGTTTCATCGAGGACTGGCCGGACGCGCGGCTGCTTCGCGATGTATACGTGCATGCGATCTGGGAGGGATCCGGCAACGTCATCGCGCTGGACGTGCAGCGAGCCATCGCGCACGGCGCGCTCCCCGGCTACCTCGGTGATACGGAACGGCGCGCCGAGGGCGTGTCGACCGCTGGGGTGATGGCCCCGCTTGGCGGCGTCCTTGTCGACGCGCTCCAAAGTGTCGAGCTGCAGTTGCTGGGGCTGGACGCGATTGACGACCCGGATGCGAGGCAGTTGCCCCTGCGCCGCATCGCGCGGCGGATGGCAACGCTTGCCATCGGGGCACGCCTCGCCGAGCAGGCCGACCAGTTCGCCGCGGACACGGGAAGCGGACGCCTCGGCTGGATCGCCGCCCGATATCTCTGCCGGCTCGGCGGCGAACCCGCGCTCGCCGAATTTGCCGACGACGCCTCGTGGCTCCCCGCACGCGGACGCGTTGCTCCATGGAGGTGCCGTCCCGATGGAGGTGGCCACCGCGGCGGCACGACGCGCTGCATCCGCTCTGGCGGCACCAGGCGCGCTCATCCCGGTCTAATGGACGGCGCTCACCAGGGAACTCGGTTTACGCAACCAGGGCGAAGGCGAATCCGTCCCATCCCTTCACCCCGACCGTCTGGATCACCGCCGGCGAGATGCGGGAATCGGCGCCCATCTGCTCGATGAGCCGGCGCATGCCGTCTGCATCGGGATCGTCGCTTTCCAGATCGATCAGCTTGCCCTGGCGAACGACGTTGTCGACAACGATGAGGCTGCCCGAGTGCGCGAGATCGATGGCCGCGCTGAAATACGCGGGCGTATTGCGCTTGTCGGCGTCGATGAACACGAGGTCGAACGGCTCGCCGTGCTCGGCCTTCAGCGCCTCGAGACTGTCGAGTGCGGCGCCAACTCGCACCTCGACCTTGCTCTCGAGACCGGCACGCGCGATGTTGGCCCTGGCCACTTCGGCGTGGTGCGGATCGAGTTCGAGGCTGATGAGGCGTCCGCCGTCGGGGAGCGCGCGCCCGAGCCAGATCGCGCTGTATCCGCCGAGCGTGCCGATCTCGAGAATGCGGCTCGCATGAATCGCTTGCGCGATCACATGGAGAAACTGTCCCTGCGCGGCCGACACCGCGATGTTCGGCAACTCGGCGCTGTCTTTGATTGCCGCCTCGAGCACCGGGTCAGCGGGCTGGAGCAGGCCGGTGGTGTACGCGTCAGTGGCATCCCAACGATCGTCATTCATCGTCCGGCAGTCTAAGTCGCCGGGCCACCCACACCTCCTCCGAGGGCCAGCGCCTCGCCCACTCGAGCGTCACGAACGGATACCGCGTCGTCGCGTGCTCGGATGGTCGCAATTCGACGAGATCCTCTATCTCGAACCCCGAGCTGCGCAGCAGACGGATCCAGTCGCCGTGATTGAGGTGGAACTCCACGCTTTCCTCGTCCGGCCATTCGTAGCGATGCATGCCGAAGTAGTCACGCCGGAGCGTCGTCCCCGCGGGACCTTCGGCATCGGAATCGGTCATCGCGAGCACGAGCAACGCGGCGTTGCCGAGGAAGATGAGGCGACCGCCCGGACGAAGCAACCGCGCGGCCTCCGGGATCCATCGATACGGATCGCACCAGATCGCGGCGCCGTACTCGCTGATCGCCAGGTCAAAGCTCGCGTCCGCGAGCGGAACCGCCTCCGCGCTGGCCTGGATCAGCGGGAAATGCAAGCCGTGCTCGTCCTGGAGCGCATGCGCCGTCGCCAGCTGGTTTTCCGAGATGTCGATGCCGACCGGATGCGCGCCTCGACGCGCGAGCCAGGACGAGACATACGCGGTGCCACATCCCAACTCGATGACGTCGAGACCGTCCACATCGGGAAGGAGATGCACGTCGCTCTCGGGGATGCCCCAGATGCCCCATGACGGCTCCTGCGCCCAGCCGCGGCGACCCGGCTCCGCATACTCGGCCGCCGACTTGTTCCATGCGGTGCGATTACGTTCGACGTGATCGTCCGGCTCGGCTCGTGTCATCGCCGGCGACTGTAGCGGGGATTGGGGTGGCCAGCGGGGGTCGAACCCGCGACCTCCAGGGCCACAACCTGGCACTCTAACCAACTGAGCTATGGCCACCATGGGACTCCGCAGAGGAGGCTTCGCGATTATATGGCGCGGTGGCCGGCGGTCCGGACGAATCGCCGCAGGTACACTCGCGGCGCGCCCCCGTAGCTCAGCGGATAGAGCAGCGAGCTTCTAACTCGATGGTCGTGGGTTCGACTCCTACCGGGGGCGCCAATCGCAGATTGGTCACGGGTCCGAACGCACATACAGCTCGACGCCGTTCGCGTTCATCACTTGCTGATACGCGTGGCCCTGGATGAAGGCGAGGATGTCGCCCAGCCGCTGGATCCCGACCGGCGTGACCAGAATCAACTCCGGTGGAGCGGCGTTCATCTTCGACAGGAGGGCTGCGGTACCGTTCTCGAGCTCCAGGGTCACGTAGAGCGGACCGCTCCGCGTCGGAGGCACGAGCTCGTCGTCAACGAGCGGCCAGGCGAGGTTCGTCCAGAGCATCGCGGTGGCTCCCACCATGTTGTGGCTCGCGATCCACTGCTCAGCCTGGTTCTCACCGTAGCTCAGTGGGCCGAAGTACGTGTCGTAATCGAGCACCGATACCGCGCCCGTCACGTAGCCGACCGCGTTCGGGTAGTACCCGAAACTCCACACCGTGGTTTTGTACGCGGCGACGTAGAGCGTCCACCCAGTCGCTGCGATGACCGCGAACGTGGCTGTTGCGAGGAGCACCGCGGGGCGCCGGATGCGCCGCGACAGCTGATCGTGATGACGTGACACGAGGCCGGTCACCAGGAGCACCAGTGGTATGACGACCGGAAGCAGAAAGTGCTCGTACGAATAGCCGGCGGCGATTGCGGCGAAGAGCAGCGCTGTCGCCCAGACACGGATGAGCTCGACACGGCCGTCCTTGGCCCGACGGTAAAACCAGGCCGCCGCAACCATTGCCAGGACGATCCCGATGCGGAGCAGGTACGAGGGCAACTGGTCGCGAAGCGCGTCATCAACGTAGTCGACATACGAGCTCACCAGCGCGTACCACACGTTGTGCACCCCGGCGCTGATCAGGAACGGGACGATGACCGCGCCGGACGTGACCGTGAATGCGCTCCCGAGAATCACGATCGTCCGCCAGTTGCGACGCACCAGGCACCAGAGCACGATCGATGCACAGTCCGCGAGCGCCGTCTGCTGAATGAGGAAGGCGCACGCGAGCAGGACCCCGATCGACACGAGCGTCAGCGCTCGTGGACGGCGCGCAGCCGGATCGGTGCATGAGCAGAGGAACCACATCACCGCGACGGTGACAGGCCCGATCAACAGGCTTTCCGGCAGCGCCAGGTTGGCGTCCAGCATCGGCGAGCCAACGATCACTGCGATCACCAGTCCGGCCCACAACGCGGCGCGCTTCGAGAAGATCCGCGACATCCCCACCACAGCGGCGACAACAGCCGTGAGCCCGCTCAACATTGCCAGGGCGTGCAGCCCTGCCTCGCTTGTTCCGAACAGGGTCCCGCTCAGGTAGTAGATGCCGAACAGCAACGGCGGCTTGTTGTTCCACGCATCGACGTAGAGCCCGTAGCCGAGATGCGTGAGCCAGATCGTCGATGCGTACCCGGCCTCGTCCGTGTACCACTGCGGTTCGATGAACGACGGCACGCGCAGCAACACATACAGCGCGATCGGCAGGATGACGTACAGATTGCGCTTCATACGCGCCGTGTCTCGGACGTCTGACTTCGCGTCCTGGTCCCCTTTGCGACCGCGCACGCGACGCGCCACCACTCCATACGGCGCAGACGGTATCGGGCACAGCCCTGGTTGCGCCTGAGAACACGCCGAGTACCTCGTTGCGGTGGCATCCCGTAGCATCGCCATGAGTGAGCGAAGCCCCGGTTCAGACCCGCCTCCACCTGGTTCGCCACTGCGACGTCCGCAACCCTGACGGCGTCCTGTACGGGCACCTCCCGGACTTTCCCCTCAGCGAGAAGGGGGTCACGCAGGCACACGCGCTGGGCCGGTACTTTGCTGGGACCCACGTTCGTCAGATCTACTCGAGCCCGCTGGAGCGCGCCCGCCAGACGTCCGAGATCATCGCGTCGTACCTCGACGGTGTGCCGATCACGTTCACCGACGACCTGATCGAGACGCGCTTCGGTCTGTATCTGCAGGGCATTCCGCCGAAGCAGGTCCCGTGGCGCCGCCCACTCTGGCTCATCCACATGGTGTGGCCGGGGCTGCTCCGCAACGACGAAACCGTGGCGGGGCTCGCAGCACGCGTCCGCCGCCCGCTGATGCGATTGCTCGCCGACCATCCCGGTGACGGCGGCATCTGCGTGAGCCACGGCGATCCGATCCAGGGGTTCTGGGTGAACTCGGACGGCCGGCCCCGCTACGCATTGCACCGACTGCAGTGCGCGAAGGGAGGGATGCTCGAGCTCGACTACGAGGGCGAGTCGCTCCGCAAGCTCACCTATGTCTCCCCCGCCAGGGTCGCCGAACTGGCACCGGGACCGGATCAGACCGAAGCCGGTTCTCGCTCGGGCGTCTGAGGTTCCCCGCTCGAGTTCGACGACCACCGCCGGTCGAGCGAGATGGGCTGGCGTCGCTTGCGCTGGCGGCGCTCGAGGATCGGCCGCAGGTACAGCTTGGTGAGCAGCCCGACCATGATCAGGCTGAACCCGGTGTACACGAGCAGCACGCCCTGGTCATCGTTGACCTGGAACAGTGAATACTGGGTCACCGAGGGGAAGGAGATCGTGAAATCAACGGGTTTGCCGTTCTTGACATCGATGGGCAGCGTCATCGTCTTTCCCATCTGCAGCGGGATGACCGCGGCGTCCGAGTAATACGGCGTCATCTGCGAGGTGTTGAGCTGATTCACGTTCTGCGCGGCGCCGGAGTTGAGCCCGAGGTTGCCGACGTAGAGCTGCATCTCGATGATCGGGTTGCGCAAGGCGACACCGCCGGGTCCGTATGACACTGCTGTTGGATTGATTGCTCCGTTGCTGCCGACCTGCGGAATCACCGTTGCGTCCGGGTAGAACGTCATCTTGGCGCCGATCTGCACTGCCTGCTTGGCGCCGGTGATGGTGTAGTCGAAATCGGGAACCTTGAGCACGCCGTCCGCAATGGCCTTGTTGCCGATGTTGTCCGCATCGTCAAAGAACTGGATGGACCCGTCGTACACCGTCTGTCCCAGGGGATTCTTCACGACGATGGTCGGCGCCCATCCGTAGTCCTGCTGATAGACGTTGACGTTGTCGATGCTGAGGAAGTCGTTGACGATGATGTTCTTGGTCTCGACCTCCTTGCCACGGTCGAAGACGGTCACGTTGCTGACGTAGTTGCTCGCCTCTCCGTTGGGAGCGTAGGTCGCCTCGAAGCTGTTCAGACGCAAGGTGAACGGCGCGTAGTTGCCGTGAAACAACAGTCCCTGTTGCAGGGTGTCGTAGCCGGACGGCGTGTTGGTGAAGCTCTGGCCCTCGGTGACGGTGACCAGCCCCTGGTACCCCGTCGCCTTCCCCCAGACGACTGCGATGAGCAGCAGGAAGAACGAGCTGTGGAAGAGCCATGAGCCCCACTCGCCCCAGTACTGCGGCGTGCGCTTGTAGCCGCGCAGCGTTCGCGTTACAAGAGCCTTGCCCCGGCGGATCACGCACCACCCGAGCGAGATGTAGAGCAGCCCGAGCAACGCGTAGAAGACCGGCGACACGAACACCTGGGTGAGCGGTAGCTGCAGGTCCGCGAAAAGGATGTTCAGGTTCGGCCAGGACGTGAGAAACGCCTCGACCTTGGTGGGATCCGAGGTGTTCTGCTGCGGGACGAACGACCCGATGAGAACGATGACGAGGATGCCCAGCAGGAGAAAGATCGCGGTGCGCATCCGCGTGTACTCGTGCCAGTACTTCCCAGCAGCCTCCCTGAATCTCCCCTTCACCGCAACGCGCCTGGGCGCAGTAAGCCTTTTGGATCAAATGCCCCGGCAAGGCCGGGCTGCCATGTCCGCGTTCCCGGTGGTCTCGACGTGGCGGTTCGCGCCGCGGCCGGTTCGAGCCGGAACGTGACCGCCGCGATCACCGCAAGACGCCCGGCGCTCCCGAGCAGTGCCGCAATCAGGTCGTAGCCGACGACGTCCTTGAGGGCGGCCCCGCCCGCTTTGACGGCATCGCCTGTCGACAGCACCGCCTCGACGCCCGCCAGGGACCGGCGCGGGATCTCCCCGCGCGCGACGAGCGTGCCAACGTGCGCGGAGCCCGTCTCGGCGCCGAGACCGACCACCACGAGTTGTGCCTCGGCCACCGCGGACCGGACTTTCGCAACGGTCGCACCCGCTTCGGCGCGAACGGTGAGACCGGGCGCCGCGACATCGATGCCGGTCAGCTTGTTCACGCTCAGGATGATGCCGCCGCGCTCGGAGTACCGCCGGGAGTGGCCGAAGTCGCCGCTCGTGACCGTGATCGGGACGCCCTCCTGATTGCAGAGGTTGGCGACGCGCACGAGCGCGGCAGAGTTGGCCGGGCTCACGACGTCACCCACGACGCCCGCCGGGCCCACGACTTCCACAAAACGCTTCGCCAGTTCGTCGTTCACACGATCAACCCTTTGAGGGATGCGGTTGCCGCCGTGTAGACCAGCAGAATCATGACTCCGAGGATGAGCGTCCCGGCCGTCGTGGCAACGAGGACGGCCGTGCCCGAGAACCCGGTCCGCGACCACCGGTACTCCTCGGCCCCCGGCTCGGGGCGCTGGTACATCAGCAAGCCGACGCGCAGGTAGTAGAAGGCGGAGACCGCGCTGGTCGCGATGCCCCAGAGTGCCAGCGGTACCTGCCCCGCGTTGATGGCGGCGGTGAAGACGAGGAACTTCCCGAAGAATCCGGCAGTCGGCGGGAACCCGCCGAGCGAGAACAGGAAGAGGGCCATGCTCGCGGCGACAAACGGGCGCCGATGGGCAAGGCCGCGCAACCCGTCGTAGCTGTCGAGATCCTCACCGCGGCCGGCCATGATCGTGATGACCGCGAACGCGCCGATGTTGGTCACCGCGTACGCCGCGAGGTAATACAGCACCGCGATGGTCCCGAAGGAGCTCGTCTGCCCAGACGGCAGCAGCACGGGGCCGACTGCCACGCCGATGAGGATGTATCCGGCTTGCGCAATGCCGGAATACGCGAGCATCCGCTTGACGCTTGTCTGCGTCAGCGCGGCGATGTTGCCGACGACCATGGACGTGATCGCGACCAGCGCGACGACCGGTTCCCAGTGCTGATAGAAGTGCGTGCCCCCACCGTCGAACGTGTACGTGAAGACGCGCACGAGGGCGGCGAATGCCGCGACCTTGGTGGCGACGCTCATGAACGTCGTGACCGAGGTCGGTGCGCCCTGGTACACGTCCGGTGTCCAGGAGTGGAACGGAGCGGCCGACACCTTGAACGCGAATCCGATGAACAGCAGCAGCACTCCGGCGAGCAGCAGGGGATCGACCGCGAGCGTGGTCTGGCTCTGGATTGCCGCGGCGATCTGCGCCAGCTGCGTGTGCCCCGTTTCCCCGTAGATCAGCGCCATACCGAAGAGCAGGAAGCCCGATGCAAAACCGCCCAGCAGGAGGTACTTCAGCGCCGCCTCCTGGGAGCGCTCCTCGTGGCGCGAGAATCCGCTGAGGATGTACAGCGCCAGTGACAACAGCTCGATTGCCAGGAAGATGACCATCAGGCTTGTCGCGCCGGCGAGCAGCATCATCCCGAGCGTGGCCGCAAGGATCAGCGCGTAGTACTCGCCGTAATGCATCCCGCGACGGTTGAGGTAGTTCGGACTGATCATGACAACGAGCCCTGCACTCACCAGCAGGATCGCGTCCACGAACAGCGCAAACCGGTCGTAGGCGAACGACCCGGAGTACACGAGCCGGCCGGGGTTCGCATCGAACCAGGCCCAGATCACGACGCCGAACGTCGCCGCGATGCCGAACAGCGCGAAACCCGCGATCCAGGTGCGCTTCGACGCCGGGACAACGAGGTCGAGCAGCATGCACAGGAGGAACGCGCCGCCGAGGACGAGCTCGGGCAGAACCCCGACGAGGTCGCGGCCGCCGGGGAACGTCAATGGCACCGGAGACGCCGCAATCATCATCACTGCGTCCCCGCGTTCGACGCGCCCGGCTGGATCATGTTCACCGTGGTGCTCACCGAGGTCCTCGTGATATCGGTGATTGGCTTCGGATACAGACCGATGAAGATCATCAGTGCCGCCAGCGGCACGAGCAGCAGGCCCTCACCGAAGTGCAAGTCGTGCACCCCCTCCGTCCGCGGCTTCGGAGGATCGTGCATCAGCCCTTGATGGAGCCGGAGCATGTACCAGGACGCAAGGATCACACCGCCACCTGCGAGGACGGCGTAGACCCAGTTCAACTGGAACGCGCCGAGCATGATCGTGAACTCGCCCACGAAGCTGTTCATGCCCGGCATGCCGAGCGACGCGAGTGTGGCGATCAGGAAGAAGAAATACAGCCACGGCATTCGACGTTCGAGGCCCGACAGCTCGCCGAGATCCCGTGTCCCGGTGCGTGTCTCCACGTACCCGACGATGAGGAACAGCGCGCTGATGATGATGCCGTGGTTGACCATCTGGATCACGGCGCCGTTGATACCGTTGTCGGTCAGCGAGAAGATGCCGAGGGCGATAAAGCCGAGATGGCTGATGCTCGCGTACGCGACGATGCGCTTGAGGTCACGCTCGGAGAGCGCCATCAGCGCGCCGTAGACGATGCTGAGCACGGCGAAAGCGGCCAGCACAAAACGGTATTTCTCCATCTCCCCCGGGAAGATCGTCAGCGCGAAGCGGATGAATCCATACGCGCCGAGCTTGCTCACGATGCCCGGCGAAGAACACCAGCACCGCGGGAGGACACGAACTCGTAGAGGTCCGGGCAGCCAGGTGTGCAACGGCACGATCGGGAGCTTGATGGCGAAGGCCAGCGCGAAGCAGATGAACGCCAGTTCCTTGGGCGTGAACGTGGTGACGTGGATGATGGGTATGACAAACGCGCTGCCTGAGCTGATGGGCTGCGCGAGGATGCTCTCGAGGTCGAATGAGCCCGACGGCGACTGGATGTACAGATAGATGATCGCGACCAGCATCAGCAGGCTGCCGGCGACCGTGTAGACGATGAACTTGATCGACGCCGGCCCGCGCTTCTCGCCGCCCCAGTTGCTCAACAGGATGTAGAGCGGGACGAGCATCCCCTCCCAGAACATGTAGAAGAGCAGCAGGTCGATGGAGAGCAGCACACCTGTCGTCGCCGCCTGCGTGAGGAGCACGCAGCGTGCAGTAGAAGCGCAAACGGTCGGTTGTCTTGCGCGAGATCGCGAGCGCGCCAAGCAGGAACACGCCGGCGTTGAGGGCCAGCAGCCACGCGGAGATGCCGTCGATGCCGAGGTGGTACGACGCGTTGATTGCCGGCAACCACGCGTGCGTCTCCTGGAAATGCAGCGGCAGCGGACCGCCTGACGCCTTGTTGCCGGGCAACCAGATGAGGAGCAGCGTCGACGATGACCGCGCCGGCGAGGGTCGCGAGGATGGTGAGCCCCTTGACCGCGGCGGTGTAGCGGCGCGGGACGAGTTGCAGCAGGATCGCCGCTCCGGCGGGGATGACGATCAGCAGCGTGAGCCAGGGGATGTGATTCATCGCGCGATGAACACCCACACGACGACGAACACGACTGCGAAGACGGTGAAGATGGACGCGTAGTCGCGGATGAATCCGGTCTGGACGGTGCGCAGGTCGAGGCTGAAGCCGCGGAGCAGATCCCCGATGCCCTCGACCCAGCTGTCCATGACGTCCGGCTCGACCACACGCCTCGCGGTTCGCGCGACCGCTTTCACCGGTTGCACCAGAGCACGGTCATAGATCTCGTCGAAGTAGAACTTGTTGTACGAGAGCAGCGGAATCACTCGCGGCAGCCGCGCGAGCACGACCTGCGGGTCGGGACGGTGCTCATACCAGAGACGCATCGCCAACCCGATGCCGATCAGGCTGGCGGCCGTGCCGATGACCAAGCCGACAAGCGCCAGGCCGAATGAGGGGTCATGTAACAACGGCGATTGCGATCCCGCGAAGACAGGGCTCAGGAAATCGCTGAACACGTGGATGGTGTTGGGCAGCGGGAACTGCAGCGGCCACGCGACGACCACCGCGAGCACACCGAGGATGACCACCGGGATCAGCATCGTGTACGGAGCTTCCTTGACACCGAAGCCGCGCGCTGTCTGCGGCTCACCCTGGAAGACCGTGAAGTAGAGACGGAAGGCGTACAGGCCGGTGAGCACGTTGACGCCCACGCCGACGACATAGAGCAGCCACGGTGCAGGGCCCGGTCCTGAAAGCGTGCCGAACCCGAGCAGATCCTCTTTGCTGAACCAACCCGAGAAGAGGAAGAATCCACCGAGCGCGAGTGACCCCGCACCGAACGCGAGGTGCGTCCATTTCATGCGCGAGTGCAGGCCGCCCATGAGGCGGATGTCCTGCTCGTCGTGGAGCGCATGGATGACGTTGCCCGCGGCGAGGAAGAGCAGTGCCTTGAAGACCGCGTGTATCGCGAAGTGAAACATTCCCGCGGAGTACGCGCCGATGCCGACCGCGTAGATCATCAGACCGATCTGCGACATCGTCGAGTACGCGATGACACGTTTGATGTCGATCTGCGAGAGGGCGATGATGCCCGCCATCACCGCCGTGCCCATGCCGACGCAGGCAACGAGTCCCTCGGCGACAGGGGCCAGGTTGAACAGCACGTGGAACCGCGCGATGAGGTAAACACCCGCGGTGACCATGGTTGCGGCGTGGATGAGTGCCGAGACCGGCGTCGGGCCCTCCATCGCGTCCGGCAGCCACGTGTGCAGCGGGAACTGCGCGCTCTTGGCGAACGCTCCGATGGCGAGCAGGACGCACACGCCGGTGACCAGCGCACCGCCGGCGGGAAACGCCTGCGTGCGCGCGAAGATGTTGGGCAGGCTGAGGGTGTGCGTGTTCAGCACGATCAGGAACGCGGCGATCACCAGGGCGACGTCGCCGATCACCTGCGTGATGAACGCTTTTCGTGCCGCCAGCACGGCGGTTGGGCGGTCGTGCCAGAACCCGATCAACAGATAGCTGCTCAAGGCGACCAGCGCCCATCCGATGATGAGAATCACCAGGTCGGCGGCCAGCACGAGCGTCAACATCGAGAAGATGAAGAAGTTCATGTAGCTGAAGAAGCGTGCGAACCCGGTGTCGTGCGCCATGTAGCCGACGCTGTACACGTGGATGAGGAAGCCGACGCCGGTGATGACCATGAGCATCAGGGCGCCCAGCGCGTCGAGCGTGAAGTCCATGCCGACCGAGAGGTTGGTCCCGCCGCCAAGATTGATCCAGTCCCAGAGACGGACCGTGATCGCGGCGTGCCCGGCGGGCGCGCCGACGACGTTGGCGAGCACGAGGCAGGACACGACGAAGGACGCGAGGATCGACGCTGTCCCGACGATGTTCACGAACTGCCGGCCGAAGACTGGGCCGAGGAAGCCGTTCAGCGCCGCGCCGATCAGCGGGAACAGCAGCACCAGGACGACCAGCGTGGACGCGGTGCTGACGTTCACTCTTTCATCTCGCTGAGGTCGTCGACGTCGAGTTCGCGACCGAGCCGGAAGATCTGGGTGATGCAGCGCGAGCCCCACGACGACCTCCGCGGCGGCGACGACGATCACCATGAAGGCGAAGATCTGGCCTTCCTCACTGTTGAGAAAACGCCCGTACGCCACGAGCGCCACGTTGGCGGCGTTGAGCATCAGCTCGATGCACATGAACACGACAATCGGGTTGCGCCGGATGAGCACGCCCATCGCGCCCACCGTGAACAGGAAGGCCGCGAGCCCGAGCAGGTACGGGAACAGATTCGGATTCACCATCCGCGGCACTCGGTCACGGGCCGGAGCGCCTGGTCAGGTAGACGGCGCCGATCGCCGCCACGAGCAGGAGCATCGAGGTGATCTCGAAGGGAAGCAGGTAGTTGGTGAACAGCTGGCCGGCGACCGTCTGCACGTTGCCGGCGTTGTTCACCGCGTCCTGCGGAAAGTTGAAGGTGTGGTAGGGGTTGCTCGCCGTGCCGCACGCGCCGCACCGTGGAACCCGTTGGTGTTGTACGTGATGCCGTTGCGCGCCGCGATGAAGACGAGCGCGGTCACGACCACCACGCCGAGGACGCCGATGACCGCGCGCAGATCCAACGCGGGGCGGTCCTCCGCGTCTGGGCTCAGCAAAGCGACGATGAACACGAAGAGCACCATCACCGCGCCCGCATAGATGATCAGCTGCACCGCAAAGAGGAACTGCGCGTTCAGGAGCAGGAAGAGCACGGCAAGCATCGTCACCGTCACGCACCAGGCTGAGCGCCGAGTAGATCGTCTGGCGTGAGAACACGACACCGATCGCGCTCACTGCCGCAAGCGCGATGACGACGGCGAAGATGACCGTCATGTGGTCTTCCCCGCTCCGGGTTCGATGACCGTTGGCACATCGACCGGGACGCCGAGCTCCCCAGGATGCGGTGCGAGCTCGTGGTCGAGCGTCTTCTCCTGCGCGGCCCACGCGGCACGCGGCCGCACACCGGGATCGAGATCCTCGCGGCCCGTCTGGTCGGCGCCGGCGCCCACCGGGCTCGCCGGACCTCGCGCCTGCGCAAAGCCGGGCCACGACTCGAGCAACTCGGCCTTGGTGACGACGGTTCGCTCGCGCCGGTAGTCGGCAAGCTCGAAGCGCGGGCCCGAGCGTGATCGCCTCGGTGGGGCACGCCTCCGCGCAGTATCCGCAGTAGATGCAGCGCATCAGGTTGATCTCGTACCGCTCCGCATATCGCTCGCCAGGGGAGATCGGGCGCCTTGGGGTCGTTCTCGGCAGCGAGCACGTAGATGCAGCCGACCGGGCACGCGGCGGCGCACAACTCGCAGCCGATGCACCGCTCGAGGCCGTTGTCGTAGCGATGCAGGATGTGCCGGCCGCGGTGGCGCGGCGAAACCGGCTTCTGCTCCTCGGGATACTGAATCGTGATCGGGTGCGTTCCCATCTTCTTGAGCGTGAATGCGAGTCCCTTCGCAATCTCCTTGATCACCGCCTCACCCTCGCCATCGCTATGCCCGCAGCGCGACGATCGCGCCGGTGATGACGATGTTGATCAGGCCGAGCGGCAGCAGCACCTTCCAGCCGAAGTTCATGAGCCTGTCGTAGCGGAGTCGCGGCAGCGTCCAGCGCACCCAGATCATCACGAAGAGGAGCACCAACACCTTGCCAAGGAACCAGATCGGCCCGGGAATCCAGTCGAAGGGATGGAATGGCAGCAGCGGCAACCAGCCACCGAGGAACAGTGCCGTCGCGATCGAGCAGACCGTGACCATGTTGATGTACTCGCCAAGGAAGTACAGGCCGAAGCGCATCGCCGAATATTCGGTGTGGTAGCCGGCGATGAGCTCGGTCTCCGCTTCGGGCAGGTCGAACGGCAGCCGGTTGGTCTCCGCGAACGCGGCGATGAAGTACAGGATGAACGCGAGCGGCTGCAGCACGATGAACCACAGTCCCTGCTGCGATGCCGACGATCTTCTCCAGGTCGAGCGAGCCGGAGAGGATGACGACGCCGATCACCGCGAACGACACCGCCATCTCATAGGAGATGAGCTGCGCCGATGAGCGCAGGCCGCCGAGCAGCGAGTACTTGCTGTTGGACGCGAACCCGCCGAGGAACAGCGAGTACACGCCGAGCGAGGTGACGCCGAGGATGAAGAGCAGTCCAACATTGATATGGGCGATGTCCCAGTGGAGCTCGTGCCCGAACCAGTTGTTGGTGCCCCAGGGAATCACCGCGTAGGCGAAGCATTGCCGCCCCACCGGCGAGGCTCGGTCCCACGAGGTACAGCAGCTTGTCGCGCTCGGCGGGAGCGATGTTCTCCTTGAAGAAGAGCTTCAGACCGTCGGCCGCGGGCTGCAGCATCCCGAACGGCCCAACCCGGTTCGGGCCGTAACGCAGCTGGATGCGCGCCGAGATCTTGCGTTCAGCGAGAGTCAGATAGGCGAAGGCGGTGAGCAGGAACACGACGAGGACACCGCACTTGATCAGCAGTACCCACCAGAGATCGTCCGGCCCGATCACGCGACTGCCTCGGCGGTGAACAGCGCCCGACCGCCGTTGCCTGCACTCCCGTAGGCGCTGATCTCCTCACGCATCAGGCGGTTGACCGCGAGCGGATCCCCCGATCCCCAACCGACCGCTCCCATCTCACTCGCAAGCGTGGTCAGCACCCGTGTCTCCGTCGGCGTTGACGATGCAGGCGGCAAGCCCGCGCGAATGCGCTGCACCCGCCCCTCGACGTTGGTGACGCTGCCTGCCTTCTCGAAAATCGCATGTCCGGGGAAGAGGACCGTCGCGTATCGCGAAACGACGCCGGGTCGCGTGTCGAATGCCACGACGCACGCCGCCTTGCGCACTGCGCGCTCGAGCAGGTCGCCCGCCGCTTCGAGCGCGGGGTTGGGCCCGAGCATGAGCAGGCCGCGCATCTCGCCCGCCGCCAGCCCTTCGAGGATCTGGCGGCCGGTCTTGCCTGTCTGCGTCGAGCGACGCATACGCGGGGCCGAGGTTGGGAAGCAGGCCGAGGTCCTTGGCGCCGCGCCCGTTCACGCCGCGCGTGATCGTGAGGCGGCGTACCGACCCGACAGCGCTCAGCGCGGTTGCGATTTCCGCGGCATGCGCGCGATTGGACTCGTCGGCGATGAGGCCGATCCTCGACGCGCCCGCGGCGGCTGCAACGGCGTCGGCTGCCGAGACGTCGCTGTTCACGCGGAGTACGCGAGCATTCCTCTTGCGCTCCGCCTTGTACAGGCGAAGCGTGAGCACCGGCGCCTGCTCCTCGGGCTCGGCGCCGAGGACGACGAGCACATCGCACTCCTCGATTTCGGCGATGCCGAGTTCGTGTTCCGCAGCCGACAGTCCCTCGAACGGATCGAGCTGATGGTCGACGTGCGGCGTCCCGATCACCTGGCGCGCAATGCGCTCGAGCAGGAAGAGTTCCTCATTGGTGCTCGCGCTCGAACCGAGCACGCCGATCGATTCTGCACCGTACTCGTCGGCGATCTCGCGAAGCCGGCGCGCGGCCTGGGTGATCGCCTCAGGCACGCGCCACATCGCGCGACTCGTCGTCGCTGCGCACCACCGGGCGGCGCACCCGCTCCGAGCTGTTCCAACCGTCGAAGCTGTAGCGGCCGCGATCGCAGAGCCACATGTCATCGACAAGCGGGTTGTCACGCGAGGCGAAGCGACGCACCTCGAAATCGCGACTGTCGACATTGATGTTGCAGCCGTACGAGCACTCCGGGCAGATGCTCGCGGTGCGCTGCAGGTCCCAGGGGCGCGAGACGAAGCGGTACTTCCGATGCGTCAGCGCGCCGACCGGGCACACCTCGGGGAGGTTGCCCTGGAACGTCGGACTCCAGCTGGCGCCTGTCGAACGTGGACACCAGCGTGTCGACACCGCGCTGCTGCAGCACGATCTCCTTCTCGCCGGTGATCTCGTCGTAGATAGCGCACGCAGCGCCAGCAGAGGATGCACCGCTCCTGGTCGAGCTCGATCTTGTCGGAAAGCGGGATCGCCTTCTTGAAGTGGACCTTTTCGGTGATCGGGAATCGCGATATCCCTGGGCCCGTAGCGGAAGGTGAAGTCCTGCAGGTCGCACTCGCCGCCGCGGTCGCAGACCGGGCAGTCGAGGGGATGGTTGAGCAGCAGGAACTCGAGCATCCCCTCGCGAAGCTTTGTGACCCCGGGGAGGTCTGGGTGCGCACCACCATGCCGTCACCGGCGATGGTGGCGCATGCGGGTTGTGGCTTCGGGACCTTCTCGATGTTGACCAGGCACATCCGGCAGACCGCGACCGGGTCCATCTTGGGATGGGCGCAGTAGATCGGGATGTGGATGCCGGCCTCGGTGGCGGCGTCGAGCACGAGCGTTCCGCTTCGGAACACGGAGCGCGCGTCCGTCGATGCTGACGCCGACGCGGCCGTCGTCCGGCGCCTCGGGGGCGGCGTTCCTGGTCTGCCAGCCACCGCGGTCACGCCACGGGCACGCGCCGTGGCCTGCGCCGCTCACCGGGCAGCGCCCGGCCCCGCAGTGCGCTTCGAACTCGTCGCGGAATGCCTTGTACGCCGACATCACGAACCAGGTCGCGGTGTCACCGAGCGGGCAGAAGCACCGCCCGTCCATGTTCGAGCAGATGTCGGCGAGACTGGCCAGTTCGGCATTGGTCGCGAGGCCGCGCCTCGAGCCGGTGCATGAGCTCCGATTCGAAGTAGGTTCCCTCGCGGCAGGGCACGCATTTTCCGCACGAACTCGTGGCGGTAGAAGTCGACAAGCCGCATCGAGACGTCGACGAGACACGTGGTCTCGTCCATGAAGACCATCGCGCCCGCTCCGAGTGAGGACCCGGCCTCCTGCACGGCATCCATGTCGAGGGGCAGGTCGAGGTGCTGCGGCAGGAGCACCTGCATCGAGCCGCCACCGGGCTGGAACGCCTTGATGGAGCGGCCCTTCCAGATGCCGCCGCATTCCTCTTCGAGCAGCTCGCGAATCGGGGTGCCCGAGGCGCATCTCGTAATTGCCGGGGCGGTTGATGTGCCCGCTCGCGCAGAAGACCCGCGTCCCCGCGCTCTTCTCGGTGCCGAGTGACTTGAACCACTCGCCGCCGCGCTGGACGATGTGCGGCATGTTGCAGAGCGTCTCGACGTTGTTCACAACAGTCGGCTTGCCCGTAGAGACCTTTGATCGCGGGGAACGGCGGCTTGAGACGCGGCTGGCCGCGCAGCCCCTCCAGCGACTCGATGAGCGCCGTCTCCTCACCGCAGATGTACGCGCCCGCGCCGCCGTGGACGATGACGTCGCAGTCGAAACCGCTGCCGAGGATGTTCTTGCCGATGTACCCGCCGGCGCGCGCCTCCTCGACGGCGCGCTCGAGGAGGAGGCGCTGGTCGTGGTACTCGCCGCGGATGTAGATGAACGAGGTGTTGACCTGCAGCGCATACGACGCGATCAGCAGACCCTCGATGAGTTGATGCGGGCTCTCATCGATGAGGTATCGGTCCTTGAAGCATCCCGGCTCCGACTCGTCCGCGTTGCAGCACAGGTACCGCGGAAACACGTCCTTGGGGAGGAACGACCACTTCAGGCCCGGTCGGGAATCCCGCCCCTCCCCGCCCGCGGATGTTGCTCGTCTTCACCTCGGCGACGAGCGTCTCCGGTGTGAACTTCTTGAACGCGTCACGAAGTCCCTGGTAGCCGCCGACCTTCTCGTACCCGCTGAGGGTCTGCAACTCGGGCGCACCAAAATCCTTGGTGAGCAGCTTGTATTCAGCCATGAGCTCTCGTCGGGTCGGCCGCGCTGGTACTCATCGCGCGCTGCATCCTACTGGGCCTTACGCGGGCGTCGCGTTCTTGGGGTCGCGGCTGGTCGCGGCGCCTCCTCGGCCGCACTGGGGGGCGCAGTGGGAGCGGGTCCTGTCTCCGCGGGTACCCCTCGCCGTCGCGCTTTTTGCGCGCCGGCGCTTCCCCCCGCGGCGCCACCCGCTTCGACTGCTAGTCCTTCGTGCGGCGTCGGCTCCGCTCTCAGGGCTCCGAGAATCGCATCGACCCTCTCCGGGGTGAGGTTTTCCTGGAAATGATGGTCGACCTGCATTGTGGGGGCTCCGCCGCAGCCGCCCAGGCACTCCACTGTTGAGGACCAGGTGAAGGCGCCGTCGGTGGTCGTCTCTCCACTCGCGCAGCCCAGGCTTTTCTCGAGGTGGTCGACTATTTCTTCGGCGCCTCTCAGGGCGCAGGAGACGTTGATGCAGACGATGACTTCGTGGCGACCGTGGGGGTGCTGGAAGTACATCGAGTAGAAGGTGGAGACGGCCTCGACGTCGCTTGGGGTGACCTGGAGGATGCCGGCGATCTCGGTCATCGCGTCAGGGGTGATCAGGCCCTGTTCGTGCTGGACTGCCCAGAGGGCCGGGAGGATGGCACTTCGGGCGCGGGGGTATCGGTCGCGGGCACGCTCGATGGCGGTCCGCGTCGCCGCCTGCAACGTCATGCGGGGAACCCCACGCGTGCGCGGATCATCTGTCGACGTCCCCAAGCGTGATGTCGATCGAGCCGATGACCGCGACCACGTCGGCGATCAACTCGCCACGCACCATGTGCGGCAACGCCGCGAGGTTGCTGAAGGATGGCGCCCGCACCTTGCACCGGTAGGGGCGGGTGGATCCGTCGCTGACCAGGTAGAAGCCGAGTTCGCCTCGCGGTGACTCGACGGCCTGATAGACCTGACCCTGTGGGACGCGCATCCCTTCGGTAACCAGCTTGAAGTGGTGGATGAGCAACTCCATGCTGGTGTTGAGCTCGTTGCGGGGTGGCAGCGCGACGCGCCGGTCGGTGGTGTTGACGGGACCGTCCGGGAGATTGTCGAGTGCCTGCCTGATGATCTTCAGCGACTCACGCATCTCCTGCATGCGCACGAGATAGCGGTCGTAGACGTCGCCCGTCCTGCCGATCGGGACGTCGAAATCGAAGTGGTCGTACGAGCTGTAGGGCTGCGCCTTTCGGAGGTCGTATGGCACCCCGCTCCCACGGAGCGTCGGTCCGGTGGCGCCGTAGGCCATCGCATCCTGAGCGTTGAGCGTGCCGAGCCCGATCGTGCGCTGCCGGAAGATCGGATTCTTGGTGATCAGGAGCTCGTGCTCGTCGATGAGCTTCGGGAACGTGTTGATGACCTCACCGACCAGCGCGTAGAACTCGTCGGGCACGTCCGCCATGAGCCCGCCGACGCGGATGAACGACGTGTGCATCCGGACGCCACTGACCAGCTCATTGATGTCGAGCAGCTTCTCGCGGTCGCGCCACGCGTACATGAAGGCGGAGGTCGCGCCGAGGTCGAGGCCGCCGGTGCCGTACCAGAGCAGGTGGCTCGCAAGCCGGCAGAGCTCGCACATGATGACGCGGAGGTACTGGCCACGCAGCGGCACCTCGATACCGAGCAGGCGCTCAACCGCGAGTGAGAACCCGAGGTTGTTGAAGAGCGGAGCGAGGTAGTCCATCCGGTCCGTGTACGGGATGCACTGCTGGTACGTGTGGCGCTCGAAGTCCTTCTCGAAACCGGTGTGCAGGTAACCGATATCGGGACGGCATTCACGCACGACCTCGCCGTCGAGATTGAGCACGAGGCGCAGCACACCGTGGGTCGACGGGTGCATCGGCCCCATGTTCAATTCCATCGTGCTGTCGCCGATCTCGACCAGGTCGATGGCGTCGAGACCGGGCTCGATCCCGAGCAGTTCGCGACCCGCCTCGTACTGCTCGCTGAGCGGGTCGAGCGGGGCAGTCTCGGTTCCCGGAGGCGGCAGCGCTGTCATCGCGAACCTCCCGGCATGTCGCGCGGCCGTTCCTGCGCCGGGAGCGCCCACTCGAGGTTGTGGGTGAACGCGATCGGCTCGCCGAAGGACGCGTAGTCCTTGCGAAGCGGGTGCCCATCCCAGTCCGTGGGCAGCAGGATCCGCTTGAGGTCGTGATGACCGGTGAAGGTGATGCCGAGGAGGTCGAAGCACTCCCGCTCGAGCCAGTCCATCCCGGCGAAGACGAGCTCGAGCGTGGGCACGTTCGGATCGTCCTCCTTGACCTGGACGATCAGGCGGCATGTGTCGTTGTGCTGAAGGGATCGCAGCATGTACACCACGTCGAACCGCGGCTCGGCGGGCTCGCGGTCGGGCCAGTCGACGGCGGTCACGAAGACGGGCGAGGTGTAGGCCGCGTCACGGGTGATCGCGCAGCAAGGTGCAAGCGGCGACCAGCGAGTTCGCGATCGACCCAGACGGTCTCCTCGCCGAATGCCTCCTCACGGCGAAGCACCGCAGCCGGAAGCTCCCGCTCCAGGAGATCCGCTGCTCGTGCGCCGCTCATGGGCGATCCAGGCGCGGTCACCCCGCTACCCGAGCAGCGAGCCGGGGAGTTCCCCGGCGATCTTCTTCTGCAGCTTGATGACCGCGTCGATCAACCCTTCCGGTCGCGGCGGGCAACCGGGGATGTAGATGTCGACGGGGACCACCTTGTCGACGCCCTGGACGATCGCGTAGTTGTTGAACATGCCGCCGCTGGAGGCGCAGGCGCCCATGCTGATGACCCATTTCGGCTCCGGCATCTGGTCGTAGATCTGGCGCAACACCGGGGCCATCTTCTGGGACACCCTGCCGGCGACGATCATCAGGTCGGCCTGGCGCGGGGATGCGCGAAACACCTCGGCGCCGAACCGGGACATGTCGTAGCGCGAGGCCGTCGAACTCATCATCTCGATGGCGCAGCACGCGAGCCCGAAGAGTGCCGGCCAGAGCGAGCTGTACCTGCCCCACTGGATGACCTTACCGAGTGTGGTCGTGACCACTCCGCTCTGCACCGCGGTGCGCTCGGCGCGCCCCGGTCCGCGGCAGAGGGATCGCGCCCGCGTCGGCAAGGAGAATGCTCCTGCCCGAGCCACCCGGAACGATCAACTCGCTGTTCAATCCCACCGCAGCGCCCCTTTGCGCCAGACGTAGAGCAGCCCCACGAGCAATGTCGCGATGAAAATGCCCATCTCGACGATCCCGAAGACCTTGAGCTCCCGGACGATCGTCGCCCACGGGAAGAGGAAGATCGATTCGACGTCGAAGATGATGAACAGCATCGCCGTGACGTAGAAGCTCACCGAGAAACGGCGGCGCGCGCTCTCCCTGGGAACGATGCCCGAACTCATAAGGAAGATCCTTGGTGGGCGAGGCCCGCTTCGGACCGAGCGCGCCGTTGAGCACCTGTGCGAAGACGGCAAACAGCGCGCAGATGCCGAAGAAGAAGAGGATCGGCGCGTAGCCCGACAGCATCGCGGCCGATCGTAACAAACGACCCTCCAGCCGGGCACCCGCCGTGGCTGGAAACAATGTGCTGCAGAGTGCCGTGGTTCCGGGCACGAGTTTAGTAGGCTTCGGCTGTGACACTGACCGCTCTCGACCGTCCGCCACTCCAGGACAACCTCACCGAATCGGACGCCCAGGCTCGAGCAGCACTGCTCTCCAACCTCTCCTATGAGGTTTCGCTGGTTCTGAGCGACGACCCGGACGCGGAGACCTTCCAAAGCGCGACGACGATCGTCTTCGACGCTGCCCACGAGGGCACGGAGACCTTCATCAACATCGCCGCCCGCTCCATCGATGAGTGCACGCTCAACGGCAAGCGCCTCAGCGAGGCGCAGCACGGGTTCGACGGCAACGTGCTCTGGCTGCGCGGACTGCGAGCCGGCTCCAACCGTCTCTCGGTGACCGCGCAGTGCGAGTACCAGCACACCGGCGTCGGACTCCACCGCCTCCGCGACCCGGTGGACGACGAGGTCTACGTGTACACCCACTTCGAGCCGTTCGACGCGCACAAAGTGCTCGCGTGCTTCGACCAGCCGGACCTGAAAGCGGGCGTCACGATGAGCGTCACCGCGCCGAGCGCCTGGCGTGTCTGCAGCAACGGGCGGATCCTTCGCACCGAGCCGCGCGGCGCGCTGAAGACGTGGCACTTCAACACCACGCCACCACTGCCGCCGTACCTCATCGCTGTTGTCGCCGGCAAGTACCACACCGTCGAGCGCAAGCACCGCGATATCCCGATGGCGTTGTGGTGCCGCGAGTCACTCGCCTCGTGGATCGACGCGCAGGCGGACGAGATCTTCGACATCACGACTGCCGGCCTCGACTTCTTCGAGAAGTACTTCGGCCTCGAGTATCCGTTCGACGAATACAACCAGCTGTTCGTGCCCGAATTCAACATGGGCGCGATGGAGAACCCGGGCTGCGTCACGTTCAACGAGGCGTACATCCATCGCGGTCAGGCGAGCGAGGCGCAGCTGCAGCGGCGCGCAGAAACCATCCTGCACGAGATGGCGCACGTCCACGGCTTCGGTGACGTCACCACGATGCGCTGGTGGGGCGACCTCTGGCTCAACGAAACCTTTGCCACGTACATGGCAAATCTCGCCGATGGAGAAATCGACGCGCATTCACCAACGCGTGGGTCGATTTCGCCAACAGTGTCAAGTCGATCGCCGCACGCCAGGACCAGCTCGTCACGACGCATCGCATCGCCGACCACGTGCCGGACACAGTCTCGGTGCGCCAGAACTTCGACGGGATCACGTACCACAAGGGCGCGTCGGTCATGAAGCAGCTGGTCGCATGGGTCGGCGACGACGCATTCATGCGCGGCGTGCAGGACTACTTCAAGCGCTATCGATGGGGCAACGCCGATCTGCAGGAATTCCTTGATTGCCTGCGCCGCGCATCCGGGCGCGACCTCACCCGGTGGGGCCAGGACTGGTTGCAGACCACGGGGCTGAACACGTTCCACGCGCACCTCGCAGAGCAGAACGGCCGGTACACATCGTTCGTCGTCGAGCAGACCGCAATCCCGACGCATCCGACGCTGCGCGCGCACCGCGCCGGCGTGGGCCTGTACGACTACGACGCGAAGGGCATCCTGCGGCTGCGCCGGCGCGTCGAGACCGATCTGACCGGTGCGCTGACGCCGATCAACGAACTGGTCGGCGAGCGCGTCTGCGACCTCGTCCTTCTCAATGACGGCGACTTGACCTTCGCCAAGTTGCGCTTCGATCCCCGCTCGCTCGAGACCCTCAAGGCGGACCTCTCCAAGCTTGCCGACCCGCTCGCGCGGGCCCTCTGCTGGGCCGCGATGTGGGACCTCACGCGCGACGGCGAGATGCCTGCCCGCGAGTTCGTGGAGCTCGTGGCGCGGCATGCACCCGCGGAGAAGGATTCGCTGCTCGTTGAGCGCGTGACCAGCCAGGCGCGATCCGCGATCGACCTGTACGGGGACCCGGGCAACCGCACGACTGCGCGCGAGCGTCTCCACCAGGTTGCCGTGGCGCAGGCCAACAACCCGGCGCTTGGCCCCGAGATGCGGCTCATCTGGGCGCGCATCCTCGTTGCGACCGCCGCGTCGGAGGAGTCGCTGGCGAAGGTGGCGGCGATGCTCGACGGTTCCGAGAGCATCCCCGGCATCGACATCGACACCGATCTGCGCTGGCTGATCCTGGGCCAGCTCAGCGAGGAGGGGCACGCGGACGTCGACCTCATCCAGGCGACGATGGCGTCGGACCCGAGCGACATCGGTCGCCGTCGCGGTACTGCCTGCCTCGCTGCCCGGCCGACCGCGGCCGCGAAGGAGGAAGCCTGGGAGCGGGTTGCCGATGCGAGCGCACCGATGCCCGCGGCCTGGAAGGGCGCAACCGACGGCGAGCTTTCTGTCGCCTCGATGTCCGCCATCCTTCGCGGCTTCTACATCGGTTCGGTAGGCGTCGGCGGGCTGATGGCGCATGGACCCGATCCGGAACTGCTCCGGCCGTACGTCCAGCGATACCTGGACGCACTGCCGGCGATGTGGGCGGAGCGGACCATCGACGAGGCCGAAGCCTTCACCGAGTGTCTCTACCCGAGCCACCTCGTCGACGATCGGGTGGTTGCCGCCATCGACTTCGCACTCGAAGCCGGAGAACTCCCCGGCCCTGCCGTGCGGATCCTGCGCGAAGGCCGCGACAGCACGCTGCGGGCGCAACGCGCCCGCGAAGTGGACCGAGCCGCCGGGCTTTAGCTGGCGGCGCTGCCCATCTGGGCGAGCGTCTCTTCGTCCTCGTAGCCGCACGGGCTTCCCGACGGCTGCCCGACGACGCTGATGCGGTCGTAGATCGCCGCGAGGCGGTCGACCGCCCGCAGCCACGTGAATCGGCCGGCGCGGCGCCGCGCCTCCTCGCTCATCTCCGCCCCGCGAATCGGATCGTCGAGGACGTCGGCGATGGCCCGCGCGTAGTCCTCGGGCTCATGGCCTTCGACGAGAAAACCGGTGACGCCGTCCTCCACGATCTCTCGCAGACCGCCGACTGACGCAGCGACGACCGGCGTGCCGAGCGCCTGCGCCTCGAGCGCAACGATGCCAAAGCTCTCGGTGAGCGACGGAACGACGCAGACGTCGGCCATCGCGTAGTACTCGGCGAGCCGATCGTGGGGGACCGCGCCGACGAAACGGACGTGGTCCGCGAGCCCGATGCGCGCTGCGTGCCGCTCGAGACGGGCGCGTTCTCCGCCGCGGTCATTGCTGGCGCCATCGCCGCTGTCGTCACCCGCGATGACCACGACGAGGTCCGCGTATTCGCCTCGGGATCGGAGTTGGGCCGCCGCATCGAGCAGGATCTGCGTGCCCTTCAGCGGCTCGAGCCTGCCTGCGAAGAGCGCGACCCGCGCGTTCTCGAGGCCGAGGCTCCGGCGCAGCGCCGTGCCGTCGTGCTCGGCGAAGAGGCGGGGATCGACGCCTGGTTGCGCGACGCAGATGCGGTCCCGCGACGCGCGATACAACCGGATGAGGTCCTTGGCTTCGGCCGCACTCCCGGCGACCAACCGGTCCGCCTGGGCGGCGAGCTCGCCCTCGGCCTGAGCCCGAATCGCATCCAGCGGCAGACCGGCGCGCGCCTTGGTGAGCGCCAGCGTGTGGAACGACTGCACCCACGCGACACCCCATGCGGCGCGGAGCTGCGCGGCCGACGAGACCGCCGTGCCAGTAGTGGCCGTGGATGGCGCGATACGAGCGCCGCTCGGACTCCGCGTGGCGAACGGTCGCATCGGTGAATTCGTCGAGGAGCGCGCGCACTTGCTCCTTGCGGAGTGGCTCCGGCGGGCCGACAGGGAGCCGGACGAGCCGGCTCAGCGGCGCGATCAACTCCTCGTCGGGACCGGGTCCGTCGCGGCGGACGAAGACGTCGGTCGGAACCCCGCGAAGCGAGAGGCCCTCACACAACCGGCGGATCGCGAGGTTCATCCCGCCGTTCTCGCCGCTGCCCAGATCCGACAGCGGGGAGGCATGCACGGAGATGACCGCGACCGCTCGCGGGCCGGTGTGGGGCATGGGTCCAAGTGTACCCACCGACCCCTTGACGAATCCCTCGGAGCCCGGCGCATACTCGACGGCCACAACTGAATAACGCTCCGGGTGACGGGAAGTCGGTGAGAATCCGGCGCTGTCGCGCAACTGTGAGCGGGGAGCCGGCGGCCATCGTGCCACCGGGGGCGAGAGCTCCCGGGAAGGCGGCCGTAGCGGCGTTGATCCGTGAGCCAGGAGACCGACCCGAGGCGTCGACCTCCATCCCCGCGCAAGACGGGAGGAAGCCTCATGCGGCGAGGACAACTCCGGCAAGGATGGAGTCCCCTTCGCCGCGTGGGGTACCAGCCATGGGCAGGATCAGCAGAGTGGCCGCGCTTGCGACCACCGCAACCATCGGGGCGGCGACGCTTGCCTTCGCCGCGGGCAGCGGGTCCGGATCAGCGCAGATCGATCCTGGATCGAGAGCGATCGAGTACCTGCAGACGCAGCAGTCGGCGTGCGAACGGATCGATCCCGCTCGGGTCGAGCACTGACAGCGTCAGCGAGGAGTACGCGATCGGGGCAGCCGCTGCCGGCTACGACCCCAAGGCGTTGCGCAACGGCGGCGGTCCGTCGGTGATGACCTATCTGAGCACCCAGGCCGCCTCGGCCTGCGCCACCGCGGGCGGCTGCGGTCTGCTCATCCAGGCAGTGGTCGCCGCCCATCTCAATCCCAGCTCCTTTGGCGGCGTCAACCTGCTCACCACCCTCAAGGGCATGTACAAGGCGGGCGTCTATGGCGACGGCGAGGCGTTCACCGAGTCCCTCGCCATCCAGGGCCTGGTCGCCGCCGGACAGACGGTGCCGGCGGCGGCAATCCACCATCTCGTCGCCGCCCAGGACAGTGACGGCGGCTGGGACTACCTGCTCATCAAGGACGATCCCAACGGCTCCACCGACTACGACACCAGCGACACCAACTCCACCGCGATGGTGCTGATGGCGCTCAACGCTGCCGGGACGAGCAGTCGCAATGCCTCGGCACTGGCCTGGCTGCACACCCAGCAGGACGGCGACGGTGGTTTCCCGTACCAGGCCGGGGCGGGCACCGATCCCGAACTCGACCGCGCTCGTGCTCCAGGCGCTCTTCGCCACCGGGCAGAACCCCGAGGCGGCGCGCTGGGCGCCGGGCGGCAACACTCCGCTGGCCGAGCTGATCGCCACCCAGGATGCCGGCGGCGGCTACACGTTCCCCGGCAACTCGGGGCCCGACGCCTTCACCACCGCTCAGGTCCCGCCGGCGCTCGAGATGGCGCCCTATCCCGTGAGCGTCGCTTACACGAAGGGCTTCACGCCGGCAAGTGAGGCCAAGGCCGCGACGGCGTCGCTTCTGTACCTGCAGACGCAGCAGTCGGCATCGAACGGATCGATCCCGCTCGGGTCGAGCACCGACAGCGTCAGCGAGGAGTACGCGATCGGGGCAGCCGCTGCCGGCTACGACCCCAAGGCGTTGCGCAACGGCGGCGGTCCGTCGGTGATGACCTATCTGAGCACCCAGGCCGCCTCGGCCTGCGCCACCGCCGGCGGCTGCGGCCTGCTCATCCAGGCAGTGGTCGCCGCCCACCTCAATCCCAGCTCCTTTGGCGGCGTCAACCTGCTCACCACCCTCAAGGGCATGTACAAGGCGGGCGTCTACGGCGACGGCGAGGCGTTCACCGAGTCCCTCGCCATCCAGGGCCTGGTCGCCGCCGGACAGACGGTGCCGGCGGCGGCAATCCACCATCTCGTCGCCGCCCAGGACAGTGACGGCGGTTGGGACTACCTGCTCATCAAGGACGATCCCAACGGCTCCACCGACTACGACACCAGCGACACCAACTCCACCGCGATGGTGCTGATGGCGCTCAACGCTGCCGGGACGAGCAGTCGCAATGCCTCGGCACTGGCCTGGCTGCACACCCAGCAGGACGGCGACGGTGGTTTCCCGTACCAGGCTGGGGCGGGCAGCGATCCGGACTCGACCGCGCTCGTGCTCCAGGCGCTCTTCGCCACCGGACAGAACCCCGAGGCGGCGCGCTGGGCGCCGGGCGGCAACACTCCGCTGGCCGAGTTGATCGCCACCCAGGATGCCGGCGGCGGTTACACGTTCCCCGGCAACTCGGGGCCGGACGCCTTCACCACCGCTCAGGTCCCGCCGGCACTGAGTCGCGCCCCGTATCCGCTCGACTGCGGATCGACGGCGTGCTACACGACCGGGACGAAGCTGTCCGGCGTGCGGGTGTCACCTGTCGCTCCACCCCGGCTTGCCGCCGGGAGCGCCGAGCGTCGAGCTCCGAGCCCAGGGGTGACCCGGCGCCTGTTGCGCGTCGCGCTCGCCGTGCCGCTGCTCGCGATCGGGCTTGGCACGGCGTCCGCGGCAGCACGAGTCGGGCCTGCCGAGCCGCTGTGCGTTCAGGCAGCCTCGGCGTATCACGCAGGCATCGTGGTGGAGCTGGGCAACGGCCAGGTGGTGCGCCAGTGCGTCGGGTTCAACACGTCGACCATCACGGCGCTGTCCGTGCTCCAGGGGAGCGGCATCGAGTACGCCACGGCGAGCTACGGCGGGCTCGGCGAGGCGGTCTGCCAGATCGATGACGAGCCTGCGAGTTACACCGCGTGCCTGCCGTCATCGGGCTCGTACTGGGTGTTCTTCGTCTCGCGCGGCGGGGGCGCGTGGACGAGTTCACCGCAGGGTGTGTCCGTCGAGACGGTGGGTGACGGCGACGACGTCGGCTTCCGCTACGACCCGCTCGCGGGGGCCGATCCACCGCCAGTGTCGCCGGCTGGGACGTGCGCCACGTCGACGCCGACGCCGAGCCGCACCGACTGCGGCGCCGTCGCCGACGCCAACCCCGAAACCGACGCCTGCTGGAACGGCTCCGCCGGGCGGAACCCGTAGCCCCGTGACGCCGGCGGAGGCGACCGTTCGACCGGCGCCGACGACGAGCACCAACACGGACCCCGCCGTCGTTCAGGGTTCCATTGCGGCCGGGACCGCTCCGGCGTCATCCACGACCTCGCCCGTGTCGGTCGCTGACGTCGCGCCGGCGGCAGCGATCTCCGGGCCGTTTACGCCGGGCCTGGTGCTGGCGGCCTGCGTGGTCGGCGCACTGCTTGCGCTCCTCGGCGTCCAGGGAATACGCCGGCGGCGTCCATGAACCCACGTGCGCTCGCGGTCTGGTCGCTCGCAGGGGTGACCATCGCGCTGTCGACCGGCAGCCCGGTGTATCGAACCCTGGTGTTGCTGTGTGCGCTCAACCTCCTCATCGCGTTTCGGAGGCCGGGCGTCTCGCTGCGGGGTCTGCTGATCGCGCTCGGGGTCGCCGCGGCGATCGCCCTTGCCACAACCACGCTTGCCAGCCACACCGGCGACCACTCGTTTCTCGTCCTCCCTTCGGGCATCCCCGTTATCGGCGGCAAGCTGACCATCGAGGCGGCGCTGTTCGGCCTCTCAACCGGCGTGGGCATCGCGGCAGCCGTCCTTGCTGCGGCTCCGCTCTCGCTCGTGCTGCAGCCCCACTCGCTCGTTGATGCGCTCCCGGGTGCGCTCGCGCGGACTGGCGCGGCGATCGGCACGGCGCTCAACCTGATTCCCGCGATCGGACGGAGCGCCGTCGAGATTCGCGACGCGCAGCGCATGCGCGGCTGGCGCTCGAGACGGGTTCGTGAGTGGCCGGACCTGGCGGTGCCGGTCGTTCTGACCGCACTCGAGGGCTCGATCACGCTGGCCGAGGCGATGGAAGCACGCGGATACGGGTCCGGCGTCCGCACCCACTACAGCGAGCAGGCATGGCGTCGCGGCGATGTGCTCGTGGCGGTGGTCGCGGCGCTCGCGGCGGTCCTCTTCGTCGGGCTCCGCGTGAGCGGCGCCATCACCGACTGGTACCCGTTCCCGGATCTGAGCTGGCCGGACGTCAGCGTTGCCGGCGTGCTGTGCTGCCTTGCGCTGGTGACTCCGGTCCTGGTGTGGCGGCGATGAGCGGGGCGGCGGTCGCCTCGCTGTCCGGATTCCGGTACTGGTATCCGAACGCCGGGACCCCGAGCATCGACGGGGTCAACCTCGAGATCGAACCTGGAATCACGTTGATCGCGGGGGCATCCGGTTCCGGCAAGTCGTCGTTGCTCCGCGTCTTCAACGGGCTGGTCCCCCATTTCCACGGCGGCACCGTTTCCGGCACTGCATCCGTGTGCGGGCACGACGTCATCACCACGTCGACGCGCGTGCTCGCCACGAAGGTGGGATTCGTCTTTCAGGACCCGGAGCTGCAGTCGGTCTATCCGAGCGTCGAGCGCGATGTGGCTTTCGGGCTCGAGAACATCGGCACGCCACCGGTCGCGATGCGCTCTCTCGTGAACGACGCGCTGGAGCGGACGGGGATCACGCACCTGAGAGGGCGCGCCGTGGCGACGCTCTCCGGCGGCGAGCGGCAGCGCCTCGCGCTTGCCGGGGTGCTCGCGATGCGCCCGCGGATGCTCGTGCTCGACGAGCCACTCTCACAACTCGACGATGCCGGGGCGCGCGCCCTGACCGCGACGCTCGCCGATCTCGCGAAGCGACGGTATCGCGGTCGTCGTCGCGGAGCACCGCTTCGAGCACCTCGGCTCCGTGGATGGCCGCAGGCTCGCCGTGGTCGGCGGCCGGATCAACGATGGACAGGCGCCGATGCATCGGTACGCGACCGGGCGCGCGGCGACGATGCCCGCGGGCCTCGGCGCGGCGGCTGTCGCATGGAGCCTTGAGAGCGTCGCAGCGGGTCCGACGCGCGATGCGGTGCTCGAGAGCGTGTCTCTCGAGGGTCGGGTTGGCGAGGTCGTTGTTCTGGTCGGCCCCAACGGCGGCGGCAAGACGACGCTGCTCCGGACCATTGCCGGACTCATCCCGCCACTCTCGGGCGCCGTACATCGAGCTCCCGGCCGGGTTGCGTACCTGCCGCAGAATCCGATGGCGCTCCTCCACCGGCCGACCGTCGCCTCGGAGGTCGCCTGGACCGTGCGCGGCGAGGCGCAGAGCGCCGAGGCGGCCGCGCTGATAACCGAACTCGGGCTCCTCCACCTCGCGGATCGCGACCCGCGCGACCTGAGCACGGGTGAGCGCCAGCGCGCCGCGATCGCCGCCGTGCTCGCAGGTTCGCCACACGTCGCACTCCTCGATGAGCCGACCCGCGGGATGGACGACGCGGCCCGCGATGCGCTGTGCAACGTGATCCTGCGGCTGCGCGACAGTGGGTGCTCGATCGTTCTTGCCACGCACGACAGAAACCTTGCGGCTGCGGTCGCGGATCGCACCATCGCGGTCGGATCGCACAGCGCCCGTGAGCTCAGCCCGGTGGCCGTGGCATGAGAATTGGCGCGATATCGGTTGCCGGGCTTGCGTTGTTCCTCTGGCCCTTCGTCGCCTCCGACACACCGCCAGCCGCAGCGGCGGTGGCGTTGAGCATCGGTGTCGTCGCAGTGCTCGTGTTCGTCGAGACGTCGACGCGAAAGCTCGACGCGCGGCGATTTGCGCTGCTCGCCGCCATCGCTGCCATCGATGCCGCGCTGCGCCTTGTGCTCGTCACCGGTCTCGGTGGGTTCAGCCCGATCTTCTTCCTGATCCTTGCCGCTGGGTACGTATACGGCCCGTCATATGGATTCCTCGCAGGATCCGTCGCGCTGCTCGCGTCGGCGATCGCGACGGGCGGTATCGGGCCGTGGCTGCCCTACGAGATGGTGGGGTGCGGGTTCGTCGGCCTGGTGGCGGGACTGGCAGGGCTCCGACGCCGAGGCCCGGTGAGCTGGCGAGACGTGGTCGTCCTGGCGGCGGTCGGCGTGGTGACCGGGTTTGCGTATGGGGCGCTTCTGGACGTCTGGGACTGGACGACGTTCTATCGCGGCGCACCGGACTTCGGGTGGCAGCCGGGACTCTCTGCTGGCGACTGCCGTCGCGCGGTTCGGCCGCTTCTACCTGGCGACGTCGCTCGTGTACGACACCTTCCGTGCCGTCGGCAACGCGCTCGCCGTGATCATCCTCGGCGCGCCGGTGCTTGCCGGGCTCATCCGGATGCAGTCGCGCTTCAACGTGGTCGTCCTGGATCGGTCGCCCGAGGCTCCGTCTCCGGTTCCCGTGCTCACCCCGTAGCGGCAGTTACCCGGCGGGCTGCTCGAGGAGGCGGGAGGCGTGCTGGAGATAGACCGTGGCATGCTCCGCGGCGTCCACCTGATGCAGGCGGTTGATGAGCTCGTCAAGCCTCTTCGGCAGGATGAAGACGTATCTCGACGGGGCGGGCCCCGCATTCCCGAACGTGTGCGCCGTCCCCGCCGGGATGAGGACTGTGGCTCCGGCCTCGGCGATGAGGACTCGGTCGGCGAGGCGGAACCGCAGCGCCCCGGATATGACATGCCATGCCTCGTCATCGGCGTCATGCACATGCAGTGGCGCGACCTCGTGGTCGATCCCCGTGGCGGGCCACTCCCTGATGACGAGGTGCGCGCCCCGCAGCGCAGGTTCGACCGCGAGATCGGCGTCGGGCGGAATGATCATCACGTCAGCATGCGCCGCCGCTGCGATGCCGGCTTGGATAATCTGGACCCAGCGTTATCCCGAGATCAGTGCGAGCACCGCGAATATCGTCGCGACAATCGCCCCGATCACAAGCGGCAGCTTGGAGAGTGGCCACGGCGTCCGCCGGCTGACCCCGAACGTGACCCCAAGCGTCGCCGCCATTCCCAATCCGTAGAGGTAGTGCAACTCGTGGGCGGCACGATCGCCCATCAGGTAGAGCGCGATGCCGAGGATCCCCTGGATCACCACCGCGAGAAGGAGGAGCCGCAGGTAGATCTTGAGCACGATCCCGACCAGTGGCGTGGCCAGCGAGATCAGGGCCACCACCCCGCCGACCACGGCGAGGACGACGAGGATGAAGCCGAACTTCTGATGCAGCGTCACCCAGTCGATCGAGGCAGTCATCAGTCCGGCCAATACTGCTCTTCTCGAATCGCCTTGTTATCGAAGCCGGCGCGGCGCATGATCGCCCGCGCGCCGCTGATCATCCCGGGGTGACCGCAGAGGAAGATGCCGCCGCTCCCCGGGCGCATCCCGGCCTGGTCGGCGTACTTGCGCATGACGTCCTCGACGCGCCCCCATTCGCCACGCCACTCCGGATCCTCCCAAGGGCGGCTTACGGTGGGAACGTAGGTGAACCAGGAGAACTCCTCGGCCAGCGCGACCAATTCGTCTGCGTAGCCGAGCTCGACGGAGCGGGCGGCGCCTTGCAGCGTGACGATCGGCACGGGACTCCACTCGCCGGCCCGCGCTTTCGATGCGAGCGTGCGCAGCAGGCTGACGAACGGCGCGATGCCGGTCACTGTCGCGACGAACAGATGCGGCTCATCGATGAGCGGCGCCTCGCGCAGAAACAATCCCTTGGTACGCCTGCGAACAATTACCTCACCGCCGACACCGAGCGCGAAGAGTGGATCGGAAAGCTCGCCATTCGGTACGCGCTCGATGAACAGCTCGATCTCATCCTCAATTGGTGATGAGCAGATCGAGTACGGCCGCTCGACGACTTTGCCGTTGGACTGAAGACCGAGCGTCACGTACTGGCCGGGCCTGTAGGGCAATTCGGTTTCGGTACGAATCCGGATGATCCAGAGATCCGGTGCCGGGTCGCGTCGGGACACGACTGTGGCTGAAGCGTACTTTTCCGGATCCATCATGAGCGCGCCCAGAGTGTAGGGGGAAGCACCACACGCGGCCGTTTTCCGAGAAGGGCACAGACTGTGCTAGCGATGTACGGTCCCCTTGCCCTCGTCGGCGGCGACGAGTTCCACCCGGGTAACGAGCACCAGGACGAAATTCTTCGCGACGCATGCGCCGGGCGACCGGCGTACGTGGTCGCGACCGCCGCACAGGACTTTGCGTCGGGAGCTGTCGAGACGGCTCGCCGTTGGTTCGCCAGCCTCGGGCTCGAGGTTCACGAGTTGCGCATCCGAACCAAGGACGACGCGAGCTCCCCGGAGATCGTGGAGGCCGCTGCCGGAGCGGGCCTCGTGTACATCGCCGGCGGTGACCCGGGCTGGGTGGTGGAGGTGCTTCGCGCGAGCCCGGTCTGGAAGGCGATCGCCGCCGCGTGGCGGGCCGGCGCGGCACTCGCGGGGTCCTCCGCCGGCGCGATGGCTCTGTGCGAGTGGTGCCTCGTTCAGACCAGCTGGCCCGGCGAGGTGGACGAGCGCTCGGTCGATGCCCTGGGGCTCATCCCGGGGTGCGCGATCCTCCCCCACTTCGACGTTCTTGGCGACGCCTGGATCCCCTGGGCTCAGGAGGGGCTCGGCGAGGATGCGCAGGTCATCGGCATCGATGAGCGAACTGCCGCGGTCCTGCGCGACGGTCGATGGCAGGTATTCGGACCGGGGGCGGTCACGATCTTGCAAGGGCAGCGACGCCATCGCCATATCGAGGGCGAACACATCGTCGAAATGTCGAATCCGGAACCTTGAGGCAGCTCAGGCCGTAATCCGAACGTAACCCTGCTCCGTTTACATCTATGACAGGCTGGATAACCTGAGAGAACAGAGCAGCGAAGGCACTACGTGAGACGACAGACGACATGAGCTTCCAAGGCGCAATCACCGACATGGACGCGGCAAAAGCCCGCGCCGAAGACGCAAAAGCCCGCAGGCAGCTGCGCATTCAACACATTCAGCGTCTCGAACGCGTCCTCGACAGCGTCGAGCACCACAACCTGCAGCGTGATCGCCAGGTTCCGCCGGACATGTGGCGGCAACTCGCCGAGCTCGAAGTGGTCCTCCCGGTTCCCGCTCCGGCGTCGCTGTGGCAGGCTCGCAATACCGCCCGCCTCCACGACGCACTCCTGGACTGGGAAGCGGATCTCCTCGACAACGTCGCGCCGCATCGCGTGGCGTACGACGACACGCACGACGACTGAGCTCACCGCCTGACGCAGGTCTGGCACACTCAGCGGACGTGACCACCGCTGAACGTATGGCGCTTGTCGAGCGCAACACCGCCGAGGTCATCGGCGCCGACGAGCTGCCGCCCTTGATGGACGCCGGCCTCGAGTTGCGCCATTACATCGGTTTCGAGATCTCGGGCAAGGCCCATCTCGGCACCGGGCTGATGAGCATGTCCAAGGTGCGTGACCTCACAGCGGCGGGTGTGCACTGCTCGGTCCTCCTCGCCGACTGGCACACCTGGATCAACGACAAGCTCGGCGGGGATCGCGAGTTGATCCGTCGCATCGCGACGGGATACTTCACCGAGGCGTTGCGCGCGTCCCTGCTCTGCGTCGACGCCGATCCGGGCTCGGTGTCCTTCGTCCTTGCCTCCGACCTCTACCGCGACGATGACGAGTACTGGGCGACGGTCATCGAGGTGAGCAAGAACACGACACTCGCGCGGATGCAACGCAGCATCAGCATCATGGGCAGGCAGGAACGCGAGAGCATCGATTTCGCCAAGCTCATCTACCCGGCGATGCAGGCTGCCGACATCTTCACGCTCGGCGTCCACATCGCGCATGCGGGAATGGATCAGCGCAAGGCGCATGTGATCGCCCGCGACGTCGCGACGCAGATGCACATCCACGCGGTGCGAGGGATCGACGGTGCGCCGATGAAGCCGGTGGCGCTCCACCACCCGCTGCTTCTCGGCCTTCGCCGGCCGCCGGTGTGGCCGGTGCCGGAGGAGTCCATCCGCGATGTGTTCTCCGCGATGAAGATGAGCAAGAGCGATCCCGGCTCAGCTGTGTTTGTTCATGACAGTCCTGACGAGATCAATGGCAAGATCCGCAAGGCGTTCTGCCCGCCGGGCGAGGTGGTGTTCAATCCGATCCTGGACTGGATCGAGAAGCTCGTTTTCGGCATCGCGGGCGGGCCGTTCGTGGTCGAGCGCAGCGAGGCGAACGGCGGGCGGATCATCTTCGACACATCGGAGGAAGTCGTTGCCGCGTATGTCAGCGGCTCGCTCCATCCGATGGACGCCAAGGCGGGTCTCGCCGAGCGCTTGATCGATCTCCTCGAGCCGGCGCGCGTGCACTTTGCGCAGCCCGAGATCCACGCCATGCTCGACGAGATCGACGCGGCGATCGCCTAGCCGTCAGCGCAGGCCGACGGCCTCCTGCACGCGAAGCAGAGTCGCGTCGGCAACGATGCGAACGCGAGCGGCAGAGTCTGCGAGGAGTTTGCGGAGCCCTTCCTCGTCTGAGCGGATCTCCGCATATCGGGCCTGGATTGGCGTGAGCGCGTCGACGATTGCTTCCGCCACCGCTCCTTTGAGCGCGCTGTACCGCTGCCCCTCGAACTCGGCAAGCGCCGCGTCAACGCTGACGTCCCGGAGCGCGGCATAGATCTCGAGGAGATTGGCCACGCCGGCGCCGACAGGCATGCGAACCTCAGGCTCGGTGTCGGTGGTGGCCCGAGCGATCTTGCGGCGTACCACGTCGGGCGAATCGAGCAGCATCACCGCGTGCCCGGCGCGTTCCGCAGCAAGGCTTTTGCTCATCTTCTCGTCCGGCGTGTCAAGTCCCATGACGCGAGCACCCACGTCGCTGATCAACGGAGCGGGCACCTTGAGCACATCGCCGCGTTGCGAGTTCAGCCGGGTGGCGAGATCGCGGCACAATTCGATGTGCTGACGTTGATCCTCGCCGACTGGAACGAAATCCGCGTCATAGAGCAGGATGTCCGCGGCCATGAGCACCGGGTAGGTGAAGACGCCGGTGTTGACACGCTCGCGCCCCTGCGACTCCACACGGGCTTTGAACTGCGTCATTCGATCGAGCCAGCCCATCGGCGTGAGGGTCTCGAGAATCCAGCACAGCTGTGAATGGGCAGTGACGTGCGACTGCACGAATATCTCGCAACGCGCGGGATCAAGTCCGCACGCAACGTACATCGCCGCGAGTTCCAGCGTCAGCGACCGCAGCTGCTCCGGGTCCGGGTGCCGTGTCAGCGCGTGGAGATCGACGATGCAGAAGTAGTTCTCGTAGTGGTCCTGGTCACGGGCCCAATTGCGCAGGGCGCCGAGGTAATTCCCAAGGTGCAAGCCGAAATCCGGCTGGATACCGCTCAGGACGCGGGGGCGTGGGGCAGCGGTCTCGGACATCTGAGACAACAGCCTATCGTCAGGCGGTGCGACGGCGCTGCCGGCGAGGTTTCGCCACGGCGCGCGGCGACCAGCACTCCGCGACGAAACGGGAGATTTCCGCGGTCAGCCGGTCCGGCCGGAGGCGCAATTCGAGAATGTTCGATGCCTCGACGAGGCGAGCGTTCGGCAGCTCGTCGGTCAATACGCCGGCGTCGGAGAAGGGATGCACCGGATCGATGTGATGCCCGATCACGAGCGCCGGCATGGTCATCTCGCGCCGCTGCGCGCTGTGCGGCGCGATGTGGCTGAAGAAGAGGCCCTGGAGCAGGGCTGCGCTCGGGCGCGGCTCCTGGCGGACCACATCGAGCGCGATGTTGCCCCAGAACGGCACGATCCGTCGCGGGATCCGGCGAAGTCCCGCGGACAGCGGCCGCATGAGCCGCTCGCCGAAGTGGAGGGCGACCAGGAGCGGTCCGAAGGCGATCACGGACCAGACCAGCGCGTTCTCCAGCACCGGCATCTCGATGATCATCCCGCGCACACGCTGCGGCGCTGCGTGCGCTATCTCCAGCGTGACGTTCGCGCCGAGCGACGTGCCGCCCACCACGGCTTCATCGATGTCGAGATGGTCCAGTAACGCGATCGCATCGCCGGCGAAGGATTCGATCGAGTACTCGGCCATGTTGTCGGGACGGTCGGATCGACCGTGCCCGAGCGGGTCGAGGGTCAGGACGTGCGCGCCGGTCGCGGCCAGCGCCGTCGCGAGGTGCTCCTGCATCAGCGCCGGCACGAGCAATCCGGGCATGAGCAGCACCCATCGCTTGCCCTCGCCAAATTCGGTGTAGGCCAGGCGGTGACCCCTGCTCACGAACTCCGAAGCAACCACCGGCGGCGTGCGATCGGCGGACATCGCGCGAACTATGCCCGAAAAATGGAGCGAGCGTCGCAAGTGGCGCTCAATTCACGTGTGCCGCGGCCGCGCGCGATCGGTGGCGCAGTACATCTGCCCTAAAGTCTTGACCCATGCGAACGCTCATCCGAACCGCCGGTCGTTTTCTTCTCGCCGGGATCTTCGTGTACTCCGGCTACGGCATGTTCCAGAACGCCGAGGGCTATGCCAAGCGGGCCTCAGCCGCGATCCCCATGCTGCCCGAGGATCCGACGATCGCCAAGGTGCACGGCGCGATCATGATGGGAGCGGGATCGACCTTCGCGCTCGGCATCCTGCCGAAGATGTCCGCGCGGATCCTCGCGCTCACGCTCATCCCGAACACGTTCGTCGGCCATCCGGTCTGGAAGGCAGAGACGCCCGAGGAGCGGCGCACACAACTGGTGCATTTCCTCAAGAACGCGGGGCTGTTCGGCGGTCTGCTCTACGCGAGCGCCGACAAGCGCTCGGCGCCGCGGCCTGAGGACTGATTCAGCGCTGGTCCGCGGCGTCGAGGCTCGCGAGATAGCCGCGTAAGCCGAGCTCCCAATCCGGAAGCGGCGGCTCGCCGAGCTCGCGCCAGGCGCGGTTGTCGAGCACCGAGTACGCGGGACGTTCGGTCGGGGTCGGGTACTCCGCGGTCGTGATCGGCACCACCTCAGTGGCGAGCCCTCGGGCGCGGATGGCCGCAGCGGCGAGGCCGTACCAGGTGGTCACCCCGCTGTTGGTGAGGTGGTATGTCCCTGAAGGGCCGATCTCGAGCAGGCGGAGCATCGCGGGAGCGAGGTGTCCCGTCCAGGTCGGAGAGCCCTGCTGATCCGCGACGACCCGGAGCTCCGGGCGTTCCGCCGCCAGACGCAGCATCGTCAAGACGAAGTTCGGGCCCTGGCGCCCGTACAACCAGCTCGTGCGGACGATGAGGTGGTCCGGGCACAGCTCGCGAACGGCGACCTCGCCGTGCCATTTGGTCCGTCCGTACGCCGACCGCGGCGCCGGCACGGCGGTCTCTGGAATCGGCGTCGTGGCGGTGCCATCGAAGACGTAGTCCGTGCTCACATGGCAGCAGCGGATGCCCCGCGCGCCGCACGCCGCGGCGACGATGCCCGCGCCGGTGCCGTTGACCGCCTCGGCCTCGGCCTCGCGTTGCTCGGCGGCATCGACCTGCGTCCACGCGGCGCCGTTGATGACCGCGTCCGGCCGGACGGCGTCGATGACGCCCTCCACGGACGCGGCGTCGGTGATGTCGCATTCCCACTGCGTGCGGCCCACCATCTCGTGGCCGAGACGCGTGCCCTCATCGACGATGTCGCCACCGAGCTGCCCGGGCGTGCCGAGCACGAGGTACCTCAGCGCCACAAACCCCGCGCCGCGACCACGATCTGACGCTCCACTCTGGGTGCCGTCAGAGCTCGACGCGCGAGTGGTCGCCGAGCATCAGGCGAACGGCGGTCGGGCGCGCCGGTGATTTGCACACCTCGCACTCCTTGCCGATCAGCGAGCCGTCGATCTTGCCGGCGATGTCGTGGATGCGCGTACCCTCGAGCACGATGCTGTTCTCGATCTCGGCGTTGCGAACCACGCAGTCGAAGTAGATGGACGTGAACGGGCCGATGTAGGCGTTGTCGACCACCGTGCCGCTGCCGATGATCGCGGGGCCGCGAACGACGCAGTTGCGCAGCGACGCCCCCGCCTCCACCACAACCTTGCCGTGGAGGCGGACGTCCTCACCGACGGTGCCGTCGCAGCGCGCCTCGAGCGTGTCGAGGATCATGCGATTGGCTTCGAGGATGTCGTCGAGGCGTCCCGTGTCCTTCCACCAGCCCTCGATGATGTGCGGCAGCACGCGTTTGCCGGTATCGATCATTCGCTGGATCGCGTCGGTGATCTCCAGCTCGCCGCGGGGGCTCGGCTCGATGGCGTCGATGGCCTCGAAGACCAGCGGGGAGAACAGATACACGCCCACGAGCGCCAGGTCAGATCGGGGCACCGGTGGCTTCTCCACCAGCGAGATGACACGGCCGTCTTCCAGCTCGGCGACGCCGAACCGCTGTGGCTCCGGGACGCGCGCGAGCAGGATCATCGCGTCCGCCTCGGAGCGGCGGAACTCGTCGACGAGCGTGCCGATCCCCTGGGCGATCAGGTTGTCGCCGAGGTACATGACGAAGCTGTCGCCGGCGAGAAAATCGCGCGCAATGCCCACGGCGTGCGCGAGGCCGAGCGGCGCCTCCTGCGGGATGAAGGTGATGTTCGCGCCGAATTTCGAGCCGTCGCCGACTGCCGCGCGGACCTCATCGGCCGTGTCGCCCACGATGATGCCGATGTCGTGGATCCCGGCCTGGGTGAGCGCGTCGATGGCGTAGAAAAGAATCGGCCGGTTGGCGACGGGGATGAGTTGTTTTGCGCCGGTGTGGGTGATCGGCCGCAGCCGCGTTCCTTTGCCGCCGCTGAGGATGAGCCCCTTCACCGGGTAGCCGGTGCTCGCATATCGGCAGGGTACCAGCAGGCTATCGGGTCGGCCCATGCGGACACGGGGCGGCAACGATTTCGGCTGCGCCGGTATCGGCGATGGTGACCGTGCAACGGCCCGCAAAGATCAGTCGCATGAATGGCCCGAACGCCGCAAATGCCCCTACGCTCCGTCACGGCGACGCTCCGAGAGGGGGAGCGCCGCTCCCGCCCCTTGTAGGATGCGCCGATGGGTCGCCATCTGATCACGAGCGCCTTGCCGTACATCAACGGGGTCAAGCACCTTGGCAACCTCGTCGGCTCCATGCTGCCCGCAGACGTGTACGCGCGCCACATGCGCCTGCGCGGACACGACGTCCTCTTCATCTGCGCGACCGACGAGCACGGCACGCCGGCCGAGCTCGCCGCCGATGCCGCCGGCCTCAGCGTCGCCGACTACTGCGCCGAACAGCACGAGATCCAGGCCGACCTCGCGCGGCGTTTCGGCCTGTCGTTCGACCATTTCGGACGCAGCTCGTCGCCCCAGAACGCGGAGCTGACGCGGCATTTCGCCGAGCGGCTTCGCGATAACGGCATGCTCGAGGAGCGTGTCACCGATCAGGTCTATTCCCTCGATGACGGGCGTTTTCTTCCCGATCGCTACATCGTCGGCACATGCCCGCACTGTGGCTACGAGCGCGCGAACGGCGACCAGTGCGAGAACTGCGCCCGATTGCTCGAGCCGTCGGATCTGATCAATCCGCGGTCCGCTGTTTCCGGGAGCACACGGCTCGAGGTGCGCGCCACGCGTCACCTCTTCATCCGGCAATCGCTCATGGCGGATCGCGTGCGCGAGTGGATCGAACTCGAAGACCGACTGGCCAATCCTGGTGACGTCGATTGCTCGGAACTGGCTGAACGTCGGGCTCGAGGATCGGAGCATCACCCGCGACCTGAAGTGGGGCATACCGGTCGGATGGCCGGGCTTCGAGGGCAAGGTCTTCTACGTCTGGTTCGACGCGCCGATCGAGTACATCGGGGCCACCAAGGAGTGGGCGGACCTCGACCCCGCGGCACGGGACTGGCGCTCGTGGTGGTTCAACGCGGATGACGTCCGCTACACCGAGTTTCTCGGCAAGGACAACATCCCCTTCCACACCATCAACTTCCCGATCACGATCATGGGGTCGGGGGAGCCGTGGAAGCTCGTCGACTACATCAAGGGCTTCAACTACCTGACGTACCAGGGTGGTCAGTTCTCCACGAGCCAGAAACGCGGCGTGTTCATGGATGCCGCGCTCGAGATCCTCCCGGCCGACTACTGGCGCTACGCGCTGCTGGCGGCGGCACCGGAGTCCGATGACAGCGAGTTCACGTGGGAGAACTTCGCCAACACGGTGAACAAGGACCTCGCCGGCATTTTCGGCAACTTCGTCCAGCGCACCTTGAAGCTCGCCGAAAAGCTGTACGGACTCGTCGTGCCCGACGGCGGCGAACCGGGGCCGGAGGAAGCGGAGCTCGCCGTGTCGCTCGACGCGGCCCTGGCGACATACGCCGCGGAGATGGACGCGATGCGGTTCCGGCCGGCGGCCTTTGCGCTTCGCAGCCTCTGGACGCTCGGGAACCAGTACCTCGACCGTTGCGCTCCGTGGCACGAGACCGACCCGGCGCGCGTGGCGTGCATCCTGCGCACCGCCATCAACCTGGCGCGCATCGAGGCGATCGTATCTGCGCCCTTCGTCCCCTTCGCGTGTGAGCGTCTCGCCGCGGGGCTCGGCCTCACGGAGGGCGAGCGCGCCTGGCCCGGACCTGCGAGTGAGGCGCTGCTGACCCTTCGGGCCGGCCGGAGCATCGCCGCCGGGGATCCGCTCTTTCCGCGGATCGGCGACCGGAGCACGCTCGCCGCCTGGGTCGCGGACATGGAGCAGCGCTTCGGGGGATCCTCTTAAACGGACACTCGGCCGTCGGCGTACCGGACACGGAGGCAGGCCGTCGGGAAGTCCTTCTCCATCACCGCGGGTCGTTTGAAGTTTCTGACGCGTTCGTAACCTTTCCGACAGGCGATCGCGGTATCCTGCGGTGGAGATGAGTGGGGATTTTCCGGAGCCGCCGCCCGTGCCGCCTGCTGTTGAACCGGCGAACAAGCGTGGTGGCCGCCTGCGCCTCTTCGGCATCGCCCTGACGATCGCCGTCGTCGGAGCCACGGCAGGGTTGGTCGTGACCCGCGCCGCATCCCCCACATCCGCGAACACGACGGCAGCGTCCACGACGAAGCCGAGCCCATCCCCGTCGACCCGTCACCGGCCGTCCTTCGGCTCCCGCGGTGGCTTTGGATTCGGCTGCGGAGCGCCCTTTGCGAGCGCCGGATTTGGCGGACCCTCTGCGTTCGCTGGAGGTTTCTTCGGTGGCGGCCTCTGCGGCGGTGAGACGGGCACTGTCACCAAGATCAGCGGATCGACGCTGACGTTGCGGACCATCTCGGGAACGGTCACTGTGACCACAACCTCGAAGACGACGTACAGCCGTGAGAACAAGACCGTGAAGTTCAGCGCCCTGGCCGTTGGTGAAGTCGTCGCCGTGCGAGGCACCCGCGGAACGTCGCCGACAGCGACCACACCCATCGCGGCAACCGCGATCACCATCCAGGTTCCGAGCGTCACAGGCCGCGTGCAGTCCGTCAGCGGCGACACCGTGACCCTGGTCACAAGTGATGGCCAGCTCGAATACGTGACCCTGTCCGGAGCCACCGCATATCACGGCATCGGCACCGCGACGGCCACGATTGCGTCGGTGAAAGCCGGCGTGTACATCGTCGCCCAGGGCACCCAAGTGAGTCTCGACCACGTTCAACGCAGACAACGTGCAGGTGCTCGGCACCCTGAGTTTCACGCCGCACAGCTTCCCAGGCTTCCCTGGTCACTCCAGCACTGCGCCGAAGTCCACGCCCGCCGCAGGGACCCCAGCCTAGTCCGTCTCGGCCAGGTGTCCTCGTCCGCCTCCTACTGGCGGACCGTCATGTGAGGACAACCTCATAGTGGTGGAGTTCGTCGTCGGTGTTCACGAGGCTGAATCCGGCGCGGACCAGCGTTCGTTGCGAGGCGATGTTGTCGGGAGTCGTCTCGGCGATCACCTTCGAGACGCCGTGGCGGGCGGCAACGGACAGCAGGGCGATGACCGCCTCCGCGGCAAAGCCCTTGCCGCGAGCTGACGGAACCAACCCGTACCCGATCTCGACGCAGCCGCCATCGGGCCGTCCTTTGAAACCAAGCCCCCCGATCGCCTGCCCGTCCGACAGGCGGGTCACGCGGTAAAAGCCGAACGGCCACTGCTCTCCCTGGGTGGCGGTTGCATGCAGAAACATGCCCACAGCGCCAACGTCACCGTCGAACGGGAAGTCGTCTGCCCACACATCGTCCGGACCTGCACGTCGAGCCGCGATCCGCTCAGCCTCAGCGACATCGATCGCGTGCAACAGGAGGCGCGATGTTCGGACGTCGGTCATACCGTGAACCGAGTGGTCACGAAGGCCGCTGCCGCAGGGCTCGCGCACGCCGGCGCCACTCGCGACGCTTCTCGGCTTGCGCGCGAAGGTCACGGGCGTTGTCGATGCGCTCCTGCTCACGTTCGAGCTTGCGCCTGAACTCGAGTCGCGCGAGGACGCCTGGATCCTGCTCGGCAGCCGCACGCACCGCGCAGCCGGGCTCCTTCTCGTGTTTGCAGTTGCGGAAACGGCATTGCGCCGCCACCTCCGTGAGGTCGCCGAACACTTCATCGATTCCGGCGCCCGCATCCCAGAGGCCGAGCTCTCGCGTTCCGGGTGTATCGATGATCAGTCCGCCACCCGGAAGCTCGATCAGTTCGCGGTGTGTCGTGGTATGGCGGCCCTTGCCGTCCGCGCGCACCTCGGCGGTGGCGAGTGCCTCGTTGCCAGACAACCGATTTACCAAAGTGGACTTGCCGGTACCGCTCGGTCCGACCAGGACGGCGACAAGGCCCTCGAGGAGCACATCACGCACACGCGAGAGCCCAGCTCCCTCTGCGTTGACGGCGATCACTTCGGTACCGCCCGCAACCGATCGCGCCGCGCGGAGATCCGCCTCGACGTCGGCACTCAGGTCCGATTTGGTGAGCAGTATGACCGGGGCCGCGCCACTCGACCACGCCATCGCAAGCGCGCGTTCGATGCGGCGAAGCCGGAGCGGCACACCGAGTGCGACGGTGATGAATACGAGGTCGATATTGGCCGCGACCGCCTGGCCGGCAGTGGCGACTCCGGCAGCGCGTCGCATCAAGACGCTGCGTCTCGGCAGCAGATGCACCGCGACGCCCGCTTCGATGACAAGCCAATCGCCTGTCGTGACGCCGCCATCGTCGGGCACGCCCGAAAGCGTCGGCGCGAGCGGAATGCGTTCCTGACCCGCGTCTGTGAGGACCGTGACCACGCGCCCGTCGTAACGCACGACGAGGCCGCGGCGGCCGTCCTTTGTGGCGTCAGTGAAAGCCGATTCGAGTGAGCCGTTCCACCCTAGCGCGGTGAGACGGCGAGGATCGTGAGACAAGTGGGAACTCCGTGCTGCAGTGAGAGCCCGGAGCTCCGATTGCAGTCCCGCACCAGCGCGTGGCGCGGAATCAGCGGACGATCAGGCGGCGGAGCCGCCGGGCACGACATCAGTGGTGGGCGCTGCAGGCGCAATCGCAAGTGCCATGTCTGGTGCCCTCCGGTGGTCGTGTGGATCGGTCCCGTGCATCGTACCGCAGCCGCCGATCGCGCGCATCACGCTGCGCGCGTGGCCCGCATCACGATCATTGACGTCACGCCGGCGAGGAGCAATCCAAAGGCGACGTCGGCGAAGTAGTGCTGCTTGATGAGGACCGTCGAGGCGACAATGAGCGCTGTCCAGATCGCCGCCGGAATGCCGATTCGCCTGTCGAGCCGCCACCAGTGGATCGCGATGATCGTCGACAGCGATGTGTGCAGGCTCGGGAAGTCGTTGTACGGCTGGTCCGAGGCGTAGATGCTCCGCACCATCGCCGAGAACGGATCGGTGCCCGTGATCGCTGGGCGCGCGATGTACGACTGCAGGAAGAAATAGAAGGCATAGCTGATGAACCAGACGATGATCATCGTGATTGCGGCCGACCGGTACACGCGCACGCGGAAGAACAGGAACGCCACCAAACTCACGCCGATGTACGGGATGAGCGACACGTAGGGGATGGCGAAAATCGGCACCACGGGGAGAGCCCGATCCAGCGGTGTCTCGAGAAAGATGCGGTTCGGTCCGTGGTTGAGCGAGTCGTAGATGAGGTTGGTGCCGAGGATTGCCGGGATGAGCAGCAGGCTCACCGCAATCCCCCAACCGCGCTCCGCGATGATCCCGCGGCGAAGCTGGCGGCTCCACCACGAAGCCGCGGGCGGCGACGCAGCTGCTGCCTGGCTCATGTGCCTCCTCCCGGTTCCCTGACTGCGGGGTCAGCCTACCGCTCCAACGCCCGCTGCGTCGCAACTTGCCTGCGAACCGTTATCCGCGCACGCCTCTTGCCATCTGCGCGACGACGCTGGCGGGAAGCGCTGAAGTCCGCGGCGAGGTCATCCGCCTGTGGCGTGCCGAAAGCGAGGCTCACCGGAATCTCGCCGGCCCACACGCGCAGCGTTCGATCCGCGGCGCCATCGCTTGGCGGGCCACTGCGCACCTTGGTCGACAGGTTGTCGAGCGGAAGCGCCAACACAAGTGTCGTGGCGATCTCCTTGGCGCTCGGCTGCCGCACCTCGTCCCATCGCCCCGGGAGCACGTGGTCGACGAGACGACGCATCGCCGCGACTTTGGCGTCCGGATCGACAACCTCCGTCGCCGTGCCGGCGATGACCACCGACCGGTAGTTCATGGAATGCGAGAACGCGGAACGCGCAAGCACCAACCCGTCGAGCAGCGTGACCGTGACCGATACGTCGATGCCGCCGGCCAGCCCGCGCAGCATGCAACTCGCCGGCGATCCGTGAAGAAAGAGCACATCGCCCTCACGCGCATACATGGTCGGGATGACCCAAGGGCGGTCATCTACGACGAATCCGACGTGGCAGATCAGCCCTTCATCCAGGATGGCAAGCGCCGCGGCGCGATCCTTCACCGCGCGCTCGGGATGCCGCTGAACCTTCATAGCCTGTGCAAGCACGCCGTCAACGATCCCTTATGTACCACTACAAACAACTAAACGTTGCAGCACAAGAATACCAAAGTGCCACCAGACGCGCCTCAGCTGCGACACGGACCATCCCATTTCACGCTGACCCGCTACGATGCAACGGCCCTGCGCAATGCGCCGGCCGGATGCGGGAGTAGCTCAGCTGGTAGAGCGCTAGCCTTCCAAGCTGGATGTCGCGAGTTCGAAGTCTCGTCTCCCGCTCCACCACCCTCTTTTCCCCTGCTGCGTATAGGTTTTCACGTTCGAGACAAAATCGCAAGTACCAAGAGAGCCTAGGTTTCCGCTGTAGAATAACGCTCCTAATCAGGGCCCACAGACACAAAACCCCTCCTGTAGGATGTCGCATTAGGGAACAGGCGAATGAGGGAGGGGTTCCAGTGCCAAGAATCGCTGCGTCCGCAACGCGTCCCCCAACGTCCATCAACGCCCTGGCAAATGACTACCTGGAATCCTGCCGAGCGCGCGGCCTCGCGCCCACCACCATCCGAACCGCATACACGTACACGCTCGTCAATGTCTTCCTCCCCTGGTGCGCACTCAACGACATCGCGGTCATCGACCAGCTCACACAAGAAGCGCTCAACCAATTCACGACTGACCTGCTCGAGACGCCAAGCAAGCGCGGCAAGCAACTCTCGCCGTACACCGTCCACCACTACGTCCGTGTCGTCCGCCAGTTCTTGAAGTGGTGTCGTGCCGAAGTTGGCACGGCCGACAGCAAGCCGCGGCTCCCAGGACTCCCCCTGCGCGTCCTCGAGGTCCTGAGCCGTGACGAGATCGAGCGCCTCGAGCTGGCGGCGCCGACGGAGCGCGACAAGCTGATCATCCGGCTCCTTGCCGATACTGGCATCCGCGTCGGCGAACTCTGCGGCCTTGAGCCGGCCAACATCGTCACCGGCGCCGACCACCGCGCGTTCCTCAAGATTCTCGGCAAGGGCCCCAGAAACCGGCTCGTGCCGATGGCTCCGAAGCTGGCGCAACGCCTCGAGACCTACCAGCGCTTCCGGCCAACCGATGCGCGGGGCAGCCACATCTTCCTCGCGGCGCGACGTGATGCCTCTGGCGAATACGCACCCTTGACAACGAGCGGCGTTCTCCAACTTCTCCGCGGTGCGGCCGATCGCGCGGGCCTCGCGCGGCGCGTGCATCCGCACCTCCTCCGGCATTCGTTCGCGGCGGAGGCGCTGCGCCGCGGCATGAATCCAGTGCAACTCGCGCAACTCCTCGGGCACAGTGGCCTGCGCATGATCGAGCAGGTCTATACCCAGCTCACCACCGATGACGGGTTCGAGGCGGTGATGCGCGTTTTCACGGTCGAGCAATGAAGGGCGTCAGAGCCGGTCGCAGCCGCCCCGGCGTTGTCCAGGATTTGACCGTCGGTGGGCCTTTTGATGCGTGGATGCGATCAACTCATGGACATGCAGGTGGCGGTGGGACGCGTACGTACCACGCGTGGAGCAGCATGTTGCAGCGGTGCAGCAAGCCAACGCGCAGGGATTGGCCACGGTACGGCGGTCGGGGCATCTCCGTCTGCGAGCGATGGCAGCGCTTCGAGAATTTCCTCGCGGATATGGGCGCATGCCCAGACGGCCTCTCGATAGACCGCATCGACAACAACGGCAACTACGAGCCCGGCAACTGCCGCTGGGCGACCCTCGAGCAACAGACGCGGAACCGGCGGCCGAACGGCGGCGAGCTCCACGGGAGTGCGAAGTTGACCGTCGCTGATGTCATCGCCATCCGCAAGCTCGCGGCTGATGGAATGACCCACAGGGCCTTGGGATCGATGTTTGGTGTCAGTCACACGAACATCGGGGATATCGTCCGGCGTACGGAATGGCGACGTCTGCTGATGAAACCGACGCCCGGATCGCTCGTTGTACGCGAGCACGAAGAGGTGGGGCTGTGAGCAATGCGCGCCACGCCGCCCATCTCCATAAACGCGGACCCTCCAGATGTACGCGGATCATGCGCTAGCGTTCACTAGGTGATCTTGCGGCGGTAGATGACCATGGCGAAGCCGTACGCGACGATGAGGATGCCGACACACCACGCTAGGGCGATCCAGATGTCGCTGCCGACCGGCTGTTGTGTGTACAGGTCGCGGATCGTGTTGACGATGGAGGTAACCGGCTGGTTCTCCGCGAACGCGCGCACCGGGCCGGGCATCGTGGCGGTGGGCACGAATGCCGAACTGACGAGCGGCAGAAAGATGAGTGGGTAGGAGAACGCACTCGCGCCGTCCACTGACTTCGCGGTGAGGCCGGGTATCATCGCGATCCACGTCAGCGCCAGCGTGAACACGATCAGGATGCCGGCGACCGCCAGCCACGCAAGCACACCCGCACCCGAGCGGAAGCCGATGACCAGGGCGACGATCACGACGACCACGAGCGAGATCATGTTGGCGACGAGCGACGTCAGCACGTGTGCCCACAACACCGACGACCGCGCGATCGGCATTGATTGGAATCGCTCGAAGATGCCGCTCTGCAGATCCAGGAAAAGACGGAACGCCGTGTACGAGATGCCCGAAGCAATCGTGATCAGCAGAATGCCCGGCAGCAGGTAGTCCACATACGAGTGCGACCCTGTCTTGAGCGCGCCGCCGAACACGTAGACGAACAGCAGCATGAAGGCGATCGGCATGATCGTCGTCGTGATGATGGTGTCTACGCTGCGCGTGATGTGACGCAGCGATCGTCCGGTCAGGTAGGCGGTGTCAGCGAAGAAATGCGTGCTCATCGATTCGTTCCTTACTCGTGCGTGCCGGCGCTGCGGTCATCGCCGGCGTCGCCGGCCTTGCCGTGATCCCCGACGATCGCGAGGAACACGTCCTCGAGAGTCGGCTGTTTCTCGACGTACTCGACCTTGGCGGGCGGGAGCAGTTGCTTGAGTTCGCCCAGCGTGCCGTTCACGACGATGCGACCCCCGCGGAGGATCGCGATGCGGTCGGCGAGTTGCTCGGCCTCGTCGAGGTAGTGGGTCGTGAGCAAAACCGTGGTGCCGTGCTCGGCAAGTTCCTTGACGGCCTGCCATACCTCGATGCGCGCCTCGGGGTCGAGTCCCGTCGTCGGCTCGTCAAGGAAGATGACTTCCGGGTTCCCCACAAGGCTCATCGCGATGTCGAGCCGGCGGCGCATGCCACCCGAATATGTCGACACTCTTCGCGGGCCGGCGTCGGTCAACGAAAAACGATCGAGGAGGTCGTCCGCGAGTGTGCCCGGGTCCTTGAGGTGCCGCAAATGAGCGACAAGGACCAGGTTCTCGCGCCCACTGAGGATTTCGTCGACTGCCGCGAACTGTCCAGTCAGGCTGATGGATTTCCGCACATCGGCAGCCTGTGTGGCGACATCGAAACCGTTGACGGTGGCAGTCCCCGAGTCAGCCTTCAGCAGCGTGGACAGGATTTTCACGACCGTCGTCTTGCCGGCCCCGTTCGGACCGAGCAGGGCGAAGATGCTGCCGCGGGCAACGTCGAAGTCGACGCCACGCAACGCCTCCACCTTCTCGTACGACTTTGCCAGGCCCTCCACATGAATGACGTCTTGCGTCGTCATCAGACTGTCCCCTTTTCACTGATGCTCTCGCCGGCGGCGCGAGCAATCGCGTCGTTCAGCCGCTTCTGCTCCTTGAGCCTCCAGTGCCCGTCCGGGTAGTTCCGAACGAACGTCTTGAGGAACTCCACGGGGTCTTCCCCCACGATCTCGCGGATCGGGGTGCCGTTCGCCGCGCTCTGCTCGAACAGGTCGAGGAGGTCGGCGAACATTGCGGCCGCTTCGACACCGTCGCCCCCTGGCCCGCAGTGCATCAGATACCGCTCGAGTGCTTCGACCGCTATCCGATAGTTCGCGGGCAGCTGGCGCGTTCGTGCCTTGTACTGCCGCCATTGGCGCTTCTCGCCAATCACCTTCGCGATGACCTTGTTCATCTGTCTCCTCCATGGAGCTGTTCCAGTCGTTCCGTGAGGAAGCTCCATGTGCTCCAGAACTCCTCCAAATATTCCTGTCCCTGCGCGTTGAGCGAATACACCTTGCGCGGCGGTCCCTTGTCGGACGGGATCTTCTCCACGTCGACGAAGCCCTTCTGCTCGAACCTGACGAGCAACGCGTAGACGGTGCCTTCGGCGATGTCGGCGAAGCCCTGCTCGCGCAGCCGTGCGGTGATGTCGTACCCGTAGGCGGACCTGACCGACAGGATCGCGAGAACGATGCCCTCGAGCGTGCCCTTGAGCATCTCGGTCATCTGCTGCTTGCCCACCGAACGACTCCTCGAACTACTCAGCGCTGCTAACTACTGGTACATAGTAGCACTAGCTAGCGTTCGCGCAAGCCCCCTCACAGGTCCGAGGTGTTACGGCTCCGACAGCGACGGGTCGGAAAGCTACTGACCCGCCGGCGCGTCCATCCGCTGAGCGATTCGCGCCCTCGACGCGGGCGCGTCGAACGGATCCGCGAAGTACTGGGTCTCGTGCGCGACGAGGTCGCCGTCGAACTCCATGATGCTCACCGAGTGCGTCGGTGTGCCGTCGTAGGTGATCACGCATTCGCTCACCCATATCGACCCGGCGCCGAGCACTCTTCGCAATGAGAAGTGACGCTCTGCGGGGTTGCCACCACGCTGCTCGGCGATCGTCGAGCGACCGACGAAGCGTTCGCCGGACTGCGGGTAATCGAGGACGGCATCCTCGGCGTAGAGCCGATGCTCGAGCTCGCTGTCGCCAGCCTCGGAGGCCGCCCAGTGCTGCTCGATCGCGGCGCGCTTTTCAAGGTCGGTCGTCATGCCGGCGATGATATGCCGCTTCCCGCAACGGCCCGATGTCCACGCGTCTGCAACGCTGCTCTCCGGCGCCGCGCGCAGCCGGGTTAGCATGGGCCGCAGTCAGAGTCCCGCGGACCACGAGAGGTGTTCATGACATGCGGTCGGACATCAAGCCCGGCAACGTTTTCCCCGACTATGCCCTCCCGGATCACACCAACACGGTCCGCAAGCTCAGCGAGATCCAGGGTCGCGACCCGCTGATCCTCACACTCGCACGCGGGAATTACTGCCCGAAAGAGCATCAGCAGCATCTCGAGCTCGCCGCCAACTATTCAAAGATCGCTGTCGCCTACACCCAGATCGTCACGATCTCGACCGACGACCACCACAGCTCGCAAGAGTTTCGCGGCGCAGTCGGCGCCCAGTGGCCGTTCCTGTCCGATCCCGATCGGACGATCCAGAAGGACCTCGACATCCAGGAGTACACCGACCCGGAGCACAACCCGATGATCCCCCACACGTTCGTGCTCAAGCCGGGCCTCGTCATTCACAGCATCTACGACGGCTACTGGTTCTGGGGACGGCCGTCGTTCTACGACCTGTGGCATGACCTCGCTGTGGTGTCGAGCGAGATCCGCCCCGATTGGGACCTGAGCAAACCGGGGCTCCGCGAGGCGTGGGACGCCGGCGATTACTCGCCCTTTCACGGATGGGATCGGCGCGCCGCGAAGTCTGTGCCGACGTCCTACGAGTTCATAGGAATGCGCACCGCGCTTTGCGAGTACCTCGGGATTGAGCACCCGATCGTCCAGGCGCCGATGGCCGCGATACCTCGATTGGCCGCGGCCGTGTCCAATGCCGGCGCGCTCGGCATGCTGACGCTGACGTGGTCCGACGACGTCGGACAGGTGATCCGTGAAACCGCCGCCCTCACCGATCGGCCGTTTGGCGGCAACCTCGTCCTCACCTCGGATCACCATCGTCGCGTCGACGAAGCCCTAGCGGCGGGCTTGCGGATCGTGTCGTTCATGTGGGGTGATCCTGCCGACTACGTCGCGCGCATCCATGACGCCGGCGGCGTGGTGCTGCAGACGGTCGGCAGTGCCGCGGAGGCGCGGCGGGCCGTCGCCTCTGGAGTGGACGTCATCGTGGCGCAGGGATGGGAGGCCGGAGGACACGTCTGGGGTGGAGTGGCGACACTGCCGCTCGTGCCGGCCGTCGTCGATGCGGTGACGCCGGTGCCGGTGATTGCCGCAGGCGGGATCGGTGATGCTCGGGGAGTGGCCGCAGTGCTGGCGCTCGGCGCGCAGGCGGCGTGGGTCGGTACCCGATTTCTCCTGGCTGACGAGATGCCGATCCACGACGAGTATCGCCGCCGTCTGATCGCTGCCGCCGAGACCGACGCCGAGTGGTACCCGGATCTGTACGACGTCGGTTGGCCGCATGCCCCTCACCGTGCTCTTCGCAACTCGACCGCCGAAGCGTGGGACGCAGCCGGCCGTCCCCCACTCGAGAGCCGTCCCGGCGAGGGCGATGTCATCGCGCACTTCGGGTCCGGCGAATCAATCCTTCGCTACGAGCCGGCCCCGCCGATGGTGGATACCATCGGCGACATCGAAGCACTCTCAATGTGGGCGGGGCAGAGCGTCGCGCTCGCGACGAAGCGACAGCCGGCAGCAGACATCGTTGCCGAACTCGTCTCTCGGCTGTAGCCGGGTCTTAGCCCGATTCGGATATGGACTCAAGGGCGCCTCGGCTTACGAAGTCGCATCATTTCGGCGCAGGTACTCATGGCCACTGAAGATCACAAAGCATCGCTCCGCTCGGCCCTGACGAACCAACGCGAACACGTCCTCGGGATCCTCGAAGGTCTCTCCGACGACGACCTCCGGCGCCCCGTCCTTCCCTCGCAGTGGACGTGCCTGGGGCTGGTACATCATCTGGCTCTCGACGTCGAGCGGTTCTGGTTTCAAGACGTATTCGCAGGCGAGCGGATCGCGCGTGACGACGGCGCTGCCAACGCCTGGACAGTTCCGGACGGCATGACCGCGGACGCGGTGTTAGCTCTCTATCGGGCGGAGATCGACCGTGCCAACGCGATCATCGATGCAGCATCTCTCGAGGATCCGCCGGCGAACTGGCCCGAGGAACGCTGGCCCAACTGGCGGTTCCGCGACCTGCAGCAAACGATGTTGCACGTCATCACCGAAACTGCCGTGCACGCCGGCCATCTGGATGCCGTTCGAGAGCTGATCGACGGCCATCAATGGCTCGTCCTCACCTGACGAAGGCCCAAGCCGCGAGGACCCACCGCGTGCAGTGTCAGGCCGGGGGGCTCGAGCGGTACTTCCACTCCGGGTGCACGCGATGAAACTGCGCGCGACGCCGGTCGGCGCTTGCCCTTCGGCACAGGTCGCAGCGGCAGCGACGATCTCGATATGAAGCGTATGTGCCGTGCTCATCCTTCATCAGCGGCGCCTTGGGCACAAGCGTGGCAGCATCGCGGATCATGCGCAGCCGGTGCGTGTAGCAATGGATATTCGGCGCACGTGGAGTCTGCTCGCACCCTGGCACCGCACATCGCAATTCCGATGGCATCACTGCACCCGAGGCTTTCACGATCTGCCGGACGCGCTCGCGGGTCAGGCCGATACGAAGGCCGATTGCGGCGAAGCTCTCACCAGCCGCATAGCTCGAGAGGATGACGGCGTTTCGCCGCTCAACGCGACGTGGCTGGACGGCAAGAATCTCGCCGACGACCCGTCCAGTGGCCTCGTCCTGCGCTCCCAATTGAGCGCCCTCGCTACCCATGCCGCGGAAGCTTAGCTTAGCCTAAGCTAATTCAGCAACGTCTCCGGAGAACGCCGAGGAAGCGGCGGTCCGCGCCTCAGGTGCGAGGCCCCGTCCACATGTGGCGCGCGGCCGGAGCCGCGTAGCCCGATTACTGTTCGCCGCCCTCATATTCGGCGTCGGTCACGTGGGCTCCCCAGTCGGCCTCAGCCCTCTGGCTGTCGCTCGGCGCCTCGGTGATGGAGAGATGCGTCATGTAGTGATCCGGGTCCGCGCCATGCCAGTGCTCTTCATCGGCAGGCGCGTACACGATGTCACCGGCTCGAATGTGGACGATGGGGGCGCCTCGCGACTGGACGCGGCCGGCTCCTTCGGTGACGTACAGCGTCTGCCCGAGTGCATGGGAGTGCCATGCGGTCCGTGCTCCGGGTGTGAAGCGGACGGCGTTCACACGCACGCGTGACGGTTCCTCGCCCCTGGCGATCGGATCGATCCAGACGTCACCGGAGAAGCTGCCGGCCGGACCTTTGCCCGTCGGCTGCCTGGGTTTCACTTCCATTTCGTTTCCTCCATGGGTCCGTCGTGCAGTGCGCGTCGCGCTCAGTGGAGCAACGCATAGCATCTGCTCCGATGAGCCGATCCCGCACCCGCACCACGACGCGACATGCAGGCTGATCGCCCAGCGCAGCGCCCGTCCGCTTCGCCACGAAAGTCGCGATCGTCCTTCGCAACGACCTCGCTCCTGGCAGAAATTGAACGTCGCCGCCTTCATGGCGAGTGGCATCATCGGCTCGGTCGACGACATCATCGGCAAGCCGTACGAGGACGCCGAGGGCACCGAGTATCTGCCGCTCTGCCGCCAGCCCATCACCATCCTCGAGGGCGATGGACCAATGCTGTCATCGGCGCTCAGACGCGCGCTCGACAGGAATCTTCGAGTTGCCGTCTACACCGAGGAGATGTTGGTGACCTCCAACGACGATGACAATCGCGCGGCGGTCAAGGCCGTGGTCCGCGATCAACTCAACCTCGTGGGGATCGGCCTGCACGGCGAGCGCGGCGTTGTCGACAAAGCGCTGAAAAACGTTCGCCTCCACGAGTAAAGCGGCGTCCGGGCACCACACCGGCAACCGGCGATAGCATCGGGAGCTATGGGATTCAGGGCCGGGTCGAACTCACGATCTCAGGCCATCGCGCTGCTGGCCGCGGGTGCCGGCGGCATCGTCGTGATCGGCCTGATCCTCGCCCTGGTCCGGCCCGCGCCTGTCAGTACTCCAACCCCGTCGCCACCCTCCTTGCTGCCCACACCGCCTCCGACCCCGACGCAGATCACCGTCCCGCTCGACGTTGCCGCGGCACTCAACCTTGGCCCTCATCCGGTGAATGCCATGGCGGTCACCAATGGAGACGTGTGGCTGGCAACGCAGGGAGCCACCGCAGGAGCCAGCGGGATGCTCTTCCGGGTTGATTCGGCCACTGCCCTCACGACAGCAAACTGGAGCGTCGGTGGTACGCCGGTCGCCGTTGCCGCGAGTGGGGACTTCGTCTGGGTCGCAAACGGGTCGGGCAGCACATCCGTCACTTCACCGGGGCACGACACGGTGGAGCAATTCGACGCCGCAACAGGTGCCCTCGTGCATCTCTACCAGGTGTCTGATCCCCAAGGGCTCGTCGCCAACCCGACCTCGGCGATGGTGGTCGCTGCGAACAGCGCGCAGGAGACAACGATCAGCCTGCTCAGCGACGGCGCCACGAAAGCGGTGACGACCCTCCCGGGAGTACTCAGCCCGCCGGTTTCCTCCCTGTCACCGGAGGTCGCCGTGTCGGTCTGCTCGGGTCAGGTTTTTCTTGCGCTGACTCGCGTGGTGCCCGGTGCATCGAACGTCACCATCTATTCACTCCCGCCCGAGGGCGGCAGTGTCCGGAAGGTCGTGACCGTTCCATTCGACTACGAAGCGTCAACCGCATGCGACTCGACGTCCGTCTTTCTCATCGGCGCCGCGGGCGACGGCGATGCGTCGATCGCTCGCGTCAGCGTTGCTGACGGAAGTGTCACCAACCTGTGGGAAGGGCCATATCCCGTTGCGGTGGCATTCCTTTCCGGTCGAATCTGGATCGCGTATTCCGATGACGTGTTGAACGAGTTGGCGTTGACTTCGTTGGATCCGGCGACAGGAATCCCGATGCAGACACGATCGATCCTGCCGGCCCCCTCGAGCGACGGCAACCCGAACCTGTTGATCCCTGGGGATTCAGGACTCTGGCTGGTGGCCAGCCAGGGCACTCTGCTCCTGCACGTCGCGACCGGCTGACGACTTCCCGTCAGGCTGAGATCACGTTCGCCCGCGAGGCATTGACCTCCGCGGCCAGCACATCGCTCCGCTCAACCCACGGAACCGCGCGCAGTTCGTCGAACATCGCACGCGCCTGCGTCACAAGCCCCACCGCCTCGGGGTCGCGCCCCTGGGCTGCCAGGGCTTCCGCGTACTCGAGGCGCGTCACCGCCGCCCAGAACGGCCGGCTCACCGCGAGGAATCGCGAAATGGCGTCGGCAAACTTCGAGTCTGCGTCGACGACGTCTCCACGGCCGGCCGCGATGCGCGCTTCCCACCGAAGGATGTGCGCCTCGAACGACAGGCTCAAGGAGCCGCGCACGCGGTCGCGTACTAAGGCAATCAACTCGGCGACCGTGTCCTCGCGGTGCAGGGCGAAAGCTGCTTCAACCGCCTCGATCAACGCTCCTCGAATGTCGACGAGCAGTCCTCCAAACGACCCCCGAAGCGTCGCCTCCGCCGTCTGGAGTGCACCCTCGTGCTTGCCCTCGGCGTTCATCACGGCCGCGCGCGCGTTCATAACCATCGTCTTCAGATCGGTCCGTGCTCCGTCGGGGAGTACCAGATAGTCATCGACGATCCGGCGTGCTGCAGCGAGATCCCCGCGGCGCAGGTACAGCCAGACCGCGTTCGCCACCAGGAACCCGAACTCCCAGCCCACGCCGAACTCCGGAGCCTCAACGTCGAGGTAGTCGCTGGCGATCTCGGCCACCGCATCCCATCGTCCGAGCTCCACCAGGTTGGCAATTTGATTCAAATGCGCGCCCACCATCTGACGGCGGTCGCCGCGACGCCGGAAGAGGTCCGCGGACAGTTCGTACATCTCGATCGATGCCTCTGCCTCGTCGCTGTCCTCGAGCATCGTCGCCAGGGTGGTGGCGTTGTAGTCGGCCCCGGGCAGGGCGTGATCGAGCGTGACGCGCAGCGCGGCGCGGACAAGGACCTCAGCCTCGAAGCGCTGTCCGCGTCGGAACAGCACCGCGCCTTTGGTATCGAGCCCGAGCGCGAGCACAGGCCAGATCCTGCGTTCGTCGGCAACAAGCAGTGCTCGGTCGGAATACTGCAGCGCCTCGTCGTGCCGCTCAAGGAAGAAAAGGTTGCGGCCAAGCCGCGCCTCGAGCATGGCGATCGCCGCGACACTGGCATCGTCCGCCGGAAGCGGCCGCAGCACCGCGAGCGCCCGCTCGCAGAGCTCCCGGGCCGCTTCGCGATTCCCACTGGTCGATTCGATCAACGAGAGATCGTGCATTGCGTCGGCTTGTGCCAGCGCCTGGCCGGCCTCGCCGAACAACTGGATCGCGCGATCGAAGTGCGCGGTCGCCCGTACCGCTTGTCCGAGCAGCGACGCCGCCCTCCCCGCGCCCAGATGCAGCGCCGCGCGACCATCGACGCCCGGTAGTTCAAGCGCGCGCTCGTAATACCGGCAGGCGGACTCGGGTCCGCCGAGCGCGCTGGCGTGCTCGGCCGCCCGAACCAGAGCGCCCCGAGCCCGTTCGCCGATCGCAGCGGCGTCAGCCGCGCTCGGCTCGGACTCGTAGGCCTCCACCAAGTGCGAGGCAATGACCTCGGCGATCTCGTCCTCATCGCTCCACGAGCTGGACAGGTAATCCGCGACAGCGATGTGTCGCTGCTTGCGCTCGCGCCGCGCGAGGGTGCCATACGCCACCGCTCGAACCAGGTCCTGGACGAACACGTATTGCCCGCGCTCCGGCGAGCGGGGATCGGACTGCACCGCCAGCAGGTCCTTCTGCACCAGCCCGCGGAGCCGGGGCTCGATCGCGTCCACGTCGAGCGCGGTGATAGCCGCCAGGGCAGCCGGCGTGAACGCCTTGCCGAGCACCGCGGCGTCCTGGACGAGCCGGCGCTCCTCCGAGCCGAGGCTGTCGAGCCGTGCGGCAATCAACGCATGCAGGCTCTCCGGAATCTCGAGCTCCTCGAGCGATCCCTCTGCCTGGTAGATGCCGTCGTGCTCGGCAACGAGGCCGCGGTCGAGGAGCATGCGAACCGTCTCGACCGCGTACAGCGGGATGCCCGCCGCCCGATCCCGGATGCGCGTCACGAGATCCGCCGGCAACCCCGGCACGAGCCCGTCGAGCAGCCGTGTCATCGCCTCGGCGGAGAGCGGCTCGAGATGGAGCGAGGTGAACGCGCGCTTGCCGTCGCCCCAGCCCGGGCGGCGCTCGGCCAGTTCCGGCCGGGACAGCGTGAGGACGAGGATGGGCGACGTCCGTGACCAGTCGAGCAGGTAGTCGATGAAATCGAGGAGCCCCGGATCGGCCCACTGCAGGTCGCCGAAGAGCAGGACGGTCAACCCCTCCCCGGCCAGGCGCTCGAAGAACACCCGCCACGCCGCGTAGAGATCCTGCGGGTCACTCGACGCAAGCTCCTCCAGACCGAGGAGTTGCGCCAATCGCGGCTCCGCCCAACGCCGCTCCTCGGGATCGGGCAGAAAGCTCTCCACACAGACGCGGAGCTTCTCGCGGGCACTCTCCGGGGTCTCGTTCTCGGCGATCCCCGCCCGCATCCGGACCATCTCGGCAAGCGCCGAATAGGCAACGCCTTCGCCGTAGCTGAGACACCGGCCCCGATGCCACCAGATTCCCTCGGTCAGCCCATCGACGTACTTCTCGAACTCCCACGCAAGACGCGACTTGCCAACTCCAGCCACGCCGACAATCGACAGTAGGCGGGCCTTGCCCTCCTCCGAGGTGGCATGGAGCAACTCCTTGAGCACACGCAACTCACGGTCGCGGCCCACGAACGGCGGCTCGAGCCCGCTCCGCCTGAGTGCGCCTCCACGGGCGGCAATGACGCCCGATGCGCGCCAGAGCCGCACCGGCTCCGGCTTGCCCTTGAGCTCATGCAGGCCGGCGTCCTGGTAACGAATCGCCGCCTGCGTCGCGCGCCACGTCGAGTCCCCACGAGCACGGTCCCCGGCGCGGCGGCGGTCTGGATCCGCGACGCGGTGTTGACCATGTCACCGGCCACCATGCCCTCGCCGCTCGCGCCGAGATTCACTGCGGCCTCTCCGCTGAGCACCCCTGCCCGTGCCTTGAGCCCCACAGCGCCCACAGACTCGCCGAAAGCGCTCACCGCGTCCACCAGCTCGAGCGCCGCTCGGACTGCTCGCTCGGCGTCGTCCTCCTGAGCGACGGGGACGCCCCACACGGCCATCACCGCATCGCCTATGAACTTCTCGATGCTTCCGCCGTACCGGCCGATGACAGTTCGCGCAGTCTCGAAGTACCGGCTGAGGAGTTCGCGGACATCCTCGGCGTCGCGTTGCTCCGAGAGCGATGTGAACCCGACAAGATCGGCGAAGATGACGCTCACGTGACGGCGTTCCGACGCCGGCCTCGCGGCATCGACTTCGCGAGGTGCGCCACCGCCGATCGCGCTCAGCGAGCGGGAGCGTTCACTGGACGTCGCGCCGAGCTTTGCGCCACATTCGCCGCAGTACGACTCGTCGGCATCGTTGACGGCCCCGCATGTCGCGCACGCGATGGCAAGCGCCGTCCCGCATTTGCCACAGAATCGCCTTCCAGGCCGGTTTTCCACACCGCACGCACGGCAGTTCACGCCGCAAAGGGTACGTTCCAGCGCTCGGTAGTGTCAGCGGCAGAAAGAAGCCCGCCGGACGCTGCATCGGCGCAGCGACCCGGCGGGCTCAACCTCCCGCCATCAGGCTTGGAGAACTACAGCTTGACGAGGTGACCTTCGACATCCTCATCGTCGTCCTTCGCGGACGCGATGTGCCCGAGGCTCTTGGCCGCGAAATCGGGATCCGAGCTGTGCTTGACGGAATGGTGACCCTCGACGTCGTCGTCGTCGATGGCCCCGACCCTGGCTCCGAGCACGTGACCGGGAGCATCGGGGCCGGCGTCACCAGTGTTGTAGATCCTGTGGCCTTGCACGTCGTCGTTGTCGTCGGCCTCCAGCACGCGACGCATGACGGACGGGTCCTCCTCTTCGACGTCGTCATCCGGCCTGAGAACAAAACGGTGACCCTCGACGTCTTCCTGCTCCGGGATCGCGTTGGCCTTGTCTTCGGTGCTCATTTCCGTTGTCTCCTTTGGCGGTTTGTCCCGCCGTTCTTGGTGTTGGCCCGATTCTGTCATGCCCCAAATGGACGTTCAGTCGCCTACCTGACAAGCGCGGTGTCGGCGAGCTGACACGTGTTGCCTACCCCGCTCGCCGCTCCAGGAGCGCCCGCTCGCGGATGACGATTCTGCGCCCATCGAGCTCGAGATATCCAAGGCGCTCGAACGACCGCAGCACCTGGTTGACGCTCTGGCGAGATCCCCCGACCATGTTGGCGAGGTCCGTCTGCGTCATCCCAAGATCGAGGGATCGGTCGTCGGTCGCCCCGGTCCCGCGCTCGTCATCGAGCGTGAGGAGCAGCTTCGCGACGCGGCCATGAAGGTCGAGAAAGACGAGATCCGCGGCTTGGTCGGTGAGGCGGCGCACCATCGACCCGAGCGACCGGAGCAGACGGTCCGCGAGCTCCGGCGATTCGCGCAACCCTTCGAGAAGCGCCGGACGGTTGAGCATGAGCACCGTCGTCGCCTCGACTGCGGCGGCCGAGGCCGATCGCAGGCCGCCGTCGACCATCGGCAGTTCGCCGAACACCGAGGAAGGGCCAAGCGTGACGAGCACCATCTCGTCGCCGTCGGGTGACGTCCGGTAGACCTTGACGAGCCCGCTGACGACCACGCAGAGCGAGTCGCCCGTGTCGTCCTCGTGGAAGATCACCTCGCCGCGCGCGTAGGTTCGCCGGACGGCCCTGGCCGCGATTCGCTCCAGCGCGTCCGGCGCCATCGTCCCGAAAAGCGCGGTGTGCTGCAGCAACGCCGCGTCGTCCGTGGCCATCCCGACCGACCTCCCGTATCTCTGCCCGGCGCAAGCGTATCCGCTTGCGGCGCATCGCCGCCAACCCGTGGCTGTAGAGTGCCGGAGCACCATGGCAGACGACCCGCTCGAAGATCTGGCGCAGCTCGCCTCCGACCTCGGCCCGGTGCTCCGGCCGCGTGGCGACGAGGAGTTTCTTCAGGCGATCGTCGAAACTGCGTTGCTCGTGTTCGACGCGGCAGCCTGCTCGATCGCGCTGCTCGACGACTTCGAGGAGGTGCTGGAGTTTCGGGTTGCCGCCGGCAACGGCGCCGAGGCGACGGTCGGATTGAAGATCCCGGCGGATCGCGGCATCGCCGGATGGGCGGTGGTTGCGGGCCAGCCGATCGCGATCGACGACGTCCAGCAGGACCCGCGATTCGCGTCCGATGTCGCTGCGTCGACGGGGTACGTGCCGCGCTCGATCATGGCAATGCCCCTAGAGAGCGAGCGCCGGACCTTCGGGGTCATCGAGGTGCTGGATCGCAGACAGCGAGGCGGTACCGGCGCGGATGACATGGAGTTGCTCGCGCTGTTCGCACGTCAGGCCACACTCGCTGTCGAGACGTCGCGGATCTTCTCCAACCTCGGTCAGGCGCTGTTCGAGGCTGCTGCGTTGATCGCGCCCGGTAAAGACGTGCGCGCCGCACTTGCGCAGCGCGCGGCCACGGCTCCGAAAGCGCAGACCGAGATGGCCGAGCTCGCGCTGCTCCTCCATGATCTCGGCCGGCTTGGCCCCGAGGAACGCCTTGTCGCGGTTCGCCTCGCGGATGACTTCCTGACGTACGCACGCAAGCACCAGCGATGAAACCGGCGTGGGCGTGGCAGTTCGAGCCCGGGACGCTGCGACACGTTGACGCGTCGCTCCCGACGGCGATCACACGCGAGTGGGCGTGGGACGGCAGCACCGGCGCGGGCGTCAAAGTCGCGGTGATCGACAGTGGCGTCGACGCGGCGAACCCGGCGGTGGGGTCGGTTGCCGGCGGCGTCGTGGTGGTCGCAGACCCGGGCTCACCGCGCGGCGCGCGCGTGATCGAAGGACCGCACGACGACCTCTTCGGTCACGGCACCGCATGCGCGGCCATCATTCACGCCGTCGCGCCTGACGCGGAGCTGTACAGCGTGCGCGTGCTCGGCGAGAAGCTGACGGGGCGCGGGACGGTGTTCGCCGAGGGAATGCGCTGGGCACTCGCCAACGGCATGCAGGTGCTCAACATGAGCCTCAGCACATCGCGCGTCGACTATTACGGCCTGTTCCACGAGATCACCGACGCTGCGTACTTCAAGCAGGCGATGGTCGTGTGCGCGGTCAACAACGTGCGTGCGCCAAGCTATCCGTCGCAGTACGCGTCTGTGTTCTCTGTGGCTGCGCACAGTGGGCGCGACCCGTTTCAACTCGACTACAACCCGTCGCCGCCAGTGGAGTTCGGTGCCCCAGGCATCGACCTCGAGGTTGCCTGGCTTGGCGGGAAGACCATACGCGCAACGGGAAACAGCTTTGCCGCGCCACACATTTCGGGGCTGATCGCGCGCATCCTCGGCAAGCATCCAGGGTTGACGCCGTTTCAGATGAAGACCGTGCTCATGGGCGTCGCGACCAACACGGGGTAGGGATTCGTCGAAAGCTGCTACGACGTCGATGCCTGCGCGGGCGGAGTTGTGCGCGCGAGCCGCATGCGCATGCGTTCGAGCGCGAGTGGCGACGGCGCCGGCGCTGTCAGCGTTTCCACAAAGTCGCTGCCGTTGATCCGCCATATGGTGCAAGGACCGATCGTTGTTACCGTCGCGGTCCTGGGACGGTGCTCCAGCAGACCGATCTCACCGAAATAATCCGGTGCTGTCAATGTCCCAAGCGAACGCTCTGCTCCCGATCCACCCACGACCGAGATCGCGACATCGCCCGTCGTCAGTACCAGGAAGTCGTCAGCGTCCGCGCCCTCGCTGAGGAGCACGACGCCGGCTGCGACCAACTCCTCCTTGGCACTTCTCGCCAGGCGCTCGAGCGCCGTGCGCGAAGCACCAGCAAAGATGTCGAGACCCTGCAATACCGCGACGAGGGGCTCGATGACCGACACCTCGTCGAGTGCGCGTGAGTTCGAGCGCGCGGAGCAACGGATACGCCGCGACGCTGAGCGCGGGAATCGCGAACCCCATGATCAACAGCGTCGTCGTGAGCCCCACCGCACCGAGCAGGATCGGCATGAGCAGTGCACCGAGCGACACCGCGGCGAGCACCAGTGCGAAGAACACGCCGAAGACGCGGGCGAGGACGTCGGGTTTGACCAGACGCTGCAGCGCGGTGATCGCCAGGACGTCGACGACGATCGTACCGGCACCACGCACCACCTCCACGAGGAACGCGAGCCACGGCGCATGCACCACTGTCAGCAGCGCGGTCGGCAGGCAGTACACCGCCATGCCGGCGACGATGATGGCGCCGAGACGTCGCGCCGCAGCGATCCGATTCATCAGACCTGTGATGAGGATGCCACCGATGCCGAGGCCGGCCAGCAGGTATCCGTACCCGGTGCTGCCGGTTCCAAGCTGATCGCGACTGATGACGACAAAAAGGACCGTGTCGGTGCCGTAGACGAAACTGGCAAGGATGCTGAAACCCGCGAGCAGCATCACGGTTGTGGAACTCGACAAAGGCTGCGAACCCGGCCGCCATCTGCTTGAGCGGGCGTGCCGTGCCCCCTTCGCTGATGTCCGCGGGACGGCTCCGCGCATGCAGCCGTGACACGAGTAGCGCGGAGAGACCAAAGGTTGCGGCGTTGACGCCGAAAACCACTGCCCGGCGGGCTGAAGACGAGGAGCACACCGGCGAGCGCCGGGCCGACGATCACCGACAGGTTCTCCACCGCGGACTGCGCGCTATTCGCGGCCGCGAGATAGTCCTCACCGACGATCGACGGTGTCGCGGCGCGAGCGGCGGGGTCATATGACGACCCGGCGACCGATGTGAGCGCAGAGAGGACGATGGCGATGACGACTGCACCGTGCAATGCCGCAACAACGGCGAGCGCGACCTGGAGCACCAGTGCAGCGACATCGAGTACCACCATCAACCGCACCCGCTCCGTCCGGTCGGCGAGGAGGCCGCCGAATGGACTCGTGACCAGCGCGCTGAGAAAGCGCGTCATGGACGCAGCAGCCACCCATGCCGGCGAGTGCGTGGCGTCGAAGACGAACACGACCAGCGCGACGTTGTACGCCCACGATCCACTCATCGAAATCGCGAGCCCGCAGAAGAGCAGCCGGTAGTCGCGATTGCGAAACAGGGCGCGGAAGCCGATCCGCGCCCTGACGTCCGCGTCCGAAGTGCTCATCGAGCGCCCGGAGGAACGCCCCGATCGGGGTCGAGCACGCTCAGTCCGCGGTCAAGGCGCCGGCGCGCCTAGTCCTCGATGGGGCGGCCGTACGTGACTGCATCGCGGACCGCTTCGGGAGCAGAGGTACGAAACGCCGCATCAGGGCGCGCGCCGAGCGCGTCATTGACGGTCGAAAACGCCACTCGCAACGCGACGTATGCCGTGATCGCGAAGATTTGAGCATCGCTCAGTCCGACATCGCGCAGCTCCTCTACGTCTTCCGCCGTCGTGCCGTTGGGATCCTTCGCGACTTTGCGCGCCCACCGTGCCATGGCTCGCTCCGCCGGGGTCAGGCGCTCGTCGTCGCCCCGGAGGACCCCAGCCGCCGTCTCAGCGTCCGACTTCCCGGCGAGCTTCTCTCCCCAGGCAAGTGAGCAGTACGCGTCTCCCAGCGTCGACGCGCATGCGGTGACGAGGATGCCCCGCTCGCGGAACGTGAGGGTCTGCGTCGCGTGCGTCTCCCCCATCAGGTCGAAGAGGTGGGTGATCGTCGCCGGCTGATATGCCCAGAGCTTCGAGACGTTCATGACATACCCGAGCTCCGCGACATCGTCGTCGAAGATCTGCTGCGCCTCGGCGTCAGGCTCGGGCGCAGCCAGGAATCCAGTCGTCATCATTTCGCCTCCACGTGGTTCGTTTCCGGCCGTCGTGCGAGGTAGCCGACGAGGTTGATCCGAGCGCGTAGTGGCAGTCCGTCCCGGACATGCTCGCGCGCAGTGTCAGTTGCTGAGCTGATGAATGCTTCTTCCCCGACATTCTGGATCGCCTCGTACGCAGGTCCAGTCGATGCGAGCGCGCGCGCATATATCTCGGGATCGGAGAACTCCCACGCGAAGGGCACGTCCACCACCTCGATGTCGACGAAGCCATATCGGGCAAGCAACTCCTCGCCGGCACCTGGCCGCCCGAGCGACACCATCGCGGCCTGGTGCTCAACCTTCGGCTGCGCCGCCAAGCGGAACGGCGCCAGCGCCCAGGCGCCGGGGGAGGTTTTGATATGTCCCCAGACGGTGAGCCCGATTCGACCACCGGGCGCCAGCACTCGGAACATCTCACCGAGAGCGGCGGGCGTCGTGCCCCAGATGCCGCGGAAGCTCGTTGCGACATCAAAGCTCGCATCCGCCCACGGCATCGCGTGCATGTCGCCAACCTGGACATCGGCGTCGGGACTTCGGTCGCGTGCTATCGCGACAAGCCGAGGCGATGCGTCGATGCCCGCGCACGTCGCTCCGAGCGCGCCCGCGAGCTCGATGGCGAGGCCTGCGCCACACGCGACGTCGATGAGCCGGTCACCGTCGCCGACGGCGAGGCGATGGTGCATCGCAACGTACTCCCGGCAGTTGCCGGGTTCACTCAGTGCGGCGAAGTCCACTGCCTTACGGCCCCAGCCCTCGTCAACCACCGTCCAGTCAGACGGCGCCGCGGTCGAAGTCATCGTCGTCACCTCCGTTCAGCGCTTCGCTCGCCACCTCGAGCCCGAGCGGATTGTGACCGCTTTGCCCTGTCAGGCCCGAACTCGGAACCGGCATGTCCACTCCGGTCAGCTCCGCCGATCGAGTCCAGAGCCGGGCAGCAAGCGCAGGGTCCTGAGAGCTCTTTGACGGTTTCAGCACCACCGGGTACCCACGCCAGTGAGCGAGGCCGTTCGGTCCGACAAACGTGTTGCCCGGAATGTCCTGCGTGGCGGCGTAGAGCGTCGGCAGCGCGCCCTGCTCCGCATCCTGCGCCAGAACGCTGGTACCCATCTCCGCCATGATGCCGCGCACATCCATTGGCGCGCGCGGCGAGCGCCGTGCGTGCGATTCCGGGATGAGCGGACACCGCGCGAATACTGGTTCCCTGTGCCTCAAGGCGTCGTTGCAACTCGAGCGTGAACAGAAGGTTTGCCTGTTTCGAGTTGGCGTAGGCGCGTGCTGGGTTGTAGCGCCGTCGCTCCCAGTTGATGTCGTCCACGTCAATGTGACCGCCGCGGTGCAGATAGGAAGAGACGGTCACGACCCTGCTGGTGATATGCGGCAGCAACCGGTTGGTCAACGCGAAGTGGCCGAGATGGTTCGTGCCGATCTGCATCTCGAAACCGTCGGCAGTCTTACCCGCCGGCACCCACATGATCCCGGCGTTGTTCACGAGCACGTCGATATCGCCGCTCCACGCATCCGCGAAAGTGCGGATCGACGCGAGATCTGTGAGCTCCAGGTGGCGGACTTCGGTCTGCCCTGCAATCCCCTGCGCAACCGCGGTTCCTTTCGCGACATTGCGAACGGCGAGGATGACGCGCGCCCCGGCACGCGCGAACTGTCGAGTGGTCGCAACACCAAGACCGCTCGAAGCCCCAGTCACGATCACCGTTTTTCCCGCCATGTTCCGGGAGGTCGGCGGCGGTCCAGTGCTGTGCGGTCACGCCAGCAATTCTGCACACATGTCTATTTCATGCTCCGGATTGCATCGGACAGCCACAAGCGCACGCGTTCATGGTGCATCGCCCAGGCGTCCCACGTTGTCCGTGCCCAGAGCTGCACCACCTCGGGACGCTCCCGGTCCGACGGAGTCGACAACATCGCGGACCGTGACGGCGAACGACGTCACCGCAGGCTCCAGCACGGGATATTCCCTGTGGGCAAGGTGTCCGATGAGTTGCTGCCGGTCGTTCGGCCGTCATGGCATGTTCGAACCCAGCACACAGGCTGATGAGATGAAGGGCCACGGACTGCCGGTTTCGCCGATCGGTGTTCGTGGCGTGCTGCGCAGCGTATGCGTCGACGAGCCATTGCGAGACCTCGGCATTTCGGGCGGCGCCCGGCGCGTACTTCCATTCGAGGATCGAGCAGTACAACGCCCAGCACCCGGGCGCTGCGTGCATATATGCGTGGACGGGTCCTTCCGCGACCGGCACTGCGGCCCCACAACCGAAGCAGATGACGTCAGGCATGGCAACACCGTACCGCCGACCTCCCGAGAGAACAACGGATGTGTGCGCTTGCGGACCGACATTAACGAAAGGGCGCTCCCAGACTTGGCATCTCGAAGACATGGCGGAGTGTGTCGCCACCCCCTACGCGCAGGCCGCCAGTCCGTTTTCGAGAACGACGGAGCCGCTCGTGTGCTCCACGATCTGACAGGTATGGCCGCCGCTGGAGCGTCTCCCCCTCCTGCTCCTGGCGGCCATGCCTCGATCGTGGAATCGCTGACAAGCGATAATTCCGCGACCCGAAGTCCGCACGTGAGGAGACAGTGATGGCAAAGATCGACGAGTTGACCGACGAAAAGGCAGCCGAGTTCGGACGCACGCTCATTCGGTGGCTGACCGATGAGGACCCCGCCGGGGTCGCCCATTTCTTCCCGACCCTCGATCCGCATGCCGTCAACGACTCCGAGGCGTCGGATATCGGACGCGCCGTTCTCGAGGACATCGTCGCCGAGCGCCTCGCGAAGTAGGGGGACGGCCTGCCTCCTGCAGGTCGCCGTCGCCGATGGCGCGCTCCTAGATTGGCGCGGGTGTCGCCGCAGGCGTCCCGGCGGATGCGCACCCGCCGCCATAGCCATTGGGCGGGGCCGTTGTCGTGAGGCTCGACCACGCCACGCTGCCGGCCGGCGCGCTCACGGTCGGTGCGGTTCCCCATGCGCTGAACGTGGTGTTGAAGTCAAGCACGACAGCACCTTCCGAGACCGACGATGTGTACGTGATCGGCAGATCGGAGTTCTTCGCGATGACGAGCGATCCGGTTCCTGCAGGCAGGTCGTTCGCCGGCGGGACGATGCCGGAGATACGGATCGCGCTCACGCCACCCACCTCCACGTTGGTGCTGGACGTCGCCGTCAAGGGCATCTGGGTCGATTGCGAAGCGCTCGTGATCCCGGGCTGCAGTACCGAGTACGGACCGTCCCCGCTCGCCACCGTCACCCACTTGCTCTCGAGAGTCGGCGCGGCTGTGGCAGAGACGCCGAGCTGGTCCTCGATTGCCGGCGTGTTGCCCTGGAAGTAGACGGTGCTCCCGACGAGCAGGAGCGAGAACTGCTCGGTCCCGCAGTTGGCGACAAACGTGATCGTCTGGCGGCCGCTGGTCAGCCCGGCATCCCCGACGATGGTCTGGGCATCGCCGCCGCTGGACACGGCGACGTAATGAAAGCCGGTCGAGGCGCCGGTCGCTGTCACAGCCTGCTGATAGAGCGCCCTGGCCTCTGCCGCACCGGACGATGAGCCCGGGGTTGCTGTTGGCGATGTCGGAGTGCTCGAAGTCGTCTGAAAATGGCGGACCAGCAGCACGCCGCCGACACCGATCCCCGCTGCGATAACGCCTGTGGCAACGAAGAGCGCGACCGCCGCGAGCACGCGCGACGCGCGACGGGGCGGTGTTGCGGCGGGTGCGGGCGGATAGGCGGGTGGCTGCGGGGGAAACGCCCAGCGGTCATCGTTCATCGACCACCATCGTGAACGGTCACGTCTTTCTGTTCGCTTGCATGATCACGGCTGCTCGATACTAATCGACGCCCACCCGGCGGACGCCACGAAGGAGCAGGCTATGAGCGACCTCGCGATGGAGACCGTTTTCGACCACTTCCACGCCAGGCGCCGGGGTGATATCGACGCCATCGCCGCCGGTCTGGACGCGGATGTCGTACATCAAGGCGTCCGCCCCGAGCTTGTCTGCAACGGGCGAAAGGCGGTGCTGGAGCGGATCCAGCAGTCGCTCGGCGCCGGGGAGAGCGGCATCGAGCGGCTCGAACTCCACTCGGCGGGCGACAGCGTGGTGGTGGGGATCGCAGGTCCGCGCTTCCGGGAGATCCCGTTCCTGGATGGCGAGATCTTCATGGTCTTCACCACGCAGGGCGGCCGGATCCTGCGGATCGACGACTATCGAACCCGAGAGGAAGCCTTTCGTTCAGTCCACCTCGAGGCGCCCACGGAGGGCTGAGCCAGTCGATTCGGTCGCGGTGCTTCCGGCTCGAATGTGCCGAAGCGGAACGACTTGGTCACCGAAGCTGTTGCAACGCCCGCCCGATTCAGATCGCCACTGCTAACTGTCAGGGTGGCTACCCCCAGGACCCAGGGGCCCGAGACTCGCGATCTCGAGTTTCGAGCGGTGATCGAGGCATTGCAGAGCTTCTCGACGATCCTGGCTCTCAGCGACGGCGAGAACCGCATCATGTGGGTCAACACGGCGGCGACGGTATTCCTTGGAAGGTCTGCTGAGGACCTGATCGGCAGGAGCGTCCTCGACCTCCTTGTCGCCCCCGCTCGCGAGGCGATGACCGACGCGTTCCGCATTGCCGGCGCCGACGACGGGGCCTACGGGGAGCACGAATTCGAATTCGACCGGCCGGGCCGGACGAGCGTCTGGGGCCTGGTGCGCACCATCAGGCTGAAGAACAGCTCGGGCGCCACGTCACAGCGGATGAGCGTGATCGAGGACATCACGGCGCGCCGGCTCGGAACGGCGCGAGAAACGCTCCTCGAGGCGGATCTGCGGACAGCCGAGCTCGCCAACCGAAAGAGTGAGGAGCGTGCGCTGTTCATTGCCCGGCACGATCCACTCACCGGGTTGCTCCAGCGCTCGGCGCTCATCCAGAAGCTCGCCGACAGCGCGTCTGCCGGTGACGGTGCCCGCGCCCTGATGATCGTCGACATCGACGACTTCAACGCGGTGAATGACTGCCTCGGCCACGCGGTCGGCGACGCAGTGATCCTCGAGATCGCGAGCCGCCTGAGGGCGAGTTTTCCAGGTCTGCTGGTGGCTCGATACGGGGGCGATCAGTTCGCGGTCGTGGCGCCGTTCATCGTCGACCGCGCCCTCGCCACCCAGGCTGCAGGCACGATCCAGAAAATGCTCGATTCCGACCTCGAGGTCAGCGGCCAGACAGTACGAGTTACTGCCAGCATTGGCATAGCGCTGCAGGAGGTGCGCGACTCCACCTCGACGCTCGTGCGCAACGCGGACTCGGCGCTTGCCCGCGCAAAGCATGCCGGTCCCGGGCAGTACCGCATCTACGACGACGAGATGCGCCGGCGCAGCATGGAGCGGCTGCAGATCAAGGACGGGCTCCGGGTCGCGCTCGCCGCCGGCGAGTTGCAGGTTGCGTATCAACCGATTGTCGCCCTTGCGGACCGCGAGATCCAGGGAACTGAGGCGCTGCTCCGATGGACTCATCCCGTGCGCGGTCCCATACCACCGTCAGAGTTCATTCCGGTCGCGGAGCAGAGCGGGCTCATCCTGCCGATCGGCGACTGGGTGATGCAGACGGCCTGTGCCGACACACTGCCCCTGCACCGCGAATCGGGGCTCTACGTGTCGGTCAACGCGTCCACCCGCCAGCTTGTCAGCGCTCAGTTTGCCGAGCAGGTGGAGGCGATTCTCGAACACACCGGGCTCGAGCCACGTGCATTGATGGTCGAGGTCACTGAGGGTGCGCTGAACCACGATTTCACCCCGGTGCGGATTGCGTTCGAGCAGTTGCGCTCACGCGGCGTCCGAGTAGCGATCGATGACTTCGGCACCGGATTCTCGTCGCTTGCACGGCTCCAGGGGCTCCCCGTCGACGTCATCAAGCTGGATCGAGCATTCGTGACAGACGTGGACACACGGCCGGAGGCTCGCGGCATGGCCGCGGCGATTCTCCAGCTCGGCATGGCCGTCGGCGCCGATGTCATCGCGGAGGGCGTGGAAACCGAAGGCGAGGCCGCCACACTGCTCGCCCTCGGCTACGTGCTGGGCCAGGGCTTCTTGTTTGCCCGACCGATGTCGATCGCGGCGTTGATCCAGCTGCTTGCGCGGCCGGGGAGCTCCGCGCGATCAGCCGGCGTCGGAGGGCGTCGAGCCTCCTGAGGGCGCGGCAGTCTCAGTCTGCGCGCACCGGTGCTGCAGCCTCGGGTTCAACCGATGGGGCGGCCTGCACTGGAGCGGCCTGCACGGGCGCCGGCACCGCTGGCTCCTGGGGAGTCGCCATTGCGTTCTGCACCGATTCACGGGTTTCGGCCGAAGCGTTCCGGAACTCGCGGATGCCGCGCCCAACCGCTGCGCCAAGGTCGGGCAGCTTGCCCGGCCCCCAGATGATCAGGATGACGATCAGCAGGATGATCAGCTCGGGAAGGTGTCCACCAATGAGATCCATGCCACTTCCAAGTGTAACGCTCCGTCCCGACGCGAATGGGACGTGTGCGGTGGTGGCGTGATCTTTGGCTGTCTGCAATCGACAAATGCGTCAACATTTGCAATCGCGAAATGGGGTTGACCGTTCCGGACATGCCTGTTACGGTCGGGGACCGCTCAATCCCAGCTCACGCCAATCTCACGGAGGCTCTTCTTGCTCGCTCGCCGCGTGTCTCTCGCCGCCACTGCCGGCGCGATCGCACTGCTGGTGGTCGGCTCTCCGCTGGGCTCGGACAAGGTCTTCGCTGACCAGTTCACGCAACAGATCCAGACGCTGTCAGCGCAGGCAACAGCGCTCACCAACGCGATTGCGTCGTTGAGTGCCGCGAGCTCGAGCGCCCTGGGCGGCGCGCTTGCGTCGGAAGAGGCGATCGGCACGACACAGGGACGCCTGGCGCAGGCCCAACTCGCCCTCGATCAGGCCAACCAGAACCTCGCGAACACGAGCGAACAGTTGCAGATCGTCCACGGCGAATACACGGCCGACCAGGGAGACCTCGCGCAGATCCTCGTCCATGTCTACGAGCTGACCGACGACGGATCGGTCACCGCGATCCTGGTGGACAGCAAGAGTTTCATGGACGCGATGGATGCGCTCACGAGCGCCGACCAGGTGAGCGCTCGGGTCCAGCAACTGGTGACGCAGATCCAGGGAAAGCGCGACCAGCTGGACGCTTTACAGAAGCAGCAGGTGCACGATCAGCAAAGCGCGAACACGCTCGTCAACAGTCTGCAGACACTCGCGGGCGACGAACAGAACGAGGAGGTCGCGTATCGCCAGCAGGCATCCTCGCTGAAGGGCAAGGCAGTCACGCTGCTTGTGCAGCTCCGCGGTGTGCAGGCGAAGATCGTTCAAGTGCGCCACGAGCAGGAGGAGGCTGCGGAGGCAGCGGCCGCGGCGGCAGGTGCGGGCGCCGCGCACGTCCTCGGGAACGCGCTGGTGCCGTTCGCGTTCGGGCCGCGGAATGATGACTATCCGTGGGGACAGTGCACCTGGTACGTCGCGTCATTGCGCAACGTGTACTGGAGCGGAAATGCATGGCAGTGGGCCGCCACGGCGCAGGCAGCCGGACGTCCGGAAGGGATGACCCCACGCGTCGGCAGCCTTGTTGTGTTCGGACCGGGACACGGGTACAGCGGCTTCGGCCACGTGGCCTACGTCGTCTCCGTGCAAGGTCGCTCGAGCTTCACGGTGGATGAGGCGAACATGCTCGGCCTCGGCGTCGTGGACCAGCGCCAGATCGGGTCGCTGTACGACGTGGAGACGTTCATCTACTAACCTCTGGCTAGCGTGCCTCCCACGAATACGGGCCAGAGCCGGACACCGGTGGCCGGCGGGCTGCTGTACGGGCTCGGCGCGTACCTGATGTGGGACTCTTCCCGCTCTTCTGGCCGCTCCTCGAGCCGGCCAGTCCGCTCGAGATCCTGGCCTGCCGGATCGTTTGCTGCTTCGTCGTCATCGCCGTTCTGCTGACGGTGCGGCATGAACTGGGTGGCATTCGCCGGCTCGACAGGGGCACGCTGCTGCGCCTGTGCGCTGCCGGAATCCTCATCGCCGTCAACTGGGGCATCTACATCTGGGGCGTCAACAACGGGCACGTCATCGAGACGAGCCTCGGGCTACTTCATCAACCCACTCGTCACGATCGGCCTCGGCGTGGTGATCCTTCACGAGCGGCTTCGTGCCGTGCAGTGGGCAGCAGTGGGACTGGGCGTGGTGGCTGTCGTCGTCATCAGCATCGACTACGGGAGGCCACCCTGGATCGCGCTGTCCCTCGCATCATCATTCGGCGCCTACGGCTTTCTCAAGAAGCGCGTGCGTGCATCCCCGCCTGAGGGCCTTTTCATCGAGGGTGCGGTGACCAGCCTCCCGGCCGTCGTGGTCCTCGCCGTCCTCGCCCTGTCCGGGAGCGCGACGTTCGTGGGGCACGCCGCGAACCCCGGGCATCTGCTCCTGCTTGCCGCTGCGGGCCCGATCACCGCGGTGCCCCTGCTGTGCTTCGCGGGGGCCGCCAGCCGCCTCCCGCTTTCCACGATGGGGCTGCTTCAGTACGTCACCCCAAGCCTTCAATTCGTCATCGGGGTGCTGATCCTTCGCGAGACGACGACGTTCGTGCTGCTCTGTGGTTTCGCCGTGGTCTGGGTCGCGCTCGCCATCCTCGGATTCGATGGCGTGCGCCATCGCTACCAGACCTCCGACGCCGGCCGCTGTGTAGTGGGCAAATCACTTGTGGACAAGGGCTCGGGACAGCTCTTACCCGGCCGACGCAGCCAATTCCGCCTAATTCGAGCCTGTTAGAGCCGTCCTTAGCCGATCTTATACCGTGCTCAGACATAAGACCAGTAACTATCAGTAACTCCCGTTTGATGGGCTAAGATCCGTTGAATCGATGGATGAGCTCATCAATCCGTACCGTCCCGGGGCGGGCACACCCCCGCCGGCGCTCACGGGACGCGACGACCTCATCAATCGATTCGGCATCGCCTTCCGCCGGGCCGTCGCCGGCCGGCCAGGAAAGAGCATCCTCCTGATCGGACTTCGCGGAGCAGGCAAGACCGTCCTCCTCAACCGATTCGTCGAGATCGCCGAGCAGGAGGGATTCCGGGTGGGGTTGATCGAGGCACCCGAGTACGGCCACTTCCCGTCGCTGCTCGCAGCCCGGCTCCGTCGGATCCTCCTGCCGCTCAGCAGCAACGTCGTCTCCACCGCGGTGACCCGCGCGCTGCGTGTGCTCAAGACGTTCACGTTGCAGCTTCCGGATGGAGCGCGCGTGTCCATCGATGTCGACGCGCTGAATGGTGTCGCGGACTCCGGCAACCTCGCGGATGACGTCACGGATCTGCTCGTCGCGTGCGGTGAAGCCGCGCGTGATCGTGGTACCGGCATCGTGCTCGCCATCGACGAACTGCAGTACGTGCATCCGGATGAATTGTCGGCGTTGATCGTCGCCATCCATCGCACCAATCAGCTGAACCTGCCGGTGATCCTCACCGGCGCAGGACTGCCGCAACTGCGCGGACTCGCCGGAGAGGCGAAGTCGTACGCGGAGCGTCTCTTCGACTTTCCCGAAATCGGCTCACTCAGTGCCGAGGATGCGCGCACAGCACTTGCGCTGCCGGCCGCGGAGAGCGGTGCGGCGATCGACGACGCGGCGCTCGACATCATGGTCGAGCGCTCGCATGGGTATCCATACTTCCTCCAGGAATGGGGCTACCACGTCTGGAATGTCGCGCCGCAGAGCCCGATCACCGCCGATGACGTCGAACGCGCCGCACCGCGAGTTCGTGACCAGCTTGACCAGAACTTCTTCCTCGTACGGCTCGACCGGCTCACACCGCGAGAACGCGAATACCTTGTTGCGATGGCGTCGCTCGGTGCGGGGCCGCATCGCTCCGGGGACATCGCGGCAGCCCTCGGCGTCCGCGTCGAGTCGGTGGCGCCGCGCCGTTCGGCACTGATCGCGAAAGGCATCATCTACAGCCCCGCACACGGAGACACCGCGTTCACGGTGCCGCTCTTCGACGAGTTCCTCGAGCGGGTCAGCCGCCAGATCTGAACGGCCCCTCTTGCTCGTACCGACGCCCGGGCAGGGTAGCCTTGGCGGGCCAGTGGATACGGTTCTGCGCATCGGTAACGCCTCCGGTTTCTATGGCGACCGTTTCGCGGCATTTCGGGAGATGCTGGAAGGCGGCGATCTCGACATCCTCACCGGCGATTACCTCGCCGAGTTGACCATGCTCATCCTCGGCCGGCAACGGCTGCAGGACACGTGGCCGCGGTTATGCGGGCACGTTCCTGCGTCAGATGGAGGATTGCCTCGGCATCGCACTGGAGCGCGGCGTCACCGTCATCACCAATGCCGGCGGTCTCAACCCGTCCGGCCTCGCCGCCGCGCTCAAAGAGCTCGCATCCCGCCTCGGACTCAACGCCCGTGTGGCCTGGGTCGAGGGAGACGATGTCACCGCTCGAGCGACCGACCTTGGTCTGGGGAATCCGCTCGCGGCCAACGCATACCTCGGCGCATGGGGTATCGCCGCATGCGTCCGCTCGGGCGCGAATATCGTTGTCACCGGGCGCGTCACCGACGCGAGCCTCGTCGTCGGGCCGGCGGCCGCGCACTTCGAATGGGAGCGGAACTAACTGGAATGCGCTTGCCGGGCGCGACCGTTGCCGGCCACATCCTCGAATGCGGCGCGCAGGCAACCGGTGGCAACTACAGCTTCTTCACCGAGCACGACATGCGCCACCCCGGCTTTCCCATCGCGGAGATTGCATGCCGACGGCTCGTGCGTCATCACCAAGCATCCGGGCACGGGTGGGGCTGTGACCGTCGAGACCGTCACGGCGCAACTGCTCTACGAGATCGACGCACCGCGTTATCTCGGACCCGATGTCGTCACGCGTTTTGACACGGTGCAACTCGAGGATGACGGACGTGACCGCGTGCGTGTGACCGGCGTGCGTGGTGCACCACCACCGCCAACGCTCAAGGTCTGTTGCAACACGCTGAGCGGCTACCGCAATGCCGTCGTCTTCGTGCTCTGCGGTAACGACATCGACGCCAAAGCCGCACTGGTGCGCGAGCAGATGACGCTGGCGCTCGGCGCCGCGTCGCCGCAGGAGATTCGCTGGACGCTTGCCCGGACCGACCATCCGGATGCGGACGACGAGGAGGCCGCCAGTGCGCTGCTCCACTGCATGGTTCGCGACTCCGATCCGGCGCTCGTGGGCCGCGCCTTCAGCGCGCACGCAGTCGGGATCGGCCTCAGCAGCTATCCCGGGTTCCATCTCACAGCGCCGCCAGGTGACGCGTCTCCCGTCGGGGTCTATCACCCGGGATACATTCCGGCAGACGCCGTCGAGCACGTGGCAGTACTCGACGATGGTTCACGCGTGGCCATACCGCCCCCGACGGAGACCGCAGCGAGCGCCGAGGTCGCTCCAGAAGCGGCCTCCGTACCAGCGCTCGGTGCACGGCGGGCCGACCCGCCGGGTGCCGCTCGGCAGCATCGTCGGAGCGAGAAGCGGCGACAAGGGAGGCAACGCAAACCTCGGTGTGTGGGCGCGCGATGACACGTCGTGGCGGTGGCTCGCACACACGCTCACCGTCGACGAGCTCAAGCGACTCCTTCCCGAGACGGCGGACTACAAAATCCGCCGCTACATCCTCCCCAACCTGCGTGCGCTGAACTTCCTCATCGAGGGACTGCTCGGCGAGGGCGTTGCCTCGTCCACGCGCTTCGATCCACAGGCCAAGGCGCTCGGTGAGTGGCTCCGCTCGCGAACCATCGACATACCCGAGGAACTCCTATGACGGACACAGAACTCGTCCATCTCGCGATCGAGCATGGAGTCGCGACGATCACGCTTGATTCGCCGCACAACCGCAACGCGCTGTCGCGACAGCTCGTCGCCGAGCTCACCGCGCACGTCCACACCGCGGCAGGGAACGCCGGCGTCCGCGCGGTGGTGCTGACGCACACGGGCACGACCTTCTGCGCAGGCGCCGACCTCTCCGAGGCGTCGACGGGTCCCATGGGCGGGACCGCGCACGCTCTGCTCGCAGTGTTGCGCCTGATCGTCGATGTCCCCCAGCCCGTTATCGCCAGAATCGACGGTAACGTGCGCGCCGGCGGTGTCGGACTCGTCGGTGCCTGCGACATCGCGGTCGCGGGACCGCGCAGCACCTTCGCCATCACCGAGGCACGGATCGGCGTCGCCGCGGCCGTGATCTCCGTCACGGTCCTCCCCCGTCTCGACGCGCGTGCCGCGGCGCGGTACTACCTCACGGGGGCGACCTTCGACTCGGCCGAGGCGGAGCGCATCGGCCTCGTGACTATCGCGACGGACGACCTCGACGGAGCTGTGGCATCCATCACCGAAGACGTGCTGAAGGGGTCTCCACAGGGGCTCGTGGAATCGAAGCGCCTGGCGAACCGGGGCGTCCGCGAGGCGATCGAGCGCTATGGCGAGGAGATGGTGGAGCTCTCGGCGCGCCTCTTCGCATCCGATGAAGCCCACGAGGGGATGACGGCGTTCCTCGAGCGGCGCCCACCCCGCTGGTCCGCCTGACCCAGACCCACACGGGCCGAGGACATAATCCCCCCGGTGACCAGCGAAGCATGGGGATCTCCGCCGTCCACGACGGCTGGCATGAGCCCATCCGCGGCGCTCCGGCACGTCCTCCTCTGGGCATCGCGGCGCAGCCAGATCAAGCGCGCGGTGACGTCCGCACCCGTGACGCGCGACGTGGTCCGGCGGTTCGTCGCCGGCGAAACGATCGATGACGCGCTGCGGGTGGCCGCAACGCTGAACGGTGAAGGCCTGCAGGTCTCACTCGATCACCTTGGTGAGGACACGCTCGATGCCGCGACGGCGCAGGCGGCCGTCGACGCCTATTGCACGCTCGCCGGACGTTTCGCAGATCTCGGCCTCGCGGCCACCGCCGAGATGTCCGTGAAGCTCTCTGCGGTCGGGCAGGCGCTGGACGAATCCATGGCGCTCGACAACGCGCGTCTCATCTGCGCGGCGGCACGTGCTGCGGGGTCCTCGGTGACGATCGACATGGAGGACCACACCACCACCGACTCGACGCTGCGGATCGTCGGACTGCTGCGTCAGGACTTCCCATCGACCGGCGCGGTACTGCAGGCATCGCTCCACCGGACCGAGGATGACTGCAAATTCCTCGGCGTGCCCGGCTCGCGCGTACGCCTCTGCAAGGGCGCGTACCAGGAACCCGCCTCGCTCGCCTGGCAGCGGCCCGACGACATCCGCGCCGCATACATCCGCTGCCTCGGCACCCTTATCTCCGGGGGTGCGCTGCCCATGGCGGCGACGCATGATCCCAAACTCGTCGAGGCAACGGGACGCCTCGTGAGCGAGATCGGCGGCACGGGGTTCCGGCACGAGTACCAGATGCTCTACGGCATCCGTCCCGACGAGCAGCGCCGGCTTGTCGCGGCTGGTGAGACCGTGCGCGTCTACGTGCCATTCGGCGTGCAGTGGTATGGATATCTCATGCGCCGCATGGCCGAGCGACCTGCCAACACCGCGCTCTTCCTGCGTGCGCTGATGAGCAGGAACTGATGCCCGGGGTGATGGACGGACAGCGAGTTGTCGTGACCGGGGGTGCCGGGTTTATCGGCGTACATAGCGTCGAGGCGCTCCTGGGCGCTGGAGCGGACGTGCTCGTCATCGACGACCTCCGGCATGCGTCGTACCGCCCGCTCCCGAGTTGCGGCGCGTCTCGTGGAGGCGGACATCGCCGAGGCTCCGGCTCGCGACGCAATCCTTGCGTGGAGGCCCACCGCGATCCTCCACCTCGCGGCCCAGGGCGGTGTCAACCGGTCCTGGCGCGAGCCGGCGGCCGACGCGCATATCAACGTGCTCGGCACGGTGAGCATCCTCAGCGCCGCGATCGCCGCCGGGTGCCGGCGTGTCGTCGTCGCGTCGTCCGGTGGGGCGCTGTACGGCGCGGCACGACGCCTGCCGACACCCGAGGACGAGCCCACCCAACCGCGCTCGCCGTACGGCACGGCCAAGCTCTGCATCGAGCACTACCTCGGGCATTTCACTCGCGCCGGAGCCCTCGACGCCCTGGCGTTGCGGTACGGAAACGTCTACGGCCCCGGGCAGGATGGCACTGGCGAGGCCGGCGTCGTCGCCATCTCGAGCCTTCGCCTGCTCGGCGGCAAACCACCGGTGCTCCGAGGCGACGGTTCGCAGACCCGCGATTTCACCTACGTCGGCGACATCGTCGCGGCGAACGTCCTCGGGTTGGCCTCGACGTTGACCGGCGCGATGAATGTGGGCACCGGTCACGAGACGAGCATCGGCGATCTCGTCCATCTCCTCTCGGAGCTCGCCGGCTACGCCGGAGAACCGGAGCGAGAGCCTCTGCCACCCGGCGAGGTGGCGCGCAGCGCGCTCGACAATGCCCTCATCACGGCTCGCCTCGGCTGGTACCCGAGCGTCAGCCTCGACGATGGGCTCGCGCGCACCCTGGAGAGCTTTCGCGACCAGGTGCCCTGATCACAACGCGGTATGCGCAGCCGTGATCAGACCGGACGCGTCGAAGACGAGCGCCACGGCCACCAGCACCGCGATCGATGAGGCGCGAAGCGCCGTGAGCGGACCGCTTCGACGCCAGGCGATCGTCCACGCCGCAATCGGCGCCGCCGCTGCAACGGCCACGAGCAGATAGCGCGCCTGCGGCTGCAGGTCGAACGTCGCTGAGTTGAGCAGCGACTGCCCCCCCGCGACGATCAGCACGACCAGGAGCAACACCCCGAGCCCGCGACGCGGAGCGTCCCACCTGCTCCACGAACGCACCACCTCGACGCAGGCGGCGACGGTGATGGCGGCGACGACGATCACCGATACGAGGCTTGGGAGCGGACGAATCCCGAGGATCGAGATCGGCACGAAGTGGGCGCCGTTCCCGTACTCGCCCACCATGCTCTGCGCCGTCGCGGCGATGTAGCCACGAACTTGCGAGATCGAGTTCAGCACCTGGCGCTGGGCCGTGATCGGATGCAGTGGCGGCAGCGGATTGCCGAAGGCGATCGCGTTGCGGACGAACCACCACCCCGCGAGCACGATCGTGGGCGCGAGCAACGCCGCAACGTGGACGGCTCGTAACTCTCGACCGCGGCGGACGACCACCACGACGATGAGCAGCGCCGCGAGCACCCACACCGTCTCCTTGGCGAGCACCGCCAGGGCGACCGTCATGCCAACGCCAAGCGCGAGCCGCGGGGTGAGCACCTTGCTCTGCATGACGATGATGCCCGCGAGCACCAACAGGGCTCCGGCGAGCCAGGCGAGGTTGTCGTCATTGATCCCACCCGCCAGGTACTGCGTCTCCGGCAGGAGCGCCACCAGTGCCGCGGCGCCGACCGCCAGACCCGGGCGGAGCGGAAACAGCCGCCGGGCCACCGCGTAGACGGTGAGGATCGTGAGCACGCCGAGCGCCACGGAGAGCAACCGGATCAGGCGCGCGTCGTCGCCCGTGAGCTTCGCGATGACCGCCCCGAGCAGGTAATACAGCGGGGGTTGCTGCCGCTCGGGCTCGCTCGCCGGAGGCAGCCGGAGGTGATCGGCGATGCCGGTGATGTAGTGAAGGTGGGAGACCTCGTCGGGCGAGGCGCCGATCGGCGTAATGCGCGTGTAGGCGATGGCGAACCCCGCGAAGACCGCGATGACCGCTGCAAGCAGCACTCGCTCCAGGTGGTGCTGCCGCGCCTTCGCGAGGAGGTCCGCCGGCGTCACGGGAGGCGCGAGACGCTGTCGGCGCGGACCCAGACCGTGTACGGGTAGGTCGTGTATTCCTTCACGTATGCACCGCTGTCGAGCAGCGTGGTGATCTCCGGGTAGAGCACCTGCGAATCGATGTCGACCATGATCAGGACCGGTTGCTTCGCAGCCACGTACGTCTCGACCGGTCCACCAGACCCGAGCAGGACCTCGTCGTTGTAGATGGGCGGAGTCGGCATGATGATCTGCAAGTTTGCGAGGGCGTAGATCCAGGCGTCATAGGACCAGACAACGGCCGTGTCGCCGCTGAACCCATTGCGCATGACCCAGGCGGCGACGTTCGCGTCGCCGGCCACGCGATAGTCGAAATCGTCCAGCCACTTCGTCCGAAAGGCTGGGTCGAATGCGGCCCACGCAGCGCCGCCGTAGTAGTCGCTCAGTGTGTGAGGGTCGGTGGCCGACGGTGGGATCGGTAGCCAGTCGACCCCGGCGACCTTGGCCATCAGGATGGCAACGACGAGGCCGCCGGCCTGGAGGCCTGGACCGATCAGCGAGCGTCTGTTGCCCGCACGGAACCGGGCCGCCGACGGCACCGAGATCCCGGCAACGAGGAGGGCAAGCGGCGCCACGGCCGGCTCGAGGAAGTGCGGATACTGCTGCCCCGCCACCGCGGTGACCACAAGCGTCGACCCGGCCCAGAGCGCGAGCACCCAGTCCACACGCGGTCGGTGCCGGTTGAGGATCGCGCCGGCGGCGATGGCCAGGGCGACGGCAATCGCGAGCGCGAAGTGCGTCGCGCCGCCGACGGCGCTCTTCGGCAGCGCTGTCTTCGTGTAGTCGATGTAGAACCCCGCAAGCGCGAATGCGACCTTGCCGAGGCCGGCGGTACTGATCGCAAGGGTGAGCCACGCGAGCGTGATCACCGCCACCGTCCCGATGAAGATGAACGCGTCGCGGCGCACTACCTTTGGCGCGAGGAGCATCGCGAAGAAGAACGCCGACGTCTCCGCAACCGCGGTCTGCTGATACGCGATCGCCGCGGCCATGAGAACGCCCGCGCCGAGCGCCCACACGGGGAACCGCCGCGGCGCGTCTGTCCGCTCGCCGCGAAGGATGTGCAAAAGGATGATCGCGCCCGCCCACGTCAGGGGCGCGATGAGCAGGCTCTCCGGGAGCGCGAGCTCGGCGTCGACGATCGGGAGACCCAGGATCACGCCGGCGATCACTCCCGCGATCAGCGCCCGCCGTGGCGTATAGAGCCGCGACGCCGCCCACACGACGGCCGCGACGGTGATCGCGCCGCTGATCAAGGTCAGCACGTGGAGCGCGATCTCGCTCGTGCCGAAGAGCTTCACGTCGAGCGCGAACGTCCAGAGCATCAGTGGGGGCTTGTTGTTCCACGTCTGCAGGTACAGGATCTTGCCCTGCAGCAACTGGCGGGCGACATTCAGGTAGCCCGCCTCGTCCGTGTACCAGTGCGGCTCCATGAGCGACGGCAGCCGCAGGACCGCAAGCACCAGCAGCCCGGGGATCGCTGCCTTACGCACCTTACGCTCGCTCCCGGCGGGCGCCCTCCGGTCGCCAGCTCAGCGCCAGTGAGATACGAAGTCGAATGACGTCGCGCATTGCCCTGGCAACCGGGATGAGCCTGCCCCCGGAACGGACGCCGGCGATCCGGGGCAGGTGTTGCACGCGGATCTGGATCACGCGGAATCCGAGCCGGTGCGCCTTGTAGAACATCTCGGGGTTGAAGACCGCAGAGCGCGCGCGGATGGGCGTCACCCCGTTCCACACCTCGCGAGTGAAGACCTTCAGTCCGCAGTCGAAGTCCTCCTCGCGGATGCCGAAGGTGAGGCGTACGACGCGGTTGTAGACACCGCTCACGAAGGATCGATACCAGGGATCGGCGCGCCGATTCCGAATCCCGGCGACCATGTCGGCACGATCGAGCGCGGCAAGCAGGACACCGAGGTCCTGTGGGGCGAACTGGCCGTCGCCGTCCATGAATGCGAGCACCTTCCCTCGCGAGGCGCGGAGCCCGTCGCAGACCGTGCGGGCGTAGCCGCGCTGCTGCTTGTGGGTGACGACGGTGAGATTCCGAGCGTCCTCGCCCATGGCCGTGCGTGCGGCGCCGACCGTGTCGTCCTGGCTGGCGTCATCCACGAGGACGATCTCGTAAGTGCGACCTCCTTCGGCCAGGACCGGCATCACGTCCTGAAGGACCCGCCCGATGTTCTCCGACTCGTTGTGCGCCGGGATCGTGAGGCTGACGTCAACCTCGGGTAGCGCCACCGGCGCTACGCCACCGTCTCCGCTGCCGGCGCCTTGACCTGCGCCTTGCCGGTGGCCACGCGGGGGCGACCGGTCGACCATTCCACGTCGGAGACGCCGACCTGCGAGAGGTCGAACTCGATCGATGTGCGCATCCACCACTTCGATCACCGAGTTGATGAGCGTGCTTCGGAGCTTGTGCGCCTCGAGGCCGAGGTCCACCAGCAACTGATGCTTCGCGTTGTAGTAGTGGCTGGCCTTCTCGAAGCGTGGATTGGCTGTGTGTTCGATCGTGGTCTCGAGACCGTGCGCCGCGCGTGCGTCACGCACGAGTTCTGCCAGTTGCAGCACCGAGAACTGCTCGGTGAACTGGTTGAACACGCGGAACTCACCGGGCTTCGCAGGATGCTCGATGCTCAACTGCACGCACGCCATGGTGTCGCGGATGTCGAGGAATCCTCGCGTCTGACCGCCGGTGCCGTACACGGTGAGTGGCTTGCCGATCGCCGACTGCACGATGAACCGGTTCAGCACCGTGCCCCAGATCCCGTCGTAGTCGAAGCGCGTCGCGAGCTCGGGATGCAGCGCTGTCTCCGGTGTGTTGCAGCCATAGACGACGCCCTGGTTGAGGTCGGTGGCTGCGATTCCCCATGCGCGGCAGACGAAATGAATGTTGTGGCTGTCGTGCACTTTGGAGAGGTGATAGAAGCTTCCGGGGAGCTTCGGATACGGCAGCGTGTCGCTTCTGCCGTTGTGCTCGATGGTGATGAAGCCTTCCTCGATGTCGATGTTCGGGGTGCCGTACTCCCCCATCGTCCCGAGCTTCACGAGGTGACACTCGGGCGCATGCTCGTGCAACGCGAAGAGCAGATTGAGTGTGCCCGCGACGTTGTTGAGCTGCGTCATCACCGCGTGCTCGCGGTCGATCATCGAGAACGGTGCGGACCGTTGCTCGGCAAAGTGCACCACCGCGTCCGGTTTGGTGGATGCGATCAGCTCCGTCAGGGCTTCGGCATCGGTGAGGTCGACGTTGCGCCATTCGATCTCCCCACGACCCAACTCGCGCCAGCGCTCGACGCGTCGTTCCATGGTCGAGATCGGGACGAGCGACGAGGTGCCGCACTCGAGATCCCAGCGGCGGCGGACCAGGTTGTCGACGGCGATGACCCGGTATCCATTGCTGGAAAGGTGCATCGCCTGCGGCCACCCGAGGTAGCCATCCGCACCGAGCACGATCACCGTTTTGTCACGCATGCAAAAAGCTCCTGAGACTGTTCATACCCTGCGACCTTCCGTAAGAAGACCTTTCGAGCGGGTTATCGAATAGGGAATATACCTGCCCCACGCATCGATTGGCCATCAGGCTGCCCGTGGCATCCGGATAACCAGCGACGTTTCCGTACGCGGCTGCCCTGCCCGCATCTCGATCCTTTCGAGATCGTGCCGACTTTGTCGATTGCTCGAATTCGACCCGGGGGCGTCCAAAAGAGGGACAATCAACTTTCGTGTCGATCTCCGGTTTCGCTCGCCGCGGGCGTCTGATCCGCGCTGCGATCACGAGCGTCATCACCGTCCTGGTGCTTGTCCTCGTCTGGCGGTTGCTCGGTCACGGCCTCAAATGGGCCGGTATCCACCCCTCGGTCTGGTTGATCCTGGTTGCTGCTTTCGGCGCAGCGTGCTTTCTCGTGGGCCGGGCGTGGCGATTCGGCGCCCTGCTCCCAAGGCGGGACGGGAGTTCGCGAGAGTTGCTCGGAGCCACCGCCGCGTCCTGGGGTGCGGGACTCCTGCTTCCAGGTCCTTCTGCCGACGTCGCGTTCGTCGCGCTTGCCCGGACCCGCTTCGCAGTGGGGGTGGCCCGCGGATCCGGGAGTGCGATCGTCGCTCGAATCCTGGACGTCGTCAGCCTCGCGCTGATCGCGCTGGTCGCCTCGTTCTTCACGAGTTGGGTGGAACCGACCGCGGTGATCATCGCCGCCGCAGCGGCGCTCGTAGTCGGCCTCGGCGCGCTCCTCGCCCTGGTGATCCCCGGGCCGCGGACGCTCGTCACTCGCCTTGCGGCACGAGTCCCGAAGCTTGCCTCGCTGGCGGCGCGGGCGGAGGCCGAGCTCGAAGTGCTCAACAGTCGCGCCCGCTGGGCCAACCTGATCGGCAGCACCGCCTTCTGCCGGGTTGCCACCGCGATCCAGTACACGGCGCTCATGGCGATGGTCGGCGTCCACCTCGGGTTCTGGGCCACCTGGTTCGTCCTGTCCATCCGGACGCTGCTGCTCACCATCCCGATCCAGGGGATCGCCGGAATCGGTACCGGGCAGGCGTGGTGGGCCGGCGCACTGGCCTTCGAAGGCCTGCCGCTCGAGGCCGCCGTGGCCGCCGGTCTCACGCTCCAGGCGATCGACCTCGCCGTCTCCCTGCCCGTCGCCGGTCTGGGCAGCACCCTCCTCTTCCGCCGCCGCAAGGAGGAGCCGGTCCCCGAGCTCCCTCCTCTTGACGTGGTGGGCACACCCACCACGACGGCACGCGAACCCATTCACGCCGGCTGAACGGGTTTCCGCTCAGCCCGTCCATCCTGGAGGCGTCCCCATGCCTTTGATTACTCGCGACGCTGCATACGACGTGGTCGTCATCGGTGGCGGGTCAACCGGTGAGAACGTCGCCGGCCGCGTTGTCCGAGGTGGTTTGACCTGCGCGATCGTCGAGAGCGAGTTGGTCGGTGGCGAGTGCTCGTACTGGGCGTGCATGCCCAGCAAGGCGCTCCTCCGAAGCGGCCAGGCCCTACGGGCGGCGCAAGCCGTCGACGGCGCGACGCAGGCGGTCACCGGCACGCTCGACAGCGAAGCGGTGCTCCGCCGGCGTGACAGCTTCGCGTCGCACTGGAAGGATGACGGCCAGGCCCAGTGGCTCGACAGGCAGCCCATCGACCTCGCGCGCGGTCTTGGGCGCCTCGACGGAGAGCGCCGCGTCGTGGTCACGCCTCATGACGGTCCAGAGTTCACGCTCAGCGCCCGCCACGCGGTGGCGCTCTGCACCGGGAGCCGGGCCGCGATCCCGCCAATCCCCGGCGTCGAGTCCGCCGGGGCGTGGACGAGCCGCGAGGCCACGAGCGCCACAGCGGTACCGCGCCGTCTGGTCATCATCGGTGGCGGCGTCGTTGCCTGCGAGATGGCGGACGCGTGGAGAACGCTCGGCAGCGCGGAGGTGACGTTGGTCGTCCTCGAGGGCCGTCTGCTCTTCAACACGGAGGACTTCGCGGGTGAGGCGGTGCGGGCCGCCTTCGAGGAGCGGGGCATCTCGGTGCTCCTCAACACCGTCACCGAGCGGGTGACGCGCGCCGCAAGCGGCGAGGTCACGGTCGATCTGGCGGATGGCCACAGCATCACGGCCGACGAAGTGCTCGTGGCGACGGGACGCGCGCCTCGGTCTGACAGCATCGGCCTCGACACCGTGGGGCTGCAGCCCGGGACCTGGCTCCACGTCGACGACAGCTGTCGTGTCGACGGTGGCCGGGACTGGCTCTATGCGGCGGGCGACGTCAACCATCGCGCGCTGCTCACGCACATGGGCAAATACCAGGCACGCGCGTGCGGCGACGCCATCGTCGCGAGAGCGAAAGGGCAGCTGAGGGGCGATCCCGCGCCGTGGTCTCCGTTCGCGGCCACCGCGGATCACGCCGCAGTGCCGCAGGTCACCTTCACCGACCCCGAAGTCGCTGCCGTCGGCCTCACGCACGATGCCGCCGTCGCCGCGGGATTGAACGTGCGGTCAGTCGACTACGAGATCGGCAATGTGTCGGGCGCCGGACTCATAGCCGATGGATACAAGGGACACGCCCGGATGGTCGTCGACGAGGATCGCAAGGTGGTCGTCGGAGTCACGTTCTGCGGTCCTGGCGTCGGCGAACTCATCCATGCGGCGACGGTTGCCGTGGTTGGCGAAGTCCCGCTCGACAGGCTCTGGCACGCGGTCCCTTCGTACCCCACCATCAGCGAGATCTGGCTGCGCCTCCTCGAGACGTACGGCCTGTAGTCAGTTGCCGATGTGGTTCGCCGGGACTGCGCCCATCTTGCCGGCCTGGTAGTCGGCGAGCGCCTGCGCGATCTCGGCGTGCGTGTTCATCACGAACGGACCGTAATGCGCCACCGGTTCGCGGATCGGCTGCCCACCGAGGATCAGCAGGTCGAGGTTGGGATGACGGCTTTCCTGGTGCGTGCTGGCAGTCGCGGTGATCACGTCGCCGGCGCCGAGCGCCGCGAGCTGTCCGGACCCGATCGGTCGACGCTCTTCGCCGACTGTCCCACTGCCCGAGAGCACGTAGATCAGCGCGTTGAAGTCACGCGGCCACGGGAGCACCAGGCGCGCCCCGGGGCTGACGGTGACGTGCGCCAGCGAGATCGGTGTGTAGGTGATGCCCGGACCCTTGTGACCCGCGACCTCGCCTGCGATGACGCGGAGCAACGCCCCACCGTCGTAGGAGCTCAGCAGCGCGACGTTGCCGGCGCGAATGTCCTGGTAGCGGGCCGGAACCCACTTCTGCGCCGCGGGGAGGTTGACCCAGAGCTGGAATCCGTGGAACAGACCGCCGCTCGCGATCAGCTCTTCCGGTGGACGCTCGATGTGCAGAATGCCCGCGCCGGCCGTCATCCACTGGGTGTCGCCGTTGGTGATGAGGCCGCCGCCGCCGTTCGAAGTCCTGATGCTGAAAGGTCCCGTCGATCATGTACGTGACGGTCTCGAAGCCGCGATGCGGATGCCAGGGAGTGCCCTTGGGCTCGCCTGGCGCGTACTCCACCTCGCCCATCTGATCCATGTGGATGAACGGATCGATGAGCGACGGATCGGTCCCCGCGAATGCACGGTGCACCGGGAACCCCTCGCCCTCGAATCCTCGCGGCGCGGTGTTGACGCTGATCACGGGACGGAACGTCGATGCGGCCGGATCCGGTTGGGGGATGTGCGGCAGCGCGGTGATGTCGGCGACGGTCACAGCAGGCATGGCGAAATTCCTTACAGGGCAAGCGCCTTCACAGGCGCCATCACGTTTTCCAGGTTCCAGCTCACGCCGGGGACGTCGATGTAGAGCTCGATCTCGTTGCCGTCGGGATCGGCGATGTAGAGGCTGTGGGTGACGGTGTGGTCGCTCGATCCGACGACATGCACGCCGGCTTCCTGACACCGCCGGAGCGCGGCGCGCAACTCGTCGTCCGAGTCCCCGACCTTGAGGCCGAAGTGATAGAGGCCGACGTGACGGCCACGCGGCAGCTCTTGCGCGTCCGGGCCGACTTCGATGAGCAGCAGCTCGTGGTGGGTGCGGCCGCTGCTGAACAGGGCCACGGGAATCCGCCCCAGCAGGCCGGTCTCCGCGGATTGCAGCCGTTTCCAACCGAGAACGTCGCCGTAGAACGCGGCGGATCGATCGATGTCGTGCACGTACAGGACGATGTGCCCCAGCTCCTTGATCTCCATGGCATGAAGCTTACCCAGAGCGCCTCGAGCAAAACAGGTGCTGCGCTCGACGCGCCGTCGGGCCTTGCTGAGCGAGGATGGTCGGATGCGCGGGATCCGGCTCTCCTACCAGCAGATCATCGCGATGATCTACGTGGCCGCCATGTTCATGACGATCATGGACGTCACGATCGTCTACGTCGCCCTGCCGGCGATCGCGCGGAGCTTCAACGTCAGCCCGGCGGCGACCGACGGTGTCGTGGTCGGCTACCTGGTGAGCCTCGCCATCTGGATCCCCGCCTCCGGCTGGGTCGGTGACCGGTTCGGCACCAAGCGCACGTTCCTCATCGCGATCTCGCTGTTCACGTTTGCGTCCGCTCTGTGCGGGCTCTCGCAATCGGTACTCGAGCTGGTGCTGTTCCGGGTGCTCCAGGGTGCGGGCGGCGGGATGCTGACTCCGGTCGGCATGGCGATGCTGTACCGCGCATACCCGCCGGCAGAGCGCGCTCGCGTTGCGCGACTGCTTGTCATTCCGACGGTAATGGCGCCGGCACTCGGCCCGCTCATCGGCGGCGCGCTCGTCGACAGCCTGTCGTGGCGCTGGGTGTTCTTCGTCAACCTCCCGATCGGTGTGGCAGCCCTCGTCTTCAGCGCACTCAAGCTGACCGAGCATCGCGAGCGCGCCGGCGAGCGCTTCGATGTCCCGGGATTTGTCCTGGCGGCAGCCGGCTTCGGGCTGTTCCTGTACGCGCTGAGCGAAGCGGCAACGCTCGGCTGGGGGTCCCCGGTCATCGACATCACGGCCGCGGCCGGCGCCGCATTGATCGCCGTACTCGTCTGGGTGGAACTGCACACCGAGAAGCCGATGATCAACTTCCGGCTGCTGCGCAACCGCCTCTTCGGCGTGGCCAACCTCGCGTCGCTGTTCGCCTCGGGCGGGTTCCTCGGCCTGCTCTTCATCGCGCCCATCTGGCTGCAGACGGGACGCGGGCTGTCAGCGCTCGTATCCGGATCGAGCACCGCTCCCGAGGCGCTCGGCGTCCTTGTCTCGTCGCAGCTGGTGGGGCGGATCTACCCGTATATCGGTCCGCGCCGCCTCATCAGCGGCGGGCTCATCGGCGTCACTGCCGCAACGTGCCTGCTCGCCGTCACCCTGGACGGCAACCTCTGGCTGTTCCGAGCCGTCATGTTCTTTGTGGGAGTCGGCTGGGCGTACGTGGTCATCTCGATGAACGCGGGGCTGTTCGCCCAGATCTCACCGCGCGACACGGGCACGAGCGACCGCGCTGTACAACGCGCAACGTCAGCTCGCGTCCGCGGTGGGCGTCGCCACGCTCTCGACGATCATCGGCACCCAGGCCGGCGCATCCGGGCTTGCCGGCAACGTCGGCGTCTTCCGCGTCGCGTTCTTCGCCGCCGCCGGATTCACCTGCGTCGGCGCGATCATCGCCCTCGCGATCCACGACCGCGACGCCGCATCCACGATGCGCAAGAAGGCCCCGGTCCCACCAGCGGCCGTTCCAGTCGCCTAAGAAGCGGTCTCCCTATCCCCTAGTGGGAGCAGGACTTGGCTTCGCCGGCGGAGTCAGCGGTCTGGAACGAGTGCCCGCACCCGCAGGTCCTGACCGCATTCGGGTTGTGGATGGTGAATCCACCGCCCATCAACTCGTCGACGTAGTCGATCTCGGCGCCCTGCAGGTACTGCGAGGAATACGCATCGACGTACACCTTGAGGCCACCTTCGACGTCGACCACCTGGTCGTCCTCGCGGGGCGGATTCTCATCCAGGCCCATGCCGTACGAGAAGCCGGAGCACCCACCGGACTGGATGAAAACCCGAAGTCCGAGTGCGCGATCGGCCGGCTGGTCGGCGATGAGGCCCTTGAGCTGCTCACGGGCGGTGTCGGAGATCGTGACGATGGACGGAGTGGTGATTGCCATGACCTTACGAATCATACGTCAGTCCCCCGTCCGGGAAACCTTGCCATCGCTCCGAGACCCTGCCGCGACGCGTATTCGACGGGCCGTTCGCTCGGCGAGGAGCCCGCGAGCGTCCGGTTCGCCGTCCTTCATGCGGTTGGCGACCGCTCCAAGAAGGATGAACTCGGCGAGGAAGTACAGCCAGCTTGCGAGGAGGAAGACGAGCGCGAACACGGCGCCGTAGGTGGACGAACCCTTGGAGAAGTGCGTGTAGACCGGCCAGAGCAGGGTCAGCAACTCCATCGCGACGCTCGCGATCAGCACACCTCGCCAGAGGTCGCGGACGCGGTAGGTACGGTTCGGAACGAGGCGATAGATCGCGAGCATGAACAGGCACCAGACGATCAGCCCGGCGAGTGGCTCGAAGCCCCAGATGATGCCGGGGAGCACGATCAAGCGAGTTGACGCCGATCGTGACCACGATCGCCACGATGAAGAGGATGGTCATCACCAGCGCCATGGCTCGCTGGCGGATGAAGTTGCGCTGCCCCACGCCGACCACCACGCCGAGCGAGAACTCCATGCCGGTGAAGAGGCTGCTCCCGCTCCAGAGCAGGCCGACGATGCTCACGCCGCCGAGGAGCCCGGAGTGGTGTCGCACCGAGTCGAAGAGGGTCTGCAACTCGGCGTGCGCATCGCTCGGAAAGAAGGCGAGGATCGCATCCAGCGCCTTGGTTTTCGCCTCCGACGACTGCGTCGCGTAGCCGAGGATCGAGAGCAGTCCGAGGATGAGCGGGAACATGCTGACAAACGCGTTGAAAGCCATCCCCGATGCGTAGTTGCCCGCTTTGCTGGCACCGAATGCGGACATGAGCCGGCCGGGGTAGGTCTTCCCAACCCACGAGACAATCGACGTGATGCGACGCTTCACGACGTCAGAGTGCCATCGACGTACTCAGCGTGCCAATGCCGCTCTGGAATCGTGAGAGGGCCATTGACGTACTCAGCGGCCACTGACGGACTCGGCGCAGCGGGCGACCGCTCTGCCTCCTAGTCCGTGACCCCGGTGCTCGCGGCCTCGGCGGCATACCGCGGCAAGTGAACATCGTCCGATCCCGCAAAGCGCATCGCTCCGGCGACCAGGTGATGGCCGGCGACCTCGTCGATGAGGCGAAGCATCTCCTGGCAAATCTGGCGGTAGCTCGGATGTCCCTGTGGCGACGTGCGCAACTCGATCATGTGCATCGCCTCACGAGCGTTGAGCTTGATCACGTACCGCATGCGATGGCCGAGCGTCACCAGGTACCCCGCCTGCTGCGGGAAGGTGTCGACGATCTCGCGATACGCGGCCTCTGCCTCACGCACCGCGACGTGCCATCGCTCGCCCAGGCCTGCGTCCACGACGGCATCGGGCACCTCGTAGCCGAGCGATGGGGTGAGCTCCTGCCACTGCAAGGTGAGCATCCGGTGGCGCTGCAGATCCCGGAAGGCGCCGTAATCGGACACGACCTCGAAGGTGTAGTCGCAGTGCTCGAAGCCGCGCCCCGGCCGGTGGCGGCGGTTGCCGCGTTGCCCGACCGCCGCGGCGAATATCTCGGCGCGACGGGCCTCCGAGAGCGGGCGCACGGCCGCGAGCAGCCGCTCCTGCGACGCGTGCGAGTACGGAAAGAGCGCCGACGCGAGGATGCGGTCCTCGCCGTCGCTATCCCACTCGACGAGCGTCACGCCTGACGGACCCCACTCGCTCTCGGGAGCGAGGCGCTCCGCGTCACGGGCCACCGCAGCCGCGGTCTCGCGCAGGTACTCGACCCACACGCCGCCTCGATCGGGACGGTCGAGCCGCGTCAGGAACTCCGGAATCAGCAGCTGCACCTCGGTGTTGATGAGCTCCGCGTACGCTCGCGCCTCGGGGAGCGGGTGAGCGCGCAGACGGAGCACGAGCTGCTCGTACGCCTGCGGCGAGGCATACATCCCGACGTTGCTGACGGTCCCAGCCGGGAGCAGCCCGCGCATGAGGTCGAGCGCGAGCGCGCGGATCGCTCGCTTGCGCGCGTTCACGTCCGGTTCGGGGGCAGCGTCTCGTCGAGGTGGCGCGTGAGCGGTTCGCGCAACGCCGAGTACGTGTCGAACAGCATGTCCATCGCCCGGACGTAGGTCGGCCCGAGCGGGGACGCCAGGACCTCGGTGTCGCGCAGGTAGCGGTAGTGACCGTCGCGGCGATCGGTGTACGGGATGTAGCGCGTCGACTGCTCCAGGTACGCGGCGAGACGTCCCCACTCGATTGCCTTGGCGAGGGGTTGGGACACCTGCTCGCACGCGAGGTGCACACCCGCGAGTTGCGCGACCGAGTCGTCGCCGTACTCCGCGAGCACGCGCCCGAAGAGATCGGAGGCTCGCTCGCGTCCGGCGGTGGAAGCCGGCTTCACACCTGCGTCGCCGGTGAGGAACTCATCGACAAGCAGCCGGCGAAGGCTCTTCGAGCTGCGGCTGTAGCGAGCGAAGAGCGCAGCTGCGGTCACCTGCGGCAGGTTCGTGAGGGCGAAGACCGGGCGGTTCAGGTTGGTCACGTACGGCGCAAGCAGCTGCTGCTCCTCGGCCGTGAAGGAACTCGACGTAGTAGTCCGCGATCATCGACGCAACTCTACGGATCGGCGCGGTCCGGCCATCGACGGTGGAGCCGTTTGCGATGTCGTCTACAATCCGGGCCCAATGGCCGGCGCCGCCGTCCCGACCCCCCGCTTCCTTGCCGACGTCTACGAGGCGGCGAGCGAGTGCAACAAGTGCTCGCTCTGTCAGGCCACGTGCCCGGCATATGTCGTCAATCCCGTCGAGTGGGAGACGGCCCGCGGGCGCATCGCCCTCATCCGCGACGCGATGGAGGGCCGCCTCGAGCTGAAGGACATCGCCGAAGGGCCGCTCTCGAGCTGCTTGACCTGCGACAACTGCGTTGCCGCATGCGCGCCTCGCGTGCCGACCGGGCACATCGTCAGCCGAGCGCGTCAGGAGTTGCACGCCCAGGAGGGATACCCCTGGGGCCAGTCCTTCGCGCTGCGCACGGTGCTGCCTCGGCCGGGCGCGCTCCGCGCCCTCCACGGCTTCGCGCGCTTCACGAAGCGCACGGGGCTGTACGGGCTCGCCAGCCGGATCGGCCTGCTTGTCCTGGATGGGGACGCTCGGCGCGCTTGCCGAGCAGAGCGGGCCGCCGCCCGACAAGACCGTGTACCAGATGCTCGCCGACCTCCCGCCCGCGGCCGAGCCGGTCCGAGGATCAGTCGCCGTGCTGGTGTGCTGCCTCCAGAATCTCACCGTCCCCGAGGCGACCGACGCGACCATCCGGGTGCTGCTCGCCTCCGGCTACGACGTGCAGGTGCCCCAGCTCGGCTGCAGCGGCCTCCCCGCGCGAACGCTCGGCGACCGCGACGCCATGATTGACATGGCCGTCAGAAACAGCGGCACGATGACCAACCTCGACGTCGACGCGTACATCGGCGACAGCGCATCCTGCACCGAGCACTACCGCGAATACGGGAGCATCGCCGGTGACGATCGCCAGGTCGGCGCACGCGCCCGCGACGTTGCGCATCACACCGCGCTCGCGAGTGATTTCCTCGATCGCAACGGCGTCCGTGGCGACCTCGGCCCGCTGCGCTGGCGCGTGGCGATCGACGAGCCGTGCGCACTCCCGATCGATGGTCCCGAGCGCGGCGCAATGGGCCGCCTGCTCGAGAAGATCCCGCATATCGATATCGTGCCGCTCAACGAGCGGGCGATGTGCTGCGGCGGAGCGGGCTCGTACTTCGCCCGTGAGCCCGAACGCAGCGACGCGATCCTGCGGCGCAAGTTCGACAACATCCGCGCAAGCGGAGCGGAGATCGTCGTCACCGAGAACGTGTCGTGCCTGCTCCAGCTTCGCGCCGGCGCCGCGCGTTACGCGCCTGACGTCAAGGTCATGCACATCATGGAAGTGATGCTCGCGTCGATGCAGGGTGCGGAGCGGCGCCGCGCCGTGCTCGCCGGCTAACCGAGGGCGGACAGCACCTCGTCGACGTCCATGGCGATGCACGTGAATGACGGCACGTCACGCACGGTGTGCGTGGATGCCTCTGTGTCGCGCATCTCGTGCACGAGGTCGAGAAAATCGGCCACCGAGTCACTCTCGAACGCCACAACGAATTCCTGGTCGTCAAGCCCGAATGAGTACGTGGTGTTGATCTTCACGCCCGGGTATTTGTGCCCCAATGCGATGTGCTGGCTCATCTGGCGCTGACGCTCCTCCGCGCTGAGCCGGTACCACGCACGAGTTTTCACGAACGGATACACGAAGAGATAGCGACGCCCGGTCGGCGCGATGACCAGGCGGTTGCTTCTCCCCTCCTGGTTCTCGTGACGGTGCTTCTCGACGTACATGCTCTGCTTCGTCATCGAGAAATAGCTGTACGGGGATTCGAGATACGCGGCGAGCCGCGTGCGGTTGAGGCGGGCCGAGAACTCGTGCAGGTCGTCGACGCGCTCGCTCACGACCCAGAACAGAAAATCCGCGTCACCGCGCGTGCCGACTGTGCTGTACGAGCGGATGAGCACACCGTCGCGATCGCCGATCTCGCGCACCAGGGCGGCGACCTCCTCGCGATCGGCGGCCCGCTCCGTCGCCGGCCGCAGGCGCCAGTCCGGTCGCACGCGGTAGAACGCGAAGCGGATGTGCTGGCGTGCAGTCGGGACCTCTGCCGTCGCATCACGAACAGTCAGCGGGGCGGTCACCTCGGGCATGGCGAGATCATCGTACCTAACCCCTTACTGCGCTCGGCACGACACAGCGGGCGCTGTGCTTGGCAGGGACCGGGGTGGCGCTGCGGGCCAGACCTTCGCTGTGCTCCGCAGGGACAGGGGCGGCGCTGCGGGTCACCCCTGACGATGCTCAGCTTGTTCGCTCCCTCGTTCGCGCACCTCAATTGTCGCGCTCTCTCGGTCGCTTCCAAATTCGCTGCGTCCGGGGTGACCCACATCACCACCCCTGTCCCTGAGGCCGTCTGCGGTAGTAGTCCTCACCCCACAGCGCCGCCCCGGTCCCTGCCAAACACAGCGCCGCCCTGTCCGTGCGGACGCTTGGGCTTAGGTAGCGTGAAGTGCGTCGGCGAGCGCGCGCTTGCGCAGCAACCGCTGCTCGCGGCGGACGCGCGCCTCGGCCTGACGCTGGCGCTCCTCGTCCGTCTCTGCGATGACCTTGGCGACCTCCGCTGGGCGGCCTTCGCGGTCGAGGCCGACGTAGACGAGGTGCGCGCTCGCCACGTGAAGACGTTCGCCGGACGGGATGCGCTCGACGTCGACGCGGACGCTGATCTCCATCGATGAGAAGTGCGCGTCGTTGACCCGGGCGCGAACGGTGAGCAGGTCGCCGATGTACACCGGTGCGAGAAAGCTCATCTCATCCATCGTCGCGGTGACGACGCGGCGCCGGGCGTGCTTGATCGCGGCGATGCCGGCCGCCGTGTCCACCAGTCGCATGATCGTGCCGCCGTGCACGTACCCGGAGTTGTTCGCGTGCTCGATCTCCATTGCGACCGACAGCAGCGTGTCGGATTCCGACGACGGCCGCGGCGTGAGATCCACGTTGTTGTAGAGGTTGTTGCGGTCCTCGCGTGAGCGGATGAAGTCCATCAGCCGAGTACGTCCAGGCTCGCGCGTACGAGTGTCTCGACACCGACGGGCAAGGCCGCTTCGTCGATGTCGAAGTCGGCGCTGTGGTGCGGAGGGACGGGACCGAGTTCCGGATGGCCGGCACCGACCAGGAAGTAGCAGCCGGGCGCGCGTTCGAGGAAACACGCGACGTCGTCACCGACGGTGATCGGCACGGCGATGTCGACATGCTCCTCGCCGACTGTGGCCGCCGCCGCGCGGTGGACAAGGTCCGCCATCGCAGTGTCGGAGACCACCGGCGGACAACCAGGGCCTCGCGAGAACTGGGCCTCGGCGCCGTATCCACTGGCGACCGCTGTTGCGATCTCCGCGACCCGCCTGAGGAGACGATCTCGCTCGTCGGGGTCGATTGCCCTTGTGGTGCCAAGCAATTCCGCGGAATCGGCGATCACGTTGAATGCTGTGCCGGCGCTGACCCGGCCGATCGTGATCACCGCCGGAGAGAACGGCGACGTCTCGCGGCTGATGATCGTCTGAATCGCGAGGATGACCTGCGCTGTCACCACGATGGGATCGATGGCGGTGTGGGGCATGCCACCATGACCGCCCCGCCCCTGAATCCGCACCGAGAAGCTGTCGGCGCTCCCGAAGATGACGCCAGATTTGACAGCAACTCGACCGGTCTCGAGCGGCGCCCACAAATGAATGCCGAGGACGCGGTCAACGCCGTCTGCCGCGCCGTCCGCGATCATCGGGATCGCACCCGAGGCTGTCTCCTCGGCGGGCTGGAAGCAGAGTCGCAAACGCCCCGACCAGCTGTCGCGTAGCGCCACCAGCGCAGTCGCGGCTCCAAGGGCCATGGCCACGTGGCCGTCGTGACCGCATGCGTGCATCACTCCCTCCACCGCGGAGGTGACGACACGGTGATCGCCGCGCTCGACGATCGGGAGCGCATCCATGTCGGCGCGCAGCATCAGAGTCGGACCGGGCTTGCCGCTGTCGAGATCCGCCAGGACGCCGGTGCCGCCGACTTCGGTACGCACCGTGAAGCCGAGGTCGGCGCTGCGCCGCGCGACGAGCTCGGCGGTTTCACGCTCGTGCGACGACAGCTCCGGGTTCCGATGCAGCGCACGTCTGGTCTCGACGACCTCCTCCAGGGTTCTGTCCACCTCGGAGCGCAAGCGGGCGTCCATGTCGACGGCTACGCCGCTCATGAGGGGCTCGCGGCGCTGACGCCCGATCGCCGAAGCGCCACCGCTTCGATCGATCCGTTGTTGACGACGCGAGTCGCCCCGGCGGCGCGAGCACGCCGGCGCAGATCGATCTCGAGATGGTGCGAGAAGCCGACGATCTCGAGATCCGGGCGCTCAGCGCGCAGCCGGCCGATCAGAGCGAGGCGTCGCTCGATCGCCGTGTTCAGATCCACGAAGAGCACGGCCACGTCCGGAACCGCGTCGCCCGCGACCATCACGGCGCTGCCGCCGGCGTGGCGCATGGTGGTGCTGAGCCGGCTGGCGAACATGAGGTCGTCGCTGACGAGCGCGACCGTGCCCGGTGACACCATGCCGCCCATCATAGGTGCGTGACCCGCCCGCCCTCGGGCAGACTGCGCGACGCGGCCGGATGACCGCTGTCGCAGGAGACCGCCGCTTCACAGGAGAGCCAAGCATGGAGATCGGAAGCGTGGGCATCATCGGCGCCGGGCTGATGGGCTCGGGAATTGCCGAGGTCTGCGCCCGCAACGGGATCCGGACGATGGTCACCGAAGCGGGACCCGAGCAGCTGGCAGCCGGCGAACGCCGGGTCGGCGCGTCCCTCGAACGCGGCCGCAAGACCGGAAAGCTCAGTGACGACGACGTCGAGCGCATCCATGATCTGCTGACGTTCACGCAGCGCCTCGAGGATTTCGCGGAGTGCGATTTCTGCGTCGAAGCGATCGTCGAGCAGCTCCCGGCGAAGGTCTCGCTCTTCGCGCGGCTCGACGACATCGTCGGGCCGGACGCCATCCTCGCGACCAACACCTCGGCGCTGCCGATCATCGAGATCGCACGCGCGACGCGGCGACCGGACCGCGTGATCGGCACGCACTTCTTCAATCCCGCACCGGTGATGAAGCTCATCGAAGTCGTGCGGAGCATCGCCACGAGCGACGAGACGTTGGAGGAGACGCGCGCGCTCGGAGAGCGCCTCGGCAAGCGAATCATCGTTGCGCAGGACCGTGGCGGCTTCATCGTCAACCTGCTGCTCATCCCCTTCCTCACGCACGCGATCAGGCTGTATGAGTCGGGCTTCGCCACGCGCGATGACATCGATGAGGGCATGCGGCTCGGCTGCGGCCATCCGATGGGCCCGCTCCAGCTCCTCGATTACATCGGCCTCGACACCGCGATGTTCGTCTGCGAATCGCTGTACGAGGAGTACGCGAACAGCGACTTCGCGCCGCCTCCTCTGCTCCGCCGCATGGTGTCTGCGGGCTACCTCGGGAAGAAGAGCGGGCGCGGTTTCTACGAGTACTGACCCAGCAACGATCAGTTGGGCCGGTCGGCCGGCACCGGTGCAGGCGGTTTGCGCTCCTCGACATTGAGGTTCATCGCGCCGATACGGTTGCCACCCGTCCAGAACTCGGTGATGTACACGCCCGGCTCGCCGAACATCGGCTGCAGGACGGTGACCGTGGAGATGCTCACCTCCTGCCCGGGGACGAGCCGTGCGCCGGCTGCCTGGAACTGCAGGGTGACCGGGGCGAGCACGAGCTTGCCCTGTGAGTCGGTGAGCCGCAACTCGACCTGATGCGCCTGGCCGACATCGGCCGCGCTGAAGCGAAAGCCCGCAACCACCGCAAAGGCGGCGCGGCCCGGGAGCTGTGCCATCGAGAGGGCGCTGAACCCGCCGCCGAGCACGTAGAGCTTCCCGTCGGGCGGGACGACTGCGCTGTCTGCAAAGAAGGCGAAGCTCAAATCCATGCCACGGGTACTTTGGCACGCAAGCCCAGGGCGAAGCCGCGCCCGCGTGGGCGACCATTGAGCGTGATGAGCGATCCCACGCCGAGGAATCTCCACGTCTTCGTCTGCACGACGGTCGGACGCCACCACTGCGGCGGTCAGGGGTCGGAGCACATCCTGCAGCGGCTCCGCGACGAGGTCGAACGCCTCGAGCTGACGTGGGTTCGCACCACGAGGATGGGCTGCAACCAGCAGCACCACCAGGGGCCGATCCTGATCGTGTATCCAGACGGCGTCTGGTACGGCAACCTGCAGGTCGCCGATGTCGACGAGATCATCGACGAGCACCTGATTGCGGGGCGCCCCGTCGAGCGGTTACGCATCGTCCCGGATGGGCCCTGGTCCGCCACGTCGCTCACCTGAGACTGCTCGCCTCGCTCAAAAGTCCCAGGCGTGTAGGGTGGATACGAACGATCGACTCGACACGGGAGGCGCGCACGAATGGGCTACATCCGCGGATTGATGCACGGTGCAGTGGTGGGAACGGCAATCGGTCTCTGCGTCGCGCCGCAGACCGGCGATAAGACGCGCGCGCAATTGCGCATGGTTGGTGCAGTGGCTCGCGGAGGAGCGAAATCGACCGGACGCACGCTCAGCAAGGCCATGCCCATGGCGAGCGGCGCTGTGCACCTGGTTGCCACGGCGCGCCATCGCGGCGAGCACGCGGCGAACGGCACCGCGGCAGCAAGCGGCGCAACCGTCTAGCTGCCCCTGCGCGGCTCAGGCAGCGACTGTTTCGCCCGCCGAGCCGCCCAACCCGCAGAGCACGCCGAGCGCGCCGGTGATGAGATCGAAGATGTTCATCACCTCGGTGAAATGGATCCCCGCGATGCTCCGGGCCTTCGTCGCCGTGTCGGGATTGACGAAGCCGATCAGCGCCAGGAGCAGGAGCACCACGCCGACCGTGAGGACGATCTCATCGGTGATGCGCTGCTCCGCTCGAAACCCCGCGTACGCCAGCGCTGCGCCGATGACCAGGTCCAGGACATCCCTGACGTAGGTCAGATGCAGGGTCATCGGCCCGAAGTTACCGCCGGGCAGATGATTCACCAGGGTGCCCGCGTCGCCGGTGAACAGGCCGCCGAAGCCCACCACCAGAAAGAGGACTGCCCCGAATTGCGCGTACAGACGTGCCATCGCCGTCAGACGTTAGCGGATGGTGAGGGGAGCCAGCGAGCCGCAACCACGGTCACATTGTCGGTCCCTCCGGCCGCCAGCGCGGCATCGCACGCCCGAGTCAGCGCCACTCCGAGGGGATCCGGCGCAGCCACGATCGCTCCGAGCACCGGATCGGAGAGCGGCTCCCAGAGCCCGTCCGAGCACAGGAGGAGCACGTCGCCCGGGTTCGCGTCGACCTCGAAGATGTCCGCTTCGACGGGGTCGCCCATCACGGCTCGCTCGATGAGATTGCGCTTCGCATGGTGCCGCGCCTCCGCCTCGCTCAGGACGCCGAGACGCACCTGCCCCGCCGCCCAGGAGTGGTCGTCGGTGAGTTGCCGCGTCGCCGTCGCTGCTCACGAGATAGGCGCGGCTGTCGCCGACATTGGCGACCGTCGCGTGGGCGCCGACGATGATGGCGAGGACAAGGGTCGTGCCCGGGTTGCCACCGATCGACACGCGAGCCACGGCCACTGCATCGTTCGCCGCCGCGACGGCTCGCCGCAGCGTCCCTTCTGCATCGTCAACGGGCTCTGCCTCGGTCAGGACGCCCATCGCCGCAGTGACCGCGGCCTCGGCAGACTCGAGCCCCCCTCTGTGGCCGCCCATGCCATCCGCCAGCGCGAGCACGGCCGACCGCCCGTCGGTGGAGATGCGCGCATCCCAGACGTCCTGGTTCTGCGTCCGAACCGGTCCGCGATCCGTGATCCCGGCGATCTCGAGGGGCTGACCATCGCCGGCGATCGACCGCTCGGCGCGGTCGTCCGTCACGCTCCCGCCCCGGCCTCGGCGGCTGCGGGATGGCCCAGCACACGCTGCACCACCTCGCCGGCGGCCTCGACGGGATCGAGGCATTGAATCGTCTGCATGCCGAGGGCTTGCGCAGCCTCGACGTTGCAGAGCAGGTCGTCGATGAAGAGGCATCGTTCCGGCGCAACGCCGAGCCGCCTGCAGGTCAGAAGGTAGATCTCCGGATCCGGCTTGCGCATGCCCACCTTTGACGAGTCGACGATCACATCGAAGAGCTCCTCGACGGGAAAGAGCTTGGTGAAGATGGCCTCCCCCTCGCGGGAGATGTTGGTGAGCATCGCTGTCCTGTATCCGGCGTCGCGGATCTGGCGGACGGCGTCCACCATGGCGCCGCACGCCACCATGCCCTGCCCGAAGACGAACTGCTGCGCGTCGCGCGGGTCTACCGGCTCATTGCCCGCCTCGATGTACCGGGCGATCATCCGGTCAAAGAACTCGTCGTCCGAGATCTTCCCCATCTCGAGGAGATGGAGGTCGTGCACGCCGGTGGTCAGGTGGTAGTGATCGCGAAACTCGCCGAGAAAGAAGGCGATGACGCCGAAGAACTCCGGTGGGACGTCGGTCCGGTGGTGAAAGAGGGGCTCGGTCATGACGCCACCCAGATCGAAGATCACGGCGTCGAACTCCCGAGTGGCCGTGGCCTGCGAGGTGGGCGTTTGCTCTGTGCTCATCGGCTCCATTGTGCCTAACCGTGCCAAGATCCCCGGTCATGCTCGTTCTCAGCAAACACGACGTCGAGCGGCTGCTGTCGGTTCCGGCGATGCTCGAAGCGCTCGAGGCGGGCTTCCGTGGGTATTCCACCGGCCAGGCGTCGGTACCACCGCGAACCGCCGCTCGCGCCCCAGCGGGACTGCTCGGCGCGATGCCGGGATGGGTCGCGGATCGCGGCTTCGCGCTGAAGGCCGTGAGCGTGTTTCCCGGCAACGACGAGCTCGGGATCCCGAGCCATCAAGGAGTGATCACCCTCTTCGATGAGCACGACGGTTCCCTGCTGAGCGTGATGGATGGCGAGTACATCACGGCGATGCGGACTGGTGGTGGCGCCGCGATTTCGACCCGCTCCCTCGCCCGCTTTGACGCCACGACGCTGACGATCCTCGGCGCCGGCGTACAGGGTCACTCGCATCTGGCGACGGTCGCGACGGTCCGCGATTTCACGATGATCCGCATCGCGTCGCGTGACGCGGGGCGGGCCGCGGCGCTGGCGGCCAAAGACCCGCGTTGTGTGGTTGTGTCGGGCTTCGAGGCCGCGATACGTGGCGCGGACGTCGTCTGCTGCTGCACCGATGCGAGGGAGCCGATCACGCAGTACGAGTGGTTCGACCCGGGCACGCATGTCACGTCGGTCGGGGGGACGTTCGGGCCCGAGGTAGACGCCGAGACGATGCGCCGGGGCAGTGTCTTCGTGGAATGGAAGGGCGCCGCGGAGAGTGCTCCTCCGGCCGGTGCGCACGAACTGCAGGGCCGCGACTCCGCGACGATCACCGAGGTCGGTGCTGTCATCGCCGGTCTCGCGCCTGGGCGGCAGAGTGCCGATGAGATCACTGTGTACAAGTCGACCGGCAGCGGCTTCGAGGATGCGGTTGTTGCGCGAGTCGTGTACGACGCCGCGGTCGCCGCGGGCGTCGGGACGGAGGTTGCGATGTGACGGTTGTCGCCGGCATCGACGCCACTCGCATCAGCGATATCGCGCGCGAGGTCGCTCCGCATGTGCGCCACACGCCGTTGATACCAACGCCCGGCGGAGGCATGCTGAAGCTCGAGTCCCTGCAGCCCACCGGCAGTTTCAAGGTGCGCGGTTTCTTTGCCGCCGCTCACGCGATTGACCGTGAGCGGGTGGCGCGCGGATTGATCACCATCAGCGCCGGCAACGCAGCGCTTGCGTGCGCGTACGTTGCGCGATCGCTGCATGTCCCCTGTCGCGTCCTCATGTTCGACAACGCGCCCGCGCTGAAGATCAATGGCGTTCGCGATCTTGGCGCGGAGGCTGTGTTGCTGCCGCGCGAACGCATCCTGGAATGGATGGCGACGCGGGCGTGGGAGCACGAGCCTGAGGTGTTCATTCATCCATTTGCGGATGAGTCCGTGATCCTCGGCCACGGCTCCATCGTTCCCGAGATCATCGCGGACCTTCCCGACGTCGAGCGTGTGATCGTGCCTGTTGGAGGCGGGCGGACTGATCTCCGGCATCGCGCTCGGGTTTGCTGCGCTGAAGCCCGACGTGCAGGTGATGGGTGTGCAGTCGGACGGATATCCCTTGTGGCCTCAGGCGTTTGCGGTCAATGGGCCGCCTGGGCTCGTGCCCGACACGATCGCCGACGGGACCTCAGCTCCATTTGATGTGGTGATGTTCGAGCGGCTGCGTGCGCTTGTTGATGAATGGGTGGTCGTCCCCGAGAGCACGCTGCGCAAGACGGTGGCGCGGCTCGCGACTGAGGTGAAGGTGGTCGCTGAAGGCGCCGGTGCGCTTGCGTATGCGGCGATGGTCGATGGACGGTCCTCGCCGCGGACGGTCGCGATTCTGAGTGGCGGCAACCTTGACGGCTCTCGTCTCGCGACGCTGTTGACCGAGTAGCGGTTTCTTTGCCTTCTCGGGGGTTTTTGCCCTCGGAGGTTAGGAGCCGCCGGAGATGGCGACGGGGGATCCGCCGAATCCGTTCTGTGGAAGTTGCGACGGCTGCTGAAAACTCGGCTGCTGGAAGCTGGGTTGGTTGTCGGTTGGCAGTTGCTGCTGTGCGGTTGGACGTGGGATCAGGTTGTGTCGGCGTCGTGCTGTCGGGTGTCGTCCGGCCCGGCGCCGTGGTGGCCGCGATCAGCGAGAAGACAACGGTGAGTCCCGCCGCGCCGACACCCGCTGCGATCGTCAGGCGGCGGCGTAGAGCAAGGCTGAGATCGCGACGGAGGCGCGCAGAGTTGAGTTCACCTGGTCCAGCCATCGTGTGCAGCCTAGCCTCTTGAAACTTGCGGCGAGGTGAGCTTTGCGTGGCCGGGTCGGCGCGGCTCCGCCTCGACGAGGCGGCGCAGGGCGCTTTCTATCGACCAGACTCGTCGTGTGGCCACCTGCCCGAACTGTGCCAAGGAGCTTCCCGGCGACTTCCCGTTCTGCCCCTTCTGCGCTGCGCCCCTCGGCCAGGCCGCCCCGGCCGCGGTCCGCGAGGAACGCAAGGTGGTCTCGGTGCTGTTCTGCGACCTGGTGGGATTCACCGCCGCGTCGGAGCACGCCGACCCCGAGGACGTGCGCGCCCGGCTGCGCCCATACCACGCCCAGCTCCAGCGGGTGATCGAGAGCCACGGCGGCACCGTGGAGAAGTTCGTCGGCGACGCGGTCATGGCCGTGTTCGGCGCACCGGTGGCCCACGAGGACGACGCCGAGCGCGCCGTCCGCGCCGGCCTGCGCATCCTCGAGGCCATCGAGGAGCTCAACCAGGGCGACGAGAAGCTCCAATTCCAGGTCCGCGTGGCGATCAACACCGGCGAGGCGGTGGTCGCCTTGGGCGCCCATCCCGAGCGCGGCGAGGGCTTCGTCACCGGCGACGTGGTCAACACCGCCTCACGATTGCAGGGCATCGCCCCGGTCAACGGCGTCGCGGTGTCGGAGCCGACCTTCCGCCAGACCGAGCGGGTGTTCACGTTCACCCGCCTCGAGCCGGTGACCGTCAAGGGCAAAACCGAACCGCTCAACGTCTGGCAGCCGCTTGCCGCCCGGGCCCGCTTGGGCGCCGACGTGATTCGGACCAATGCCACCCCGCTGGTGGGCCGGGAGTTCGAGCGACCGCTGCTGATCGCGACCTTCGAGCGAGCGGCGAGCCAGCGTTCCTGCCAGCTGGTGACCATCGTGGGCGAGCCGGGTGTGGGCAAGACCCGGCTCTGCACCGAGCTTTTGCAGTACATCGAGCAGCGCCCCGGACTGGTGCGCTGGCGCCAGGGCCGCTGTCTCCCGTACGGCGAGGGGATCGCCTTCTGGGCGCTCGGGGAGATCGTCAAGGCGGAATGCGGCATCCTCGAATCGGATTCTCCGGAGGTGGCCCTGCGCAAGCTCGACGCGGCCATCGCCCCTGACGAACCCGATCGGGTCTGGCTCAAGGCGCGGCTCGCTCCGCTGGTGGGGGCGGGCGGCGAGCCGGCGGCCCAGGAGGAGTCGTTCACCGCCTGGCGGCGCTTTCTCGAGGGACTGGCAGCGGAGAGCCCCACTGTGCTCGTCGTCGACGACCTCCACTGGGCGGACGAGCCCATGCTCGCCTTCCTCGAGCACCTCGCCGACTGGTCCACGGGGGTGCCGCTGCTCCTGCTCTGCACCGCCCGGCCGGAGCTCCATGAGAAGCATTCGACGTGGGCGACCGGGCTGCGCAATGCTCAGACCATCAACCTGGCGCCACTCTCCGACGAGGAGACTGCGACCCTGATCGCCCTGCTCCTGCAGCGGACCGTGCTACCGAGCGCGACCCAGCAGGCGCTCCTCGACCGCGCCGGGGGCAACCCGCTCTACGCGGAGGAGTTCGTCCGCCTGCTCAGCGACCGCAATCAACTGGGCGGCTCGCTCGAGGAGGTGCTCCTCCCGGACTCCGTGCAGGCGTTGATCGCCGCCCGCCTCGACACGCTCGCCCCGGAGCGCAAGAGCCTGCTTCAGGACGCCGCCGTTGTCGGCAAGGTGTTCTGGGCGGGAGCGCTCGCCGCCATGGGCGGGCGCGATCTGCGCGAGGTCGAGTTCGCTCTCCACGAGCTGGTGCGCATGGAACTGGTCCGACCCTCCCGGAGCAGCTCGCTGCAGGGAGAGCAGGAGTATGGCTTCTGGCACCTCCTGGTCCGCGATGTCTGCTACGCCCAGATCCCGAGGTCGAGTCGGGCCGCCCGCCACCGGGCTGCCGCGGCCTGGATCGGACGCCTGGCGGACGAGCGGATCGACGACCTCAGCGACGTGCTCGCATATCACTACACCCAAGCGCTCGAGTTGACCCGCGCCGCCGGCGAGCACGCGGACCTGCCGGAGCTGGAGAGCGCTGCGCGCCGCTTCCTCACCATGGCCGGGGAGCGCGCCTTGCCCATCGACGTGGCGAGCGCCGAGGCCAGCTTCGCCCGGGCGCTCCAGCTGACTCCAGCAGGACACGCCGAGCGGGCTGTGCTGCTCGAGCGCCGGGCCGATGCCGCGCAGCAGCTGGGACAACTGGCGGAGGCGAGGGCGGCGCTCGAGGAGGCGCTGGCGCTGCATCGCGCCGCGGGTGCGAGGCTGGCAGAGGGGCGGACACTGAATGCACTCTCGAGCGTGCTTCACACAGCCGGCGATCCGCGTTTTCGAAGCCTCATTGCCGAGGCGCTTGCGCTGCTCGAGGCCGAGGAGCCGGGTCCGGAGCTTGTGGGTGCGTATGCCTCGCTTGCCAGTTCGAAGGGCGTGGTTGATGCCGCCTATGTGGAGGCGATTGCCGCCGCCGAGCGCGCGCTTGCGTTGGCCGCCCACCTCGGCCTCGTGGAACCGGCGCGCGCTCTGGGTGTCCGCGGTTACGCCCGTGCCGCTCTCGGGGAAGCGGAGGGCCTGACCGACATGCGCCGCGCACTTGCGCTCGCCGTCGAGCAGGCTCAAGGCCGCAGTGCCGCGGCTCTGTACAACAACCTCGCCCTGGTCACGTGGCAGCTTGAGGGCCCGCGAGCTGCGCTCGCGTACTGTGGAGAAGGTATCGACTTCTGCGAGCGGCGCGGTATCGCCGCCTTTGGGCTATGGATCGCGGCACTGCGATTGACGCTTCTGGCTGCGTCTGGCGACTCAGCGCGTGCGCTCGCCGACGTCGAAGCGGTAGCTGCGCCACTCAGGGCCATGGGCGATACCACGCTGATCGAGGCTCGCTCAGTGCAATTGAGTTCTGGTGGGCAGGCGCGGCGAGGGAGCCGAGCTCGCGGCAGCTGAGGAGCTGGTCGCGACGGCTCGAGAGACCGGGGAGCCAGAGATGATGACCATGGCATTCGCGGCGGTTACCGAGGTGATGCTTCTGGGAGGGCACGACGAGCGGGCGGCGACGCTCCTCGAAGAACTCGAGCGGACCAGTGGCGCCCGCGACGACGCGTACTACGCGGCAGCGCTGCCCGGGCTGGTCCGCTGCGCACTCTCGCTCGGCGACCCAGCTCTGGCCGCCCGCCTTCTCGCCGGCGTGGAATCGCACACACCGCTGCAACAGCACGCGCTCGCTGCGTGCCGAGCCGCGCTGGCAGAGGCTGCCGGCGATCATTCCGCGGCGGTGGCCGCTTACGCCGATACGGCCTCCCGGTGGCGCGTGTTTGGCGACGTCCCCGAGCTCGCTTATGCGCTGCTCGGTCAGGGACGCTGCCTCGTCGCGCTCGGTGCGCCCGGCGCCGACGGTCCCTTACGCGAAGCTCGGGAGCTGTTCGGCTCGATGGCGTACGCCCCGGCCCTCAAAGAGGCGGACGCACTGCTGCGGGGGACCGTGGCGCCAACTCAGTAGAGACGGCGCACCGCCACCGAACCGCCCTGAGCGCCGAGAGACTCGGGCCATCGAACCCGGGCCATTCCGGGTGGGTGACGGCCTATGTCGTGAGCACCACCTTCCCGGTCGTGTGGCGTTCACTCACCGCTCGGAGGGCGGATGGGGCGGCAGACAGTGGGTATGTTGCGGACACGTGAGGCTTGATCGACCCTCGGGCATAGAGGCGAAACAGATCGCCGATAACGCCTCGCACGACCTCCGGAGTGCGCGCGAGCTGCAGCGTCAGATGCACACCGAGGACCGCGTAGCTCTTCACCACGATGTGGTTGATGGCCGCCTCAGGAATGAGGCCCGAGGTGAAGCCGACCGGAACGATTCGCCCCTCGAAGGCCACGCATCGTGTCGAGCGGTCGAAGACGGCGCCGCCGACCGGGTCCACAATGACGTCCGCGCCGCGACCTTCCGTGAAGTCCTTGACCGCCTGCACGAAGTCCGCTTCGCGATAGTTGATCGCCATCTCGGCCCCAAGAGCCCGGCAGAGCTCGGTCTTCTCGTCGCTACCGGCAGTGGCGATGACCCTTGCCCCAGCAGCCTTCCCAAGTTGCACGGCGGCACTTCCGACACCGCCCGCGCCGGCATGAACCAGGATCGTCTCACCTGCCTGCAGTCGCGCTCGGCGATGCAGCGCCAGGTGCGCGGTCCCGTAGTTGGTGAGCAGCGCGGCCCCCTCCTCGAAGCTCATCGCGTCGGGGATCGGGACCACGGTGTGGGGATCGCAGTCAGCGAGCTCGGCGTACGTGCCCCGGCCGAACCGCGAGAAGCACGCAACGCGATCCCCGGGGCGCACGGACGCGCTCGGGGGAGCGCTGACCACGACGCCGGCCCCCTCGATCCCGGGGACGAACGGAAATTCAGGGCGGACCTGGTATTTGCCTGCCACCAGCAGGGATTCGAAGAAGTTGACGCCCGCCGCGCGCACCTCCACACGGAGATCGCCGTCGGCAACGGGGGCCTCGGCCACGTCCTCGAACGACATGCGTTCCGGTGGCCCCCACGCACGCACCATCCAAGCCTTCATGCCTCGAGCCCTCCGTTGGTGATGTCTCGGACGGACGCGCTCACGACGCGCTCATCGGGATGCTCCCGCTCAGTCCCGCAGACGAAGCACTCGACAAACGGGTGGACCGCGAAACCGGCGAACCGTTCAGTGGTGAGGGAATCCGCAGCGTGACCCCCGCCGCCGGACCGAGTCGACGAGCCAGCAGCCCACACGGGTAGCCGCCATTTCCGCTTCCCGCGGGTCCATTGAAGCGTGGATCGATGGTCAGTTCAGTCATGACCTGAACGTACCGGCACGCGACTGAATGCGAAATCGGGTAAAACACCGATCCTTCCGCGCTTGGCGGCGCGAAAAGCGCCCAGCTGAGCGAGAACTACCTAGCGGGCGCTCCTCGTCGAGGCCCACGCGGCCACCTGCGCCCGCGACCGGACCCCGAGCTTGATCCGGATGTGCTCGAGGTGCGCGTCGGCGGTGCGCGGCGCGATGCGCAACCGCATCGCGATCTCCTGGTTTGTCATGCCTTCAGCCACGAGGGTCGCGACCTCGATCTCCCGCGGAACTCAGAGCGGCCGCATCGTCCGCCGGCTTGGCGAGGAACGCGAGGATCGAGCCCAACACCGCTTCCCAGTCTCCGAAATAGAAGAGGTGCGTGCTCCCGCGCAGCGGGATGAACGTCGCGCCGGGGATACGGGCCGCGAGCTCGCGACCCAGCCTGAACGGGGTCGCCATGTCCGCGTCGCGGTGCATGACGAGCGTCGGCGCCTGGATGCTGGACAGCTCCGCACTGACATCGGTCCGGTAGTACTCGGCGAGCAAGTCCGCGGCCATCTCCGGGCTCGCGACTGCCCGCTGCGATTCGGCGAATAACTGGGCTTCGTCGCCATTTGGTTCGGGGATGAATACCGCGCTGAGAAGTCTTCGAGAACAGACCCCAGTGCGACCTCACCAACGATAAGAGCGATGCTCGCACGTCGGTGGGTGCCAGGTCCGCGCCGCGCGCGCACGCGCCATAGAGGATCAGTTTTTCGACGCGCCCGGGATACCGAGCGGCGACCGTAGCCATGACCTGGCCGCCCTGGGACGCGCCGAAAAGGTTGAAGCGGAGCAACTTGAGTTGATCCGCGACAGCGAGCACCTGCGCGACCTGGGCGTCGAACGAGATGTCCTTGGGCGCCCGATCGGAGAGGCCGGAGCCGAGTTTGTCATAGCGGATAACGCTGTATTCCTGGGCGAGGCGATCGATGCATGCCCGGATGGACGGGATCTCGAGCATCTTCTCGAGGTGCGTGACCCATCCCATGTCGATGATGAGCGCGGGTCCGCGTCCGATGACCGAGTAGGCCACGAGGCCTGCCGGCGTCTCGCAGAAGCGGATTTTCTGTGGCACCGCGTTCGAGAGGGTAGCAGCCCGTCGGCCGCACCACAGACTGATGGTCGCTTCGGTTACGGAGCAGGCTGGCGGCGTGGGTTTCTCGCATACGACTCCTGCACTGTCCAGGAGTTGCCATCGGGATCGCTGAAGTACACGTGCTTACCCCAAGGGCCGAAACCGGGTCACGCTGACGCAGTGCGCGTCTGTGAGGTCGGTCGAAATCCCGATCGGGGTCAACCGACCTTCCGGGCGGCGGCCACGGCCCGATCGAGTCGCGCCAGATACGGGGTGGCACCGATCCTGGCGAAGATCTCTCGAGCCTCGTCATCGTCGCCTCCAGGAGGGGAGTCGGGCCCGCGGAGTATGGCCCGGTCGAGGGCGCAAAGGGCTAGATCGAGGGGCGAATCGATCGTGCGCCAGGCGTCGAGGGCGCGGGCGTAGGCCGACGCCGACTCATCGTGTCTCCCCTCCAGGGCCGCGAGCCCTGCGTCCGCCGTCAGTCGTACTGCGGCCATCCAGCGGCCACGAAAGGCCTGCATGCCGGACAGCGCCTCGCCGGCTCGCCCGAGATCGCCCAGCCACAATGCAGCCCGCTGTTGGATGGCCAGCGCCGCTGGGCTGTTGATCCCCGACGGCTCAGCCTCCAGCGCCGCGGATGCGTGCTGGTGGGCCGTTTCGAGATCGCCTATGGCCAGATGCACCGCGGCTCGAGCACGATGGATGCTGGCGCGCCAGGTCACATCCTCGGTTCCTTCGGCGTCTGCCGTGGCCGCGAGCCGCTCCATGGCGAGGGAAACGTCTCCGCTGAACGCTGCCAGCACGGCTTCGCAGAGCTCGAGTTGGGTCTGGCGCGTAGTGGGCAGATCGCGCTGGCGGAGAGCGATCAGCGCTGCTCGGGCGTCGTCCCACTGTCCCAGATTGGTCGCGATCTCTGCGGCGTTGAGGAGGTTCACGGTCTCAAGGATGCGGGCGCCGGCGCGTCGCGCCAGCTCGGCAGCCTTGAGCCCCAGGCTGATCGTCTCATGGGGATCCTCATCGGCCACGAAGAGGGACACATACATGGTCGCCCACGCCTGCTCGACGAGGGAGCCCGCAATCCCGGCAAGCGCCATACGCCCGCGAGCGAGCATCACAGCCTCGCGGTGGCGTCCAATGCGGAAGAGCACTGCGGACCTCGCACCGATTGCGCGCCCAAGCAGTTCGGTGTCGTCGAGGCGTTCGGCCAGCGTACAGGCCGTCTCCGCCCAGGCGAGCGCCTGCTCTGACGCCCCCGAGCCGCTCCGCAGCGACGCGAGGGTGGCAGCCAGATCGGCCCGGGCTCGCTCACTTCCTGTTTCTCCCAGTTCGGTCAGGACCTGCTGCGCCCGGGCCATGGCATCGGCGACGCGCTCGAGTCCGTCGCCAAGAACGTCTGCGAGCCGGGCTGTGCTGCGCCCGACGGCGTCCGCGTCGCCCGTGCTCCTGTGTTCCGTGATCGCATCCTCAAGGTGAGCCACAGCGCGCTCGAATGCGTCGGATCGGAAGGCGGCGTCCCCGGCAGCGTCCAACAGCGTCGCCCGCTCCGCCGGGTCATGGGTCAGCGCCAGCGCCTGCTCCAGGTAGGTGAGCGCCTGCTCCGGCGAGCCGAGCGCCAATGCTCGTCGCCCCGCGCGAGTGAGCCACTCACCGGCCCTGGCCGCCAGCGAGTCCCGCTCTGGGCCCTCGGCGGTCGCGCGCTGCGCCTCGGCGTAGTGCGTCGCCACCACGCCGGCAAGCTCCTCGTCATCCAAGCCCTCGAAGTACCCGGCTGCGACGACATGCTTGGCCCGGCGCTCCGGTTTCGCCAGCGTCCCGTACGCGACCTCCCGGATCAGCCCCTGGACGAAGCCGTACTGGCCTCGTTCCGGAGAGCGGGGGTCGGTGTCGAACGCCAGCAACTCCTTGCGCACGAGGTCGCGCAGCGGTGTCGCGAGGGCAGTCGGGTCCTGGCCCGACACCGCCGCCAGCGCGGAGATGGAGAAGCTCTGGCCGAGCACGGCCGCGTCCTGAAGCAGTGAGCGTTCGACGGAAGACACCCCGTCGAGGCGAGAGGCGATGAGCGCATGCAGCGTGTCGGGAATCTCGAGAACTCCAAGCGTTCCCGTAACAGTCAGGACCCCATCGCGTTCCGCCAGTTGCCCTCTGTCGACCAGCATGCGGATCGTTTCCACGGCATACAGGGGCACTCCCTCGGCGCGCTGCAGCACCTGCTCCACGACCGCCTCCGGCAGCCCCGCGACGAAGCCACGCAGCAACGCGGCCATTGCCTCGGCCGCCAGCGGCTCAAGGTGCAAGGCGGTGAATGAGCGTTGCCCCGCCCCCCAGGTGGGGCGCCGCTGGAGCAGTTCCGGTCGCGACAGGGTGAGCACGAAGATGGTCCGGGTCCGCGACCACTCGACGATCGACTCGATGAAGTCGATCAATCCGGCGTCCGCCCATTGCAGGTCCTCGAACACCAGCACCGTCGGACCCCGTTCGGCGATCCGTTCGAAGAAGGTACGCCATGCGGAGAAGAGCTCCTCTCGGTCGCCGCCCGGCGCGTCGGCGAGCCCCAGCAGGGAGGCGAGCGCCTGCTCCACCCAGCGGCGTTCCTCCGGCTCCGTGACGAACTCGCCCACCGAGGCGGCCAGTTTGGCGCGCGCCTCGGAGGAATCCTCCCCCTCGGTGATCCCCGCCCGCGTCCGCACCATCTCCCCGAGCGCCCAAAAGGTGATCCCCTCACCATAGGAGGGGGAGCGGCCCTGCTGCCAGTAGACGGTCGCGGCCAGACCGTCCACGTACTTGAGGAACTCCCACGCGAGCCGGCTCTTGCCGATGCCGGCGATGCCGGTCACCGACACCAGTCGGACCCGCTGCTCCCGAATGGTGGCGTGGAGCAACTCCTTGAGGTGACGGAGCTCCTCCTCGCGGCCGACAAAGGGCGGCTCGGCTCGCTCCGATCGGCCGACCCCTCGGCGCTGGGCCACCACTCGCTCTGCCCGCCAGACCGGTACCGGCTCTTTCTTGCCCTTGAGGTCGAGGGGGTCGAGGTCGGTGAAGGCGATCGCCTGGCCGGCCGCGCGCATGGTCGCTTCGCCCACCAGCACGCTGCCCGGCTCGGCAGCCGCCTGCAAACGGGACGCGGTGTTCACCAGGTCCCCCGCGACCATTCCTTGGCCGGTTGCGCCCAGCGTCACCGCTGCCTCGCCGGTCAGCACTCCCGCGCGGGCGCGCAGGCTGGGGGCGCCGACCTCGGCGCCGAGCGACGCCACCGCCGCAACCAGTTCCAACGCGGTCCGCACCGCTCGCTCGGCGTCATCCTCGGTGGCCACCGGCGCGCCCCACACCGCCATGACCGCATCCCCGATGAACTTCTCGACCGTGCCCCCGTAGCGCTCGATCAGCTCACGGCAGACGTCGAAGTACCGGGACAGCAGCTCACGTACCTCCTCAGGATCCCGAGACTCCGAAAGCGCCGTGAACCCGACGAGGTCCGCGAACAGCACCGAGACCAAGCGGATCTCAGCAACGACCACGACGGGCGGACGACCAGGCGCGGCAGGTTTCGGTGGTGCGGTTTGGTCGACGTCGACCAGGGCTCCCATGGGCGCTCCGCACTCACCGCAGAACTTGACGGCGACTGCATTCGGTGCACCGCACGCTGCGCAGAGCCGAGCTAGCGCTGCCCCGCATTCGCCGCAGAACTTGCGCTCGGGATCATTCCTCCCCCCGCAGCTGGAACAGACCACCCGAGCCTCCTACCAGAGCCCGACGCTCCGAATGGTACCCACCGCCGGGGGCGAACGGATTCCCTCTCGTGTGCCGCTCAGTTGTGGGACCGGCACTATATCCGGCGCTCCTCTGACGGCGGCGACACCGATTTCGAGAACCTCGTCCATTGCTAATACAACCCCTTCGCGAACGGTCATATGGTCTCGTGAGCTTTGGCGAGGGCCTCCGTTTCGCCGGGGTCTACGCCGCGCGTCTGCGGACGAGCCAGACGGCCGTGGCAATCAGCAGCAGGGAGAGCGCCAGAAGCCAGCCGCCTTCGATCCACTGGAAGGGCCAGAATCGGCCGGCCGGTTGGTAGGTCGTCAGTTGCGTGTAGCCGTGCCGGATCAGGTACTGCACGGGGTCACCGAGGTTGGCCGGCGTCGCAGGCCCGGGTTCGAATAACTCGGGCGTCACGGCCCGGACGTCGACGCGCGCCAGCGTGGCGTTGATCATGTCGATGCTCGCCGGATTGCCTCCGTGGAACCACCCTTGGGAGAGCACCCAGGCTCGGGTCGGAACGGCGGCATCGGTGGTCACGAGCGGCGCCGCATAGTGCGGGCGAAGCACGAGCCCGGTCAGGAATGCGACGCCCGACCACGTGGCGAGCGTCGCGAAGATCGCAGGGATGACCCGACGGATCAGGAAGCCTGCCAGGACGCCGATGGCGAACGCGGTCAAGGTCCAAGCGGCGAGCGCAACCCCGAGCAGGTCGAACAGCGTCGGATACAGCGGGCCATTGTTGTCGCCGGCGCCGAAGATCGGCTGGACGTACCACGACACGAGGGCACTGAAGGCCCCGGCGGCGATTGTGACGGCTAGGGCGAGCATGACCAGCTTTGCGATGGTCCAGCGGGCCCGCCCGAAGCCCTGCGTCCACGCATATCGGTAGGTGCCGGTCTCCAGTTCCCGGGCCAGCACAGGCGCACCGGCAAAGGCTCCGATCAGCGCCGGGATCACCTGCATCAGCCCGAGGACCCATCCCGTGCCGGGCGCGTATGTGTTCAGGAATTCGTTGGCAACCTGTTGGCAGATAGCCGAATTTGCTGGGCGGCAGGCGGTCACCGCGCCGTAGGCGTCATGCATCTGGAGACCGGTGATCAGCAGGTACGCCCCCGCTACGCAAATGAGCGCCGCGACTCCGCCCAGGGTGAGCCGGTGTTGCCGCCACGTGACCCAGGCCATCCGCCGCCACGGGAGAGGCCGCACGGTCGCGTCGTGTCTCGCCTTTGGAGTCAAGGCCACCGCGCTCAATTCCTTGCCTCCATCGGTTGAACGACCGCAGCCGGCCGAACGCCAGGCAGCGCTGCGGCACGAGGGTCGCGCATATAGACGAGGGTCAGTTCTTCGAGGCTCACGGGGTGGGCATCCCAGCCTGGCGGCACCGCGTCGGTCATTCCATCGGTCCGAACGAAGAGATGGGCCTGGGCCTCACCGATCCGGGCGTTCACGACGTTCAGCCTTCTGGTGACCGCACTCGCTTCAGCGGCAGGCCCCGTGAGGAGGTGGTGAGACGCGAGCAGGTTGTCGACCTCGCCAGCCACCTGGACGCTCCCGCCCGACATGAGGACGAGATAGTCGGCCACGCGCTCCAATTCGGCTAGCACGTGGGAAGACAGCAGCACTGACACGCCGTCGTCGGCAATTGCCGTCATTACCGTGGCCATGAAGTCGTGTCGTGCGAGCGGGTCGAGCATCGCCATCGGCTCGTCCAGCACGAGCAGCTGGGGATGCCTCGCGAGGGCCAAAGTCAGCGCGAGCTGTGCCTGCTGGCCGCCGGACATCTTGCCGGCCTTGCGTTCCAGCGGTATCCCCAACTCGTTGAGCCGAGCCTTCGCGTACGGCTCGTCGAAGCGGCGATTCAGGTTGCGGGTCATGTGCAGCGTGTCTGCGGCAGAAAGGTTCTTGTACAGCGGTGTGTCCTGGGCCACGAAGGCGATGCCGTCGAGTGCCGCCGTCGATCCAGTTGGCATCCCGCCTAGAACAGTCACGATCCCTGCGGTTTGAGCCGCCAGGCCGACGGTGATGTTCAGCAGGGTGGTCTTGCCCGCGCCGTTCGGGCCGACGAGCGCAACCACGCGCCCCGCTGGGATCGCGAGGGTGCACTCACGCAGTGCCCAGTGGTTTCCGTAGCGCTTGCCGAGGCCGTTGCACTCGAGGACGTTCACGCGACGCCCTCCGAACCAGCGCTTTCGGCGCTGCGCTGCCGCCGAAAATCGCGCACGGCGCTGGCGAACAGCGCGGCGATCCCGTCCTCGTCAAGCCCTGCGGTGTCGGCCGTGGCGAGCCACGTGAGCAGCGATCTGCGAAGACGGGTCAACTCGGGCATCGTGGCCTGGCTGAGCGTGGCTCTGACGAACGTCCCCTGACCGGGATGTCCCGCCGCCAGCCCCTTGATCTCGAGCTCGCGGTACGCCTTGAGCACCGTGTTCGGGTTGATGGCCAGCAGGGCCACGACGTCCCTCACCTTGGGCAGTTGGTCGCCGGTTTTCAGGTACCCGATCCGGAGAGCGTGCTCGACCTGCTGAACCAACTGCAGATAGGTCGGGATGCCGGAGGCATGGTCGAGGCGGAATTCGATAGGGTAAGCCGGTCCAGGAGTGCCTGTCGCGCTGGTCTCTTTACCTACTGTCATAGGACAAGCCTACAGCAAGGTGGGCGACCTTATCAAACCGACAATTCTTGCGGGCTCACGCACTGGCTACCGCGACCACACGGAAGTGAACAACCTCGTCCATCGCTAATACATCCCCTCACCGAGCAAAGAAGGTGGCCGGCACGCAGCCGAAGCCACCCAGCAGTCCCAACCTCATCAGGTCATGAAGCGGTGGATGGCCTCGTTTGCGTGGTCCTGAAAGGACGGGTTGGCCAAGTCGGGGAAGATCTCCGTTTGGTCGACCAAGGGACCCGTCAACTTGTTGGCCGCGCTGGCGTAGAACACACCACTCGACAGGGTCGGATCGATGACACCGTCGACCAGTCGCTTCGCGCCCACTTCAAGTTCGTGGGAAATTCCGAGGTGCGGCATGATGTGTTTGGCCGCGAAGCGTAGCGGTAGTGCCGCGCCCGCGGCGGCTTCGGTGCCCGTGGTGTTGCCGGGGCTCACGGTGATAAAGCGCAGGTCGGGGTATTGGCGCGCCAGGTAGGCCATCCATAAGGCCCCGATGTACTTGACCTGACCGAAGGCGAGGTTCCGATCAAATTTTCTATCAGCGAAGTAGCTGCCGTCGATGACCGTAGTGAGTTCATCGGTCGAGGTCGAAACAAAGGTTGGCCGTTTGAACCGCAACTTCGGAATTCCCCGGGCTGCTTCACTTGCGGCGAACACCGCCACCTCGCCAAGTCGGTTCTGGGTCAGGAGCCCTTCGAGGAGAACGGCATGACCGAGAACGTTCGTTGCGAACAGTTTGGTGACTCCGTCAGCGGTCAATTCCATCAACGTCTTGTTGCCGATTACACCAGCGTTCATGACCAGCGCGTCGAGGGACCCGCTGATTGCCGCAAGGCAGGCGCGGACCGAACCAAGATCGGCGACGTCCATGAGAATGATGTCGAAGATGTGTCGGCCGGTGACGGCTTCGAGATCGACCTTTGCCGTTGACGCTCGATCTTGGTTCCGACACGCCAGGTAGATGCGGCCTATCTCAGGACGTAGCGCCAGTTGCCGTGCCACATCCTTGCCGATCCCCACGTTGGCGCCCGTGATGAGCACCGTCTTTCCTGACGGTGTACTCACGCTGATTCCCTCTCACCTGCTGTGGACGTTGGGAGGCCGTCGAGCAAGCTGAAGCGAGCATCCATCGCGACACCGCGGACGTCGATCAGCTGCTGATATTCAGGCGAGTGATACCAACTGAGGGCCGCCTCATGGTCCGGAAATCGCACGATGACCCCTGAGGAAAGCATGGGATCGCCGTCGAGGATCTCCCAGTTACTGTTGGCGAGAATCTCGGCTCCGTGCTCGATTGCGGTCTTTCCAGCGCTGCCAGCGTATTTCTCACGATAGACATCCGGGTTCTTCACCGTGAATTCGACAATTACGTATGCACTCATGTTTGACACTCCTCAGGTATTAGTTGTGATCTGTGGTTCAGGTCTTCGCTCGTAAACGGCACCGCCGACTAGCGGTACGTCGCGACGTCAGTCATGGCGATGTGCCTCCTGTCGCTACAAAATGGGTTGTGCGACCCACTCTGGCAGGTTTGGACTGGGTTGTCAAACCCAAAATTCTGGTAATGTTGGTGCATGGTGAAAGAGACGAGTGACCGGCGGAAGCTCACCCCCAAGGGAGCACGCACCCGGGCACGAATAGTGGAGGAGGCTGCCGCCCTGATCCATGAGCGCGGGGTGGCTGACACAACCTTGGAAGACGTCAAGGTGGCGGCGGACGTCAGCGGCTCGCAGATGTACCACTACTTCCCGGACAAGAACGAGCTCGTGCAGGCGGTCATCGACTACCAGGCCGACGGCATCGTCAATCGCCAGCGGCAGGCGCTCAGCAGCGCGAACGGCGTCGAAGCCTGGCGGAAGATGGTGATCACCGCAGCGAAGCGCACCAAAGCAAAGGGGGGCTGCCAACTTGGCTCGCTCGTTAGTCAACTCGCCGAGAGTGACCCCGAGGCCCGAGCGCGCATCGCGGCAGGATTAGATCAGTGGGCAGCCGCTATCGGAGATGGACTCCGATCCCTTCATGCCGACGGCAAACTCCGGTCCGACGTCGATCCGGACGATCTCGCCATCACTCTGCTCGCCGCGCTCGAAGGAGGGCTCCTACTCGGTCAGGTGAGTCGGAGTTCCCGCCCGATCGAAACTGCGGTCAATACCCTTCTCGCCCTTGCCATCGGCACATGAGCCCAAGCCGGATTCATTCGTCGCGACGCCGAAGTCGGCTTACAGCACTTGGTACGAAGCACGTGCATCCGCACACTCCGGTATGACGGCGGCAGGACCGAGTTGCCCAACCTCGTCCATGGCTAATACGACCCCCAGAAAGCTGGGTGAGATGCGGCCACGCTCGCGTAGACCGCGTCAGCCTATCCGCAACGACTGCGGTGACCCTCCGCCCGCCTGACTTCCCCACAGCTGCCTCCGGCTGGTGAGCTCGAGGTGTGAGCGCTGGTGACTTAGCCGTCGCCGCCAACCCGCGCCTCTCAAATCCAGTCCCCAACGGAGGGAGGAGCCGCGTCAATACGTCGCGAGCATCCATCGATCGCGACCATTCTTCTTGGACTCGTACATAGCCGTATCGGCAGCGGTCCAGACAGCCTCCACGGTCGCACCGTGCCACGGCGCACACGCCACGCCGATCGACGTTGTGAGCGCGCTCGCCCCTCCTTCCGGCAGGAACGGTTCGTTCCTCACCCGCTCGCAGACACGCTCGGCGACAGCGCACGCCACCTCCAGAGTGGCGCCGGGAAGCAGTGCGAGGAATTCCTCCCCTCCTATCCGGAACAGTTCACCATCGCCGCAAACAGCCTCAACGAGACGGTGCGCGAACCCAACTAACGCGTCATCTCCAGCGCGGTGCCCGTATTCGTGGTTGAACGCCAAGAAGTGATCAATATCGATGCTAAGGACCCCACACGTTCGGTCCTGTGACGTCCCGATCGCTTCCTCCACAGCGCGGCGCACTCCTGACCGGGCCCGGAGTTGGGTCAACTCGTCACGAAGATTCGCGTCCCTTGGGTGGGAAGCATCGACGGGGTCCTCGCGGCGTGGTTCTGGGACATATCCAGGCACGAGACTGAATGTTTCGCCACCGTCGAAGGTGATCCACTTCCCATCCGTGGTCACCAAGGAACCCCTCGGTTTTTTTGAACCCGATAGACGGGTACTCACACCTCCATCATCGCGCTTTCCCGATGGCGGGCGACCGCGCTAATCGGCGCTGAAGACGACGTTCGGGGCACAGCGTGCCGACTGCCAGAAGGAGCTATCGGAATTACCCCAGCGCACGGTCGAGACAGATCATTCGTGGAAGAGCAACCATGGCAGCCTCGTGCCTCGTTAATACAACCCCCTGCGGTGCGGTGAGATGGCCGCAACGTCCGGCGCCGGCGGCAAAGGGCTTGATCCGCTCCAGCATGAAGGGTCTACAGGGCGGTGCTTGATTTCCTGGTTCCACGCGTCCATACTCGGACGCCCTAGGGCAGCAACGGGAGCAGGTTAGGAGGGGTGGGTTCACGGCTCGAGAAGCACCGTTTGTGAACGGCTTACGTAGTGAGGTCCGCTCGCGAGATGACGGGCGTGGGGAATCCTAGGGGGGCCCCGGACGCGATCCGCGACGATAGCCAATAGCCTTCCGGCGATGCGTTCCCCAAGGAGTGATCCGATGTCGCGGACGATGCGCCCGGCGCTGGTAGCAAGCGAGGAGGTAAGAGATGCGGCTTGATAGGCACCGTATCCTGGTCGGCGTTGTGCTCGCCGTTGTGTTCATGGCGGGGGGAGGGTCAATTCAAGCCGCGGCGCAGGCAAATGGACCCACGCGAACGGTGACGCGCGCCGGCTTTCCGGGGCAGTTAGAGTTGTGGCTAGCCCTTCGTCATGCGGGGTCCTCGCGTGCAGTCGACAGCGCCCTAGCCCTCCGGGTCGCCGGGGGTGCAGTTAGCAGCCGGTTCAGGAATCCGATAGCGCCGACCGTCAACGTCGGCCAGGGGCCAAATGACGTTGCTGTCGACCAGGCTAGTCACACCGCCTACGTGACCAATGGAACCGACAACACCGTGTCGATTGTCGATACGGCCCGTTGTAGTGCTCGGAACACTACCGGCTGCAGTCAGGTCGCTCCGACGGTGGCAGTGGGGATGGTTCCGGTCTCCGACGTATTCGATCCGCAGAATCATACCGTCTACGTGACGAATGTCGTGGACGGCACGATTTCTATGATCAACGCGGCCACCTGCAACGCGGCGATTGTTTCTGGGTGCAGCCACGTGACGACTGCGAGTGTTGGCTCTGGCCCCGACTTCGTCGGCGTGGACACGGCGACGCACACCGTTTACGTGGTCGATGTAGGCGACAACATGGTGACCGTGGTCGACGCCGCTACCTGCAATGCCACGACCACGTCGGGCTGCGGGCATATCTCCACCGTAGCAGTCGGGAACTCGCCGACCGCCCTCGCCGTTGACGAGACCAACCATACCGTCTATGTGGCGAACGGACTTGGTCTCAGCACGCCAGGATCGGTATCGATGATCAACGCATCCACCTGCAATGCCACTATCACCACCGGCTGCGGTCGGGCACCTCGGTCAGCCCGTGCGAGCATCGGAGCCTCGTGGGTCGCTATTGATCCAACAACGCATACCGTCTACGTGGCGACTGGCCCTGCGGGCCTAGACGCTGGCAGTCTAGGCGTCGTCGACGTCATCAATGCCGACACTTGCAATGCCACGATGACCTCCGGGTGCCGAAAGACGCCACTTGCAGTCACAGTCGGGAGCGTCGGCATCGGCGTTGTCGTCGATCCGGAGACGCACAGTGTCTTCGTGGCGAACGAGGAGGACAGCACGATTTCCGTCATCGATGGGTCGAGATGCAACGCGGGTTTTACCGATGGCTGCGACCAGCGACCCCCGACCGTTGCCGTGGGGTTCAATCCTGGCACGCTCGCTGTCGATTTGAGCACTGACACAGTCTATGTGCCCAACCAGAACGAGAACACCGTCTCTGTGCTCGACGGCGCTGCATGCACCTTGACCCACCAGTCGGGATGCCGGCACGCAGCGCAGGCAACAACGGTCGGTAACGGACCTGCGGGAGTTGCCGTAGACCCCGCGACCGACACCGTTTACGTTACGAATCAGAACGACAACGACCTGTCGGTCATCGACGGCGCGATTTGCAACGCCTCCGTGAGATTCGCCTGTGGCCGGACGTGGCCGACGGTCGCGACGGGCAACGTGCCACAGGCCGTCGCCGTGGACGAGCGGACCCACACGGTGTACGTGGCAGACTGGGGCGGCGGATCCGGGAACACGGTGTCGGTCATCAATGCGGCGACCTGCAACGCCACGAACCACTCCGGCTGCGGCCAGACTCCGGCGACCATCACAGTCGGTGGCGGTCCGTTCGACTTGGCCATCAACGAAGCCACCGATACTGTCTATGTGGCGAACAGCAATGACAACACGGTGTCGGTGATCGATGGCGCCACGTGCAACGCGACCGACCACTCTGGCTGCGGCCAGACGCCGCCGACCGTGTTGGTGGGTAATGGCTCAGACAAACTTGCAGTCGATCAGGCCACCAATACGATCTACGTGTCGAACAGCGGTGACAACACCGTGTCAGTGATCGACGGGGTCGCCTGCAACGCGAGCAACCACTCCGGCTGCGGCCAGAGCGCACCGACCGTCTCGGTTGGCAACGGTCCCGGCGCCATCGTCGTGAACCAGGCCACCCATACGGTCTACGTTGCGAACGGGTTCTTTACGGGCACCCCAGCGACAACAGTGTCAGTGATCGACAGCGCTACCTGCAACGCCAGGGTCACGACCGGCTGCGGTCAGACGCCAGCGACGATGGCGACAGGCGGCGACCCCTTTGACATCGGTGTGGCGGAGGCTACCGATACCGTCTATGTCAGTTCCATCATCGACTCCGAAACCGAGGTGTTCAACGGGGCAACCTGCAACGCAACTGTCACCTCCGGATGTGCCCAAAGCCCAGTGAGCGTACCGAACGGCGGCTGGTCAAGCGGCCTGGCGGTGAGCCAGTCAACCGACACCATCTACGTGTCGGACAATGTTGATGGCGAGGTGTCGTTCTTTCGCGCACGATAGAGCGGCACCTCTGCAAGGCAAGCGCTGAATTCGCTTGAGGTTTGTGCGCACCCACAGGCGTCGATGGGTAGGCACGGTCGCGCCCATCCACGGCCCCGATGGCTGCGTCGATGTGCTGGGCAAGTTAGCCCCGAGAAACCGGGAATCGATCGACGGAGCCGGTCTCTTGGGGCTTCACGATCGTCGACTTCACCGATCAAGCCCAGACGACCACCGGCCGGCACCCACAACCTCCTAATGTCCGGCCGCGCGGGAGCAGCAAGTTGAGGCTGATCCGCGACTTCTGCTCGCTACTACGCGATCGTTCTCAGGACGCACCCGGCTGACCAACCTCGTCCTGCTCTGCTACCGCCGCCGCTAGATGATCCTCAAGGTCGGCTGGCAACCGGCCCGGGCGAGCAGGGACGCATGCTCGCCATCGCTCCCGCCCCGACCTTCGCACTTGGACGCGCGCTTCAGGCGAAGTCGGAGTGTGAGGACCAGGTAGCCGAACCCAGACGCCTCAACTGACGGCCATAGCGAACTGCCATGCTGGTTGCCCCACGGGAAGGGCCGAAGGCGGATCTGGCATTGGGCGCCGGACGTCCGTCTCGCGCAGCGAGAGTGTCGGGTGAGGTGGTGAGGGGACGCGTGAAGACCGCGATGATCTGTTCCTGGCTGCTCGCCTGCACCGCGTGCGGGGCGATTGCACCGGCGAACGTCGCGCCGCCACGCCCGAGCGCGTCGCCACATCGACGCGCGGCAGTCGCTGCCCCCGCCGCCCCGTGCGCTGCGGTCACTGTTACGACGTCGATAGCGCAGGTGTCGCCGGCGTGCCAGCAACTCTGGTCGTCCTATTGGGTCACGGAAGTGCCGCCGGCGAATGAGCTTGCGCTCGAGCACGTTCCGCTGGCGCCGACGGTTGCCAACATGACAAACGGCGCGGTCTCCGACCAGACAGCGCAGCACTGGGCTGACGCGAGCAACTGGGACAGCGGTTGGTGGAAATGGGCGCAAGGCCACGACCAGCTGTTCATGCTCCGCTTCCTCGTCGGCCCGTCGATGATCCCCGCGGACGAGGTCGACGTGCTTCAGAACGGCGGCACGATCGATCAGCCCGACTGCAACCTCTATCCGCTGAGCTGGAAACTCTTCCCAGTTGACGCACACCGCCAGAGCGTATTTCGCGCGCAGAGGTTTGCAGACGACTGCCGCGTACGCCTTCGTGATCGTGTACTCAGGACCGTGTAGCGAGACACTGCGCAGCGCGAACGGGACGACCTCGACCATCGTCGACTTCACGCAGAACACGACTGTTTTCCAGCCGGGCGTCCTGCGCAAGGACCCGGTGCTCGGCGACATCTGGTTCGCGGATGCGGGCGGGACGTGCCAGGATCCCAACGGTCCACCAGCTGCGTGGTGCGGGCGATAACTCGCCGGCTTCGCCCGACCTACGTGCTGTGCGCGATCCTCGCGTTCATGCCCATCACGCCCGTGATGGCCACCGGTGGCGGCGGTGGCGGTAGCGGCAGTCAACCCGGTCCGTCAAGCGAGGGCACGGGTGCAGTGACGCACGGCAAACTCGTTGCCGGCGCAGGTGGAACGTATCTCCCGATTCTGCCCGTGGACATCACACCGACAGGCCCGGATCCACGTAACCCGCTCGGAATCCCACCTCCGGGACCGAATCCGCAGGGAATGTCCTGCCCGGAATCGCATCTCTTTCACGTGGGGCCAGGATCACCATCACCCGGGCGGCGGCGTGATCGCCGCGCTCTCCATCCATCCTGGCTTTGCGATGAACGCTGCCGGCGGTTACGACGGGTACGACGCTCAGTACGCGTATTCGATCCCGGACGCAATTCCAGCCGGTGGCAACGCCGCCGACACCGCGCCGGGCAGTCTTGCGACCGCCGCCAACGTCGACGGCCACGTCATCGCCGTCACCGCATTCCTGCGAACGCGCGGCAGCTGGCAGGACGCGCAACCCGTTGCTCCATTCGGAGGACAGTGCGTGGGCGCGACATTCTCGTTCAGCCCGCCGTACCTCGCGGGCAATGCTCCTCCACCGGTACCACCGACCACCGTCCTCAACAATCCGCCGTTCCCCATCGGCGCAGACCTCGTCACGGCATTGACAAAGTCGTGGGTCGTCGGTGGCATTGACGTGCTCCCGGGCGACAGCGCGACATCACGCACCTTCGTGCACATCCCAACGTGCGTCTGGACCGATTCGACTGTGCCGGCAGCTCCTGTCCCGTACCACGCGCTCACGACAACCGTGACCGGCGGGTACACACTCTTCCTGCTCTACGACGTGACAGTGACGCCCGGACCCGTCGCATGGAACTGGGGCGACGGGTCGACCTCAAGTGCTGCCGGCCCGATCGAGCAAGGGCCCGCACTTCTGCCGTCCTACGACCCGTCAACGCAGCAGTGGACCGATCCGTGTGCGGTGAGTCACAACTACGCCCACGTCGCCAACGGCGCGACAATCACCGCGACCGAGACCTTCACCGTGACGATCACCGTGAGCTGGAGTGACGGCGTTGCGGTCCACACCATGCCGGTGGCGTGCGATGTTGGTGGAGGTGCGTGCGCCCTTACGGTCGGACCCGCTGACGGGTGGCAGAGCGGCCCGCATCCTGTCGACCAGATCGAACCGGTCCCGTACCAGCCGCCTGCTGCGACGTAGACACGCGACGCGCTGCGACGGTCACCCGATAACTCAGGGCCTCAGCAGCGACCGACCCGTCATCTCCGCCGGCACGGGAAGGCCCATCGCGTCGAGCACGGTGGGTGCCACATCGCGCAAACCCCCGCCCTCACGGAGCGGCCCCGGACCCGCGCCCACCACGATCACCGGCACCGGGCTCGTGGTGTGCGCCGTGAGCACCGAACCATCGCGCCGATCAATCTTGTACTCAGCGTTGCCGTGGTCGGCGGTGATCAGGAGACCCCCGTTCGCAGCCTCCACAGCGCGCCGAACACGACCGAGGCACGCGTCGATGCATTCCACCGCGAGTACCGTCGCGTCGAAATCGCCCGTGTGCCCAACCATATCGGCGTTCGCGTAGTTCGCGATGATGAGTGCATCACCGCCGGCTTCCAGTCGCGCGACCACGGCATCGGTGACGCCGGCTGCACTCATCTCCGGCGCCGTGTCATACGTGGCGACGCGAGGTGATGGCACGAGCAGCCGATCCTCACCGTCGAAGGCGGTTTCGCGCGCCGCCGTTGATGAAGTACGTGACGTGGGCGTACTTCTCTGTCTCCGCCACGTGGAACTGGCGCAGTCCGGCTGCGCTCACCTCCTCGGCAAGAGTGTGCGCAACATCCTCACGAGGGAACGCAACGTGCGCATCGCAGATCGCGCTCGTACTCGGTGAAGGTCACGAGGTCGACGTCCTTGAGGACCCGTGACCGTGAGAACCCGTCGAAGTCCGTGTCAACCAGCGCATGGCTCAGCTCACGGGCGCGATCCGGCCGGAAGTTGAAGAAGATAATCGAATCGCCGTCTTCGATGCGAATGCGCCGGCCGCCGTGCAATATCGACACTGGTGGCACGAACTCGTCGGTGATGTCAGCCGCGTATTGCGCCTCGATGTAGGCGACGGCATCGGTTGCTGTGCCGTTCCCAGCGCCGGCGATCACTTCGTAGGCTCGCTGCACGCGATCCCATCGCTTATCCCGGTCCATCGCGAAATATCGACCGGCGACCGAGGCAATCGCGCCCACTCCGATGCCGGCCAGGGCATCACCGAAGCCGCGGACGAAGCCCGCCGCACTCGTCGGCGGCTCATCGCGGCCGTCGAGAAAGGCGTGAAACCAGACGGCGTCGAGGCCACGGCGACGTGCGAGCTCGGCGACCGCCACAGCGTGATCCTGGTGGCTGTGGACCCCGCCGGGCGAAACGAGTCCGAGGCAGTGCAAGGCAGCACCGCGTTCGCGGGCGCGGTCGACCGCGTCGCAGAGCGCCGGGTTCTCGTAGAAGCTTCCGTCGTCAATCGCGCGGCTGATCGTGACAGCGGCTGGAAGATGAGCCTCCCGGCGCCGATCGTGAGATGCCCCACCTCGGAATTGCCCTGCTGACCCGGGGGCAGGCCGACGGCCTCGCCGCTCGCATCGACCTGGGTGTGCGGACACTGCGGCCTCCATTGCGTCGACTTCGGGCGTTCTTGCAGCGGCGATCGCGTTCCCGTAGGGGTCCGCGTTGCATCCCCAGCCATCGAGGATCACGAGCACGAACGGCCGGACCCCGGTCATATCGCGACGGACTACGCGCTGTCGCGAGGAGCGGCAGCCGCGATGATCACGCCGAACTCCTCGGCACGCAGACTGACGCCACCCACCAGCGCGCCGTCGATGTCCGGCTCCGCAAAGAGCGACGCGGCGTTGGCCGCCGTCACGCTGCCTCCATACAACACGCGCGGCGAGTCTGCGAGGAGCCGGTCGCGCACGTGCTGCTTGATGTGCGCGACGACCTCCTGCGCCTGCTCCGGCGTAGCGGTGCGACCGGTACCGATCGCCCAGACCGGCTCGTACGCGATGACCCACGAATCAAGGCCGGGCGCGCCTTCCAGCTGAGCAAACACGGCGTCCAGCTGCCGGTCGACCACAGCGAATGTCTGGCCGGCGTCTCGCTCATCACTCGTCTCCCCCACTGCGAGGATCACCTCGAGACCATGAGCGAGCGACGCGACGAACTTCTTGCCAACCTCGTCATCGCGCTCGCCAAAGAGATGGCGGCGTTCGGAGTGGCCCACGAGCACGAGGTCGCACCATCCGGCGAGCATCGCCGGTGAGATCTCGCCCGGTGAACGCGCCCGCGTCCTTCCAGTAGACATCCTGGGCGCCGAGCCGTACACCCGTGCCTTCGAGCACCGAGTGGACCGCCCACAGGTGGGTGAACGGTGGGAGCACCGCCACATCGACGCCGTCGACCGGCGCGGCGGCGGCGCACACCGCGCCGGCCAGCGCGATGCCCTCGGCGACCGTCGTGTTCATCTTCCAGTTCCCGGCGACCATGAGCCGGGACGAGGCATCACCCGTCGCGACTGCGTCAACGCCGCGCGACCTCGCGATCGCGAAGCGCCGCGACGCCCGGGAGCGTCCGGCCCTCGAGAAATTCGATGGTCGCACCCCCGCCCGTCGAGATAAAGCCGATCTTGTCGGCAACACCGGCGTCCTGGACGGCAGCGGCGAGATCGCCGCCACCGATCACCGTCGTGGCGTGCGGACGCGGCGAGGGCGCGAGCCACGTCGCGGGTGCCCACGGCGAACGCGGGGATCTCGTAGATGCCGAGCGGACCGTTCCAGATAACGGTCCCGGCGCCGGCGCAGTCCGCGGCGATGCGGGCGACGGTGTCGGGTCCGGCGTCGACCACCATCCAGCCGTCGGGAATCGCCTTCCACGCGACGACCTGGGTTGGCGCGTCCTCGGCCACCTTCTCCACGACGACACCGTCGACCGGCAGGCGGAGGTCGGCGCGGCGCCCCTGCGCCGAGTTCGAGCAACTGGCGCGCCGTCGCAATCTGCTCCTCCTCCACGAGTGACGTGCCCGTGCTCTCGCCGAGGGCTCGGTAGAAGGTGCATGCCATCGCACCACCGACCCACAGCACGTCGACGCGATCCAGTAAATGATCCAGGACGCCGACCTTCGTCGAGATCTTGGACCCGCCGACGATGGCGACAACCGGTGTGCGCGGATTGTCCATGACGCCGCCGAGCATCTCGAGCTCGCGCGCCATCAGCTTTCCCGCAACCGCGGGGAGCAGATGCGCAACCCCCTCGGTGGATGCATGGGCACGATGCGCCGTGCCGAAGGCGTCGTTGACGTAGACATCGGCGAATGACGCGAGTTGCCGCGCGAACTCCGGGTCGTTGGCTTCCTCACCGGGCTCGAAACGAACGTTCTCGAGCATGCCGATATCGCCGTCGCGCAGCGAATCGACCATGCTCCGGGCACTGTCACCGACGACGTCAGACGCGAGACGCACGTCCGCGCCGAGCAGGCTCCCGAGGCGCGCGGCAATCGGTCCAAGCCGGGCGCTGTCGTCGATCTTGCCCTTCGGACGCCCGAGGTGCGCAACGACGATCACCCGCGCGTTCCGGGAACGAAGCGCCTCGATGGTCGGAATCGCCTCGCGGATCCGGCGATCATCCGTGATGACACCGTCGCGCATCGGCACGTTGAGATCCTCGCGAAGGAGGACTCGCTTGCCGTGCACGTCGATGTCGTCGATGGTCGCCTTCGACACCGCAGCCATGAGTTGCCGCCTAGAGCCGAGCGATGATGAGGTTCACGAGGTCGACCACGCGGCAGGAATATCCCCACTCGTTGTCGTACCAGGCGAGCACCTTCACGGTCCGGTCGCCGAGCACCATCGTCGACGGTGAATCGAAGATCGCCGAGTGCGAGTCGTGGAGAAAGTCCATCGACACGAGTTGCTCGTCGGTCACCGCGAGGATGCCCTCGAGCTTCCCGCTCGCCGCCTCGCGCATCTCTCCGTTGATGTCATCGGCCGTCGCGCCCTTCGTGAGCGTGGCGGTGAGGTCGACGAGGCTCACGTCGGGCACCGGGACGCGCAGCGACATCCCGTGAAACTTGCCCTTCAGTTCGGGAAGCACGAGCGCGATTGCCTTGGCAGCACCTGTGGTTGTCGGGATGATCGACAGCGCCGCAGCGCGAGCCCGTCGCTGATCCTCGTGCGGCGCGTCGAGGATGACCTGGTCCTTGGTGTACGCGTGAACGGTCGTCATGAAGCCGGTCTCGATGCCGAACGAGTCGTTGAGCACCTTGGCGACAGGAGCGAGGCAGTTGGTGGTGCACGAGGCGTTCGACACGATGTGATGCTCGGCAGGGTTGTACGCCGAGTCGTTCACGCCCATGCAGATCGTGATGTCCTCGTTCTTCGCGGGCGCCGTGATCACGACTTTGCGAGCGCCGGCATCGATGTGACCCTTGGCCCGCACCGCGTCGGTGAAGAACCCGGTGGAACTCGATGACGATGTCCACGCCGAGGTCTCCCCACGGCAGCCGCTGCGGATCCCGCTCGGCGAGCACCTTGATCACCTTGCCGTCGACGGTGATGCTGTCAGCATCGGCAGTAACAGTGCCGGGGAAGTGGCCGAGCACACTGTCGTACTTGAGCAGATGAGCCAGCATCTTCGAGGTCGTGATGTCATTGACGGCGACGATCTCGAGCTCGGGTGAGCGCTCTCGGGCGGCGCGCAACACGTTGCGTCCGATGCGGCCGAAGCCGTTGATGCCAACTCTCACTCCCATGCGGGGCGCCCTCCAGTCTGCTGTTGCTGCACGCCGGACGAGCGGCGCGCGTCCACCCTATCACCGCTCTCGCCTGCGGCGGCGACCAGGCGGTGGAGGCGCCCGGCCATTGCGGGCCGGCTGCAGCCCGCGCGCTCGGCCAGCTGCGCCAGGTCGTCGTCCGGGTGGCCGGCGCGCAACTCGGCGGCCTCCCGGAGCGCGGCGGGCAGCAACTCCCAGCGGCGTGGGTCCGCTTCGAGCACCGCGATCGATTCGAGCTGACGGACTCCCGCGGTCGCCGTCCGGCGGAGGTTGGCGGTCTCGGCGTTGAGACGCCGGTTCACGCCGCTTCGGACTTCGCGGATGACCCGGCCGGACTCGAACGCGAGGCGTCCCGCCTGAGCGCCGATGGAGCTCAGCGCCGCACCCACGGCCTGGCCCGAGCGAACTGTGACCACCCAGCGGCCGCGACGCACCCGGGTGCGCGCGGGGACGCCGAGGACAGCGAAGTCGTCGACCAGCTGGGTAGCGCCTGCGCCGGCAGCGCAGCCGATCTCGAGATATGGCTCGCCGTCCGGGCGCACGAGGCGGCCCGCACCAAGGAACGCGCCGCGAAGCCTGCTCCGGCGGCAGCACACCTTGGTCGACGAAGCCTCCACGACCGCCGGCTCGATGCCGATGAGCACGTACTGGACACGCCGAGCGGCGCCGACCCGGGAGACGTGCGCGGCGATGTGTTCCGCGTGCAGCGCCTGCATCGCAGCGCGCACCGCGACCGGGCGCGTGGTTGCGATGACGCCGGGCGTCGCCGTCACGAGGGCGAGGCCCTCCACGAGCGATCGCCTGCAACAGGCGAGGATCGGCGTATGCGGGGCCAGCTCGGCGACAACGCGCTGCGTGAAGGTGGGCGCGCTTTCCATGGGTTACCGGCCACCCGTGATCGCGAGCGCCTCCGGTCGAGCGCCGCGTCAACAAATGCGCGCTCTCCATGGGCTATTGGCCACCCCACGTCGCGGCAACCCGACGCGCACTCGCGACATACGCCGTCGTTCCCTTCAGCTCGTAGTGCCCGATGGCACGACCCAACGCCTCCTGCGCACCACGGTCATCGCCGGACAGGTGCAGCACCTCCGCCAGAGCGAGGGCCACATCGCCCTTGACACACAGTGCCTCGGTCGTGATGGCGAGCGTCATCGGCGTGCCGCGCCATTGCGAGCGCGTCGGCGATGTCGCCGCGACGAGCCAGCACCTTTGCGTGCACCGGCAATCCCGTCAGCTGTGTGTACACGTCGAGGGATCCGCCGATCTCGAGACCCTTGAGCGCCCATACCTCAGGACTCCTCGTACGCGCCCAGCGCGTAGAGCGATTCGCCGAGCTGGCACGCCTGCGTCGACATCCAGCCGCGCTCCCCCAGTTGCTCGAGTTGCTCCACGCCCGCTCGCGCGACGCGCTCGGCGTTCTCGAGATCGCCGGCGAGCATTTCAATGCGCCAGCCCACTTGCGCCGCGATTGCGGCGCCGAGCGCCATCCCGCGTTCGCCCATCCGCGCAACGGTTGCGTTGTACAACCCGCGCGCCGCTTCGAAATGCTCCTGCGACGCAAGCAGCCACGCCTCCCAGACGGAGAAGATCGGCAGGAACGCTCCGTCCGCCGGTTGGTGCAGTGCGAACCAGGCTTGCGCATCCGCGATGCTCGTCGAGCCGTTCACAATCGCAGTCGCCGCCAGGCTCCGCCCGGACGCGACAAGCCAGGGCTCATCTGCCTGCTGTCGCATGCTCCATGGCGGGTTTGACGCCGTGAGGGAAGCGTCGAACCAGCAGCGATGATGATAGACGTAGCCCGCGGCATATTCGAGAGACCCGAATGCACCGTGATCGCCACTCCGCTCGATGACCGGCCGCGCAGTTTCCACACTCTCGCGCAACGTGTTCTCGTGCATTTCGGGGTCGATGGTGGTGAGCCAGACTGCTCTGATCAGCTTCGCCTGCTCCTCGCGAACCACGTCGCCTGCCGCCGCGCAGAGTCGCCGCGACACGCTCGGCGCGGGCCACCGCGTCATGCAGCCGACCCGGCCATCCCAAGGCCCTGAATGAGCGCCTCCTCGAGCGCAAACTCGATCTGCTGGTCCGGCAGGAGCGCGCCTGCTCGCTCCAGGAGGTTGACCGCGCCGGTCGTGTCGCCTCGATCGAGCGCACGCCGGCCCGCCGCCTGAAGGTGCGCGGCACCGGCCGCCGCGAGCGCGCGCGCCCCGGCGTCGACCGGACCGAGCTCGGCGTGATACCGGAATGCCTGCTCGAGGTGGTAGCCGGCAATCTCGTCGAGCTCCTCGAGATCCGCTCCACGATCGACAAGCCAGGCCGCAAAACGGGCATGCAATGTGGCTCGCTCGGCTTTGGGCAACGAGTCGTACGCCGCATCACGGATGAGGATGTGCCGGAACGTGAACGCGTCCTCGCCCGCGAAAACAGGACGGTCGGTTCGCAGCAGATCCTTGCGGACCAGGCCCATCAGACGGCCGGAGACATCATCGTCGTCGTGCCCCATCATCTCGACGGCGCCGCGATGAAACGACTGTCCCTCGATGGATCCGCGCTCGAGCAGCCCGCGTTCATCCGATCGCAACTGGTCAAAGCGAGCAGCCAGCAAGGCTTTGATGGTCGGAGGCACGATCACGTCATGACTGTTCAACTCGCGGAGCATCGCCACGATCTCCTCGACGAACAGCGGGTTACCGGCAGCTGTGGCGCGAACTCGGTCACGGAGCTCGGCGGGGATGCCGCTGTCGTGGGGAAGTAACTCGTCGATCAACCGCTCGGTGTCGGCGGCGTTGAGTGGTTCGAGCAGCACCGTGGTCGCATTCAGCTTGCCGCCTCCCCATCCGGGCCGGCGGTCGAGCAGCTCCGGCCGGCCGAGGCAGAGGATCAGGATCGGGGCGTCGCGACTGAAATCCGCGATGTGTTCGATCAGGTCGAAGAGCGTCTGCTCGCCCCATTGGATGTCGTCGAAGACGACCACCAACGGTTTGGTTTCAGCCGCTGCCTCGAGGAGCTTGCGCAGCGCCCACGCGATCTCCGTCGATGATGTCGTGCCCGTGCTCTCGCCAAGCAGCGTCGTCATCGCGGCAGCAACGGTCGGGTCGCTCGCCATGAGCGCCGACGCGCCCGCTCCGCCCGGCATGTTGAGCAGTTGCTTGACGATCGAGATCACCGGCCAGTACGTGATCCCCTCTCCATACGCGAGACAGCGCCCCCGCACCTGCGTCGCGTCGACGCGGTCGAGGAACTCCGTGGTCAGCCGCGACTTGCCGACCCCGGCAGCACCGAGCACCGTGAACATGCTGCAGGAGCGAGCATCACTCACATTGGCGAAGGCGTCGTTGAGCATGCGGAGCTGGGTGCTGCGTCCCACCATCGCGCTGCCGGCGCGGTCCGCTCTGTCGTCCGCCATGCCCAGCAATCGATACGCGGACACGGGAAGGCTCTTGCCCTTGAGATCCAGGGGCGCGAGCAATTCCGCGGTCACGAGATCGCGCACGAGTCCCCATGTCTCCGGGCCGATCACGATTTCGCCCGGCGCCGCAGCCTGTTCGAGACGGGCGGCGAGATTGACGGCGTCGCCGGTGGCAAGCCGTTCCTCGGTTCCGGTCACCACGGGACCGGTGTTCACCCCCGTGCGAACGGTGACCGTTGTCCCGTAATCACGCTCCAGCTCCCCGTTCAATTCGGCGAGTGCATCGCGCAACCCGATAGCAGCGCGTACCGCGCGGAGCGCGTCGTCCTCGTGGAGGACCGGCACACCGAACACCGCCATGACGGCGTCACCGATGAATTTCTCCACGGTGCCGCCGTGCTGCTCGATCACTTTGCGTGCCGCGTCGAAATACCGCCGCATCACCTCGCGAAGGCTTTCCGGGTCGAGCCGCTCGCCGAGCGCAGTGGAGCCAGTCACGTCACAGAACAGCACGGTCACCGTCTTGCGCTGGGCGCGAGATGGCGCCGCCGTCTTCAGTGAAGCACCGCACCCGTTGCAGAAAGCCGCGTCGTCCGCGTTTTCCCGTCCGCAGTTGCTGCAGCTACTCAAAGCGCGGATCCGGCGTGTCGACGTCACGGTGGCCCGCGGCAACGATCAATCCGTGGTCGCGAAGGCGCGTCGCCAGCGCCTCGACGATCGCCACGGAACGGTGCCTGCCGCCGGTGCATCCCACAGCGACGCTGAGGGTTTGACGGCCGCGTTCCGCATATCGCTGCGCCGACCAGAGCACCAGCGCCTCGGTGCGATCGATGAGCTCACGCGCGATCGGATCCTCGAGGACGTATGCGCTGACGGCGGCGTCGAGGCCCGTGCGGGGGCGGAGTTCGGCCACCCAGAAAGGGTTTCGCACCACGCGCACATCCACCATCCATTCGGCGGTGGGTGGCACTCCGAACTTGTAGCCGAATGACAGGAGCGCGATCGCAGCGGCCATCGGTTCGTTGGGAGGTGTCTCGGTGACCGTCACAGCAGCTCCTTCACGCGCAGCGCGACCGGGCGCGGAACGACCGTCGTGAGCTCGTCCAGTGGCGCGTCCCGGATGGCATCGACACTGCCGAATTGTCGGAGCAGGGCACGTCGTCGTACCGGTCCGAGGCCTGGGACGAAATCGAGCTTGGAGCGAAGCGCGGCCTTGCCGCGGCGGGCGCGGTGGTGCGTGATCGCAAAACGGTGCGCCTCATCGCGAACTCGCTGCACGAGGAACAGTGTCGGACTGTCACGCTCGATGATGATGGGGCGCGAACGCCCCGGTCGGTACAGCTCCTCGTTGCGTTTGGCGAGCCCGTACACCGGGACGCGTTGCAAGCCCGCCTCCTTGAGCGCCTTCACGGCCGCTCCCAACTGGCCCTTGCCACCGTCGATGAGGATGAGATCGGGCAGCACCGAAAAGCTCAGATCGATATCGTCGGCGGCGCCACGCCCCTTGCGTCGCGCGCGCTCCTCGGAGCCGTTGGCGCCGGCGGGATCCAGCACCGGTAGATCTTCGGCCCCACCGTCCTCGCGCGCCGCGAGCCGGCGGAAGCGGCGGCGCAACGTCTCCTCGATCGACGCGAAGTCGTTGGCGCCTTCGACGGTCTTGATGCCGAAATGGCGGTAGCTCGCGGGCGCGGGCCGGCCCTCCTCGAACACCACCATGGAACCGACCGAGTTGGTACCCATCGTGTTGCTGATGTCGTAGCACTCGATGCGCCGCGGCGGGGCCGGAAGCTGCAGCCGGGAAGCGAGATCGTCAAGCAGGGCCTCAGTCTTGGCCGCGTCGTAGTCGTCGACGATGCGCTGCTGGCGCAGCGCGACGAGCGCCGTCTCCGCCGCCTGGGCGATGAGCTGTCGCGCATCCCCGCGTTTCGGCACGTGCACCTCCACGGGTCCGCCACGCTGCTCGGCGAGGAATTCCTCCAGCACCGCGCGTCCCTCCACCTCATCGGAAATGAGCAGGCGGCGCGGCACCGACGTGACGCTTGCGTAGAACTGCGGGAGAAATCCACCGAGGCATGCCGCGGCGTCGAGCCCGGCCACGCCCTCGAGCTCGTGGGTCTCCATGCCCATGACGCGACCCTGCCGAATGCTGAGCACTGCGGCCATCGCTCGACCTGCCTCCACGGCAACGGCGATGCAGTCCTCATCGGAACGCGCGCCGCGCAGCACCGTCTGACGCTCGCTGATCCGCTCGATCGCGCGCAGGCGGTCGCGAAAACGCGCGGCGAGCTCGTAGTCACGGTTGTCGGCGGCAGCATCCATCTGATCGCGCAACTCGTCGTGCAGCGTGTCGGAGCGGCCCTCCATGAACTCCTGCACCTGCTCGAGGATCTCGGCATATTCCGGTGCGTCGATCCGTCCCTCGCATGGCCCGGCACAGCGCTTGATGTGATAGTCGAGACACACGCGTCCACGCGCGAAGATCTCGTCGCTGCACGTGCGGAACGGAAAGATCGTGCGCAGTGAGCGGACGGTGGTCCGCAGCGATTGCGCGCTGGTGTATGGCCCGAAGTATCGCGCGCCGTCGCGGATCACCTTGCGCGTGTAGTACGGCCGCGGGAACAGCGTCGCACCCTCGGCGCTTTTGCCGCGCGGCTTGCGCACCTCCTCACGCGCCGTTCCCGGCGCCACCGCGTCGTGCACTCCCGGTCGCGGGATTTTCAGATACAGGTAGCTCTTGTCGTCCTTGAGGCGCACGTTGAAACGCGGGCGATGCTGCTTGATGAGCGAGTTCTCGAGCACCAGCGCCTCGTGCTCGCTCTGGCACGCGATCACCTCGAAATCGAACACGCTCCCGATGAGCTGATGCGTGCGGGGCTGGAGGGCGTCGACGCCCGAGAACCAGGAACGAAGCCGGTTGCGGACGTTGGAGGCTTTTCCGACATAGATCACGCGTGCATCCATCCCGCGCATGACGTAGACGCCCGGGCCGTCCGGAGACGCGCGCAGCCGCGCCCGGAGTTGTGCCTTGTCGTCGAGGAGGCGCTCTGCGCGCCGTGGGGCCGCCATGCTGGTCACTGTATCGCGGCTCAGGGAGACCCCTCTGCGGCAGACAGCTCGGCCACGAACGCCGCTTCGTCGAGGATCCGGACGCCGAGGCGTTCCGCTTTCTCGAGTTTGCTGCCCGGGGACGCTCCGGCGACGACCGTGTGCGTCTTCCAACTCACGCTCGAGCTGGGGTTGCCACCGAGTGCCCGGATGCGCGCCTCGGCGTCCGCGCGGCTCAGCCCGTCCAGGGTTCCGGTGATCACCCAGGTCTGGCTGCTCCAGGGACCGCCACCGCCCGCCGCGCGCTCGGGGATGACGCCGGCGGCGCGGAGATGCTCGAGCACGGCGCGTCCCTCGCTCGAGGAAAACCACGCGGCCATATGAGCCGCGACCACCGCCCCGATCCCTTCGACGCCGAGCAGGTCCTCCTCGGTGGCGGCGGCGAGGGCATCGATGGTCCCGAAATGCGCTGCGAGCGTTTCGGCGGTGTGCTCGCCGACATGACGGATCGCGAGTGCGTTGATGAACCGCGCGAGCGGCACGGTGCGGCGTGCCGCGATCGAACTCGACGAGCTTGGTTGCGGATCGCTCGGCAAATCCGTCGAGCGTCAGCAGTTGCTCGGCCGTGACATGGAACAGGTCCGCAGGCTCGGTGACGTATCCCAGATCCAGCAATTGATCGATGACTGCGGGACCGAGCCCCTCGATGTTCATCGCGCCGCGGGAGGCGAAATGGATGAGCAACTCTTGCCGTTGCGCGGGACACAACGGGTTCAGGCAGCGCCGGACCACCTCGCCCTCCTCACGCACGAGCAACGTGTCGCATGCCGGGCAGTGCTCGGGCATCTGCCACGGGACGGCGGTCGCGGGGCGTTTCTCGACGATGACACGGACGATCTCCGGGATGACATCGCCCGCCTTGTGCAGCAGAACCGTGTCGCCGATGCGCACGTCCTTGCGCGCCACCTCGTCCTCGTTGTGGAGGGTGCAGCGCCGGACCGTCGAACCGGCGACGAGCGTCGGTTCGAGAATCGCCACCGGTGTCACCGCACCGGTGCGGCCCACCTGGACGTGGATGTCGAGCACCTGCGTCTCGTACTCCTCGGGCGGGAATTTGTAGGCGATGGCCCAGCGCGGCGCGCGAGAAATGGTGCCCAGTTCGGCCTGCTCGGCGAGTGACGAGACTTTGATGACGACACCGTCGGTGTCGTAGTCGAGGTTGTGCCGGCGCTCGGCCCAGTGCTCGAGAAACGCGAGAACCTCGTCGATCGACCCGGCGATCTGGCGGTGCGGATTGACGCGGAATCCAAGCGCCGCGAGGGTGTCGAGCACCTCGGCCTGGCTCTGGATTCTTCCCGTGGGATCCACCGCGTACATGAACGTCTGCAGCCCTCGCCCCGCCGTGACCGTGGAGTCGAGCTGGCGAACCGCGCCCGCGGCGGCGTTGCGGGGATTGGCGTATCCCGGCTTCCCCGCCTCCTCGAGGCGCGCGTTGGTCGCCGCGAACGCACCCTTCGGCAGGTACACCTCGCCACGGACTTCGAGCTCGTCCGGGAGACCCTCTGCCGCGGCAAGCGTCATCGGGACGGACCGGATCGTGCGGACGTTGGCAGTGACGTCCTCACCCTCGACGCCGTTGCCGCGGGTGGCCGCGCGGACGAATTTGCCGTCCTTGTAGGTGATCGACATCGCGAGCCCATCGATTTTCAGCTCGCAGACGTAGCCGCCGGGCGGACCGATCGCGCGCTCGACGCGAGTGCCGAATTCGCGTACCTCGTCGGGGCTGAAGGCGTTGTTGAGACTGAGCATCGCCGTCCGGTGCCGCACCTTCGTGAACGTCGCCGCGGGCTCGCCGCCGACGCGCTGTGTCGGCGAATCGGCCGTCTGCAACTCGGGATATGCGGTCTCGAGGTCGACCAGTTCACGGAAGAGATGGTCGTACTCGAAGTCGCTGATCTCGGGTGCGTCGAGCACGTGGTACAGCCGCGAGGCTCGCTCGAGTTCGGCGCGCAGCACCGGGACGCGTTCGCGTGCCTGCTCGAGAGTCAGCTGATCCATTGCACTTTCACGGCTCGACAATCGGCCACAGCGTCGCGTCGGCGACGGCGAAGATCTTCACCCCGTGGTCGTCAAATTTTATGACGAGCTCCTCACCACTTCGCGTCATCGTGCTCTTGAGGACCGTCCCCTCACCGTATTTCTGATGGCCGACACGCATGCCTTCGCTGTACCGCTGCGGCGCGATCTCCACGGGGTTCGGTCGCGTCGCGTAGCCGACGACGGCGCGCCGGACCGTTCCCGGAGCACGGATATCCCCCATCGATGGCATGCCTGGCCGGAGTTGCACCTCGTACATCTCCTTCGGGATCTCGCCGAGAAATCGCGATGCCTCGGCGAGCTGCGGCGTGCCGTACGTGTGACGCCGGAATGCGTGCAGCAGGTACAGCCGGCGTCGAGCGCGCGTGATCCCGACGTAGGTGAGGCGACGCTCCTCAGCGATCCCCGCTTCGCCTTCCTCGAGAGCGCGCGAATGCGGAAGCAGTCCCTCCTCCATTCCGGCGATGAAGACGACACCGAACTCGAGCCCCTTCACCTGGTGCAGCGTGATCAGCGTGACGCCGGGCGCCTCCTCGCGCATCGTGTCGACGTCGCTCACCAGCGCAACGTTCTCGAGGAACTGCACGAGGCCGTCGGGAGGCGGAACGTCCGCGTACTCCGCGGCGAGCCCCGAGAGCTCGAGCACGTTCGCCCACCGATCGACGCCTTCCTGCGTGCCGTCCTGGAGCATCTCGCGGTAGCCGGTCTCGTCGAGGATTCGTTCGAGGAGCACCGGAAGCGGCACGCGCTGCGCATCCGCGCTGAGTCGCTCCATGAGGTTCGCGAACCCGCGAAGCGCCGACATCGCGGCCGGCCCGATCGACTGGTCGCCTTCATCGAGGCGTTGCGCTGCTTCGAGAGGACGCGAGCCCCTTCTTTCGCGCGAGCTTCTCCAGTTCGGTGACGCTGCGATCGCCGATCTTGCGACGCGGCGTGTTCACCACTCGCGCGAACGACACGGCGTCGCGGGGATTGACGCAGAGGCGCAGGTACGCGAGCACGTCCTTGACCTCGCGGCGGTCGTAGAAGCGCAGACCCCCGACCAGTTGATACGGGATGCCGCGCCGCAGGAAGACCTCTTCAAACGCGCGGGACTGCGCGTTGGTGCGGTACAGGACCGCGCACTCCGCGAGCGAAACGCCTTCGCGACCGATGAGATTCTCGATCTCCGATCCCACCGCCAGCGCTTCCTCGCGCTCGTCGTAGACGGAGAGCAGACGGACCGGTTCGCCGATGCTCTGCTCGGTCCAGAGCCGTTTCTGGGCGCGTTCGGTGTTGTTCTTGATCACCGCGTGCGCGATGTCGAGGATCGGTTGCGTCGAGCGGTAATTCTGTTCCAGAGTAACGGTTTTGGCGTCGGGAAAATCGTGCTCGAAGGACGAGAATATTGCGCACATCTGCTCCACGGAAGCCGTAGACCGAGTTGTGGGTGACGAGCCCGTTGGCGATGAGGTTGTGGGTCGGCTCGACGTCGATGTCGTAGACGGTCTGTCTCGAAGCGTCGCGTTGGATGTCCTCGATGACATCGAGACCACCCTGATCGTCGAACATCACCATCCCGGGAAGCAGCGACGCCGCCGGTGTGAACGGCAGCGACGTGACCAGCTCGCCACGGCCGGCGCCGGACCCCCCGAGACAAGCGGTGAGGGCGATCTCAGCGTCGAGCAGTTCGCGAATCTGCTCGGCGAGGCGCATCACCTCGCCGAAGTCCTTCCGCGATGTCTCAAAGCGCCAGCTCCCGTTGCCCTTGGATGGCCGGATGCTGAACCCCATGCTCTCCAGTTGCGCCTTGCCCGCATCGTCGTTGCCCCCATCGAGATCCGATGCATCGGCGTGGCACCGCGGCGGTCGGCGCAGAGCGTGATGACCACCCGCCGGCGGCTGGAGTTGCGAGATCGTGGCCGGTAGTGCGGATGATCGATTGAGAGGTTGCGATCGTTGAGGAGCCGCCGCCCGCCGTCGAGGTCGACCACGGATGCGAAGACCCGGTCGATGTACGCCTTGTCGTGCACGAGTTCGTTGGTGCCCCGGCCACGACGCGGGACGAACGGGATTGTCGGGAGATGATGACCTGCGAAGTGGGTGTGCTCGGGTGTGCTGGTGAGCGTCCGGCCCTTCGCCGTCGTGAGGGTCAGCACGGAGTTCAGCGACCCGCGACCGCACGTCCACAACGCGCGCCGCGCGAAATGTCCCACTCCCGTAGCCGGACAGCACGCTGTCGCCGCTTCGGACGTCTTCGACGCGTCGCTGTGATCCGTCCGCCATCGTGATCATCGTCCCCGCGGCGAGACACTGATCGTCATCGCCCACCACCGTCACGTTGCGATGCTTCGCGCCGAGAATCTTCACGAGCTCGTACTGCGCCTTGTTCGTGTCCTGGTATTCATCGACGAACAGATGCAGAAAACGGTCCTGGTAATACTCGCGAACGGAGTCGGCTTCACGAAACAACGTCACCGCGCGGAGCAGGAGATCATCGAAGTCGAGCGCGGACGCACTGTCGAGCTCGCGTTCATACGACCAGTAGATGCGCGCGATCTGCTCCTCCATCGTGTTCGGTGACACCCGCGCCTGGTAGTCGCGCGCGTCGAGCAACTCGTTCTTCGCGGCGCTGATCGCGTGCGCCGCGCGGTTCGGGGTCAGGCGCTTCTCGTCGATCCCCTCATTCCGAATGGCGTTGCGAAGGGCCGACAGACGGTCCGCCTCGTCGTAGATGGTGTACCCGGGTGGGATCCCGATTGCCTCACCCTCGCGACGCAACAGGCGCGCGCCGAGCGAGTGGAACGTGCCGAGCCACATGCCCTTGATGCTGTCGCCGATCAACTGCTCGACGCGGGCGCGCATCTCCCGCGCCGCCTTGTTCGTGAACGTCACGGCGCAGATCTCATCGGGCCGCACCCGCCGTGTCGCGATGACGTATGCGATGCGATGCGTGAGCACCCGCGTCTTCCCGCTTCCGGCGCCCGCGAAGATGAGCAGCGGTCCGTCGGGAGCCTCGACGGCCTCACGCTGTGGCGGATTGAGCCCCTCGAGCAGTGCCGTCGCGCCGATCGTCGCGCTCAGACGTGCGCTCCCGTCGCTGGCGCCGCGCGCCCGGCCGCCGCGTGATACGCGTCGGGCCGCCGGTCGTTGTGCAGGTGGTTGCGCGGCGTGCGATGTCGTGCGCTTTCAACGGAGTCGAGGTCGACGTCGGCGATGAGCAACTCCTCCGCATCCTTGCTCGCCGGGCCGGACACCGGCCAGCCATCGGCGCCGACGATCATCGACGCGCCGATAAACGTCACGCCGCGCTCGACGCCGATGCGGTCCGCGCACGCCATGACGACCCCGTTCTGCGCGGCCGTTGCCATCGCGACGTAATCACCCTGGCAGTAGCCGCGATCGTCCCAGACGGTGCGCTTGAAGGACGCGACCCAGTTGGTCGGGACGGCGATGATCTCGGCGCCCGCGAGGGCAAGTGCGCGCGCCGGCTCGGGGAACCAGAGGTCGAAGCAGATGATGATGCCGACCCGCCCGAACGGCAGGTCGACGATCGGGAGTTCGTCGCCCGGCTCGAACCACGACTGCTCGTCGTAATACAGGTGCAGCTTGCGGTACGTCGCGAGCCGTCCCTGCGGTCCCACCAACACCGCGCTGTTGTGGCGGCAGTCGCCATCACGCTCACTGATGCCGGCGACGACGTAACACCCGTGCGCCGCGCACACCTCACGCAAAGCGTGGACGGTCGGACCGTCGTCCGGATCCTCCGCCGAGCGCTGCGCCTCGGCCTCATCCGCGAAGACGTAACCGCTCGAGGCGAGCTCCGGAAGCACGATGAGATCCGCGCTCTGATCCGCTGCAGCTTCGGCCCAGCGCACGGCCTGAGAACGGTTCTCCTCGAGCTCGCCCACATGCGGCTCGTACTGGGCGACAGCGATGCGTACCGGTCTGCTCACACCCTCACGGTAGCGCAGCGGGCGTGACCCCAGGATGGCGCGCGATGCCCTCGGCGATGCCGCAGAGGATCTCGTGCGGCAGGGTCCCGCAGAGCGCTCCAACCTCGTCCGCGCCGATGCGAACGCCGTCGCGCTCGCCGATGAACATCGCCACATCCCCGGTCGCGACACCGTCGATATCGGAGACGTCGATGCCGACCTGATCCATGCTCACGATCCCGACGATCGGGGCCCGATGGCCACGAATCCCGAGATGCCCGCAGTTGGACAGCGCGCGAGGCAGACCCTGCCCGTAGCCGAGCGTCGCGGTGGCGATCCGGCGTGCCTCGGGCGCTCGCCACGTCCGCCCGTACCCGACGCTCTCGCCCTGCGCAACCGTACGCACCTGCGCGATGCGGCAGAAGACGTTCATCGCGAGGTCGGAGCGCCCCCGGGCCCGGCACCGGCGGGTAGCCGTAGAACGCGATGCCGGCGCGCACCAGGTCGTGATGCATCGCGGGGTGCGCGAGGATCGCAGCGCTGCCCGACGTGTGCAGCAGCGCGTCGGGCGCGACCGGCCGGAGCACGTCCACCGCTTCGAGGAACCGGGTGTGCTGCGCGATCGTGAATGCCGGATCGTCAGCGGCGTCGGCAAAGTGCGTGAAGATCCCGGCGACCTCGACACGGCCCGATGCTTCGCGGAGTGCGCCGACGAGCGTCGTCAAGGCTTTCCGGGAGCGCCCCGAGCCGGTGGAGTCCCGTGTCGATCTTGAGGTGGATGCGCGCCGTGCGATCGCCGGCGGCCGCGGACACGGCGCGGACTCCGTCCGCGTCGAGCACGCTCACGTCGACGCCTCCGCCGATCAGGGCCTCGAGTGTCGACGGCGGGCTCCAGCCCACCACGAGGATCGGGGTGTCGAAGCCCGCCGCGCGCAGTCCGAGGGCTTCCTCCGGCGTATACACGCCGAGCCACGACGCCCCTCCGTCCAGCGCTGCGCGCGCGGCGATCGCGATGCCGTGCCCATAGCCGTTGGACTTGACCATCGCCATCACCTGCGCGGGACGCACGAGCGTGGCTGATCACCTCGGCGTTGGTCGAGAGCGCGGCGATGTCGATCTCGGCCCAGCGGAGCGGCGTCGACCCGAGAGACGGCTCGGTCACGCTCCGACCGGCACGGGCTCCGGCACCGGCGCTGGCGCTGTTGCCGGAGCGACGCGGCGCACGAGCCCGAACGGCGTCTGCTCGTCGGACTGCCCGAGCGGGTTATCGGCAATCATGGCCAGAACCGCCTCGGCCTCGACACCGACAGAGGCGAACACTTCCGCTGCCATGTCGTTCGCGTCGATGATCGCCACGCCCACCCGGCGTCCGGTGCGCCGGCGCACATCCGCGGCGATGCGCAGCGCAGCGCCCGACGGATCGAGCGGCGACTTCGTGGCCCAGCCGTCGTACGGCGGCAGGTTGAGCGACGAAGGACCGTCGATCGCGTTGACGCCGTGTCCGGCGACGCGATAGAAGACACCACGCATGCCGAGCGGCTTGGTCACCGCTGCCGCCGCCGCGGCGAGCAGGATCCGCGGAGCACCCGCCTCGTCGATGGCGAGTTGCATCGTGGTGGGATGCGCGAGGCCCACACCGGTGGGCTCGTGGCTCACGTATCGCGACAGCACGCGCGCCGTCCGGGTCACGGCAATCTCGTCGATCGGATACGAGCGGCCCTGGCTGATCGCCAGTGCTTTCTCACTGACCAGCAACACGTCGCCGTCCTCGACATCGATGCCGTCGGTGCGCAGCCGGTCGATGCTGCCGGCAATCGCTTCGAGGATGTCGTCGCCAGGCTTGATGAGCGTTGAGCGGAGCGGGAATCGTGCCCAGATGCGGCCGCGGTCCTCGAGAAACAGATGGCGTCCCCAGTTGAGGCGCGCGCCGGCGAGCAGCGCGTCACCGTTGGCCACTTTCTTCGCGGTCGCGGCGTCACCGCGACGCACGAATCCGCCCGCATAGCTGTTCTTGTCGAGCGCTCGCGTCTTCCCGTCGATGTACACGCGGAGCCAGACCTCGGCGTTGACCGCGCGCCAGAAGAACATCGATTCCTCGACCTCGCCGGCACACGCGCGTCGGAAGTTCTCGGCCACCGCCGCCGCCTTCCAGTACGGGCGCGCGCGAAACGACGGTGAGCGCATCAGGCTCTGGAGCACCGCGCGCTGGCGGCGATACCAGCGGAATTCCGGTGTCGTGAAGCCGATCTTCTTGCGCCGTGCCTCCACTTTCGCGGGCAGCACACCGTGCAACGCCTGACGCACGATCGCCCTCGTCCAGCCGCTGTGGATGATCGCCCTGCGCGGCAGGGTGAGGATGTAATCGACGAGTTCCTGGTCGAGAAAGGGGAGCCGCGCCTCGAGCGAATGTGCCATCGATGCGCGATCCTCGTAGCGCAGCAGCGGCGGCAGGCTGTAGGTGCGGAAGTCCTGGAGCAGACGGCGTTTGAGGTCGTCGGCGACACGATCGTCTTCCGGCGGCTTGCGGCCGCGCGTGAACGACGGCGACAGCATCGCCCCGACATCGACACGCTGGCCGCGCTCGCGCAGCCGCCGGCGCACCAGCGGGCTGACGATGTCGCGGAGCAACCACGCCTCACGCGTGAACTCGAGATACCGGCGCTCGCGCAACAGCTGGCGGAGCAGCACATATGGATAGTGGTCGTACCCGGCGAGCAACTCGTCACCGGCCTGGCCGTCGAGCGTGACCGTGACCTGGCGTCGGGCAAGCCGCATCACCATCCACATGGCGAACGGCGCCGACGACACCATCGGCTCCTCCATGTGCCAGACCCACGCCTCGAGCTCGCGGATGAAATCCTGGTCGGTGGGCTCGACGGTGCTGTTGTCCGCTCCGGTCACCTCGAGCACGCTTTCGATGTACGCGCTCTCGTCGATACGGTCACCGGGGAACACCGCCGAGAACGTCTTGAGGCGGTCACCAAGTGACTCGGTGTCGCGGACATGGTCGTGCAGCTGCTGCGCCATGACCGTGCAGATCGACGAGGAATCGAGGCCGCCGCTCAGGCAGATGCCGACTGGAACATCGGCCACGAGACGGCGCTGCACCGCTCGCTCGAAGATGGCGCGAAACGCTTCCGGACTCGCGTCGCCGTCCTCGGACAGCCGCGGCGTCCAGTACACCGTCTCGGAGATCGTCCCACCCTCGATCACCGCGAACGCGGCCGCGGGCACCTGGCGGATGCCGCGGAAGAACGTCCCATCGTTGTGGTCGAACAGACCGAAGCGCAGGTACTCGTACATCTGCTGCTCGTCGACCTCGCGCGGGAACGTCTCGTCCTGCAGGATCGCCTTGATCTCGGATGCGAAGACGACGCGACCGTGATGGCGCGCGTAGAAGAGCGGCTTGATGCCGAAGTGGTCGCGCGCGAGCACGAGCTTCGGATGCTCCGCGCGCTCGTCGAGGATGGCGAGGCCCCACATGCCGTTGAAACGGCGGAAGCAATCGGTCCCCCATTCCGCGTAGGCGTGGAGCACGACCTCGGTGTCGCACGTGGTCTCGAACGTGTGCCCGAGTGGCTCCAACTCATCGCGCAGCTCGCGAAAGTTGTAGACCTCGCCGTTGTAGACGATCTGCAGCCGGCCGCCGTCCATCGACATCGGCTGGTTGCCGTGCTCGAGGTCGATGATGCTCAGCCGGCGGAACCCGAGCGACGCGTTCGCGTCCTCGAAATGCCCGTCGTCATCCGGGCCGCGGTGCCGGAGCGACAGGGTCATCGCCTCGAGCAACGCCCGGTCCGGTGCGCCCCAGAAGCCGGCTATGCCGCACATATCAGCGGCTCGCCGGGGTCAATTGTGGTCGGTGCATGACCATGGCAACGGTACGACACCGATGCTGGTCACGGACGCGAGAGACGTGGAGATGCGAGGGATGCGACCCGCGCTAGAAGTCCATGTCGTCGTCGTCCATGCCCATGCCACCGCCGCCGTGCGAGTGACCGCCGCCGCCGGGCGCGCCTTCCTCCCGCTCGGGTGCATCCGCGATCAGCGCGTCGGTGCTGAGCACGATGGTGGCAATCGACGTTGCATGAACCAACGCTGAGACAACGACCTTGGTGGGATCGATGACACCGCGTTCGACGAGATTCCCGTAGGTCTCGGTGGCGGCGTCAAAGCCGTGATCGCCCTTCGCCTCGATGACCTCGTTGACCACGACCTGACCCTCGAGTCCGGCGTTCTCGGCAATGATCCGCAGCGGCTCACGGAGGGCGCGGGCGACGATATCGGCGCCGACACGCGCGGAGCCCTCGAGCTTGAGTGCATGCACGGCGGGGATCGCCCGGAGCAGCGCAACGCCCCCACCGACGACGACGCCTTCCTCGATTGCCGCGCGGGTTGCCGCGAGCGCATCCTCGACGCGGGACTTGCGCTCCTTCATCTCGACCTCGGTGGCCGCGCCGACCTTGATCACCGCGACGCCGCCGGTCAGGCGCGCGAGGCGCTCCTGCAGCTTCTCGCGATCCCAGTCGGAGGTGGTCTCCTCCATCTGCTGACGGATCTCTGCGCAGCGCGCCTCGATTGCCGCCTTGGTGCCACCACCGCGCACGATCGTGGTGTCGTCCTTGGTGACGGTGACTCGCCCGGCGCACGCCGAGCTGGTCGTCGCGAACGGCGTCAAGGCGAAGCCCCGTCTTCTCGCTGATGACCGTTGCACCGGTGAGCACGGCGAGGTCCTGCAGCACCGCGTTGCGGCGCTCTCCGAACGCCGGGGCTTTGACCGCCATCGCGGTGAAGGTGCCGCGGGCACGGTTGACGACCAGGGTCGCCAGCGCCTCCGCCTGGACGTCCTCGGCAACGATCAGGAGCGGACGTCCCGCGCGCATGACCAGCTCGAGGCTGGGCAGCAGGTCGGCGACTGCCGAGATCTTGGCATCAGTGACCAGAACTCGCGCGTCGGACAGCACGGACTCCATGTTCTGCAGATCGGTGACGAGATGCGCGGAGATGTATCCGCGGTCGAACTGCATGCCTTCGACGACCTCGACCTCGGTGTCGATGCCGGTGCCGTCCTCGACGGAGACGACGCCCTCCTTGCCCACCTTGTCGAAGGCGTCGGAAATCATCGCGCCGATCACGGAGTCGCCGGAGCTGATCGTGGCCACGCGGAGGATGTCATCGCCGCCCTTGACGGGGTGCGAGCGCGCGCGAATCGACGCGACGGCCGCGTCGCACGCCGCCATCATGCCGCGCCGCAACTCGTTGGGGGAGCGCCCGCGGCGAGGTTCCGCAACCCCTCGTCGAGCATCGACCTGGCCAGCACCGTCGCGGTGGTGGTGCCGTCGCCCGCGATGTCGTTGGTCTTGATCGCCACTTCCTTGAGCAGCTGCGCGCCCATGTTCTCGAAGTGATCCTCGAGTTCGAGCTCGCGCGCGATCGTCACCCCGTCATTGCTGATGAGTGGCGGGCCGAACTTCTTGTCCAGCACGACTGTGCGACCGCGTGGTCCGAGTGTCACCGCGACGGTGTCGGCGACGATCGCCGCGCCGCGTGCGAGCGCCGCGCGTGCGGGCGCCTCGAAGCGAAGCTGCTTTGCTGGCATTCCTGCCTAGCTCTTCTTGCCGTTCTTCTCGACGACGGCGAGGATGTCCTTCTCTCCGAGGATCAGGTACTCGACATCGTCGATCTTGACTTCGCTGCCGGCGTACTTCGCGTACATGACGCGGTCGCCGACTTTGACGTCGAGTGCGACGCGGACACCGGACTGCTCGTTGTAGCGACCGTTGCCGACAGCCTCGATGATGCCTTCCTGGGGCTTCTCCTTGGCGGTGTCAGGCAGCAGGATGCCGCTCTTGGTCATCTCATCGCGCTCGACGGGTTTGACAACGACACGATCGGCGAGGGGGCGCAGCTTGAGGGACATAGGACCTCCTGGATTCTTAGCACTCTGGGTGGGTGACTGCTAACACTCTAACGAACTGAGTGCCAAGCTTGCAAGCCCATGCGCCGCGTCCGTCACGAATTTTCCGGACACCCGCCGGGACTTAGCTTAGGCTAAGCTAAGAGTCATGAGGCCGCGCGTCCGACCGCTGATGGCGTTACTCGTGCTGACCGGCAGCGCAGCCCTCACTGCCCTGGTCGGCTGCGCCGCCGCTGACGCGGACTCTCCAAACACATTGATCCTCTACAACGGGCAGCACGAGCAGACCGCCAACGCGTTGGTCGCGGCGTTCGAGCAGAAGACCGGCATCAACGTGCAGGTGCGGAGCGACGACGAGGACGTCCTGGCCAATCAGATCGTCCAGGAAGGCGCCAACTCGCCCGCCGACCTCATCTACACGGAGAACTCGCCGGCCCTGGCGTTTCTCGAGTCGAAGGGGCTGCTCGCCTCGGTCGACCCAAGCACGCTCGCCGAGGTTGCGTCGAAGTACAACTCGCCGCACGGGGACTGGGTCGGTGTCTCGGCACGCGTTTCGGTGCTCGTGTACAACACGACCCTCCTGTCGCCAAGCCAGCTGCCGACCTCCATCACGCAGCTCGCCGATCCGAAGTGGAAAGGGCTCCTCGGCATCGCACCCAGCGAGACCGACTTCCAGCCGATCGTGACCTCACTGGACGCCAGCGAGGGACCCACGGCGACCGTGAACTGGCTCGAGGCGCTCAAGGCAAACGCGGGAAACCACACCTACCCGGACAACGAGACGCTCGTCGCGCAGATCAACAGCGGCGCAGTGGCGATCGGCGTCATGAACAACTACTACTGGTACCGCCAGCGCGCGGAGGACGGCACGAGCGCCATGCATTCGGCCATCGCGTTTTTCGCGCCGCATGATCCCGGGTACGTCGTCGACGTCTCGGGCGCGGCGGTGCTGAAATCGAGCCACCATCAGGCGGATGCCGAGCGGTTTCTCGCGTTCGTGGTCAGCCCGCAGGGGCAGCAGATCATCGCCAACACCGACAGCTACGAATATCCACTTGATCCGAACATCCCGGCAGCGGGCGGCCAGGTGCCGTTTGCCAGCCTCCAGCCGGACCCGATCACCATCGCGCAACTCGGCGACGGCTCCACCGCGATAGCGTTGCTGCAGCAGGCCCAGTTGATCTGACGAGAATGTAGCGGTGTCAATCGCGCTCACCGACCCCGGGGTCCTCGCGCAGCACCGGCGGGGCCGGCGGCGCATGCGAACGCCGCAAGTCCTGGTCATCACCAGCGTCGCCGTGGCCGCGGCGCTGCTCGCGCCCGTTGTGTTTCTCCTTGTCGACGCGGGCCAGATCGGCGAAACCTCGATCTCCCGGTTGCTGTTTCGCGGGCTGACGGCATCGCTGCTCTGGAACACCGTGCGCCTCGCCGTGGTGACGACGTTCCTCTGCGCGATCATCGGCACGGCAGCCGCGTGGTGGATCGAACGCACTGCGCTTCCCGGGCGGCGCGCCTGGGCCGCGCTGGTGATCCTTCCGGCAGCGGTCCCCGATTTCGTGATCGCGTACGGATGGCTTTCCGCGGCTCCGTGGTTGTCCGGCTACTGGGGTGCCGTCCTCGTCATGACACTCGGCCTCTACCCGCTCGTCTATCTCCCGGTGGCGGCGAGCCTGCGCACGGCCGATCCCGGCCAGGAGGAGGTGGCGCGAAGCCTGGGGCTGCGCCCTGCCGCAGTGTTCTGGCGGGTGACCCTCCGGCAGGCCCGCTCGGCGCTGCTCGGCGGCTGCCTCCTGGTCTCGCTGGCGCTCCTCGCCGAGTACGGGGCCTTCGAGATGCTCCGGTATCAGACCTTCACCACCGAGATCTTCACGGAGTTCCAGGTGGGCTTCAACGCGCCGGCAGCGTGCGCGCTCTCACTCGTGCTGGTGGCGCTCGGCATCATCATCCTCGCCGCCGAGGCGTCGCTGCCGGACCGTGGACGGATCTCGCGCGTCGGCCCGATGGTGGCCCGTCAGGGCGCCCGGATGAGTCTCGGCCGCGCCACCATCCCGGTGCTGCTCGCGCTGGGCCTGCTCGTCGCGATGGCACTCGGCGTGCCCGTCGGGATGATCACGTACTGGTTGGTGCACGGCGGCACGTCCACGCTGCCGGCGACGACGTCCGTCCTCTCCGCCACCCTGTACACGGCGGGGTACAGCGCGGCGGCCGCCGCGCTCGCAGCACTCCTCGCGCTGCCCGTGGCCATTCTCGCGGTGCGCCACCGCTCGCGCTGGACCCGGCTCCTCGAGCGGAGCACGTTGCTGGTCCAGGCGATCCCGGGTGTCGTGGTTGCCCTCGCGCTCGTGTTCCTGGGCACCAACTACCTCCTGCCGCTCTACCAGACCCCGCCGATGCTCGTGGTCGCGTACGCCGTCCTCTTCTTCCCGCTGGCGCTGATCGCGGTGCGGGCCACCGTCGCCCGCGCACCGGTCGGGCTCGAGGAGATCGCGCGCTCCCTCGGGAAGCGGCCGATCCGAGCCCGCCTCGAGGTGACGGTCCCGCTGATCGCCCCGGGGATCGCCGCCGCGTTCTGCCTGGTGTTCATGGCATCGGTGACCGAGCTCACAGCGACGCTCATCCTGGTGCCAACGGGCGTCCAGACCCTCGCGACCCAGTTCTGGGCGTTCACGAGCAATGTCTCGTATTCAGCGGCAGCCCCCGTACGCGGCCGTGATGATCGGCCTCGCCGTCGTGCCCGCGCTGCTCGTTGGGCGCTGGTTCAGCCAGAACCAGTCATCGAGCGCGACACTGGGAGGATGAGCGGGCTCGTCGCCGAGGACGTGCGCAAGGCCTTCGGATCCAATCAGGTCCTGAACGGCCTCACCCTCGACGTGCCCGCCGGGTCGCTCACCGCCGTCCTCGGCTCGTCCGGGAGCGGCAAGACCACGCTGCTCCGGATCATGGCCGGCTTCGAGCGTGCGGACAGCGGCCGGATCCAGCTCGGAGAGGTGCCGGTCGACGGGCCGGGCTGTTTTGTGGCACCGGAGCGCCGGCGGATCGGGTACGTGCCCCAGGACGGCGCCCTTTTCCCGCATCTCACCGTCGCCGCCAATATCGGCTTCGGGATCCCCCGCCGGGCTCGCCGGACGGCGAAGGTCCCGGACCTCTGCGCGATGGTCGGCCTCGCCGGGCTCGAGGCCCGCTACCCGCACGAGCTGTCCGGCGGACAGCAACAGCGCGTGGCACTCGCTCGCGCGCTTGCCGTGGACCCTACGGTCGTGCTCATGGACGAGCCCTTCAGCTCGCTCGACCCGGCGATGCGCGCGTCGGTGCGTGCGGACGTCCGGTCGATCCTCCGCGCCGCCGGAGTGACCGCGGTGCTGGTGACCCACGATCAGGATGAGGCGCTGTCGCTCGCCGACCACGTGGCCGTGCTCCGCGACGGTGTCATCGGCCAGTTCGGGCGCCCCCAGGAGCTCTACGAGCATCCCGTGGACGCGCGGATGGCAGGCTTCCTCGGCGAGGCAAACCTCGTCCACGGCGTCGCGGACGGCCGGATGGCCCAGACCCCGCTCGGCTCGGTGCGGCTCCGCGAGGGGCTCGCGGTGGAGACGTCCGGCGGATCGGTGATCGTCCTCATCCGGCCCGAGCAGATCGTCGCGTCGAGCAACGGAGGACCAGGCGTGCCCGGAACAGTCGTCGAGTGCGAGTACCACGGCCATGACGCGGTGCTCACGGTGCGACCCGACGCGAACGGTCACCCGACTCCGCTTCGCGCCCGCACCGACGGCGTCAACCCGATCGCGCCGGGCACGCCGGTGACCCTGTCGGTCCGCGGCGATGTCCTCGCCTGGACCGACTGAGCAAACTCAGCCGGCCGGGCTCTCCACCCACACCGCCGAAGCGGTGTTCCGGTCGATCGAGATCTCCCCGTGTGGTGCTCGCAGCCGCCATCCCGTGGCCGAACGATCGATCACGCCGACGAAGACCCCCGGGACGATCTCGCACTGGTCGAGGATGTGGAGCAGTTGCGGCGCCTCGTGCTCGGCGACCTCCGAGATGCGGGCAACCCGCGCGCTCTCGCCGTCCGCGAGGTCGACGAGCCGGATCAGACGCCCGCCCTCCGGTGGGGTCCGGCCGGGGATGACGTTGCCGTGCGGGCAGGTGCTCGGCCTGCCGAGCTGGTCGTCGAGACGATCGAGGACGACGTCCGACATTCCGTGGGTGAGCTGCGTCGCCTCGAGGTCGGCCGTGGCCCAGTCGAGCCCGAGCACATCCGTGAGCCACCGCTCGACGATGCGGTGGCGGCGCACGATCGTCGCCGCCGCCTCGGCGCCTTGCTCGGTGAGATCGACCGACCGGTCGCCGGCAATCGACACGAGCCCGTCCCGAGCGAGACGCTGCAGCGAGACGGTTACCGTGGGCGCGCTGACGCCGAGCCACTCCGCGAGGCGCCCTGGACGCGGCACCTCACCCTCATGCTCGATGTAGTAGATCGCCTCGAGATAGCGCTCGGACGTCTCGGAACGCTGGAGGATCGGCGCGGCGTCGCTCATGGAGATGGAATCTACGCGCACGCGGCCAGCGATGGATCGACGTCGAAGCCCGGCTCGTCAGGACCGTGGACCAGGAGCCGCTGCCACCCGGCCGCCGCGATCATCGCCGCGTTGTCCGTGCAGAGGTCAAACGGGGGAACGACGACGTGGAGACCGCGGAAGCGCGCGGCGACCGCTTCGCGAAGCGCGCGGTTGGCGGCGACACCGCCGACGACGGCGATCGTCGTGGAGCCCGTTCGATCGGCCGCAGCTTCCAGACCGGCCACGAGTTGATCGACTGCCGCGACCTGGAAACTCGCCGCGAGGTCGGCGACGACCTGGGGATCCGACGGAACGCCCGCTTCGGTGAGGGCCCCCTGGCCGAGGTCGCGCACGAGATATCGCACCGCGGTCTTGAGTCCGCTGAACGAGAACGCCGCGTCGAGGCGTGTGCGCGGGAGCGGAAAGCGAGTTGGATCTCCTGTCGCGGCGACGCGCTGGATGGCCGGGCCGCCCGGATACTCGAGCCCGAGCAGGCGCGCAACCTTGTCGAACGCCTCGCCGGCGGCGTCGTCCCGGGTTGCGGCAAGCCGCTCCGCGCTGCCGTGCTCGCGGAGCACCACGCACTCCGTGTGCCCGCCGCTCACCAGCAGCGCCAGAAACGGTGGCTCGAGCTCGGTGTCCGCAAGCCAGGCGCTGTACACGTGACCGGCGAGGTGGGAGACGCCGACGATCGGGAGGTCGCGAGCGAGCGCGGCGCCCGTCGCGTACATCGTGCCGACGATCAGGCAGCCGGCCAGACCCGGGCCCCTGGTCACGGCGACGGCATCGATTGCGTCCCAGCCACCGGGAACGGGCGCAAGCGCTGCGTCGACCACCGTGGCGAGTCCCTCGAGATGTGCGCGCGCGGCGAGCTCCGGGACGACACCGCCGTGGACGGCGTGCAAGGCGATCTGTGACGACACCACGGAGGAACGGATCTCACGGCCGTCAGTGAGCACCGCCGCTGCGGTCTCGTCGCAGGAGGTTTCGATTGCGAGGAGATTCAGGCGGAGGGGTACTCCATCGAGGGACCGCCCCCGACCCCGGCGACGTCGAGCCCGCTGAGAATCGCGGTGAATCCGCGCTTGAACTCGGGTGCGTGGATGCTGTCGCTCCACATGATCACGGCGTCCTCGCCGTTGTCGGTGTAGTACCCGCGGCGGCGGCCGATCGCCTTGAAACCAAAGCGTTCGTAGAGGCGGATCGCATGGTCGTTGGTGTCGCGCACCTCGAGCGTTATCCAGCGCGCGCCGAGCGCGTATGCGCGCTGCACGAGCGCTGCGAACAGCACGGTGCCGTATCCCTTCGAATGGTCGCCGGCGCGGACGCCGATGGTGGTGACGTGCGCCTCGAGCGCGACGCGCCACAGGCCCGCGTATCCGACGATGTCAGTGTCCTGACGGAGCACGATGTACGACGCCTGCCGGTTCTGCGAGAGCTCGCTGGCGTACGCGTTCTTCGGCCATGGCGAAGCGAATACCTGACGCTCGATGGCCTGTACGGCGGCGATGTCCTCGTAGCGCATCGGCTCGACGGAGAGACGAGGGACGACCTGCATTAACACCCTGCGAAATCAATGGTGGAGTCGGCATCTGCATCATAACCGCGCCATCCTGAGACGGCAGGCGCCCGGGTGACAGATGGCATCTGAGGTGGCCGACCGCGCTCACTATCGAGCGGGCGTCATACCCCCGGCCGTCGGCTCGCGGCGCTCAGTCGACGTAGAGGGCGGTGAGACCCTCGGGCTCCAGCGCCGGGCGCGACAGAGCAAGGGGCACAGCACGCGCCAGCGCACGCGCCGGATCGACATGGATGAGTCCGTCAATGGCGATGGCGTCGCTGCTCAGAACACGGGCGCCCGCGATGTCCAGGGCCGCGAGCGCGACACGCTCGGGATGCGCGGCATCGCCGGCGCGCGCGACGTAGAGCGCACCTCGACCGGCGTCGGACACAAGCCAGTCGCCCGGTGCGGCCGGCGGATCCCCACAGGCGATCACCTCCAGCGTGCCGATGCCGTGGAGCGGCACACCGCGTGCATGGGCAATACCGAGCGCTCCCGCCATCCCCGCGCGAACGCCCGTGTACGTCCCCGGGTCCGGTCACCACCACAACCGCACCATCGACGCGACCCAGCAACGGGACGAGCATCCGCGGCAGGGACGTGGCCACCGGCGCGTCATGGATGACGTCCCCGTCGATCAGGTCGCCATCCGCTGACGCGAGGACGCACACGACCCTCGACCTCGACGAGGTGTCGATCGCGAGCACGCTCACCCGTGGAGACCGCCTGCCCAGGCGCCGAGCAGCCGCTCGGGCGCTCCCTCCGGCGGGCTGATCACGCGCGTGCCGTCGTCATCGATGTCGATGGTGAGTGACGCCGACCCATCCTGGCGCGGGGCGTGCTCGCCCCACTCGACGATCACCACGCCGCCCGACTGGAGCATGTCCTCGACGTCGAGGAGGCGGATGTCCGCGCCGGGCCCCAGCCGGTACAGGTCGAGGTGATGGAGGACCTTCGCTCCGGCCCGGTACACGTGGTGGAGGACGAACGTCGGCGATGCGCACGATCCCGGGATCGATGCCCATGCCGGTGGCGATCCCCCGGACCAGCACCGTCTTCCCGGCGCCGAGCTCGCCGCTCAGCAGGATGAGGTCTCCCGGCTCCACGCGGGTGCCGATGCGCTCGCCGAGGGCAAGCGTCTCGGCCTCGGTCGCGCAGCGGACGGGCGCCCAGACGGTGCTCATGCGAAGTGCCGCGAGCTGGTCCGCGGCCGGGGTGCCGGCCCGCCATCCTCGTGATGGAGCACGGCCACGGTCGCGCCCTCGGTGAGCCTGCCCACCACCGTCAGCGGAGCCAGATCCACCGGCCACGACTGCAGCAGCGCGGCAACGGCCGCCTCAGGGACCGTCGCCACCAGCTCGAAGTCCTCGCCGGCACCGACTGCGAGGTCCGGCCACGATGCCCCGAAATCCGTCACCAATGACGGCTCCACCGGCAGCCTGTCGAGCCAGATCTCGGCGGCGCACCCCGAGAGATCCGCGATCCGCTCGAGCTCGACGAGCAGCCCGTCGCTGATGTCGCCGCCGCACCGCACGCCCGCAGCCACCAACTGGAGCCCTTCGGCGATCCGGGCCACGGGTGAGAGCTGGGCGGCGATCCAGCGCCTGTTCCTGCTCGGACAGGTCGCCGCCACCGTCGAGCAGGAGCCGCAAACCGGCGGCGGCCCTGCCGAGCAGCCCGGTGACGAGAACCAGGTCGCCGGGACGGCCCGTGTCACGCCTGAGCGCCTCGCCCGCAACGAGCGTTCCCCCGACCGTGACATCGAGGACCAGTGGGCCCTCGATGGCGCTGACATCGCCGCCGGCGAGCGCGCATCCCGCTGCGATGGCGGCGGCGCAGAGTCCGCGCTGGATCTCGAGCACGTCCTCGAAGCACGTGCTCGCGGTGGCGCAGAGCGTCGCCGTGCACCAGGCCGGGGTCGCGCCCATGGCGGCGAGATCGGAGAGCGCGATCGCGAGCGCGCGGGCGCCAAGGCGGCGTGGGCTGATCCAGGACCGTCGGAAATCGACGCCTTCCACCAGGGCATCCTGGCTGACGGCGAGATCGCGCCCGGGCTCCGGGGACCACACCGCGGCATCGTCGCCCGAGCCGAGGACAAGGGCGCCCGACGTGGTCCTAGCGATCTCGGCGAGGGCCCGCAGCAGCGACGATTCACCGATGTCGGCGAGGCTCGGCCCCCCCTCGTCGAAGCGCCGCTCGGCCATCCGATCTCCTGTCACTGTCACGCGTCCGCAATATACGTGGGCCGCCCCAGGGGTACCGTGGCCGCCAAGGCCCGGCTTGCGCTCGGTGTACCAAGCTCGCTATGGTGCGGCGGGGACGTAACCGCTCGACACCTACTGGGCGAAGGCGGCGGATGAACAACGGAGGATGCCTATTTTGACGTGGAGCCGGAAGGTGGCCCTGTGTGCAGCAGGAGTCATCGCCCTTCTGGCCACCGGAATCGGAACCATCCCGAGCACTCGAGCAAACACTTCATCGCAAAACGGTACGCAGGCGCCGAGCTCTGCGATCGCAGCGCTGCAGCAGCGGCGCGCGCAACTCATCGCAGAGCTCGCCGCGATGCAACCCAGCTTGAGCGCCGCGGGCGGTGCCGTGAATTCCGCGGAAAGGATGTTCAACGCCCAGCAGCAAAAGGTGTTGAACGAACGCAACCAGCTCGCGTCGCTGAACGCGACCCTGCTCTCGCTGAGCAGCGAGTTGAACAGCAACGACGCGACCGCTGCGCAGGACAAGGCGCAGCTCGCAGCGATCACGCGCGCCACGTACGAGACGAGCGGCAACGACCAGGTACTCGCCGCGGTGCTCAGCGCGCAGTCCTTCAACCAGGCGATCGACGAGCTCAAGACCGCGAACCAGGTGTCGCAACAGGTGCTCGCACTCGTCGAGCGTCTCGCGGCCTCCAACCACGCGATCATCGCGGAGCAGACGTCGATCCGCTCGGACGCAGCGGCAGCCGAAGCGCTTGAAGGGCAGCTCGCAGCGCAGAGCGATCGGCTCATCACCATCCTCGAAAACCGCAACACGCTGTTCGCCGGACTCACCGGGCCCGCGCGCCAGGTCGCTGCGGAAATCGCGAACATCGACAATCAGATCGCGTATCTCGAGGCCGGGCCGCACGTCGGATCCGGGCCGTGTGGCAACCACTTCGCGTACGGCTACTGCACGTATTACGTCGCGACGCGGCGGTGCGTCCCGTGGCTCGGTAATGCGAGCGGCTGGTACATCGCGGCGAGGGAGATGGGATACCAGGAAGGCATGACACCAGTCGCGGGAGCGATCGTCGTGTTCTGGCCCGGCGTCGACGGCGTGAGTGAGGAGGGTCACGTCGCGTACGTGGAAGCAGTCGGGCCCGCCGACGGAATCCCCGCCGGGAGCTTCGAGCTCTCCGAGATGAACTTCGCCGGCTGGAACCGCGTCGACTACCGCGTGATCAGCGACACGAGCAACGACATCGAAGGCTTCATCTACGGGCAGTAGCCGCCTGGAGCGCCTGCCGGAGGAGCTCCTGAGCCGCCGGTAAGGTGTCCACCACGTCAGAAGCGAGTGCACCGGCGCGCCCGCGCCGCGCCTGCACCATCAACCCGGCTTGCGCGTGCACGGACACACCGGCTACAGCGGCGTCAAATGGCGACAGCCCTTGCGCGAGCATCGCGCCGATCAGCCCTGCGAGCACGTCGCCGGTGCCACCGGTTGCGAGCGCCACGATGTGATGGCGATCGATGTGCGTGGCATGGCCTGATGCGGCGACGACCGTCTCTGCGCCCTTGAGCGTGACCACGATGCCATTGCGGCTCGCATACCCCTCGGCGGTGGCGACGCGATCCGCCTGCACCGTCTTGGTGTCCGTTCCGACGAGGCGGCTCATCTCCGCCGGATGCGGCGTGATCACGACGCCCGCCTGCGCGCAGCGTTTCCAGTCGAAGTCCGAGGTCGCGATGATGTTCAGCGCATCGGCGTCGATAACGGCGGGGCACGGCAACGCCGCGAGCAACTCGAGCAGCGCGCTCACGGTCGCGGGCGCGCGACCGAGCCCCGGGCCGATGACGAGCGAGTCCGCACCCTTGAGCCGCTCGCGAATGGTGGCGAGTGCGTCGGGGTGCAACACGCCAGTCCCTGCGTCGGGCAATGCCGTCGGCATCACCTCGAGACATCCCATGGCGACGATCGCGTGAATCGATTCCGGGACACACACCTCGACAAGCCCGGCACCGCCGCGTGCCGCACCCATCGCCGCGAGGCGCGGTGCCCCGGTAAACGCCTTCGACCCCGCGATCACCACGACACGACCGAATGTGCCTTTATTGCCGTCGTCGGGCCGGGCCGCGAGCACCAGTCCGTGCCGGAACATCAGGAAGCGCGTGGCGCCGGCCACCAGCGCGGTTGACGGCAACCGCAATCGCGAGACCGCCGTCGTGCGTCAGCGACAGCGCGATACCGAGTCGGCTCGCCGCGAACGTGCATCTCGGGTGCGCCACCACGGCGACGGACCACTTCGATGTCCTTGTACGACGGGATGCGCTCGCCCATCGAACCGTAGAGTTTCTTGACCGCCTCCTTGGCGGCCCACCTGCTCGCCCATCGCTCCGGCTTGGCGGCGGCGTACCGCTGCTCACTGTCGGTGTAGATGCGCTGCGCGAACCGCGGATGGCGCCGCAGCGCTCCCGCGATGCGATCCACCACGGTCACGTCGACCCCGACCACCATCGTCATCCGACGACTATTCCACAGTCACCGATTTCGCGAGGTTGCGCGGCTGGTCGACGTCGCAGCCGCGCTGGACGGCGACGTGATACGCGAAGAGCTGCAGCGGGATGACGTTGATGAGCGGCGAGAACACCTCCGAGCACCCGGGCACCGCGATCGTCGTCGCGAATCCGGCGTCGAACGGATCCTCGCCCTCGGTGACGAGCGCGATCACCGGCGCGTCGCGCGAGTGCACCTCCTGGACGTTGCTCACCATCTTCGGCAGCGTCGCGGAGCGCGTCGCGATGGCGACCACGGGAACGTCGGGCTCGAGCAGCGCGATCGGACCGTGCTTCAGCTCGCCGGCCGCGTATCCCTCCGCGTGCACGTACGAGATCTCCTTGAGCTTGAGCGCCCCTTCCATCGCGATCGGGAAGTTGATCCCCCTGCCGATGTACAGCGCGCTGTGCGCGTGCGCATACCGCTGACCGAGATCGACGAGGAGCGGCTCGAGTTCGAGCGTCCGGCTCAGCAGCTCCGGCAGGTTCCGCAGCTCGGCAACGAGCCGCTGATGCTCCGCGACGTCGAGCGTGCCGCGCGCATCACCGAGGCGGAGCGCGAGCAGCAGGCCGCACACCATCTGGGTCATGAACGTCTTGGTGCCGGCAACGCGAGATCTCCGGCCCCGCCTGCATGTACAGCGCGCCGTCGGCCTCGAGCGGGAGTGCACTCCCGACCACATTCGTGATTGCAATCACCTGCGCGCCCGCCTTGTGGGCCTGACGCACCGCGGCGAGCGTATCGGCAGTCTCACCGGATTGCGACACGGCGACGACGAGTGAACGTTTGCCGACCAGCGCCTCGCCGTAGCGGAACTCGCTCGCGGCCTCGACCTTGCAGCGGATCTTGGCGAGATGCTCGATTGCGTACCCGGCAACCATCGCGGCATACCACGCGGAGCCACAGGCAACCAGCACCACCTCGTCCACATCCGCGAGCCGATCCGCGGCCATCCCGAGCTCGGGAAGGACCACCATCCCGAGGTCATCGATGCGGCCGCGCAGCGCGTTGCGCACCGCGTCCGGCTGCTCGTGAATCTCCTTGAGGAGGAAATGCGGATAGCCGTTCTTCTGCGCCTGCTCGGCCTCCCAGTCGATGGTGACGATGCGCGCCTCGACAGCGGTTCCGTCCAACTGCTGCACCGATATCCCGTCCGGTGTCGCCGTCACGATCTCGCCTTCACCGAGCAGCGCGATGCGCTTCGTGTACGGGATCAACGCCGTGATATCGCTGCTGACGAACACCTCGCCGCGCCCGAGTCCGACGACGAGTGGCGCGTTCATCCGCGCACCCACCACGCGGTCCGGCTCGTCCGCGGAGATGACCACCAACGCGCAGGCACCCTCCATGCGGTTGAGCGCACTGCGCACGGCACTCGCGAGGTCGCCGTGGAACGCGTCCTCGATGAGGTGCGGCACCACTTCGGTGTCGGTCTCACTGAGGAATTCGTGGCCGCGCGATATCAGCTCCGCGCGCAGCTCGCGGTAGTTCTCGACGATGCCGTTGTGGATGACGTGAATGCGTCCGGTGCAGTCCTGGTGCGGATGCGCATTCTCGAGTGAGGGACGCCCGTGTGTTGCCCAGCGCGTGTGGCCGATGCCGACGTTGCCGGAAGGCGTTCCCTCAGCGTCCACCTGGCGCGCGAGATCGGCCACCTTGTTGGTGTTCTTGACCGTGGCGACACCGCCATCCGCGTCGATGATCGCGATCCCGGCCGAGTCGTAGCCCCGGTACTCGAGACGCCGAAGGCTGTCGAGCAGAATCGGTGCTGCGGGACGGGGGCCGGTATAGCCGATGATGCCGCACATAGGACCTCTCTGAAACGGACGTTGCGGGAACGGGTTACGTGCCGGTCGGGCTGGGTGACGGGGACGGCGTGGGTGACGGCGGCGTTGGGACAGTCCCCATCTCGATCGTCACCGTCACCGTCTTCGCCGAGAGGGTGACGCCGGGGGGCGCGAGAATGGCGACGGTCTGGGTGTAGGTGCCGGTGATGCCGCCGAGCGGAATCGCAACCGTACCAAGGGAATCGAACGAGTTGAGGAGGTCCTGCGGCCCGGTCGCGATCACGGTGAACGGCGACACGACGATGTTGATCAGGTAATGACCCTGCGATGGGTTCCCCACGATCTTCGGCTCCACCGCAACGGTCCGGCTGGTCACATCGGCATTGATGGCGATGCTGATGCTCACGTCCGTCGGCTGGACGCCGACATTGTTGAGCCGCTGATTCCTGGAGTTGTACACGAGGACCGGTACCTGCTCCTGGAAGTTCGCCTTCTGGTTGCTCAGATCGACGGTCGCGCGCGCCTGGATGCCGGCCAGCTCATGCTCCGGTCCTTCGACCACAACCGTCGAGGGTGACGACTGATAGGTGCCGCTCGCGTAGCCCACCGGTGGCGGATTGGTGATCGTGATGATCACCGCGACCGACTTGGACGTGAAGACGTCGACATCGACCTGCAACGTCGTGGGTGGCTCGATGAGCTCGATGTTCGGATCGCTGCTCGTGATCGTCATGGGAATCGAATATGTGCCACCGCGATTCACCGCCGCCCAGCCGACGTTGACCGTGAGCGCATTCGCGGTAAGCGAGTTGAGCGTGTCCTGGTCGCCGCCGACGCGAACCACGACGTTGTTGACCGGATGCACGAGCACGTAGCCGGCCGGAATGTTCGCCGGGCTCTGCGGCACCGGCAGCGAGATCGTCTTTGTCTCCGGGGGATTTCCCGCGTAGACGACACCGACCCACGTGACGAATGCGATGAAGAAGCACAGCACCTTGAGCTTCCAGTTCCGCCGGATGAAGCCTGGGACTCTCACGGATGTGAACGGCGCCCCAGCGTGCGCAGCGTGCCGACACGCTGCAACGGATGCAGCATCGCCGAGCGGCCGGACCCGCCTTCCCGCGTGAGGAGCTCGACGAGCATCTCGTGCAACTTCGCCTGGTCGAGACCGCGGTAGATCTTGCCGTCGTGCGCGACGCTGATCAGGCCCGTCTCCTCGCTGACGATGAGGACGACGGCATCGCTCTGCATGGTGAGTCCGAGGGCCGCGCGATGGCGTGTGCCCATCCGGCCGACACCGGGCAACGTCTCCGCAAGCGGGAGGACGCACCCGGCAGCGACGATGCGGCTCTCACGGATGATGACCGCGCCGTCGTGCAGCGGTGATCCCGGGATGAAGATCGTCGCGAGCATCTCGCCGGTGACATCACCGTCCACGTGCACACCGGTCGCCGCGAGATTCTCGAGGCCCGTCTCGCGCTCGAACACGATGAGCGCGCCGACCTTGCGCTCGGCGAGCGACCCTGCCGCGCGCAGCACCTCGTCCACCGTGCTCGCGTACGCCAGCTCCGGGTGACGCCCCAGCACCGTGCGGACGGTGCCGAGCCGGCCCACCTGGTCGAGAGCACGACGAAGCTCCGGCTGGAAGAGAACGATCGCCGCAATCACGATCGCCTGGGTGCCGTTGTTGAAGATGAACTCCAGGAGGCGGAGGTGCAGGAGTTGCGCGGCCCAGCCGACGGCGAAGATGACGCCGAGACCGAGGAGCAATTGCACCGCCTGCGTGCCTCTGATGAGCTTCAGCAGCTGATACAGCAGGAATGCCACGACGAGCACGTCGAGGGCATCGCGCCAGCTCAGGCTCTGGAGGAAGAAGTGCGCGTTGCGCAGCAGGTCACTCATGCCGCGATACCGCCGTCGGTATAGACGAGCGCGAGGAGCGCCTGTTGCACCCAGAGGCGGTTCTCCGCCTGGTCGAACACCACTGACTGAGGTCCGTCGATCACCGAATCGGTGATCTCCTCGCCGCGGTGGGCGGGCAGGCAGTGCATGACGCGAACCCCTGGCGGGGCGAGCGCGACCAGCGCGTCGTTCACCTGCAAGAAGGCGAAATCCTCGCGCCGGCGTTGCTGTTCGGTCTCCTGCCCCATGGAAGTCCAAACGTCGGTGTAGATGATTTCGGTATCGCGCAACGCCGGCGCGGCCTCATGCGTGATCTCGAACGTGGTGCCAGGCGCCCGCAGGCGGGCAGCCTTCTCGACGACATCGGGGCGCGGCTCGTAGCCGCGTGGACAGATGACGCGCAGGTGCACCCCGAGGAGCGCCGCCGCATAGATCCATGAGGTGCAGACGTTGTTCCCGTCGCCGATGTACGCGACCGTCGCGCCGGACAGGCGCCCGGTCACCGCGCGAACGGTCATGCAATCGGCGAGCACCTGGCACGGATGCTCGGAGTCGGTCAGCGCGTTGATGACCGGCGAAGTCGCCGCGGCGGCGATGGTCACCAGGTCGCGATGGGACACGAGCCGCGCCACGATCCCGTCCGCATAGCGGTCCAGGATCCGGCTGATGTCGGCGGCCGACTCCCGCTCGCCGAGCTGGACCTCGGGGTTGAAGAGCGCGATCGGGTGGCCGCCGAGGCGGTGGATCGCCACCTCGAAGGACACGCGGGTACGGTTGCTCGGCCGCTGAAAGATGAGCGCAAGCGACCGGCCCGCGAGCGGGCTGCCGAGATCACGCCCCGACTTGGCCGAGTTGGCCAGGTCGAGGATGGCGATGATCTCGTCGGTGCTGAGGTCCGCGATGCTGAGCAGATCGCGTCCGGCGAGCGATGGACTCATCCGTCCATATGGTTGCACCGCAGCGCCGATCGCGCGCCCCGCGCGCAAAGCCGCGCGCGGAGTGTCACACGCTATACCGTGCCTGCGTGGATATCGCGGTGGTCGTGAACGGCGGGATGGCCGAGACGCTGCAGTCGACACCGCTCCTGAGGACGCTGCGAGCAGGCTATCCGACGGCGCGTATCGCGCTCGTCTGTCCGTCGACGGCGGTGGACGTTGCCGACGGCATTCCCCCCGTTGACAAGGTGGTCCCGCTCGCAGGATTGCGCGGCCGGCGGACCGGCGGGCTCCGGCTCTGGTCGACGCTGCGCGGCCTCCGTCTCGATGCCGTCTTCCTCTGCACCTCGGGGGCCGCGCCGGCCACGGCGGCGTACTTCGCCGGCATCCCGCAGCGCAGCGGGGTTGGCGGAGGGATCGGGCTGCTCCTCACCGGGCGCGTCAAGCCCAGGCGAGCGGAGAACCAGGCCGAGACGTGGCTGCGCCTCGCCGAGGTGGGAGGCGTCCATCAGCAACTGCACAGCCCGGTCTACGAGCCCGGCCCCGAAGCGAGGCGGCGGGCGGAGCAGGTGCTGCACGGCACGGGTCTCGCCGACGGCCGGCTTCTGGTCGCGATCGCACCGGGCACCGGGTACGCCGAGGGCAGCACCGCGCAGGCCGCCGCGACCGCCTGGGACCCGGAGCGCTGGGCGCACCTCGCCAACCAGCTCGCCCAGCGTCACGGCGCGGGCATCCTGCTCGTGGGCTCCGCACACGACCGAGCCGCCGCGGAGCGCACCAAGATGGATCTGCGGGCAGCCGCGACGGACCTGGTCGGTGAGGTCGATCTCGCGACCCTCGCCGGAGTGATCGCCCGCTGCGACCTCCTGGTCGGGAGTGACACCCCGTTGCTCCAGCTGGCGGCGGCGATGGGAACGCCGACTGTCGGGCTGTTCGGTCCCACCGACGGTGCCCGGGGCGGCGCGTACGGGGCCTGCCCACCGCGTGGTCCAGGCGCTGGCTCCACCTCGGTTCGAGGATGGGATCGCCACCGCGGCGAGCATGGACCAGATCCGCGTCGAGGACGTGCTCGCCGGGATCGAGGCGACTCTCTGAGGCCGCCGCCCTACCGGATGTACATGAGGGCGCGCTTCAGCACATCGAGGTTGTCCAGGGCATAGCCGGTGCCCCGCACCGCGCACAGCTGGGGCTGGCTGTCGCGGTGCACCTCGATGCCGGTCGCCGTGGCGATGGCGCCGTCGAGCCCTTCGAGGCGCGCGCCGCCGCCGCAGAGGAGGATGCCCTCGCGCTGGATGTCGTTCTTCAGACGGGCCGGCGTATCGGCGAGGACGGCGTCGAGCGCTTCGACGATTGGACGCACGTGCGCGTCAAGGCACGCGAGCAACTCCGTGGAGGTGATCGTGAGGCTCACCTCGCCCGACTCCCCGCTGCCGGTGACCTCGAGGGTGCGTTCCTCGTGCGGGCCGACGCGTGCCAGCGACGCGATCACCTCCTCGATCGTCGCGGCGTCGAGCGTCACGCCGTGCGCGGTCCGGACGTGGTCGGCGACGCACGCGTGCAGGCGCATGCCGCCATGCCCGGGCAGGCTGCGGCCGCTCACCGTCCCCTCGAGCGCCATGGCGGCGACGTCGGTCTTGCCGGCGCCGATGTCGACGACGAGATGCCCGTTCGGTCCGCTCAGGCGGATCCCTGCGCCCATGGCCGCGGCGAGTGGCGCGTCGAGCAGGTACGCGGTTCGAGCGCCCGCGAGCGCGGCCGCCTCCAGCAGCGAGCGCCGCTGCCCGCCGGACAGGCTCGCCATCACCGCGATCACGACGTCCGGCTTGAAGATCCGCTGGCGCCCGGCGGCGCGGATCATCGCGTGGTTGACGAGCCATCGGGCCGAGGAGGCGTCGACGATCTCGCCGCCGGCAATCGGACGGCGCAACTGGAACTCGGCGTCGTCTGCCGCGGTCGAGAATGCGGACTCGCCGAAGACCGCCGCCTGCATGCTGCCGTCGCGGATCGCGACCGCAGTCGGTTCGCTGGCGATCATGCCCTCGCCCTTGACGATGATTCTCGTCGTCATCGTGCCGAGGTCGATGCCGACCTTCTTGCCCAGCACTGGTCCGAGGGTCCTCAGTCGCCGACCACGCCGGTGAGGTCGCGCACCTCGGACCCGGGTTCGTCGGTGGTGACACGCTCGATGTCCGCACCGAGCCCGGCGAGTTTCGTCTCGAGGTCGTCGTAGCCGCGCTCGAGGTGGAAGACCTTGTCGAGCTCGGTCGTGCCCTCGGCGCAGAGTCCCGGCGATCACCAGCGCTGCGCCGCTGCGGATATCCGGGATGCTCATCCGCGTTCCGTAGAGTCGCGACGGCCCGTTGATCACCGCGCTCCGCCCGTCGATGGCGATTCGCGCGCCCATCTGCTGCAGGAACTCGACGTGGCGAAAACGGTTCTCGTACAAGGCTTCGCTGATGACGCTCGGCCCGGTTGCCTGGGTCATCAACGCGCAGAACTGCGGCTGCATGTCGGTGGCGAACCCCGGATGCGGCCATGTCGTCATGTCGACACCGCGAAGGTGATCGCACGTGATGCGCACGTGGCTGGCGCCCTCGACGATGTCGCAGCCCGCCGAGCGGAGTTTGCTGAAAAGCCAGCGCAGGTCGCTCGGCCGCATCTGCTCGACGACGACGTCGCCGTACGTCGCGGCGGCCGCGATCATGTACGTGCCCGCCTCGATGTAATCGGCGGTGATGTTGTGGGTCGTCCCGTGCAGCAGTCCGCCGCTGCCCTCGATGACGATCAGCTCGGTGCCGACACCGGTGATGTGCGCGCCCATGCCGATCAGGCACCGCGCCAGGTCGTACACATGTGGCTCGCGCGCCGCGTTGCTGATCACGGTGATGCCCTCGGCGAGCACCGCCGCCATCATCAGGTTCTCCGTGCCGGTGACGGTCGGCATGTCGAGCGCGATCCGCGCGCCGTGCAGGCGGCGGGCACGGGCGACGTATCCACCTTCACGTTCCTCGACCTCGGCACCCATGAGGCGAAGGCCCTCGAGGTGCTGCTCCACGCGGCGCATGCCGATGTCATCGCCTCCGGGCTTGGCGATGCTCGCCTCCCCCGCTCGCGCCACGAGCGCGCCGAGGAGCAGGAAGGACCCGCGCATGCGCCGGCTCAGGCCCGCATCCACCTCGGTCGTGCGCAGCGATGCCGCATGCAGCCGCCACGTATTCGTGTCGGGATGCGTGACCGTGACCCCGACGTGCTCGAGCATCCGCGCCATGGTCGAGATGTCCTCGATGTCCGGCACGTTGCCGAGCTCGATCTCCTGGTCCGTGAGCAGCGCAGCGGCCATCACCGGCAGCGACGCGTTCTTGCTGCCGGAGATCGCGACACTCCCCTCGAGCCGTCGCCCGCCACGGATGCGCAGGAGTTCCATCTCCGCTTACCGTACTCGACGGCGCGTGCTGACCGGGTAGATTAGGAGCGGCGTCCACACGGACCACCGACACGCATCGGGAGACACCATGGCAACCGCAACGCTTCCCACGACCGAGACCGTCGAACAGCTCCTCGGCGACGAGGCCACGTCGCTCCTCGAGCACGTGTGCGAGACGGTGCCCCGGTCGGCGCTGCACCTGCCCGGCCCGGATTTCATCGATCGGATCTGGGCCGGCACGGATCGTTCCACCCAGGTGCTGCGCAACCTCTCCTCGATCTACCAGCACGGCCGGCTGGGTGGCACGGGCTACGTGTCGATCCTCCCCGTCGACCAGGGCATCGAGCACTCCGCGGGCGCGTCGTTCGCGCCCAATCCCGAGTACTTCGACCCCGGCAAGCTCGTCGAGCTCGCCGTCGAGGGCGGCTGCAACGCGTTCGCGTCCACCTTCGGCGTCCTCGCCGCGATCTCACGGCACTGGGCGCACCGCATCCCGTTCATCGTCAAGATCAACCACAACGAGCTGCTCACCTATCCGAACGGCGCCGACCAGATCATGTTCGGCACGGTTCAGCGAGGCGTGGAACATCGGCGCGGTCGCGGTTGGCGCCACCATCTACTTCGGGTCCGACGGTGCCGACCGGCAGATCCAGGAAGTGTCGCGCGCGTTCGCCGAGGCCCACGAGCTCGGCATGGCGACGATGCTCTGGTGCTACCTCCGCAACCCCGCCTTCAAGAAGGACGGGGTCGACTACTCGCTTGCCGCCGACCTGACCGGCCAGGCAAACCACCTCGGCGTCACCATCCAGGCGGACATCATCAAGCAGAAGCTGCCCACCACCAATGGCGGCTACACCGCGCTCAAATTCGGCAAGACCAGCGATCTCGTCTACTCCAAGCTGACGTCCGATCATCCCATCGATCTCTGCCGCTATCAGGTGCTCAACTGCTACTCGGGGCGCGTCGGCCTGATCAACTCCGGCGGCGAGTCGATCGGCGCGGCCGACCTCGCGGAGGCGGTGCGCACCGCGGTCATCAACAAGCGCGCCGGCGGCACCGGATTGATCAGCGGGCGCAAGGCGTTTCAGCGGCCGATGCACGACGGCATCCACCTGCTCAACGCGATCCAGGACGTGTATCTCAACGAACAGATCACCGTCGCGTAGATTCGCGGCATGGACCTGTACGAGGAGATTCCCCGCAACGGCGACGAGCGATCCACGCTGCTCGCGTTTCTCGTGTGGCAGCGCGCGACGCTCGCGCGCAAATGCGAGGACCTCGAACCCGTCGACCTGAAGATCCAGTCAGCGCCGCCGTCGAATCTCTCGCTGCTCGGGCTCGTGCGTCACATGGCCGATGTCGAGCTCGGCTGGTTCCGGCGCACGCTCGCCGGCGAGGACGTCGCCGACCACTTCTCGTCACCCGAGGATCGCGACGGCGACTTCGACAACGTCGATGACGCCGATGTCGATGAGGCCTTTGCCACGTGGTACGACGAGTGCAATCGCGCCGACGAGATCATCTCCCGCCGCGCGCTGGACGCGACCGGGCGTCAGCGCTCAGGCCGCGAGGTGTCGATGCGCTGGATCCTCAACCACATGATCGAGGAATACTCGCGGCACAACGGCCACGCGGACCTGATCCGCGAGCGGATCGACGGGGCGACCGACAAGGACGACTGACGCCCGATCGAGCGGGACTACGGCGCTACGACAGGCAGACTTAGGTGACGCGAGAAATGTCTGCCGATGACCGGAGCGTCGATGTTGCAGCCCTCGGATCGACTGCGCCACTCACGGGGCGGCTGATCGGTCGGAACCTCGTCAGGCACTGCTGACACACCCCCCTGAGAGGTTTTAACTCCTGCTCGCGACCACGTTTTTGTCGCCAGAGAGGTGCATCACATGAATCGAGTTCTAGGTGGAGTCTTTACCCTGCTCATGGTGCCCGTCGTGGCAGCCACGATGGCGACCACGGCGTCGGCCTCAAGCGCCATTCCCAAGATTGTGAAGCCGGGGTCGTACTGGACGATAGAGGTGGGCGGGGGAGGCTGCGAGGACGAGTTCTTCACGACAGCCACCAAGTTTGTTGCCGACAAGGAAGGCGACAAAGGCACCTGGAAGGAACACACGCACTCGACCATCGTGATGACCTGGAGCGCCGGAGAGGATAAGGGCACAGTCCTCAAGGCCACGTTCAATGCATCGACAGGTGATTACAAGGGCACGATCAAATTCCCCGCGCTGCCGATATTCCCAGCGCTCATGGTCCCGGGCAGCTCGCCTGACTGCTGACCTGATCCGCTCCTATGCCGCGATCTCGGCGAGCAGGGCCCGCGCGCGCTCCACGAGCGGGACGATACCCTTCGCCTGGTAGCGCCGGAGAGATTGCTCGGCAGCTTGCCGCGCCTCCTCGGCCCGGCCCGTGCGGGCGAGGATCTCGGCGAGCGTGAAACGTGGGTCGCCGTGAAGGGGCACGGGCGCCTCCGCGCCTTGCTCGAGCGCGGAGCGAGCGAGCTTTTCCGCCTCGTCCAGGAGCCCACGGCGGGCCATGATGCGTGCCTGTAGGGCGAGCTCTTCGGCTGTATCAGCGCCACGGAGCTCTTTGGCGATCAGCAGCCACTGCTCGGCCTCGTCGACTCGACCCTGAGCCTCGAGAGCCTGGGCGATCAGCTCGGCCTCCGACGACTGGTACGTCTGATCCCCCATCTCCTCGAGCACGGCGTAGGCGGCACGCGCCTCGCGCTCCGCCGCTTCGTAGTCGCCGGCCAGCATCTCGACCAGCACGGCGACGTCGGTGCTGTGGGCCTTGAGATGGCGGAGGCCGTGATCGTCCATCACCGCGCGGGCCTGCGCGATCGCCTCGCGCGCGGCTTCGAAACGGTCGGCGAGGCCCTCGAGGCCCCCGATGCGGACGAGGCAGTTCGCCTGGACCCGCCGGTTCGACGTCTCGTCCAGGATCGCGCGACAGCGGGCGAGCGCCGGCTCGACGTGCTCCGGGCCCCAGAGGGCGCTCGAAACGATGGTTCTGATGATCGCTGCCTGGCGCCGCTCGTCACCGGCGCGGCGCGCGTGCACAAGGGCGCGTTCGTTGAGGTCGGCGCCCGCCCTGTAGTCGTTCGCCCACCTCGCGAGCAGGCCCAGGAGTCGGAAGGTGTCCGCGAGGCCGCGGTGATCTTCCGCCTCATCGAACACGGTCACGAGGGACTCGATGTCACGCTGGATCTGCACGCGAGACTGTGAGCCGTGTGTCTGCATCCGTACGGATGCGAGGCCCACCTGGGCCCTGGCGCAAAGCAGCAGATCGTCGGTCTCTGTGGCCTGCGCAACCGCCTCATCGAGCAGTGACTCCGCCTCGCTCAGCCGGCCGCCTTCCAGCAGCGCCTCCCCGAGCTCGACCTCGAGCTCCGTCCGCGCCTTGCTCCCTTCCTTGATGAGCGTTGCCGCTCGCCTCAGGAGATTGCTCGCACCCTCCATGTCGCCTCGATCGAGCGCACGCGTTCCCGCAGCTCCCAATCTGGTGGCAGCCCGGTCGGCGAGCGTCTCGTCGGATTGGCCAAGTTCCTGCTTGAAGCGATGCGCCTGCTCGAGGTGGTAACCGAGGATCTCATCCAGCTCGACGAGGTCGGCTCCGTGCTCTTCAAGCCAGCTCGCGAAACGCTCGTGCAGTTCGGCCCGAGTGGTCTTGGGCAGCGCATCGTACGCAGCGTCTCGACTCAGAAGGTGGCGGAAGCGGAAGGCATCCTGGCCAGGAAACTGCGCCTTCTCTGGGCGAATGAGGTCCTTACGCACCAGCCCGGTCAGTCGGGCCGTCAGCTGTGTTTCCTCCGGATTCAGTGCCTGAACCGCTCCGCGATGGAAGATCCGGCCCTCGATCGAGCCGCACTGCAACACGGTGCGATCATTCGGTTCAAGCTGGTCGAGGCGAGCGGCGAGGAGCGCCTGAATCGTAGGTGGAACCATCACGACCCCGTCGGAACTCCTGGACGAGCCCGACCATCTCCTCGACGAAGAGCGGGTTGCCTTCAGCAGCCTCACCAATGCGGGCCCGCAGGCTGTCGTCCAGTTCCGCCAGGCTCTCGATCAGGCGCTCGGTCTCGTCGGGCGCAAGAGGCTGGAGCAGCACCGTGGTTGCGTTGACCTTTCCGCCGCCCCAGCCCGTTCGGCGGTCGAGCAAATCCGGCCGCGCCGTGCAGAGCAACAGGATGGGTGCGTCGCGGGAAAGGTCGGCCACGTGCTCGACAAGGTCGAGGAACGTTTCCTCACCCCACTGCAGGTCGTCGAAGACGCACACGAGCGGCTGCTCCGAGGCAACGACCTCGAGGTGCTTCCGAAAGGCCCACGCGATCTCCTCGTTGGACGTGACCAATCGCTGATCGCCCAGGAGGGCGCCAATCGTGTCGACGGCGACTGGGTCGGGTTTCGCATCGGGCAATTGCCGAACGATCTCCACGACAGGCGAGTAGGTGATGCCTTCGCCGTACGGGAGGCAGCGGCCGCGCACGATGAGCGTGTCCACGAGTGAGGTGAGGAACTCAGCCACGAGGCGTGACTTGCCCACGCCAGCGGCTCCCAAGATCGTGAACAGCTGGCAGGCACGCTCGGAGGTCGCACGTTCCCATACGCTCGCGAGCTGGCGCTGTTCGCGTCCCCGCCCCACCATCGGCGTCACCGCGTACCGTCTGATGCCTTCCCCCTCCTGCACGGAGAGCAGACGATGGATGGGCACCGGTTCGGCCTTGCCCTTCACGGGCAGTGGCTCGAGCCCCGTGACGTCAGCGGCGTCGCGCGTCAGCCGGTACGTATCGTCAGAAATCAGGATCTCGCCCGGCTGGGCCGCTTGCTCCAGGCGAGCGGCCACGTTGACAGCGTCGCCCGTGGCCAGCCGCTCCTCGGTGCCGGTCACAACCTCGCCAGTGGTCACGCCAATGCGGCCCTGGATTCCGAGCTGTGGGAAAGCCGCGCGCATCTCGACCGCTGCGCGGAGCGCTCGAAGCGCGTCGTCTTCATGCAGCACAGGCACGCCGAACACGGCCATGACAGCATCGCCGATGAATTTCTCGACGGTGCCGCCGTGACGCTCGACGATTGCCTTCATGCGCTCGAAGTAGCGGGCAAGCAGCGCCCTGAGCGCCTCCGGATCAAGCCGCTCGCCAAGTTCCGTCGAGCCGCTGACGTCGCAGAAGAGCACGGTCACGGTCTTGCGCTGCCCGGGCTACCGCCAGCGCGGTGAGGGAAGCAGCGCAGGAGTTGCAGAAGCGAGCGCCTGAGCGGTTCTCAGCGCCGCATTGCGGGCACACGACCATCGGCCCAGTCTAGGCACCGCGCGGAGCAACGGATCGCGCGGCCACGCGCCGGCGCTCAGCAAGACTGACGCCAGCGCCTATGGCCTAGGAACGTTACCGCCCCACGATGTCTGTGGCCCCGTGTCGGTGGTTGACGCCGAGTTCCAGATGCTGATCACCACTGGATCGTTGGGAGCAACCGTTGCGCACCCGAGACCATAGGTCCCGGAGAAGCCGTCGACCACGATCTCGTCGCTCCATGACTCATAAACCAAGGTGACGGTGTTGGCAGATTCGTCTCCAAAGTAGCTGCCGCCGGCAGCGAACAGCGATGACCCGACGACCTCGGGCAATGCGTGCGGAAGTCCTGGAAAAAGAAGGCGTTCAAATCCCCGGTGCCGGGGCACGGTGGTCGGGGCCGGCCCGAACCCGCTCCCGAGAATCACCATCGACAAGCCTGCGCCCGAGCCTGACAGCGCCACGGACGTGATCGTTGGCGCGTTCGAGCTCCTCCAGGCGCATTCCCACCCCAGGTGCCGCCGAGTCCCGTGCTCGTTTCCATATGGCCACCACAAGAGCGTCTCCGGCGCTCGCCCCGAGTTGCGCCACCTTGATCTCGGTGTCTGTCCACACAACGTAGCGGAGCTCGTTCGCGTCCCCGACATATCCCCACTCGCCGTGGCCCAATTGCGAGTTGTCGGCAATCCGGAAGTTTGCAGCGTCGCCGCGAGAAGGAACGTTATCGCCGGCGATCCGAAGCCATAGCCCCTGATGACGAGGCTGTAGCTTCCCGTCGAACCGTGGAAGTGGACGTCGGTGACGTGTGGTCGCCCACCCGCGGCGAGGACGCGCAGGGGCGTGCCGGTGGCGACTCAGACTGCACGTCACGACTGCCGCGACGATGAATACCCTGGCCGCTCTCAACTTGCCCCATCCTTCGACCGTCGTGGTGCGCCCACTCGGGGACTTCAACTCTACGCCCCCGCCCAGGTGGATTTCAGCCGTTCGCTGATCGCCCGCGCACGCCACAGATCGCTTGCAAACCGTCGATTGACTGTCTATAGTCACCGCCTGCGGGCCCACCCGACAGCAATGGCGAGTGGACGGCCCGGAATGATGGTGGCCCATCAGTCCGGACGAGGGTCGAGCCTGAGGGCCACCGAAAGGCACCGCCTCCCGTACTGAAGGCTCCGCATCGCGAGATGTGGGGCTTTTCTTTACCGTCGGGGCGATGCCTGACCGCGATCTCTAGAATCGCACCGCGATGCCAGAGCTCGGCTTCCCGCGCTTCGTGATCGCCTCGCGCTTGGTGCCGCTCGGCTTCGGCATCAACCGTCTCATGGGCGGCAAACCTTCGGAAACCAGGCTAAGTCGAGACGTCGTTAGGCCCGACCTCGAGAGTCAGGCGCGGCCCTCCTCGCGCTTCAGTTCCTCGCGGCCGATGATCGAGTAGTGGACCTCGTCCGGCCCGTCCATGAAACGGGCTGAGCGCGCGTACGCGAACATCTGCGTCAGCGGCAGGTCCTGGGACACACCGGCGCCACCGTGCACCTGAATCGCACGGTCGATGACCGCCTGTGCGACATTCGGTGCGACGACCTTGATCGCCGAGATCTCGAAGCGTGCGCCGAGGCTTCCCTGTGTATCGAGGAGCCACGCGGCCTTCTGGCACAACAACCGTGCCTGCTCGATCTCGATCCGCGACTTGGCGATCTGCTCGCGCACCACGCCCTGTTCCGCGAGGCGCTTGCCGAACGCGGTGCGCGACTTCGCGCGCTCGCACATGAGTGAGAGCGCACGCTCCGCGGCGCCGATCAAGCGCATGCAGTGATGCAGCCGCCCGGGGCCGAGCCGCGCCTGGGCGATCATGAACGCGGTGCCCTCGTCGCCGATCCGGTTGCTCTGCGGAACGCGGACGTTCTCGAGCAGCACCTCGCAGTGACTGCCCGGGTCATCGAAGCCGAACACTTTCAGCTGGCGGACAACAGTGAGGCCGGGCGCATCAATTGGCACCAGCACCATCGAGTGGCGCGCATGGCGCTCCGCGTCCGGATGCGTGACGCCGATGAGCAGGATCACCTTGGCGTTGGGATGCGCGGCACCGCTCGTGAACCACTTATGGCCATTGATGACGTAATCATCGCCGTCGCGATCGATGCGCGTGGCGAGCTGCGTGGGATCGGAGCTCGCGACCTCCGGCTCGGTCATGCCGATGCAGGAGCGGATCTCGCCGCGCAGCAACGGCTGCAGCCACGTCTCCTGCTGCTCGGGGGTACCGAACTGCGCAAGCACTTCCATGTTGCCGGTGTCCGGCGCCGAGCAGTTCATCGCCTCCGACGAGATGCTGCTCCAGCCCATGATCTCGGCAAGCGCGCCGTATTCGAGGTTGGTGAGGCCGGCGCCGAAACGCTTGTCCGGCAGGAAGAGATTCCAGAGACCGCGGCGGCGCGCCTCGGTCTTCAACTCCTCCATGACGGGCGAGATGCGCTGCGGGATCGTCTCCGCGGAGAACCCGCGCCAGTACTCCTCCTCGGCTGGGCGGATGCGCTCGTCCATGAAGCGCCACACCTTCTCGCTGAGCTCCCGCACTCGCGGCGTTTCCGTGAAGTCCATCGTCAGCCTCCTTGGGCGGCGCCCAACTTGTCGAGTGCCACAAGCCCGCTCTCGACGATCGCCGGCACCATCTCGCCCATCGTCTCGAACCCCTCGCCCACGGTCATCCCCATCAGGTAGCGGGCGGTGATGCCCTCGGCGATGATCGCGAGCTTGTACGCGCCGAGCGCGATGTACCAGTCGAGCGAGGCCAAGTCGCGCTGCGTCCCCGCAGCGTAATCGCGGAGCAGGTCGGCTCGCTTGGCGAAGCCGTTCTCGACGGTGATGGCGCGGCCGTGCAACGTTCGCGCCGCGGCCTCGAACTCGTCGTCGGCCCAGTACACGCAGAGCAGGCCGACATCGCAGAGCGGATCACCGATCGTGCACATCTCCCAGTCGATCACTGCGACGATTCGCGACGGATCCGCGGGCGCGTACATGACGTTGTCGAGCCGGTAGTCGCCGTGCACGATGCCCGGCGCCGACGGCACGGGGACGGTCTCGTCGAGGCGGCGCCGCAGTGTTTCGATGCTGGGCAGCTCTCGCGTTTTCGACGCCTCCCACTGCTGCCACCAGCGCCGCACCTGGCGCGCGAGAAATCCGTCCGGATGCCCGAAATCGCTCAGTCCGACCGCGTCCGGGTCGATGGCGTGGAGCTGCAGAAGCGTGTCGACCAGCGCCGTCGACATCGCACGGCGCGTCTCCGGCGTATCGGGAAACTCGGCAGGCAGCGCGTCGCGGACGACGTGGCCGTCGATCCACTCCATGACGTAGAAACGAGCGCCGATGACGGACTCGTCTTCGCAGAGCGCGATCACCTGCGGCACCGGAATGCCGGTGCCCTGCAAGGCCGCAAGCACTCGATACTCGCGCGCCATGTCGTGCGCGGTCGGCAGCACGTGCGCGAGTGGCGGCCGGCGAACGACGAATCGCCGCTCACCGTCATCGACGATGTACGTGAGATTCGAGCGGCCGCCCGGGATCACCTCGCCTCGCAATGCACCGGCGAGCCCGCCGACGCGCGGCGCCAGGTATGCGGCGAGCGCCTCGAGGTCGAGCCCCGGCGGCGACGTCACTGCTGAGGCGTGTGACCGTGACGGCGGCGCCGGATCTCCGCGACCTGGAGCCGCAACGTGGCGCGCTCGAGCGCCATCAGCGCCTCCTCGTTGCCGACGTTCTGGGAGAGCAGTTCCTGCGCCTTCTTGCGCGCTTCCTCGGCACGCGCCTCGTCGATATCCTCGGCGCGCTCGGCAGCATCCGCGAGGATCGTCACCTTGTCCGGCAGGATCTCGAGGAACCCGCCCGACACCGCGAGCACGTGCTCCGCGGCTTCGTTGCGGATGGTCACCACGCCATTGCGCAGCGGCGTGAGCAGCGCGATGTGCTGGGGCAGGACTCCGAGGTCGCCTTCCACGCCGGGCGCGAGCACGAAATCAGCCTCCTCGCTGAAGACGCGACCCTCCGGCGTGACGAGTTCGACCTGGAGCTTGGCCATGCCCGTTATTCCTTTGCCGTCCCGTCGGCGGCTGCGGCAGCCTCGGCGGCGGATGCCGTGTCGGGGTCGTCGCCGGATTCCGCCACTTCGACCTCGGTCGCCAGCGCGGCATCGGTGGCCGCGTCCGCCTGCGCCTCCGCGTCGGCGGGTGCTGCCGTAGCGGTTGGAGCGTCAGTCTCGCCGGTCTCCGCAGCCGGCGCGTCTGCAGCCGCAGGTGCAGGTGCAGCCTTCGCGTCGTCGTCGCCCTTCAACGCGGCCGCGCGCGCCAACGCCTCGTCGATGGTGCCGCACATGTAGAAGGCTTCCTCGGGCAGGTCGTCGTGCTTGCCGTCGAGGATCTCCGCGAACCCGCGGATCGTCTCCGCCAGCGGCACGTACTTGCCCTCACGTCCGGTGAACACCTCGGCGACGAAGAACGGCTGCGACAGGAAGTTGCGCACGCGGCGTGCGCGGCCGACGGTCAGTTTCTGGTCCTCGGTGAGCTCTTCCTGTCCGAGGATCGCGATGATGTCCTGGAGTTCCTTGTATTCCTGGAGCACGCGCTTCACGCCCTGCGCAACGCGGTAGTGCTCCTCGCCCACGACGTTCGGGTCGAGCACGCGGCTGAAGGATTCGAGCGGATCCACCGCGGGGTAGATGCCCGCTTCCGAGATCGACCGGCTCAGCGTGACCGTCGCACCGAGGTGGCCGAATGTCGTTGCAACGGCAGGGTCTGTGAAGTCGTCCGCCGGCACGTAGATCGCCTGCACCGACGTGATCGATCCCTTGTTGGTGGAGGTGATCCGCTCCTGCAGGTCGCCCATCTCGGTCGCCAGCGTCGGCTGGTATCCAACCGCGGACGGCATGCGTCCGAGCAGTGCCGAAACCTCAGCACCGGCAAGGGTGTACCGGAAGATGTTGTCGATGAACAGCAGCGTGTCGGCGCCCTTCTCGTCACGGAACCACTCGGCGATGGTGAGGGCCGTGAGCGCAACGCGTGCGCGCGCACCCGGCGACTCGTTCATCTGCCCGTACACCAGGGCTGTCTGGTCGAGCACCTTGGATTCCTGCATCTCGCCGTAGAGGGCGGTGCCCTCACGAGTGCGCTCACCGACACCCGCGAACACCGAGTAGCCGGCGTGCTCGCGCGCGATGTTGCGGATCATCTCCATGACGATGACCGTCTTGCCGACTCCCGCTCCGCCGAAGAGTCCGATCTTCGAGCCTTTCGAGAACGTGCAGATGAGGTCGATGACCTTGATGCCGGTCTCGAGAATCTCGGTCTCCGTCGACTGCTCGGAAATCGTTGGCGCGGTGCGGTGCATCGGCATCCGCGCAGTACCGGTGAACGGCCCCTTGCCGTCGATCGTGTCGCCGATGACGTTGAACATGCGCCCGAGCGTCTCCTCGCCCACCGGCACCTGAATCGGCGCACCGGTGGCGCGCACGGCGTCGCCGCGGCGCACACCTTCAGTGGTGTCCATGGCGATGGTGCGCACCGTGCTGTTGCCGAGGCTCTGCTGCACTTCGAGCACGAGCAGCTTGCCGCCCTCGCGATCCATCTCGAGCGCGTCGAGAATCTCCGGCAGGCGCCCTTCGGTGAACTCCACGTCGACGACCGGGCCGATCACCTGCACCACTGCGCCGGTGCCGGCCTGCAACTCCACAACTGCCATCTCTCTCTCCTCAGCCTTCGAGCGCCGCGGCGCCGGAGACGATCTCCATCAATTCTGTCGTGATCGAAGCCTGCCGCACCTTGTTGGCGGTGAGCGTCAGGTCCTCGATGAATTCGCTTGCGTTGTCGGACGCGTTGCGCATCGCGATCATGCGTGCGGCCTGCTCGGATGCGCCGTTCTCCAGGACGGCGCGATACACCTGCGCCTCGACATATCGAGGCAGCAGCGCGTCGAGCACATCCTTGGGGTCGGGCTCGTACTCGAAATCGGCGCTGACCGCCTTCGCATCCTCAGGCGGCACAACGGGAATCACCCGCTGCAGCGTCGTCTGCTGGCGTCCCACGCTGATGAAGCGCGCATAGACGATGTCGATCTGCTGCACCTCGCCCCGCTCGTACTGCTCCATCGCAACGCGCGCTGCGGGAAGGACATCACCCATGGTGGGCTTGTCGCCGAGGTTGCTCTGATCCGCGATGAGGTCGCGATGCAACCTGCGGAGCACGTCGCGTCCCCGGCGTCCGATGGTGACGTACGACACCGGAACCGCCGTCTTCGCCGCGTCGCTCAACGCGAGCCGCGTGTTGTTGCTGTTCAACGCGCCGGCGAGCCCGCGATCGGCGGTGACCAGGATGATCAGCCGCTTCTCGACAGGGCGGACCGTGAGAAACGGGTGCTCATATTGCGGCGAGCGGCGCATCAACTCGGTCATGACGCTGGCGATCTCGTCGCTGTACGGGCGCGCCGCGAGCACACGCTCCTGGGCTCGACGCATGCGCGCGGCAGCGACGAGCTCCATCGCCTTGGTGATCTTGCGCATGTTCTGGACGCCCTTGATACGGCGGCGCAGATCGCGCAGGCTGGGCATGGAGCGTCAGCCTCGGGCGGTGCGCCGCGCGGCGCCTGATGGCATGCGCACGGTCATCCGGCGAACGTCTTCTTGAACTCTTCGACTGCGGAGCGCAGCGTCTTCTCGAGGTCGTCGGAGATACGACCCGTCTTGGCGATCTCCGCCTCGATCTCCGGATGGGTCTGATCCATGAAGCGCAGCAGGCTCTTCTCGAACTCACGGACGCGGTCGAGCGGAACGTCGTCGAGGAAACCGCGCGCGCCGGCAAAGATGCTGATGACCTGCTTGGCGAACGGCATCGGCTCGTACTGCGGCTGCTTGAGCAGCTCGGTCATGCGCTGGCCGCGGTCGAGGCGGTCGCGCGTGCCCTTGTCGAGGTCGGCGGCGAACTGCGCGAATGCAGCGAGCTCGCGATACTGCGCAAGGTCGAGGCGCAACTGGCCGGCAACCTGCTTCATCGCTTTCGTCTGCGCGTCACCACCGACACGCGAGACCGAGAGACCGACGTTGATCGCCGGACGGATGCCGGCGTTGAACAGGTCCGTCTCGAGGTAGATCTGACCGTCGGTGATCGAGATGACGTTGGTCGGGATGAACGCCGACACGTCGTTCGCCTTCGTCTCGATGATCGGCAGCGCGGTGAGGGTGCCACCGCCCTCGCGCATCGCTCATCCGCGCCGCGCGCTCGAGCAGCCGGGAGTGGAGGTAGAAGACGTCACCCGGGTACGCCTCGCGAGACGGTGGCCGCCGCAGCAGCAGCGAGAGCTCGCGGTACGCGTCCGCGTGCTTGGTCAGGTCGTCGTAGATGATCAGCGCGTGGCCGCCCTTCTGCATGAAGTATTCGCCCATGGCGCAGCCCGCATACGGCGCGAGGAACTGCAGCGGCGCGGGATCCGACGCGGTGGCGGCGACGATGATCGTGTGCTCCATCGCCCCGTACTGCTCGAGAGTTGCCTTGATCTGCGCCACTTTCTGCGCGTTCTGGCCGATCGCGACGTAGATGCAGATGACGCCGGTGCCCTTCTGGTTGATGATGGCGTCGATCGCGATCGCGGTCTTCCCGGTCTGGCGGTCGCCGATGATCAGCTCGCGCTGTCCGCGACCGATCGGGATCATCGAGTCGATCGCCTTGAGCCCGGTCTGCATCGGGCGTGTCGACGTTCTCGCGCTCGATGACGCCGGGTGCGACGCGCTCGGTCGGGAATGACTGCGCGGTCTCGATCGGTCCGCGGTCGTCGAGCTGCTCGCCGAGCGCGTTGACGACGCGACCGACGAGCTCGTCACCGACCGGCACCTCTGCGATGCGACCGGTGGTGCGAACCCAGTCGCCCTCCTGGAGATGCTCGTACGGGCCGAGGATGACCGCGCCGACACCGTCCTCGCGCAGGTCGAGTGCGAGAGCCGAGCACGACGCCCGCACCGCCGGGTCCCGGCAGCTCGAGCAACTCGCCGGCCATGGCGCGCTCGAGACCGTAGATGCGCGCGATGCCGTCACTGACCGACGTGACGACGCCCTCGTTGGCGTCGACCACAGGTGCCTCGAAGCTCGCGATGCGTTGCTTGAGAATCTCTCCGATCTCGTCGCTGCGTATGGCCATCAGTCAGTCATTCCTCCTCTCGATCAGGCAAGGGCTGCCTGGAGCTGTTGAAGGTGAGTGCGCAGGCTGTCGTCGATGACCCGATCGCCGATGCGGATCACGAGACCGCCGATGATCGATGGGTCGGTGCGCACAGTCGTCTGCACGTCGCTGCCGAGCTGCTTGCTCAGCGAATCGCGGATCGCGTTGTTCGCGTCGCCGCGTCAGGGGTGACCGCGGTCGTGACCTCGACGCGCACGATGCCCGACGCCTTGTCGGTCAGCGCGTCGTAGTGCGCCGAGGATCTCCCCGAGCGATGCCGACGCGGCGTCGCTCGATGAGCAGACGGGCCAGGTTGCGCGCCTCGGGCGACGCTCCGTCCAGCAGACGCAGTCCCTCTGCCACGCGCGCGGCGAGGCTCGTCTTCGGGTTGCCGAGTGCATCGCTCACACCGGGGTTGCCGAGGATCTCAACAACACCGGCAAGTTGCTCGCGCCAGCCGAGCGATGTCTCCCGCCGCCTGCGCGAGCGAGAAGTACGCCTCGGCGTAGCGGCGGGCGATGACGCTTGCGCGAACCACGTCAGTTCTGCTCGCGCCTTCGATGCGGCGCTGTCGCCGACCTTGGTCAGCGCGTCGTCGATGAGGCGCTCGTGGTCCTTGGCATCGATGACGCGGCCGAGCACCTCCTGCGTCGCGGCGACCACGAGGCTGCTCACCTCGGCGCGGAGATCCTGGATCGCGCGGTCGCGCTCGGCGGAGATCTCGGTGCGCGCCCGCTCGATGAGCCCTCGGCGTCGGTGTGCGCTTTGGCGATCACCTCTGCCGCATCGGCAGTTGCCTCGCCGTGCGAGCGCGGTGACGATCTCCCGGGCCTGCGCGCGCGCTTCCTCAAGCGTCTGCTCGACCTGCGCCTGCACGCTGGCGAGGCGCTGCTCGGACTCTGGCCGCAGCGCGAAGCCCGCCTCGATCTTGTCTTCCCGCTCGCGTCGCCGCCTTGATGATGCGCGGATACGCGTACTTCCCGAGGATGAGGATCATCAGGACGAACGCGATCAGTCTCCGCGAAGAACGTCCCGTTCGGCGTGAGGAGGCTGGAGTCAGCGACGAGCATCTTGTCGAGCGCCCGCTATTTCGCGATGACGTAGATGAAGAAGAAGCCGAGCGCCAGGTTGATGAAGTACATCCCTTCGACCAGTCCGATGATCAGGAACATCGTCACCTGTGAGGCGACCCTGCGCCTCGGGCTGGCGGGCGGTGCCGTCGATTGTCGCGTTGCCCGCGAGACCGTCACCGATTGCGGCGCCGATCGCGCCGCCGCCGAGCGCAAGACCTGCGGCGATCAGTGCTCCCATCTGAAGCAGTGCCTGGGCGGTAGTCATCGGGTCTCTCTCCTCACTTGTTGCCGTGTGACTGTTGCCGCCGCGTGGTGCTCTTCCTCGAGTCCCTCGCGGGCCATACCGAAATAGATGATCGTCAAAAGCATGAAGATGAACGCCTGGATGGTGCCGATGAGGAACACGTCGAAGAGCTTCCAGCCACGAGCAGGATGATCCAGAGCGGCGACAGCGCGGTCGAATCACCGATGACGCCGGCGAAGGCCGTGTAGCCCAGCGTGAGCAAGTAGACCATCACGACACCGCCGAAGATGTTGCCGAACAAGCCGGAGCGCGAGGCTGAGCGGGCTTGGCGATCTCCTCGATGATGTTCAGCGGTGTGAAGAAGATGCGTCCGATGAGCGGCAACTCGAACGGTTTCGTGAAGCGGCGCAAGTAGCCTCGGAATCCGAGCACATGAATGCTGTACCACTGGACGATGACGATCACCACGATCGCCATTGCCGCGGTGAAATTGATGTCGGCGCCGGCCGGATCGACGGGCTCGGTCAGCGGAAAGAAGTCGAGCCAGTTCGCCACCAGGATGAAGATGAAGATGGTGGCTGCGATCGGGAGGATGAACGCCGTGCCTTCCTCGGAGACCATCTCCTTGGTGAGGTTGCGGACATAGCTGAGCAGTAGCTCGAGCACCGTCTGCAGCTTGCCTGGCCGTCCATGGCTGACCCGGTACGCCACGTCCAAGCCCGAGCGCGAGCGTCACCACGACTGCGATGGCACTCGAAATCAGCGTGTCGTAGTTGAAGGTGCAGAAAAACGCGTTCCCGCAGATCTGGATCGTCGGATGGGTGCCGGGCGGGGCGTCGGCTGCGACGATCATCGGAACCGCATCGACTTCGCGAAGTGCGGCCGCTGCAAGCACGACCTGTGAGATGCCGAGGCCGAGGATGACGAGCCACACATTGGCGATCCCGAAGGCGAGACCGATTGCGATCCCGATCATGCTCAGGGTCACGATCCGCAGCAGGCTCGTGGCGAGGAACGGAATCGGCAGCGAGATCAGCCTCGCGGCGAGGGCGCCGTTGATCGAACCGATGGCAAGTCCGGTCGCCAGCGCACCGCCTTGGCCGGCGTGCCCCAGGACGATCCCGACGACCGCCGAAAGGACAGCCGCGCCGGCGCAAACGAGCGCGGCGTTACGCACCAGGCGAAGAGCGTTCGCGGTTGGCGCCGGGCGCGGAGACGTGCCTTCCGAGATCACGGCTCCCAACACTGCCTTTCTTGGACTGTCAAACCAAGGCAACGATATCAATTGGACGTCGCGAGACGATCCGGCGCGCTCAGACGTACGGTCGGAGCTGGGCCACCGCGACATAACACGAGAAGGTGATCCCGACCACCAGGCCGATCAGCACGCCGAACGGGCTCGTATGCAGGAAGTTGTCGACGCAGGTACTCCAAGGATCAAGGGAACGATCATCGCCGCCGCAATCAATATGCCCATGCCGGAGAGTTGAGCGCCGGACGGCTTCTGGGGCGGCGGCGTCCCGCTCAATCCGTTTCGCCCCGGTGACGGATGCGCTTCGGCAGGCACTCCGTGGCCATCCACCTGTACCTCGCGTTCCTCAATCGCCACGAAAGGGAGGCGCGGCACTCGGCGGCGGTTGCGCCAGACCAGGACGATCAGCGCCACCACGAGCAGGCCGAGCGCGATGAGGATGATCCGCCGGTGCCCGTAGATGGTGAGCGCGATGCACCCGAGGATCCCGGTGACCAGATAGAAGGTGAAGGCGGTCTCGATCGGGGTCATCCCCACCGCTCGGAGGCGATGGTGCAGGTGGCCCGCATCCGCGCGCCGCCGGGTTGCGGCCTGACAGAGAACGCCGGACGATCGCAAAGAGCGTGTCGCCGATCGGCAATCCGAGCGTGATGAGCGGCACCAGGATGGAGAGGCCGACGACGATCTTGGCGACGCCGAGGATCGTGATCACCGCGAGCGCCACCCCGAGGAAGTGGCTCCCGGAGTCGCCCATGAACACCCGCGCCGGGGGCAGGTTGAACACCAGGAACCCGATGCAGCAGCCCATCAGCGCGCCGCTGAGGATCAGCACCCCTGCCTGCACGCCGCCGCTGGCCCCGAGGCGGTTGATCGCGGCGAGCAGGCAGACGCCGGCGACGATCGCGATGACGCCGGCGGCAACCCCGTCCGCTCCGTCGAGGAGGTTGACCGAGACCTGCATGCCCGACGAGCCAGACGACGGTGATCGGCGCCGCCAGCCACATCAGGTCCCAGACCGATGTCGAATCACTCCCCGGGACGGCGATCGACGTGATCGTGATCCCGAGCAGGACGGTCACGATCCCGATCCCCACCTCGATGGCGAGCTTGCTCCGCCAGGAGAGATCGAGGATGTCGTCGATCGCCATCGCGACGGTGATCGCACCCGTGACCGCGATCACCTGCCAGCGGTCGGGCACCGCCGAGCCGAAGATCGCAACGGCGATCGCGAAGCCCGCGAACAGCGCGATGCCGCCGAGCCGCGGCGTCGGCTGCGCATGCAGATGGCGATCGCCGTCGGGCTGGGCCACCGCGCCGGTCCGCCGCGCGAACCACATCGAGGCGGGGACGACCGCGATGCAGACGGCGCTCGCCACCAGAAACGGCGGCAGCGCCGTCAGCCAGGGCGAGGACGCGGCGATCACGCCGTCGAAGCGCCTCGATACGGCAGCGGGAACCGGCGGCACAGGGCGCGGCTGCCGTCGCGGACCTCAGCCCGGACGGCGGGATCCTCGAAGCCGCGCGAGCATGCGGGCAACAAGCCCGCGATCTCGTCCATCTCGTCGGTGCCCATGCCCCGCGAGGTGACTGCCGGCGATCCCAGGCGGATGCCGTTGGGGTTGTACGGCGTGCCGCCGTGGCCCGGGAAGGCGTTGGCGTTGACCGTGATGCCGACCTCGTCGAAGCCCGCCTGCACGGCGCGTCCGCGAAGGCCGGTCGGGCGGATGTCGATGACCATCAGATGGTTGTCGGTGCCGCCGGTGGTGAGCTCGAGTCCGCGCCGCGTCAGGCCGGCGGCCATCGCCTTGGCATTGGTCACCACCGCATGCGCGTACTCGCGGAACTCGGGCTGGGCGCACTGCTGGAACATCACGGCCTTGGCGGCGATGGCGTGGAGTTGCGGGCCGCCCTGGACGTTCGGGCAGACCGCCTTGTCGATCTGGTCGGCGTGCTCGGCGCGGCAGAGGATCGCCCCGCCCCACGGTCCGCGCATCGTCTTGTGGGTGGTGAAGGTGACGAAGTCGGCGTGGGGAACCGGGCTCGGATGCGCCCCGCCGGCCACCAGCCCCGCGAAATGGGCCATGTCCACCATGAGGAAGGCATCCACCTCGCGCGCGATCTCCGCGAAGGCCGCGAAGTCGAGGATGCGCGGGTACGAGCTGTAGCCGGCGACGATCATCTTCGGGCGGAACTCCAGGGCACGCTCACGCACCGACGCCATGTCGAGAATGCCGGTGGTCTCGTCGACGAAATACGGCTCGAAGTGATAGATCTTCCCGCTGAAGCTCACGGGCGATCCATGGCTGAGATGGCCGCCCTGGTCGAGCGCCATGCCCATCACCTTGTCGCCGGGGGTGAGCACGCTCGCGTAGACCGCCATGTTCGCCTCGGTGCCGGAGTGGGGCTGGACGTTCGCGTGCTCGGCGCCGAACAGCGCCTTGGCACGGTCGCGAGCGAGGTTCTCCACCTTGTCCACGACCTCGCAGCCGCCGTAGTACCGCTTGCCCGGGCACACCCTCGGCGTACTTGTTGTTGAGCCACGAACCGAGCGCCTCGAGCACGGCCACCGACGCGAGGTTCTCCGACGGGATCAGCTCGAGCGTGTTCTCCTGGCGATCCAGCTCCTCGTCGAGCAGCGCCGCGAGGACCGGATCGGTGGCGCGCATCGCGGGCTTGGCCGTGAAATCGCCGGACTGGATGCTCGGACGGATGTCGACATGGGTGCCGGTCATTGCGAGTCCTGCCCCTCCGTGGTGGTTGCTGAAAAGCCCCCAAGAAGCGAGAGCAACGCTGCGGCGCTGATCGGGCCGTCGCGCAGTACGCGAGGGGTCGTCGTCGTGCAGTCGATGATAGTCGAGGCAAGTCCGGCAGAGCGACCACCGTCGACGACGTCGTCAACCTCGCCGCCAAGCGCTGCCATCACTTCAGCGGCGGTATCGGCGGTGGGTTCGCCGTGGCGGTTGGCGCTGGTCGTTGCCAGCGGCCCGGTGCGACGGAGCAACTCGAGCACGAGCGGATGCGCGGGCACACGGACGCTCAAGGTGGAGCCATCGCGCGGGATCGCCCACCGCCGGCTCTTGAGCGTGCTGATGATCGAGAGCGCTCCAGGCCAGTACTCGGCCGCCAGCGTCCGCGCCGCGGGACTGAGATCCACATCCGCCTCGATGTCCGCGATCGACGCTGCGAGCAGCGTCAATTCGAGCCCGTCGGGACGCCGCTTGATGGCGTAGATGCGGCTCACCGCCCCGGTGTTCGCCGGGTCGCATGCCAGGCCGTAGACGGTGTCGGTGGGGATGACGATGACCCCACCGCGCCTGATCGCCCGAACCGCGGAGTCGAGGCTCACGGCATCTCGACATCGAGGACGCGGGTTCGCGAGGTGAGGTCCGGAACATGCGTTGTGGTCGCGCCGGGAAACATCGCCGCGATCAGGCCGGCCACCGCATCCGCGTGGCGTGGATCGACCTCGAGCATCAGGCGCGCTGTGGTCGCGTGGTCGCGCACCGACTGCAGCAGCGCCCGGTATGCGTCGAGACCGTCGTCACCGCCGAGCAGCGCGCTGTGCGGCTCGAAGTCGCGCACGTCGCGGTCCACGCCTTGCATCTCAGCGGTGGTCACGTATGGCGGATTGCTCACGACGAGGTCGAACTGCCCGTCGAGCACGCCGGCCCATGAGCATTCCACGAAGTCCACATCGACACCGATGGATGTCGCGTTGGCGCGGGCGACGTCGAGCGCAGCGGCGCTCACGTCGGTTCCGATGACGCGCATCCCAGGCACCTCGGCGGCGAGCGTGATGACGATGCAGCCGCTCCCGGTGCCGAGGTCCGCGACGCGAAGTTCCGCACCGGGACGCGCGCGCAGAAAAGCAACCGCGCGCTCGACGAGCGTCTCCGTGTCGGGTCGCGGCACCAGCACGTCCGGCGTCACGCGGAACGTCCTGCCGTAGAAGTCGCGCATGCCGGTGATGTATGCAACCGGTTCGCCCTTGCCCCGCCGACGCACCAGCTCGCGAATCGACGACAGCTCCGTCTCATCGAGGGGCCGGTCGAACTGCAGGTAGAGGTCGATGCGGCGCAGCCCGAGTGCGTGCGCGCAGAGCAACTCCGAGTCGAGTCGCGCCGAGGAGCTCCCGTGGTCACCGATGTATGTCGTGCTGAGCCGGAGCACGTCCATGAGGGTGGGAGTGGTCGGCGCCACCTCAGCCGTCATGCCCGGAGGTGGAGCCGTTGCTCTCATCCTCGAGCAACCGGCGCGCCTGATCCTCGTTCGACAGCGGCTCGATGAGCATCTCGAGATCGCCGTCGAGCACGCGTTGCAACTGGTGCAGCGTGAGGTCGACGCGATGGTCGGTCACGCGCGATTGCGGGAAGTTGTACGTCCGGATCTTCTCGCTGCGATCGCCACTGCCCACCATCGAGCGGCGCGTCGCCTTCAGCTCCGCATCGCGCTCCGCCTGCGCGAGGTCGTAGAGGCGCGCGCGCAGCACGCGCATCGCCTTTGCACGGTTCTTGATCTGCGATTTCTCGTCCTGGCACGTCACGACGAGACCGGTCGGCAGATGCGTGATGCGCACGGCGGAGTTGGTGGTGTTGACGCTCTGTCCGCCCGGACCGGTGCTGCGATACACGTCGATCTTCAGCTCGTTCTCGTTGATCTCCACCTCGACGTCGTCCATCTCGGGGAGCACCACCACCGATGCCGCCGATGTGTGGATCCGGCCCTGTGCCTCGGTCTCCGGGACACGCTGGACACGATGCACGCCCGACTCGAATTTCAATTTCGAGTACGCCCCCTGGCCGTGCACCTCGAACACGATCTCTTTGAAACCGTGTCCCGCGGTCTCGTTCTGATCGAGCACCTCGATGCGCCACCGCATGCGCTCCGCATATCGCGCATACATGCGGAACAGGTCTCCCGCAAAGAGTGCTGCCTCATCGCCGCCCGTTCCGGCGCGAATCTCGACGACGACGTCGCGATCGTCATTGGGATCCGCGGTGAGCAGCAGAGCGCGAAGCCGGTCGTATTCCGCCTCGGCGGCGGCGACCTGGTCGTGATGCTCCTCCTCCGCCATCGCGACGATCGCCGGATCGCTTTCGGCGCGCGCCATCTCCTCGGCCTCGCGCGCCGCCTCCTGCGCGTCACGCCAGCGGCGCGCCGCCTCGACAACCTCGCGCAACTTGGACTGCTCTCGGGAGAGCTGCTCGATGCGGTCGAGATCCTGATACGCGTCCGGCGCGCTGAGCAGTTCGCCGAGCTCGGAGTAGCGCGACTCGAGCGCGGCGAGGCGCTGTTCAAACGGAGACAGCTCGCTCATCGCGTCCCCGACACTTCGGCGACGACGACGTCGCCGGCGCGCGCTGCATCAAGAGCAGCAATCGCAACCTCGATCTGTGAGTCACTCGGCCGTCGCGTGCTGAGCAGCTGCGTTGCGAGCACTGGAGCCAGCGCGATCCTGCCGATCACCGTGCCGCGGATCCGGACGAGCCCGCGAATGATTTCGTACGACACCGCGGCAACGAGTGGGACAAGCAGGATCTGCAGCACGAGGCGAACCGCGGTCGGCAGCAGACCGAGCGGTGCGAACACACCGATGCTGACCAGCGCGACGACGACGAGAAACCCTGTCCCGCAACGGGGATGGAGGCGGCTGCGCGCACGGACATGCTCGACGTCGACTGCATCGCCTGACTCGAGCGAGTTGATCGCCATGTGCTCGGCGCCGTGATATTGGAAGAGACGGCGGACATTCGGAATCATGCTGATGAGCAGCAGGTAGGCCACGAGGATCGCGGCGCGAATCACGCCTTCGATGAGCACCGCGCCGACGGATTCAGTCCCGTGGTGGAGCAACCCGCCGAGCAGCAGCGGAAACCCGATGAAGAGCACGAGCGCGAAGACGAGCGACGCGACCATCGCGCCGCGCATGGCACCTTCACTGATCTCCACCTCCTCGCCGAGCTGGACTTGCGCCGACCACTGCAGCGCACGCATGCCGAGGTGGATCGTCTCGTACAGGCCGGCGACGCCGCGAAGGAAGGGGCGGCGCCACATGCTCGCTGTGTACACGCGTGAGCGCAGCACGTCGGTGCAGAGAACGATGCGCCCGTCGGGACGGCGCGCAGCCACCGCGTAGTGATCTCTGCCGCGCATGAGCACGCCTTCGATCACCGCCGGATCGCTGATATTCATGAGCCAGTTGCCGAATTGCCTGGACTTGATGTAGTTGCCATTGGCGTCAAGGGCGTATTCGCTCAGCGGATATTCCTGGGTCTTGTGCACGTCGAAGCTGCCATTGAGGTAGACGAGCACGCGGATGTTGGGGTTGGCCGCCTTCATTGCCGCGAGGGTGGTGCTGGTGAACTGCTTCGAATTGGCCGCGATCAGGTCGTAGTTCTCGGCGATGGTGACCGCGTCCGCCTGGGAGTACGCCGCCGTCGTCTTCGACGTATAGGTGGGCGCGAACAGTTGCAGCATCCGCCCTGTCGGAGGCAGCAGGGAGCGGCTAGCCGATGTGGCTGCGGCGACCGGTTGCGGAACCAGGGGTGCCAAGGCCAGCGCAGCACTGACCAGAACCATCGTGAGCACGCCGCCCCCGCGTCGAACCATCACATATCCCCGCCGGAATCGATTCGGTCGGGGGAAGGATGCCATAGCCTCACGGCGCGGTGTCAACCGCGTCGCCGGGCGCTGCGCGGGCTAGGCTTTCTTGGCTTGCTCGGCGCGGCGGCGGAAGCGCTCCACCTGGCCGCCGGTATCCACGATGCGCTGCGTGCCGGTGAAGAACGGATGGCACACCGAGCACACCTCGGTCTTCAGCTCGGTCAGCGTTGAGCCGGTGGGGAAGGTGTTGCCGCAGAGGCAATGACCTCAGCGTCGACGTGGTACTCGGGATGGATCGTGGCTTTCATTGGGGCGCCTAGGTTCACGCGGAAGGGACTGTGCCGACGATACCACGCTCGGCTTCGGCTCAATCCAGCCGCCATGGCGACCGGCCGGGTGAAGTTGCCGTGGGTGACGCCGGGCAGCCGGTCGACGAGCTGCTGATAGCGGCCGCAAGTCCGATGCCGTCCTCGGGAAGCAGACCGCGCGCGTGAGCACGTCGATCAGCCAGTCGTGATCGCAGTTGAGTGAGCGCCACTGGATCTGATCCGCGCCCATCTCCAGGACCGCCGCGGCCGTGCGCTCGAGCTCCGCGGTGGAATCGGTGAGCCCCGGGAAGGTGAGCAGGTTCAGGCACACCTGACCTCCGGCGCCGGACATCACCCGCCCGCACTCGATCACCTCCTCGATCCTGTATCCGACCGGCCGGTAGTACGCACGGAAGACCCTCTCGCTGAACGAGATGGCGCTGATCCGGACGCTGTTGCACCCGGCGTCGATCAGCCCCTGCAGCACCTTCGGGCGGCTGCCATTGGTGTTGACGTGGATCGTCGCTCCGGGATGGTCCTTGCGGATCAGCGCGACGGCGCGAGCGAGCGACGTCGTCGCGCGTCAGCGGTTCGCCTTCGCATCCCTGGCCGAACGACACGATCCCGGCGTCCGAGCCGCTCAGGTGAAACGACGCCATCCCGGCGAGCTCCGCCGCGGTCGGCGCGAAGCGCATCCGGGGTTGCGGCGCCGGCGCCTCGCCGTCGGTCTGCAGCGAGATGCAGCCGAGGCAGTCGGCGTTGCAGGCGGGCGAGGCGGGCAGCGCTCCCTCGTACCGGCGGAAGAAGGTGTTCTGCGCCGTGTAGCAGCGGAGATCGGTGGCGCAGTTGGCGAGGTGGTCGACGAGCCGGTTGTCCGGGAGCGCCGCGCGCGCGCTCTCGATGGCGGCATCGAGGCCGCCGCCCGCGTACTTCCGCGGCTCCCACCACCCGAACGCGTCGGTGCTCAGCGCGGCGACCCGGAGCTCGTCGTGGTGCTCCACCACGGCGGCGTATCCGTAGAGAGGAAGGCGCCGGCTTCCCGGCAGCGGTCGGGAGGCGGGCACCAGGGTGCGCAGGTACCCGACGGGAAGGACTGCCGCCACCGGGAGCAGATCCGCCTCGACGTCCACTGGGCGGTCCTTGGCATCCAGCGCCAGCGCCCGCCTGCCGGGCAGGTGCATCAGCGTCGTGCCCTCGGGCAGCGGGATCGTGTTGGTCAGTTCGAGCTTGACCATGCGGCCGCCCGAGCGGCCGGCAGGACGGAACCCTCCGAGGACTTCGAGCTCGCCGTCAGGACGAGCGACGACATGGGCGCATCCCTCGATTCTCCCCCAGCGTGCCGTCAGGTCAACCCCAGCGCCAGTGGATAGGATGTCCGGCGGACCGAGGAACCTGCCGACAAGGCGCTGGTGCGCAAGGATGGTGACCGTGCGTAGCGATCACGAAAGCGAACCCGCCGACGAGATGCTGCGGGACTTTCTCCGCGACCAGCGCGAATCGGTCCTCGCGATCGTCGAGGGGCTGAGCGCGGACAACTGGCACCGCTCCGTCGTGCCAACCGGCTGGACCGTGGCGGGCCTTGTGGAGCATCTGGGCGGCGCCGTGTGGCACTGGTTCCAGGGCATCGTCGCGGCAAGGAGCCGGAGATGCCCGGTGACCTCGGCGAGGATCAGCCTCCGTACGACCCCCTGACGGTTGTGTTCACCACCGACGAATTGTCAGCCGAAGTTGTTGCCTTCTATCGCGCCGATACGCAGCTCGAGGTCGCCGTCGCGGTCTCAATCGTGCAGCTGCTGCGTTCAACAGCCTTCAACAAGTAGAACGACCTGTACGTTCTGTACTTATGGTAGCCTTCCGGATTATGAGCACCGACCCGTTTGACATCACGAGAGCTCTTCAAGTAACGGAAGATGCCGAGGCGCTCCTAGAGCGGAACGTGTCGCACTAGAGGCTGCCAGGCTGCCTTCGAGCGGGCGTCGAAGGAGTTCGGCATCGCGTTTGGGGCCGCTAATTCGATGCGCTCTCTCGTCGAACTCGATGATGGGCGATCACGCATCTAACACTCTGCCGGTCCCGAGTACGACCGGTGAGGGCATCCTCTGGATCATGCAGGAGCAACCTCGCGCATGGACTCTCGATGAGTTGGTGACGGAGTTCGCGTTGAGAGCGTGGTCGTCGAGGCTGGACCTCCAACACCCCCGAGAGGCGATTCGATCGCTTTACGTCGCCTCGTCGCGGACGGCGTCAGCCCAGTCCGATGGCGGCTTATACACGCGTCCGGCGATCACCGCGGCGGACATGAAGTTCGATCCTGCTCATCCGCCCGGATCTGCGTTCGGGCAGCCAACGGATAGGTTGTAGCAATTGTGATGCCTATGGAAGAACTCGATATCGGCACCACAGTAGCCGACGACCGAGTGCCCGTTGGCCGGGGCGGGCACGACGATGGCGATTCAGTCGGCCACGGAGACCCGGGGGGCCCTGTTCAGAGGCGACCCCCGGACTCTCCCAGAAAAAGGCTTACGCCTTATCCGGTCTGACCTTAGCACCGTTCGGGCGCGGCGCCCTACGTTCTCGGCCAGCCTCGCGGGCGTCGATCTCGGTTTTGGGTACGCGAAGGAGCCGTGTCACAAAAAGCCTGAACTCCCCTTCGTCGGGGGGTAGTGGCTTCTCGCTCGCTTCCGCGGTGCTCACGCGATGGCTCCTTCTTTGAACTTGACGGGTGAGAGATTCTTAGGTGATGCGACGGCCAATGGTTCGGGCGGTGGTCATGGTGAAGCGGCTCGCATCGGTCATCGACTACGTGTTGGGCTGCAGCACCGTCTCGCCGAGGTAGCGGTCGAGACATAAGGGCTCGACGCTGCGATGCGCGCAGTCCAGGACGCGCTTGGATAGGCTCCAGACGTTATCGACGCCGTTGGTATTGACGCTGCCACGAACGGACTACTCGAAGTGGTCGATAACCTCATGGATGCAGTTCTCACCTAGGCCATGGCGGCAGAATGGGAAGGCACATCGGTATCGAGGATCGAGCCGCGCGCTCGGCGCGGATCTCGCGCTGGAGGCGGGAGTCCGGCGCGTTGGAACCGTCTTTGCCCGCGCGTCGCCGCCACCCTCCAACAGTCCCATGACGTCGACCTTACCGACCTGCCTGCCCCAGGACCCACGGCGAAGGTGCGCGTGTTTGTTCTTGTCGTGACCGCCCACGATAGTCCAGTCCGCCTACAGCTTCACCCGACGAGAGCGCGTCGGGACTCCGTCTCGATGCGAGGCGGACGCGGTAAGTGATGAACCATGCGGACTTCTGCGTGACGCCCAGATTGCGGGCGAGTTGGTGCGAGCTGCGGCCCTTCTTGCCGGCCGAATACAGCCAGATCGCAGGAAGCCACTTGGAGAGAGGGATCGGAGAGTCCTCGAAGATCGTCCCCTTCTTGACGGAGAACTGCCTGCGACACGTCTTGCAGCGCCACAGCGCGCGGGTCGTGACGTGCCCGACCTTGTCGCACTGACAGAAGGGGCAGGCCACGCCGTTCGGCCACCGCAGACCTGCGAGGAACTCGCGGCACACAGCCTCGTCCCGAAAGTACGTGATCACCTCCACCAGGGTGTTGGGGAACGGCTCGGCACTCATGTTGGTGAGTGTAATACCTAGGTGATGGTGTGTCAAATATCTAAAACGGGCGCGCCTGTAACAAACCTGTGACAAAACCGTCATTTTTGTTTGTTGATACCGGATAAGTTCGAAAACCTGGGATCAGCCAAACCACACGATTTCGTGATATCTCATGATTTCGCGTTCCTGCGACGGCCGACGCCACGCGTTCGAATCCTCCATACTACTTCCCGTAAGCACTCTACGAACGACCAAGTTCTCTTTTAGGCGGTGTCTAGGCGAAAGTTTTACGCGAGCGTAGGCAAAAAAATGGGTGAAGGCACACACACCAGTTCCGAGCCTACTGAGGCAGTAACTCACCTCTCTGATTTGCGCCTTCCTGAAGTCTCACAACTCAATGGAATGGCCGAAGATGGAGCCGGACGTCTTCTTCAGGAGATTATGGATGCGGTCGCCGCTGGGAAATCCGACAACGACCACAGACCCCTAGAGATGGTCATTGACTCTTGGTATCGAAGCCTTCTGTTCTGGCAACACGATCCCAAGAAGTACGACGACATCATGACCAAGGCCCGTCGCAGTCACCCGCGCGGTGAGCTTAGTGAGGATGAGCTACGTGCGAGACTCGGATCGTAGCTATCGGCTTTAATGCCTAGATGCCCGAGCCGCGACGGTACGCCATCGCGAACGATGAAAACACCCTTGATACCCTCAACGAGCTTGAAGACCGAGGTCTGATCCCGAAGTTTCGGGATATCTACTTCCGCCTTCAGTACGCGCCACGGGCGGCTACGCTGGGTGTTCAAGTCCTGGTGGATGTTCGTGGATCGACCGATCCGCCGGATACGTATGCGATTTGGGACAACCCGATGCTGGTGTATCGGATCCACGAAGACCCGCCTCGTCTCGCCCTAATCGGTCTAGCCGACATCCTCTAGGGCACGCGGGGGGATTCGAACCCCCGGAGGGACCATAACGCCCCTCACCCGCTCCGTAGGCGGGCGCTTTCAACCACTCAGCCACGCGTCTACGCTGCAGGCGGGGATCCCACCCGCACGCAGCGTTGCCCAATGATTCTAGCGGCCCCTACCGAGCGTGTAAGCCAGTCAGCCTAAAGTCGAGTCGCGCCGAAAGAACGCCGCAATGATGATGCCCGAAAAGATGACGGTCAGAAGTCCACAGGAGAGAAAGACGCCCAGCCCCACCAGACATTCAAGTTTCGAAAGCCAAAGGCCCACGCGAACAGGCCTATCGGCACAGTCACAATCAGACCGCCAAGGATCGTATTCCAATCGGGGCGGCGCCGCCTGAAGCCTCGGCAAGCGCACGCAGCCTCGCCGTGTGTATGAGGACCACCACCGCGAGGTCAGCTACAGCCTGATCTAGCCCAATCTGGCTCGACGCCTTCTCGCGCAGGTCAAGCGCGGCACGGATCTGATGCCGGAGGCGACTGTGGCGCGTAAGTGTGGGAGCCGTTCTTACTAGACCGCCAATATGGCCAAAGGCGTCGCCAAAGAGGGAGGACATGCCTTACCTTGTCTCAAACTCGCGCGGTGTGTCAAAGATATCGCTGCCGAGTGTTCGCTGGGTGGTGCTGCACATGATCGAGGAGACGGCGCGACATTTCGGACACTCGACATCTGTGCCAGTGGATAGGATCACGTTCGTCCGTTGGAACCTGCCGTCAAAGGCGCTCGTGCGCAAGGATGGTGACCGTGGCTAGCGATAACGAAAGCGAAGCCGCCGACGAGATGCTGCGGGACTTTCTCCGCGGCCAGCGCGAATCGGTCCTGGCGATCGTCGAGGGGCTGAGCGAGGACGACTGGCACCGCTCGATCGTGCCGACAGGCTGGACGCCGGCCGGGCTGGTCGAGCATCTTGGCGGCGCGGAGTGGCACTGGTTCCAGGGTGTTGTGGCGGGCAAGGAGCCGGAGTTGCCCGATGACCTCGAGGAGGATCTGCCGCCATACGACCCTCTGACGGTGGTGTTCACCACCGACGAGCCGTCGTCGGAAGTCGTCGCCTTCTACCGCAACCAGTGCGCGGAGTCCGAGGCGGTGCTCGCCGTCACCCCGCTCTCAGCGCACGTCCTCGGCAAGCACAATCTCGGTGGATTCCAGCCACCGAATGTTCGCTGGGTCGTGCTCCACATGATCGAGGAGACGGCACGGCATATCGGCCATCTCGACATCGCGAGGGAGCTCCTCGACGGGAAGGTGCGGCTGGGCGGCCGCTGACGAGATTCGCCGTCAGGCGGCGGAGCGGCGCTGGCAGTTCCCGACGACCGCGACCGCACCGGCGCCGATCGCGAAGAGCAGGCAGATCACCACGCCGATGATGGACAGGCCGGTCACGGCTCCGATCAGGCCGGAGAGCAGCAGGCCCGCGATGATCACGGCACCAAGGAAGGTCGCGAGCGTCAGCCAGTAGGTTGACGGCGTGACCCAGGTGGTCCGGAGTGTTCCGCTCGCGGGCTTGGAGAACATGGCGATCATGAAGGCGTCGGCGACGGGGATGACCGCGGAGCCAAAGCCACTCGCGGGCGGCACTGGCGCATCCGGAACGCGCGTGAAGACGTTGGGCATGAATCCACTGTATTACGCGGCGGCGAGTTCGTCGGGAATCGCGGTCACAACGTAACTTGACCCGGCCCGAAGCACCCGGATCACGAGGAATCGCTCGATCGGTCCATCGACCATGAGGCGCTGCAGATCACGCGGGCTCTCGATCGGGCGGCCGTCCACCTCGATGATGATGTCGCGGGGCCGGAGCCCGGCGGATTCGGCGGGGCTTCCCTTGACGACCTCGACCACCTCGAGCCCCTTGCGGTGGCCGATCTCGTCGCCCCAGCGCGCTGGAATCGGACGCGATGTTCCGGCCACGCCGAGGTGGGCTCGGCGGACCCGTCCGTCGCGGACCAGGGCACCGATGATCCGCTCGGTGGTGGCGTTCACCGGGACGGCGAGACCGAGCCCGGTGCCGGCGAGCGCCGTGTTGATCCCGACGACGCGCCCCGCGGAGTCGGCGAGCGCACCCCCGGAGTTGCCGGGATTGAGCGCCGCATCGGTCTGGATCACGTCGTCGATCACCCGAACCTGCGCCCCGGACCGCGCCGGCAGCGACCTGCCGAGGGCACTCACGACGCCCGCCGTCACGCTGCCGGCGAGGCCGAGCGGATTGCCGATCGCGACGACGAGTTGGCCGACCTTGAGATTCGACGCGTCGCCGAGCCGCGCCGGATCGAGGTCACCGTGTTCGGCGACCAGGACCGCGAGGTCCGAGAGCGGATCGCGGCCGCGAACTCGGAAGCGAAGCTGGCGGCCGTCGGCGAGGTCGAGCCTGCCACCGTCGCCTCCGGCCACGACGTGGGCCGAGGTGACCAGCAAGCCGTCAGCGCTCAGGGCGACTGCCGAGCCACTCCCGAGCGGGGCGCGGCGCGCCCCACTCGACGTGACGGTGACCGCCGCCACCGACGGCGCAAGCGCCGCGGCCACCCGGGTCAGCGTGCGCGAGTATGCATCGAGCAACTCGGCATCGTCGCCCGGGTCAGCCGACATCCGGGCCCTCGGCACGTGCCTTCTGCACGGCCGTCAGCGCGCCACGAAGGCTCTCGATCCAGTCCGACTGATGCTGGCCGACGAGCCGGACGCACCAGGCGAGCGCCTCGCTGCGGCTGCGGGCCACACCGGCCTCGATGAGCGTGTCGAGCACGCGCCGATCCTGCAGGCGCAGGCGGGTCATCACCGGAACGCCGAGGGTGGTGAACAGCTCCTCGACGCCGCCGCAGCGGGCGCCCCAGGAGACCTTGCGACCGAAGAGACGCTCCGCGTCGCGGGCAACCCGGACACGGGCATCGCGGGTGTCGCCACGGAAGCGGGCGATCCGAGCACTGCGCGCGGCGGCGCGGGCACCGTCAGCGGCATCGGCGGGGAGCTCGGGCTCATCGATCTCGCCGATGATCAGGATCTCGTCGGGATCGGAGGTGATGGTGGGGGCCGACTTGTAGAGGCCCTCGGGGAGGCGGCCGGCGAACCAGCCGGAGACTTCGTCGTCAGTGAGCGGCGCGGGAGCGCTGTGTCCTTTCATGGATTACATGATTACACAGCGCGAGCGTAAGTGCGAAGTGCCGCGTGACGCTCACCGACGACGAGTGAGGCGTCGCCTCAGGTGCAGGACTCGATGACGACGGTGAGCACGGTCCCCGGGGTTCCCTTGGTGTTCAGATGCGCCCAGAAGCGCTCCTGGTCATTGGGCATCCCGAGGCGCTGGAAGCCAACGTGCGGATGCGTGCTCGTCTGGCTTGTGGCCACATTGACCTTCCAACCCGACTTCGCATTCGCGGACGTGACCCTGAGCGTGGTGTTGCTCTCCTGCACCAGGGTGACCGTCCCGCCGTTACCGACCGTGAACGTAGCCTGGCTGCCGATACCCGGAGCTGGGTTGTTTGTCGTGCTCTTCGGTCCGCACGTGATGCCGGAGGCAGTCGACGCCGCGGCCGGGGTTGCCGCGATGGTCATGCCGCCCAGCACCACTGCCACGGCGAGGACGGTGCGTGCGGATCGCAAGGGTTGCCAGATGCTCATATGCGTTCCTCCTGAATCGATATCCCTCTCGAGGGATGCCTGACGCTTTTCGAGGCTACGCGCCCGTCCCGGCGTTTGCCAAGTCCCGACCGGCGCCGCCCCGGCGGCGGGGGGGCCGCCGCCTGGGGTATGGCGCCATCGGGAAAGAGAGCGAGGGATTACGAAGTCGTGAACTCAACCGCCGGCATGTACCAGGGTGCCTCGTTGTATGTCGCCGGCATGCCGTTCGGGTAGACGCCCCAGCACGCAGCGGTGCTCGGCGAGTTGATGCGGAAGGTGCCGGTGCCGGCAAGTGCCGCCGTCGCAGTAGTCGGCGGCGGTCTGGGTGTTCCACCACACGTACCCGGGGTACGGGTTCGAGCCGACGTTGAGGTTGTCCGGGTCATACGAGAGCCCGACATTCAGCGAGTTGTAGCCGCAGTGGTCGTTCCCGCCGTTGTTGCACGCGGTGTTATCGCCATACGGGACGGCGCCGTAGTCGCTGGTGTTGTACGCGATCCCGAAGACGAAGGTCTGGGGAAGGGTCGCGTGCAGCGAGCTGAGGTTGAACGTGATGTTCGTGGCCAACCCCGTGAAGCACTCGCCGTTCTTGGAGTCGAACCAATTGCCCGACTCGTCGCCGATGCACTTCGTGTTGTTGGCCGACGGCCGGTACGGGATCGCGAAGGTCTTGGTGACCGACAGAATCGTCGCGCCGGGAACACCGCTGCCCGGAGTGTCCGCCTGCGTTGTCGGATTGGTCAGGGGAGCCTGGAAGATGTTGAGCGTGATTGGCTCGCTGAACGTGCCGCCGGCCGTGGTCGTGCACGTGTCGCCGGTGCCGGATTGGCAGCCCCACGAATCCATGGTCACGACGACTGTGGCGACCTTCGCCGACCGGGTGAGCTTGATCTCGTTGCCGAACTGAGAGGCCTGCGTTGCCTCGAACCCGATGCTCGGCAAGTTGCCCGGCGAGGGCACGAGGCTGTTGTACAGAACCTTTGACGTTGCGGTCGTGGCCGCAAAGACCGAGGTGACGGGAAGGATCGCGGCCGCCAGCCCGATCGAAACCGCCATTGAACGCCGAAATCTCATCGTTGTCCCCCTGAACGGGTACCTGCCGAGGCACGCCTGGGACGACTAGCTCCTCAACCTCGAGCGCCGCCCCTGCTGCCCCGTCGCTGCAGGTCACGCTAAGAGCCGGTACCTCGTAGTTCTGTCCGCTACCGTACAGACCTACGATCGTGAGCTGTGCTGCCAAGGAGCGCAGCACCGCGAGTTGACCGTCAGTCGGTGCAGCCTCGGGACGAACCTCGAGCACTCGCTGATAGGCCCATTCGTCGCGCTAATTGCGTTTCGCGATTCAGTCCGGCGGAGTGCCCCCCGGCCACGGAAGCGCCGCGAATCCGATCGTTCCCGGGCCCGGTGTGCGCACCGAACATCGGGCTGAGCGGCAGGTTCTCGCAGCGGACCACATGCACGGCCGCCGCCGAGGCGTTCGGCCAGCTCCGCGGCCTCGTCCGGGGCGTCCGCGTGGAACACCATCAGCCACTGGGGTCCGGGCCAAGCTCGTCCACCGCAACACGCGCGAGCTGCCGGATCGTGCCGCTCACCGTGCGCGCGAGCCCGACCCGCCCAGTGCTACCGCCCTCCACGAGGCGGAACACCGGACGCACGCGCAGCGTGTTCGAGATTCCGGCCAGCAGCGCCGGCACGCGCCCGGTGCGCGCGACGTACGTCAGGGTCGCCAGCGCGCCGTACACGCGAACCCTCTCGCAGGCGGAGACGACGGCCGCAATCCAGGCGTCGGGGTCGGGGTCGTCTCGGCGAGGCAGGCGGCGCAGCGCGCGATCAGCGAGAACCCTGCCACCGCGGTGCCGGTGTCGATGACCGTGACCCGCCGTGTCCCCTCTTCCGCCTCGAGCATGCCGGCGGCGAGGTTCGCTGTGGAGTGCATCGCGCTCCAGCGCTCCGGAATGGTCAGACAGAGAATCCGCGCGGCGTCGGTCCTTCGGAACGCTTCGAGATACGCACCCGGTGACGGCGTCGAGGTTGCGGTCAGACCGCCACTGCGCAGTTGGTTGTAGAAGGCGGCGTACGTCTCGACGTTGCCGTCATCGACGAACTCGTGGCTCCCGACGGTGATGCGCTGCGGCACCACGACGAGGCCGCGCTCGAGGTCCTCCTGCAGCGCGGCGGCGCCGTCGACGACGAGCGCTCGGTCCCTCATGGTCTTGCACCGTACGCAAGCCGCATTATTGGCGACATCATGATCTCCCCGTGGGTCGTGGCGGGCTGGTGTCTCGCCGCATACCTCATCGGAGGCCTGCCCGTCGGCTGGCTGCTCGTCCGGCGCAAACGCTACGGCCTCGACCTGCGCAATTTCGGCACCGGCAACATCGGCACGAGCAACGTGTACCGGCACGCCGGGATCGACATCGCGATCATCGTCGGCCCGCTCCAGTTCGTCCAGGGATTCGCGCCGGTGATCGCATCGCGGCTCCTCGGCCTGCCGCTCAGCGCGAGCATGCTGATCGGCGTCTGCGCCGTGGCCGGCAACGGCTGGCCCGTCTACATGAAGTTCAACGGCGGGCGCGGCGTCGCCGTCGCGACCGGGGCAGTCGCCGCGCTCTCGATCGCCGGGCTGATCGCGCTGCTCATGTGCTTCGCCTGGGGCGCCATCCGCGGCCGGATCGCCATGGCGGTGCTCGTGGCCTTCGTCATCCTGCCGGTGGTCGCCTTCCTGTTCGGCGGCACCGAGGGCTGGATCCTCGGCAGCGGCTGCCTGGCGATCCTGGCGCTGCTCCTCCTCCGCCGGCTCGAGGGGCTACCGCGCGATGCGCGCGTGTACGGCCATTTCTGGCGGCGCGTGTATCAGCGGCTGGTGTTCGACGAGCGCCCGGGCCGCCCGCTCATGGGTCCGCGGACCGACCAGGGCGCGGACACGATGCGGCGCTGAGCAGGCCGAAGCCACCGCTAGAGCCGGTGACTCGCGAATGCGGTGCTCACGCAGCCCCAGATCACAGGTCAGGATGAACGAGCACCAGCGTGGGGAACGCCGCCGAGACCTTCCGGAAGTCGCCGAGGTTGTTGGTCATCAGTGGTAGCCCGTACGACAGCGCGCAGGCTGCTGTCCAGAGGTCATTGACGCCCTTTCCTTTCATCACATCCCTGAGCGGATTGGCGATCTCGGCCCAGCGCTCAACGACACCGTCATCGAACGGCAGCACCACGAACTGACGCAGGGCGCGCCGAATACGGCCTGCCAGCTCTGCGGAAACCCTGGGGCTGTGCGTTGGGGCCAGCGCCTGGCCGACACTGGCGAACGACATCGCCAGATCGTGCCCTTCGGCGAGGTTCCGAAATTCGTCGTGCCGGTCGGACCTGCGATACCAGATGGAGAAGATGTCCGTGTCCACCAGCAGCGGGCCCGTTGGGACGTCCGCCGCGTTCATGCCTCGCGGAATCGGTCGAGCTCGGCAGCATAGGCATCGAGCTCGCCCACCGGGGTGTCAGCGTCATACAGGGCCGCGACGTCGACGCGTGCGGTGATTCCCTGTTGCGCTTTCAATTCGTCGAAGTCGCGCCGTTGTCGGAATGCTCGTGGATCGAGCATCTGGAACGCCTCACGAGCAGGACGCTGGAGACGGGCTCGTATCTCTTCTACATCGCCGGGCATGAAGTGAGCCTGGCCCCCAAGGGAACGCCTGCTCGGGACAATGGTGCCGCGGCGAATGTGGCGTCGGAGGGTATCCGGAGAGATGCCCAGTTGCTCCGCAACCTGGCCGGTGGTGAAGGAACTTCGCGCAGTCATCGTGTGACCAACCCTAGCACCAGAGCTGCACGAGATGAACGCTTTACGCGAGTTGCCCGAGTTGTGTCGACTGAGGCTCATGTGTCGCACTCGTCTCACCTCGGAGGGCGGCCCAAACGCCGAAGGCTGAACGCTTATTCGATCGCCGCCGTGTCTGCTGTCAACTAAACCGTCCGGCAGATCGTCTTTATCCTGATGATCTCGATGGCGATTGCTGAGGAAGGGTCCCGCCGAGCGGAGGCGGAACCGATCATTTCTTCTTGCCGCTCCAAGACTGCTCGCCATCGCTACCGTCATCGTCGGTAACTCGGCCGATGCTGAAGATGTCGTCCAGGACGCGATGTTCGCGGCCTGGCGAGCCTGGGATCGTCTTCGCGATCCGTCACGTCGTGACGCCTGGCTGACTCGTATTTGCGTCCACGAATGTGTCAATCACGGCAGGAGGCTTCGTACGCGCTGGCTGCACGAGCGCGTTCTCGATGACCGGCTGGCGAGTCCATCGCAAACGCTTCCCCAGTACGCCGCGTTGGACGGCGCGTTTGCGCGGTTGAGTCGGCAGCAACGAGCCGTGATCGTGCTGCATTACTCCTTCGGCTACACCCTCGATGAGTGCAGCGAGTACATGGGCTGCCGTCCCGGTTCGGCGCGTCAGCACCTGGCGCGAGCCCTCAGTCGCCTGCGGGAGGGCTTTAACGATGCCACCTGACGCATTCGAAGAATGGCTCGGCCCGTACCTCGATGAGCGGTTGCGCCACGCTGGTGACCCCGCGACGGCCCAGCGGACCGTCGCTGCCGTGTTCGACCGTGCCGCGCCCGCGCGCAGCCGCCGCCTCCTCATGGGGGTGGTCATTGCCGTCGTCGCCGCACTCGTGGTCGCCGCCCCGATCACGCTGTTCCTTGTCAATCGGTCACACCACACCACGCCGGCTCCGGTGATCCACCCGCACCCGAGTTCGACGGCCGGAAGCAGTGTGCCACTCAGCGGCAGCCCTGGCGTCCCTGCGCTCAATCCGACCACAGGGACCCTTTACGTCCCGATCCAGTGTCCAACCGGAGCTTGCTCGACGAGCAGCAATGTCGTCGACCTGATCAACACCACCAAATGCAACGCTGAGATCGCTTCGGACTGCCGTGTGGTGACCAGAGCGATGGCCGGCGTGAGTCCCCAAGCGGTCGCAGTCGATGTCGCGACCGACACCATCTACGTCGCGAACTATTTCTCCAATAGCGGGAGCGTCTCGGTCCTGAATGGAGCCCTGTGCAACGCAACGGTGACGCGGGAATGTGGCCGTCCCGTGGCGAGCATCGACGTCGGCGGAGTCGCAGCGGTCTTCGACCCCAATACCAAGACCTTGTATGTGGCCGACCCCGCCGGCGGAATCCACGTGATCGATGGCGCGACCTGCAACGCGCTGACGACGTCAGGGTGCGGAAAAACCGAACTCCTGGCGGACAACGACGGCCCAGGCGCCGTCGATGTGGACCTTGCAACCGACACTGTCTACGCCGTAAACGTTGGATCGGGCAACGGGAACACCGTGTCGGTGCTCGACGGAGCCACCTGCAATGGGAGCAGCGATAGTGGCTGTAACGCTCCGTCGCCGACTGTCACGGTAGGCAGCAATGCCATCTGGGATGCCGTGGACCAGGCCACCGGCACCGTGTATGTCTCAAGCTTCAACGACGGGACCGTGTCGGTAATCGATGGCGCCCGTTGCAACGCCGGTAACACATCCGGCTGTGCGAGCACGCCTGTCGCGGTCCCTACTGGCCCGGGGCTCGGTGGTGTGGCGGTCGACGACCAGCTGCACACGGTGTTCGCCGTCAGTCAGAACGACGACACGCTGTCGGCCATCAACACGCGTACCTGCAACGGGGCAACGGCGTCCGGTTGCGCACAGCAGCCGCCGAGTGAGCAGGCCGGCACCAACGCGGGGCCGGAGTACAACGCGTTCCCCAATTCCGTCACGATCCTTCCGCAAACTGACACTGCCTACCTCGTGAGCACCGGTACGTCAAACGTCCTTGCCGTGGTGAGCATGGGTCGCTGCAACGCAACCGACACGTCAGGATGTCGCGCCGATGCCCCCAGCGTGCCGGAGCCGGAGTTCGAGGCGTTGGTCGACGCGGCCACCAACACCATCTACGCGAGCAATTACAACCGACCCGAAATTGATGTGATCAATGGCGCAACTTGCAACGCCGGCAAACGCTCCGGATGCGCTGCGGTCGCCGAGATCCCGATGCCCGATCCCATGGCAGCCATGGGGGCGATCGATGACGTCACCCACACGCTGTACGTCGCCAACTCGTTCGGCACGAGCGTCTCTGTGATCAACATCGCCACCTGCAACGCCGGTGATGCCGCCGGTTGCTCCGAACGGCCTCGGACGATCAGGGTCGGAGAAGAGCCTGGTCCACCGGTGCTCAACGCAGTGACGCGGACACTTTACGTACCCGTCGGCACAGAAGCCAATGAGGTCGCCGTCCTAGACGCCGCCACCTGCAATGCAGAGATCACCTCTGGATGCGACCAGAACTCCGGGCATCGTGGCCGTTGGCTTGGGAACCGAATCCCTGGCAGTGAGCTCGAAGACTGACACGGTTTATGCACCCAGCTTCGCACTCTCCGACGTGCTGGGTACCACCGTGTCCGTGATAAACGGTGCAACCTGCAACGGCACGGATCACTCCGGCTGCGACAAGGTCGCCGCGACGATCACAGTCGGGCTTGCCCACTATTCGGTGGCCGTGGACGACGCGACCAATAGCGTCTACGTGGTGAATAACCAAAACGGGTTTGCCCCTGGAACGCTGTCGATCATCAACGGTGCGACATGCAACGGGCACTCGACCGCAGGTTGTGCGGGGCCGTTCCCGACTGTCGTCGTTGGCCGAGGGCCGCGTTTGGCGGTGTTGGACGTCGACTCGGGCTTCATCTACGTGAGTGACATCAGAAGCGCCGGGGTGTCCGTGCTGAACGCAGCGACCTGCAACGCGACGGTCATGAGCGGCTGCAGCACTCCCGCAGCGCTGCAACCAGTCGGCTCTTTGCCGATTGGCGTGGCCGTCAATCCGGACACCAATACGGTATATGCGATGACGTTCCTGGTGACCGCGTCAATGTCTGTGTTCGCTGCCCAACCGTAGGAAGTCCGATGAGATCAACGCCGGAGGAAGTGGCCATGCAGGTATCGAAGCTATCTCTCGGAGGCCGCGAGATGCGTCTGAACAGCGGTCGCTGTGTGTCCGGACTTGCGATCGCGGGTCGACGGTATTTGGTCAGCGCTTCGACGGTGTTCTTGCTTCTGGCGGCCACAGGGTCCGTCCAGGCAGACGCACAGACTGGTGCAACCGCGACAGTCGCCACACGCACCGTGACGCGGGCCCAGATCGTGGCCTGGTATGTCCAGCGGCATCAGAGACCGTCCGGTCCAGACAACGGGGTCCTGTCATCCCGCATCGATGCCGCTGGTGTCAGCAGCCATTTCCGGAATCCGACAGCCCCGACCGTAAACGTCGGGGGCGATCCCACCGACGTGGCTGTCGACTCGGACAACAAGACCGCCTACGTGACCAATGCCAACGACGGCACCGTCTCGCTCGTCAACACGGCAATGTGCAGGGCGGGAAACACTTCCGGCTGCAGCCAGGTCGCTCCCGTGGTGGCAGTGGAGAACTTCCCGGTCGCCGGCGTCTACGACCCGCAAACTCGCACCGTCTACGTGACCAACGCCGGCAGCGCCACGGTATCGATGATCAACGCCACGACCTGCAACGCTACGACGCAGGCCGGGTGCGGCGATGTGCCGACCGTGAACGTCGGCTACGCTCCTGATTTTGACGGCGTGGACACGACGACCCAGACGCTCTATGTGGTCGACGCGTATGACAACACGGTATCGGTGATTAATGCCGCGACCTGCAACGCGATCATTACCTCGGGATGCAACCAGGTCTCGACGGTGGCCGTCGGGTTGATCCCGACCGGGCTTGCGGTCGATTCGGCGAACCACACCGTTTATGTGGCGACGGGGCTCGGCCTCAACACGCCTGGGTCGGTATCGATGATCAACGCAGCCATCTGCAACGCTCAGGTGAGGTACGGGTGCAGCCGCGTTCCGCGGACCGCGACCGCGAGCATTGGCGCATCTTGGGCCGCGGTGAATCCGTCGACCCATACCGTCTACGTGAGCACTGGTCCGGCAGGTCAGGCGGCCGGGAGCCTCGGCAGTGTTGATGTCCTCAACGCCGATACCTGCAACGCCACCGTGACCTCTGGGTGCCGGAAGACCCCCCTTACCGTCACCGTTGGGAGTGTTGGCGCTGGCATTGTGGCCGACCCAATGACCGACGAGATCTTCGTCGCGAACGAGGAAGACAGCACGGTGTCCGTGATCGACGGAGCGACGTGCCACGCCGGCTCGACGTCAGGCTGCAGCCAGAGTCCACCGACAGTTGCCGTGGGATTTAATCCGGGCACCCTTGGCATCAACCTGTCGACGGACACCGTCTATGTGCCAAACCAGAATGAGAACACTGTCTCGGTCCTGGATGGTGCGGCGTGCACGTTGACACACGACGCCGGCTGCCGCGAGCCCGCCCCGACAACCTCAGTTGGCTTTGCCCCATCAGGCGTTGCCGTAAACCCAGGCACCGATACCACGTATGTCACCAACCGCGGCGACAATGACCTGTCTGTCATCAATGCGACGGCCTGCAACGCTACAGACCGCAGCGACGGCTGCGCCGGGCCCTGGCCCACGGTCGCGACGGGCGTCGGACCGCAGGTGGTGGCGGTAGATCAGCTCACCGACACCATCTACACCGGCAACACCGGTCCCAACGATGACCAAAGCGGCACTACCGTGTCGGTGATCGACGGGGCGACATGCAACTCCCATGTCAGGTCGGGCTGCGGTCGCGCACCTGCCACCGTGTTTATTGGCAGCCCGCCGGAGGACATTGCCGTCGACGACGCCACGGACACTATCTACGTGGCCGACGGCAACACTGACACGGTTTCGATGATCGATGGAGCCACTTGTAACGCGTCCAACCATTCAGGCTGTGGTCTCGCCCCGGCCACCATCACCGTCGGTCCTGGTCCAGATGGCCTGGCTGTGAATCAGGCGACAGATACGGTGTATGTCGCGAACGGCGGCATCACGGGCCCCGGCGACACGGTCTCGGTCATTGACGGCGCGACCTGTAATGCCTCGACGACCGTCGGATGCGTGCAGGTGCCGCCCAGCGTGCACGTCGGCCACGGCCCGACCGGCGTGGCCGTCGACACCTCGACCAACACCGTCTACGTGACCGACGGCGACGACAACACCATTTCCGTGATCAACGGGACCAGCTGTAACGCCACCAACCACGCCGGCTGCGGCCAGTCTCCGCCGACTATGGCAACGAGCGCCGGCCCAAGCTTCAACCTCGCGATCGATCCATCAGACAACGCTGTGTTCGTCGGCTCCATCATCGACTCGTGGTCGACATCTTCAACGGCTCGCGCTGCAGCGCAACGGTCATCTCGGGCTGTGGCCAGGTGCCCAAGACTGTGCCCGTGGGCGGGTATCCAGGCTACGTAGCGCTTGATGAGGCCAGCCACACCCTCTATACACCCGACAACACGGATGACGAGGTGTCGCTCTTCGGATTCTTCAACGGCGTCGCCTCCCCGTAGGAGGCGACGCCCGCTGCGCGAGCGGCTTGCGGAGCGAACGAATGCTCAGCGCTGGTAGATCTCGCCGAACGGGTACCACCACTCGGGGTTGCGGCGGATCGCGGATCTCCAATCCCGTCGCGATGCGCTGGGTCACGGCCTCATCGCTGTCGCCAGGCTCGATGACGATCGGCGGATGGATCACGAGCCGATACAGCCCGCCGACGCGGTAGCAATCCACGGGCAGCACCGGCACCTTCGCGACGCGCGCCAGCCAGGCGGCGGCGGTGCTGAACTCGACCTTCCCGCCGCAGAAGTTCACCGTGACCGTGTCGCCGCGATCCGGGATGTCGCTGAGGATTGCCGCGAACCGGCCGCGTCGCACGGCCCGGATCAATCCGCGTGCCGCGTTGGATGACACGAGCACCTCAAGATCCGTTTTTCTCCGAGCCCACGCGGCGATCCTGGTGACGAGGTCCGGTCCGACCGGTGCCATCACCGCGGTGACGCGCAACCCCGAGGCAAAGCCGCACGAGGCCGCGACGTCCCAGCTCCCAAAGTGGGCGAGCGCGAAGACTCCCCCGCCGTGTTCCTCGATTGCCGCATGCGCGTGCTCGAGCCCGTAGGCGCGGAAGTACCGGTGCATCGTGTGCGCCGGCACCCCGTACTGCCAGACGAAGTCCACCGATGTGCGCGCGTAGTTGCGGAACGACGCCAGCGCCCTGCGGCGCGCCGCCGGCTCGTCGAGCGCCGGGTCGAGGACACGGTGATTCGCCACGCATCGCCGCCGGCTCGCGGGTGAGCCCGCGTACATGCAGGTGCCGATGACATCGCCAAGGAGGTAGCGGCCGGACCCCATGGCGCGAAGTACCTGGCTCGCGGTCCACATGCCGGCGCGAAGCGCGCGCGAAGGGGGCTCGAGCAGCGCCGCCGAGTGGGACGCGTCGGGCGTCAAAGGACCTTGCCGGCCTCGTCCTGCTGGAGCGCCACGTGGTGCTTGGCGATGATCTCGCGCACCGTGCCGCTCTGCGCCCGCATCACGAGGCTGTGCGTCTCGGCCCACCAGTTGTGATACCGGACGCCGCGCAGCAGGCCGCCGCCACTGATGCCGGTGACCGCCACGGCCACCTCGCGGCCGGGAACGAGCTGCTCCATGCTCAGTGACGCCTCCGGGTCGTAGCCGGCCTCGCGCATCGCCGCCGCCTCGTCCTCGTGGCGCACCCAGGGGCGGCACTGCAGCTCGCCGCCGAGGCAGCGCATCGCGCAGGCGGCAACGATCGCTTCCTTGGTGCCCCCCGAGCCGATCATCACGTCGATGCCGGATCCTTCCCAGGCGGCCATCATGGCGAGGCCGACGTCACCATCGCTCACGATCGCCACGCGCGCTCCCAGAGCGCGGAGACGCTCGAGCAGCGCCTGGTGCCGGGGCCGGTCGAGCAGCACGACGGTGAGATCCTGCACCTGCACGTTCATCGCGAAGGCGACACGGCGGAGGTTGTTCTCCGGCGTGTCGCTGATGTCGATGGCGCCGCGGGCCTGGGGCCCGACGGCGATCTTGTGCATGTACGCGACGGGTGGCGGGAGCAGGATGCCCCCCGTCTCGGCGACACACGCGACGCTGAGCGCCTGGCTGAGACCGCCCGCCACGAGGCTGATCCCGTCCACCGGGAGGACCGCGAGATCCACGCGATCCCGTCCGGCGCCGATGGTCCGTCCGGACACGAGCCGGTTGTTCGATCCCTCGGGGCCGATCACGATGCGGCCCTCGAACGGCATCCCGAGGAGCGCCTCCTCCATCACGGCATGGCCGGCCTCGCGGGTGCCGACCTTGTCGCCCCGGCCGAGCCAGCGCCCCACCGAGAGCGCGGCCGCCTCGGTAGCACGGAGAAGTTCGAGACCACGGTTGCGACCGCGGATCGACCTCGCCTCGGCCAGAGCTCCCCGTGCTGCCGTGCTCACCTGAGCAGCGTACCCGGCTACATGACCCCGATGGTTTGGGCTGTGTCTGCGCTCGGGGTCAGCTGCGTGACCGCGAAGGTGGAGGGGTTCACGGCCACCAGCCAGGACGTGTTGCCGCTGGCGGAGGCGATGGAGCCGAAGATCACGCCGCCCGACCACGCAGTCGGGGTGAAGTTGCCCATCTCGCGATCCACGGTGGTGCCGGTGGCGATGTCCATCATGTGGAGCGTCACGGTGAAGTCCGAACCGCCGCATTCGTCTGCCTGGGCAACCGGGATGGTGACGTAGGCGAGCTGGCTGCCGTCACCCGAGAACATGGCGTCGCCCGCGGCGTTCTTGCCGGACAGCGTGTACGTGTGCGTGACTGTCCCGGCCGTGGCGATGCGGATCTCATCCGTCGCGCCGGTGGTGGCGTTCGTGTCGAAGCAGACCGATTCGAGCGCCGGACCGAGGTCGCTGAGCGGGCACGAGGTGCTGGCGGTCAGGGTGGTCTCTCCGCCCGAGGCGGGGTCGATGATGGCTGAGTACGCGGACTGCATCTGAAAATCGAAGCTGCCGCACCCGCACATGCCCTCGGGGACGCGGACGAAGCCGATGCCGGCGTCGGTCCAGCTCACCAGCGAGTAGGACCAGCCACCGGAAGATTCCGAGTACACGTCATTTCCGCTGCCGACAACGTCGCCAATGACCTTCGCAGGCGAACCCGCACGGATCACGATGATCTTGTTGACGAACGATGGATTGGCCGAGCTGCTCGTCAATGGTTCGGACGTCGCATATGCGTAGGAGGTCCCATCCGGTCCGATCACCACGCCACTCGCATCGTTCGGCACCAGGCCGAGCTTGTGGACGGCACCCGCCGGCGTGAGCTCGTACTCCGCACCGTTCTCGGTCCAGTACGCGCCGCCTGCGCCAACCGTGGGCGACCCGGTGGGGTTGATTTCCGTCCTGGCGACCATCGCGCCACTCGCGGTGAGGATCTCGAGCCACTCGTTCCCGCCACTGGCGGCGATGGTCGCGACGTCATACGTCGGCGCTGCCGGGATGACCGGGAGCGGACGCAGCAGAGCGGTCTCGGGGATGGCAGGTGCCGTCGCGGGCAGATGCAACGCATCGGTGGTGGTACGGGGCGCGTCTGACGCCGCCACGCCACATCCAGCGAGGACAAGCACTGCGGCTGGGAGTGCAAGGGCGGCGCGGGTCGGGATCATCGCGAAAGGGCCTCCATCAACCTTGTCGATTGACGGTGCAACGGCGACGCGTTCGGGGGGTTTCGCGTAACGAATTCGGTGGCCGCGCGTTGCGCGCGGCTCAGACCGGTGTCGTGGTCTCGGTGGGAACCCCTGCGACGTCCATCGTGCTTCCCGGCTGCTCGCCAAACCGCGGATCCTGCGTGGCCGCAACCATGAAGGCACGGAACAGCGGATGCGGGCGGCCCGGCCTCGAGCGGAACTCGGGATGGAATTGCGAGCCCACGAAGAAGGGATGATCGCGAAGCTCGATGATCTCGACGAGCCTGCCGTTGGGCGAGGTCCCCGAGAACACGACTCCAGCCGCGGCGAGTTGATCCCGATAGTGGTTGTTCAACTCGAAGCGATGCCGGTGGCGCTCGTACACCACCGGCTCCCCGTACGCCTCGGCGGCGCGGGTCCCCGGCGTGAGCTTGCACGGATACACGCCGAGCCGCATGGTGCCGCCCTTCTCCTCGATGTCGCGCTGCTCGGGGAGCAGGTCGATGACCGGGTGCGACGTGAAGGCATTGAACTCCGTCGAGTTCGCATCGGAGGCGTCCAGAACCTCGCGAGCGATGTCGACGACGGCGCATTGCATGCCGAGGCATAGTCCGAGGTATGGGATCAGGTGCTGGCGGGCGTACCGCGACGCGAGCACCTTGCCCTCGATGCCACGGTGGCCGAAGCCACCCGGCACCACGATGCCGTCGACGCCCTCGAGGGGAGCCACGTCCTCGTCGAGGTGCTCGCTGTTGACCCAGACCAGTTCCAGGTCCGCACCGCAATGGACGGCGGCATGGCGCAGTGATTCGATGACGCTGATGTACGCGTCCGGCATCTCCACGTACTTGCCGACGAGCGCGATGCGCACGCTCGGCTTGGGAGCGGCGATGCGCGCGCAGAGGTCCTTCCACTCGGTGAGATCCGGCGGTGTCGCGTCGAGGTTGAGCAGTTGCACGATGTAATCACCGAGCCCCGCGTCCTCGAGCATCAGCGGCACTTGATAGATGGAGCTCGCGTCCGGCACGTTGATGACCGCGCGCATCTCGACGTCACCGAACAGCGCGATCTTCTCCTTCAGCGCTTCGCTGATCGGCTTCTCGCTGCGCGCGATGATCGCGTCCGGCTGAATGCCGATCGAGCGGAGTTGGTTGACGGAGTGCTGCGTGGGCTTGCTCTTGAACTCTTCGCTCGCGTTGACGTACGGCACAAGTGTCAGATGCACGTAGCACACGTTGTTGCGACCGACGTCGTTCTTCATCTGCCGGATCGCTTCGAGGAATGGCAATGACTCGATGTCACCGACGGTGCCGCCGACTTCCACGATGACGATATCGGGTTGTGGCAGCTCATTTTCGGCGACTCGCAGCACGCGGTGCTTGATCTCGTTGGTGATGTGCGGGATCACCTGCACGGTGCCGCCCAGGTAATCGCCGCGGCGTTCCTTGGCGATCACCGACGCGTAGATCTTGCCGGTGGTGACGTTGCTCGCCTTGCTCAACGCAACGTCGAGGAAACGCTCGTAATTGCCGAGATCGAGGTCGGTCTCAGCGCCGTCGTCGGTGACGAACACCTCGCCATGCTGATATGGCGACATCGTGCCCGGATCGACGTTGAGATAGGGGTCGAGCTTCTGCATCCCGACGTGCAGGCCGCGTGCCTTCAAGATCGTGCCGATCGAGGCTGCAGTGATTCCCTTGCCGAGTGAGGAGACTACTCCGCCTGTCACGAACACGAACTTCGCCATGCGCAGAGCCTCCCGGGAATGTTTGCGTGATTGTATCAGCAGTGCGTCGCGCGGACGCACCGATGTTCGAATGTCACAGTCAGCCGGCTTTCGCCTCGAGGAACACGACGCGCGTCTCGTCGGTCTCGCCGGTGGATCCGGTGAGCACCAGGCGCGGCTGAGCCTCCCAGGCACCTTCGGCGAGGCCCATCTCCTGGGCGAACTTGCCGACCGGGTCATATTCGCCGCCGTCGCCGGAGCCGTAGCGGGCCGGGACCACGATGCTCGGCTCCACGGCGTTCACGAGCTTCGCGGCATCGATGGCGCCGAGCGCGTCGCCACCGCCCACCGGGATCACAAGCACGTCGACATGCCCGAGGCTGTCGATCTCTTCCTCGCTGAGCTGGCGGCGGAGGCGTCCAGCCGCGACGACGCGGACGTCGTCGACCGAGACCCGCATCACCGTGGTCTCTCCTGCGGCAAGCCCGAGGATGCTGATGCCGCCGATCTCGAACTCACCGGGGCCGCGAACCTCCTGCATCTCGCCTTCGCGCGGACGGAGCGTGGCGGTGTCGGTGGCTCCCTCGGTGCGGACGATGATCCCGAGTGTGCCCTTGGCGAGACCCGGGAGCGCCGTCTGCGGCGGATCGATGAACACCGTCATCTCCCTGCCCCGAAGCCTGATGGACGAGTGGCCGTGATACGTCAGTTCCATGAGGGTCCAGTGTGCCGCCTCGGGCGCATCAGCCGCTTCCGACGGTCAATTGCAGAGTTCGCAACGTCCCGTTCCGATACACGGTGAGGGTGACCTGTTCGTCGGGAGCGAGCCCGAGCACGGTGGGGTCGAGCGAGTGATCGGCATCGATCGCCGTGCCCCCCACCGCCGTGACCACGTCGCCGGGAAGCAGCCCGGCAACTGCCCCCGGTCCGCCGGTGGTGACCGAGAGGATCAGCGCGCCCACCGGCACTCCCGCCGCCGCGGCAGTCGCCGGGTCGATCACCTGGGACTGCACGCCGAGCGTCGGGACCGGGGTCGCGGCACCGCCGCCGGTCGCGGCGGTCACGAGATCGGCAGCCGCGGTCATCGAGAGCGCCACCACTCCCGGCGCGGCATCGCCGGCGTCGACGACGACCCCGATGACATTGCCGTTGCCGTCGAGCAGCGGCGCGCCGTCCTGGTGCGGATCGGGCGTCGCGTCCACCGTGAGCACGTCACGGAGCGGCGGTTCGGTGTCGTCGAGGGTCACGGTGATGCCGACCGAGCTCACCGTCCCCGTGGAGAGGGTGACCGGTGAGAACGGCGTGTGCGCCACGGCGATCGCGAGGTCGCCGACACGAGGGGCGACGGTCGCGAAGATGAGCGGTGTGAGCCCCTGAGCTCCCACGGCCTGGAGGAGGACGACGCCGTGGGTCGGATCGGCACGGACGATCGTGGCGGGGTACAGGGTGCCGTTCGCCGTCGCGATCTCCAGCGGCGACGCGCCCTGGACGGCGTGGATGCTCGAGATCACCAGTCCGTTCGCCGAGACCACGAAACCGTCGACGATGCCGGTGGGCCCCGCAAGGAGCGACGCCGGCGTGACCGGCTTGGTGATCACCTCCACGACGGAGACCGACTTCGCCTGGGCGATCGAGCCGGCCGTGAGCGCCCCGCCGCTGTTGTTGCCCGACCCGCCGACGATGGTCTGCTGGGTCACGCGTTCCACCGGCCCGAAACGGGCGTAAATGCCCCAGGCGGCGAGGCCGCCGCCCACCAGGCCGATCACCGCGCTCAGCACGACCGCCGCGATGAGCCGGTCGCGCGGCCGGACGGCCGTGCGTCATTCGACCGGTGCCGGAGCCCGCTGTCTCAGATAGCGCACGATCCCGGCGGCGTTGCTGTGGACGCCGTTCAGGATCTCGGCTTTCTCGCGGATCCCCTCCGGCAGCGTCTCCGGATCGAGCGCGAACGCCTCGGCGAGTGCCGCGGCGACATCGTCGATGCCCGCGTCGGCCGCATCCTCGATCACGCGCTCGGCAACCTCCACCCAGGCGTGGAGCATGTCCTCGGCCTCGGCGAGCGTGGCCTGCGCATCGGCGACCGGGCCGTAGTGCGTGAGCACCATGTGCTCGGGACGCAGCTCCGCGAAGCGTTTGAGGCTGTGCACCGCCTGCTCGAGGTCGAAGTCCGGCGGCGGCGTGGCCGGGCGGAGCACGCCCAGGTCGGGCAGGAGCACGCCGACGGCGTCACCGACGAGCAGGGTGCCCGTGTGCTCGTCGAGGACCGCGTGGTGGTGCTTCGCGTGCCCCGGCGAGTCGACGAGCAGCAGCGAGCGGCCGTTGCCCACGTCGACGCGAAAGCCGTCTGCGGCAGCGATGAGGCGGTCCTCCGGGACGGCGGTCATCCTGCCGTAGAGACTGTCGAGGAGCGGCCCGTACACGCGTGACGCGCTGTCGACGAGCCTGCTCGGGTCGACCAGGTGGCGCGCGCCACGCTCATGGACCACGACGGTCGCGTTGGGAAAGTCGCGTGCGAGCTCGCCCACACCGCCGGCATGGTCGAGGTGGATGTGCGTGACGATGATCCAGCGCAGGTCGAGCGGTCCAAGTCCGAGCGCATCGAGCGCTGCGTGCACGGCGGGAACGCTCGACTGCGAACCGGTCTCGACGAGCGCGGGCATCGGCCCGTCGATGAGGAAGCCCGCAGTGAGCTCCTCCATGCCGCCGAGCAGCGTGTCCAGCTGGCGGATTCCCGGTGCGATCTCTATCGCGTCGCTCATGGTTGCAGCCGCCTCAGGCTACGGCGAGGGAGTCGGCGACTGCTCGGCGAGCAGTTTCTGCAACGACGACAGGTCCGCCTGCACCTTGGCCTCATCGGCGCCGTATGCGGTGAAGTTCCCCGCCATGAGCGCTGCCTCTGCGGCGGAGTTGTCGGCGACGATCTTGTTGTCGAGGGCGATGATCTGCTGCTGAATCGTCCCGGTCGGTGTCGCAGTCGGCGTCGGCGTGGAGCCGGTGCTCGGCGTCGGGGTGGGCGACGTCGTCCCGGAAGGCGTCGGTGTCGGCGTGGCCGTGCCCGTGCCGGTGCTCGTGCTCGTGGTGGGCAGACCCGGAATCGGGATGCCGTTGTTGAGCAGGTTCGAAACAGCCTGCGCGAAGGACGAGCCCTGCTGAACGTCGTTCTGGTCGCCGACGATCACCTCCTGCAGCTGCGGGAACGAGCTGCCGTTACTCGATGCGGCGGTGACATAGAGCGGCCGGACGTAGAGGAAGGAGTCGTTGTTGAATGGCAGGACGATCACGTTGCCGAGGGTGACCGTCGATCCGTGCTGATCGAGCAGGCTGATCTCCGAGCTGATCGTCTGGTTGGTGTTGATGTTGTTGTCGAACTGCAGCGGCCCAAGCACGTTGTCGGCGTTGTTGAGGCGCACTGAAACAAGCTTCGGCTCGTTGGTGCCCGTGTAGTCGCATTCCGCGGCGAGCCACGCGGTCATGTTGTTCGCCGCGTTGCCGCTTCCATTTGCGCCCGGAGAAAAGGTCTGGAGCAGCACGAACTGCGGGGTGCTGGTGCCAGGGAGTTCCACCTCGACGTAGTACGCGGTGGTCGACTGGGTCTGCCCGTTGACGCTTTCCTGCGCGAGGTTGAACAGGTCGGCGCCCTGGAAGAACACCGCGGCGTTGGCCTGATGCACCGACGCGTAGGCCTGCGCCTGATCGTTGAAATAGTCTTCCGGGTAGCGGAGGTGGGAGATGAGGTACGGCGACATGTCGCTGAGCGGCGTGAGCAGCCCGGGGTAGATCGCATTCCACGCCGCGGTGATCGGCTCGTTCATGTTCACCGCGTAGAGGGTGATCGCGCAGGTCTTGGCGTCGATCACGGCCTTGACCGCGTTGCGCATGTACGAGGTGCCGTCGTCCTGCTGGTACGACTCCGGGAAGTTCGCTGTCTTGACGTATGCGTCAGCGATCCACATGAGGTGTCCCGTCTGCGGGTCGACGACGATGTACGGATCGGAGTCGACGGTGAGGAACGGCGCCAGCGAGGTGATGCGCGTGCTGATCTGGCGGTTGACGAGCGCGCGACTGTTGGACGTCAGCGCGTCGTTGAGGAAGAGGTTGAAGCCACCGAAATCCTCGAGCGAGATCGCCAGCTTGTCGATCGGGTTGGTGATGGGGATGCCGTCCTCGCTGGCGTTGCCGTGGACCGTGTTGGTCTGGCTGCCCGAGGGATAGTTGAACTCCGGCTGTGTCGTGCCCGACACCACGCTCTGCGTCGTGTCCAGCCCACAGTAGATGGACGGATCGGCGGTTGTGGAGCCGTCGAACGAGAGATCGGCCGGCGCGCCGGCGGTCTCCTGAGCCATGGGCTGCCCGCCGACGAGCACCTCGGGCTTGCCCTCACCGCCGACGGCGTTGACGGAGACCGCCGTGATGCCGTACCCGTGGGTGAAGTCGAGCGCCGAGCTCACGAAGGACGAGTTCGGGAGGTCGCCTTCCGCGATCTCGCGCGCTCCGAGCATCACCTCCACGTCCTCACCGGTTGCGGGGTCGGGATACCGATCCACGGTGATCGTCGAGTACGTCTGGTAGCTGCGCGTGCGGTCGATCTGCGCGAGCGTGTCGGGGAGCTGGGTCGGGTCCTGGATCCGGACGTTCTGGAGCGTGCCGAGGTCGGACTCGAGATCGCTGAGCGTCGGCGGATGCGGCGTCCCGAAGTTCCGGTTCTCCACCTCCGGGTTCGAGCCCGTGCTCTGGATCGCCCATGCGTAGCGGCTCGTGTTGAGGTAGTCGTTGATCGTGTTGGTCTGCGCGCTCTGCTCGTTCGGGCCGACGCTCGTTGCCTGGTAGACGGCGGCCGGAATGCCCTGGAGCAGACCCGCCACGAGCAGCCATCCGCCGAGCATCGATCCGAGCGCGATCGCCGTTCCGGTCGAGGCGCGACCCCAGCGAAGGATGACGAGCACCACGGTCACGACCGCCAGGACCACGGCCATGACCTGGAGGAATCCGAGGACGGGCTGGACCACCGCGCGCTGCGTCGCATCCAGGCCGACGTACGGGGTGCCGGTGCCGTTCGGGCCGGTGCTGTGCTGGCTCGTCGCGAGGTGGTAGACGCCGAAGTGGGCGCCAAGGGCGGCGAGGATGAAGACGCCGGCCAGCGCGAACCCGCCGGTGATGACCGCGGCGCGCAGCGCGCCTTCCGGAGTGCGTCCCGGCGGCGGGTCGAGCGGCAGGGGCAGCTCCTCGGGGGCGTTCATCACCGTGATGGCGACGACGGCCATCGCGATCGCCGCAAGCAGCCCGAGGATCACGCCGCCCCAGAGCAGGCCCATGAAGTCGTCGATCGCCGGCAGCGTGAAGACGAAGAAGGAATAGTCGAGGTGGAAGACCGGGTCGCTCGCGCCGAACGGGACCGAGTGCAGCCAGACGAGGATGTCCTGCCACTCGCCGGATAACGTCGACCCGCCCGCGATCCCGGCGAGGATCCCGATGACGAGCCCGCTCCAGAGCACGACTCTGCGCCCGCGTCGGTCGAGATTCGCTGCCGCGGCCGCACATCCGATCACGGCTCCGGCGAACAGCACCGCCACGATGGCGAAGCCGATGAAGAACAGGACGATGTGCGCGATGAGCGGCGTCCAGAAGACGTTGGTGTGGCCGAGGCTCACGTAATAGAGGTATTCGGCGCGGAGCCCGAGGAGCCACCGGGCGGCGATGAGCAGCACCACGATCGCCGCGATGACGCTGAAGATGATGATCCGGCGTCGCAGCTGTCCCGGGGGGCGAACGATCCTGGGACGGGAGCGCCGCCGAGCGAAGATCTGCTCTGGATCGAAGCCGAAGGCACTCATGAACGTACCGAGTGTAGCTGCGAGCCTTCCCCCCGACGCTTCGGGTTCAGCGGCGTTGGAGCAGCAGCCTCACGTCGAATGGGTCGCGGCGACGCCGCACCCTGCGTGAAACCTCGGGACGGATCTGCACCATGTAGGGCTCCTGCTGGCGCAGGACTTCCTCGATCGCATCGGCAATCAGCATGCCGGGATGCACCGTGGGAACGCGCTCGCTGAGCGCTTCTGCCATTCGCTCGCTGACCTCGGTGAGGTTCAGCTCGTGCGCCTGCTCGAGCACGTCGAGGCAGTCGTCGAGACGTCTGAGCCGAAGGCGGCGATCCTCGCCGTCCATGGAGGTCATCGTTCCACCACGTTAGCGCACCTGCTGCGTTTGCGGGGTGCGATCAGGTCGAGACCGGAACACGCCGGCGCGGCCGCGCCGGTGCCACGCGCGTCCCCGTGACCCGGGTGACCTCGGCACGTGGCGGCGGCAGCATCCGAGCAAGGTATTCGCCGGTCGCGCTGCGCGGATTGGCCGCCACCTGTTCCGGGTGTCCCTTCGGCCACGATCTCACCGCCGCCGTCGCCGCCTCCGGGACCGAGGTCGATGATGTGGTCGGCCGTCTTGAGCACGTCGAGGTTGTGCTCGATGACGATGACCGTGTTGCCGGCGTCGACAAGGCGATGCAGCACCGACGAGCAGCTTCTCGACGTCGGCGAAGTGGAGACCGGTCGTGGGCTCGTCGAGGATGTACAGCGTGCTGCCGGTGTCGCGCCGCGAGAGTTCGGTGCTGAGCTTCACGCGCTGCGCTTCGCCACCACTCAACTGTGTCGCCGGCTGGCCGAGCCTGATGTATCCGAGCCCGACGTCCTGGAGCGTGCGCAACCGGCGATTGATCCGGGGCTGATGCTCGAAGAGCACCGCGGCCTCGTCGACCGTCATCTCCAGCACGTCGGCGATGCTCTTGCCGCGGAACTTCACCTCGAGCGCCTCGCGGTTGTAGCGGCGGCCCTTGCACACCTCGCACGGCACGTAGATGTCCGGGAGAAAGTGCATCTCGATCTTGATCATCCCGTCGCCCGAGCACGCCTCGCATCGACCACCCGAGACGTTGAACGAGAAGCGCCCGGGCTTGTAGCCGCGGATCTTCGCCTCGGGCAACTTCGCGAACAGATCGCGGATGTCGGTGAAGACGCCGACGTATGTCGCCGGGTTGCTTCGCGGCGTGCGTCCGATCGGCGACTGGTCGACGTCGATCACCTTGTCGATGTTGCCGCGATTCCCTCGACGCGGTCATGCGCGCCCGGGCGTTGCTTGGCGCGGTACAGGGACTGCGCGAGCTTGCGATACAGGATGTCGTTGACGAGCGTGCTCTTGCCACTGCCGCTGACGCCGGCGACGCAGATGAACGAGCCGAGCGGGAACGCGACGTCGACGTTGTGCAGATTGTTGGCGCGGGCGCCACGCACAACGAGTTTCTTCGCGCTCGCGGGTCGCCGTATCAGCGGCAGCGGGATGCTGCGCTCGCCGCGAAGGAACTGTCCGGTGATGCTCCCCGGCGACGCCAGCACGTCCTCGACCGTGCCCGACGACCATCACGAGGCCGCCGTGCTCGCCCGCGCCCGGGCCGATGTCGACGACCCAGTCTGCTGCGCGAATCGTCTCCTCGTCGTGCTCGACGACGAGCACCGTGTTGCCGATGTCGCGGAGTGCGATGAGCGTGCGGATCAGCTTGTTGTTGTCGCGCTGATGCAGTCCGATCGACGGCTCATCGAGGATGTACAGCACGCCCATGAGCTTGCTGCCGATCTGCGTTGCAAGCCGGATGCGCTGCGCCTCGCCACCGGACAGCGTGGCGGCGCCGCGGTCGATGGTGATGTAGTCGAGTCCGACGTCGTGCAGGAACCCGAGACGTTCCTTGATCTCCTTGATCACCTGGACCGCGATCGTCAGTTCGCGCTCGCTGAGACGCAACGAATCGAGGCGCCGCAACGCGCCGCTGATGCTGTGCTTGCAGAACTCGGCGATGTTCATCCCGTCGATGGTCACCGCGAGATACTCGGGCTTGAGCCGCGCGCCTTTGCAGGTGGGACACGGCTTCTGCATCATCAGCCGCTCGATCTCCTGCTTCACCCACTCGGACTCGGTCTCGCGATACCGCCGCTGCAGGTTGTTGATGACGCCCTCGTAGCCCGCCTCGAAGCTTCTCGCGTGCCCGCTGTGCGAGACGTATCGCATGCGTACTGTCTCGTCCTTGGGGAGCCCGTACAGGATGAGCTGACGTTCCTTCGCGTCGAGGTCGCTCCACGCCACGTTGAGCGGGATCTTGAATCGCTTGCAGACGGTCTCGAGGACTTCCATCATCCAGTGCTGCGACGGTCCACGCGTCCAGCCGGAGAGCGCCCCTTCTTCGATGCTCAGTGACGGGTCGGGGACCACCGCATCGGGGTCGACCTCGAGACGCACGCCGAGCCCCGTGCACGCGGGGCACGCGCCGTGCGGATTGTTGAACGAGAAGTTGCGCGGCGCCGGCTCCTCCATCGAGATACCGCAGTACACGCAAGCGAATTCCTCGGAAAACAGCATCTCCTGCATGCCACTTTCCGCGTCGGCCGGAATCAGCAGGATGAGCCCGTCGCTCAGCTTGGACGCCTGTTCCAGCGACTCGTGCAGCCGTGAACGCAACTCCGGCCCGATGATGATGCGGTCGACGACCACCTCGATGTCGTGCTTGAACTTCTTGTCGAGCGTGATCGGATCCGCGAGGTCGTGGAGCACACCGTCGACGCGCGCGCGAACGTAGCCGAGTCGCTTCGCCTCATCGAGCACATCGCGATGCTCGCCCTTGCGGCCCTGCACCATCGGCGCGGAGATGAGCAGCCGGGTTCCCTCGGGAAGCAAGAGCACCTGGTCCGCGATCTGCTCGATGGACTGCTTGCTGATCTCGCGACCGCAGTTCGGACAATGCGGATGACCGATGCGCGCGTACATGAGACGCAGGTAGTCGTAGATCTCGGTGACCGTGCCAACCGTTGACCGCGGGTTCTTGCTCGTCCCCTTCTGATCGATGGAAATGGCCGGGCTCAATCCCTCGATGTGGTCGACATCGGGCTTCTCCATCTGCCCGAGGAACTGACGCGCGTATGCGCTCAGCGACTCGACGTAGCGCCGCTGTCCTTCCGCATAGACGGTGTCGAAGGCGAGCGACGACTTGCCACTGCCCGACAACCCCGTGATCACGATGAGCTTGTCGCGCGGCAGCGTCAGGTCGATGTTCTTGAGGTTGTGCTCGCGCGCACCGCGAATGACGATCTGATCGTTGGGCATTGACCGTCTAGCGTACCCAAGTGGCGCCGTTGACCAACCTGCCCGTTCTGGATCGGAGACGCCAGCCATGGCGTGTGAGCATAGCAAACATATGTTCGTCAGAGGTGGCCGGGCGGGTCAGTTCCTTAGTCCGTTTCTCAGATCAACCCGGCGTCTTTGCGTGCCCGTTCGGCAGCGGGTCGTGTCGGGCACGCGGAGAGGTGGTCGTCGACCACGCCGCACGCCTGCATCAGCGCGTACAGCGTTGTGGGGCCAAGGAACCGAAAGCCGAGGCCTTTGAGTTCGCGCGCGAGAGCTTCGGCCACGGGCGTCGTCGCGGGGACATCGCTCCACGTGACCGGCGCCTTGCGTCGCGAGGTTCCCGAATCCGGCCGGAGAATTGAGAGAAGCGGCCGCCCCGCGGCGCGCAATTGCAGGGTGGCGCGCGCGTTGCCGATTGTCGCTTCGATCTTCGCCCGGTTGCGCACGATGCCGGCGTCGCCCAGGAGGCGTTCGACGTCCGCTGGACCAAAGCCCGCTACGGCATCAGCGTCGAAATTCGCGAACGCGCTGCGAAAAGCCTCGCGCTTGCCGAGAATGGTCCGCCAGGACAGTCCTGCCTGGAACGCCTCGAGGCTCAAGAGCTCGAACAGCGCGCGCTCGTGGGCTGCCGGAAAGCCCCACTCCGTGTCGTGATACCGCTCGTAGAGAGGGTCACCGTCGCCGAAGCACCGGCTCATTGGGGCCGCTCCCGAACCACGTCAGCCGGTCGCTTGTCATCACGGAGTCCGAGGAAGCGCGGTTGGCGGAGGCGGCCATCATTCGTCCATTCCGCGAAGCCGATCTGCGCCACCAGTTCGGGCCGGGTCCAGTGCGTGCCGCGCGGAATGGGTTTCGCGTCCACGAACGATGGCGCTGACGACTCCAGGGATCGCAGTTGCGCGCCGAGATCGCGAAGTCTTGCTGCGTTGTAGCCGGTGCCGACCTTCCCGGCGTACCGGAGCCGACCCTCCTCGTGATACCCCACGAGCAACGCGCCAAAGTCAGTCCTGCTGCCAGTTGGATCGGTGTAACCGCCGATGACGAATTCCTGCTCCCAGACGCACTTCAGCTTCAGCCAGTCCTTCGAACGCCCGGAGACATATGGCGCGCCGGCACGCTTGGCGATGAGTCCCTCCCAACCGGACTTGGCACGCTTCGTCAAACCGCCGCTGAGCGTTGTCCCGCCACGCTTCGGATAGTTGCAGCGCCGCGCTTGGCCGGATTGCCTGCAGTCAATCGGGCGCGACGCTCGTCGAGCGGCAGGTGAGTCAGCACCTCGCCGTCGATCTCCAGGACGTCGAAGACGCAGTAGACCACTGGGTACGCCGCAATCTGCTCGGGGGACGGCGCGCTGGTGCCGAGGCGCTGCTGCAGCCGGCTGAAGGACGTCTGGTCTCCCTGGAACGCGACGACCTCACCGTCGAGCAGTAGCTCGCGCGGTTGCTGCGTCTCGAGGGCAGCGCGCACTTCGGGGTACGTGTCGGTGAGGTCCTTGCCCGTGCGTGACTCGAGTCGCACGTCGTCGCCGCGTTTGCGCGCAACGCACCGCTCGCCGTCGAACTTGCGCTCGAGCAGCCAGTCGTCCCCGAAGTCGCGACGATCGGTCAGGGTCGCCAGCATCAGAGCCATTGGCACAGCCGCATAACCTTAGTGGCATCGGCCGTCGTCGACCGCCCGGAACAACTCACCTTGAGATAACCGACCACGTCAGCTCGAAGCGCGCGGCCTCGGACCTCTCCACTGCGACCCGCCGACGGGGCCCGCCTCGCGGATGCTCCAATCCACGCGCCAGGCGATCGCACTCGAGCGGGCAGTTCGCTGCAACCCGAACGTGCCTCGCGATCATGGCGTGGGCTCGCGAGTTCGCTCTCCCATCCTGGTATCTCGGCGCCGGCGCGATCGCGCAGACGGTGTGGAACCAGTTCCATGGGTTCGATCCGACCCACGGGATCAAGGACTACGACCTCGTCTACTTCGATTCGCACGACTTGAGCGCGGAGAACGAAGAGCGCATCGAGGCGACCGCGCGACGCGACCTCGGCGTGGACGTCGACGTGAAAAATGAAGCTCGCGTCCACCTCTGGTACGACACAGTCTTCGGTCGCACGATCCCGCCATACCTGTCGACGGAACACGCGATCAGCACCTGGCCGACTACTGCATCGAGCGTCGGCGTACGCTACGAGGAGGACCGCTTCATCGTCTGCGCGCCGTTCGGCCTGCACGATCTTTTCTCGATGACCGTCCGGGCGAACCCAACGCTCATCGACAGACGCGTGTACGAGGCCAAAGTTGCACGCTGGTCCGCGATGTGGCCACGCCTGACTGTGCTGCCCTGGCCCAGTTCAGCGTGGACTGTGGGACCCGTGGGTCTCATGGCGGTGCGACCAGGGCCATGGAGCAGCGCGAAGGAAGAAAAGAAACAGCAGCACCACCGACGTGCCGGCGACAACAGGGACGGATCGGGTCCAACCGAGCACGACACCGAGGAGCAAGAGCACGAACACAGCCGCGAGAAGCCACCGCGGGCGACTAGCTAGCCAGCGCATGCCCCAAGCCCTCCGTTTTTGGCCACAGCAGGACCGGCAGCCCCAGTGACAGTGGCTTACCGCCAACCTTGCGATGCATTGCACCCTCCTAGGGGCGCGCAGATTACTCCGTCGGAGGTGCGCTCGGCGGAGCGCCCGCAGCACTCGCTGCGACCGGCTCTGCCTTTTCCTTCTTCTCTTTGCGGATGCCCTTGGGCACGAGGCGCATCTTCATCTCGCCATCGATCACCTCGACGATGACCGCATCGCCCGGGCCGTGCTTGAGACGGAGCAGTTCCTCGCTCAGCGGATCCTCGATGACGCGCTGGATCACCCGGCGCAGCGGGCGCGCGCCGTAGATCTTGTCGAATCCCTCCTCGACGAGCTTCTCCTTGGCCTCGTCCGCAACGGTGAACGTGAGCTCCTGCGCGGCCAGGTGCGATGCCACCTTGGCGAGCAGCAGGTCCACGATCTGACGCATCTGCGGATGGTCGAGACGCTGGAAGACGACCACCGCGTCGACACGGTTGAGGAACTCGGGACGGAACTGCTTCTTGAGCTCGTCCATGATGCTGTCGCGCATCTTGCCGTGCTCCGACGGACGAGGCACGCTCATCCGGGACCGCCGGCTGGAAGCCGAGCGACATGTTGAGCTTCAGCCCGTGCACGCCGAGGTTGCTGGTCATGATGATGATCGTGTTGGCGAAGTTGACCGCCTTGCCCTTGGCGTCGCTGAGCCGGCCATCCTCGAGGATCTGCAACAGCATGTTGAAGACCTCGGGGTGCGCCTTCTCGATCTCGTCGAAGAGCACGACCGAGTAGGGGCGGCGGCGCACCGCTTCGGTGAGCTGTCCACCCTCGTCGTAGCCGACGTAGCCTGGCGGCGACCCGACCAGTCGCGCTGTCGAATGGCGCTCCATGAACTCGCTCATGTCGAGCCGGATGATCGCGTCCTCGTTGTCGAACAGGAACGCGGCGAGCGCGCGTGAGAGCTCGGTCTTGCCGACACCGGTTGGGCCGAGGAACATGAACGAACCGATCGGCCGCTTGGCGTCCTTGAGGCCCGCCCGTGCACGGCGCACCGCTTGCGAGATCACCTTCACCGCATCGTCCTGGCCGATGAGGCGCTTGTGGATCTCCTCCTCCATGCGCAGCAGGCGTGAGGTCTCCTCTTCGACGAGGCGTGAGACCGGGACACCGGTCCACGACGAGATGATCTCGGCGATGTGCTCCTCGGTCACGTCCGGGACTGTCGCACCGAGCTCGTCGCGCCACTTCGTCTCCTGCGAGACGTACTTGTCCTTGAGCTTCTTTTCCTTGTCGCGGAAGTTGGCGGCAGTCTCGTAGTCCTGCGCCGCGATGGCCTCTTCCTTCTGCGTCTGCAGCTCGCGAATCTCGCGCTGCATCGCGCGCAACTCTTCCGGAGTCGTGGTGAGCTTCATGCGCACGCGCGCACTCGCCTCATCGATGAGGTCGATCGCCTTGTCCGGCAGCGAGCGGTCGCTGACGTAGCGCACCGACAGCTCGGCCGCGGCCTTGAGCGCGTCGTCGGTGATCGTGACGCGATGGTGCTTCTCGTACAGCGGACGGATGCCGTGGAGAATCTCGATGGTCTCGGCGAGCGACGGCTCGTCGACGAACACCGGCTGGAAACGGCGCTCGAGCGCTGCGTCCTTCTCGATGTACTTGCGGTACTCGTTGAGAGTCGTGGCGCCGATGCACTGAATCTCACCGCGCGCGAGCGCCGGCTTGAGAATGTTCGCGGCGTCGATCGCGCCCTCCGCGGCTCCCGCGCCGACCAGCGTGTGCAGCTCGTCGATGAAGAGGATGACCTCGCGTGACGCGCGAATCTCATCAAGGATCTTCTTGAGCCGCTCCTCGAACTCGCCGCGGTACTTGGTGCCCGCGACGAGCGCACCCATGTCGAGCGTGAGCACGCGCTTGCCCATCAACGACTCGGGAATGTTGCCGAGAATGATCTGCTGTGCCAGGCCCTCGGCGATGGCGGTCTTGCCAACACCGGGCTCACCGATCAGACGCGGGGTTGTTCTTGGTGCGCCGGCTCAGGATCTGCACGACACGCTCGATCTCCATCGCGCGTCCGATCACCGGATCGAGCGCGTTCTTGATGGCGAGGTCGGTCAGGTCGCGGCAGAACTGATCGAGCAATGGCGTCTTGGAAGGCTTCTTCTGCGCTTCCTTCGACTCCTCGTCGATGCCCGAACTCGTGGAGCAGCTTGTCGATCTCGCCGCGAACCTTCTCGAGGTTGGCGCCGAGGTCTTCGAGGACGTGGGCCGCGATGCCTTCACCCTCGATGAGCAGGCCGAGCAGCAGGTGCTCGGTGCCGACGTAGTTGTTGCCCATGCGCCGCGCCTCTTCAAAGGAGATCTCGATGACCTTCTTGACGCGCGACGTCGGGATGATCTGCTGGATGATGATGCGCTCGTTGCGACCGAGCACAGACTCGATCGTGCTGCGAACCTTGTTGATCTCGACGCCGAGATTATTGAGGACCTTGGCCGCAAGTCCCTCTCCTTCACGGAGCAAACCAAGCAATAGGTGCTCTGTGCCGATGTACGAGTGATGCGAACGCTCTGCCTCTTCCTGGGCAAGCGTGAGCACCTTCTTCGCCCTTTCGGTGAAGCGCTCGAACGGGTACAAAACCGCCTCCATTGCCCTTCCGGCCCCCCCGTGGATGGAAAGGGTCAGAGATCGGGCACTGCCGTAACGTCCCCCATTATGCCCGTGACGGCCGACAGCTAAGCAACTTTGCAAATACGGGCCGGTAGCCTCGTCGAAACGACCGCGCTACGCACAACAGAAGACGTCGCCGGCTTGGTGACGGCGCACTAGGCTTCGGGCTCTGCGGCCTCCGCGTCAGCTCCAACCGCGGCGACGGCCGGGACGACCGCTTCGGTCTCGGCAGGCTCCGCCGCCTCCTCGACCTCCGCCTCGAGCCTCGGACTCACCATCGCCATCGTCATCGCCAAATGCGTCGGCCGAGGCGGCGTCGTCCGCCAGCGCGTTCTCGGTGACGATCTCCTCGGCGGTTGCCCTGCCGGTCGCGACGTCATGCTCGACGTCCGCGCGAGTCGTGCCCTCAACGCCGGCGTCGGCGAGCGCCGAAGCCATCGGCGATGGACTCTCGTCGGCGTCGCTCTCGTCCTCGTCATCCTCGGGGTAGTCGTATGACGGCGGGGTGATCTCGTCGCCCTCGCCGGTCGGTCCACCACCGTGCAGCTGACGCAGCGAGAGGCTGATGCGGCGGCGGACCTTGTCCGCGCTGAGCACCATGACCTCGACCTCCTCGCCAACCTTGAGGACGTCCTCGGTGCGCTCGACGTGGTCCCAGGACAGCTCGCTGATGTGGAGCAGTCCCTCGACGCCGTCGGCAATCTGCAGGAAGGCGCCGTACTTCTTCGTCTTGGTGACGATGCCGGGCACCGCCTTGCCGGGCGGGAACTGCTGCTCGATGGTGTCCCAGGGATCCTGCGACATCTGGCGCAGCGAGAGGCTGATGCGCGAGAGCTCGGGATCGAGCTTGATGACCTTGACGGACAGCTCGTCGCCGACCGTGAGCACGTCGCTCGACATTGTTGATGCGGTCCCACGAGAGCTCGCTGATGTGGATGAGGCCGTCCGCGCCACCGAGGTTGACGAACGCGCCGTACGAGGTGACGCCGCTCACCTTGCCGGTGATGACGTCACCGACCTTGAGCTTCTCGAAGAGCTCCTCGCGCTGGCGCGCGCGATCCTCATCCTGTGCGGCGCGCTGCGAGACGATCAGCCGGTTGCGCTTGCGGTTGACCTCGAGGATCTTCACCGGGATCTTCGTCCCGACCAGTTCCATGAGGTTGCCGCTGAACTGCCGCGCCACCTGGCTGCTGGGCAGGAATCCGCGCAGACCCATGATGTTGACGATCAGGCCGCCCTTGTTCTGCTCGCGCACCTCGGCGTCGAGGATCTCCCCCTCCGAACTCCTTCTCCGCGACGGCCTGCCAGATGCCTTCCGCGCGCGCCTTGCGCAGGCTGAGCATCGACGTTGCCGTGCTCGTCCTCGGGCTGGATGATGTAGACCTTGACCTGGTCACCGGAGTTGAGGGTGACCGGCGCCTCGCCGCGTGCCGAAAGCTCGCGGTTCGAGATGATCCCCTCGCTCTTCGCACCGATGTCGACGAGAACCTCGTCGGGATCGACGCGGACGACGACACCATCGACGATGTCACCGTGGGCCAGGGCCCTGATCGAATTCTGATCCTCCCGCAGGAGGTCCTCCATGGTGAGCGTCTCAGGCTCCTGGGCCGTCGTCGGGGTCAATGCACTCCTTTGCTCGTACTCCTGCCTTCAGAACAATCTCTCTCGCCGGTCAGGGTCGCGGGCTTTCGCCTTCAAATGATCGAATTTGGGCGTTCAATGGCGCGTTTGCGCCGATGCCATCTCGATCTCGCCGAGTGTATCACCAGAGGCGGATCGGCCCCCTTTCGCCGATTCGTTGCACACCGTTGGCGCTGCCGCGACAGTGCCATCAGCGAGGCGTCGCAAGCGCCGTGCGACGCTGCGCCACGAAATGCGAGTGACCATCACCTGCGAGGAATGCGGCGAGCGCCATCGTCTCGAACGACGTGTGAGCGAGCCGGGTCCCATCTGGATCGTGTGCCACAACTGCGAGCTTCCGCTGCAAGCGGTGCTCGACGGAGTGACATCGCCGACCACGGCTCCTGCAGCCCAGCCTTCACGGACTCCGTCCGCGTGGGCGGGCGTCGTCGACTTCCGCGCAGCCTGACCGACGTCGCTCCTTCGGGAGCCCCGTCACCGGCAGCTCGAGGAGGGGGACGGAAGGATCCGATCGAGGGTGGTACTCGTGACGGGACCTGAGCTACGCTAGCTGTCATGGCGACCACCTCAGCGCCGACGCCCACGAAGGCTCCCGCTCCCGCGAAAGCGCCCGGGCGCCAGGAGCGTGACCAGCGCGAGTTCGGGTGGAACGTGATGGTCTGGAATGACCCGATCACCCTCATGTCGTATGTGGTGCTCGTCCTCCGCCGGCTTTTTGGCTACGACCACGCCACCGCGACGAAGCTGATGCTCCAGGTCCACAACGAGGGGCGCGCCGTCGTGGCGACGCAACCTCGCGAGCAGGCTGAGGTGTCGGTCGCGCAGCTCCACTCCTTCGGGCTCCAGGCGACCCTGGGTCGTCCCTGAGCTGCCGGCGAGCTTCGTCTCGTGGCATCTGTGCTCCGGCGCCGGGGGCGGATTCAGGTCAAGGTCGACAAGCGCGAGCGTGAGGCGCTGATCGGGATCATCGATTCCCTGAGCCCGCGGCTTGCTGCTCCCCTCGCATCGGCGCCACGCGCCTATGACGACGCCAAGCTCCAGGCCGAGTACGACCGCTGGGTGCGGCCGGACATCGAGAAGGGCCGCGAGGCCGATCTGACGATGGTTCGTGACGCGCTGAGCGGCGGCGAGGACACCCTGCCGCTGACAGAGGCGCAGACGCTCGCGTGGCTCCGGGCCTTCAACCACCTGCGGGTCGCGGCCGGCGAGATCCTCGGCATCGAAGGTGACGGCTGGGAGGACACGGCGACCGACGCGACGAAGCAGAAGCCGGAGTACGGCATCCTTATTGCCCTGGGGTATCTCCAGGAGGAGTTGGTCGCCGCCCTCGAACTCGTAACAGGCGGCGGTGGCGATTCTGGAGTCGGATTGATGGTGTCGCTCCGCCAGTGCACGGTCTGGTCGACGCTGACTTCGTAGGCTTCGAGTGACTCGTCTGCGAGCACCGCGTCGATGCACGCTCTCGTGCCGCCGACGTAGGTGCTCATGAGGTCGACGTCGGTGGCGACGCACCACGTTCTATCGCCGGGCCACCAGAGGCTCGCGCTTTCAGGCCACTGTCTACCCGAGAAGGCCGTCGCGGCGGCGGCGAGTGGACCGCGAAGCAGCACCATCGGCCGCTGCAGCATTTGGATCAGCGGCACCGTGCCTCTTCGATACGGCGCATCGCCGTAGCCATCCCAGACGGCGAACCAGCACTCGGACGGATCCTGTGTGAAGCGCTTCAGCACGTCGGCGAGTTGCGTCGCCTGGCGTCGCGGCAGTGACCCCGTCGATGGCGCGTGATCCCAGAGACCCGGCTGGCTGCGCTCGGTCATGAAGGACCAGTCCCCGGTGATTGCGATCCATTCCATCGCGGCGTGTGCGACGCGCCCGTTCGCGGCCGCCACTTCGGCCCAGGTCACCTCGACGTCATCGCCGGCAGTGCCGTCGCGGAGCGCCGGGTGCAGCACTCGCGCATACGCATCGAATGTGACCGGCAGCAGCGACCCGACGTCGTACTGAAAGTTGCGCACGCTGGCGACGATCCAGTCCGCGTTGCTGACGTCGTCGACCAGCGTCAGGTCACCGAAACGAGCGACGTCCACCGTGGGCGAAAGTATGTGACCTGCCGGCTAGCTGGTCGGGAATCCCCCCGCCGGCGCGCGGTAGTGCGAGGCGTCGAACACCTGGTGGTGGATGTCTTCGGACGGGTGGGTCTCAACCGGCGGCCATCGCGCCCAGATCTCCGCGCTCTCGGCATCGATCCCATCCACAAGCACTGGAACCCAGATCTCGTTCACGAACGCTTCGACCTCGACGGGCTCCGCGAACATCCGCCAGCCGCCGCCACGCGGTGTGTCGGTGAGGTGGGATTGCGGCCCCTCCATCGAGGCCTGGACCCCGAGCGCAGGGTCTGTGTGGTCCGACATCGTCACAGCCTCCTCGAAAGCAAAGGGCGATGCCTCATAGTGCAACACCGGGAGGCGTAGACACGAACCTAATGACGGAGGCGTCGCACGTGACACGCAGCAATTCGTACTGGATCCCATTTGCCACGCTGGGGGCGGCGGCCGTGCTCGCCGCCTGCGGCAGTTCGTCGCCGGCCGCAAGTTCGAGCTCGGGGTCGACGCCGACGGCTGCGCCCACGGCGCAGCCTGCCACCGCGGCCCCGACTGTCGCGCTGCCGACCACGACCACCGCATCGTCTTCGTGCCCATCGGGGTCCACTGTCGCGTCAGCGCTGGGAACGGTCGCGCTCCCCAACGCCGTCGGCATCGCCGGTGGCGGGTCGACCGAGCTTCCGACCGGTGCCACCGGAATCGTCTGCGAGTACGTCGGAGGGACATCCGGTCAGAACGTGATCATCGAGGTGATCCAGAACATCCCGTCGTCATACATCTCCGCATACAGCTCGAAGTTCCCGGCGAACTTCAAGACTGTGTCCGGATTGGGTGATGTGGCCCGCTCGTTCCAGACGACGATCACCGGCGGCAAAACCAACGAAGGTGTCGTGGCGGCGCAGGGCACGACGATCGTGGCAGTTATCGCCACCGGCACGCCCGCGTCCCTCAGTCAGGTCGAGTCCCTGGTCGGCTCGCTCCTGTAGCGCACTCGAGGTAACCGCTCGCGACGGCGCCGCTGCGGGAGGCGGCGCTCCACCGCGTTCAGCACTTTCGCGACCGGCCGCCCGCCGGCGATGAGCCACGTCAGCGCGCCGCACGCGCAGCCGAGCGCTGCCCCGACGACGACGTCGCTCGGATAGTGCACACCCACGTACACGCACCCAAATCCGACGACGACCACACCCGCAACAAAGATCAGCCCCCGCCTTCCCCAGGCGAGCAACCCGATCACCGCCGCCACCGCAACAAACGCCGTGAGACTTGAAGGAAACGAGTTGTTCGGCGTATGCGGATACAACGGCGTGAAATGCAACGCCACAAACGGCCGCGCCTGATACGTCACCTTCCCCAACTCATGACTGGCCCACTGCGTCAACACCAACCCCAGTAGCCCCGCCACCCCCGGCCGCAACCGCCCATCAAAAACCCAAAAAAGAAAAAACCCAAGAGGACAAAGAAACAGAAAAACCACGGTCGCCCCAATGACGAGAGGCGTCAGCCAAGGATTCGAAATCGCAAACGAATGCAACGCGGAAGCCAGGCCCCGTCACCAATATTCAGCATCAGAAAAGCTACGCGCGCAGCCGACCAAAGAGGATTCGAGTGCTAAGCAGAACGCGCCAGGAAGGCCTGGCCTTAGCGAGCCCTGACACTACGCGAGCCTGCGGGTGGCACCTCGGGGGGCAGCGCCGACGCGCGATTAAGCGCGTCGGCGAGGGGTACCCGCGGTGACAGGACCCGCTAACCACTGCGCAGGGACAGACGCGAGCGCCCCCGCGGTGACAGGACCCGCAAACCACTGCCTAAGTGTTAGTAGCGAGTGACCTTCATGGAAAAGTCGAGTGCTACCGCACTGTGCGTCAACGCACCGACGCTGATGTAATCAGCTCCGGCAAGCGCATACGCACGCGCATTGGTCACCTGGACACCACCACTCACTTCCACGGTCGCACGCCCGCGAATCAACTGCATCGCCTCGCGTACCTGGCCGCAGGAGAAGTTGTCCAGCAGGATGTGCGACGCCTTGTCGGCAAGCGCCTGCTCGAGCTCCTGAAGATTGCTCACCTCGACATGGATCTCCATCTCGGGATACGCTTTGCGCGCTGCGCGCAGCGCCGGCGTGATCCCGCCGACAAGCGCGAGATGCGTGTCCTTGATGAGCACCGCGTCGTAGAGGCCCATGCGGTGATTGACAGCGCCGCCCATGCGCGTCGCGTACTTCTCGATGGCGCGCAGTCCCGGCGTGGTCTTGCGTGTGTCGAGGATCTTGGCCTTGGTGCCGTCAACCGCTTTCACGTACTTGGCGGTCATCGTCGCGATGCCGCTCAGGTGCTGCAGGAAGTTGAGTCCCACGCGCTCCGCGGTCATCATGCCGCGGGCGGGGCCGAAGAGCCGCGCAACGATCTGGTCCGCCTGAACCTTCTCGCCGTCCTTGGTTTTGGGATCGAACTGGATGCGCTCGTCGACACGCTGAAACACGCGCTGCGCGATGCTCAGACCGGCGATGACGCCGTCCTGCTTGCAAACGATCTTCCCCCGGCAGGTCATATCGGCAGGGATCACGGCCTGGGTCGTGACATCGCCAGCTCCGACGTCCTCGGCAAGCGCCAACTCGATGAGCAGGTCGATGCTCTCCGACGAAAGCGCCTCGGTGATGGGTCTAAAGGTGACGGTCAAAGCGTGCTCCTCTGTCCTTGTGCATGACGAGATCGCCATGCCATTGATCGCTTGCTTGGGGGAGATCAGAACGGAGGTGGCAGCCACGGCTCTCCTCGCGAGCCAGGGCCGCAGTGCACACCAGCGACGCGGTGGATGCAGCTGCGTGCAACTGCATCGTCGACAGCGTGGTGGCTCCCGCTGTCGCTGCGGCGATCGCCTCGCATTCGCGAGACGCAGCACGCAGACCGGGCTCGTCACGAACCACGCCCGCGCCGTTCCACAGCGCGTCGCGCAGCGTGTTCCAGCCGTCACGAGGATCGAGTTTCGACACGACTCGGCGCGGACGCTCCTGCGCCGGCGCCGGCTGACCGGGAGGCGATTCCGCCGCCCAGCCGAGTGCCGCATGCATCGCGCGCTGCGAGAAGACGAGTGATTCAAGCAGGCTGTTGCTTGCGAGACGGTTCGCGCCGTGCACACCGGTGTGCGCCACCTCGCCGCAGGCGAACAGGCCCGGAACCGTTGTGGCGCCATCGAGATCGGTCGTCACGCCGCCAACCATGTAGTGCGCGGCGGGAGACACCGGGATCGGATCGGATGCGATGTTGAGGCCGTATCGGGCGCAGGTCGCGGCGATGGTTGGAAACCGCATCGCGGCGCGCGCGCCGAGCGGAGAGCAGTCCAGGTAGACGCAGCGCTCGCCGGTGCGCTGCAGCTCTTCCCAGATGGCGCGGGCAACGACGTCGCGCCCGGCGAGCTCGCCGCGCGGATCAACGTCGAGCACGAAACGCTTGCCGTCACGGTTGACGATCCATGCGCCTTCGCCGCGCACCGCCTCGCTGATGAGGAACCTCGGCGCGCCTTCCATCGCGAGCGCCGTTGGATGGAACTGCGCGAACTCCATGCCCGCGACATCGGCGCCGGCGGCGTACCCGAGGGCAACGCCATCGCCTGTCGCGGATTCGGGGTTCGTGCTGTTGCGCCAGAGGCGGCTCGCACCGCCGCTCGCCAGCACCACCGCGGCGGTTGACAGCGTCGTCGTGTGCGACTCCGAGTGATTCGTCGTGATCGAGACGCCGCAGGCGACACCGTCGGCCGTGGTGAGGATCCCGGTCACGTCGGCGTGCTCGATGACCCGTGCACCGCTGGCGCGAACGCGCCGGATCAGGGCTGTCTCGACCTCGAGTCCGGTGCCGTCGCCGCGCGCGTGCAGGATGCGCGGACGCGAGTGTGCGGCCTCCTGCGCAAGCAGCAGTTCGCCGTCCTGCGTGTCGAATGCGACACCCCAGTCGATCAGCTGGCGGATACGCGCAGGACCTTCCTCGACAAGCACACGAACGGCTTCGGGACGGCACAGTCCACGGCCTGCGGCCATGGTGTCCTCGTAGTGCAGGTCGGGGGAATCGCCATCGCCGACGGCAGCGGCGATGCCACCTTGCGCATAACGGCTGCACCCGTCATCGAGTGCGCCCTTGGTGACCACTGCAACGCGCGCATGTGGCGCCGCCGTGAGTGCCGCTGAGAGTCCGGCGATACCACTCCCGACGACGACAACGTCGTAATCCGTCGGTGTAGCGCCGTTGATCACGCGACTGCCCGCTCGCAGCGATTGCTACCGGCGCACCTGGGAACTGGCGCAGCAGAGCATGACCCCTCCGCGTCGAGGCCCGCTCGCGTCTCGAAAACGCGGTGGACAATCGACTTCATGATGACCCGCTGCATGATCTCCCCTAGACGCCACGACCTACGGGCGCTGTGTCGACCCCCAGCCGAACGACATCAATCAACCGTGTGCTCCCTATTCTAGCAGCCAGTACGATTTGGTTTGTGGGGACTGCGGTTTCGGCCTCCGAGAAGTCGTCCGCCCTTACCACGGCAACGTAGTCGATGTCCAGTCCTTCCTTATCCAGATGGGACCGAACAATTGTTGCCAGCGATGTCGCATCGCGTTCACCCGCTTCAAATCGAGCCAGGGCAAGAGCAAGACTCGATGGGATGGCCAACGCCCGCGCTCGTTCTTCCGCGCTGAGGTAGACGTTGCGGCTCGAGATGGCGAGCCCATCCGGGTCCCGAACTGTTGGACACACAACGATTTCGACGCCGGTGTTGAGGTCTCGCGCAAGGTGGCGAACGATCGCGCACTGCTGCGCGTCCTTCTGTCCGAAATAGGCTCGGTCGGGAATCCCTGCGACGAGCAGCTTGGTGACGACCAGCGCAACCCCGCTGAAATGCCCGGGGCGACTCGCGGCTTCGAGCCGCTCCCCCAGCGGCCCGGAGATCGAGAATCCCGTGACGCCGTCCGGGGGATACATGGTCTCGACGCTCGGGACGAACGCCGCGTGCACCCCGGCGGCGGCAAGCATCGCGAGGTCGGCGTCGAGTGTTCGCGGATAGCGGGCGAAGTCCTCGTGCGGCCCGAACTGCGCCGGGTTCACGAAGATGGTCACGACCACCTTGTCGTTCTCCGCGACCGCACGGTCGATCAGGGAGCGATGCCCGGCGTGCAGCGCACCCATCGTCGGCACCATGCCGATGGTCTCCCCCGCCGCATGCCATTTCGCCGACCACCGGCGGAGGTCGGCTGGGGTGGCGAGCAGCTCCGGGACGTCAGTGGAAGGAGTGGGCATCGTCCGGGAAACGGCCTTCACGGACATCGCTCGCGTATGCGCGCGCCGCGCTGACGATCTGCTCACCCAGGTCGGCATACGCTTTCACGAACTTCGGTGCCGTGCCGCGGAGGTGGCCGGTGATGCCGAGCATGTCGTAGATCACGAGGACCTGCGCGTCGCAATCAGGGCCGGCGCCGATGCCGATGGTGGGGATGGTCAGCTCACTCGTCACCTGCGCGGCGAGCCCGCGCGGCACGCCCTCGAGGACGATGGCGAACGCGCCCGCAGCCTCGAGCGCGTGGGCGTCGGCGATGATCCGCTCGCGGTCGCCGGCACTTCTCCCTGGACCTTCATCCCGCCGAAGGCGTTGACCGATTGCGGCGTCAGCCCAACATGGCCCATCACGGGGATCCCGCGCTGGGTGAGACGCGCCACGGTTTCGACTGCCCAACCGCCGCCCTCGAGCTTGACGGCGTGCATCCCGGCCTTCAGGTACTCCACCGCGTTGTCGATGGCGTCCCCGCACGAACGCTGATACGTGCCGAACGGCAGGTCGCCGACGAGGAGTTGGTTCGGAGCACCCCGGGCGACGGCGCGGGCGTGATGGAGCATCTCGGTCATCGTCACCGGGATGGTGTTGGGATACCCGAGCACGTTGTCTGCGAGGGTGTCGCCGACGAGCAGCACCGGCACCTCGGCTTCGGCGAGCAGTCGCGCCGTCGGGTAGTCGTACGCGGTGAGCATGACGAACCGCTTGCCTTCGGCCTTCCACGCCGCCAGATCCTGGATGGTGATCGGCACGGCTAGGCGACCTGGCTGGCGGAGTCGGTGGCCACCGGCTCGGTGGCGACGAGCGCTTCCATCGCGCGGGTGAGGTGGAGGTAGAGGTCGCGCGCGTCCGGGTGGGCTGCGAGGGCATCGAGGTGGGCGGCGATCGCCTCACTGTCGCCGCGGGCCACCGGTCCGGTGAGCGCCGCCGCCGGACCGGCACGACGGGCGTTGTGGGCGGCTCCCTCGAGCAGCGCCGCGAGCGCGTCGTGCGCCGTGTCGGCACTCACGCCGGCAGCCTCGAGCAGCCGCGTCGCCTCCGCGAGCAGCGCCAGCGGCGCGTTGCCCGCCAGCACGGCGGCCGCGTGATAGAGGGCGGCGTTCGAAGGATCGATGTCCAGCGGCGTTGCGTGGAGTGCGGAGACCAAGCCCAGCAACCACTGGCGGAGGACGCCGGACGCATCGACGCGGAAATACGCACCGTCGAGCAGCGACGCGCTGTCCGGTCCCGCAAGCGCCTGGAGCGGATGAAGCACGCCGACTTCCGCGCCGCCGGCGCGCAGCGAGCCGATGACGTCGCGGCTGAAGCGCGCGCCAAGATGGACAACACCGCGTCCACGCAATGACACACCAGAAGCCGCGATGGCTCCGGCGACTGTCGCAATAGCGCCGTCGGGCACCGCGAGCAATGTGAGATCTGCGGCCATCACCGCGTCGAGGGGCGTTGCGACCGCGACGGCGCCGACAGTGCCGGCCAGCCGCGCCGCCATCTCTCCTCGACGGCTCGCGACGGCGGCAACATCGATATCCGGCGTCATGCGCGGCAATTGCGAGCGCGGAGCCGGCCCGGCCCGCGCCGATGATCGCCAGCGTTGGCGTGCCTAATCCCTCCACGTCTCGGTCCTCCTGGGCGGATCCAAGCGTTCTGTCGAAAGGGTCCATCAACACCGCCGCCGGCAGGTCGCCTCGAGGCGCGGTCACGCGTCCCCGGGTTCACATTGAGCCGTCGACGGCCCAGATGGCCCGTCGGCCGAAGTGTACCCCTACGCTCCGGCTGCTGCCTCTGCGGGAGGAACGTAATCCGGCGGTGCGGGCGGCGCTTCCGGAGCCGGGCCGCTGCCGTTGGACGAGGCGACGCCGTTGGGCAACTCCGCCTCCTTGATGATGCGGTCCATCTCCGGCGCGTCCATCGTCTCGACCTCGACCAGTCGAGCGGCGAGGGCCCGGAGCACGACTTCGCGCTCGCGGAGCACCTTCTTCGCGCGCTGGAAGGCATCGGCGACGAGCTGATGCACTTCCTGGTCGATCTCGGAGGCGATGTCCTTCGGAGTAGTTGCGCTGCTCGCCGAGGTCGCGGCCCGAGGAAGACCATCTCCTGGCGCTCCCCGAAGGTGCGGGGTCCCGAGCTTGTCGCTCATCCCCCACTCGGTGACCATCTTGCGGGCGAGGTTGGTCGCCTTGCGGATGTCGTCGGAAGCCCCGGTCGTGATGTTGTCCTCGCCCAGGATCAGGTCCTCGGCGCAGCGCCCGCCCAGGATCTGGGCGAGCTGGTCGACGAAGCTCCGCCTTGCTGACCAGGTACTCGATCCTCGATGGGGAGGCTCATCGTCCAGCCCAGTGCCATGGCCGCGGCTGACGATGGTGACCTTGTGCACCGGGTCGGTGTGCTCGAGCGCTGGTGCCGACCAGCGCGTGGCCCATCTCGTGATAGGCGATGGTGGCTTCTCCTTGTCGCTGATCATCCGGCTCTTGCGCTCCGGGCCGGCGATGACGCGCGCGATCGACTCCTCGAGGTGCGTTCATGACGATGACCTTCCGGTTGCCGGCGCGCGGCCAGGATGGCGGCCTCGTTGATGAGGTTGGAGAGGTCGGCGCCCGCTGAACCCGGGGGTCTGCTTGGCGAGCACCTCGAGGTCGACGCCCGGGTCGAGCGGCTTGTTCCGCGAGTGGACCTCGAGGATGGCGCGGCGGCCGCGGATGTCCGGGCGGTCGAGCATGACGTGGCGGTCGAAGCGGCCGGGGCGCAGCAGCGCGGGGTCGAGGACGTCCGGCCGGTTGGTGGCGGCGATCACGATCACGTGCTGGTCGGTCTCGAACCCGTCCATCTCGACGAGGAGCTGGTTGAGGGTCTGCTCGCGCTCGTCGTGACCACCGCCGAGCCCGGCCCCGCGCTGGCGGCCCACGGCGTCGATCTCGTCCACGAAGACGATGCACGGCGAGTTCTTCTTGGCCTGGTCGAAGAGGTCGCGCACGCGGCTCGCGCCGACGCCGACGAACATCTCGACGAACTCCGAGCCCGCTGATGCTGAAGAACGGGACCCCGGCCTCGCCGGCGACCGCCTTGCTGAGCAGCGTCTTGCCGGTCCCGGGCGGGCCGACCAGCAGCACTCCCTTGGGGATGCGCGCGCCGACGGCGATGAACTTGTCCGGGTACTTGAGGAACTCGACGATCTCGTTCAGCTCCTGCTTGGCCTCCTCGACCCCGGCGACGTCCACGAACGTGATCGAGGGCTTGTCGCCGGCCAGCAGTCGCGCCCGGCTGCGGCCGAAGGACAGCGCCTGGTTATTGCCGCTCTGGGTCTGGCGGAACATCCACAGACAGGATCAACGCCATGAGCCCGAAGAGAATCAAGTTGGGGAGGATGACGCTCAGCAAGAAGTTGCTCCCGCCCGCGGAGTCGACCGTGTAGTTGTAGAAGTGGGCATCCTGGAACTCCTTGGCGACGACGTCTGCGGACGACTCTACGGTGGTGTATTGCGTGGTGCCCACGTACCAGGTGACGGTCTGCCCGTCGCTCTGAATCTCGGCTGGATACGATGGGCTGTCGTTGATGACGGGGCCGTTCGTTGGCGACGAACTCGCATAGTTCGCGATCGCCGAATCGAGGTAGCCCGCCGGCTTGCTCGCAGCACTGCTGCTCGGGAACGTCTTGTAGAGGACGGCCGCAAGCACGATCACGGCCAGCGCGATGACGATGTAGGTGACGCTACGACGAGACGTGGGCACGAAGTCAGTCTACCAGGGGTCCCCGATCTCAACCCCGCCCGCCGAAGTCAGCAGGCGCCGCTGCCGCTCGGCAAGCACGACCAGGCGGCGGCGCGCACCCGGGAAGACCGCCTCGAGCGCCGGGATGACCTCGTGGCGGACCCTGCTGCGCAGGAATCGCGGATCGGCGTTGCTCGGGTCGTCGAGCGCCTCGATGCCGAGCGCCGCGCAATACGCGACGGTCGCCTCGCGCCAGACGCGGAGCAGCGGGCGCACCAGTCCCCGCTCGCGCTCGCCCATCGCGATGAGGCCTTTCGGCGACGCACCGGCAAGCGCGCGCATGAGCACCGTCTCCGCCTGGTCGTCCGCGGTGTGACCCAGCGCGATCGCCCCGGCCCCGACCCGTGCCGCCTCCTCGCGCAATGCACCGTGACGGGCCGTTCGGGCTCGGTCCTGGAGGGACGCTCCCGCCGCGACATTGACGCTGAGCGCGCGGAATGGCAACCCGCGGTCGCTCGGCGAGCCGCGCCACGCGCTCGGACTCGCCAGCCGAGCCGGGCCGAATGCCGTGGTCGACGTGCGCAACCGAGAGCCGCCATCCGCGAGGCGGCGCGAGCCGCGCAAGGGCGTCCAGCAGCGCGCTCGAGTCCGGTCCCCCGCTGCATGCGATCAGCACGTGCTCCCCCGGCAGGATGACGCCGCGACGATCCACCGCGGTCGTGACCGCGCGCCGTACCCGCGCAACGGCGGCCGTGCGCTCGGGTGGCGTGAGCGTGCTGAACACTCCGTGCATGGTGGCGGTTCCTGGATTCGAACCAGGGACATACCGGGTATGAACCGGCTGCTCTACCACCTGAGCTAAACCGCCAGGCAATGTGCCGGGAAATGTGGTGCGGCAACGCACGCTCGTACGAGCTTCGCAGAGGTCATCGTACCCGGGTCAGACATCAGCCTGACAGAACCCGGTCTTATGCGAGTCGGCGTATGACCACGCCACGCGGCAGCGTCAGCTGGTGGCGGCGCCCTCAGCAAACGTGTGGACGTCCCCATCCTTGTCAAAGCCGAAGCCCACGGCCTCACACGCGCCAGTCGAGACGCAGGATGCCGCAAAGAACCATGCCAGGGTGCGGCCGGTCGGGCTCGGTGTCGAGTTCGACTGTCCACGCCGTGCCATTCCAGGCTTCCGCCAAGGGCTCGCCCGTGTCGCCGGACGTTCCGATGCTCCCGACGGCCGTACAGTCGCCTGCCGCGGGGCACGAAACGCCGTTGAGTTCAGGCGCATTGAGACTGGGCATTGATTCGATGGTCCATTGGCTCCCGTCCCACCCTTCCGCGAGCGACTGGACGGTGGTACCGGCGATTGTGGCCTCGCCCACGGCGACGCATCCGGCGGAAGGCACGCACGACACGCTCGTCAGCCCGCTCTGGGTTGCACCCGCCGGCTCGGGGACCGTCAGCATCGTCCACGCAATCCCGTTCCACCCTTCCGCCAGGCTGAAATCACCGCCGCCTGACGACGGCTGTGAGTAGCCGACCGCGATGCATGAGGTGCTCGACGAGCACGAAACGCCCTCGAGGACGCTCCACGCGAAGCCGGACGGAGTGGGCGATGGCACAACCGACCAGCTGCGCCCATTCCACTGTTCGGCAAGGGTGGCGCTTTGACCCGAATTGGCAAATCCGTCCGTCCCCACCGCCACGCAGTCGGCGGCCTTGAGACAGTCGACTGCCAGGAAGATCGCGGTGCCGGACGTCCCGCCGATCGTCGGTGGCGTGGATTGAATCACCCAATGCCCGCTGGTCCACCGCTCGGCAAGGGTGGCTTCGTTTCCTGTGCCTGCTTCGGTGTCAGCGCCCACCGCGGTGCACCCGGACATCGATGTGGACGGGCAGGAAACGCCCTGCATCCCAGCGCTGAGCGCGCCGGCGGGCAAGCTCATAGGACGAACGATCCATTTCGCGCCGTTCCACGTCTCGGAGAGGGGGTTCCTCCACGTCGGACCCGACGGCCACGCAGTCCGTCAACGACGGGCACGAAACCCCTGTGAGCTCACCGCCTCCGGCCGTAACGTTCGGCGTCGGCGTCTTCTGGAGGGTCCAGGTGAGACTGCCGGCTGCCTCGCCGCGCGCGGCGCCGCCGACGATCACGATCACGACCAGCAACGCGGCGAATGCGAAGCGCTTCATCACCCTCTCCTTCCAACGCGGCGACTGCCGCCGGCGACCAATCGTATCAAACGTATCGCCTGCGCACCTACGAAGCTCGGCGGTGAGCATGAAAATTGCGGCGGTCGGATTCGAACCGACGACCTTCGGGTTATGAGCCCGACGAGCTTCCACTGCTCCACGCCGCCCTCAGAGGATACCGCACGTGGCATTGCGTCCTCGACGCGAGCGGCAATCAGTGCGGTGTCGGCGTCGGGCTCGGAGTCGGTGTTGGCCCGTGGCTGGGACTGGGGCTCGGAGTGGGACTCGGACTGGCACTCGGCTTTGGAGTCGCGGATGGCGTCGGTGTCGGTGGCGCCGGGACTTTGAAGGTCGGAATCGGCACGGACACACCGCCTGACGACGTCGTCGCGTTGCCGGGCGGCACGAGGACGTAGAGCTTCTCGCCGGGGAAGACGTACCCAAGCTGGCGTGCCTCCTCCTCGAGCCAGGCGACGGTCTGCGCGTCGGCGATCTCGCGTTCGCCGGTCCGAGATCTGTTGAGTCAGCGAGACGTTCTCGGCGGCGAGCGCCGTCACCTGCGAAGTCGAGATGGCGGCTTTGCGCGACCTGTCCATACACGGCGAATGCAACCAACCCGCAGATCCCCGCGATGAGCACGATTGCAATCCGGCGCAGCGTGATGGGGCTGTCGATCGAGGAACGCGGCGTGGGACGGATGGTGCTGTCCTCTTCCCGGCGGCGTGTGAGACGAATGGTGGGATGTGGCGCCGGGTGCCGCGATAGGATGCGGCCCCGCGCCCGTTTTGACAAGGGACCATCGGGCCCTGGTTAGCGGCCGGTCGCCTCCCAGCGCTCGCGCCAGCCGGCGTCGTCGAGCTCATGCAGGTCGACGCCGTCCGCTCGCGCTTGCGTCTCGAGCGCTCGGAACCTGCGCGCAAAGAGCATGGTGCGTGCGCGCAGCGCCTCTTCCGGGTTGACCCGAAGCCGGCGAGCAAGCGCAACAACCGCAAAAAGCAGATCCCCGATCGCGACTTCCGGGTCGCCGGCTTCCGCCGCCCAGTCCTCGCCGCGCTCCGCCTCGGCAAGTCCGCCGGCGATGTCGTCCACGTGCGTCAGCGCCTGCCGGACGTCGTCGAGCGCGATGGGGACGGTGGGTGTCTCGTCGAACCCGATGCGCGCGGGACGTTTCTGCACCCCTTGCGCATGCGCCAGGGCGGGCAGCGCGGCCGGCACGCCGTCGAGCAGCGACAGACGCTCGCGCTTCTCCGCAGTTCTTGAGCTTCTCCCAGTTGACGACGACGCCTGCGGGGCCGTCCACGGTGACGTCGCCGAAGACGTGCGGATGGCGGTGGATCATCTTCGCGCGTACATCGTCGGCAACATCGCCGATGTCGAAGCCGCCGTCCGCCTCCATCGCGATGGCGCTGTGCATCAGCACCTGGAGCAGCAGGTCACCGAGTTCTTCGCGCAACGTCCCGGGCTCGAGACTGTCGATTGCCTCGAGCACCTCGTAGGTTTCCTCGAGCAGGTAGGGGCGAAGACTGCGATGCGTCTGCTCGCGGTCCCACGGGCAGCCGCCCGGGGCACGCAGGCGCTCCACCACTTCGTTGAGCGCGCGCAGGGCGTCGACTGCCTCGTCACGCATGCGAGTTCGGGGCTCCCACTGGAACGCGTTGCTGTGCTCGCGTGAGCCGGCCCAGCTCACGAAGCACTGGCGTCAACGTCGTCTGCCACGCATCGCCGAGGTGCAACTGCGAAGGTGTCGCCGTGAGCCCGCGGAACTGCGAGGCGACGCTCTGCAGGTCGAGCCCATGGTCGAGTGTGAGGCGGATGACAACACCGCGGCCGCGCTCGGTCTCGACGCCGAGGGCACCTGCCGCGGCGGCGAGCAGTCGCACCCGCAGGGAGTTGATGAGTGCCGAAGTCGGTGCGGGCATTGGTCCGAATCGGTCGACGAGACCGCGGGCCCGCTGCTCCAGCTCCTGCTCGCTGACGCACCCGGCGAGGTCCTGGTAGCAGCGCAGGCGGAGCCGTTCGTCCGGATACGTAGTCGGCGGGCAGGAACGCCGCGACCGGCAGCGACACCGTCACCTGCGCGGGCGACTCGGGGAGCGGCCTGCCCTGGAAGGAACGCACCGCCTCGGCGAGAAGCTGGTTGTACATCTCCAGGCCGACCGCCGCGATCTCGCCGTGCTGCTCCTCCCCCAGCAGGTTGCCGGCGCCGCGAATCTCCAGGTCACGCATCGCCAGCTTGAATCCCGCCCCCAGATCCTGCAGCTCGCCGATGACGTCGAGGCGCTTGTCGGCGCTTCTCGGTGAGGGTCCGCTGCGGCCGGATACATCATGTAGGCGTAGGCGCGCTGCCCGGCCCGTCCGACGCGGCCGCGCAGCTGGTAGAGCTGGGCCAGCCCGAGCCGGTGAGCGTTGTCGATGACGATGGTGTTGGCGTTGGGGATGTCCAGCCCGGACTCGATGATGGTGGTGCAGACCAGCACATCGATCTCGCCGTCGACGAACGCGCGCATCACCGACGCGAGCATGTCCTCGGGCATCTGCCCATGCGCGACGTCGATGCGGGCCTCGGGGACCAGCCTGCGCATCCATTCGGCCTCTCGATCGATGGTCCGCACGCGGTTGTGGACGTAGAAGACCTGGCCGCCGCGGGTCGAGCTCCCGGCTGACCACCTCGCGGACCAGCGAGTCCTCGCGGGCGGTGACGTAGGTCTTGATCGGCTGGCGCTCCTCGGGCGGTGTCTGGATCACCGAGAGGTCGCGGATGCCGGCGAGCGCCATGTGCAGGGTGCGGGGGATGGGCGTCGCCGAGAGGGAGAGCACGTCGACCGCGACCCGCAGCTCCTTGAAGCGCTCCTTCTGCAGCACCCCGAAGCGCTGCTCCTCGTCGATGACGACGAGGCCCGAGGTTCCTGAACTCCACGTCGCGCTGGAGCAGGCGATGGGTCCCGACGACGATGTCGACCGCCCCGCTGCGCAGCCCCGCGAGCGTGGCCGCGATGTCCTCGTCGCTGACAGAACCGCGAGAGCTGGCGCACCGTGATCGGGAAGGCGCCGAGGCGCTCGGTGAAGGTGAGGAAGTGCTGCTGGCAGAGCACGGTCGTGGGCACGAGCATCGCCACCTGGCGGCCCTCGATCGCCGGCCTTGAAGGCGGCGCGCACCGCGAGCTCGGTCTTGCCGAATCCGACGTCACCGCACACCACGCGATCCATCGGCCGCGACGCCTCCATGTCGCGCTTGATCTCCTCGAGCACGAGCATCTGGTCGGGCGTCTCCTGGTACGGGAACGACCCTTCCAGCTCCTGCTGCCAGTCGCCGTCGGGCGCGTACGCGTGGCCCTGCGCCTGCTCGCGGCGCGAGTAGAGGCCGAGCAGCTCGCGTGCCACCTCCTCGGTGCGCTCCTTGACACGCCGCCGCGGTCCGCTCCCACTCCCCGCTGCCCAGCCGCGAGAGCTCGGGATGGGCCTCCGCGCCGCCGATGTAGCGATCCATGCGGTCCAGGTGCTGGGTCGGGACGAAGAGGCGATCCCCCTCCGCGTACTCGAGCAGCATGTACTCGTGGACGGCGCCGCCGTCGTCGGTGACCGCGCGCATCTCGACAAATCGCGAGATGCCGTGGTCGCGATGGACAACGAGGTCGCCCGGCGCGAACTGCAGGACGAACGCCTCGCGCGCGGCGTTGCCGCTGGCGGCGCGACGCGAACCGCGCGCCGACGTCGAGATCGCGCGTCGCGACCCGCGCGCGAGCACCGAACGACGTCGCTTGATGGCGCCGAACAGCTCGCCGTCCGTGTACACGTGCACCGATCCGTCGGCGACGGCAAATCCCTGCGTCAGGTCGGCCGACGCGACGACAATCGCGCCGCCGGGCAACGGTGTCGACGCCGCGGCGAAATCGCTCGCGTCCACGGTGTCGGCGCCGTGCTCGGCGGCGAGTTCCTCGACGCGATGGCGCTGCCGCGACACGACGAGCACGCAGCCTCGTCCCTCGCGCTCGTGGATCGCCTCGCGCACGAAGGCGTCGAACCGGCCGACGTAACTGTCGACGCCGCGCCAGCCCAGATCCGCCACGGGCTTCGCGCCCAGCGGCGCCTCGCGCACCAGTTCGAATCCCGGGAAGGCGTCGAGTGACTGCATCAGGACGTCGATGTCGATGAGCCCCGTTGCCGCGCCGTGGGGCAGCTCGCCGCGCTCCTCCTCCTGGACACGGAGATTCTCGATCTCTTCCGCATGACGCTCGGCAGCGGCCATCAAGCGTTCGCGGCCGCCGTCGAGGAGGACGATCGGATCGTCGAGATGGTCGAGCAGCGTGCTCGGCGGATCGCCACCGAGATACGGGAAGAACAGGTCGAGGCCTTCCTCGTACACGCCGGCCTGGAGCAGGTCGCAATCGCTCTCCCACTGTTCGCGGACGTCGTCACGCAGGGCGGCGTCGTCGAGCTTCGCCACCGATGCCAGCGCGCGGGCCACCGACTCGCTCGTGAGGTCGAGCTCGCGCGCCGGCCAGACCTGCGCGGCCTCGAGCTTCGAGATCGACTCCTGCGTCGCCGGGTCGAAGACGCGCAGATCCTCGACGTCGTCGCCGAACCACTCGGCACGCCAGGGTCGCGCGCGATCGACGCCGAACACGTCGACGATGCCACCGCGAACGGCGAAGTCTCCCGGGACCGAGACCGCGCTCTCGCGCCGGTACCCGAGCTCCACGAGACGGCCGACAAGCTGGTCGCGCGGCAGGCGCGCGCCTCGCTTCACCTCGGTCAATCCCGGCCTCGACGACTGCACGCGAAAGTGTCGGGCGGAGCAGTCCGCGTGGTGAAGCGACCACCAGCAGCGGCTCGGATCGCGAGTGCAATCGCATGAGCGTCGCGAGCCGCGCGCGAGTCACCTCTTCGGACGGCGGCACTCGGTCGAAGGGAGGCGTGTCGCCCGCGGGAAAGATCGCGGAACCGGTGCCGCCGGACCAGACAAGCGAATCCGCATAGACCCGCTCCGAACTCCGAGGAGACCACGAGGATCGTGCGGTTCGTGGTCTCGCGCAGCCACCACGCAATCAGGCCGATCGATCCCGAGGGGACCCCGGCCACCACGCCCGTGCGACCGCTCGCGAGCGCGGCAAGCTCGGGCAGCGCGTCGAGGCGCTCCCGGAGCGTCGCCGACGCTACCGCGGTCGAGGTGCCGCCGGAATCAGTCCGCGCCGGCACGGTTCCAGACGTTCATTGCCGCGCTGATGCCGTCGCGCATGATCGCGATGGCCATGACCGCTGCGCGAGCGATCGCCGCGTCGGCCGCTGGACGCTCTTCGGGAAGGAACGGGTCGAGCACGTGCTCGATGAGGTCGTTGCTGTCACCGTCTCTGCCGACGCCGACCCGGATCCGCGGAAATGCATCGGTCCGCCACGAGTCGATGAGCGACTGCACGCCGCGGTGCCCCGCAGCGCTCCCGCCCAACTTGATCTTCACGCGTCCGAGCGGGAAGTCCGCCTCGTCGTGGATGACGATGACGTCGCCAGGCGCGGTCCCGTGCTTGCTCGTGAGTTGCACGGCCGCCTTGCCGCTCAGATTCATGAAGGTCTGCGGGCGCGCGGTGAGAACGTCATAGCCGTCGATGGTGCCTTCGCGAACGCGGGCCGCGCCCTCGCGCCGCTCGCGGCCGAACTTCCCGCGCCGCTCGAGCTCGTCAAGGCACATCCAGCCGACATTGTGCCGGGTCCGCGCGTATTCGCCCCCTGGGTTACCGAGGCCGATGATCAGCTGGGTCACGCACGCCCGACAAGTTCGACGGTCAGAAGATCCGGGATATCGGCACCGGGCAGCAGCATCCGCGTAGCGGCGGTCATCGCGGCTGCAGGCTGCGGGAGCGCGTGATCGTGGCCGAGGCAGTGGAGCAATCCGTGCACGGCCAGGAGCCGGAGCTCGGCAACGCCGTCGGGGGCCTGGCCGATCGCGCGCTCCACCGATATCGCGACGTCGCCGACACGCGCGCGCTCGTCGCTCGGAAACGCGAGCACGTCGGTCGGCGCGTCGAGGCCGAGGAATCGCGCATTGAGATCCCGCAGCTCCGAATCGCCGGTCAGGCGCAGGCACAGCGATGCACGAGCTGGAACATCCAGTTGGTCACCGCAGCCGCGGAGCAATGTACCGAGGCGTGCCTCCGCGACAACACGTCGTTGCCGCGGGCTGAGGCACGGATCGCGGATGACGCTCACCCGCATGGGCGCAGATGCGTCAGGTGCTCTTGACGCGACGCTTTCGCGCTGCAAGCAGCTTGCGCTTGCGGCGCACGGACGGCTTCTCGTAGTGCTCGCGTCTGCGAACCTCGGAGAGGATGCCGTTCTGCTTGATCTTCTTGTTGAACCGTCGTAGCGCGCTCTCAAAGGTCTCGCCTTCGCGGACCTTCACTTCCGACACGGTCGGAATCACCTCCTTTCGGCTGGACCCGCGCATCATCGGCGCGGACCTTGAATTCTACCTTGAGTCCCCGTCGCCAATGACGCGCTGAGGCGAGTTGGGACAGGACGTCGCCGGCCCGGCCCGAGAGAATCAGGGTGGCCATCCCATCGAGATCGGTCTCTCCTTCGTTGACGATCACGAGCCTGCGCGCCGCTCCGGACCGCCTCCACCGGCACGCCGGCAGCGGGCCAGACGGAGAGCGTCGACCCCACCGCGAGGCAGACGTCGCACATCCGCGCTTCCTCGACTGCGCGGGCCATGTCGGCAGCGACCATCGGCTGGCCGAAGCTGATCGTGGCCGTCTTGAGCAGCCCGCCACAGACCTCGCAGTGCGGATCGTCGTCGCCTTCGCGGACCCGATCCAGCACCACCTCAATGGGCATGCGCCGGTCGCAGCCGAGACACATCGCTTCCGAGGACGTGCCGTGCAACTCGATGACGTTCACCGTGCCCGCCTTCTGGTGGAGCCCGTCGATGTTCTGGGTGACCACCACCGGTGCCAGCCCGGCCCGCTGGAGACGCGTGACCGCCAGGTGCGCCCGGTTCGGCTCCGCGTGCGAGAACCGTCCCTCCAGGCGCGCCTGCCAGCGCTCGACGCGTACCTCGCGGTCGCTGACGTAGCTCTCGATCGTGTAGCGCTGCGGGTCGGTGGTCTTCCACACGCCGTTCGGCCCCCGGAAGTCGGGGATCCCGGACTCGGTCGAGATGCCCGCACCGGTGAAGACGAGGATCCGGCGAGCGTGCCGCAGCCACGGCAGCGCTGCCGCGAGAACGGGGTCCGTCGTCTCGACCGGGGTTTGCTGCGAGTCCATGCGCGGATTGTCCGCCCACCGCGACAGCCTTCTGTCGCCACCTCGGCCCAGAATCGACGGCGATGACCCTCACTTTCGCCCCCGGTGCCGGCCCAGCCGCCGCGCTCGACGACGAGCAGCGGGTCGCAGTCGAGCATGGCGACGGCCCGTGCCTCGTGCTGGCGGGTCCCGGCAGCGGCAAGACACGGATCATCGTCGAGCGATTTCATCGCCTCTCGGCGCTCGGCGTCGGTGCCCAGCGCCAGCTCGTCCTGACATACACGCGCAAGGCCGCGGACGAGATGCGCGTGCGCGTCGAGCGCGCGCACGGTGGCTTCGCCGACGACGCGCCGCTCACCAACTACCACTCGTTCGCGCTTCGGGTCGTCCGTGAATGGGGATGGTTGCTCGGCATCTCGCCGGTGCTCCGCATCGCGGATGCCGCCGAACGGTGGCTGCACGTCGAAGCCGTGCTCGACGAGTTGCGCCCCGCGTTGCTCTGGAACCCGCTGCGCCCGCACGACCTCATGGATCCGCTGCTCGACATCATCGGAACCGCCAAGCAGGAACTGGTGACACCCGACGCGTACGCGGCGTGGGCGGCCGCACGACTCGAAACGTCCGAGGATCCGGCGGAGCGCATCGTCCTCGAACGCCACGCCGATGTCGCCCGTGTCTACGCCCGCCTCGACGAGCGCTACCGGCGCGCCGGCGTGTTCGATTTCGACGACTGCATCCTCTACGCCGAGCGCCTGATCCGCGAACAGCCCGCGGCGCGAAGTGCCATCGCGGATCGCATCACGCACGTGATGGTGGACGAGTACCAGGACACCAATTACGCGCAGGCCAAGCTCGTAGAGACGCTCGTGTCGGGCCATCGCAACCTGTTCGTGGTCGCTGACGACGACCAGTCGATCTACAAGTTCCGCGGAGCGAGTCGCGCCAACCTCGACCGCTTCTCGCGCGAGTACCCGGAGCACCGCCAGCTCGTGCTCACGCACAACTATCGGAGCACCGACCAGATCGTCACGGCGTCGCGCGCCGTCATCTCCGTCGCGAGCCCGGCCACGCGCATCGAGAAGCACCTCGTCGCCGATCGCGGGCCCGGTGCTGCCGTCGAGGTGTGGCAGGCCCCCGATGAACGCAGCGAGGCGATGGCGGTTGCGCGCGAGTGCGCGCGGCTCATTGCGAGCAGGCACGCGCCCCGCGGACATCGCGTGGCTGTTCCGCCAGCACATCGACATGCAGCCGGCGATGCGGGCGCTGCGCCAGTGCGGTGTGCCGTACCAGGTGGCCGGGGGCCGCGGATTCTTCCAGGAACGAGAGATCAAGGACGCGCTGGCGCTCCTTGCCGCAATCGACGATCCCGAGGACGGCCAAGCCGTGCTCCGCTGTCTGACGCTGCCGGCGTGGGGTGTCACCACCGCAGGCCGCGTCGCACTCGTGCGCGCCGCCCACGAACACGACCTCCCGCTCGTGCAACTGATCGCCGAAGCTGCCGTCGAAGGACTCGAAGAAGCGGACGTCGCTGCAGCGCAGCGCTGCGTCGAGGACATCATGAACATGCACGCCGAGACGCAGCGCGAGGATGTGCGCGACCTCTTCCAGACCGCACTGGAGATGAGCGGCTTCCTCGGCATCATCGACGAGGAGTCGGGTGTCGCCCGCCTGCAGATGGGCGCGAACCTCAACAAACTCGGCGAACTGCTCGAGGCATTCGCCGACTGGAGCGACGACAGGCGCGTCAGCACGACGCTCCGTTATCTCAGCGTCCTGCGCGACAGTCGCGAAGCCGGCGAGCTCGCGAGCATCGAGCCCATCGAGGACGGTGTGGTCCTCCTGACCGCACACGGTTCGAAGGGACTCGAGTGGCCGGTCGTCGTGCTCTCACGGTGCACCGAGCGCCGCTGGCAGGGCCGCTCAGCGTCATCCTTCGACCTGCAACTGCCCGATGACCTGGTGCCGGAGCCGCCGCCACCCGGCGATCATGCGGTTGACGAGGAACGCCGCCTCTTCTATGTCGCGTCAACGCGTGCACGCGACCGGCTCATCTACACGTGGTCGCGATCGTACGCCCAGCCATTCGGCGACGAGGCCTGCACCTCGTTCCTCACGCAGGCCATGTCGTTTCGCGGCGAGATCCTCGCGAAAGAGGTTCCCGTCGACGGCACGATCGCCGTGCGCGCCCCTCGAGCAACAGGAACGCCGGTGCTCGAGCGGCTCGCGATCGCCGTTTCGGACCTTGGCGTCTTCCGGAGCTGTCCGCGCCGCTACAACTATCAACGGCGATGGCACCTTCCCGTGCGTACCGACGCGCGCAGCTGGTACGGAACGATGATCCACGAGGTCCTGCGCTCCGCCGCCACGCAGCGGATGGCCGGGGAAGTGGTCACCCCCGACAGCGTCGCTGCGATGTGGCACGCGGCGTGGGAGCAGTCACACGGCCCCAAGGGACGCCACGCGGACCTGCGCGCGCACGGCGACGAACAACTCCGGCGCTACGTGGAGTCGCCCGGCTGGACCGACACGGTGATCAAGAGCGTCGAGGAGCCCATCACGATCAGCCTCGATCATGCCGACGTCGCCGGCCGCTTCGACCGCGTGGACACGCGTTTCGACGGCCTTCCGACGGTGATCGACTACAAGACCGGCCGGCCGAAGGATGAAGGCGCCTTGCGCGCCGACCTGCAGCTGCGTGCGTACGCGGTGGGGCTCGCGCAGCGCGAACAGGCCCAGGAAGTCGCCATCGAATTTCACTACCTGCAGGGCGCCGTGACGCGGGTGATCGCCGACAAGACTTTCCTGCGCAAGGCACACGGCCATCTGTCCGCCACGGCGCGCGAATTGGCTGTGGCTTCGAGCACTGGGTCGTTTCCTCCCAAGCCCTCGCGCTGGCAGTGCCAGCGCTGCGACTTCCGAACCGTGTGCGACGAAGGACGCGCCGCCGCTCTCGCTGATTAGCCGCAGATTGCCTCTGTCAACCAAACTGCCATAAAACCCCTCTTATAGCTGATGGCTTCGATGGCAATCGCTGAGGAAGGGTCTCGCCGCGCAGAGGCCGAACTCACCTTCCGCCTTGCGGCTCCGCGACTACTCGCCATCGCGGCCATCATTGTTGGGAACTCAGCCGATGCCGAAGATGTTGTGCAGAACGCGATGGTCGCGGCGTGGCGGGCGTGGGATCGCCTCCGAGATCCGGCCCGCCGCGAGCCCTGGCTGACCCGAATCTGCGTGCGCGAAAGCGTCAACTTCGGCAAGACGCTTCGCGCCCGCTGGATGACGGAGCGAGTCATCGACGATCGCATCGCGGATCCGGCTCAGCCGCGGTCGGATCCCCTACTGGACGGAGCGTTTGCTGAGTTGAGCCGGCAGCAGCGAGCCGTTGTGGTCCTGCACTACCAATACGGCTACACCCTCGACGAATGCAGCGAGTACATGGGCTGCCGTCCCGGCTCGGCGCGTCAGCATCTCGCCCGAGCCCTCAGTCGCCTCCGGGAGAGCCTGAACGATGCCACCTAAAGGATTTGAGCAGCGGCTCCACGCATACCTGGACGAGCGGTCGATGCATGCCGGCAGCCCTGCCTCGGTCGAGCGGACGGTTGCGACCGTCTTCGACCGCGGAAGGCGCTCCGTCCCGGTTCGAACACGCCGCCTCTTCGTCGCGGTCGCGATCGCGGCAATCGCTGCGCTGGTGGTCGCCACACCGATCACCGTGTTCCTGCTCAACCGGACGACTCACTCGACGCCGGCACCCGTGATCGAGCCGCACCCGAGCCCGACGGCTGAACAGTCCGTGCAACTCAGCGGGAGTCCGGGCTCTCCGGCCGTCAATCCAGCCACACACACCCTCTACGTGCCGATCCAGTGCCCGACCTCGGCATGCAACTCGTCCGCTGACGTCGTTGACCTGGTCAACACGGCCACGTGCAACGCCGAGGTCGGGTCCGGCTGTCAGGTGGTGACTCAGGCCAGGGTTGACGCCAGTCCGCAGGCGGTCGCGATCGATGAGGCGACGGACACGATCTATGTCGCGAGCTGGAGCTCCACCTCTGCGAGCGTTGCGGTGCTGGCTGGAGCTCGCTGCAACGCGACGGACACCAGGGGCTGTGCCGCGGTCGCGCAGGTCGCTGTCGGCGGCGTTGCCGCCGCGTTCAACCCCCGGACGAGAACGCTGTACGTTGCTGAACCTGGCGGTGGCATCTACGTGATCAACGGCGCGACCTGCAATGCCGTCATCACAACCGGGTGCGGCGGGACCCACCCGATTCTGACGGACAACTACGGTCCCAACGCGCTCGATATCGACCTCGCGTCCGACACCATCTACGCAGTCAACGAGGTGTCGGGCGACGGAAACACCGTGTCGGTACTCGACGGAGCAACGTGCAACGGGACCGACAGCAGTGGCTGCAACGCGGCAGCGCCCACCGTGAAGGTGGGCAACAACTCGTGGTGGGCCAGCGTCGATCAGGCCACCGGCACCGTCTACGTCTCGAGCTACGACGACGGGACGGTCTCGGTCATCGACGGCGCGCGCTGCAACGCCACCAACACCTCGGGGTGCGGTACCCAGCCCCGCGTCATCCCAACCGGCGCCGGCCCCACCGTGATTGCAGTGGACGATCAGCTCCACACCGCCTTCGTCGTCAGTCAGAACGACGACGCGCTGTCCGAAATCAACACTGAAACGTGCAACGGCGTTGCGACGTCCGCCTGCGCACAGAGGCCTCCGAGCGAGCGCGCCGGTTCGGACGAGGGCAGTGCATTCAACGCGTACCCCAACTCCATCACGCTCGTTCCGCAGACAGACACCGCATATCTCGTGAGCGTCGGCGGGACGAACGTCCTCGCGGTGGTCAGTGTCAGCGGCTGCAACGCGACCAACACGTCAGCGTGTCGCGCCACCGCGCCATCGGTACCCGAACACGAATTCGAAGCGACCATCGACGCGGCAACCGACACCATCTACGCAAGCAACTACGATCTCCCCGAGATCGACGTGCTCAACGGCGCCACGTGTCGCGTGGCCGATCTTTCGGGATGCGCTCCGGTGGCAGAGATCCCCATGCCCGATCCCATGTCTGACATGGGAGCGATCGATGATGCAACCCACACCCTGTACGTCGGCGAGTCGTTCCGCACGCAGGTTGCCGTGATCAACATCGCGACGTGCACGGCCACCGATACCGCCGGTTGCGGGGGGCCGGGGTCGACGATCAAGGTCGGCACGTCGCCCGGCCCACCGGTGCTCAACACCGCCACGCGAACGCTCTACGTGCCCTTCGGTACCGAGGCAAACGAGGTCGCCGCCCTCAACGCCGCGACGTGCAACGCGGAGGTCACATCAGGCTGCGATCAGAGACCCGGCATCGTCGATGTCGGTCTGGGTACGGACTCTCTCGGAGTGAGCGTGAAGACGGACACGATCTACGCCCCGAGTGCAGGCGTCCCCTTTGCGACTGGCACGACGATGTCCGTGATCAACGGGGCGACCTGCAACGGCACGAATCAATCCGGATGCGCCCAGGTCGCCGCGACCGTCAACCTCGGCGGTGGACCCACCGGAGTGGCTGTGGATGACGCGACCAACACCGTCTACGTGACGGAGAATCAAGGAGGTTCCGCTCCCGGAACGGTGTCCATCATCAACGGTGCGACGTGCAACGGCCATGCCACGGCGGGCTGTTCCGAGACCTTCCCCTCAGTCGCCGTGGGCCGAGCTCCACGGGAGGCCGTGGCCGACACGAGCACCGACACCATCTACATTGTCGACAACGGAGGCCTGGAGGTCTCGGTGCTCAACGGCGTCAATTGCAATGCCGGCATCACGTCGGGCTGCGCCGCAGCGACGACCGATCAGGCCGTCGCGGCGCAACCGAGCGCACTCGCGCTGAACCAGGACACCAACAGCGTGTACGTCATGACGTTCCTGGTGTCCGCGTCCGTGTCGATCTTCAAGGGCCGCGCGTAAGGCCTGCCCAGCGACGCCTCATCACGGGGGACGGACCGCACCAGTGCGGTGCGGTCCGCTCCTTCCCGACTGATCCTTCGGTTCCACTGTCGAGTAGTCCGCGGGGACCAACCTCACTGGATGGCGGTTCGGTCGGTACGAGATTTGGCGGCACCTGACGCTGATCCAGGAGCCCGGGCGTTTGAGTCGAGCACGGGCGACAGCCACTCTGAACCCTTGGCTACGTACGAAGGGGTGTCGTGATCAAGGGCACAGCCGACGCAACTGGGCGGCTATTGGTTGTTCATTGGCATCCGGTCGTGCTCAAGGGGCTGGCAGCATGGATGCGCCACGAGCCGTACGTGGAGTTGGTCGGAGTTGCGTCCAACTGCGAAGACGCGCTGGTCACTGCTGCGGAGTTGCGTCCAGATGTGGTGCTGCTCGGCTACTCAACGCCGCAGATGGGCGGCATCGAGGCAACCCGACGCCTGTCGGACACCTGACTTCGATCTCCGCCAGTCGCGCGATAACCTACGGCGCAGCACATGCCGAAATGTGCGGGAACTGAGGAGGAAGCGCTATGACAGGATCCCGGCTTGCCTGGCTCGCGGGAGCGGCGTTGTCAACAATGGTGATCGGATGCGGCAGCGCGTCAACCGCGGTCTCGCAGTCGTCCGGCGGCGCGACCCAGGCACCGTCGCAAACGCCAGTCCCTCTGACCGCTCAGGTCACGATTACCGGGGGACTCAATGGGACATTGGCCCTCAACGTGGCTGAGTTGAACTGCCAGCGTCTCCCGTCCGGCGATTTGTCAGCGACCTTCGATGGCGTTCTGCCCGGAACGGAGGCGGGCTTCACCATCCTCGCCCCTGCGGGGACAACCACGCTCGTTTCCGGCGACGCCGTGTCGATCAACACCAACAACGATTTCTGGCACACCGACACCAACGTCAAGGTCACCATCACGATGACGACCAACGCCGCGTCAGGCATGGTGACAGGAGTAATGGGGGGCCAGACAGGCAGCGGCGTGAACGGCACGGTCGCCCCCGTGAACGTGTCGGCCACATTCAGCTGCCCGCTGCAATGATGGACGCCGTCTCGGCGCCTAGGGTGTCGATCGCGCCGTCAGGTCATCCAGCATCGAGAACAGCCGGTCACCGACTCGCTTCGGGTCCACTCGATACGCACCGTGCTCGTACTCGTTGGTGATCCACGGCCGGCAGTTGCCGAGCAACGACACAGTCTCCAGCGCCATGGTGCGCTCGACATATTCATCGTCCCAGTACACGGTGCCCACCACCGGCACCGTGTTCGCGCGCAAGCTTCGCGACGTCATACAGCGGCGGCCAGCCGTCGAATTCCGCGAGCACGTTGGCCACATCACGCAACGGTTGCAGCTCGCGTAGCTCCTCGAGCATCCACGGAAACACCGCTTCGCCCGTGAAGTACGGCGCCGGCTGCGCATCCACCGCATAACGCGGATCCGCGAGCCGCGCGCGCTCCGCAGCCCACCGCGTCGCCGGGCCACTCGCGTAGCACGCCTCGTGCAGCACCGTATAGATCGGATTGGTCGCGGGCGACATCATCGCGGCGACCTCCGCGTGCACGGCCCCGCTGAGCACGTGCAACTGATCGAGATCGTTGTCGGCGCGCTCGATGACGCCGTGCAAGTCGGCGTAGCCGTGCTGCGTGCCGAGCTTGGCGCCCAGCATGAGAAAGCGCCGCGCGCTCAGACCCTGTCCGCGCCCATCGAGCTCGGTACCTGTTCCGAGGTGATCGACGATGCGGCGCACACGCGCGGCGTCACCGGGAAACCGCGCATAAAACTCCGCGTTGCGCGTCGCGACATGGTTGAACAGCCGCGTGCACACCTCCTCCGTCTCATGCAGCACCGGCGCGAATCCACCCGTCATGATCACGCCGCGGATGTGCTCGGGCAGCACGGACAGATATGTCAGTGCGCAGAAGCCGCCAAAGCTCTGACCGAAGACATACCAATCGGCGTCCTCGCCGTACAGCGTCGCGCGCAAACGATCCGCGTCGCGGACGATCGAGTCCTGGCGGAAGTTGCGCAGGTACGCACCGAGCGCAACCGGATCCGACATCGGCAACGCGCGTGCTTCAAGCGGCGTGCTCAGCCCCGTGCCGCGTTGATCAAGGAGCACCACGCGATATCGGGTCAGCAGTTGCTCGAGCCAGCTCCCGCGATGTTCGGGATACGCGATCTCGAACCCCGGACCGCCCTGGAACCAGACAACGGCAGGACGCTTCGCATCATCCGCGTGCTCCGCCGCGACGACTTCACGAGCGTGAACGCTGATCGTCGGCCCACCCGGATCGTTCCAGTCCAACGGAACCTGGATCCGATGCCCGGTGACCACCATCCGATCAACCGCAACCCGCGAAGACATTGGCGGAGATTGTGCAGTTACCCGATGTGCTTAGGTTTCGAGTTACAGAGCGAGGCGGCGTTGGGGCGAGTCTGAGACAAGGAAGCGAGGACCGGAGAGAGGGAGCGCACTTAAGTGCGTGACCGAATGAGGACCGGAAGCTGACGCAGTATCAGGCCGGCCCAGCGCCGCCGTCGCCTACGGATGCAGCCGGAACTCCCGCCAGAAACCTACCAAGGAGGCTTCGTCGCCTTCGGGCTCGACATCCTCGGGGAGCTGCGTCCGCCACGGGAGCATCAGGTCGAACACGACCTCCTGGATCGTCCAGAGGATGTCCATGACCTCGGTGATCTTGACCTGGCGGCGCGCAAGGGCCGTCTCCACAGTTGCCAAAGCATCGACGTCGCCAGTCTTGCGGACGGCGCCGCGAGCAAAGATGAACACCTTCTGCGCCCGCTCGGCGACATCCGGTGGCACCTCTTTGATGCCCTGGAGGTGCGTTTCCTCGCAGAGCTCGATTGCGCTGTCGACCCGCTCGACAAGCCGGCGCAGACGGGTCCGCTCGACAACCTCGCGGCGGTGCCTGCGACGGGCGGCGTGCACTTCTTCAGTGGCGCTCTCGATGAGAAGCCCCGGGTCGACTACCTGACTACGCTCCAGTACCTCGGGTTCTCTAATCACGTCCCTAAGCCTACCGGAGGCGGTCATTGACATCAACAGCACATTTAGGGTGAGATTGATGCATGGACCGCATCAATGCCGACCTTCTCCGCACTTTTGTCGAAGTCGCCAAAGTCGAACACCTCAGCCGAGCCGCCGAAGCGCTGCAAGCTGATCAATCAACCGTATCGCGAAAGATCGCCCGCCTGGAGCAGGAGGTCGGGGTGCTGCTCTTCGAGCGGATCGGCCGGAACATCCGTCTCACCCAGGCCGGCCGGCGCCTCGTTGGACGGGCGGAACGGATCCTCGACGACCTCCGAGACGCCATCGCAGAGGCCGAAGGTGCGGTCGCCGCTGAGAGCGGCAGGGTCTGCGTGGCCTTCCTCCACACGGTCGGCGCGAGATGGCTCCCCGAGCGCCTCGCCAGGTTCCTCGAGAGCTATCCCGCGGTCCGGTTCACGCTCGAGGAGGGCACCACGGCCGAGGTGATGGCAGGCGTCCTCGGTGGCGACTATGACCTCGGCATCCTCGGTCCCCCGCCCACCGGCGTGGTGGACCTCGAGATCCACCCGCTCTTCCGCGAGCGCGTCGCCGTGGTGGTCCCGGTCAACCATCGCCTCGTCGGCCGTAGTTCGTGCACCCTCGAGGACGTCGCCGGCGAGCCGCTGATCCTCCCGCGGTCCCGAAGCGGGCTCCGGCGCGTCATCGATGCGGCCTTTGCCGCCCAGGGGCTCACGACGCACGTCGCCTACGAGGGAGACGATTTCACCATCGTCCAGGGACTGGTCGAGGCCGGCCTCGGGACCACGCTCATGCCGATGCCGCTCCCGGTACCGAGCACCCGGGTCGCGGTGATCCCGCTTCGCGACCCGCCCATCGCGCGTACCATGGCCCTCTGCTGGGATCGGCGACGCACCCTGCCTCCCGCCGCCAACCTCTTCGCCCAGCGGCTCATCGCCGAGGCAAGCGACCCATTCGACCTGGCGGTCAGTGCCTGACCGCTCCCCTCTGACACCACTCCACCCATGATCATCGCAGCCGTTCTGATCGTCGTCGCCGTGATTCTGGCCGCCATCGGCGTGGCCGTCCTGGTCAACGCGCGGCGCCAGGCTCCCGAGACCGCGCAGGCGCCGGTCGTCAGCCAGAGCCTCGCGGACGCGAATCAGTCCGCCGCGACGCTGATCGCCGAGGCACGCACGGCCGCGCTCCACTCGCACGAGGCGGCGATGGAAGAGGTCAAGGAGCGCCTCGCCGCGGTGGAGGGCCGCGAGGCGGTGATCGCCGAGCGCCACAAGCACCTGCGCGAGCGGCGCGAGATCTTCGACGACCGGCGCTTCGCATATCGCAAGCGCCGCGACGAGATCGAGGAGCGCCGCACCAAGGTGACCGAACAGGGTGCCCAGATCGAGGAGACCCTCCGTGCCAAGGCCGCCCTCGATCGCGACGCCGCCGCCGTGCTCGTGCTGGACCGGGTCCAGTCCGAGCTCGTCGCCGAGCGCGCCGCACTGGTCGAGGCGACGATCTCGGACATCATCGGCGACCGCGTCGAGACCAGCGCCAACGACCTGATCCTAGCAGGCGGTGGAGCGCCAGGACGCGTCCAACGTGGACAGCGCGCCGCAGGATGTCGCCGATCTCGCTCGAGGGTCTCGACGATCACGCGCAGGAGCGTCTGCTCTCGGCACTGGCGGTCATCGCCGAACAGACCGGCGCGGAGCTCGGCGTCGACACCGAGAAGCACCAGGCGACGCTCCGAACAGTGGACCCGATCGGGCGCGAGATCGCGCGGCAGGCCGCCATCGAAGTGGTGGATCGCCGCATGCAGGCAACCGAGGTTCCCCCGCTGATTCAGAAGGCGCGGAGGACCACGCAACGCAAGGTCATGGATGTCGGCGAGCGCGCGCTGTGGATGATGCAGATCGAGGGTCGCCCCGAGCTCGCGGAGCTGGTGGGAACGCTCCACCACCGCTTCTCATACGGCCAGAACGCGCTCCTCCACTGCGAGGAGACGGGTCACCTCTGCGGCGTGCTGGCCGCCGAGCTCGGCCTGCCCCAGAGCCTCGCCCGCGAGGCGGGCATGCTCCACGACATCGGCAAGGCGGTCGACCACGACGTCGAGGGCGTGCACGCGATCATCGGCGGCGAGTTGCTCCGCGTGCTCGGCGTCGACCCGGGCATCGTCCACGCGGTCAAGGCGCATCACTTCGACGAGGAACCGTCCACCGACCTCGCCATGCTCACGATCTGCGCGGACGCCATCTCCGCCTCGCGGCCCGGGGCGCGCCGCGACACCCTGGCGACCTACCTGCTGCGTCTCGAGCAGCTCCAGACCATCGCCACACGGCATGGCGGCGTGGACCGCGCCTTTCCACTGCAGGCCGGACGCGAGCTGCGGGTGTTCGTCAAGGCGTCGCAGGTGAAGGACAGCGAGATGCCGCCGCTGTCGAGCGAGATCGCTCGCGAGATCGAGTCCGAGATGCAGTACCCCGGGGTCATCAAGGTGACCGTGATCCGCGAGACCACTGCCACCGCAACCGCCCCTGCGCAACTGGTGCCCGTGCGTGCGGCTGCCGCGGAGCACACGAACGGCAACGGCAATGGCAACGGCCATCACGAGCCGGCGGCCGACGATGTGCCCGACGGCGACGACACTCCTCCGACGAGGGCTGACCAGAACCTATCCGGCGCGCCGGAGATGCTCGGTGATCACGCGCACGGTTTCCTCGGACGCTCGTGGAAGAAGAGATGCCCGCAGCCGTCGAACGGACGTAGTCGCGCACCGGGGATCTGCCTCGCGAGGAGTTCGCGCATTCTCGAAAGGGATCACCACGTCGTCGGTGCCGTGCATGACGAGCGCCGGCACGCGCACGTGCACAAGCGCATCGAACGAGTGATCCGGTTGCCACATCGCGCTGTACTGCGCTGAGAAGACTCGCGGGCGCACGGGATGACGGCCTCGATCCCGAATCTGCGCCTCGATGAAGTCAGGATGCGTGCGTTGAAACTGCGGCGAATACAGCACCGTGCAGGCGATTCTGTATGCCTCCTCAGGCGTTTTCGCGCCCTTGCCGAGGAGCGCCGCGGAGTTCGGCAGGCGCGGCGTCGACCCCATCATTGCCGCCGGGCGCGGTGGCGGCGAGGATGAGGTCACTCACACGATCCGGGTGATCAACCACCACGTGCTGTGCGACAAGTCCGCCCATCGATGCACCGAACACCGCCGAGGCCGCGGTGACGCCGGCAGCATCGAGCACCGCCACAACGTCGAGCGCCATCGCGGTCAACGTCGTGTTGCCAGTGCCCTCCGAACTCGCCGATGCCGCGGGGGTCGAAGGTGATCACGCGATGCGTCGCCGACAGGTCCGGCACGAGGTGATCGAAGGCCGAGCGCCCCGCTCCGAGGCCGGGGATCATCAGCAACGGGTCGCCAGAGCCGTTGATGACGACGGACAGGCTCGTGCCGTCGGCTGTCAGCGCGGCGAGACGCTCTTCGGCCACACGCCCACCATACCGGGACACGCGTGCCGCACCATGCACGCTGCGGTGCCTCGATTCTTCGTCGACCCCGACCAGGTGCACAGCGGACGCGCAACGCTGTTGGGACACGATGCGAACCACCTCTCGCGAGCGCTGCGCGCGGCAGCCGGCGAAACCATCGTCATCGTCGAGGCAGGAACCGTGGAGCACGGGCTCCGGCTCGACGAGGTGACGCCGTCGCGCGTTTCCGGAGCGATCGTCTGGAGCAGACCGGCGACCGGAGAGTCCAGGCTCGCCGTCCACGTGCTCCAGGCAGTGCCCGCTCAGGCGATGGACGCGACCGTCGAGGCGCTCACGGAAGCCGGTGCTGCGTCGATCCGGCCGGTCCTCACGCACCGGACCGTGTCGCGGCCGGACCCGTCGCGCGTCGTCCACCGGCTCGATCGCTGGCGGACCATCGCACGCGAGGCCGCACAGCTCGCGGGGCGCGCTGCTCCGCCGGAGGTGCACGCAATGCTGCCGCTGCGCGAGGCACTGCAGGCCCTGCCTCGCGATACCCGGGTTCTCGCGTGCGTCATCAGCACGGACGCCACACCGATCTCGAGCGCAGTGCCGAAGCAGACAGCCGACGTCGGACTGGTCATCGGTCCAGAAGGCGGGCTCGACGCCGCGGACCTCGACGCACTCGACGAGTGCGGCGCCACACACGTCCACCTCGGTGCGCGGACGCTCCCGAGCCGCCTTGCGGGCGCAATAGCAACATCGTTGCTGCTTGCCGCCGCAGGTGACCTCGATGCAGCGGCCGCGCCGCCACCGTCATGAGCGTGCAGTCCGCCGCCCCGCTGCGCGTCGCGCTGACAGTGCTTGGTTGCAAGGTCAACTTCGCAGAGATGGCAGACCTGGCCGGCAGGCTGGCTGCGGGCGGATGCGATGTGGTTCCGGAACACGAGCCCGCTGACGTTCGAGTGCTCAACTCGTGCACCGTCACGGCGCAGGCAGACGCGACAACACGGCAGCGCATCCGGAGGTTGCGCAGGCTCGACCCCGGCGCACACCTCGTGCTCACTGGCTGCAGCGTCGACGCGAATCCCGGTGCGTACACGACCGTCGACTCTGTCTTCGCCAATAACGACAAGGACAGCATCGCCGAGCACATCCTCGCGATGTCGCGCCCCGACGCCATCGCTCACGACGCGCCATTTTTGCGCTCGCGAGCGTTCGTCAAGGTGCAGGATGGCTGCGACCATCGCTGCACGTACTGCATCGTCTGGCAGGCGCGAGGCGCGTCATCGAGCATCTCCGCAGCGACCGTGCACGAGCGAGTCCGCGCTGCCATCGACGCAGGCCACGCCGAGATCGTGCTCTGCGGCGTCGACCTCGGCTCGTACGGACGCGACATCGGCACAGACCTGCCAACGCTTGTCGCGTCGCTCCTCAACTCGTGCGGCGACAACGCACGCATCCGGTTGAGCAGCATCAACGCGAACGACGTGAGTGCCGGGATGATCGCGCTCAACGCGCACCCTCGACTCTGTTCGCACTGGCACATGCCGCTCCAGAGCGGCAGCGACCGGATCCTCCGGGCGATGCATCGCGGCTATCGCAGAGCGCAGTACCTGCGTGTTGCCAACGCGTTGCGCGACATGAATCCGGCAACCGAATTCACGACTGACATCATGGTCGGCTTCCCCGGCGAGACCGAGGACGACCATCGCGAGACGCTCTCACTCGTCGACGAGGTGGGCTTCCTCCAGGGCCACGTCTTCCGCTGGTCACCACGTCCGGGAACGCCGGCATCATCACTCGATGCCCGTGTCGACGAGCAGGTCGCCCGGCGGCGCAGCGCCGAGGTGCGGCGCGCGACCCGACGCTCCGGTGCGCGTTCGCTCGCCGCAGCCTGCGGGCGCGTGCACGAGGTCGCGTGGGATGCCGTCGAGGAGTACTTTGCCCACGGGCTGACCGCCGGGTACCACGAGATCATCGTGGACGATGCTGCCGGTGTCCGTCAGGGCGGGCTCGACCTCGTTCGTGCCGATGACGTCCTGGGCGACCGTCTGCGCGGTACCCTGCTGCGCTCATGAGCGATTGCATCTTCTGCGCCATCTCGTCACACGAGCTCCCGGCCACGTTCGTCCGCGAGGACGACCGGGTGATGGCGATTCGCGACGTCAACCCGCAGGCGCCGGTTCACATACTCGTGTTGCCTCGCGACCACATCGAATCGGTGCTCGAGCTCACGCCGGCACAGGACGGTCTGTGGGGGCGCATGCTCCATGTCGCCCAGTCGATTGCCGAAGACGAGGGTATCGATGAAACCGGCTTCCGGCTCGTCGTCAACACCGGGAAGCAGGGCGGTCAGACTGTCGGCCATCTGCACATCCACCTGCTCGGTGGACGGCAGATGACCTGGCCGCCCGGTTAGGGCGACCAGGCCTGAGAGGGGGGCTGGACTAGGCGGTCGCGACCGGCGCGTGCTCGACGACCTTCTCGGTCGTCTCGGCGCCGGAAACGGTCACGGGGATCCGCTTGGGCTGCGCCTTCTGCGCGCGCGGGACGGTGATGCGCAACACGCCATTCTCGAACGACGCGGTGATGTCGTCCGCGCGGACTTCGGCGGGGAGGCCGACCTGACGGAACACCGACGTGGTGCGGCGCTCGCGGCGCAGGTACGTCGCGTCCTTGGCCGTCTCACTCGCGGTGTGCTTGCCGACGATGGTCAACACGCCATCCTCGAAGGTGACTTCGACGTCGCCGTGGTTGAAACCGGGTACGGACGCTTCGACGATGAACGCCGCCTCCGTCTGCTGGATGTCAACGGGAAGGCTCGTGTACTCGACACCGTTGCGCGAGGTCGAGACGGGGGACTGAAACGCGTGATCCAACTGCGTGTGCAGATCGAACAGATCGCTCCACGGACTCCAACGGACAGTAGCCATTGCTTCGTTCTCCTGTAACGAGATTCTGCTGGTATCGCGGCTTCCGCGACACCCAATTGGTACCCGCTCCGGCGACGCGATAAACGTCGCGGACGGATGCCCGAAGACTCAGCCCCGAAACGCCTCGCGCAGCGAGTCGAAGAAGCCTTTCTTGACCTCGGCCGGCTTGCCCTCGCGCCCGCCGAGTTGTTCGTACAGCGCTTTGTCCTGATGCGACAGGTGGCTCGGCACCACGACACGCACAACGCAGATGAGGTCGCCGCGCCGTCCGGTCCGCACATGCGGCACACCGAGTCCGTGCATCTTTATCTGGCGTCCCGGTTGCGTCCCAGGCGGCACTTCCACGGGATGTTCGCCGTCGACGGTGCTGATGGCGATGGTGTCGCCCAGCACTGCCTGGGTCACCGAAATCGGGAGTTCGTACAGAAGGTCCTGTCCACGCCGCACGAGGTTGGGGTGCGGCTTGACCCGGAAGCCGAGGTACAGGTCGCCGGAAGGTCCGCCGCGCGGTCCCGGTTCACCTTCGCCGGTGAGACGCAGGGTGACATCGTCGTCGACGCCCGCGGGAATCGTCACCTCGACGGTATGGCGTCCCTGGACCCGGCCCTGCCCGCGGCACATGGGACAGGGATCCGCGATCACGGATCCCTCGCCATGACACGTGGGGCACGGGGTCACGCTCGCAACCTGACCGAAGATCGACTGCATCGTCCTGCGCACCTGGCCGCTGCCCGAGCACGTTGCGCACTGGGTCGCGCTGGTTCCGGCCTTCGCTCCCGACCCGTTGCACTCCGTGCACTGCGTCGCGCGCGGCACTTCGACGGTGCGCTTGGCGCCGAAGACGGCCTCCTCGAAGGTGATCTCGATGTTCATGCGCAGGTCGTCGCCGCGTTGCGGACCCGTATGCGTCCGACGCCGGCCGCTGCCGCCGAAGAACATGTCGAACAGATCGAATGCGGAGTCGAACGAGAAATTGCCGAAGTCCGGTTGCGCGCCGTCAGCAACGTGGCCGTACGCGTCGTAGCGCTGGCGCTTCTGCGGATCGCTCAGCACGGAGTACGCCTCACCGACCTCTTTGAACTTCTCCTCGGCCGCCTTGTCGCCGTTGTTGCGGTCCGGGTGGTACTGCATCGCGAGCTTGCGATACGCGGCCTTCAACTGCTCCGGGGTGGCGTCGCGCGCGACGCCGAGCACCTCGTAGTAGTCGCGTTTGACGGTCGCCATCGCTCAGTTACCGGAGGGTGTGCTGCGCGGTCGCACGACACGGACGATCGCCGGCCGGAGCAGGCGGTCGTGGAGCCGGTAACCGGGGACGAGCTCGGCGATCACCGTGTCCTCGGTGACTTCGTCGGATTCCTCGGCGGCAATCGCGTCGTGCATCGCAGGGTCGAAACGCTCGCCCACCGCGGGCACCGGCACGACCCCGATGCGCTCGAGGGCGGTCTCGAACTCCCGCACGACCAGCTGCAGGCCGCTCACGAAGAATTCCTCAGCGCCTGCCTCACCCGCATGCTCGACGGCACGCCGCAGGTTGTCGAGCACCGGGAGCAGTGCAAGCGCTGCATCCTCGCTCTCGTACCGGCGCACGTCCGCGATCTCCTGCGTCTTGCGTCGCTTGAAGTTCTCGAAATCCGCCGCAAGGCGGAGGTAGCGCGCGTCGCGCTCGTCCGGCTCCGTGGAGGCGGCTCCCGACGCGCTATCCGCGTCCGGCTGGAAGGCCGCGAGGTCGTCTGGGTCGATCGTCATGCGCTCACTATGCCCACGGTCAGCTCAAAGCACGCCCGACGGCTCGTCCGACGCGCTGCGCGACGTATCGGACCCGAGGACCAACCTGCGCATACGCCATGCGGGTCGAGCCGAGGACACCGATGGTGCCGCGGCGTTCGGCCCCGGCCCGGTACGTGGTGAGCACCAGGCTGCATCGCGAGAGCTCGGCCATGCCGCTCTCACGCCCGATCATGATCTGGATCCCGTGGTCGAGATCGGCGGCGCTGATGAGGGCGGCGAGCATGCGCTCCTCCTCCACCACCTCGATGACCTGCTGGAGCAGCTCGACATCGCCGAACTCGGGCTGATGCAGGAGGTTGCGCACGCCGTCATGGAGGATCAGCGTGTCCTGCTGCGCGTCGCAGACGGTCATGAACGCGATGATCTGGGTGAGGAGATCGTGCTCGAGCGCCGCGTGCTCGCCGATCGAACTCGGGAAGCCTCGACATGCCGGCGGCGTTGAGTCCGACCACCACTGCGTTCAGCCCCGCGGCGATGGCGCTGAGCACGGACTGGTCCGTCGGAGCGGTCAGGTTGAGCGCCTGCTGGCGAACCAGGTTGCCCTCGAGCACGAGCACGAGCAACGCCTGCGTGTCGTTGAGCTTGACCAGGTCGAGGTGCTTGACCCGGACGCCGAGCGCGCGTGGGGCGGTCACGAGGCTCACCGCATCGGCGGCTTGCGCCAGCGCCGTCGCGGCGATCTCGAGGATGTCCTCGACGCCGGTGGGCATCACCGCGAAGAAGGGGTCGACCTGGCGTCGGACCGCGGCGGGAACATCCTCTTCGTCCATCAGGAAGTCGACGTAGTACCGATAGCCGAGATCCGACGGTACCCGGCCCGCGGACGTGTGCGGCTGGATCAGGTACCCGACCTCGCTCAGCGTCGCAAGCTCATTGCGGATCGTGGCCGACGACCAGGTCGCGAGGTGGACAGCCAGCGACGCCGATCCCACAGGGACGCCGGTGCGCGTGTAGTCCGCGACGACGGCCTTGAGGATCTGTTGCTTGCGCTGATCGAGAGGGACTGGGTGTTGCACGTCTGACCGGAGGCGGCGAGGCGTTCGCGGCCGGGGCGCCGGCGCGTTAGCACTCGTCAGGGCTGAGTGCTAAGAGTACCAGCTAAGCGGCCTGGTCGCCCACGAGACGGAGCGTCACCTGGTTGAGCACCGCCTCACCACGGGCGGTGGCGCGGACGCGATCGCCATCGATGGCAACGAGACCGAGACCCTCCAGCGAGCGCGCCTCGTCCAGGCTGGAAGCGCCGACACGAACCCCTTCACGAAGGCGCAGCCCGAGCATGACCCGTTCCTGCTCGCGCATCTCCGGGCCGACGGGCTCCGAGCCCACCACGGCGAATTCTCCAGCGCGGATCGCGCGGCCGTAGGCGGCGATGCCCCGGCCGTGCCAGTGCCGGATGGAGACGGCACTGTCGGCGACCTCCAGCCCGATCGCGGCCGCGGCGGCCGCGGGCAGGTTCCCGTGAGCGCCGACGCCGGCCGCCGCGTAATACCCGTTGTGCCAGTACACGAGGTTGTGCCGGCACTCCTCGCCGGGCACCGCGAAGTTGCTCACCTCGTATTGTGCGTAGCCGGCGGCTTCGAGCAACTCCACGGCGATGCGGTGCTGCCGGATCGAGCGCGCACCGTCGACGGGCGTCACCAGTCCGCGGCGCACGCGCGTGTGCAGCGGCGTGCCTGGCTCGACGGTGAGCTCGTAGCAGGAGATGTGCGTGGGGCCTGCGGCTGCCACGCGCTCGAGCGTTCGCCGCCAGCGCACGTCACCGAGCCCCGGCACCGCGTAGATGAGGTCGCAGTTGATGGACGTAAACCCGGCTTCCTGCACCTCGGCGATGGCCGCGATGGCGCGATCCGCGTCGTGCACACGCCCGAGGAAGTGCAGGGCATCGGCCTCGAGGCTCTGCACGCCGATGCTGATGCGGTTCACGCCCGCGCCGAGCCAGACGCGCGCTCGCTCGGTGGTGATGCTCGACGGGTTCGCTTCCATCGTGAACTCGGCGTCGGACGCGACCGTGAACGTGGACTGCACCGTCGCCACGAGGCCGGCGAGCAGCGCCGGATCCACCAGCGACGGTGTGCCCCCACCGATGAACACGGTGTCGAGGGTCAGCATGCCGAGGCGGTCGCCGAGGCGGCGCACCTCCGCGCCTAACGCCTCCATGTACTGCTCGGACCCCGTGGCCCCGGCGACGCTCGTGAAATCGCAGTACTCGCACTTCCGCTCGCAGAACGGGATGTGCAGGTACAGCGAGCGCACATCGCCAAACGCGACGCTCACGCCCCCTGGCCCTTCGCCCCCGAGTTGCGTGCCGATGCCTCGTCCATCTTGTCGACGATCGATTTCTGCGGTTGCGTGGCCGCCGGCTCGGGCTTCGTTTTGCGTTGCTGCGCAGTGCGTGGCGGCGGGCGCCGGCGCATGAACTTGTACAGCGGCGGATAGCCGTAGAACGCGGCGACGTAACTGAGGATGTCGATGACGATCAGCCCGACGATCGCCTCCGGCGTGGCCGAGCTCGACGCGACCGACGCGGTGGAGTTGAAGCCACCGATGACGTACGTGAGCGCAACGAACAGCGAGAGCCAGACGAAGTACTGGACGATCCCGACGATGATCGATTCCATGAAGCGGAGCGAGCGCGGTTCCTTGGTGATGAACTTCGCGATCGGTGCCGCGAGCAGCGCCGCAGCCACGGGGAGGAGTGGCTGGTAGCTGACCGCCAGCAGGAAGATGCCGAAGGGTGGCGGTGCCGGCTTGCTGCCGGAGATCGTGAGGTAGTAGACGCCGCCGATCAGCAGCTCGGCGATGAAGAGCACGCCGACGAGCACAGCGTAGGACCGCTTCTCCCAGGGGACGTACGGCTCGTCGATGCGCCGGCCGCGCGCGCCGGCGGCGCCCTTGGCGACCGGACGGCCTTTGGCCGCTGGTTGCGCTTTCGCGCTCGACTGGCGTTTGCCGTCGGCGGACCCGGTCTTCTCCTTGACCTGGGCTTCCTGCTTGGCGAGCGTGACCTCGGCGCGGGCGCCCCGTTCGACGGCGTCGGGACGCCGGCGCGGCCGTTTGCGGGGCGGGTTCGGGCGTGGCATCAGACGACCACCCTACTGCTCATCCATCTTGAGCACGGCCATGAAAGCCTCCTGGGGAATCTCCACGTTGCCCACCCTTTTCATGCGGCGCTTGCCCTCGCGCTGCTTCTCAAGCAGCTTGCGCTTCCGTGTGATGTCCCCGCCGTAGCACTTGGCAAGCACGTCCTTGCGCATGGCCGAAACAGTCTCACGGGCGACGATCTTGCCACCGATCGCTGCCTGGATGGGCACTTCGAAGAGCTGCCGGGGGATCAGCTTGCGGAGCCGCTCCGCGAGCTTCCGGCCGTGCGCGTTGGCCCGATCGCGGTGGACGATCATGCTGAGGGCGTCGACCCGCTGCCCACCGACCAGGATGTCGAGCTTGACGAGGTTCTCCGCGCGGAACCCGGTGATCTCGTAATCGAGTGACGCGTAGCCGCGGCTGCGCGACTTCAACTGGTCGTAGAAGTCGTGGATGATCTCGCCGAGCGGCAGGTCGTACGTGAGCGCGACACGATCGCCGGGCTGGTAGTCCATGTGCTGGAACTCGCCACGCCGTTCCTGGCAGAGCTCCATGATCGCGCCGACATACGCGCTCGGCACGATGATCGTCGCCTTGGTGCGTGGTTCCTCGATCGCCTCGATGTTCGACGCGTCCGGGAGCATCTCCGGGTTGTCGATCGCGATCACCTCGCCGTTGCGCAGCCGCACGCGGTACTCGACGGTCGGCGCCGTGGTGATCAGCGAGAGGTCGAACTCGCGCTCCAGGCGCTCCTGCACGATCTCCATGTGCAGCAACCCGAGAAAGCCGCAGCGAAACCCGAAGCCAAGTGCCGCTGACGACTCCGGTTCGAAGATGAGCGACGCGTCGTTGAGGTTGAGACGCTGCAACGCTTCCTTGAGGTCGGTCACGTCATCCGAGTCGACCGGGAAGATCCCCGCGTAGACCATCGGCGTGACCGCGCGATATCCGGGGAGCGGATGCGTCGTGGGGTGTCGTCGCGTCGGTCACCGTGTCGCCGACCTTGCTGTCGCGCACGTTCTTGATCGACGCGATGAAATAGCCGACTTCACCGCAGAGCAGCTCGTCGACGGGAGTCATCGCCGGCGCGAAGACACCGACCTCGTCGACGACGAACTCGCTCTTGTTGTTCATCATCCGGATGCGCATGCCGCTTGCAATGCGCCCGTCGACGATCCGCACGTACACGACGACACCGCGATACGCGTCGTATTTCGCGTCGAAGATGAGCGCCCGCAAGGATCCGTCGCGGTCACCCTTTGGCGGTGGCACGCGCTTGACGATCGCCTCGAGCACGAGGTCGATGCCGATCCCCTGACGGGCGCTCGTGAGGATCGCGTCGTCCGCGGGGATGCCGATCACCTCCTCGATCTCGCGCCGGACGAGCTCGGCATCCGCATTGGCGAGGTCGATCTTGTTGATCACCGGGATCACTTCGAGGTGGTTGTCGATCGCCTGGTAGACGTTGGCGAGCGTTTGCGCCTCCACACCCTGTGTCGCGTCAACGACAAGCAGTGCACCCTCGCACGCCGCGAGCGATCGTGACACCTCGTACGCGAAGTCGACATGCCCCGGCGTGTCGATGAGGTTCAGCTCATAGGTGATCTTGTCGGACGCCGTGTATGCGAGGCGAACCGCCTGCGCCTTGATGGTGATACCGCGTTCGCGTTCGAGGTCGAGCTGGTCGAGCACCTGGTCCTGCATATCGCGCAGCGCCACAGTCCCGGTCGCCTCGAGCAACCGATCCGCAAGGGTGGACTTGCCGTGATCGATGTGCGCGATGATGCTGAAGTTGCGGATCCGGTCAAGACGCATGCGTCACGGAGGGGATGCCTCAGTCCTGCGACGCGCCGTTGCCGTCATGCGCGGTGCGCAGAATCTCCGCAAGGTCGTTCAGCCCGCGACGGCTCCCTGAGAGCCCGGGCTTGACCCTGTGCGCCAGCACCATCGGCGCGACATGTTCGACGTCATCGATGCCGACAGCGGCTCGATCCTCGTGCGCGGCGAGCGCTTGCGCGGCCTTGCGCGTGACGATGTCGGCGCGATGGCCATCCACCTCGAGCTCGATGCTCAGTGCGGCAATCGCCACCAGGATGTTGCGGTCCACCACAACATCGGACAGCACTGACATCGCTCGCGCGATGCGGTCGGCCTCGGCCTGTTCCGCGGGCTCGAAGCGCGCGGCGAATGCGCTCGGATCCTCCTCGAACGCTTCGCGTCGCTCGACAATCTCGACGCGCTGACGCACATCGCGAATGCCCTCGACGTCGACACACAAGCCGAAACGGTCGAGCAGCTGCGGACGCAGCTCACCCTCTTCCGGGTTCATCGTGCCGACGAGGATGAAGCGCGACGGGTGCGACACCGACACACCTTCGCGTTCGACAGTGTTCTGGCCCATGGCCGCGGCGTCGAGAAGAACGTCGACGATGTGGTCGTCGAGGAGATTCACCTCGTCGACGTAGAGGATGTTGCGGTTCGCTTCCGCGAGCACACCCGGCTCGAACTCTTTCTCGCCGCGCTTGATTGCGGCCTCGATGTCGATGGCGCCGACAACGCGGTCCTCGGATGCATTGATGGGCAGTTCGACGACGCGCATCCGGCGGCGGCCGCGCGGAAGCGTTTCGCCGCCCTGCACGCGCACGGTGCACTCCGTGCATTGCAGGTCCGCGTCATCGGGGGGGCATCCGTAACGGCAGTCAGCGACGACGTCAAGTCCTGGAAGGAGTTTCGTCAGCGAGCGCACCGCCGTGGACTTCGCGGTGCCTTTCTCGCCGCGAATCAGCACACCGCCGATCGCGGGGTTGATCGCGTTGAGAATCAGGGCCTGTTTCATGAGGTCCTGTCCCACGATTGCGGTGAACGGGAACACGGTTCTGCCTGTTTGCATCAAGGTCATTGTGTCATGCGACCTCGAAGCGTCTTCTCGACGCCCTCGAGGATCGCTCCCTGCGACAGGTCGTACAGGCCCAGGTATTCGCCACCCGCGCGGTCCGCGAGGTCGCGGCACGCGTTGAATCCGTAGCCACCGAAGAGCGGTGGCCTGCCGTGACTACCCACGCGGGGCATCGGGCGAGTCGTGTGATCGCGCGCCGAGTTGATGACCAGCATGTGCACGCCGTCGGCACCCAACTGCTCCGCGACGCGCTGCGCCTCGACGAGCGGTTCCTCGCCGAACAGCGAGATGTTGCCGCGGCCGTCGCTGATGAGCACGACGAGCGGATACACGGTCGGGTCGCGGAGTCGCTCGGTGCGGACGATGCGGAGCCCGGCAACGAGCCCGTGCGTGAGCGGCGTCGTTCCGCCGACCGTGAGGCGCTGGAGGCGTTGCTCGGCGAGGTCGACGGATGATGTGGGCTGGAGGATCACGCGGGCCGCACGGCCGGAGAAGACCACGAGCGCCACCTTGTCGCGACGGAGATATGCGTCTCGGAGCAGAGACAGCACAGCTCCCTTCGTGGCCTGCATCCGCTGTTCGGCGTCCATCGAGGCGCTCGCGTCCACCACGAAGACGATCAGGGTGCCAGTGCGACGGCGGCGTACTTTCTGGCGGAGGTCCTGACGCTCCAGATGGAGTGCCGGCCCAACCCGGCCCGCGGGTTCCTCGGCCCGCCTGCGTACCTGATGTGGCGCCGCCGCCCGCATGGTGGCGTCGAAGGCGATGTCGGTCGTCTTCTCCGTCTGGGTGGCGCGGACGTAGCGACCGCGCTTGTCGCTGCTCTGGGACGAGCTCCGCTTGCCGGTGGTGGACCGGCTCCGGCGGTCTCGAGGGAGCGCGATCTTGCGCACCGGGAAGATCTCGCCTTCGAAGAGCTGCTCTGCGCTTCGCCGGGTCACCGCCTGCGTGGCCTGCTCGCTTCCCTGCACCTGTCCCGGGCTCTCGCCCTCCTCGCCGCTGCCGGAGTTGTCGGGCGGCTGGTCGCCGGACTCGGCCGTCTGCTCGGACACGACGGCCGCCTCGGCCTCCTGGGCGATCTCCTCGAATCGCTCGCGGGCGCGCTCCGCTGCAGTGCCGCCGGGTTGCGCGACCCCGTCCTGGCGGCTGCGGCGGCGGTGCGCGAGCGCGAGCTCGGCTGCAGTCGTGGCGTCAGCCGTCGTGACCACGAGGCGATCCGCGGCGTCGGCGGGCATGCCGGCCGCGTGGGCGCGCACCAGGCGTTCCGCCTCGTCCCACGCGCGAACCGTGCGTGCGGCGCTGCTCACGACGATGTCGGCACGATGGCCGAGGGTGCCCGGCGTCGATGCAGACCAGCGCGATGAACCAGCCGATCGTCGGGCTGATCTCCACGCTCGGGAGCAGGCGTTTCGCCTCTTCGATGACTTCCTTGAGGTGGTCCTCGCTCTCGAGAAACTCGCGGTGCAGGCCTGCGCCATCCAGGTGCCGGTGGGCGTCGCGCTCCATGATGCGCACCCGTTCGTCGACGTCACGGAGACCGGTGATGTCGACGCAGAGCCCGAAGCGATCCAGGAGCTGCGGGCGGAGATCTCCCTCCTCCGGGTTCATCGTCCCGACGAGGATGAATCGCGACGGGTGCGAGAACGAGATGCCCTCGCGCTCGACGACGTTCCACCCCATCGCCGCGGCATCGAGGAGCACGTCGACGATGTGGTCGTCGAGCAGATTGACCTCGTCCACGTAGAGGATGCCGCGGTTGGCGTCGGCGAGGAGCCCCGGCTCGAAGCGCCGCTCGCCGAGCTTGATCGCGGCTTCGGTATCGATGGTGCCGACGACGCGATCCTCGGAAGCGTTGACGGGCAGTTCCACGACCCGCATCCTTCGCCGCTCGACGACCGGAGTCAGGCCGCCGCTGAAGCGCGCGCGGCAGTCCTCGCACCACGTCGCGGGCGTCGCCGGGTCGTCCCGGAAGCGGCATCCGACGATCACGTCGATCTCCGGGAGGAGCCGCGCCAGCGCTCGCACCGCGGTGGATTTGGCGGTGCCGCGCTGCCCGCGGATGAGCACGCCACCGATCCCCGGATTGATGGCGTTGAGGACCAGCGCGGTCTTCATCGCCTCCTGACCGACGAGTGCGGTGAACGGCATGAGGGAACGGGAGTTCGGCATCAATTCCATTGTGCCAGCGGTACCGAGCGCCGAGCCTGCTACAAAGCCTCGATGCAGAGACCACTTCGCGTCCTGCTCGAGGCGAGCTGTCTTGGCGACGGCCGGCGGGATGCCGGGATCGGCCGCTATGCCAGCCAGCTGATCGAGGCGCTTCAGGGCGTCCCCGATCTCGAGATCATCCCGTCGGTGCCGGCATCATCGCCGTGGAGCGAGGCTCGCCCGGCGCGATTCCTGCGCGCGCAGCCGCACGTGCTCTCGGACGCCATGGCGCGCCATCCGCATCTGGTCCACGGTCTCGGGGGCGAGCCGGTGCTCGGCTTCCCGATGAGCCGCCAGGTCGTGACGGTGCACGACGTCGAGATGTGGCGCGCCCCCATCACCCCAGGGCCTGCCGGCGCCGCGCGGCGCCTGTACGGAACCCTGCTGGCGCCGGCGATCAGGGCGTGCGCCGGGATCATCGCCGTCAGCGAGACGACGCGGCAAGAGGCGATCGCGGCGTTGGACCTCGACCCTGCTCGTGTGCACGTCGTGGCCCACGGCGTCGCACCGGTCTTCTCGGCGCGACCGAAGCTTCGCGATGCCCGCATCGCCGAGGCGCTCGGGCTCGAGGAGCCGTTCGTCCTCTGGGTGGGGAGCCTGCGATCGCGCGATCCGCGCAAAGGCCTGGACACGCTGCTCGAGGCGATGGAACGTCGTGGTGACGAGGGTGGCCCGACCCTCGCGCTGGCCGGCGCGCTCGGACCCGAAGCCGACCGTCTCGCCGCGGAGGCGTGGCGGCGACACGTGCCGCTCGTCCTCTGCGGGCCGGTCGAGGACCATGACCTCGCCTCGCTGTACCGGCAGGCGGCCGTCGTGGCCCTGCCGTCGACCCACGAGGGATTCGGCCTCACCGCGCTGGAGGCCATGGCCTGTGGGGCGCCGCTGGTTGCCAGCGCGGTCGGGAACCTTCCTCAGCTGACGCTGGACGTCGCACTCCTCGTGCCGCCGAGCGATCCATCCGCGCTGGCCGGGGCGATCGAATCCGTGCTCACCGAGCCCGTCCGCGCCGCGCGGATGCGCCATGCAGGCGTTGACAGGGCATCGGGGTACACGTGGGAGCGGACCGCCGCGCTGACGGCTGCCGTGTACGAGGAAGTCGCTCGCCACAGCTCGGGCGCCACATTGACCGGGACGGCGTATCGGGACATGGCCGGGCGCCAGTCCGCGCGTCACTGACCGCCGCGCGGGCGGTCAGAGATCGGCGGCGATCGCCTGGCGCTGCTCCTCGTCGAGCTGGACGAGCACGGTGAGATTGGGGTGGTCTGCCCCGACCGCGACTGCGGCTCCCGAGAGCACCGCCGCGCGCACCGCGGGCTCCAGGGACATGCGCAAGTAGTGCGCCGGAGCGCTCTCGCCTGGCGGCGCGACGGCTTCGGGCACGCCGCGAACACGGGCGCCGGCCACCTCGAGAAAGACGGCGTGCTCGATGCCCTCGATCGCGGCTGCGGCAGCTGCGAGATCGGCTGGATCGGCAACTTCGAGAAAGAGCATCGCAGCGAGATCGCCACGCGGGGGGACCACCGCATCGAACGCGGCGCGCTCAGCGGCAACCCGCTCCGGGTCGTCGATGCGCTCCGTGCGCAACGCCTCCTCGAGCGTCGATCGGATCGTCTCGCGGTTCTCGAAGACGAGGGTGACCGTCTCGCCGAGACGCACACGGCGCACGCGTTGCAACTCGCCGACCCGGTGGCGCTCCTCGCCGCGGACGTCCTCGTAGTCCGCACCGGCACGAACGTCGAGGTCGAGTTGGACCGAGCCTTCGGGCGTCACGCTCTCCTCCAGCAGCCTGGGCTGAACGACGCCGACTCTGGCACGTCAGCCCTCGGGCAGGGCCGCCACATGAATACCTGACCTGCGCGGTATGATTTCGGCCATGGCAATCGTGGCGTTCGACCGCAGCGTCCTCAAAGTGAATCAGGCGATCCTGATGACGGTCATCGTCATCGGGTACGTGGTCGGCCTGGCATACCACCCGATCGCGTGGGCGCTCCCCGTGCTTGCCGTGATGATGCTCGCCGCAGTCGCGTCGCCTTCGCTGAACGTCCCGCGCCTGCTCTACCTGCGCTGGCTCAAGCCCGCCGGCATCGTCAAGCCTCGGGTCGTCCAGGAGGACCCTGCGCCCCACCGCTTTGCCCAGCTGGTCGGCGGCGTGTTCCTCGCTGCCGCAAGCGTGTTCGTCATCACGGGACTCCTGCTCGTCGCCTGGGTGCTCGCGTGGATCGTCGCAGCGCTGGCGTTCCTGAACTTCGCGTTCAACATCTGCGTCGGCTGCATCATGTACGCGCAGCTGGTGCGCATCGGGCTGTTGCCGCTCTCGCGCCAGCCCGCGCGATGATCCTCCTGCTCGCGCCTTTGATCGCCATCGCGGTGATCGGCGGAGCGGCGCTGCTGCTCCGGAGCCAGAAAGGCGCTCAACGTGAGCTCGTCGGCACCGTCCTCGAGCCCGCCGGGACGCACCGCGAGACGCCCTCGATCCTGTATTTCACCGGCGAGGCCTGCACCATCTGCCACACCGCGCAACGGCCGGCGCTTCGCGCGCTCGCACCGACCCTTGATCCGCGCATCGAGATCCGCGAGATCGATATCGCAATCGAACCCGAGCTGGCTCGCCGGTATCGCGTGATGTCACTGCCGACGATCATCGTGCTCGACGCCGCGGGCCAGGTGACCGATATCAACGTCGGATTCACGACAGGCGAGGTCCTTCGCCGCCAGCTCGTCGACGCCGGAATGCCAGTCGCCGCCTAGCCAACCGGGTACTCTGAGCGCATGGCCGTCACTGAGCGCGCCCCGAGGACGCGTGCGCTGGTCCCGTCGGATCTCTTCGCCGTCGACGATCTGCTCGGCGATGACGAGCGCCTCATTCGCGACACCGTCCGTGCGTTCGTCCGCGAGCGGGCGCTGCCGGTGATCCCCGAGCACTTCGAAGCGGGCACGTTTCCGCGCGAGCTCATCCCCGAGGTTGCGTCGCTCGGACTGCTCGGGATGCACCTGCATGGATATGGCTGTGCCGGCACGTCGGCCATGGCATACGGCGTCGCGAGCGAGGAGCTGGAAGCGGGAGACAGCGGGCTGCGCTCGTTCGTCTCGGTGCAGGGATCGCTCGCCATGTTCCCCATCTCCGCATTCGGCAGCGAGGAGCAGAAGTCCCGCTGGCTGCCGGAGATGGCGGCCGGGCGCGCGATCGGCTGTTTCGGCCTCACCGAGCCCGACGCCGGCTCGGACCCGTCGTCGATGCGCACCAATGCGCGACGCGACGGGAGTGACTGGATTCTCAACGGCACCAAGATGTGGATCACCAACGGCTCGATGGCCGACATCGCCGTTGTATGGGCTCGCACCGATTCCGGCATCCGAGGATTTCTCGTCGAGCGAGGCATGCGCGGATTCACGACATCGGACGTGCACAACAAGCTGTCACTGCGCGCGTCGGTAACGTCGGAGCTCTCGTTCTCGGACGTGCGTCTGCCCGACAGCGCGGTGCTCCCGGGCGTTTCCGGGATGCGCGGCCCGCTGTCGTGCCTGAACGAGGCGCGCTTCGGCATCGGCTGGGGGGCGATGGGTGCTGCGCGCGCGTGCTTCGAGTCAGCCCTCGAATACAGCAAGACCCGTCACGCATTCGGCAAGCCGATCGGCGCGATGCAGCTGACGCAGCAGAAGCTCGCGAACATGGCGACGTCGATCGTGCAGGGCCGGTTGCTTGCACATCGCCTCGGCACGCTCAAGGATGAGGGCCAGTTGCATCCCGTGCAGGTGTCAGTGACCAAGCGCGCGAATGTACGTGCGGCGCTCGACGTCGCGCGGAGTGCGCGGACCATCCTCGGAGCAAACGGCATCACGCTCGAGTACCCGGTCGCGCGGCACATGGCCAACCTCGAATCAGTGCTCACGTATGAGGGCACCGAGGAAGTGCACACGCTCATCATCGGGAAGGAACTCACCGGCGAGAACGCGTTCGGCTGAGGGCCTTCAGGCGGCCTCGTCCCATCCTTCTGTTTCTCGAAAGGAGTGGTGGCCGCGTTTCGCGACGATCAGATGATCCAGCACGGGAACGCCAAGCAGTGCTCCCGCGTTGCGCAGCGCGGCAGTGACGACACGGTCGGCGCGACTTGGTGCAGGATCGCCGCTCGGATGGTTGTGGCCGATGATGACTGCAACTGCATCGCTGCGCAACGCGGGTCCGAACACATCGCGTGGTTGCAGTCGCGAAGCGTTGATGGTTCCGACCGCGACCGTCTCGAGTCTGATCGGCCGGTGGCGGGCGTCGAGCAGCAGGACCACCACCTGCTCGCGACGGGCACGCCGGAGCCCGTCGAGCATGAGCAGCGCGTCTCGCGGCGAACCGATCGCCGGTCGGTCGTCCTCCGTCCAGCGCTCCGCGAGCTCCCACATTGCGGCGAGCCGTTCGGCACGCTCGCGGGGCACGCCGTGCTCGCGGGTGAGCCCTGCGGCATCGAGCGCGCGGCGCTCCCACCACGGGATCCGCGCAACCCGGCTCGCGACGGCGTTGAGGTCAGCGGCCGGCGACGCACCGCCGAGCGCCCGGGCGAGCAATTCCGCCTCGCCAATCCTGCCGTCGGGTTCGCTCTGCACCCCGCGATACTAACACAGATTCGTGTAGTCGCCGCCGCATAGGGATCAGTGCTTGAAGACGAGCATCCCGATCACGAAGATCACGACGATCAAGGCGCCTACCACGGCGACCGGGACCCAGCCGCCGGCCAAGGCCAGCACGGACGGTGACCGCTCGGCCACCGGCGCGGCAGCCACGGGCGCAGGTGCATCAAGGATGTCCGCCGGAGCCGCCACCGCGATCAGCTTCACCCGGCCAGGCGCATCTTCCGGCAACTCGGCCGGGTCGAGCAGCGCCGGCGCAACGGCGACGCTTCGCCTGCGGCGCTGTGAACGGACCTCAGACACCACGCTCACCCTCGGCGATGAGCGCCGCGAGCACCTCGTCGGCGAACGATCGGTATGCCGCGGCAGCCTCCGAGGATGGCGCCATGACGGTCACCGGTTCGCCCGCGAGCGCCGACTCCTGCAGGCGGACCGTGACCTTGATGATCGTGTTGAACACCCGCAGGTTGGGGATGGCGCGCAGCCCGTCGAGAAGATCACGCGAGAACCGCGTGCGCATCACAACAAAGGTCGGCAGCAGACCGAGCACGCGCAGGTCCGGATTCAACTGCTGGCGCACGTGGTGCACAGAGCGCAGCGTCTCCTTGAGCCCCTTCACCGCGTATCCCGACATCTGCATCGGAATCACGATGAAGTCGGTTGCCGCAAGCACGCTGATGGTGTGAAACGCGAAGCTCGGTGGTGTGTCGAAGAGGATGAAATCGTAGTCCCGGCAATCGCGATCGAGCGCGCGACGAAGCCGCGTCTCCAAGTCCAGCGACGTCGGCAGCCCCGCTTCCACGGCGCTCAGGTCCGGATTCGCCGGCAGCAGGTGCAGGCCTGGCCACTTCGTGCGGACGATGAGCTCGTCCACCGACTGGTCCGGTTCCAGGATTGCGTCAGCGACGGTGTGCGTGAGCGAATACGGGTTGAATCCCAGGCCCGATGTGAGATTCGACTGCGGGTCCATGTCCACCGCGAGCACGCGCCGCCCACGCTCTGCGAACACAGCCGCCAGGGAGGCGCAGGTGGTTGTCTTTCCCACCCCGCCCTTTCCGGAAATACAGGCGATCGAAACAGCCACCGCGACCGGTTAGTCTAGTGCAGGCCGTCGGAACCGGCACACGAGAGTGGGCATGACATCGACAGGTGCGGTCAGCTTGGAGCCATCCTCACTGTCGGGCGCACCGCTGGTGCAGCGGCCATGTCGTCCTCCCAGGCGCGGTTGAGACGTCGTTGTGTAATTGCCATGAGGATAAGGCCTCCGGCAATGGGAAGCAGCAACCAGAAGATGACGCGCGTCGGGCGCAACTGCACGTCGGTGGTGCGACCCATTCGATCCTCGACGATCCGCACGCGCTCGAGGGTCATCACCGCGGCAACCGCGCTGAAGGGCAGCAGGAGTTCCAGGTACGGGATGGCGAGGCCACCAAGGAGCAGACCGTAGGCCTGCAGTACGCTGAAATGCGGGTTGAACGGCAGTGCGACGTTGGCAACCGCCAGCACGATTCTGGCTGCGCCGACGATGCTCACGAGCCATCCGATCGCCCACGGAATCGTCACGGCGGCCGTTGAGCGTCCGGGAATGACGTGCATGCGGGTGTCGAAGTTGCCGACCTCGCGGTTGACGCGGTGGTACCAGACGAGGCTGTAGATGCCGAGCGTCACGACCGACAGCACGACGATCGCGAGCGTCGAGCGACGCTTGCCTGCCGGTCCGAACGACGTGACCCTGGGCAGCGCTTTTTCCGGTGTGGTGATGGCGGCGACGACGGTCACCTCGGTCTGATCCGCTTCGGGCGTCTCCACAGGCGGCGGGCTCGCCATCAGGTCGAGCACCGGATCCTCACCCTCGCTTCCGGGGACGACCTCGTCCTCGGGCGGGTGCGACTTCGGAGCCGATGCGGGCCACGACCACGTCGGAGGCGCGGCGGTTTCATCGGTGATGGGTGCACCCTCGACATCGGGCGCGGTCAGGGTCGCGACAGCGGGCGTGGTGCCCGGCCGCGATGCGGTCTCGGTCATCCCGTGTTCCTCGTGTACGGCGCCGCCTCGGGCGATGCCGCGTGCTGCTAGTGGGACGTCGACGCTCCGGGTACTGGATTCGAACCAGTGGCCTTGCGGTTAACAGCCGCCTGCTCTACCGCTGAGCTAACCCGGATCATGACTCAAGTCTACCTGCCGTGACGCACCGTGCCCTCACGTGCACGAATCGTCGCCGCCGGCGACCGAACCGTTCCGCCTACTCGAGGTAGTCCTTGAGTTTCTTCGAGCGCGACGGATGGCGCAGCTTGCGCAGCGCTTTCGCCTCGATCTGGCGGATGCGCTCGCGGGTGACCCCGAAACGCTTCCCGACCTCTTCGAGCGTGCGCTGGTGTCCGTCGATGAGACCGAAACGCAGTTGCAGCACACGGCGTTCGCGCGGCGTGAGCGTGTCGAGAATGTCCTCGACCTCGGTGCGCAACATGGTCAGCGACGCCGCGTCGGAGGGAGCGGTGGCCTCCTTGTCCTCGACGAAGTCGCCGAGGTGCGAGTCCTCCTCCTCGCCGATCGGCGTCTCGAGCGACACCGGATCCTGCGAGACCTTGGTGATCTCGCGGACCTTTTCCGGCGTGATCCCCATCTCCTCGGCGATCTCCTCGTCGTTGGGCTCGCGGCCCAGCTCCTGGAGCAGACGGCGAGAGACACGGACGAGCTTGTTGATGGTCTCGACCATGTGCACCGGGATGCGGATGGTCCGCGCCTGGTCGGCGATCGCGCGCGTGATCGCCTGCCGGATCCACCACGTGGCGTACGTCGAGAACTTGTAGCCCTTGTGGTAGTCGAACTTCTCGACTGCGCGAATCAGGCCCATGTTGCCTTCCTGGATGAGATCGAGGAAGGACATGCCGCGGCCGATGTACTTCTTGGCAATGCTGACCACAAGGCGCAGGTTCGCTTCGGTGAGCTGGTTCTTTGCTTCCTCGTCGCCCTGCTCGATCAGCTTTGCGTAATGGACTTCCTGCTCGGCCTTGAGCAGCGCCACACGGCCGATCTCCTTGAGATACATGCGAACCGGGTCGTCGAGCGAGACGGAGTCGATCGCCTCTGCCTTGGCGATGAGCTCCTCGTCGATCTCGTCGACGGTCTCGAAGTCCTTGTCACCATCACTGACCTCGATGCCCATCTCGCGAAAGACATGGAAGATTCGTTCCAGATGATCCGGCTCGACATCGATCTCGGGAAAGGCCGCGAGGATGTCATCGGGCGTGAGATATCCGTGGTCCTTGCCTTTGATGATCAGCGCCTCGGCGGCCGAGACCAGCAAATCGGCGCCCGAAGGCGGTGGCAGGGTGGCTGCTCTGGATCGGGTGGTGGTGGCGGTGCTCATCTCAACTCTGTCTCACGCGGCGCAGGCTGACGCCCGCTTTGCGAGGTCCGCCGGACGGATCCGTACAACGACAGTGTTCACAATAATTGTCGAAGCCGTCTGAGTGTGCCAAATTCGGGCGATCGGATAGGGGGATCCACGCGGGCACGAGAGTGATGGTGGCTCGCGACGGCATGGATCAAACATGCGCGCGCGATCGCCGCTGCGCGTGGGATCAGCGGATCGCCAGGGTGCGTCGAAGGTGCGGCGCGTCCGCCGCAAGGCGGCTGAGCTTGTCGGCCAGCGCGTCGGCGTCCGCGGTCCGGCCCTCATCTCTCGCGCGATGCATCTCCGCTGAGATGCTCACCAACGCGCGGCGCACGCTGTCCTCGTGGATGAGCCGGACGCAGTCCGCTATGAGTTGTTTGATCGCCTCCGGGTCGGCCTCGTCCGCGAATTCCGGCACCTCGCGCACCAGAAGACCCGCCGCGCGGCGCTGATCTCCTCCCGTAAGGCGCCGCAACGTAAACCCAGATGGGTCGGTCGACGCTGCGTCGTAGATGCGGCGAGCTGTGGCATTCGTGAACTCGTCGGGCCCGAGACCGCCCTCGGTGCGGAGCGCTGCCGCCAGCTCCGGCCTGATGAGGGCAACCCGCGCGAGCTGCGCCTCCCATGGCGGAATCGGGTCGTCCGCATCGACAGGCTCGGGCTCCTCAACCACTGCCGGCGCGGGCTCCGCGGGTGCCGCCACGACGATCCGCGCGGGGCGGCGGGTCCCATCGCGCATCGAGCTCGTCAGGTCGGTCGACAGCGATCGGGCCCCGATGTCGAGCCTGCGGGCCGCCTGCTGCAGATAGAGCTCTCGTGTCGTCGCCTCCGGAATGCGCGCCAGCACGGACACCGCTCGTTCGGCGGCGGCGCGGCGGGCATCGACGCTGCCGCCCTCGCCCGTGCCGAGCGCGACGTCAAGGAGCACCTGCCATGCGGCCGGCGCTTCGGCGATCACCCGCGCGAACGCGGCAGGGTCGCGCCGCACGAGTTCGTCCGGATCCTTGACTCCGGCGGGGAGCCTGCAGATCCGCGCCTGCACCCCCTCGGCAGCGATGACGTCGACGGCTCGTGTGGCGGCGACGCGCCCCGCATCGTCACCGTCGAAACAGAGGATCAGGGTTTCCGCGACGCGGCCGAGGCTGTGCACCTGCTCGCGCGTGAGCGCGGTGCCGCTGCTCGCAACGGTGTGCTCGACGCCCGCAACGTGCGCCGCGATGACGTCGAAATATCCCTCCACGATCACTGCAGCGTGCTCGCGCACGATTGCCGCGCGTGCGAGGTCGAGACCGAAGATCGCCGACGACTTGTGATACGCGGCGGAGTCCGGGCTGTTCAGGTATTTCGGTTTCGCGTCGCCGAGCGCGCGCGCCCCGAAGCCGAGCACCTCACCGCGCTCGTCGCGGATCGGGAACACGAGCCGATCGCGAAAGCGGTCACGCACACGTGCGCCACGCTGCGGGTGCACAAGTCCCGCATCGACGAGTTCGTCGATGGTGGCGCCGCCCTTGCCGGTCAGATACCTGGCGAGCGCGTCCTCGCCGGCGCCGCCGGCCGGCGCAAAGCCGATCCCGAATATGCGGGCGACCGCCTCGTCGACGCCGCGCTCACGGAGCAGCGCCCGGCCCGGCTCGCCTGCGGGTGTGGACCAGAGGACATGCTGGTAGTACGCCTGCGCCCTGCCGTTGAGCTCAATTGATCGCCGCCGGCGGCGACCGGCGCCGCGAGCGGCGGGGCCACTCTCGAGCTCGACACCGGCACGGTCTGCGAGCATCTCCAGCGCCTGGCGGAAGTCGATGCGCTCGATCTGCTCGATGAACTTGAAGAGATCGCCACCGAGGTGGCATCCGTGGCAGTACCAGACCTGACGCTCGGGGCTGACGGTGAAGGACGGCGACTTCTCGGCGTGGAACGGGCACAACCCGGTGAGCTCGCGACCCGCTCGATGCAGGGTGACGTAGCCACCGATGACCTCGATCAGGTCAAGGCGCGATTTGACCTCTGCGACAGCGTCCCCAGCCATGGCCCGCCAGCCTCGACCGCGCTAGCGGCTGAAGAACCAGCGCTTGCGCCTGCCGGACACGTCCTGCGGGTCCCCGGCGCCGGCCTCGAGGTCGGCGATCCGCCGCTCGCGCTCGGCGAGACGGCGATCCTTCTCGGCCTGCGCAGCCGCGTGCTCGGCGCGGGCGGTCTGCAACTCGAGTTGCAGCTGCTTCACCAGGTTCTGGCGGGAGTTCAGCTCCGCTTCGAAGCGTTGCCGCTGCTCCGAGTAGATCCGCTGCTCGAGGGTTCGCTCCCAACGATCAAGCAGGCCCGCGACGAGCTCGCGTGGGTCGAGTGACGTCATCGACGCGACGTCGCGCCGCGGCTCGTTGGAGCCGATCTCGATCATCGACCCGGCCCGCCCATGCGAGGTCGCCTCTGCTGCGAGCTCCTCGGCGGGAGGCGGGACGACCTTGTCCGGCCACGATGAGGGCTGTGCGGTTCCGACCACGTCGACGGTCGGGGTGGGGTCAGCCGGCGTTTCCTGCTCGACCGCGGGGGGCGGCGGTGGAGCGGGCGCTGCAGGAAGGTCGCTCATCGGGCTCTCGATACCGAGGTCGCCGAGGCGCACGAGGTAGCGAACGCCGTTGGGACCTTCTTCACGACGCGACGGAACGTCACCCGCTTCGACGCGTCGAAGCAGAATACCGAGCGGGAGATCCAATCTTTGCGCCACTTCCTCCACGGGAAGGTATGGCTCGTCACCCGGCGCGGTAGTGGTGGCTGCGGGCATGGAAGTCTGCGGCCAGGACATCACTTCAAAGAGTAGGCGAAACGGTCTACGGCGTGGGCAATCACCAGTGATCCGTTACCCGTGACCTAGTGTCCGACGACCTCGATCGCATACTTCGAGTTGTCGGTCAGCAGGACGATCCCGCCACCGTGCTCGGTGATCACCGCCCGAACAGGTGATGTTGCGAACACATCCGGTGCGTCCTCATGTTCGGTCACGGTACGGCGCACGGCATACGGCATCCCGGGAATCGGTGGCGACAGCTCGTCGCCCTCGACGACGTGACCGTCGTCCAGCATCTCCGGACGTCCGTTTCGCGTCGCGATCTTGCGAATCCTGACGTGCTCGCTCACTCCGACATCGCCTTCATATCAATGGAGAGTAGCTGCACCGTGGGGTCGCCGGTCAGGCCGGTGGCGACGTGTACCCGTAGAACAGCAGCTCGTGATCACGAAACACTCCAGTTTTGTCGATGGTCCCGCCGAGCTTTTCGGCGACGCGTCGCGATGCCACGTTCGCTGGGTCGATCAGGCTGATCACGTGCGAGACGCCGAGTTTTGAGAAAGCCTGCCGGAGCGCCTCGCGACCGGCTTCGGTTGCGTAGCCGGAACCCCAGTGCTCGCGCCCGATCACCCAGCCGGCCTCTATCTCCGGCCAGCCTTCGGGGTACCAGACTCCAGCCCGGCCCACGAGCTCGCCCGTTGCCTTCACCTCGATCGCCCAATGCCCGTAGCCGCGAAGTATCCAGATACCCGCTTGCATCGCCATGTGCCGCCACGCCTCCTCGCGAGTCGGCGCAACGCCGCCACCGATGAACCGGAGCACCTCGGGGTCGGACAGGATGCGGAGATACGCCTCGAAGTCGGCATCACGAAATTGACGGAGCACGAGTCGCTCCGTCTCGACTTCGCGAGGAAACGCTTGATCGGCCCCGCTCAGCGGTCGCGCTCCACTCGTGCCAGACGCGCATGTGCCGCCGCCAGACGTGCGGCTGGGACCCGGAACGGCGAGCAGGACACGTAGTCGAGCCCGAGCTCCTCGCAGAGCGCGATCGAGTCGGTGTCACCGCCGTGCTCACCGCAGATGCCGACGCTCAGCGACGGGCGCACCGCGCGACCCTCCTCGACCGCGAAGCGCATGAGCCGTCCGACGCCGTCGCGGTCGAGCGTCTCGAACGGGTTGCGCGGCAGGATCTTCTCCTCGACGTAGCGGATGAGGAACGTGCCTTCCGCGTCGTCGCGCGAGACACCGAAGGTCATCTGCGTCAAGTCGTTGGTGCCGAAGGAGAAGAAGTCGGCGGACTGCGCGATCTGTCCCGGCGGTAAGGGCTGCGCGCGGCACCTCGATCATCGTCCCGACGAGGTACGCGACCTTGCTCTTGGTCTCCTTGAAGACCTCCTGCGCCGTGCGGTCGATGACCTCGCGTGTCCTGCGCAACTCTTCGAGCGTGCCGACAAGCGGCACCATGATTTCGGGGCGCACGTCGACGCGCTCCTTCTTGAGCGCGACGGCGGCTTCGATGATGGCCCGCGCCTGCATCTCGATGATCTCGGGAAAGAGCAGTCCGAGCCGGCATCCGCGCAGACCCAGCATCGGGTTCTGCTCGTGCAGGTTCTGTACCGCGGCGAGCAGTTCCTTCTTTGCGCGATACGACTTCTCGGGCTTGCCGAGCGCCTCGGTCGCGCGTGACCTCCACGAGCAGCTCGTCGAGTGACGGCAGGAACTCGTGCAGCGGCGGATCGATGAGCCGGATGATCACGGGCAGTCCGTGCATCGCCTTGAGGATGCCGTGGAAATCGTCGCGCTGCATCGGCAGCAACTTCGCCAGCTCGACCCGGCGCGACTTCTCGTCAGGCGCGAGGATCATCTTCTGCACGATCGGCAGGCGTTCCTGCTGCATGAACATGTGCTCGGTGCGGCAGAGCCCGATGCCCTGCGCGCCGAAGTCGCGGGCGCGCACCGCGTCGTGCGGGTAGTCGCCATTCGCCCAGACCTGCAGACGGCGGAATGAATCAGCCCAGCGCAGCAATTCCTCGAGTTCGCCGGAGATCTCGGCATCGAGCATCGCCACCTGTCCGGCGATGACATTGCCGGTGGAGCCGTCGATGGTGAACGGCTCACCTTCCTTGATCGTCGTGCCGCCCGCGGTGAACTGGCGCTTGACCAGGTCGACCTGCACCGATCCGGCGCCGGCAACGCAGGGCTTGCCCATGCCGCGCGCAACCACTGCCGCATGTGAGGTGCGACCACCGCGCGAGGTGAGCACTCCTTCGGCGGCGATCATGCCGTGCACGTCGTCCGGGTTGGTCTCGATGCGCACGAGGATGACCTTCTCGCCCTTCTTGGCCCGCGCCTCGGCACGGTCCGCGTCGAAAACGGCCGCGCCGTACGCCGCGCCCGGCGACGCGGCGAGCCCGGTTGCAAGCACCTTGACCTTCGCCATCGGATCGATGCGCCGGTGGAGCAGTTGATCGACCTGACCCGGCTCGACGCGAAGCACTGCCTCGCGCTTGGTGATCAAGCGTTCACGGACCATGTCGACGGCGATCTTCACTGCCGCTTCGGCGGTGCGCTTGCCGCTGCGCGTCTGCAGCATGTAGAGCGTGCCGCGCTCGATCGTGAACTCCATGTCCTGGACGTCGCGATAGTGCTTCTCGAGCTTGCGCGCGATCTGTTCGAACTGGCGGTACGCCTTGGGGAGGTCCGTCGGCCATCGCGGCGATCGGCTTCGGTGTGCGGATACCGGCGACGACGTCCTCGCCCTGCGCGTTCGTGAGGTACTCGCCGTACAGCTTGCGTTCCGCCGGTTGACGGGATCGCGGGTGAATGCGACGCCGGTCCCGGACGTCGTCACCCATGTTGCCGAAGACCATCGACTGCACGTTGACCGCGGTGCCGAGGTCGTGCGGGATGTGGTTGTAATTGCGGTAGTCAGTCGCGCGCTTGTTGTTCCACGACTCGAACACGGCGCCGATCGCCGCGCGCAACTGCTCCATCGGATCCTCGGGGAATCCGGCCTTCGAGTGACGCTTGACGATCGCGCGATATTCGGCGATCAACTCCTCGAGCGCCTCCGCGCTGAGGTCGGCATCCGTCTTTGCCTTCTTGCGCTTCTTGATTGCATCGAGGGCATCCTCGAAAAGCTGGCCGTCGATGTCGAGCACGATCTTGCTGAAGAGCTGGATGAAACGGCGGTGGGCATCGAGCGCGAAGCGCCGGTCCTTGGTCAGTGTCGCAAGTCCCTCGAGCGTCGACGCGTTGAGGCCGAGGTTGAGGACCGTGTCCATCATGCCGGGCATCGAGAATTTCGCACCGCTGCGCACGCTGACGAGCAGCGGATTGCGCGCATCGCCAAAGCCCTTGCCGGTCGTCTTCTCGACACCGCGAAGCGCCTTCTCCACCTGCTCCCAGAGACCGTCCGGGAATTTCGCGCCCTTCGCGTAAAAGGCGTTGCAGGCCTCGGTGGTGATGGTGAAGCCAGGTGGCACCGGCAGTCCGGCGCGCGTCATCTCGGCGACGCCCGCGCCCTTGCCGCCCAGCAGGTCGCGCATCGAGGCACTCCCCTCGTCGAAGCGATACACCCACTTGTGAGCGCGTGCCGCGACGCCGTTCCGAGATCCGGTGGTTCGCGCGTGCGTCTTCCGCGTCGCTGCCTTCTTTGCCGGAGTCTTCGACGACTTCTTGCCCCGGGTGCCTACCGCCATTGGCCAGACCTCATCGTGGTGTGGATGCGCGAGCGATTGCCGCGCGAGGCGTGAGCGTAGCATCGGGCCGCCACTGGGCCGAACCGCGTTGCTCCGCCCCGCCGCACGCAGCGCCGGGTAGGGCCTCTCAGCCCTTTTTGGACGGCTTCTTCGGCGTGTGGTGCGACCTGGTCTTGCTCCATTCCGCGCGCTTCGGCGGACCGGTGACTCCGGCCTGGGCCATTGCCGGCCCGAGGCGCGTCTTCATGAACTCATCCTGGTCTGCCTGGGTCTCCCAGACCTCGACGACGAGCCATCCACCGCCCTCCGTCGGACCCGCGAGATGGGTGTGCAGACCGGCAGGCCAGTCCCCGTCGCCGGTATCGACGTTGATTCCGAGCACCTCGTTGACCCGCTCGTAGTCCTTCGCGCCCAATCCCTCGAACTCGAGGATCAAAAGTTCAGTCATCACGCTCTCCCTGCTGTACCTGGAGCCCGCCGGGGGCTGCCGGGATCATGTCAAAACCGACCCGGCGGTCTACAGGATGAGCATCGCGTCGCCGAACTCGTGCCAGAGGTAGCCGCGTTCGCGGACCTCAGCGTATGCGCGTTCGAGCAGGTCGGTGTCGAGGAGCGCCCCGAGCATGTCGAGATGCGTCGCCGGGGGTTCATGGAGGCCGGTGAGCAGGGCGTCGACCGCGCGGAGGTCGGTGGTCGGCTTGATCACGAGGTCGGTCCAGCCGCGCATCGCGTGCACATCGCCGCGGTCGTCGACTGCCGTTTCCAGTGTGCGGATCACGCTCGTGCCGACGGCGATCACTCGCGTCGCGCGGTTGATGCGCTCGGCAGCCGCTGCACGGATTTCGAAACGCTCCTCGATGAGCGGCTTCTCCATATCGACGTCGTCGTCCTGGAAGGAGCTGAGCCCGCAGTGCAGCACGATGTCGGTGATATCGATGCCGCGCTGCCTGAGGTCGCCGAGAAGCTCCCAGGTGAGATGGCGTCCCGCGGACGGTGTCTCGACCGATCCGGGAGCGCCCGCGTACACGGTCTGGTAGTGCTCGAGCGGGACCGGGTCGGGAACGTACGAGTAGCGAATCGGCTCGCCATCCGTGAGCAGCGTCTGGACAAGGTCACCGCGCTCGACAGTCATACGCCACAGCAGCGGTGCATCCGGTCGAGGCTCGAGAACGCGAAGTCGCAGGCCCCCGGCAGCTCGAAGCATTTCGCCGGGGTGGAGCGGGACGTTATGGTGCGGCGGCGCGGTCTCGACGGCCAGCGCGTCCCATTCGCCGTCGCGGAGCGCACCCGGGCGGAGCTGCACCGGAGCGCCGGCTGTGCGGGTGACACGCAATGCCGCGGGAAGCGTGCGACTCGAATTGACCACGAGCAGATCGCCCGACGCGAGATGTTCTCCAAGACGCGCGACGCTCGTGTGAGCGATGCGGCCGGTGGCTCGATCCACCACGCAAAGCTTCGCGCCATCACGACGCAAACCGCGAAGCTCGGCGGGGAGGGCGGCGCGCAGCTCGCGCGGTGGCGAAATCATGCGAGCCTCGACGCCTCGAACCGGTCGCCTTCCGGAATGTTGCCGGCGAGTAGAGGCAGCAGACGCTCAGCGACGTCCTCGGTCCGGAGCAGGTCATCCGGATCCGCCTCCGGGTCGGCAGCCATGTGCATCTCGGTGTACATGTCGCCCGGGTCGACGCTGATGACGCGCACCGCAGTGTGCTGCAACTCCGCCGACCAGCTGCGCGTGAGCGCGGCCAGTGCGGCTTTGGATGCGCTGTACAGACCGACGCCGGCGAAACCGATCACAGCGGCGTCAGTGCTGATGTTGATGACGAGTCCGCGGTTGCGGAGCAGCATGCCGCCGATCACGGCCTGGGTCAGGCGGAGCGGGCCGAGCACGTTGGCATGCAGGACGTGTTCGAGCGCGCTCGACGGTGCGTCGGTGAGCTCGGACAAGGGCAGCGGGCCGAGCTCGGCTGCGTTGTTCACGAGCACGTCGACACCATCGAAGCGGTCCAGCGCGGACGCGGCGAAACGTTCGACATCGGCCGCGTTCGACACATCGGCGAGCACCGCGAGCACACGGGCGCCGAGCGCACGGCACTCCTCTGCAACGGATTCGAGCGCCGGCTCCTTTCTCGCGCAGAGGGCCAGTGAGGCTCCTTCGCGTGCTGCCGCAAGTGCCAGGGAGCGGCCAAGGCCTCGCGAGGCGCCGGTGATCATGACGGTGGTTCCGGAGAGGGTTCCCATGCGGTCAATCCTGCGCGCGCCGGCGCCGAAGCGCATCAGCCGAAAGCCGCACCGGCGCATCCGCCATTCGGCGGATCCGTCAGTCGACGAGACCCTCTCGAATGGCGAGGACGGCGGCCTGCGTTCTGTCGGCCACGCCGAGCTTTGCGAGAACGCGGCTGACGTGGGTCTTGATCGTCTTCTCGCCGATGCCGAGACGCTGGGCGATCTGTTTGTTGGCAAGCCCCTCCACCATCAGACGGAGCACGTCTCGTTCGCGCGCAGTGAGGTCGTCGTGCGAGCCGCGCGGCACCGCCCCCTGGCGCATCAGCCGCGCGGCGACCGACGGATGGAGTGCGGGGCGCCCCGCGTGGACGTCACGAATGGCGTCCGCGAGCGCCTGCGGATCGATGTCCTTGAGCAGGTAACCGGACGCGCCCGCGGCCATCGCGGCGAAGATCTGTGCGTCGTCCGCGAAGCTAGTGAGCACCAGCACACGAACCCCCGGCGCCACCTCGATGAGCCTTCGAAGCGCGCCGATGCCGTTGCCCTCGGGCATCACGAGGTCGAGCAGCACCACATCGGGGGAGACAGTGCCGGCGATATCGATTGCCTCTGCGGCGCTCGCCGCCTCGCCGACGACCTCAATGCCATCCTGGAGGCGGAGAAAACCGCGCAGTCCCTGGCGAACGACTGCGTGGTCGTCAACGATGAGCAAACGGATCGGCGTGGCCATTCGGTCAGACCTCCGGGACGCTAACGGTGACTGTGGTGCCACCACCGGGGCGCGTGCGGATGTCGAGTTGCGCGCCGATTTCGTGCGCACGCTCGCGCATCGTCGCGAGCCCCATGCCACGTCGCGTGCGCGGCAGCGCCGCCATGTCGAAGCCCGGTCCGTTGTCTTTGATGCGCAGCGTCACCGTCTTCTTCGTCACGCGCAGCGTCACGCGGACCGGCGAGCCGGGCGCGTGGCCCATCGCGTTGTGCAACGCCTCCTGAGCGATGCGCAGCAGCGCGTGCTCGGTCTCGAGCCGGAGGTGGATGCCATCGGCAGCATCGACCACAACGTCCGCGCCGCTTGTGCGCAGCGCGTCGGCATGGTCGCTGAGCGTGGCGGCAAGTCCGTCACGCTCGAGAGCTCTTGGGGCGCAGCGCATGCACGAGCCCACGCAACTCCTGGAGTGCTTCGGTGGTGCGTTGCTCGAACCCGAGGATGGTGGCGCGTGTCTCCTCATCACGCGTCGACAACGCCGCAGCCCTCGCAGCGAGCACGAGGCTGAAGAGCGTCTGCGTTGCGGCGTCGTGCAGTTCACGCGCCACGCGGTTTCGCTCCTCCACCACCGCAAGCTGCTGCGACCGGGCATACAGCTCGGCGTTCGCGATCGCAACTCCGGCATACGCCGCAAGCGTTTCCAGCTTGCGCGCGTCAGCCCGGGTGAAATGTCCAGACGAGTGCCCGCTGACGAACAGGTTGCCGAGCACGGTCCCGCGGTGCGTGATCGGCACGCCGAGAAAGTCGGTGAGTGTTGGGTGATGCGCGGGGTAGTACGAGAAGCGCGGATGGAGGCGGATGTCGTCGAGCAGAATCGGCCCCTCCTCGAGCAGCGCTCCGAGCACGCCGTGGGTTCTCGGCAACTCGCCAATTGTGGCGGCGACACGTTCGCTGATTCCCGACGTCACGAAGCGGGCAAAACCACCGCGGCCGTCGGGCACCCCGATGGCTCCGTATCGCGCGGAGACCTGACGCCGCGCCGCGCGCACGATGCGCTCGAGGACGGTGTCGAGGTCCTGGGTCTCGCCGAGGGCCAGCAGGTCGAGCACACCGGCGGCGACCGCATCGGCGTCACCCCGAGCACTCACCACGTCTGGATGCTACCCGCCGTTCGCTCGCTCGCGGGAGCGCGCACGACCGGCGTCGAGCTGGTCGCGAAGCGCGTCGCGCAGTCCCTCGATGGGCACCCGAACCTGTGACATCCCGTCGCGTTCGCGAATGGTCACCGCCTGGTCGTTGAGCGATTCGAAGTCGAAAGTGATCGCGAGCGGCGTGCCGATCTCGTCCTGCCGGCGATAGCGCCGGCCGATTGCCTGCGTCTCGTCGTACATGGTTGCGAAGTGCGGCCGCAACTCGTGTTCGATGCGGCGCGCAGGCTCGGTGAGCTCCGCTCTTCTTGGAAAGCGGCAGCACCGCGACCTGCACCGGGGCGACATCGGGATGCAGATGGAGCACCACACGCTTCTCGCCGCGAACCTCCTCCTCGTCGTACGCGTCAACAAGGAGCGTGATGAAGATTCGGTCGGTGCTCACCGCCGGCTCGATGACGTACGGGACGTAGCGCTCATTGGTCTCGGTATCGAAATACGAGAGGTCGCGACCGCTGTGCTCCATATGCGTCTTGAGGTCGAAGTCGGTGCGATCGGCGACTCCCTCGAGCTCGCCCCACCCGAATGGATAGTGATATTCGATGTCGCTTGTCGCGGTGCTGTAGTGCGAGAGCTCTTCCTTCGCGTGCGCGCGGAGGCGGAGATTCGCTTTGCGCACGCCCATCTCGTCGACGTGCCAGCGCATCCGCTCGGCGCACCAGTACTCGTGCAACTCCCGGTCACTGCCTGGCTTGCAGAAGTACTCCATCTCCATCAGCTCGAATTCGCGCAGTCGGAAGACGAAGTTCCCGGGCGAGATCTCGTTGCGAAATCCCTTGCCCTGCTGGGCGATGCCAAAGGGCAGGCGCCGCCTCGTCGAGTTGACCACGTTCGCGAAGTTCACGAACATCCCCTGCGCCGTCTCCGGGCGCAGCCAGATCTGCGCCGCGTCCTCCTCGACAGGGCCGATGAACGTCTTGAACATGAGGTTGAACTGCCTCGCTGCAGTGAGGACGCCACCGCACTCCGGGCAGCCAGGCGCGTCGGCCGGCTTGCCGCGCGCGCGCCGTTCATCCGCGAGGTGGTCCTCGCGCCAGCGCTTTTTGCAGGGTCCTGTGCAGTCCACGAGCGGATCGGTGAAGCCGGCGACGTGCCCGCTCGCGACCCATACCTCGGGGTTCATGAGGATCGCCGAACTCGATGCCCTCGACATCGTCGCGGAGATCCACCATCGACTGCCACCAGCGGTTGCGGATGTTCCGGCGCAGGCGGACACCGAGCGGGCCGAAGTCGTATACGGCGTTGAGCCCGCCGTAGATCTCGCTCGAGGGGTAGACGAAGCCACGCTGCTTGCACAGCGAGACGAGCTTCTCGATGACGTCCGATTGCGCCTGATCCTCAGCCATGGCGGGTCAGTCTACCGGCACCCTCGCCGCACCCCGCCCTTCGATCGCCCGGAGGACGTCGATCGAGCGCAAGCGCCGGTCGAGGTGATGGGCGAGTTCCGACTCGACGATGCGCTCGAGCGTCTGCAGGGTTGGGGCGTCGAGGCGAAGCCGCAGCCACAGCTCCTCATCGCCATCCGCAGCCGCACGCAGCACCTTGATCACCCGCACCGAGCACTCGATCGCCTCGGGATCACCCGGTGCGCAGCGCGAGCAGAGCAGCCCGCCGCCGGGGGCGCTGAACCACGCCGGCTCCTCGGGCAGCCGGCGCTCGCAGCTCACGCAGTCGAGCAGCTGCGGCGCGTAGCCGAGCCGATCCACCATGCGGCGGGCGAACCAGACCATCGCCGCGCGCGGATCCCGCTCGGGGTCCGCGCACGCCGTCAGTGCGCGTGCAACCAGCGCATAGATCTCGGGGTCGGCGTGATGGCTTTCGAGCACGCGGTCGGTCAACTCCGCGCAGAGCGACGCGCACGCGGCACGGCGCGCGTCGCTGCGCAACGGCGTGGCGGCAACGGTTTCCGCCTGTGTCAGCACGTCGAGCTCACCGCGTCCGCGCGCGAGCTGCATGCGGCTTCGCGTGAAGAGATCTGTCCGCGATGCAAGCCGGCTCTGACTCTTGCGCACGCCTCGGGCGATGACACCGATCTTGCCGTGCTCGAGCGTCAGCACGGTCAGGATGCGGTCGGACTCACCGTAGTCGATGCGGCGCAGGACGATTCCCTCGTCGCTGTAGGTCGGCATCCGACCATCATGGGGACTACTGACGGCGAGCGTGCGACGACTCCTCTTGCGTGTCGCGCTGACTGTCCCGGGCTTCCTGCCCGTCCAGGTCGACCGGGCGCGCGCCCCGCTCGCGCACGAGCGGCTCCGGGCTCGTGATCCGGACACTCTGGATGCCCTGACGCCGGATCGCCTCGACGGTCAGGGTTGCGTTGCCCAGCTGGATGGTGGCGCCGACCTTGGGAATCTCCTGGAGTTGTTCGTACACCAGCCCACCGACCGTGTCCGCGTCCACATCCGGGACCTCGATGTCGAGCGCCTCCTTCAGGTCATCCACCGGGAAGCGAGCGCTCACCACGACCTCGTGGTCCGAGACGATCTGCAACTCCTCGACCTCGCGCATGTCGTACTCGTCGCGGATCGGGCCGACGATCTCCTCGATCAGATCCTCGAAGGTGACGATGCCCGCGGTGCCACCGTGCTCATCGACCACCACGGCGATGTGCACTTTTCGCTCCTTCATCTCGCGGAGCAGCTCACCGACGTGCTTGGCCTCAGGTGTGTAGTACGGCTCGCGCGCAACCGCCTTGAGCGGGCGCTGATCGTCGCCGACGACACCGTGGCGAAGGAGATCTTTCGCGTAGACGACGCCGACGATGTTGTCGATGTTGTCCTCATAGATGGGAATGCGCGAGTACCCGTACTCGATGATCACCTTGATGACGTCGGCGATCGAGTTCGGTCGACTCCGACGCGACGACGTCGACACGCGGCACCATGACCTCGCGGACTGTCTTGTCGGTCATCTCGAGGATGCCGTGGATCATCTCGCGCTCCTCCTGCTCGACGATCCCCTCCTGCTCGCCGACGTAGAGCAGCAATTTCAGCTCCTCCTCAGTGACGAACGGCCCGCGCACGGTGTGACCCCTGGTTGCGGCGCGCACGATGAGCCGTGACAGTGCACTGAGTCCGCCGACAAACGGTCGGAGCAACCGGGTGAGGAGTTGCACCGGGCGCGCGAGCACCAGCGCAACACGCTCGTTGAAGCGCAGCGCGAGTGATTTCGGCGCGATCTCGCAGAAGATGAGCACGATGATCGACAGCACGATGGTGCCGACGGCCTGCGGGATGTTGCGCCAGTAACTGTCGATCAGCAGCGCGGTCGCAGTCGAGACGACGATGACCGCGACCGTGTTGAGGGTGAGGATCGTCGACAGGTAGCCGTTCGGATCGGCATGCAGACGCGTGACGGTACGTGCGCGTTTGTTGCCGTCCTCGGCAAGGCTGCGCATCCGGATCCTGCTCACGCTCGTCAGCGACGTTTCCGCCGCGGCCGCAAATGCCGCGATGACCAGGCCGACGACGATGACGACGATGAGCGGGGTCATCGCCTCGGGGACGGCGGAGGGTCTGAGCCGCTCACCGGAACAGTTCGCTCACGCTCCGACCCTCGTGCACACGCACGATCGCCTCGGCGATCAGCGGGGCGACCGACAGGATGCGAAGCTTGGGCGCGTCGTCGAAACTGTGGCTGCCGTTGTGGTACGGAATCGTGTCGGTGATGCAGATCTCGTCGATCGGTGCTGCATGCAGCCGCGCCATGGCGCCATCGCTGAGCACGCCGTGCGTCGCCACGACGTCGACCGACTTTGCGCCCCTGGCGAGCAGCGCAATCGCTGCATTGACGAGGGTGCCACCGGTGGAAATCAGGTCGTCGACGATCACGCAGACCGCGCCTTCCACGTCACCGATGACGTTGACGACCTCGACGGTGTCGTCCCGCGGACGCCGTTTGTCGATGAAGGCGATCGGTGCGTCGAGGATTCGCGCAAGGTTGCGAGCGCGGTTCACGCCACCGGTATCCGGTGACACCACAACGACATCGTGTCCGTGGCGTTCGCGCACGCGGCGGGCAAGGATCTTGGTGGCGATGAGCGCGTCGACCGGAATGTCGAAGAAGCCCTGGATCGCCTCGGCATGGAGGTCGACGCAGATGACACGGTTCGCGCCCGCGAGCTCAATGATGTTGGCCATCAGCTTGGCGCTGATCGGGTCGCGCGCCTGGGTCTTCTTCTCCTTGCGCTGATACCCGTAGTACGGGATCACCGCAGTGATGCGCGACGCCGAAGCACGGCGAAGCGCGTCGAGGATGATGAACAGCTCGATGAGGTTGTCGCTGACCGGGTTGCACGTCGGCTGGATGAGGAAGACGTCGTGGCCGCGTACAGACTCGCGAATCTTCACGTCGAATTCCCCGTCCGCGAACCGGGTGATCTCGCACTCCGCAAGCTGCACGCCTATCTCTCGGGCGATGCGCTCGCTGAGCTCTGGATTGCCACTCCCGGAGAGGAGCAGCAGCTCGCCGTAGGGGTTCGAGTCCGTCATGGCTGCATCGGCCTCCGTGCCGCCCATCCATCGATGTTGCGTTGCCTGCTTCTGCCGACCGCGAGCGCGCCTGCGGGCACGTCGTGATCCACGAAGGACCCGGCGCCGACGTAGCAGCCGTCGCCGAGGCGGACCGGCGCTACCAGGGTCGAGTTCGTCCCGACGAAGACACGGTTGCCGATCGTCGTCCGGTACTTCGCCTCACCGTCGTAGTTGCAGGTGACCGTCCCGGCGCCGATATTCACCGCCTCTCCCACGTCGCTGTCGAGCACGCAGGAGAAGTGGCTGATATGGGTCCCGGCGCCCACGGTGCTGTTCTTGACCTCGGCATGCGTCCCCAACTCTACCCCGGACGCGAGCACGGTATTCGGACGGACCCTGCAGTACGGTCCAACCCGGACGCCGTCACCGAGCTCGCACCCCTCCAAACGGGACTCGCCGATTACCACCCCGTCCCCGGCCCGAACGTCGCGCAGGACCGCCATCGGGCCGATCTCACACTCCGTTCCGAGCTGGGTCGACCCGGTGAGCGTGGTCATGGGGTGGATGACGCTGTCGCGGCCAACCTGCACCCCCGGTTCCACGTACGTGGTGGCGGGGTCCTCCACTGTCACGCCCGAGAGCATCAGGGCATCGAGTGTCCGGCGCCGGAGGGCCGCCTCCGCCGCGGCGAGCTGGCGTCGATCGTTGATGAAGATGAACTCGTCGGGATCGGGGTCGACCAGCGCTTCGACCGGCCCGGTGAGGAGTTCGACGACGTCGGTGAGATAGAGCTCGCCCTGGGCGTTGGCGCTCGTGAGGCGGTCGAGCGCCGGCCAGAGCTGGGCGCCGTCGAACACGTAGATGCCGCCGTTGCACTCCATCGGGACCGGTTCGCCGGGCGGCAGATCCCGCTCCTCGACGATGCGGAGCACATGACCGGCCTCGTCGCGTATTGCCCGGCCCAACCCCGACGGATCGGTGGGGACGCCGAGCAGCACCGTGCAGGCGCGCGGCGAGGAGGCGTGCCCCGCCATAAGCCGCTGGAGGGTCTCGGCCGTGATGAGCGGCGCGTCGCCGACGAGGACCATGACGGGGCCCTGATCGCGAAGCTCCTCGGGGACGCTCCGCAGAGCGTCGCCTGTACCGAGGGGAGCTGTTTGCTCGACGCAGATCGCGGCATCGCCGAGCGCGTCTCTTAGTCGTGTATCGCCGGATGCTGTGACGACCACTGGCGCGCTGCCCGTTGCCGCGCGCGCGGCCTCGACCACGTAGAGGATGAATGGGCGACCGCCAAGCGGATGAAGCACCTTGGGGAGAGCGCTGCGCATCCGTTTGCCCTGCCCCGCGGCGAGGATCACCGCGTGGGGCCCGTCACCCATGTACCCGCGAGTATACGGGCTTGGCGGAGCCGAGCTTCCTGGCGGCGTCCGTACGATGGACGTAATGCAATCCTCGATGCTCGACATCGAAGGCCCCATCTTTGTGGCCGATTTCGGGGGCAGCGGCCCCGTGATGCTGCTCGTTCACGGACTCGGCGGGGCACACCTGAACTGGATGTCGGTCGCTCCGCAGCTGACGGAGCACCAGCACGTGTACGCCCTTGATCTCCCGGGTTTCGGGCGGTCGCCGCTCGCGGGACGCCGTTCGACCATCGCCGCGAACGTCGACCTCCTGACGCGCGCGATCACTCGCCTCTCGCCTGGTCCGATCGTGCTGGTCGGGAATTCGATGGGCGGGCTGCTGTCGCTCGGGGTCGCTGCGCTGCATCCGACGCTGGTCGATGCGCTCGTGCTCGTGGACCCTGCGGTGCCCGCGCCTGGTGGGGAGTTTCCGCCGCGGCTCGACCGTGTGTCGAGGACGTTTATCGCCACAGCGTTCATACCGCGGTGGGGCGCTAAACGGCTGAGCCGCGCCGTCGCCGCCCTTGGTCCCGAGAGCCTCGTGCGCGAGACCATGCGGCTCGTGAGCGCGGATCCGAGCCGGATCGAGCCGACGGTGGTCGACGCGCATATCGCGCTCGAGGCGGAACGCCTTGCCGAGTCGGCCTGGCACGAGTCCTTCTACGCGGCGACGCGCTCGCTGGTGGCAATCCTTGCGCTGAAGCGAAAGGTGTTCCGCTGGGTGGATGAGGTAGTGGCGCCGACGCTGCTCCTCCAGGGCGACCGGGACCGCCTGGTTCCCGTGGCTTCGGCACGGAACGTCGCGTCGCTGCGGCCCGACTGGGAGTACCACGAGTTCGCCGGCGCCGGCCACGTCCCCATGCTCGAGGTGCCCGCCGAGTTCGTTGCCGTGGTCAGTGAGTGGCTGGAGCGGCAGGGCGCGGCCGCTGCGTCACCTCTTGCGGCTACTGGGGCCGGGTCAACCGCCTGAGGATTGCCGTCCTCGTGACGATCCACAGGTAGGATCGACATGCCACTGGGGAGTCGCCAAGTGGTAAGGCAGCGGACTTTGGATCCGCCATCCGAAGGTTCGAATCCTTCCTCCCCAGCAAATCTGTGTATTAATCAGGCTGATCCCTGACAGACGGGGTTCGGCCGATCCTCGACACAAGTTCGGTTGATGGTTGACAGCGGTTTCGGCTGACGCTTGACACTCGGTCAGATGTGATCTGTTCATGCGTCTGAAGCGAGTCATCAGGTAGTCGGCCGACACGAACTGTTATTGCCGTCAATGGCTAAAACATCGGCCGAGATCAGATGTCCGTGTTGGGTCCCGTGCTCGCTGCCAGCGAACAGATGTTTGGTAGAATGTGGGCATGGAAGCGCGCGCATTCACGGACACCAGAGCCCGCTTGCGCGACGCTGCTGACGCATTCGTCAATGAGTCCATCGACGGTGTCACCACCTCCGAGTTGGGCGCCGACATCATCGAGATCCGGCTGGCTGTCGATCGACTCGAGGCTGAGTGCTTGCGTCGCCTCCACCGCTTTCATGTCGATCGCGGTGCACAGTCCGACGGCGGCGGCACGACGGTGTCGTGGCTGCGACGCTCCTGCGGGATGACTGCGAAGGCGGCTGCGTATCGCGTCCACCTGGCCCGGACGCTCGGGGAGATGCCGGCCATGCTCGACAGCGCTCGGGCGGGGCGCGCCTCCTTCACCAATGTCGCCATGGTCGGCCACCTCGCCGGAGTGGTCGGCGTGGAGCAGGTGCAGGGATTCGAAGACATCCTGTTGCCCGCAGCGGAGGCGCTCGATCCCGGTCGCATGCGCAGAGCCACCGAAACCACGCGGCTGACGATCGATCCGGACGGCGTGCTCGCCGATGCCAATCGCGCCCACCTGGAGCGCTGGTTGAACTGCGATCAGACCTATGGGGGCGTGTTCATCCTCAATGGGCAGTTCGATGCCGAAAGCGGTGCCCTGCTCAAGACCGCGATCGATGCGCTCAGTCATGGGTTGTCGAGCGGGGATTGCCGGTTGCCATCGCAGCGCCGTGCCGATGCGATCGTCGAGATGGCGGCGACCCAACTGCGCTGTGGGGAGCACCGCGATGTGCACGGGCAGCGGCCGCATCTCACGCTCACGGTGAGTGCGGATGCTCTGCGTCACCGGACGCGGAACGCGGAGAGTGAGACTGATGACACCTTGCGGGTCGTTGCCATTCCGCAGGCGGCGGAGTTGGGCGGCGTTGGTCCGATCCATCCCGAGATCGCCCGTCGGATCGCCTGCGACGCGGTGCGGACGGTTGTGACCGTGGCGGCGACTCCCGATGATTCGTCGTGGATTCTCGGCGCGCCTGCGGTGCCGCTCTCGGTGGGGCGCGCCACGCGGACGATCCCGTCATCCATCCGCACTGCGTTGGTGGTACGCGACGAGGGGTGCCGGTTCCCCGGGTGCGATCGGCCGCCGGCGTGGACCGATGGGCATCACATCATCCACTGGGCGGATGGCGGGCCAACGGAGCTCGACAACCTGGTCTCGTTATGCCGTTCGCATCACCGGCAGGTGCATGAGGAGGGTTGGCGCATCCACATCGCGGACAACGGCATTGCCGTCGTCGAGCCACCGCCCTGAGGACACCCGTGCTGGGTTTGTGACTTCGGGCGCGATCGTTGCCATTCGGCAAAGCCAAAGAGACGCGGCAGGGAGAGTGGCTACCAGATGTTCATCGCGGGTGAACATGCGTGCACTGTGGATGACCGCTGACTAAGTGGACGCGGGCGACACGGCCGTCGCACTGGCGACCAGCCCGCGGCACAAGGTGCGACTGTGTTCGGTTCTCACGGCATACGGAATGGGAGGCGACTGGCGTGCGCCTCGGGAGCCGCGTTTGCGGGAAGCGCAATGGTCCTGGCCACTCTGCCGGCGCTGCAGGCGGAGGCGGCGCACGGATCGCTGCAATTTCTCACGGTCAACGTCGGTAGGAGCGGAAGCTTCGCCGACGGTGTCACGAACGCGGGAGTTATCACCGGGACATATTTCGACTCTGAGGGTGGCGGCCACGGCTACATCATGTCCGGGACCAAGGTGCTGAGGTTCGACTATCCCGGGACATCAGGTGTGACGTTCACGTCCGGCATCAACCGCTCAGACGCGGTCTCGGGCGAATACCTCGACGCGAATGATGCGTGGCACGGATTCGTGCGCACGTCGAATGGTCACTTCGAAGCTATCGACGATCCGCATGGCGGCACTGATGAGGGCCAGGGCACCCTGCCCGAGGACATCAACGACAACGGGACGGTTGTCGGCCAGTACGTCGACAGCCACAACGTCAACCATGGCTTCGTCTATTCCCACGGCGTCTTCACCATCATCAATGCGCCGCACGCTGGCACGGGTGCGAACCAGGGAACAATCCTGGCGACCCAAAACGACAACGAAGTCATCCTCGGCGAGTACATCGACAGCAACAACCTCAGCCACGGCTTTGTCGACGACGCGGGGATCTTTACCACCCTCAATGCTCCTCGGGCGGGCACCAATTCAGGGCAGGGTACAGCGGTTGCCTCGATTGCGAATACGGGCACCATCGTGGGCACGACGTATGGGAACAGTCAGGTGACGTATGGATGGATCCTTCGCGACTGGCAGTTCGCGCCCGTTGACGATCCACACGCCGGCAACGCACCTGGCGATGGGACTTTCATCAAGAACATGAGTCCGAACGGGGATCTGGTAGTCGGTCTGTATGTCAACAGTGCCGGAGCAAATCAGGGGTTCCTGGTGAACGTCGGTTCGTAACCACCTCGCGTCTGCGCCGTGCCCATGGAGTGGTCCCAGATCGGGTCGGGGCACGGCGCAGTGGCGGGTCGGTTGACCGGCGGCCCGCGGGCCGTCGCACCAAGCAGAAACCCCAATGCACGCGTATATTCGCCCCGTGAAGGGAGGCAAGATGGTCAGGGCTATGCAGGCCGCGGTCGCACTTGTGGCAATCGTCTTGACGGCATGCGGCAGTTCCGCCAACTCGACGGTCGACAAGTCGACCGCAACGTTCGCGGAGGCGCCTGGGAGCGTACCGAACTACATCTTCCCGCTCGATGGCTTGCCGTATTTCAACGTCGCCGACACCAGCCAGTTCCAATATCTGATGTACAGGCCGCTTTACTGGTTCGACGACAACGGACGGGTGCAGTTGAACACCAGCCTCAGCCTCGCCGATCCGCCCGTGTACTCCGCGGACGGCAAGTCAGTGTCCATCACTCTCAAAGGCTGGAGGTGGTCGGACGGGACCCAGATCACCGCGCGCGACATTCAGTTCTGGCAGAACCTCGTCACCGCCAACAAGGACAACTGGGGCGGCTACTCGCCCGGTGACTACCCGGACAACGTACTGAGCACAGCGATCAACCCTCGTAACCCGCTGCAGATCACCTTCAACCTCAGCCAGGCGTACGGCTCGGACTTCTTCACCTACAACGAATTGAGCCAGATCACCCCGCTCCCCCAGCACGTCTGGGACAAGGAGACGCCGACTGGCGCGGTGGGCAACTACGACGAAACAACGACCGGCGCCCGGGCGGTTTTCAGCCTCCTCGACTACGAGTTCGAAGGACATCGCCACGTATGACAGCAACCCGCTCTGGAAGGTGGCTTCGGGGCCGTGGAAGCTGAGGTCGATGGACACCGCCGGCAACGTCGCGATGGTGCCGAACCCTGCGTACGGCGGACCTGTCAAAGCGACCCTGACGGAGTTCTTCGAGGTTCCATATCCGACCGACAGCTCTGAGTTCGAAGCGCTCAGGTCGGCGACCTCCGCAGGCAACACCACGATCGACTATGGGTACATCCCCTACGAGGACGTGGGCCAGAAGGCCTCACTCAGCACCATCTACAACTTCGAGCCCTGGACGGGCTGGCAGATCATGTACTTCCCGGAGAACTTCACCAACCCAACCAGCGGTCCGATCTTCAGTCAGCTGTACTTCAGACAGGCGATGCAGCATCTGGTCGACCAAAACACGCTGATCAGCAAGGCTCTTTTCGGCTACGGGTATCCCGACTACGGACCGGTTCCGGCCAAACCGCCATCGAGCCTCGCTGACGCGTTCGAGAAGACGAACCCCTACCCGTACAGCCCGAGCACGGCGGTGTCCCTGCTCCAGGCGAACGGCTGGACGGTCATCGCGGGCGGCGTGAGCACCTGCACGCACCCGGGCGTGGGCAGCGGCGAGTGCGGCGCGGGCATAGCGATGGGCGCGAAGGCCTCCTTCGGCCTCCAGTACGCCAGCGGCTCACCATCGTTCGACGAGGAGATGGCGCTCGTGAAGTCAGATTTCTCTACAGCCGGCATTCACATCGACCTGACGACCGCGCCCTTCGAAGACATCATTGGCGATCTTGAGCCGTGCGGGTGCACGGGCTGGGACATGGGGTCGTGGGATGTTGGGTGGATTTACCAGCCTGATTATTACCCCACCGGCGAGGATCTCTGGTGGTGTTCTGGGGCGCCGGGAGAGTTTGGAGCCGCTGACGCCGGAGGCTATTGCGACACGAGAGCGAATGCCTTGATCGATGCGACGCAGACGAGCAATAGTGTCTCGGCCCTGGACACATACGAGGACTACTTCACCACGCAGCTTCCCGTCATCTGGATGCCGGTCGCCGACATGCAGCTGTCTGAGACCAACAAGGACTTACACGGTACCGACCCGCAGAGCCCGTTGTTCTTCATCAATCCGGAAAACTGGCGATGGTCCTGACCAGGCTTTCCGACAATCCGGTCGTCCGCACGGTTGCGCGGATTTCGACCAGCGTGCAACGCAAGCTTGTCATTGCGTTCGCGATTGTGGTTGCCCTCCTCGTCACCGTCGGAGGCCTCGGCCTCGGGGTGCTGAGCCAGGCGAACAGCCGCATCGACACCCTCGGGCAGCTGCTGCAACGGGTCGCGACGTACGAGCAGCTCGAGTCCGACAGCGTGCAGCTGGAGAACGGATTGAATGCCCGAAGCTACATCATCGCATTCTGCTTCAATCCGGCAGAGGGAATCGGCTGCTCGCAAGGGACGGATCAGGCCGAGCTCACGCAACTCGCCGGGAGTGATGGCGACATCAACGGGACCCTCGAGTTGATGGGTCCGCTGACGAACATCGCCGAGCTCGGGTTCGTACCACCCCGGAGCGAGGCAACCATTCTCCGGGCAATAGGCGTTGACTACGTTGCGATTTCCACCGATGTGCTCTCGCTCACGTTCGACGACCAGCATGGTGTGTTCAAGCAAAACCTCGATCAGAGCAATCAGAGCGAGAACCTCAAGGACGAGGCGACTCGACTGGTGAACATCACGGTGGCATCGAGAGCCAGCTTGATCGCGCAGAACGAAGCGTCGTACGTCGGCTCGCAGCATCTCTTCGTCGGCGTTGCCGCAATGGGCGCGGTGCTTGCGCTGCTCCTCGCCTTCATCCTCTCACGCACGCTGACGGGACCGATTCGAAAGATGGATACCCAGCTCGCAACGATCGCGTCCGGCGACTTCTCGAAGCACGTCGACGTAGCAAACCGCGATGAACTCGGTGCCCTTGCAACGAATCTCAACCGGATGACGGACGAACTGGGGCGTGTCTATCAGGAACTCGCGGCCGCAAGTCAACACAAGTCGGAGTTTCTCGCCAACATGTCCCATGAACTACGGACGCCGCTCAACGCCGTGATCGGTTTCTCGGACGTACTTGGGGACCAGACGGTCGGGGATCTCAACGAGAAGCAGTTGCAGTATCTGGGTGCTATCAATACCTCGGGACGGCATCTGCTGACCCTGATCAACGACATCCTCGACCTCGCAAAGATTGAGGCAGGACGCATGGAGCTACAGGTGACGGCGTTCGATTTCAACGATACGTTGTCGAATTCGGTGGCGCTGTTCCGCGAGCAAGCCACACGCCATGGGGTCACGCTGCGGCTCGAATCCGATCAACGGATCGGAGTCATCGACGCTGACGAGCGGCTCCTGAAGCAGGTGCTCTTCAACCTCATTTCGAACGCCCTTCATTTCACCCCTCGCGGCGGGCACGTCGATGTTTCCGCTCGTCAGGAGGACGCGCGACTGCTCATCAGCGTCCGCGACGATGGCGCTGGCATCGCACCGGAAGACCAAGCCCGAATCTTCGAGAGTTTCGAGCAGGCCGGCCGTTCTGCCGTCCACGAGGGGACCGGTCTGGGCCTTGCGTTGTCGCGGCGGTTCGTCGAGCTGCATGGGGGACATCTCAACGTCGAGAGCGTCGCTGGGCACGGCAGCACGTTCACCTTTGACCTTCCGATAGCGAAGCGATCGAAGAACGTCGAAAGCAGTGGTGAGCAGGATGCAGCAGCGTCATCCGAGATATCAGCGCGCGTCATCGAAGGGACCCCGGGACGCCCGGCGGACGGGCGGCTGGCGCTCATCGTTGAAGATAACGAGCGGAACCTTCTCCTGACGCGCGATCTCCTCCAACGTCACGGCTTTCGCACACTCGACGCGGGCGACGCCGAAACAGGGTTGGGCCTCGCGGCGAGGATGCGACCCGACATCATTCTCATGGACGTGAAGCTCCCGGGAATGGACGGCGTGACTGCGCTCGCCCACCTGCGCGCGGATCCCGCCACAGCGGCGATCACGGTGGTAGCGGTGACCGCGTCGGTCATGCCGGTCGATCGCGAGCGCTTCGCTCTCGCAGGATTCGCCGGGGTCATTCTCAAACCCGTCGATGTCAGAACATTCCCTGCGGAGGTGCTGTCGTACTGCCGGCATGGATCCGTAGTCGCTGACGTCGGTCCCGATGAGGGATCACGCGTCAGGTCGTCACCTCCCAAGAGATAGGCGCCCGAGGATCCGGCGTGTACACGCATACGGTCCCGGTGTGGACAGTCGCATCCAGATGGGTCCCGAGCACAGTGTCCACAGCCGAGATGTGCCGCAGGGCTGACTTGACGGCACGCATGACATTCAGGCGGGATCGCTCGGCGATGGACCCGGCCTGACGTGACCTCCCGCCGAGACCGAACGCCCGGCTCAGCTCGTGGATGATGAAGTCCATCTCCTCACGAAGGAGACCTGCTTCGTCCGCCTTGCCTGCGGCGGCCGCGACCTCGATCGCTTCTCCCAACTCAGCAACTCTGGCCCGGTACGCCCGTCGCGCATCGTCGTCGAGGAGGTCGCCTGCATCGCTGGTGCCCATCGCCCGGACCGTGGGCGCATCCACCGGTAGACCAAGGCGCTCGAGCTCCAGAGCCGCGTGCGGGCGTCCCGCGTCCGCGAGCAGTCGAGCGAGGATGCGCATGCCTTTGGCATCTCGAAATCGAGCGGTGCTCCCGGCGAATTCGATGGTCCAATACTCCCCCTCTCGCCGAAACCTTCCCTCCATTTCGGGACCGTAGTGCGCGCTCGAGGTACGTCGGACGGGACTGATCGCCTCTACGGTAGGTGAGAAAGCCCGTCGCAACCGATCGAGCTCCTCCAGGTGCTCCAGCTGAGTCCGGAAGTGTTGCTCCAGTGCCTGGTTCCGCTCCGCGAGGCGGGTCGCCTCAGCCTGCATCGCATCCTGATAAGCCTTGATACGCAAGAGAGATCGCACCCGGCTGAGCAACTCCCGTGGATCCAACGGTCGAGCGATGAAATCGTCGGCACCAGCCTCGATCGAGTTGACCTTGTCCTGATCGCCACTCGAAGTCAGCATGATGACCGGGAGCAATCGCGTGCGGGGATTGGCGCGGATTCGGCGACAGACCTCGTAACCCGTGATGTCCGGCATCAGAATGTCGAGCAGAATGACGTCGGGGTGTTCCGCCCGCACCTTCTCGAGGCCCTCGGCGCCCGAGTACGCCATAGACACGGAGTACCCGTGGGGCGCCAGGATCGCCTCGAGGAGGAGGGCGTTTTCCGGCGTGTCGTCGATGACCAGCAAGCGAGATCTCTGATCCGTGGCACTGTCCCTTCGCGCTCGCAAACGGCGAAACTCAGCGGATCATAGCCTGCGTAGTCGGGCCGCAACGGTGCTGACGTCGCCGGCTCGTTGTGCTTGACGTCGGCAGCGGCCCGGGGACGCTTGACAGCGGCATCTGGTGATTCTTGACGCTCGGCGCTTTCGATCCTCAGTGCTCGATCATTCGCATCTGTTCTTCGCTGTGGTGGGCGCCGGCCGCCGGGGTGATGTTCGTGAGTTTCTCGAGCTGTTCGGGGCTCAGTCGTATGGCGTCTGCGCCGCAGTTCTCTTCGACCCGCGTCGTGCGTTTCGTGCCAGGGATCGGGGCGATGTTGTCGCCTTGGGCGAGGACCCACGCCAGGGCTACCTGAGCGGGAGTTGCGCCGATTTCGGTGGCGATCGCTTTGACGTCCTCGACGGTGCGCAGGTTGACGTCGAAGTTCTCGCCGATGAAGCGGGGATTGTTCTTTCGCGAATCGTTGTCCGCAAAGTCGGCAGTGGAACGGATCTCTCCGGTGAGGAAACCGCGGCCCAGTGGCGAGTAGGCAACGAATCCAATGCTCAGCTCGCGCAGGAGCGGCAACACCTTTGGCTCGGGATCGCGAGTCCAGAGTGAGTACTCGGATTGCACGGCAGTGATGGGATGGACTGCGTGCGCCCGGCGGATCGTGCCGGCTGCGGCTTCGGAAAGACCGATGTGGCGGATCTTCCCTTCGGCGATCAACTCCGCGAGCGTGCCGACGGTTTCTTCGATGGGTGTTTTCGGATCCACGCGATGCTGGTAATACAGGTCGATGTGGTCGGTGCCGAGCCGCCGCAACGAGCCCTCGACGGCGATGCGGATGTTGCTCGGGCTGCTGTCGAGATTCCACGGGCCGTCGTCGTTGTGGGAGACGAGTTCGAACTTCGTCGCCAGGACGACTTGGTCACGTCGATCCTTGATGGCCCTGCCGACGAGTTCCTCGTTTGTGTAGGGGCCGTAGATCTCCGCGGTGTCGATGAGCGTGACGCCCAGGTCGAGCGCTCGGTGGATTGCGCGGATCGACTCCGCGTCATCCGTGCCGGCGCCGGTGTACGAGCCCGACATCCCCATGCAGCCAAGACCAATACGGGCAACGTCAAGTTTTCCGAGCTGGATGTGCTTCATGATCGGCGTCCTCTTTCAATCCGATTCGTCGAGCGAGTCATTGCGTGCGAGCTCTCCGTAAACATACGAAGCGGTGACGCCGCCCTCCATCAGGAAATCGCTGCCGGCGATGAAGGCTCCGTCGGCGCTCATGAGCAGCGCTCCCAGCGTTCCGACCTCATCCGGCGTGCCGCCGCGTCCGGCCGGTGTGAGCTCGATCATACGGCGGTATCCCTCGCCGCGAGGGCCGGTCAACTCGTCCCCGGCCAGCGAGATCAACGATTCACAGGCTGCGCACGCAGCGGGTTCGGCGGGCGGTGGTGACTTGGCCGTGAAGGCCGAGCACGACGGCTGACCTCTCGGGAGCCTTTCCCGGTACGCGGCCAGGGACGCCGCCCCACGCCACGGATTGATCCGAGTCACACTGCTGCGCGGTGGACACAGCCAGCCTCTATCACGGGCCGCTCGAAGACTTCGTAGCGCGCCGCGCCGCGCTCGTGCGCGAGCTTCGACCAACCGACCCGGATGGTGCCGGCGCGCTTGGCAAGCTGCGCAAACCTCCGGCCTCAGCGTGGGCCATCGACCAACTGGCTGCCGGCAACGCCGCGCTGATCGCTGAGTTGCTTGCGGCCGGAGCCGACGCGCGCGATGCCCAGTGGAGCGTTGCAGCCGGATCCGTCAGTCGAGAGGAGTCTCCAGGTCGCAAGCGGCCGGTTGCGTGACGCGGTGGAGACTGCGGCACGTGCCGCGATAGCGCTCCTGGAGCGTGACGGGCATGGAACCAGCGACGAGACGTCCCGCCGAATCCGCACGACGCTGCAGGCTGCGGCGACCGGAAGCGCGGCCGACCGCCAGACGCTGTGGACGGGGACGCTGAGCGGCGATCTCGACGTGGCCGGCTTCGGCGCGATCCAGGAGCCGGAACCGGACGTTCCTGAGATCGCCGTGGTGATAGCGCCGATGCGGCGACCGAGTTCACCGAGGCCGTCCTCGCCGCCGAAAGATCGAACCCCGGAGACGGTCGATCTCGTGGCGAAACGCGCTGCGGAACGGAGCGCCGCCAACCTCGTCGCAGCTGCCGAGCGTGCACGAGAGGCCGCAGTTGTTGCGCGGCGCGAGGCCGATCGGCTCACGGAGGAGGCACGTGTTGCCACCGAGAGAGCGTCCGTTGCCGAAGGGGTTGCGGATGTGGCTGAAGCATCAGCCCGGGCCGCACGTGCCGCGCTCAAGGACTGACGCGAGAAATCAGGCGCTGCCCACAGGATCCAGCGTCAACACGACGTTGCCCACCTTCTGGTGCGTTTCCACGTATTTCGTCGCCTCGACCACCTGCTCGAGCGGATAACGACGGTCGATCACCGCTTTGTACTTGCCGGTATCCATGAGCGCGGCGAGCATCACCACATCCTTCTTCAGGAACTTCGGGGGCAGGTCAAAGATGACTTTGCGATCGCCAACTCTCGAGGTCCACGCCGCGATCGCCACGTTGCGCATCCCGTCAGTTGGCAGGTAGACACCGCCGGGTTTGAGTGAGCCCTTGCAACCAGCGAACGTGAGCTTGCCGGCAGCGTCGAAGACGGCGTCGTACGTCTGACCATTCGATGTGAAGTCGGTCTGCATGTAGTCGATGACCTCGTCGGCACCGAGCGATCGCAGCAACTCCATGGTCTTGGCAGTGCATACGGCAGTGACGTGCGCACCGAGCGCTTTCGCGAGCTGCACGCCCGCGGTGCCGATCGCCCCTGACGCGCCGTAGACGAGGATCGACTGACCGCTCCGCACCTTCCCGGGACGGAGACAGTTCAGCGCAAGAAGAAATCCGTCGGCCACCGCGGCAGCTTCATCGAAGCTCACTGCCGGTCGGGATGTGCGTCAGCGCGGCGCTCTCCTGCATGCAGATGTACTCCGCGTGCGCGCCGAACTTCCAGGGCTTCTCGCCGAAGACTCGATCGCCGACCTTGAACTCGGTGACCGCGGGACCGGCCGTTTCGACAGTGCCCGCGAACTCGCTGCCGAGCACCCGCTGGCGGGGACGGCGAACACCGGTGATGAAGCGGGAGAAGAACGGCTCGCCTGCGCGCAGCGCGCAGTCCGTTCGATTGACCGTCGTTGCGTGGATCCGGATCAGGACCTCGTCGTCTTTGGGAACGGGAGGGTCGATATCCTCGAGGTGGAGCACCTCGGCCGGTCCGTACCGATCGTGAACCACGGCCCTCATGGCTGCCAACGTGCCGAAGCAGGGATCGAGTTGGCGCAACGGGGATCTCTCGGCACGCACCCATCATGGGCGCCTGGTATCGCCCAGACAAGGACGCCGCCGGGCCTCTACCTTCCGTGGGTGTGTCCGGATCCCGTTCCGGGGCGTCTTAACGGCATGCGAACTGCCTCAATAGCAAGCTCGATGCCTGACTTTGTGGCCCGCCAGGACAACTCGGACGAGAGACCTCGGTTCGATCGCCTGATCGAACCGCTCCTTGGTGAGGCGTTCGCCCTCGCACTGGCGCTGTCAGCGGATCGTGGCTCCGCTCAGGATGCGGTGCAGAACGCCGCGTTCAAGGCGTGGCGGAGGATGCCGCAACTGCGCGATGAAGGCAGCGCCCGCTCCTGGTTCCTGACCATCGTGGTGCATGAGTGCCGGAGCAGCTTGGCGCAAACGCAAGGCCTCCCCCACTGACGTCGATGGCAGCGAGTGATCCGATCAACTGGCCGCTGGGAGTCGACCAGCGGCTCGATGTGCGGTCTGCCATGCAACGGTTGAAGCGCGATGACCGCGTTGTGCTGTCGCTGCGTTTTCTGATGGACATGAGCGTCGAGGAGTCGGCGGCAGTCCTCGGCATCTCGGTCTCGGCAGTGAAAGCGCGCACCGCGCGAGCGGCAACGCGGTTTCGAACACTGATGGCGCAACCGGAAGGAGCGGAGTAGATGGACGACGACGACATCCGGCAGGCGCTCCACGCCTTCTACACGACGACCGGTACCGCTCCGAGCTTCACGCCCGACTCTATTCAAGGAACGTGCAGTTCGGCCGCGGCGCCGGCCGCTGGTGACGGCGCTCGTCGCTGTGGTCGCGACCGTCGTCGTCGCGGTGCCAGTCAGCGTCGGCCTGCTGCTGCGCACAGGCGTCATCGGGGGTTCCAGCGGATCAAGCCTTTCGGTACTCGACCTGCACATGTTTGGCGCCGATGACGGCTGGGCGTGGTCGGGAGGCAACAACATCCTGCACACAACATCCGGTGTTGGACAGTGGACCGTCGTGCATGCGCCGATCGGCAGCGAACTGATCACAGGCCTCGCGTTTGTCAACGCCGACTCGGCGCGGCTCCTCGCTGCCCCCGCCGACTCGTACAACGAACTCGAGCGAACGTACACGCTGACCCCCTGGACAACAGACGATGGTGGCGCGACCTGGACGGAAGGACAGCCGTTCCGAGTCCTGCTCGAGTCCGGTGCGGATCCGATCGCTGAACCGGAGTATCCCGATCTCGATTTCGTTGATCCGCTGCACGGGTGGTTCGACGACGCACAGAACGGCGCCGGTGCTCCCAAGTTCATCTATCGCACTGTCGATGGGGGGATCGCACTGGTCACAGGTCGAGATGACACCGGCGAGTGGAACGGCCCCGCCTGGTGCACTCCCTGTCGACTGCACGGCGCAGGGGATGACGTTTGTCAGCACGACCACCGGCTGGGTCGCCGGCGCGTGCGCGGCCAACGCCACGTTCTTCTACGTGACGCACGACGGCGGCACGACATGGGCCCCACAGTCCATCGCATGCACCCAGTGCCTGCTGTATCCCCCTGTCTTCAGCTCGTCAGAGGATGGAGAGATGTTCGGCGGCAGCGGCTCGTACGGACTGTTCTTGACGACGGATGGCGGGAAGACGTGGAAGGCCGGCGCGGAGCCGCCTGGAAACTGGCCTTACTTTGTCGATGGTGAGCACGGCTTCGCCATGGGTGTCACCGGGAACGACAACGCTAAGGACATTCTCTGGACTACGACGGATGGCGGGAGGACCTGGCATGAAGCTCCAGGTGGGGTCATCAACGGCGACGCACCCGATCAGTCATCGCAGCTCGACTTCATCAGTCCGCAGACAGGGTGGGCGGTCTGGGTCGATTTCCGGATCGGAGGTAACGTTGGGATCGGGCAGACGCCTTATCCGGTGCCACCCCCGGAGCTGTGGCAAACAAACGACGCCGGGTCGACCTGGACGCAGATCACGCCAACATTCTCGTCGTCAAAGTGACCCCTTTGGCGCACCTGGAATAGGACTGATGTCCGGTTCGACCCACGCAGCTCGTGCCTCAGGACTCGTGAGAACACCCTTGGTGTAGTGCTCGAGCAGTAGGTGCTTGTCGAGGAGACGGGGATGCTCCTCGATGAAGTCGTTGAACCTCGTTGACGACGAGTGCCCGATCGCGGCGGCGACCGCGTAGATCCATGCCCGCGTGATGGTGTCGTGATACAGGGTTGGCACGCCGTTCTGTCGCGCAAGGTTGCGGATGCCGACGGCCGCCTTCTCAATAGCCTGCTCGGGTCCGAGGTCCGTCACATACAGCCAGGCCATGCGCAGATGCGCTCGATGCGGGAAGCCGTTGCCCGGGAACCCACCGCGCTCGAAGACCGCGAGGAACTCCGCGTCGGGCATGACGAGTGCGGGGACCTGATCGCCAGCTGGATGCATCGGATGCTCGGTCACCGTATCAACCTCAATACTTCGAATACGAACTATCCGCAACCGTAGCGTAGCGCGTGTCCGGACGTCAAGAGAGCAACCATCGCGAACTATTCCATCTCGTAGTATTGTGGAGACATGACGGACACCACTCGGCAGCGCCGCACCAATGCGACTGTGCAGGACGGGTCACAGCTGCTTGTCATCGAACTGCAGCGCGCGACGCACGCTGCCGGCGTGCGCCTGGAGGCGTTACTTGCCGAGCTCGGCGTCTCCCAGGGGGAAGCGCACGTCCTTGCCCTCCTCGCTGACGGCGCCGAACACACCGTCGGTGACCTCCAGCGCGGACTTGCTCATCGCCCCTCGACGTTGAGCGGCATCCTGGACCGGCTCGAGGCGAGGAAACTCATTCGAAGGGCGCTCAACGGCGCGGATCGGCGCTCGTTCCTGGTGATTCTCACGAGGTCAGGCCGCGTCGCAGCCCGAACAGTGGTTGAGGCGCTTCAATCGGTCGAGGACCAGGCAATGAGGGGCGTTGCGGCACGCGATCGCGCAGGGTTTCTCGCCGTCGCGCATGCATTCGAAGACTGACCGCGCATCTTAAGCGAGACCGAGGGACCGCTCCAACTCGCCGATCGTCTCCGTCAAGCGCGCGGGACGCGACAGCGGGATCATCGCTGCCCCCGTCAGCGCCGACACGATCAGTGACGCTTGCGCGTCGAGATTTCTCGGGCCGGAAAGCACGCCCTCGCGCGTCGCCTTGGCGAGAAGGCCGCGCACGGTCGCCTGCCAGATCTCCGTGGTCTGTTGGTAGAGCTCACGAATCACGGGATCGCGGGCCGACCGCAGCGCCAGTTCCCCCATGACCGCGAAGAGCTCGGGCTCGTCGCGCACCAGGCGTTTGATCCCTGCAAAGTGCTGGCGAAGCTGATCCGCAGGCGATCCACCGGCCGGCATCGTCGACCGGAACCGCTGCATCGCGTGCTTGAGCACGTCGCCGATCAGCACTTCCTTGGTTGGGAAGTAATAGTGCAGTGTGGCCACGTTGACGCCAACGGCTGCGGCCACGTCGCGAGTCCGCAGCCCCTCGAACCCGAGACGTGCGATCTGTTCGTAGGCGGCGGCGACGAGAGCCTGCCGTCGATCCACGAGTGCCGGTTCGACGGGCTTCTTCCTTTGGGGCATGGTCATATGCGAGCGTATCACTCAATCAGTTGATTGACACCTCGGAGTCGACCATGCTAGCCTCGCTCAATCAACTGATTGATTACCAACAGAGGAACCCCTCCATGAAGCTCTTGATCTTCGGCGCCAACGGCCCGACCGGCCGTCTCCTCACCGCGCAGGCTCTCGCCGCTGGGCACACCGTCACAGCGTTCACTCGGCACGCCGACGCGTTTCCTCCGGCTCCCGAACGCTTTCGCGTCGTTCAAGGGGATGCGCTCGATCCAGCCGCTGTTGTTCAAGCGGTTGCAGGCCAGGACGCGGTGCTCTCCACCATCGGCACGCGGTACAGCCGCAAGCCGATCACGCTGTATTCCGACAGTGCGACAAACATCATCCAGGCGATGCGCGCCAACGGCGTCCGGCGACTTGTCTGCGTCAGCTCCAGTGTCACCGATCCCGAAGCACGCACAAAGGACACCGGCGGCGGCGTCATCTTCGAGAAGGTCCTGAAGCCCTTCTTCACCAACGTCATCGGCAAGTCGATGTATGCGGATCTGCTGCGCATGGAGCAACTCGTGATGGCGAGCGACCTCGACTGGACGATCCTGCGCCCCTCGGGCCTCTTCAAGTCGCCGACGGTGACCGAATACCGGGTCGCTGAAAACTTCCTTGCGAGCGCTTCACGTCACGCGCGGACCTCGCGGCGTGCCTGCTGCAACAGGCCGGCAGTGATCAGTACGTGCGCAAGGCGCTGGCGGTCGCGACCGTGGCTGTCAAGCCACAGATGGTGAAAATGCTCCTCAAAGAGGCGTTCGGCATATCCATCGGCGGCGCCGCAGCGGGACCGGCCCTGTAGGCTCCGGTCAGGCGCTTCCCGCGGCCCAGGCCGGCAGCTGCTGCAGCGACCAGGTGTTGCCGTCCGGGTCGCTGAAGGTCACGAAGGAACCCCACGGCTGCACGTCGATCTCGCTCGCGGCGACGCCGTGGCTCACGAGCTGCTCGCGAGCGGCAGCGACATCCGCAACGACCATCTGCACGCCGCGCTGGGAGCCGGGTGCCATGTCGGTGATCCCGACGCCCATGACCACCGAACATGCCGAGCCCGGAGGCGTGAGCTGCACGAAGCGCAGTCCCTCGTGCACCTGCTGGTCGTGGTCGGCGTTGAACCCAACCTGGTCGACGTAGAACGCCTTGGCACGGTCCACGTCGGTCACCGGAATCGCGACAAGTTCGATCTTCCAGTCCATGCGCGTAGTCTATCGAGACCCACACAAGGAGCTCACATGCACAAGCGGTTGGTCACTCGCTACGCGACAAAGTCGACAGAGGCAGCGGACGAGAATGAGCGGCGTGTCAAGGGCGTTTTCGCCGAGCTCGAGGCGAATAAACCAGACAACGTGAGCTACATCGTGTTACGGCTCGACGACGGCACATTCGTCCACGTCTCATTCCACGACCACGGCGATGACGAGGTCAACCCGATTTCATCGACTGCCGCGTTCGCGCATTTTCAGGACGGGCACGGTGAGCGCCGTGAGGGCGGCGTCGAGCAGCACACTGCGACACTCGTCGGCGCGTACATCACCAAGATCGAGTAAGCGCGCGGCGTCGGTGCCGCGCAGCCTAGATCGCGCGCATCCGGTTGTTGCGCGGATTGTGCTCGACTTCCGCAAGGCCGAGCGTCTCCATCAGCGGAGGCACGTACATGCCGAAGCGGCCACGCAATCCCTTCTTCAGCCCGTACCACCCGCCAACCGGGTTGTCCGGCGAACGCCCCCAGGCCTCGACCGTTCCCTCGGCCGCGGGCTTCTGCTCGTCAGCGCTGCCGAGCGGAACCCAGTCGCCGCGGTCTTTGAGCATCTGATGCAGGTCGTCGAGGCAGCGAAGCTGATACCGAAGTTGCGTCGTCCCGACGGTGCAGACGAGTGCCGGCGGATCGAGCAACTCGTCCCGGTACATCTGGTACGAGGACGTCCCGCTCGGCGTCGTCAGTTGCCATGGATCCTCTCGGGTTCCACTTCCCTGTGGCACGCTCGCTCCTCCATTTGCCGGCAGATCGGACCAGGCTAGAGAGCACCGGTCGGCCTGACGGCAGCTAGTCCCTGGACTCCCGCACGGCGCGGGTGATCTGCTCCGCGTGATCGTGGCAGTGGGCCGCGTAGATCTCCAGCCACATCTCGACCGAGTACGGGCCGCTCTCACTGTGCGTTCCGGTCCGGCCCCAATCGGCCTCGGTCAAGAATTCCAGGATCGACGCCGACGTCTCGCAACTCGCGCGCACCGCAGCGAGTGAAGCGGCGATCGGTCGCTCGCGGTAGTGGAGTCGGCGGGAGAACTCCATCTCGTCGTAGCCCCGGATGTCGGCGTTGTCCTCCGCCAGAAGCTTGCGCAAACGGATCGCCGATGTCAGCTCGCTGTCGGCGGTGTGGTGGACGACCTCACGCGCCGACCACCCGCCGTCGCGCGGCAGGTAATCCAGCTCGGCGTCGGAGAGCCCGCGAGCCGCAGCCTCGAGCTCATCGGGACCTTCCCGATAGCGCTGTAGCGAGCACTTCGCGATCCATGGCCCGACGATATGACAATCCGGTCTGGCGACGACGCGCGGTCAGTCGCGCTGGACCATGCGGAAGCGGTTGCCGTCCGGGTCCGGAATGTGAACATCGGCGGCACGTACTCCCCCATGCGAAGCACCTCGGCATCGGCATCGACACCACGCTGGACGAGCGTCGTGTGGTCGCTGTCGGCATCCTCGGTTGCGAGGCTGATCACCATGCCGGCCGCGTCGCCGTCCGCCGTTGGGACCAGGGCGATCGTTGTCGCCGCACCGGGCGGCGCAACCTCGATCCACCGGCCACCGGGGCCGAAGGGTGCGTCGAGGCGCTTCTCGAATCCGAGGACATCCACGTAAAAGGCAAGTGCCCGCTCCTGGTCGCTGACCGGAACGATCACGGTGCCGATGCGAGTGATGCGAGTGGCGTCTGACATTGCGTTTCTCCTGGCGGGGCGGGTATCGCGGATGATGCGCGGATGACCGTCGTCGCGTGGATCGCCGCCGTCCTCGGGTTGGTCATCGTGCTCTCGACGCTGATGAGCGTGGTGACCTCGCTCGTCCTGCCCCGGCGCGGGTCGTCGCGGATCCAGAACTACGCGGGCAAGGGGATGATCAAAGTGTTCTCGCGCATCTCGCATCGATTCGATACATACGAGGCGCGCGACCGCTTTCTCGCCCTCCAGGCGCCCGTCTATCTCATCGTCATCCTCGGTGTGTGGCTGGCGGCGCTGCTCATCGGATTCGCTCTGCTCCTCTGGCCGTTCATGCGCAGCGGTGGGCTCGTCCATGCCATCACCATCAGCGGATCCTCGTTGTTCACGCTCGGATTTGCGGCCGAGTCCGGGGCGGCGCCGCGATTTCTCGTGTTCTGCGCCGCGGCTGCGGGCTTGACGATCGTCGCGCTGCAGATCGCGTACCTGCCCGTCCTCTATGGCGCATTCAACCGGCGCGAAACCCTTGTCACCATGCTCGACAGCCGAGCCGGCTCACCCGCGTGGGGCCCGGAGCTGCTCGCTCGTAGCGAGTTGGTGGACAACGTCAAGAGCCTCGCGACGCTCTATGTGCGATGGGAGGAGTGGGCGGCCGACGTCGCTGAGACGCACTCCTCGTACCCGGTGCTGCTCTGGTTCCGATCACCGCATCCGTACCGCTCCTGGGTCATCGCGCTGCTCGCCGTCATGGATGCGGCCGCGCTCCAGCTGGCGACGCAGCCGCTGCTGGCGCCGTCCGAGGCGCGCGCGTTTCTGCGCATGGGATACGTGTGCCTGCGCGATCTCGCGGTTGTCGTCGGCCTCGACTTCGACCCCGACCCCAAGCCGAACGATCCGATCACCCTGACCGAGGACAACTTCAAGGACGCCATCCACCACCTCGAGCACGTGGGCTGGACGATGCAGCGTGATGCCGCGGAGTCGTGGGTGCATTTCCGCGGGTGGCGCGTCAACTACGAGTCGAACGCGTACAGGATCGCCGATGCGGTGAACGCGCCGCCGGCGCTCTGGGCAGGCCCGCGAAGGAATCTCCCGCCGAGGCTGCAGCCTCCGGAGCGACCACCGCACCGCGTGCCCACAGCCGAGGTGGAAGGCATCCGGAAAATCACCCAGAAACGCCGCGCCACACGCGAACCCGGACAGCCCTGACACACGGCGTCACGACTGTTACAGGGTCGCCATACGGAGCTTCGAGCGCCGCCTAGCATGGTGCGACATCGAGCAATCCGCCCGAATACAACGTGGGTCATGAAATGCTGAGGTGGCGAACAGGCGCGACCGAGCAGCGCACAGCTGCCGGCCGGGACGACTCGGTGCGCCACCCGGAAACCGCAGCGGGCAATCAGCCGTGCTCTGCGCTCCGCTGCTCATCGCTCGTCGGCATGCCGTGCTGCTACGTCGACCGTCGCGGCCGCCGCTGCAAGACGGCGTGGTGCCCGGCGGATCGCAGCGTCGTCGACGGCAAGATCTACTGCGCGCTCCATGCGCACGCGATGCAGGCGATCGAATGGGAATTCGGCGCTGCGTCGCACCCCGACGTGGACAGCCGGACGGTGCCGATCCTGCAATGGATCTCGTCGGCGGCCGCAGACGAGGTGATCGCGACTCTCAACGTGTTCTGCGCGCTGAACGGCGAGATGCTGGTCGCCGAGCCGGTGCGGCGGCGGTTCAACCCGGTGACGCACAGCAGGGTCTGGGAGAAGCAGTGGAAGACGCTATCGCCGACAAGCGTGACCATCCGCGTCTGCATCAGCTCTGACGAAGACCGGCCGACGGAGATTCGCATCCAGGTCAACGGCCACGACGTCAACGTCGTCCCGCCGCCGTTCAACCGCGAGCTGAGCGAGCCGACGGAAGCCGACCTGCAGTGGCTCGACCAGGAGGTCCTTTCGCCGATCAGTGCCGGAGTTGCCCGGTGGATGATGAACGTCGCAGAGAGCAAGGATCTCGGCTACATCCCGGTGGGCGGTGGGCTCGACGATGTCGATGCGAGCCTGGTTGCGCGGCCGGCGGCGCAGCGTCCGACGGTCGCCCCGGCGCCGCAGCGTCCCACTGTTGCCCCGGCGCCGCAGCGTCCCACGGTCGCGGCGGCGCCGCAGAACGACGTCGACGGCGCGGCGCTCGACGAGGTGCTGCGCGCGCACTTCCTCTACGGGCTCGAGGAGATTCAGGCAGTGTCCGAGGCCAGCGCAGAGGCAAGCTGACCGCAGGGCGCGCCGCCTCACCGCTACGCTCGACGCGTGACCGGCGCAATGCAACCCGACCCCGATCTCCGCGTCGCGCCGTCCGATTCGCCCGAGGTCAGCGCGGCCATCATCGAGGAGGTCGCCGCGTGGGGAACGTCCGAGGGATTCCCGAACTGGATTCCCGGCACATTCGCCGGCCCGGACAGCAGGGGCGTCTCGCATCTCCTCGGTGACATCGCCGCCGGCGGCCTGTACCTCGTCTGGCGAGGAGACACAGCGGTGGCGACGATTTCGTTGCTCGAGGACGATCCCATGTTCTGGCCCGGGGCGGGGAGCGACGCGTTGTACGTACACCGATTTGCCGTCCGGCGGTCGGCAGCTGGCGCCGGGCGAACGGCGGTGCTCTGGTGCGTCGACGAGGCGCGGCGGCGCGGACGCTCGTTCGTCCGGCTGGACTGCCTCCAGGACAATCCGGGCATCCGCAGGTACTACGAGCGCTTCGGCTTCGTCGCTGTTGACGAGAAGGTCATCAACGGGACCGCGTATGCGTTGTACGAGCTCCCGGTTGACGGCGTGTCATGAGCGTGCGGGCAGCCCTGCGCGCGCGATGATCGTCTCCACCACATCGGTTTTGGCGTCCGCGTACTCCTGCACGTACTTCCAGTGGCGCGACGCAAGCTCGCGTTTTGTCTGCGCGTAGAGCGCGCGGTCGGAGTCACTGGACCGGAGGTGGTCCCGGAATCCCAGCATCCGTTCGATCTCGACGCAGCCGGCCGAGAAGACGTGCAGGTTGATGTTCGTGTCCGGCCCTTTGAAGAGCCGGTGTTCGTACCAGTCCGGCTCGCGGATGCGCAGGACATACCCGGCCGCCTCCATCGGTGGGACGTAGGCATCCTCGCGCCCTGAGTCGGCGACAACCAGCAGCATGTCGATGATCGGCTTGGCTGGCAACTCCGGTACTGACGTTGAGCCGACATGCTCGAGACGCAGCACGCGGTCGCCGAGCACGGCGTTGACGCGTTGTGCCTCGCGCTCGTACAGGCTCGGCCATGACACGTCATACGCGCAGAGTTCGATCTGTCCGTCAAGGCGTTGCGGCTCCCCGATTGTGGCTGCACGGATGCGGATCTCCCCGGCGCTTGGAGTGTGTGCTGCCGCACCCTCCGACTCAGAATCTGACATTGTCGGCCCAAACCTGGAGCAGGCTTTCGTCACCGGAGACCGTGAGGCGTTCTGTCCCCTGCCGGTTCATCGACCAGAGATAGAGATCGGACGCCGCGCCGCGGAGCTCGCACTGCGCGCTCCCCTGCATCTCCGTGACGACCTCGACCCTCTCCCCAAGCCTCACGTTCCAAGTCGTTGCGTTGTCGGTGGCCACGAGCCGGATGATCCGTCCATCGCCGTCAGGTGCCTTCGCACGCCGGACGGCCAGACCGAACCACTCGTCGATTGCGTCGGCCGCGTCCACAGTCGCGAGCGGCGTGATCGGGCCGCGTGCGGACTCGGCGTCGCAACGGTGCACCGCCGTCTCGTTGGCCTGACGACGCGCCCAGAAGGCGAGCGCGTTCGGCGCGGGTCCCCAGAACCAGAAGGCGTCATCGGGCGAGGCGGCCTCGAGCGTTTCGATGAGAGCGGCTGCAGCCCTCGCGGTACCACTCGAGCAGCGCTCCGCGTCCGGCCGGTCCTTCGAAGTCGCGCCGCAGGCGTTCCTGAACGCGGTCGCGGACGACGGTCGCCGCCCAGCGATGGACGTCACCGATGTGGCGGAGCAACGCGTCGACGTCCCACTCCGGGCATCCCGGGACGCGCGCATCGAACGGCCCTCCTCCGCGGCGAACGCGAGCGCTTCGCCGTCTGCGCGGATCCGCGCGATCTGTTGTTCGATGTCCATCAGCGATGGGAAGTCTCGCATCACCGATGTGAGGGTCTGCGTCAAATTGACTCCATTCCGGAGCCGCAGGAAGATTGCCCTCCGGACGCTCGCGCCTCGGCGCCGTGGGACCGGCACTCGTCGTCATGGAGGAACGCAGCCGTGGATGGTGACGTGGTTCGAGAGGTCATCCCTGAGCAGGTGACGCCGGGCAAACGGCTCGGCCGGCACATCGTCCACGACCCTCGCTCGCGGGACTTCCCCGCGGACGGCGCGGCGGCCGTCACCAGCGTCGTGCATCAGGCCTTCGGGCTGCCGCTCAACCAGGGCGACATCGGCTCGTGCACCGCCAACGCCCTCTGCGGTGCGTTGAACTCGTCGCCCGACTTCACGGGCGGCTCGCCACGCACCGAGGCGAACGCCATCACGCTCTATGAACTCGAGACGAAGCTCGAAGGCGATCCGTATCCGCCGAACGATCCCGGCGGCAGCGGCCTCGAAGTCTGCAAGGCGGCGAAGCAGCTCGGGTGGATCTCCTCGTACAAGCACGCGTTCGGGGTCGAGAACGCGCTGCTTGCGCTCGTGCTCCGGCCGGTGATCACCGGGATCAGCTGGTACACGAGCTTCGACACACCGTCGCCAGAGGGGCTCGTCGTGATCGCGCCCGGCGCAACCGTGCGCGGCGGGCACGAGGTCGTCGCCGACCAGATCGACGCACCCAACAAGCTGGTGTGGTTCTGGAACAGCTGGGGCACCGTGTTCGGCGTCGGTGGCAAGTTCTGCATGTCGTTCGACACGTGGGACCAGCTGCTCCAGCAGAACGGCGACGTCACGGTGCCACTGCCATAGACATCACCGAAGTTTCCACACCCTCCTGTGGATAACTGAGGAGATCATCCCTCCGTCCAGAGACGTCCGCAGCAGCCGGGGTGTGGAAAACTCCCGGCCGTTCGGGTCAGGGAACGAGGTCTCGGCGCGCGCCTGCGACGTGGAGTGGATCGATGAGTTCCGAGTCCTCACGCGCGAGCCCGCGGCGCCGTGCCTCACCGCTCACCGCGGCGGCGACGGCGGGTGCGACCTCCCGGTTGAAGACTGACGGGATGATGTATTCGGGGTGGAGGTCGGCGCCGACGACACGGGCGATCGCGTGCGCTGCGGCCAGTTTCATGCCGTCGGTGATCTGCCCGGCGCCGCAGTCCAGCAGGCCCCGGAAGAACCCGGGGAAACAGAGGACGTTGTTGATCTGGTTGGGGTAGTCACTCCGCCCGGTGGCAATGACTGCTGCCAGGCCCTCGATCGCCTCGGGCTGCACCTCGGGCTCCGGATTGGCAAGGGCGAACACAACGGAGCCCGGTGCCATGAGGCCGACGAGCTCGGGGTCGAGCGCCCCGCCGACGCTGGTGCCGATGAAGACGTCAGCCCCCGTGAGCGCCTCGCGCAAACCGCCGGTCAGGTGTTCGCGGTTCGTGATCGCCGCGTAGTCCCGTTGTGCCGGGCTGAGATCGGGCATGTCCTCGCTGAGAATCCCGATGCGGTCGACACCGATGATGTTGCCGACACCGGCTGCGAGGAGCAGTCGTGAGACGGCGGTTCCCGCAGCACCGACGCCGAGAGAGACCACGCGCACCTCCTCGAGACGCTTGCCGACGATCGTGAGCGCGTTGATGAGCGCGGCCGTGACGACGATGGCCGTTCCGTGCTGGTCGTCGTGGAACACCGGAATGTCGAGCAGTTGGGTGAGTCGGCGCTCGACCTCGAAGCATCGCGGCGCGGCGATGTCCTCGAGGTTGATGCCGCCGAAGATCGGCGCGATGTTCACCACGGTCTCGACGATCTCGTCGACGTCCTGGGTGGCGAGGCAGATCGGAAACGCGTCCACGTTGCCGAACTCCTTGAAGAGCATCGACTTGCCTTCCATCACCGGAATCGCGGCGTCGGGCCCGATGTTGCCGAGACCGAGCACGGCACTGCCGTCACTGACGATCGCGACCGAGTTCCGCTTGATCGTGAGGTTGCGCACGCGCCGGGGGTCCTCGGCGATGGCGAGGCAGATCCTCGCGACCCCGGGCGTGTACACCATGGACAGGTCGTCGCGGGTGCGGATCGCATGCCGCGGCGTCACCTCGATCTTGCCGCCGAGGTGGGCCAGGAAAGTGCGGTCCGAGTACTCGAGCACCTCGACGCCCGGCACCGACGACATCCCCTTGATCAGCCGCTGCGCGTGATCCGCGTCAGCCGCAAGGACGGTGATGTCGCGGACGATCCCGCTCCCCTCGACACGGACGATGTCGAGCGCGCGGATGTCGCCGCCGATGCTCCCGATTGCCGAGGTGAGCTGCCCGAGCATTCCCGGCCGGTTGACGATGCGGCAGCGAGCGGTGAACGCGAAGCTCGCGGAGGGATGCTGGATCACGGCGCGACCAATGGTGACGGGAAGCGACGGCGCGACGAGACGGCGCCGAAGCGCGCGTCTCATCTGCCGCGTGGGCTCAGCTGCCTTTGGTCAGGCCGAAGACGTTGCCGTCCGGGTCGGTGAACAGCGCAAGCCATGTCACGCCGGGATCTCCGTCGGCGGCATCACCACGGCGCCGCCGAGCGCAACCACCTTGTCGAGCGTCGCCTGGAGGTCGGGCACCTGCGCGTACACCGTGACGCGTGGCTTGTCGTCGGACTGCCCGACGCCGCCGGCGAGACCGCTCGACGCGGCATCGATGAGCCCGTAATTGCCCATGTCGGGCATCAGCTCACCAATCTCCCAGCCGAACAACTCGGTGTAGAACTCCCTCAGTCCGGCGGCATCCTTGCCGATGACCTCGAAATGAACGATGGGGCTACCCATGATGTGTTGCCTCCGGTACCGGCTCGTCGACCATGTCACCCAAGCCGCCTGCTCTGTCCCGCGACTTATACCCGATCGCCTCGGCGCCCCGTGACCAGCGCGCACGGCGCTGGGCGTCGCATCATCGGCGGTCATGATCGACGCCGCAGCAACCGCTCGTGATATCGAGCAGCGCTGCAAGGAGGCCGGAAACGCCGAGCGCGCCGTGGGTGAACGTGCCTATCTGAAAAGTGACCTCGAGTTCCATGGCGCGAGCGTCGGAGAGGTCCGGCGCGTCGCCAAGGCAGTCGTCACCGGGCATCCAGACCTGACCCACGACGAGCTCACGGCACTCATCCGCAAGCTCTGGGCACGGCCCGTGCACGAGTGCCGGGGTATGGGGTGTCCCGCGCGCGGGCCGCGCCTCGGGAGTGACGCTGCGCGAGGCGGTCAAATACCTGGACCCAGAACAGCGCAAGGCCATCCTCGCCGCAGCAGGAACGGCGAAACGCTGACCGCTTGCCATAAATACTTCATGTGATGTATTATGTGCGACATGAAGGACCGCGCGGTGCTCCTCGAACGCCTGATGGCGGCTCAAGGCGAGCTTCGACGCAGGTTCATCGACGCCTCGTCGCCGAGCCTCCAGGCGGAGCTGGCCGAGGTGGGCGGCACGACGATCCACCAGATGGAGGTGGTCCGGCGGCTGCTCAGCGGTGACGTCATGAGCATGCGGGATGTCGCGGAGTTGCAGGGCATCGGGCTGAGCGGCGCCACACAGCTCGTCGATCGTCTCGAGCGCAGTGGTCTGGTGACCCGGGTGCGTGACGCTCGGGATCGCCGCGTGCAACACGTTGTCCCAACCGAGCGCGCAAAGGATCTCGCCGCCCGCTTCAAAGCAGGGATGCGCAGAGCATCGATGGAAGTGTTCATGAGCCTGACCGACGACGAATTGCTGACATATGTCGACCTGACCGAGCGCATAGCCGCGACCGCCGCGACCGCGCACGACGACGCCGGAGAGCACCTACGGAGGGCAACCGCATGACGCAGCGCCAGATCTACGCAGTCCTCGGCGCCCTCATGCTCGGCATGCTGCTCGCGGCCCTCGACCAGACGATCGTCGCCACGTCGCTGCCGACGATCGTCGGCGACCTCGGCGGGCTCAACCAGCTCTCCTGGGTCGTCACCTCGTACCTGCTCGCGTCGACCGTCTCCACCCCGCTCTACGGCAAGCTCGGAGATCTCTACGGCCGGAAGTTCCTGTTCCAGGCCGCAATCGTCATCTTCATCGTCGGCTCGATGCTCGCCGGCCTGTCGCAGAACATGCTCGAGCTCATCGGCTTCCGCGCAGTGCAGGGCATCGGCGCCGGTGGTCTGATGGTCGGAGCCCAGGCGATCATCGGCGATGTCGTTCCACCCCGCGAGCGCGGCAAATACCAGGGATGGATGGGAGGCGTCTTCGCGCTCGCGAGCGTCGCCGGGCCGCTCATCGGCGGCTTCCTCACGGATGACGTGTCCTGGCGCTGGATCTTCTACATCAACGTGCCGATCGCCGCCGTGGCGCTGTTCGTCACCGCGACCGTGCTCAAGACCTCGACGCGGCGCATCTCGCACAACATCGACTGGCTCGGCGCCTTCTTCCTCGCTGCCGGCGCCTCGTCGCTGATTCTCCTCACGACCTGGGGCGGCACGCAGTACGCGTGGGCGTCGTTCCCGATCATCGGGCTCGGCATTGCTCGGCGCGGCCATGCTTGCGGCTTCGTCGTTACCGAGCGGCGCGTCACCGAGCCCATCCTGCCGTTCCGGCTCTTCCGGATCCAGGTCTTCAACGTCGCGAGCAGTGTCGGTTTCGTGATCGGCTTCGCGATGTTCGGCGCGATCACGTTCCTGCCGGTGTTCCTGCAGCTGGTCGACGGCGCGAGTGCGACGAGCTCCGGGCTCAACATCCTGCCGCTCATGGCGGGACTGCTGGTCGCGTCGATCTCGAGCGGGCAGATCATCAGCCGCCGCGGGCGATACAAGATCTTCCCGGTCATCGGCACAGCCCTCGCGGCAATTGGTGTCTTCCTGCTCTCGACCATCGACCCGACGACCCCGCGCGTCTTCCTCTCGCTGTACATGGTGGTGCTCGGCCTCGGACTCGGCTGCGTCATGCAGGTTTTGGTCATCGCCGTCCAGAACGCAGTGGAACAACGGGACCTCGGTGTCGGAACGAGTTCAGCGACCTTCCTGCGTTCGATGGGCGCGTCCTTTGGTGTCGCGATCTTCGGTGCGATCTTCAGCAATCAGCTCGCCTCCAACTTGAGGAAGAACCTGCCGGCAAGTGCGCTCCAGTCCGGGATCAACCCAGCGTCGCTCGAGGGCAACCCCGCGCAGCTGGCACATCTGCCACCGGCGATTCACACCGGCCTCGTGTACGCGGTCTCCGAGTTGCTCCATGTCGTGTTTCTCACCGCGGTACCGATCCTTGTGATCGCCTTCGTGCTGACGCTGTTCATCAAGGAGGTCCCGCTCCGGACCAAGGCGCGCGGCATTCCCGCGCAGGACGAGCCCGTCGGCTCGGAAGTGGCCACGGACCTGGGCGGTCCCACACCGGTCGAGGTGGAGGTCGGATCCGGGCTCCTCTGAGCCCGGGCTACACGCCGAACAATCGCGGCCAGGCGAGGCCGAACGCTACTCCTGCAACGAAGAGCGCGTAGCGCAGCAGCCACGTGACGAGGCCGCCCTTGCGCTCGGCGACCTGGCGTGGCGCGTACACGAGCATCGCGTAGAACACCGCGGAGAACGCGAGCAGGAACGCGATCGCCTCGACAGCGGTTTGCGGATCCGACACCACAGCCGCTGGCGTTGCGGATCCAGGCTCACCGGAGATGGCAGCGATGAAGGTCCAGAAGAGGCCCCCCGAAACCATCACGAACGGCGTGACCAGCGCCCGGCGGTACGGGGCGCTGAGCGGTGGCACCGTCTCGTGAACCACAACCATCACGACGACGAAGACGGCGATGACGGCGACACCGACTGCCGAGTTGGCATCGAGGGCGGTGAAGCCACTGATCGCGACGAGGAGCATGCCGCCACAGAGCGGCCCCACGGCCCCGCTGTTGGTGAGCGACCGGCCGCGCGGCGCCGCACTCGCGGGATCCTGGCGCGCCGCGATGCAGACGAGCGCGCCGAGCACGGCGGCAAGGCGCAGCACACCGAGCAGTGGTGCTCCGCCGTCGAACGGTCCTTCCCCTCCCTGAGCGCGAAAAAGGAACGGAGTGACTACGGCAACCCATGTGGCGAGGAGCCAGTCCTCGGCCACGAGCAGCCGCATGTGAAGCGGCGAAGCAGCCGGCGCGCGCGTCTCGCTCATCGCGCCTGGATCGGTCGTCATGGTCGCGGATTCTCGCTGAACGCGCGACCCCGCGCAGGGCGACTCGGGCGTGTGACGCCGGATCTCGATCGCAACCCGGCACGTACCGTGGGCTCGTGCCGTCCCTTCTCGCTGTGATCCGCGGACCGCAACTCCCGGTGCAGCGGGCGCAATCTCGAGCCCGTCCGGTCCTCCTGGTCGCGATCACAACCGGGCTCACGTTCGCCGTGCTCTGCGGCGTCATCGCGATCGTCGACCAGGCCTGGGCACTGCTGGCCGTCCCAGCGTGCCTTGCCGGACCCGTGCTCGCGGCGGGCGCCGGGTCGTCCGTGGTCGCCACACCTGGGAGGCTGCGTGCATGGGGCCGCGATCTCGCACCAGGATCTATTGCGCTCGTGGCCGGGGTGAACGTGGGCCCAGCGAAGGTGGTCGCAGGGCACCTCCGCGTGGTGCTGGTGGCCGGCAACGGTGCGGGGCGCTGGGTGCCGGCTCGCGCATTCACGGACGATCAGATACACGCGCTGGCAGCGCAACTCGGGGCGGCGGTTGCCATCGACTGGGAGACGCAGATCACGCCCTCAGAATTCGGGGCCCGGTTTCCCGGGGCGATCCCGTTGTGGCGTGCCAAGCCGGAGCGCGCTGGCCGCGCGTCGCGTCCGAGTGAGGCACCGGGTGCGTGCATGGCGCTCGCCGGCGGTGTGATGGTGGTGCTGTCGCTCGCCTTTCCCTTCGCATCGTCGACCTTCCAGGCGCTGGTCTCTCCATATCCCGGTATCCCCGGAATACCGGCATTCACGTTCGACGTCGGCCCATCGCTCGGCGTCGAACTCATCGGCTTGCTGGTCGGCTGGTGCGCAGCCGTGGCGTCTCTCGAACGCCTCGTTCTGCATCGCAGCTCGAGCTTCTCGGCGCTGACGCTTTCGGCCGCGCTCGCCGGAGCCCCGCTTGGCGCAGTCGCGATCCTCGCGATGTTCAGCAATCTCGCCGACCCAGGCATCAGCACTGCGCAGACCGGCCTCGGGATCCCCCTCTTCTTCTTTGGGCTCCTGGTCGTCTTCTGTGGTGCGGCGGTCGACCTCCTGGCACCGGCTGCGCCCGGAGCGCCGAGCGCCGTGCCCGCTTAGACTGGTCGGATGCCGGAGATTAGACCGAAGCGCGTGGTGTTGATCGTGGGGTTCGCGGTGATCGCCGCAACCGCCGCCGCCCGGGTGATCGCGATGCGTCGGGAGTTCGCGGCGGATGACGAGGAGTGGGACGACGTCGCGGGGTCGCTCAAGACCCGTTCGAGCGTCGCCGTTGCCGGAAGCGTGTACACCGTTGACAGTGCTGCCGTCGCGGGAAGCGTGGCCACGCGCCGATCGTCTGCCGTCGCCGGCTCCGCGGTGACCCTCGATTCAGCTGCCGTTGCGGGCTCGGCACTGACCACCGCGTCGGCCGCTGTCGCCGGGAGCGCCGCGACGACTCTCAGTGTCGGAGTTGCCGGGAGCAGCCTGACCGCCGGCAGCATCGCGGTCAGCGGCAGCGTCGCCACACTGTTCAGTGCGGCGATCCGTCGCTCGGTGCTGATCGCCGCGTGCGTCCGCTGCACGCGGTGCATCGCGTGTATCGGATGTTCGGACTGTGTGGGATGCATCGCCTGCATCGGCTGCACCGGCCTGCGCGGGGCTGTGGGGAAGCTCGGGGTCAGCGCCCGGTAACGGCTCCGAAGCTCGCGGACGAGACGGTGGCGGCATATTTGGCAAAGACACCGGTCGCCCAGCGTGGGGTGGGAGGCTTCCAGTCGACGAGCCGTTCCGCGATCTCCTCGTCATCCAGCTCGACATCGATCCGGTGCTTCGTGACGTCGATGCTCACGATGTCGCCATCGCGCACCACTGCCAGCGCGCCCCCGAGGGCAGCCTCAGGCGCGATGTGCGCAACCATGAACCCGTGCGTCGCTCCTGAGAAACGACCGTCGGTGATCAGCGCCACCACGTCGCCGAGGCCAGCGCCGACGATCGCGCTCGTCACGCCGAGCATCTCGCGCATGCCGGGTCCACCGACCGGCCCCTCATAGCGGATCACGACGACATCGCCCGCGTGGACGCCGCCATCGCGAACCGATGCGAAGGCCTCCTCTTCCGAGTTGAAGACGCGCGCCGGGCCGCGATGGGTCTCGCGGTCGTTGCCCGCGAGCTTCACGACACACCCGCCTGCTGCGAGGTTGCCACGCAGCACGGCGATCCCGCCGTGGTGGCGGAGCGGGGCATCGGCGGGGCGGATGACCTGCTGCCCGGGCGTCTCCGTCGCGGCGGCCGCGACCTCGGCGATCGTCCGGCCGTCAACCGTCATCGCGTCGCCGTGGAGCAGCCCGAGTTCGAGCATCCGCTGCATCAGGACGCCGAGCCCTCCCGCCGCGAAGACGTCCGTTGCGACAAAGCGACCCGCCGGGCGGATGTCGACGAGGATGGGCGTCCGCGCGCAGATGGCGTCGAAGTCGCCGATCTCGAGCTTGACGCCGGCTTCCGCGGCAATGGCGAGCAGGTGGAGCACTGCGTTGGTCGAGCCACCCGACGCCGAGAACGAGGCGATCGCATTCTCGAACGCGTCGCGAGTTGCGATCGAGCGCGCGTTGGTCCCGTCCTGGACGAGTTCGAACCGCGAGGCGTCCGGCCGCGTCAGCAACGGCAGCCTTGTCCGGGTGCGTCGCGGGGACGGCGTTGCTTCCCGCCGGTGAGAGGCCGAGAAACTCGAGCGCGGTGCTCATCGTGTTCGCGGTGTACTGACCGCCGCATGCGCCCGCACCCGGGCACGCGTGCTCCTCGACTGCTCGCAGTTCCGCGGCGTCGATCTTGCCGGCGTTGAAGGCACCGACGGCCTCGAACACGTCCTGGACTGTGAGGTCGCGATCCCGCCAGCGTCCCGGCTGGATGGTGCCGCCGTACAGAACGAGCCCGGGGATGTCCATCCGGCACAGGGCCATCGCGGCGGCCGGAATCGTCTTGTCACATCCGACGATGAGCACGAGACCGTCGAAGCTGTGTCCTCGGGTGACGAGTTCGATCGAGTTGGTGATGACCTCGCGAGAGACGAGCGACGCCTTCATCCCCTGCGTTCCCATCGTCACGCCGTCACTCACGGCGATCGTGCTGAACTCCATCGGCGTGCCGCCCGCTGCGCGAATGCCCGCCTTCACCTGCTCAGCGAGTTCGCGATGGTTCCAGTTGCACGGCATGGTCTCGATCCAGGAATGACCGACACCGATGATTGGTTTCTCCAGGTCCTCGCGGCTGAAGCCGATTGCACGCAGCATCGCCCGCGCAGGCGCGCGGTCGGGCCCATGCAGCATCACGGAGCTCGTTCTGGTCGAAGCTGAATCAGGCATGCGCGGAAGCATACGGTGCCGCCGTCACAGGTCCGTGCATTGACTGGAGAGCCGCGCAGGCCGTATCCTCTCGCCGAGATGTTGTACGGCGCAGCACTGGTCCTGCTGGTAGGCCTGCTCCTGATTAGGAGCGGGGCTTTGATGCTTCAGGCCAGGCGCGTGCGCAGGTAGGCACACCACCAAGCCGGAATCAAGCAAAAGGCCCCCTCCCACGAGGGGGCCTTTTTTTGTACCCGGCGCAACGCACTCGGAGGAACAGTCATGGCCGGCCCCGGAAAGGCACCCGCCCCGTATGACGGCATGGGTACACCGACTCGCTGGGACGCGAGAACTGGCGACGATCGATGCCAGTCCGAACGCCTCGACGCTGCACGCGCGGATCGCTTCGCCCCCGGGACGCCCCGGCACGACGAGAGCGAAGAGTTCGTGCGCCGATCGCTCAACCGCTACTACCAATGATCACCACCCGAACGGATCAACGCTCGAGTGCGGCTGCGACGAAGGCAGCAAACCCCGACGGCCTGGCGGAGCCGCCCCGGATGCTCACCGGCGCGCAGGTCGCCCTCGAATCGCTCATCCGCGAGGGTGTCGACACGATCTTCGGATACCCCGGCGGAGCCAACCTCTGGCTCTACCGCTACCTGCCGGATTACCCGGCGCTCCACCACGTCCTCGTGCGTCACGAGCAGGGCGGTGCGCATGCCGCTGACGGATACGCGCGCAGCAAGCGCGGATCGGTCGGCGTCGTGTTCGCGACCAGCGGGCCTGGTGCGCTGAACCTGGTCACCGGCCTCGCCACCGCCTACATGGACTCGGTGCCCGTTGTCGCCATCACCGGTCAGGTGCCGTCGACGGCTATCGGGACGGACAGCTTCCAGGAGTCCGACGTCATCGGCTCGACGATGTCGGTGGTCAAGCACTCGTACCTGATCACGCGCGCCGAGGACATCGCGCCGACGATCCAGGAGGCGTTCCACATTGCGCGCACGGGCCGCCCCGGCCCGGTGCTCATCGACTTCCCCAAGGATCTCCAGGCCGCGGTGACCGCCTTCAACTACCCGGACACAGCCGGTGCGGCGGCGGTCCTACCCGGCGCCGCCGCGGCCGGATCCCGCCAAGCTGCGCCAGATCGCCGACCTCATCAAGGGCGCGAAGCGACCGGTGATCCTCGCCGGTCGCGGCGTGCTCATCGCCCGCGCCGAGGAGGAGCTTGCGGAGCTTGCGCACCAGGCGCACATCCCGGTCGGCTGGACGCTGCTCGGCACCGGCGCATTCCCGGTGACCGACCCCATGGCCCTGCAGATGGTCGGATTCATGGGCGCGGGATACACCAACAAAGCGGTGTGCGAGGCGGACGTGCTGATCATGATCGGCATGCGCTGCGACGACCGGGTCACCACCCGGCTCGACTCGTTCGCGCCGCGCGTCGAGCATCTCGTGCACATCGATATCGACCCCGCCGAGATCGGCAAGAACGTTGTTCCGCACGTAAGCGTCGTGTCCGACGCGAAGGTGGCGTTGCGCGAGCTGAACCTCCTTGTCGAGCCCAAGCGTGAGCACGCGTGGCTCACGCAGATCGATCAGTGGAAGGAAGAGCACCCGGTGCGCTTCACGAATCACACCGGCCTGCTCCAGCCGCAACAGGTGCTCGAGGAGATGTACGCGCGCTGCGAGGACGAGGCGATCGTCGTCGCGGACGTCGGCCAGAACCAGATCTGGGCAGCGCTGTGGTTCAACTACAGCAAGCCCGGCCTCTTCCTCAATTCGGGCGGGACCGGGACCATGGGCTACGCGTTTCCCGCATCGATGGGCGTGAAACTGGCCAACCCTCGCAAGACCGTGTTCTGCGTCACCGGCGAAGGCGGCTTCGTCATGAACATGCAGGAGATGGCGACGATGGTCGAGAACAACATCGACGTCAACGTCGTGATCCTCAACAACTCCTCGCTCGGCATGGTCCGCCAGTTCCAGGACGACTTCTATGACGGCGTGCCGTTCTGCCGTCGACCTGACGTTCACGCCGGATTTCGTCAAGCTCGGAGACGCCTTCGGGATGAAGGCGATGTCCACCGACCGTCTCGAGGATGTCGGACGGTTGCTCGACGAGGCGATGGCGCACAAGGGACCGGTGCTCCTCAACTTCAACATCGACCCGCAACGCCAACGTCTATCCCATCGTGCCGCTCGGCAAGGGCATGCTCGACTTCGTCGAGGCGAGCTGATGACCCAGAGCCGCCTGCTCTCGGTGCTTGTCGACAACAAGCCCGGGGTGCTACAGCGCGTCGCGTCGATGATCCGCCGGCGCGGATTCAATATCGACTCGCTCTCCGTCGGGCCGACCGACGACGACTCGATTTCACGGATGACCATCACGGTGCACGTCGGACGGCAGCAGGCGGAGCAGGCAACCAAGCAGCTCGCCAAGCTCATCGACGTCATCACCATCGACGACATCACCGGATTGCGCAACGTCGCGCACGAGCTGGTGCTGGTGCGTATGCACGCGCCACCGGGTGAGCGCACCGAGCTGCTGAACCTGGTCGACATCTTTCGTGGCCGCATCGTCGACGTCGCCGCCAGCTCGGTGATCATCGAGGTGACCGGCAGCGCCGAGAAGATCGACAACTTCATCGAGCTCATGCGCCCGTACGGCATCAAGGAGCTGGCGCGCAGCGGTGTCGTCGCGCTGGTGCGCGGCGACCAGGCGCGCATCCGTCTCATGGACTTCGCGATCGATCGGCGACGAGCAACAGACCGATCCGTCGCTCGCCGCGGCGGCGTTGCGGAAGACACACACCGGCACCGTGTGAACAGAACCGTAGGGAGGCAGCGATCAATGACCGCTCGGATGTACTACGACGCAGACGCCGATCCCGAGGCGTTGTCTGGCAGGCCAATCGCGATCCTCGGGTACGGCTCGCAGGGCCATGCCCACGCGCTGAACCTGCGTGACTCGGGACACGACGTGCGCGTCGGGCTCCTCGAGATCGAGCAAGAGCCGCGCCGCAGCCGAAGCCGAGGGATTGCGGGTCGTGACGCCTGCCAAGGCGAGCGAGGAAGCCGACGTCATCATGATGCTGACGCCGGACACCGGGCAGCGCGCGCTGTACGACGAGGCCATCGCGCCGCAGCCTGCACGCCGGGCAAGATGCTGATGTTCGCGCACGGCTTCAACATCCGCTACGAGTTGATCGACCCGCCGGCCGGTGTCGACGTGAGCATGGTGGCGCCGAAGGGACCCGGTCATCTGGTGCGCAGCACCTTTGCCGCCGGCCAGGGCGTCCCCTGTCTGTTCGCGGTGCACCAGGACGCGACCGGCAGTGCGCGTGCGCGCACGCTGGCCTATGCACGAGGCATCGGCGGCACTCGCGCCGGCGTGCTCGAGACCACGTTTGCGGAGGAGACCGAGACCGACCTCTTCGGCGAGCAGGCAGTGCTGTGCGGCGGGATCACCTCGCTCGTGAAGGCAGGATTCGACACCCTCACGGAGGCGGGGTATCAGCCTGAGCTCGCGTACTTCGAGGTGATGCACGAGCTGAAGCTCATCGTCGACCTCATGTACCAGGGTGGCCTCTCGTACATGCGCTACTCGGTGAGCGACACCGCGGAGTACGGCGATTACGTGAGCGGACCGAAGGTCGTCGATCAGCGCACCCGCGAGACGATGCGCAAGCTGCTCACCGACATCCAGGACGGCACGTTCGCCAAAGCCTGGATCGCGGAGAACGAAGCCGGGCGGCCGAATTTCGTCGAGTACCGCGACGAGGAGATGCACCTGCCGATCGAGCGAGTCGGCGCCGAGCTGCGCTCGAAGATGGGCTGGCTCGACAAGAAGACCGCGCCGGGCATGGACAAGGTGCTCGCCGAGCCGGATCGCGAGGAGGCGCGAGTATGACCGAGCAGCTCACGATCCTCGACACCACGCTGCGCGACGGCGAGCAGTCGCCGGGGGTCGCGCTCAACGCCGAGGACAAGCTCCAGATCGCGCAGCCAGCTCGCGAGACTCAAGGTCGACGTCATCGAGGCCGGGTTCCCGCACAGCTCCCCGGGCGACTTTGCCGCCGTCAAGGCAATCGCCGAGCAGGTCGAGGGACCGGTGATCGCCGGCCTGTCGCGCTGCTTCGAGGCGGATGTCCGTGCTTGCGCGGCAGCGCTCGAACCGGCCGCGAACGCTCGAATTCACGTGTTCATCGGCACGTCGCCGATTCATCGCGAAGGGCAGCTCCGCATGACGCAGCGCGAGGTGTTCGACCACGCGGTGCAGATGACCGGGCTCGCGAAGTCGTTTCGCGAGGACGTCGAGTTCTCCCCGATGGACGCAAGCCGCACCGAGCGTGATTACCTTGCCGAGATCGTCAACGGCTGCATCGAAGCGGGCGCGACGACGATCAACCTGCCCGACACCGTCGGGTACGCGACGCCCGACGAGTGGCGCGACCTGATCGCCTGGATGTATCTCCAGGTACCGGCGCTGCGTGACGTCGTGCTCTCGGTCCACTGCCACAACGACCTCGGGCTCGCCACAGCCAACTCGCTCGTCAGCGTGCTCGGCGGCGCGCGCCAGATCGAGACCTGCGTGAACGGCATCGGCGAGCGCGCCGGCAATGCCGCGCTCGAAGAGGTCGCGATGGCGACACGCCTGCATCCCGAGGTGTACGGCGTCACCACGCAGCTCGACCACTCGCAGCTGTATCGCACGTCGCGCCTGGTCTCGCAGCTCACGGGCATGCTCGTGCAACCGAACAAGTCGGTGGTGGGCGCCAACGCGTTCGCGCACCACTCCGGCATCCACCAGGACGGCATGCTCAAGGACCGCAGGACCTTCGAGATCATGGAGCCGGGTCAGGTCGGCGCGGGATCGACCCTCGTCCTCGGCAAGCTGAGCGGACGTCACGCGCTCCGCGACCGGCTCGACCAGCTCGGCTACAAGCTCGACGGCGAGGAATTGCAGCGCGCGTTCGTGCGCTTCAAGGAGCTCGCGGATCGCAAACGCGATGTCACCGACCGCGACCTCGAGGCGATCGTCGCCGACGAGCGCCAGGGCAGCGAGGAGACGTTCCGCCTCGAGCATCTGCAGGTGAGCTGCGGCACCAACCTCCGCGCCACCGCCACGGTCCGCATGCTGCTGAGCGATGGCGTGAGCCACGAAGCCGTCTCCATCGGCGACGGTCCGGTCGACGCGACGTACAAGGCCATCGATTCGCTGGTGCAGGTCAAGGCGGAGCTCGAGGAGTTCGCGATCCAGGCGATCACCGAAGGCATGGACGCCGTCGGAGAGGTGAGCGTCCGCCTGCGTCAGGACGGAGCGTTGAGCTCGGGCCACGGCGCCGACACCGACATCCTGGTCGCCGCGGCAAAGGCATACGTGCATGCGCTGAACCGGTTGACCGCGCGCCTCGCCGCGGGACCGAGAGTCCCACCCGGAGCGCATGGCGGCAATGGAGACAGCCGCGGAGGCCAGTGCGGTCGGCAGGCCGGCGGCACACACCCTCGGGGGTGGAATGACTCCACGGACGCTCTTCGACAAGATCTGGGACGCGCACGTCGTGGCCGGAGAGCCCGGCGAGCCGTCACTGCTCTACGTCGACCTGCACCTGGTGCACGAGGTCACTTCGCCACAGGCATTCGAAGGCCTCCGGATCGAGGGCCGGAGCGTTCGCCGGCCCGGGCTGGTTGTTGCCACGATGGACCACAACGTCCCCACCGACGGTGACGGCGTCACCGGCGCCGACGCGATGAGCGTGGCGCAGATGGACGCGTTGCGGAAGAACTGCGACGACTCGGCAATCGCGTGCTTCGGCGCCGGCCATCGCTGGCAGGGCATCGTCCACGTGATCGGGCCGGAGTTGGGGTTGACCCTGCCGGGCACCGTCGTCGTCTGCGGCGATTCCCACACTGCCACGCACGGCGCCTTCGGGGCATTCGCGCTCGGTATCGGCACGTCCGAGGTCGAGCATGTCCTGGCCACCCAGTGCCTGCGTCAGTCCCGTCCGGCAACGATGGAGGTGCGCATCGAGGGCGCGCTTCCCATTGGTGTGACGGCGAAGGACGCTGCGCTCGGGCGTGCTCAACGCCATCGGCACAGCCGGAGCAGCCCACCACGTCGTCGAGTACACCGGTTCCGTCGGTTCGCGGACTTCTCGATGGAACAGCGAATGACCCTTTGCAATCTCACCATCGAAGGCGGTGGCCGCGCCGGGATGATCGCCCCCGACGACACCACGTTCGCGTACATCAAGCGACGTCCGTATGCGCCGACCGGCGAAACGTGGGACGAGGCGGTTGCGGCCTGGAGCGAACTGCGCAGCGACGAAGGTGCCGTGTACGACCGCGTCGTGCATCATCGACGCGGCAACGATCGAGCCGACGGTCACCTGGGGAACGACGCCCGCGCAGTCGGTGCCGGTGACCGGACGCGTTCCCGACCCGGAGTCCTTCGAGGATGCGGCGGAGCGCGAGTCGGCGGTGCGTGCATTGGCATACATGGGGCTCGAGCCCGGGCACCGCGATCGAGGACATCAGGCTGGACACGGTCTTCATCGGCTCGTGCACCAACGGTCGTATCGAAGACCTGCGCGCAGCGGCCGCGATGCTCGACGGCCGGCGTGTCCACGACGGCATGCGAGTCCTGGTCGTCCCGGGTTCGGCGCAGGTGAAGGCGCAGGCGGAGTCCGAGGGGCTCGACGCGATCTTCACGAGTGCCGGTGCCGAATGGCGCAACCCCGGCTGCTCGATGTGCCTCGGCATGAATCCCGACATCCTCCAACCTGGCGAGCGATGCGCGAGCACCAGCAACCGCAACTTCGAGGGTCGTCAGGGCCGCGGCGGACGCACGCACCTCGTCTCTCCCGCGATGGCCGCGGCAGCCGCAGTCGAGGGCCGATTCGTCGACATCCGGCGCATGCCGGTTGCGGCGGGACGCGCATGAGGCCGTTCCACCGCGAGGAAGGAGTGCTCGTTCCGCTCGACCGCTCCGACGTCGACACCGACCAGATCATCCCGAAGCAGTTCCTCAAGCGAATCGAGCGCACCGGCTACGGCGAGTACCTCTTCAACGACTGGCGCCGCGACGCTGACGGGGCGCAGTCAAGGAGGACTTCGTCCTCAACCAGGAGGCGTATGCCGGCGGCACGATGCATGGTTGCGGGACGCAACTTCGGCTGCGGCTCGTCGCGCGAGCACGCGGTCTGGGCGCTCGCCGACTACGGGCATGCGCGCCGTCATCGCCGAGTCCTTCGCCGACATCTACCGGACCAACGCGCTCGGCAGCGGGCTGCTGCCGGTGACGCTGCCGGAGCACGAGGTACGCGCGCTGCTGGACCTTGCAGCGGAGCAACCGGGCATCACCGTCGCGGTCGACCTCGAGGCGCAGACGGTGACCTGCGGCGACCTGCGTTTCAGTTTCACCATGGATGCATTCGAGCGTCGCCGCCTGCTCGAGGGACTCGACGACATCGGGCTTGACGCTCGAGCACGAGGCCGAGATCACCGCATTCGAGGAGCGCCGCCCCGCATGGATGCCGGACCTGGCGCGCGCCGGAGCGACCGTCGTGAAGGCGAATCTCGTCGTCGCTGCCGGGAGACGGTGTCGGGCCGGAGGTCATCAACGCGGCGCTCAGCGTGCTCGCGACCGTGTGCGAGGCGGACGGCGCCGAGGTGAGCATCGATGTGCACCTGATCGGTGGACGCGCCATCGATGAGTTCGGTATGCCGTTGCCGGACGAGACACTCGACGCCTGCAAAGCGGCCGACGCCGTGCTCCTCGGAGCAGTCGGCGGACCGGCATGGGATCACCTGCGTGGCGAGCAGCGCTGCGAGGCCGGGCTGCTGAAACTGCGCCGCGAGATGGATGTCTTCGCGAATCTCCGTCCGGTGAAAGTCCATCCGCACCTCGTGGATCGGACGACGATCCGCCCCGAGGTCGTGCACGGCACCGACCTCGTGATCGTTCGCGAGCTCACGGGTGGCGCGTATTTCGGCCAGCCGCGTGGCCGCACCGGGCAGCGGCGCGGATGAGATCGCGCGCGACAGCATCGTGTACAGCGCGGCGGAGATCGAGCGTGTCGCGCGGGTCGCGTTCAAGCTCGCGCAGTCGCGACGCGGCGAGCTCATCTCGATCGACAAGGCGAACGTGCTCATCACGAGCCAGCTCTGGCGAGAGATCGTGACCGGGTCTCAGCGCGGAGTATCCGGACGTCGCGTTGACCCACGAGCTCGTCGACTCGTTCGCGATGCGCCTCGTCCGCGAGCCCGCGACTGTCGATGTCGTCGTCGCCGAGAACCTCTTCGGCGACATTCTCAGCGACGAGGCGGCAGTGCTCGCGGGCTCGCTCGGGCTGCTGCCCTCTGCGAGTCTCGGTGCGTCCGACCAGGGGTTGTACGAACCGATTCACGGGAGCGCGCCGCGACTCGCGGGCAAGGGAATCGCCAACCCGTACGGCACGATCCTCTCGGTCGCCATGCTGCTCCGCCATTCGCTGCACCGCAACGACCTTGCGCTGGCAATCGAGTCCGCGGTCGACGTCTGCATCGCCGAGGATGTGCTCTCGCCCGACCTCGGTGGGACGTCCGGCACCGAGGATGTCGCAGCCGCGGTGGCACGCGAGACGGTACGCCAGATGAGCGCGGTCGGAGCAGCGTCGTGAGCCTCGAGATCTACGACACGACGTTGCGCGACGGCGCACAGGGCGTCGGCATCAATTTCTCGGTGTCCGACAAGCTGCGCATCGCCGATCACCTCGACACGCTCGGAGTCACTGTCATCGAAGGTGGATGGCCGGGCGCAAATCCCACCGACACCGAGTTCTTCTCGGCCATGCAGCACCATCCGCTTCGCAACGCCACGCTGGCGGCGTTCGGCGCGACACGCCGGCCGGGACTGGCGGCGCAGGACGATCTGCAACTGCGCACGCTGCTCGACTCGATGGCGCCGATCATCACGCTGGTCGGCAAGGCGTGGGACCGGCAGGTCGCTGACGTGTTGCGGACCACCAATGATGAGAACCTCGCGATGATCCGCGAGTCGGTGCAGTGGTTCCTCGACCACGGCCGCCGCGTCGTGTATGACGCCGAGCATTTCTTCGACGGGTACAGCAGCAACCCCGACTACGCGATGCAGTGCCTCGAGGCCGCGGTCACCGCCGGTGCCGAGCGCATCACGTTGTGCGACACCAACGGCGGCACGCTCCCCGATCGCGTGGAGACGGTGGTCCGGCGACATGACCGCGCGGTTCGGCAGCATCGCGGGGATCCACTGTCACGACGACTCCGGATGCGCCGTCGCCGCAACGCTCGCCGCGGTACGCGCAGGCGCCGTGCAGGTGCAGGGATGCATCAACGGATACGGCGAACGCACCGGCAACGCGAACCTCTGCACGCTGATTCCCAACCTGCAGCTCAAGATGGGCGTCCAGGTCATCGACGACGCGCAGCTGGCACGGCTCACGGAGGTCGCTCGCGACGTCGCGGAGATCGCCAATATCGCGCCGCCGATCTCCGCGCCGTACATCGGCCAGGCGGCCTTCACGCACAAGGGCGGTCAGCACATCGACGCGATGAGCAAGGCGTCATACGCGTATCAGCACATCGATCCGGCCCGCGTCGGCAACGAGCGGCATTCGGTGATCACGCAGCAGTCAGGGCGTGGCACGGTGCTCGAGAAGGCGGCGGCGTTCGGTGTCGACCTGACCGAGGACCGGGCCCTTGCGCGGCGTGTCGCCGACGAGGTCAAGCAACTGGAGTTCAGCGGTCACTCGTTCGAAGGTGCGGAGGCGTCGTTCGAGCTGCTGGTGCACCGCGCCCGCGGCAACCCGGCGCCGTTCACGCTCATCGATTACATCGCGCTCGTCGAGCAACGCGAGGGTCGTTCGCTCGTCTGCGAGGCGACCATCAAGGTGCAGGTGGGCGATGCCGTCGTGCACACCGTCGCGGAGGGCAACGGACCGGTGAACGCGCTCGACGCCGCGCTGCGCAAGGCGCTGACGCCGAGCTATCCGGAAATCGGCGCGACGCAGCTCTTCGACTACAAGGTGCGCGTGCTCGACGGTCGCGACGGCACCGCCGCGGGTGTTCGGGTGCTCGTCGAGAGCGGCGACCACCACCGGCGCTGGAGCACGGTGGGCTGCAGCACCAACATCATCGAGGCGTCCTGGAGCGCTCTCGCCGACGCCTTCGAGTACGCGATCGTGGCGACGCGCGAACGTTCAACCCTTTCGGGCGAGCACCTGGAGGTAGTCTGACTCGAGGGTCAGGCCTCCGCCGGAGACCTGGTTCAACTCGGTGAAGAGCTTCTTGCCCTCCTCACGCAAGGACTCCGCTTGTTCCGCATCGAGCAAGGTGAGGATCGCGCTGAGGGGTGGGTTGGCCCGCTCCCAGAACACCCATCCGGCGTCGATCGACGCGAACTCGAACGTGAGCGCCTGCGGATAGATCTCGATCGACGAGGTGAGGCCCTTGAACCGGCGGTGCACCTCGTCGGTGACGCCCCAGTCGAACGGCGAGACCATGCCGGGCGGCGGCGCCGGGCCGTACTCGGCCAGCAACGCCGTGAAGCGCCCGAGAAATCCCTTCGGGCCGTAGTTGGCCATTGCCACGAGGCCGCCGCGTCTGGCGACGCGGAAGAGCTCAAGTGCCACGCGCTCCGGATCCGGGGCGAACATCGCGCCGAAGACGGACGCCACGACATCGAAGCACTCGTCGGCGAATGGGAGGTGCTCGGCGTCGGCTTCGCGCCATTCGATCGGGATGCCGAGCGACCGGCTCCGGGCCTCGCCTATCTGGACCATCGCGGGAGTGAGGTCGGTGGCGGTCACAGTCGCCCCGAGTCTCGCTGCGGCGAGCGCGAAGTTGCCGTTGCCCGCGGCCACATCGAGCACTTCGGATCCTGCCTGGAGGCGGCTGCGCTGGGCGAGTTCGATCGCGTGCGGCTCGAGGTGTGCAGCGATCGCGCCGTAGTCGCCGAGCGACCACATCCAGCGGGCTGCGTCCTGCGTCGTCGCCTTGTCCGCCACGGCCAACCTCCTATGCGGCGACGTCCCGCCGCGCCAGCGCAACGCCGGCAGATCCAAAGCCCACGACCACGATGGCGAGCATCGCGATCAGCCCACCCACGAACACCGGCGTGATCAGAGGTGTGCCGTACAACTGAAAGACTGACAGGTTGTCCGCCCACGACGGCCATTTGAAGAGTGGCCCGAGTTCGAAGACCAGGTACGAGACCACCGCGACCGTCGACAGGATGACGACGGCCGCGCGTGGCCGCCAGCCGGCGAGCAAGGCACCCGCGGCGGCGAAGGTGAGCGCAAAGGGGATGAGCAGGAGCGTCGCGATGACCAGTTTCCCGACATCGACGGCGATTCCCTCGCCGGGGGCCAGCGCGAGGATCACCGCCATTGCGACGAAGGAAGCCACGGTCACCGTCAGGGTGAGTTCGACGGCGCGCTCGGCGAGGACTCTCCAGCGCGGCAGCGGTTCCGCAAGCTGCATCTCGAGCACTCCCGATCGAGTCGTCCGACGACCAGCGCGAGACCGTCGTGATCGCAAGGATCGCGAGCAGCGCCTGGGCAAAGCTCAGCCAGATGAGCGCGAGCAACACGATGTGCACGTCGCCTCCAAGGCCGCGCAGATATGGCCGCAGGCTCGGGGTCGACGCGAAGAACGTTGCGGTGGCGTTCACCAGGAGTACCACCGCCACCGCAGTCACGCCCATGCCGACGGTCCAGCCGACGCCGCCCACGCGCCGGATCCACAGCCCGCGAACCACAGGGATTCGCAACAGTGGATTGGAGGATGCATCGTGTACGTCGGTCGTGCGACGCGGGCGCGTACGGATCAGCCCAGACCCGACATCGCGCCGGACAAACGCTGCAGCCGCGATGGCAGTCGCGACGACGGCCACGACGAAGAGAAGGATTGTCGCGGTGACATCGAACGTGCCACCGGGAGCGACCGCATTGGACTGATTGAAGAGGTAGAAGACGGAGATATCGGTGAACGGCGCCCGGTGCACGCTCGATCTGCCGATGCTGTCGAGCAGAAACATCAGGAGGAGCAACGCGCTCCCGGACGCGGCCGCTGACCGGAAGTCGCCGGCAAGTTGCGCGACGATCAGTCCGATGCCGAAGCATGCGAGTGTCAGACCCCACAACGCGACGCTTTCTCCGACCAACCCCGAAACGTCAGCCGGTGTCCCCCCGATCATGCAACCCAACCAACCGGCGGCCCCCGTCAGGAACACGATCACTGCGCTCAGTCCCGCGAAAAAGACGCTCCGGGTCGCGAGCAGGCGAAGACGCGAGATGCCGGACGCGAGCCAGGTCTCCACAAGACCCTTGTCCTCGTCACGCCGCACGGCACCGCACGCGCTGAGCACAGCCCACGCGGCGAAGATGATCGCGAAGAACCCGTAGCCACGCCACTGCAGATAGCCGGCTGGGGTATCGGGTCGAACCGGCACCGGCAGCAACCACGCGAACGTCCCGCCGAGGATGGTGATCGATTGCCCGAACGCTTCCTGCGCAGCGCGTGTCTTCCCGGCGATGATCGGAAACGCCGCGCTGTTGACGAGGACGTAGAAGATGCCGAAGTACGCCGTCGCGATCAGGCCGATGCGATGCAGGCGCAGCAGGAGTCGCGGCGACATCACTGCTTGTAGTAGCTGAGGAAGAGCGACTCGAGGCTCGGCTCTCTGCTGACCATGTCGATCACCGTGTGCCCGCTCAACGCTGCGAGCAACCCGTCAAAGCCACCGTGGACCGTGCACGTGACGCGCGGGCCGTCCACCGCGACGTCTTCCACACCGGCAGCAGCGCGAATCGCTGCTTCCGGGACATCCCCGCTGAATTCCACCGTCACCTCGTGGAAGCGGAGGTCGTGGACCTTGTCCATGGTCATGTCCGAGACGAGGCGGCCGTCGCGGATGATGCCGACACGGGAACAGGTTTCCTCCACCTCCGACAGCACATGCGACGAGAGAAAGATCGTCGTCCCTTGCGCCTTCACCTCACCGACGAGCTTGTGGAAGGTCTGCTGATTGAGCGGATCGAGGCCGCCTGTCGGCTCGTCGAGGATGAGGAGCCGGGGACTGTGCATGAACGCAAGCACCAGCCCGAGTTTCTGCTTGTTGCCCCGTGAGTACTCGCGAAATTTCCGGCCGAGATCGAGTTCCAGGCGCTCCGCGAGTTCCGTGACCCTTGATTTGTCGATGCTGCCACGCATGGCACCGAGGTACGTCACGACCTCGCTGCCGCGCATGCCGCCGAACTGTGGCAACTCGCCGGGGAGATAACCAACCTCACGTTTCACCGCAACGGAGTCGCGGTCGGCGTCGAGACCGAAAATGGTTGCGCTGCCGGCCGATGGATGGATGACACCCATGAGGAGCCGGATCGTGGTGGTCTTGCCCGCGCCGTTCGGCCCGAGGAAGCCGAAGACCTCGCCCTCGGCAACTTCGAGGTCGAGGTCGAACAGTCCGTGGCCCGACCCGTAATCCTTCGTCAGCCCGTGCATCACCATCGCGCTGGTCATGTGATCCTCCGCTTGTCGAGCCTACGAATCAGGAGGGGAAACTCCTTGATCAGTGCGTCGCACCAGTCGGCCATGACCTCCATGCGCTGCCGGCTCGCCGCTCCGGGTGCGGCACGCGCTCCCTGCCGGAGCCGCGTCACCAGCTGCTGCATCTGCGTCGTGCGCGCTGACGTCATCGCCTCGAGGTTGTCGAGCGGCTCATAGAGGACGCGCCGGCTGCCCGGCTGGCCCGCCGCGCGTGCCAGCCCGAGCTGCACCAGCCGGCGCGCTGCGACGCTGGCGCCGCTCTTCGCGATGCCGAGCTCGGCAGCGATGTCATCGAGGGTCGCGGGCTCTTTCTTGAGGAGGAGGTACGCGTAGATCCGTCCGCTCGTCCGCGCGATCCCCCAGCCGGCCATCATCTGGCCCATATCCTCGATGAAGGTGCTCTGCGCTTTGCTCGTGGGTGCGGCCATATTCAGTAAATTCAGAATATCACGACGAAGCAGGGGATACGCCGGCTCCCGAGGCGGTGTGGCGTCAGCCGCAGGGAGCGACTTCGATCGCTGTGACCTATGACCCCTTGGCGCTGATCTCGTTCCGGCCGCCTGCCGGGACCTTTGGCCTGCTCCTCCCACTCCGCCGGCCCCGATCTCATGCCTTGTGGCACTGGCGGCGAAGTGACCCGACACCCAGGATGAGGTCCAGGTCAATCAAATTCATCAAAAGGAGACACCCACCATGACCAGTGGAATGCGTTGGCGGATTTTCGTACTGCAGATCGGACTGATCGGCATTCTTGGCTTCGTGAGTGGGTTTGCCTTCTGGGCGAGCAACTTCGCGACTTCGACCGTGCACGACCAGCTCGCTGCCCAGCAGATCTACTTCCCAGTTGCGGGTTCGCCCGCGCTGACAGTGCTGCCCAAGGTCGATGAAATCGCGATGACCCAGTACGCGGGCCAGGAGCTGCTCACCGGCCAGCAGGCACAGGTTTATGCCAATAACTTCATCAACGTGCACCTCGGCTTGATCGGTGCCGGACAGACGTACTCGCAGTTGAGCACGGCAGCCCAGGCTGACCCGACCAACGTCAAGCTCGCCGGTGAAGTGGCCACCATCTTCAAGGGCACCACGCTTCGCAGCATGCTGCTGAACGCATACGGCTGGGGCCAGATCGGGATGTTCGCGGGCTACGCTGCCATCGGCCTTCTGATCGCCGCGATCGCGGTCCTCGGAGCCTTCGTGTTCGAGATCTTCAGCCTCGTGACCTCGCGGAAGCCGGAAGCGACGACCCGCGTGTCGCCGGTAATCCCAAGCACCGCACGGGGCGTCGCTTAACACACCCCCGGAGCTAATCACTCCATGACCCATCGGCTCGCAGCCGGTGGGTCATTTGCTGTTAACGGAGCAATCCGTATCGACCCGTCATGGATTTGACACGGCGCGCTCGTATGATCGAAGGATGCGCGTGTTCTATTACTACGGCGGGCCATTCTGGATCGGCTGGGTGATCTGGTTGGTCGTGCTCGTCGCGATCATCGTCACTGTGGTGTTGGTCGCGCGCTCGTCCCGTCGTCGCGCGGTGTACCAGCGGCCCTGGAACGGCGGCCCGTGGCAGGGACACTGGCACGGTGGCTGGCAGAGCCCCGGCCTCCACGAGCTCGACATCCGCTATGCGCGCGGCGAGATCACCCGTGAGGAATATCTCCAGCGGCGGGCCGACATGCTCTCGCACCCCGGCACGCCACCTCCCCCCAACGCACCCGGCCCGCAGGGCTAGCGTGGAGGCTGCCGGGGATCCCGGCGGAGGCTGAATAGTCCGGTTTGAAGCCGGAGCCGGGATCCCCGGCAGCCGTCCCTAGCGCATCCCTACGGGCTCGCCCCCGAAGCTGCGAACGGCCCACGCCACAGCGCCGATCAGTCCGGCGTCGGTGCCGAGCGCTGCAGAGACGATCTTGCAGCGGCGATATGGGATCTCGAACGCGATCTCGGTGGCCGCAGTGCGTGCGGGCTTGAGCAGCAACTCTCCTGCATGGATGAGGCCGCCGCCGATCACGATCACGTCTGGGGCGAGCACGTTGATGAATCCGCCCATTGCCCGGCCCAGCGCGTGGCCGGCCTCGTTGAACACCTGAAGCGACAGCGCATCGCCGGCATTCGCCGCCGAGACGATGGCGCGGGCGTCGATCGTCGCGGGATCGAGCGTGCTCAGGGACGAGGGCGTCCCGGCAGCGATCGCCGCTCGTGCGCGCGCAGCGATCGCAGTGCCCGAGGACATACCTTCGAGGCAGCCCGGGTGCCCTTGCCCGCAGCGGGGTCCGTTGTCGCTGATCGGCGTGTGCCCCACCTCGCCGGCAGAGCCGGTGGCGCCGTCGTACAGGTCCCCGTCGATGAAGAGCGCGCCGCCGATCCCGGTGCTGACCGTGATGAAGAGGAGATGCAGCGCGCCGCGCCCCGCGCCTGCCTTCAACTCCGCGTAGCCGGCGGCCGCCGCGTCGTGACAGATCACGACCGGACACCCCACTCGCTCCGAGAGCATGGCGGCGGCGGGAGTTTCGGTCCAACCGGTCATGTTCGGGGCGTCGTGGACGATGCCCGCGCCGGGATCAAGCGGACCGGGAATGCCGATGGCGAGGCCGCGGATGTGCGCGCTGCCGGCGGCTTCGCGGGCACACTCGGCGACGGCGTCGAGCACCACTGCGGGTCCCTCGCGCGATGGGGTGTCGCGGATCACCGGCTCACCGTGGGTGACTTCGCCAATCGCGACCGCAGCACGGATGCTGGTGCCGCCCAGGTCGACGCCGATCAGTGCCGGGGTCATACGGCAGCGACCGAGTTGTCCCAGTGGCTCGGGCTCGCGATTCGCGCGGCGTCTTCCGGTCCCCAGGTGCCCGCCGGATAGAAGGTGATCGGCGGCGGCGCTTCGATCACCGGCTCCACCGCCTTCCATCCGTACTCGACCTCGTCCTCACGGATGAACAGCGTGTGGTCACCGTTGAGTGCGTCGTGGAGCAGGCGCTCGTACGCTTCGGGCGGCGACGTCTTGAATGAATCGCCGTACCTGAAGTTCATGTCGACGGCCTGCGCGGTGACATCCGGCCCCGGCTGCTTGGCGACGAACGACAGCGCGATCCCCTCGTCGGGCTGGATGCGCACCACCAGGCGGTTGCGATGCAAGGAGTGCACGCCGGCTGTCTTGAAGAGATGCAGGGGCACGTCATGGAAGGTGATCACCACGCGCGTATCGCGTGTGGGCAGGCGCTTGCCGGTGCGCAACAGGAACGGCACGCCGGACCAGCGCCACGACTCGAGGTGCAGGCGAAGCGCTGCGTACGTCTCCGTGGTGGATGTCGGCGAGACTCCCGGTTCCGCGCGATACCCGACCACCTTCTCGTTGTCGATCATCCCCGCCGTGTACTGCCCGCGCACGACGTCGTGCGGGTGGATCGGCTGTATCGACTGCAGCACCTTGACCTTCTCGTTGCGGATGGCCTCCGCGTCGAAGGAGAGCGGCGGATCCATCGCAACCAGCGACAGCACCTGGAACATGTGGTTCTGGACGATGTCGCGTATGGCGCCGATCTCCTCGTAGAGCTTGCCGCGCATCTCCACGCCGAGCGACTCGGCCACGATGATCTCGACCCGTGATATCGCGTCGCGGCTCCAGAGTCGCTCGAAGAACGAATTGCCGAACCGGAAGACCAAGAGGTTCTGGACGGTCTCCTTGCCCATGTAGTGGTCGATGCGGAAGATGCGTTGCTCGGGAACGACATCGTGCAGCGTCCGGTTCAGTTGCTCGGCGGATTCCAGGTCGTGGCCGAACGGCTTTTCGATGATGATCGACGTGCCGTCGGCGAGCCCGCTCGTCTTGATGCCTTCGATGAGTGACGTGAATGCCGAAGGCGGCACCGCGAGGTATGCGATGCGGCGATCGAGTGTCGTTGCCGTCTTCGACAGCGCTGAGATTGCCGTCTGGAGGCAGTGGAACGAACTTCAGCCGTTTCGCGAACGACGCGAAGATCGTCTTCTGCAACGGGGTGCGCGAGAACTCCTTCACCGCCGTCTCGGCGAGGTCGCGGAATTTCTGGTCGCTCCAGTCGAAGGGCGCGGCACCGATGATCTGGCCCTTCTCCGGCAACAACTTCTGCCGGTGCAGGTTGTACAGGGCGGGGATCAGCTTGCGCTGCGCCAGGTCGCCGGTGGCGCCGACCATGACGATGTCCTGGTCAGGCGGCGCGTGGAGCGGCATGAACTCCGAAGGGATCCGCTATCTGCCGCTGAAGTGACGCACGGTGACGTCAACGACCTTGATCACGACGGCGATGATGGCGCTCGCGAAAGCGACCAGCACCACGGGGAACTCCGCGCCCGGGAGTTGAGTACGTGTACGTCGCGAGCACCGCTGCGAAGAACAATCCCACGACACAGACGACGAGCAGCCCGACCACCGTTCGCGTCACCGCGTCCAGCTCGGGCTTGCCTCGCATCGATACCGCAACGCTCGGACTGAGTTTCTCCGCCGGCGCGAAATGCCGGATCGCCACCACGATGAGCCGGAGCGCCACGACGCCAAGGAAGATGAACACGATGGTGAGCACGAGCGGGAGCTCCACACTCGGCGTGCTGTAGGCGAGAGTCGCGAACAGCCCTGCGAACAACAGGCCCACGAGCACGGCCACCATGCCGAGCACCGTCAGCCACGTGATCGCATCCCAGTCCGGCAGCGTGACCGTCGGGAACTGGATGGGGCGGATGACGGACTCGCCACCCGTCAACTGATCGATGAATGCCGGCTGCGCAGTCAATCCGGAAACACGCGCCTGCATGCCGTAATGCACGCGCTCGGTGGCGACCGGCGATGCGGCGGCGAGCAACCCTGGTTGCGGGCCGGGGAAGAGGCGGCGCTCTTCAGTGCGGCCGTCCGGATAGCTCAACCGCAGCAGACCGCACACCTCGCAATGCCACGCGCGAATCGGCAGTCCCCCGACGATCGGCCCGTAGTACGTGACCGTTCTCCGCAGCCCCTCCGGGCCGACGGCGCCCTCGTAATGGGCGAACTCGTGCGCCATGATCCCCGTGACCGGAGCCGGGTGGTCACAAGTGTCCGGCGTCGGCGGCGTGACGGAAGGTGCATTGGCGACAGCCACTGAGGATCGGATTGTAGTGCTGCGGGCGTCAGCCGACGGTCCGGCACGCGCGGGCGGTGTACCCGGCCTGCCGCATCGCCGTCGCGAGCGCTTCCGCGGTGGCGTGATCGGGCGTCACGGAGAAGACGGCACCGCCGCTGCCGGTGAGAAACCACTCCACGCCATCGACGACGCTGACGCGCTCGTTCGAGGGCCTCGGCGAGGGCGGGATTTGCACGGCACGCGGCCGCCTCGAGTGCACTCCCCAGCAACGAGATGTCGGGCGCGTCGCCGGCATCGAGCAGCTGCGCCAGCCGCGCCGAGCGGCCGTCCTCCCCGATCTCGTCGGATGCGACCGCGGCGTACGTGTCGGCGGTGGAACTCGGCGTCGTCGAAGCAATGGCCAGGTGGAGTTGTGGGACCCGGACCGCCTCGAGGCGATCGCCCCGGCCGCGGACGCGGTGGGCTGACAGCGAGAGCAGCGCCGGCACGTCGCTCCCGATACCGAGCGCGAGCGCTGCCAGATGATCCGGGTCGACCGCGTGCCCATTTCCGCCAGCGCGGCGATCCCGGCTCGAAGCACGGCCGCGGCATCCGCCGAACCTCCGCCCAGGCCGGCGCCGTGCGGGACGCTCTTGGAGAGCCAGACCCGAATGGCAAGCGGGCGTCCCGCGAGCTCCTGGAGCGCGCTGGCGGCTCGAAGCGTGAGGTTGCCCTCGCCGCCCGGCACCCCGGCAGCGGCCGGGCCGTCGACCTTCAACGTCTGGCGTGACGGTGTCAGCGGCCTCGACGCTGAGCCCGACGAGGTCGTGCCAGTCGATCGGGACAAGGACGCTGTCGATGTCGTGCCACCCGTCCGCGCGACGGGCGACGACCTCGAGCGCGAGATTGAGCTTTGCGTATGCGGGGACGACCCGCGAGGAAAGTCGAGACACGGTCGCTGATATACTGCTGGCTTCGTGCGTCCCTGGCTCGAATCTGCCCGGGGGGCGCGCACCAGTTATCGAATGATCTAGAAGAGCGAGCATGGCCAACTCCCGATCCGCGCGCAAGCGCATCAGGTCCAGCGAGCGGAAACACATCCGCAATCGCGCGGTGAAGTCCGCGGTCCGCACCAAGGTGATCAAGGCTCGCCACGCACTGCTCGAGGAGGGCGGCGCCACCGGCGAGGCCGAGTTGCACGCCGCCATCAAGGCTCTGGACCGCGCGGCGGAGAAGGGCGTGCTCCACAAGAACAACGCGCGCCGCCGCAAGTCTCGCCTCGCGGCTATGGCTGCTCGTCTCGCGAACGTCGCCGAAGGCGTCGAAGGAGCCGCGGTTCGATCCGCTGCCGCCGGTGGCGCGAAGGGGCGGAGCGCGAAGCAACCGGCCCGCGCCTCCGCGGCGAAATCCGCGGCCAAGTCGGCGCCGAAAGCTCCGGCCGCCAAGGGCACGGCGCCCAAGGCAGCTGCGGCAAAGGTCGCTGCGCCGAAGGCGGCAGCCGCTGCCAAGCCGGCCGCCGCAAAGAGCCCAAAGAGCAAGTAACTCGCCGGCGGGACAGCCTCAGCGGCGACGCCGGCCGCGTTCTGCGGTCACCTCGGCTGCAGCGCGGAGCACCGCGAGTCGCAGGCCGTCGGTTTCCGAGATCTCGCCTGTCTTGAGCTTTCGGTCGACGTCGTGGAGCGCTGCGAGCCAGCCGGCGACGAGTGTCGCCGACACGCTCCTTGCCTGACGGCTGAGACGGTCCGCCTGCCAGTCGGGCTTGCCAAGCGCAGCGGCGAGACCTGCACCCGAGCCGTGCTGCTGGAGATACGCCTGCGCAAGCACCAGATCGCGAATCTGTCCGGCGAGGATCGCGAGCAGATAGGGACCTGCTCGTCCTTCGGAAAGCAACCGATCGATCGACTCGGCACCCTTCGCGGGTGTGGGACCGAGCAGTTCGCCGAGTGTTTCGTAGAGCCCTGTCGCCTCATCGCCGGCGACTGCGCTGCGCACCTCGCTGATCGAGAGTGGTTTCCCGTCCGCAAACGCGACCAGCTTGTCGAGCTCCGATTCGATGCTGCCAAGGTCTGGGCCGGCGACCCGAATCAGGTGATCCACAGAACCCGAGGCGAGCCGCAGGCCGTGCTCGGCGATCTCGCGCTCGACCCAGGATCTGAGCTCTCGACCTTTCACCGCCGGATGGAACAGCACGGTCCCGCCTCGGGCTTTCACAGCGGCAAGCACGGCGTTGCGATCCGGGATCTTGGCATGCGCGGCGATGCAGAGCACCGTGGTGGGCGCCAGCTCGCCGAGAATCTCCACGCAGACGCTCCGGAGGGTCGGCACCGCCGCGTTTTGCCGACCCGGTGACCTGCGGTGGATCGCGGAGCAGGAGCGCCCGCTCTGGATCGAAGAGCGGCATCTCGGCGACCGCGTGCCGGAATTCGGCGAGACGTCCTGGGCCTTCAAACACCTCGATGTCGAGCTGCGGCGGCCGGGCGCGATCGCGCCAGGCTTTGACCGATCGATCCACCAGGAAGCGGTCCTCGCCATGGATGAGCGTCAGCTGATTCAGGGGAGGTGTGGCCGCCATCGATGCAGTATCGCAAGCGGGCTCACGTGCTCTCCAGAAGTCCGTCGGGGCCGCCGGTGTAGCTGAGATCGCCGTCGGTACTGGTGCGGTCGATCGCGTATCCGGGAGGCGCCGGAACCGCCGGGACGCCCGACGCGATCGGCACCGCAAGCTCATGCGGCTGGGCGGTGAAAAGCAGCACCGGCGAGATGGCTCCGCCCGGCGGCGTGACCACAAGGTCAGCGTCAAGGGCATTCCCGTATACCGCGCAGAGGTTCTCCTGGTCGGCGGTCCCGGTGTCGCCAAGAACAAGAAGGCGTCCCGTCGGATCCCTCACGGTGAGCGCGCACATCTGGCGGCCGGTGGCCAGCGCAATAAAGCCAAGACATCGCCAGCTCGCTCCACCGAAAGACCATGTCCCGCCGTCCGCCTCGAGGACATTCGCACCAGTGCCCTCGAGTGCGGCCACGACATTGTTGCCACCCGGGTTGAGTTGCCCGGACACCACGACAGTTCCGACCGTGTAATGACCAGGCAGCCCACCGAGCCCATCGACGGCGGCTTCCTCTCCTCCGGTGATCACCACCATGTCGAGGTGGCCGGTCGCCGGTGGCAGGACTCTTCCGAGTGCAGCCAGTAACGCGGTCGCGGATGCGCCGCCGTCCACAAGGACGTTGCTCCCGTCACCGGTTCGCACGAGCACGGCGGTGGAGGATCCGGTGTTCAGCACCGTGACATGCAGTCGCCCGTCTGGCCGCGATGCGATAACGAATGCCATGACCGCAGCGAGAACGCCGGCGAGCACGGAAGCGAGTAATACGCGGAGATTCACCGGATGAGCACGGTCCGGCGCGTCATCACTGCGAGCGTTGCCAGCGCAGCGACGACACCTGCCGCTTCGGCGATCGACCAGGAGGCGGGCCAGTTTCCAACCTGGATCGCCGCGCCCGGAAGGGCGGTAATGACGCGAGCAACCGCGGTGACAAACGACGTCCCGAGGCCGGTTATTTGCAGTAACACCCAGCCCAAGGCGGGATTCAGCGTGCTGAGGATTGCGCCGACCGCACCCGTCACGATCATCACGGGAAGGAGCGGTAACACGACCGCGTTCGCGATTGGTCCGGCGATGGAGATGACGCCGAATGTCCCGGCCATCACGGGAAACGTGGCGAGTTGCGCAGCGAGCGTTACAGCGAACGGTTCGGCGATCAAGCGCGGGCCTGGGAGTCGTGAGGCGATCGGTGCTGCGAGAAGCAGGATTCCCGCGGTTCCGAGAAACGAGAGCTGGAAGCCCGGATCCTCCACGAGGTTCGGCGAGATCCCAAGCATCAGGCCCGCAACAAGCGCGAGCATCGGTACCGGATCGGTGCGTCTCGCTCCGGCGGCAGCGAACATCGCAGCACCGGCCATGAGCGCGCTGCGGATGGCTGCTGGACCGGCGCCGCTGACGAGGACGTATGCGGCAACGAGCGGCAGCGCAACGAGCAATGTGCGGCGTCGCGACCACTCGAAGACGCGTGCGACAGCGCTGACGAGACCGAGAACGAGCACGATCTTCAAGCCGCTGACCACGACAATGTGAATGAGTCCGGCATCCTGCAGCGATGACCGGACGTCATCGCTGAGCGGCTCGTGGATGCCGAACGCGATACCCAGGGTCAACGCGGCGCCTGGCTCCGCAAGCGTCTGATTCACGGCGGACAGCAACCGCCCCTGCACCCACGCAATCCAGCGCGCCGGCGACGGACCACCCGCGGCGGTGACGAAGACCTGCGGGGAGGTTGCAATCGCCTCCACGTCTTCACGTTCGAGCGTCTGCGCGGAGTCGGCACCGGGACGGCGGTACAGCGGACGAAGGCCGGAAGCGTCGATCTCGACCTTGTCGCCCGGTGACAGTGCTGGGATCAGCGGGCCACTGACGAGGACACCGCCGCTGACCCGTGCATCCGTGTCGGCGTCCGAGAGATGGCTAGCGTCGATGATGGCTGTCGTTCCGCTGCCCGGGTCTGCGCTTCGGACCGTGCCCTCGATCACTACCGCGCGCACACCGAGATGGCCGTCGACCGTTCCCGGCCCCGGCGTGATCACAGCCGACGCGCCGCGAAGGAGTCCCAGGACGATCGCGACGGTGACCAGTGCGAAGCCAAGAGCGCGGCCCGGTATCGCTGCCGCGCAGATGAGCGCCGCCGCGACGGTCACGCACGCCGCAGGGACGACCCAGGTCGCCGCCAATGACGTCGCGAATGCCACGCCGCAGCCTGCGGCGAAGGCTCCCCAGATGAAGGCAGCCCACCGGCCGGCCTGAGATCCGGCGAGGCGCGTCACTGCTGCTGCAGCACAACCCTCAGGTAGTGCTCGAGGCCGGTGACCGTGGCCGAGTCGACGCCGAGGTCGGCGTGCAGTTGGCTCATCGAGGTGAATGGCCCCCACTCATCGCGGTACTGGACGATCTCCGCCCCAAGCCCGGGCGGCATTCCGGGCACCGCGTCGAGGTCGGACTCCGCCGCCGTGTTGATGTCGAGCTTGGCCGCGGTTGTTCCGGCTTTCAGGAACGGAACGTTGACCTGGCGCCCGTCATTCACTCGCTCCGCCATGTTTGGAAGGTGGCCGGGGTCGGCCAGCGTTGTGAAGCCTCCAGCGGCAGCGATTGCGTCGGCCACACGCGCGTCCGGGCTCAACTCGTAGAGGCCGGGGTGCGCGACCGCGCCGCTCACGAAGACCAGGACTGTGGGCGGAGCCGGAGGATCGACGGTCTCGCCCACCGGCGCGGGTGCCGCCGCAGACGCCTGGCTCATGACGGACCAGCCGGCCACGCCCGTGAGCACGAGCGCGCCGGCGATCGCGAGGGCAAGCCAGCGTGGACTGATGCGTGTGTGTGTTTCTTCATTCACCATCATGCAGCGCAGTGTATATCACGGCCAACCGCGATGCAACTTCCGTAGATGCGTGCCAGCCCTGCGGGGGCGGCTCAGCAGATCAGTTCGGGCGCGGCGTGGAAGGCAGCCGGTATCGCAACTGGCCGTCGTCGCCGACCACGGTCGCAGCACCCGCTCGCTCTGCAAGCCAGCGGACCGCCCGGCCTGACACCTGGTCCCCGAAGCCACTCAGCTCCCTGGCGATCTCAGACGCCGATGCGGACCCGAGCTTGCCGATCGTTGCGAGGACGATGTCCGGGGTCACAGAAGCCGGGGTCGCACGTCCCTTTGGACCTTTGCCGCGGCGCCGGCTCTTGACGTGCCTCGCCGGAACGGCCGCGCGACGTGTCACACGCACTGGTGCGGCTGCGTCGCCCGCGCGATCGATCAAGGCGAGGGCCTCGCGCACCTCGCGCCGCAGAGTCGCGTTGTCCGCCTTGAGCTCGGCGACCTGAGCTACCAGGGCCTCAATCCGTGAGACGAGACGCTCAGCCGCCTGCACGATGGGCGAATTGGCGCCCGATGCCGGGTCCCTGTCGAATGCGGCTGCGTCGGGCATGAAGTCTCCTGGCGTCGAAGTGGATTTGCGCAGTCCCGCTGCGGAAATCGCAGCACGGCACTGGCATCCTCATTGTCCGACACAACCACTCTGAGCCGCAATTGGTCCATTCATGGACTGCAATCCCGACGCTTGTCACTCGCGGCCGACCGCGTAGGCCCGGTACCATGGCGCGGGGCCATAGCTCAGTTGGAAGAGCGCTTGCATGGCATGCAAGAGGTCGGGGGTTCGAGCCCCCCTGGCTCCACCAGGGAGCTGACAACCGGTACTGGAGCCCCCCATTGCAAATCGGCGCGGTCTACCCGCAGATCGAGCTCGGCGGAGATCCGGTCGCCGTCCGGCGAATCGGGAGAGCCGTCGAGGACCTCGGTTTCGACTACCTCCTCGCCTACGACCATGTCCTCGGTGCTGTGCATGCCAATCGGACCCGTCCGCTGACGGGACCGTACACAGAGCACGACCCATTCCACGATCCGTTCGTGATGTTTGGGTACCTGGCCGGCATCACCGAACGGATCGGCTTCGCGACCGGGATTCTGATCCTCCCGCAGCGCCAGACGGCGGTCGTGGCACGTCAGGCCGCCGATGTCGATCTTCTGTCCGGAGGGCGCCTTCGCCTCGGAGTTGGCATCGGCTGGAACGACGTGGAGTACCAGGCGCTGGGTCAAGACTTCACCACTCGCGGTGCCCGTCAGGAGGAGCAGATCCAGTTGCTCCGCCGGTTGTTCACAGAGCCCGTCGTCGACTTCACGGGCCGCTTTGATCGCGTGGACAGGGCTGCACTGGTGCCGAAGCCAGACCACCCCATCCCGATCTGGCTCGGCGGATCGAGCGAGGCTGCCTTCGACCGGGCCGCCCGTCTCGCTGACGGCTTCCTCTTCTTTGGCGGCGGCCTGGACCATGCCGTCAACTCCTGGGGAGGCATACAAAAGCGTCTCGACGTTCTCGGGCGATCAGCCGACGCTTTTGGCCGGGAGTATGTGGTGCCGCCTCAGGGCGGGCTCGACGGCCTCGCGGCGGAGGCCGAGGGGTGGCGCAATGCAGGCGGAACACACCTGTCGGTTATCACGATGGGCCTCGGCTTGAACTCCACCGACAGCCACATCGACTATCTGGCCTCTGTCGCGGCGGCGCTCGACCTTCGCTGAGACGCCGAGACGCGAGGGTCGGCGGACGCTCCTACCATGGTCCCAGCACATCCGACGGCGATTCCTGGAGAAGCCATGAGCGACACTGATCAGCGTCCCCGCATTCTTTACACCGCTGAGGCGACCGTGCAGGGCGGGCGTCGTGGACACGGCCGAACCTCAGACGGCGTCGTGGAAGTGGATTTCACGTCCCCAACTGAGCTCGGCGGCGACGGCGCTCGTGGGACCAATCCCGAGCAGCTGTTCGCGCTCGGATTTGCCGCCTGCTGGGAGAACGCGATGCTCGGCATCGCCAGACGCAAGGGCGTCGATGTCGAGGATGCCGTGGTCACTGCGCGTGTCGGCATCGGACGGATCGAATCCGGACGACTTGGCCTTGCTGTGGAGCTGTTGATCACGTTGCCGTCGCTGCCGGATCGCGAGCAGGCGGAGGCTCTTATCGCCGAGGCCGAGCAACGCTGCCCGTACTCCAATGCGGTGCGCGGCAACGTCGAGGTCACGCTCACGCTGCTCTGACGATGACACCGTCTCCCTTGGGCACGGCACGGTCCGATACGGTCGTCGCGTGAAGCACCTCTGGGCGCCGTGGCGCATGGCCTACGTCTCCGGGGCACCGCCGGACAGTGATGCGAGGTGCTTTCTCTGCGCGGCCGCCAACGGCGACGATCCGCTCGTGGTGGACCGCGGTGAGCTCGCTTTCGTCCTCATGAATCGCTACCCGTATACAAGCGGTCACGTGATGGCGGTCCCCGTCCGCCACGCGGCGGGAGTGCTCGCGCTCACCGCGGGAGAAGGTGCCGCGATCTTCGCGGCGACACAGCGTGCGATCCGTGTCCTCACGGACGCGATGCATCCGGACGGCTTCAACATCGGCATCAACCAGGGCAGCGCCGCCGGCGCGAGCGCGGAGCACGTCCATGTGCACGTCGTCCCGCGGTGGGCGGGAGACACGAATTTCATGCCCGTGCTCGGCGACGTCAAGGTGCTCCCGCAGGATCTCGAGACCACCGCCGCCAATCTGCGCGAGGCCTTCGCTCGCCTCGGGCCGCTATAGTCCTTGCCAGATGGGTTCTGTAATCAAGAAGCGGCGCAAGAAGATGCGCAAGCATAAGCATAAGAAAATGCTGAAGAAGACGAGGTGGGCTCGCCGCGGTTAGCCGCGTCGATGTCTCCTCCGCTTCTCTTCGCGCCGGTTATCCATGGTGGAACGTGGGAACACGCCTGCGTCCACCATGGATGCTGCACAAGCACACGGCATTCGCGCGCGCGTCGCAGTAACACGAGAGAACCCTGAAACCGGCGGGCGACAAGGCCCGTCAGGCGCGAGCGTACGAGTGCAGCCCTGCGATCCAGAGGTTGACGGCGTACAGCGTGAAGAGGATTGCCGCGAAACCGAACGCCGTGATGATGGCCGCGCGCTTCTCTTTCCAACCGTAGGTCACACGCGCGTGAAGATAGATCGCGAAGATCACCCACGTGATGAAGGCGAACGTCTCCTTCGGATCCCAACCCCAGTATCTGCCCCACGCATGCTCGCCCCAGATGGCGCCACAGATGACGCCGAACGTCCAGATCGGGAAGCCGATCATCACGAACCGATAGCTCCACGAGTCCAGCAATCCCGCTTTGGGGAGCGCGCGCTGCAGCCAGCTCGCCATCGCGTGATTGCTGCTGCCACCACCGCCGCCCGATCCCCCGCCACCCGTTCTCGTCAGGGTCGCGACACCGCCGCCGCCCATGGTCATGGTGGCCACACCGCCGCTGCTGACGCTCGCCGGCGCCACAGCGGGAGCGACGGCCAGCAGCCGCCCGTCAGCCCATCGCCGCGCCAGGTATGCCATCCCGAAGAAGAACGCGAAGCTGAGGATCGCTGACGACGTGGCCATCGACGTCACGTGGATCGTCAGCCAGTAGCTGTGGAGCGCCGGGACGAGCTGCCCGGGCGGGACGTAGAGCATGTACGCCACGCCCATCAGCGCCACCGTGACGATCATTGCCGGGAGCCCGATCAGGCGCATCTTGGCTCGGACCATGAGGATGACGCAGACCGTGACGATCACGAACGCGATCCCCGTGGAGTACTCGTACATGTTGCCGAGCGGCCAGTGGCCGGCCTCCAGCGCGCGAGTGAAGATCGACGCGAAATGGATCGGCCAGCCGATGAGGACCAGGGCCATTCCGATGTCGCCGAAGATCCGCTTGCGGAACGCCAGATGGAGCACAAAAGCGACCACTGCGAGCGTGTATGCAGCGACCGCTATCCCGAACAGAACCAGGGACGCCGGGGTACTCGACATGCCTGCGGGCGAGTATAGCCACCACGGGTGCCGGGGCGGCCGCGCCGCCGGGTGCGCCCATCTGGAATCCGCCCTGTAAAGGAATGGACGCGAGGCATCCGTTTCCGCGGCACGTGCTTACCATGTGGGCAATGTCCCGGCCGCGCGTTCTGCTCGCCGACGACGATCCGCGCGTGGTGTCCGTCGTCTCCCGCTACCTCGACCTCGAGGGGTACGAGATGTCCATTGCCACGGACGGCGAAGCGGCGGTCAGGATCGCCGAGGCCGACCGCCCGGACCTCATCATCCTCGACATCATGATGCCGGGCATCGACGGCATTGAAGCCTGCCGCCGGATCCGGGCCAACGCGGGCACGGCGCAAACCCCGGTGCTCATGTTCAGCGCCCTGTCAGAGGAAGCGGAGGCTGCGCGCCTCGCCGGTGCGGACGGAATGCTCCCCAAACCCTTCAACCTGCCGGCGCTTGCCGAAGCGGTGAAATCGTTCTTCGCGACGCGGACCGCCTCGTAGGCGCTTCCAGCGCCCGGCCTATACTGCGAAACGCCTCGCCGGACGTGGTCTCGGGGCGGTAGCTCAGCTGGGAGAGCGCTGCCCTCGCACGGCAGAGGTCAGGGGTTCGAATCCCCTCCGCTCCACCACCGGCCTTCCAGGGCCAGTTTTGAATTCAATTCTCAGCGTGGACGCGCGCCGTCTCTCCGGGTCGCCCGTTGCCTTTTTGTGCAAAGGGCAGCGGTGAACTCGGTACCATGACCACGATCTTGAAAAAAGACGGTTACTCGACCACCGCGCCGGTTCCGGAACTGTGGGGGCGTATATGCGTCCGACCCCGTCACGCCGCCACGGACCAGGCTCCGCCTGCCGGCGGACGCACCGACGCTGCGGCGTTGTTGCCCGGGCAACGGCCCACCGTCACGGACGCCGTCGAGGCGATGCTCCGGCGCCACGCCTTCGACTGGTCGCCGACCACGCTTCGCAACTGCCGGCACTACCTGATCAATCCTTCGTGCCGGTTCACGCTCTGGCGGGACGAGGTCGGCATCCGCGACCTCGAGGACCTCACGGTCGAACGCCTCGAGGGGTTCCTCGCGGATCTCGCCACTGTGCTCAGTGGAGCGTCGGTGGCCAAGTACCGGACCTACCTCCGCGCGCTGGCGCGGTTCTGCGCGGGCACACCCGGATACGAGGCGATCGGGCTCACCGGCATCGAACGCATCCCGAGGCCCCGCCAGGCGAAGTACAAAAGGCCGGAGGCGCTCGGTCCGGTCGACGTCCAGCGCGTGCTCGACGCCTGCGAGAGTACCCGCGACGGGCTCATCGTCGAGACCCTGCTCGCGACCGGCGTGCGGGTGAGCGAGCTCGTGGCGCTCCGCGTCGACGACCTCCACATACGGGACCGACCGCCGTTCGTGGTGGTGCAGCGGACCGCCCACAGCCCCGACCTCACCAAGAACGGCCGTGACCGGACCGTGCCACTGCTCTCCGCGCACGGTGGCGGCGCCTCGGAGGCGACCAGCCTTGCCCGGCGGCTCGAGCGGTACATCGCCACCGAGCGCGACCCAAAGCGAACCAGCCCATCACGCGAGGTCTTCCTCAGCATCACCCAGAAGGTTGGACCTGGGGCGCTGCCGCTCACCGTCACGGGCGTGCAGCAGCTGATGCAACGCCTGAGCGAGCGCAGCGGCGTCTATGTCCATGCTCACAAGCTGCGTCACACCTTCGCCACACGAGCCGTCGACATTGGGACGCCGATCTTTCACTTGCAGCAGTTTCTCGGCCACCAGAGCATCGAGATGGTTCGCCGCTACTACACGGCGGATCAGCGTGCTGCGCTCCAGTCCTACGCGAAACTCGTCGCCTCCTCGCCGCTGTAGCGCGCCGACCGCGTGCTGGCATCGAACCACGAGGATTGGCGCGCGCTTCATGAGAAGTCTCGAATACGCGGATTGCCGCCCTGTCGCTCATTGGTCGGCCACCGATCGCCCGATAAATACAGGCTCGACTCAGACAAGCCGTACGGGCGAACTCTCGCACCGTCCAGCCGCGTGCCACCACTGCAGCGCGCAGGGCACATCCATCAAATCGTCCCGAGGCCGGATCCCAAAGAGACACCGTTAACTCAGCCGCAGACATGTTCTGAGCATGCCAGGTTTTTGCTCACAGACTGCTTACATTTTTCGCCGTGCAAATGTTTGCCCGACTCCCGACGCCTTTGGATCCGCCTGGTGCATCGATCATGACGGCGTGCGTCCGTGCTGCGGCCGTGTATGCGCTCTCAGTCACGGTCGCGAGAGTCGCGAGTTTCGCGTCTTTCGCAGGCTTTGCCCATTAAGCGGACATCGCGAATCAGACGCATCGCGCGCATGCCGCTTGGTACGCGGCGTACGCGCGGTCAGCGTTCCACGCTGATCAAGTGGATTGCGCGCGTCTCGCTCTCGTCGCGAAAGACTCGCGTTCAGCGAAGTTCGCGTCATCCGCGAACCCCGCGAACCCCGCGAACGGGGAAGGCCACTGCGACGGCCGATGGTCTGCGGGGTCGGAGGGCTTCGGCAGCGCCTCGGGCTTCCTCGACATCATCTCTCAGTCTTCCCACCCAACCGGCCATCTCCTCTCACCTCCGACAACGGCACATGCATCACACATCTCTTGTCACCGCTCTCCCCGACCTCGCGCACATGCACCACCCATCCTCACAGTCAGCACAATTACATCTGCTGATTTCTTCCCACGTTCAAGCGGTCCGAAAATGTAGGCGCTCTGTAGGCGTTTCGCCCCTACGCTGGAGCTTGTGCAATACGGATTCTCGCGATGATCTCCATCGGCAAGCTCACCAGCGTCGAGCAGGCTGTTCGGTACCTGCGCGAGGCCGTCGCCGCACCAGCAGATCGAGTACTACACCGCCCGCGGTGAGTTGCCGGGACGCTGGAGACGGCGCCGGTGCGGAGGCGCTCGGTCTGCGCGGCGAGGTGACCGACACCGACTTCGCGGCGGTGCTCAGCGGCACAGCATCCGACGCACGGGTGAGGATCTCGGCAAGCACTGGCGGACGCAGACGGTCGTCGCCTTCGACGTCACGGTGTCCGCACCCAAGGACGTGAGCATCCTCTACGCGCTCGGCGACGAGCACACGCGCGCCACCATCCTGCGCATCCATAGCGAGGGAGTCCAGCGCCGCCGCCGAGTATCTCCAGGCCAACGCCGGCTGGGCACGGCAGTTCAACCCGAAACCAAGGCACGCGGAGGCGGTGCGCGCCAAGCTGGTCATGCCCGAGTTCGTGCATCGCACGGCCCGGCCGGTGACCGATCCGAGCCACCGGCACGGTCACCGTCGACCCGCAGCTGCACACGCACATCACCGTGCCCGACCTGGGTGCAGCGACCCGACGGGACCTGGAGTCAGCTGTACAGCGAGCCCCTGTACCAGCACGCTGCCGCGGCCGGCGCCATCGCCCAGGCGGAGTGGCGCGACCGCCTGGTGCGCGAGCTCGGCATCTCCACCGTGGTCGACGGCAAGGGGTGCTTCTCCATCGTCGGGATCACCGACGCGCAGCGCCGTGAGTTCTCGCGCCGGTCCCAGCAGATCGAGGCCGCTGCGAGCGCGCATATGGGCATCGTGTCCGCCATACGGCACGAGCTCGAGGTGGCCACGCTCGACACCCGCGAGAGCAAGCACGAGGTCGCCGCCACCGAGGACCTCTTCGCCCGATGGCGTGAGCGTGCCGCGAGCGTCGGGCTCGACGCCGCGAGCGTGCCAGACGTTGTTGCGACCGCGAGCCCGCTGGCATCTGCAGCCGCGCCGGCTCGACGTGCAGCGCATCGCGCGGAGCATCCTCGGCGTGCACGGGCTCACCGCCCAGTACGCGACCTTCACCCGCCGCGACCTGATCCGCGCCGTCGCCGCGCACGCGCCCCTGGGCATGAGCCGGGTGCAGCTCGAGGCCACCGCCGACTCGATCCTCGCCGACCGCGACGCGGTGCAGCCGCTGCTACCCCAGCGCGCTCGAGGGAGAGACGGAGCGCCGACGCGATCACTGCGATGGATCGAGACCGGCCACGATCTCCGCTACACCACGCCGGAGATGCTCGCTCCTCGAGCGGGGCATGATCGCCACCGCCCAGCAGCGTGCGGCAGCATCCGTCGGTGTGGCCGACGCGCGGGACACCGTCGCGGCGGCCATGGCCGCGCGTCCGACGCTCACCCGCGACCAGCGGGTGATGGTCCATGACCGTCTGCCAGAGCCCGGCCGGCGTGGTGGTGATCGAGGGCGCCGCCGGAGTGGGCAAGACCTATCGCGCTCGATGTGTGCCGTGAAGCCTTCGAGGCCACCGGCATCCAGGTCGTCGGCTGCGCGCTCGCCGGTCGCGCCGCCGAGCGTCCTCGAGGAGGGATCGGACATCGCCATCGTCGACCGTGACCGCCATGCTCAACGAACTCCAGGTCGACCGCCTGCCACTCGGCGGCGTGCTCGTCGTCGACGAGGCGGGCATGCTCGGCGACCGCCAGCTCGCCGAGCTGGTGTCCCTCGCGGCGCGGGACGAAGCCAAGCTGGTCGTGGTCGGCGATCCCTCCCAGCTCCAGCCCATCGAAGCCGGAGCACCGATGCGCACCCTGAGCGAGCACATCGGCAGGGTGCTAGCTCACCGAGAACATCCGCCAGCAGTCGAGCCCTGGGAGCGGGCGACCCTCCAGCTGCTCCGCGACGGCGAGGCCCGCGCCGCCTACCGCGAGTACGTGCGCTACGACCGCATCCACGTCGCCGCACTCGGTGGCCGAGCGGCGGGCCCAAGTGGTCGCGCGATCATGCGCGGCTCGAGGCCAGCGGGCTCGACGCGGTCATCCTTGCCCAGCGTCGTGACGAGGTTGCCACCCTCAACGAGCTCGCCCGGGCCAGGGCGGTTGAGGCCGGAGCGTGTGCATGGACCGGCGCTGACCGTGAGATGACAAGGACTACCAGGCGGGCGACCGGGTCATCTGCCTGATCAACGATGCGCAACGGTGGGTCAGCAACGGCACCCGCGGCGTCGGTCACCGCGGTCGATCGTCGAGCGCCAGACGCTCACCCTGGAGCGCCGACGACCATCGCCAGGTGACCATCGACACCACCCACTACGACGCCATTGACCGCGGCTACGCGATCACCGTGCACAAGGCCCAGGGGATGACCGCCGACATTGCCCTGGTGGTGGGGTCCGACGGCGCCACCCGGGAGTGGACGTACACGGCGATGTCACGTGCCACCCTCGCCACCCATTACTACGCCGTCGCCCAGCCACCCGAGCGCGATCGCCTCGGCGTCAGCCATGCGGCGGCACCGATGCAGCCCGCCGAGGAACGGATCGCGCATTCCTGGAGCGCTCGCTGCAGAAGGAGTCAGCGCTCGATTACCCGGAGCGGTATCGCGAGACCGATCGGGACCACACCGTCGCAGCGCCTGACGTCTACGCGCCTGCGACGGACGCCCAGCGCGCCGCCCTTGCCGACCTCGGCGCTCCCGAACCGGGCGAGCACGCAACCCGGCTCGAGGCCGCCCTGGAGATCGACCGCTGGTCCGAGCTGCCTCAGGGGGCGGGGCTGGATCAGTGGCTGCGCGAGACCGACGCGGGCGAGGACCGGGTGGTGCAGATCGTCAGAAACACCGGCGGCGTGCGACTCGATGACGCCGATCAGGCGCCTCTAATCCGAGCCAGGAACCCGGGCGACACGCAGGCCGCGAAGGCGTTGCTCGAGCCCTACCACGTAATGCTCGCGGCAGAGGCGCTCTCGCCGGCCATCGATCCGGGGCTCGCGCCGTGAGGCCCAAAGACACCAGCACAGCCGGCCGCATCGCTGCCCTCACCAAGTGGACGGCACAGCTCGACGTGGCACTTGCGTCGGTCGCTGGAGAGGTTGCAGACCTCCGCGCGCGCGTCAGCGAGCCCTGCAACGCCGCAGTAACTGAGCCGAGCGATGGCACCGCCGCGGTCGCGGGCGCGCCGCGGAGCGACGACTTCGTGTCCCTCCTGGATTGGGTCGGCTGGATGGCGCCCGCGTTCGATCTCTCGGAACGCTTCCCCAGCTGCTGGTATAAGCACGAGGGCGCCTTGGTGGCACTGAGCGCGCTTCGCCATTGGCACTCCGCGCTGCAACGTGGCGGCTCGAGCGATCCCGCGTCGACCATCCTGTGGGTCGATGCGGTCTCTCGAATCAATGACCGGATGTTGCGGCCAATCGCGCAGCGGTGCTTGTCGACCCACCGGGATGCGCCCGACCTCGACCGCCCGACTGAGGACGAGCTCACCATGCTGAGCCACTCATGGGGCAGTCGGCGCTAGTAACTGCACCGGATGTCGACGGGCCATTTGAGGATGACGGTGTCCGCGCCCGCGCCGCGATGGCGGCTGCCGTCAGCGATCGCCTCTGGAAATCGAGGAGATCGTTGCGCTGCTAGGTTGAGGCCCCGATGGACACTTCCGACGAGCGAGCAGTACCCTCAGAAGCAGTGAGAATCTTTGTCAACGGTATGGCTATCGTCGCGGTCGCGTATGCCGTCGCGATCGCTCGGTTAATCTTCTTCCGGCCGGAGGCTGTGGCCTGTTAGGCTGTCCTTCTTGCCCTGGTTCTCATTGCCCTGCCCGTGGCTCTCATGTGGCGGGAGCGTCGGCGCCGGCAGCCGGATTCAAACTGACCCACACCCCGCACTGGCACGGTTTGACACGCGAGTGCGGTGATCTGTCGCCAGATGCGGAAGTCGACAGCCTTGGGAACGAGGAATCCGATGCCTCGTGAGGTTCTTTCTGCTCGATGATCTGGTCACTGACGCCTTCCGCGTGAAGGTCCTCATGCCGTTCGACGACTTCGGGTCGGCCGTCGGTCCCCAATGATGTCGCTAAGTACAAGGAGTACCGCGGCAATTCGATCGACTTCATGGAGCCAGGAACCACCGCATCGAACACGTCTACGCCTCAACCCGCGGGGACTACCCGCCGCAGCCGGCGCGGGTCGCCCGGGGGCAACGGAACGCGGAGACCCGTTAGCCTGCTGGGGACATGGCATACCCCAAGTTCCCCGTCAAGCCTGAGGACCAGGAGGCGCTGGGGAAAGCGAGCGACGACATTCACGCGCTCGCCGACGCGGTCGAGGAGAGCCTGATGCAATGCTTCGAGGCCCCCTCGGTGGGCTTAACCGCTCAAGCATGCAAGCCCCGAGATCGAATCGGTACTGGCTCGGTGCCGCTTACAGCTGCGTGAACGTTTCCGTTGGCCACATGCGTGCGCTGTCCAAGGCGTGGTCACCGAAGCAGGGTGGCCTTCCGCACACAGCCGGGTTCACCCTCGTTCGCGGTGCCACCGAGGCTGCTGCGCGAGGATGCTGGCTAGCCGATCCCGCATTGAGTAATAGCGGTCTGATCGCCCGAGGGATTCTCGAATGGGATTACTCGATCGAACGCTTCACGCAGCACGCGCACGACGCGCCACGCGCCCGGACCCTCAGGGCGACGCTCACCGCGACCATCGCCGGCGACCGCATCATGTTGATGGGCCGCAACGTCCAGGGCCGTACGTGTCGGGGCGAGAAACGCCCACTCATCACTGACCTGATCAAGGCGCAGATGCCGAGACTTGGCGGCCCAACGTATGGCCTGCTCTCGGGGTACGCTCACGCCGAAGTCTGGGTCACGCTGTTCGACCGGATACCAACAAATCCCGACAAAGGCTACGTCGTGCTCGATGTTCCCAAGCAGCTTGAACTGTTGCGTGACGTAACGCTTCCCCTCGTGGGTCGCGCTGTCGGGTCGATCGTGCAGCTTGCCGGTCACGACCGCGCGGCGTGGGAGGCGAAGACCGCGCCCCTGATCGCGGGTCGTAGGGCGCGGCCGCTCAGAGTAGCGGCCACAGGCCGTCCTCAGGAGGCGAGCATACCGATGCGCCGGCTCCGCCGAAGGCATACGGTTGGGGCATGAACTGGGGCGAGTACAGGAGGGCACCTGACATGGGCTGGGGCGAATACATCGCGGGAAACGGCTGTGGCCTACTCGTCATCGCGATCTTCATCGTCGCCGGCATCGGTATCGCCATCGCCATCATCGTCTGGTTGCTCGGGCTGTTCGGCTACACCATCGTGCACAGCAGCACCTGACCGGCGTCGACGCCCGACCGCTGGGGCGATTATGGACCTCGTTGCGCGGGTGTGATACAGTCGTCGGCACGATGCCTGATACGGTTCGTGATTCGCTGACGGGTACGCTGGCTGACTTGGAGAAGCGACTGCCGGCAGCTGAGGAACGCGCTTCCAAAGCCAAGGCGGAGTGGGACCGCGCCCTGACAGAGGTCGCAGCGCTGCCACAGAACCATCGGCGCCTTGACGGCCTACCTGAAGGCTCAAGACAATTCCGGCCCCACCATCCCTGGGACAGGGAAGCCCTCGAGAGCCGCGCGGCGTTCGTGCTCCGACCTCATCACGGTGATGCGCGAGGACGGAATGGGCGACCGCGTGTGGACGATCCCGCAGTTGGCCGCTGCCTTCGATCATCGCCGTTGGAGTTTGCACATGGAGCAGCCCGAGTTGGCGATCAAGAACATGGCCAGCAGGCTCGTCGCCGACGGCCTTCTGGAACGGGTGCGCCCCGGCGCGTATCGCCTCAAGCCGCGGCCGCAACTTTGGTCCACCGACCATGGCATCGTCGATTACAACTATGCACCCGCTGAGGGCTGGGGCGTCACCTAGAGCATCTGCGATCTGCCGCGTGCCTCCTCTCGTGGCAGCTCAATGGGGACAGTCCCTCCACCGGGGTGAAAAACTGGCGATGTCTGTGCGATTCAGAGCGCGGCGCTTTTATCTTAGGCGACGACCGCTCAAAGACTCGCCTACTCCGCCCCGAAGCCCAGGCTTCTTGAGGTGACTAATCGGCACCCTTACGATCCCGTAAGCACATTGCCCCGAACGTCCACAGCGACACAGAGGCGTGTACTGGGGCAGGACACGCCGTAGCTGGGCACGAAACCGTCGACGTCGATGACGGCCCATGCTGGCGTACCACTCGCGGGGTTACTCGAGGTTGCCACTACGCCACCGCCCACTGCGACGCAGAGCGCTACGCTGGGGCAGGAGACGTTAGCGATGCTGTGGATGGACCCTTGCCCTATTGATGAGGCTTTCCAGGCCAACGTGCCTCCTCCGGGCTAGTTGACGTGAACACGTCGCCAGCGAGGTCCACTGCGACACAGAAGTTGATGCTGGCGCAGGACACGCCGGCCATCGGGATTGGCGTCGGAAGGCGCGTATAAGTCCAGGCATACGCCCCGCCCGTTGGATCCGTCGTCGCCACGATGCCACCGAAGGCGCTGGCCACACAGAAGCTGGGGGTTGGACAGGATGGAGCGGAGAAGTCGCGGGAGGCGCCATCGGTAACGGTCCAGGCCGACGCCCCACCCGTGGGGTTGGTCGAGACTAGGGCATCGTCCGCTGCGACGCAGATGCGTGGGGTCGGACAAGACACGGCGTCCAGGCGAGAGCTGTCCAGGTTCGGCAACAGTCCACGCCGGTTGGCCGCCAGCAGGATCTGTCGAGGTCACCCACGTTGCCATCGCCGTCCGCCGCGACGCAGAGCCTCACCCCAGCGCATGAAATGTCGTCGAGCGAGTTGGACCCGTCCACACTGACAACAGCCCAAGCGAACGATCCGCCCGCGGGATCCGTCGACGTAAGCACGTCGCCAGCAGTGTCCGTTGCGACGCAGAGATTCACAGAAGGGCAGGAAATGTCCGTCAGGTCGTTCGAGCCGTCCACATTGGTCACGTTCCATGACAGGGCTGGCGATGCGCTCGGAACTCAGCTCGGGAATCGTGATGGAGCTGATGGGGAAGACGCGGGGGTTCGTGCCCACATGCGGAGGCGAGAACAAGCGCAATCGCCGCGAGAACGACGGCTCCCATGCTCGAGCGACTTCCCCGCGAATCTTTTCCATCACGGCTCCTCCCGTACCGGAGCCTTTTAAGGCATCTGCAGTCCCGGTCAAGCCTGATGAGGGCATCCTGACAGGCAGCGTTGTGAACAAGTACCAACGGCGTATCAGAAGGCACGCGTTGATAGCATGCGAGACGGGAGGAGACACGTGATTGCGGAACGGTAGACGCGTGGGACGTAGTTGCACGGCTGCGGTTTCGCTCGCTGCGATAACGACGATTGCCAGCGCGTGCCTGGCCCCGGTCCTGTGGCGTCACTTAGCCCGTCGCTGTCGGGCCTCCCTCACGCTCCGACGAGCCCTTCCGGAGCGACGGTGACCCCAAGGCCTATCTCCTGGCCCACCCAAGGTCCTGGAGGGTGTGCGATTACGCTTCCCAACAACCCCGTAGGTACCAATCTGCTCATGGCGCAAGCCCCTTCGGTTCGCCACCTGCTATCAGCTGGCTGGTGTGGTCACCGAGTTCCGGAAGGTTCCTCCTCGGTTACAACGACAACACTCTGGTGCCGGTTTACTCGTGTCAGCAGTGGGCCACAGGGCTGTCCGACGCCTCAAGTTCGGGTGTAACCGTCCTCTTTGCCCCCGTTCCGACGACGGGGATCACGGTCGTTGGGGAACCTCTACGTGTCGCTGCCCGTCGGACCCTACAAGGGACCGGGGTCGTACCCGTCTATCCCGACGGCGTATCCAGCGGGCCTTTCGAGGTCGTTTCCCGCCGGGTGAGGCTGACATCTTTGACTTCAGTGAAGGGCCGTTCATCTGGAATCCCGAGCGCCGCGGCCTCGGCGGAGGTGGGAGCCGACGGGTCTGGCTCAATCGCGTTGAGCAACCTAGCCGCGGAGGCCGGCCTCGGCTACGTCAACGGGCAGGTGCCGCACGATGCGGGCGAGGCGTTCAACGAACAGTGGACCTGCATGATAAACCCGTTCTTGGCTCAGTCACGTTGAGCCACCTCTCATGGCGTCTCAGGCGTGGAGATCCTGCTGGTACTGCGAAGCGCCGCTGCGTGCCGACTGTTGGGAGGACACCGGCCACTGCGGCACCCGGAGGCTGACGCGCTGGATGAGGCTGCCGAGGCTGGTCAGCTGACGAACTCGTCGCTCAGCGAGGCGATAGCTCTGGCCTAACGACCCGACGCTCGGCGCGACGGCTTCCTACAATCGGAAGATGCCAAGGACCGGTGGCCCATATCTCGTCCATGCGGCGATCTGCGAGAAGGTGCTGCAGGAACCCGACGGGGTTCTCAGCCTGATCCGCGTGATTGACCGCGTGACCGTGAACCTGCAGACGACATCGGTGAGTGGCATAGAAGCGCCGGTGCTCCCGCAGCCACTGCCCTTCCTTCTGACGTTCGCCGTTTCGTTCAAGTCCGGGACTTCCGAGGTTCGCTGCCGGTAAAGATCCACGTGGACACGCCCATCGGCTCCGCTGGCCCGAGTTTCAGGTCTCCGCGCTTTTCGAGGCGAGACCGCGGGGTGAATGTCGTGCTCCCCATGCAATTTCCGATGCAGAGCGAAGGCGTTTACTGGTTCGTCGTTGAACTCGATGGGGACGTCGTGACGCGCGTGCCCTTCCGCGTTATCAAGCAGACCGCCGCCCAGAGCTTCCCGCCCCAGCTCGGCTGAGCTCGGAAGCAAGCTCGGTCACCCGCGAGTGCTCGTATACCGCATCGTTCGCAACAATCCACCCCAACAGGAACGACACGGCAACCAGGAGGCGCTGGCACGGTGCCGCGCCGGCCGCTACGCCGGAGACCGAATCGGGTGGGCGGAAGTATCGACGTTCGCGACACGCGAGCGAGCCGAGTATTGGGCTCGGGTCAGACCGGCTCTGGGGCAGTTCATCGCAGAGTTGGATGTACCTGATGATGTGCAGCACAGCTACGATGCTGAGACAGGACATGTGGGACTTCAGGGACGCACCCCAGCAACTGCTCGGTAACGTTCGAATGTTTGGAGCGCGACCAGAAGCCTTGCAACGCGACGAGATACGAGATATGGAGCCTGACGAGCGGCAATCGGCTCGCCGTTTTCCCCCAGATCGACGATGCCATCCTCTGGACACTGGCGATCAGAGACGGCGAGGTGACGCAGCTGTGGAGAATCTCTCTGGGGGACACGAAGGCAGTTGGGTCCTCGAGGGGTTGGATCTCCTGGATGTTCTGACCGACGATCGACTTTTCCCACGGCGCACTTCGGTCACCGGTATCTCGCCGGCAATCCCATCGAAGGGGCAATCCGCCGCCGCCTGACCGGCGACATCGTCCCGGCTGGTGCTATCGGCTCAGAGCAGATGGGGCCAAGTGCTCGAAAGCGAGGCGCACAAAGTGATCTTCCTGCCGAACGAGGCCGGGCTACGCGGGCGGCAAACGGATCGCCGCATGGCACTTGCAACCTTCGGCCAAGGCACCGCGGCCGACAACCAGATTGCCTCGTCTCGACGGCTAGTGTCGCTAGAAGACCGCTGAGCAAAGCCGGTTGAGGCTGGTGTCGGCAATGGCGCACGGACTTGGCAGGCATAAGACACCCGGCCTTCTAGAGCTAGCTGCTCGGCGCTACGCGCTCGCGGTCGCGTCCGATCCGCGCTTTCGCACAGCGCGGCTGGTGGCGCTGCGCGGCCCCACGACCACGGCTGTTCCTTGTCTTCGACGCTAGTCTCGCCGTGTCCACTATCGCGAGGGAACCGATCGAACGGGCCACTTGCAGCCCGTCTCCGTATTCGAATTCCTACCCGCGCCCTCGCACGGCAGAGGTCAGGGGTTCGAATCCCCTCCGCTCCACCACCGGCCTTCCCGGGGCCCGGACGATAGCTCCTCGGAGCGATCAGTCTCGGCGGGGTTTGCGACATATGGCGGCGAGCCCGACCGCGCGGTCCATGCTGACTGATGGGTCATCGGCAGGGGCCCAGACGATGTCCGTTGCGAACCATTCTCGTGGCGCCGGTGCTTCGTCAGGCGCGTGCTGAGGCGGTTCGATGGCCCGCTTGATCCGCTCCACGGCTCCCGGGGCTACCTTCCGTAGGAGTGCCGCCGTGCGACGAACCACCTGCGGGCGGGCGGGCCGATCCGGCAATGGTTGGACGTCGGTAGGTGGAGGGTCGTCGAATGGCATCGACCCCTCCGGAAAGACGCGCACCATGAGGCTGACCTCATCGAAGGCGAGCCCGAGCAGCGCGCTCAGCGCAGGGGGGGTGAACTCCATGAGATGGGACGGAGAGAGGAGGTGCCCACCGGGCGCATGCTCGAATGACCAGAGGCGGTTGGGGGTGCCGACAAAGCAGACCCCGGCATCGTTGACAGAATCCGCCATTTTTCGGACGAAGACGAACGGATCGACGACGTGTTCGAGGACCTCGGAACTGGCAACGAGGTCATATGACCTGGGCGCGCACGGTTCCGGCAGCGACTCCATGAGGTCGGCGACCTGGAATCGAACACCCGGTCCTCCAAAGTTCCTCGTCGCATAGCTGATCGCGGCTGGCGAGCTGTCGACGGCGTCGACGCTCGCGCCGGCCTTGGCCAGGAGCGCGGCGCCGTACCCGGTTCCGCACCCAAAGTCCAGTACACGCATTCCTTCTTTCACCAGGTGCTCGGCAACCCACTCATAGGTGCCTTCATGGCCCGCCGAGGTGATGTCACGCGTCGCGTTGGGGACGTACCTGTCCTGGCCGTCTGCGGTCGCAAGATCAACGTCGGTCATCGATGCGCAAGCTTCGCATAGGCAAGGCGCCGCTCATGACGCGATGTCGTGAACCACGACCACCTCCGCTCCACCACCTTCGACCATCCGATGGACCGAAATCGCGGTCATGAGGACTTCTCGTCGAAGTAGTGGCCTTGCTCGAGGTCCTCGATGAGGCCCGGGCGGGTTGGCTGCCATGCGAACTGCTTGCGGGTGACCGCGCTCGAGGCCGGGCTGTCGAGACCGATGAACCCGCCCAACCAGGTGAAGTGCTCGGCTGCATCCTCCGCCGGGATCGACTCCACCGGCACACCCAGCTGCCGGCCGATCACCTCGGCGATCTCGCGAACCGGCACGCCCTCGTCGGCGACGGCGTGCAAGGTCGTCCCGGGCGGCGCGTTGTCGACCGCCAGACGGCACAGGTGCGCCGCGTCAAGGCGGTGCACGGCGGGCCAGCGATTGGCGCCGTCTCCGATGTAGCCGGAGACGCCCTTGGTCCGTGCGATGCCGACCAGGGTCGCCATGAAGCCGTGATCACCGTCGCCGTGGACCGTCGGAGGGAATCGCATGACGGAAGACCGGACCCCTCGAGACGCGAGGGAGAGCACGAACTCGGCTGTGTCTCGTCGGATCCGAGGGCCCGGGCCATGAAAGTCACCCATCGGGCCGTGACCGTCCTTCTCGGTCGCCAGGTCGCCGATCACGAGCCCAAGCGTCCCGGACGCGATGACAAGTGGTCTGTCGGAGCCGGCAAGAGCGTCGCCGAACGTCTCGACTGCCCGGCGATCCGCAGTGGCAGCCGCCTCGAATCCCCCGCTGAACGCGATGTCGTGCTGGAACGCCATGTGGACCACGCCATCCGACGCTTCGGCCGCGGCGCGCAGGCCGTCGAGATCGTCGAGCGATCCGCGATGTGCGGTTGCGCCCGCGGCGGTGATTGCCTCAGCCGAGGCGTCCGAGCGCGCGAGCCCGACGACCTCATGGCCCGCATCGATGAGTTCGGCGGTGACGGCGGAGCCGATCCAGCCGGATGCGCCGGTGACGAAGATGCGCATGGGAGAGCCTCCACGAACTTAGTGATGTCAGTTGCTGACATGATCGTAACACCTCATGTCAGTTGCTGTCATCGCGTACGATCCGTGCATGGGTCGATGGGAGCCGAACGCACGCGGCAGGCTGGAAATGGCGGCACTGGACCTATACGACGAGCGCGGATTCGAGCAGACCACCGTCGTCGAGATCGCCAAACGAGCAGGCGTCACCGAGAGAACCTTCTTCCGGTACTTCGCCGACAAGCGCGAAGTGCTGTTCTCCGGCGCCGAGACGCTTCAGGACCTCCTCGTCACCAACGTCGCGGCCGCCCCTGCTTCGACATCACCGATTGATGCGGTGACCGCGGCCCTCGAAGTCGCGGGAGCCTTGCTGCAGGAGCGGCGCGACTTCGCGCGCAAGCGCCAGGCCGTTATCACGGCGAACGCCGAGTTGCAGGAACGCGAGTTGATCAAGCTCGCTACGCTCGCGGCGGCGATGGCGGCCGTGCTGCGGACGCGTGGCGTCAGCGAACCGACGGCCAGCCTGGCCGCCGAAGCCGGGATCGCCGTGTTCAAGGTCGCGTTCGAGACCTGGGTCAGCGCGGCCGACGATCTGGATTTGCCCAGGGTTATCCGCGACTCGGTCGAGGAGTTGCAGTCGGTGACCGCCGTCCGGCGTTAGGACGGTCCGATCTGCGCAAGCAGCGGCACGATCTTCGCGAACTTCTCGGCAGCGGCCACGGGGTCCGGCGAGGCGTTCCGGACGTCGACCATCGCGATACCGAGCTTTGCGTAGCCCTCCATCTCCTTCAGGAAAGCATCGACATCTGCGTTGGGATCGCCGCCGTAGTTCATCGTCTTCTTGATCGTCGCGATGTCGCGGCCCTCGTCCTCGCAGTGCTGGGCAAGGATGTCGAGCTTGCGCTGCACCATGTCGGTGCCCAACGCGAAGAGATTGCACGCATCCGCATACCGCGCAACGAGTTTCAGCGTCTTGCGTTCGCCGCCACCGCCGATGAGGATCTTCGGGCGCGGCTGCTGAATCGGTTCCGGATGGCAGAGCGTTTCGGCGAGGTGGTAGTACTTGCCGTCGTACGGACCGTCGTTGTCACTCCACATCTGGATGCAGATCTGCAGCGTCTCCTCGAGGCGTTCGAAGCGCTCGGCGATCGGCGGATACGGCACACCCAGCGCCAGGTGTTCGCGCTCGTACCAAGCGGCGCCGAGCCCGAGCATCGCCCTTCCCTCGGAGAGGACGTCCAGCGTGGTCACGATCTTGGCGAGCAGCCCGGGATGCCGATAGGTCACGCCGGTGACCATCAGCCCAAGGGTCATGCGCTTGGTCCGTCCGGCGACGAACCCGAGCGACGTATACCCCTCGAGCATCGGATCCTGGGCGGTGGCGAACTGTTCCATCTGGAACCAGTGATCCATCATCGTCAGCGTCGAGCAGCCGGACGCCTCGGCGGCCTCGGCGGTTGCCGCCAGGGTCGGCCCGAGTGCTTTATTCCCGCCCGGCAGGGTGAAGTTCATGAAGTGAAGTGCGAGTTCCATGGCGTGCTCCTGCATGCGTCGGATGCGGGCTGGTGGTTCGAAGGACGCGGCGCTGGAGACACGTGCCCAGCGCGCTGCCACGAGCAGAGTCTAGTCGGAGATCCGAAAACGCACAGTCGGGCGGCCGATACCGCGCAACTGCCTGGACCTCCCGTAGGCTACCCGCGAGCCTATGCCCGACAATGAGGATCGACTTTGAACTACTTCGAGGGGCGCACCATCCTGCTGACCGGCGGTACCGGCTCCTTCGGTCACCACTTCACGCGCACCGCGCTCGACCACTGGAACCCCCGAACCATCCGCATCTTCAGCCGCGACGAGCTCAAGCAGTCGGAGATGCAGCGATCCTTCGACGACGACAGGCTCCGCTTCCTGATTGGTGACGTCCGCGACCGCGAGCGCATGCGACGTGCTGTGGCGGGCGCCGACATCGTGATCCACGCAGCCGCGATGAAACAGGTTCCGGCGTGCGAGTACAACCCGTTCGAAGCGGTGCAGACCAACATCCTCGGCACCCAGAACGTTGCCGAAGCGTGCATCGAAGCCGGGATTCCGCGTGCCGTCGCGCTCAGCACCGATAAAGCCGTGAGCCCCGCGAGCCTCTACGGCGCTACAAAGCTCTGTGCCGAGAAGCTGTTTGTCCAGGCCAACGTGTACGCCGGGCCAAACGACGTTCGGCTCTCGTGCGTCCGCTACGGCAATGTCGTCGGGTCGCGCGGCAGCGTGGTCCCGCTGTTCCGCAACCAGAAGAAGACCGGTGAGCTGACAGTCACCGACGAGCGCATGACCCGCTTCTGGATCACGCTGGATCAGGCCGTGCAGCTGGTTGCGGACAGCGTCGCGACGATGGCCGGTGGTGAGGTCTTCATTCCCAAGATCCCCAGCACTCGCGTGACCGACCTGGCGGAGGCGATCGCGCCCGGAGTGGCGATTCGCTACACGGGCATCCGGGCCGGGGAAAAGCTCCACGAAGTGCTGATCACCTCGGACGAGGCGCGCCACACGTTTGACATGGACTGGTGCTACGTCGTGGTCCCGGAGCATCCCTTCTGGGCTTCGCGCGCCACCAACCATGGGACTCGCGTGGACGAGGAGTTCTACTACAGCAGCGACAGCAACACGGAATGGCTGGACGTCAAGCAACTTCGCGAGCTCCTCGACAAATGGCCCGCGGAGGCTCACGCCGGCCAGACCGCATGAACTCGTGTCGTCGGCGTCATTCAGGCACGTTGCGGTTCGACACGCTTCCCACGCAAGGTGCTGGCTCCGCTGGAGGGCCGGCCGATGCTCGCGCACGTCGTCCAGCGTGTCTCTCTAGCGACCACCATCGACCGTGTCGTCGTCGCGACGACGACCGAAACCGACGACGACGCTGTGGCGGCGCTGGCCATCGCAAATGGCGCCGGCGTCACCCGTGGATCAGTTGATGACGTGCTGAGCCGGTACGTTCAGGCCGCTCGCGAGCACGGCGCGGATGTGGTCGTGCGCGTCTCGGGAGATTGCCCGCTCATCGACCCCGTGATCATCGACCAGGTGGTCCGTGCACGCGCGGACGACGATGCCGACTATGCCGAAAACGTGGAGCCACCCACATATCCCGAAGGCTACGATGTCGAGGCACTCACATCAGCATGTTTGCTCCGCATCGACGGCGAAGCAACGCAGCCGTACGAACGTGAGCACGTGACGCCACGGATCAAAGAGCATCGCGCAGATTTCCGTACGGTCCACGTTGCATGCAGTCGTGACCTGTCATGGATTGAACTCACCGTCGACGTGCCGCAGGATCTCGCTCGAGTGGCCGCTGTGCTCGCCTCGCTGCCGCGCGCACCCGCTCCCCGGCCTCGACGCAGTGGCGGCGGTCATCGAGCGCGTGCCGGCGCTTCGAGATCAACGTGGACTCCCAATACGCAACGAGCGCTACCTGGCCCAGCGGGCTGCTGCAGCGGATCACCGGGCCGGGCGATGAGCGTTCGTTGCCACCGAATCCTCTCGCCGGTCGATCGACGCTGGACATGGGGCTGACTGAAATGCCGCACTCGAAGTCATCACAGCGCATCCTTCTGACGGGCGCCACGGGGTTGGCTGGACCGTGGCTGCACCAGGCTCTCTCCGCGAAGTGGGATGTCATCACCACGTCACGTCATGGAGGCGACATTCCGCATGACCTGACGGACCCCTCGGCTGTCGACGCCCTCATAGAAGAGGCGCGTCCGACGATCGTCGTCAATACTGTTGCCCTGACAGATGTTGATGAGTGCGAGCGCGACCGTTGCCTCGCAGATCGGCTCAATCAACTCGCGGTGACCAACCTGGTAAATGCTCTCCCTCGCGAGACGGTGCTCGTGCACTTCTCCACGGACCAGGTTTACCCGGACGGTCCCGGGCCGCATCGCGAATCGGGTGCGGCCCCAGTCAATGTCTATGGGCAAACCAAGCTGGCGGGTGAGGTGGCGGCACTCTCGCATCCGAACTCGCTGGTGCTGCGCACCAACTTCTTCGGGCCGTCTCGCACGCCCGGCCGATCGAGCTTCAGCGATTTCGTTATCACGCATCTGAATGAGCAGGAGCCGATGACGCTCTTCACGGACTTGCAGTTCAGCCCGGTTCATCTCGAGACGCTTGGCGTCACGCTGTGTGACCTCGTTGACATCCAAGCCCGCAATGTCGTCAATCTCGGATCACGCCAAGGCTTTACCAAATCGCAGTTCGGAATTGAGACCGCTCGGCATCTGAACCTGTCAACGGCGCAGGTGACGCATGCACCATCGACACTGGACCGAAGCAGAGCACCTCGCCCTGGCGACACGCGTCTCGATCTGACGCGAGTGGAATCGCTCCTGGGACGGTCCATGCCGACTCTGCGCGAGGAGATCGCAAGGCTGTGAGGTCATTCTTCCTGGGACGCAAGCGAGTTGGCCCTGAGTCGCCAACCTATTTCATTGCGGACATCGGTGCGAACCACGACGGATCCCTGGATCGGGCATTGCAACTGATCGACCTCGCGGCCGGCGCCGGCGCTGACGCCGCCAAGTTCCAGAACTTCAGGGCCGAGACGATCGTCAGTGACCACGGATTCCGAGCGCTTGGCGAGCAGAAGTCGCATCAGGCCAGCTGGACGAAATCCGTTTCCGAGGTCTATCAGGACGCGTCTCTTCCCCTCGAGTGGACGGCGGCGCTTCACGCCCGGTGCGAGTCGAATGGCATCGATTACCTCACATCACCGTACGATCTGTCGCTTCTCGACGCTCTCGATGCGCATGTGTGTGCATGGAAGATTGGTTCGGGCGACATCACGTGGCCCGAGGCCATCGCACGCATGTCTCACTACGGAAAACCCTTGCTCATCGCCACCGGTGCCTCAACCATGGCTGAGGTGGAGACGGCAATGCAGGTGGCCCTCGCCGGCACCGAGGACGTTGTCCTCATGCAGTGCAATACGAACTACACGGGCGATGCCGCCAACCTCCAGTACGTCAATCTTCGAGTGCTGGGACGCTATCGGACGACGTACCCCGACGTCGTCCTTGGCTTGTCGGACCATACCCCGGGTCACGTCGCTGTTCTTGGTGCCGTCGCCCTCGGCGCGCGAGTCATCGAGAAGCATTTCACCGACGATACGCACCGTGTCGGCCCGGACCATGGCTTCGCGCTCGATCCCCGGACATGGCGGGAAATGGTCGACCGAACTCGAGATCTCGAGGCTGCGCTGGGCGACTCCGACAAAAGGGTCATGCCCAACGAGCAGGAGACCGTCGTGCTGCAACGTCGGGCGATACGCACCACGGCCGCGCTGACGGCCGGCACCGTTCTGCGCGCCGACGACCTCTGCTGTCTCCGCCCGTGCCCGCTGGACGCACTTCCGCCGTATCGCATGCACGACGTTGTTGGCAGACGCCTGGTTCGCGATCTCGCACGCGAGGAATGTGTCCGCATTGAGGATCTCGCGTGAGAATGGCGATCATCATTCCGGCGCTCAATGAGGAGGACACCATTCGCTCGGTGGTGTCAGGGTGTTCGGCCTACGGTGATCCTGTGGTGATCGATGACGGGTCCAGCGATCACACCGCTTCGGAATCCAAGACCGGCGGCGCGGTCGCGGTTATCGCGCACACCACGAACCGGGGATATGACGCATCGCTTCGCTCTGGGTTCGTCTGGGCTGAGCAGCATCACTACGATGCGTTTGTGACCTTCGACGCTGACGGGCAGTATCCGGCCTCACTGCTACGGGAATTTCGATCCTATCTGGACGCCGGAGCTGATCTCGTCCTGGGCATACGAGCCCGTGGGGCGCGCGTGAGTGAACGGGTCTTCTCGGCCTACACGATGGTCCGATATGGAGTGCCCGATATCCTCTGTGAAGTTAAGGGATACAGCACCGCTCTGTATCGCGCGAACCGCCGCGTTGTCACCGAGAAGTCCATCGGAACAGCCCTGGCGCTTGCCGGCCTGCGAAACGCCTGCTCACCGGTGATGGTTCCCACATCCGTAATGCCCCGCGCCGGCGTTCCGCGGTTCGGTTCGGGTGTCCGTCCCAACGCGCGCATCGGCTGGGCGCTGGCACTGGCGCTCACGCACGACGCGGCGAGCACGACACACCATCTATGCCGGCGCCAGCCCCACAGGGGATGACGGGCGTCGCCAGGATCGTCGCCTGGGGACGCATGTGGCCATGACCACGATCGCAGTCGTGATCCCTGCGTTCAACTCGGCGCGCACCCTTGATGCGGCGCTTGCATCGGTCGCGGCGCAGACGCTTCGTCCGGCTGCAGTGGTCGTCAGCGACGACCGGTCCGATGACGAGACGTACCAGCGCGCGCGCAGCTGGCAAGGCCTGTTGCCCCTCGAAGTTGTGCGGCTTGACACGAACTCCGGCCCGGCAGCGGCCCGACGGGCCGCCATAGCACGTGTCGACGCAGCCCTCCTCGCACTGCTCGACGCAGATGACATCTGGCTTCCGGATCACCTGGAGGCTGCGGCGCTGCTCCACGAGCGTGAGGGGGGAATCGTGTGCGCCGATGCGCTCCGTTGGCACCCCGGTAAGGGAGTGCACCCGGCAACCCACCGACAGCATTTTCCGATCCCCCCGCCGGAGCGCCAGGTTCTCGACATCCTCCATCGCAACTTCGTCTCCATCGGCGCGCTGTTCCCTCGCGCCGCCTATGACGATGTCGGGGGCTTTCGTGACGGCGTCTCCGGGGCCGAGGACTGGGACCTCTGGATTCGGATGATCAGGGCTGGGCTTCGCGTGCACGGCATCGCTGCACCAACGCTGCTCTATCGGGTGGACGACGCCGGATTGAGCCACCGCACTGACATCTTCGACACGTATATTCGCGTCCTGGAGCGAGCACTCCAGGAGGCGGAAGACGATAGTCAACGAGATGCCGCGCGCGCGGGACTGCGCTGGATGAAGCGTCGGGGCGCGCTTGCGAATGCGTACGCTGCAGCTCGAGCGGACCACCGTTGGAAAGCGCGACTGCTGGCCGCGCGTTGTGTGGCAGGCCCACCTCGCATCGCGCTCGAGGCGGCGCTGATCCTTGCCGCACCGAGCGTCGCAGTCAGGATGGGCGACGCAGCTCGCTCCCGTCGGTGGTGACCGGGGAGGAACTGCCCGTCGAGGCGGGGGTCCCCGATCCGATGGAGAGCCTGGGCCTCCGCAGGATTCTCCGCTCTGCGTCCGGTTTGTCCGGCGCATCGTTGTTCGGCTCAGCGCTGGCCGTGGGCGCCGGGCTTCTCACCGCCCACTGGCTCGGCCCGACCCGCTACGGCAACGGACAGTTCGTCCTCCTCATCTACCTGTACGCGACGCTGATGCGCAGCGGAGTCTTCGAGGGTTCCGTCCGCTCATTTGTCGACCACCTGGCGCGCGGCAAGGAGGCCGAAGCGCACGGCATACAGAACGTCGGCGTGTCGTTCGAGGTGGTGGCGTCCGCGATCCCCGGCATCGCCATCGCCATCATCGGGCTGTTCCTCGCACCCGGGGTCATCCAATTCGGCCTGTTTCTTGCGCCGGTGGCCGTCGTCGCGTCGAGCGGCGGCACGTTCCTCTCGACACTCTGGTCGGCCCGTCGCCGGTTCGACGTGGTGGGCAAGGTCGCCTTCATGCAGGCGTTTCTTGGTCCCGTGTTGCTTGTGGGCTTCGTCGCGGCGCTGGGGACACCGGGGATCTTCCTTGCGCCTGCAGTGACATCGGTCGTGACCACGGCGTTGTACTTCGCCTTCCGGCCGCCCCTGGGCCTCCGCCCCTCGTTTGACGTCGCGCAAGCGAAACCCTTGCTGCGCGTGGGATTTCCGCTCGGCGTCATGGCGGAGATCTACTGGGCATACCGCCTGGTTGGCACGACCTCCGTGGCCATTGCGACAAATGCCGCGACCCTTGGTCTGTACTCGCTCGCTGCGGCACCGATCGCCGTCGCCACGAGCGCGATCGCAGGTATACAGACGGTGTTGTTGCCGACGATCTGGCGCGAACTCTCGCTTGGCGCCGCCGGCCCACTCTGGGCTCGGCATGCGGAGAGGATCACGGTGGCGTTAGGGGTGATTGCGGGCGCTACCGCCGGCATGGGTCAGGCCGCCTTTGCGCCGCTGGCAATGGCGTTCCTGCCGAGCTTTGCACCGTCGATCCGGCTCTTCGACATTCTGGCGCTGACGATCCTGCTGCTTCCGGCGGCGACGGTAGCGTCACTGACGCTCGAACTCGAAGCGCGCGAACCGTCAGAAACGCCACCTCGCCATCTGGAGCGCCGCACTTGCCGTGAACATCGTGGCGAACGTGGTGGTGCTCCGAATGGGCTGGGGCGCCCAGGCGGTGGCGATCAACGATGTGTGGATACAGTTCGTGGTCGCGATCGTCATCTTTGAAACGGCGTCCGGGTACATCTGGGGTGACCAGCGACGCCAGCGCTTCGGACTCTATGCGCGGATGGCGTTTGTTATTGCGGTGGCGGTTGGGGTGACGACCGTGCTCGACCACGGTGTCGCCGACCTTCGCCCCGGCCGGCTCGACATCGCCGCCCTCCTGATTCGTTGCGTTGCCACCGGCGCCGCATGGGCGATCGTCGCGGTGCTCCTCCTGCGCACTCGCGCGCCGGTCACCACTCCCACGGATTGAGCACGCTGTCCGGCAAGGAAGGAATCTCGGCAGCGAGGTCTGCGGTCTCGGCGTATCGCTCCGCAGCAAACGACCACTCGCCAAGGGATTCCTCGATTTGTCTAGCGGTCTCTGCACCGACAACCACGCGCGCCTGCCCCAGCCCGTAGGCGAAGTACAGAAACGGCGCGAACGGTGGCCAGCCTCGAGCCTCCGCGCGTTGCCTGATGTGCTGGAGTGGTTGCCGCAGGTCCGCCAGTCGAACAGGAAGGCGTTCTGGTTCCACGTGTCCTACGCCCTGGAGAAACACGCTCCTCACGAAGACCTCCTTCCCGGCCTCCTGCGCGGCCGCAAAGAACCCGCCCCGAAACAGCCGTTGGTCAAAGAGGTTGCTCGCAACCTGTATGACGTCGATGCTCGGATTGCCCAGCGCGCTCCATGCCTCGCGAGGATCGAGGGCAGAGACACCGAGATGCCGAATAACGCCGGCGTCACGGTAATCGCCGAGAGCACGCCACACCGCCCCGTCCCACGCGTCCAGGTGAGCTGATCGATGCAGCAACAATGTGTCGAGGCTCGTGGTGCGCAACGCGCGCACGCTGGCCTCGACACTTGCCTGTGCGGACGCGACGGCGTCTGCCGCGGAGGTTGTCGGCAGCGCTGCCGTGAGCTTAGTGATGATCCGCCACTCGCCCCGACGTACGAGGCTTCCTATTCGCTCTTCACTGTCGCCATAGTCACGCGCCGTGTCGATTGTCGCAATGCCACCGGCTCTAGCCACCGCGAGAATATCGGCAACCTCGGCGAGCGATGGCTGCCCTGATGCATTGGCGATTCCGTATCGCTGTCCCCACTGAACCGAACCAAGACCGAGTCGTGCGGCGTCCTCGCGGAGAGGCGTCACCACGCAGTCCAGCCGCCGTCCACCACGAGATTGTGCCCGGTGACGAAGCTGGACGCGGGCGAAAGGAGAAAGGCAACAGGCCCGATCAACTCGTCGGGTTCCCCCACTCGTCCGAGCGGTACGCGGCTCGCCAGCGCGGCAACAAAGGTCGCATCGGAACGCGGTATCTTTGCGGGGAATGGTCCAGGGGAGATCGCGTTCACCCGGATGTTGTCGGGCGCCAGGTGGCATGCGGCGTAGCGTGTGAACTGCAGCAGACCCGCTTTGGCTGCACCGTATGCGACGGGACTGTGAAACGCCGGAGAGTGCTCATACGCCGCCGGCTGCGGTGACACCATCCCGTACATCGAGGCGACGTTCACGATGGAGCCGCCGCTCCCTCCAGCCTGCATGCGTTTGGCGACCTGCTCCGTCGCCATGATGATGTCGGTCAACGCAGACGCGATGGATGTCTCGACATCCGACCGCGACAGGTTGCCGAGAAGTCCGCCGGCGCCGCCGTAGGCGTTGTTCACCCAGCCGTCGATCCGTCCGGTTGGTTCCGCGATGATGTCCAGGACGCGTTCCGTGTCGGCAGCATTCGAGACATCAGCGACGGCTACAACCACGGACCCTGCACCCTTTCCTGCCACCGCTCGCGCGGACACGGCGTCCAACGCTGCGGCGCGTCGGCCGGTGATGACAACTTGGGCACCCGCCTGCGCAAGGCCGAGGGCCATGGCTGATCCGAGATGCCCCCCGCCACCGGTGAGTCCGATATTCAAGCCGCCAAGGTCGAACGTCGAACTCATCGCGCACGTACGATAACGCGCTGGTCAGTTCGGCGGGGATCCGGGGCCACATGTCGCGGCCGTCGCCGCCGACTGTTACCCTACCGAACCGATGGCAAACAGCAGCGATGAACCCGCTTTCACGGTTCTCTCCTTGCAGACTGAAACCGAACGCAGCAGGCACGCTGCATTCGGTCAGCTCTTACGCTCAGCGGCGATTCCTGAGGAGGAGTTGCTCGCGAACCTCGCCCTCTTCATGCGCCGACAGCTCTGGGCGCGATGCCTGTTCATGCATGATCTATATCGCCGAGCGCTCGACGTCCACGGCGTGGTCATGGAGTTCGGCACGAGGTGGGGCCAAAACCTTGCCCTCTTCAGCGCATTCCGGGGCATCTACGAGCCCTTCAACTACACCCGCCACATCATCGGTTTCGACACCTTCGCTGGCTTCCCGGACGTTTCACCAGAGGACGGCACCAATCCGGCCGTGACCGAGGGTGCCTATTCGGTCACCGAAGGGTGGGAAGAGACGCTCGAGGAGATCCTCCTGTACCACGAGAGCGAAAGCCCAATATCGCATCTGCGCAAGTTCGAGCTCGTCAAAGGGGACGTCTCCGAAACGTTGCCGCAATTTCTCGAGCGGCATCCCGAGACGGTGGTCGCACTCGCATACTTCGACATGGACATCTACAAACCAACTCGCGATGCGCTGCTCGCAATTCGCCCACATCTGACGCGAGGATCAGTGATCGGTTTCGACGAGGCGTGCTTCGCCGCCTTGCCGGGAGAAACGGTCGCACTTCGGGAGGTCCTCGGCCTCGGAGCCGTACGCCTGCAGCGTGTGCCCTACTCCCCCGCGACGTCGTTTCTCATCTGGGAGGGTTGAGGCTCCGCCATAAGCAGCCCATGGCGCTTGAGTGTCTCGACTGCTTCGAACAGCTCCCACATCGGCACGCCGACAACTTCGGCGACACGCAGGAGGTCGTGCTCGCCATCGCTGTACGCGAGGACGTTCATCATGTCGCGCACGCGGAGGCCGGATCCCCGCGTTGAGGTCGTTGGATAGAGCCCACGCTTTCCAAGTTGGGGTTCGCCGAGAGCCGTAGCGGTCAGGGTCTCGTTCGCCTCGAGGCACTCGAGCACTCGTCGGTATGCGCCGTACGCGCCTCCGAGTCCCGCCGCAGTGACGAGCTCCAGATCATCAAGCGACGTGTGGTACTCGGGATACTCTCCGTACTTCGAGCGCATGATCGAGCACACCGGTAGATCAATTCCAGGAGCGCAGTACTGACGCTCATCGCTCCCGCGCTCCAGGAACGTGTACCGCCGGTAGTCGGGCGCGAGATGAGCCAGCACATGCAGCGCAACACGGTCCGCGAGTGTGCCGCCCAATCTGCTCGGCATGAAGGAGAACGCTCGATCGTCACCGACACAGGTGAGATTGAATCCGGCGACGATATTCGCTTTCATCGTTTCCAGGTTCGCGCTCATGTATGTCAGCGAGCCGATCGTCTCCGGTATGAACACGATGCGATAGCTGTAACGACGCGGTTGGCTGCTCAGCCACTGCGCGAGCCATGTTGTTACCGCAGGGCCGGACAACTCGTTGTTGGCCATCGAGGGATGACAGATGTACGTCGACAGAAAGACCTCATCCCGGAGCTCACCTGGCAGCAGTAGCTCCCCATATGTCAGGTGACCGGGTGCAAGCGTGGAGTTGATGATCACTCGGTATGGACCCGCGACGAGATCTCGTCGAACGCGGTCGGTCAGGCAGAATCCCCAGTTGCGCCTGTAATAGCTCGTGACGTACGGGATCGCATCGGGAAGCTCCGGAAGTGAGTACAGATGCTCCTGCAACTCGGCGAGGGACACCGTCATGTCCACAGGCTCGGAGTACCCGACGACATGAAGATTGCTGTCAGCGAAATCGGCGATCGTCTGGCCGTGTGGACCGAGCAGTCGGGCTTCGCGGATATTCCACTCATCCGGTACGACCCAATCGAACACTTGCGTCCCCGAGCTGACCTCGTGGATGGTGAGTTCGGGAAGATGACCGCGAATCGTGCGCAGGGTCTGCCGCACACCGTCACCCGTAAGGCTCCGGCACACAGGAAAGAGTTCACGCACGAAGGCGAACATCTCCTGCTCGGCGACCTGCGCCTCTGCCATTGCTCACCTCCAGGAGTTGTGTTCGGGCAGTTGCCAACCACCGATGGGCCGGATCGTAGGATATTCTTAGTCGGGTGGTGATACGGTGCATCGTTCCGGGGAGCCGGGCGTCATCGTGAACGCAGCGATTGCGACCGAGCCCGCTGACAAAGTTCGTGTTTGCCTGGACAAAGCCGCGCGTCAGGACGTGCTGTTCGCGACATCGCCGAGTTACACGGAGTTGATCTCCCTCCAGGGCGGCTGGCCTGCGCACCAGATCGCGATCCGCGTCCACAGGAACCAATCGTTCGAGCTCATCGAGAGGCTGCTAACGCCGTTTCTCGCCTATGGCGGCCGTCGCGCAGATGTGATGTACAGTCCGTACGACGACACGCTTCCCGTCGAGACTGATGGCCGGGCGGATCTCGAACTGGTGTGGATCGATTTCAGCCGATATACCCAGAGTGGCCGAGCGGCTTGCGGAGTGGTTCGTCGAGAGTCGCGACCCTCCGAAGCCGATCATCGGCGCCGATTCTGGTGTGCGATTGGGCGTCCGAGACCACTGGCGCCGTTGCCTTCAATGCAGCGCTGCGGCTATCCGTCGCCGCGCTCGCGGGAGTAGATGTCTGCGAGCAGTCACAGATCGCGCTCACCCTCGGCTCGGCATACGGCGACTCGCGCAGCGCGACGGTTGCCGGGACTCCGCTGAGCCGGCAAGCGACGGTCCTCACTGCTCAAACCATGGGGCTGCGCTGGATCCCCGCAGCGCTCGGGACTCGCGTGAAGGCGGTCGTCGTGGATCTCGACAATACGCTGTACTCCGGTGTCCTGTCGGAGGACGGTCTGGGCGGGATCGTCGTCACGGACGAGCATCGAGCGCTGCAACGGGACCTGCTCGAGCTCCGCCGTCGTGGGATCTTCCTCGCCATCACATCACGCAACGATCCGGAGGATGTGGCGCAGCTCCTCGACGCTGACGGGCCGTTGGAGATCCACGCCGCCGACCTCGCAGCGTCGATCGCGACATGGGATGCCAAGACCACGGGCGTGATCGCCGTAGCAGAGCAACTTCGCATTCACCCGGACGCGATGCTCTTTGTCGACGACAACGCGGGCGAGCTCGCACAGATAGCCTGCGATACGTCGGTGCGTTGCCTGCATGCAACCGACCCTGCAGTCGACCAGACGCGGTTTGGCGTTGTATCCGGGTCTGTTCCGATTCCGTCTCGGCGATGCAGACACCGTGCGCGTGCATGACATCCAGGCTTCGTCGGTTCGCGCAGCCGAGCTCGCCGCCGCCACAGATCCAGCGGGATACCGCCGTGCTCTCGGAGCGCGCCTTCGTTTCCGCGTGAATCCCCACGACTTGATCGATCGCCTTCATGAGTTGTCCGCAAAGACCAATCAGTTCAACACCGCGCTGCGCCGCTTCAGCGCCGCGGACGTCGCGGAGTACATGCGTGATGCCGAGCGGTGCGTCGTGTCGGTCGCACTCTCGGACCGCCTGTCGGACAGCGGCGTGGTCGCGACTGTCTTCGCGCGACGTGCGGGATCGGTGCTCCACCTCGATGAGATCTCGATCAGCTGCCGCGCACTTGGACGTCAGCTCGAGCAGACCATGGTTATGGAAAGCGTCCGCCGAATGCTCGTCGAATTGCCGTCGTCCGCGGTGACGGTGGACTGGCAGCGGGGGCCTCGCAACGGACCGGCGCTTGACTGGTTGGCAGCAACATCGGCACCGCTGGTCGGAGACGACGGCTTCGCAGTGATAAGCACCCAATCCGAGGCCGCAGACGGCGTGATTGTTGAGTGGGACAGGGATGCGAACGATGACTGAGAGAACTCGCGCCGTGGTTCAAGCCCATGTTGCGCGCATCCTCTCCAGCGTTCTCGGGCACGACATCGAACCAGACACGGACATTGCGGCTTCGGAGGATCCCGTATGGGGACTCTCTTCGGCAGGTCGAGGTGATGTACGCGGTCGAGGATGTGTTCGGTATTCGATTCGAGGAGAGTGATTTTCGACGCTCGTGTCGTCGGAGCTGATCGTGGATGCGGTCATGCGACTGTGGGCGTGACGACCTCGACGACCATCGAGCTACCCGTCCGCGCACCGTCCGGCCCCGTCTTCGTCCACTCCGACGCGCTCGCCGCACGACATCTCGTCCGCCGTTCGACCAGTCGCGTGGTACTGCTAAAGCCCACCTCGCGCGGATTGAAGCCATAGCCGGCGGAAGAGACCTCTGGTTTCCGACGTTCAACTACGGCTACCCGAAATCAGGCGTCTTCGATGTGCGCAGCGACGTTTCCGAGCTCGGGCCCATATCCGAGTACTTCAGGACTGATCGCGCGCAGTGGCGAACGCGGACGCCGATGTTCTCGGCGGCGGGTATTGGAGCCCGGCCCCGCGCTGCCCAAGACCTGGAGCCAGTGATCAACCCGTTTGGTCCGAACTCGATTTCGCGTCGCTGTGCAGCAGCGAAGGCACGATTCTCTGGTACGGCGCCCCATGGCCCGCAACGACGATCATCCACTTCGCGGAGGCTCGCTCCGGGGGCCCCTTGTATCGTTATGACAAAGACTTCCCAGGGGAAATAGTCGAGGGCGGACAGCGCTGGGCGACCACGTTGCGTTCACACGTCAGGCCATTGAACAGGGCGTGTGACTATGCGTGGTCGCAGCTGTTTGCAACAGTAGTGCAGCAGGGTATCGTCCATCCGCTCGAGGGTGCGCCCGATGTCTGCTTCTGGGCAGCCGCCGCGATCTGGTCGACTCCTGGGTGGAGCGCCTGGCCGCCGATCCGTTGGCGCTACTCGACACAGACACACGCGCTTGGGTCGCTCCGATGCTTGAACGGCTCGGACGCCGCTTCGAGTTGCGTGACTTCGAAGTAGTTGAGGAGGCACTCCGGCCCCGGACCTGATTGGACGCGGAACGGATGCCGCTTGCGTGATGAACCGTCCGTTCGCTATCTTGCCTTCGCCTGCAAGGTGACGCCTACTACGACCGCGTACGTTTCACACTGGCGACCGGAGTTCCTTTCTGGCCTAAGCGGATTTCGCAAGTGGGGCGCTGCGATGCTGCTGCTCACGCGCAGGACGCCGCAGGGCGCGTTCAACCGCCGAGGGAGCTCAGCGGTGCCGGAATTCGCGCAACTCGGAGCCTCGTGCGAGCCCCACGTAGAGGTCGCGGTGCGCCGTTAGCATGCGGTCCATGGTGAAGCGCTCGTGGTAGTGCGCGAGCGAGGCCTTCCGCATCCGCATCGCTACCGAAGGATCGTCGAGGATTCGGGCAATCGCCCTTGTGAGTGCTTCGGCATCTCCGGTCGGAACAAGGAATCCCGTCTCGCCGTCAACTACCGCCTCTGGCATGCCGCCGACGTCGGTCGCGACCACCGGGACGCTCTCGCTCATCGCTTCAAGAACGACAAGTGGGAGACCTTCGATCTCTGACGCGAGCACGAAGACGTCCGCCGTCTGCAGCAGTTCCCACGGTGTCTTGACGGATCCCGGGAAACGCACTGTGCGGGCGAGCCCCATCGCTTCGGCGCGGCGCCGGACCGACGCCAACTCAGGTCCCTCACCCGCGAGAATGGCCTGGAGTTCCCGGGAAGCGCTTGGCCAGTTCCGGCAATGCGTCCACAATCACCGTCTGACCCTTGGTTGGGGTGAAGTTGGCGATGCAGACGATGACCGGAGCGTCGGTCGTCAGCCCCAACCGCAGACGCGCGTTTGGGTCGGGCTCGTTGGGGTTCGACCTAGCTCCCCAGGGGATGATCACCATGGCCTTGGGCGGGAACCCGCGTCGCTCAAGCGCCAACGCGGGACGCTCGGCGGGCACGATGACCGCATTGAGCGACTCGGAGATACGTCCATCAACGACGCGTTCAGCCGCACCGAGAATGGTCCTTGGCATCGGGGTGCTGCAGATGGTCATGACTCGGCGGCGAGCAGTCGTCTTCCCCGCGAGGACGGCCGCGAGTGCGCTCGCCGCGCCCGGATACCCACCGTTCACGACATGCAGAATGTCGAGGCGGTGCGGCGTGAATGCCTCGACCAGGCGGCGACGATTCACCGGTAGTGTGAGATACCGAAGTGCATCATGCCCGAGGCGTTGCGCGCCTTCCGGCAAGGCGCGGCATCCGCGATGCGGCGTGCTCGCGAATGTCGGGACTCGGTGCCGAAGGGCACCGGCGCCTGGCCGGGATCCTGCGTCGGAACTCGTCCCGAAGTTGGCGGCCGGCTCGACCACGTCCACGATGTGCAACTGAACGTTCGAGTCTCTCTCGAGATCCAGGAAACTGACGAGCACGGGCCAGGGGGGGATGAACGCGTGCACCTCAAAAACCGCGGGATCCAGCGCGCGAACGAGATCCCGAAAATACGTTTCCGCGCCGCCGATCCTGGGAGCGTGAATGTACAAGCCGAGACGGATGCGGGACGGGTCGCCCGAAGTTCGGTTCGTGGTGTTCAGTTCGGTGGTCCCCCAGTGCTGAGCTATGCGGATCGCTGGCTTGCGCTTCGTGTGCCATGCTCCAGTCCGATCGACGTGCGCATTCACTATCACACGGACTGCTACTGGTTCAGCGGCAGCGAATCGACACTCGTCGCGCTTCTGGAGGCCGCCCTCACGGAGCCGTCGATACAAGCCGTCTTCACCTATCGCGGGTGGCCCGAGTACGAGACAGGGCTGCGCGCCAAGCTGGCTCCAGCGGTGCCGCGGCGGCGACTGAGGCTTCCGGATCCCGCGAATTTGAAGGCCCTTGTCTCGCGTGGTCGATCGCCGCAGGTCGGGCGGGCGATGCGTGGTGTCGTCTCTTTGATGCCGGTCAGACAGTTCTGCCTCGTGTGGGATATCGGGCGCATGTATGGGGAGTTGCGGCGCAGCAGGCCCGATGTGGTCCATATCAACAATGGTGGGTTTCCAGGAGCAATCTCCTGCAATGCGACTGCGATCGCCGCGCGCCTGGCCCGTGTTCCGGCGCTGTATGTCGTGAACAACCTCGCGTACTCGTATCGGACGCCGGGTCGTGTTCTGGATTACCCGGTCGATCGAGCAGTAGCACGGTCGGTCAACCTGTTCGTCACGGGCTCCCGTGCGGCAGGAACCGCGCTGGGGACCGTGTTGCGTCTCCCTGGCGCACGCCAGCGCGTGATCCCCAATGCCGTCGTTCGGAAGGAGCCGAACGCCCCAGCCGCGTCCACGCGACTGGCACTCGACGTCCCGGCCACGAGCCGGCTCGTGCTCGTCGTCGCCCGGCTCGAGCGCCGCAAGGGTCACCGGTACCTCCTGGAGGCCGTCGCTCAGCTCCCGCCGTCGTGTGCTGACGTGCGGTTGGTGGTCGCCGGCGACGGACCGGAACGCGCCAACCTCGAGGAGCAAGCGCTCGCGCTGGGAATAGCGTGGCGCGTGCGGTTCCTTGGTGAGCACCAAGACCCCTGGTCCCTCTACAACGTCGCTGATGTGGTGGTGCTCCCGTCGATCGGCCACGAGGATTTCCCGATCGTCATTCTCGAAGCGATGGCCGCCGGTCGCCCGGTCGTCGCCACCAGAATCGCGGGGATCCCGGATCAGATCGTCGATGGTTCGACCGGATTGCTCATCGAACCAGCTGACCCCAATGGCCTGGCGGACGCACTTGTCCGCGTGCTCGAGACGCCTGGGCGTGCCGAGGCCATGGGCGCTGCAGGCCGCAACCGATATGAGGAATTGTTCGCACCCCGAAATGTTGTGGAAAGCTACTGGAGCGCATATCGGACGCTCGTCTCGCGTCAGAATCGGTTGCGCGTGAGTACGCGGGCGACCTCGATGTGATCCTCGATCTCGGTTGCGGGAACCGTAAAGTCAATGGCGCCATCGGTGTCGATATCAATGCCGCGTCGGGCGCCGACGTCATCCATGATCTCAACGTCGTCCCGTACCCATTCGACACGTCGAGTGCCGACGAGATCTACCTCGACAACGTCCTGGAACATCTCGACGACGTTGTCGCCACACTCGAGGAGATACACCGAGTCGGTCGACCGGGATGCAGGGTCCGGATCGATGTTCCGTACTTCCGATCCCGCTGGGCTGCGCTGGACCCGACGCATCGCCACGCGTTCACTGCCGAATCAATGGGGTACTTCGATCCGCGCAATCCGCTCTTCAGCCAGTATCAGTACTCACGGGCACGCTTCCACGTGGACCAGGTTATTTTCAATCAGCGGTTTCCAAGCGGCGGGTTTCGCGGCCTGCTCGCACGGGGCGCGAACCGCTGGCCCGGTCGGTACGAGCAGCACATCGCACCCGTTCTGCCACTTGACGAGTTGACGTTCCTCTTGCGAAGTCGTCAAGTAAGCTGGGTTCGGGGGAGGATCCAGTTTGATCGCGGATCATCGATAAACGTTCGGATACTCGCAAGCCCTTCATCCTCGGACGAGCAGACGCGCAACACTTTCGCGAAACGTGACGTCGCTGACTCGCGCAACGTCGCGAAGCGTGGAAAGGTGATCGCCAGCACGGGCTTCCCTAGGTGCACCGCCTCGTAGAGCGCGGTGCTTGGATAGTCTGTGAAAACGCGCTCAACGTGTCTGGAGACGTCGACAAACGGCCGCGCTTGGTATGACACATTGGTCAGCGCTCGGTCTGCAATGAGCCCAGGAATCGGATCTGCCGAGAGATCTACGGACGGCAGCCCTTTCCAGACGAATCGGACGTCTTGTCGGGAGGCCATAAGGTCGAGGATTCGGCAATGCCAGCGGTGGTACCAGGCATCGTCGAAATTGCATCCCCCGATGCGCCTCGCGTCACCGATGAAGAAGCAAGGCACGTAGCAGACGGTCCCGGCGTGGTGCCCCCGCGGGGGCGGTTTCGTCAAGGCTCTCATCCGCAAGGCGCGCACTCGCGGCGCGTAGTGCGTCACAGACGGTGGAGTCACACCGAGTGCCTTGGCGTCGACGACAAGATCACCGGCTACCGTCGGGTCGCTCGCAGCAAGTTCGTCGAAGTTCTGCGTCTCGGTCACGAGCCATGTGCTGTAGGTGAGCAGGTGATCTCCGTGTTGAATGAGGATGCGCCGAATCCCCGCGTGCGTTCCGGCAATCAAGCACGCGAATTCCTCGAGCGAACTGGGATTCGCGGCGGCGATCCGGTCGATCTCGAACGTCGCGAAGCTGGTGCCCATCTGCTCGGCGGCGCGAGCGACAGCGCCGCACATCCCATGGAGATACGTCGCTAGTCGACTTTCGAGAATTCCCCCCGCCCCTGCAACACCGGCCCACTCATCGATCTCGTCGAGCAGCGGCCTCAGTGCAGGCTTCAGTGCCGTGATGCTCGGAAACCCGAGGTCGACACGAGGGCTCGGCCTGTGTTGCGGCGGTACGGCGGGATCGACAATCTGACATGCGGCCCCGCCTCGGGTCACGTACACGGTGTCGCGGGCTGCGCGATGCTCATCGGCTGCGAATTGCCGTGCGCCATACCCGGCGTACCACAGCATCAGCGTTGTTCCGCCGCGACCGGTGCGGTGGACGTGTCCAAGGCGTGCTCGACGATACGGGCCCAACGTTTTCGCGAGGCGCACCCGCGTGCGCCGGAGAAGAGAAGCGCGCGACGACTTGGCCATGGTCTCGCGGCTGACGCCACGAATATCGACCGGCACGTCGCGCGCGGCCGCAATTAAAGGGAGCAGACGTGCAGCAAGCGGCGTGTCGCCGAGGCGGGGCCAGAAGGCCAGGTTCCCATTGTGATACCCCGAAGGCTCAACGGGACCTGCCCTTCCGATGTAAGTGATCTCCCGGGGCCTGAGGGCATCCACCACACCGGCCAACGTCCGTGCGGCAACGACAACCGAATCCAGCGGCGCGACGATCAGTCCAGCACACGCTCGAGCTACTCCATCGAGGCCGCACGCATCGTCGAGCCGCGCCAACCAATCCAACTGCCACCGTTGATACTCCGCGGGATGTCGAGAGAACTCGGGCGGCTGCGAGTGGTCGTCGACGACTGATGGGTTGAGCCCTCGACGGCGACACTCCTCAAATGCCTCCGGAGTCAGCGCAACCACCGTTGCCTCCGCATCGACGCTCCGATGGTCGAAGTGATCGACGAAGATCGCTGACGGCCCCATGCACTGGCATGCTACCGGGAAGCACGTCGGTTTCCGGAGATGCCCGAGTTCGCCGCGGTGACGGCGCCCATGGCGGTACCGTCAACCGCCGACAATCCCCGCTAGGCTATCCTCCCTCGACGATGGATCTCACCACACGGTTGATACAGACGCGCCTGGGCAAACGGATGCGTCCATGGATCGAGGACCGCATCGTGCGGCGTGTCGCGCTGACCGTTCTGATCAAACGGACGGTGAACTTCGAAAATGTGACGTGGCTCGGAAAACCGATCTGGCAGAACGTCACGGACGCGTGGCTGATCCAGGAGTCGATCATCGACGGCAAGGTCGACTTCGTCGTGGAGTGCGGCACTAATCGCGGCGGCTCCGCGTTCTACATGGCTTCGATCTTCGACCTCGTTGGGCGTGGGAGGGTGTTGACGATTGACGTCGAGAAACTCCACGAAATCGAACATCCCAGAATAGAGTTCCTCGTCGGAAGTTCCACCGATCAGGCTGTCGTCGACACCGTTCGAGACAGGATCGCGAAGGCACAGCCGCAACACGTCCTCGTCATCCTCGACAGCGACCACACGAAGGCGCACGTGGAGCGCGAGATGGATCTCTACGCCGAGTTCGTCAACGTCGGCGACTACATGCATGTTCAAGATGGATGCACTGACGAACTCTTCATCTTCAGGCAGTTCCGACCGGGACCGCTGCGGGCGATCGAGAGCTTCGTGCAAAGGGACAACCGCTTTGTGATTGACGACGCGCGCTCGCGGCGCTACCTCGTCGAGCCACAGCCCGAAGGGATGGCTGCGTCGTGTGCGGTAGCGAAGGCCTCAGATTCGCGGCTTAGGTGACGGCGCGCTCAGCACGCCACCAGTCAATAGTTCGGGTCAGCGCATCCTCCAACGGAACGACGGCCTGCCAAACTAGTTCCCGCACTGCCACCGTCACGTCTGGGCAGCGTCGCTTGGGATCGTCCACCGGCAGCGGCCGCAACTCGATCACGGAGCGGCTGCCACAGAGATCGCGAACCATTTCGGCGAGCTCGAGCATGGTCACCTCGTGCGGGTTGCCGAGGTTTACAGGCAGTCGGTACTCCGAATGCAGGAGGCGGATCAACCCTTCGATGAGGTCGTCGACGTAGCAGAGGCTGCGCGTCTGCGAGCCATCCCCATACACCGTGATCGGTTCGCCGGCGAGCGCCTGGGTCACGAATTGCGGTACGGCGCGGCCGTCCTCAGCGCGCATTCGTGGCCCAAACGTGTTGAAGATTCGCGCAATGCGCACATCGACGCCGCGCGCACTCGTGCAAACGCCATTGTGAACGCCTCGGACGCACGCTTCGACTCGTCGTAGCAGCTCCGCGGACCTACTGGATTGACGTTGCCCCAGTATGTCTCCGGCTGCGGGTGGACGTCGGGATCACCGTAGACCTCGCTTGTGGACGCGAGCAGGAACCGCGCGCCCTTTTCCTCGGCGAGGGACAGCGCGTTCATCGTGCCGATCGTGCCGACCTCGAGCGTCTCGATCGGATGGCGCAGGTAGTCGGGAGGCGAGGCAAGCGAGGCGAAATGAAGCACCGCATCAACCGGTCCGTCGACACTCCAGACACCGGAGACATCGTCGGTGCGCAGTGTGAAACGCGAGTCACCAGCGAGATGGCTGACGTTGCTTCGCCGACCCGTGATGAGGTTGTCGACGCTGATGACCTCGGCCCCGTCCGCAAGGAACCGGTCAACCAGATGTGACCCGAGAAACCCCGCGCCGCCTGTGACGACGACGCGCGAGGGGGTCCAGGTCATGGGACGGCGACGAGCTCCGCGGCCGGCGTCGCTCCTGAGCGCGACGCCTTGGTGGATGCCGGCTTGCGAATCGGCCTGCCCACGCCGATGTACGTGAAACCCTGGTCGACGAGCGCGTCCACGGGCAGACAGTTGCGACCGTCCACCACGAGGCGGCGGCGGACTAGCGTCGCCACGCGCGCCCAGTCGAGGCCCACGTACTCGGGCCATTCCGTGACCACGAGCACCGCGTCTGCCCCGGTGACGCAGGCATACGGGTCCTCGACGAGCTCCGTGTGGGGCAGCATCGGCCGCGCATTGGACATGGCGACGGGGTCGGTCGCCACGACGAGCGCCCCCAGATCCTCGAGGTGCCGGATGACATCAATCGAGGCCGCCTGGCGGACATCGTCGGTGCCGGGCTTGAAGGCCAGTCCGAGCACTGCGATCCGCCGCTTGGTGAGCTTGCCATTGAGCGCCCGCTGGACCTTGGCGACGAAACGGCTGCGGGCCTGCTGGTTGATCTCGACCGCGGCCCGAAGCAGGTGGAAGCTCTGCCCGTGATAGCTCGCGGCCTGATCGAGTGCGCGCACATCCTTCGGGAAGCACGAGCCTCCGAACCCCAGCCCCGCACCGAGGAACGCCCGGCCAATGCGTTCGTCAGTCCCGATGCCGTCTGCAACCGAGCTCACGTCCGCGTCGGTGAACTCGCAGAGCTGGGCCATCTCGTTGATGAACGAGATCTTCAGCGCGAGAAACGCGTTGACCCCGTACTTGATGAGCTCCGCGCTCGTCGAGTCGGTGATCCGGATCGGTGCGTCGAGGTGCCCGAAGAGGCGCGCAACACGCTCGCATGCGTCGTGATCGTCACCGCCGATGACCACCTGCGGCGGCTGGCGGAAGTCTCGCACCGCGCTGCCCTCGGCGAGGAACTCAGGGCACACCGCGAGCGGCACCACCCGGCCGTTGCGACGGCAGAGCGAGCGCAGCGATGCCGTGGTCCCGGGAGGAACGGTGCTCTTGATGGCGATCACGGTCTCGGGGCCCGCATGACGCACGGCTTCAGACAGCGCGGCGCGCACCTGCATGAGGTCGGCGCGGCCGTCGCTGAGTGGCGGCGTTCCGACGGCGATCATGATCACCGCCGCCCCCTGCATCGCCTCGGCAGCCTTGTCGAACAAGACAAGGTGTCCGCTCTTGAGCACCTTGGCGAGGAGCTCGTCGAGCTGCGGCTCGTGGATCGGTGCCCTGCCCTGGCGGAGGATTTCCAGCCGCCCGGGGTCGACGTCGAGGAGCCGAACGTCCACCCCCGCATCGGCGAGGCACACGGCGGTCACCAGTCCGACGTAGCCGGCACCGACCATGCAGAGGGGATTCGGGCGATCGCTCATTCCAGAACTCCGTGGTTTCACAGCCGCCAACAATACGGGTCGCGACCGTCCTATACCGTCTCCGCCCGGACCGGGAGCGCCGGCGCGTTGCCACCGCCGGTCCCGATGCCGCGTGCGACCTCGATCACCCCGGCCCAGAATCCCGCCCCCCAGGCGACGTGCATGACGGCAAATGCGGCGGGGATCCGAGCGCGTACGGCAGGCGGTTCGTCGCTACCGGCGAGCTGGCCGGCGATGAGGCACGCGGCTCCGTAGGTCGCAGCGCCGGCAAGCGCAAGACGGCGGCGACGGCCAAACAGCACCATCGCAACCCCAAGCGGCAAGCTCGCCACGAACCCCGGGGCCACCAGGTGATATGGGCGGATGACTCCGGGTCTCGCGCGAGCCACGCGCACCTTCCCCCGTCCGTACAGGAAGTACTGGCGTCCGAGCGCCACCAACCCGCTGCGGACGTGGTACTTCGTCCGGATCTCCGGGCTGAACACGATCCGCCCGCCGCTTTCGCGGATGCGTTCATTGAGCTCGTAGTCCTCGTGAGGCGGGTATGCCTCATCGAAGAGGCCCACGCGCTCGAACGCACTGCGGCGGAACGTGCCGAGAAAGACGGTCGGCATCTCCTCCTCGTGGTCCGAATAGCGGAAGCGCGCGCCGCCGACGCCGAACGGCGAGCTCATCGCACGAGCGATGGCGCGTCCCCACGGACCCTTCCCGACCGCGTCCTGACGGCCGCCGACGTTGTCCGCTCCGGTGGCGAGCAATAGGGCGACCGACGTGCTCAGGTGATCCGGTGCCCATTCCGCGTGACCGTCCTGCCGCGCGATGACATCGCCTCTGCTGGCAAGAATCGCCCGGTTCAATCCGGCTGCCTGCAACCGGCCGGGGTTGTCGATGAGCCGCACCCGCGGGTCTCGTGCAGCGACCGCTGAAACGATGTCGCGCGTGCCATCCGTCGAGTCCCCGTCAGCCACGATCACCTCGTAGCGGTCGGACGGGTAGTCCTGGGCCAGCACCGACTCCAGGCACGCCTCGATATGGCGCTCCTCGTTGAGGACCGGCAGGACCACGCTCACGAAGACGGCGTCGGAGGTGGTCTCCGGAACCCTGGCAGGCATGATGTACCGGGCACGGTACGCCTCGTGCGTATCTCGGAGGCTCCGCACCTCTTACCCTGTTGGCGGATCCTCCGCCGGTGCTGCGCCCGGAATCGCGCCCGCCCGAACACCCCTGGATCACCTTCGGATCGCTCGCGTACCGGCCTCCGGGCCGGGGCCTTCGATGGGCGCAATCGGACGACCAGCGTGTAGGCTACTTCGATGATCGCCCAGAAAGTTCCGGGCGCCACGGTCGCGGCCGGCCGGCGAGGGATCCTGGCCTCAGAGCGAAAACTGCTCCTCGCGGCGGGCGATACGCTCCTCGTTGCCGCCTCGCTGATCATCGCCTTCAACCTCCGATCGGGACCGATCCAACACGCCGCGCTGACCATTCCTTGGCTCGGAGTTGTCCTGGTCACCGCCATCTGGCTCGCGTCGGCACTCGTCGTCGACGCATATGACCTCCACGCCGCAGTCAGCGTTCGGGCGATCTTTCGCGTTGTCGCCACGACCGTCACCCTTGAGACGATTGCTCTGCTCGTTGTCTTCTTCGTCGCCCCCTATGGGGTGACCCGGCCAACCATCCTTATCTGGGTCCCGGTGGCAGCCCTCACGGTCCTGTGCTGGAGGCTCCTCTACCGGCGGGTCTTCGCCCAGGCGATCTTCGCGGGCCGGATCGTGCTGGTCGCCGACCCGGAGACCATCGACCGGGTCTGGGGAGAGGTCGAGGAGCAGCTCGCGGGCCTGTACCGGGTCGTCGGCACCATCCACCCCGCCGACGTCGATGCCGGGAGCCGGTTGACGATTGGCTGCAGCCGCCCGGGACGCCGATCAGATCGTGCTCGGGGCCGAGGAGGATCTGCCGACTGATCTGTTTGCGAGCCTGGTGGACTGCTACGACCGAGGGCTCGTCGTCCGGTCCATCGCCGACATTTACGAGGAGTTGACGGGTCGCCTGCTCGTCGAACGTCTTCGCCAGTCGTGGCTGCTCTCCTTGCAGCAACGTGGCGAGACGTCGCGTATCTACTCGGTCTTCAGGCGCATCGTCGACATCGTCGCAGGATCGGCGGGGTTGCTCTTCCTGGGCATCCTGCTGCCATTCGTGTGGATTGCGGTCAAGCTCGAGGATCGCGGGCCTGTCTTCCACAGTCAGGAACGCGTCGGACACTTCGGTAAGCCGTTCGAAATTCTGAAGCTGCGCACAATGCGCGTGCGATCGGACGAGGAGTTGCGCTGGACGGCGGAGAACGACGCGCGGATCACGAAAGTCGGCGCGGTGTTGCGGCGACTCCATATTGATGAGCTGCCGCAGGCGTGGAACATCCTTCGCGGCGATATGAGCGTCGTCGGACCGCGACCCGAGCAACCGCAGTACGTCGAGGCTCTGCGCGAGAGCATCCCGTACTACAACACGCGGCTCTCCGTACGTCCCGGCCTTACGGGGTGGGCCCAGGTCAACTACGGGTATGGCGGTGACATCGGCGGATCCACCATCAAGCTCTCGTACGACCTGTATTACATCAAGCGACAGTCGGTCGCGCTCGACCTGCTCATCATGGCGCGCACGGTCTTCGCGGTGGCGACGCTCAAAGGCCGCTGAGCTCGATAAAGCTTGCCCTTCCAGGAGTTCGTACAAACCCTGCCCGGGGTGCTGGCCGTTGCGTTCATCCCCGGGTTCGCGCTCGCGACCCTTCTCGCACCGACGTGGCGTGCCTGGCAGCGACTGCTCATGGCGCCCGGGTTATCGGCGGGAGTCATCGGTGTCTACGGAATCGTGCTGCACGACGTCCATGTTCCATTCGAGCCGATCACCGTCCTTCCGGTACTTGTCGTCCTCGCAATTGCAGCAGTCATGCGCTGGCGGCTCACCGAGCCACAGCCACCGGGAACGCACCCGTGGTGGGTGCCCGTACCGGCGATTCTGGTCGGCTTTGTCAGCGCGGGGGTCTTCGCGTGGGCACTGCACGGCCAGGTGCTCCCACCGGAGTGGGACGCGGCCACACATGGAACGCTCGTCAGTGCGATCGTGCGAACGCACGACGTGCTGCCTCAGATTCCGATTCCGCTCGAAGGCTCTGACTACGTTCGAGCACGACCTGGATTCGAAGCCACTGCAGCATTGGTTTCGTGGCTTGGCGCACCGTCCCCGGTGGGATCGATGGCACCGATCATCACCGCGACACTCATCGTGCTTCCGCTGTCGCTGACATTGCTGACGCTCGAAGCAACCGGATCGACAGCGCTCGCCGTGACCGTACCGTTCTTCGCAATCGGACTCATTTTTCCTTCCGGCCAGGCAATCCTCGGACGGTTTCCAGAGGTCGTCGACGCAACGCTGATCGTTCCCTTCATCGTCGCGTCGCTGCGTCTCATACGTGGGCAGATGACGCCAGAGAACGCGCTGCTGTTATTTGCAATCACAACGTCAATCTGGGTGATCCATGGGCTCGAGATATTCACTGCAGCGGTCATAGCGTGTGGGCTGTTTGCGATGGCAGTCGTCGTCGCCGTTCGTGAAGCGCCTCGGGCCGCGCTCATCAGGTTGGTCATCGCGGCGGTCGCGGTGCTCGGCGGCGCAGTGTTCGTCACCGTAGTCACACGCATACCGGCCTTACCGCCGCTGACGAACACCGAGCCTCCGGCATACGTCCTCTCGGTCACGCCGATGCCACTCAAACCGCACCACATCCTGGTGCTCATTGGCGAAACAGATCTCATCGGTCCGATTGCCCTGATCCTCTATGGCATCGGCGCCATCGCGATGCTCATCCGCCGCAGGATGCTGTGGGTGCTGGTCGCGCAGGTCCTTCTCTTCCTTCTGATGGCCGACGACCTGTATCTCCACTATCTGCACCGCCTCTGGAACGCCATCTATCCGTGGGGTGACACGGACCGGATGCTCGGTGTGCAGTACTGGCTCATCCCACTGGTGCTTGCGTTCGGCCTCTTTTCGCTCTGGGACCTCATGCGCTGGCTGTCGCGGACTCGACGAATGTGGATCGGTGTGTCGGTCGCCGCGATTGTTGTCGTCCTGATCGCAGTCGTCGTGCGAAAGCCGCTGGAAAACGAGTGGGCGAAGTTCTGGGAACCGGGCTCCGTTGACTTGTACCCACTCGGTCTGTTCAACCAGATGACAGACTTGCGGCGGTGGGTCATCCCCGGCGCGATCACGGCAGTTGCGGTCGTCGTCGCCTGGGTGGCGGCCAGACGCGAGGTGAGTATTCCATCGTCTGTGGGCGAACGCTTCGGTGGGGTGGCGCAGCATCTTGACGCTGCGGGCGTTGCGCTGGGCGCCCTCGCGGTGCTCACGCTGGTGGCGGGAGCCGCGATCGAGGCCGGCACCTACAAGAACGAGATTGCGACGCGATCGCTGGTATCGCCGGCGGATGTCAGCGTGATGTCAGCGATGTCGAAGTTGCTGCCGAAGGGATCGCTCGTGCTGACCAACGGCGGCAACGATGCGGGGATGTGGATGGCCGGCCTGACCGATCTCAACCCGCTCGTCCCCAATGGGTACTCCGACCTCGCGCTCGACGATCCCTACGAGATCGCTCTCCAGGATGCGTGCAGCGACCCGGCAACGGCGGAAGCGGCGGTCACACGCGCTGACGCCGTGTTTATCGGCGCACTGTCGATCGCGTCGCCGTTGTACCGATGGAATGTCAGCTGTCTGGAACGCCTTCCCAACCTTCGCCTCATCGCGTCGGCGCCCTACGACGGGACGATCGCTGCCGGCTTCGTGGTCGTCAAGTAGCCGCGCCCGCGTACGTCCCGAAACTCCAGATCACGCCTTCGGGATCGCGCGCGGTGAAGTCGCGAGATCCGTAGTCCTGGTCATGCAAGTCGCGGATGATCGTGGCGCCGTGTGCCGTCGCGCGTTGGTACAGCGCATCTGGGTCGGTCACCACGACGTAGACGGCACCCACGCCCGGAGGAAGATCGACGATCCCACTGTCCGCGCGGGCGCTCCCGAGCATGACCCCGCCGCCCTCCGGCCAGCGCAACTCGGCATGCTCGACCACCGTGCCTTCCTCGTTTCGGTACACGACGATCTCCTCGAACCCGAATGCCGCGACGAGGAAGGCAATGGCGGCGTTGGCGTCGCGATACAGGAGCGACGGCCAGACGGCGGTGCGTGAAGCGGGCGTTGCAGTCATGAGGCGAAGGATGCGTCCTCCTCGACATCTGCTGCTTGGAAAAATCGGACTCCCTCGTCTGCCCACCACGCTGTCGCCGGCTCGCCCGCGAACTGGTTCCAGTCACGAGCCATGTGCGCCTGGTCGAAGTAGCCACAGATGGCGCTTATCTCCGCCATGGACATTCGCGCGCGCTGTTGGAGGATCGCCCTCGAATGCGTGAATCGGGTGATGCGGGCGACGTCCTTCGGCGTCAGGCCGAACTCGGCAAAGAACTCCCTGTCGAGATGGCGTCTGCTCCAGCCGACATCGGCCGCAACGTCGCCGATCGGCGACACTCCTTGCGACGAGACAATCAACCGCCAGGCACGATCGATGCGCGGTGACGCCGCATCGATCGCGAGGCGCCGCCGGCCGAGCACGTCGAAGACGGCATCCCGCCGCACCTCCCAACTTTCTGTCGCCTGCAATCGGTCAACGAGTTCGGCGGCCGCCGGGCCGAGGATGTCGTGCATGTCGAAGACGCTGTGCGCAAGTTGCGACGGCCGAATCCCCAGCAGCGTGCGCGCCGCCTGCGGCGCAAGATCCAACTGAACACCAGCCATCACCTCGCCGTACCCGATCACCACAGGACGCGTGTGCAATCCACCGACGAGCGCCATGAAGCTGTTCGGCGGCTGGACGCCGGGCATCGCGATCATCTGGGTGGGGGCACCGACACTGAGCACAACCGTGATCGACGGCGACGGCAGGCCAAGGTGCGTCCCTGGCTCCATCCCCTCGTGGTGGTACGGAATGTAGCGGTGGAGCGCGCTGCCGACCCAAGAACCGGCATTGCTCGTGGTGGCATTCACGATCAGAGGATATCGCGCCGCCGGTCAGGCGAATTCTCAGGTAGTCGCGTGCCGTGCATCTGTATCCTCGAGTGCGTCGTCAGAGGAGGGATTCATGCTCGAGCACCCTGGGGTCAGATCAGTTGGAGTAGCCACGTGCGCTGTGGTGCTCGCGCTGCTGCCTCAGGCCACCAGCGCCGCTCATCCGACCGAAACTGCTGCAAACGTCGCGTCGGCGTACTCCTTCGCACAGAGCAGCCTTGCCGGCGGCGGATTCGAGAACGTGATCGCGGCCGACCCGCACCACAGCGGAGTCGTGCTCAGCGGCTCCGACGTCGCCGGCATCGATCGCTCCACGAACTCGGGGCTGACGTGGGTCGCGGCACAAGGCGGATCGCTCGACCAGACCAACAACCCGATAGCGTCGATAGTCTTCGATCCGAAGTCTCCGAATGATGTCTACGCCGCGACCGACACCGGCGTTGCCGAGTCCATGGACGACGGAATGTCGTGGACACCGCTAACGACGGGACCAACATTCAACGGATCGAATAGCGGCAACCCAAACGGGACGACCGGCCCCGAGCGTTGCGTCGGAAACCTTCTTGCGGTTGATGACTCGACGAGCCCAGCTCGCATCTACGCAGCCAGCTTCGACGAGGGCGTACAGGTGTACAACGCCCAGAGCAACGACATCTATAGCGGCAACTGGACGACCGTCGCCGCTCAAGCGGATTTCGGCAGTGATGTTTGCCTGACATCGCTAGCCTGGGGACCGGATAAGACACTGTACGTTTCCACCTGGGGCGGGAGCGTCGGTGTGTACACGATCAGCGATTTGACCGCGTCGACGCCGACCGTTGAGCCCGTGCCAGGAGCACCGCCCGTGGTCCAGGAGCTTGTCTCGCTTGCAGATGGCGATATCTGGGGTGCGGCGTACAACTCGGGTGTCGGGGAGATCACCGACACCAGCTGGGACACTCGTCTGCTCGATGACGTCCCCGGCCAGGACTACATGTCGATCGCGGGATATGACAGTGGGGGCTCGGACGTTGTGATCGCCGGTTCGGACTGTCTCCTCATACCAGGTTGTGCGCAAGCCGCACCTTCAATCCTCGAGGAGACGACGAACTCAGGGACCAGTTGGACCTCATTGCCAACCTCACCTTCGCAGGTGAGCACCGACCTGCTCGGTGGGTCTACAAACCCCTGGTGGCACGGGTCGTATCCGCCGGCGTTGCTCGAACTCGAATTCCATGGTCCCTTCCTCCATCGCCATCGAGCACGAGAAGAAGGGCGACGACATCTGGATCGCGGGTTATGGCGGCAACTGGCGACTCCTCGGCGCCGAGGGGCAGACGACCTTCTATCCGTCGGACTACGGGATCGGGTCGACGGTGAACCACCAGGTCGCGATCGATCCAACCACTCTTGGAGATCCGCGCTCGAGCCAACGCGTCTATCTCGGCGACACGGACTGGGGAGTGTTCAGTTCCGCCGACGGTTTCAGCACGCAGCAGGGCATCACCGATGACCAGTTCACCAGTGGCGGCGCGGACGCCATGGACACTGTCGTCGACGGCGGGGTGTCACCGCCGGAGGTGTATGCCGGTGCGGGCAATCGGAATACCAACACGCAAGGCGATCTGCTGAGCGCACCGGCGACGTCGCCCTTGGACCTTCAGCTTCAGCCGATGGATCTCGGAGCCGTAACCGGCGGCGGACGTCCACTCGCCGTGGGTGTCGTCGACACATCCGGAACGCCTACGCTGATTGTTGCCGTCGAGGCGAGCGGCATATGGACACGCGTCGGGTCTAATCAGTGGGTACAGGACACGTCGTTGTTCACGATCGGACTCCGCCAACGCGCCCGACGCGGCAATCGCAGTCGACGGCCAGACCGTCTATGCGTATTACCCGCAGAAGGGCTTGTACAGATCTCTGGACGCCGGGGCACTGGGTTCGTGGGAGGAAATCTGGAACAACACGTCCGTCGCATACGCGCCGTTCCTCATGGTTGACAACTCGGGACCGATCCCACGCCTCTGGGTCATCGCGGCGGGCGGTCTCTACGCACTCGACAATCCCGCGACCACCACCACGTACACGTCGCCTACTCCTGTCATCGCCGGCAACGCCACCGGCCTTCCGTCGATCAGCGGCCTCGCGGAACTCAACGGACAGGTGTTCACGACCGAGCTCGTCCCCGACGCGGGACTCGAAGTCCTCGTCAGCGACCCGACGGGCACCACGTTCGCCAACGTTGCCGGGAGCAAACTGAGCGACACGCAGGCAATCGTGAGCAGCCTCGCGGTCGCCAACGATGGCACTCTCTACATCGCCACCGCTGGGTCGGGATTGATCGTCGGGACGCCCATCGACACAACCAGCACCGCCCTGATCTCCTCGACCAGTACGTCCATAGCCGGTCAGTCGGTGACGTTCACCGCGACGGTAACGGCAACGGAAATCGGAGACACACCGGGCGGTAGCGTCGTCTTCTGGAACGGCACCAAGAAGCTCGGGACAGCTGCCCTCAACGCGTCAGGCATCGCGTCGTTCTCCACGAGAGCGTTGACGAAGGGCAGCCATTTCATCGTCGCGAAATATCAGGGCAATTCGAGCGATGACGCGTCGACGTCGAACACGATCGTCCAGACGGTGACCTGACGCTGCGCGGTCAGGCGCTGTGCGCCGGCTTCGGTGTCGGCGGAAGCAACGGCGGCAAACCCTCGAGTCCGAAGCCCCAGTCGAACAGCTGGCTCTCGAGCCGCGCCGGATAGTTCGCGCTCAACAGGACCGCGAGCAGACGGTGTCCGCCGCGCACCGCCATGCCGATGAGGCACGCGCCGGCATTGCCGGTCCATCCCGGCTTGATGCCCACTGCAGCGGGATAGTCCTGCAGCAGCGCATCAAGGTTGTGCAGTTGATATGCGGGATGTAGTGCGCTTGCCGCGAGGTCGATCGTCCGCGAATCGACGATCTGATCGAACAGCGGAAACTGCTGATACACGTAGTCCGCGATGACCGCGAGGTCGTACGCGGATGAGTACAGCCCGGGGTCGTCGAGGCCGGCTGTCGCCGTGAAGTGCAAGTCGTCGAGGCCGAGCGCGGCCACCTGCGCGTTCATCGCAGCGACGAAACGAGACAGGCCGACGGTGTCCACCGCGATCGCGACTGGCGGCGTCGTCACCACTGGGAAGCAGCATCCCGTCGAGCAGCTCTTCCACGGTCAATGTCTGACCGGCTTTCAGACCCATGCGCGTATCGGCGGCCGACTGCCCGAGCGCATCGGACGTCACCGTCACCTCCTGGCTGGGCTCGAAGTTCTCGAGCGCAACGAGCGCGGTCAAGCACCTTGGTCAGGCTCGCCGGCGCGAGTTCGAGGTTTGGCATCTTCTGCCAGAGGATCTCGCCGGTATCAAGGTCGATGAGGATGCCCGACCGGCCACGAATCGCCGGAGCCCCGGCCGGCATCGGCGACGGCGCCCAGAAGTTGATCGAGGCGGTCCCGACGTTCATGTCGTACCAGGCGGCCGGTGCGGTGGACGAAGGGCGCGCACGCCGCGTTCGCGCTCGAAGGCGCGATCGCGAGACGCGATGTCGACGCCAGAGCCCCAAACGCGATGACGGCCACCAATGCGGCAAGGCCGAGGCGTGCGTACGGCGGAAGTCTGAACTTCAAGGGCGCGCACAAATCCTATCCCGTGCGAAGCCGAATTTCCCGCCGCTCGGCCAGATCAGTGCCGGCGAGCCTGATCAGCCGCCTCCGGCGAGCCGCTCTCGCTAAGGAACCAGACGCCGCCGCAGGAACTCGGGAAGCGCGTCGCCGGCGGCCACGAGTTGCGGCTGCAGCACCTTCTCAGTGGTCAGCGCCCGGAACATCATCTCGATCGTCACGTCGTGCTCGGGGCGGTGGATCACGGTGATCGGGTCGCCGCCGCGGACCAGTCCGGGCGTGATCACCCGAAGGTACGGACCCGGGGCACCGCGTTCGGTGAAACGCTTGACCCAGAACTGATCCTCGAGCCAACCGGCGAAGGTGCGGCACGGAATGCGCGGCGAGGTGACCTCGAGCACGCAGGTGTCGCCGATCTGCCAGCGCTCACCGACGAGGGCCGCGTTGACGTCGAGCCCGAGGGTGGTGAGGTTCTCGCCGAAGACACCGTTGGTGAGCGGCCGGCCAAGCTCGGCCTGCCACACGTCGAGGTCCTCGCGGGCATAGGCGTATACGGCCTGGTCGGTTCCGCCGTGGGACTCAACGTCGCCGATGGCGTCGCCCGCGGCTCCGCTCCGCCCGGTGCCGCGTCCCGGATCGCGGAGTTGCACCGGCTCCGCCGACGGCCGTTTGTCGATACCGGTCACGCCCGAATCGGCGTACAGGGTCGGCTTCGTCCGGCCGATGTTCACGGAAAGGAGGGTTGCCATCGCGAGCACAGAATACCTGGAGCCTTCACACCGACCCGCCGACGTGCCACCCCGAACGCGCGGTGATATGCTGTGAGCGTTGTGAGTTCTGCTCTGAGCGTAACTGCCGACGAGGTCCGCCGCGAACTCGGTGCGGTGCTCCGCGGACATCGCGAGGGCCAGGGACGGAGCCTTGGCGAGATCGCCGGCGAGGCCGGCTGCTCGCCCGCGTACCTGTCCGAGGTCGAGCGCGGGCTCAAGGACGTGTCCGCGGACCTGCTGATCGCGATCACGTACGCACTCGCTGTTCCAATCGCCGCCGTCTACAGCGACCTGGGCGCCAGCTCGCGGCATGGCCGCAGGAGGAACCGGCGTGGCCGGCGGATCCTCGCCGCCAGCTCCGCGCTGTCACCTCCGGTCTGGATGCCGAATCGCTGCGGACCGTGGCGCAGTTCGGCGCCTTTCTCGCCATGAACCAGGCGGAGCCGGCGCGTCGCCGCATCGGCTTCGTACCACCCACAAGGGAGGGCACGCGATGACCCTGGTCCCCACCGTCGTCGAGACCACGAACCGCGGGGAGCGTTCGTATGACATCTATTCCCGCCTCCTTCGCGACCGGATCATCTTCGTCGGCGGCGTCATCGACGACGACCTCGCCAACCTGGTCACGGCGCAACTGCTGTTCCTCGAAGGCGAGGATCCCGAAAAAGACGTGCACCTCTACATCAACAGCCCCGGCGGCTCGATGACCGCGGCGCTGGCGATGTACGACGCGATGCAGTACGTCCGGCCGCTGGTCGAAACGACATGCCTCGGCATGGCCGCAAGCGGCGCGTCGCTGCTCCTCTCAGCCGGCGCGCCGGGACGACGGCTCGCGCTCCCGAATTCTCTGGTCGTCATCCACCAGCCGTGGGCGCAGGGCATGCAGGGTCAGGCGACCGACCTCGACGTGCATGCGCGCGAAATCCTCCGTCAGCGGGCGTTGCTCATCGAGCTGTATCACCGCCACACGGGGCGCGACTCCGAGCAGATCGGCCGCGACATCGAGCGTGACTACCACATGACTGCCGAGCAGGCTCTGGCCTACGGGATGATCGACCACATCATCGAGAAGCGGCCGGCGGGAGCGGTCGTGCGAAAGGAAGCCCTCGAGACGCGCGTCGGTCTAAACGAGTCCGGCAGCGCTCACGACGGTTCGGAGTCGTCAGCACCGTGAAGTTCACGGAATTCGAGATGTAGCAGAGATCGTGCGCGCGCTCGTGCAGAGCGATCGCGCGGTCCATCTTCTCCGGCGTCGTGATGGTCACCTGCGGATGCAGCGACACCTCGTCGAAATGACCACCACCGTCGGGTGTTTCGCTCAGCGTGCCGGTTGGATGATCGACGTACTCCGTGACAACGATCCCCTCTTTTGCGCAGAGGACCAGGTACCAGAGCATGTGGCACTCCGAGAGCGACGCGACGAGCAACTCCTCGGGATTCCAGCGGTCGCGAGCGCCGCGGAACGCCGGGTCCGCGCTCCCGGGAATCGTGGGCTTGCCCTCGATGCGCACATCGTGAGAACGCTCGAACGCCTGGTATCCACTGGTACCGGTGCCGGTATTGCCCGTCCACGCGACGGTCAGCTCGTAGTGATGCGTCTTCGGCATTGCTCCTCCCCATTCTCACCGGCGCGCATGTCGCGATGCGCGGCGTCCTATTCGTCGGAATCGACGAAATAGGTCTCGCAGGCGAGTTCGAGCAGTTCGGCGTTGAGCTCGACCGGCTTGCCCAGATAGAGAGCGGAGTGGATCACGTGATTGAGCAGGTCGCGAGGATGGGTCCCGTGCAGCGGGCGGCCCTTGGCGGTGTACTGCGTCTCGAGCAACTTGTCGACGAGTTCCTCGTCCATGCGCAGGTCCCTGTCCACGCAGTTGCGTCGCCAGATCTCTTTGTATTCGTCCACGGTCGGATCCGGGACGTGCACTTTGAACCGCACCCGGCGCAGGAAGGCCTCGTCCATGAGGTTCTGCGGCCGGAGGTTGGTCGAGAGCATGAGCATGCAGGTGAACGGCACCGGAATGCTCGAGCCGGCGCGCGGGATGTTGAGGTAGTCGACCTTCTTCTCCAGCGGCACGATCAGCCGGTTGAGGAGGTCGCGAGGTGACATGTTCTGCTGGCGTCCGAAGTCGTCGATGAGGAACAGGCCACCGTTGGCCTTGAGCTGCATCGACGCCTCGTAGAACCCGAGGGTGTGGTCGAAGCCAAGCTCCAGCATCCGCGGCGTGAGCTCACCGCCGACCTTGACCGCGGGCCGCTTGGCCAGCTGCCAGCGACGATCGTGGGGCGGCAGCTCGCGATCGATGGGCTCGTGGTGGATCGGGTCGTAGAAGCGGATCACCTCGCCGTGGACATAGAGCGCACGGGGGATGAACATCGGCGCGCCGAGCAGCGACGCGGCCGCCTCGGCGATGGTCGTCTTGCCGTTGCCTGGAGGGCCGTACAGGAACACCGCCTGGCGCGCGCTGAGCGCGGGCCCGAGGTGGTCGAGTACCACTTCCGAGAGCACGAGATGACTGAAGGCATCGTGGAGCCGGGCGCGGTTGACCTGCCCGTCGACATGGGACTGGCGTTCGGCCATCGCCGTGTAATCGGCGATCGGCACCGGGGCGGGCCCGGCGTACTGGTTGATTTCGAGGAGTTCCCGGGCGCGCTGGCGACCGGTCGTCGAGATCATGTGCTGCATGCCGGCGTTGATCGGCTCGCCCGGATCGAGCGTTGCCGTGTGCACACCGGTCGACGAGCAGTACCCCTCGTCGGCGAGGAATCGCGAGGTCGTGTCAATGAACGAGAACGGCAGGCAGAGGTGGTTCGCGATGTCGCGACCGAGCATGCTGCCGTTGAAATAGAGGACCTTGAGGACCAGATCGCAGACAAAGCTGAATGGCAGTCCCGTCTCCTCGGCGGTCCTCGGAGCGGGAGGCAGCGCGATCGGACTGGAAGCGGGCGCAGACACAGGCGCTATCACTGCCATCGGCGCCGATTGTGGCATGGCCCGGTTTAGCGTTCCGGCACGCGTGACGGATTGTCATACGACCGTTCCAGGCGGCCTGCTGCTACGGTTTACCTCGATGGCGGTACCGTTGGACGTGGGCGCTCCCGGCCGGCGCCGGGTCGGACCCTTCTGGATCGAGGAAGGACCGGGCGCACTCTTCGGCGGCGTGGCCATCGTCGCGATCTTCGCGGCACTCTTCATCCTCGCCGTGGTCATGCGTCCGGCGTAACCCGGCCCAGCCCCTCTCGTTTCACCCAGGAACTCGACAGCACTGCCGCCGCGCCGCCACGGCCCGGCGGAGTCAAGGAGACCATTCCCGCAATGCATTCCACGGTTTCGGTGTGAGCCTCGACGACGGCCCGGACGTCCGGCGGCGCCGGGCGGGCCTCCCGAACGGCTCCCGCCCCCCGATTCGCACGAATGCCTCGAACAACCCCGGGGTCGGCGCCGCGCAGGCGGCGGCGCGAGCGGAACTGCGCCGCCGGCGCGCCAGCGCCTACCGGCATCTGCGGACACCACGCAAACGTGGGCGCGTCTTGCGGATCGTCCTCATCGCCATCACCGTGTTCGCGGCGATCGGAGCGGGGACCGTCGGCGCTGTGTTCGCCGGTTACAACGCATACAAGAGCCAGCTGCCGAGCGCGGCCACGATCACCAACATGGAGCCGGAGATCGACACCTCCGTCTACGAACTCGACGGGCGGCCTCATTCACGTCTTCCATAACGAGGACTACCGCCACATTCACGTCGACCTGGATCAGATCTCGCCGTATTTCAAGGAAGCGATCGTCGCCATCGAGGATCACAACTTCTATATCGAGGGATCGTGGGACCTCGCGCGTCTGGTCGAGTTGGGCGTCGCCGACGTGACCCACTCGAGCGCCTCGCTCCAGGGCGGCTCGACGATCACCGAGCAGCTCGCGAAGATCAGCCTCTACGGCGGTGCCGACCCTCCCCAGAGCATCGACTACAAGATCAAGGAGATCGTGCTCGGCAACGAGATCGCGCTCAACTTCACCAAGAGCGAGATCCTCGACATGTACATCAACCGCATCTTCTACGGCAACTTCTCGCTCGGCGTCGGGACCGCCGCGGAACTCTACTTCCTCAAGCCCGCGAGCGAGCTTGACCTTGCCCAGGCTGCCCTGCTTGCCGGCCTTCCACAGTCGCCATCGGCATACAACCCGCTCCTTCACAGCGCGAGTCAAACGATCAATCCACTGGCCAAGGACCGCCAGAAGGCGGTGCTGCAGGCGATGCAAGCGAGCGGCTACATCACGCAGGCCGAGGGCATCGCAGCGTACGACGAACCGCTCAGTGTTCATTCGTGGACTCAATCCGAGCCCGCGTCCACGTACGACCTCGACTTTGTCGACTACCTCGAGTCCTACCTGGACGGAGCATTTCCGCAGTACGCGAATCCGGGTGGGTACAACATCTACACCACCCTCGACCAGGCAGACCAAAACCTCGGGCAGGGCATCGTCACCAAGGTCGTGGCGGGGGAGCGCATCAAGGAGAACATGGGCGACGGAGCGCTCGTGAGCCTGGACCCGCAGAACGGCGAGGTGCTCGCGATGATCGGGAGTTGGAACTACAACGATCCGTACTTTGGTGACGACAACTATGCGGCGGCCGCGCAGCTGAACATGGGGTCGACAACCAAGCTCTTCACGTACACCGCCGCCATCGCGTCGACGAAGTTCACGATGACCACGCCGATACTGGACGACTACTACGCCTTCCCGATACCCGGCAGCCCGTCGTACAAGCCGTACGACGACGACCGCCGCACCCACGGAGTCTGCGTGCTCAAGTCATGTCTCGGAAACTCGTTGAACATTCCAGCCGTCAAGACCGAATACGCCACCGGGACGCAGTACATCGCGAATACCGAGCTGGCCATGGGTGTCACCTCGCTCGAGCAGAACTGCGGGAAGGATGATCAGAGCGTGAACTGGCCGGGTCCGTACAACTGGGCCGCGACCCTCGGGTCGCTGACATGCGGGATCACGCTGCTCGATCTCGCCGACGGGGCCGCCACACTCGGTGATCTTGGTGTGCAGCACAACCCGATGCCAGTCACCAAAATCGTGGCTGAGGGTACCGGTCAGACCGTCTGGACCTACAACCCTGCAGCCGCTGGGCGCCAGGTGATCCCGGCCAACGTCGCGTTCATCATGGACGAGATCACGAGCAACGACAACAACCGGACACTTGAGTTCGGGCGCAACGGCCCGCTGACCTTGAACCCGCGTCGGGTGAGCGCCAAGACCGGAACGGCTGAGTTCTACCTCGACAACCTCACCGTCGGTTGGACTCCGACGCTGCTCACCGCGGTCTGGGTCGGGAACGAGCAACAGAGTTGTCTCCAGCCCAAGGACGACGCGTACCTGGCCAGGAAGATCGCCGGGGGCGACGTCTACGATGACGACCAGGAAGGCATCTCCTATCCATTCAGCCCGCACGACCTGGCGCATTACGGCTTGCAGCCGGCGCACCCGAGCACTCCCGATTGCGGTCACCTTGACGGCGTCATCTCGGGATACAGCGGTGCAGCCCCCATCTGGCACGCGTACATGCTGGCTGCGCTGAAGGGTGTTCCAGACACGTGGTACACGCCGCCACCGGACCTGATTACCGTGAGCACCGGCCAGGGGTTCGACGACAGCGACTTCTACCTCCCCGGAACCGGGCCGGACGCGCCCGCCGGCCAGTGCACGTACTACGGTCCCGCTCCGCTCCCGACACAGACCTGCACGTACGCCGGACCGTCGGCGGCACCACCTCCTCCGCCCACCACCAGCCCGAGCCCGAGCCCGTCGCCGGGAGGTACCCCCACGCCGCCTCCTTCGCCGTCACCCCACTAATCGGCGCAAGAGCCGGCTAGGAGGCTAGGAGCCCATCCTCGTCTGGCGGGCGCGCTCCCAGACGGCATCGAGGTCCTCGAGGATCGGGAGCTCTGGATCCGCGCCAATGACGTCGGCCGGCGCGTCGCTATCGCTCAGTGGCGCGAACGAGGCGTGGACATGGCAGACCACGACGTTGTGCCGCGCCGGACGGCCCTCGACCTCGTCGAGCCCGAGGAGCGACCACCAGTAGTCGAGGGTGACGTCGGAGGCGGCGGAGAGCACGGCTGAGTGGGAGAGCAACGGCAACTCGGGGTTCTCGGAACCGCCCGCGAAGACATGCAGCAACTCACCGAACGCATCGCCGCCGATCTCGGCATCGACGACGATCCGGCCCGACCCGTCCGGGGTCTCCTGGTCGATCACCGCGTCCTCGACGGTGATGGTGTCGAGCTTCCGCCTGAACTCCCCAAGGTTGAAGACGTCCGGACGGGACCGGAGCACCCCGAAGCCTTCGCCGGCGATCGAGTACAAGCTGGTGCCGTCACCTTCGGCGATGCGGACGACGAGCGTCTCGGCGCCGAGTGCTCCGGCGGTGAGCGTCGCCCCGACGACCTCCCCGTCGCGAACCGCGAGGTCGGCATCGAACGTGCGCTGCTCGATTCGCTTTGCCTCGGTGCCCGCTGCCGCCTGGTCCGCGACAACCGAGGTCCGCTCCTCGAAGTGGATGCCGACTCGCATCCCGTGCCGCGTGTCCAGGCGATCGAGAAGACAGCGATAGAGAGCGCCGAGGGTCATCTTCGGCTGGATCGTCGTGGCGCTCCTGCCTGGTGGCACCGGGTGACCATAGCCCAAACGCACCCCACCGATTCAGGCGTGCCGGGGTCCGATCGGTAGACTGAACCAAGTGACGGACGCGGCACCACCCAGCTACGCCGCGCCGCCGCCCGGACCCAACCCGGTCGCCCTGGCGATCGCCCAGGACCTCGTGACGCGGTACCGCCTGCGCCTGGCCGACCAGCGGGACGGCCGTCTCGGAGCGCTGTTGGGGCACTACGTGCTGGCGGCCGCGATGTGGAACGGTCCTCGCGCGGCGCTGGTCGCCTTCTACGAGCCGCCGGCCGACCCTGCGGCGGCCGGACCGGACCTTGCGGCGCGCTGTGATGCGGCGCGGCGCTGGGGCGTCGAGCGCCTGCAGCAGCAGGGTGCCCAGGTCTGCGACATCCTTCTGATCTCGCTCGGTCCGCTGGCCGGAACCCTCTCGGCGGCGACGACGCCAGGCGACCCGGTGCGCCTGGGTGTCGCGTGGGTGGACACGGTCAATGCCAATGCCGGTGCCGTTTTGCCGATCCCACCCGGCATGCCGCCCGTCGGCGAGTTGCGCGCCCGTGTGCGGGCGGTGCACGACGGCGCGCCGGTGCCGACGCTCGCCGCTGTCGACCTCGCCGAGCGGCAGACCGTCGCGGGCGGGTATGTCGCCCCAGTGCGGCGCGCCATGGTCACGCAGCCATACATGACCTACGGGTTGATCGCGGTGTTCGTCGCGATCTGGCTGGTTGAGTTCTCGATACCGTCACTTCGCTCCGGGTTGGTGAGCAGTTTCTGCGCGGCCGGGGCGCTCCCGAACGCCCAGTGGTACGCGGCGATCGGACAGACTCCGGCCTGCGACGTCGCGTGGTGGCGATTCGTCAGCAGTGCCTTCCTCCACGACCCCACCAGCGTCTATCACGTCCTCTTCAACAGCATTGCGATGCTCTTCATCGGCAGGCTGGTCGAGCAGCTCTACGGGCGGCTCGTGCTGCTCGGTGTCTTTCTCCTCACCGCGATCGCAGGCGGCTTGCTCTGGGTTGCGGTGAGCACGTTCGCGCCGGGTCTGCCGGGCATCGCGACGCCTGATATCTCCCTTGGCGCATCAGGCGGAATCGCCGGCCTGATTGGACTGCTGATCATGCTCGGCAGGGTGCAGGGCAAGAACGTGCCGGTTGGGATCACGCATACCGTGCGCAACTACGCGGTGACCGTCATCGTCCTCAACGTCGTGCTCACCTTCGTGTTCGGCAACGGGCTCGATATCAACAATTACGCGCACATCGGCGGCCTCGTGGCAGGCGCGGCGCTCGGACTGGTCATTCCGCCGATCATGGCAATCGGCGGACGCGATCACGCGATCCTCGAGAAGATCATGCTCTGGGGAGCGATCGCGTTCAGCGTTGCGTCGCTGATCTTTGCGCTGCTCAACCTGGCGACCTCGATCATGCATCCGGCCTCGTTCTTCGGCCCGTGACCGTGCTGAGCGCCCTGGGTCAGACCGCGCGCTCTCCTGCGGGATCGCCCCACAGCCCTTCGAGGTCGTAGAAGGTCCGCTCGCCGGGCAGGAACACGTGCGCGATCACCGCGTCGAAATCCGCGCACGCCCACGATGCGTCCTTGCAGGCCGGCCACCGCGCAGCGGCTCGCACACCATGCTGCTTGCACACGTCCGTGATATTGTCAGTAATGGCGCGAACTTGACGGTCGGTGTCACCTTCGCAGATAACGAAATAGTCGGCGATGGTGGTCTTGCCGCGGATGTCGAGGATGACCATGTCACGCGCCTTCTTGTCGGCGGCAGCGGCGGCGATGATGCCGGCCAGATCGGTGGATGTCATCCGCTTTTCATTATGCATCGTCCCGATTCTGGCGGTACATCCCTTTCGTCGCGATGAGCGACGCGACCACCTCGGGGACAAGACCGCGGAGCGACTCTGCTCGTGCGATCCGTTCGCGGACCTCCGAAGCGCTGATATCGGGTGAGTTGATCGTCAGGAGCGTGGTCCGCTCGCCGGAGTAGCCGAGCCGCGCCACCTCGTCGGCGTCGAGTGGCGGCGGTCCGGTCCGGTTGACGATGACAAATCGCTCGGTGCCGAGCAGATCCGCCGCGCGATGCCACTGGTTGATGGTCCTGGCGGCATCGGCCCCGATGAGGACGGCCAGCTCGGCATCCGGATGCTCGGCGCGCAGCGCATCCATGACGTCAGCCGTGTACGAGACACCACCTCGGCGCACGGCGATGTCGAGCACCGCGTCCCTTGGGTCACCTTCGACGGCACACGCCGCCTCGAGAAGCTCGAGGCGTTCCGCGGCAGTCGCCAGTGGCGCATCGCGGAGCGGCGCGAGCGCAGCCGGTACGAACCACGTCGCTTCGGCGCCGGCCCGCTCGCGTGCCTGCCGGGCAATCGAGAGGTGGCCGCAGTGCACCGGGTCGAAGGTGCCGCCAAACACCAGGACGGTCACGACAGGCCGTCGTCCGAGTAGGTGAACTCAGCGTCGCCGATCAACACCGTGTCGCCTTCACGGCACCCGGCAGCCGCAAGCGCCGCATCGATGCCCGCGGCCCGCAGCTTGCGCTGCAGACGGGCGACGGCTTCGTCGTTCTCGAGGTCGATCCGGCCGACTATCCGCTCCACGAGCTCGCCCACCACGCGAAAGCCGTCGTCCTCACGAACGACATCGTTCGTCACCACCCTCCGCGGGCGGGGCCGGTAGACGCGGTGGAGACCTTGCGGCGCAGGCCCTTGGGCATCGTGGATCACGCGGCCGGCAAGCTCGGCGGCTGCGAGCAGGAGCTCCCGGCACCCATCGCCATGCTGCGCAGAGATCTGGAACGAACCCGGGAACTCCGCTGCGAGAGCGGCAGCCGCGAGCGCCCCTTCGGGAAGGTCGATCTTGTTGAAGGCGACCACCGATGGCCGTCCCGCCAGTTCCGGGCTGTACGCCTCGAGCTCCGTCCGGACTGTCGCCAGCGCCTCTCGGGCGGCGTCAACACCAGCCGACGCATCGACGACGTGGACGAGGGTGCGGGTGCGTTCGAGATGGCGGAGGAACTCGAGACCGAGACCCGCCCCGTGGCTGGCACCCTCGATGAGCCCGGGGACGTCGGCGAGTACCAGCGTGTGGCCACCCTCGAGCTCGGCGACGCCCAGATTCGGATGCAGCGTCGTAAACGGGTATGCGGCGATCTTCGGCTGTGCGCCGGTCAGGGCGGCGAGCAGCGTCGACTTGCCACCATTCGGCAGCCCGACGAGCCCGATATCCGCGATGAGCCGCAGCTCGAGATGCAGCCGGCGTTTCTGACCGGGGTCGCCCAGCTCGCCCGCCCGAGGTGCCTGGCGCGTGGCCGTCGCGAAGCGGGTGTTGCCACGTCCACCTCGCCCGCCCCGCGCCGCGAGCGCCACCGCGCCGGGCCGGTCGAGGTCGCTGATCACGAGGTCGCCCTCGCGGATGATCGTTCCCACCGGTACGTGGAGCGTGAGATCCGCACCCTGGTGGCCGGACCGCTTCCCGCCTCCGCCCGCCTGGCCATCCTCGGCGTGGAACGAGCGGCGCTCGCGAAAGCCGGAAAGCGTCGTGTCGGTGGAGTCGGCGACAACGAGCACGTCACCACCACGCCCACCGTCACCGCCATCGGGGCCGCCATCGGGAACGTACTTCTCGTGCCGGAAGCTGACAGCTCCGCGCCCACCTGATCCCGCCGCGACATCGATATCGACCTCGTCGATGAAGGGCGAGCCGCGACTGGCCGTGGCCTAGCCGGTCGCTGCGACCGGCTCCTCGTCGAGCTCTTCGATCATCTCGCCAACCGAGAAGATCGGCATCGCACGCACGTTGGCGCGCGTCCTGTCATGGCCGGTGTGATCGTAGGCAACGGTGCCGGTGCGCAGTGCGAAGAGCGTGTGGTCGCGACCGACACCGACATGCTCTCCCGCGAGGATCTTGGTGCCGCGCTGACGCACGAGGATGGTGCCCGCGAGGACGACCTCGCCGGTGTGGCGTTTCACGCCGAGGCGCTTGGCCTTGGAGTCGCGACCGTTGCGGGAACTCCCGCCGCCTTTCTTATGCGCCATCTGCCGGTTCCTTCTTGGGTTTCGGCGTCCGCGCCCGCTTTGGTGCGGCCGCCTTCTCGACAGGCTTCTCGGCTGCCTCGGCGGCCTCTTCCACTGCCAGCTCGGCGACGGCAACCTCGGCTTCGACCGCCTGTGCCTCGGCCGCAATCGCCTTGGCTTCGGTCTCCAGCTCCGCCGCCTCTGCCGCCACCGGGTCTGCCTTGGCAGCCTTCGGTGCTGCAGCGCGCTTCGGAGCTGCTGCCTTCGGCTTGGCCTCGGCCTTGCCGCGCCCGACCTCGTCGATGAGGAGCTCCGTCAGCTGGCTGCGATACCCGAGGGTGCGCCGGTGGCGCTTCTTGGGCTTGTAGCTGAAGACCCGGATCTTGCGTCCGCGCCGATGCGCGATCACGGTCGCGGTGACCGATGCCTCGACCGGCGAGCCCTTGGCGACGTCGGTCTCGGCGCCATCACCGATGAGCAGCACCGACTCGAGGGTCACGACCGAGCCGACCTCGACTGGAATGCGGTCGACAAGGATCCGGTCGCCTGAAGCGACACGGTATTGGTGACCGCCGTGTTGAAGGATTGCGTACATGTGCCTCTCTCGCCGGGAGCGGGTTCACTCCACTGAGGAACGCCGGCAAATACCGGGCGCGATACGCGAGGTTACCACGTGAGCGAGGGATCAGGCCCTCCGCGACACGACCCGGCTAGGAGTTGAAGACGCTGACCGGGGCGACCTTGTCGATCTCGACATGGTCGCGGGAGGCGTCGGTGACGGAGACCTGGACCGTGTAGACGCCCGTACTGGGGGCGGGAATGCACTGCGCAATGAACTGGATCGTCAGCGTGCCCGGTCCCAGCGTTGTTTGCGGCGGTAACTCGAATCCGCCGTAGAAGACGATGTAGGCGCCCTTCACCGGCATTATCAGCGACTCCTCCGACGCATTCCCGGCGAAAGGCTCGATGGTCGACTGATACTCCAGCACCGGCGGGAGGGTCACGAGCACCTCGACGGTGGGCGCGATCCCGGTTCCCTTGTTGGTGACCGTGACCCGGTAGGTCACCTGGCCGTCCGGGTGCACCGTTGTCGGGCCGACAGATGCCGTCACACCGAGCTCCGGGGCCTCATTGACCTCGACCTGGAGTGGGCGGCTCTGGACCGTGTCGGTGAGGCTGTCATCGACCACCTCCGCCATGAGCGAGTACGTGTTGGGCTGCGCGTCGATGGTGACCCCGAAGTTGATCTTCACGTAGGCGTATGCCGCTGTCCCGTTCGGCATCGTGGGTGCGGACAGCGACCACACTCCCCAGTGCGGGTTCGACACGCCGACGAGCGCGTCCTGCGGCGTCGTGTTCGCCGCGCCACTGGAGGTGATCAGGTCGGTCGAATCGAACTCGAACGACGTGGGCATGATCGCGTTGACCACGACGCCAGAAGCGTTGCCGGGACCAAGGTTTTGCACCTCCGCCTGGAAATCTGCATCGGTCGCCCCGGGTGTGTACGAGGCCCCGAACAGCGAGGTCAATGTGATGGAGAGCTGCGCGGTCTCCGAGCTGCATGAGGTGACGAACAGCACGACCGGGGCCAGGAGCGAAAGGGCAAGGATGCCCGTCAGGTGGGACGCCAGAGCCCGCACCCGTCCGCTCCGCGAAACGGTCAGACCCTGCTGGCGGTGCGAAGCGGCGCGAGCGGGCGCCGCTGCCGCGTCGCGGTCAGCATGATGTCGGTGGTCCTCGGCAACGGATCGGGGTAGCCGATCTCACCGAGCAGGCGCAGGGCCAAACCGACGTCGAGCCCGATCACGGTGTCGATCCTGCCGGCCACGGCCTCGACGAAGTCAGAGCCGCCGCCCTGGATCGCATAGGCGCCGGCTCGATCGAGTGGCTCGCCGGAAGCAACGTACATGTCAAGCGCTTCGTCGCTGAACTCGCAGAACTTGACAGCCGAGCGGCTGACACCGAGCGCCTCGTGGTCGCTCTCGGTACACATCGCGCAGACGCCGGTGAGCACGGTGTGGCGCTTGCCACGCAGATCGTTGAGCATCTCGCGCGCCATCTCCGGCGTGCGCGGCTTGCCAAGCGGTCCGTGAGGGCCGACCACGATCGTGTCCGCGCTGAGGACGTAGGTGCCCGCACTGACCAGCTTGCTCACCGCAACCGCCTTCTGGCGGGCGACCAGCTGCACGGCCAGCTCGGCGCTGACTCCCGCGGGGAGCGCAACGTCCTCAGGTGGCTCCATGATCCGGAAACGGATCCCGGCCCGGGTCAGCAACTCGCGCCGGCGAGGCGACCGGGAGGCGAGGACGATCCCAATCACGTGGCGTTCACGCGCGCAACGGCCGCATCGAAATCTCGCGCCAACTCACGTCTCATGCTAGCACCGCGACGCCGCCCCCAGTTGATGCCGTCGGCGTTCACGCACAACGCTTTATGGCCGCGCCGCGACCACTGCAACAACCGATGCGGCGACCGAGCAGAGCCAGGCGATGGCAACCACCGGGGCCGACTCTCCCTGGGTGATGGCGCGGCCAATCCGCAACAGGAGTGCGTAAACGGCCGCTGACGCGACGATCCCGAGAACCCAGAGCGGGCCAAGCGGCCACTGCTGGCCCGGCGGTATCACGATCGCGAGCACCACCTCGAGCGATGCGGCGACCACCGTGGCCCGAGCCACCACCGATGCGTGCGAGAACTGCGGCTTGACCACGATCGGCAGCGCCACCAGCACCGCGATCACCGCGAGGATGCGTGCAGCGGCCGCGGCGCCACCCGTCGCGGCCGCGATATCGGTGCTCGAGAACGACGTTGCCCCAAGCCCCAGAAGGATAATCGCGATCCCGCCAAAGGTGACAAGAACGCGCCGGCGCCGCGACCAGGGCTCCGGGGCGACGAGCGCCGCGGCGACGACGACGAGGAGCACGGCCGCGATGAGATTCGGGGTCGCGCCTCCGTCCGGCGGCAGGGAAGCTGCGGGCGTCCCCGGCAGCGGTGCCATGGCCGCGGCGACGACAGCAGCAGCGACTGCTGCCAGGCCACGAATGTCAAGTGCCGCACCCCGAGTAAGCCCGGCGCCGCGGTAGGTGATCCATGCCAGCGCCGCGAGGAACAGGCCGCCCGGGTAGACGGCCAGCGCCACGACCTCGAGGAGCAGTCCGAGTGGGTCCATCGCCTCAGTGCCCGAACACGAATCCGGCGAGCGACTGCGGCGCGAGGCCGACGGCGACGCCGATGGCGACCAGCAGCCAGGCGGCAAGCTCAGGGATGCGCAGCCGCAAACCGTGCTCGGGAGCGACGCGTACCCCCGTGGAGCAGGCCATGACCGCCGCGACGAAGATGGCTCCCATCGCGATCACCGCGGCGATCGTCGAGCCGATATTCCCCTCGGCGAGCGCTTCGAGGATGAGCAGGCGACCCCAGAACGCCGGCGAAGGCGGCACGCCGCTCAAGAGCGCCCAGGCAACGCGGCGAGGCCAGCGCAGTCCGGCATCCTCCGATCGCAACAGGATCGGCGCGAGCGCCAGGTGGGTGACCAGGATGATCAGCGCCCCGGTGAGTGCCGGCGACGCCGACGCCCCCTCCACTGCGGCGACGCAAAGCGCGATATCCGCCATGAATACGCGGCCGTAGCGCATGGCGGTCCGGCCCCGGATTGCCCAGAGGCCTCCCCAGACGGCACTTCCGAGCCCGATGATCAGCAGGAGGTGCTCGTAGACAGGGGTCCCGTCGCCGAGGTTTCCGCCCGGAATCCGCTCGGCGATGATGAGGACGACGGGCACCAGGAGCACGAGCCAGGGCGCAACGTCAGCGGGCTTGAGAGCGCCGATCAATCCGGTCGCCCAACCGCCAAGCGGATACACGGCGAGGAGCGCGGCGATGCCGATCGCGAGCAGGAGGCCCACCACAAGTGGGAGGGCGCCTGTCGTGACCCCCGTGAGCGGGAGGAACGGCGAGACGGCCACGAGCGCGGCCGTCCCGGTTCCCGCCACGCGACCCGCCGCAAGCGTTGCCTTTCCCGGCGACTGGTCGATCCATCGGAGCACGAGCGTCGCGATCGCTGCTCCGATCGCCACCGCGGTGACCAGTGGGTCGTTGCTCGCCATCGCGATCGTGGCAGCAGCACCCACAACGCCGATCGCCCGCCCCGCGGACACGTCGATCGAGGGCTGGAGGAGCAGCACCAGCGCGAGCGAGATACCGGCGGCGACGAGCACCCCCTGGCCAGTCCGGTCGAGCCCGGTAATGCCGGTGAGCCCGCCCAGAGGGACCGCCGCGGTCGATGACCGCGTGGCCAGCAGCGTCACGCCGGCCCCCACCAGCGGGACCAGCGCCACCAGCCGGGCAGTGCGCCTGCGCAGGAGCGCCGACGACACGAGGCCCAGCCCCAGCCACACCCCGGCGATGACGAACGGATTCATGCTTCGACCACAGTCTTCGGCTCGCGCGAGCTCCGCCCGTTGAGCCACCCGGCGAGCAGTGCCGCGAGCGGAGCTGCGGCGCATGCGAGCACCCCGCCGGGAAACGAGTTCGGTGCCGCTCCGGAGCAGCCAGGCCGTACCGGTCGCGATCCCGATCATCGCCACCGCAACGCCCAGGTCCTCGACCGTCCTTGCGACAAGGAGCCGGATCACGCCGCACGTCCAGGCATAGGCGATCGGGAAGAGCAGGCCACCGACCGTCGCGATCTGCCCGATCGGGACGTTGAAGCTCACCCACGAGGCGACCGGAATTGCGATGGCGGCCCCAAACGCCCTGCTGCTCCGCGGCCCGAACAGGCGATCCGCGGGCGAGAAGGCCGGGATGGTCGGATCAAGCCGTGAGAGCCAGGGAAGGACACGCCCGCCGAGCCACCCCGCCCAGGCCAGCAGCACCGCCGCGACCGCGCACCCGCCGAGCACGAGCGCGCCCGGAGCGCCCACGAAAGTCGCCGCTGTGGGCGCCAGCCCGGCCGCCAGGAACACAACGGCGATCGCGACCGCGCGCCTGCCGTCGACCATCATCGCGACCGCGACGGCGATGACCCCGGCAGCCGACAGCAGCGGGGCAGAAACCCCCATCAGTGAATGAACTGGGTCAGCACGAGGGCAAGGACCGCTCCCCCGAAGACCACGACGAGTTGCGGTTGCACCAGCAGCCAGTCATCCACCTGGCGCAGCCACGCACTCGCGCGAACCGCGGGCGGTCGGAGCATCCGAGCGACGGCGAGGCCGGCAAGCCGAGGGCGGTCCGGCGCCGGCTCGTCCCGGGGAGATCGCAACGACGCGAGCGACCACTCCGCAAGCGTCGCGAATGCCCAGACGCCGGCTGCGACGATCAGGAACGCCACGACGATGTAGCCGCCCGACCAGTCACCCGCATCAGTCCGGATCGCGCCAACCCCGAGCGGCTCGGTCACACCACCTGAGTCCAGCGCGGTGAGGAGCGAGGTCGCGATCGTGCCTGGCACCAGGGCGGCGGCGATCGACAGGACCGCGGCGAGCAGCGCGAGGATCGACACGGGCGCTCGCGAGTGCCACCGGCCACAGGCGCGAGGACTCGTGCCGCTGCCCGAACCGAAGCAGCCGCGCCGAGGAGACCCGCGACGCCGATGGCGGCAAGGAGTGCTGCCCCCGGCCTGCCGATCGAGACGATCGCCGAGAGCTCGAGGATGAGCGCCGTGATCCCGAACCCGACCGGGAGCGAACCCGCGACACCCAGCGCAAACGCCGCGAGCACTCTGCCGGAGCGGCCACGGCCGACGTGCTCCCAGGCAGGCGTGAGGGCTGTCACCAGCATCACCGCGCAGATGCCGGCGGCGATCGCCGTGCCCGCTCCTGCTCCTGAGATGCCCGTCAGGGCGATGACCGGCGCCGCCGCGCTGATGCAGAACGCCCGTCCCGCAACCACGGGGACCGACGCATGACGAAGCGCAACAGCCACGGCAACCACGGCGGCGAGCCCACCGGCAACCGCAAGCCCGATTGCGATCTGCTCGGGGAGCGGCCCCGCCGCAACTTCGCGCAGCCGGAGGAGCACGATCGCCCCGCACGGGATGGCGCTTGTGGTGGCCCAGGCTGCTGTTGGAGTCCTGCTGCCACGGACAGGGACCACCGCCGGCGCGAGCAGGCGCATCACGCCCGCCACAGCCCACGGGCCGGCAACCGTGGCAACCATCGCATCTGACGGAATCACCGCGAAGTCAGTGGTGCCCGCCACGCTCAGCAGCTGCACGGCGGCAACCACCAGGCCGAGTGACGCCAGGTGCTCGATGCCGATCGCAACGAGACCGCCCCGTCCCGGCCGGCCACGCGCCGCGCTGGTCATGAGCAGCGTGCCGACGCCGGCGATCTCGACGCCGCCGGCGAGCATCACCATGTTGCCGGCGAGCGCCGCAAGCGTCGTTCCGGCAACGCAGACGAGGAGGGCACTCACCTCGCGGGTCCGCCGATCAGCATCCAGAAGGAGGAGCAACCCCGCAGCGGCCGCCGCAAGTCCCAGCGTGGCGCCGGGGAGATCGAGACGGAGCAGATAGGTGATCCCGGTGACCGGTGTTCCCAGCGAGGTCTCGATCCCGCCGGTGCCGTTGAGGAACGCCGTCTCCACCGCCGTCAGCGCGACCGTCGCGGCGATACCGATCCCCGCGATGATCCGGGCGGTCAGCGCCTGCCGAGGCCCGAGGGCGAAGACGACGATCGCCGCGGCCACAAGCGGGGCGGGTATCAGCGCCAGCTGGAGCCCACTGCCCAGCATCGTGCTGCTACCTCCCGGTACGGGCCAGCGCCGGCGCTCCGACCTCTGTGGCGCAGTACGGGCAGACCCCCCAGCCGAGGCGCAGGCTGCGATCGCACCCGGTGCACCGCCGGGCGAACTGGGTCCGGCAGTAGGGGCAGAGAATGAACTCCTGCTCGATCTCGCGTCCGCAGGTGGGGCAGGGCCGAGTCGGGATGCCTTCGGCCGGTGGCTCGAGCAGCACCTGCTCCTCGATGGCAAGCGACCGCACCTGCTCCATGGTCAGCGGGGGACGGACCATGAAATAGATCAGTGCCCCGAGGAACGGGGGCACGAAGCCGAGGAGCATCGCGAAGAGCGTGAATCCGGGCGACGTGGTGCGCCGGCGCGCATCGCGAACGACGTAGAAGGCCAGCGCGAGCCAGAGCACCGCGAGGTAGGCGACGACGATGACCAGCACGAGGGTCAGAAGCGTCCCAATGTCAACCAGCAGCATCGTGGCGTTCTCCTGTGGGGCCCGTGCGCAATAGATCCAGTTGCGCCATGGCTTCGGCGAGGCGCCGGCGCAACTCGTCCACAACCTGGGCCGGTGCCCCGTTCACGAATCCCGGGTTCGCGAGCTGTGCTTGAAGCCGCGACACGTTTGCCTCGAGCAGGCCGATCTGACGTGCGGTCGCACTGGCGTCGGCGGCGGTGTCGGCGATCACCACCTCGGCGTGGAGCCTACCCGAAACCACGACGACTGGATCGACGCCGCGAGGATGGGTTTCCAGCACCACTGCCGGCACCAGCCCGCCGATCAGGCGGGTGATGTGCTTGTTGGTGCCGCGACCGTCGGTGGCACGAACCACGATCTGCATCCGCTCGCGATTGCCGCGCGGAACCCGGTGACTGTGGCCGAGCGCACGGATGCGCTGCACGAGATCGATGGCTTCGGTGATCTCGGCGTGTGCCGCGGCCGTTTCGGCATCGTCCCAGAGCGCGTCCACCTCCGGCCACGAGCGCTGCTGGAGGGTCGGCGCCGGGTTGGGCAGCTGCTGCGCGCACTCCTCGGTCACAAAAGGCATGAACGGATGCAGCAGGCGAAGCAGTACGTCCATGACCGTCACCGCCGTCCAGATTGCGGCGCGGCGCGATTCGTGGTCGCCGGCATCCGCGAGGCGCAGCTTGATGATCTCCACGTACCAGTCGCAGAACGAGTGCCACGTGGTGTCGTAGAGACGGTCGACGGCGTCGTGGAATCGATAGGCGACGAAGCCCGCGTCGCACTCGCGCACCACCGCCGCGAGCTCGGCGAGCATCCATCGATCCTCGGGACGGAGCGTCTCCGGCCGCGGTGGATGGACATCCAGATCGGCGACGGACCCGTTGCCCACTTTGGCAACGAGGAACCCGCTGGTCACCTGCCACAGCTTGTTCGCGAACCGCTGATACGACGCGATGCGATCGGCGTCGAAACGCATGTCCTGACCGCTTGTCGACACGGCGGCCGCCCACGCGCGAACGGCGTCCGCGCCGTACTGGTCGATGAGGTCGAGCGGATCGATGGTGTTGCCCTTCGACTTGCTCATCCGCGAGCCGTCGACCGCCTGAATCGTGCTCGTGATCAGCACGGTGCTGAAGGGGTTGCGGCCGGTGAACTTGAGGCCCGTCATGATCATCCGGGCGACCCAGAGGAAGATGATGTCGCGGCCGGTGACAAGCGCATCGGTGGGATAGAACTTCTCGAGGTCTTCCGTCTTCTCGGGCCAGCCGAAGATGGCGAACGGCCACAAGCCCGCTGCTGAACCATGTGTCGAGCACGTCCGGGTCATTCGTGAGCGACGTGTCACCGCACTCTGGGCAATTGGAAGGCGGATCGATCCAAGCGAAACGATGTCCGTTCGCGCATGTCGACACCGGGATTGCGTGCCCCAGCCAGATCTGCCTGCTGATGCACCAGTCGCGAATGTTGCGCATCCAGTGCAGGTACACGTCGGTGTAACGCGCTGGGTAGAAGGTGATCTCGCCGCTTTCCACAGCACCGATTCCCGGTGCTGCGAGTGACGCCATGCGCACCCACCACTGCTCGCTGACGAGCGGTTCGAGCACGGTGCCACAACGATCGCAGTGACCCACCTCGTGCAGGTACGGCTCCTCTTTGACGAGCACGCCCATGGTTCGGAGCGCTTCTGCGACGGCCACGCGCGCCTCATCCGCGGGCATGCCGTGAAACTGCGGCAGATCGGGCACGTCCATCGTGCCGTCGAGCGCGATGACGTTGACGACCGGCAGCGAATGGCGCGCGCCGATCTCGTAGTCGGTCGGGTCGTGACCTGGCGTCACCTTGAGCGCTCCGGTGCCGAACTCCGGTCGCACCGCGGCGTCCGCGAAGATCGGGATGACACGCCATGTGAGGGGCAGCGTCACCTTTTTGCCGATGAGCGCCGTGTACCGCGGATCGTCCGGCCCAACGGCGACGCCAGTGTCGCCGAGCATCGTCTCGGGACGCACAGTTGCGACGGTGATGTTCAGACCGCCTTCAACCGGATACTTCAGGTAAGAAGAGCGTGTCGGTGTGCTCCTGCCACTCGATCTCCTCATCGCTGATTGCCGAGCGGCAGCGCGGGCACCAGTTCACGATTCGTGGCCCGCGATACACGAGGCCCTCGTCGAACAATGTCTTGAACACGAGCCTGATCGCGCGCACGTACTCGTCGTCGAGCGTGAAACGCGCGCGCTCCCAGTCGCACGTGTATCCCATCCTGCGCATCTGTTCGAAGATGCGCCCGCCGTACTCCTCGTACCAGGCATCGACACGCGTCTGGAACGCGACGCGACCCAATTCCTCTTTCGTGGTCCCCTCGTCCGCAAGCTGGCGTTCGATGACGTTCTGCGTGGCGATGGCGGCGTGGTCGGTGCCTGGGCACCATTCGACCTCGAATCCGCGCATGCGCCGTTGCCGGCAGAGCGTGTCCTGGATGGAAAAGGTCGACGCGTGACCCATGTGCAGCGCGCCGGTGATGTTCGGTGGTGGGAGTGCTATGACATACGCGGGCTTGGCGCTCGCGACATCGGCATGGCCGACCTCGAGCTCACGCCAGCGCTCGCGCCACTTCGGTTCCACGCTGGACCAGTCGAAATGCTTTTCCATTGGGCGAATTGAGTATATGGGCCGACCGGGTCTTACTCGCCCGCGGCGAGAGTCGCACCCGATTGCTCGTTGCGCCATTCGGGGGTGAATGGCGAACCGCGATAGACGAGTTGTGGCGTCGAGGTATCGAGCTGCTGAGCCGCCGCGACATCGCTGACCGCGGGAAAGGTGACCGGCGCGGTGGGGCCGGTCTGGGAGATGTCGAGCACCGATCCGAAGTACGCCCGCTCCCCGCACCCCACGAAGAAGGACACCAGCCCGACGAGTCGCGTTCCGTCCGTCTCCTGTGAGGTGAACGGCACCACCACGGCGGCCGGCTGCCCGGCGGTGGCCGCGGCGATGTTGACGGGATCGAGCGCTGTTGCCCCATCGAGGTCAGGGCTGACCACGGCCGCGGCATTCTCGGCCACCTCCACGAGCGCCCCCGCGTTCGTCGCGTCGAACGACTGGTCGAACCCGCCGAGCGAACTGAGCGAGGGAGGCAGGTTTGGCTCAGGTGCAGCGATCGAGCAGCCGGACGCGCTGTTGCTGATGACGTGCGCCAGCGTGATCAGGGTCACCGCGAAGAAGGCCGCCACAGCCACCGCAGCCACAACGATGGCTCGGCGTTTCACGCTCAGGCCGTACGCCCTTGCGCAGCCTCCTCGGTCGCGCCGACGCGACGCTTCGGCTCCTCGGTCAGGAGCAGCGGCTCGACGCCTTCGAGGATGGCCTGCTCGGTGATGACGCAGCGCTTGATGTCAGGACGGCTCGGCACCTCGAACATGCTGTTGAGCAGCACGTCCTCGATGATCGACTTGAGCCCTCGAGCGCCCGTGCCGCGCGCAAGCGCGCGCTCGGCGATTGCCCGCAGACGCACCTTCGTGGAACACCAGTTCGACGTCGTCGAGCGCGAAGAACTTCTGATATTGCTTGACGAACGCGTTCTTCGGCTCGGTGAGGATGCGAATGATGTCCTCCTCATCGAGGTAGTCGAGCGCCACCGTGATCGGCAGCCTGCCGACGAACTCGGGGATGAGCCCGTACTTGAGCAGGTCCTGCGCCTGCAACTCGCGCAGCATCTTGGTGGTCTCTTTGGTGCGCGTGCCCCGCGGCTTGCTGTTGAAGCCGATGGCGCCGCGAGCCGAGACGGTGCTCGATGATCTTTTCGAGGCCGTCGAATGCGCCGCCGCAGATGAACAGGATGTTGGTGGTGTTGATCTGGATGAAGTCCTGGTGCGGATGCTTGCGGCCACCCTGCGGCGGCACGTTGGCAACCGTCCCCTCGAGGATCTTCAGCAACGCCTGCTGCACGCCTTCGCCGCTGACGTCACGCGTGATCGACGGGTTGTCGGCTCTTGCGGGCGATCTTGTCGATTTCGTCGATGTAGATGATCCCGCGCTCGGCGCGCGCGATGTCGAAGTCCGCAGCCTGGATGAGCCGGAGCAGGATGTTCTCGACATCCTCTCCGACGTAGCCCGCCTCGGTGAGGCTGGTCGCATCGGCGATGCTGAACGGCACGTCGATGATGCGTGCCAGCGTCTGTGCCAGAAAGGTCTTGCCGCACCCGGTCGGACCGACCAGCAGCACGTTCGACTTCTGCAGCTCGACGTCGCTGTTCGTCTTCGCGTGCGCGATCCGCTTGTAGTGGTTGAACACCGCAACCGAGAGCACCTTCTTGGCGTGCTCCTGGCCGATCACGTACTGGTCGAGTGACGCCGCGATGACCTGCGGGATCGGCATCGTCCCGGGCTTGACCCGCTTGGTGGTCGTAGACCGGTTGTCCTCCTCGAGCACTTCCTGGCACAGGTCGATGCACTGATCGCAGATGTACACGCCCGGACCCGCGACGAGCTTCCGAACCTGCTCCTGCCCCTTGCCACAGAACGAACAACGTGTGTGCCGCCGACGGTCGTCGCGTTCAGTCATCCGCATCCCCCGGATTTGTGCCCGCCTTCAGACCGCGACCGGCAGATCCGCCGTCACGCGTGAGCCGTTGCTCGCGCCACCGGCTTGTGGTGCCTCTGTCGTCGGGTGGAGCTCCGGTGGACGTCACCGCTGCTCGCTCTCGCCGTTTGGTCCTCCGCCGCTCTCTGATGCCGGCCCTGGATGATCTCGTCGATGAGGCCGTAATCCTTGGCCTCCTCGGCACTCATGAAAAAGTCCCGATCCGAGTTCGTGCGTGACCACCTCGATCGGCTTGCCGCTGTGATGGGCGAGGATTTCGTCGATGACGGCGGCGCACGCGAAGGATCTCCTGGGCGTGGATCTGGATGTCGGCGCCTGGCCGCTGAATCCACCGGTGGGCTGGTGGATCAGGATCGCGAGTGTTCGGGAGGGCTGAGGCGCAGCCTGGCAGCGCCCCCGGCGAGCAGGATCGCCGCCATCGAGGCGGCGATCCCCATGCAGATCGTGCCGACCCGCGGCTCGACGTACTGCATGGTGTCGTAGATGGCGAGGCCCGGCATACACCGATCCGCCCGGGGAGTTGATGTACAGCCAGATGTCCTTCTCGGGATCCTCGCCAGCGAGGAACAGCAACTGCGCCATGACGACGTTCGCCACCTGGTCGTCGATCGGCGTGCCGATGAAGATGATCCGGTCCTTGAGCAGGCGCGAGTAGATGTCCATCCCGCGCTCGCCCCGATTGGTTGTCTCGATGACGTACGGGATCAGATTGGTCGGATTCATTCTGTTTTCCATTATAGGTGGCTTTTTTGGAGGTGGCTTTTTAGTCGCGCTGCCGGAATCCATAGACAGCCAGGCTCATCATCAGCAGGCCGAAGGCGACGAGCACCACCAGCTCGACCCAGAGCGAGACGGTCCAGCCGAAGAGGGTGACCTCGAAGCCGTGGACCACCTGTGACGGCACCCCGGACATCGTCAGGACGATCCGGCGCAGGGCGTCGATCCCGTAGCTCGCCGGATCAAGGCGCGTCAGCACGAGCAGCCAGGCCGGCAGGTTACCCGTGAGAGGGAACAGGGCGCCGGCAAGGAAGAACATCGGCATCATCAGAAAGTTCATCACCACCTGGAAGCCCTGCATGGTCCGCATCCGAGCCGCGACAGCGACACCGAGTGCGCTCAGCGCGAACGCAAACAGGAAGATCGCCGGGATCAGCTCGACAACGCCAAGGACCGTGAACTTGACGCCGACGAGCGGCGCGAGCACCAGGATGACGAGCCCCTGAATCATCGCCTGCGACGCGCCACCGAGTGTCTTCCCGATGGCGACCGCCGAGCGATGGATCGGCGCGACAAGCACCTCTTTCAGGAAGCCGAACTCGCGGTCCCACACGATCGACATCGCACCGAAGATCGACGTGAAAAGCACCGACATTCCGATGATGCCGGGGAAGATGAACTGCACGTACTGCAACGAGGATCCGGCCCCGCCAAGACCACCGGTGCTGCCTCGCAACGCAGAGCTGAGGCCGCTGCCGAAGACGAACAGGAAGAGGATCGGCTGCGCGAGCGAACCGAGGACGCGCATGCGATCGCGCCAGTATCGGATGAGGTCGCGGCGCCAGATGATGATGATCGCGCGCAGCGTCGCTCCGCGGATGTTGACCGTTTGCGAGCGCGGAACAGTCGGCGCGCTCAGTACCTGGTCGCTCATCGCCGTCCACCTCCTCCCCACATCCTGCCCATACGCCGCATGGTATCGAGTGATGTATTCGCCTGCTCGCGTATCTCGCGACCGGTGAGCTTGAGGAACACATCGTCAAGGCTCGGCCGCCTCGCGCTGACCGATGCAATCGGCACTGTCAACTCGGAGAACAGACGCGGGACGAACGACGCTGAGTCAGCGACCTCGACGCGCAACGTACCGTCGATCTGCGTTGATTCGAGGTGCATCACAGACCGCAATTGATCCGCCGCGCGTTCATGTCGGGAGTGGTGATGGTGACCACGTCGCCACCAACTTTCGTCTTCAACTCCGCGGGCGTCCCGAGCGCGACGATCTTCCCCTGGTCGATGATGGCGATGCGATCGCAGAACTCGGCCTCGTCCATGTAGTGCGTCGTCATGAAGATGGTGATGTGCTCGCGTGTGCGCACCGTATGCAGGTATTCCCAGATGTTGTTGCGCGTCTGCGGATCGAGCCCGAGAGTCGGTTCATCGAGGAAGAGGATCTGCGGGTAGTGCAGGATGCCGCGCGCGATCTCGAGCCGGCGGCGCATGCCACCTGAGTAGGTGAGGACTGTCGAACCCGCGCGGTCCTTGAGATCGACGATCTCGAGCGCGTCGTCGATGCGCTGCTTCCGCGTCGCCGCGGGCAGCCCGTAGAGGTAGGCGTGAAATTCGAGGTTCTCGCGACCGGTGAGCTGGCCGTCCAGGGACGGATCCTGAAAGACGAGCCCGATCCGTGCGCGGACCGCACTCGGGTCCTGGCTGACGTCGAACCCGGCCACCTCGGCCACGCCGGAGGTCGGCCGGATGAGCGTGCAGAGGATGCTGATGGTGGTCGACTTCCCGGCACCGTTGGGCCCGAGGAACCCGAAGATCTCGCCGGCGCCGACCTCGAGGTCGATGCCGCGGACCGCTTCGACTTTCCCGTACGTCTTGACGAGGTCGTGAACGCTGATCACCGGCTGGCTCATGCGCGGGACAGCTTACCCACGCATCCCGGAGATCACGCGTCAGGTCGAGACGAAGTCCGAGGTCTCCGGGGTGACGATCTCGAGCAGCCGCTGCCCCGCGGCGCGGCGGCGCAGATCCCGTCGCGCGAGATCCTCGAGCCGTCTGCGCTGATCGGCGTCGACCTTCCGGCCTTCCGCGACAGCCCGCGCCTCGCGTTCGACCTGGGTCTCGTCGACCTCGATCCCCTCGGCGACTGCCAGCGCATCGAGCGCCAGTTCGAGGCGGACCCGGCTGGCCGCCGCCTCGCGCCGCTCGATGCGGAGCGCCGCCATGGTCTGACCGCTCATCTCGATGTAGCGATCGAGCGGCAGCCCGAGCGACGTCAGCCGGTACTCGAGGTCCGCGAGCTGGCGATCGATCTCACGTTCGATCATCGCCTCCGGGACGTCGACCCGAACGTAGTCGCGAAGCGCCTCGAGCGCGGCGCCCTCGTGGCGCTCGCGATCCGCCTCGGCAGCCTCGACGGCAAGTGCCGTGCGGTAGTGCTCGCGGAGGTCCTCCAACGTAGGCCCATGCCCGTCGAGCACGGCGAGCGCATCGTCCTCGGGCGGCAGCGTCCGCTCGCGAACGGCGTGCACCGTGACGTCGATCGTGACCGTGGCTCCGCGGAGCTCCTCCTGACGGTAGTCCTGCGGGAGCGTGGTCTCGAACGATCGCGACTCCCCCGCCGTGAGCCCGATGACGCCGTCCACGATCGCCGGGATCACCAACTCGCGATCGAGCTCCAGCTCGCGCTCCTCGCCGTCACCGCCCGTGAGGATCTCCTCGCCGCGACGCATCACGAGCGTGCAGCGGATGACGTCGCCTGCCTGGGCCGCCCGATCGACATCGGCAACCTCTGAGTGGCGCCGGCGGGCCTCGAGGATCGCCTCGTCGATGGTCGCGTCGGTGATCTCGGTGGTCTCCATCGGGACCCGGAGCGTCAGGTAGTCGCGCAGGTCGACCTCGGGCTTGATGGTCACCGTCGCGGTGAACTTCAGCGGCTGATCACGCTCGAGCTCGCCGAGGTCCAGCTCCGGATCGCCCACCGGCTCCACGCCGGTCTCATCGACGGCGCGACGGTAGAGATCGGGAACGAGGTGATCGATCGTCTCGTGCCGGATGGTCTCCCACCCGATCGCGCGCTCCACCATCGCGGTGGGTGCCTTGCCGGGGCGGAAGCCGGCGATCCTGACCCGGCCGGCAAGACGCCGCAACGAAGCCTGGACGGCGGCCTCGACCTCGTCCGCGGTGGCCTCCACCTGCAGGGCGACCTGGGAGGCAGCCTTGCGTTCGAGAGTGACGGTCATGGTTGGGGTCTTGCCTGGGGTGTCGGTCATCTGGGTACTCATGTTTCTGGGGTGGCGCCGTGCGCGGACCGAGACTCGAACTCGGACGGGTCACCCCACGGGATCCTAAGTCCCGCGCGTCTACCGATTCCGCCATCCGCGCCCGGTCGGTCGAACCGGCCGTCGCCCAGTTTAGTGCTTGCGTCGTCGGCCCCAGCGGACAGCGCCCGAGGAGCGGAGCTTCGGCCGCGATCTCGGGTTTCCGAGAGCGGCGATTTGCGACACAACGATCGCTGGACAACCCCCGTTCAGGTGCCTACTCTTGGTGGTATCCCCAACCCGCAGACGGAGGATCTGGATGGAGCTGAATCACCTGACCGCAACGGCAGGCCCGCAGGAGGTCGTTGCGAAGATCGACCAGAAGGCGCTCCGGCTGTCGGCGCTGCTGCGGGAGATAGACAACCACCCTATCGAGCTGGAAACCGTGCTGCGGGACCAGCTCGATGACGTTCTGGAGATGTTGGCGTGCCGCATCGCCGCGACCAGGACGCTGCTGCACCGATCCAGCCTCGAATTGACGGGGGCCGGATCACCCGCATAACCGGCGTCGTTCGACGCCTCGGGACGGCGACCGCAGTAGAGGCTGCGGCCGCCGTCCTGATCATCATCGCCGCGATCGTCGTGCGCTTCTGGGCGCTCGACAATCAGCCTGGCGGGCTTTACCCCGACGAGGCCGCGGAGGGGATCAGCGCACAGAACCTGCTGTCGATCCCGGGCTACCACCCGGTGTTCTTCAACAGCGACGGCGGACGAGAAGCGCTTTACGCGTACATCGTCGCCGCGGTCTTCAAGGTCTTTGGCTCGTCGGTGCTCACGCTCCGGGGCACTGCGGCCGCAATCGGCGTCGCGGGGGTCATCGCCACGTACGTCGCGGTCCGGCGTTTCGGCCGCGGGCCGGCGCTCATGGCGATGGCGTGGACCGCCGGCTCGCTCTGGATGATCGCCGTCTCGCGTGACGGGTTCAGGAACATCCTCACCGTGCTGGTCGGCGCCGCTGCTCTTGCGGCGTTGCTGCGCTGGGGCGACCGACCCACGAGGGCGACTGGCGCCATCGCCGGAGTCGCCGTGGCGCTGGGATTCTGGGTGTATCAACCGCTGAAGCTGTTGCCGCTGCTGGCGATCCTGTGGCTGATCTGGATCCGGGCGCGCGACCGCGACCGCTTTCGAGCGCTCAAAGCGACGTTCCTCTGGGCCGGCGTCGCGTTTGTGGTGGTCGTCGCACCGATGGTGTACACGGCCATCACCGACTTCTCGTCGTACTTCGGCCGCGCCGCGTTCGTGTCGGTCTTCAACAGCGGGTCGATGTCCACGGACAGCTACCCGGTCCACATCCTCAAGACACTCGGCATGTTCCTCTTCACCGGGGATCCCAACGCGCGCCACGACGTGTCGGCGCTCCCGCTGCTCGGACCTGTGCTGGTGGTGCCGTTCCTCCTCGGCATCTGGCACTGCTGGCGCCGGCGCGACGACCACGGATACGCCCTGGTCCTGCTGGGGTTGCCCGTGTTCCTGCTCCCTCCGCTCCTCGCCAACGAGGGCGGCGCGCCCCACTTCCTTCGGTCGCTCGGCCTCGAGCCGTACGTGGCCGCCTGCATCGGCCTCGGTTGTCTCGAAGGCGTCACGCTGCTCCGGCGCCTGGCGCCGCGCATCTCATGGCCCGAGCGCTCGATGACGAGAAACGCGTGGGCGGTCTGCGCAATCGCGGTGACCGCCCTGGGCATCGCTTCGGCGGTGACCTACCTCGAGCGTCCCGTCGCCGATCGCTACGCCGCGTTCACGTTCGCCGACGTCGCGCTCGCGAACGCGGCGGTGAACAACCCGACTGATGGGGGCCCGTCGACGCTCGTGATCCTCGACAGCTATGACGCCATGGATGTCCAGTTCCTCGATGCCGGCAGGCTCCCGACGATCGTCGCGCCGATGACGAGGATCGCGAATGCGGCTGTGTACACGCTGATCGTGGCGCCGTCGCGAGCCGACATCGCCGCTGCCGTCGGGTCGGGCATCGCAGATGAGGCTCAGGTCGGGGCGACGGATCCGCAGGGCAATCCCGTCGTCTTCGAAGTGGTGCCGCAACCCGAGGTGCCGTCGCTGCCCTGACCCGGCAAGCGACGCAGCCGTCCGTGGAGTCGGCTCTATGGTGGGAACGATGCTGCGCGGGTATGCGGGGAAGATCTGGCTGATCACCGGGGTGGGTCTGATTGCGCGCCTTGCGCTGCTGGGATATCAGCCGCTCTGGCGGGATGAGGCGTTCACCGCGCTCGCGGTGCAACGCCCGCTCGGTTCGATGATCGACGTCGTCCGCAACGACAGCGCGCCGCCACTCTTCTATCTCGTCGAGCGGTTGTTTGCGGTTGTGTCGACCAGTCCGGCGATGCTGCGTCTTTTCCCCGTTCTTGTCGGGAGTGCCGCCATTCCGATCGTCGCGGCATTGGGACGGCGCGTGGCCGGAGACGCGGGCGGGATCTGGGCGGCAGTGATCGGCGCGGTTGCACCCGCATTGATGGTGAGCTCGCTCGACGCCCGGATGTACGTGCTCGCCACGACACTCGTGCTTGCCGTCGACACTGTGCTTGCTGCGCGCGCTCGAGCGGCCATCCGGGACTCCGCTGGGCGCTGTATGCAGCGCTGGCGATTCTCGCCGTGTACACGGTGTATTTCGCGCTGTTCGCGGTCTTCGCCCAGGTGGTGACGGTGGCGGTGATCCACCGGCGAAAGCTCCGCACAGTGGTGCTCGTCGCGGCCCTCGGCGCGGCAACACTCGCGAGCCTTGTCCCATGGGTCATTGCCGCGCGCGCGCAACTCAGTCACAGTGCGGGCGCGTTCTGGGTGCCGAGGCTGAGCATCACCAGCGCCTTTGGTGGCCTGGAGCAGTTCTTCACCGGACCGCCACTCAACACGTGGGTGACGGGGTTCGGCGCGCTGCGCGCGCTCGAGCTCGCCGGTGACGCTGCTGGATGTCTTGTGCTCGTCGCGCTCTTTGCGTATCGGCGCCGGCTCAGCGTCGCGGGTGCTGAGGCTGCTCGCTTTCTCGCGCTTGCGGTCGCGATCGGCGTTGGCGTGATGCTGCTCGCGAGCTTCTATCACCCGCTCGAGGACGGCAAATACCTGAGCTCAGCCTGGGCTCCGCTCTATCCGCTGCTGGGTGCGGGGCTTGCAGTGCTGCCCTGGCGCCGCGTCGCGTTCGGCGCTGCGGCGCTGACCACCGCTGTTGCCGCGGCGACTGTCCTCGCAATCACGAACCCGGAAACACCGCTCGCCCTTGACGCAATCGCGCGGACATCCACGGCGGGCCGAATCGTGACGGCGTATCCGAGCGAGTATCTGCTCGTCCTCTACTACGCGGACCGCGATGTCGCTGCGCGCGCACGCTCTCTGGCGAGCAGCGTGCCGTGGTTCTGGGGGACAGCGGTGTATCCGGCCGAACGCCGTGCTGCACACCGTTCCGCAGTCGCCGGCCGGCGACGGCGGCTGCGTGGTACGTGTACGAGCCCGGCGATCCGCTGCCTCCGGATCGGGCTTCATACGCGGTCTCCGGCACCCGCTGCTGGACCGGAGTGTGTGTCACGATGCTCAGCCCTTCGGGGGCCGGCACTGCGGACGGGTGACCGGCGAGTGGGACAAGGAGGACGTCGTTGAAAGGCTTTCGTGACTTTCTGAATCAGGGCAACGTCGTACAGCTGGCGGTCGCATTCATCATCGGCGGCGCGTTCGGGGCTGTGGTCACGGCACTCGTCGTCGACGTGATCAATCCGATCATCTCGATCCCGTTCGGCAAGCCCAACTTCGACACGCTCGTGCTGACCATCAACGGCAGCAACATCAAGTACGGCACGTTCCTCACTGCCGTGGTCGCATTCATCCTCATCGCCGCGGGTGTGTACTTCTTCTTTGTCATGCCGTACAACCGCCTCCAGGCGCGCACGCGCTCTGCAACGCCGGCCGAGTTGAACACGCGCGCCTGTCCGGAGTGCCTCAGCATCATCCCGAAGGCGGCACATCGTTGCTCTGCCTGCACCGCGGTGGTCGAACCTCAAGCCGCGTAATGGAGTCGCCGACCGCACCTGAGGTGCACGCCGCACACTTGAATGAGCTGAGTCCGAAGACGCTCCTCGGGATCCTCGCGGTCCGGCAGGACGTCTTCGTCGTGGAACAGAACTGCCCGTATCGAGACATCGACGCGCGAGATGCAGAGCCCGAGACGGTGCAGCTGTGGATCGAGGATGCGGACGGTGCGGTGGTGAGCACCCTCCGGCTGCTCAGCGAGCCGGACTCAGGGCATCGGATCGGACGCGTCGCGACGCTCGCCGGCGCTCGCGGTCGCGGTTATTCGGGCGCGCTGTTGCGACGCGCGATCGAGCTCGTCGATCCGCCCATCGTGCTCAGCGCGCAGGCGTATCTCGTCGACTGGTACGCGCGATTCGGCTTCGAGGTCTGCGGCGAGCACTGGATCGAGGACGGCATCGACCACGCGCCGATGCGCCTCGACGTCAGGCGGTGACGATGTTGACGATGCGGTCGACGACCGCGATCACCTTTGCCGGCGCACGTCCGTCGAGCAACTCGATGACGCGCGGATTGACGAGCGCGAGCTCGGTCAGCTTGGCTTCAGAGGTACCCGCGTCGACTTCGAACTCGCCACGACGCTTGCCGTTGACGGTGATCGCGATACTCGCCCGGAGCGGGACTGCAAGCTCAGCGTCGTAGGAGGGCCACGTTCCGCGCGCGTGCACCGAGTTCGTCGTGACCGGTGCGCTCCCACAACTCCTCGGTCACGAAGGGCGCGAACGGCGAAAGCAGTTTGAGGAGCGTGTCGGCGTCGACGCGCCGGCCCATTCCTGTCGCGGACTCGTGATCGAGATCGCGCGCGAACTCCATGAGCTGGGAGATCGCCGTGTTGTAACGCAACTCCGCGATGTCGTCCTCGACGGTCTTGATGAGCCGGTGGCGCCGGCGCTCTTTGGCTTCGTCATGGACGTCATCGACGGTGGCTCGCTGCGTTGCTCGCCACACTCGGTTGAGGAACCGCGGCATCCCCGCGATGCCCTTTTCGCGGAAGTCTCCGCCGAGCGTGTACGGGCCGAGGTACATCATGAAAAGACGGAGCGAGTCCGCGCCGTACGTGTCGATGTACTCGTCAGGGTTTCTCACGTTGCCCCGGCTCTTCGACATCTTCGCCCCGTCGAGAATCAGCATCCCGTGCGCGCGAAACCGCGTGTACGGCTCGGGCGCGGGCACGATTCCCATGTCGTAGAGGGCGCGCATGACGAAACGCGCGTAGAGGAGGTGGCGCACGGCGTGCTCGTTGCCGCCGATGTACATGTTCACCGGCAACCACGTGTCCGTCCGATCCTTGTCGAAGGGAACGTCGTCGAAATCGGTCGACGGGTAGCGAAGGTGATACCACGCTGAGTTCGAGGAAGGTGTCGCTCACGTCGGTCTCGCGACGCGCCGGGCCGCCGCACTTCGGGCAGGTGACGTTCACCCAGTCCTCCACCGTCGCGAGCGGTGAGAGGCCAGTGCCGCGCGGCCGGAAATCCTCGACTTCCGGGAGCAGCACGGGAAGATCCTCCTCGGGCACCGCGACGGGACCGTCCTGTCGGGCAGTGGATGATCGGAATGGGCGGACCCCAGTACCGCTGCCGCGAGATGAGCCAGTCACGAAGCTTGTACTGCACGCTCGGCTCCCCGCGACGCGCTTCGCTGAGGCGCTCGACGATGTGCCGCTTGCCGTCCTCGACGGTCTCACCGGTGAATTCGCCGCTGTTGACGAGCGTTCCGCCGCCGCTGTACGGAGCATCGGCGACGTTGCCGCCGCTGATGACCTCGACGATCGGCAAATCGTGCGCACGCGCGAACGCCCAGTCGCGTGCATCGTGCCCGGGGACCGCCATGATCGCGCCGGTGCCGTAGCCACCGAGAACGTACGGCGCCGCCCACACGGGGATGTGCGCACCGGTCAACGGATGGATCGCGTACGACCCGAGGTCCATGCCGATGGAGAAGTCGGGTTCGGTCGTCGCCGGCGGGAATTTGTTGCGCCAGGCGTTCACCTCGCCCATGCGTGCCGGGGGAACGAAGTCTTCCAGCTCGGGATGGTCGGCGCCGATCACGAGGAACGTCGCGCCGAAGAGCGTGTCCGGACGCGTCGTGTACACCGTCACGTCCTTGCGCCGGCATCCCTCGAGGTCGAACAGGATCGTGGCGCCGTCACTGCGCCCGATCCAGTTGCGCTGCATCGTCTTCGTCGACTCCGACCAGTCGAGCGTGTCGAGCGCATCGAGGAGTTGCTGCGCGTAGCGGGTGATCTTGATCCACCACTGACGGAGGTAGCGCGTCTGCACGACGGTGTGGCAGCGCTCGCAGCGCCCCTGCTCCACCTGTTCGTCGGCGAGCACGGTGAGGCACGAAGGACACCAGTTGACCGCACCCTCGCGCCACTCGATGAGCCCGGCGTTGAAGAGGCGGACGAAGATCCACTGCGTCCAGTGGTAGTACGACGGGTCGGCTGTGTTGACCTGGTGGCTCCAGTCGAACATCGACCCGATCCGCTTGAGCTGGTTCTCGCGGAAGTTGGCGACCGCGCGGCGCATCACCACGGCGGGATGCTCGCCGATCTTCATCGCGTAGTTCTCGGAGTGGATGCCGAACGCGTCGAAGCCCATCGGCTCGAAGACGGTGTCGCCCATGAGGCGCCGCCACCGGCCGAAAATGTCGCCACCGGCGAACGGGATGATGTGCCCGACGTGCAACCCCTCGGCCGAGGGGTACGGGAACATCATCAGGTTGTAGAAGGGGCGATCCGGCTCGTCGAGCTCGGTCCGATAGTCGCCGCGCTCTTCCCAGATCCGCCGCCAGCGTGCTTCGACCGTGGTGTGGTCGTAGGCGTCGAGGTGGTCGGCGCGTGGCTCGACCGGCGCGGTTTCCATGGATAAAGGGTATCCCGAGAACGGGCCTCGCCCAAACCGCCCGCGGACGACGGCCCGGCACGCCGGGTTGGCGGCGCGGCGAGCGCGAGTACACTCGGGCGCTCATGGAACGAGGTCAGCCGCCTGTCGAGATCCGCGACGCGCAAGGCGAGCAGGAGGTCCGACGCTTTGCGGAGGTGGACGCCCAGTCGTTCGCCGGCGTCGTTGCGACCAATATGGGCTGGCTCCTCGCCGCCGCACCGCACGCTCCACTCCGGCTCGCGCATATGGAAGGCGAGATCGTCGGCGGGTACATGCTGTTACCGGGCGGTCAGTTCTTCGGGGGGAAGTCGGTGCCTGCACACGGCGTCACCGCCGTCGCCGTGCACCCGGCGTGGCGCCGCCGTGGTGTGGCCGGCGCGCTCATGCGCGACGGCATTCGTCTGGCTCGCGAGAACGGCGCCGCCCTTGCGCCACTCCATGCTGCGACGGTCCGCCTCTACCGGCGCTGGGGTTGGGAGGTCTGCTCCCTGACGACCCGGCAGATCGTGCAAACCTCGGCGCTGTCCGGGCTTTCCGGCGAGGGCACCGTCCGGAGCAGGCCCGACCGCGCTGCAGTCGAGGCGATGCGGCGCGCTCACCTTGTCGCAGTGGGACGGTCCCCTCGACCGTGCCGATTGGTTCCTCTCAGTCGAGTGGGATGCCGGCGACCCCGAAACGTCGCGCTACGAATATGGGTGGTACGAAGGGGATCGCCTCACCGGGTACCTGCGCTACAGCTCCGCGCGTGAGGCGGACTGGATTCGATTCGGGTCCAGGAGTTCATCTTCACCACGCAGGATGCGCTTCGCGGTCTGCTGGGCTTCCTCGGCGCGCACGAGTTGATGAGCCGCGACGTGTACTTCGGGCACTCAGCGATGCCCGACGCCTCGCCGCTCCTCTGGCTGCTCCCCGAGCCACATCGGCCTCTCGAGACGCAGGGGTTCCTCTGCTGGATGCAGCGCATCGTCGATGCCGATGCGGCGATGCGCGCACGTGGTTGGCCCGCGAGGGCCGCCGGTCGCGCGGAGCTCGAGGTCACCGACCCGGTCACCGGCGTCGAGCGCTTCGTACTCGAGGTCGAAGGCGGAGCCGGCCGGGTCACCGCCGGAGGGAGCGGCAGGATTCGCTGCGGCATCGGCGCGCTCTCGGCGTGGTACTCGAGTGCGCTCCGTGCGCAGGATGCGGTGCGCCTCGGTCTGATGGAAGGCGAACCGTCGGCGATTCACGCGATGGACGGCCTCATCGCCGGAGGCCTTCCGTGGATGCCCGACTTCTTCTGAGTTAGGCCGGGTTCGCCGCTCGCGCATCGCGCAGCGCGTGCGCCCACCAAGCGAGGTCGTCGAGCATCGCCGTCACGTTGGTGTTGAGCAGGTCGGGGTCCTTGAGGTTGCCCTCGGCGTCGAAGAGGCGCGGTGCGAGCTGCAACGCCACCGATGGCCTGATCGGCGCCATCTGCAGCTCGATCGCGACCGTGCGCAACTGCTCCACGGACCGGGTGCCGGCAGCCCATCCGCCATAGCTCACAAAAGCAATGGGCTTGCGAATCCACTCGCGATACACGGCGTCGAGCGCGCTTTTCAGCACGGCGGGATAGCCGTGGTTGTACTCCGGCGTGATGACAACGAAGCCGTCCGCGGGACCGATGATTGTCCGCCCAGCGCTGCGCCATTTCGCCGTACTCGATTCTCAGCGGGGGGAGCGAATGGTCGTAGTAAGGGAACAGCCAATCGCGAAGATCGACGAACTGGAAGGTGAGGTCGGCACGCTCCTCGGTGCGTGTCGAGGAACCACCGGGCGACGGTCTCGCCAAAGCGGTTGTCGCGGGTGGTGCCGAGGATGATCACGATCTGCGGCCGGTCCGGTGCTGTTGCCATCGACGGGCGACGATAGCGGATCGCTCGCGATAGACGGCCCGCGCTGATCACTAAGATCGCGGCGATGCCGGACAAGACGCTCCTGCCGCTGCGGCTTGCACGCTTGCGCTCGCAGCATCTCACCGACTCGTCGCGACTCGATGCGGACGTCGCTGCCGTGACTCGTGCGGTATGCGTCATTCAGGCGCAGGCATTCGACGCCGCGCGCCATCAGATTCGTGTGCGCAGCGCCGGCCTCACCGCCGCCGCCGTCGATCACGCGTTCGCAGAAGAGCGCTCGGTTGTGCGCACCTGGTTGATGCGCGGCACGTGGCATCTCTGCGCGGCCGACGACGTGCGCTGGCTCGTCAGCATTTTCGGTCCAGTCATCAACCAGCTTGGTGCGGCGCGCATGCGGAATCTCGGTCTCGATGAGGCCACGTGCGAGCGTGGCGTCGCGGTGATCCGCAAGGCACTCGCCGGCGGCCCGATGGCGCGTCGTGAGATTCGCAAACGACTTGTCAGCGCCGGAGTGCTCACAGAACCGATCGGCCAGACGATGATGCATCTGATCTTCCATGCAGCCGCGCTCGGCGTCGTCTGCTCGGGTCCGCGCATCGGTCGCGACGAGAGCTTCGTGCTGCTGGACGACTGGGTGCCGAAGTCGAAAGGTCCGCGTGGCGAGGCCGCCCTTGCGGAGCTGGCCCGCCGCTACTTCGCCGCGTACGGCCCCGCGAGCCAGGCCGACTTCGCCGCGTGGTCGCACCTGAAGGTGGGTTTGATCCGCACCGCAATGACTGCGGTCGGCTCAGAGCTGGTGGAGTTCCCGGGCCCGGTACGCGATCTCTGGACGCTCGGACCGGTGCGTGTGGAGCCCGATCTCAGGAGCCCCGAGGTCCGCCTCCTCGGGCACTTCGACACATTCCTGCTCGGCTACCGCCGTCGCGAGCATCACGGCGGTAAGGACGCCGAGAACTGGATCCACGATGGTGGCGGTGGCTGGATCCGCCCGGTGGTCTGCGTGGACGGCTGGATCCTCGGCGGATGGCGGATGGAGCAGACTGCACATGAGATCGAGGTCAAGGTCATGCCGTTCGATCGGATCGCCCGCAGTGCCGATCCGGCGATTGGCCGTGAGGTCGCAGCGATCGGGCGTTTCCTGGAACGGCCCGCTCGGTGGTCCCGCGGCCCCTTGATAGGCTTCAGTCCCACGCCGACGTAGCTCAGTGGTAGAGCAGCGGTTTCGTAAACCACTGGCCGGGAGTTCGAATCTCCCCGTCGGCTCCAATTTCGGCTCATCAGGCCGGCGACATCACGTCGCTGTCGGCGTCGTACAAGTACTCGCACACCCCAGACTCCGGTGCGGCTCCGTAAAGCCGAAACTTGTGCCCGCCGACTGCCTCAACCTTGTTGAGCCAGAGGATGTTGGCGGGATCGGCTCCGTGACTGCGGAACTCGCCGGCAAGACGCAATTGGCGAACACGGAAGCCGCAGCCAACAACAACGCACCATTCCTCGTCCGGGCTGATTGCAGCGGCGCTCGCGCCTCCGTACATGTCGTCGAGGACCAGCCACGGGAGTCCATCTCCTTCCACGCACACCATGCTGCCGTACTCTTCCCAGGCATAGAAGCGCGCAGAGCGGACGAGAACGCGCCCCACCGGTTTTCCTTTGGAGAGCACCATCTCTGCGCCGTCCTCCCCTGGCACAAAGGTCGTCCCGGCCTCTGCGGTGGTCTCAGCGCCGTCGCCACGGAGTGACGCCGCAAGCTGACGCTCACCGGCGTACGCAGCAGACTTCTCGGGGCGTACGGCCTTGCTCCGCTTCGCCTCGTCGATGATGTCGCGCCACTCACCGATGGTGTTGGTGTCGGCGTCGTAGATCCATTCACGAATGGTCCATCCGTTGCCGAGTCCCCATCGTGTCGACAGTGCGAAGCGGTGTCCATCAAGCGCGCGCACGTCGGTGAACAGGACGGCGTCTGCCAGGTCGCCGCTCATCGGCTGATGCAGCTGCCAGCGTTCATGCACAGGATGCCGCCAATGCGAGCGCACGTCGGTGCCCGGTCGCAATTGAAACGCGAGAAATCCAAGACCGATGACGACGCACCACTGCTCGTCGTCGCTCACCGCGGCATCCCGTGGGCCTTCCCACATCCCAGCAATGCATTTCGACGTCAGGCCCTTCCCCTGCACGTGCACCTCTTGCGCGGCCTCGGCCCACACCACGTAATGCGGGGATCGAACCATCACGAACCCGCGCGTCTGGCCCCCGACAACGACGTTCTCCACGATCGTGCCCGGTACGAGACCCGGCTTGCGTTCGAAGACGCGGACATCCGCATCGCCGTTCTTCGTTGCGCCGCGCTTGCGAAAGTGCCCTGTCAGCATGGTCATGTCCCTTTGTGCTCGCCGAGAGTTCGACGAGTGACATGCCGCTACGGACATTCGTCCCCTGGTGTCATCGCGAGCGACACGGGAACAAAAGCGTGTCGTGGGGCCGTTTCCGGTAACCCAGGACTGCCGGTCCCTCCCGGCTGCAACTGTTCCGGCAGCATGCGCGCATTCGCGTCGTGCGCCACGCATCACCACTGACCTGTGACAAGCCCCGGCGGCACCACCCCGTTGCGGGTTGGTGGCTTGATCGCCACCTTCGTGTCAGTAGGGCTGGATGAACTCTGTAGCAGGCAGTTCGAGCGCCCGCTGATTTCGAGGTAACGCAGCACGACGATGCAAGAAGATGTTTCCCCGCGCGACACCGACCGACAGACCGGGTTAGCCTCGATCGGCAAGTTCATGGAACTCGAGACGGAGGCCGATGCTCGATGCCGCGCAAAACTGGGCGGCGGCTTCTACGGGATCGTCCTCATCGACATCGAGGGCTTCCGCGCGATCAACCATGAGTACGGATTCGATGCCGGCGATGAACTGCTTCGCACCATTGCCGTCCGTCTCCGAGCCGTGTTCGAGGATCGACCGCCGGTCTGCATCGCTCGCATCGGAGGAGACGAGTTCGCCGTCCTCGTGGAAGGAGAGGAGGTCAGCATGAACCTCTCGCAGCTCGCGCGGAAGATCCGGTTCGACGTCGCCGGCCCGCCCATGCCTATTGGCGATCGCACGATCCGGCTTCGACTGCGCACCACGTTCCGGCGAGGGCCAAACCGGAAACCAGAGGCAAGTGACCTCCTCTGGGAAGTGCAGTGGGGCGACCGTATCGACTCGATGCACGAGCTCCATCAGCGGTTGGAGTCAGCTCGAGCAGCGCGACGGGCGGCTCGCCGGACAAGCTGAAGATCTCCGCGAACGGCTCGCGGCGGCCGAATATCGCGCGACCCTTGGCATGTATGACGATTTGACCGGCCTTCGCAATCGCCGCGGAGTTGGAGAGGTGCTGCCGGAGCTTTCAGGGGCGCGAGTTGTCGCCTTCGTAGACGTTGACAATCTGCACGAGCTCAATGGCGATGACGACCAGAACTGGGAAGCCGGAGACCAAGCCCTCGCCGGCGTCGCGCGGCTGTTGCAAACGCTCCCGGAAGGCTCCATCATCGCGCGGTGGGGAGGCGACGAATTTCTCGTTGTCGTTCCAGGTAGTGATGTGACAGGTGTCGCCGCCCAGCTCGAAGAGCTTATCCGGCGCGCTCGACATGAGCTGCGCTTTGGCGACGTCGCGGTGACGTTCTGCGCGGGCGTTGCCGCTGCTCGGGGACCTGCCGAGCAGGCAGAAGCTGAAGCTCTGGCGCGCGGCGCGGCGAAGGAAGCCAAGGCGTCGGGGCGCGCTCGGGTGATCACCACCAAGAGACCCGAATAACGCTACTGCGAGAGCGAACCCGCCTCAGGAAGCACGGCGATCTCGAGCTGGCTGAGACGATCGGGGTCGGCGATGAGGTCCGCCTCGACAATACGTCCGTCGCGGATCTTGAACACGCCAACGCCGAACAGCCGGCCGCGTGGTGCAAGGACAACTCCGACTGCACCGTCTATGAGCGCCAGTTGAGTAAAGCGCGCGCCGCCTGACCAGGCGATTGCGCCGCGCGCAACCTGTTCAGCGCCACGCAGCTCGCGTGCGGGTCCTCCACGGGCAGCAGTGCCATCGACGCGGAACACGATGTCCGGGTCGAGAACCGCAACCAGGGCTTCGAAGTTGCCATTCCGAGAGGCTGCGAGAAACGCAGTCACCACCTCTCGTTGCCGCATGAGGTCGGGTGCAGGCGCCGTCGCCGATCCGCGTACACGGCGTCGCGCTCGGCTTGCGAGCTGCCGTGCAGCAGCAGGCGTGCGGTCGATCAGCGTTCCAATCTCGTCGAAGGGCATGCCGAATGTGTCATGCAACACGAACGCGAGCCGTTCGGCGGGCGTCAGTGTTTCGAGGACGACGAGCAGTGCAAGCCCCACTGAGTTGGCGAGGATGGCTTCGTGCTCGGGATCGCTGCCTTCAGTGTCCGTGGACGTGACCACGTGCAGCGGCAGCGGCTCCTCACGGCGCGACTGTTTCGACCGCAGCATGTTGAGGCAGATGCGCGCGACGACCGTGGTCAGCCAACCGCCGAGGTTTTCGATGCCCGCGGCACCGGAGCGGCTGAGGCGGAGCCACGACTCCTGCACCGCGTCGTCCGCCTCGCTCAGCGATCCGAGCATTCGGAAGGCCACGGCGCGCAGATGCGGCCGTTCAACTTCGAACTGCGTCGCCAGAAGGTCGTCCGTGTCCATCAGTCACATTTCCTCATCCGGGGGTGTCAGAGCATTGACACGCGGAACCCGCCCGATGTGACACGCGGTCGTCAAACCGACGTGGGCGACGCCAAACGACGAACTGTGGAGACACGTCATGACATCTTCCATCCTTGTGACCGGAGGCACCGGCACGCTCGGCCGCCTCGTCGTCAAGCATCTGCGTGCGGCCGGCTCGATGTGCGCGTGCTCACGCGACAGAGCCGCGACCCCGAGCCGGATCTTCACGTTCATCGCCGGCGACCTGCTCACTGGCGCCGGCGTCGATGAGGCCGTCCAGGGTGTCGACGCGATCGTCCACTGCGCCGGCAACTTCAAAGGTGACGCGGCGATGACGCAGACCCTCGTCGACGCGGCGCGCAAAGCCGGCAACCCGCATCTGGTCTTCATCTCGGTTGTGGGCACCGATCGCATCCCGGTCGTCGGCGTCGGCCGTCTCACCTTTGCGTACTTCCGCGCGAAGCGCGAAGCCGAGGAGATCGTCGCAGCGTCGGGCCTTCCCTGGACGACACTGCGCGCCACGCAGTTCTACGACCTCTTTCTCATCGTCGGGAAGGCGGTGGCAAAGCTGCCGCTGGCACCGGTGGCGGCGAAGATTTCGGTTTCAGCCGGTCGATGCCGACGAGGTGGCAGCAAAACTCGTGGCGCTCGCGCTCGGCGAACCCGCCGGACTCGTGCCCGACCTCGGCGGCCCGCGCGTCTACCGCATGTCAGACCTCGTCCGAACCTATCTTCGAGCCGTCCATCGCCGCCGGCTGCTCCTGCCACTGTGGATTCCGGGCAAGTCGGCTCGCGTGGTCCGTGCCGGCGGCAACCTCGTGGCACCGGTCGTGCCGGCGATCCCCGTCGGCATCAAGACCTGGGAGGAGTTCCTCGTCGCGCGGACGGGGTAGGCGCACCTGCCCCGTCCGACGATTCAGACCGGCGGTGGGACAGGCATCCATCCGGCCATGGGCGCGGGCGGTGCGCTCGGCTCCGGCGGCGCTTCGAAGCCACCCGGATCGAACCGGAACGGCGGGTATTCGTCGCGCATCAGCAATGCATAGACGAGCACGCGGAACGCCCACCGATTGAGCCCCATCACGACGGCGAAGATGCTTCGCGGGTACGGGTGTGCCGCAAGCAACGCGATGGCGGCGAACAGGACGAGTACGGCGATGAGCCCCCAGAGATGCACCACGATGCCGAGGCCTCCAACGAGCGCGGCGACGATGATGTACTGCGGTATCGCGAGCAGCCACCACTTGATGAGCACGAGGCCGCGCGACAGGTGCTCGGGATACGGGACATCCAGCGTTGCTGGGTAGTCCGCGTCGGCAGCGAGCGTGAATGGCGGGTACTTGTCAGTGCCAAGCGCGCTGTAGCCGTAGAAGCCGACGCGCCAGCCCCAGCGCAAGACGCCGACGTTGAAATCGAAGATCGCACGCGGGTATCGCCCGGTGATGAGGATCGCGAAGAAGGCGACCACCGTGAGGGCGAACATCGCCACGCCGAGAAACCACAGCGCGATGTAGTGCGGGATCAGGAGCACCCACTTGACGAGCCACAACCATCGCGAGAGCGGCTCGTCGAGCCGCCCTTCGATGCGGAGCGGATAGCTCAGTTCCGCGGTGGAAACGGGCGGAGGGAGCGGCTCGCTCATGACTGCGTGCAGGCCCGGCCCTTGCGGGTGAGCCTGGTCGCGATCGACTGATCGGAGCCGGCCACCGGCATCAGCAACCAGCCGGCGACGTAGAGGGCGATCCCGGCTCCGCCGAAGACGGAGAGCACGGCGATCGAGATCCGGACAATCGTGACATCAACATCGAAGTAGCGGGCGATGCCGGAGGCGACGCCGGCGATCATGCGATCGTCGGTGGAGCGGTGGAGGCTGCGGTGCGAGCGGTCGTCGCTGGTCGGGGGCGGAGGGGGTGTGTTCATGACCTCACCGTAGAGCCCGCGGATCGGCGAAACAATCCGTAGGATCCCCCATTCGACCCTGAGACATCGAAAGCGGCATCAGGGTATTCCCCGATGGCGGTGCCGGTGCGCGAGGCCCATCATGGCTGCATGGCCGAGCAGATCCGGACCAGGCGCTGGCGCCGAGGTTCCTGGCGCCGCGTTCCCGAGCAACGCGTTCTCGGCGGCGTGGCTGCGGGTATCGCCGCACGGACGGGCATCGATGTCAACGTCGTGCGCACCGTGTTCGTCGTCGCGGCCTTTGCCGGCGGCTTCGGCATCGCGTGCTACCTGGCGGCCTGGCTCCTGATTCCCGCGACGGGGGAAGCCTCGAGCATCGGCAGCAGGGCGCTGAGCGACCGGACGGGCATCACCCTCGCCGCCGGGCTCGCGTCGCTGGTCACGGCGCTGTTCGTGCTCATGTCGCTGGTCGGGGCAGGATGGATCGGCTCGCTCGCCTGGTCGTTCGTGCTCAGCGTCATCGGGGTCGTGCTGATCGCGCGAAATGCGCCGGCCGCTGAACAGGCCACGCTTCGACGTCTCGCTGACCCGCTGATCGGCTTCACGGGAGATACGACACGATCTCGAATCGCGTTGCGGGCGCTGGTCGGGGCAGTGCTCTTGATTGCCGGTGTCGTGACGCTCCTCGTCGGGCACACGAGCACGGCGTTGCTCCGTCCACTTGCCGGGGTGGCGCTCGTCATCGGCGCTGTGGTGGTGGTGCTCGGCCCATGGTGGCTCCGCGTCGGCCGCGAACTGGTCGCCGAGCGCCAGGCTCGCGCCCGCGCCGAGGAGCGAGCCGACATGGCGTCGCGCGTGCACGATTCGGTGCTCCAGACGCTTGCCCTGATCCAGCGCCGCGCCACCGACCCACAACAGGTCATCCAGCTTGCCCGCGCGCAGGAGCGCGAGCTGCGCGCCTGGCTGTTCGACGGGCACCCGCCTGGTTCGCAGGCAGACGAGACGACGTTCGCCGCCGGTGTGCGGCGCATCCAGAGCGACGTCGAGGCGCAGCACGGCGTCACCGTCGAGGTCGTGACCGTCGGGGACTGCCCGATCGACGAGGACCTGCAGGCACTCCTCGGCGCCGCCCGCGAGGCAACCGTCAACGCGGCGAAATGGGCCGGGGTCCAGGTCATCTCGATCTACGCAGAGGTGGAGCCGGAGGCGGTGTCGCTGTACGTCCGAGACCGCGGTACCGGTTTCGATCCGGCGACGGTGCCGGCTGATCGGAAGGGGCTCTCCGACTCGATCCATGCTCGGATGGACCGCCGCGGTGGGAGTGTCGAAGTGCGCAGTGCTCCAGGCGCAGGAACCGAGATCAGGCTCTCGATGCCTCGAGTGGCGGCCGCCCAGCCGGCTCCTGCGTGAGCGACCCAACCAGCCCTCGGCCGCGCGTTTTCATCGTCGACGACCACGGTCTTTTCCGCTCCGGAGTCCGGTCGGAGCTCGGCACCCACGTCGAAGTCATCGGTGAGGCAGACGACGTCGAGCCCGCAATAGCCGGCATCGCGGCAAGCGAGCCGGACGTAGTGCTCCTCGATGTGCATCTCCCGGGCGGCGGTGGCCAGGCCGTCGTCGCGGCACTCCGGACGACCCATCCCCAGGTCCGTTTTCTCGCGCTGTCCGCTTCGGACGCGCCAGAGGACGTCATCGCAGTGATTCGAGCGGGCGCGCGCGGCTACGTCACCAAGACCATCTCGGGCGCGGATCTTGTGGATGCCGTGTGCCGCGTCGCGAACGGCGAGGCCGTGTTCTCATCGCGGCTCGCGGGGTTCGTGCTCGACGCCTTCGCGGCGTTGCCGGCCGCCGGGCAGCAGACACCCACCTTCGACCCGGAGCTCGACCAGCTCACACCGCGCGAGCGTGAGGTGCTCCGTCTGATCGCGCGCGGCTTCACGTACAAGGAGATCGCCCGCGAGCTGTTCATATCCGCGAAGACCGTCGAGAGTCACGTCTCATCAGTGCTGCGCAAGCTCCAGTTGTCGACGCGCCACCAACTCACGCGTTGGGCGACCGACCGCCGCCTGAACTGAGGGTTGTCGACCACGTGCGCCCGTCCTAAAGTCCGCGAGAAGGAGTTGGGTGCATGACGAGACTCAAATATTCGACCTCCATGTCCCTCGACGGATTCGTCGCCGGCGTCGATCAGAGCCGCGAGAACCCGATCGGTGTCAACGGCATGCTCCTGCACGAGTGGCTGCGTGAGCTCGCGGTTTGGCGCAAGGAGGCCGGCATCGAGGGCGGTGTCACCAACGCCAGCTCAGCGGTCGTCGAAGCTGAGGACGTCAACCTCGGCGCGATCATCATGGGCCGGAACATGTTCGGCGGCGGCCCAGGACCGTGGGGCGCGGACCCCTGGAACGGCTGGTGGGGCGACAATCCGCCGTTTCACCTCCCGGTCTTCGTGCTCACGCACCACGCTCGCGCTCGCCTCGACATGCAGGGCGGCACATCATTCACGTTTGTCACCGATGGGTTGGAAGCTGCGCTCGACCTGGCAAAGGGCGCCGCGAACGGACAGGATGTCGCCGTTTCCGGAGGCGCGAGTGTGGCGAAGCAGTACATCGCAGCCGGCTTGATCGACGAGATTCAGATCCACCTCGTCCCGGTGTTTCTCGGTGCGGGCGTGCGACTTTTCGAGGATCCCGCGCTGGCCGAAGTCAAGCTGACGCAGGTCAGCGTGATCGAAGCTCCCGGGGTCACGCATGTGACCTATCGCGTCGTGCGCTGAAGGGACGTTCGCCCTACAGCAACTGGTGGAGCGCGAACGCCACTCCCAACACAACCACCACGCCGCGAAGCACCGCCGGGCGAAGCCTGCGAGCAAGCGCGACACCGATGAATCCACCGACGGCACTCATCGGCACCATCACGAGGACGGCGAGCCACGACACCGGTCCGAAGAAGGCGAAATAGATCGCCGCGACCACGTTGATGATCAGGGACAGCAGGCCTTTGAGCGCGTTGATCCGCTGCAGGTCGTCTCGGATGAACAGCCCGAGGATCGCGAGCATCATGACGCTGACGCCGGCGCCGAAGAACGCCCCGTACACACCGCTGAGAAACTGCGCGACCACGAGAATCGGCGAGCGGTGCTGTTCGCGCTCGGAGCGGTGCGTATGCATGCGAGCCGTCACCACCGGCTGGAGCAAGAGCAGCGCGCAGGCCGCCAGGATCAGCCACGGGACGATCACCGCGAACACATGGTTCGACGTGCGTGTCAGCAGGATCGCGCCGACCACCGCGCCCACGATGCTGATCGGAGCAAGAAAGCGAATGCGGTCGCGCTGGACGCTGAGCTCCGCGCGATACGCAACGCTCCCGCCCGCATAGCCCGGTAGCAGGCCGAGCGTGTTCGTCACGTTCGCGGTGAGCGCGGGAAAACCGAGCAGGAGCAATGCCGGAAAGGACAACAGCGTCCCTCCCCCCGCGACCGCGTTCACGGCGCCGGCGACCAGGGCGGCGGCGGCCACCAGGAGCAACCGCGCGGTGTCGAGGTGGATCAGTGTTCGATCTGCTTGCGGCGCGCCCGCTCGAGCTCGACGAGGCGCATTCCCGGGCGCGGCTTGGGGACTTCGTTTCGATCAACGCCGGTTGGTGGCGTCGGTGCCGGCGGAGACGTTGATTCGAAGTGCCGGCGGATCGCGGAGCCGCGCACGGAGAGTCCCTGGGCCATCGCGAGGCGGTCGTGCACCGTGAGCATCGTTGAGGTCCTCAAGCCGGCGGGGCTTTCAACGATAACACCTGCTCTGCGGGCGAGAGACCCTGCCGGTCTGAACCTCTGACTGCTTTCCGGAGAGACGTCGCGCGACTGCGGTGTCAAGGAAAAAGCCGACGACCGTCGTGGGGACGCCGTCGACCGTTGCCGCGCACCGGCACGCTGTGAGGAACGGGCCGCGGGAAATTCCATAAGCTGCGCGGCGTGCCCGAGGACACGTCGTCGTCATACCGCGAGCGTGTGTCGCTCGCGACGATCGCGTACGAGTGGCTCCGCCTCGGTTGCATCGGCTTTGGAGGGCCCCCGGCGCACATCGCGCTTCTACGCCGGCTGTGCGTCGAGCGGCGCTACTGGCTTGACGCCGAGGAGTTCGAGGACGGGGTCGCGACGACGAGCCTCCTCCCAGGGCCGGCGTCAACACAGCTGGCGATCTTCTGCGCCTGGCGTCTTCGGGGCCCGGCCGGCGCGATCGTCGGCGGGGTCGGTTTCATCGTCCCGGGGATGGTATTGATCCTCGCCCTGTCGGCTGTCTTCCTCGCGGGGCATCCGCCCGTCTGGATTCTGGGAGCAGCGCTTGGGGCTGGAAGTGCGGTCCCCGCCGTCGCGTTGCACGCCGCGTGGCGCCTGACGCCGGCCAGCTGGAGCCGTGCCGGGAAAGGACGATCCCAGCGAGTTCGATGGCTGGTCTACGCCACGGCCGGCGCGATCGGGGCTGCCACGATCGGGCCGTTCCTGGTGCTTGTGCTGCTCGCGTGCGGTCTGGTCGAGGTCGCGGTTCGCTGGGAGCGGCACGCGCGCGACGCACCGAACTCGCTCCTTTCATTCCTGCCCGCCGCGCTGATTCACACGGCGACGGTCGGCGGCCTTGGCGCCCTCGCGTGGGTCGCGTTCAAGGTCGGAGCGCTTTCCTACGGCGGTGGCTTCGTCATCGTCCCGCTCATGCAGCACGACGCGGTGAGCACGTACCACTGGATGACCGGCACGCAGTTTCTCGATGCCGTGGCGCTTGGCCAGATCACGCCGGGCCCGGTGGTCCTGACCGTGGGCGCGGTCGGCTACGCGGCGGCGGGCATCGGCGGCGGACTGCTCGCCGTGCTCGTGGCGTTCTCACCCTCCTTCGTCTTCATCCTTGCGGGCGGACCGCACTTCGACCGCATCCGCGCGAATACCTCGATTCAGTCGTTCCTCGACGGAGCAGGGCCGGCGGTCATCGGAGCCATCGCCGGTTCGGCGCTCACGCTCGGCCTGGCGCTGGGGTTCACCTGGCAGATCCCCATCCTCGCAGCGGCGCTCGTGTGGCTCTTCGCGCGTCCGCCGCGGCGTGGTCAGCGCCCTGGTTCTGGCCGCGCTTATCGGGGTGGTTGCAGCGCTGTCTGGGCTCCCCGTCTAGCGCCGAACCCATTGACAGGTCGCCAGTAGGCCGTTGCAAAATACGGAAGTGGGACGATCGAACGCGGACCATCAGATTCGTTGTGCACGCTGCGGCGCGGAGAGGCTCGTTCCGCTCACGGTCCACTACGTCCGGCCGGAGCACAAGTTGACACGGCGCCTGCGCACGCCCGTTCGCGCCGAGTTGAAGTGCGTTGTCTGTGGGCACCGCCACCACGTTCCCCCTCGGGTGCTGCTCACCATCTGAGCGGCGGAGCGGGTCAGCGCGCGACGAGTTGCACCAGACCGACGACGTTGCCGGCAGGGTCGCGCACAGTGGCGAGAAGACGATCGGGGCCGTCCGGCGTCGGATGCTCGAGCACTTCGCCGCCATGCGTTCGAACCAGCTTCATGGCACCGGCCATGTCGTCGACGTGCAACCAGGGGAGCATGCCCGCGTCACGTGACGGCGGTCGGTCGGTCACCCACTGACCGATGAGCCCGGGGGCGTCGAATCCGGGATGCGGGTGCTCGATATGCCATCCAAAGACCCGAGCGTAGAACTCGGCGGATCGCTGCACGTTGCGTGCGGGAATCTGCAGATAGGAGATCTGTCCCTGCACCGGTCTCAGCGACTGGTTGAACGCCTCCTCGTCATCGACGGCCATCCACTCAATGATGCCACCGCTCGGCAATCCGGCCTTGTGTGGTCGGCCGGCTGCGCTCGCATCCGTGCAACTCCCGTGACGATTCACGCCGGGGTTGGTGATGCGAGGCGGTCCAGCGCGTCGGTGAGCGGCAAGGCGATCCATCCCTCCATGCGGGCGTTGATGCGACGTCGCGTCATACGACTCGTCGCACAGCCCCGCATCCTTCGCTCTTGCGACGAGCGCGGCGATGAGCGCGTCGAGCTCGTGGTCGTTTTCCTTGAACCGCTCCCAGTCCTGATCGCGCGACTGCGCTCAGCCATGGCGTCAGCGCGCGAAGCCGACTGCACGAGGTCGTGGCGGGCGTCGCGACGATCGGGCTGCACGCCTTTGTATCGCCGATACGGAAGGCCCCAGACGAAGAGCGCGGCGGCGGGATAGACCTCGATCACCTTGCCCGTGCCGCTTCGGTCCACCGGACCGAGCACACGCGCCATGCGCATTGCCGGAATCGCGATGAGGTTCGAAGAGACGCTCATGGGATGGCAGCGGGCGCGCGGCTCACCCGGGCGCCGCGCTCGAAGCGTGAGCCAGCGATCGGTCTCGCGGAGCCGAAGCGACATCATCGCCTCGGCGGAGTCATCGGCCGGCCAGGCCTCACCTCGATGGTGCCTGGCAACGGCCTCGACGAAGGCCGACGGCCAGCCGAGTGGGATGTCCACGCCGATCCGATCCGCCGTTTCGACATAGCGCCGAATCTCGCTGTCGGACGCACCCGGCGACCCGAGTGGCTGGATCTCGGCGCGCCCGCCCTCCCAGCGGATCGAGCAGATCGCTGTTCGCGCATCCTGGCTCGCCACATCGATCCCCACGCTCAACACGTCGCGATCACCGTACTCCGGTCAGAATGAACCCGTGGCATCGGAGAAGTTCACCGTGCAGCAGGGCAGCGCCAGCCTCGCGGCCGAGCGCTGGCCGGGCGCCGGTCAGCCCGTGGTCCTGCTCCACTCGGGCGTCACTGACCGCCGGTCCTGGCGCGGGGTTGCCGAGGCCCTCCAGCCGAAAGTCGGCGTGGTGGCATACGACATGCGTGGATACGGAGAGACCTCGGGAGCCACGTACGGCTTCTCGCACCTCGAGGACCTGAATGCGGTGATCGACCATGTGGCCTCCGGACCCGTCTGGCTCGTGGGCAGTTCGATGGGCGGCGAGATCGCCATCGACGCGGCCCTCGCGTCGCCGGAACGGGTTGCCGGCCTGGTGCTCCTCGCGCCGGCCGTGAGTGGCGCCCCGGAACCGAGCACGTTCGATGCCGATACCGACCGGCTTGTCCGCCTCTGGGAGGACGCGCAGACTTCCGGCGAGCTCGACGAGATCAATCGGGTCGAGATGTGGCTCTGGCTCGACGGCCCGCGCGGCCCCGAAGGACGTGTGTCCGGCCCGGCTCGGGAGCTCGCGCTCGCCATGAACGCCATCGCGCTCAAGAACGAGATCCCCGAGGAATCCGGGAAGAGCGGCCTGGCGGCGTGGTCGCGGCTCGAGGAGATCACGCGTGCCGGTGACCGTCGCCTGCGGCGACCTCGACCTCCCGTTTGTCATCGCACGGTCCAAGGAGCTCGCCGACTGGCTTCCCCAGTCGCGATATCACGTCTTCGAGGGGATGGCGCACCTCCCCTATCTCGAACAGCCCGCGGCGGTTGCCGAGCTGATCAGCTCGTCGATCGGCTGACGGTCCGGCGTCACGAGCCCGGTGTGATCGTCACATAGGTCGTGATGGCAACCCCGGACTGGGTGGTGGCGATGATGTCGAATCGCGTCGGGCCCGCGGGTACGGTGGCGTCGGAGACGAAATGCCCGATGGGGTCGAGGCGCCGGCTGACGAGGATTGTCGGCGTGCCACCCGGCACAGTCATCCCGAACGTCGCCGATGCGATCTGAATCTCGCTCGTTTCATTCGCATTCGTGAAGAACGTGACGTGAAACTCGTCTGCTCCGGGTTTGTCCGGGTCGAGGTATACCTGGGCGAGCCAGCCGTCCTGCAGCTGGATCGAGTAGAGCGTGGGCAACCCGCTGAAGCGCGTCGCTGTCACAGAGGGAGCGGGCGTGATCGTCGTCAACTGGAGGTGCACCTCGGTGGAGTTGGTGGCGTTCTCAATGATCGCCGCGACCTCCCAGATCCCAGCGACCGAGAGGTTTGCGCCGCGTGCGGCGAAGGTGCCATCGGACTGACGCGTCAAGGTCAGCGTCGACTGGCCGAGTTGGGGACGCAGTGGCTGGGTGAACTCCAGCTCAACCGAGTTCGCGCGCACGATCGCTCCGGTGTCGTAGTCGGTCACACGTAGGTCGAAGTTGTTGAAGCCGGCGGTGCCGGGCGACACGGTGAGGCGCACTTTGACGGTGGTCGCAAAATCGCTCCCCGTCACGACGAGCTGACCTACTCTCGCCGCCGTTGTGGCGGCGGCAGATGCGAGCGGCGGCGCGACATTGACCAGCGCCGCGGCGACAAGCACCACGGCAGCGCCGATCACCACCTCGGTGGAGCCCACTCTGCGCAGTCCCGCGCAACGAGACGCTTGCCTTGGGGACGTTGCCGAAACGATTGATGGCGCCAAGGCCGGCAAGGACGAGAAACAACGCAACCTTCACGAGGACGAGCACTCCGAACGCCGTGCTGAAGAGTTGTCCGATCGAACCGATCTCGATGACGGCCCGGAACGTTCCGGTCAACGCAACGAACACGATCGCGATGCCCGCGGTCGTCGAGAAGCGGCGCACCGCAGCGCCTTTCAGTTCTGAGGACTCGCCGCGCACGGCAAGGATCAGCATCAACAGTCCCCCGATCCACACGGCGCTCGCGACGATATGCACCCACTGGATCACGAGGTTGGCGACGACTGGCGCCTGCGCGCCGGCATGGCTCGATGCGACATCGACCCACATCGACGCAGCAGCGCCGATTCCGGCGACCGCGACCCCGGCTCTCCCCATGCCTGCCGGGCACCCGCCAGGCGACGACGATGGCAAGCCCGGTCGCGACGATCGCGACGATCCGCTCGATCGCAGTTGTGCCGAGTGAGGTCGCGAACAGGGCACTCAGACTGATACCGGCCGCCTCGCGCTGAGCCTCGATGATGCCGGCGACACCCGCTGCGCCGATAAGCCACGCGCCAGCGAGCATCCGGCTGGTGAATCTCGGCCGGTCACGTAACGCAACAAGGCATGTCGAAGCGATGCCGACGATTCCCATGATGCCGATGAAGAACAGCCAGCGCGCAACCACCGCCAGGATCGACGGCGGTGGCGATACGACGGATTTCGCGGCATGCGCGTTTGCGTTCGCCGCCGACTCACCGACGCCGAACGCGTAGGCGCCTGTCGCGAGATGCCCATCAGTTTCGGAGACCGTCTTCCACGTGACCGTGTAGACCCCGTTGCCGATCGCCTTGAGCGGCACTTCCAACTCGAGCGGCTTCCCCGGGACCGGCATGGTCGGGCCGGCATCGACGCTGATTCCCGAACTGTTGACGACTGTGATGCTCGAGAGCTTCGGGTCGGGCGGCTCACCGAACGTGATCTCGACGATTTTTGGGGCGGTCTGCACCTCCGACCCTTCGGCCGGTATCGCACTTTGCGGCAGCGCGTGAGCGGCCACGATCGAGGGCAGCCCGACGGCTGCCCCGACCGCAACGAGTGCGGAGCACGCCAACGATCCGAAGTACGCGCACGGTCTAGGTGCTCCGGCGGCGCAACCCGATCGCGAGATTGAGCCCGCTCAGGAGCACGGCCACGACGATCGCGATGATCGCGAGCGTGGTTGCGCTCGACGCGCTGGTCTTGGCTCCGCTCGCAGTGGTAGTCGCAGATTGCGCGCTCGCGAGGGCGCTCGCCGCGCGTTGATTCACAGCGTCAACCTTGGTCGAAAGAGCAGCAGTCGCAGGCACCGCCACGGGGAACTCGACGGAACTGGCGTCGGCGATCGAGTCGAAGGTTGTCGGTCCCGACGTCACCGATTGATCAATGGGTGTGCCGTTGATCGAACCGAAGATGTGAAACGTGTAGTTCCCGACGACGGTCGGGATCAGTGCGTAGTCGTATTCGTCGAGTCTGCCGTTGCCGGTGTCGGGGTCGTATGCGGGGGCTGGGCAGAAAGGGCTGCTCGTGGTCGTCCCGACTGTCACCGTGACCTGGAAGTCGGGATGGGTGCAGTCCTGGTTGAGGGTGCTCACGGGAGTTCCCTTGGGGTTGTCCGCCGATGCGATGTCGACGAAGACCTGGATCGCGTTCTGCTCGCCGACGAAGGTGTCGGTGCCAAACGCAGGCTCGTTCTGCCACCCGATCGCAATCCGGTACTTGCCCGCAGTGAAGACGTAGTGCGCTGAAGCGACGGCCAACGGACGTCGCAAGACGCGATGAGCATGCCCGCGATGGCCGCGGACACGCGAAGGTTGGTTTTCGCCACCTGACATCTCCTCAGTTCATGAACGATCGAAGGTGAGCCGAAGCTCACGGACGCCGGTCAGAAGTCGAGGAGCAGCGGTGGTGGCCTTCGCCAGAGATGCCTGCCTACTCGTTCCAGCGGGGTGGCGCTGCGCGCGAATGCCCGCCCGATGCGCGGCGCGACGGTTTGGCGCCGCCGGACCATCGCGCGCAGCAGTGCCTCGACGCGCTCGACAGCCACTTCGCGCCGGTGGAACAGCACCTGGCAGATGCGGACAGCACACGCGAGCAGCAGCGCCACATAGAGATGGACGAGCGGCGCCGCCCAATGGATCCCCGCTGATGGCACCGAGCCCTGGCGCGGGACGCGAGCTCGCAACGGCCTCCACGTTCTCCTGCACGACGTACAGGGCGATCTGCGCCGCCGCGAGCGGCAGCCATATCGCGATGAGTCGCGTCCCTGGTGTCGACGATGACTGCGCAGCAACGGCTGCGTCGGAGCGTCCACGCCAGATGCTGCGCATGCCCGCGGCTGCGCTGTCGAGACGCTGGTTCAAGCCCCGCCATGCCCGCGCGAGCCGCAACGCGAACACTGCACTGAACACCACGAGCACCCCGGCCACGGGGAGCATGTAGGCGTGCACGGGGTTCGTCATCGAAGCCACCACGCCGGCCGAACCCCAGACGCGAAGGTATTCGAGCGTGTGTCCGATGAACACGCCGACGAACGCCAGGAGGACCGCGCCTGATGCGGCAAACCTCACCTGCCGCCTCGGTTTCACGCTGGGAGCATACGTGCCACAACGTCAAGGTCACAAGCAGCGTTCGTGCGCGCCATAATTGCCGCGGCGCCGCTGCTGATCGGCGGCTTGGGCGGGCGGAGATTTTCCAGCGGCCGTTATCGTCAGCGAGGTTTGCGGATGGAGTCCCCGAAACGCCTCGGAGGGTTTACTCGATCCAAGCGCGGACAGGCGCTGCTCGTCATCGTCGCGCTCGCCGCGAGCGTGGCGCTCGGGGTGTTCATGTCGCTGGCGATGCGTCCGCACACCACCGCCGCGGCTGCCCAGGTCGACATCTCGCCGTCCACCAACGTCATCGGCGCGCCGCTCACCCGGCAGCCCACGCCTCCGCTCACCGGCCTCGTCGATCAGAACGGCCAGGAGATCTCGCTCGCCGATGAGAAAGGCCATGTCGTCCTGCTCGCCTTCATGGATCCCCTCTGCGTCAACCTCTGTCCGATCCTTGGCCGCGACATCGTGGCCGTGGAGCAGGCGTTGCCCAAAACGGTCAAACCCGTCCTGCTCATCGTCAGTGTCATGCCCGATCGCACCGCGGCCAATGTCGCGACCTTCATCAAGACGAATCTCACGACGCAGTGGGACCCCGGATGGCACTGGCTGCTTGGACCCGACGCATCCCTCGAGATCACGTGGTTGAAGTGGGGCGAGCCGCTCGAACCACCCAAGACGAACTACCTCGATGTCATCGACCCGCAGGGGTATCTCCGTGTCGTCTACCCGGCCCCGCTCTTCGTGAGTGACGTGGTGCACGCAGTCACCACTGTTGCAAACGAGTAGTCAGTTCCGCTCGGCATCACGGCATTCGCAAGGCCCGAGTTGAAGAGAAGGCCGCTTTTGCGCTAAGGTCGCGGCCCGTGCCGACATACAAGATGGGCCAGGCCGCAGAACTGCTCGGTGTGAGCGTCGACACTGTTCGTCGTTGGGCAGATGCGGGCCGGATCCAGACCATGCGCACCGACGGGGGGCACCGGCTCATCGACGGCGCGGCGCTGGCGCGCTTTGCGGTGGAACTTGCGAGCAATCACCCCACCATGCCGGTCACCGAATCCGCGCGGAATCACTTCCTCGGACTCGTCACGGACGTGAATACCGACGGTGTGATGGCCCACGTCAAGCTGCAGGCAGGGCCGTTCCGGATCAGCTCATTGATCAGTAGCGAAGCGGTCGAGGGAGCTCGGGCTGGAGCCGGGGATGCTCGCCGTCGCCTCCGTGAAAGCCACCAACGTCGTCATTGAATTGCCGCCACCCCAGTAGGGGCATCTGAGGAAGCCATGAACATTCGCCCCCGCCCAGTGTTGATTGCAGGAAGCGCGGCGTTGGTGCTCGCCGCATGCGGGAGCGCGAGCGTGACGGTGACGAATCCGCCGTCAACGCCGAACCCGCTGAGTGGCAACTTGACGGTGTTTGCAGCCTCGTCGTTGACCAACGCATTCAACACCGCTGAGAAGGGCCTTGAGATCGACAATCCGGGCTTCAAGGCGACGTACTCGTTCGCGGGGTCTCAGGACCTCGTCACCGAACTCCTGAATGGAGCGCCTGCGGACGTCATCGCCACGGCGAACACCGACACGATGGCTCAGCTGACGGCCAAAGGATTGGTCGAGACGCCGGTGGCCTTCTGCCAGAACAAGCTCGAGATCGCGGTCGCGCCGGGCAATCCACTCGGCATCACGAGCCTTGCGGACCTCAACAAGCCGGGTGTCAAGCTGGTCATCGGTGATCCAAGCGTCCCGGTTGGCGAGTATGTGACCGACATCGAGACATCGGACTCGATTCACTTCACGCCCGTCTCACTGCAGCTCAGCGATGCCGCGGTGCTCGAACAGCTCGAGTCCGGCGATGCGAACGCGGCGCTCGTGTTCGTCACCGACATCGCCGGCGCTGCCGGCAAGGTCACCGGCGTCCCGATCCCGGACGCGCAGAACAAGATCGGCACGTATGAGATCGCGGCGCTCAAGGCGAGCTCCAACCTGACGGCTGCGGAGGCATTCGTGACATCGGCGGTTTCCGGCGCCATCCAGGAGGAGTTGCTCTCCGCCGGATTCCTGCCACCGCCGGCGTCGTGACCCGGGGCGTCAGCCGACGCCCGCTGATCGGCCTCGTCATCCCGGCGGCGGTCGCCGTCCTCTTCATCGCGCTGCCGCTCATCGGACTGCTCGCGCACGTCGACTGGAGCACGCTCCCCGCGCAGCTTGTCTCCACGGACGTGCTCACGTCCCTGCGGTTGTCGCTGGAGTGTTCGGTCATCGCGGTCGCGATCTCGCTCGTCATCGGGATCCCGCTGGCGTATCTGCTGGCGCGGACCGCAATCCCGGGACGCCGCGTCATCCGCGGGCTCGTGACGCTCCCACTTGTGTTGCCTCCAGTCGTCGGCGGCATTGCGCTGCAGACGGCGTTCGGCACCACGACGCCGATCGGCACACTGCTCCACAGCGCGTTCGGGATCGTGCTGCCGTTCAGCACCGCCGGGGCCGCGATGGCAGAGGCGTTCGTGGGATTCCCCTTCCTCGTCATCACGGTCGAGGCGGGTCTCCGATCGCGCGACGACCACTACGAGGAGGTGGCCGCGACACTCGGAGCGCGCCCGTGGCGGCGATTCTGGCGAGTGACCCTGCCTCTTGCGGCGCCTTCGATCGCAGCCGGCGCCGCACTGTGCTGGGCACGAGCGCTCGGCGAGTTCGGTGCCACGATCACGTTCGCGGGAAGCTTCCCGGGCACCACCGAGACGCTGCCGATCGCGGCGTACAGCTCGTTTGAGGGATCGGGGCAGATCGGCGAGGCGATCACCCTCTCACTGCTGCTGCTCGCCATCTCCGTTCTCGTGCTGGTGGTCTTGCGCGACCGCTGGCTGGGGGCCCTGCGGTGACGCTCAACGCCCGTGTCCGGACACAACTGGGAACGCTCACCCTCGATTGCGACGTCTCCGTCGAATCGAACCTCACCGTTGCGGTGCTCGGGCCCAACGGCGCAGGCAAGACGACACTGCTCCGGATCGTGGCGGGGCTCACGCCTCTCGACGAAGGACACATCGATGTCAACGGATCGGTCTTCGATGACACGGCGACGCACACGTCGCTCACACCAGAGGCTCGACGGGTCGGATTCGTGTTTCAGGACCACGGCCTCTTTCCGCATCTGAGCGTGCTCGACAACGTGGCGTTCGGCCTGCGAGCGCGCGGCGTCAGACCGGCGGACGGCACAGGCCAAGGCGAATGCGTGGCTCGAGCGCGTGGACCTGGCGAAGTACGCATCGAGCCGGCCATCTGAACTGAGTGGCGGCCAATCGCAGCGTGCCGCGCTCGCGCGTGTGCTGGTCACGGATCCGCAGGCGCTGTTGCTCGACGAGCCTCTCGCGGCTGTCGACGCATCGGCGCGACTCGAGTTGCGACGCGCGCTGCGCGAACATCTCTCCACGTTCGCCGGCGTGCGTTTGATCGTGACCCACGATCCCCTCGAGGCAGCGTCGCTCGCCGACCGAGTGGTGGTGCTGGAAGATGGACACGTCACGCAGGACGGCTCATTTGCCGAGGTTTCGACCCGCCCGCGGTCGCCGTGGATCGCCCGCATGGTGGGGCTGAACCTTTTGCGCGGCGTTCTCTCCAGCGAAACGCTGACGCTCGACGACGGATCCTCGCTCACCGTCGCGACCGGTGTGCAGGGTCCGGCGCTGGCAACCATTCAGCCGCGCGCGGTCGCGCTGTATCGGACCGCTCCTGAGGGGAGCCCGCGCAACGTTCTCCGCTGCACGGTCGACGGTATCGACCCGGAAGGCGATCGCTGGCGGATCCGCCTCACCGGCCGGTTTCCGCTGGTCGCGGAGGTGACGCCGGCGGCTGCCGCGGACCTGCGTCTCGCAGAAGGCGGTGAGGTCTTCGCGGTGATCAAGGCGACCGAGATCGACGTCTACTCGGTCTGAACTGCGAACTTCTTGCGCTGCGGATGCAACGCTCATGTCGTCGATCGGCGTTGAAAGAGCCACGACGCGACGGCGAACGCGGCGACAGCAATGCCAACCCACCACACCAGCGCAAGCCAGATGTGGTCACCGGGATCCTGGTGCAGGAGCAGGGCGCGCACTGCGTCGATCGCCTGCGTGAAGGGCTGATCATTGGCGAAGGCCTGCAGTGGGGCGGCAAGCGTGCTCGTCGGGACAAACGCGCTGCTCGCAAGGATCGGAAGAAAGAGCAGCAGTCCGAGTTGCTGCACCACCTCGACGCTCCGTCCGAGCAACCCGATCACCGCAGCGCACCATGACAGCGCAAAGGTGACCAGCAGCGTGAGGCCGATTGCCGACGCCCAGCCACCAAAGCCGGCACTCGGACGGAAGCCGACGGCGAGGCCGACCAGAACCATGACGACGAGCCCGACCGCGCTGCGCACCAGGTCGGCCACGACGTGACCGATCAACACCGATGACGTGAACATCGGGAGCGACCGAAACCTGTCGATGATGCCGAGTGTCATGTCGGCGGCGACGCTCGTTCCCGTTGTCATCGCGGTGAGGGCAGCCGTCTCGATGAAGATCCCGCCCATCAGAAAGTTGATGTAACTCTCGCCGCCGCCGATGTGGATGGCGCCGCCGAGGAAGAAGCGAAACAGCAACACGAGCACCACGGGTTGCACGGCGACCCCGACGAGTTGGTCGGGATCATTGCGTATGTGCCGCAAGCTGCGCTTGACGAGCTCCCAGGAGTCACTGATCGCCCAGTACGCCGCCGAGCGCCGCACTGGTTGCAACGCTCCGCCCGTGATCATCGCGAACTCGCGACACGCGGCATCGCAACGGTATCCGCGCTCGTCAGCTGCTGGAAGACATCGTCGAGGGTCGGCTTGCGCAGTCCGAATTCCTCGATGGGGATTCCTGATGTGCTCAACTCGTCAACGACCGCACGCAACTGTCGGAGGCCGTCAACGCCACGGTCGTCGCAGAGGACGCTCACCGTTCGAGTGTCATGATCCACTGTTGAGGCGCGGTCGCCGAGGAGCGAAACGGCCGCGGCGAGGGCGTCCGGCGTGGAGACGGTGACGAGGAACCGCGTCGTCCCCACCTGAGCCTTCAATGCTGCCGCAGAACCGCGCGCGATGATCCGGCCTCTGTCGATGATGGCGATGGAGTCCGCGAGTTGATCCGCCTCATCGAGGTCGTGCGTTGTCAGCAGGACCGTGGTGCCGTTCCTGACGAGCGTGCGGATCGCGTCCCACAACACATGCCTGGCTGATGGATCGAGGCTCGACGTTGGCTCGTCGAGAAAGACGACCGGCGGGGAAACGATGAGACTTGCGGCGAGGTCGAGCCTTCGCCGCATCCCTCCGGAGTACGTTTTGACGGCCCTTCCGCCGGCCTCGCTCGAGCCCGAACTCCTCGAGCAGTCGTCCGGCACGTGCGACGGCGTCCCGGTGCGTCAGGCGTTGCAGCCTTCCGAACATCATCAGGTTGTCGTGACCGGTCAGCTTGTCGTCGACAGACGCCAGTTGTCCCGAAAGCCCGATCTGCGCCTGCACCTTTTTGGGCTCGTGCACCGCGTCGTAGCCGCCAATCCGGACTTCCCCAGCATCAGGTTGCAGCAGAGTCGCGAGGATGCGCACCATCGTCGTCTTGCCCGCGCCGTTTGGGCCAAGAAGCGCAAGAACTTGCCCGGCCTGCACATCGAGGTCGACGTCGTCGAGGACGCGTGCCCGGCCATAAGACTTGCAGAGCCCGTTCACCGAGATCATCGGGAGCGTCGATTGCGCCGTGAGCATCGGGCGTCTGTACCTCCTCTTGGCCGTACATTGTGCCACGTCATCGTATGTTGTACGTCTAGCGTAGCAGTACTCTGTACGCCATGACAAGGGGTCAGGCGCAAGTGCCCATCTGGGGACGGCCCGAGCCGGGCACACGGCGGCCCCGTTTCAGCCGTGACCAGATCGCCGCGGTGGCCATGGATATCGCCGACCGCGAGGGATTCGAAGCAGTCACCATGCGCCGCGTCGCGACCGAGCTGGACGCCGGCACGATGAGCCTCTATCACTACGTCCGCAGCAAGGACGACCTCGTCGCGCTCATGGACGACGCCCTGATGGGCGAGGCCCTGGTGCCGCCCGCGGAGTTGCCGTCGGAATGGCGCGACGCGCTCGCCGCAGTTGCCAGACGCACTCGAACTGCGCTCATCGCACATCCCTGGGCGCTCTCCGCGTTGCAGTCGGCGCAACTCGGTCCCAACGCGATGCGCCACTTCGAGCAGTCACTCGCGGCGGTCGCGACGACCGGACTCGACACCGCTGCGAAGTTCGCGCTCCTGGGAGTTGTTGACGACTACGTGTTCGGCAACGTCCTGCATTCCAGCGAAGCAACCAATCGCAGGCAGGCAGCCGAGGCGAGCCCGGAGGCAGTCAGCGCGGGAATCGAATTTGGACTGGCGCAACTCCGTACGGGCGAGTACCCGCACACATCCGCGCTTCTCGGCGATGGCGATCCGAGGAGTCGCATCGAAGAGGCACCGGGTCCAGCGATGGACGGCGAAAGCTTGCATCAGCAGTTCGAGCAGGGCCTGCAGGCGGTGCTCGACGGCGTGTCGCTCCGCATGGGGATTGCGACCAAGCCCAGGATCCGACGCGGGCGCGCTTCGAGCGCTTGACCTGTGGTCGGCGGATTCGTCACCCTGAACGCTATGAATGCACCGGCCGGCGCCGCGTACCCAGCGTCTGTCGATGCGGTTGTCGAGATGCTCGGAGCCCAGGACTACCTCTGTGACCGGCGACTCGCGACGGCGATCCTCGTTGCGATGCGCATCAACAAGCCGCTCTTCCTCGAAGGCGAAGCCGGTGTCGGCAAGACCGAGGCTGCTCGCGCGCTTGCCGCCGGGCTCGGCGCGCGCCTGATCCGGCTGCAGTGCTACGAGGGCATCGACCTCGCTCACGCGGCATACGAGTGGAACTACGCCCGTCAACTCCTGCACATCCGCCTGGTCGGCGAGCGTGAGGATCGTGTCCGCACCGAGCAGGATGTGTTCGGACCCGATTTCCTGCTACGGCGTCCGCTCCTCGACGCGATCGACAACCACGATCCCGTTCCACCGGTTTTGCTCATCGACGAGATCGACCGGTCCGACGAGGAATTCGAGGCGTTCCTGCTCGAGATCCTCGCCGACTTCGCGATCAGCATCCCGGAGATGGGCACGATCCGCGCCGAGCATCCACCGCTCGTGATCCTGACCGGGAATCGCACGCGCGAAGTCCACGACGCCCTCAAGCGACGCTGCCTGTACCACTGGATCGACTACCCCGATCTCGAACGTGAGGTCGCGATCGTGCGCGTGCGAGCGCCGGAAGTCTCCGAACGACTTGGACGGCAGGTTGCGGAGGTCACCCAGCGGCTGCGCGGCCTCGACCTCTACAAAGTGCCAGGAGTGGCAGAAACAGTCGACTGGGCACGCGCGCTCGCGGCCCTCGGTCACCAGGAGGCGACGCCGGCGGCGCTCCGCGAGACGATCGGTGCGGCCGTGAAGCACCAGGAGGATCTCGAGCGCAGCGAGGAGGCAATCGCCTTTCCAGCGGGCCGGTGATCGGCAACGCTCCGGGGCCCGTCGAGAGCGTGACGCTCTTTTCGCGTCTGCTTCGCGACGCCGGCCTGACCACAAGCCCGGAGCGCGTCCGCGACGCCTGCGACGCGCTGCTCGCAGTCGATCTGGAGCGTCCGGATGAAGTCCGCTACGCGCTCCGGGCAGTGTTCGTCACCCGGCGCGAGGAAGGTCCGGTGTTCGACGCCGCATTCGATCTCTTCTTCTCACGGCCTGGAGGCGAAGGCAAATCCGGGTCGATTCCCGGGCGCAGCCGCCCGCTCGCGCTCGATCCCAAGCAGGCGCTTGCGTGGATGAACGCGCTGGGGCTCTCGTCGCCGGGTGTCGCCCGCGAGGTGGAAGGCCCGCCGGCGTCGAGCACCGGATACAGCGCCGAGGAGCTGCTGCGTCAGCGCGACTTTCGCGAGATGAACTGGGATGAACTGGCGGCTGTTCGCCGCTTGCTGCGCCAGTCTCCATGGCGGGTCGCCGAGCGACGCACGAGGCGGCTGCGCGCGGACCGTCGTGGCACCGTGGAACTGCGTCGCACGATGCGAGCCGCGGCACGCCAGGGTGGTGACGCGCAACGCCTCGCGCGAGCGAAGAGCAGGACGAAGCGCCGTCCAATCGTGGTGCTCTGCGATGTCAGCGGTTCCATGGATCGATACTCGCGGTCCCTCCTCGTGTTTGCCCACGCCATCGGCAGGCGCGAGCGCGTGGAGACCTTCGCGTTTTCGACACACCTGACCAGAATCACGCACCTGCTGCGCCACGGCGACATCGACGCGGCGCTCGACCATGTGGCGGGCCAGGTGCACGATATCGGGGGTGGGACGCGTATCGCGGACGCCCTGCACGCGTTCCAGCGCGACCATGCGCGCCGGGTGCTCGGACACGGCGCGGTGGTGCTGATCATCAGCGATGGGTGGGACCGCGGCGATCCAGAGCAGCTCGGACGCGAGATGGCCCGGCTGCGCCGGAGCTGCTACCGGCTGATCTGGCTCAACCCGCTGCTCGGCAGTTCCGCATACCAACCGGAGACGCGAGGCATGGCTGCAGCCCTCCCCCATTGCGACGATTTCCTGAGCGCGCACAACGTTGTGGCGCTCGACGCACTCGGAAAGCTGCTCGCGCAACTGCCGCGTCGCGTCAGCCGGTCGTCTCGCGGCGGCGGCGGCGGGACCGCCGGAAGCGGCGCAGCAGGAGCAGGCTGAACAAACCCGCAAGTCCGATCGCGATCGTCTGCGGGCGCACCTTCAGACGGCTGAGACGCTCCTTCGCGACGGCCTTGCCGAGCGCTACGGCGTCAAGCGCTGCCGGCTGTGATGGCTGTGGCTGGCGGCGTCGATACCGGCGGCGTCGCGGCCGATCCGTTGGCGGTCGACGCAGCATCCGTGGCAGTCGCGGCGGCATCGTCGGCAGCCGGCGTCACCGACGGCGGCGGCGCCTCGAGCGTCGACTGGATGCATTCCGCGGCCTGTCCGACGAGGTGGCGCGAGACGTCTTCCATGATGCCGCGGCCGAACTGCGCCACCCGCCCGACGACGGTGAAATCGGTGGTCAGCGTGACCGTCGAGCCGTCGCCGTCGGCGGCAACTGCCATGACCGTGGTGGCCTGCGCCGTTCCCGAGCCGGTCGTTTCGCGTCCTTCGGCCTCGAGCGTCGCGGTCCGCGTCTCGGCGTCTCGCGAGGTGATACGAGCCGTGCCGTTGTAGCTGACGGTGACAGGGCCGACCTTGATCCGCACCTTGCCTTTGAAGGTGTTCGGGTCGACCACTTCGGAAAGCTCGGCACCCGGAACGCAATGGACGACGTTGTTCACGTCGAGCAGGAACTCGTACACACGCTCAGGCGCCGCCTTGACGGCGAAGGAATTCTCGATTTGCATTCCACGAATTGTGCACCGCCCGGCAAGGCCGGCGGCTTGTCGCGTTCGGCCGCGGAAGCGGATACTCATGACATGCGAGATCTGTTGCCCACGCTGAACGAATGGAGCGAGAACGACCCGCTGGTTGCAATCGCGACTGTTGTCGGCACGTCCGGTTCCACGCCGCGTCCCATGGGCGCTCGTCTGCTTGTCAGCCGCGATGGCCGCATGGCCGGTTCGGTAAGCGGTGGCTGCCTTGAATCCGCCGTGGTCCTCGAGGCGCAGGCGACAATCGCCGGCGACGCTCCGCCGCGCCTCCTCCACTACGGCATCAGCGATGAGATGGGATGGGCCGTCGGCCTTTCGTGCGGTGGCGAGGTCGACATCTTCGTCGAGACGCTCGAGGGTGACGGCTCAGACCCCGTGATTGAGGAGGTCCGGCGCGCGATCGAGACCTCGCGACCGGTTGCCCTGCTGACCGCTCTGGACGGAGAGACTGCCGGAAACCGAGCAGCCGCCACGGCGGACGGCGGGCTGGTCGGCAGCCTCGGCGGTGCATCAACCAGTGCGGAAGCGGTCGCTGCCGCACGTCCGCGAATCGCCTCCGGCCTTCCCGGCGTCGAGGAGATCGCCGGAATGCGCGTGTTCGTCGACCCGATCGTCCCTTCACCGCAACTCGTCGTCATCGGCGCGGTGCATATCGCCGTCGCCCTGACGACGATGGGGCGAGCGGCCGGCTTCACGGTGTCCGTGATCGACCCGCGAACGGCGTTCAACAACGCCGAGCGCATTGCCGATGCCGACCGGCTCGTCACGGCCTGGCCCGACGAAGCGCTGCCCAGCTTCGATCTCGGCCCGCGCGACGCGGCCGTCTGTCTTGCCCACGATCCGAAATTCGAGGATCCCGCCCTCACTGCACTGTTGCGAACCGACACGGGCTACATCGGAGCGATCGGCAGTCGCGGGACGCATGCGAAGCGCGTTGCCCGGCTCCGCGAAGCGGGGTTCGGCGACGCCGACATCGCGCGCATCCACAGCCCGGTCGGGTTGAACCTCGGCGCTGCGACCCCGGAGGAGATCGCCATCGCGATCCTTGCCGAGATCGTGGCGGTGCGCCGCGGCAGGAACGCCGGGTCGTTGTCCGCGGTCCCTGCCGCGCCGGTCGGGTGAAGCTCGAGGTCCTTCCCGGCACCACGGTCGATGGCCCCGCGACGAAGTGGGCCGGCGCCGTGCTCTGCCGCGACGTCCTCGACGAGACCGGTCAGTCAGTCCTCACCAAGGGAACGGTGCTCGGCCCTGAACATGAGGATGTGCTTCGCGCACGTCCATCCGGGCGAACTGCATCTGCTGAGGCTCGATGAGGGCGATGTCGGTGAGGACGCCGCAGCCATTCGCATCGCCGCCGCTGTGGCCGGACCCGGCACCGCAGCCCGTCCACCGGTCGAATCCCAGGTGCGCGTGGTGGCCGCCTGGCGCGGCATGGTTGCCGTGGACGTCACCGGGCTCGCTGCGGTCAACGCCGTGGACGGAGTGACGGTTTTCACGGTCCCGGACGGCCTCCACGTGGATGCGGGGAGAACCCTGGCCGGCGTGAAGATCACCGCGCTCGCCATCGACGAACCTTCGCTCGAGGCGGCGGTGCATGCCGCCGGGTCCACGTCCGGTGCGGGGATCCTCAGCGTCCGGCCGTTCCTGCCGCTCCGCATCGCGGCGATCGTGCGGCAGCAACTCACCGATGACGCCCGGGCACGCTTCGAACGGTCGCTGGGCATGCGCAGCGCGTGGTTCGGAGGCACCATCGAACCGGTCCGATATGTCGACGATGACCGGGAGCAGGTGAGGCATGCGCTCATCGACGCCGCCGCCACCGCTGACCTCGTCCTTGCCGTCGGCGTCGCCTCCGTCGATCCGCTGGACGTGACCTGGCAGAGCCTGCTCGCTGCCGGCGCGACGTCGATCCGGCGCGGCCTGCCGATGCACCCGGGGAGCAGCTACTGGATCGCCGAACTCGGTGGGCGGCCGGTCATCGGGGTGGCGTCCTGCGGGATGTTCTCGCGACGGAGTGCGCTCGACCTGCTGATCGCGCGCCTCCACGCCGGCCTGTCGCTCGACCCGGCGTATCTCGCATCGCTCGGTCATGGGGGCCTGCTCGGCAAGGAGGCCGCCTGGCGGATTCCGCCTTACGAGGCAGCGCTCGGCGACGATCCCGACGAGGACTGAGCCGCCACCTGCCGTTCCCCGGAAGTCGTAGGCGACGCGTCCGTCCTTGATGACCAGGCGGATGTTGTCCGGATTCGCGAGGCGGTCGATGTCCGCGAGCGGATCGCCGCGTACGGCGACGACATCGGCCAGCAAGCCTGGTTCGAGTGCGCCGAGATCCGGCCGCCGGATCAATTCCGCGGGCACCGTGGTCGACGCGACGATCGCCTGCATCGGGGTCATCCCGCAGCGGACCATCAAGCCGAGCTCGCGAAGGTTCTTGCCATGCGGGCCGACTGCGGCGTCGGTCCCCATGGCGACTTTCACGCCGGCCGCGATGGCCGCGGACACCGCTGCATGGTGAAGGCCACGGATGCGCTCGGCCTTCGCGATCATCTCCGGCGGCAGGCCGCCCTCGGCTCGAGCGCCGTCGATGACGTCGCCGGGGGCGACGAGCGTCGGCACGAGGTACGCGCCCTTCTCTTTCATGAGCGCGATGCCCTCCTCGTCGAGCAGGCATCCGTGCTCGATGGTCGTGACACCCGCGATGAGCGCATTGCGAATGCCCGCAGGGGACATCGCGTGCGCCATGACGCGCTTGCCGACGACCGCCGCCTCCTCCACCGCCACCCGGATCTCATCGACCGAGAACTGCGCGTGGTCGGGGAGGTCGCCCGGACTGAGCACCCCGCCGCTGGTGCACAACTTGATCCAGTCGGCGCCGGCGTGGAGGACCTCCCGTACCTTGTGGCGCATGCCGTCGACACCGTCGACGACGCCGTGCGGGACGTCGACATTCATGGTGATTCCGACCCGGGCGCCGCACGGCATGAGGTCGTCGCCGTGGCCGCCGGTCTGGCTCAAAAGGCTCACCGCCAGTTGCATACGGGGCGCCGGGAAGTACCCGGCCTCGGAGGCGAGGCGCACGCCGACCGGTGTATGTCCAGCATCGCGCACGGTGGTCACGCCTGCTGCGAGGGTCACCGCGGAGTTGGGGATGGCGTTGAGCAGCGCCAGCGACGCCGGTGTCATCAGGATGCGCACGAGGTTGGGGGTCGCAGCCGCCAGGTGCACGTGCATGTCCATGAACCCCGGCAGCAGCGTGAGATCGTCGTCCTCGAGGACGTCCGCGTCAGCCGGGATCGTCAGCGATGAGCGCGCTCCGGCGGCGGTGATCCGGCCGTTCTCGATCACGATGGCGGCACGCTCGATGGGGTCGCGACCTGTGCCGTCGATGAGCCGCTCGGCGACGATGACGAGTGCTGGCAACGCGCATACCTCCGGGATCTCGAACTGGACCGCCCGAGGCTAGCAGAGCGTCAGGCAGGGTCGGCCGCGAGCCGCTCGAAGTCCTCGCGGGTGTCGATGTCGATCGGGTGCCCACCCGGCCTCTCCGCTTCGACGGGGGCAACCAGTTCCGGGTGGGCGCGGATCAGCGCCCGCAGCCCCGTATCGCCCTCGAGCGCCGCGATGTCGCCCCAGAGCTCCCGAGCGAGGACCACCGGCGGATGCAGGAGCCCGTCGAAGCTCAGCGCTGCCGCCGGCAGCCCGGACGCGGCCTGGGTCTCGAGCAGACGGTTCACCAGCGCTGCATCGATGTCCGGCTGGTCGCCGAGGATGACCATCGCCCGGTCCACGCGCGCGTCGAGGCTGGCGATCCCCGCGCGCAGCGAGGTGCTCAAGCCCTGGAGATGGTCGGGATTGATGACCACACGGGCGCGTCCCAGCCGGACCGACTGGCGGATCTCGTCGGCATGCGCGCCGAGGACGACGACCACCTCGTCAAGTCGCGAGTCGCATGCGGCGGCGAGTGCCGCCTCCAGCAGCGGCCGCCCATGAAGCGGGAGCAGTTGCTTCGGCTCGCCCATGCGTCGCGACCCTCCTGCGGCGAGGACGACGCCCGCGGAGCGCAACCCGGGCACTGTCAGCCGGCGGTTGCGCGAAGGAATCGAGCCGGGTCTGCGACGAACTGCTCCCTGCACCCGGAGCAGCAGAAGAAATACGTCTGATCGTCGTGCGTGGCGGTGTGTGCGGCGTCGCCGGTGTCGACGGTCATGCCGCACACCGGGTCGACCGCGAACGCGGCGAGGGCAGCGGGCGTCGCGATCGGGTTCGCCGTCATCCGCTCGTGGCGCAGCGCCACCACCTCGGCGAGCGCATGGAGTGCGATCTCCTCCTGCGCACCGGCCCGCCGTTGACCTGCGGGAGCACGCACACGCGCGATTTGCTATTCCGGCACGCCGCGAGCGTTCGCAGCGTCTCAAGGACGCTCGCCGAGCGGCGCACACTGGCCACGAGCGCAACGTCGGCCGCGGCCAGCGTGAGCGCCGCTTCCAGCGCATCGTCGTCGTAGTGGCCCATCGTGGCCACCACCACCCAGCAGTCCTTCTCGTGTGCGAGTGCACTGAGATCGAGACTGTCCAGCACCCGGTCCGCGCCGGGGAAGTCACCGGTGTGCGCACCGGGATGAATCCCACACGTTCGGAAACCGACGACCCGGCCGAGCTCGACCAGGGTTCTCGCGGCAGGGCTTTCGCCGATGACCGCGAGCAGCGGCTTGGGCAGATGCGGGTCGATGAAGATGTCGAGCGTTCCGCCGCTCGGGCACGTCGTCGCCACCGTCAACTCACCTCCGTTGCGTACCTCGAGGGCCTCGACGTCCGGGCGGATGCGCACCAGCCGCGGCAAGCCGTCGCTCATCGCGACCAGCGCCTCGCGGCGCACGAGCGCCTCGGAGCAGCTGCCGCCGATCCAGCCGTGGAGCTCGCCGTCATCGGTGATCACGGCCTTGTCGCCGGGATGCGCCGACGTCGGCGATTCCGTGCGCACCACAGTCGCAAGTGCGCACGGACGGCCCGACGCGGCAGTCTCGGCCAGCAGGACGAGCAGGCGGTCGTCTATTCGGTCACCCCCTTGCTCCGCAGTGCGGCCCACACCTTGTCGGACGTGACCGGCATGTCGATGTTGGTGATGCCGAGATGCGACAGCGCGTCGATGACCGCGTTGACGTACGCAGCCGGCGATCCCACGGTTGCCGATTCACCGACGCCCTTGGCGCCGATCGGATGGTGGGGCGACGGTGTCACCGTCTCGCCGAGCTCGAAACGTGGCGTCTCCCACGCGGTCGGGATCAGGTAGTCCATGAAGTTGGAGCCGATGCAGTTGCCGTCATCATCGAAGGTGATCAGCTCCATGAACGCGATGCCGAAGCCCTCGGTGAGCCCGCCGTGGATCTGGCCCTCGACGATCATCGGGTTGATGCGTACCCCGCAGTCGTCCACGGCAACCATCCGGCGCACCTTTACCTGACCCGTGCCCTTGTCGATGTCCACGACAACCAGGTACGTCCCGAAGGGGAAGGTCATGTTCGGCGGGTCGTAGTACGTGACACCTTCAAGACCGGCTTCGATGCCGTCCGGGATGTTCGTGTACGCCGCGAACGCGATGTCCTGAATGGTCTTGACGTTATCGGGCGATCCCTTGACGTTGTACTTGCCGTGAGCGAACTCGATATCGGCAACGTCGGCCTCGAAAAGATGCGCCGCGATGATCTTGCCCTTGTCGCGGAGCTTGCGCGCCACGACTGCTGTGGCTGCGCCGCCCACCGGCGTGGAGCGCGACGCATAGGTGCCGAGACCAAACGGCGTGTTGTCGGTGTCGCCCTCGCGGACTTCGATGTCCGACGCGGGGATGCCGAGCTCTTCGGCGACGATCTGCGCGAAGGTCGTCTCGTGACCCTGGCCCTGTGACTTGACGCCGAGCTTGAGGATCGCCTTGCCCGTTGGATGCACGCGCAACTCGGCCGAGTCGAACATACGCAGCCCGGCGATGTCGTAGTCCTTGCCCTTGCCCGCACCCACCACCTCGGTGAAGCTGGCGACGCCGATGCCCATCAGCTCGCCTTTGGCGCGCTTCTCGGCCTGCTCCTTGCGCAGCTCGTCGTAGCCGAGCATGTCGAGCGCGACCTTCATCGCGGCGGGGTAGTTCCCGCTGTCGTATTCGAATCCCGACGCGGACTGGTACGGGAAATCCTCCGGCTGGATGAAGTTGTTGAGTCGGGTGGTGACGGGATCTTGTCCGAGCTCGACCGCAGCGCTCTCAACAAGACGCTCGATGAAGTACGAGGCCTCGGTCACGCGGAACGAGCAGCGGTATGCGACGCCGCCAGGCGCCTTGTTGGTGTACGCGCCGTTCGCAACGATGTGCGCCGCGGGAATGTCGTACGAGCCCGTCACGATGTGAAAGAGCCCGGCCTTGAACTTGGTCGGCTGCGCATCCGCAAAGAACGCGCCGTTGTCGCTCAAGAGATTCACGCGCAGGCCGATGAACTTCCCGGCCTCATCGATCGCAACCGAGCCGTCCATGTAGTAGTCGCGTGCGAACCCGGTGGAGATCAGGTTGTCAGTGCGATCCTCGATCCACTTGACCGGACGGCCGATCAGCAGCGACGCCGCGGTGGCGACGACGTATCCGGGATAGATGGGCACCTTGTTGCCGAAGCCACCACCGAGGTCCGGCGAGATGATGCGGATCTTTTCCTCGGGCAGGCCGGCGACGATCGCGAAGAGCGTGCGGTGCGCGTGGGGCGCCTGGCTCGTCATGTAGATCGTCGCGTTGCCGGTCACGGGATCGAGGTCGGCGACGCAGCCGCAGGTCTCGAGCGGAGACGGGTGGCAGCGCGGGTAGTAGGTTTCAAGGCTCACCACCTTTGCGGCGCGCGCGAATGCCGCGTCAGTCGCGTCCTTGTCACCTGCTTCCCAGTGGTAGATCTTGTTATCGGTCTGTCCCTCTTTCTCGTCGCGGATGACGATGGCGCCGGGGGCAATCGCCTGCTGCGGCGTCGTGATCGCCTGCAGCGGCTCGTAGTCGACGCTGACCAAGGCGGCGGCATCTTCGGCGATGTATTTCGTCTCCGCGATGACGCAGGCGACTTCCTGTCCCTGGAAACGGACCTTGTCGGTCGCGAGCACCGCCTGCGTATCACCGGACAGCGTCGGCATCCACGCGAGCTTGTGCTGCGCGAGCAACTCCCCGGTGACGACTGCGATCACACCGGGAATCGCCATCGCTGCGCTGGAGTTGATGCCCTTGATGCGCGCATGCGCATACGGGCTGCGCACGATGACCATGTGCAGCATGCCCGGGAGCACGACGTCGTCGACGTAATGGCCCTGCCCATGGATGAAGCGCGCGTCTTCCTTGCGGGCAAGCGAGACGCCGATGCCTCCCATTGCCTGGCGCGCTGCCTCGGTCGCTGCGGCGGCTTCCGTTGTGTCGACTGCCATCACGCTACTCCTGCGGCGTTCTCGGCAGCGTTCGCAGCGGCGGCGTGCTGGATCGCCTTGACGATGTTCATGTAGCCGGTGCAGCGGCAGATGTTGCCGCTGATCCCCCAGCGAATCTCGTCCTCGGTGGGATGCGGGTTCGCCTCGATGAGCGCTTTGCCCACGAGCATCATGCCCGGCGTGCAAAAGCCGCACTGCAGGCCGTGCTCGGCGTGGAATCCCGCCTGGATGGAGTCGAGCTTGCCGCCCTTGGCGAGTCCCTCGACAGTCGTGACCTTTTTGCCCTCGAGCATCGGCGCGAGCAACGTGCAGGACTTGACCGGTCTGCCGTCGAGCAGGACCGTGCATGCGCCGCAGTTGCTGGTATCGCAGCCGATATGCGTTCCCGTCATTGCCAGCTTGGTGCGGATGAGATCGACGACGAGCGTGCGTGGCTCGACGTCGACCGTCTTCTCGACACCGTTGATCTCGAACGTCACGTTCATGCGGTCGCTCCCTGCGCGCGATTGATCGCGGTGTGCAGCCCGCGTTGCACGAAGACCCGTGCAACGTCGCGCTTGTACTCCGCACTCCCCCGGATGTCTGCTTTTGGTTCACTCGCCTCCGCGGCAAGCCGCGACGCCTCGGCGATGACTTCGTCCGTCGGCTCCTTGCCAACGAGCGCCGCCTCAGCGGCTGTCGCCTTGATGCTGTGCGCGCCGACGGCGCAGAGGCCAATCCCGGCGTTCGCGATGCGACCGTCGCCCCCGAGCACCACATGAACAGCGGCAGCGACGCTGGCGAAGTCGCCGATCTTGCGCTCGAGCTTGAGGTACGTCCCGCCGGACCGTCCCGCGACGACTGGGATGCGAATCTCGGTCATCACCTCATCCGAATGCAGTCCGGTGGTGAACGGGCCTTCGAAGAACCCCGCCGCCGGGAGGACGCGCTCGCCACCCGCGGACTTGACGACGAATTCCGCGCCGACGGCGAGCATCACCGCGCCCCAGTCGCCGGCGGGATCCGCGTGACAGATCGAACCGCCGACTGTGCCCATGTTGCGAATGAGCGGATCGGAGATGAGCGGTGCCGCATCGAGCAGCACATCGAGCGTGCCGCGCAAGTCCGTTGCGCTCTCCACATCGCGATGCCGGGTCCTGGCGCCGATACGCACATGCCCGTTTTCCCGACCGATTCCCTCGAGTCCGTCTACTTTTCCGATATCAATGACAATGACAGGGGACGCAAATCGTAGTTTTAGCAAAGGAATCAGGCTCTGACCGCCGGCAAGAACCTTGGCGTCGTCGCCGTGCTGGCGCAACAGGCTGAGCACCTCGTCGAGCGCCCCCGGCGCGATGTAGTCGAACGCGGCAGGGAACATCCAAAACCTCCGGGATTTGAACCCAATTTCTCTCTGATGGCGTCCGACAACGGACCTGTACAGAGTACGCCAGTACACGAGGCACCGAAAATACCTGTTACATGCGTCTCCCGCGGATGAAATCCCCCTCTGGTAACCACGTCTATGATGGTTGTCGGACTCCCGCCGAGGGTGGAGGATGAGGACTTGACGATGTTGACGCACGCCGTTTCCACCGACCTCGAATCGGTCGCCACCGCGCAACGGCGTCTGCTCGAGCAGGTTGGCGTGCTCACACCCGAGGTGGTGAGCCTCGATGCGGCACTCGGGAGAATCCTTGCTGAGACCGTCTCATCGCACTCGGATCTCCCGGGTTTCGACAACTCCGCAATGGACGGATATGCCGTGCGAGCAAGCGATATCGCCCGCGCGAGTGCGAGCGAACCGGTGACACTCCCGGTCGTCGGCGAGTCGCGGGCGGGAGCACTTCCGGGAGCTCATGCCGCCGGGACCGCCATGCGGATCATGACCGGCGCTCCGATGCCCGACGGTGCGGACACGGTTGTGCGCCAGGAGGACACGCGTCGTGACGGGGCGCTCGTGCTCATCGAGGTCGCAACCGCGCTGGCCACGAGCGTGCGCCCGCGCGGCGCCGATATCCGTCGTGGCGACGAGGTGATCCTCCCCGGGCAGGCGCTGACGAGCGTCGACATCGGCGTGGCGGCCGCACTCGGGCACGACCGCCTGCTGGTCGGGACCCGGCCACGGGTGGCACTCCTCGCAACGGGCGACGAGCTCGTCCCGGCAGGCACCGCTCCAGGCCCGGCGCATCTGGTCGATTCCAACTCCCCGATGCTCACGGCAGCAGTCCGCGAGGCAGGTGGGATCCCCACCTTCCTCGGCATCGCGCGCGATTCGAAGGCATCGCTGCGGGAATTGCTCGAGGCCGCCTCAGCGTCGGATTTGGTGGTCAGCAGCGCCGGTGTGAGCGTCGGGGATCACGACTGGGTACGCGAGGTGGTCGCCGAGCTCGGGACGATCTCGACCTGGCGCGTGGCCATGCGGCCCGGCAAACCGGTGCTCATCGGACGGATCGGCAACGCCGTGTTCATCGGCTTGCCGGGCAACCCGGTGAGCAGCTCGGTGACGTTCGAGCTCTTTGCACGACCGGTGATCCGGCGGATGCAAGGCGCCAGGGAGCTGCAGCGGCGGCGTATCCGCGTGCGCCTCGGCGAGGCGATGACCAAGCCCGCGGCCCTGGAAACCTATTCGCGCGCGGTCCTTCGCCCCTCCATCGACGATGAACTGCCGAGCGCGGTCAGCTCCGGTGACCAGGGCTCCTCGATGTTGCAATCGCTCACACGAGCGGATTGCCTGGTCGTGCTGCCCGTCGGTCCCGAGGTCGTTGAAGCGGGCACCGTCGTCGAGGCGATCCCCCTGCGATGACCACGGTTTCCGCGTTGCCGGCAATCGCCGCCGGTCCCGATCGGTTTGGACGCTCGCTGCGCGACGTGCGCATCTCGGTCACCGATCGCTGCAACTTTCGCTGCCCGTATTGCATGCCGAAGGCGCGATTCGGCCCCGGCTACCGTTTCCTGCCCCGCGCCGAGGCGCTCGATGCCGGCGAGATCGTGCGCCTGGCGGGAGTCTTCGCGTCACTCGGCGTCACCAAGATCCGGCTCACCGGCGGTGAGCCGCTGCTGCGCCCGGACCTCGTCGAAATCGTTGCGGGCATTGCCCAACTCGGCGTCCCCGACATCGCGCTGACCACCAACGGCGCGCTTCTGCGGCGATGGGCGTTGCGCCTGCGCGAGGCAGGTCTGCACCGCGTCACAGTCAGCCTCGACTCCCTCGACCCTGCGGTCTTCTCCTCCATGAGCGATTCAAAGATCGAGGTGCATGAAGTCCTCGATGGCATCGCTGCGGCGCGCGAGGCCGGGCTCGAGCCCGTCAAGCTCAACTGCGTTGTGCAACGCGGGATCAACGAGGACGGGTTGATCGACCTCGTCGACTTCGCTCGTCGCGAAGGCCTGAGCCTGCGCTGCATCGAGTACATGGACGTCGGCGAGACCAACGGGTGGCGCATGACCGACGTTGTGAGCGGCGAGGAGATTCTCGAGCGGGTGCGGCGCGTGTATCCACTCCTCGACGAGACATCGGATCCGTCCGCCGTTGCGAAGACATACCGATTCGCTGACGGCAACGGCGACCTCGGTGTCATCACGTCGGTGAGCCGGCCTTTCTGCGGCGACTGCACTCGTGCGCGACTCGGCGTCGACGGCAAGCTGTACACGTGTCTCTTCGCGACATCGGGCATCGACCTTCGCGAAACGTTGCGCTCGGGTGCCGACGATGACGCGCTGCGACGTGTGATCGCCGACCGTTGGAAGCGCCGTGATGATCGCTACTCGGAGCTGCGCGGTCTCGGCATCGCCGACGGTGAGCGGATCGAGATGTCGTACATCGGCGGCTGACTTGGACGACATCACCGTGCTCGTCTTCGGCCCGCTGCGTGAGCGTGTGGGGGTGGGCGAAGTCCATGTCGACGGCGCCACCGTCCAGGATGTCTGGGACGAGTTGGTGCGGCGCCATCCCGCCGCTGCAGTCGATGCGGCGTCAGTTCGTGCGGCGCGCAATCTCGGATACTGCACGTGGGGCACGCCAGTCGAGAGCGGCGACACAATCGCGTTTATCCCACCCGTTGCCGGTGGCAGCGACGGCGCGTCGCCGGTGCGTGTCTGGCTCACCGACGCGCCGATCGATATTGGTTCGGTGATCGCGAGCGCGGGCACGTCACGCGACGGGGCCGTCGCGACCTTCATCGGCAGAGTGCGCGACCACAGTGAGGGCGTCGCGGTGCATCGCCTGGACTACGAGGCCTACGCGGAGATGGCGGAAGCGGAGATGCGCAAGATCGGCGAGGAACTCTTCGCGCGCGGCGGGATCAGCACGATCACGATCGTGCACCGCACCGGATCGCTGCTGATCGGCGATGCGAGCGTTGTCGTGGTTGTCGCGGCACCGCACCGCAACACGGCGTTCCCAGCCTGCCAGGAGGCACTCGAATTGATCAAGAGCACAGTGCCTGTATGGAAGCGCGAGCACACCGAGAGCGGCGCGCACTGGGTTGACGCGCGACACGGCGTCGCAGAGGAGGCTGCCCCGTGAGCGAACGACATCTCACGCACATCGACGGATCCGGCCGCGCGCACATGGTTGACATCAGCGAGAAGGCGGTGACCCGCCGCACCGCGACTGCGCGAGGCCGGGTCAACTGCACAGCCGAGGTGGTGCAACTGATCGCGGGCGATGCGATCGCGAAAGGCAGCGTCCTCGACACGGCTCGCATCGCCGGGATCATGGGCGCGAAACGTACGTCAGACCTGATCCCGCTGTGTCATCCCCTGCCGCTGCGCCACGTCGACGTCGATCTGACACTCGACTTGTCGGCCACGCCGGGCGTCGTCATCGAGGCGACTGCGCGGGTCGAGGGCGCCACGGGCGTGGAGATGGAGGCCTTGACCGCCGTCGCCATCGCGGGACTCACGGTGATCGACATGATCAAAGCCATCGACCACTGGGCATCGATCACCGACGTGACGCTGGTGCACAAGGAGGGCGGCCGGAGCGGTTCGCTCGACCGCCCTCCTGCGCTCTAGTCCGTCCACGGCGAGCCGATCAGCCCCGCCGGTTGCGCGATTGATCGGCGTCAGGCGGCTGCGTTCGCCTTCTGCAAAGTCCGAGCAGTGAGCACCTGCGTGATGTGTCGCTTGTATTCGGCTGTAGCGCGCACGTCGCCGGTTGGGTCGATGTCGGATCCACTCTGCGCCGCGGCATCCGCGGCCGATGCTCCGCTTGCCAGCGCCGCTTCCACCGCCGTACCTCGACGCGGCGTTCGCGCCAGGTTGACGTAGCCCACCCGCCAGGACGAACCGGACTCCTGCACCGCGACACCGGCGATCGCCCAGTCGTAGAGCCTGCGCCGGAACTTTGTGTACGCGAATCGACCCGTCGAGACCGGGAAGCGCACAGCGGTAACCACCTCGTCGTGCTCGAGCGCTGTGGTCAGGATGTCGCGGTAGAAATCGCGCGCCTGATGTCGGCGCTTGTTGGTCACGATCTCCGCGTCGAGCATGAGCGCGAGGGCGTTGTAGTCGCCGGCGGCATCCCCGTGAGCGATCACGCCTCCGATGGTCCCAAGGTTGCGGACCTGGTTGTCACCAACGTCATTGGCCATCTCGACAAGGATCGGGAGGGTTTCGCGGAGCGTCGCGTTGCGCTGGATGTCGACGTGCCGCACCAGTGCCCCTATCTCCACGATGCCATCGTCGCGACGGACCTGCTTGAGCTCGTCAATACCCTGAATGTCGATGAGCGCTGTGGGCTGGCTGAGCCGGAGTTCGCATCAGCGGGATGAGGCTCTGCCCCCCCGCGATCACCTTGGAGTCGTCCCCGAACTTCGTCAGCAGCGCCTGCGCCTCATCGACCGAGCCCGGACGCGCGTATTCGAATGCCGCGGTGATCATGCGCGTGCCTCCTTGATCATCGACCAGAGACGGTCCGGACGGGCCGGCATTTCGACGTGTTTGATACCGAACGGCGCGAGAGCGTCGGTGATCGCGTTGATCACGGCGACGCTTGACGCGATCGTCCCTGCCTCGCCGATGCCCTTGACCCCCAGTTCGTTCGTCGGGCTTGGCGTCACGGTCCGGTCGAGCTCGAAGTGCGGCATCTCGGCCATCGTGGGGATGAGGTAATCGAGCATGGTGCCGTTGAGCATCTGCCCGCTCTCGTCGTCGTACTGCACTTCCTCGAACAGCGCCTGTGAAATGCCCTGCGCGATCCCGCCATGGAGTTGCCCGTCGACCACCATCGGGTTGATCACGTTGCCGCAGTCGTCAACTGCGACGTATCGATCGATGGTGACGACGCCGGTGTCGGGGTCGACCTCGACCGCACAGATATGGCAACCGAACGGCCACACGAAGTTGGGTGGATCGAAGTATGAGACTGCTTCCAGCCCCTGCTCCATGCCCTCCGGCAGGCCCGCACCATACGAGGCAAATGCGAGCTCCGCCAAGGCTTTCGCCTCGCTCGGGTTGCCGCGGACAAAGTACCGGCCCTGGTCGACCACGATGTCGTCCTCGGACGCCTCGAACGCGTGCGCGGCGAGCTTGCGCGCCTTCTCAACGACCTTGTGGCACGACGCCATGATCGCCATGCCGCCCACGGCGAGGCTGCGCGAGCCGTAGGTGCCATAGCCGAACGGCGTGTCCCCAGTGTCGCCGTGGTGGATCTCCACGGAGTTGTACGGAACGCCGAGCGTGTCCGCGACGATCTGCGCGAACGTGGTCTCGTGACTCTGGCCGTGGGAGTGCGTTCCCACCGAGACAGTCACCGATCCCGTCGGGTGGACGCGCACCATCGACGACTCGACCAGCGCGATGCCGGCGGCGGGTGCAGTCGCGGCGCTTGGGCCGAGTCCGCAAATCTCCACGTATGTGCTGAATCCGATGCCTGTGTAACGCCCCTGCGCGCGCAGTTCTTCCTGGCGTTTCCGCAGCGCCGGATAGCCGATGTTCGCCATCGCGCGGTCCAGCGTTTTCGGATAGTCCCCGGAGTCGTAGACCAAGCCGAAATTGTTCGTGTGCGGGAAGGTCTTGACGAAGTTCTTGCGCCGGACCTCCGCGGGATCCATGCCGATCTCACGTGCGACAAGGTCGACGGCGCGTTCGACGAGGTGCGTTGCCTCGGGACGGCCGGCTCCGCGGTATGGGTCGGTCGACGTGCGGTTGGTGAAGATGCCAATGCTCCGCGCGTTGATCGCCTTCCATTCGTAGCAGCCCCCACCGAGCAGGCACGCCACCACCTGGAAGGCGCTGAAGACCCCGTGGTACGCGCCGATGTCGAGCAGTTGCGTGAACTTCAGTCCGAGCAGCGTCCCATCACGATTGGCCGCGACCTCGACGTCGAAGATCTGGCCGCGGCCATGTGTTGTGGCCTGCAAACTCTCGGTGCGATCCTCGATCCATTTCACCGGTCGTTCGGTGATCTTCGACGCCGCTGTCACGAGGTACTCCTCGAGATACGGGCGGATTTTCGAACCGAAGCCACCGCCGACGTCGTGACTGATGACCCTGAACTGCGACTCGGGGACGCCGAGCGCACCGCCGACAAACAGGCGCACGAAGTGCGGCACCTGCGTCGAGGTCCAGAGCGTGCATCTGTTGTCGTACGGGATGTAGTCGGCAACGCAGCCGCGTGTCTCCATCGGCGTGGGGAACACTCGCTGCTGGCCGATCCGCTCCTTGACGATGACCTCCGCTTCGGCGAAGACCGCATCGATATCGCCCGCAGGGAAGGTGACGTCCCATCCGATGTTGTCGGGACGATCGCTCTTCACGAGGGGACTTCCCGCCGCCATCGCCTTGTCGAGGTCCATCACCGCAGGAAGCGGCTCATAGTCGACGACCACCAGTTGAGCCGCGTCATCGGCCTGGTATCGATCATCCGCGACCACCACGGCGACCGGCTCACCCGCGTATGCGACCTCGTCCGCTGCTATGGCGAACTGATCCGGCACCTGCTTCTTGTCGGCGACAAAGGAGTTGGTGACCGGGAGTGGCGCATGGATGACGGACTTGAAGTCCGCGGCGGTGAGCACCGCGACGACCCCTTTCGCCGCCTTTGCGGCGGAAGTGTCGATCGAGCGAATGCGAGCGTGTGCATACGGGCTGCGCACGATCGACATATGCGCCATGTTCACGAGGTTCACGTCGTCGACAAAGTGGCCGTGGCCGGTGATGAGCTTGGGATCCTCGCGACGCTGGATGCGGGCGCCGATCATGGAGGTGACGGCCATCGTCAGTCCTCCACCGGAGCCGCGGCGCCGACCAGGTCCGCAGATGTCTGGCCCGCCCCGCGCATCGCCGCTGAAGCGGACCGGACTGCCTTCCTGATGTTCTCGTAGCCGGTGCAGCGACAGAGGTTGCCCTCGAGTTCCGCGTTCGATCTCGGCGTCCGTCGGCGACGGGTTCTCACTGAGGAGATAGGCCGTGGCCATGATGAATCCCGGCGTGCAGAAGCCGCACTGGAGCCCATGCTCGTCCCAGAACGCCTGCTGGACCGGATGCAGCGTTCCGTTTTCGGCGAGACCTTCGATGGTGGTGACCTTGCGCCCATTCGCCTGGACCGCGAAGACGCTGCACGACTTCACAGCCTCGCCGTCGATCAGCACCGTGCACGCCCCGCACTGACTGGTGTCGCAGGCGATGTGCGTTCCAGTGAGCCCGGCGACTTCGCGCAGGTAGTGCACGAGCAGAAGTCGCGGCTCTACCTGGTCCTCCCTTTGCCTTCCGTTAATGGTCAGCGCCACAGGCTGCGTCATAGAAATCCTCCCGGACGGCAAGACAAACGACGGCGAAGCCATGCTGGCATTCGATCAGGGGAAGGGTCAAGCGCATTTTGAAATAGCTGGAACAAGGCAAATGCGGTCACAGGGACGCGCATGCATCGCGTCTACGATTTCCGCTGCGGAGAAAGCTTGGATATGCGGCCAATCACTGCGGGCGAGTTCGTCAAACTCATTTTTCCCGGACCACGGAGTTGCGGCATCCGCTCGTCCTTACGGGTTGGCCGTTACGCTGCTGCGCACGATGCTGAGTGGCTGGCCAGTAGAAGCGGTCGCGGTTGTTGCCGCGTTCGTCGTCGCCGCAGCCACGGTTCCAGCGGGTGTTTCGGGAGCAGTGCTGCTCCTCCCATTTCAAGTGAGCATCCTCGGTACGCCGAGCCCAGCAGTGACGCCGACGAACTTGCTCTACAACGTCGTCGCGACGCCCGGTGCGCTCTGGCAGTACTGGCGGCAAGGTCAACGCGGCGGCCACCTGCTCCGCCCACTCCTTATTGGCCGCTGCGGAGACGGGCTTCTCAGCTCGACGTTTCGGACTGTTCTGGATGCCGCGTGTCGCCCGAGATCAGTGCGAGCGCGTGCGGCAGAGCCGGCCAGACAGCGTCGAGGCACTCGGCGACAGCATTCGGACTGCCGGGTAGTGACAGCACAAGACAATGACCCATCACGCCGACAACCTGCCGCGAGAGCATCGCGTGCGGCGTCGACTTGAGACCCTCCAGGCGCATCACCTCGGCCATCCCCGGAACCTCGTAGTCGAAGAGCGGGACAAGCGCCTGCGGCGTCACGTCGCGAGGACCGAGACCCGTCCCTCCGGTGAGGATGAGAACGTCGGCCGACAGTGCGCACTCGCGCACCGCGACGCGGATCTGTTCGATGTCGTCGGGCACGCTCTTTCGTACGACGACATCCGCGGGCAGCAGCGCGAATCGCGCCACGATGACGTCGCCACTGCGGTCATCGGCATCCACGCCGCGGCGGCTGTCGCTGACCGTGATCTCGGCGCCGCGCCAGCGCTTCTCCGCGGGCATTTCGCTCACGCGCGAATGATCCGTTCGTGCCCGGCGTACACGTTCATCTGCTCGCCGCGAAGGAAGCCGATCAACGTCATCCCGGAGTCCGCTGCCAGCTCGACGGCGAGGCTGGACGGCGCGGAAACGGCTGCCAGGACGGGGATTCCCGCCATCAGCGCTTTCTGCGTGAGCTCGAAGCTCGCGCGCCCGGACGCGAGGATCACATGCGACCGCAGCGGCAGCAACCCCTGCGTCGCGGCCCAGCCGATCACCTTGTCAAAGGCGTTGTGGCGGCCCACATCCTCGCGCAGACACAGGAGCGCTCCCTCGCTGTCGAAGAGTGCCGCCGCGTGCAAACCGCCTGTGCGCGAGAACTGCCGTTGCGCCGAGCGCTGGATGGCCGGAAGCGCGAGCAGCAGTTCCGGCGTTATGCGCAGCGGATCCGCAGCGACGTCGTAGGCCGATTTGGTGCGCACCGCTTCGATGCTCGCCTTGCCGCACATGCCGCACGACGAGGTCATGTAGAAGGCCCGTGGCGTGATCGCGCGGGACGCGGCGACCGGAGTCAGCGTGACCTCGACGATGTTCAGCTCACCGGTGTCGGCCGCTGCGTCCGGACACATCCTCATGCTGGCGATCTCAGCCGCGCCATCGATGATGCCTTCCGTGATGAGGAACCCGGCGACCAGGTCGAAGTCGTCTCCCGGCGTGCGCATCGTCACCGAGAGCGAGACATCACCGATCCGGATCTCGAGCGGCTCCTCAGTGCTGACGTCGTCGCTCCGCCAGGTCACAGCTCCGCCTGCCGCAACCTGCATCACCCGCCTGTGGCGCACGGTCATGCCGACCACGATAGCGACCTCGCACCGGCCACCGGCCGGGGGTCGTTCGTGTGGTTTAGGAGAAGTGGCGTCGCACGACGCGGGTCACCGCGACGATAGCCACGACCAGGACGACCACCTCGATCCCGAAGAGGATGAAGTTCGTCCAGAGAACGCTGACGTTCATGGCTCGATGCTACATCGCTGGAAGACTGGACGTGGCGATAAGCGCGTAGCGGCACGAGAGCGACATCATTCGTGACCATGGCCGACATCTCCGAGCCTGGCGACATCCTCGCCGACCTCGCGGCAAACCTCGATGCGGCAGGCGACGCAACCGGTGGCCTGGAGACGGTCGATCTCGCGAAACGCGCAAGGCTGCTCCGCATCGCTCGTGACGTCGCGCACGCCACGGAGCGCCAGAACGCTCCGCTCGCCGCCTACCTCATCGGGCGTTTCGTTCAGTCTCGCGTTGGCGCGGGCATGACCGAAGCTGCCGCGATCGATCGAGCGGCCGAGGTGGTTCGCTCGCTCATCGGCGAGGCTCCTGACTGATCTTCTCGAGGTCCTCGGGAGTGTTCACGTTGCGGGTGAACGCGTCGGAGATACCCGCAGTGCGCCACGTGGCTCTCCGGCACGTACAGGGCGTTGGACACGCGCGATAAGGTGGCGCATCGATCGGTCATGGCTGTGCAAGGCCGTCTCCGCAGCCTCGAGCAGGGACGTGGCGTACACGGCGTGCAAGGGCTCGATGCCGTGGTCCGTCTCGCATACCGCGACGTCGTGATCGCCGATCGCGGCCGCGAGCAGGCCGAGCAACTCGGGATCGACCCAGGGGAGATCGACGGCGACGACGGCCAGCAACCGATGCGGCGACGCACGCAGCCCGGCCACGAGCCCGCCGAGCGGCCCCGAGTCGGGCTCCGCGTCCGCGACTGATGCTCTTCCGGTCAGCGTCAGCGCCAGGCCGCCGGGCGCGACCATGACGGGATCGCACACGGTGTCGAGGCGCGCGAGCGCTCGTTGGAGGAGCGTCTCCCCGTCGAAGCGGATGGTCGCCTTGTCGAAGCCCATCCGCGTGCTGCGCCCACCACACAACACGACTCCAGCGAGCGGGCGCAGCAGGCGCGCGTTCACCGGGTGCTCCGTCTCGATCCACCGCGTGTGGCGAGTCCACGCACGCAACCTTAACGAGACGCAACGGCGCCGAACCCACGGCCGCGAAGCGGCGCCTGCGTTGCCGCAGAGCCGCTCTCGACCTAAGCGCTCAGGCCGTTGCTGACGTTCGAGAAAACGTTGTTGGTCTGATGCCCAACCACACCGACAACGACGATGACGAAGATCGCGATCAGGATAAGAATCAACCCGTACTCGACGAGTCCCTGACCACGCTCGCTATCGCGTCGCCGGCTGGTGGGAAGGGTCACGGACCGCACCAGGGCTACCAACGCTGGGAAAAATGCCGGGATCATGTCGAGCAGCATCGGTCACACGCGAGGGCGACACGTTGTGGTTGGGTGACGAGCTTGTTTCGGTGCTCGCCAAAGAAATGGCGCCCGTTACTTCGACGTTACCCCGAGATCAGCGAGCGAGTTCCGCACTCTTGATCGCCGCGCCGTATCCCTCGGGGAGCGGCCGCGGCGGCTGCGGTCCGACGTAGAGCGCGGAGGGGCGGATGAGCCGGTTGTTGGCAGCCTGCTCGGCGATCGCCGCCGTCCAGCCGACCGTCCTGCTCGAGGCGAATGTGGGCGTGAACATGTCCGGCGGGATGCCGACGCTGTTCATCACGACGCCCGCGTAGAACTCGACGTTGGTGTAGAGGCGCCGCCCCGGCTTGAGCTCATTGAGGACTCGGAGCGCTGTCTGCTCCACCTGCACCGCGAACTCTGCCTGGGCTCCGCCGAGCTCGATCGCCACCTCCCGCAGCAGGGTCGAACGCGGGTCGTCCGTCTTGTAGACGCGGTGTCCGAACCCCATGAGACGCTCGCCGGAGGAGATCTCGTGGCGGAGGTATTCCTCGGCCTTGTCGGGAGTGCCGATCGCATCGAGCATCGCGAGGGCTCGGGACGGCGCACCGCCATGGAGTGGCCCGGCCAGGGCGCCGATCGCCCCGGTGAGCGCGGATCCGATGTCCGATCCCGTCGACGTGATCACGCGCGCTGTGAACGTGGAGGAGTTGAACCCGTGATCCATCGTGAGGATCAGGTACTGCTCGAGCGCCCGGATCGCCCGGTCGTGGGGCCGCTCGCCGGTGAGCATCTGGATGTACGACCCCACGTAGCCGAGGTCGGCGTCCGGCTCCACCGGCTCGAGTCCGAGGTGATGCCGGTGCAACCGCATCAGCAGGACTGGGACGATCGCCGCCATCTTCAGGCATTCCTTGCGGACTTCCTCGGCCGGGATATCGAGCGTCGGCTGCTGCTCGAGCGCCGCGCCCGTGAGGGAGACGGCGGATCGGAGCGCCATCAATGGCGTGTAGCCGGGGAGCGAGGCGATCTCGGGGAGCAGGTTCGCGATCTTCTCGGGAACCGAACGCGCCTCGACCGCCAGCTTCGTGAATGCCTTGAGCTGGGCCTCGTCCGGCAGCTCGCCTTCGACGAGGAGATGCCAGACCTGCTCAAACGAGCACCGGCGTGCCAGCTCGGTGGCGTTGTACCCGCGGTAATGGAAGAACCCCTCCTCGCCGCGCACGTCGCCGACCGAGGTCTCGGCGACGGCGACACCCTCGAGACCGCGAGGTGCCAATCCGGGAGGCGCCGAGCCTGCGGGCTGCACCTCCTCGATGTGCGCCACACGGACGACGTGACGGATCGAGAGAATCCCCGCCACGCGATCGCCGTCCATGACAGGGAGATGCCGGAAGCGGCGCTCGCGGAAGACCTCGAGTCCCTTCTCAACAGTGTCCGTGACCGAGACCGTGATCGGGTCCTTGGTCATGACCTCCTCCACCTTCGCGGTGTGGGGATCGATGCCGTGGCCGACCGAGCGGAGCAGGTCTCGCTCGCTGAGCATGCCTCGCAGCCTGCCCTGTGCGTCGAGCACCGCGGCTGCCCCAACATTGGCCCCGTCCAGGATCACCGAAGCTTCGGACAGGGTGATGGTGGTCGGCACGACCACCGCCGGTTTGTGCATTACATCGGCAACGGTCAGAGATACGGTCACGGTGTCAGTCTAGCGCTGTGCACTGGGCCTCTCGGTGCCTCGCGGCGCCCGCCCACTCAGCGCGGCAGGGCGCCGGAACGTCACGATCTGGCGACCAGATGACAGACGACATCGAGAGCCGCGATCGCCCCGGCGGGGACATGGACCCGGACGCGTACCGCGAGGCGGCCCACCGGGTGGCGGACTGGACGGCCGATTACCTTCGGGACGTCGAGCAGTACCCGGTGCTGAGCCCCGCGGAGCCAGGAAGCGTCCGCGCGAGCGTTGCCAGAGGCGCCACCTGCGCACGGGGAATCGGTGGACGCGATCCTCGGCGACATCGATGCACTGCTCATCCCGGCGACCACCCACTGGCAGTCCCCCGGATTCATGGCGTACTTCGCGTCGAGCGGTTCGGCGCCGGGGATTCTCGGCGAGACGCTCGCCGCAGCTTTCAACGTCAACGCGATGCTGTGGCGCACCGCGCCTGCCGCCACCGAGCTGGAGCAGGTCACCCTCGACTGGCTCCGCCAGATGGTCGGGCTGCCGCAGCCGCTCTTCGGCGTGATCAACGACACGGCCTCGTCGAGCACGCTCTATGCGCTCGCGGCCGCGCGCGAGGCGCAGACGGATCTGCGCATCCGCGAGCTGGGGATGACCGGGCGTCCCGAGCTGCCCCGGCTGCGGTACTACGCATCCACCGAGGCGCATTCATCAGTGGAGAAGGCCGGCATCGTGCTTGGTGTCGGCAAGGAGGGTCTGCGCCGCATCGCCGTCGACGAGCGCTTTCGCATGGACCCGGTCGCGCTTCGGCAGGCAATCCACGAGGATGTGGCCGCGGGCTTCCGGCCTTTCGCGGTCGTCGCCACGGCCGGCACCACGTCGACCACGAGCGTCGACCCGGTCGCCGCAATCGCCACGCTCTGTGAGCAGCACAGGCTCTGGCTGCATGTCGACGCCGCGTATGGCGGTGCGGCGGCAATCGCGCCGGAACTGCGCTGGGTGCTCGACGGCGCCGAGCGAGCCGACTCGATTGTCGTCAATCCGCACAAGTGGCTCTTCACGCCCATCGACTGCAGCGTGCTGTGGACGCGCCGCCCGGACGTGCTCCGCGACGCATTCTCGATTGTGCCGGAGTACCTCACCACCAGCGATGGCTCTGACCAGGACGCGCCGAATCTCATGGACTACGGGACCTCCCTCGGCAGGCGGATGCGCGCCCTCAAGTTGTGGATGGTCATCCGGCATTTCGGCACCGACGCGCTTGCGCAACGCATTCGTGCGCACTGCGAGTTCGCGTCGATGGTGGCCCGATGGGTGCGGGACGAACCGGACTTCGAGTTGCTCGCCCCGGCACCACTCAGCGTTGTGTGTCTCCGCGCACATCCGCCCGGACTTGACGATCCTGGAACACTCGACACACTCAATCAGCGCATCGTCGAGCGCATCAACAGCGGTGGTCACTACTTCGTGAGTCACACAAAATTGCGTGGTGAGTACGCGATTCGCGTGGCTTTCGGCAACCTGCGACAGGAAGAGCGTCATGCACGCGGCATGATCGCCGCAATACGCGGCGCCATGGACGATGTAGGATGAATCGCAATGTTCCGCGCCCTTGGGGCGAGACTCACCCTCGACCATAAGGGGGTGGCCGGAGCTGCGCTTTTCGAAGCGGCAGCTCAGCGAATGTGGATGTGGGCAAGCGATGGTCTTAAGACTGCGGATGAATACGCAACAGTTTCCGACGGTCTTAAGACTGCAACCAATTTGTTCGCGGAAGGCGAGTTTCATGAGAATGGTCGAACAGTTACTGCGTTGCGCTGCGATTCGGATAACCGATCGCTGTGTCGCGTCACTCTGCAACGGCCGGACGAATGGGATCCGTCAATACTCTGGCTGACCACCGTCGACGCGGTGCGCACCGGTGACGTGGTGGATGTCGGCGTGTCGGTGGAACAGGACTTGCGTCATCTCCGTGTGCCGCCGTCGCCACTCGTGCCACCGCTCATCGCGCTGCTGCAGGATTTCGTGAACGCGGGCGCGACCGCCGGGACGCAGCGTCTGCACGCCACTGCTGAAGCCATCGTCGGCAGTGAGCAGATCGAACTCATTTGTCGACTCCTGTCTGCTCGACCCCGGCCGCCGGCTGCCGGTCGTGCTCTTCAGCGCGGTGAAGGAAGAGGACGGCGTCTATCCGCCCAACGCCGGCACTCCCGCACTGACGGCCCGCGAGCTCTGTGGACTCGCGCATGTGTACGTCATGCCGCGCGTGGAGGACTCGCATCGCCTGACCAAGCGACTCGGATTGCTCTCCGTCTACGACGGGGCGGTGCGCGTGTACTGGCCGCGGTTCCGGCTCACCGACCCGCCGCCGCGACATCCGCTGCACCTCCGCCAGCGCCTCAACACCGCCAGCGGGCCTGCCATCATCCGTCGCGTGGTTGAAGCCGGCGCCCGCTCCTATCGCCCTCCGGACGGTACCGGGACCTTGCTCGCGACGCGCTGGCGCGAGGATGAGCAGCGACGGATCGCGACCATCACCACCGATCCCGACCCGGTCCACCAGGCGTCGCTCCTGCGCGCTGAACTGCTGAGCGTCATCGATGCGAAGGTCGCGCTCGAGCACGATATGGAGATGCTCCGACATCAGTTGCTCCGCGCCACGGAGCGTACGGACGAGGTCGATTCACATGTCACCGGGGTGCGCACGGTCCCGGATCCGGCAACGGAGTTGAGCGGGCGGCCGGCGCCGATCCTCGAGGTCGTCGCGCCAGATGCAGGTGAAATGGCGCTGGGGGACTGAACATGCCGATCCATCACCGGAGCCACGATGCGGCGGACGCGACCATCGAGATCAACCCTCTCTACGCGCGCGCCGGTGAAACCCGCACGGTTCCCAAGCTGCATCTCCCTCAGGGCGAGCTGCCACCCGACCTCGCGTACCAGATCGTGCACGACGAGCTGATGCTCGACGGCAACGCACGCCTCAACCTCGCGACGTTCGTCACTACCTGGATGGATCCGCAGGCGGAGCGGCTCATGGCCGAGTCGGTCGACAAGAACGTCATCGACAAGGATGAGTACCCGCAGACCGCGGAGCTCGAGCGTCGCTGCGTGCACATGCTCGCCGGCCTCTGGCATGCGCCCGGGGCGCACGCCGGAGTGGGCTGTTCGACAACCGGGTCGAGCGAGGCCGCGATGCTTGCCGGCCTTGCCCTGAAATGGCGATGGCGCCAGCGCCGCCGCGCAGCCGGGTTGTCGGTCGACACGCCGAACCTCGTGATGGGCATCAACGTGCAGGTGTGCTGGGAGAAGTTCTGCCGCTACTGGGATGTCGAGCCACGCTATGTCCCGATGGAAGGTGAGCGCCGCCATCTGACCGCGGAAACGGCGATACCGCTGTGCGACGAGAACACGATCGGCGTCGTCGCGGTGCTCGGATCGACGCAGGACGGCAGCTACGAGCCGGTGGCCGCAATCGCCGCGGCACTCGAGCAGTTGGCGACTGGCGGCGGACCCGATGTTCCCGTGCACGTCGACGCCGCGTCCGGAGGCTTCATCGCACCGTTCATCCAACCGGACCTGGTGCTGGGACTTCCGGCTCGAGCGTGTCGTGTCCATCAACACGTCGGGACACAAGTACGGCCTCGTCTATCCGGGGGTCGGCTGGGTGATCTGGCGGGATCGCGAGTCGCTGCCGGAGGATCTCATCTTCAACGTCAACTACCTTGGCGGCAGCATGCCGACGTTCGCGCTCAACTTCTCGCGGTCCGGAGCGAACGTGGTCGCGCAGTACTACCAGTTGATCCGCCTTGGTTTCGAGGGATATCGCCGGGTGCAACAGGCATGCCAGGACACCGCGATGCACCTGTCCGCGGAGATCGCCAAGCTCGGTCCGTTCCGGTTGCTCACCGATGGGAGTGAGCTGCCGGTCTTCGCGTTCACCGTCGCGCCGGATGCCGGCTACACGGTGTACGAGGTCTCGGACGCGCTTCGCAAACGCGGCTGGCAGGTGCCTGCATACACGTTGTGCGCCAACCTCGAACAGGAGTCCGTGCTTCGCGTCGTCGTGCGCAACGGATTCTCGCGCGACCTGTCAGACCTGCTTGTCGATGACCTCAAGCGTGAGGTGGGACTGCTGAAGCATGGCGCTCCGTCGCAACACCACGCGGATCGGCAGCGCTTCCATCATTGAGAGTGCTTTGCACCGATAGTGGGTCGCACTGACCGTTACTTCCGCGGCGTGCGCCCTGACACGACGCGTGTCACGCCGAGGTCGTCCTTTGTCCAGCCCACGTCGACGAGCTTCGCCGCGCGGAGCGTCGCCTGCGTCCTGCGCGACAAATAGGTACCCACCTCGACGAGCAGGACACCACCTGGGCGTAGCCACGCGTGCGACTCGGCCGCCAGGCGCCGCACCAACCCGAGCCCATCATCGGATCCGTCGGTGAGCGACTGCAGCGGTTCGAAGGCTCGGATCTCGCGCGGCAATTCCTTCAAGTCGCCCCGCAATACATAGGGCGGATGGATGGTGAAGACATCGATCTCACCGCGAAGCCGCCGCGGCAGCGCGTCGAGGAGATCCCCCGCGCGGAAATGGACGTTATGCAGCCCGAGATGGCGCGCGTTGTCCTTGCCGAGCAGCGCCGCCTCCACCGAGATGTCGACGCCCCAGACCTCCGCGCCGCGGACCTCGCTCGCGACGGCAAGCGCCACCGGTCCGGCGCCGGTTGCCACGTCGACCGCAACCCGTTGGCCGCGTCTGCCGCCGCAGCGCCCTGATTGCTTCATCGGCAAGCAGTTCGCTCGAGGCACGTGGAACGAAGACACCGTCGCGGATCAGCAGATCGAGTCCACGAAACGCGTAGTGGCCCTTGATGCGCGGAATCGGCTCGCCGTTGACACGTCGCGCAACCATTCCCTGATAGCGCTTCTTCGACGTGGCGTCGAGCACCCGGTCGAGGACGGCCGGCGTCAGCTTTCTCCCGAGCACCTCGGTCATCAACTCCTCGGCGTCGTACCGGCCAAGGTTGCGATCCCAGTGATCGATCGCCTTTGACTTGTCGATCTTGCGGACGGCTTTGTCGATGTGTTCGGTGACGGTGATTGCGGGCATAGCTCGCGCATGGTAAGCGGTGGACTCGGCGGCCCGTGCACGATAAGGGACGTGCACGTGACTCCTCCTCCTGATCCCGGCCTCTGCGCGCGATGCGTCAACGCCCGTGTCATTCCCGGCGCGCGCTCATCCTTCGTGCGCTGCGAGCTCGCGGATACGGACCCGCGTTTCCGGCGCTATCCGGCGCTGCCTGTCAGCCGGTGCGACGGCTACGTCGAGGTGACGCCTCAGGCGACGCGCCGTTGACCTGGTACCAACGGTGTCCGTTCGCGGTGGGGCAGGTACGAGCGATCGCCGATCCACGGCGCCGGGGGCACGCTGAGCCCTTTGGTCGTCCGGTTGAGCCACAGGCCGTACTTGCTCCGCATCTGGCTGAACGCCTCCCATGCGTTGTCGCGATTGTGCAATTGGTATCCAGCATGCTCGAGACGATCGCACGCCTCCATGAACTCCTCGCGCTCGACGCCGGCCACCGGATCGCCGATGATGCGGAAGTGGTCGCGCATGTCGGCGATCAAGTGCGACCCGACCTTGTGCATCAGGCGCGCGTTGCCCACCGGCCCACCATCGATGGTGGTCAGCACCAGCGTCGCGGCGTCCATCACCGCGCCGAAGGAGTTCGCCCATGCCTCGTTGTCATGGCTTGAGCGGAAGTAGAAGAGCAGCGGATAGGAGAGATGGCTCTCGATGACGTCGACGGTCCACAGCCGCCACTCATCAAAGGTTGCGACGAGCTGATTCGGCATCGCGTCTTTAGCGCAGGTCTCGAGCAACTGCACACCGGATGGCGGCGCACCGGCGAGCGCGTCGAGCGCGACCACCGCGGTCTCGCGCTTCTGAAATGAGCTGAAGAGCGAGAACAGCAGGCTGATGACCAGCGCAAAAAGGCCGAACCCGCTCGCGGCCTCGATGGCAGCGAACACTCGCGTCGCCACACCGGTCGCCTCGATACCGCCGACGGAAAAGGCGAGCATCCGCCCCGTCGAGAAATACAGGGTGGTGCCGAAGGAGTCGGGTTGCGGCTGGAGGCCGGCGTGCAAACCGTTGAAGATCAACGCGAAGCCGAGGATGAGCCCGAAGCCCCAGAGCACGAGCAGCGCCACGAGCATCATCGGCGCGAAGGCGGCGAGGGCCGTCTCGCGGTTCTGCAGCCGCCTGGGGATGCTGGCGACCTTTCGCCACAGGCGCCACGCGCCACGGATGAGCCAGAAGCTGAGACGCACCCGCCCGACGGCCGGCCGCGGCATGACCACAGACTGGAACACGTCGTAGACCGTCACGAGCACGATCAGCGCGCCGAAGCCGATCTGGACGCCGTCGGTGACGCTCATGTGTCGAGCTGGCGGCGCATCTCGGTGAGTTCCGCGAGCACCTCCTGCAGTGCGTCGAGATCCTCCGAGTCCACGGCGATATGGCGCAGGGCGGCAAGCTCTGCGATCGCGGCGTCCATCGTGTCGACGGTGTGCGCGGGGTCGTCAAACCGTCTCGTCTGCAGACGCAGCCCGAGGGCTCTTGCCTGGTCGGCGATGTCGCTCATGCCGGACGCCACACTGTTTTCACGTTGGCGCGATTTCCCTGCCTGTTGCAGGATTTACCGAGCGCAGTTGCGCTACCGCCGTCGCCATGCGACCGATGGTACGGCGGCGGTCACACCCGCCGTGTGGCCAGCACCAGCAGCGTCGAGTAGTGGTAGGTCATGCTGCCACCGAGCGCGTCGACGGTATCGCCGAGCGCCTCGAGGAGCGCACGTCGCCGGGCATCTGGCAGACGAACGTGATCGCTGTGGGTGGCGACAAGGTTGATCCAGCCCGGTCTGTCGTAGACGGTGTCCCACGGATACGTCCGCGCCTCGACGTGTGTGAACAGACCGTGCAGCTTGAATTCCTCGTAGCGGTCGGCGGGCTCTTCGGTGAGGTTGAGCGCGACGTTGGTCTTTGCCAGCTCCGGGGCGAGCCGCTCGTAGACGGCCTCGAGTGCGCGGGTGGCTTCGTCGTCAGGCCGCCCGCGGTTCCAGAAGACGCCGAGGTGGCCGCCCGGATGGAGCAACGCTCCGGCCTTGGCAACACCGAGCACCGGGTTGACCCAGTGCCACGCCTGCCCGGAGACGATGAGGTCGTACATCCGCCCCTGCGCATCCCAGTCCTCGAACGTCGACTCCTCGACGCGAATGCCGTGGCTGCGCGCCATCGCCGCCATGGATGGATCCGGCTCGATCCCGAGCAGGTCGCATCCACGCTCGACGAGCAGCCGGGCCGCCTTGCCGGTGCCGCATCCCACATCGAGGACGCGACGCGGAGCGAGCGCCATCAGGTCGTCGATGAGCGCTGGCGGGTAGGTCGGCCGCGCCTGGTCGTAGAGCGCGGCCACCCCTCCGAACGACATGGCCCGAGTGCGGTCCTCGTGCAGCTGGTCGGATTGGCGTTCTGGCATTCGACGCGTCAGCTGAGCCGCGATGGTTGCGGTGTGAGCGCCGCCTCGACGTCCGCGGCAAACCGCAGGGCATCGGCGGGTTCGAGCCGCGACGTCGTGACCCGAATACCTCGCGCGCTGGCGATACGGAATCGGTCTCCGGCGAGCACACCCCAGCCGCAGCTCTGCAGCGCGGCGACCGTCGCATCCTCGTGCGCCACCGGGATCCAGACGTTGAGACCGGAGCTGCCGTGGGACTCGATGCCGCGCTCCGCGAGCGCCGTGCGCAGCGCCTCGCGGCGAAGCGAGTAGACAGCGGAGACGCGCTCTCGGCGCCCGAGGTCGTCCGGGTCGCTCCACATTCGAACCACGAGCCGCTGCAGGAGGTGGGACACCCAGCCGGCGGCGAGCAGGCGACGGCCCTCGACACGCGCGACGGTGGTTGCATCACCCGACATGACTGCGAGGCGCAGGTCGGGCCCTAACGATTTCGACACCGACCGGAGATGCGCCCAGCGGGCACGACCCGGCTCACACAGCGAGTGGCAACTCCGTTCTGTGATGTCGAAGGCATGATCATCCTCGAGCACCAGCACCGACGGGTGGACGGCGAGCACAGCCCGGAGTTCCGCCGCGCGATCGGCGTCGATAGCGGATCCAAACGGGTTCTGTGCGCGGGGTGTGATCGCGCATGCCACAGCGCCGCCGCGCAGCGCTCGAGCGAGACCCTCAGGAGTGGGGCCGCGGTCGTCGATCGCGACCGGGAGCACCGTCAAACCGAGCGCGGACGCGAGGTCGATGATGCCCGGGTAGCACGGATCTTCCACTGCGATTCGATCGCCGGGGCGGAGGTGGGCCTGGAGCGCGAGCTGGATGCCGTCGAGCGCACCGCCGACCACCGTCATGTGCTCGCTGGGCACGCCATCGCTGTCGAGACGCGCCGCCGCGAGTGCGAGCAACTCCGGGTCCGAACCGGCGGCGCCGTACAGCACCGGCTCGTGCGGCAGGGCGATGAACGCCGGTTCGAGGTCTGGGAGGAGCGCGGGGTCCGGGTTGCCCGACAGCAGGTCGACGACCCCGGACGGCACGATCGGCCTGCCACGCGGAGCGGGCGGGACCCGCGGCGCGATGGTGGTGCCGAGCCGGCCGGCGCCGGCGACGAGCCCGCGGCGGCGCAACTCGCGATATGCGGAAGCGACTGTCGCCGTGCTGATCCCGCGATGGGACGCGAGCGAACGAACCGTTGGCAGCCGCGTTCCCGCGGTGAGCTCACCGTCGCGGATGCCGCGCTCAACGCTCTCGGCGATCTCGGACGCCCGCTTTCCGGTGATGTGATAACGTATCGGTACGTTCATCGCTTTGTATCATAACAAATGAGTCAGAACGTGTCCATCTCCCAGATCTCCCGTCCTCAGGCTTCGCGCGCGCAGATCGTGATTGCCTTCGCGGCGGTGTACGTCATCTGGGGTTCGACGTACCTGACGATCCACATCGCGTCCGAGACGATCCCGGCTTTGCTGATGTCGGGGGCGCGGTTCGTGCTCGCCGGATTGCTGCTGCTCGCGTTCACGCACCGCCCCGGAGCGCCTCGCGAGCGGCTCACCCTCGTCCACTGGCGCTCCGCGCTGATCATCGGCGGATGTCTCCTGCTCGTGGGCAACGGCGGCGTCGCCTGGGGTGAGCAGTACCTGCCAAGCGGATTCGTCGCGCTGATCATCGCCACGGTGCCGCTCTGGATGGCGATCTTCGCGCCGGCATTCGGCGGCCGCTGGATCAACTGGACTGCCGCGGCCGGTATCGCGATCGGGCTGGCGGGGATCTTCCTGCTGGTGCGTCCCGGCGGCGATGGAGCGGGCCACTGGCAGACGCTCGTCGTCCTGCTCGCGCCAGTCCTCTGGGCAATCGGATCGCTCTACGCGCGTGTTGCGCCGTCGCCGAAACAACCCCTCACGGCAGTCGCGATGGAGATGATCGCCGGCGGCATCCTCCTGACGATCGCCGGCATCGTCAATGGGGAGCTCGGTCGCCTGCACCTCGCCTCCATGTCCTTCGCGTCGATCGCCGCGTTCATCTATCTCGTGCTCATCGGGGCGATGGTCGGGTACGTCGCCTACATCTGGCTCCTCCACCACGTCTCGGTCACCGCCGCGTCGACGTATGCGTTCGTGAATCCGGTCGTGGCGGTCTTCCTCGGGGCGATCGTGCTCGGTGAGCAGGTGACCCCAGTCACGCTCGTCGCCGCCACCCTCATCGTTGGCGCGGTCGTCCTCCTGCTGATCGGCCAGAGCCGCAACACAGCGCCCGCTGTGGCACTCGAGGTTCCAGTCCGCGACGTCGCGTGACGGCGTGCCCTCCGGCGAGAGGTGACAATGGGTCGGTGGACAGCGAGACCGTGATCGTCGACCCCGCAGCGGAGCCGCTCCAGCCGCGGGGTCGGATCGGCATCAAGGACGTCCTCTGCGTCGGCCCGATCATCGCCAACACCATCTACTACTACGCCGGGCTGCCACTCACGCCGCTGCTCCTCGGCCGCAACCCGGTGCTGCTCAGCGCACTGCGCGGGAGCATCGCGTCGATGGTGGCGGCGGGAGGGTTCGCGAGAGTCGGCAAAGTCCCGCTGCTGCTCGCGCTGATCGCCCCCATCCCGATCTCGATGATGACCGACCCATTCTTCTTCTGGGCCGGGAAACGATACGGACGCAGCCTGATCAACTACCTGAGCGAGTCCGATCCACGCTGGCGAAAGCGTGCGGCGCGAGGGGAGCGTTTCTTCAAGAAATACGGTGTGTGGACGATTGTCCTTGCGCCGATTCTGCCGGCGCCGTCGCCGCTTTTCTACATGGCTGCCGGTGAGGCCGGCATGCCGTTTCTGCTCTTCATCTGTGCCGATCTCATCGGCACGCTCGTGTATATCGGCCTCATCGTCGGCGCGGGCTGGGCAATCGGTCAGCCGGCCGTGACCGTGGCACAGACGATCAGCAACTACGCACTCTGGATCATCGTCGCGATGGTGGTTCTCATCGTGGCGTGGTCGGTGTTTTCAGCATGGCGAGCGCCCCGAGAAGTGACGAGGCGCTGAGCACCAGCGCCAACCCGCTCGCAGCACGGCGCTGGCTCCTGGTCGTCGTTGCCGTGGTTGTGCCAATCGCGCTCGGAGCGCTCGCGACGGTTGTCCTCTACGCGACGCGTGCGAAGCCGGTGGTCCCTCGACCCACGTTGATCACCGAGTCCGACGTGAAGGGCTTGGACGGCTCAGTCTTGGTGCTGCAACCCAAAACCACGGCGCAGGTAAAGATCGCGCTCGGCAGCACCATCGAAATCGTGCTGGCATCGTCTCCAGGCGAAACAGTGTTGTCTCAGGACCCGCAGAGGCTCAGTCCAGTGCCAAATCCGGAATGCGACGTGACGGCGCTGTGCGGCTTCCCGGGCGCGCAGCGCTACACGTTCCGAGCGATTCAGGGCGGTGTGGGGTACCTGGAGATCGTCTTCGGTTTCCACGTTTGCTACACCAACGGTGAGTGCACGACCACGCCGTACGTGTACAAGCCGATCGCGGTCTACACGCGCCCGCAAAGGAGTTGACTTAGGGGATCGCGACTTCCTCGCGATACTTTGGCAGGCGGCTCATCCCGCTCTCGACGACCTCGGCGATTCGCTCCACGGCATCCCACACGTCGACGAAACGCGTGTAGAGCGGCGCAAGGCCGAAGCGGCACAAGTCGGGTGGGCGGAAGTCGCCGATGACGCCGAGATCTGCAACAGCGCGCACGACGGCGAGCCCGTCCTTGTGACGGAGTGACACCTGCGCACCACGGTGCTTCGCGGACTCCGGTGTGGCGACGTGGAATCCGAGATGTCCGAGGCGCGTGTGAGCGCATCGCATGAACACTTCGGTGAGCAGCCCGGCCTTCTCGCCGATAGCGGCGGCGCCGGCCTCGAGCTGGATATCGATGCCGACCGCGAGCGCACCGATCGCGAGGACCGGCGGCGAACCGCTCATCCAGCCGCGGATGCCGGGTGCCCGCTGGTACTCGGAGTCGAAGAGGAACGGGTTGTCGTGTCCCAGCCAGCCCTGGATGGGGTTACGCAACTCCGCCTGCAGCGCCTTCGAGACAAACAGGAAAGCGGGTGAGCCGGGTCCGCCGTTCAGGTACTTGTAGCCGCATCCCACCGCGAGGTCGACGTTGTGGCGGTTGAGCTGGATCTCCACGGCTCCGGCGGAGTGCGACAGATCCCACAGCACGAGCGCGCCGGCGGCATGCGCCGCTGCGGTCAGCGCGCCCATGTCGTGGCGCGCGCCAGTCCGGAAGTCGACCTCGGTGAGCATGAGGAGCGCCGTGTCCGCATCCAAGGCGTCGGCGAGCGAAGCCCGCTCGATCATTCGGACCTCAGCGCCGAGCAGATCCGCGACACCGGCGGCGATGTACAAGTCGGTCGGGAAATTGCTTCGCTCAGTCACGATGACGCGGCGTTGTGGACGTGCACGCAGCACCGCCGTCATCAGACGGAACAGCCCCACCGACGTCGTGTCGGCAACCAGCACCTCGCCCGGAGAGGCACCGATGAGCTCGCCGATCCGGTCGCCGACGCGCAAGGGTGAGTCCATCCATCCCGACTCCGTCCACCCACGGACGAGGATCGTCCCCCACTCATGCTCAGCCATCTCATGCAACCGAGTCACCGCAGCCTTGGGCAGGCGTCCCATGGAATTGCCGTCGAGATAGATCGTCGCTCCGTCATCAAGAAAGCGATCACGAAATTCCGCAAGAGCATCCTGCGCATCGAGCGCCGCGCACGCGTTACGGTCGAGATTGTCAGGAAGTTCGATGGTCACAGACGGTTTCGCACCTCCCAGAGCTCCGGGAAGAAGCGCATCGCGATGGTCGTCTCGAGATACGCGACGCCACCACCGCCGGTACCTGGACGAGAACCAATCTCTCGAGCTGCCATCAACGTGTGATGGAATCGCCAGCGCGCGATCGCCTCATCGTGATCGAGCAACAGCTCGCACACCCGATGCAGGACGGCACGCTCCGCAGTAGCGTGATCGCGGTATAGCGCGACGAAGGCTTCGATGCGACGCTCACGAAGTTCGGGGTCGACCCCATCAGGAGCGTCAAATCCGTGCGCCCGCATCGACGCGCATAGCGCCGTGAACAACGTCGGCCGATCGGCCCGACGTCGCAACTCCTCGAGATCATGTTCGGACAGCGGAGATGTCTCCGCCGGCGTTGCCCCACTGAGCCCACCAAGAACCTCGATGGCGCGAAACTGCCCGGACTGCAATCCCGAAGCTGGCTTGAACGGATCACGAAACTCGAGGAAGCCCTCGGGCGTCAACGTCTCGAGGACTCGCAATTGCGCAATCAGCAACTCGTCAACGCGCGTAGTCCTGTGCAGTGGCGCTAGGGCAGCCTGCGGTCTTCCCGCCTGGAGCTCTGCCGTTGCGAAGTCCAGCTCGTGGAGGATGAGCTTGAACCAGAGCTCGTAGGCCTGATGAATGACGACGAACAGCATCTCGTCATGCGCACCCTCCGTCAGAGGATGCTGCAGATCGAGAAGCGCGTCGATCCGTAGGTACGAGCTGTAGTCAGTTCCAGCCATCGCGGCGGCACTGTACGCCGATCCCTCTGCACCTTGGGCCTAAAGCCACAGAGGGCGTAAGGCGAGAGGGGACGGGCGGAACCCAGCGAATTTGGCCGCTCCCGAACGAGTGCGACAATTTGCTTGCGCGAGCGAGGGAGCGGCCAAGCTGAGCACGGTGCCGCCCGTCCCCTCTCGCCAGACCACTGCGCGACCTCACCTCGTCACCAGGATGTCGTTGAGCGAGAACTCCTCGGGAGGAGACAACTGATCGAAGTCGCACGATCGCGGCGCCTTATCGGGGCGCCAGCGCAAGAATCGGGACGCGTGGCGGAAGCGGCCGCTCTGGAGATGGTCGAAGGAGACCTCGCAGACGAGCTCCGGGGCTGACCGACGTATAGGAACTGTCGGCTGCGCTCTGCCAGCGACTGGGGCCGCCGGGCGTGCGCCCGTGACCAAAGCTGTCTCCGCCGACGAGCGGCTGCAGCTGTTCCAGGATCGCGCGCCGCTCAGCGGCGTCGAACGACGACGTGTGGCCAACGTGGTGGAGCGTGCCGTCGCTGTCGTACAGGCCGAGCAAGCAGCGATCCGATTCCCTTGCCGTCTTTGGCGACGCGATATCCGCCGACGACGCAGTCGACGGTGCGGAGGTGCTTGATCTTGGTCCAGCGTCGTTCGCCGGGCTCGTAGATGCCGGCGGGATTCTTTGCAACGACGCCGTCGAGACCGGCGCCCTCGTAGCGGGTGAACCATGTGGCCGCTTCGTCCACGTCCGTTGTTTGCGGCGTGACGCCGACGATCGGGCTGCTCTTGATTGCACTCAACAGGCGAATCCGCCGTTCCTCGAGTGGCCGGTTGCGCAGGTCGTCCGCGCCCTCTGCCAGGAGGTCGAAGAGGACAACTGAGGCGGGTGTCTTCTCAGCCAGCATCCGGACGCGCGATGCGGCCGGGTGGATTCGCTGCTGGAGTGCGTCGAAGTCGAGGCCGTGGTCGGTGGCGATGACCACTTCGCCGTCGACGATGGCTCGCTCGGGGAGCGCTTCCTGGAGTGGCTGGATCAGCTCCGGGAAATAGCGCTCGAGCGCCAGAGCGTTGCGGCTCGCGATGTGGACGTGGTCGCCATCGCGGAAGATGACGGCTCGGAAGCCGTCCCACTTCGGCTCGTAGAGCCAGCTCCCCTCGCGCGGGATATCGGGGGCGGCGCGAGCCAGCATGGGCTCGAGCGGCGGATCGAAGGGGAGCGACACGAACGGAGTGTCGCCGATTGCGGGGTGCTCGGGCTACGCGGAGAGAACGCGCGGACGCGCGTCGCGCATCCGGAGCCGGAGCAGGTTGTCCACATCGACGACGTCGCCAACTTCGCGGACCGCGGTCTCGAATCGAGTGATGTCGGTGAGCTCGTCAACCTCACCGCGCAACGTGACCACACCGCGGTTCGCACGGATCTCGAGGCCCGTCGCGAGGTCACCAAAGCCCATCGTGAGAGCGACGCGGACTCGGTCGGCGAGAGTCTCGTCCCAACTGTTCGCGCCGGACCGGCGCGGACGCTTGTCGACTGCAGACCCGACCAGGGTCGCGACACCGACTGTTGCGCGACGAGCCGCCGCCCTGCGGCGGGCACCCGAGCGGGGGTGAAGAAGGAATGCTGCGATTGCAATGACTGCGGCGCCTGTGGCTGCTGCCGCGAGCTTGAGAACCCGGGTCACTGGGGGATCCTCCGATGGAATGTGTGCTGGGGCGATCGTTCAAACGTACCGCGGAATGGTTGGTTACGCGGTGGCGTCAGATCTCCATCTCGGGTTCTTGTACGCGCCTTCCTGGGTCCTGGTTCCTGGAGCTTCGTTGCCTCGGGGTTCGGGGCTAACCGCTCACTCGCGAGCCCACGCGATCCCCGATCGGGTCGGTTCCCTTACCCGTCGCGGCGGTCGAGATCGTGTGTTCCGATCGGGATGCTGATCCCGTCGTGATCGCGGTACCGATCCCTGAGTGAACAACGGTCCCGGCGAGCGGCGCGGCGAACGCGCTCCCTGCGCCGAACAGGAAGAGGCAACCGACGACGCCGGCAGCCGCAGTTGACGCGGTCGTTCGGTGACGGCAGAGGGCGTGAGATTTCTTCATGCCCTATTTGTGCATCAACGCGATGTGCCCACCGCGCGTGGCGACACTTCAGACACCAAGCGTTACTCCTGCGGCCGGCGCGCGCACACGTACCGCCGTGATCCGTTGCTGACTCAGCGCTCCATCACGCCTTCGGGCGCCGTGGACCGCGCTTCCTGGCGGCGTCCTTGCTCGCGCTCACGCCCGACGACGGCGGTCCGTCAGCCATCAGCTCTTTGCTGACCAGCCCGACACACTCGTCGCAGATGAAGGCGTGCGCTCCAGCGATGAGCTTTTTCACCTGCTCTTCCGACCGGCCGCAAAAGGAGCACTGGTTCAACGGCGCCCTGCCGCTGACCGGATTCGCGCGTAGGTTTCGGGCGAAATCGTTTCGCCACCCGGCCATACGCAACCCAACGCCCTTCGAAAGCGCTCGTTGTTCCGGGCCATCTCCTCGATCCGATCGATGAACAGGTCGGACGCAGACCAACAGAAGTCTTCCAGGTCACCGCAACCGAACATGCAAGTAGCAGCGTCAGAGATAGCGGCGAGGAGGTCCAACAGGAACGTCCAGACAAAGTCAGGATCAACACTTGCAGCTGTACCAACGAGGGCGATGGTCCAGGTGTCATCTGGCTCAAGGCCGTATTCCAGGCGCCGCTGGAAGGCGGCAATCGCAGCGTCACGGGGTAGCTGCTTCAATCCGAAGGTTTCCGTCTCCTCGTACGACTTCGAGTCCTTGGCAGTTTCCATCCGCGCGACGTAGAGCCCGGAGAGAATGGCTGGGGATTGCCGCGCGGCATCCTCAATGGTGGTCGTGAACGCAGGCACCCGAGTTCAGCAGCGGCACAAGGACCGCCGCGGCGAGTTGCTCGCCTACATATCCGTTCAATCCGGGCTTTGCGAGCCCTACCCAGGAATCCCACCACAATGCAGGCTCTGCGGCCACCGCGTTCTCGACAAGTTTGGATGCGGAGATTCGCTGCTCAGAGTCGAGCGCTTCCCATGCTGTCCCCAGCCACCACGCAAACGTGGCGACGGGATCGTGGATCAGTGACTCGAGGGTGTTGCTCTGATCCATGTGCCAAGTCTGGAGTGCGTTAGCACGTTTCGGTCCATTGGGTAGTGGGTCAGTTTGAAGGTGTGAGCGTGAACGACCAAGGGCAGGCGAGCGCCTCAAAGGTTCCCGGCGGAAGAGGCGGCCCGAGGTTCGGGATGCTCGGTGACCCTGCTATTCCGTCGCTTCCGGTCCACGTCCCGGCCGAAAAGTAGAACGAGCCCTTGGTTTGGCCTGAAGCGTTGGTGGCGGTGGCTATCTGGTCTTCAACGCCGCCGTACTCGTCGAACAGCTCAAAGCTGGCCCACGGGAGGCAGGTCTGTGGCCTTGCACCCGGCTGCGATGGCAGGTGGGCGTAGGTCAGGTCGTAGTCGTACGTGCCTGGATGGACGATCTGAAATTTCGCCTGGATAAGGCCCACGAAAGACCCCGTCGCATGGACAGAAATGGTTGTGCTGGAGCTACACCCAGCGAGCACGCCAGAGAGAGCCAAGCCCATCAAGACAATGAGGCGGCGATACATTTCCCCAGAGGTTATGGCCCGGTTGGCCAAGCAAAGCGACGATCTCGTCAATCTTCCACATGTGATCGGTGACGCCAGCCGCCAACGCAGGGGTCCGGGGGTACGGGTTCGCGAGGCTCGAGTGACGAAACTGACCACTACCGTCGATCGACCCACCCGTCAATCGGATCGATGTTTGCGGTAGTACTTCTCGTCTGCTTCGTCGGATTTCTTGTACGCGTCCAGGTCCGTGACCACCTCTTGAAGAATCGTCAATGCCTCGAGGATTGGCCGACCCACGTCCTCGAACTGGAATGCCGCCGCGAGCGGTAACACATTCATCGATTTCTCCAAGTCTGCCTTGGCAGTTTCCCAGAGGTCTCGCGACGTCCGGACCACGTCGATAAGCGGTCCAGCAAGGTCGCGGACTCCCTGATCGCCCACCGTTTCCCAGGTGAGTGGCCGAAGGGCGGACCAGTACAGGCCAGCGGGGAGGCGCTCGAGCAACCGGGCGAACGCGGGATCCTCGGCCGGATCGGGTTGCCACCTCATTCCCGATGACGGCGAGATGCCTTCTGCAGGCAGCTTCACCATGACCGTGTACATGTCGGCGAGGGTCTCTCGTAGATCGCGCAGAAACGCGAGGCCCACAGAATTGTCCTCGTCGATCAGTGATACGTAGCGCCGAAGAATCGACGCGACGTCAGCGTCAGAGTTGGTCCGGCTCATGGGATCAGGGTTCACGCTGCACTCGACCTGCTGCTCAATCTGATCACCAAATCGGGGCTGGCGCGCCCAGGAGGATTTGAACCCCCGACCTTCTGATCCGTAGTCAGACGCTCTATCCGGACTGAGCTATAGGCGCGCGCCAGAGCCGTGACTGTACCCCATAGCGCCTTAACCAATACCGCACCACGCCAGCGGGGTCGATCGCGGCATGATTCCAGTTCAGAGAGCTCAACGGAGGTGGTTCCATGGCGGTGACCGGCAGTGTCGACACAGGAGCGCTTCCTGCGCTCGACTTCGTGGGCGAGGTTGCCCAGCAGATCCGCGTCGATGGGATCCGCGCGAGCACCAAAGCAGGGTCGGGGCACCCGACCTCGAGCATGTCCGCGGCCGATCTGATCACCGTCCTCGCCGCGCGCCACCTCCGCTACGACTTCGACAACCCGGACCTGGCCAACAACGACCACCTCATCTTCTCCAAGGGCCACGCGTCGCCACTCCTCTATGGGCTGTACAAGGCGGTCGGCGCCATCACCGACGAGGAGTTGATGACCTACCGGACATTCGGCTCGAGGCTCGAGGGCCACCCCACGCCGATCATCCCCTGGGTCGACGTGGCCACCGGCTCCCTCGGGCAGGGCCTCGCAATTGCAGTCGGGGTCGCTCTGGCCGGCAAGTACCTGGACCGTCTCCCCTTCCACGTCTGGGTGCTGTGCGGAGACAGCGAGCTCGCCGAAGGGTCGATCTGGGAAGCGCTCGACAAGGCCGGCCACTACGGCTTGTCCAACCTCACGGCGATCTTTGACGTGAACCGGCTCGGGCAGCGCGGGCCTACCGAGTACGAGTGGGACCTGGATGTCTACCGGCGCCGCGTCGAAGCCTTCGGCTGCCGGGCCATCGTCATCGACGGACACGACCTGACACAGATCGATGAGGCGCTGTCCTCGGCGCGCTCCGACGGCGACCGGCCGAGCGTCATCATCGCCCGCACCATCAAGGGCAAGGGATTCTCGGAAATCGAGAACAAGGAAGGCTGGCATGGCAAAGCGCTGCCGCCGGACATGGCTGTGCGGGCGATCGCAGAGCTGGGCGGTGAGCGTGACCTGCGCATTGATGTGCGGCCACCCGAATCGCTGGAATCCGCGTCGGCGAGCGCGACCGACAAGGCGGTTGAGCTCCCGACCTACAACATCGGCGACAAGGTCGCGACACGCAAGGCATACGGCGATGCACTGCGAGCCTTGGGCGCACGTCACGACGTTGTCGCCCTCGACGGTGAGGTGAGCAACTCCACACACGCTGACGAATTCAAGGACGCGTATCCAGACCGGTTCTTCGAGATGTTCATCGCGGAACAGCAGATGGTCGCGAGCGCTGTCGGGCTCTCGGTTCGCGGATACACCCCGTTTGCATCGACCTTCGCTGCGTTCTTCTCTCGCGCATACGACTTCGTCCGTATGGCCGGCGTTTCCGAGGTGACCATCCGCCTCTCCGGCTCGCACGCCGGGTGCGAGATCGGCGCGGACGGACCGTCGCAGATGGCGCTCGAGGACATCGCGTCGCTCCGCGCGGTGCACACGTCGACCGTGCTGTATCCGAGTGACGCGGTGTCGGCCGCGAAGCTGGTTGCGCAGATGGCCGACCTCAAAGGCATCAGCTACATCCGCACCACGCGCGGCGCGTATCCCGTCATCTACGACAACGACGAGGAGTTCCCTGTCGGCGGTTCCAAGGTGGTGCGCCAGTCGGCGAATGACGTCGTGACCCTCATCGGCGCCGGCGTGACGTTGCACCACTGCATCGATGCGGCTGAACGGCTGTCCAGCGCGGGCATCGCGTGCCGGGTGATCGACCTCTACTCGGTGAAGCCGATTGACGTCGTGACCCTGCGCGAAGCGAGCGACGCGACAGCAGGACGGTTCGTCATCGTCGAGGACCACTACCCGCAGGGCGGTCTCGCAGCCGCGGTGATGGAAGCGCTCGCCCTGGAGGAGAACCCACCGCGCGTGACCCATCTCGCAGTGCGCGGGCTTCCCGGGTCCGCAAGCCCAGAAGAACTGATGGCAGCCGCAGGGATCGACGCCGATGCGATCGTCGCCGCGGTGAACACGCTGGTCGGCGCCGGCGCGGAGGCCGGCGCATGACAACGCCACTGCAGCAGCTCGGCGAGCGTGGCCAGTCGGTCTGGCTCGACTTCATCAGCCGCGAGCTCGTCACCACCGGTCAGCTGCAACATCGTGTCGCCGACGAGAACGTCACCGGATTGACGAGCAACCCCACCATCTTCCAGAAGGCGATCGCCGAGGGAAACCTCTACGACGAGCAGATCCACGAGTTGATCGCCTCCGGGATCGACGACCCCAATGACGTCTTCACCGAGCTTGCGATCACCGATATCCAGGGCGCCGCAGACATCCTTCGCCCGGTGCACGAGCGCACCGGAGGCGCCGACGGATACGTGAGCCTCGAGGTGCCGCCGTCGCTGTCGCACAACACGGACGCCACCATCGCGACTGCGCGGACCCTCTGGGAGCGGGTCGACCGCCCCAACCTCATGATCAAGATCCCGGCAACGCTCGAGGGCATGCCCGCGATTCACCGGACCATCGCTGACGGCCGCAACGTGAACGTGACCCTGATCTTCGCGCTCGCGATGCACGAACGCGTGATCGAGCAGTACATCTCCGCACTCGAGGTGCGGCACAAGGACGGTCAGTCGCTCGACGTGCATTCGGTTGCATCGTTCTTCGTGAGCCGCGTTGACACGCTCGTGGACAAGTTGCTCGAGGAGAAGCTCGCGGCCGACCCGGGAAATGCGCTCGTCGAGGGCTTGCTGGGCAAGGCTGCGATCGCCAATGCAGTGCTCGCGTACGAGCTGTTCGAACAGCGATTCGGCGGCGAGCGCTTTGCGCCGCTGCGCGCCGCCGGCGGCCACGTGCAGCGTCCGCTCTGGGCGAGCACGAGCGCAAAGAATCCCAACTATCGCGACGTCGTGTACGCGGAGGCGCTGATCGGCCCCGACACCGTCGACACCATGCCGCCCGCAACCATCGAGGCCTTCCTGGACCACGGCGTCGTGGCCGGTGACACTGTCAAGGCCGACTACCCGGGCGCGCACCGCGTCATGGATCAGCTGGCCGAGGCCGGCATCGACATGGAAGCGGTCACCCAGAAGCTGCTCGACGACGGCGTGAAGCAGTTCGCTGACTCGTACAACGAGCTGATCCGCGGGATCGCACAGAAGATCGACACGATGGGCTCCGGATACTCGAAGCGCCAGCATTTCAATACCGGCGCGACCGCTGTGCCGCTCGACACGCCTGCGGCGACGGACATTGCCACCGGCATCTGGCATCGCGACCCGAACGTCTGGAAGCCGGGTGACGCAGCGGCAGCGGTGGTGATCAACAACCGTCTCGGATGGCTCGACGTCATCGGCGCCATGCACGAGCAACTTCCGGCGCTCAAGGCGCTGGCCATCGAGGTACGCGAGGCGGGATGGCGCGACGCCATCGTGCTCGGCATGGGCGGATCGAGCCTTTGCCCCGAAGTGCTGCGCAGCTCGTTCGGCAGCGCCGAAGGTCAGCCGACGCTCCATGTGCTCGACACCACCGACCCGCTCGCGATCACGCGAGTGACGGGAGCAACGGACGCGGCGACAACCGGATACATCGTGTCGAGCAAGTCGGGCACGACGGTGGAAACGCTGTCGCACCTCGCGCATTTCTGGGAGCGGACGCAAGCGGTTGGCGATGACACCGGTTCGCACTTCATCGCGGTCACCGATCCCGGAACAGGACTCGCCAACACCGCGCGCGAGCGCGGGTTCCGGCACCTGTACAAGAACCCGCCGGATATCGGTGGCCGCTACTCCGCGCTCAGCATGTTCGGTCTCGTGCCTGCTGCGATCGCGGGGATCGACTGCGAGTTGCTCCTCGCGCGCGCCGCGGACATGCGCAGAAACTGCGCGGCGGGTGTCCCCGGCGACCTCAACGGTGGCTCGGCCCTCGGCACGATCATGGGTGCGCTCCACGACCAGGGGCGCGACAAGGTCACGATCCTCGCGCCCAAGGAAATCGAGGCGTACTCGTTGTGGGCAGAGCAACTCATCGCCGAGAGCACCGGCAAGGAAGGCAAGGGAATCATCCCAATCGGCGACGAGCCGATCGGCGCTCCTTCCGTGTACTCCGACGACCGGCTCTTCGTCGCGCTAAGGCTCGGCGACAACGCCGACTTCGATCGCTCCGTTGACGCGCTCGAGATTGCCGGTCATCCCGTGATCCGGTTCGACCTCGTCGACAAGTACGACCTCGCTGCCGAGTTCTTCCGTTGGGAGTTCGCAACCGCCGTGGCGGGAGCGCATCTCTCGATCGACGCGTTCGACGAGCCCAACGTCAAGGAGTCGAAAGACAACACGCAAGCGGTGCTGCAGCAGTACGAACAGACCGGATCGCTCCCCGAGGAGACTGCCGCGGTCACCGACGGTGCGCTGCGCTTCTACGGTGACGTCAGCGGCACGAGCGCGGCCGGCGCGCTCGCCCAGCATCTCGACACCGCCAACCCCGGCGATTATGTCGCGCTGATGGCGTATGTCACGCCAGACGACACCAACTATGCCGCGTTGCAGCACCTACGCATCGCCATTCGCAACTCGCGCAAACTCGCCACCACGCTCGGGATCGGTCCCCGATTCCTGCACAGCACCGGCCAGTTGCACAAGGGCGGCCCGAACACCGGCGTGTACATCCAGATCACCGCCGATGACGGGACCGACGTCACCATCCCAGGCTCGCCCTACACCTTCTCGATTCTCAAACGAGCGCAGTCGGCGGGAGACCTCCAGTCGCTGCGCAACCACGGCCGGCGCGTCATTCGCGTCCACATCGCGGGCGACCTCGCTGCGGGGCTCGCCAGCCTCACCGACGCAGTCACCGTAACCACGGCGGCGCACTGAGCGCAGCCATCACATCGAAGGAACTCACCACCATGCAGATCGGCTTTGTCGGGCTCGGCAGGATGGGCGCCAACATGGTGCACCGGCTCCGTCGCGACGGTGACCACGCGGTTGTCGCATACGACCCCAACCCGGATGCACGCGCGAGCGTCGAGGCATTCGGTGCCACGACGACGGAGAGCATCGATCAGCTGATTGCGGCCCTCGACAAACCGCGCGGCATCTGGATCATGGTGCCGTCGGGAAAGATCACGGACGACACGGTCGCGGCGCTGCAGTCGCTCCTCGAGAAAGGCGACACCATCATCGACGGCGGCAACAGCAACTACCACGACTCGATCGCTCGCGCGACGAGCAGCGCAGAGCGCGGCATCAGCTTTATCGACGCTGGGACCAGCGGCGGTATCTGGGGTCTCGAGGTCGGGTACTGCCTGATGGCGGGCGGCGAGAAAGACAACGTCGACCACTGGCGCCCCATCTTCGACACGCTTGCACCCCCCGACGGTTTCCTGCACGTCGGACCGCCGGGCGCGGGGCACTTCGTCAAGATGGTGCATAACGGCATCGAGTACGGGATGCTCCAGGCGTATGCGGAAGGATTCGCCATCATGCAGGCGAAGCAGGACTTCGGCGAGCTCGACCTGCATGCCATTGCCCACCTCTGGAATCAGGGGAGCGTGGTGCGGTCGTGGCTGCTCGAGCTTGCCGAGCTGGCCTTTGCGCGAGACCCGCAGCTGGACCAACTGCGCGGCTGGGTCGACGACTCAGGCGAAGGACGCTGGACTCTCGAGGAGTCGATGCAACTCTCAGTCCCTGCGCCCGTGCTCGCGATGTCGCTGATGATGCGGTATCAGTCGCGGCTACCAGACGGCTTCGGCAACAAGGTCATCGCGGCACTGCGCAACGAGTTTGGTGGACACGCCGTGAAAGCGGAGACCACCTCGGGGACACCGGCATCACACTGACCGCCGAGCATCCGCTGCTGGAACGCCGGCGCGAGCCGCGTACGCCGGTCCCCTTCTGCGTCGTCATCTTCGGCGCGAGTGGTGACCTGACCAAGCGCAAGCTCGTTCCCGCGCTGTATGCGCTCGCGTCTGAAGGAGCGCTGCCGGACGGCTTCACCGTCATCGGCGCCGGACGCAGCGATCTCACCGAGGAAGAGTTCGTCGCCGACATGCGCGAGGGCGTCGAGCAATTCGGCCGCGTCCACCTGACCACCGAAGGATGGGACAAGTTCGTCGCTGGGTTGCGTTACGTGGAATTCGACATGAACAAGCCGGACGGATTCGATGCCCTCAAGCAGGCGCTCGCGACGGTCGACAAGGAACGCGGGACCAACGGCAATCACCTCCTCTACTTCAGCACCCCGCCGAATGCGGTGATCCCCCTGGTGGAGCGTCTCCACGCCGCGGGTCTCACCGCGCAGCCGCCCGGCACGTTCGTGCGCGTGATCATCGAAAAGCCGTTCGGTCGCGACCTCGCAACCGCGCGCGAGCTGAATGAGCGCCTGCACACCGCCTTGCTCGAAGAGCAGATCTATCGCATCGACCACTATCTCGGCAAGGAGACCGTGCAGAACCTGCTGGTCTTCCGTTTCGCCAACGGCATCTTCGAACCGCTGTGGAATCGCCAGTACATCGACCACGTGCAGATCACCGTCGCGGAAGAGATCGGTGTCGAGGGCCGCGGTTCGTATTACGAGGAAGCCGGTGCGTTGCGCGACATCGTGCAGAACCACATCATGCAACTGGTCGCGATCATGGGCATGGAGGCGCCGTCGAACTTTCAGGCTGAGATGGTTCGCGATGAGAAGGTGAAGTTACTGCGAGCCGTGCGACCAATCCATCCCGACGACGCGCTATCGCATTCGGTTCGCGGTCAATACTCCGCAGGTTTCATCAACGGCGAACCCGTCCCCGGCTACCGCGAGGAGAAAGGTGTCGCCCCCAACTCCCTGCGCGAGACGTTTGTCGCGATCAAGGTCGACATCGACAACTGGCGCTGGGCCGGCACACCGTTTTATCTCCGCACCGGCAAACGACTTCCGAAACGCTCCACCGAAATCGTGATCCAGTTTCGCCGAGTCCCGCATTCGCCGTTCGCGGGCAGCGTGCCGCTCGCGGCGGGCCAGGTGCCCGAGGACGGCATCGATCCCAACCTGCTCATCCTGCGCATCCAGCCCGATGAGGGCATCACGCTTCGTTTCGGCGCGAAGATTCCGGGCCAGGCGCTGCGCATCGAGTTGGTGAACATGGACTTCATGTACGGCACCGCATTTCAGGAGCAATCGCCGGATGCGTACGAGCGCCTGCTGCTCGACTGCATGCTCGGCGATCCGACACTCTTCGCACGCGAGGACGAGGTCGAGGAAGCGTGGCGTTTCTGCACTGCGATTCTCGACGGATGGCGGGCGCATCCCCCTGATCGCACGCACAGTCCCAACTACGCCGCAGGAACCTGGGGTCCGGAGGAAGCGCAGGCATTCATGGCGCGCGACGGACGCGCCTGGCATATTCCCTGACATGGCCCCACGAGATCCACTGGACGATCTCGCCGGCGAGCGCATCGTGAGCCGGACGCCGCAGGACGTCGCCGACTCGGTCGCGCACTGGATTGCAACCCAAGCGCGCCGCGCGAACGAGGACCACGGCAGCTTCTCGATCGCGCTTTCGGGCGGCAGCACGCCGCGCCTGCTCAACGCGCTGCTGGCGGGACCCGAGTGGAAGGACCGGATGGAGTGGGCCACGTGGGACGTGTACTTCGCCGATGAGCGCGCGTGCCCACCGGACGACCCGGCCAGCAACTACTCGCTCGCCGAGACCACGTTGCTGACGCACGTGCCAATCGATCCCGACCGCGTGCATCGTATGCAGGCGGAGCGCACCGACCTGGACGCAGCCGCTGCGGAGTATTCCGACTTGCTCGCCAAATCCCTACCGGCGGTCGCGGGGGCCCCGCAGCTTGACCTGGTTCTCCTCGGGCTCGGTGAGAACGGCCATACCGCGTCCCTGTTTCCGGGAACGCCGGCGCTCGACGTCACTGATCGCTGGGCAACACGGGGTCTCGCCGATTACGCGCCTTTTGACCGGATCACGCTGACGTACCCGATGATCAACGCTGCCGTCGCAGTCGGATTCATGGTCACCGGGGCCGCCAAGCACGAGGCGCTTGCGGCCACCGCGAGGGGCGAAGTCCCGGCCTCCCACATACGTCCGACCGACGGGATGCTGGCGTGGTTCCTGGACGCGGCTGCCGCGGCCGAGTGACGGCTCGGAGAATTTCGGCAGTCCGCTGACCCACCTCTGCCAGAATCCGCGGGTGCCGCGATCGACGTGGAAACCCTGCCGCGACGCCATCCGGATCGCTCCGAGCCTGCTGGCCGCCGACTTCGGACATTTGACGAAGGCCGCACACGACCTCGAGGACAGTGGCGCCGAGCGCATTCACATCGATGTGATGGATGGCGTCTTCGTCCCCAATTTCACCTTCGGCACCGACACGGTCCGCGTGCTCCGGAGGGCGACCACGCTGCCGCTCGAACTGCACCTGATGATCGTCAATCCGGATGCGCATCTGGGCACGTTCGCCAGCGCGGGCGCCGACGCGATCACCGTGCACTACGAGGCGTGCCCAAACCTGCATCGCACCCTGACGTCGATCCGGGCGCTCGACTGCCGCTCCGGAGCGGCGATCAATCCCAGCACGCCTGCTTCGATGCTTGATGACGTGCTCGAGTCGTGCGACCTCGCGCTCGTGATGACTATCGATCCCGGCTTCGGCGGACAGGCGCTGATACCGCGCACGTTGCGCAAGGTCGAGCACATCCGCGCCGAAGTGCAACGCCAGGGACTCGACACCGAGGTGGAAGTCGATGGTGGTGTTGACGCCACCAACGCGAAGGCGTGTGTCGACGCAGGGGCGAATGTGCTCGTCGCCGGAACTGCGGTCTTCCGGCACACGGGTGGCCCGCACGGCGGCATCGCGGCCTTGCGTCATGCGCTGAGCGAGGAAGGCGGCAGCGAGTGACAGAGCTCGCAACGCCCGCGCTCGCTGACGGCAGCGCCGACATCGACCGTGCAGCCGCGGATCTCGCGGCGCGCCTGCCGTCGCCGCTGGGACCGCTGGCACGCCTCGCGTACAACTACGCTTGGTCGTGGTGGGAGGGCGGGGACGACGTGTTCCGGATGATCGACCCGGTGCGCTGGGAGGCAAGCAACCACAACCCGATCCGGCTGCTCGACGAGACGTCGTCCGCGACGCTCGAGCGTGCAGCCGGCGATGCAACGCTGCTCACCAGGTTGAACGAGCTCGTCGGCTCGCTCGACCGTGAGATGGGCCGTCCGGCGATGCAAGGCAAAGCGAATTCGCAACGCCCCGTGGCGTTTCTGTGCGCGGAGTTCGCGGTGCACCGGTCCCTGCCGATCTACGCGGGCGGGCTCGGCGTGCTCGCCGGTGACATCCTCAAGGAGGCGTCCGACATGGCGCTGCCAATGGTGGGTGTCGGGCTCCTCTATCGCCAGGGATACTTCCAGCAACGCATGGATCGGTCGGGATACCAACTCGAGTACTGGCTCCAGGTCGACCCCGAGCGAGTTCCCGCCGCTCTTGTCTATAACGGGGACGCGCCGTTGACCGTGACCGTGCCGCTGCGCGGACGCGACGTCGTGGTCCAGGTGTGGCGGCTCGACGTCGGCCGCACGCCGCTCTATCTCCTCGACGCGCAGCGCCCCGAGAACTCGGCGATCGACCAGTGGATCACGAGCCGCCTCTATGTGGCGGACCGGCCGACACGGCTTGCGCAATACGCGCTCCTCGGTATTGGCTCGATGCGTGTCCTCGACGCGATGGGGATGGACCCGTGCGTCGTCCACCTCAATGAAGGACACGCCGCACTGGCGCCACTGGAGATTGCCCGCCGCGAGATGGCGCTCGGCCGCTCACGGCACGAGGCATTCACCGTGGCCCGCGAGCGCACGGTCTTCACGACTCACACGCCGGTCGCCGCAGGCAACGAGGGCTACGACGTGAGTGAGATCGTCGAGGTGCTCGGTGACTATCCCGAGCAGGCAGGCCTGGATCTCGAAGGATTCCTCCACCTCGGACGCACCCGGCCGGACAACCCCCACGAGCAGTTCGTCATGACGCCGCTCGGCATCAAGATGAGCCGCGCGCGCAATGGCGTGAGCCGACGCCACGGTGAGGTTGCCCGCCAGATGTGGCAGTCACTCTTCCCGGAGCGGCCGGCCGACACGGTGCCCATCGGCCACGTCACCAACGGCGTGCACGTGCCGACGTGGATGGCGCCACGCATGCGCGAGTTGCTTGATCGATACCTCGGTGCGGGATGGGAGGCACGCGCCGCCGACGCCGACACCTGGCGCGGTGTTGACGACATCCCGGATGCAGAGTTGTGGGAGGTGCGCAACGCGCTGCGCGCGGAGTTCGTGCAGCACGTCCGGGTGCGCAGTGTTGCCAACCGCCTCGCGCGCGATGAGCCCCGCTGGTATGTCGAGGCAGCGGAGCACGGCTTCGATGAGCACGCGCTCACCTTCGGCTTTGCACGCCGCCTCGCCGGCTACAAGCGCATCCAGATCCTGACGCTCGACACGCAGCGCGCCTCGAGCGTGTTCGACAACAAGGATCGTCCCGCGCAGATGGTGCTCGCAGGCAAGGCGCATCCGCAGGACGAGGAGGGCAAGCACGCAGCCCAGGGAGTGTTCTCCTTCGAGCGTCAGCCCGGCGCGATGAGCCGGATTGCCTTCCTCGACAACTACAGCCTGTCAACGGCAGAGCACATGGTCGCCGGGTGCGACGTGTGGATCAACGTCCCGAGACCACCGCTCGAGGCGAGCGGCACGAGCGGGATGAAGTCGGCGCTGAACGGCGGTCTCAACCTCTCGGTGCTCGACGGTTGGTGGGCGGAGGCATACAACGGCACCAACGGATGGGCCATCCCGGGCGACATCCTTTTCGACCACGCGATGCAGGATTCGCGAGACGCGGCAACGCTGTTCGACATCATCGAGCACGAGGTCGTGCCGCTTTTCTACCAGCGCGACGAGAACGGCATTCCGCGCGGCTGGGTGGAGCGCATGCGCGCGTCGTTGCGGACCAACGGGCCGCGTTTCTCAGCGGCGCGGATGATGCGCGACTACGCGGACGACGTGTACAACCTCACGCCATTGCGCTGAGGGCACGCACTCTCAGGGCGGTGTCGGCGACGGGTGTGGCGTTTTGTGCGGCGGAGTCGCACTCGCTGACGGCGTCGCCGTGGGTGTCGCGGTCGGCGATGGCGCGATAGTGACCGGCATCGTGTTTGGCGCAGTAGTCGGCGTGGGACCAGCGGTTGGCGACGGCGTTGGCGATGCCGGCGCGTCACCCGCGGTGTCGATGGCCGTCGGCACACCGACGTTGGTCGGGACGGCGCCACCGGTCGAAGCAGTGATCACCGGCAGCGGCGGCACGGTCGGCGAAACCTGCACGCCCGGTCCTCCGAGCGCCTGCACCGCGAACACGACCATCACCACGAGCGCGATCACCGCGGCGGCGGTGACCGACCACACCTTCCACCCCACCCCGCCGGGGCGCGGCGCATCGGATGCCGTGTCGATGGCGACGCCACGAAGCGGCGCGTCGTCGTCGTCGTCCAGGAACTCGACAGGCGCTTCGGCGGGCACCGGATCGGCAAGACGCTCCGCGACGACGACCGCGAGCCAGGCGCGTCCCTGATCCCGCCAGCCAGACCCCAGGAAGGCGGTGCCCGCGACCTCGACATCGCGACGGAAGACCCCGGCACTGGCGGGACGATCGCGCGGGTCCTTGGCCAGTCCGCGGATCACCAGCTCGCGGGTCAGCAGCGGTACCGCCTCGCTGGGCAGTGCCCCGTGCGTGTGCTGCACACCGAGCCCGCTGAGGTCGGTGCCCAGATATGGCGGGCGCCCCGTAACCGCATCGACCAGGACGCCGGTCGCCGCATAGATGTCGGTCGACACCGTGTGCGGACGCCCCGCCCACAGCTCTGGTGCCATGTATTGCGGCGTGCCGGCCCGCCAGCCCCGGCGGAGTGGCGACGCGGGCACACCGGCATCGCGCAGGATCCCGGTGCCACCGGTGTCGAGCAGCACCGCTTGCGGTGTCACGTCGCGATGAATGACTCCCGCCGCGTGGAGCGCCTCGAGTGCCGCGAGGGTGTCGTCGAAGACCACCAATGCGGCACTTGCGGCGAGCGGGCCGGATACGTCGATGACATGGCCGAGCGTGACCGCATCCACCCACTCGTAGACGATCGCGGCGCTCCTGTCATCGAAGGCGATGACTGAGAGCAGATGCTGGTGGCGGAGTGCGCCGAGCACGGTCATGTCATGGCGGAGCTGGCGGCGATATGCGGCGTCGGTGGACAGCGCGGGGCTCAGCAGCCGGATGACCACCTCCGCTCCGGTGGCCGTGTCGTGGGCGTCGACGAGCGCACCGGCTCGGTCGATACTGATCCCCCGATCCAGCGTGTAGCCAGGGACGTGTGTCCGCGACCCGGCAATCTCGTGGCTGCCAGCCTGGTCCATGCATTGCCAGTATGCCGTCACAAAAGGGCGGTGGAGTGGAATCCGCGCACGGGAGGGAGCACCACCGGGCCGTAGAATGGCCGGGCAGTGGAGTACGTCGAGAGCATCCTCGACCTGGTCGGCAACACCCCGTTGGTCCGGCTGAGCAAGGTCACCGAGGGGCTCCGTCCTCTCATCCTGGCCAAGCTCGAGCAGCTCAACCCGGGCGGGAGCGTGAAGGACCGGATCGGCCTGTCCATGCTCGAGGACGCCGAACGCCGCGGCTTGCTGCGGCCGGGTGGCACGGTGGTCGAGCCGACATCCGGCAACACCGGCCACGGGCTCGCCATGGCCGCTGCGATCAAGGGCTACAAGATGATCTTCGTCATGCCCGACAAGATGTCGGCGGAGAAGATCGCCCTGCTCCGGGCGTACGGCGCGGAAGTCGTGATCTGCCCCACCAACGTCGAGCGAGAATCACCGCAGTCGTATTATTCGGTGGCCGAGCGGCTCACTCGCGAGATCCCCGGGGCGTTCCAGCCGAACCAGTACTTCAATCCGCGCAACCCCGAGGCGCACTACCGCACCACCGGGCCGGAGATCTGGCGTCAGACGGACGGCCGGATCACCACGTTCGTCGCGGGCGTGGGCACCGGCGGCACGATCAGCGGGGTCGGCAAGTACCTCAAGGAGCAGAACCCGGCGGTTCGGGTGGTCGGCGCGGATCCGGAAGGATCGATCTTCAGTGGCGAGATCGCGCCATACAAGGTGGAAGGCGTCGGCGAGGACTTCTGGCCGGGCACCTTCGACCGCGAGATCGTCGACGAGTTCATCCAGGTCACTGACCGCGAGTGCTTTGTCGCGGCGCGAAAGCTGGCGCGCCAGGAGGGCATCCTGGTCGGCGGCTCGGCCGGCCTCGCGCTCCATGCGGCGATCCAGGTCGCAGTCGATTCCAAGCCGGACGACGTCATCGTGGTCCTCCTGCCGGACACCGGTCGCAACTACCTGAGCAAGTTCTTCTCCGACGAGTGGATGCGCCAGAACGGCTACCTGCAGCGGCTGGTCCCCGCCCGCGTGCGTGAGGTCATCGACTCCCACAGCGACGGCGTGCCCGAGCTTGTCAGCGTCGGCGCCGGAAAGTCGGTCGGCGAGGCGATCGACCTCATGCAGCAGTACGGGATCTCCCAGCTCCTCGTCACCGAGAACGGCAGTAGCGCGGGCGGCGGCGTGGTGGGCAGCATCCAGGAGCGGACGCTTGCTTGACCGGATCTACCGCGACCCATCGGTTGTCACCACGTCGGTGTCCACAGCGATGGACCCGCCCTTCGCGCGTGTCGCCGCCGGCGCCCCGATCGAGGAGGCATTCGAGGCGCTGCTCGGCGGCGAGCCGGCATTGATGATCGTCGAAGGCGAGCTGCCGGTCGGGGTCATCACCCGCAGCGACCTGCTCGAGTTCGTCGCCCGCCGCGGGCGCAGCTGACCGGCATGGACCACAAGAGAGCACGGTCTGGCCACCCGCGCGGTCCATGTCGGGCAGGGACCCGATCCGGCCACCGGGGCTGTGGTGGCTCCGATCCATCTGTCGACCACATTCGTGCACGAGTCGCCGGGCGTCCACCAGGGATACGAGTACTCGCGTTCCGGTAACCCGACTCGCTCCAACCTGGAGGCGTGCCTCGCGTCGTTGGAGGGAGCGCAGCACGCTCTCGCGTTCTCGTCGGGCCTCGCTGCCACCACGGCGGTGATGCTCCTGCTCGATCCCGGCGACCACGTGGTCTTCACCGAGGACGTGTACGGCGGCACGTTTCGCCTGTTCGACCAGGTGTTCCGGCGCTACGGGCTCACCTTCACCACGGTTGATCCCAGCGATCTTGACGCCATCGCCGCAGCGATGACGGATCGCACGAGGCTCGTCTGGCTCGAGTTCCCAACGAATCCGCTGCTGCGGATTGTCGACATCGACGCCGTGAGCGAGCTGACCCACGGAGCGCACGCGCTCTTCGCGGTCGACAGCACCTTCGCGAGCCCGGTGCTGCAACGCCCGCTCGACCTGGGTGCCGACCTCGTCGTCCACAGCTCGACGAAATACCTTGGCGGGCACAGCGACGTGCTCGGCGGCGCAGTGCTCACGTCGGATGCCGCGCTCGAGGAACGGCTGCGCTTCCATCAGAACGCCGTCGGCGCGGTACCGTCGCCGTTCGATTGCTGGCTGCTGCTCCGCGGTCTCAAGACACTGGAGCTGCGAGTGCACCGCCAGTGCGACAACGCGCTTGCCATCGCGCGCTGGCTCGAAGGGCAGGACGCCGTGACGCGCGTGCACTACCCCGGGCTCGAGAGTAACCCGGGCCATGCGCTCGCGCGCCGCCAGATGGGCGGCTATTACGGCGGCGTCGTGTCCTTCGAAGTCTCGTCAGGCGATGCCGCGCGCTCGTTTCTCGAACGCCTGCGCGTGTTCACGCTCGCCGAGTCACTCGGCGCAGTGGAATCACTTGCAGAAAGCCCGGCGATCATGACCCATGCGTCAATCCCGGAGGATATCCGCAGGCGTGTCGGCGTCAGCGACGGGCTGGTGCGCCTGTCCGTCGGTATTGAGGACGTCGATGACTTGACGGCCGACCTGGAGCAGGCGCTGGCGTAGCCGTCTCGCGCGGCGGCGCACCGAGCTTCCACTCACCGGTGGTGAGCAGGAGCGTGCCGTCAATCTCCGGAAGTGCAGGCGCACCGAGGCGGCGCAGCTTGCGCCACTGTTCGCCGTCCTCTTCGCTGAGGAACGTGATCGCCTTGCCCTCGTTGCCGTTTCGCGCGGTGCGTCCCACTCGGTGGGTGAGCCACTGCGGCGTCTCCGGTAGCTCGAAGTTGATGACCAGCCCCACGTTCACGACATCGATGCCTCGTGCCGCGACGTTGGTCGCCACCAGCACTTCCGTGCGATTCGCGCGGAAGGAATCGAGCGCACGGTCGCGTGCGTTCTGCGAAAGGTTGCCCTGCAACTCGCCTGCCGTGTGACCCATGCGAAGCAGGTCGCGCACGAGCTTCTTGGCACCGTGCTTGGTGCGATGAAACACGATCGTCTGGTTCAACTCCGCCGCGCTCTGACGGCGCAGGAGGCGTGACAGCGCGTCGATCTTCTGCGACTTGATGACGTTCATCACGCCGTGCTCAAGCGCGGGAACCTGCTCATTGACGACCCGAACGCGTGCCGGCTCGTACAGATGCTTGGTGATCATCCGCTGCACCCAGTCAGGCATCGTCGCCGAGGCGAGGACCGTCTGACGTCGGGCGCTGCTGTTCGATGTCGGGCACATCGAGATGATCTTCTCGACGTCCTTCGCGAAGCCCTGGTCGAGCATCTCGTCGGCTTCGTCGAGGACCAGGTACTCGATGTCGCGGAGCCGCGCGAGGCCGTTGCTCGCGAGGTCGAGGAGCCGTCCGGGACATCCCACGATCACGTCGGGTGCATTGCGAAGTCCGCCGGTCTGCGGACCGTATCCGACACCGCCGATGCAGATCACCGTGCGCAGTGCAGGGTCGACCTTGCGAATGACCGCGTTGACCTGGGTCGCCAGTTCGCGGGTGGGGGTCACGATCAGCGCTCTCGCGCCGTGACCCTGATGTCCGGCCAGTCGCTCGACCAGCGGAACGACGTACGCCAGGGTCTTTCCAGACCCGGTGGGCGCCTCGATCACGCAGTCCTGGCGTGCCAGCAGCGGCGGAATCGCCTCCTGCTGGACCGTGTTCGGCTCTGTGAAACCGCTCTGACCGAGAGCGGCGGACGTGCGCGGACGCACGCCGATGGATTCAAACGTTGTCACCGTGTTACCTCGGGACCCGGATCATTCCCGTTGTCCCAGAATCCCCTCGCTGGAATGTCGTGTGCCGGATTCTTGAGACCCGCCAGCTGACTGGCGGAGAGAGGGTTCACCAAGAGGCATGGCTCGCCGATGCGCGAGCACTTGCCTCGACAGTACCACAGGTTGGTGCAAAGCCCGCGTGACGGGAATCAGGCGGTTTGGAACGCGTCTGGTGTATATCCTCGCCTTGAATGACGTTCGACGCCTTCCTCCATCAGCTTCCCGACGCGGACTCGGCAGAGACCGGCGAGTGGCTCGAGTCCCTCGATGCGCTGGTCGCCTCGGAGGGCACGGTCCGGGCCCGCTTTGTCATCGGCAAGCTCCTCGAGCGTGCCCGTCGCCTTCAGGTCCCGGTGCCGTCGCTGGTGTCGACGCCGTACATCAACACGATCCCGCCGGATGAGGAACCGTGGTTCCCCGGCGACGAGGAGATGGAGCGGCGCATCCGCCGGATCGTCCGCTGGAACGCGGCGGTCATGGTCACGCGAGCCAACAAGCGAAGTGACGGCATCGGCGGCCACCTCTCGACGTATGCGTCCGCGGCGTCGCTCTACGAGGTGGGCTTCAACCACTTCTTCCGCGGCAAGGACGACGGCAACTCGGGCGACCAGATCTACTACCAGGGGCATGCCGCTCCCGGGATGTACTCGCACGCGTACCTCGAGGGCCGGATCACCGAGGCCCAGATGGACAACTTCCGTCAGGAGACCGGCGGCAACGGGCTGAGCTCGTACCCGCATCCGCGCCTCATGCCGGAGTTCTGGGAGTTCCCGACGGTGTCGATGGGGCTCGGGCCGCTCAACTCGATCTACCAGGCGCGCTTCAACCGCTATCTGTACAACCGGCACATCGCCGATACGAGCGAGAGCCACGTGTGGTGCTTCCTCGGCGACGGCGAATGCGACGAGCCGGAGACGCTCGGCGCGCTCTCGCTTGCGGCGCGCGAGCAGCTCGACAACCTCACGTTCGTCGTCAACTGCAACCTGCAGCGGCTCGACGGTCCGGTGCGCGGCAACGGGAAGGTCATCCAGGAGCTGGAGGGCATCTTCCGCGGCGCCGGCTGGAACGTCATCAAGGTGATCTGGGCTCGCGAGTGGGACGAGCTGCTCGCGCGCGACGTGCATGGCGTCCTCGTCGATCAGATGAACCGCGTGCCCGACGGTGAGTTTCAGAAGTACGCCACCGAAAGTGGCGCATACATCCGCGAGCATTTCTTCGGCCCGGATCCGCGGCTGCGCAAGATGGTCGAGCACCTCTCCGACGACGACCTCCGGCATCTTCGTCGCGGTGGTCACGACTATCGCAAGGTCTATTCCGCGTACAAGCTCGCGCTCGAACAGCACGGCGCGCCGACGGTCATCCTCGCGCACACCGTCAAGGGATGGACGCTCGGCACGGGCTTCGAGGCGCGCAACTCAACGCATCAAATCAAGAAGATCGGTGAAGCGGAGTTGCGCGCGTTCCGCGACCTGCTCGAGTTGCCGATCAGCGACAAGAAGCTGTCCGACGCGAAGCCGCCGTATTACCACCCCGGCGCCGAATCCGACGAGGTCGAGTACCTGCTGATGCGCCGCCGCGCGCTCGGCGGCATGTTGCCGCGCAGAGTCGTGCGATCCAAGCCGCTCGAACTGCCGGGGGACGCGCTCTACTCGGAGTTCATCACCGGCAGCGGGACGCGCGCCGCGTCGACAACCATGGTGTTTGCAGGACTGCTGCGCAACCTCCTGCGCGACCCGGGCATCGGCAACCGCATCGTCCCGATCATCCCCGACGAGGCGCGCACGTTCGGCATGGACGCGCTCTTCAGCGAGGTGAAAATCTACGCGCCGTTCGGGCAGCGCTACGAGCCCGTGGACGCGGGAATGGTGCTCTCCTACCGCGAAGCGGTGGACGGACAGATCCTCGAGGAAGGCATCACCGAAGCCGGGTCGATGGGCAGTTTCACCGCTGCAGGGACCGCGTACGCGACGCACGGCCAGGCGGTGATCCCGTTCTACATCTACTACTCGATGTTCGGGTACCAGCGAGTCGGCGACCTGATCTGGGCATTCGGCGACTCGCGTGGCCGCGGCTTCATGCTCGGAGGCACCGCGGGGCGCACGACACTGAACGGCGAGGGACTGCAGCACGAGGATGGACATTCGCCGCTGCTGTTCAGCGCGATCCCGAACGTGAAGATTTACGATCCCGCGTTTGCGTATGAACTCGCGACGGTGATCCGTGACGGCATGCGACGCATGTATGTCGACGGCGAGGACATCTTCTACTACATCACGCTGTACAACGAGAACTACCCGATGCCGCCGATGCCCGAGGGCAGCGAGGACGGCATCCTGCGCGGGCTGTACCTGTACAAGGCGGCGGAGGGCGAGCGCACGCATCGCGCGCGCATTCTCGCGAGCGGCAGCGCGGTCAACGCCGCGCTCGAGGCGCAGGCCATGCTGCTCGAGCAGCACGACGTCGCCGCAGAGGTGTGGAGCGCAACGAGCTACCAGTTGCTCCGTCAGGACGCGCTGGACGTCGAGCGCTGGAACCGGCTTCATCCCGATTCCGAGCCGCGCGTGGCGTACGTCGACGAGCAACTCGGTCCGCGACGGCGGACCCATCGTGGCGGTGACCGATTACCTGAAGGCTGTGCCCGACCAGATCGGACGTTTCGTGAAGGCGCCGTTCATCCCACTCGGCACCGACGGCTACGGAAGGAGCGACACGCGCGTGGCGCTGCGTCGCCACTTCGAGGTCGACGCAGGCTCGATTTCCGTGGCAGTGCTCGACGGACTGATGCAGCAGGAGCAGATCCCCCGCCACGTGGTTGCCGCGGCGATCGAGCATTACGGCCTCGACACCGAACTGGTCGATCCGCGCTACCGCTGATCCGCTCTCAGTCTCCGGAGAACGCGAGGGAATTGCGTTCCGTGTAGACGGCACCTCCTGGCGCAGGCCGCGACTCGAACAGCACGACTCGTCGCGCGGTGAAACGAATCTCGGTCTGATTCGCGGTCGCGGTCACCGACTCCTCCCACGCGGCGCGAGCGGTGTCACTCCACGGCAGTCGCGGTCTCCCGAGCGTGCAGTGCGCGTGGTACCGGCGACTCTCGACCTCGAAGCCGGCGCGGCGAGTGCGTCGCGACACTCGAGCGCCAAAGCCGTCAGCGGTGCGATGTCGCGCGCAGGCCCGAGCCAGAGCACGCGAGGGATGGCGTGCGGCGGAAAGACGCCGAGCAGGTCCAGGACGACATCGAACGGCGATGTGCGACCGACAATGGGTTGCACCGCTTCGAGTGCGGCGCCGGCTCGGGCTTCCTCGATCGCTCCGAAGAAATGGACGGTCAGGTGGAGTGTCTCGGGACGCGCCCACCGAACGTCGGGAACGCGCGCACGCAATTCGTCCTGCAGCGCTTTCGCCGCGGTCAGCCCGGGCTCAGCGAGGGGAACTGCGAGAAAGCACCTCACCCAGCCGGTTTTGCCGTGGCGGTCGGCTTCGGAGTCGCGGCGGGCGACGGGCTGGGACTCGGCGCGACGCATGGGTTGCCGCCTGCATTGGTGATGTTCACCGTGATCTGGTTTGCGACGCAGAGCTCGTTGATTGCTGCGAAGACCACCTCGCCAAACCAGGCAGGGCGGTCCATCACCGAATACGGCGTTGGGGCAGAGATCAGGATGTGGCGCACGCTCCATCCTTTGGTCGACTCCGCATAGAGCATCACGATGTCGTAGCCACCGGCGTCGTGCACCGGCGTCGTCGTGTACTTGCCCACTGCCAATGCTTTCACCGCGGCACTGAAGGCCGGATCGTACGTGGCGAGGTTGGCGGCGGTGAGCACGCCGAGGTTGCCGCCTTGTGCGTTGGTCCCGGTGTCGTCCGACCATGTCTTTGCGGTGGTCTCGAAGTTCGCACCCGTGGCGAGGATCTTCTCGACCTGGACTGCGCGCTCCTCGGCGAAGAGGTTCTCGACGCGCTGCTCGTTGAGGTCGGAGCTGATCTCATCCTCGAGTTGCGCGATGGACCCTCCGGCGCCGGCCAGCTCGGTCTTCAGCGCAGCCATGCCCCCCGCCTGCTGCGCGTCGGTGGCGACCTGCGCCTGGATCTCTGCCGGCGTCGCCTCGAGGTTGAACTTGATCGCCTCCTCTCGGATGACGGCGTCGATGATCAGGCTTCGCAGGATGTCGGCCCGGAGCGCCGTGGTCTGCGCCGGGTCCTCTTGCGGACCGCCGCCCTGCTCGATGCTCACGATCGTCGTCTGATAACGCACGTTGAACTGCGCGAGCGTGATGCTCTGGTCGCCGACGCGTGCGATGACAGGAGACGGCTTGGGCGGAGGCGCCGAGGTGGACCCGCAGGCAACCACGGCGAGTGAGCACGCGGCAATGCATGCCACCCTGCCCCTTGGTTGGAACATCCTCAGGCCAGTGTATCCGGGGCCACAGCGGGTCCGGCTCGGCCGGTGGTCAGCCCGCTGACCCGGGCCCGGAACGACGGCGTGGCCACGACCGCCACGGTGGTCGCCCCGACCAGTAGCGCCCCGACGCCGACGGCGTTGAAGAGCCCGATGGATTTGGGGACCAGTCCGTAGAAGACTGTTCCGAGCGGCTGCAGCCCCGCGAAGATGGTGGCGTAGATGCCGAGCAGCCGCCCGCGGAGCGCTGGGTCGGTATCGGTCTGCAGCAGCGTGGTCATCGACGTGCTCACAGCCACGAACGCGAAGCTGATGCCCACCAGGGCCGGCAGCGTGACCCAGAGTGCTGTGCCGTGGGCCACGGCGAACAGGCTCGCTGCGTACACGATGCCGCCGACGAGCATGAGCTGCAGCCGCCCTGCCCCTCGGCCCATGGACGCGATTGCAAGCCCACCCACCAGGCCGCCGATGCCGCCGACGCTGTACATGATGCCTAGCGCCTCGGGGCCGACGTGCAACTGTGTTTTCGCCAGGACTGGCAGAAAGGGCATGTACGACACGCCGCAGAATGCGAGCACCGAGGCGACGATCACGACGCCGCGAACGAGCGGGTCCGCGGCGGCGACGCGCAGTCCGGCGACGAGCTCACCCCAGGCAGTCGCACCGGCCGCCCGCGGCAGCGGCGCGACGTCGGGGATCACCGTCAGCAGCACGACGATCGGGGCGAGGTACGCGACCGCGAGAAAGCCGAAGCACACCGCCGGGCCGGCGAAGCCGATGAGCAGCCCCGCAACGGACGGACCGACGATCCTCGTGGCGCTCATCGCTGTCGCCCCGAGAGCGACGGCATTGACGACAAGATGTCGGTCCACGAGGTCTGCCACGAGCGCCTGGCGGGTCGGGAGATCGGCGGCGTCGGTGGCGCCGAACACGATCGCGACGATGAGGATCGCCGTGAAGCTGGCGTGTCCCGTCGCGACCAGGATCGCCAGCGAGCCGGCGCTCAGCCCGAGCAACGACTGCGTGACCAGCAGGATGCGGCGGCGCGGCAGGCGATCGGCGAGCACGCCACCGGCGAGCGACAGGATCACCGACGGAATGCCGTCCGCGGCCGCGACGACCGCAACAGCAGTGGTGCTGCCGGTGCGCTGATAGACGAGATAGCCGAGCGCCACCACCTGCATCCAGGTTCCGAGCAGCGTCGGCCACTGCGCCGCCCAGTACCAGCGGAAGGGTCGCACGCGAAGCGCCGGCGGCGGCCATCGGCGTTCGGTGGTCGCTGCCGGTTCAGGCGTCGGCGTCACCGCCGAGCGACATGTGCACGCTGGTGGATGTCCGCTCGAACCCGGCATTGCGATACGCCCCGTCCGCTCCCGGCGCCGCCTCCATGAACACGGTTGTCAGACCCGCGGCGAATGCCTGACGGGTGAGCATCGACACCATGGTTGCGGCGAGCCCGCGCCGCCGGTGCGACGCGACGACAGCCACCCCGACCAACTCCGTTGCGCCGCCCGCCGGCACGCCCGCCTGCGCCGCACCGACCATCCGGCGCGTGTGCGCGTCGACGCAGACCAGTGCGCGCGCACCGCGATTGAGGTGGCCGCGCAACCGGGCGACCGTGCGATCGTCCACCGGTTCGGGGTCCCCGAAGACGTCATGTTGGAGGCGGGCCATCTCGTGCAACGCGATGTCGTCGGACGGCGCCTGCACCAGGACGCCTTCGGGCGGCAGTAGGTCACGCACCATCCGAGACGTGCAGGTCATCAGGGGAAGACGGTCCTCGACGGTCCATCCATGCGACGCCAGCACACGTTCGAGTGCTGGTGCCACTGACGGCAGAAACTCGACACGCGGCAGCCGGTCGGCGGTCCGGAACGCGGCGACCAGCGAGGCGACTGCCGCTTCGTCCGGATCGGCTCCATCATCGGGAATGCCGTAGTTGAGAAAGCGCAGCCGGGTCACATCGGTCAGCAGCAGCGCGAACTGCCCGACGCGCGGCAGCTCACTCGCCTTTCGCGTCTCGCGAATGTAGGCCATGATCGCGCGGTCGGCCTCGGTGTCTGAAGTGGGCGCCGTTTCCTCCCGCGTCATGCCCATGTCCCGTGTTCAGCGCTGGCTCGCCGCAGCCCCGGGAACAACGGCTGCAACACAGGGAACTGAGACACGACTCCATTGTGCTGCGACCACGGCTCGCGGCGGCACGTGACTGGGTGGCACGATGCAGGCGATGGCGGTCGCACCGCCGCCCCGCCGCGACTTACGCGGCGGCGACTGCGCCTCCGGGGCTCGCGGCGGGCAGCGGCAGGTCATCGAGAAATGCCGCGATCAGCTCACGCTGACGGCGCGAGAGCTCGGGGCTCCATGCGTGCCCTGCCTGACGGATCACGTCCATGGAGACGTCGGGCACGTGCGCCATCGCCGTCTCGAGGCGCGGAACGTTCACGATGCGATCGTGCTCGGCGACCAGGATCAGCGTCGCGTGACCCGAGCCTCGAACCTGGGCGAGGTCGTCGCGACGCAGCGCGTCGTGCAGCCATTCGCGTGCGGCACGCGGATCGGAGAGCAGCTGGTTCTCGAAGTTCGCCTGCGCCGCCACGGGGTCGACATCCTTGCCCTCCACCATGAAGCGCTTGTACAGATCGCTCGTGGTGCGCTGATGGGCGAGCCAGACGATCCCCGGGTAGACGCCCGGCGCGAGCATGAACCCGACCTGGATATGGAACCTGCGCCGCACCAGCGCGGGTGAAACGAGCGGTGTATGCAGGATCAGGCGGCCGGTTGCCTTCGGTCGCGCGCGCTCGATCGCGAGCGCTATCGGAGAACCGAGGCAAAGCCCTCCGACGTCGAAGTGGTCCGCGCCGGCGTCGGCCGCGGCGGCGAGTGCGGCGCGCGCAAGAGCGGGAACCGTGTGCCCGCCGGCCAGTGGTTCCGATCGACCGAAGCCTGGAAGGTCCGGAGCAATCACGGTCCGTCTCGTGAGGAGGACGTCGAACCAGTCCTCGAAGTTTTCAGCCGCGCCGATGAATCCGTGGCACAGCAGGAGCGGCGGGCCGGAGCCTCCTGTCAGGTAACGCAGGCGCCTGCCCTCGTGCTTCGTGAACCGCTCTTCGAGTCCGTTCACGGCAGAGGTCACTCTGTGTCGATCTGAGCGCGCTGGAGGCGTCCGCTGTAATCGATGTAGATGGACTTCCACTCGGTGAACTCGTCGAGCACGTGGCCGCCGGCTTCGCGGTGCCCATTGCCGGTGTTGCGCGTGCCGCCGAATGGAAGCTGGATCTCGGCGCCGATCGTCGGCGCGTTGATGTACACGATCCCGGAGTGGAGATCGTTGATGGCATGGAATGCCGTGCGCAGGTCGTTGGTGTAGAGGCTCAGGCTGAGACCGTACGACGTTGAGTTGGCTGCCGTGATGGCCTCTGCAACCGAGCCGACCGGGATGATCACCACGGTCGGTCCGAAGATCTCCTCCTGCGCGATGCGCATCGAGGTGTCGACACCGGCAAAGACGGTCGGGCGGTAGAACCAGCCGTTGGCAAGATCTCCGTCGCTCGCGATCTCACCGCCGAGCAGCAGTGACGCACCCTCGCCGCGGCCGATGTCCGTGTACGAGTGGATCCGGGTGAGCTGGGTCTCGTTGATGACCGGGCCCACATCCACCTTGGGATCGAGCCCGTCGCCGAGGCGCAGCGCCGACGCGCGCTCGACAAGGCGCGACGTGAAGGTCTCGAGTGCGCCGCGCTCGACGATCAGACGCGACGACGCGGTGCAACGCTGCCCGGAGGTGCCGAACGCTCCCCACAGCGCGCCGTCGACCGCCAGCTCGACGTCGGCGTCATCGAGGACGACGATCGCGTTCTTGCCGCCGAGCTCGAGGGAGCACTTCTTGAGCATCCGCCCGCAGGTCTCGGACACGATCCGGCCGGTGTCAACACTGCCGGTGAAGTAGATCGCGGCGACATCGGGATGCGCGACGAGCGCGGCGCCGGCTTCCTCGCCGTAGCCGAACACGACATTCACCACCCCGGGCGGGAGCCCCGCATCCTCGAGCGCTTCGACAAAACGGAGCGCGCAGAGCGGTGTGTCCTCCGCCGGTTTGATCACGACGGTGTTGCCCGCCATGACTGCCGGGAAGATCTTCCAGGACGGAATCGCGATCGGGAAGTTCCACGGCGTGATGCAGCCAACGACGCCGAACGGCTGCCGCATCGTCATCGCCCACTTGTCGCGCAACTCGCTCGGCACGGTCTCCCCGAACGCTCGGCGGCCCGCTCCGGCGATGAACTTGCCCATGTCGATCGCTTCCTGCACGTCGCCGCGAGCTTCGGTGAGCACCTTGCCCATCTCCCGGGTCATGAGGCGCGCCAGCTCTTCCTTGCGCTCCTCGAGCAGCTCGGACGCGCGCAGGATGATCGCCGCGCGTCCCGGCCACGGCGTCCGCCGCCAGCCATCGAAAGCGGCTTTCGCGACTGTCACCGCAGCGTCGACATCGGCGGCAGTGCTGCGCGGGAAGACGCCGACGACATCGCCCTTGTGCGCTGGGCTGCGCGATTCGAAGGTACGCCCGCCCTCTGATGGGCGGAACGCCCCGCCGATCAGGTTGCCGAAATCGACGGCTTCGCCGACGGCCGTCATCGGGCCGCCTCTTCGCGAACAGCGGCTTCGAAGATGTCGAGACCCGCGTCGAGCTCGGCCTCGGGAATCGTGAGCGGGGGAATCAACCGGACCACGTTGCCATCGATGCCGCAGGAAAGCACCAGGAGGTTTCGCGCCAGCGCGTTGGCGGCGATCCGATCGACAAGACCACGCGCGGGCTTGCCGCCCTGCATGAACTCGAGGCCGATCATCAGCCCAAGTCCGCGCACATCGGCGAGCGCCGGGATGTCCGACTGCCAGCCTCGAGCCCGCTCCATGACGTGTCGACCAAGCTTGGCGGCGCGCTCGGGGATGCGGTCGCGGACCAGCGTTTCGATGACAGCGATCGCCGCAGCGCAGGCGACTGCGTTGCCGCCATAGGTCGTCCCGTGCTCGCCTTCGTGCCAGGCACGCATCACGTTGTGGCGCGCGATGATGGCCGCGATCGGCATGCCGTTGCCGAGCGCCTTGGCGGTGCACATGATGTCCGGCTCGACGCCCCAGTGATCGACGGCAAACATCCGGCCGGTACGGCCGAACCCGCTCTGCACCTCGTCGGCCACGAGCATGATGCCGTGCTCGTCGCAGACACGCCGCAGCATGGGCATGAACGATGCCGGCGGCACCACGTAGCCGCCTTCGCCCTGCACCGGCTCGACGATGATCGCCGCGACGGTGTCGGGAGCCGTTGTCGTGGCGAAGAGCAGTTCCAGCTCGCGCTCGACGAGGTCGCACGGACCGCCTGCGGGATGCGTGCAATACCGGAAGCAGTACGGGTAGCGGATGTGGTGGATCCCTGGGAGCAGCGGACCCATCCCGCGCCGGTATGTGGCCTTGCTCGCGGTGAGGGAGAGCGCGCCATACGTGCGCCCGTGGAACCCGCCGACGAACGCGATGATGTCGCCGCGTCCGGTTGCGCGACGCGCGAGCTTCATGGCGCCCTCGACGGCCTCGGCGCCGCTGTTGGTGAGGAACACCTGGTCGAGCGACGGCGGCGTGATGGAAACCAGTGCTCCGGCGGCATCGATCATCGCCGGATGCATGGCAGTGACCGACGTATGCCAGAGACGGTCGACCTGCGCGTGCACTGCCGCGACCACCGCCGGATGACGATGACCGAGGCTCGTCACTCCGATCCCGCATCCGAAATCGAGGACGTCACGACCGTCGACGGTATGCAGGTGGGCACCCTCGGCGGTCTCGACGACCAGGTCGGAGTAGCGGTGATACGCCGGAGAGACGAGCTCGGAGTCGCGCTCACGCCAGGTAGCCGCATCTGCGGCGAGCATTCCGGTCACGAGCCGGACGCGGCTGCCGCGGGCCCTGTCGACGCCTTCTGGCGCACTCCAACTCGGCCGAGAGCGAGGAACCCGGCGAACATGATCGCGATGCCCGCCGCCTCGTAGGCGCCGAGGACATCGAGGTTGCCGATCCCAAGCGTCTTGGCGGCCGAGAAACCCGACCGCGATGACGAGCGCGCCGATGGTGAGCAGCACGTTGCAGAGCACGCGATCGATGCCGGCGCGGTCGCGGATGAACCGGTAGGCGGACCACGCCGAGCCGCCGACCAGGATGAGCGTGCCGATGATGTTGAGGAAGACCACTCCGATAAAGAGGAGTGATCCCTGCTGGATCGCGCCGCCGAGGACACCCTTGGCCGTGTCGAGCTTGGCCGTGTCGACGGGGATCACTGCCGCGTCGATGGCGAGGACGATCGTGATGGCCGCAAGCACGATGACGCAGGCCCACGCGACGCGGCGGGGCGCCATCAGGAAGATCGTGCCCAGGGCGAGGTAGATGACTCCGAGCACCCCGCCGAGGAGGTAGAAGCCACGGAAGTTGAACGCGTTCCAGCCGCCGGTCTCGCCTGCAGCCTGGAAGGCAGCGGCGCCGGCGAAGATCAGGAGACCCAGCGTCCAGGCAGCGAATGCGGGGCGCCGGCTGCGGCGGAATCTGAGGAATACGACCACCGCAAACGCTGCACTCAGCACACTCGCAAGGGCGGCGAAGACCATAACGAGGATCCTAGCGAGGTTGAGAACTCCTTGGATTCGGCCTCTGCTCGATCGGGCAATGGATCGTCGAACCGGCCCTCCTCACGATCAAGGTCGTACCAATGGGCGATTGACAACTCCATATGCTCGCGTGTACACAAGTCCCTTCATCAGCACTGCCTCGTGTGAGAGAGGAGAAGCCAACACATGGTCAAGCCCACCAAGGGTTTTTTGTCGATTGCGACGATTGCTGCGTTAGGCGCGCTTGCCGCCTGCGGCACCGCGTCGACTGGCACGTCGTCGGGAAGCACTGCAGCCGGCATCGCGGGATGCAAAGGCACGATCACCGTGGCGACGGATCTGCCCCTGACCGGCGGCGATGCGACTGACGGACCGTACGTCCAGATGGCCGCCGAGCTCGCCGTCACACAGGCCAACGCCCAACATCTGATGGGCGGTTGCACGCTTGGACTACATCAGCAAGGACGACTCGACAGTCCTGAAGGACGGGCACGACCCGGCCCAGGGCGAGGCCAACATCACCGCGCTGGCAGCAAACGCCACCGTTGTGGGCGTTGTCGGGCCGTTCAACTCGTCGGTCGCGCTGGCCGAGATCCCGGTCGCGTCGCAGAACGACCTGGCGCTCATCAGCCCTGCGAACACCAACCCATGCCTGACGGTCGTCGTTGCGGTTTGCAGCGACCCGACTATCAACATCAACACCGCCGCCCTGTATCCAGCAGCGCACACCTACTTCCGGGTCATCGCGAGCGATGTCCAGCAGGGTGAGATCGACGCGTACGTCGCGGCCAAGGTGCTCAACGCCACCAAGGCATACGTCATCGACGACCAGGAGGCATACGGCCGCGGCCTCGCGCTCCTCTTCACGAAGGCGTTCACGACGACCGAAGGCGGGACCATCGTCGGCTCCGCGAGCCTGCCGGGCACGACCACGTCGTTCGCGACGCAGGTCAGCCTCGCGCAGAGCGAGGGTGCGCAGGTCATCTTCTTCGGCGGCACCTCGGGTAACGGCTGCGGACTGGTCCGACGCGACATGATCTCCGGCGGCCTCACCATCCCGATGCTCGGTGGAGACGGTTGCCAGGACACCAAGTCCATCAGCGACGCTGACTCGGGATCCAACAAGACCGCGTCGGTGGGCATGTACGCCACCAGCGCGCCAGACGTCACCAAGCTCTCGAGCGCGGCATCGTTCTACCAGGCCTACGCAACGCACGTACGCGAGCGTTGCGGCGCCGTACAACAACGCGATGAACGAGCCCTACACCCCGTACGGCTACGACGCGATGAACATCCTGCTCCAGGCCATCCACTCCGTGATCGTGGCGAACGGCGGTCAGCTTCCCGCCTCGTCGTCGACGTTCCGCGGTGACGTGGTCGCCCAGCTGCGCCTGACGTCGTACGACGGTGCACTCGGCCACACGAGCTTCGATGCCAACGGCGATACGACCAACACCGGCTTCACCCTCTACAAGGTGGTTGCTGGTGCGTGGACCGGCGACGGCACCTACGCGGTGGACACCAGCGGCAACGTTACGCTGAACAACAGCTAGTCGACTGATAACGACAAGGGGAGAGCGCCGAGCGCTCTCCCCTTTTTCGTACTAGGGGAAACGACGCAGATGAGCATTCAGAGTGGGACTCCGGAAGCGCCGCTAGCTCAGCCGGGCGTCGCCGGTCAACGCACATCCCCTGCGCTCGTCGAGCAGTCCGGTCTCGCACCGCGGCCCCGCCAGACGAGCGGACCGCTTCACGCACTCGGCCCCGTTATCCGGCTCGGCCACGACGTCATCTCGCGGTACTTCACCGCGGTCATCGTTGGCGCGATCGTGGTGGCGATACTCGCCACCTTCAAGCAGGGTGGGTTCACCCTCGCGGGCCAGCAGCTCAAGAATGCGCTCGTCCTCGGAGCCATCTACGCGCTTGTGGCGATCGGATACACGATGGTGTACGGCATCATCGAGTTGATCAACTTCGCCCACGGTGACGTCTTCACCGCGGCAGGTTTCTTCGCAGTCTTCATCTCTGGACTGCTGCATCTCGACTCACTCGCGGCGAGCAGCTTCGGCGGTCTGCTGCTGGCGTTGGCCATTGTCTTTCCGCTCTCGATGATCGGGGCAGGCATCGTCGGTGTTGTCATCGAGCTCGTCGCCTATCGACGGCTGCGCGACTCGCCGCGACTGGCGCCATTGATCACCGCGATCGGCGTCTCGTTCCTCATCGAGGGCATCCTCCTTCTGGTCGAAGGGCCGGATAACGTTCCAACCGATCAGGCGTCGTGGATCAACGGGACGGCCTTCACCATCGGGGGGGTCAACGTCCTTTGGACGGACCTTTTCGTGGTTGGCATGGCGCTGATCCTGATGTTCGTGCTCGGCGAGTTCGTGCGCAGAACCCGGCTTGGAAAGGCGATGCGCTCGACCGCACAGGACCGCACGGCAGCGCTCCTCTGCGGCATCAACATCAACCGCACCATCTCGGCGACCTTCTTCATCGGCTCGGCGCTGGCGGCCGCAGCTGCCGTGATCTACAGCATCAACTACGGCGACCTCAAGTGGAACATTGGATTCCACCTCGGCATCATCGCGTTCACCGCCGCAGTGCTCGGCGGAATCGGCAACATCGTCGGCGCCGGCATCGGCGGATTCATCATCGGCCTGATCTACGTGTTCGGCGGATCGATATTCGGCGGCGAATGGAGCGAAGCGTTGATCTTCGCGGTCCTCGTGTTGATCCTGACGTTCCGGCCAGTTGGTCTCTTCGGCGTTGAGGTGACCACTCGTGCGTGAGCGACTCGTTTCCTTGTTCCGCGTGGACACCGGCAGAGGCGATAAATCTCAGGGACCCACGATCTTCAGAATCCTGGCGCTGGCAGCGTCGGGGCTTCTGCTCATGGGCTGGTTCCTGCCCTGGTTCGTGAACGATTACTCGGCCGGCGCGGGGTTCAGCCCGCAGGACGCGGTGATCTCGCCACCCACGGGAATCGGAACGTTCTGCATCTACATCATGGCGGTGACGATGCTGATCATCGTGCTGTCGCCACTCGCCGAAGCCCATCGTCGGCAAGCGCGGCACGCTTGTTCGGACATCGTGCCGATCGGCATTCGCTTCATTGCGGCGCTCGTCGGTTTCGCGCTGACGGTGATTGTCTGGTTTCTCGTTTCGATCATTCAGGAAGAGCCGCTTTTCGGAGCGTTTCTCCCTGGGACGTATACCGATTCCGCGGTGTGGCTCACGATGTACGGGTATGCGCTCGGAGCACTGATCTACGGGGCACGGCCATGGGTGCTGGGCCGGCCGAGCCTCGCCTTCACCTTAGCCGGTGCGCCGTTCGGCATCTTCCTGCCGCTGATGTTCCATCAGGCGCCGGACTTCCTGCTGTGGGCCGCAGGCTCACTGGCCATCTATATGTTGCTGGCCCTGGGACTCAACGTCGTCGTCGGGTTTGCCGGATTGCTCGACCTTGGCTACGCCGCGTTCTTCGCAATCGGCGCGTACGCGTGCGCATCCTTTGCGTCCCCGATCCACAATCTCCATTGGCCGTTATGGATCCTCATTTTTCTCGGCGCTGGTATCGCCTCGGTCTTCGGGGCAATCCTCGGAGCGCCGACGCTCCGGCTCCGCGGTGACTATCTCGCGATTGTCACGCTCGGCTTCGGCGAGATCATCCCGGACCTCGCAACCAACAACGTCTTCAACCTGACCGCAGGCGCGAACGGGATCTCCGGTATCGACCAACCGAAGTACGGACCGATCGACTTCAGCGCGAGCCCGCGCTGGTACTACTGGGCGATCCTCATCGTCGTCGTCGCGGTTGTCCTGCTGCTGCGGAACATCGAGCGTTCACGTGTCGGCCGAGCGTGGGTGGCACTACGCGAGGACGAAGTTGCTGCTGCGGCCACCGGCATCAACACGACCACGACAAAACTGCTCGCGTTCGCGATCGGCGCGTCGGTCAGCGGACTCGCCGGCGCGTTCTATGGGTCGATCGTCCGCATCGTCTCCGCTGACGACTTCAGCTTCTCGGTGTCCATCGCGGTGCTCAGCATCATCGTGCTGGGTGGGATCGGGAACATCGCCGGCGTCATGCTCGGGAGCGTGATCCTCACGTTCGTCATCTTCTGGGTGCTCCCCAACATGAGCGGTTGGTCGGCGACCCTGAGCACCACCGTGCACGTGCCCGCCATTGCGAATTTCAACCTGAGCTCATACACGTTCCTCATCTACGGCGGTGCGCTCATCCTGATGATGCTGTTGCGCCCAGGCGGACTGCTCCCGAGCCGCGCGCGCCGCATCGAGCTGGAGAGCACCGGCGAAACCGAATCGCTTGCTGCCGTTCAGGGAGTCGCCTGAGTTGGCGCTGCTCGAACTCGACAGCGTCACGAAACGTTTCGGCGGGCTGCTCGCCGTGTCGAACGTCAGCTTCGGCCTCGACAAGGGCGAGATCCTGTCGATGATCGGTCCGAACGGCGCCGGCAAGACAACCGCCTTCAACTGCGTCACCGGCCTCTTCCCGATCACCTCGGGCTCGATCAAACTCGATGGTGAGTTCGATCGCCGGCCTGCCGCCGCACCGCATCACCAAGCTCGGCATCGCGCGGACGTTTCAGAACATCCGCCTGTTCGCGTTCATGACCGCCGTCGACAACGTGATGGTCGGAGCGCACTGGTGGATGAAAGAACGTGTATGGGAGGGAGCGCTCCGAACAGGCCGGGCACGCAGCGAGGAACATGAGGTGCAGCAACGCGCGCTCGATCTTCTCGAACTGCTCGGGCTGTCGCGATACGCCGGGTCGTACGCCCGCGAGATGCCGTACGGCTTGCAGCGCCGCCTCGAGATCGCCCGTGCCCTGGCCACCAAACCACGACTGCTGCTGCTCGATGAGCCTGCCGCGGGCCTGAACACGCAGGAGAAGAGCGAGCTCATGCAGTTGATCTCGCGACTGCGCGACGAGGGGTTGACCATTCTGCTCATCGAGCACGACATGCGGCTTGTCATGAACGTGAGCGACCGGATCGTCGTCCTCGATCACGGCGAGCTGATTGCCGGCGGCAGCCCTGCAGAGGTTCGCCAGAACCCGCGGGTGATCGAGGCCTACCTCGGCACGGGCGCGAGCGAAGAGACGAAAACGGCATGAGTGAGAACGGAGCGCCGGCTGCCTCGGTGACAGGCAGCGCCGCTGCTGTGCCGGTGATCGAACTTCGTGAGATCGACGTGTTCTATGGACGCGTGAATGCCCTGAGCAAGGTCTCGATGGTGGTTGGTCAAGGTGAGATCGTGGCGCTCATCGGCAGCAACGGAGCCGGCAAGACGACAACCCTGCGCACGATCAGCGGCCTGATCACGCCGAGAGAAGGCGAAGTGTTGCTGTTCGGTAAGAGCATCAAAGGGGTGGGCGCCGCGCAGATCGCGAAGCTTGGAGTGGGACACGCGCCGGAAGGACGGCGGCTCTTCGCGCGGATGACCGTCCGCGAGAACCTTGACATGGGCGCGTATACGCGCAACGACAAAGTGGGCATCCGCACCGACCTCGAGCGCGTCTACACGCTCTTCCCGCGGCTTCGGGAGCGGGCATCGCAGCTTGCCGGCAGCTTGAGCGGCGGCGAGCAGCAGATGGTCGCGATCGGCCGTGCCCTGATGAGCGATCCCGAAGGCGCTGCTCCTCGATGAACCATCCCTCGGCCTCGCGCCCATTCTGGTCGACGCCATCTTCGAGGTCATCAGGGAGATCAACGCGAAAGGGACGACGATCCTGCTCATCGAGCAGAACGCGCTGCTGGCGCTCAAGACGGCGAGTCGGGCGTACGTGCTCGAGACCGGAAACATGGTCCTTTCCGGACCGTCCACCGACATTCTCGCGTCCCCGGATATCCAGCGAGCCTACCTGGGTATGTAATCCTTCGAGGAGGGAGACCAACCAGTCCTGGTTGACGTCAGAGGGAAGTGATGCCACCGATCGGCGAGACAACGCCGGCTTCTGAGACAGAGCGCGCGCCGCTCGATCCAGGCACGCCACCCGTGGATGCGCTGACCCACTCGCGACTTTGTCGGCTGGACGCAGCAGGCAGAATTCACGAGTGGTCGCAGGCTCTCCGCCGAGGTGACCCGCAAGGTGCTCGCCACCGCGCTCGGGCTTCGACCCGGAGGCGCTCGCCGGGCTTGACGCAGCACACCTTCGGACAGCGCTGGATCGGCTCAGGGCAATGGCCACCTACACGCAGCAGCTCGCCGAGGTTGCGGCCACCGATGACCTCACCGGTGCGCTCCGACGAAGCGCCGGGCTCGCGGCACTCCAACGGGAGATCGACCGCTCCCGCCGCAGCGGCAGCAAGGGCATCGCGGTGATCTTCCTCGACGTTGACGGGCTGAAGCTGGTCAACGACACGCAGGGCCACGCCGCCGGCGATCACATCCTCACCGAAGTCGTCGCCACGATCCGCAAGCGTGTGCGTTCGTACGACCTCGTCATCCGCTATGGCGGCGACGAGTTTCTCTGTGCGCTGGTCGATGTCGCACCGGAGGATGCCGAACGCACGCTCGCCGATATCCGCCAGCAGTACACGGCGCGGACCGGCCACACGGTGAGCGTCGGCATGACGACCGTCGGCGACGCGGACACCGCGGACTCCATCGTCGCGAGGGCCGACGCAGCCCTCTATGCCGAGCGGCGCAAACTCGAACGCTGAGGGGTTTCGACACGGGCGCTCCGGCGCATTGCTGAGAGTGCGTCGTGTCAGGATTCGAGCCCCGAAATCGCGGGTACATTGCCTTTCAGTAAGGAGCTTGGACGATGGCCTTAGATGTGGTCGGCAAGCTGGCGAGAGTGACCGCCGACATCACCCCAGGACACCTCGGGGAGGTGCTCATCGAGGTGCGCGCAGGTACGGAACGTTTTCTCGCGTGCGCGTCGGACAAGGCCGCGACCATCACCAAACATTCCCAGGTCCTTGTGGTGGGTAGCCTGGGCGGCCGCACCGTAGAGGTGGCGCCGACAGACACCATGAGGTTGCCGCGATGACAACGCTGGCCTACGTGATCCTTGGGGTCATCATCGGTGGGCTGCTGCTGCTGGTGCTGCTGTTTCGGGCGGCGTGGCGTGTCGCAGAACCGGACGAGGCGTTGATCGTTTCCGGCTTCCGCACGAGCCAGCGTCCCGACGGCGTCGGCGAGAGCATGGGATTCCGCATCGTCACCGGACGTGGATGCCTGGTCGCACCCGGCATCACGCGGGTACGACGCCTCTCGCTGGAGGCGCACGAAAGCGAGATCGGCGTGCCGTGCGTCTCGCAGCAGAAGATCCGCGTGGACCTCCGCGGCGTGATCGTCTACAAAGTCGGTGACGATTACCGCTCGATCGCAAACGCCGCCCGGCGTTTTCTCGACCGCCCCGCGGCGGAGCTCGAGACCAAGGTGCAGAACGTCTTCGTGGGTCATCTGCGCGCGATCGCCGGCTCGATGACCGTCGAGGACATGATCAGCGACCAGGACAAGTTCGCGCAGCAGGTGCGCGATCGCTGCTCGCAGGAGATGGAGTCCTTCGGGTTGGTGATCGACAGCTTCCAGATCCAGTCGATCACGAGCCCTTCCAACTACATCGAGAACCTCGCCGCACCGCACCAGGCCGAGGTCGAGCAGAACGCGCGCATCGCTCGCGCCAACTCCGAGCGCGCCGCGGTGAGCCAGGAGCAGATCGCCCAGGCGCAGATGGCGGAATCGGAGCGCGACACGAACATCAAGAAAGCCGGCTACCAGGCCGAGGTCGACACCGCGACCCAGCTCGCCGGACAGCAGGGACCGCTCTCCGAGGCGAGGGCACACCAGGCTGTCGTCACCGAGCAGACGCGCGTTGCCGAACTGCAGGCGCAGCAGAAGGAACAGCAGCTCCAGGTCGACGTGCGCCGTCCGGCTGACGCCGAGGCATACCGGCAGACCACCCTCGCCGCAGCCGGAAGGGACGTCCGCATCCGCCAGGCCGAGGCCGAAGCCCAGGAGGTCCGCCTGAAGGCAGAGGCAGTCGCGGCTCAGACCAAGGTGCAAGCCGAGGCGCAGGCTGCCGCGCTCAAGATGCAGGCGACCGCACAGGCCGACGCCACCCGCATCACCGGCCAGGCCGAAGCCGATGCAATCAAGGCGAAGGGGCTCGCAGAGGCGGATGCCATCCGCGCTCGCATGGAAGCCGAGGCCGCGGGCATCGAGCGGCGGGCCGCCGCGATGAGCCAGAACCAGGAAGCGGTCATCGCGCAGCAGATCGCCGAGAAGCTCCCCGAGATCGTCGCCGCCGCGGCATCGCCGTTCGAGCACATCGACCAGTTCACCGTCCTCAACGGGGCGCAGGGCGTGACCGGAGCGCTCGCCGAGATCATCCAGCAGGCTGGGGCGCTCACCGGCCTCGCACGCAACTCGCTCCTCCCCGCGATCACGCGCGCAGCGGGCTCACCGCCGGAATCGACCCATCTCAACGGTGTCGCCAACGGCACCGCATATGCAAACGGTGACCGCAACGGGCGGCGCAAGCGGCAGACTCCTGTCACGATCACCGCCCCGGGCTCCGCCGGGACGGACGCCAGCGAGGAGCATGTGAGCAAGTGACGACAGAGCTGCCCGAGCTCTCCCTCTCGGCACCCGAGGCCGCCACCACGGTGGAGCCGGCCGAGGCCGAGCGCGAGGTGACCATCAAACCGGACGACGCCAAACGCATCGACGCCATGGTGTCCGCGTTCGTGGCCGCCCTCAGGTCGGTGGATGTTCACGGCGACGACTACCGCCGGCGCGTCGATGACATCGACAACCTCGCCGATCGCGAGATCCGTTCCACCTCGGATATGAGCAACCGGCTCCTCGACCGGCCCGCCCGCGCCATGCGCGGTCTCGGCCAGGGTGACGCGCCGATCGCCAAGAGCCTGCTCGATCTCCGCCGCTCCGTCGACGAGCTCAACCCGGCAAAACACGACCTGACCCAGGGCGGGCCGCGAAAGCTGCTCGGCGTCGTCCCATTCGGTGACCGCGTGCGCGCGTACTTCGCGAAGTACGAGAAGTCGCAGAGCCACATCCAGGGCATCGTCGGGGCACTCCGTGAAGGCGGATCCGAGCTGGAGAAGGACAACGCGGCGATCGCACAGGAGCAGAAAGCGCTCTGGACGCAGATGGAGACGCTCCGCCAGTACGCCTACATGGCGGAGAAGCTCGATACCGATCTCGAGGCGCAGATCAACCACGTTGCGATCGGCGATCCGGAGCGCGCCAAGGTGCTCCAGGAGGACATCCTCTACCCGGTCCGGCGCCGTCGCCAGGAGATCCTCACGCAGCTGGCCGTAGCGGTGCAGGGGTACGCGGCGCTCCGCGTGGTGGAGATCAACAATCGCGAACTGGTGCGCGCGGTTCGGACGGCGACCACGACAACCGTTGCGGCGCTTCGGACCGCCGTTATGGTCGCGCAGGCGCTCACCAACCAGAAGGCTGTCAGCGAGCAGGTCAAAGCCGTCAACGACACGACGAGCGCCATGATCGAGAGCACCTCATCGGTACTCCGCGAGCAGACGACCACCGTCGAGAGCCAGGCCGCGAGCCCGGGCATCGACATGGCCTCGCTGCAGCGAGCCTGGGACAACGTGTTCGCGGCGCTGGACCAGATCGACACCTACAAACTGCGCGCGCTCGATGCGATGAAGATCACGGTCCGAGATCTCTCGCGAGCAGGTCGAGAAGTCGCAGGCACAGGTGGAGCGCCTCCACTCGGCCGACGCCACGCCGCCGAGAGTTGCCGGCGGGGACAGCCTCCGCCTCTCCTGATCCCGCCGCTCAGAAGCGGACGACGTTGATCCAGATTCCTCCGGCAATCGCCGCGGCCACGAAGACCGCGTACTCGGCGATGACCCCTCGCTGACGGCTCTGGCCGCCCAGGGCTCCGGCAACACCGCGTGCCCCATACCAGAGCACGAGCAGGATGGCCGCCCGCAAGCCGGTGTGCGTGTCGTTGGCACCCATCACCGCGGCGGCGCCCGCGACGATCGCGCCGATGATGAGCGCGAAGAAAATCGTGAGGCCGATCGAGAGGCGCTCGGTGCGCAAGCCGTCGAGGCTCACGAAGAAGACCACAGCGAAGACGGCGGCGAGCCGGAGGTCGATCGGCAACGTCGGCGACACGCCGCCGAGAAGCACGGGTGCAAGGACGGCGATCCCCGAGACATCTCGGATCAATCGCGTGATCCATCCCTCGCGACCGAGGGCGCGGCGTCCGGCAAGGCGCGGGACCCCTCCGATGACCACTGCCGCGATCACTCCGCCGCCGATCCGGATTGGCAGCGGCAGCACGGCGATCGCGAGCAACGTGCCGAACGAGAGCACCGCGGCCATCGGCAGCGCTGTCCCGACTGGTCCGGGTCGCGACTCCGACGGGTAGATGAGGAAGTCGTAGGCCACCAGCAGCAGGCCGGTGAGCAGTGCGAGTCCGGCGTCAGCAGCGGCGCTCCGGTTGAGCCCGACCGCCTCGGGTCGCAGGAGCACTTCGGCTGCCGCGATGGCCAGCCCGAACGCCGTATGCACCATCGGGAGCGGAATCTCCGCAAGCACACGGACCTCGCCGGTGATGCCCAGGGCGGATCGAGCCTGGTCGGCGAGATAGCCGTGACCCCGACGGCGAAAACCTGTTCGATTATCCACGTCGGCCTGTGGAAACGGTGGAGAACTCGGCAGCGCCCGGCTCAGGGAGCCGAGGTGCCGGCCCGTCCGTAGTTGTCCTCGAGGCGCACCACATCATCGATCTCCGGTGACGAAACCTCGAAGAGATCCGTGTCCTCCACCGCGACGAATCGGTGCCTTCGACCGGGGCGAATGTGCGCGCTCATTCCCGCCGTCAGCCGGTGCGTTTCCATATCCCCGCTGTTGCTCTCGAGCTGGAGGTCCATCACGCCGGAAAGGACGTGGATCGATTCCTCCTTCTGCACGTGGTACTGGAGGCTCAGCTGATGGCTGCGGTCGATGTGGATCAGCTTTCCCGCGTAGCGCTCGGTGACAGCCCAGCGGATCTCGTATCCCCAGGGCTTCTCGACTCGGCCCGTCCCGGCGGGGCTGATCGGCTCGGACACTGCGGCAACTCTCGTCATTCGGACGCTCCCACCGCAACTCGCGCATTGACGCCGCTCTGGTTCTCCAGCGCAGCGATCAGTTGCTCGACGCGCTCGCCAGTCGTCGCCTCCGCGTAGATGCGCATCAACGGCTCGGTCCCACTCATGCGCATCAACACCCAGGACCCGTCGTCAAGGTAGAACTTGAAACCGTCGTCGGTCCGGCTGCGAATGACCTTGCTCCCGGCAAGTTCGGTCGGCTCGTTCTGCTGCATCCGCGCATAGATCTGCTCCTTGCGCTCCTCGTACCCTTCGCGCGGGAAGCGGATGTCGTGACGGTCGTACGCGTGCGGGCCGACGAGTTCCTCGAGGTGCGCAAGGATCCCCGAGAGCGGCATGGCGTAGTCGACGATCATTGACGCCGTCATCAGCCCGGAGAGAATCCCGTCGCGCTCAGGGATGTGGCCGCGAAAGGCGTAGCCACCGGACTCCTCGCCGCCGAGGATTGCGTCGGTCTCCATCATCTTCGTGCCGATGTACTTGAAGCCCACCGGCATCTCGTGCACGGTGACCCCGAAGCGCTTGCCGAGCAGGTCGAGCATGCCCGACGTCGTGACCGATCGGACGATGTCGCCGCGAAGGCCGCGCTTCTCGAGCAGGTACATGGCGAACAGCGACATCACCTGCAGCTGATTGATGTAACGGCCCGTCTCGTCGATGATGCCGACGCGATCCGCGTCGCCGTCATTCGCGATACCGAGGTCGAAAGCGCCCGAGCGCATGCGTTCCATCGCCTCCGGCATGTAGCGGTCGATCGGCTCGGGATGCATGCCGCCGAAACCCGGATTTCGCTCGCCGTGCAACTCCTCCACCGTCGTCTTTCCACCGTCGAGCGCTCGCGCGATGAGCCCCGCGCCGGCGCCGTACATCGCTTCGTGCAGCACGCGCAGACCATGTGCGCGAAGCGCATCCAGGTCGACCATCCTGCCGAGCTGCACGAAGAAATCCGGGAGCGGGTCCAGCGTCCGCAGCCTGCCCGTGGCAACCGCTTCCTCGTATGTCATCTCGGTGACGCCGTTCTCGAGTGCCGCAGCCGCGTGGCGTTCGATCTCGCCAACGATCTCGGGAGGCGCGGAGCCGCCGAAGTCGGGCTTGTACTTGATCCCGTTGAACTCCGCGGAGTTGTGGCTCGCGGTGACCACGACGCCTCCGGCGGCGTGCTGCTGGGTGATCGTCCACGACACCGCAGGGGTCGGCGTCACGCGGTCGAGCAGCACGACCTGCAGGCCGTTCGCGACGAGGACCCGCGCGACTTCGCGGGCGAACATCTCGGCGCAATAGCGCGAGTTGTGTCCGATCACCACGGGACGGGGTTCGTTGCCGAGGTACGCCGCAACGCCCTGGGCGACGGCGCGCACGTTCGCGTAGGTGAAGTCATCCGCGACCACGGCCCGCCATCCGTCGGTCCCGAACCTGATCGGGTTCGGCGTCATCGCCACCATTCTAAGCGCACGGATGCGGGGTCCTCGCGGCTACAGAAGGTCGTCGCGTTCGGATGCCTTGAGCTCGTCGACGATCGTCCTGACGAGCTGCGCCTGGTCGGCAGGGATGACGAGCACGGCGTCGGGCGTGTCGATCACGACGATGCCGTCCAGTCCGGCGACGGCGACGATGCGCCCGGAACGCGAGACGACCGTGCAGTTACGAGCGGAGGCCAGGATCACGTCGCCCTCGAGCACGTTGCCGTCGCGATCGACGTCGCCGTCCGCCGCGCGAGACTGACCGACGTCCAGCCAGGAGCCCTGGTCGGACCACCCGAAAGACGCCTGGACCACGGTGAGCCGCTCCGTCCGTTCGAGGACGAGCGGTTCGACTGCCTGCAGGGTGAGCGCCGCATACAGGCTGGTGGCGAGTTCGTCGTCGCCGTGCATCCGCGCATCGGCGACACGATCGATCGTCGCCGAGAGCCCCGGGTCAGCTGCCTCGAGTTCGGCGCGGAAGCGGCGCGCCGTCCATGAGAAGAGCCCGAGGTTCCAGAAGTGGCGGCCATCCTCGACATAGCTCCGGGCGATCTCAGCCGACGGCTTCTCCTTGAATCCTGCGGCGGAGAATGCCGGGAGGAGAGCCGCTTGCTCGGCGATCTCCGGTGGGATGCGAGCGGGCGCGCGCCAGGCCTCGGGATCTCTGACGGTGGCGACTTCGATATACCCGAAGGCGGTCACCGGCGAGGTCGGAACGAGCCCGACCGTCGCCAGACCATCTGTGGCGGCTGCCCACCCTGCCGACGCAACCACCGCCGCTCGATACGCGTCGCGATCGCTGACCCGGTGATCCGCATGGACGCTTGCGATGAGCGCATCCGGATCCTCGCGTTCGATCAACGCCACAGCGAGCGCGAGCGCCGGCCCGGTGCCGCGAGCCTCCGGCTCCTCGATGATCGAATCGCCGTCGATGCCCAGGCCGGTCAAGACCGTTCGGCACCCGGGCGCCTGATCGGCGGCCGTGACAATCCGGATCGAGTCAGCGAGACCGGTGACCCGGTCGAGGGTCGATCGGAGCAACGTCTCGCCGCCCTGGGCGAGAGGGAGCAGGTGCTTGGGCGTCGACCGGCGGCTCAGTGGCCACAGACGCGTGCCACTGCCACCCGCGAGCACGAGGATGTGGAAGCCCACGTGCTGACGTGTCGCCTCCCGCTGCGGTTAGGCCGTGGCGGCCGGGACGAGCAGCGGTTCCGTCCCGGCGTCCTCGGCCCACTGCTCGGCAAGGGTGGTGCGCTCCCACGGCAGGTCGAGATCGCTACGGCCGAAGTGGCCGTAGGCGGCGACCTGGCGGTAGATCGGCCGGCGAAGCTCCAGCGCGCTCATGATCCCGAACGGCGAGAGATCGATGTACTCGTCGATCAGGGAGGCAATCGTGTCCGCCGGCACCTTCTCGGTTCCGAAGGTCTCGACAAGCACGGAGACCGGCTTGGCCACGCCGATCGCGTACGCGACCTGGATCTCGCACTTCGTCGCGAGCCCTGCCGCCACGACGTTCTTCGCGGCCCAGCGCGCGCCGTACGCCGCGCTGCGATCCACCTTCGACGGATCCTTTCCACTGAAGGCGCCGCCGCCGTGGCGCGCATAGCCGCCGTAGGTGTCGACGATGATCTTGCGACCCGTGAGCCCCGCGTCGGCCATCGGACCGCCGATGACGAAGCGCCCGGTTGGGTTCACATACCGCTTGGTGCTCGCATCGAGCCATTCCGCGGGAATCACCTTCTCGACGACGTGATGCTGGACGTCCTCGAAGATCTGCTCCTGGGTGACCTCCTCGCCGTGCTGCACGCTCACGAGGACGGTGTCCACCCGGCGGGGGCGCCCATCGCTGTCGTACTCGATGGTGACCTGCGTCTTGCCGTCCGGACGAGCCCAGCGCAGCGTCCCGTCCCGCCGCAGCACCGCGAGCTGCCGGGCGAGTTGGTGCGCCATCTGAATTGGCGCCGGCATCAACTCGGGTGTCTCGTCGCACGCGAAGCCGAACATCATTCCCTGGTCGCCGGCGCCGCCATGATTGACCCCCTGGGAGATGTCGGGCGACTGCTCGTCAATGCCCACGAGGACGCCGCAGGTCTCCCAGTCGATGCCGTACTTGGCCCGCGTGTAGCCGATCTCCTTGATCGTCTGGCGGACGAGGCCGGCGATATCGACATACGCCTCAGTCGTGATCTCGCCGAACACCAGGACAGTCCCTGTGCTCAGCGCCGTCTCGCATGCGACCCGGCCCAACGGGTCCTTGCTCAGGACCGCATCCAGGACGGCGTCGCTGATCTGGTCAGCGACCTTGTCGGGGTGGCCCTCGGTGACCGACTCCGAAGTGAAGAGGCGATGGCGTGTTGCGGGCATTGGAGCGAACCCTCCATCCCTACCGGCAGCCACCGAGACGCCCTGTGCGTCTCCGGCCTGCTCCTGTCCAGGGATCGCAAGATCGTAACAGCGCGATGGAAAGGCTGGGCTGTCACGGATTTGTCCGTTTGCGAGGACCCTCTCGACCGTGTACTGTTACCCGGTAACTATCACCAACCCGGGCGCCGTATCACAACGCGCCGGACGGAGGAACAAGGCGCGTGTCGGTAGACCAGACTCTACGTTGCCGCGATTGCGGCGTCGACTTCATTTGGACTGAGGGCGAGCAGGACTTTTTTGCTTCTCGTGGCCTCACAAACCCCCCCTCTCGCTGCCCCAGCTGCAGAGCGGCACGGCGCCAGAGCGGCGGCGGTGGCGGTGGCGGCGGCTTCGGCGGTAGTGGTGGCGGCGGTGGCGGCGGTGGATACCGCAGCAACGGCCCTCGCCAGATGTACGAGGTCCCCTGTGCTGGGTGTGGCGGCGTCGCGCGCGTCCCGTTCCAGCCTCGCGGCGACAAGCCCGTTTACTGCAGCGACTGCTTCCGCGCCGCGCCGCGGTGAGTGATGGCGGCCCAATCGCGGTAGGGACGAGGGTCAGCTTTCCTTATGGCGGGAGCCGGCGCACCGGCACCGTCGCTGACGTCTCGATGATTCCCGACCAGTCGGGCGGCCAGTCGCTTGCATACCTGATCGACGTCGGCTCTCGCAAAGTGTTTGTGCAGGGCGAAGGCATCACCCCGGCCACCGGGCCGGGGGCAGCCTTCGATCCCGTCGCTGAAGGTGTCGCCTACGGCCGCAAGCGGCCGAGGAACCCCCGCAACCGCTAGCCGATCATGGCTCGGGCCCGCGGTCCACGCAGACGGGCCGTCGCCTTCGCGTGACCGCGTGACCACGGCCCGCTGGCTATCCTGTGAGTGATGGCTTCCGATCTCACAGCCGACTCCGGCGCGCAGTCGCGCCAGCCTGGCCACAGGCCCATCCGGCTCTGGATGGTGCTGCTTGCGCTCGGCGTTGCGTCGATTCTCGCCGGTGGCGTACTGATCGCCGCGCCGATCATCGGGGTGTTTCAGCGCGGCGCGGCTGACTCGACCGCCCTCAAGCAATGGAAGAGCGGCGCCCCGCAACCGGCGGTCGTTCCGGCACCTGCCGCCGCCACCTCACCGGCGTGCGGTGTCAGCTCGGTGACCGACTACGCGCTTGTCAACTTCGGCGCTCCCGCTGCAGTACCACTACGCGGCCGTCGCCGGCAACGGCACCTGGGCGCTTCTGAACTCGCGCTCGATGGTCCACTACGCCGGCACACCGAACCCCGGACAGGCCGGCAACGTGATCATCGCCTTCCATCGTGAGCCCGATTTCCAGTACATCAACGAGCTGAACGTCGGCGACACGATCACGATCCAGAACCGCGCCTGCCAGTCCTTCGTCTACGAGGTCACGAACCGCTGGGATCTGTCGCCGAACAACGTGACCCAACTGGGGCCCACCGCCGGTCACGAGTTGACGATGATCACGTGCGATCCCTGGTGGCAGGACTACAACCGCCTCGTGTGGCGCGCCGAGTTGATCTCCGCACCCGCGCCGAGCACACCCGGGACGACCGGCGGTTCAGTCGCCAACCCCTCCTTCTGATCCCCCTCGACTGTCGTCGGGACGGTTGGCGTCTGCGTAGCCCTCGAGTGGACCGGGGAAGGCCGACTCTGCTGTCGCCTCGAGCCGCTTGCCCGCGACCCTGATGAAGATGACGCCCGCGATGATCGCCGCCACGGCGAGCGCGCCGAACGCGATCTCGACGGGAACGCTCAGGTGCGAGATCTGGCTGCCGAGGGCATACGCCCCAATCCCATAGACGAGCGCCCACGCGACGGCTCCCGCAGTGATGGCCGGCAGGAATTTGGGCAACGGCATGCGGTTTGCGCCTGCGAGAAACGCGAGATACGTCCGCAGGATTGAGACGAAGCGCCCAAGGAAGACGACCTTGGTTCCGTAGCGCATGAAAATGTAGCGGCCCACCTTGACCTGGGGCTCGTTCAGGCGTACGTACTTCCCGAACCGTCGCAGGAGCGGGTAGCCACCAAACCAGCCGACGCTGTACCCGATGGAGTTGCCGACGACTGCACCCACTGCTGCCGCGACGATGACCCCGGCGATGTTGAGATGCCCTTCAGCGGCGAAGACTGCAGCCGTGATCAGCATGGTCTCGCCGGGAATGGGGACGCCAATACCCTCAATCCCGACGAAGAGCGCGACCGCGATGTAGCCGAGCGTGGAAAGCCAGTGGTCGAGCCCCGAATTGATCAACGCAGGCCGGCGAACGTCCGCTCAGACGGGCGAAACTGGATGGTGCCGCGATACATCCGCACGGCGGCGCGTTCGGTATACGGCAAAGCGGCGAACCAGCTCCGCGCGCAACTCCGATGGCGGAACCACGGCATCGATGATGAGCTCTGACGCGAGCCGGAAAATATCGATGTCATCGCGGTACTCATCCTGGAGCTGCTTGACGAACTCCGCGCGATCCGCTTCCGGCGTGTCCTGGATCTTGTTGTAATAGACGGCGTTGATTGCGGCCTCCGGTCCCATCACCGCGATCTGCGCGGTGGGAAGTGCCAGAGTGCAATCCGGCTCGAACGCCGGCCCGCTCATCGCGTACAACCCGGCGCCGTACGCCTTTCGAAGGATCACCGAGATTCGCGGCACCTGGGCCTGCGCGAGCGCGGAAATCATCTTCGCGCCGTGCCGGATGATGCCCTGACGCTCGACAGCAGTCCCGATCATGAAGCCGGGGACATCGGCGAGAAAGAGCAACGGGACGTTGAACGCGTCGCAGCACATGATGAATCTCGTCGCCTTGTCCGCCGAGTTCGACGAACAGGACGCCGCCTTTGAAGCGGGGTTGCGACGCAAGGATGCCGACAACGTGGCCGTCGATGCGCGCGAAGCCGCAGACGATCTCGCGCGCAAAAAGGCGCTTGATCTCGAAGAACGAACCATCGTCAATGACGCCGCGCACGAACGCCATGACGTCGTATCCCTTCGCCGCCTCGGCGGGAATGACATCGGTGATGTCCTCCGATCCCGACGCAACGTTGAGCGCCTCAACCACCGGCGGTGATTCGCGCCAGGACGACGGCAGATAGCTGAGGTAGCTCCGTGCGGTGGCGATGCCCTCGTGTTCGTCGGCAACGAGCACGTCGCCGCACCCGCTCACCGTGCAGTGCATGCGCGCGCCACCCATCTCCTCGAGAGTCACCTTCTCGCCGACGACCACCTCTGCCATGCGCGGCGAGCCCAGATACATCGACGCGTTGCCCTCGACCATGATCACGACGTCGCAGAACGCCGGAATGTACGCACCGCCGGCGGCGCTTGGCCCGAACAGCACGCAGACCTGTGGCACCTGACCGGAAAGCCGAACCTGCATATGGAAGATGTGGCCGGCGTGGCGCCGCCCGGGAACATCGCCACCTGTTCCGTGATGCGTGCACCGGCAGAGTTGACGAGATAGACGAGCGGAATCTGCAGCCGCTCCGCTGTCTCCTGGATGCGGATGATCTTCTCGACAGTGCGCGGGCCCCAGGACCCTGCTTTGACGGTGGGATCGTTCGCCATGACGGCACATGTCCGACCGTGCATCACGCCGATACCGGTGACGACTCCCTCCGCGGCAAGCTCTGGATCTTCGGTACCCGCAAGGAGTCCGTCCTCGACGAAATCGGTGTCAGGGTCGAACAGGAGCCGGATTCGCTCGCGCGGCACCAGCTTGTGCTGACCGGCGAGTTTCTCGCGATGCCGCGTTGGTCCTCCGGCTTGCGCCCGTTGCAGCCGGTCGCGCACCGACTTCAGCCAACACTCGTCTCCGCCGCCGTTTCCTGAGGAGCGCCACTCCAGATGCCGGCGCGGTACAGCTTGCCCGGGAGATCCTGGCGCAGGTCGGATGCCAGTGTCTCCGCGACCGTGCACAGCGCGGCGACGTCGATTCCTGTCTGCGCGCCCAGCGCGTGCAGTGCCTGCAAGCGCATCCTCGCTGCAGACATTGCCGGTGGAGCGTGGTGCGAATGGGCACCCGCCAACACCACCAACCGATCCATCGAAGCGGCGAACACCCGCGTTGAACGCGGCGATCACATTCGCGACGCCGAGTCCGCGCGTGTCATGCACGTGCAACGAGAGCCGGTCGATCGGGACGGCGCCGGCGAGAAGCGCGCACATCGCGGTGACATCAACAGGCGTTGCGACGCCGATTGTGTCGGCGACCCCAATCTCGGCAACACCTCGCGCTCCCAGGTCGGCGCAGAGATCGACCACACGCGCAGGAGAAACCCTTCCCTCGAATGGACAGCCGAACGCCACCGAAACGGCGACGTCGACGGTGCATTCGCGTTCACCGGCCAGATCGATGATGTTCGAGATCTCGTCGAGCGACTCGTCGACCGTGCGATTGACGTTGCGCTTGTTGAACGAGTTGGTTGCGCCGATGGTGACCAGCACGTTGCGCACGCCGTACGCGAGCGCAAGCTCGAGACCACGGAGATTCGGGATGAGCACGCGAATTCGCTCGAGGTGATGCTCGAGCCCGGCAAGCACAGCGGGTGCATCAGCGAGTTGCGGCACCCAGCTTGCGCGAGACGAACGACGTTGCCTCGACACGCGGGACACCTGCGTCGAGCAGCCCGCGTACGAGCCGGATCTTCGCCTCGGTGCTGATGGTGTCGTCGATGTTCTGGAGCCCATCTCGGGGAGCGACGTCGGTCCAGACCACCTCGTTCACGCGGTATGCCTCCCAGGGGTGGACGTTGCCCCGTCACCGTAGCAAACCCGGGGGCTACACTCCCGTTCAGCCGATGCCGCGGTTTCGCGTTCCCGACTACATCCGAACCACCTTCGCGGTCAGCGATTGGCGCGCTTTCCGCTTGTGCGGCATGGATGAGGTCGGGCGAGGCGCATATGCAGGGCCGTTGGTGGCCGCCGCAGTGGTGCTGCCGCAGCGATTTCGCCACCCGTTGCTTCGCGACAGCAAACTGCTCAGTGCAAAACAGCGTGAGCTGGTGGGGGCGGTCATTCGCGAGCGTTCCGTTGCCTGGGCCGTCGCCGAGGTGAGCGTTGACGACATCAACGCTCGCGGCCTCGGTTGGGCGAATGTCGAGATCTTTCGGAGGCTCGTCGACGCCGTGGATGCAGATGGCTACTGCTGCGACGGCAACCTTCGCATCCCCGTGTCGCGGCCGCTGCACTCACTCGTCAAAGGCGACAACAAGGTCCCGGCCGTCTCGGCGGCGTCGATCATCGCCAAGGTGCACCGCGATGCCCTCATGACCCGCATGCACGACGAGGCGCCGCACTACAACTGGGCGAGCAACAAAGGGTATGGCGCCCCTGAGCACCGCGCGGCGATCCGCGAGTACGGACCCCATCCCGCACACCGGCGCGTGTTCCTTGCCTCAGTGCTCCAGACGGAACTGGATCTGACCGGAACCGCCGTTCAACCGGCCGGGTGGCTTCCGTGGCTGGACCTCGCTGACTCTCCGGTCAGTTGGAGCAGCCGCAGCTTCCCCCGCAGCAACCACCACCGCCACCACCACTCGTGGATGGCGCCTCGCCGGATCCGGAGCCGGCGTGCACGGCCACGCGGCTGATCAGCGGCATGCTGGCCCGGCTCTCGCAGCTCGGGCAGACGGCGGCAACTTCACGATCGGCCATCGGACGGAGCAGCTCGAACACGGCCGAGCAGTCGTTGCAGCGATATTCGTAGAGAGGCATTGGCGCAAGCGTACGCACGATCGCGTTGATTTGACAAGTCGAACATCTGTTCGGTACACTTTCGGTATGCCCATCCGCACCATCGAGCTTCAGCTCCCGCTTGACGCCGATGAGGCGGGCTCGCTCGCCCGGCGCCGGGTCAGTCACCTCGCGGCTGTGGACGGCCTGGAGCCTGCCGCCTTCGTGAAGCTGATCCGCTCCTTCCCATCCTTGCGATCGATCTACACCGCGTCCGAACCCGAACTGGCGCGACTGGTCGGACCGGTTGCGGCGGCTCGCATCCGCTGGTTCCTCGACGCGCCGCTCGACACGGGCCTCGCTCGCGAAGCAGCTCCAATCTCGCTGCGAGACATCACCCCGCCCTTGTCTTCTGCCGCCTGATCGCTGTCACCGCGACGCGTGCGGAGCGTTGAAACGTGCAACACACGTAGAATCAATGTTCGAATCAACTCTATTGGTGCCAGTTCAATTGTTTGGCGCCATGGGTGGCAGGTGAGAACGGAGGTTGTTGCAGCATGCGGAGTTGACGTTCCAGAGCCGCCGTGCTTGACCGGGGCCGCGCGGCCGATACGATCAGTGATCTCGCCGATCACGCCGTGACGCTCGCCCGCGGAGCGGGAAGCGCAGCGCTCCCCACGGTGCAGCGCGGCGCGGAAGGATTGAGCCAGGTATTCCAGAGCGCCGCCGGGACGCTGGCGGAGACCGCCGAGCATCTCGCCGGCGACCCCAGGGTCGAAGCGGCCAGCAATGCAGCGCGTGTGCGGATCGCAGACGTCTCGGACAAGTTGAGCACGGCAATCCGCCCCAAGAAGAAGACACATCGCGTGCGCAATCTGCTGATCGGCGCTGCCGTCATCGGCGGTGTGTTCGCGCTGGTCCAGTCGCCGCTGCGCGGCAAGATCCAGGAGCGGCTCTTCGGACCGGCGCCGTCGGAGGACGACGACCTTCCGCAGATCACCCTGCCTGACGACGATCCCCATCCCGAGGATCCCCATGTCGAGATCACCGACCTGACGAGGGCGGCCAAGTCCGCCCCCGAAGCCGCCAAGCCCGATGCCGATCCGGCAGCGGATGTGGTCGGTACCCCTGTGGTCGCAGAGCCCGCGCCGCGCGGCGGCAGGAACCATGGCCATACCAACGACGAACCCAGCGACAACCAGGAGACCAATGCCTGACGACCGCCCCTATCAGGGACGCCCTTCTTCGGACCGTCCCTCGTTTTCCGGACCCCGCCAGTTCTCGGGTCCGCGCCCCAGCTTCAACAACAACGATTCCCGGCCGCAGTTCAACAACGACTCCCGGCCGCCATTCCGTCCAGCCCCGCGCGTCGAGGTTCCGGCGGCACCGATGTCACACTCGCTGCGCCTCCGAGACGGCGAACGCGAGATCGAAGTCAGCGGCTCGGCTGCGTTTGTTCGCCAGGTCCTCGACGATCTTCCCGCGATGTGGGGCCGCCTTCACGGCGAAGGCTCCACACGCCCTGCCCGTATCGATCTCCCCGCTCGGACTGAAGCATCAGCTCCCGCTGCCGAGCCGGCGAATCATCATGCACCCGAGGAAGACGCGCCGGCCCGCGTGAAAGCGGCAGCCCCGCCAGCAGCGGCAGCTTCGAACGGCAAGACGACTCGCAGCACCCCGGATGACAAGGTGATCGCGGTGCTCAAGGAGTTCGACACGGCCCCTCGCGGTCGCGGCGATCCGCAAGCGCCTTGGTGGCAGTTTCACCCCGCAGCAGGTTCGCCGGATCCTCGAGCGCAACGCGCCGAAGGTCTCGGTCACCGACGAGCGCCCCGCCACGTACCGCCTGCGGTAGTGGCTGGCGGGCGCGAGTTCGCATAGGCGGCCGGTCGGGGTGGGCAGTCAGCTCCCGCTCATAATGAGGTGGGCAGGGAACTGAACTATGCGACGTCCATTGCTCATCCTCCTGACCGCGGTGCTGCTGGGCATGACCGCATGCTCATCGTCGACCGGCGATCCGACCGCCTCAGGGACGCCTGCGGCGACGCCCTATCCGACGCCGATCGGCGGTCTCGGGCATCGTCCTTCATCGCCGGTGAAGATCACCCTGCTCTCGCCAACCAACGGTGAGGTCGTGCATGGCACCTCGGTGCTCGTCAAGGTGTCCATCGTCGGCGGCATCATCACCCCGACAACCAGCTCGATCATTTCGCCCACCAAGGGTCACGTGCATCTGTACATCAACAACCAGCTGATCTTCATGCAGTACTCGTTGTCGGAGACGATCACCGTCAAACCTGGGGTCGAGTACGCGATGTACGCCGAGTACGTCGCCCAGGATCACTTCCCGTTCAGCCCACGGGACGTGACGCCGACGATCTACTTCACCGTCGCGCCCAGCTGACCGAGGCGCCGATGATCGCGCACATCGTCAGCAACCTCCCACTGCCCCTGCAGTGGGGGCTGGCACTGCTGATCTTCGGCGGCGCACTCGTCGTCTTCGCGGTTCGTCGGAGCGCGTACCGGCTCGCCGGAGGAATCGCAGCGCTCTGCGGCGCCGGAGGCCTGATCGCGAGTTGGATCTTCAGTCCCGCGCTGCTGGTGGCTGCACCGTACGCTGTGCGCATCGTGTCACCCACACCTGGGGCGTCCGTCGGCGCGCCGCTGATCCTGACGGTGTGCGGCGTGCAGGCAAACGGTGCGTTGGTTCCAGCAACGTCGGCGCAGTACTACCTCGCGATCATCCTTGACGGCGTTCAGGCGCCCACCGTCGACGTGTGGCATGTGCCGGTGGATCTCGCACCGGGCCGCCACACCGTCGAGGTGGAGCTCGTGTCCCCGAGCCACCAGGCTTTCAACCCGCCCGAGACGTTCAAGGAGACGATCAGCGTGGTCCCAGGCACCACCGCGATCGGCCCCGGCACCTGTTGACCGACGAGCGACGAGCTCACATCCTCGTGGTCGAGGACGACACGGCCCTTCGCGAGATCCTCGCGGGTGCGCTGCATTCGGCCGGCTACGAGACATCGCTTGCTGCACACGGCATCACCGCGTCGCAGATGCTTCGCGAACCGGGCACCATCGATATCGTCCTGCTCGACATCGGTCTTCCCTTTGTCGATGGCTGGCAGATTCTCGAGCACATGGACAACCGGCGGCGCCCGGCGGTCATCGTTATCAGTGCGCGCGGCGAGGAGACGGACAAGGTGCGCGCGCTGGATCTCGGTGCCGACGACTACCTCGCCAAGCCCTTCGGAGCCGACGAGTTGCTCGCACGAGTACGCGCGGTGTTGCGTCGCGTCCGGCCGCCTGCCGGCGCCGGCGGAGTTGTGATCCAGGGCAGCGTTCGCGTTGACCTCGGCGCGCGATCCGTGACCCGCAACGGCCATGAGGTGCGCCTGTCACCGACCGAGTGGCTGCTCCTCGCCGAGCTGGCGCGGAACGCCGGCGTGACGCTTGACCATCGCACCCTGCTCCAGCGTGTCTGGGGGCCGCAATATGCCAACGAGCGCAATTACCTTCGGACGTTCGCTCAGCGCCTGCGGGTCAAGCTGGAAACCGATCCAGCACGCCCGGAGGTTGTGGTGACTGCGGGACGGCAGGGGTACCGGTTCGGACCGCCTCGTTAACGCTCCGTTGATCCGTGGATTGGGATCATCGAGATGCGATGGCGATCACTCTCCCGAGCGCGATGCCGTCGGAGCCGGACAGTCCGCATCGGGGCTGGTGGGATCAGACACGAGCGCTCGCTCCCTGGATGCTGCCCGTAGTTGTCGTCGCTGCAGCAGTCGTCGCGCCCATCGTGCTCACCGTGGCTCTCGTGCCTTTTCGGAGCCAGGTCCCGGCCGCAACGGTCGCGCTGGGGCTCGCGGTGCTCGTGTCACTCCTCGCTGCCATCGGGACGCGTGTGACGGCCGTCATCGCTGCCGTCTCGGCCGCAGTGTGCTTCGACATCGGTTTCACGCAACCGTACGGGTCGCTCGTCATCTCTCACCCCCAGGACCTCGAGACAACAGCATTGCTGCTCGTCGGTGGCTTGATCGTCGGACAGCTCTCCGCTCGAAACCGCAGAAACCGAAGACTGGTGGTGCGACAGAGCGATGACCTCGCGCGCATCCAGGCGATCGCCGAGTTGATGGCCGCCGGCGCCGAGCCGGAACATGTCGTCGAAGCAGTGGGGCAGGAGCTACGAGGCCTACTCGGACTACGCGAGTGCCGGTTCGAGACATCATTGTCTGACGTGCCCGGACCGGTCATCGACCGAAACGGAAACGTCAGCTGGGGCCGGATCTGGTGGGGCGTTGACACGCTCGGCCTTCCGGGCAAGGAGATCTCGATCGAAGTCGAGCACGACCAGCGACGTCTCGGACGCTACGTGCTCGTCGCGGAGCCCGGGACTCGCGTGCGACACGATCAGCTGATTGCCGCCACGACACTCGCGGATCAGGCCGGCGCGGCGCTCGGCGCCGGACATCCACACGTCACGCTGGCGCACACCTGACGCCGACGCGCCGGAGTAACTGACCCTCCAACATGAGGCCGCGGGAATTCCTCACCTCCCGCGGCCTCACCGAACGGTTGTTAACGCAGCGTTGACGGAAGCGATTCGATACTCACGTTGTGCCACTCGATCTGCTGGTACTGCTCTGTTTCGCGGGGATGATCGTCGCCGCGTTTCTGCTGTCCGACGCGATGCGGAGGATCTAGCGTGGGATCCGAGCTCACCGGATACATCGTCTCCGCCGTCATCGCCTTACTGGCAGCGATCTATCTGATCATCGCGCTCGTCGCGCCGGAACGCTTCTGATGGTGCTCGACATCATCGCGGCCGTGATCACATATGCCGCGGTCGGCGCGGGCGCCTGGTTCATCGGCGGCTACATGGTCAAGGTGTACAAGGGCGAACGCGTCTGGCTCAGCCGCGTGCTCGGCCCAGTGGAACGTGCGACGTACAAGATCATCGGCGTCGACGCGGAGCACGAGCAGGGCTGGATCGCCTACCTCGTCTCGCTGATGGCGGTCACGGTGGTGAGCATCGCGTTCACGTACGCGGTGCTCCGCTTCCAGAACTATCTGCCCCTCAACCCCGAGCACTTCCCGGGCGTTCCTGCGCCGCTCGCCTTCAACACGGCGATGAGCTTCGCCACAAACACCAACTGGCAGAACTACACCGGCGAGACGACCATGAGCTACTTCTCGCAGATCGTGGCGCTCGTCATCCATCAGTTCCTCAGTGCGGCTGTCGGGATGGCGGTCGCGATCGTGGTGATCCGCGCGATCGCGCGGCGCACCATGAGTACGCTCGGCAACTTCTGGGCGGACATGGTGCGCGGCATTCTCTACATCCTCCTGCCGATCAGCGCGTGCTTGCGCTGGTGCTGGTTGCCATGCGGATCGATCCAGAACTTCAGCAACTACACGCGGTGCACACGCTGAGAACGGACTGCAGACGATCGCCCAGGGCCCGGTCGCATCGATGGAGGCCATCAAAGACCTTGGCACCAACGGCGGCGGATTCTTCAACGCCAACGCCGCGCATCCCTTCGAGAACCCCGACCGGCCTCACCAACTCGCTGGAGATCTTCATCTGCCTGGTGATCCCCTTTGGTCTCGCGATCACGCTTCGGCAAGTGGGTCGGACATGTCAAGCAGGGCATCGTCCTCTGCGCCGCGATGGGCATCATCCTGGTCGGCGGGTTCGGGGTGATGGCGCGGCAGGAGCAGCAGGGCAACCCCGCGCTTGGTCGGGACCGGCGCGAGCCAGGTGTCGACGGCCGATTCCGGCGGGCGGCAACATGGAAGGCAAAGAGGCGCGGTTCGGGCCGATCCAGTGCGCGCTGTACAACTCCTCGACAACGGGCACGAGCACCGGTTCCGTCGATGCGTCCACGACAGCATGACGCCCATCGGCGGCTCGTCCCGCTGGTGTTCATCAAGCTCGGCGAGATCACCCCTGGCGGACCGGCTCCGGCCTCTACGGCATGGTCGTCTTCGCCATCGTCGCCGTCTTCATTGCCGGGCTGATGGTCGGGCGAACCCCGGAGTACCTCGGCAAGAAGATCGAAGGACGTGACGTCAAATTTGCGGCAATCGCCATCCTCATCCTGCCCTTCGTCCATCCTCGGTTTCTCGGCGGTCGCGGTGCTGACACCGGCGGACCAGGCAGGCCCGTTAGCGGGCCAGGGCAGCCGCACAGCCTGACGGAGATCCTCTACGCCTTCGCGTCGGTGACGGGCAACAACGGCAGCGCCATTGCCGGCCTCTCCGGCAACACCATCTTCTACAACTCCATGCTCGCCGGGCCATGTGGCTGGGTCGGTATCTCTTCCTCATCCCGGTGATGGCCCTGGCCGGCAACCTCGTCAAGAAGAAGATCGTGCCCGCCGAGCGCCGGGACCTTCCCCACCGACGGACGTCGCTGTTCGTCGCGCTGCTCGTCGGCACGATCCTGATCGTCGGCCGCGCTCACGTTCTTCCCCGCCGCTCTCGCTCGGGCCGATTCTCGAGCATTTCAAGCTCATCGCTGGCATCCTCTCCCACCCGTGGACCCAGATTCGGCTGACCGTGATCGCCAGCACCGGCGGACGCCCGAGCCAAGCGTCAGCGCAGCAGCTGTCACCGACCCGGACCTGCTGATCCCGGCGATCGGCGCAGAGCTTCCGGCAAGCTCGACCCGCGCACGATGGCGCGCAACCCCGTGATGTTCGTCGTCGAGATCGGCGCCGCGATGACCACGTACGGGTTCATCGCCGGACTTCTTCAGCCACGGCACCGACAACAGCTTCGTCGGCCAGATCGCGCTCTGGCTGTGGTTCACGGTGCTCTTCGCGAACTTTGCGGAGGCGATCGCCGAGGGACGCGGGCAAGGCCCAAGCGCAGGCGCTGCGCCGCACGCGCACCGAGACGATCGCCCGCAAGCTCGTGGTGGTGTCGGCGGCAAGGAGACGCCGGTGCCGGCGATCGACCTGCGCAAGGGCGACATCGTGGTCTGCGAAGCCGGCGACATCATCCCGAGCGACGGCACGATCGTCGAGGGATCGCGAGCGTCGACGAGTCCGCGATCACCGGTGAGTTGGCTCCCGGTCATCCGTGAAGCCGGCGGCGACCGCAGCGCGGTCACCGGCGGCACGCGCGTGCTCAGCGACCGCATCGTCATCGAGATCACGCAGAACCCGGGCGAGACCTTCCTCGACCGCATGATCTCGCTTGTCGAAAGTCGCCTCGCGCCAGAAGACGCCCAATGAGATCGCCCTCAACATCCTGCTCGCCAGCCTGACGCTGATCTTCCTCATCGCGGTGGTGACGCTCCAGCCCTACGCGATCTTCTCGGGCGCGTCGATCGTGGTCCCGGTGCTCATCGCGCTCCTCGTCTGCCTCATCCCGACCACCATCGGCGGCCTGCTCTGAGCGCGATCGGCATCGCCGGCATCGACAGGCTGCTCCAGAAGAACGTGCTGGCGATGTCCGGACGCGCGGTCGAGGCCGCCGGGCGACGTGGACACCCTCCTCCTCGACAAGACCGGGACCATCACGCTGGGCAACCGGCAGGCCACCGAGTTCCTCCCGGCACCGGGCATCGAGCATGGAGAAGCTGGTGCGGCCGCCGACCTGGCCAGTCGTCGCCGACGAGACCCCCGAAGGACGCTCGATCGTCGCCCTGGCCCGGCGCTTCGGGCATCCCGAGGAGACCGATAGCGGCGACTGGACGTTCGTCCCCTTCACGGCCGAAACCCGGATGAGCGGCGTGGATCGCGGCGGGGACAGCATCCGCAAGGGTGCCGGCGACTCGGTCGCAGCGTGGTGCGGAGGCCAGATGCCGGGATCTCCACAAGACGTGCAACGCCCAGGTGGAAACGATCGCCCGGAGCGGCGGGACCCCGCTGCTCGTCGCGGAGAACCACGTCGTGCTCGGCACCATCCACCTCAAGGACATCGTCAAGCCCGGCATCTACGAGCGCTTTGCGGAGCTGCGCCGGATGGGCCTGCGCACGGTGATGATCACCGGCGACAACCCGCTCACGGCTGCGGCGATTGCGAAGGAAGCCGGCGTCGATGACTTCCTCGCCCAGGCCACACCGGAGAACAAGCTCGAGCTGATCCGTCAGGAGCAGGCTGGGGGAAAGCTCGTCGCCATGACCGGTGACGGCACCAACGACGCTCCGGCGCTTGCCCAGGCAGACGTCGGTGTCGCCATGAACAGCGGCACCCAGGCAGCCAAGGAAGCGGCCAACCTCGTCGATCTCGACAGCGACCCCACCAAGCTCATCGAGATCGTGGAAACCGGCAAGCAGATGCTCATCACGCGGGCGCGCTGACGACCTTCAGCATCGCCAACGACGTCGCGAAGTACTTCGCGATCATCCCGGCGATGTTCACCGCGTACGTCGCACTCCGGCCGCTCGCGGTCCTCAACATCATGCATCTGCAGTCGGCCGCACAGCGCCATCCTCAGCGCCGTGATCTTCAACGCGCTGATCATCATCGCGCTCGTGCCGCTGGCCCTTCGCGGCGTGCGGTTCCGCGCTGTCGGCGCGAGCTCGCTGCTCCGCCGCAACCTGCTGATCTATGGCGTCGGCGGGGTCATCGCACCGTTCATCGGCATCAAGATCATCGACGTGATCATCAACGCGCTGCACCTTGTCTAGGCGACGAACATGAGCAACATTCCCAAGCAACTCCTGATCGGCCTCCGGCTCACCCTCTTCACCGCCGCGCTCGCCCTTGTGTACACGTTCGTGATCACAGGCATCTCGCAGGTTGCCTTCAACAGCCAGGCCAACGGTAGCCTTGTAACCGTCAACGGCAAGGTCGTCGGGTCGACGCTCATCGGCCAGAGTTGCCCCGGGGAGACGTTCGCCAAGGACGGCAGCCTGAAGATCACGATCAACCCCAAATACTTCCAGGGGCGCCTCTCGTACACCTACAACGCGAGCACCGACGCCCTGCAGCCGTGCAATGCGGCGAACTCGGCGGGAAGCAACCTCGGCCCATCCAACCCGCTGCTCGCGGAGAACACCAGGAACGCCGTCGCCGCATATGAGGCAGCCGGCGTCTCCGCTCCCGTCCCGATCGACCTCGTGACATCCGACTTCACCGGCTTCGACCCGGACATCAGCGAGGCCGCGGCGCTCGCGCAGGTGAACATGGTGGCGAACGCCCGTGGCCTCGACCCGACCAAGCTGCACAACCTGGTCGAATCCCAGGTGCAGGGCCGCATCCTCTGGGTGTTCGGCGAGCCGGTCGTCAACGTTCTCCAGCTCAACCTCGCCCTCGACGCCGATCAGCAGTCGCTCGCCGGCTGACGCGTTTATCGGCCGCGCTTCGCGAGCATCATTAGTCACATGAGCAACGCGATGGCAGCCGGCGCGGTGCAGGCCCGCCACACCGGCCACGCCCGCACGCGGACACTTGCGCGTCTTCCTCGGCGCGACGCCGGGAAGCGGCAAGACGTTTGCGATGCTCCGCGAGGCCCACGACAGACGCTCCCAGGGCGAGGACGTTGTCGTCGGCTTTGTCGAGACGCACGGGCGCAAGCTCACCGAGCAAGCGATCGGGAGCCTCGAGGTCATCCCCCGCCTCCAGGTCGAGTACCGGGGCAAGGTCATGGAGGAGATGGACCTGGACACGATCCTCGCCCGGCATCCGCAAGTGGTCCTCGTTGACGAGCTCGCGCACACCAACGTGCCCGGTGTACGCCACACGAAGCGATATGAAGATGTCGACGAGATCCTCGACGCCGGGATCGACGTGGTGACCACCGTCAACGTGCAGCATCTCGAATCGGTCAAGGATCTCGCCGAACACATCACCGGCATTCCCGTCCGGGAAACCCTCCCCGATCGGGTTCTTGACAACGCTGACGAGATCCAGTTCATCGACATCTCTCCGGAGGCGCTCCGCAAGCGCATGCGGCACGGCAACATCTATGCGCCGGAGAAGATCGATACGGCGCTTGCCAATTTCTTCCGGCCGGGCAACCTCGCGGCACTTCGCGAGATCGCACTGCGTCTTGTTGCACAGACGGTCGGCCGCGCTCGCGGCGCGATCCTGCCGGCTCCGCAATCCGTTCTCGTCGCAGTCAGTGGCCGCCAGAGCAGCGGGACGCTGATCCGCCGCGCGAGCCGCCTGGCCCGGCGATTCGGCGGTTTCTGCACCGTGCTCGTGGTGCTGGGCAGGCACGACGACGAGACGGCGAGTGGCCGCGCCAAGTCGAAACAGCTTGCCGAGCTGCTGCAGTGCGGGTTCATCGAGCGTGACGGCAAGCTCACCGACACCGTGGTGACTGTGGCGCAGGAGCTTGCGGTGCAACACGTGGTCGTCGGTGAGGCTGCGCATCCCGGCGTTCGCGGCCGGCTCCATCGTGGCCTGGTGGACCGCTTGATCACCGAGCTGCCTGACGTGAGCGTGCACGTGGTCGCGCGGCCCGCCTCGGCGAGTCACGACGCTCCACTCGTTGCAGGCGAGCGGCCGGAACTCGGACACGCTGCTGCGCGCATTGCACGCGAGCGCTATCCGCTCAGGGCTTCGCGTCTATCTCGGCTATGCACGGGGATGCGGGACGACGGTGGCCATGCTCGACGAAGCGAACCGGCGGCGCCAGCGCGGTACTGATGTTGTCGTCGCCGCGGTGAAGACCGATGGGCGCAATCGCTGTGAGGTCGCACTTGGCGACCTCGAGGTGCTCGGTGGGCCGAACTCTCCGGCGCGAGACGGAATCGTCGACGTCGACGCCCTGTTGCGGCGCAACCCCGAGGTCGCGTGCCTCGACGATCTTGCGAGCGTCGACACGCAGGGTCGGCCCATCACGGAATCGGTGCCGCGATTGCTCCGCGCCGGAATGATGCTGATCGCAACGCTGCACCTCACCGACGTGCGAAGCACGGTCGACGGTATGGGAGCGATGCTCGGCCCGCGTCCTGAGCACGTCGTGGACGACGAGTTCCTCGACCAGGTGACCGAGCTCGAGATCGTCGACATCACACCGACACTCCTCGACGAGCGGTTGCGGCGCGGGGAGATCGTGCCCGCGAGTGAGGCGGCGCAGGCGCGCGCGCTTGCGTTCAGGCCCGAGGTGCTCGCCTCGCTGCGCGAGCTCGCATTCCGGATGCTCGCGGAGCACACGGACCGGCGACTGGTCGCGTACATGCGAGACCAGGGGATCGAGTCACCGTGGGAGGTGAAGTCGCGGGTCATGCTGTGCGTGCCGCCGCGACCCGGCATGGACGATGTGATCGCCGGCACCGCAGCACTCGCCGCGCGGCTGGACGGCAAGATGACCGCAGTCACCGTCCGCGACCGCAAACGGTCGGAGCAGGAGATGCAGCTGCTTGGTGCTTACGCGGCGCTGACCCATCAGGCTGATGGGACGTTCGTGACGCTGTACGAGCGCGATCCCGCGAGCGCGCTCGCGCACTACGCCAGGCGGATCCTCGCCACGGAGGTGGTGGTCACGCGCGGCCGAGGGCGACGCGGCACCCTTCGCAGGCTCATCGAACTGCTCACCGACGTGGACATCCACGTGCTCGCGACGCCACACGAGGTTGAGCCAGCCCGGCTGTCCTGACTCGCTAAGGAACGTCGCCTGCGGCGGTCGCCGCGGGCACCGGTTGACCGTGCTCAGCAGGTTCCGCAGGGAGCGTGAAAGCAAAGACCGCACCGCCGCCGCTCTCCGGATCGTCAAGCCACACCCGGCCCGCATGCGCCTCGATGATCCCTTTGACGATCGGAAGTCCAAGGCCGGTGCCCTCGGTTGCCACCGGCTCCTCTCCGCGGACGAAGCGATCGAAGATGCGGTCGCGCATCTCCGCAGCCACGCCCGGGCCGTGGTCGATCACTCGCGTCACGATCGTGCCGCGCGCGCCCGGAGCGACGTGGATCTCGATCGGCGACGTCGGCGGCGCATAGCGGTCGGCGTTGACGAGGAGGTTGTCGAGCACCTGCCCAAGACGGTCCCAGTCGGCGACGGCCTCGAGCGACCCGGGCTCCGTCTCGACCTTCACGACACGTGTGGGGTGACTCTGTCGGAGCCGCTCGGCTGCGGCCTCGGCCGCCTCGCCGACATCGGTCGGCTCGAGGCGCAGTTCGAGTGCGTGGCCCTCAATGCGCGCCAGGTCGAGCATGTCGCCCACCAGCCTGTCGAGGCGGCGCGATTGCGTGACGATGCCCGCGAGGCCTTCGCGCACCGGCGCATCGACATCGCTTCGCGCGAGCAACACCGTTGCGCCGGTGAGGATGCTGGAAAGCGGTGTTCGCAGCTCGTGGCTCACGTTCTGGAGGAGTTCGCGACGGACACGATCGGCATCGCGCAACGCGGAGACCTGCTGCTGCGTCTGCGCGAGACGCACCGCAGTGCGCGCCGACGCCGCCTGCTCGCGATACAAACGCTCGAGCTCGGTGTTCGCGTCGGCGAGTGTCCGCGACAGCGCATGGGCCTCGATTGTGGAACGCCGCCGTAGTGCGGCCACACCACCGACAGCCCCACCCGCCACGAAGAAGATCACGAGATAGATGACATCACTCGGATTGGCGAGGCTGAGGCTGCCTTCCGGCGGGAGAAAGTAGTAGTCGGCGAGCACGGACGACATTGCCGCTGCGACCAATGCCGGAACGAGCCCCGTGAGCAAACCGAGCGAGACAACGATTCCGAGGTAGAGAAAGACATACGCGCGCGACTCGGATACCGGCAACCGGGCGAGGATGAGCGTCAGCACCGGTGGCGCCAGCAGCGCGATGACAATCCCGACCACCAGCGCGCGATCGGTTCGAATGCGCGTCATCGTCAGGCCTCGCGTACCTGAGCGTTGAGCGCCTCGACGAGGCGGCTCGCCGCAGCCTGCAGACCGTGCTCCGCCATGAGGGCATTCAGTGACTCCGGATCGTCGGGATAGTGCTGTCGATTCCCTCGCGGCAGTTCAATCGGCAAATCGGCGACCGGCGGAACCACCTGCATCGCGCGATTCAGGTAGTCCTGGTTCTCCGCGCTCAGGCGTTTCGCCGCGAGCAGGCCCGGGATGCCGCCATGCTCGCGAATCATCGATGCGGCGGCGACCGCGCCGACGCCTTTCAGGCCCGGCAGTCCATCGGAAGGATCGCCGCGGAGCATCGCGAAATCCGCATAGCGACGTCCAGGGATTCCGTAGCGTCGCGTCACCTCGGCCTCGTCGACGAGCGCGAGACCGCCCTTCTCGGGGTAGAGGACGGTGACGCGAGGATCCTCGACCAGCGCGAAGAGGTCGCGGTCGCCGCTGACGATCTGCACTGTTCCCTTCGCCTTCGCTGTCCAGGTCGCGATCACGTCTTCCGCCTCGTAGTCAGCAATGCCCAGTGCATCGATGCCGATTGCGCGGAGGAATGCGTCGATGACCGGCATCTGTGGGATCAGCGCGGGCGGGGTCGGCTCCGCGACGCGCTGCGCCTTGTAGGCCGGGATGAGCGCCACACGCCAGTCCGGGCGCCAGTCAGCATCGCTGCCGACCGCGATGTGATGCGGCTCTCTGGTGCCGATCAACCGTGTCAGCGTTTCGAGGAAGCCGCGACCAGCGTTGATCAGCCGGCCGTCCGGCGTCCTGACTGTCTTCGGGACCCCATAGAAGGCGCGGAAAATGAGGCTGGATCCGTCGACGAACAGCCAGTCGCAGGACATTGCCCACTCCACAACATCAGATCGATCACCCTGGAAGCCAATCAGTCTAGGTAGTAGGAGGACATTGCATGACCGGATCGCTCGACGCGCCGGCGCTGATCGACTCGGTTATCGATCGCCTGAACTCGGCGTACATCTACCCAGACCGCGCGGCGGCGGCTGCGCTCCTCCTACGGTCGCAACTGAAAGCCGGCCGGTACGCGGGGGCCGTCGACGAAGCGCTGCTCGTCCTCGTCAACGAGGATCTCCTCGAGGCGTGCGCGGATAAACACCTTCGCCTCATCTGGTACGAGGCCGACGAGAGCGGGGTCGCGCCGCAGAGCGACGAAGAGGTGATCGCACTGCTGCGAGAGATGTTCCGGCTCGAGAACCACGGCGTGAAGCGGGTCGAGCGCCTGGCCGGCAACATCGGCATCATCGAGCTGACGGTCATCCCCGATGCCGATTCGGCGGGGCGCGTGATCGCGGCGGCTTTCGAACTCGTGCAGCACACATCGGGGTTGATCCTCGACTTGCGTGCCACCCGCGGTGGAGCACCCGACGGTGTGGCGTACCTGTCGAGCTTTCTCTTCGCGGACGGCGACGTCCATCTGACCGACATCGTCGAGGGTCCGAACGGGCCGACGCGACAGTACTGGACGTCGGGATATCTCCCGGCGCCGAGGTACGTCGATCGACCGGTGTTCGCGCTGGTCAGCGCTGCGACTTTTTCGGGCGGCGAAGCGCTCGCGTACGACCTCAAGGCGCTGCACCGGGCGACGATCGTGGGCGAAGTCACTCGTGGTGGTGCACACCCGTCGACCGTCGCGTCGGTGGGCAACAACGTTGAGTTGCGCCTGCCGATCGCCCGATCCGTCAGCCCGGTGACCGGCGGTGACTGGGAGTTGGTGGGGGTTGCTCCGGACATCGCCGTGCCTGCTGCAGATGCGCTCGACACCGCGCGTCGCGCGCTCCTCGAGGCGTTCATGGGCGACACGACGGCGCCGGAGTCAGTCCGCGAGGAAGCCCGGCAAACGCTCGCGGCGATGCACGGCTAGATGGCCGAAGTCTCCGAGCTGATCGTGGCTGATGCCACGGCTTGGCGGCGGTGGCTGGGCGAGCACCACACGACGTCGCCGGGTGTGTGGCTCGTGCTTGCGAAGAAGGCCGTGGTGGCGCCGACCAGCCTTACCTACGCGGAGGCGCTCGACGAGGCGCTCTGTCACGGGTGGATCGACGGTCAGACCGGAGTCCGCGACAGCACGACATTCCTCCGGCGCTTCACGCCGAGGCGAGCGCGCAGCCGCTGGTCGGCACGCAACGTCGAGATCATCGGCCGCCTGCGCGCCGAGGGACGAATGCTTCCGGCAGGCGAGGCCGAGGTCGAGCGTGCCCGGCAGGACGGGCGCTGGGAAGTCGCGTACACAGGCTCGGCCGCGATTGAGGTGCCGCCAGACCTCGCGGCAGCGTTGAGCGCCAACCCGAAGGCCCAGGCGATGTTCGACGTTCTGACCAGCCAGAACCGATACTCAATCCTGTTTCGCATCGGCGGTGCGAAGCAGGCGGCCACTCGGGCGCGACGCATTGACCAGTTCGTCGCGATGCTCGAACGCGGCGAGACCGTCCACCCTCAGAAGCGAAGCCTCTGAGAGGAACGAGTCCGGACGCTAGCGTGCGGCTGGAGGAGGCGAGAAGGGATCGACCGCAGCGGGCATGAGCGATGACGGTGGCGCTTCCGCCTGCTGAGGAGCGATCACCGGGACGGCAGTGGGAATCGTGGACGAGGCCGGCATCGAAGCCACTGGCGGGCCGGCGTCGGGTGGGGCGAACGCCGGTGCGTCGGCGGGCGTCGCGAACGCTGGGGGCGCAGAGGCAGCGCCACCGCAGGCGCGTCATACGCTGGGGGTGCAGACGGTTGCAGCCCAGCGGGCGCGTCATACGCTGGGGGCGCAGTCTGCGCTGCTCCAGCGGGTGCCGTGAACTCCGGAGGCGCAGTGCCAAGCGGCGGCGGCGCGGGTGCGGCACCGTCAATGGGCGGCGGTTCCGGTGGCGCCGGTGGCTTCTGCAGGTTGTCGATCCCGCGTTGCACCGATTGCTGCGCGTCAGTCGCAGCCTTCTTCAGATCGTCGAGAAAACCCATCTGTCCGTGCCTCTCGTGGACGCGTCCTGTCCTGCGCACAGCATAGGAGCTACCAGCGACAGATCGCCCTTCCCGAGGCGGATCGTTTCAGTGAAGCGTGGAGGGTTCGACGCTCGCTGCGTAGCTCGCGATCGATGTTCCCCCGAGCAGGCGACCGAGTTGCCGGCGCGGCAGATTGACCTGGCCGATGAGCACCGCGAGTGCCAGCACGGACTGGTTCGCAGGAGCGCCAGGTCCGGTTGAACCGGTCACGTGGAAGACCACTGCGATCACGGCGACAAACGCGGCAAGGATCGTCTGTCTCGAGACGAACCTCGCGACGCTCGCGGTCCGGCCGTCGTCGACACGAATATCGACAGTACGACTGGCCACTCCCCCTTCCATGCGGCCAATCGTACCGAACGCGTCTACCACTTTGCAAGTGTGAACTTGCGCCTCGAGGGCCTTCGAGATTCGGACCCGCGACCCTCGTCACGACACCCCGTTTCCATGGCGTATGTTTCCGGCTGTATTGGTAGAAGCCAGAGGGGGCTCGGGCGCAGCAACGTGCTGTTGACCTCCTCGGCACGCGAGTACATGTTCGGATGACTTCGGTGCGTACGCCGCAACAACCACCGCAGAAAGTGGTCGTGGTCACCGGTGCCTCCCAGGGTCTCGGCGCTGGCATGGTGCGTGCATTTCGCGAAGCCGGGTACGCCGTCGTCGGTACGTCGCGTTCGATGCCCCCATCCGACGAGCGGGACTTTCTCACCGTGCAAGGTGACATCGCGAATGCCGACACGGCCGAGCGCGTGGTTACGAGCGCGCTCGATCGCTTCGGACGCATCGACAGCCTGGTCAATAACGCGGGCATCTACATCGGAAACCCTTCACTGAGTACACGCTGGACGACTACGCTCGCCGTGACCGCGGTGAACCTGACCGGCTTTTTCCATGTCACACAGCGCGTTGTACGGCAGATGCTCACGCAAGGCAGCGGGCATATCGTGAACGTCAGCACCAGTCTCGTTGACTACGCCGACAGCACGGTGCCCTCTGCGCTGGCGTCCCTCACCAAGGGCGGACTCGCTGCCGTGACGCGCTCGCTGGCTATGGAGTACGCATCTCGCGGCATTCGTGTCAACGCAGTCGCCCTCGGAGTCATCAGGACGCCCATGCACGACGCCGCGTCCTATGCAGGCCTGGCGGCTCGTCACCCGCTCGGCCGGATAGGCGAAATCAGTGATGTCACGGACGCGATCCTCTATCTCGAAGGCGCCACGTTCGTCACCGGCGAGATCCTGCACGTCGACGGTGGTCAAGCCGCTGGACATTGACGCCCACTCCCGGCAGCCAGCCGGCGATGTCGCGCCCTACGTCACGCGCGACTGTGACCAATCAGCAGAAGCCGGTGGGACATCTCAACCGAAGCTGTGCGACACATCAGTCCTTCCCGATGTCCTGTCTCATCGACAACCATTTCCGAAGTCAGCTTCGACCGCACGGTCGGCTGTCACCGTCAGCTGATCCGTATCGACGACCCCCTCAGGAGCGTTCGCAGGAACACGAATGAAATAGGTTCCGGGCGAAAGCTGCATCGTGTATTCGTGGCTGGCGTTCGTCCTCATACTCGCCACGAGCCTCGAGCCGGAATAGGCTTCAACGTTGACCATTTGACCGGCGGTGAGCGCACTTCCAGCGCATGCCCAGGCGACGCCAGTCACGGAACCAGTTGCAGGCGGGGCACATGCCGCCGCAACCCCACCGGCTACAAGGACGCCAACCCAGCGATTCGAGTTCATGACAGATGGTGGGCGTGTAGGGTACCGGCTGATCTGTCACAGCACACCTCCGGTTGATGTGTCCCACTTCGCGCCCATGCGAGTTCCTCTTTGCGGTTCCTTGCGCTCGTTTTGTGCGTATCTCGCCCGTGCTTGTTCGCGCCACGGTCTTGAGCAGCTCGTTGCCCACCCAGAACTGGAGCAGCTTCTCGCTGACCAGGACATCGCACGCTGAGCCGCTGTAGTTCTTGCCCACGCTGACCTGCTGCCAGCCGACGCAGACAATGCCATTGCGCGCCACGGAGCGGGTCACCCATTGTTCGCCGTTGCGCTCGGGCACCAGTGTGCGGGCGGCTGGTCGGAACCGGCTCGCCGGCGTGACATCGCCGAGCGATTGATGGGTACGGCCGGTGTTGTAGAAGGCCACCCATTCGTCGAGCGCTCCTTGGGCGATCGAGATGTTGCGGAACACCTGGCGGGTGTCGAACTCGACGCGCAGGGTGCGATGGAAACGCTCGATCTTGCCGGTCGTGGTTGGCGATCGTGGCTGGGTCAACAGGTGCTCGACTCCGTTGAGGCGGCAGATTCGGTCGAAGAGCACTTCCACCGGGGGATGGCTGTATTTGCCCGTGAAGACCTTGCCGTTGTCGGTCAGCACTTGCTCGGGCGCGCCATACGCCTTCAGCGCCGCGGTGAAGCCGTCGCAGACCAGTTGTGTTCGTTCCCGAGGCATGAGTCTCGCCGAGACACAGAAACGCGAATGGTCATCGACACCGGTCAACGCTTCGGCACTGGTGCCGTCAGCCAGCAGGAATCCGCCCACCGTGTCCATCTGCCACAACTCCATCGCCTCGCCCCGCTCCCAGCGTTTCCAGGTCTCCTTGCGGCGATGGCGGGCGACTGCCTCGATGACACCGGCCCGGAGCAGGCAGCGATACACCGCTGATTCCGACGGCGCCGGTTCCACCTGCCGGCGGACTAATTCGAGCACGAGCCGTCGCGCGCCCCAATACCGATGCGTCCGCCGCAACTCGAGCACCAACGCCTCAACCGCGGCGGGCATCTGGTGCGGGCACGACACCGGCTTGTGCGACAGATCGCCGAGCCCTTCAAGGCCTCCCGCTTCATATCGGGCCAGCCAGCGATGCACCGTTCGCCGGTTCACTCGCCACTGGAGAGCCACTTCGGAGACGGTCCGACCCTCGCCGATGACCGCCAAGACTGCCTGGTACCGCTGCTCAGTCACGCTCATCTGCCTCATGCGCGCGACTGTGACTAATCAGCCGAAGCCGTTGGGACACGTCAGCCGAAGGTGTGCGACACATCAGCCGAACCTTTTCAGCGACGCGTCACCCGAACTTTCACATGACAGATGGTGGGCGGGCCTGGATTCGAACCAGGGACCGTGGGGTTATGAGCCCCCTGCTCTAACCGGCTGAGCTACCCGCCCGAGGTTGCGGCATTGTGAACCCCGCGCCGGCTCGGACATCACGGTGCCGGCGTCCTAGCGTACCCGTCGCACCGGCCGGACGCGAGAGACGCGGGTCTCACAATGGTTGTAATGAGCTTCTTCGACGATCCGTCGCTGCAGACGCCCGAGCCCGAGGAACCGGAGCCCCAGCGCACGCCATGGCGCGGGACGTCCGACGACACGACGGGCGTTGTCGTGCCACTCGTTCGGGTTCTGGCCCGCACCGAGGACGTGGCAATCCTTGTCAGTGGCTTTGTCGCCTACCCCTCGGGGTTCGACTTCTCGCTGATCACGATTTCCCGCGTTGCCTGGGTGAGGCGCGGCATGCAGCCACACCCGATGGGCTTCGGGTTACCGGAGCGCATGTTCCCGTCACCGGAGTTCCTCCGCTTCGGCCTGCGTTTCGCGGATGGATCCAAAGCCACCAACGTCGGATTCGGACACAGCGGTCACTCACCGGGAGGCGTCGTGCGGGACCTTCGTCCGCGGGGCAGCGGCGGCGGTGGCAGAAAGTACAGCTCGCGATACTGGTGCGAGCCCCTCCCTCCACCGGGTTCACTCGGTCTTGTGTGCGAGTGGCCGAAGTACGGGATCGCAGAAACCGAGGTCCTCGTCAGCGCCGATCTGATACGTGCCGCAGCGGAGCAGGCCGAGCCGATCTGGCCGGAGGACGTGGGCATCCCGGAGCCGCCAGGCCGGCCGTACCCGACACACGGCGTCTCAACTCGTTCGACGACGTCCTCGAGCATGCACGACCCAAACTCGTGAGCGAGATCCCGGCGCCCATTGCCAAGATAGCCGGCAGACCATGACCACTCCAGCACCGCACCGCCCCAGTAAGGATCAGTACTTTCTGCTGATCGCACTCGCGGCGCGCACACGCGCCGACTGTCTCGGACGGAGAGTCGGCGCGGTCATCACCCGCGACGCTCGTGTTCTGAGCACGGGATACAACGGAACCCCGTTCGGCATGCCGAACTGTTCAGACGGTGGGTGTCACCGCTGCTCGCGTCGCGACGACGACGGACTTCGTGGCGGCGCATACGACATCTGCATCTGCGTGCATGCCGAGCAGAATGCGCTGCTCACGGCAGCACGCTTCGGACAGCAAACGCTCGGCGCGTCCATGACCACCACCACGCAACCGTGCTTCGGCTGCCTCAAGGAGATGCTTCAGGCCGGCATCAGTGAAGTGCGCTATCTCCACCCCTGGGATCCCATGGAGGCATACGACGATCGCGCGCTCGTGCAGCAGTACGCGGCGCTGCGCGCACGGTTCGACGCCTTCTCGCAGGTAGGCGACCCGGCGATGGACACACCGGAACTCTTCGGAGCCTTCCTCGAGCAGAGCTGATCAGACGCCGGTCTGATCGACGAGTTGCACCCGCTCGCGCTCGACTGCCGTTGCGATGTCTCGCACGCGCGACAGCGTGTCGATCTCCGCGGGAGTCTTGTCGTGACGCCAGTGCGCGATGCGTGGAAAACGCAGCGCGTATCCGGACTTGTGCCGCGCAGACGCCTGGACCGCGTCAAAGGCGATCTCGAGGACGATGCGTGGCGCGACAGTGCGGTAGTGACCGTGATCCGCGATGGTGATCTCGAGCAGCAGCGCGGTCATCTCCGCAATCTCGGCATCGGTGAGCCCCGTGTACGCCTTGCCGATCGTGGCCAGGTTCTCGGTGTCATCGACACGCACCGCGAAGGTCACGTCGCTCAGCACACCGCGCCGTTTGCCGTGACCCCACTCCGCGCCGACGACCACGACGTCGAGCGTGTCCAGCGGCCGCTTCAGCTTGAGCCAGTTCAACCCACGCCGCCCAGGCGTGTAGGTCGACTCGGGCTGTTTGAGCAACAGACCTTCGTTGAGGCGCGCACGCGCATCGTCAAAGCGACGGTTCACCTCCGCCTCACCCCGCACCCGCTCGAGATGTGCGAGCGCCAGTGGGTGCGGCACCATCAGCGCTTCGAGGCGCGCGCGCCGCTCGCGAAGCGGCAGGTCGATCAGCACCTCCTCGGCAATCATGAGCACGTCCCAGGCAACGTAGATGACTGGCACCGTCTCCATCACCGCAGCATCCGGCGCGACTCGACCGAGCCGCGTCTGCAGCGCATGAAACGGCATCACGCGCCCCTCGTGAAAGGCGAGTATCTCGCCGTCGAGCATGACATCCGCGCTGAGCAACGCTGCGGCAGCGGTGATCTCCGGGAACTGCAAGGAGATGTTCTTCAAATCGCGGCTGTACAGCGCGACATCAGCGCCGCGCCGGTGGAGCTGACACCTGATTCCGTCATATTTGTCTTCAACCCACACGTCCTCACCCAGACGGGCAACCGCCTCCGCCGCGTCGGCGACCGGTGAGGCGAGCATCGGACGGAGCGGCACGAACCATCGTGGTGCCGCTTCGTCGAGACGTCCCGCACGCGCGAGCAGCGCGGCTTCGCCGAGGTCGCCAGTCAGCATGACTGCGCGGTTGACCGAGACAGGCGAAGCGCCGAAAGCAGCGGCGATCGCCTCCTCCACCAATCCCTCACGCAGCCCGATGCGCAGTTCCGAGGTGATGAGCTTGGCGATGTAGCGTGCCTCGTCAGGGTTCGCGCGCTCAAGCAATCCCGTGAGCAGCGCCGTCCGCTCACGTGCAACACGCACGCCGGCGATGTCTCCAAAGGCACGGTCGAGCTCGAGAATCGAAAGCCCTGTCGTCGTCCTTCCCTGAACAGCAGACAGCAGTTCGCCGGTGACGTCGCCTGCATCCGAGTGTCGCCGCCACGCAGCGCCGATCGCCGCGTCATCCGCGCCGCTGACAGTGCGCAGCACGGCCGAGAACGCGGCACCGCCCACCTGCAGGGTTCGCTCATCACCCGCCGGGAACACGCTGCCCCCGAAGTACCGCGCAGCCTGGGCCAGCTCGTCCTCCGCCGTCCCGGCAAGAAACGCCGCCAGCAGCCGCACCTTCTCCGACTTCGACGATGTCTTCGCAATCGCGTCGCCGGCAGCTGCCAGCTCGGAGAGCGTGGTCACCTGCGGATCATCGCCTCCGGCGACGGGCGAACGTCGTCGAATCCCGCTGCCAGCCGCTCCTACGGAGTGGGGTCGAACACGGGCGGCGGATTCGCCGCACAGCCGTCGCACGCGGCCGACCACCAGAGGCTGCCGCCACTCCCCTGCCAGAAGGCCGCCACTGCGTTGCCGTACCAGCTCACTGCTGACAGCTGCGAGCTGGCAGTGATCTGGTTGAGCTGCTCCGGACCGACCCAGCCGGCGTCGGGGGCGTAGATCGCCGCGGCTAGACTGCCGTTGGTTCGCTCCATGACCACCGTGACGCTGCTCGATGCCGTTCCGGCTGCTGCAGGCTGGCCCATGCTCGCGGCCGAGTCGATCTCAACCTGCGCGGGACCGCCATTTGGCGTAACTCCTGCGGCCCAGATCGATCCGGCCTCCGTCCGCCAGATGGCGTCGACGCTGCTGGGCCCTGAGGTCACCACGGTCGGATCGCTTGCAAGCCCGCCGGTACCGATCTCGTGAGCGCCAAGCCACCCGTAGCCGGTGCCGAGATCGCTCCACAGATTGTTTGCGGCGTCACGCCAGACCACGCCGATGGTGCCGTTGGTCGTCGCCACGGCGTCAGGATTGCCCTGGACGAGCCCGGAGTTGAGCGGAGTGGGGCCGGACCACGATCCGGCATACGTGCTGACCCAGAGCTCTCCGTCGGTTCCCTTCCAGATGATGGCCATCTCGCCGGGTGCCTGACTCACGGCCGCCGGAGCTGACCCGACGGCGAGCGTCCCCACCTGGAGTTCCTGCGGCGGGAGCCAGGTCTCCGTGCCGAATAACCCGCTCTGCGATTGCGCCTGCCAGAGGTCACCGGAGGAGTCCTCCCAGAAGGCGTCGACTTGCCCGGCGGTGGGCGACACAACGGCAGGATCCGACGCAACGTCGGCCGGGCTGATCGCCGCGACGGACTGTGTCTGCCACGCCTCATTGCGGTAGGCGATGTCGTGGAGCTCCGAGTCGGTACCGCGCCAGATCACGTCGATGTCCCCAGGCTGATCGGAGACGCTCTGCGGGGTCCCGGCCACGGTGGACGCGGTCAATTCGGCAGGTGCCTGCTCGGTCTCGCGAAGCCAGCCGATCAGCGGCGTGTAGCCGTCGGCGGTCACGAACGAGCCGTTCAGCGAGAACCGATCGGTGCCGGACGCGGTGGCATTCTGTTCGACCACGTCGACATAGCCCGGCCCGACGTCGCGAACGATCGCGACGTGGCCGGAGCCGTCCCAGTAGTTGCCGAGCCAGCCCGGGCCGAAGATCATCAGATCGCCCTGCATCGGCGGCACTCCGGCGCCGTTGGCGAACGGTTGGAGCGGGATGGGGAGGCGTCGGGCCGGCCTGAAACATCGAGTAGGCCTGTCCACCCCATGTTGCCGGCTCGCCCCAAGCGTAGTAGGCGTAGCGCAGCGCCAGCTGGGTGCACTGAAACTCAGGACCGAACTCGCAGCCAAATGGGGTCCCGCACCCGACGTCGTTGAATGAGGTGCCGTTGCCGTACGCGGTGAGGTTCTGGCAGTTCGTGACCCAGGTGGCCCAGGTGCAGCCGCTGATCAGCGGCTCGCCGTAGTTGCCGGTGCCCGCGACGAACGCCGAGAGCATGCCCTCGGTCACAGTCGGGGCCGCCGGAGGCGCCTAGAGCCATAGGCGCAGCGCCGAGCTTCGTGCCAGAGGCCCGAGTGGTCAGGGCAACGACAGCGCCGATCGCGCTGAAGCTGTGCTGCGCTGCGACCGGGGCAGTGACGGGGGCCACGCCGATGCCGATGCTGGGTGCCGAAGCTCCTGCGCTCACCACGGGAGCCAAGCTCGCGGATCCAGCGATCAGCGCGGCAAGCGCCAGTCGATGGAAGGACGAATGCATGCCAGCCCAGACTGCCAGAGGTCATCTGACGTTGCCGTCACGGTGCCGAAACGATCGAGTTCGCCCGCCCATGACGGTCAGGTCATGTCAGGTCAGCGCGCTACTGGAACCAGCCCTGAATATCGATGACCGCGTTGGCGCTCCCGACCGGGTTGTACAGATAGACGTCCCCGGGGTCGTCCCCGGCCGGAGGACTGGCATTCGGCGGCGCAACTTGGACGACGACGAGGTTCGGTATGACCTCTCCGGGATACACGTTGATGTCGGACGAGCCGGTGCGGGACGAACTGGTCGCCGGGTACATGAGCAGGTAGGTTGCCTCCGTGGGTGCGATCGCGGTCAGGTTGGCGATCACGGCAACGGGCGGGTGGAGAGCGCTGATGGTCGGTATGCCATCTGTCCCGGCAACTGCGATGACGTCTCTCCCGATCGGGCCGTCCGGACACGCGGCACCGCCGGCCCGTGTGTCGCAGATTCGCGTGGGCGTGATCCCCTGGTACTGAGCACCGGGCGTGGCGCTGCCACTGCCAAACCAGCCGTTGGCATCAATGACCACGTTGATGGTGCCAGCGGCGTTGAACACGCAGAGCGACGTGGCGGGCGCGCCGAGGCGAGGCGGGACCGAGCTGCCACCATCACTCGGTTGGCCTCCACCACCCCGGGGAAGAGATTGAGCGTCGACGTCCCAGTGAAGACACACTGCCCGCTCGAGTTGGTCGGGAAAAGGCTCAGATAGGTGCTCGCCGACCCCGACACACCGGTGAGGTTGACCACCGCGGCGGCCGCTGAGCCATTGGTCGGGATGGGGCTTGCACCGATACCGGTGACGTTGACGACCATCGTCGCGCCCGGACCGAGCGCGCCGTGCGCTTTGCAGAATGGCGTCGACGACGTGCTTCTCGTGTCGCACACGCGCGTCGGCGCGATTGGATGGAACTCGCCGGCCACAACAGTCGCCGCCTGCGGCTCGAAATATCCCTCCACGTCGGCAACCACGTTCACCGTTCCATTCGCGTTGTAGATGTTCACAGCACCACCAGTACCCATGGTCGCTGTGACGAGGTTCGGGATGACCTTGCCCGGGGCGAAATTCAAATTGGACGCGACCGGCATTGCCGTTCCGTATGGATACACAGTCAGCAGGCTGTTGGCGGTGCCGGCAACCTCGGTGACGTTGAGGACCACTGCCGTGGCTGACAAGGGGATCGGGTCGGTGAGATTGGGGACGTTGACGAGTTGCAGCTTGCGAGTGGTCTTCGGTCCGAACGTTGGATCCGCGACACACTGCACGCATGTCGCGGTACGGGTATCGAGAATGCGGAACGGGGTGAGGGGAACGTAGTTCGCCAGCCCCACGTAGATGTAGGCGGATTGGTTGCTGGTCCCCAGCGAATCCTGAACCTGCGCGTAGACGGTTCCAGATGTTCCGACCCGGCGTCGTGAACGTGAAGCTGTCAGGTGTCAGCGAGCCACTCGTGGGCGTCGTCGGCGCGCCGGCGAACGTGAACGCGCTCCCGGGTGCGAAGTCGGAACCGTAGACAGTCACCAGCTGACCTCCGGAACCGGGTCCCGACGTCGGCGAGAGACCCGAAATGGTCGGTCCTGCAAAGGTGTACCGCCCGACGAACGTGTTCCAGCACGTGTTCACCGTGGCGCAGCCCGTGCCCGTGTTGCCGTTGTTGTACTCGGACACCACCCATACGTCTGTCGGATGCGTCGGATCCTGGACGGCCGCCGAGTACGTCGCCCCACGCACACGGCGTGGAGCACCCCGCCGGGTCGTAGAAATCCGCGCTGGGCTGCAACGAGCTGAAGCTGCTCCACGTGCCACCGGTGATCGCCGCCGTCATCATCGTTTCCAGAGCAGAACCCGACGATTCGTCGAAGGTGAGAATCACGTCACCGGAGCTGTCCAATCCGATTGCAGGGTCGTAGAGATATGCGCCGCTGACGCCCTCTGCGGCAAGCTGCGTGGCTCCGGTGACCGAACCGGTGGCGCTTGCGGCGATCGACACGAGATTCAGACACGAACGCATCGAGCCGTCTCCGGATGGCACGCATCCTGTGTTGCCCGCGACCCAGATCGTGCCATTCGCCCACACCACACTCAGGAACCGATCGGTGCCCGTTGCCAGCGTGGCTGACGTGCCAGCCTGCGCCGCCGCCGGAGGCACGCTCGTCGGACTCGTTTCGGATTCCGTCGTGCACGTCCACGACATGCTGCCTGCGGTCGGCAAGCCATTGAGTGCGATGACGGCAATCTTTCCGACCTGAGGTCCTGCCGGAGGCCCGCACGCATAGTCGTTGGCGACTTCATATTCGACTGACGACGACGTGAGTGCCTGCGCGGGTTGCAGACCAAGCGGTCCCGGTTCGAGAAATGCGTACGAATTGCTCGTGAAGGCACCGGTGACGAGATCCGCTCTGCGGATGATGACCGTCTGACTCGCGTCCGCGACACCGGTCGAGCAGAACTTGTAATCACTCGAACTCCGTGACCACGCTCGCGGTAAGTCCGAGCGAAACATCTGTGAGTTCCACGTTGCTGAGCACTGGGTCGAGGTTGATCGTGCCCCGCGACGTCCATGTCAACGTCGGATTCGACTGCGACACCATCACGGCGATCTGGCTGCCGCAGGAGTTCACCGCCGGGTTGTACTGCAGCACCATGAGAATGAAGAGCCCGGACACGGGGTCGTACACCACCTGTGGATCGGTGACATCCCAGCCCGACGTGTTGTCGATCATCGCGTTGATGTTCATGGGAAAGCCCGCGACCGCGGCTCCTGCTCGTGTGAAGACGTCGACCGCGCTGTTGACCGCCTCGACCACATAACTCGCGCCGACCGCGATGCTCGGGTCAGGCGGCGCGCCGGCTGTAGGATTTCCCGAACCGGTTCCGATCGCGTTGAGCTCGCTCAGCCCGTTGAAGTTTTCGAGCAGCGTTGGCGACGACCCGGGCGTCACCGCGGCACTCATCGCGCGCGCAGTTCCATGTCCCTCTGCGGGCACCAGCGTGTGTTGCGCTGACGCTGCGTGCGTCGACGGGCCCGCAACCTCGTCTGCGGACGCCGATGTCGCTGACCACGCTAACGAGAGTGCAGCGACCAGTGCGGAGGGGACGATGAATGAACGGCGCACCATCTCGATTGTAAGAGCGAATCCCTGTTGTGACACGCCGCTGTGACAGAGGTGACCGATTCGTGACATTAACCTTGTGTTCACCTCACGACTGTCCGGGCGTCTGGCAATGGCGATGGCGTATAAAATCGACTCACCGGGACAGCCGGCAGATCGACCCTTTCAGGAGATCCTCGATGACCGAGCTCCGCGGCTGGAAGCCCGTTTCGCTCGCCGATGACGACGACGAAGAAGAGGGTGACGAGGAAGAGGACGAGGACGAGTAGCTCCCTCGGCGCGGCGGAGCGCTTCCGCCAGGTCAACCTCATCGCCGATCCTCTCTATGGATACATAGAGATCACCAAGGATCAACCCGGTGAGGCGAGCGAGCGTCAGCTCCTCGACACGGTCTGGCTGCAACGCCTCCGCCGCGTGCACCAACTGCAGTCAGCGTGGTGGGTCTTTCCGAGTGCCGAGCATTCGCGATTCACGCATCTGCTCGGCGCGATGCACCTCGCGAGTCTCTTTGCGCGTCGCGTCGACGCATCGCTGCGCGTCGCCTTTCCCGACGCGCCGTCGCCTGCGCTCGTTGAGGAGACGCTTCGCATCGCCGGACTCCTGCACGATGTCGGCCACGGTCCGTTCGGTCACTTCTTCGACCACGAGGTGCTCGCGCAGTGGAATCTCGATCACGAGGTGATCGGCCGTCACCTCGTCAACCATCAGCTGGCTGACATCATCAACTCGCTCCGCGCCAGCCCCACCGCGCGTTTCGAACCTGGCGAGCAGATCGATCCGATGTGGGTCGCATGGGTGATGGCCGATGCGGACATTGAAGGCTACAGACCCCCGCCGTGGCTGCACGCGCTGAAGCCGATTCTCTGCGGGCCGGCCACCGTCGACAACCTCGACTACGTTCCCCGTGACGCATACATGTGCGGCATCAGCCTCGGCGCCGTGGAGGTACAACGCCTCATCCATTACACGTTCGTGAGCGGCGACAGCATCGTGCTGCACGCGCACGCAGCCGGCGCACTCGAAATGTTCCTGGCGTCACGTCTCTACATGTATCTGCACGTCTACCATCACCGCACCGGACGGCGGTTCGATCTGTCGATGCGCGAGGTCTTCGCGGATACCGTCGCGCAGTTGCTCCATGGCAATCCACTCGAGCATCTCGACGAGTACGAGCTCCTCAACGACTGGTCAATGCTCGTTGCGGTGCAGCGGTGGCAACGTGATGCACCGGGCAGCGAGCGCCGCCGTCTCGCGGACGCGTGGGCGCGCATTGCCGCGCGCGACCTCCCATGGCACCTCGCCTACGAGAGCGTTGTGCACAAGGGTACCGACACGTCCACGCTGCAGCAACGGATCGATGCGCAGCTGGCCTCAGCTCATCTGAATGCGCGCGTTGAAGTCGACGTCGCCATCGCGCGCATCGCACCGCAGAACCCGATGACCGACGACGGCATGGTGCGGATCTACGACCCGCTCAACGACACCATTGAAGCGGCGCGCGCCGCGGAGTTGGCCGCGCGATTGCCGCAGCACAACCAGGTGATCAGAGTCTTCACCGACGACATCTCGGCACTGAAAACCGTGCGAGACGCCGTCAACGCCGTGATCGGCGGCTGAGGATCAGCCGGCGACGGGGAGACGCGGGCCCGACGGCATCACCGGGCCGGCGGCAGCGCTGAAGTTCTCCTGGCTCACCTGTGCCGCGATGTGCGAGGCAACATCGCGGAACACCTCGCCAATGGGGCTCGACGGGGCTGCGGCCATGATCGGACGGCCGTCGCCATCCGCTCCACGAATGCGCGGGTCAAGCGGCACCGCGCCGAGGAACGGCAGCTCGTAGCGCGCTGCGAGGTCGCGTCCACCGCCGGATCCAAAGATGTCCGTCCGCTCATTGCAGTGCGGGCAGATGAAGCCGCTCATGTTCTCCACGACGCCGAGCACTGGGACATTGAGCTTGCGGAACATCTCGATGCCGCGCGCGACGTCCGCGAGCGAGACGTCCTGGGGCGTTGTGCAGATGACCGCGCCGGTCATCGGCATGCTCTGCGCGAGGCTGAGCTGGACGTCGCCGGTTCCCGGAGGAAGATCGATGACGAGGTAGTCGAGCTCGCCCCACGAGACTTCATAGAGAAACTCGCGCAGCGCCTTGGCGAGCATTGGACCGCGCCAGATAACCGGCTGACCTGGATCGAGGATGGTGCCGAATGACACCACCTTGAGCCCGTGCGCCTCGAGCGGCTGCATCTTCCCGTCCGGCCCGGCGTGGGGCCGTTCGCGAATCCCGAGCATGATCGGGACATTCGGGCCGTACACATCCGCATCAAGCAGGCCGACACGTGCGCCCGCAAGCCGCAGTGCGATCGCGATGTTGACGGCGAGCGTGGTCTTGCCCACTCCGCCTTTGCCGGCGCTGATGGCGAGCGCGTTGCGTACTCCGGGGATCTCCTGACGGCCGGGCAGACCGCGTGTGGTGCTCACGTCGGCATCCCACGTGATCTCCACACGTGTGATATCCGGGACAATCCCGATCACCGCTGCATCGATATCGGCCTTGATGCGGTCCTTGAGCGGACACGCCGGAGTTGTCAGCACAACGCGAACCGATGCCACGCCACCCGCGATTGCGAGGTCGCGCAACATCCCCAGTTGCAGCATCGGCTTGTGCAGCTCGGGATCGATGACAGTGGCGAGCGCGCGCTCGAGGGCGTCAAGCGCCCCGGAATCACTCATCTGCAACCGAGTATACCCGTGGCCCCCCAAGGCCAAGCTCAGGCCGGCTGGTCGCGAAACCAGTGCGCGAAGAACGCGAGCGTGGTCCCGAGCCCGACGCGGACTCGGGGCAGCTGCCACAACCCGGTGCTGGTGTCCACATCGCTGTCAATGCGGAGATCCTGGACCCCGGCGATGTATCCATAGCTCGCGAGCGTGGCGAACATCGACGCCTCGCGTGCCGTGCCCTGGGTGCTCATCGGCCACGGCCAGACACCCGTGTATGCGATGAACTGCACGGGATCGCCGGTGAGGTTTTCCAGGTCGGTCCTGGTGCGATTGGTGAGCGCATCGAGGACGCGCGGCCCCGCGGAGAAGAAGTCGGTGTCGTCATTGACGGTGTGATCCTCGATGGAGAACCCCGTGCTGGCAAGGTTCTGGATCTCGGCAGCGGTCATGTAGGTCTGCGGCCCCACCTTGCCACCGATAAGCCCTGTGCATGGGAAGAACACCGCTGTGAACCCGTCCGCGCGCAGCACTGGAACCGCATTCGTCCACTGGCTCAGCCTGCCGTCGTCGAACGTGATCACGAAAGGATGCGGCGGCAACGGCAGCCCGTACAACAGCGCATCGGCAAGATGCTGGAGCGAGATCGACGTGGCGTCGATGCTCACCAGATACGCCATCTGCGCGTCGAACGCGCTCGGCAGCGTCGTGAGCCCGACCTCGAGACGCCATCCCCAGGTTGAAGGCTCGATCGCGCGTGGCGGAATCTGATCGACCAGGTGATACATGAGGATCGGCACGTCGAGACTGATCGTTGGGATGGTCGCCGGCAGGATGATTGGCGCATCGATCGACTCGGGCCCTTCACCGAGGATGCCGGCGACATCAGTCGTTGCATCGAACGCGACATCGAGGGTCGTCATCGAGAAAAGGCTCGCGACACCGACCGGACGGAGCGTCGACGGATGCGCGAAGACGACATCCAGCGGGAAACTCCAGACGTCGTCGGCGTGCACCGAAGGTGACTCCGGCGCCGTCCAGGTCTGTTCAAAGACAGGTTCGCCGAGGCTGACGCTCTGCACGTCCGCGCGCGCGAACTTTCGAATGAGCATGGCGCTGCGAGCGGTGACTGACGGCCACATCGCCTGCGCCTGCGGTGCAAGCTCGTTCCACTGCTCGTCGTATTCGCGCGCCACGAATTGATCCTCGAAGGCGTTTGCGAGGGCACTGACCTCGGGCGGCGCGATCAGAAGGCGGACCGGCGCGATGCTGACGGTCGGCCGGGGTGAGACCGGCGTCGGCGTCGAACTACAGGCGCTCACGGAAAGGATCGCGATACCGCCGAGCAGGCAGGCAACGAGGCCTCGTCTCACAGCCCTATTCAACGCTACCGGGGCCTCGAGTGGGTTGCTCACCAGCGCAACCGGTGCGCCCGAATTGATGCGCTCTCTACAATGCGGCGGGCATGCTCGATCGCCGCGTGATTCGCGATCTCGAGGGTCAAGTCGCTCCCTCACACGTGTACACGCGCCCCGCCGATCTCGCGGCCTACGCGTACGACGCGTGGGGCGCGTCCGGTGAGCGGCATCTTCCGGATGCAGTCGTGTTCCCGGCATCCACCGAGGAGGCCGCCGGGGTGGTCAGCGTCTGCGCGGTGCACCGGGTGCCGATCGTGCCTCGGGGCGCCGGTACCGGATACGCAGCCGGCGCGTCACCATCGAAAGGCGGCGTGATCCTCAGCCTCGCCCGCCTCAACAGGATCCTCGGGCTCGAAACCGAGGCGCTGCGCATCCATGCGCAAGCGGGTGCCATCACCGGCAAGATCCACGCCCACGCGGCTGCGGCGGGCCTGTACTACCCGCCCGATCCGGGCTCGTCGTCCACCTGCACCATCGGCGGCAACGTCGCCTGCAATGCGGCCGGCCCGCACACCCTCCGCTACGGCGTCACGGCTGACTTCGTGGCCGGCATCACGGCAGTCCTCTCCGACGGGCAGATCGTGCGCCTCGGCGAGGGCGGCGACACCGCCGCATCCGGGCTGCTCTCGCTGCTCGTGGGCTCAGAGGGAACCCTCGGGGTCATCACCGAGGTCCTGCTCCGGCTCATTCCCGCCCCCAGGACTCGTTCGACGCTCGCGGCGACCTTCACCGGGATGGAGCGAGCAGCAGCGGCGGTCGCCGAGATCAGCGCGGCCGGCATCGTTCCCGCGGCGCTCGAGTTCCTTGACGCGGGCGCTCTCGCCGCGGTTCGCAAGGCGGGTGGCGGCGATATCGGCGGCGACAGCGCGGCGCTCCTCATCGTTGAGCTCGAGGGCGACCCGGCAACCGTCGGCGCCGACACCGAGGCTGCGTGCACCGCCATCACCCGCGCGGGCGCGTCGCAACTGCAACGCGCCACCGAACCCGGCCAGGCGCAGCGCCTCTGGGCTGCTCGCAAGGCGGTCAGCGCGGCGGTCGCCACAGTGCAGATCGGCAAGGTCAACGAGGACGTCGTCGTCCCGCGCGATCGGGTTGCCGAGCTGGTTGCGCACACGGTCGAGCTCGGCACCAAGCACCAGCTACCGGTCGTCAACTTCGGCCACCTCGGCGATGGGAACGTCCACGCGACCTTCCTCCTCGACCCGAGAATCGATGGAGAGCGGGCACGCGCCGATGCAGCGGCCGGCGAGCTCTTCGAGACCGTGCTCAACATGGGTGGATCGCTCTCCGGGGAGCATGGTGTCGGGGCCGCCAAGCTCGAGTACGTGGAGCGTCAGCTTGGACCGGGCACGGTTGAGCTGATGCGGCGCATCAAGACGGCGCTCGATCCACACGACGTCCTCAACCCCGGCAAGAAGATTCCCGCGCGTCAGTCCTCGGCGTCGAGCGCCGCCAGCAACGAGGCCGCGTAGTCGGTCTCATCGATGCGCCGCGCGAGCTCGCGGCCGTCATCGACCGGGAGTTCCATCGAGGCGTCGTACACGAAGCTGTACACGTTACCGAGTGTCCAGTCACCAAAACCGAGTGACGCGAGCGCGTCCGGCAGCCGCGGCTCGCTTCTGTCGGCGTCGAACGTGTCCGTCGCCGCCTTGTACAGCGAGCTGAGGTTGCGGTACTCCGTCTCGTATTCCTCGATCAGCGCGGAATCGGCCTCCTCCTCGCGCAACCGGGCGAGCGTACGGCGCAACGACTGGATCTCCAGCTGATACTCGTCCACCCTCCCACGAGTCTAGAGGACCGGTTAGGCGCCGCAGGCCCTGGTCACTCCGGGTGGTGGCGAGGCACCTCATTCGGGTAGAGGCGCGAGAAACGGCGCCGCTCGAGCGTGAAGAACACGGCGCCGGCAGCACCCATCAGCAGCACGCCGACGAAGATGCCGAGACCGAACCAGCCACCCGGGACCTTGTTGAAGAAGCTGGGATCGCCGGTGTTGCCGGCGGCGAGCGGTGCGCTCACCGCGCACACGGAGTACGTCAGGAACTTCGCGTAGACACCGTTCACGAAGTCCGTCCGGTACTCGGGTCCATCGACGATGGACTGCGCCACCGCCGCTTGCCAGGTCGCGTCATGTGGTGCAGGAAGGCTGAGGAACGCGAGTTCCTGCGCGGTTGTCGGCGTACGCCCCAACAACGTGGATATCGAGCGGGCGGCCAAGCCTGAATCCGTCCCACCTGCGTCGGCGTAGAACTCCGGGGTGGAGGCGATCAACTCGATGAGCAGGTCATCCGGCGTCTGCAGCGACTTGGCGTCGCCGGCGAGGATGCCCTGGCCGGCGTCGAGCTCCAACTGCGTCGGCGCACGCAGCAGGAGCTGCTGATAGTCCAGCGTGACAACGAGATTCTGATACGGGAGCGATTCCACCATCGCCTGGGCAAACGCGTTGTGTCCGATCGAGTCGTTCGTGTACGTGGAAAGCGCGGCGGCGACCTCCGCGCTGGTCGGGGCGCGGCCGATGAGGTCCTGATAGACGCCCTTGATCAACCCCGTCTGCGTGCTGCCCTGTTCCGCGTAGAACTGATCGCTGCCGAGGATGCCCGCGATGATGTCCTCTTCGCTCATGCCCGCGGAGAGGGACGTCAGTGCTGCCGAGAGCTGCGTGGACGTCGGGGTGACGAGCGTGCTCGTGCACTCCTCGGCGACGAGCTCCTTGCAGGTCGCGTGCATGTAGTTCGCGAAAAATGATGTGACTTCGTCATCGCGGAACTCGGTGCCGGAGACGATCTCCTCGGCGACCGCCAGTCTCGCCGCGGCGTCGCCGGCCTGGATCTCCTTCATGGCGGTTGCATACGTCGCCAGCTCATCAGAGGTTGGCGCTCTGTTCAGCAGATCTTGAAAGAGCTGGTTCATGAAGTCGGCGGCGGTACCTCCCACCAAGGTGTAGTAGGTGGCAGACGCAGCGATCTCCTCCACCATCACGTTGCTCGAGAGGCCCGGAGCGCCGGGTCCACTCAGCCGGTTGACCCATAACGCGAGGTCGGCAGCATTCGGGTAGATCTTCAGGAGCGCGTGAAACGCCTGGTCCACGCGAATCGCCCTCGCCTCCGGGCTGAGGACGACGTCCTGTACGAGCAGAGCTCGGGACGCGTCGGTCCCTCCGGCGATGACCTGCAGCGCCGTCGCAACCTCGATCGGCGTTGGATCGTGCCGGAGGACGTCGTCGTAGAGGCGGGTGATGAACCCGAGGGGGTTGTTGCCGGCGTCGCGGAAGTACTCGTCCGAGGAGAGCAGATTCATCTCCAGCACCGTCGGGTCGGCGCCCGCACCTTGCAGCTCGGCCGAGTCGGCTGCGAGTTCGTCCGGAGTTGGGCTGCGTCCGATGCCGGCGGAGCAGTCAGCACCGCCTTCCGGTGTGCCGCCGCCTGATCCACCGCCTCCCCCACCAATGACGAACGGCGTCGGCGTGGGCAGTGGCGTGGGGGTCGGGGTCGGAGGCGCAGCGGTGGCGGTGGGTAAGGGCGTCGGGGTCGGTGGCTTGCGCGTGGGGGTCGGCCGCGGCGTCGGCGTCCGCGTTGGCGTCGGCGTTGGCGTGGGCGTGACGTCGAAGGTTCCTTGCGCCTCGCTATTCGGAACAGGCGAGCCGTCGACGAGGGAAGCTGTCGGTGTGTGTATTCCAGTCGTGCTGCCGCCCGGCACGACGGCCGACACCGTGCCCGAGCAATCGGTCGAGACGACCGATGTGGACGAGCCGATCGGTTCGGCCGGGTTGTCCCAATCGAGGTCGATTGTGATCGTGTCTCCGACGAGTACCCCGTTCGCTTCGCAGTCCGCGAGATCCCACGAGTAGTCATAGGAGATCGACGTTCCGGGGGGGCCGGTCGACGGGAAGCCGCTGGTGACGGTGAGCGACGCAGAAGTGAATGCGGCAGCCGACTTGGCCAGCAGCATGGGGAGCGTGAAGGCGCATGCCAGCGCCAACACCACAACTCCAGCCGCTCTACGCATGGTGCCCACTCTATCCCCGCCTTCCGATTACCCCGTCTTATGCGACAGAAATGGGATCAGCCCGTTCGGACGTTGATCAGGTTCCCGACCAGGTGACCAACCCCAAAAGCCACGCCGGCAGCCACAGTGGCAAAGGCCAGCTGGCGCAAGGCCGACCGGACGCGCGAGCGCCCCGTGAAAATCGCGACGGTCCAGCCGACTGCGAGGACCGAGATCGCTCCGAGGACGATCGAGAGGAGGGCGGCGGGAGTCCCGCTGACGAAGAACCACGGAAGGAGCGGGATCACCGCTCCGATCGAAAACATCACGAAAGACGATCCGGCCGCCTGCCACGGGTTTCCGGTCTTTCCGGGGCGGAGCCCCAGCTCCTCGCGCGCATGCACCTCGAGCGCCACCACAGGGTCCTTCATGACCGCCTCGGCGATCCGGAACGCATCGGCGGCGGCGACGCCCCGAAGGCGGTAGACCGCCGCCAGCTCCCTGGTCTCGGCCTCAGGATGACGCTCGAGCTCGCGGCGCTCTATCTCGAGCTCTCGTTGCAGCAGCTCGGACTGCGCCGCCATCGAGACGTATTCGCCCGCCGCCATCGAGAAAGCACCGGCCACGAGACCCGCCAGTCCGGCGAGCACGACGACCGATGGCAGCGGGTTCGCTCCGGCAACCCCGAGGATCAGCGAGATATTCGTGAGGAGCCCGTCGCTGATGCCGAACACCGCTGCGCGTGCGGCACCACCCTGAAGATCGCGATGGTGCGAATGCCCGGCCGCTGCATGGGCATCGCTCGCTTCGTCGAGTGGAGCGACTCCCTGTGCCATGGCAATAAGTATGCCGACGTTTCGAGATCCAGCGCCCGCATGACGCCCGGACGGTGAGGCCGCGGATCTAGAAGAACAGGTGGTGCAGCGCGATCGTGGGGATGGCGAGGATCGCGATGATGTTCATCACCTTGATCATCGGGTTGATGGCAGGTCCCGCAGTGTCCTTGTACGGATCGCCGACGGTGTCACCCGTGACTGCCGCTGCGTGCGCATCCGATCCCTTGCCGCCGAAGTTGCCTTCCTCGATGTACTTCTTTGCGTTGTCCCACGCACCGCCGCCGGTGGTCATCTGCAGCGCCACGAAAAGGCCGACCACGATCGTCCCGAGCAGCATCGCGCCGAGCGCCTGCGGGCCGAGCACGAACCCAACGATCAGCGGCGCGATGACGGGGAGGATGCCCGGGATGATCATCTCCCGCTGCGCAGCCGCAGTCACGAGCGCCACGCACTTGCCGTACTCCGGCTTGGCGGTGCCTTCCATGATCCCGGGGATCTCGCGGAACTGGCGCCGTACCTCGATGACCACCTCTCCCGCCGCGCGCCCGACCGCGAGCATCGCGAGCGAGCCGAAGAGGAACGGCATGATCCCGCCGAGAAGCAAACCGGCGATGACCGGAGGAGCGGTGAGGTCGAATGAGACGCTCGCCAGTCCAGACCCGTGCAACGTGTTGTTGAGGATGTCCGTGTAGCTCGCGAAGAGCACGAGCGCGGCAAGGCCGGCGGAGCCGATTGCGTAGCCCTTGGTGACGGCTTTGGTGGTGTTTCCCACCGCGTCGAGTGGATCCGTGACCTGGCGCACGCTCTCGGGCAGGTCGGCCATTTCAGCGATGCCGCCGGCGTTGTCCGTGATCGGCCCGTACGAGTCGATGGCTACCACGATGCCGGTCATGCTCAGCAACGCGGTCGCCGCGATGCCGATGCCGTAGAGGCCGCCGAGCGACGCCGACGCGAGAATGCCGATCGCGATGATGAGCACCGGGATCGCCGTTCCTTCCATGCCGATCGCAAGCCCCGCGATGATGTTGGTGGCGTGCCCGGTCTGCGACGCGCGAGCGATGGTGCGCACCGGCCAGAACTGTGCGCCGGTGAAGAACTCGGTCACCGCGACGATGAGCACCGTGATGACGATGCCGATCACCGCGCACCAGAAGAGGTTGAAGACCGGATGGTCGAAGCCCTTGAGATACCCGCCGTTGTTGAGCAGGACGGTGATCAGCAGGAATCCCGCCAGCGCAACGACCGCCGAGACGATCAATCCGCGATAGAGCGCACCCATGATCCAGGTGCCTTTGCCCATGCGCACGAAGAACGTGCCGATGATCGAACCGATGATGCTCACGGCGCCGAGCATCAGCGGATAGAAGACGAACACGAGCTCAGGCTTGCCGCCAACTTTGTACAGCAAGCTGCCGAGGAGCATCGTTGCGACTGCCGTGACCGAGTACGTCTCGAAGAGGTCCGCCGCCATGCCGGCGCAGTCGCCGACGTTGTCACCGACGTTGTCGGCGATGACCGCGGGGTTGCGCGGGTCGTCCTCGGGGATCCCAGCCTCGAGCTTGCCGACCAGGTCGGCGCCGACGTCCGCGGCCTTGGTGTAGATGCCGCCGCCGAGGCGGGCAAAGACGGAGATGAGCGAAGCGCCGAAGGCGAAGCCGACCAACGCGTTGAAGTCCTGGAAGAGGCCGTATGCCAGTGCGACGCCGATGAGCCCGAAGCCGACGACGAAGAACCCCGTCACTGCTCCGCCGCGGAATGCCAACTGGAGTGCCGGGTTGATCCCGCCACGAGCCGCCTCCGCAGTGCGCAGGTTGGAGCGCACCGAGATATTCATGCCGACGTAGCCCGCAGCACCGCTCAGCACGGCACCGATCAGAAAGAGGACGCCGGTCTTCCAGCCGAGCGTGAAGGTGAGGAACAGGAAGATGACCGCGCCGATCCCGGCAATGATCGTGTACTGCCGGTTGAGGTACGCCTGGGCGCCTTCCTGGATCGCTTTCGCGATCTCCTTCATCCGGTCGTTGCCCTCGGCCTGCCGGAGGACCCAGAAAATCAGGAAGACGGCAAAGAGGAGCGCCAGCAGACCCGCGGCCGCAATAGGCAGCAGGATGGCGCGATCAAGGGTCGGCATTGCGCTCAGGTCTCCTCAGGACAGTGAGATAAGAGCCCGGGCGGCTGTAATCCGCGCCACCCCAGGGCCGCCAGATTGTACCCGGCCGGTCATCCCACGCATCAACGCCTATGCTGCACCGGTGCCGAGCACCATTGGCCTGACCGCGATAGTGATGGTCGGCGACGAGATCCTCAGCGGGCACACGCAGGACACCAACTCGAGCTTTCTGGCACGCCTCGCATTCGCCGCGGGACGCCCTGTTACCCACATCGAGATCGTCGCCGACCAGCCGGCGGCGATCATCGCTGCGATCAGACGGGCGGTCGACGATCCCGGGATCTCGCGAATCGCGGTCTGTGGCGGGATCGGCCCCACTCCGGACGACCGCACCTACCAGGCGGTCGGGGACGCGCTCGGCCTGCCGCTCGAGCTGAATCCAATCGCATACGGCAACATCGAGGCGATGGCTCGGCGGATGCACGCCGCGGGCTGGATCGAGCAGCCCGTGGTCTCCGAGGCGAACCGGCGGTGCGCCATCGTCCCCGCCGGCGCGACCGTGCTAATCAACCGCCGAGGCATGGCGCCACCGCTGGCGATCGACCTCGGCGATGACCGGTACCTGTTCGTGCTGCCAGGCATCCCGCGTGAGTTCGTCACCATCGTGGAGGAGGAACTCATCCCCGGCTACTTCGGTGGCGGTGTGGCGCCTGTCGTGCGCGAGGTGTACTACAGATCCGTCCCGGAGTCCGAGATGTCCGAGCCGATGCTGACTTTGCAAGCGGAATTCCCCGACGTCACCGTCGGCTCATATCCGCAGGTCGAGCAGCGCCGGCTCGTCATCCGGCTACGCGGGCGTGATACGGCGCGCGTCGACGCCGCTGTCGCCCGGCTGCGCTCGATGCGCAGCGACGCCTAGAACGATCGAAGCGGGTTTACCCCGCTCTGATCAGACCTTCTGGAGGTTGCGCGCGCGCGGGCCCTTGGGCGAGTCGACGATGTCGAACGTCACCTGCTCGCCTTCCTGGAGGGCATCGAAGTCGACAGTGGTCAGCTCGGTGCGATGAAAGAACACCTCGTTGCCATCGTCTGCGCGAACGAAACCAAATCCACGGTCGGGAATAATCTTCTTGATTCTTCCAGCGGTCACAGCATGTCCTCCAGGACTCTTGCCGACACGGACGCCCACCGCGTTCACGACCACTATGGGAACGTCCCCTGTCAGCAACGGGAACCCGCAAAAGACCGCGATGGAAGCACCGAAGGATGACGATTTCCCGCCGTTCCGGTGCTCATCGCAGCATAGCAGGGTATTCACTTGAGCCGCGCTCCCAGGCAGCGCGGAGTTCGTGCAGGCTCTCAGGAAGATTCGCGTAGTAATCCTCGACATCGATGCGCTCGGGCAACGGGGTGGGGAGCGAACGTTCGCGCTCGTGTTGCGCCTCCGCAACCCAGGCTGTGCCGAATGTGGTTGACACACCAGCGGCATCGACGACGCCGGCGAGGCGAAGATCATGCTGCCGGTCAAAGGGTGGCACCTCCGCGGCGCGCGGCCCGGGACTGCTCCACATCGCTGCCATCACGCCCGCGCAACCGCAATCAACGAGTGCATCGACGGCACCTGCAACAAAGCGTTGTGTTCGTGTGTCGATGTCCGTTGCGTCGTCATCCGCAGCGGTGTCGCCGCCGGCGCCAGCGTGCAGGTGCGCAATCAACGGCGCTGATCCGCTGCAGTGACTCGCACAACTGCACGAGGAATGTCGCAGACGCGGGGTCGAGGTCGCCGCCGGCGTGCGCAAGTGCGGAACTGCTGAGGTCGATGCCGATGCAGTCGACCAGAGTCGCAACATCGGCCGGACGAACAGCGTGCGCGGTGACCAGATCGTCCGCGCTCAGTGTGAGCATGCATCGTTGCTCACGCGCGTGTATCCGTTCGCTGATGAGCGAGACCCAGCGCGGGAGGTGTGCGAGTCGCTGCGGACGCACGCCACCCGCTGGATTGTGTCCGATATCCCAGAGCGAGATCGCCGGATGTCCTGCGAACGCGCTCAGCAATTCGTCGATCCATCGCACGCAGACTTCCAGCATCAGCTGATCTGTATACAGATAACGTGGCCCGCCTGGTTGCGTCACGGCATCAGTGACCGCGCGTACGCCACGGCGGCGCGCATTCACATCGATCGCGTACGCGGGCAGCATCACGCACCCACCAAGTGTCTGCATGAAGAGCGTCGGCACAACCTGCAATGACAGCTCCGCCGCAACGCCGAGAAAGTGCTCGAGGTTGCCGAGTCGCGCCGGTTCGACGCGCGCGGGCGTCGGCATGAATGCATCCCACAGCAGGTGCGTGCGCACCGTGCGATGACCCGCAACCTTGATCGCACGCAACTCACCCTCGGTGCGCGCGCTTTCGTACTCGTGCCAGATGTACGGACCCACCTCGCGCGACCAGTACGTCACGCCGATGTCGACCGGTTGACGCGTGAGGCTTGGGGCGTCGGGCTCAGTAGACGAAGAGGTCGATGCCTCCCGCGACGGTGAGCACCTGGCCGGTGATGTAGCGAGCTTCCGGCGACACGAGAAACACGATCGCGTTTGCGATGTCCTCGGGCTCACCTGCACTGCGCATTGCAGTGCGAAGGACCATGCGATCGTTCATCTTCGCATCACCCATCTTCCATGCCTCCGTGCCGATGATGCCCGGCGCGATGATGTTCGCGGTGATGCCGAAACGTGCGCCCTCGAGCGCCATCGACTTGCCGAGTCCGATGACCGATGCCTTGGTCGCCGCATACGACGCCTGACCGAATCCGCCGAGCGTCCCGGCAACGGATGCCATGTAGATGACGCGGCCCCAACCCGCCTCGCGCATGTACGGCCAAGCTGCCTTGGTGCAGTTGAAAGCCCCGGACAGGTTCACCCGCAGATCGCGATCCCAGAGCTCGTCGTTCTGATGCTCGATCTGTGCGATGTGGTCGAGCGTTCCCGCGTTGTTCACGAGGATGTCGATCGACCCGAAGTCCTTCTTGATGGTGGCGAAGACCTCGCGGATCTGCTCGCGGTTGGTCACGTCCATCTTCATCGCCGCCGAGCGCCGCCCCATCTGACGGATCTCGTCGCTCGTCTTCTCCGCATACACGACGTGTTGCGAGGTGAAGAGCTGCGCAAGCGCCGAATGCGCCTCCTCCGCAGTCTGCTCGAGCGCGGGGTCGGACTCGATGAGGATGTCGGTGACGACGACATCAGCACCGGCGCGTGCCAGTGCGAGGCAGTCCGCCCTCCCGAGACCGCGCGATCCCCCGGTGACAACGGCGACCTTACCGGTGAGATCGAACATGCAAGCTCCTCGAGGGATTGATGAGTGCGGGCGATCGGAGAGCTTAGCGCTCGGTCTGCAGAACGGGCTCATAACAGTGCCGTTGCGCGGCCCGGATCGCCCCGTATCCGGCCCTACCCTCGACAACGTGCTGCCGCCGAACGCCGCGCCGGACCCAGAGCCGCCTCCAGTCACCGCTGAGCTGCGACAGGCGGAGCTGTATCCGCCACCTCCGCCGAACCCCGTGCAGGGCCGTTCGCCGGCGCTGGCGATCGGCCTCGTGTGCGCGCTCATGGTGGCGACAGCCGCCGGATCACTCGGGCTCGCCAGGGCGATCGCGACCGGGTTCCCGACACACTTCGGCAGCGGCCCCGCGATCTTCCCTATAGCGTCACCGCCGGATGAGGCAACTCCGCCTGGCACGGTTCCAAGCGCGGCGACCCTGCTGGCGGCGCTCACAGCGACGCCCGCGACCCCTGGCGTGACAATCGATCCGGAGCTCGCGCAGCGCATCGTCGACACCATGTGGCCGGTCCGGGAGGCAGCCCTCGCGAGCAACGATCCGGAAAACCTGGCGTCGTTCGAGACCGGCTCCGCGCTCCAGGGCGACTCCGCGGAGATTGCTGCGTATGCCTGCGGATGCACCCTCCAGCCACGGCCGCTCGCCGTACGAAACCTCTTCGTTCCGAAGCAGGACGCCTACCCGGCGTTTTTCTTGAGCGAGGTCACCACAGCCCCGACCAAGGGCTTGCCGGCAGACGTGGCGTTCATGGTGTTCACGCGCGCTTCCCTCGCCGCACACTGGATGCTCGCGCTCGAGACGGAGTACCCCTTCGCCGGTGGCGGCGGCGCGTGGGTGTACGCGACGCCCGAGTCGATGGTGGGTGGCTTCGACCTCGCGAATCCGCCGCACAACGAATTGCCTGCCGACCTCGGCGCCTACTACCAGTACTGGGCCAACACCGGCGTGGCGCCGCCCACCAGCCCATTCGCGACCGGGACCTTCACCACGTCGATCGGCCAGGCGCAAGCCAAGGAGGACGAAGGGCTTGCTGCCCAGGGAGATATCCACCGGGTCACGTACTCAGTCGATGTCGCGACGGACGGCGACTGGACTGTCGCCGCCAACAACGACAGGGCAGAGCCGAGCTACGGCTGGGCCTTGAGCTGCGGGACCGTGCGCTTCGAAGCCGAAACCACGCTCGCACCCGGGGCGGCGCCAATCCTTCAGCCGGCCGATCGATCAACCTGGGGAGCAACGCTCGCCTCCGGGCAGTACACGAGCATCACGCAGTGGGGCCTCCAGGAGACGTGTTTCCTGGACAACCTCGACGGCATCCCGTACCTCGTGCTCGGGCACGAAGGTGGCGTGATTCGATCGACCGGCGTTCCCGCCGCAGCGTCGAGCTGATCGGGTCGAGGGTCAGCTTGCGGCAGCGACCGGGACGGGCGAAGCGTCCTTCACCACGCGCGGACGCGCGGCTGTCGCGGTGCGCTCACCGAGCACGTAGCGGCTGATCACCAGGCGCTGGATCTCGGCCGTGCCTTCCCAGATCTGATAGATCTTCGCGTCCCGCATGAAGCGCTCGACCGGGTAATCCTTGATGTACCCGTAGCCGCCGAGGATCTGCACGGCGTCGACCGTGACCTTCATCGCGACGTCGCCGGCGAACAGCTTCGCCATCGACCCCTCGCCGCGAGCGAGCGGAATCCCGTTCATCGCCATCCACCCGGCACGCCATGTGAGCAGCCGCGCCGCGTCGATCTCGGTAGCCATGTCCGCGAGCTTGAAGGCAATCGCCTCGTGCTTCGAAATCGGCTTGCCAAACGCGACACGCTGCAACGAGTAGTCGCGCGCGAAGTCGAATGCGGCGCGAGCGATGCCGAGCGCTCCGGCGGCGACCATTGGCCGCGTCACCTCGAGCATGATCATGGCGCCGACGGCCCCTGGTCCCGTCTCCTTGCCGCTTTCGTCGTAGCCGAGACGCTGATTGTCCGGGATGAAGCAATCCTCGAAGATGACCTGCGCGGTGTGCGAGGCGCGGACGCCGAGCTTGCGTTCCTTGCGACCTTGACGCATGCCGGGCGTGCCTTTCTCGATGACGAAGCCGGCCACGCCTGCGGGGCCGAGCGACTTGTCAGTGGTGGCGAAGGCAACCTGGACGTCGGCGATGCCGCCGTTCGTGCAGAACTGCTTGGTGCCGTTCAGCACGTAGCCGCCGTCCACCTTCTTTGCGGTGGTCTCGAGCGCGAGCGAGTCCGAGCCGCTGTTCGGCTCGGTGAGTCCCATCGCGCCGATCTTCAGCTCGGGACCGGTGAAGATGCCGATGTACTTCCGCTTCTGCTCCTCGGTGCCCATTGCGAGGATTGCGGTCCCGCAGAGGCCGGTGGCGCCGATCGCCGTGGCGATCCCGGCGTCGCCCCAGGAGAGTTCCTCTTCGCGGATGAGGTTGGTCACGAGGTCGATGCCGCCGCCGCCGTACTGCTCGGGAAAGCTCGCGGTGGCGTCAAGACCGAGGGCGTGCGCCTTGCGCATGACGTCCCACGGTGTCTCTTCAGCTTCGTCGTAGCGCTCGGCGACCGGGCGCATCTCCTTCTCGGCGAACTCGTGCGCAAGCGCGCGAATCTCCTCCTGTTCGCGGGTGAGCGAGAAGTCGAGTCCCATGTTCTTGGTCCCTTAGCGTGAGAGCCGGACGGTTGCCCGGCCGTTGGTCAAGACTCGGTCGCCGCGATCCGAGGTCGCCGCCACCGACAGGGTGGCCACGCCTGCATCGTCGACGCTGATGACGGTTCCAGAGCAGATGATCGTGTCGCCGGGCAGCAACGGCTTGCTGAACCGGCACGAGAGGCTCAGGAGATTGGCGCTCCCGCCCGCCCACGAGCTGATCGCCTCGGCCAGGATGCCCATCTCGAGCAGGCCGTGGGCGATGGTCCCGGGCAGCCCCACCGATCGGGCGAACTCGGGATCGAGGTGGATCGGGTTGTGGTCGCCGGAGGAATCCGCGTAGGCGCTGACCTGCTCCTGGGTGACCATGCGCGAGAACGGCGTGACCTCATCGCCCACTGCGAGCTCGGACGCCACGGGCGCGGTCATGCCTGCGCCCGCACGATCATCAAAGACGTCGCACGGCAGACGACGGTCTGATCCGAGGGCCGAACGGCTTCCATCGCGAGGCGCACGAACGTCATGCCGCGCCTGGTGTCGACGCTCGTGATCTCCGCCGTCGCATCCACGACGTCGCCTGGCTGCACCGGGGCCGGCCATTCAAAGGACTGCTCGCCGTGGATCAGGCCGGCGAGGTCGATGCCGACGTCGGGGTCACCGAAGAGCTTGGCGAGCGTCGGGCCCAGGCAGTACACAGCGGCGAACGTCGGAGGCACCACATCCGGTTCCCGGACGGCGTCCGAACCTGCGATCGCACGTGCCATGTCGCGAGCCGCGTCGGGTGCCACGAGCTTGAGCGGGTGCCGAGTACCTGCGTCCGACGTGGCTCTGATCAGGCACCGATCCCTACTCCCCACTCGACTGGACGAACGCTCCAGCCACTCCAGTCGGTTCAGAAATTGACATCCGTATCAACTTTTCTCCAGGCGAACGATACACCCGGGCGGGACCATCGTCAAAAGGCGGGATCCCACCCGGGCTCGGGCCGGATCTCCCCCGATTCGCGACCCGCCCAGTTACGCAAGGTCAGCCTCTCGAAGGGACGAAGCCGCTCTGGAAGATCCGCGTCGAGGACCGCAAGGTGCTGGAGCACCGAAATCGCGACGACGGGGATCGCCTCCCCACCGCCGGCCTCGAGCTTGATGGCAATTCCAGGCCCGTCTGGTCGCACGACTGCCGCCCAGACCGCCGCGCCACCGATCTTCGCGGTGAGCCGGGCGCCGGCCACCTCGAGCAGTGCCGTGTCGAACCGTCCCGTACCTGCGACGAGGAACGGGAACGCGGCCATTGCCTCCTGAGCACGCTGGAACGCGGGGTCCGGCCCAGCGACGGCAAAGCCGCCGGCGATGGCGCTGAGTGGCGTCCCGTAGGTTCGCAGCCCACACCCGTCGATCCCGTGCGGCACAGAAGCAAGATCCATGCCGAGCATCTCTTCCAGTGCGGCGGTGACCGCCTGCTGGCACGGGTGAGCGGCCTCCATATATCCATCGAGTGGCCAGCCCATCACCGCACAGGTCGCGAGCATTGCCGCGTGCTTGCCGGAGCAGTTGTTGTGGATCGGTCGTGGGACGCCGCCGGACGCGAGAAGGCGGCGGGCCGTCGCCTCATCGGAAGGGAGTTGTGGTCCGCACCGGAGTGACTCCTCCGGTACGCGAGCCTTGGCAAGCAGTCCACGCACCGTGGCCAGGTGCTCGTCCTCCCCCTGATGCGAGGCGCACGCGATGGCGATCTCCGCGACGTCCACTTCGAGACGATCTGCCGCCAGGCGAAGAAAGGGGAGCGCCTGGATCGGCTTGACACAACTCCGCAGCGTCGTCTCGGCATCCGGATTTCCGGCCGACGTCAGCAGGTTCCCCTCGCTGTCGACCACCGCCACATGTCCCCGGATTCGGGCCTCGAGCGCCGTTCCTCGCCATACCGTTGCAAGCACTGGGGGCACTGACGCGTTCACCGAGCTCACTTTGACGGCGCAGAGCCCGTTTTGGTACGGTCGCCCGCGACCACCGGGGAAGAGGGCAATTCACCCCGGGCACCGTCCGTATCACTGCCACTAGCGAGGGGAGCAGCGATCGCGACCCACGTTCATCGGTTTGTACGCCATCTCTGGGTAGTCGCCACTGCGGCGGTGCTCGTTGTACTCGTGGCTCGGCCCGCCGTCCTTCCGGGCGCGCCCATGCTTCGCAACCTCGCTGCCATTCAGATCAATGCGGTCGTCGGGAATTTGTCGACGGTGACCGCGGTTGCGGTTGAGCCCGTTAAGACCGTGGTTGTCCAGCCGGGACAGACGCTCACGTCTCTCGCGTCGACGTATCACGTCTCCACGTCGACGATCGAATGGGGCAATCAGTTCACGCCATATGTCGTGCCCAAACCAGGGTCGACGGTGCTGATCCCCCCTGGGCCGGGTGCGCTCGTCGAAGTGCTTCCTGATGAGACCCCGACGGCCTTTGCCGCTCGCCTCCATCTCGATCCGGCGGTGATTCTCGACTACAACGCGCTCAGCAGCAATTCCCCGATGCTCCCGGGTTCATACCTTCAGGTGCCGCTCTCGCATGCGCCGCCAGGCGCGCTCATCTCGTCGTACTTCGTCGATGCGCAGAACGGTGTGCCGTCAGTGCCGCCGCAGGTTCCGCTACACGACGGATTCCCGTACGGGCAGTGCACGTACTACGTGGCCACTCGACGGGCCGTGGACTGGAGCGGGAACGCCATCAACTGGTGGGCCGCCGCCCAGGGCAAGCGCCCCGAAGGACATGTCCCGGTGGAGGGCGCGATCGTCGTCTTCAACATCGGCTGGGTCGGGCACGTCGCCTACGTCGAGCACGTGAACCTCGACGGCAGCTTCGAAATCTCCGAGATGAACTACCACGCTGACGGCGGAGGATGGGGACGCGTCGACTACCGCACGATCGAATCCACCGACCGGTCCATCGTTGGATTTATCTACTGAGGGCTTAGGGCATCGCTCTGTTGTTGGGCGACAGGGGATGGGCGGCACCATGCTCAGCTTGGCCGCTCCCTCGTTCGCGCCACGTAATTGTCGCGCTCTCTCGGTCGCTCCCAAATTCGCTGGGTGCCGCCCATCCCCTGTCGCCTTACACCCGTCGTGCCTATCCCTCCTTGCTGAATCCTGCGCTGCGCCGAGCCGGCACGCTGCGGGGCAGTAGGTCGAACGCTGATAAGCCGAAGGCGTAACTCGCAGGGTCGGCGAGGGGATCGCGTCGCGAAGGGCCATCTGGCCGCACCTGCGGGTGGGGCCGCGAAGGAGGAACAGCCCAAGGCCATAATGCGCCGGTGCAACGATTCGTTCAGGGGGGTCGGAGGCTCTGGTCCAGCGTGGGCTTCCGAGAGGCGGGAATCGTGCTGGCGCTCCTGGTACTCGGACTCGTGATCCGTCTGCCGCACCTGAGCCAGCCGTTTACGCAACTTTCGTCGTTTCGGCAGACCGAGACGGCGTATCCAGCCCTCATCTATCACCAGCAGGGGATCAACCTGCTCAACCCTCAGCTCCCGGTGTTGGGTAAGCCATGGCAGGTGCCGTTCGAGTTCCCTCTGTACCAGGCCATGGCCGCCCTCGTCATGAACCTTGGCGTGGCCGCCGACCTTGCGCTCCGGGCCAGCGGACTGATCTGTTTCATGGCAACCGCAGTCGCACTCTGGGGGCTGGTTCGCCATCTCTCGACGAAGACTGCCGCGATGATCGCGCTCCTCGTTTTCCTGCTGTCGCCGTTCAATATCTGGTGGAGCCGTGCCTCGATGATCGAGTACATGGCGACCGCCCTCTCGGTCGCATACGTGTGGGCCGGGATGATCTGGATCGACAAACGCCAGAAGCGGTATGCCGCGCTCGCCATCGTTCTCGGCTCGCTCGCGATGGTCGTCAAGGTGACGAGCGCGGTGTTCTGGATGGTTCCGCTGCTGCTGTACTGGACACGAGGGCCGAGGCCGCCACTTCGGGTCTGGCTGCGTGAGCAACTCAATATCTCGCTGGTGCTATGCGCGATTCCTCTGATTGCATGCGTGCTCTGGACGCATCATGCCGACGACATCAAGGCGGCGAACCCCGCCACCAGCTGGCTCACCAGCGAGGCTCTGGTGGTCTGGAACTTCGGGACGATCGCCCAGCGCTTCAGCGTCCATGCCTGGTACGACATCATCCATCCGTTCGATACGCTCGTGACCGGGCTGCCCATCTGGGCATTCGCGATCCTCTGCGGCATCGCCTGGCTCCGCGAGAAGCGGTTGGTATGGATCGGGATTCTCCTGGCCGGCGCGCTCCCCGTCCTGGTGTTCTTCAACCTGTACGTCGTGCAGCAGTACTACCTGGCCGCGGTGACTCCCGCCGTCGCGGCTGTCCTGGGTTACTCGCTCGACGGAGTCGTTCGCTACTGGCGTCCCGCCCCCCTGCGGGTCGTGACTGTGCTTGCCATTTTCGCGTCGCTAGGGTCCGCCATCATTGCTCAGCGTGAGTTCCTTGCGCCCATCTACACAAACCGTGTCCCCGATCCTGAAAACGTTTTGCCACAGGCGCGAGAGATCGACGCAGGCACAAACCCTCAAGACCTGATCGTGTTCGACGGTCTCACGTGGTCTCCGGCAGTGCCGTACTACGCGCGACGACGAGGGATCATGCTCCTCCCCATCATCGTCACAGCCCGGCTCCTCAACTCGTTGCCAGGACAGGGATACACCTATCTGTACACGGCGCCGCAGGACGTTCAATTTTCACCAACCGCGCTCGAGGTGCTGCAACGCTGGGCGTGGTTCGGCGAGGTGAGTCAGCATCTGTTCCGGCTCGGTTCCAGCTACACGAGCGTCGAGAGCGCAGGGATCGCCGCGACGGCGACAGCGTTCCAACCCGCGGGGTCGGCATCGCTGATCCCCGCACCAAAGGTGATGATTTGCGATGGACTCGACCACGGACATCACCGTCGCTGATGGCAGCACCATCACGCTGCAGTTCGCAACACCGTCATCCTCGGCCAATGACAACCTCGCGATCAATGGTCAATGGATCCCCGCAGAGAGCACCGTCGTCGTGGGATCGCAGGACGATCCAGATGGCGTGCTGCAGCTCGCCTGCAACGGCAGCTCAGCCCTCGATCTGAACGGTGTGTACGTCCGCGCCTAATCGAAAAGGCCCCGCGCGAAGGACTACGGCACAACGCGTGTATGGCGACAGGGAACGCGCGGTAGCCCGGCGAATTCGACGCCGTTGCACGCAGCCTGCGCGAAGGACTACGGCACAACGCGTGTATGGCGACAGGGGACGGGCGGCACCCAGCGAATTTGGGAGCGACCGAGAGAGCGCGACAATAAGTGGCGCGAACGAGGGAGCGGACAAGCTGAGCACGGTGCCGCCCGTCCCCTGGCGCCAGCACCACAAAGCGATGCTGACTGCGGAGGCGCTACCCGCTGAAGCGGTACCCGATCCCCGGCACCGAGTGGATGTACGTCGGCTTCTCCGCATCCGGCTCGATTTTGCGACGGAGCCGGTAGACGTGGGCGTCGACGGTTCGTGTCTCGATCTCGACCTCGTAGCCCCAGACGCGCCGGAGCAACTCGCCGCGACTCATGACCTGACCCGGGCGCGATGCGAGGAGCGCAAGGAGGTTGAACTCGGTGAGCGTGAGCATCACTTCCTCGCCGTCGCGGAAGACCTGGCGGCGTCCGAGGTCGATCGTGAGCCCGGGGAACTCGAAGCGGTCGCGGGGCTGCTCCTGCGCGGAGATCTCGCTGCGCCGGAGATGCGCTCCGATGCGTGCCATGAGTTCGCGGACTTCGAAGGGCTTGGTCACGTAGTCGTCGGCACCGAGCTCGAGACCGACCACCACGTCGATGGTGTCGCTCTTGGCGGTGAGCATGATGATCGGGACCCGGGCACCCTCGGCACGCAGGCGCCGGCAGACGTCGAGACCGCTCATTCCGGGGAGGTTGACGTCGAGGATGATCAAATCCGGGTTCTGTTCGCGAGCGAGGTTCAATCCCTCGACGCCGGTTGCCGCCTCGATGAGCGTGTGGTTCTGAGCGCTCGTCGCGAGACGCACGACCTCGCGGCTCGGTGGATCGTCCTCGACGATCAGGATGGTCTTTCCGGCCCCGCTCATCAGACAGGCACCTCGATGAATGTGGAGATGCGCTTCACGAAGTTGGCCACCTCAATTGGTTTGGTGATGTAGCCGGAGCAACCGGCCGCGAGTGCTTCTTGTTCATTGCCCTTCATCGCGTTCGCAGTCAACGCGACCACGGGCACGCCCGCCGTCTTTGGGTCCGCCTTGAGCATACGAGTGAGAGTCAGCCCGTCCATCCCAGGCAACTCCACGTCCATGAGCACGAGATCGTAGACCTTGGACCTCACCTTGTGGAGACCCTCCTCACCGTCCACCGCGATATCGACGTCGAAGCCGCTCCCCAGGAGGACCATCTTGGCGAGGTCGCGATTGCTCGCATTGTCCTCGACGAGCAGGATCCGGTTGTGGCGATGGCCGTTCAGCACCTCAATTCCTGTCAGAGGTAGCCGGAACGTGAAAACGGAGCCGCGGCCGGGATCGCTCTCGAGGGAGATGCTGCCGCCGTGCAGCTCGACGAGCCGGCGAGTTAGGGAGAGGCCGAGTCCGGTGCCCTCGACCTGACGCGTAGTGGCGTGGTCGAGCTGATAGAACTCGTCGAAGATGCGCTTGTGGTGTTCGGCGGGGATGCCGACCCCGGTGTCACCGACGTCGACGATCAGGTCCTCGGTGTCGGCACGCGCGGAGACCCAGACCTTGCCGCCCTGTGGCGTGAACTTGATCGCATTGCTCAGCAGGTTGTACAGCACCTGCTTGAACTTGCTCTTGTCGGCGCGGATCTCGAGGTTGGTCGGCACCACGTCGATGCTGAGATCGATGTCGCGCCGCTCACTCAGCGAGCGGATGACGTTGTGGACTTCTTTGACCGCATCCTGGACGCCGAAGCGGTCGTAGGCCAGCTCCATGCGGCCCGCCTCGATCTTGCTGAGGTCCAGCACGTCGTTGACGAGCTCGAGCAAATGCTTGCCCGAGGCATGAATGTTCTGGAGACATTCCTGACGCTGCTGCGGCGTGAGGTCAACGAGGTTGTCCTTGAGGATCTCGCTGAATCCCAGGATCGCGTTGAGCGGCGTGCGCAGCTCGTGGCTCATGTTCGCGAGGAATTCGCTCTTCAGCCGCGAGATCTCGGCGATCTGCGCGTTGGCGACTTCCACCTCGCGCTTCTGCGTTGCGATCTCGCCGAGCTGCGCGCGTTGCGCCGTATACAGCCGTGCGTTGTCGATGCTGATCGCCGCCTGGCTGGCGATGATCCGCATCAACGCCTGCTCGATACTGGTGAAGGGCTGCACCTCGCGTCGCGCGAGGGTCAACGCGCCAACCAGGCGCTGCGGCGACTCGAGTGGCATCACCAGGCAGGATCGAGGCGCATACGCGAGTCCAAGCGTCTTGAAGCGCCGGTCCTTCGTGGCGTCGGCGACGGAAACGAGCTTGCGACGCTGCGCTGCCCACCCGACGATGCCCTCACCAAGCTCGAATCGCGCGACCTGACCGAGGTTGTCGGTGAATGGGTATGTCGCGATAGCGGACAGGGCACGGCCGTCCTCGTCGAGGAGGAATACCGTGGCAGCATCGCAGTCGACGAGGTCGGCCGCGGCCTTGAGCATGAAGTCGATCGTCTCCTTCAGCTCCAGGCTCGACGTAAAAAGATTTCCGACCTGGCCCAGAAGGTCGACAATGACCTTGTCGTCCATTGCAGACCCGAGTATACCTGCGAATTTCGGTGCCAGCGGACTGTCGGGCAATTGCAATCGATCCAGTGCGGCGCTCATGACCGACGCCTTTGCAACTCTTCGACGAGTGCGGGGAGCACCTTCAGGGCGTCGCCGACGACCCCGAGGTCCGCGAGTTTGAAGATTGGCGCGTTCTCGTCTCTATTGACCGCAACAATTGCTTTCGCGCCTTTCATACCAACAGTGTGCTGCATCGCTCCGCTGATGCCGAAAGCAAGATAGACAGCGGGTTTGACTGTCTTGCCGGTCTGTCCGACCTGCATCGCATAGGGCACCCAGCCGGCATCCACCACTGCCCTGCTCGCTCCGACCGCGGCATTGCCGAGCACCGCAGCCAGCTGGTCGAGGAGTTCGAAGTTCTTCGGATCACCGAGGCCACGCCCACCGCTGATGACGATCGGCGCCTCCTCCAGCTTCGGTCCGACCGCGACGTCGGCAACCCGATCGGTCACCCGGGCGGTCTTGTACTTGTCGTCGATCGGCGACGTGACCGGTGTCACCGCCGCGGCACCACCGCCGCTCGGCTCTGCCGCGAAGGACTTCGGCCGGATGATCGCGATGGCCGGAGCGCCGCCCTCGAAGCGCGTGGCGACGTTGAGGGTGGCGCCGAAGACCGACGAGTGGACGGTGATGCCGTCGGTGTCGCTGATGTCGAGGCCGTTGGCGATCACCGGGACGCCGAGCCTCGCCGCGAGCCGGCCGGCCACGTCACGGGAGGTGTACGTCATCCCGAAGAGGATCAGATCGGGTTTGTGCTCCGCGATCAGCGTCGCCAGCGCCGCGGCCGCGGGTCCGCCGAGGAGCAGTTCGCCCCAGAGCGGGTCGGTGCCGGCAAACAGGGTGGTCGCCCCATGAGCGCCGAGATCGGTTGCGGCCTCTGCGGCGTCAGGCGCGAAGGCGACTGCCTCCACCGTCCCGGCCAGCGAGCGTGCCTTGGTGAGCAGTTCGAGGGCGACCGGCGCGGGTTTGCCGCCCGCAATCTCGGCGAACACCCAGATCTTTCCCAGAGCCATCGGTCAGATCACCTTCTTCTCGGCGAGGAAGTCGGCGATCCGCTTGTACCCCTCGCCGTCGTCCTTGACGATCGACCCCGCGGCGCGCTGTGGCGCCGGCTCGACGCCGGTCATGCTCTGGCCGGCCGTCCCGCCGCCCGCGCCGTCGAGACCGAGATCCCCGGTCGTGAGGCGGTCGAGCGGCTTGGACTTGGCTCCCATGATTCCTTTGAGAGACGGATACCTCGGCTCGTTGACCCCCGCGGTCACGCTGACCACGGCGGGAAGCACCGCTTCGACGAGGTCGTAGCCCGCTTCGGTCTGTCGCTTGACCTTCAACGTCGTGCCGTCGATCTCGAGCGTCTTCGCGAACGTGACCGCGGGGACATCGAGCAGCTCCGCGACCATCTGCGGCACCACGCCCGAATACCCGTCGGTCGATTCGGTCGCGGTGATCACGAGATCGAAGCCCTCCCGGCGGATCGCAGCGGCGAGAACCCGCGCCGTGGTCAACGCGTCGGAGCCTCGCAGGCCGTCGTCGGAGATCAGCACGCCCTTGGCAGCACCCATGGCGAGGGCTTTCCGAACCGCGTCGACACCACGTTCCGGACCCATCGAGACGACGGTCACGTCGCCCCCCTGCGCCTCGACGAGTTGGAGGCCTGCCTCGACACCGAACTCATCTCCGGGATCGAGAACGGCCTCAACCCCCTCGCGCTTGAGCAAATGCGTGGTCGGGTCGAGCTGTCCGGTCGTATTGGGGTCGGGGATCTGCTTGACGCAGACGACGACCTTCATGAATGCCTCCGTAGTTTGTCGCCTCGGGATCGAAACTCTAACGCACCTACGCCGGAATGCCCGGATCCGGGCGCCCCAGTTCGGTCGCGATCGCCCCGAGTTCGACGTGATCGGCCGCCGGGACCCTCACCGCCTGGGGCTGCGTGGCGTCCAGAAGGTCGCCCAATTCGCCCTCGGTCCAGCGCGGATCGGCCACGGCGATGACGCCGTAGTGGTACCGGCGCCCCATCAGCCACTGCTCCCACGACGGAGCTGCCGTAACGGCCTCGATGCCGGCATCGCTGAGATCGTCCGGCCTGGTCACGGGCGTGCCGTCGAGCGACGCGACGGTCCAACGTGCATCGGGCCAGCGCCGCGCCGCCGCGTGGATCAGGCCGGCGAGGCGGCGCTGCTCGGGTGAGCCGGCGGCGTCAGGTCTGGGGCCGGTCACGACGAGGATCCGTTCGCACGTCAACGCGTCGCGGCCCCCGGCGATCCCGCTCGGCTCGACGCGCCAGCTCTCGGGCGGACGGCGATCGAGGACTGACTGCCAGCGGGCGCGGAGCAGGCGGCGGTTGCGCTCGACGCGAGCGCTCTGGACGCCGCCGGTACTCGAGGCGCCGCGAACGTGCTCGACGACCGACCGAGGCTGATACACCACCCGGCCGGGACCCGCGGCGAGCGCGAGACAGAGATCGACGTCCTCGTAATAGACCGGAGCAAACCGCGGGTCGAAGCCCCCGACCGAGGTGAAGGCGGAGCGGCGGACGAGGAGGCACGCCGCCGATGCGTAGTCGACCGTCCGCCGGAAGTTGTACTCGGGTCGGTTCGACCGATCGCCGTCGCCGTACTGGCGGACCCTCCCATCGCGCCAGATGATGGAGCCCGCCTCCTGGAGCCGTCCATCCGGGTAGAGGAGCTTCGGGGCCACCGCCGCGACGCCCGGATCCCCGTCCGCGACGTCGATCAAAGGCTCCAGCCATCCGGGCCGGACCCATGCGTCGCTGTTGAGGAGCAGGAGATACCGGCCCCTCGCCATCGCGGCGCCCTGATTGTTGGCAGGGCCGAAGCCGAGATTGCCGGGATTCCGAACGATGCGCGCACCCTCCACCCGATCCAGCTCGGCGAGGGTTCCATCAGTCGAGGCGTTGTCGACGATCACCACCTCGTAGTGCGGCTCGGTCACCTCGGCGAGCAACCGGAGCGCCTCCTTGGTGAGATCCCACCGGTTGTACGTGAGCATCACCACGGTCACGTCCGGGCGGGCAACCTCGGGGAACCGGATCACGTCCGGCGCTTCTGCCACCGCTGGTAGCCCTCACGAAGCGGCCGGGCGAGGCGATGCTCCGGGGAGGCGCGGAGATGATCGAGCTCGGCCTGGATCCGCGACAGCTCGGCCTGCAGCGCGGCCCGCTCATCGACCAGTCGCTGCTGGAGGATCGCCAGTGCAGAGGTCGCGGCGTCCGCTTCGAATACGCCGCGTGCCGAGCCCGCACCGCGCGGCAGCCGTTCGGCCAGCTCCGCGAACGCGCCGTCAAGCGTCCGGACCGCCGCATCGATGTTCACCGGCTGTTTCGACGCGATGAGCGCGGCGATCGCCGGAGTGAGATCTCCGCCGAGCACCGGGATCGCCGGGTCGAAGCGGTCGCCAAGCCCGGCGTCCGCGGCGGAGACCGGAGCGCCCAGAGCAGCCGCGAGATGCGCTCCTGCCGGCGACGACGCGACCACGGCTACGGAGCCGGAGATCGTGGCGGCAATGTCGTCGAGCCCCACCCAATCCGGCAGGCGGTGCACGCGCTCGGCGATCAGCCCGGGAACGCTGAAGGCTGAGCCGTCCGACGGTTGCCGGGTGGGGTCAAGCGTCACGATGACGACCGAGAGCTTGGGATCGGCCCGCAGCGCTGCGGCTACCGCGCCCACGAGCTCGTCAGGATCGTCCGGCGACACGAGATTCGGCGCGATCTCGATCACGAGCCGGGGACCGGCGGGGACGGCGCCGCACAGACGGAGCAGATCCCTGCGCCGTCGAAGGACGTCGGGCGTGAAGATCCGCCCCGCAAGGAGTAGCGGGTCGCCCGACTGCGCGGCAGTACCACCGAGGCGCTCCTCCGCAGCCAGATTCCGGGCCCAGATGTTCTGACCCTGAAGCTCGATGGCGTCGAGGTCACCCGCAGGCGAACCAACCGCGAACCACATCACCGAACCGGCAATCGCGCGGCCGTTCCACCGTCCCGTGAGCGCCAGGGCCGCAACCCCACGGCTGGATATGACGTCGACTGGCACCGGATAGCGCCCGGCCCAGTGCGCATCGTCGCCGAGCACGTCGCCCGCGATGATCAGCGCGTCGAGAGTGAGCGGCGTGCCGGTCGCATCTGACGCGAGTGGGCGCGCAGGACGTCCTTCATCTCCCGGGATTGGGTGCTCGGCACCCAGCGGCGCGATGGCGACGAGCTCGACGTCCGGGCGCCTCTCGAGGAGCTCGCGCTCGATGACCCTGCGCAGAGCGACTTCGGCAAGCTCGCCCGTGTCGAAGGCTCCGAAGAGCCCGATCACCGGCTTCTCAGCGGCACCGTTCACGTGATGCCTCCGTGTACCGGGCGGATCGGGGCGGACACTCACGTCTCAGGACCGGCTCAGGGAACGCGCGAAGCGGCCAGTGAGAATGAGGACACCACCCACCATAAAACACTCGAAACCTAAGGAGCACGGCGATGTTCGGAAATTTCTTCACCAAGAGGGTCGCGCTGAGCGCGGCCGCATTTGCGGTCGTCGCCGTGGCAGGCATCGCGTCGGTCTCCATCATCCCAGCGCTTGCCGCAGGCCTCAGCGGCGGCAACGCCACGACGCTGGCGGCCACGCCGGCCCCGAGCTCCGCCAAGACCGGGCACCCGCTGGCCAAAGCCGTCGCGGCTCGGCACATCGCGCTCGCCCTCTTCCGCGAGTCGGTCCAGGAGACCGGTCTCAGCCGCACCACGATCCTGAAGGATCTCCTCAACGGCGAGACACTTGCGCAGATTGACGGGTCCAAGACGCAGGCCGTGGAGAGCGCCGTGATGGCAAAGGTCACCGCGCGAATCAGCAAAGCCGAGAGCAAAGGAAAGATCACCACGGCGCAGGGCGCGACGCTGAGCACCGACGCGAGTGCCGGGATCAGCAAGCTCATGAACCTCAACCTCAGCAGCTACCTGCGCGTTCGCTTCGGCGGATTCGCGAAGACCCCCTCGACCTCGACGTCCCCCACGTCGACGGGCTCCCCCGCTGCCGTTACCGGATCGAGCGCGACCCTCTGATCCGACGGCGGCCCGGCAGTCTACCCGGCCACCCCGGGTAGACTGCCTCGATGCCCAAGACATATACGAGCGCCGAGCAGGTCATCGATCCTGCCAAGCGCTACACCGCCACCATCACGACCGACCGCGGCGACATCGTCATCGCACTTGACCCGGCGCGCGCGCCGAAGTCGGTGAACAACTTCGTGTTCCTCGCTCGGGACGGCTTTTACGACGGCCTCACCTTCCATCGCATCGTCGATGACTTCGTCATCCAGGGCGGTTGTCCCGAAGGAACGGGGCGCGGTGGACCCGGATACCGTTTCGAGGACGAGCCCGTCGTCGGTGAGTACGAGGCCGGAGCGGTCGCGATGGCGAACTCGGGGCCGCACACCAATGGCTCGCAGTTCTTCATCTGCACGGTCGATGACCGTCACAAGCTCACCAAGTCCTACAACCTCTTCGGCCAGGTCATCAAAGGCATGGACGTCGTGGGCGCGATCCGCAAGGACGACGTCATGCGGTCGGTGACGATCACCGAGGAGTGATGGCGGATTCCCAGCTGCGTCTGATGGCAGTGCACGCGCACTGCGATGACGAGACGATCACGATGGGCGGCACACTCGCGACCTATGCGGACCGAGGCGTGAAGACATGCGTCGTGTGCTGCACCGACGGCAAGCTCGCGACCATCGTCGCCGCGGACATGCCCGAGGAGACGACACGGCCACAACTCGCCGAGATCCGCGAGGGCGAGCTGCGCGAGGCGTGTCGCATCCTCAAGGTGGATGAGGTCGAGTTCCTGCGTTATGGCGACTCCGGAATGGCCGGCACGCCGACCAACTTCCTCCCCGATGCGTTCTGGATGACGCCGATCGACGAGGCAACGGGGAGGATCGTTGCGCAGATCCGTCGCTTCCGCCCGCACGTTGTGGTCACGTATGACGGAAACGGCGGATACGGCCACCCCGATCACATCCAGACGCATCGCGCGACCCTTCTTGCGGTTGAGGCCGCTCGCCTCAAACCGATGTTCAAGGAAGCGGGCGAGCCCTGGCGTGTGCAGAAGCTCTACTACACCGCCTTTCCTCGGTCCCAGTTCGATCGCATGGTGGAGACGGCCAAGGCCGCGGGGATGAACTCGCCGTGGGGCGACGCGAATGCGGATGAGATGGAATTCCTCACGGCGGACGAGGACGTGACCACGACGATCAACACCGTCGACGTCATCGCACGCAAGCGCGACGCCCTGCGCGCACATCACAGTCAGATCTCGGACGACTGGCCACAGCTCACGATGCCCGACGAGATCTTGCGGCGGTTCTCCGACGAATACTTCCAGCTCGCCATGTCGCGCAAGCCTGCGGTGCTGCCGGAGACCGACCTGTTCGCGGGCGTGGAACGCGAACTAGCTCTCTGCCGGCCGACACTGCCTATGGATCTCCCGGTGACACGCAGGGCTTCTCTTGACCGCTGGTGCGAGGAGTGGCTTTCGGCGAAACCCATCGGCGTCATCTTCTCGAGTGGCCATCTTTCCGAGGTCGTTGGACTTCGACTTGCTGATGGTCGCGAAGTCGTGATCAAGGTACGGCCCTTCAGCCCAAGGATCGGCGGATGCGTCGAGGTGCAACGTCACCTCTGGAAGTCCGGCTTTCCCTGTCCGATGCCGCTCGCCGGTCCTGCAGCATTCGAGGGACGTACGGCAACCGCCGAGGAATATGTGTCAGGTGGATTGCTGCTCGAGCGCGACGCAGAGTCGCCGACGCGTTTCGCCGAGTTGCTCTGGCAGCTCGTCGATCGGTGCGCGCACCTCGGCCTCGATGACCGTTTGCATCCGCCCCCGCCGTGGGTCGCGTGGGATCACACTCAGGCCGGAGTATGGCCACTTGGCGATGACGGCGTGAGAGATCTCAACGCACATTCCGAGCCACGCTGGTTGGATGAGATCGGCGAAAGAACTCGCAATGTCCTCAACGCCTTTGCCGCCCCACCTGTCATCGGTCACGTCGACTGGGAGTCGCAGAACATTCGCTGGAAGGATGGCCGGCCGCTGGTCGTGCATGACTGGGACAGTGCCGCGGCCCGCCCGGAGGCAACTCTGGCCGGCGCTGCGGCTGCGGTCTTCACAAGAACGGACGCGCAGAGCTCTTCGTCGATCGACGAGAGCGAACGCTTTCTCGACGCATATCAACGTGCGCGCGGTCGTGCTTTCACCCCCGACGAACTCCGGGTGGCGTGGGCCGCAGGGCTCTGGGTTCGAGCATTCGACAACAAGGACGACAGCGTCATGCGCAGCGGCGATCCCGAGGAGTTCGCCGACGAAGCATGGCTGCGCCTTCGACGAGCTACCGGCTAGTCTCGACATTCGGCAGCCGGAGCCCGCGCTCTAATCAAGCTGTTTCCAGCTTGACCCTGTCCACGCCCAGATGTGGTACGGCGAGGAAACCCCTTCCACCGTCGCATCCGATCCGATGAGTCGTAAGCCGTCATTCGTGTCGATGAGGGCGGCACTGAAGACCTGAGGCCCGGCACCACCCAGCGCGGTCCATTGATGGCCCGCGAGCTTCCACATGCGGGCCGGGGTCAGCTGCGGCGTTTGTGAACCGCTGAAGAGTTCACCAGATATCAGTATCGAGTGTGTGATCGGATCCCAGCCCACCCCGTTGAAGTACGTTGACCATGGAATTGCGGTGGCACCGAGGAGACCCCACTGCGAGCCGTCCCAGCGCCACGTTTGACTGACGCCACCGTCCGCCGGTGGTCGAGCGTCCGCGCAACAACTCACCGCTATCAGAGTGCTGGTGGACTCGTCGAAGGCTATTTGCAGATCGGCGTCTTGAAACGGCGCGATGCCCCCTTTGGGAACCCAACGATTGTCGTCCCAGACCCATGTCTGACTGCCGGAAGCGCTTGAGGTCGATGCGGCCGTCACGAGAATCATCTGCTGGAGGGGTGGATCCCACGCCATGGTCCCGCTGGCGACGGATGGTTGACTGGTGTTGGAATCCAAAAGGCGCCAACTCCTACCGTCCCAGCCCCAGGTGCCGTCGTTTCCGTCCGCATCAAGCGGTCCTCCGCCGGCGAGCATGACCATCCGCAGCACGGGGTCGTAGACAAGCGAGGCGTTCCACAGCGGTGGTGGCTGAGTTGATGGCTCCTCGAACTCCCAGGTAAGTCCGGTCCATACCCAGGTATCGGCGCCAAGTCCGGAACTGCCTCCGAAAACGACCACCTGACCGGTCGCCGGATCATCCGCGGCGGCGAATCCACTGGCGATCGGTTGCGGCGTGGGCGCAGGCAGGCGTCGCCGGTGGTTGGAACGATTGCGGGATGGATGGAACCGTTGCCGCGGGTGCCGGGCGTGACGGGCGTGAGATGAGGTAACCGACCAGTCCAGTGCACGCAACGGCAACGGCCAGCCCAACAACCGTGGCGCGTGTACGTTGAGGACGGTCTCCCATCGGTCTCGATGATGCGCGCCGACGGCGCGACGTGGCGCTACTCCGCATGCAACGGCAGAGGTGGGCGGCGGGAGGGGCGGCCCCGTACTCAGCTTGGCCGCTCCCTCCTTCGCGCAATCAGATTGTCGCGCTCTCTCGGGAGCTGCCAAATTCGTTGGGTGCCGCCCCTCCCACCGCCCACCTCTGTGGCTTCAGGCAAGTCGCGCTACCGTGGGCGCGCCTCCACGATGTCGAGGTCGCGCTCGGCGAAGAGGCGGTGCACCCACTCCTCGTTGAGGATGACGAGCAGGCACTGGCGCACGGGATAGCTGCGGGGCTCCGGGAAGCCTGGTCCCTCGACAGGTTCGTGTAGCTGTCGAGCGTTGCGTCGGTGAGAGCTCTCGATGACATGACGCACGGTCGACTGCCGGTCACGTCGTAGCGCGAGCACCGTGTCGAGCGATGGTCGGACCGTCTCGGTCGCGTGGCACGCCCGGAGTCCTCGGGCATCTCATCCCACGGGAGGTCGAGCGGGTCCCAGGGCGATGGGTCGCCGAGGATTGCCCTTCTGATCCAGCAGTCGGTGGCGAACGCGAGGTGGCGCAGCGTTTCGATGAACGACCACTCGTCGCCGACCGGCTCTTGCAAAAGTTCGGGTGGCAGGCGTCGTGCGTGCGCAACTGTCTCGTCCCAGAGTTTCTCGAGGATGTCCCACGCTTCGCGAAAACCCACCGGGTCAGTCGGGCGCATCTTTGCCCGTAGTGGATAGCGTTTGTTCAGTTCGGCGTCGACCAGAGGACCGATGTCGACGCCGTTGATCGTCACGTTTTCGACATCGCCGCTGATGCGTGACGTTCACCAGTTCGACGCCCCGCATCGTGACTCCCTTCATGGCGACATCGCGGAACTGTGCGTCCGTCAGGTCAACGGTGCGGAACCTCGCGCGGACGAGGTCGACACGCTCGAACCTGGAATCGGTCAGATCGGCGTGGATGAACTCGGCCATGCGTGCCTGACCCCTAGCTTCGCTCCACCACCATCGCGATGCCCTGACCGCCGCCGATGCAGAGCGCGGCGACGCCGAGGTGCGCATCGCGCTTTGCCATCTCGAAGAGGAGCGTCACGAGGATGCGTGTTCCGCTTGCGCCGATGGGATGTCCGATGGCGATCGCGCCGCCGTTGACGTTGAGACGGTCTTCGGGAACGGCGAGCTCGCGACCAACAGCAACTGCCTGCGCGGCGAATGCTTCGTTCAGCTCGAAGAGATCGATGTCGCGGAGTTCCACGCCCGCCTTCTGCAGCGCGGCTCGCACCGCGGGCACGGGTCCCATCCCCATGATTCGCGGGGCAACGCCGGCACTCGAGTAGCCGCGAATCCGAGCCAGGGGAACGCGATTCTCGGCTTTCGCGCGAGACGCGCTCATGACCACGACGGCGGCAGCGCCGTCATTGATACCGCTCGCATTTCCGGCGGTGACCGTGCCGTCCTTCGCGAATGCGGCGCGCAACGCGGCGAGGCTTTCGGCGGTGGTTCCGGCACGGGGATGCTCGTCGGTGTCGACCAGGACCGTCTCCTTCTTCCGCTGCACGGGGACCGGGACAATCTCGTCCTTGAAGCGGCCGCTCGTTGATGGCCGCCTCGGCCTTCTGCTGCGAGCCCGCGGCAAACGAATCCTGGTCCTCGCGGCTCACCTCGTACTCGCGTGCGATGTTCTCGGCAGTGCTGCCCATGTGGCAGTCGTCGAACGCGCACCAGAGGCCGTCGCGGATCATCTCGTCGACCAGCTGCCCATGGCCGAGCCGGTACCCGTACCGGCCGTTCTCCATGAGATATGGCGCGCGCGACATGTTCTCCATGCCACCTGCGACAACGCATTCGGCATCACCCGCGCGGATCGCCTGGGCGGCCAGCGCAACGGTCTTGAGGCCGCTGCCACACACCTTGTTGATGGTGGTCGACGGCACGCTCTCGGACAGACCCGCGCCGATTGCCGACTGACGCGCCGTGTTCTGGCCGAGCCCTGCTTGCAGCACGTTGCCCATGAGCACCTCGTCCACCGAGTCGATGCCGGCGCGGCGGAGCGCCTCTTCGACGGCGATCGCTCCAAGTCGTGTCGCCGGTACGTCGGTGAACACGCCGCCGAAGGTCCCGACCGGCGTGCGCACGGCGCTGACGATGACCGCGTCTTCCATGCCGTTCACTCTACCGCGCGACTTTGGACGGCAGGTCCAGGCTGGCGCCGAACGCCGCCGCGTAGCGCTCGCGGAAGCCCGGCATGTCGAAGCGGTGCAGTTGCGGCCCCTTCTGCTCGACGACATACGCCGCAGCGAGCGACCCCATGCGTCCGGCGACGTCGGGCGACACGCCCGCCCGTAGACCGGTGACAAGTCCGGCGATGTAGGCATCACCCGCGCCCGTCGGATCGAGCACCTCACTCACCGGTGCCGCGGGAATCACCGCGACACCATCGGGGCCGCGCACCTCGCTGCCGGCAGCCCCACGCGTCACCGCCACGAGGCGCGTCGCGCTGAGCGAGTCGAGCGTCAGACCGGTGCGCTCGCGGATCATCTCGAACTCGTAGTCGTTGCCTCCGACAAGCCATGCCTGCTCGAGCCCACGGCGGAGGTTCTCATCGCTCATTGCCGGTATCTGCTGTGCAGGGACGAAGATCAGGTGGGCGCCGAGGACTCTCGCCTGCTCGACGTGCAAAGCCATCGCCCCGGAATCATCGGCTCCGACCACGACCTCCGAGATATCGCTGAGGTCGCTCAGGTCCACACCCGCTGCGCGCGCCATCGCACCCGGGTAGAACGCAGTGATCTGGTTGCCGTCCCGGTCGGTCGTGATGAACGCGGTCGCCGTGCCGACGTCGTCGCAGCGCAGCACGCCGGAGGTGTCCACTCCCTCGAACTCCAGCGCGGCCCGGTATTCGCCGAAATCACCGCCGCCAACAGCGGCGCAGAGGAGCGGTTGCTCGCCGAGCAGCGCCATCGAGAAGCAGATATTCGTGGCGGTTCCGCCCCGGCGCTTCTCCAGCCGCTCAACGAGAAACGCGACATTGAGCGCGTTGGTCTTCTCGGGAAGGATGTGATCGCCGAACCGTCCGCCGAACTCCATGATCGTGTCAAAGGCGACCGAGCCGGTCACGGCAATTCGTCCCACAGCCGGGGCAGGATAGCCAGCCCGGCGTGCCCGGTGTCGGGCCAGCGGCGACAATGAGGTCGATGGCACTCCACGAACTCGGACGCGGGCCGGCCCCGCAGGCTCCTTTCTCCAGCCTGTCCCGAGGAGAGCCTGCGGCGACCGAAGAGAACGCGCTCGTCGACGCCGTCGAGGTGTACCACCGGACGTACACGACCATCCTGCGAAGCAGCGGCGAAACCCAGTTGCGAGTCTTCGAGCACTCACACAAGGCGATGGGATCGAGCCTGCATCCGCTCGCAGGATCGCAGGACCTCGACCTCGGCGCCCTGCTCTACGCAGTCCGGCGACTGCCCGACGCGATCCTCGCGCGCCCGTCTTGTGGTGATGGGCCAGTCCGCCGAAGTCTTCTCTCAGCGGGGTTTCAGCCCCTTCAGCGAGTGGACGGAGGTGAGCGCACCAGGCCGGCGACGGCGCTGGTACGACGACGGCGACGGGACTCTGGCTGTGCTCATCGCGAGCGCGTCGGACGTCGACGACCTCGTGCCGACGATGGTCGCGCTTCAGATCGAGGTGAACAAGCTCGGGGTCGCGCTTCGCGGGACTGGGATCGAGCTGCTCGATACCGCGACGCCCGGAGAGCTCGCAACAGCCTGCGGCGGCCGTGAAGACGACTGGCTGCAGCTGTGGGAACTCTGGCGCGTCGCCTTCGGCAGCAGGCTCACACAGATCGCGGAGCACGGTATGTCGCTGCGGGTGCGCATGCTCGGTGGCACGCAGGTCGGGTACGCGCGCGTGACCCGGCGGTGGTGGCAGCAGGTGACCGGCCTGATGCGCTCGGAGTCACTGCTCGACCGGCCCGTGTATTTCGTGAGCAGCAACTCGCATGCGATCGCGAACCTGCTCACGGGAGTCGCGCCTCGACATGCCGACGAGCTCGCAGCGGCGGTGGGTCGCGAGGGTGGTGGTGAGCTTCGCGAGGAGCTGCAGCGCTTCCGAGATGGCACGGCGCTGGGCAACTGGAACAACTTTCTGTATTACGCAGCGCGTGAGCGCCTCCGCCTGTTGCCCGATTCCGAGCGGGCTGCTTTGCGTCGCGAGGAACGCGAAGCAGGTGCGCTCAGCGTCACGAGCCGTACCGCACTCGACGTTGCGGCGCAGGTGATTCCGCTCGACCGGATCACCGCCGCGAACTGCGATGAACGAGTGCTGCCGATCGATGCCGCGGCGCTCGCGGCCAGCAAAGCCGTGATCGTCAACATCGATTACCCGCTTGGGCTTGCCGCCTACAACATCCTGCGCGAGGTCGCAGAGACGGTCGATCTCCGTGGTGTGTACATCCTTGGCAAAGCCGCAACGCTCAACGCCGACGTGGGCGACGTGATGATCAGCAGCGTCATCCACGACGAGCACAGCCGCTCGACGTACTGGCTCGACAACGCCTTCTCGGTTTCCGATATCGCGCCGTATCTGCGCTTCGGGAGCGGGCTCGACAATCAGCGTGCCGTCAGCGTGAAAGGAACGTTCCTGCAGAACCGCGGGTATCTCGATTTCTATTACCGCGAGGCGTTCACCGTGGTGGAGATGGAGGCTGGTCCATACTGCAACGCCGTGTACGAGATGACCCAACCCGTCCGATACCCGACCGGTGAGCCGGTGAGCTTCTCCAAGCTGCCCATCGATTTCGGCGTCATCCACTACGCATCCGACACGCCGTACACGCAGGCGCGCACGCTCGGCGCTCGCGGCCTCTCGTACTTCGGGATGGACTCGACGTACGCGTCGTCAGTCGCCATCGTGCGGCGCATCGTCGCCCGCGAGGGTGCGGCAGGGCAGTAGCCGCTTGTCCCTGGTCACTCTCCGCGACGTTGGTGTCGCCTTCGGTGCAGAGAGCATCCTCGAAGGTGTCACGTTCCGCGTCGAAACACGCCAGCGCATTGCCGTTGTCGGTGCCAATGGAGCGGGAAAGACGACGTTGCTCGCGCTCATCAATGGGATGCTCGAGCCGACGCAAGGCGAGGTCGAGTGGCAGCGCGGACTGCGCATCGGGTATCTCCCCCAGGACGCGCCCGAGCCGGTCGCGGAGACGATTCTCGACGAGGTGATGGCCTCGCGCGAAGACCTCGCCGCGATGCACCACGAGATGACGACGCTGGAGCCGCTCCTCGCAGACGGCTCGCGGCCGGACGCGCAGCAACTGCTGCTCCGCTATGGCGACGTGCAGCACCGCTACATCGACCAGGGCGGCTATGAGCTCGAAGCAACAGCCCGCGAAGCGCTCGGAGGACTCGGCCTCGATACCGAGACGCAGCAACGCCATCCCTCGCAGCTGAGTGGTGGTCAGAAACGGCGTCTTGAGCTCGCCAAGCTGCTCGTGCAGGACGCGGATCTCCTGCTCATCGACGAGCCCACCAACCACCTGGACCTCGCCGCCATCGAGTGGCTCGAGGATTTCATGCGTGGTGTGTCAACGGCATTTGTGCTCGTGTCCCACGACCGGCGCTTTCTCGACAACGTATGCACGCAGGTCATCGAAGTTGCGGGTGGGACCATCGAGGAGTACCCGGGCAACTACACGCAGTACACGAAGCTGCGTGTCGAACGGCGCGAGCGGCGGCGCAGGGAGTTCGCCGCGCAGAAGGCGTACATCGACCATCAGGAAGAGTTCATCCGCAAGTACAAAGCAGGCCAGCGCGCACGTGAGGCACGCGGCAGGCAGACGCGGCTGAACCGCCTCGAGCGGGTCGCGCCGCCGACGGTCGACAGAAAACCGCGGCTGCGTTTCAGCAGCGCTCCGGCGTCCCGAGTCACCTTGAAGGGCGTGAACCTGATCGTCGGCAGGGACGCGCCGCTCCTCCTCGTCCCGCCGCTGACGGTTGTGCCCGGCGAACGTATTGCGGTGATCGGACCGAACGGGAGTGGCAAGTCGACATTGCTGCACACGCTCGCGGGCGATCTCCCTCCGCTGGAGGGGACGCTCACTCTCGGTCCGCGAAGCGTCCGCCGGCTGTATCGGCAGGACCTCGGCCAGTCGATCGAACACGGCGACTCCGATGTGCCCGCCGGGCAAGATGATCGGACGGTGCTCGCGGACTTGCTGGCGACGCACCCCGTCGGCGAGGAACGCGCACGCACGCTGCTCGGCTCGTTGCTGTTCAGCGGCGACGACACGCTCAAACTCGTCGGCGACCTGAGTGGCGGTGAGCGCGCCCGCCTGATGATGGGCAAGCTCGCGATCGAGGAGACCAACCTTCTGCTGCTCGACGAACCGACGAATCATCTCGACATTCCGGCGCAGGAAGTGCTCGAGGGCGCGTTGGTGAAATACCCGGGCGCGATCATCCTCGTGACTCACGACCGCGCCCTCATCGACGCCGTCGCGACCCGGACGTGGGCGATCGAGGACGGCGGCATCCGCGAAGTGCTCGGCGGCTACACGGCGCTGCTCAGAGCACGGGATCGCGAGCGCCACAGGTGAGCGTCGCGGTGGCGCGCGGGCGAACGCCCTCCGCAGGGTGGGCGCTGGTGGCAGCCACCGTTGCGGTGTCCTTCTCCGCGATACTCATCAAGGAAGCAAACGACGACGCTGCGACGATCGTCTGGCTGCGCATGGGCATGGCCACGGTGCTGCTCGCTCCGTGGGTAGTCCGCGACGCGCGCCGCGGTGTCCTGCCGCGTGGATGGAAGCAGATAGGCCTGGTACTCGTGAGTGGAGTCTTCCTCGCCGGGCACTTTCTGCTGTGGACCGCGTCGCTGAAATACACGTCGGTCGCGGCGAGTGTGCTCCTCGTCTCACTCCACCCGATCATCGTGACCCCGCTGGGGAAACGCCTTCTGGGAGAACGTGTTTCTCGTCAGATGCTCGCCGGCGTGGGGCTCGCGGTCGTCGGCACGTTCGTGACGTGCGCGGGCGATTTCCGCGTTGACAGCAGCGCCTTCGGCGGCGACCTCCTCGCCATCGCCGGTGGTCTGTGTCTCGCGGGATACCTGCTCATCGGGCGGAGTGTCCGCGCCAATCTCGGTGTGGCCGGCTACTCCGCGATCGTGTACGCGGTGGTCTGCGTCATCGCTGCGCTGACGGCGGTGTTTGGCGGCGTCGCGCACCTCCCCTCGCCACGCGTCGCCCTCGCATGCTTCGGTCTGGCGCTCGTATGCACGATCGGTGGGCACACCGTGTACAACTGGGCACTCCGTCATGTCCCAGTACTCCTCGTCTCCGTCTCCTTCCTCGGAGAGCCGCCGCTCACCGCAGTCCTCGCCCTGCTCATCCTCGCGTCGGTGCCGTCGCTCGCCACGGTGCTCGGCGGCGTGCTGATCCTCGCGGGGCTCGCGCTGGCGCTGGTCGAGCCAGGCGCGCGCTCGGGACGGCCCGGCGACCTCGCGATCGCGCAATGAGCATTGCCACCGCGTGCGGCCATCAGAGCGCTGAAGCCGACACGCTCTTCGATGCGAGGGATCCGTCTACGGGAGACACGTTCACCATCGTTCGCTGCCGCCAGTGCGACCTCGCCCGGACCGCCCCGGCGCCGTCCGAGGCGGAGCTCGACGGGTACTACCCGAAGGGATACCACAGCACCACCAAACGCTATCGCGGCGGCATGGACCGGGTCCTCTCGATGGTCCACTCGAGCCGCATCCGCACGATCGAGCGGCTGCTCGGCGGCCCCGGGAGCGTCCTCGATATCGGTTGCGGACCCGGCGTGCTCATCAACCAGATGCGCTCGCGCGGGTGGCGGGTTCGCGGAACCGAGCGGTCGCCGTCTGCTGCCGCACAGGCGCGCGATGTCTTCCATCTCGACGTCAGCGCGGTCGATGTCGACACCCTGGTGGCGGAAGGCACCACCTACGATGCGGTCGTCCTCTGGCACGTCGCCGAGCATCTCCGCGCCCCGCACGAGACCGTGCGTGGGATCGCGCAGCTCCTCCGCCCGGGAGGGGTCCTGCTCATCGCCGTGCCGAATTTCGGGTCGCCGGAGGCGCGGATCGGGCGGGACGGTTGGTTCCATCTCGACGTTCCGAGACACCTTGTCCACTTCACCGCTGCGACCCTGACCGCGATCCTCAAGCCCGCCGGGCTGCGGCCCGTGAAGGTGACCTATCTCGTCCCGGAGTACGACGTGTTCAGCTTCGTCCAGACGGCGGAGAACCGCCTCGGCCTGCCGCCCAACCTCCTCTACGACGTATTGCGACGCCCCGAGGCCCGGCTCCGGCGCCAGCAGAGCAGTCGTGTCCTCGCCGGCGTAGCCGTCGGGCTCGCCATCCCTCTGAGTGTGGCCGCCATGATCGTTGCGCCGATCGCCGCGTCAGCGCGACGCAGCGCGACGATCGCGGTGTATGCGGTCCGCGATCCCGCTCAGCGGGAGTAGCGGCGCGAGCGCAGGCCCATGCGGTGCAACGCGAACCGGTTGACGGTCCACACCGTCTTGAGCCCGTAGATCAGCGAAACCCTGAAGTTCACCGACGACGCGTCATCGAAATACTTGGTGGTCACGGGCACCTCAGCCACCTTGAATTTGAACGCTGCGGCCTGCGTGAGAATCTGCGTGTCGAACACGAAGTCGTTGGAGTTGCGCAGGAACGGCACGGTGGTGAGGAACTTCCGGCTGTACGCGCGGTAGCCGGTGTGATACTCGGTGAGGCCAAGCCCGAGCACGCGATTTTCGTAGCCGGTGAGAAAGCGATTGGCGAGACGCTTCCACCACGGCATGCCCCCGGCTCTGGCGCCACCCGGGTTGAGGAACCGTGATCCAAGCACGACATCCGCTTTCCCGCTGCGGATGACCTCGACCATGTCGTCGAGGATTGCGGGGTCGTACTGACCGTCCGGATGGAGCATCACGATGACATCGGCGCCATCGCGGAGTGCCTCGATGTAGCAGGTCTTCTGGTTGGCGCCGTACCCGGCGTTGTGCGGGTGCGAGATGACCACCAGGTCCAGCGACACCGCAAGGGCGGCCGTGCCGTCGCGACTCCCGTCGTCGACCAGGATGATCGTATCCACAACGCCCGGAGGGATTCTCGCGAGCGTTGTCTCAAGTGTCTTCGCCGCGTTATACGCGGGCATCACGACTACCGTTCGCAATGACTCAATCGAACCTCGGCCGGTGGTGAGACCCACGCGTTGCTTCTGAGCCGTGTCTGGCAACTCCGTCCATCCCTTGCGGCCGGCACTAACGCGGTGTTGGCGCGTTTGACCTCTTTCAGAAAGGGATCATATCGCATTGACATACCACCCCCCATAACGCTCACTTCGCCGTGATGTCGATGGCCCACCCACCGCCGGGCGGAACGGGGAGGACCAATTTCGCTCCGGGGGGCGCCTTCGTGATTTCTCGTGCCTCCTGCGCCCAGTGGTCGTTCTGGAACGGAGGATACGGCCACGAGGCGATCAAACCGGACGCGAACGTCGCGGCACAGAACGCCAGCGCCGATCGCTCCATCCATGGACGCGGCAGGCGGCTTGCGGCCCACAGCACGGTGATCACCCATGCCACCTGCGCGAGCAGAAAGTACCGCTCTCCGGCTCGCGTGACGCTCATGATCGCCCACGCGTTTCCGGTGCTCGATACGAGCGGCGCCGCAAGGCCACTCGCCGCGACACCGAGCGCGACCAGACCGAACATCTTCAACTCCAGCGGCGCTCGCCATACGGCGAAGATCACGACGGGCAGTGCGAGCAAACAGATCACCGTGCTGAGGAATGTTCCGTGCGATGTGGCGGCAAGAACGACGTGCGTGCCGCCTTCCTCGGCGAAGAGACCCGCAAGGATGATGCGGTTCGCCACGATAAGTAGCAGGTTGGGCATGCTCGCCCCGAGCCCCTCATGCATGCGTGTGGAGGTGAGGTCGGCATACGCCTGAATGGGAACTGCCACGGCGAGGGCGAAGCAGAGCACCAGCGTGAAGCCTCGCCGGCGGATGACGAACCAGACCGCTGCGACCGGCAGCAGGATGTAGGCGAACGGTCCGGACAATCCGCAGAGCAGCACGACGGTAATGTCGAATGCCACCCAGTACCAGTGTTTCGGCTCGGGAGCGACGATCACGAGGAACGCCAGAACGACCAAGTGAAACTGCGCGGTTGTGATGTCGACGTTGAGTTCGGTGGATGGCATGAGCAAGTACACCGCGCAGATGACAAGACGAGCCCTGAACGAGGGGACCACCGTGTCGAAGCGCGAGCACAACAGAAAGCCAACCGGAGCCACTTGCACGAGCAGGCCGACGATGTTGTACACGAGCGGCGCGTTGGCAATGCCGAACGGAGCAGCCACGACGGGTCCAAGCCGGGATATCAGCTGGAAGTACCCGTTGTACGACAGGTCGAGCGCTCCGAACGGGCCGTACGTGTATGCATTCGCGAACCACTTCGAACCGTCCTCGGCATAGAACTGTGCATTGGTGAATGCATCCACGCGCCGCGAGATCACGAGCACGCACGCGAGCAGCGTGAGCCCCACGATTGCAGCGGTGCGCGGCAGTCGCGCTCGCACTCTCGAGATCCGCCTCACGCCCATCGGCGGCACCGTACTACGACGTTGGGGTGTGCGTCTCGACTGCCGGCTGGTAATTGCGCCGGTAGAACTCCCAGAACTCACCCGATTTGAGCGGACGCCACCACTCCTCGTGCTCCACGAACCAGGCCACCGTCCGCGCCATACCAGACTCGAAGGTGAGCGTCGGCCGCCATCCGAGGCCTGACAAGCGCCGCGAATCGACCGCATAACGACGGTCGTGGCCGAGCCGGTCGCGCACGAACTGCTTGAGGGAACTGGGCTTGCCCAGCAAGCGCAACACTGTGTCGGCGACCGTGACCCCGTCTGTCTCTCCGCCGGCGCCGACGTTGTAGTCGAGGCCGGGTTCGCCCCGTCGCAGCGCGCAGTCGATGCCGCGGACATGGTCCTCGACGTAGAGGTAGTCGCGAACAGCGCCGCCATCGCCGTAGATCGGCAGCGGCCGGTCGTCGATGGCGTTGGTGATGAACAGCGGGATGATCTTCTCGGGGTACTGAAACGGCCCGTAGGTGTTCGAGCCGCGGGTCACGATCGCGGGGAACCCGTACGAGCTGCGGTATGCCTGGACCTGGAGCTCACCTCCTGCCTTGCTCGCGCTGTACGGGCTCCGCGGACGGAGCGGATCGCCCTCGACGCTCATCCCCGTCGCCACATCGCCGTACACCTCGTCGGTGCTCACCTGGAGAAACCGTTGGTGCGCATGCTCGCGCGCCGCATCCATGAGCACGAAGATCCCATAGACATCGGTGAGGATGAACTGCCCGGGCGCTTCCAGCGAGCGGTCAACGTGTGACTCCGCCGCGAAGTTCACGATGACATCGACCTCGGCGGCGAGCTCGCGCACGGTCGCCTGATCGCAGATATCACCGCGGACGAAACGGAAGCGCGAATCAGCACGGACGCTGTCGAGGTTGTGTTCGTTGCCCGCGTATGTGAGCTTGTCGAGCACGACGACCGAGTCCTCGGGATGGTCGCGCAGAGTCATCCGGACGAATTCGCTGCCGATGAATCCCGCACCCCCCGTGACAAGCAGGCGCACGTCAGATGTTCTCGATGGTCCAGTCGAATCCGATGCGTGGATCGTTCCAGGCGATACGACCTTCGTCTGGATCCTCGACGCTGTACGGCTCGGTCACGTAGTAGTTGAGGATCACGTCGCGCAGGGAAAGGCACTGGTAGCCGTGCGCGACCAGCGGCGGTATCGCCACCATTCGCGGCGCGTTCTCGCCGAGCATCAGCGACTGGATGCGTCCCGCGGTCGGGGAATCGTGGCGAAGATCGACGAGCACGACGCGCGCATCGCCTTGCACGATGTCCCAGTAATCCCACTGCCGCTTGTGCCAGTGGAACGCCTTGATCAACTCCGGCGGGTTGCCGCCGCGGGCGTACGCAAGGCTTCTCGACATCTGGGCGAAGGGCTGCTGCTGGGATGAACGGCCGCCCCTGGTCATCCAGGTCGCCGCGCTTGAGCTGCTCGATGAAGTACCCACGCTGATCGGTCCACTTCTTGAACGTCTTGACCATGACGCCATCGATCGCGCCGAGACGCTCGGCGTAGGGACGCGAAGCCATTGCGTTGAGCACCCCGTCCATCTCGGGGAGCACTGTCATCCATGCCACAGCTACTGGAACCAGCCCTCGATATCGATGATCGCGTTGACGCTGCCAGCACCGTTATACAGGGAGACCTTGCCGTCGTTGGCGTCTCCGGTGGTGTCGAGTTGCACCACGACGAGGTTCGCCAGCACCTCACCGGGAGTGAGGTTGAGATCGGACACCGCCGGAGCGCGTGTCAGGTTCGCCGGATAGAGGGTCAGGTAGGTTGGCGCCGTTGGCGTGATCGCGGTCAGGTTGGCGACGACCGCCACGACCAGCGTCGGGGTGGTGGAGGCGGGGATATCCGCGACGCCCGCGACGGGGATGAAACGGCTGGCCAGGGGGCCGATGGCCCCGGCGCAGGCGTATCCGGACGAACGGGTGTCGCAGATCCGCGTCGGCGCGAGCGCCTGGAACTGATAGCCGGCCGGGCTCACCGGTGCACTCGCGCTGCCGAACCAGCCGTTGGCATCGATGACGACGTTGATGGTTCCCAGGGCGTTGTAGACGCAGATCGCGTCGTCGACGCCACCCGGCGTTGCCGGTCCCAGGGCGACCATGACCCGGTTTGCCTGCGCGACACCGGCCGGAAGGTTGAGAGAGGAGGACGGCGGTTGATGGCCAGGACCGTACGGACAGGTCCCGTTGACCGGCGGGAAGAGGCTCAAATACGTGTAGGAACTCCCGGCGACCGCGGTGAGGTTGACGACCGCTGCACCGGCACTGCCATCACCCGGGAGCCCACCGGTGACCGCGAAGTTGATCAACATCGAGTCACCCTGACCGAGCGCTCCGTGGGCCGTGCAGAACGGGGTCGGTGAATGCGCTCTCGTGTCGCAGACTCGCACCGGCGTGATCGGATGAAACAACCCCTGCACATCGCTCGCGGCAGCAGGCGTGAAATACCCTTCGACATCGACGACGACGTTGACGGTTCCGAGAGCGTTGTAGATATCGATCCACTCGTCGCCGTTGTACGGAGTGAGTGTCACCGTGACGAGGTTGGCGATCACGGTGTGCGCCGGGAAGTTCAAGTTGGACGCATTGGGCCGGGCAGTTCCATACGGAAAGACGGTGAGCAAACTCGACGCCGACCCACTCACCTCGGTGACGTTGAGGACTGCTGCCGTCGCGTCGTTCGGAATCTGCGTGCCCGATCCCACCATGGTGACCTGCACGCCTCTGATCGCACCTGGACCGAGCGGACCTCCAGATCCCGGATTGCGCGTGTCGAGGATCCGATAGGGGTTGACCGGAACGTAGTTGGCCAGGGCGACATAGGTGAAATTGGTCAACGAATTCCCAATCGTCGACCCCAGCTCGTCGATCGCTGTCAACGGGGCGATCTCCGGTGACTGCGCTGCGGGCGGCGTCACGAAGGTGAACGAAGTCGGAGTGATGCTGGTGGGGACAAGTGCGGTCCCCGACCACCAGGTTGCGGTCGTGTCCGTGCCGAAATCGGTACCTTGCACCGTCACGACCTCTCCGCCGGCCATCGGCCCCGTATTCGGCGTCATCGATGTGATCACCGGCGCGGAGTACGTGATGTCGTAGATGCGCGTGTTCCAGCACGCGTTCGCCGTGGCGCAGGGCCCTTTGATGGTGCCATCCGCGGACCCGGAAACGACCCAGACGTCCTTCGGGTTGGCCGGATCCTGGGCCGCACCGGAGTAATCGCCCCAGCGACATCCATTACTGTCGCAGGCACCGGTGAAAAGGTCGTCGCCGTTGTAGTAGGTGAGGCTGGTGTGCAGCAGCGCAAAGGCGCTCAACGTCGTTCCGCCGGATGGAATCGCCGCATCCATGATGCTGGGATCCAGGCTTGTCGATGACTCGTCAAAGACCGTCAACATGTCGCCTGCGGAATCGACGCTCACCGCGGGGTAGAAAAGGTCGGCACCCTCGATGCCGACGTTATCCACTTGATTGGTGATGGTCGGCGTCGTGCTGCCGGTGCTGTCCGCGGCGATTTCAAGGTAGTTCAAACAGTCTCGCTGCACCGTGTCATCCGGGGGTTCGCAGCTTGTGCCGTCGGCCGTCCATATCTCTCCGTTCTCCCAGACGGCGTTGAGGAACCGGTCATCGTTGGTCTGCAGCTGCGGCGCCGGTCCTCCTGACGCAGGTTGCTGTTGGTCAGCAGGCGGTAGGAACCCCGTGGAGTCATCCACGGCAGTTGGTGACATCGGAACGTAGTCATACGGCCCGTTTGTGACTCCGCCACCTTCGGGGGTTCCCGTGTACGCCTCCACGAGGACATCAGGCGTGGTCCCGCCGTTCGAGCATCCATTCCCAGCGCAGTCAGACTGATTGCTGACGATGTAGTTCGCCGTCATGTCTCCCTCGGCCTCCACGGGCTGCGGCGCGAACGGACCGTCATAGAAGTAATCCAGCGAGTTGTTGCCGGAGTTCGCCTCGAAATCGCTCTTCTGCAGCACGTCGATCTCGCTGCCGTTGAACTCGTTTTCGCAGGTGTAGTCATCGAACGTGACAACGATTGTTGATTCCGACATGCCCAGCCCGGGTTGGTCTGCAAATTCGGTGGGGTCCTGCGCGGGAGTGCCCCCGTTGGGGAACAACTCCATCGGGAGCCCGTACACCGTCCAGCCATCGAACGGAAGCGGATTCGACGACCCTGAGAAGGCGATCAGCACAGGCGCCGACGCCGGACATTCATTCGGTGACGAGTACGCATCGGGGACCTCCGTGACAGTCACCCAGAACCTTCCGGTGTCGGCGTCGTAGATGACGCGTGGATCGCTGCTGTGAAAGTCGGGGAACACATCCATGAAGAGGTTGAGATCCACTGCGCCGAGATCCGCCCCAGTGCGGCTGAAGATGTACATGGTCGAGTTGACGACCTCGACGATGTCGGTTGGCCCGGCGGCCACATCCTCGTTGGGCGGCGTGACCTCCTGGTCACCCCCGAAGCTTTGTATCGAGCTTGCCTGTGCTGTCCCGGCGAACCCGGTCAGCAGGTCAGGTCCGGTCGGCGTGACCGGCGGTGCCTTCACCGTCTTCGATCCCGACGTCAAGAGCTGCGTTGCCAGCTGACCCGCGCTCTCGCCATGCGCCGCCGCCCCGATCGCGAGCTTCGAGGCGGACGCGCTTCCCCCGCGCTTGAGCTTCCTGGATCGTGCCGCCGTTCGCTCCTGCGCGTTGAGCGGGAGCAAGGGCACCTCGGGGCTCGTTGCCGGCGAGCGCGCCGTCGAGGTTGCCGACTCTGCGTCCACGATGTGCGATATCGCCGCGGAGTGAACGGCAGGTTGCACCGGGCTCGCTGCCGCAATGCTCGTGGACAGGGCCAACGGGAGAGCGGCAAGGATTCCTGCGGAGACGATCAAACAACGCACTCTGGGGTGCCAATCTCACGCGCCACGCCTCCGTCACGGTCGCGGACCCCTCAGTGAACGAGTGTACCCCGGGATTCGCGACACGGCTGGCTCCCGCGGATCTGACCGCTCAGTCGAGACGCAGGCTGAGCGGCGCCGGCCAGAGCACGTTGACGTTGAGATACGGATCCTTGATCTCGTCGACGCCTCCCCATCGGTCGGCGAACGTTCGTGCATCCTGCGCCGCGATACCGGCGCTGCCCATGCGAGCGGCATCACCCCAGGTCATCTCGGCGAGGGGGGTGCAGAGCACCCGGTACCCAAGCTGCTGTATCCGCAGACAGTAGTCCACGTCCCAGAGTGCATGAGTGAATGCCTCGTCGACGCCGCCCGCAGCATCAAACACGTCGCGTCGGGTCATCAAACACGCACCGGAGACGGCGCTCATCTCTTTGATGACGTGCAGGTGCTGATCAACACTGCTGGCGAGTCCGAGCCGCCCGCACACCATACCCTCGTGCGCGACCGTTCCATCCGTATAGCGCAGCCGCAGTCCCACCGCGCCGATCTCCGCACGCTGACTCAGCTCGAGCAGGACCTGCAGCCACTCGCGGGTGATCACGCGAGTCGATGCGTCGAGCAGAACGATGTGGTCACCGCGCAACGCTCGCACAGCACTGTTGATCGCCGCCGGCGTGTTCCGCCCAGCCGCCGACAGCGTGAACGCGGTGGTCCGCATACGTGGAGAATCGCTCGATGCTTGCGACACAGTCGGCATCGGCGCCGCGCGTTCGCGATACGACAACGACATCAACTGTCGGCGTCCCAAATATGGTGTAGCGCGGGACATAGAGGCCTGGACTGGGGCCCAGGTCGACGCGCCCGTCGAGGTTCCGACGCCCAAGCGCATCCGCGACCGCCCGGCGCCCAGCGTCCTGCGCAAGCGGCTTGAACCCGGCTGAAACGGCGGTCGAGCCGGGCACCATTCGCCACGCATACAGGACGTCCGGCACGTGCCCGACATGCGCCGCGTTCTCGCTGACACGCAGCATGAGATCGTGGTCCTGACTACCGTCGAAACCCTCGCGAAAGCCGCCGACGTCATTGACGCGTGCGCGTCGCACCACGGTGAAGTGGTTGATGTAGTTCTCAGCAAGAAGCCTGTCCGGTGAGAAGTCCGGCTTGAATGTGGGGGCACCAAAGCTGCCGTCGGCGAGCAGCTTGTCTTCGTCGGAGTACACGACGTCCGCGTCAGGATGCGCACGAATGTATGCGGCCATGGCATACAGCGCATGCGGCCGCAGCACGTCGTCGTTATCGATGAATCCGACGAACTCACCCGTCGCGAGCGCGAGCGCGGAGTTGGACGCCGCCGCGATGCCACCCTGCTGATCGCGGTACGCGACTCGGACACGTGAGTCAGCGGACGCACCATCGAGGACCTGGCGCACGTGCGGCTGCGTCGAAGCGTCGTCGGCGATGCAGAGCTCGAGGTGCGGATACACCTGGCCAAGCACCGATCCGATTGCAGACTCGAGCCAGCGCCGCTCGGGGTTGTGCACCGGCATGACGAGACTGATAACCGGGGCGCTGGTGTCCACACTGGAAATGCGGCGCATCGTGGCGAGTTCCGCCTCCGCTGGTGTGTGCATCGCGAGCCAGCGCCGGTACTGGCGCCGGCGGGCAGCGGCGGTGTCGGCCACCCCGATCGCGCGGCGGAGTTCGCGATCTCGCCGGATAAGCCCGGCAAGCGCAGAGGGTCCATGGTCGACAAGCGTCAGGGTCCGCGACGCTGCCTTGTGGAGGGTCTGCTGGCGGCGTGACTCCGGCGGCACTACTCGCCGAGCCTTGCGGACGACGGCGACGGCGATCCGCGCGGAGGCGCTCCCCGTGGCATCAGACAGCTCGGCTCGGAGGGCCTGGAGTTCGGCTTCCAGGTCGGTGATGTGCTGCCGGGCCGCGCGCAACTCATCGGCGAGCTTCTCGATCTCGTCGTGCGGTGCTGTCACCTGGTTCTGCCGCCGCCTCTCGCTCGCGTCATCTTCGTCTGCATCGAACGCAGATGGTATGCGGGGCGCGCACGATCCGCCGCCGCTAGTATGCTCGAACTCGAGCGGGACGCCAGCCACGTGCGATTCCTATTGGAGATTCCGACATGACCGTCGTCGCCCAGGGGACAGGGGCTCTCGAGGCGATCCAGCGGCCGAGAAGCGAATTCCAGCGGAATCTCAACCTCGTCCGCGAGCTGTCGATCACGAGCTTCAAGCTCAAGTACACGGGCTCCGCGCTCGGCTACGTGTGGTCGCTGGTCAAGCCGCTGATGCTGTTCGGGATCATGTATCTGGTCTTCAGCATCCTCCTCAAAGCCGGGAAGGGCTCGTATGACTTTCCGGTCCAACTCCTCATCGCCATCGTGGCCTGGACGTTCTTCACCGAAGCAACGGCAACCGCGATGAACGCCATCGCCGGTAACGGCGATCTCATTCGGAAGGCGTACTTCCCACGCTGGATACTCGTCCTCGCTTCGACGACAAGTTCACTGTTGACGTTTGCGATCAACACCGTGCTCGTCGTGATCGTCACGTTTGCGCTCGGTCATCTCGATCTGACGTGGGTCAGTCTCCTGGCACCGCTCTACTACCTCGAGCTCCTGGTCCTCGTGCTCGGCCTCTCGCTGCTGCTTTCATCGCTCTTTGTGTTCTTCCGAGATCTCGGACACATCTGGGAGATCGTCTCGCTCGTCCTCTTTTACGGTTCGGCGGTGGTGTTTCCGTTCGAGCTCATTCAGACGCATTCCTTGAAGCTCGCCGACCTGGCGGGCATGAATCCGATCGCGCAGATCATCACCGACCTCCGGCACGTCCTCGTTTCCCCGGACCACATCCCGTCGATGGCTGCGCTGATAGGACCGCTTGCGTATGTGCCTATCGGGCTCAGCGTCGCGGTGTTCGTCATTGGATTCGCGGTGTTCCACAAGCTGACACCGAAGTTCGCGGAATCCCTGTGAGCGCCGTCGTCGAGGTCTCCCGTCTCCGCAAGCGATTTCGCTTGCCGCTGGACAAGAGCACCACGCTCAAGTATCGAATGACGCACTGGCGGAGCTCGTCGCGGTATCGCGACCTCATCGCGCTCCGTGATGTTTCATTCGATATCCCTCCCGGCCAATTCCTCGGTATCACAGGACCGAATGGATGCGGCAAGAGCACGTTGCTGAAGATCCTCTGCAAGATCTACAAGGCGGACTCGGGATACGCGCGCGTGAACGGCGAGTTTTCGGCATTCCTCGAGCTCGGCGTGGGATTCAATCCAGAGCTGACCGCGCGCGAAAACATCTTTCTCGGAGGCGCCATGCTCGGCCTCACGCGAACGCAACTACGCGACAAGGTCGATGAAGTGTTCGCGTTCGCCGAGCTCGAGGAGTTCGCGGAACAGAAGCTCAAGAACTTCTCATCCGGCATGCAGGTACGCCTCGCTTTCAGCGTCGCGATCCTCGCAGAAACCGACCTGTTGGTAATGGACGAGGTGCTAGCGGTCGGCGACGCAAGTTTCCAGGAGAAGTGCTTTGACACCTTCAACCGGTACAAGCGCGACGGCAAGACAATCGTGCTCGTTTCGCACAACCTTGCCTCACTCGAGGAGTACTGCGACCGCGTGCTTCTGCTCGATCACGGCGAAATCATTGCGGACGGCCCGGCCACGGAAGTCACCACCGCCTACCATCGACTGGTCGCCGACCACATGCTCGCGGTCGAAGGAACTGCGCAGACCGGGTTGGTGCGTGGGGATCCGAGTCAATGGGGTACGCAAGCCGTCGAATTCTCGTCGGTCAGCCTGCTCGATGCCAACGGGCAGAGTACCCGGCGTTTCGACACCGGCGGCAAGATGACCTTGGACATGCATTTGCTCATGCATCGCGACGTCGGCGACTTTGTGTGCGGCATGGCAATCCGCCGCGCTGACGGGCTGCTCCTTGCGGGCACCAACACCCTCATCGACCGCGTGACCGTCTCGAGCCATCCGGGCGAGACAGTGTCGATCCGATACACCATCGAGCTCGCTGCCACTCCTCGCCGGCGGATACATCGTTCAGGTAGCGGCGCACGACGTCAGCGGGTCGAACATCTACGACCACGCCGACCCTGCCGCGAGCTTTCACATCAACACCATCGGCGGCCATGGCGGGATGCTCGAGATGCAGGGCCACTGGCAGGTGGAACAGGAACGGGACGTGCCGACAACCGCCGTTCGTCAGACCGCCCGGTAGGCACGGCCCTGGTCGGCACCGGCCGGTCCGCGACTTCGCGTGGCCGCGGCCTGTGGTCCACGCTCGGCCTTGCGGTCGCACTCCTGCTCGGGTTCGGCGTGCGTCTCGTTCTGGGAATGCGCACGCCACTCGACGCACACGAAGCGACGCTTGGTCTCAGCGCCCTGCACATCCTCCGCGGACAGTTCGTGGTGATGGATCCCGACGGCCAGTATCAGGGTGCACTGGATGCATATCTGGTTGCCCCCTTCGTCGCGATCTTCGGGGCAAGTCTTGCGGCGATTCGGATCGCGCTCGCGTGCATCGGAGCGCTCACCGTTCTCTGCGCCTGGTGGTTCGGTCGCATCGCGTTCCGCCGCCGCGAGCATGCCGTGGTCGGAGCGTTCGCCGTCGCCGTGTTCCCCCTTTTCGGCGTCTACTGGTCGACGCGCCTCTACCCGGGATCGGCGGAACTCCTGTTGCTGGAGATGGTGTGTCTCTCCGTCGCGGCGTTGATCGGTTGGGGACGAGGTCGTCACAAAGGCTGGTGGGCGCTGCTCGGGTTCGCAGCCGGCATCGCGCTGTGGTCGAACCTGCTTTTCGTGTGCGTGATCGCGGCGATCGCGGTCGGATTGCTGCTGCGCGGATCGCGAATCGGTTGGCGAACGCTCTTCGGGGGTGCAGCGACCGCGATAGGCGGTGGCATCATCGGCATGCTGCCGTGGCTCATTGCGAACGTACCCAACGGCCTCTTCAGCCTTCGCGCGGTGCCTCGTACTTCAGCGAGCCTGAGCATGCGGGCGGCCAACCTCGTGCATGAGCAGGTGCCGATGCTTTCAGGCTTCGTCGCCAGTTGCGGCCACACCGTATTCCCCGCCGTCGCCGCGGACGTGGCCGTCGCAGTGCTGCTCCTCGCGTTGCTCTGGACCAGGCGACGGACGCTCGAATACCTCGTGACCGGGCACTGGACCGGTATCTCGCAGATCGACCTGATGCTGCTGGTGATTCCGGTGACCGCCGCCGTTGTGGTGCTCGGCGATGTCAACGGGGACGCGTGCGCCGCGCAGAGCCTCCTTCCGATCACGGCGCCACTTGCGCTGGGTGCGGCGGCAATTCTCGTGGAGCGAACGCGATGGCGAATCGTCGCCGCGGCAGTCGCCGCGCTCTGGCTCGCCGTCAGCGCAGTCACGGCCGCCGGAACGCTCGAGGCTTCGGAGCCTGTGACAACGACCGGCACGCCGATCCCGACGAATCTTGCGCCAGGTCTCGCACTTGTCCGCCAGCACCACCCTGGCCCGCTGTGGGCGGATTACTCCTTGTCACGCCTCCTCTCGTACTACAGCGACGACTCACTCGCCATCGGCGAGTACGGCGGCTACTCGGGCTTCATCGCTCGCCAGCAGCAGCCTGAGACGGCGCTCGATCCAAGCTGGGTCTTCGTTGCCGGCGACCCGAACATCGCCGCCTTTACCAAGGCCTGCGCCGCGAAGTCGATCGAGTACACAACCTTCACAGGTGGAGGACTGGAGCTCTTCACGAGGCTCACGGCGCCGCTCGAGCCCGGCGACGTCTTCACCGGGAGTGAAGCGCAGACATCCTGATCAGATCGGAGCGCCGGTGACGAAGAACAGCAGGTGCGCCGGGACGACACCCATCACCACGCTGATGATCAGCACGTAGAGCATGGCGGTGGCCGGCTGGTTGGCGCGGATCTTGGCGAAATGCCTCGTCAGCAGCGCGACGGCCGTCGTGAACACGATCCCGGATCCCACCACCAGCAACCAGAACGGCACGGCGTCGCCAGACAAGAGCAGTTCGTGACGGACCGCCGATCCCGACGTGAGGATGACGACCACGATCACTGCCGCCTGCAGGGCCACCGAGAGAAACACGATGTCGATCGCCCTGCGCAGCGGACGGAAGGAGAGGTTGGGAGCCACGAGATACCAGTGGCCGAGGAGCATTCCGGCCAGGGCGCTTCCGGAGACCAGCGCCGCGGGAACGAACGCAACCACAGCTGTGCCGACGCCGCCGAGTGACGGACCGAATGCCGCCGCCGATTTCGCGATCGCCATGGCGCCGAATCCGATCGTGGCGAGCCCCACCACGCGGCGCGCGATATCGGTCATCACCGAACAGAAGAACGCGTAGGCGAGGAGCGCGACGGTGAAGGCGATCGACCAGTGGAACAACGACGCCTGCGCGCCGGACGGCAAGGCTGCTCCGAGCAGCGACGTCCCCGATGGCAGCAACGCCTCGATCAGCAGGTCCAATGCCATCAACCCCGAGCAGATGAGCGAGGTGGAGCCGACGAATCCACGACCAACCTTGCCGACAAGATCCACCGCATAAGCGGCGACCGTCGTCCCTGCCGCAACCTCGATGAGCACAACGACAGTGGCGATCGGGGCAAGCGCCGGGAGCGAGGTGACGTCGGGCACCGCCCGATCCTACGGTTGTCACCGCGTGGCACCACCGGTTCGAACGTGTGGATATCCCTCGGGTGACGGTTTCGCACATACGCTTCGAATTCGATTTGGCTCTGGTAGTTTGGCTCCCGGATGGTCAGCGCACCCTCGAGGTGGCGATGGGTCATCGGCGCGGCGGGCCTGTGCGCCGTGTACCTGGTGGTCAGATCCATCGCCGACCTGCACACCGCTTTCGGCGGCGGCTCCGCCGTCGACTACCTCGCGATCGCGTCCGCAGGGCGCGTGGTCCACGGGGGTTCCTCGTGCGTCTACTGCGCGTCCTCTCTCGGCGCCGCCCAGGCGCAGTTGCTTGGATACACCCCGGCGAGCAGCGCCACGTTCCCCGTGCCGTTCGTCAACCCGGCGTTGCTGGCATGGCTGATCCAGCCGCTTGCCGTCCTGCCCCTGCAGACAGGCACCGACGTGTTCGTGGCGCTGAACGTCGTCGCCATGGCGCTTTCGGCCGCGATCCTCACGAGGCGCGCGGCCCCGCGACTCGGCGGCCCGCTTGCCGCCTTCCTCGTGATCATCGCCGTGTTCTCACTCGAAGCCGGGACCGGGATCCTGCTTGGCCAGTCGGACGGCCTCATGCTCCTCTCGGCCACACTCGCCATTGAGGCGCTCGACCGGCACCGCCCCGCGCTCGCCGGTGTGTTGCTCGTGCCGCTGCTGCTCAAGCCGCAACTCGTCTGGCTCGTGCCGCCGGTCCTCATCGTCGCCCGGCAGTGGCGGATGCTCGTCGCCCTCGCGGCGGGGGCGGTCCTCGTGCTGCTCGGATCGGTGGCGGTGGCCGGCCCCAGCCATCTCCTCGACGCAATCGGTCTCGTGACCGCTCCCAGCTACGTGCATCTCGATCTCCAGAGCAACTCCATCCCCGCGCTGATCGCCCGACCGCTCGGCAGTAACGCTGCGGCGTGGGCGGCGGCGCTCGCGCTCGCGATCGCCGCGGCGGCCGTGATGGTGCTCATGCGCGACGTCCTTCGCCGCAACGCCGTCCCGGCGGTCGCGATCGGCATCGGACTCTCGATCGTCCTCTCGCCCCACCTCGGTGACTACAGCCTGATGCTCCTCGCCATCCCGGTCGCCGTCCTGGCGCCACGCGCGCCGGCGCTCGCGCTCCTGCTCGCGGCGACGTACACGGCCGTTTCGCTGTTCAATCCGCTCGTGTCGCTCAACGAAAGCTCAGTCGCGCTCGTGCTCCTCGCCGGCCTGATCGCGGTCGTGTGGCAAGCGACACACCCCAGGTCGTCCGGCCTCGCGCTTCGTCTGCCGCGACCCTCCACCGCAGGTGTCAGCAGTGCCTGATCAGCGAGCCCTGCTCCGGGGCCGGCTCGCCAGCGCCATCGACGGCATTACCGATGTGGCAGAGCAACTCGGCCCACAGGTGACCCAGGCAACGGCCCCGGCACCTCCGCCACCGCCACTCGAGTCGGTTGGGCGTCCGTGGACGCTCGCGGCCGCAATGGAGCCGATCGCCGTCCCGGCACCTGATCGATCGATGACGGCATCCCGGCCGCCGGAGCCACCGCCGCTCCTCGAACACCATGCCTCGAGGCTCCCGATCGCGGTCATCGGATCGAGCGTGCTCGGTGTTGTGCTGATCGCGGCAGTCGCCATCCGCATGGTCATGGGGGGCCCGGCATCCCAATCGCCGGCGCACGTCACCGAGCCGATCTCGCTCACCGGTGTTCGCCCGGTTGCCACGGCAGCGGCGCAAGCCGGCGCGTCGCACGTCACGCAGGTCTCGTTCCCGGCGAAGACGTCGGTGATCGACATAGAGGTGAACTCCGGGAGCGCCGCGGGCCAGCAGCCCGTCGAGATCGCGGTGGCGCTCGGCCATCCGCCCCAGACCATCAGCGAGAACGCCTACGTGCTCAACCAGTCCGGGGACACGGTGGTCCCGCTCATGCCGCCCGGAGCATCGTTCGCGCCCGGCGACTACACGGTCACCATCACGTACCGGGGCGCACTCCTGGGCGCAACCTCGTTCTCAGTTCACTGAGAGGCCAGGGCCGGTCAGTGCTCCACGGGGAGGCCATCAGCCTCCCATTGCTCGATCCCACCCGTGACGTTGTATGCGTTCGCGTGGCCGAACGTACGGAGATAGTCGACGGCCCGGGCACTGCGCCCGCCCATCCTGCAGTGGACGTACACGTCGCGATCGGCGGGTATCTCGGCGACCCGCGCGGGCAGCTGTCCGAGAGGAATGAGGACCGATCCGGGGATGCGGGCCTCGTCGTACTCCCATTGCTCGCGGACGTCGATGAGCACCGCGCCGCCTTTCGCGAGGGCTGCACTCGCCGCCTTGGGTGTGACCTCAGCGTCCTCCGACATCGGCGGCAGTATAGATGTGGGGGCGATCCGCACCACACGCGTCCAAGCGACGGCGAGCCTGCTAGGCTCGTGCCCGTGAGCACGGTTGCCGCGCCGGCGGTGGTTGACTCCCCCTGGCTGAACGCACAGCGCCAGTTCGACAACGCCGCCGAGATCCTCAATCTCTCATCGGGGTTGCGCGCCGTCCTGCGTGACGTTCGGAGAGAGCTCGTCGTGCGTTTCCCCGTGAAGATGGATGACGGCAGCGTCCGGATGTTCGAGGGCTACCGAGTCCAGCACAACGTCACCCGCGGTCCGGCCAAGGGAGGTCTCCGGTTCCACCCGGCGACCGACATCGACGAGGTGAAGGCGCTCGCGATGTGGATGACCTGGAAGTGCGCTCTCGCGAATCTCCCCTACGGCGGCGCCAAAGGCGGCGTCGCGGTCGACCCCTCCACGCTGAGTCACCGCGAGCTCGAGCGGCTCACTCGACGGTTCGCCGCCGAGATCAGTGTGCTGGTGGGACCGGCATCGGACATCCCCGCCCCGGACGTCAACACGACGGCCGAGATCATGGCCTGGATCATGGACACGCTCTCGATGCAGGCCGGCTACACAGTCCCGGCGTCGGTGACCGGCAAACCGCTCGAGATCGGCGGAAGCGAAGGTCGCCCGAGCGCAACCGGCCGGGGCGTGAACATCATCGCCATCGAGGCGTGCAAGCGCCTCGGCATGGAGCCGTCGCAGACAACGGTCGCCGTGCAGGGCTTCGGCAACGTCGGCAGCTGGGCGTGTCAGCTCATGCACGAATCGGGCTTCACGATCTGCGCGGTCGCAGACGTCACGGGCGGGGTGTACTCGCGTGAAGGGCTCGACATCCCCAAGCTCCTCGCGTACCGGCAGGCGAACGGGGGCGTCCAGGGGTTTCCAGGCGCGGAACCCGTCACCAACAGCCAGCTGCTCGAGCTCGACGTCGACGTCCTTGTTCCCGCCGCGATGGAGAATCAGATCACGGCGCGCAATGCCGGACGGATCCAGGCAAAGCTCATCGTCGAAGGCGCAAACGGACCGACCACGCCAGACGCGGACAGCATCCTCGAGCGGCGAGGGATCACCGTCGTCCCGGACATCCTCGCCAACGCCGGCGGCGTGACCGTCTCGTACTTCGAATGGGTGCAGGACCTCCAATCACTGTTCTGGGAGGAGGACGAGATCAACGTTCGCCTCAAGAAGATCCTCCAGAAGGCGTTTGCGCAGATGTGCGAACAGTCCGATCGGCATCACGTGTCGCTGCGGCTTGGCGCCTACCTGGTGGCGGTGAAGCGCGTCGCCGACGCCACCGCCGTGCGAGGCATCTACCCGTAGGGGTGCTCTCACCCCAGGCTTGGTCATGAAGGTCCTTGATCGGCTGCGCGCCCTGCCCGTGCCGGCGGGGACGATACCGGTGGCGGTCGGGCTCGGGCTCGCCGGGCTCATGCAGTACGGCTTCCTCGTTGTTGCGGCACGGGCGCTTGGCACGGCCAAATTCGCGCCGCTGTCCGTGTTCTGGGCGTTGCTCTTCGTGTGCGGTCCGGGATTCTTCCTGCCGCTGGAGCAGGAGACTGGACGGGCAATCGCGGCCCGGCGCGTGCGTGACGAGGGCGGACGGCCGGTCTTCATGCGCGCGGCGCTGCTCGGTGGAATCCTCGCGGTGGTGCTCATCGTTGCCACGCTGGTGTTCGCGAGCCCGATCGACCAGCACGTGTTCAAAGGCGACCCGGCGCTGCTGGCGGGGTTGATTGGAGGCTTCGCCGCGTATCTCTGCGAATTCCTCGCACGCGGTGCCCTTGCCGGCAATGCGCGCTTCGGTGCCTATGGCGTGCTGCTCGGCGGCGAGGGGGCGCTGCGAGTCGCGTTCGCCGCGGTCCTCGCGGTGATCGGCGTCAAGACCGCGGGGCCGTACGGGATCTCGCTCATCGTGGCGTCGTTTGTCGCCATCGCGCTCGCCACGATCGGAAGGCGCGGCCTGCTTCGTCCCGGCCCGCCGGCGCCGTGGGGGGAGATCACCCACGCCCTCGGCTTCCTGCTGATCGCGTCCGTGTTCACACAGCTCCTGCTCAGTGTCGGCGCCGTTGCCGTCCAGCTCCTCGCAACCCCTGCGCAGCAAACCGCCGCCGGACGGTTCCAGCTGAGCCGCATCGTCGCGTACGTACCGATCTTTCTCTTCCAGGCGGTTCAGTCGGCGCTCCTGCCCAAGCTCTCCACGCTCGCCACGGGCGGCCGGCACCGTGAGTTCCAGGCGCTCCTGACACGCCTGCTGCTCCTGATGGCCGGGCTCGGCGCCGTTGCCATCGTCGGGTTCACCCTTCTCGGACCGACGGTGACCCGAATCCTCTTCGGCCACGGATTCGAGCTGAGCAACCTCGACTTCGGACTGCTGTCGGCCAGCTGCATCGGCTTCATCTTCACTCAGATCTTCGGGTACGTCCTGATCTCGCTTTCCGGCTACCGTCGGGTCGCGATGGGCTGGACCTTCGGCGCCGTGGTGTTCTTCGTCGTGACCGCGACCGGCACGTCGCTCTTCCTCCGCGTAGAGCTCGGATTGCTCGCTGGGGCAGTCGCCTCAGCCCTTGCGATGGCCGCGTTGCTCGTCCCACTGTTGCGAGAGCGCGGCGCTATCGCAACAGGGCTGCAAATCTCCGATCTGGGAGGTCCGGTGGGCTGAGACTGCGCCCATGGGTGCTCGTGCCCGAATTGCACTGGTCGGAGCCGGCGCGATGGGGGCCAACCACGCGCGAGTAATCGCCGAGTCCGAAGGCGCCGAGCTCGCAGTCATCATCGACACCGATCCCGAGCGGGTTCGACCGCTTGCCGAACGGCTTGGCTGCGCCTTTGCCGAGGATCTGAGCGCAGCGACGGACTGCGACGCTGCGGTGATCGCGACCCCAACCACTTTCCACGCGGATGCTGCGCGCGCCCTGCTCGAACTCGGCAAGCCGATCCTCGTGGAGAAGCCGGTGACGCCGGACCTCGCCACGAGTTCGGGCACTCGTCCTGTGCGCGGAACGCCACGGCGTGCCACTCATGTGCGGCTTCGTGGAGCGGTTCAACCCGGTCGTGGCAACGATGCGCAGCCTCCTCGACGGCGAGCCGGTGCACATCGTCGGCCTCCGGCACTCGCCGGAGACACCCCGCAGCACGCTGAGCGTCGTTTTCGACCTGCTCATCCATGAGATCGATCTCGCCCTCTGCTACATGGGCGGGGCGCGCCCATCGCGCGTCTGCGGCGCCACCAGCACGGCGGGCCGCGATCCGATCATGGAAGTGGCCGATTGCATCCTTCAGTTCCCGGGCGGCGCGGTCGCGACCCTGTCGGCGAGCCGGGCGAGCCAGCGCAAGGTGCGCTCGCAACTGGTCTCCACAGCGACTGCCCTCTACGACGTCGACCTGCTTCGCCAGGACCTGACCGTGTACCGGCATCGTGCCCACGCGCAAGGTGTCGGGGCTGGACAGGCCGCCGGCTACCGCGCCGAGACGGTGATCGACATCCCGTTCGTCAGGCACACCGGCGAGCCGCTCGCCCTCCAGTTCGCGCACTTCCTCGATCTCGTCTCGGGACACGCGGACGCATGCGCCGAACGCAACTCGATTCTTCCGGCGCATGAGGTCGCAGCCGCCATCGAGGAGTGCGCATGAGCGATCCAAGCGTCAGCTACATCATCCCGGTCCACAACCAGATCGCCGAGCTCCGAAAGACCGTGCGACTGCTCGTCGAGCGGCTCGGCCATCTGTCCGGCTCGGAGATCATCCTCGTCGAGAACGGATCGACCGACGGCTCGGGACCCCTCTGCCTCTCGCTCGCGACAGCCCTGGATTGCGAGGAGGTTGCCGTACGGGTCACCACATCCGCGAAAGGCCTCGGTTTCGCATGGCGGCGCGGAATGGCGATGGCTCGGGGCGAGACGCTCGTGCTCACCGCCGCCGATCTCCCCTTTGGCTTCACCGATCTCGACGGCTACCTCGGGTTGCTGCCGCGACCCCGGCTCGTCATGGGATCGAAGACGCACCACGACTCACAGATCGAGACACCCGTGGTCAGGCGCGCCATGTCGGCCGGGTTCGGGATGCTCCGCGCACGGCTCATCGGGCTCAACCTCGACACCCAGGGGTCCGTGCTCATCGAGCGCTCCTTGGCGCAGACGTTGCTACCCCACCTTCGTGCCGGTGACTACCTGATCGGCGCCGAGATCAACCTCTGGGCAGTGCACCTCGGAGTCACGCCTGTGGAAGTTCCGGTGGTCTATGTGGCGTCTGGACGGTCAACCGTCTCGCCGTTGCGGGACTCGGTGGCGATGGCCACGGGCCTCTTCGCGTTGCGCCGGCGCCTCGCCGACGAGCAGCGGCCGATCGGACAGGCGAGCGAGGTGCCCGCGTCGTGACTGCGACGCAGATCCCGGTGGAAGCCCGGATCCGGATCTCCGCGCCTCAGCTGGGTCCCGAGGTCGAGGCGCTGGTGCTCTCCGTGCTGCGCAGCGGTCATCTCGCGCAAGGACCGATGGTGGAGCGCTTCGAGGCACTCTGCGCCGGCATGGCCGGCACGTCGCACGCCGTCGCGGTGGGCAATGGAACGGCTGCGCTCGACGCCGCGCTCGCCGTCCTCGACATCGGTCCCGGGCAGGAGGTGATCACGTCGCCGTTCACCTTCGCGGCAACCATCAACGCGATCCTTCGCAGCGGCGCCGATGTGCGCTTCGCAGATATTCGTGACGACTTCACCCTCGACCCCGCGTCGGTTGGGGCATTGATCGGCCCCGCCACGGCGGCGATCGTTCCGGTGCACTTGTACGGCCTCCCGTGCGACATGGGTCCGCTCATGACGCTCGCGGCCCGGCACGGTCTCGTGGTGGTCGAGGACGCGGCGCAGGCGCATGGCGCGGAGGTCGACGGTCGCCGCGCGGGAAGCTTTGGAGTGGGCTGTTTCTCCTTCTATGCCACCAAGAACGTGACGTCCGGCGAGGGCGGATGCGTGACCACGGACGACGCGATGCTTGCAGAACAGCTCCGAGTCATCCGCAACCAGGGGATGCGCGCGCGATATGATTACGCCATGATCGGCCAGAACTGGCGGATGACCGATATCGCTGCCGCGGTCGCGATTCCTCAAATGGAGCGCCTTGGCGAGATCATCCGGGCTCGACGCAGCAACGCGGCGATGCTCACGTCGCTGCTCGACGGCAACCCCGCGGTGACCACGCCGTCGATTCCGGCGGGAAGGGGCCATGTCTGGCACCAGTACACGGTGCTGCTCGAGCCCGGGATCGACCGTGACCGCGTGTCTGCGTCCATGTCGTCTGCCGGAATCGATACCGGCGTGTACTACCCGGGCCTCGTCTGGGATCACAGCGCCTATCGAGACCTTCCCACTGTGCACCGGGACGACACCCCTCTCGCGCTCGAGTGCACAACGCGCTGCCTGTCGCTCCCGGTCCATCCAGGCTTGAGCACGAGCGACATCGAGCGCGTGGCCGAACAGCTCGACCGCGCGCTCCACGCGTGCTGACAACCGCGCCGCGTCAGTTGGGCGCTGTCGACTCGATTGCCGCGAGCAGCTCTTCGCCCTGGTCGGTCGGTCCCACCAGTGCCATGCGGACGTCGCCGATCCCGGAGGCGATCTCCTCGGCGACCGATTGCACCTCGGCTGCGGTCACGTTCATGATCGCCTCGGCACGCTCGTCCGGGGTCTCGAGCGGGAGTCCCGCGCGCCAGCGACTGCCGTAAAAGCGGGCGCTTGCAATCGCGGTCTCCGTCGAGCGCAGAAGGCGGCCGATCATTGCCGACTTCGCCGCTGCAAGCTCATCCGCGGCGACGCGCTTGCTCGCCATCTTGCGGAATTCCTTGAACGCGAGCGACGTTGCTTTGCGAGCGTCCTTCGGGCGCGTGGCCGTCGCGATTGCGAAGAGCCCCGTGTCGTCGAAACCGGCGTGGTGCGCGTAGATGCTGTAGCAGAGGCCGTTGCGCTCGCGCACGGTCTGGAACAGACGCGACGACATGCCGCCGCCCAAAACGTGGGTCATGACGGACAGCTGCGTACGCCGCGGATCACTCGCCGGGATTCCCGGGACGGCGAACACCATGTGCACCTGCGGCTCTTCCTGCGCGGTCACGGGCCGGACGTTTGCCGTGTAGCGATCCCCGAGGCCCCACTTGGCCTTTTTGCGTGCGCGAGGCTTCCCTTTGGGAACGTCCGCGAGCAGCTCGAGCGCCTGGTCCTGCGTGAGCGTGGCGCCACCGGCGATGACGAGGCACATCGACGCTGGTGCGTAGAAGGCTCGGTGGTATTCGGTGAGCTGCTCGCGCGTCGCCTTCTCGATGACCGCCGGGAAACCCGCCGCGGACCAGGACATCGGCTGGTCGCCTCCGAAGGCGACAGTCCCGAGACGGTCCCAGATCCAGCCGTCAGGATCGGCGAGCCGCATCGAGAGCTCCTGGAGCACGACGTTGCGCTCGCGCTCCACTTCCTCGGCCGCGAAGAGCGGCCTGCTCAGCATGTCGCAGATGACGTCGGCAAGCTCCAGCATCGCGGTCGCCGGCCCTTCGGCGAAATACGCGACCTCTTCGGTGTCGGTGTACGCGTTGGTGTTGGCGCCGAGGCGGTCGATCTCGCGCGAGATGATCTTCGTGGTGGGCCGGCGCTCGGTCCCCTTGAAGAACATGTGCTCGAGGTAGTGCGCGAGCCCCGACGTCTGCGCGGACTCGTCGCGCGACCCCGCGCGAACGATGAGGAACACACCGGAGTTGCGGCTGCTCGACGGCGCGTTGAGCAGCGTGACGCCGTTGGACAGCTTGCTGAGCTCGGGTCGATACGGAGCGTTGATCGCCATGTCTATGTGGTCCCCGATTCCCAGGACGCGAGATATTTCTGCTGCTCGTCGGTGAGCGTATCGATGGTGACGCCCATCGCCTGGAGCTTCAGACGCGCGACCTCGCGATCGATGTCCTGCGGAACGTCGTGAACCGCAAGCGCCAGATCCTTGTGGTGCTTCGCGATGTATTCCGCGCAGAGCGCCTGGTTCGCGAAGCTCATGTCCATGACCGCTGCGGGATGGCCTTCCGCGGCCGCAAGGTTGAGCAGACGGCCCTCGGCGAGCACGTGCACCGTCCGTCCGTCGCGCAGCCTGTGGGACTGCACGAACGTGCGCGGGGTGGTGACCTCGACCGACATGTCGTCGATCGCGGCGAGGTTGATCTCGTCGTTGAAATGCCCGCTGTTGGCGATGATCGCGCCGTCCTTGAAACGCTCGAGCGCACCCCGATCGATGACGTTGATGTCACCCGTGACCGTGATCACGATGTCGGCACTCGGGGCAGCCTCGGCGAGCGGCATGACGCGGTAGCCATCCATCACTGCTTCCAGCGCGCGGGTCGGATCGACCTCGGTCACGATGACATGCGCGCCAAGCCCGGTCGCGCGGCTCGCAAGCCCACGCCCGCACCAGCCATATCCGCAGACGACAAACGTCTTGCCTGCAAGGAGCACGTTGGTGGCGCGGATCAGCCCGTCGATCGTGCTCTGGCCCGTGCCGTACCGATTGTCGAAGAGATGCTTGGTGAGCGCCTCGTTCACCGCGATGATCGGGAACTTGAGCGCTCCGTCCTGCGCCATCGCGCGCAGCCGGATGACCCCGGTGGTCGTCTCCTCGGTGCCGGCAATCACATCGTCGAGCAGCTCCCGACGCCCCTTGTGCAACTCCGCAACGAGGTCGGCGCCGTCATCCATCGTGACCTGTGGCCGGGCATCGAGCACCGCCTGGATGTGCGAGTAGTAGCGGGCGGAATCCTCGCCCTTGACGGCGAATGTCGGAATCCCGTGCTGACGCGCGAGCGCTGCCGCAACGGCATCCTGCGTGGACAGCGGGTTGCTCGCGCAGAGGCTCACATGCGCGCCGCCGGCTTTCAGCGTGATCGCAAGGTTTGCGGTCTCGCTGGTGACATGGAGGCATGCGCCGAGACGGAGGCCCTCGAGCGGGCGCTCGCGAGCAAAACGCTCACGAATGATGCGGAGCACCGGCATCTCACGGGCAGCCCAGTCGATGAGACGTTGTCCTTCGCCGGCGAGGCTCACGTCGGCGACGTCGGACTCCGCCATCTTCAGCACGTTGGTCACTCGATTCCTCCATCTGTCTTCGTACGCAAAAGCGCCGTGTACGGGCGCCCGCCGAGCGCGGCCGATCCCCCGAGTGCGCTCAACTCAATCAAAAAGGCAAACCCCACGATATCGCCACCGAGGCGGTCCACGAGCGCGGCGGCGGCACCGGCGGTCCCACCGGTTGCAAGCAGATCGTCAACGATCAACACGCGCTGACCCGGCTGGATCGCGTCCGAGTGCATCTCGATGACGGCTTCGCCGTACTCCAGCGCGTACGCCTGCGATATCCGGGCGGAGGGCAGCCGGCCCTCCTTGCGGATAAGCGCAAATCCCGCGCCGAGCCGATCCGCGATAGCGCCTCCGAGGATGAATCCGCGCGAACTCGATCCCGGCGACGATATCCACGCGAGCGTCGCGATACGGCGCCGCGAGAGCCGCTATCGCCGCACTGAATGCGGCCGCGTCCCCCAGCAGCAGCGTGATGTCCTTGAACACGATGCCGGGACGGGGGAAATCAGGCACATCGCGGATCAACGAGCGCAGCCGATCCATCACGTCCCGCTCTTGAATCGTCACCAGGGCCAGTCTATCCGACACACTCTGTGACCGTGCCGTGCCCTTCCGCTCGAGCCCTAACGAGATGACGGTGGCCATCGACGTGCGGCCCTTGCAGGGCCGGTGACCGTGCCCTCACGAGCGAGACCTCCGCGATGAGGGTCGTCATGGACGGGCGGCCGCTCCAGGGAGCCTCCTCGGTGCGTGGGATCGGGAGCTACGAGCGAGGACTGCTCTCGGGGTTTGCCGAGCTGGCAGAACCCCCGCAGGTGAGCCTGCTGCTCTCCGCACACGCCGAACCTCCGGCTGAGGTGACCAGCTCAGTGCTGCCCTCGACGCGCCGTATTCCCGTGATCCATCCGACTCTGCAACCGATCGCGGACACACTTTTCGTGGCGAGGTCGCTGCGCGGGGCACGCGGCGATCTGTATCACGCAATCGAGTTCGGCCAGCCGTTGCGGACCCGGCTCCCGGTCGTCGTCACGGTCCACGACCTGATTCCGTTCGTGATGCCCCGCGACTACCCCTGGGTCCGCAGGGCTCGCCTGCTGGGGCTGCGCCTGCTAAGGCACGCCGACGCAGTGATCTCCGTCTCCAAGGCGACGCGTGGCGACATCCTCCGATTCACGAGGACCGATCCGGCGCGCATCACCGTGATCCCGGAGGGAATCGGACCGGCGTTCCGGCCTGCGACCGCCGACGCCGTTGCGCAATTGCGTGCGAAGTTGGGCATCGACAGGCCATTCCTGCTCGCCGTCGGCACCTTCGATCCACGCAAGCGCATCGCACTGCTCGCCGATGTCGTGCGCCGCGTTCGCGCTGAACATGACGTCACACTGGTCATCGCCGGTGATCAGGGCACGTTCATCGAATCCGTCACCGCGGAGCTCGCTCGCGCCGGCATCGCGGAGCACGCACGTGTGATCGGACACGTGACCAGCGACGACCTCGTCTCCCTGTACACGGGAGCGGAGGCGTTCGTTTTCACGTCGGCGTATGAGGGCTTCGGCCTGCCGCCACTCGAGGCGATGGCCTGTGGCACACCGTCAGTGGTCTTCGACAACTCATCGATCGCGGAGGTGAGCGGTGGCGCCGCGGACGTCGTGCGTGATGGGGACACCGCGGCGATGGCGGCGGCAATCAACCGCGTGCTCGACGACCCCGCGGAGCGCGAGAGGCGGCGTGCGACGGGACTCACGTGGGCCGCGACATTCACCTGGCGCCGTGCAGCGGAGATGACCGTCGAGGTGTATCGCACCGTACTCGGCCGTTGACGATTCCCGCTACTCCTTCTCCGTCACCTGGTACTCGAGATATGCGCCGAACATGAGCCGCGTCTGCGCCTCCAGCGCCGGGATGACGCTGAGCGCCAGGCCGACCACCGGGTACGTGAACAGCTGCAGCTCCGCCCAACGCCTGCGCCACCACGGCCATTCGCTTGGTTTCGGACAGATCCGGTAGTCGACCTGCACAAGCAGCAATGTGTTCAGCAGCGTGATCGTGAGAATGCTCGCGCTCAGGCTGCCGAGGAATGCGGATGTCGATGAGAGGCTGTAGTCGAGGTCGATGAACGCCGGCAACGCCCCGCCGAAGAAGAGGAGCAGCGGCAGCGTTGCCCACGTGAGGTGGTTGAAGATGAGGTTGGCGTAGCGCCGCGCGCGCATCTTCCAGGGGATCTCCGGGTGACTCAGCATTCGTGATGTCACGTATGGGATATCGGTCGCTCCCCATGCCCACCGCTTGATCTGGTTGTACTGCGACGCGTGCGTTGCCGCGTAGCCTCGAGCGCGCGGCGCATCCCCGTATATCGGTAAGAACGCCGGCCGCGTGTTGAGCTTGCCGCCGCAGTGGAAGAACGCTTTCCAGAAGAACCGCGAGTCCTCCGGAATGACGTCCGAATCCCAGTAGCCGACGCTCGACAGCAGGTCGAACGGCATCGTGTACGAGGAGAACATGACGAGCCGGTGTGGGTTCTGATGGAGGAACATCTGCCACTGCGTCGCGGCCGTGGCCATGACACGCACCGCTGTCGGAACGCGCCAGATGTTGTTCAGAAACACCGGAACCGGCTGCCAGATCGAGACGAGCCGGTCGTCCGCCATGCAGTACTGCAGTGTGATGTACGCGAAATACTGTGGGTGCACACGGAAGTCGGAATCGAGGTCGGTCACCATCGTGAGCGTGGGATCAAGGCCCAACTCATCGCACGCGGCTCTGAGCACCGGGCCGCCGTACGCCATCGCCGCCGACTTCCCGACCACGATCCCCGGAAGCAACGGATCCTTGATATGCAGGAACAATCGAAACGAGGACGCGAACTCTTCACGCAACCGTGCGACGTTCTCGATGCCACCGAAGTCTGTCTCGCGGGTGATGATCGCGCAGACTCGGAGATCGGCTGGATAGTTCGTCGCGGCGAGCGCTGCGACTGTGGCACGGAGCACGTCGTACAACTCCGTGTATGTCGGGATCAGCGCGCAGTGCACCACCTGCGACGGCGACGGAGCTCCTGCGGGGAGTTCCGCCTCGAAATCCTGACAGCGCTGCAACCAGTCGACAACCTCCGTCGCCTGGAGCGCTCTGAGCGTCCTTCGGACCCCGCGGACCGTGACGGTGCTGCGGACGAGCCAGTAGGCATCCAGGAGCACCGCTCCAACGCCCAGGATCCAGAGCATCCCAGGGTCATTGAGCCTGATCGCGAACGCGGCAACCACCGGGACGAGCAGTGCAAACCACGTGAGTGCGCCCGGGAGGATTTCGAGGAGCCGCTGTTGGGTATGTTGCGACAGCGGGATCGCCCTGGATCGCGCGATCATCTGCACCCCAGTCTACCGATCCGCTACATACGAGCCTGAATGCCCCAAAAACCCACCGACCCTCCCGTCGACGCCGACCAGGAAGATCCGGAGTCCCCTGCAGCCGAGGTGCTCGAGGGTGACGCCGTCGAACTGGACGACACAGACGAGATCGAAATCGAGATCGGCGTCGTGGTCGAGGTCGATGACGACGATGAGGACGATGACGAGGATGAGGAGATCGTCGCGATCGCCGCGCCGGTCATCGTCGCGCCCGTACCGCGACCGTCTCCGACCCCTGGGAGACCGCCCGGAGCGCGCGAGGAGCCCCCGCCACCCTTCGGTGTGGGTGAGCACGTGATCCTGACTTCGAACACGCGGCCGCGCACAGGGACGTCGATCGGCGACTACCCGGTCGGATCCACTGGAATCGTCGAGACCGTACTGAGCCAGACGGCGATCGTCCGGTTCGACAGGCACGCGGACACGAAAGAGGTGGTCGCCTTCACCTGCCTCGAGACCGCCGAGACCCCGGAGCGCCACGCTGAGCTGACGCTCCTGATGGTCGAGCCCGTTCGCGTCGGAGATCGGGGACCCCGGCCCGCCGTGAACGGCGCGTCGACCCCGATCGCGGTGGAACCGGAGCCCGAGCCCGTGGCAGTCGTCGCTCCGGCACCCAAGGCGACGGCGCCCGCGAAGCGCGCCGAGCCGGCCCCGCAGCGCCCGGTCGCGAGCAAGCCGACTGCCGCCGCTCCTGTACGAAGTGCCAAGCCGGCCACAGCTGCACCTCTGACGAAGCCGAGGCCCGCGGCCAAGTCGGCCCCCGCCTCGAAGGCGCCAGTCGTTGCGAAGACCGCGCCGGCGGCCAAGCCGAAGGCAGCCGCCAAGACCAAGCCCGCGGCGAGCGCCAAGCCCGATGCCAAGGTGAAGCCTCCGGGCGCCGCCAAGACGGCAGTGGCGGCGAAAAGTCCCACGACCTCCAAGTCCGCAGCGCGGACGTCCCCCGCAAAACCGGTCGCCAAGCCTGTCGCGAAAGCGGTTGCCAAGAGCCCGGTGAAAGCTCCAGCCAAGAGTTCCTGCCAAGACTGCGGCGAAGAGTCCGGCCAAAAGTGCGGCCAAAAGTGCGGCCAAAAGTGCGGCCAAAAGTGCGGCGAAGAGTCCGGCCAAAAGTGCGGCCAAGAGCCCGGCGAAAGCTCCGGCCTCTCAGGCCAAGAGTCCGACGAAGAGTCCGACCAAGCGTCCCGCGAAAGTGAGTGCGCCGGCGGCGAAGAAGACCCCCGCCAAGTCTGCCGCCGCGCGCAGAGGGCGCTGATCTGGCGACGGCGCCGCTGAGCGGGTCGCCGACCCGCTAGCGACCGAGACGAGGTCAGCGAACCTCGCTGATGCGGATCAAGTTGCCTGCGGGGTCCCGCAGCGCGCAGTCGCGAATCCCGTAAGGCTGCTCAGTCGGCTCCTGCACAATCTCCGCGCCGCCGGCTTCCACCTTCGCGAAGGCCCCATCCAGATCCGACGTGGCCAGGATGATCGTGGCGTAGCTGCCCTTGGCCATCATCTCGACGATGGTGCGGCGCTCGTCCGCCGTGATCCCGGGATCGACCGCGGGCGGATGCAGAACGATGGACATGCCGGGCTGGTCGGCGGGGCCGACCGTGATCCAGCGCAGCCCGCCGTAGCCGACGTCGTTGCGAACCTCGAAGCCGAGGACGTCTCGATAGAAGGTCAGCGACGCTTCCGGGTCGGTGTGCGGAAGGAATGTCCCGTGGATGGTGATGTCCATGCCGGATCAGCGGTCCTGAATGAGGCCGAGGACGTTGCCGTCGGGATCCGTGAAGGTGGCCACGAGGCGGCCGCCACCGACATCGCGCGGGGACTCCCTCAACGTCGCGCCCGCAGCGATCACCTCGGCGAGCTTCGCCTCGATATCCGCCACATGCCAGTACGCCACCGGCGAGGTCATGCCACCGCCGCCCGGGACCAGCCCGATCTGCTGGCCCTCGGCTTCGTAGCCGACGTAGTACGGCGCGTCAGCCATCGGCTCGACACCGAGCAGCGCCGTATATACCGGCTTGGCCTTGGCGAGATCGGTGACGGGGTGCAACACGGTCTTGATTCCCTGGGTCGTCGAGGTGGTCATGATCTCTCCTGAACGTGAATGAAGGTCCATGGCCGTCATGCTAGTTGCGGCTCCGAGACGGGCGCTTCTCGATTCCTGACCGGTCTCGTCACCTGTTTCACGACGCACGACGGCATCCCCGCGGTGGCCCGTGCGGCGTGGTGCCGGTACACACTCGGTGGCATCCCGACCAGTTCGGTGAAGCGGGTGCTGAACGTGCCGAGCGACGAGCACCCGACTTCGAAACACACCTCGGTGACGCTCAAGTCGCCCCGCCGGAGCAACGCCATGGCGCGCTCGATGCGGCGGGTCATCAGGTAGCCGTATGGCGACTCACCGTAGGCGAGCCGGAACTCGCGACTGAAGTGCCCGGCCGACATGTTCGCGCCGCGCGCGAGCGCCTCGACGTCAAGCGGTTGCGAGTACTCGCGGTCCATGCGGTCCCGGACGCGTCGGAGCCGGGCGAGGTCGCGAAGGTGCTGCGCCTCGGCGGATGTGCTGCTCACCTGGCGATCCTGCCACGTCGTACCCGGCGCAGCCTCGAGCGCCGGCTGATTAGCCGACCCGGGCTACGCCTTCTGTCTCACCCACCGATCCGTAGACACCGCGGTAGGAGGGCGGGAGCAGTTCCGCGATTCGGGATCCGATGAGGTCTGCGACGGCCTGGTCGTCACGGCGCTCGCCAGGCGCCCGCTCGGGAAGCTGAAACACCGGGCCGATCTTCACGCGGATGGGGACGCGTCTCGGGAACTTGTGGCCCCGGGCAAGCGCCGCCTCAGTCCCGAAGATGCCGACGGGCAGGATCGACGCGCCCGAGCGACGCGCGAGGAACCCAACTCCCGCCTCGGCCCGGCGCATGCCCGGCGTGGCCGAGCGTGTGCCCTCCAGGAAGATCAGAAGGCGGCCGCGACGGGAGAGGACGTCGAGCGCGATGCGCAGGGCCCGGCGATCGGCGGTCCCACGGTCGACCGGGAAGCAATTGCAGCCCGCGAGAATCCACGCGATGACCGGGTTGTTGAACAGCTCGCGCTTCGACATGCAGTAGAGGACGCCAGGTCCGAACCCGCCGAAGATCCAGGGGTCGATATTGCTCAGATGGTTGGACACCACCAACAATGGCCCCTCGGCGGGAAACTTCGACACCGGATCGAGTTGAAGCCCGCGGCCGAAAAACCCTCTGAGAGAGGTCCGGCACATGAGGGAGACGGCACGATAGCGCCAGCTTCTGACACCGTCGTCGCGGACAGGGAATCGCTCGGGAAACCCGCGAATCTCTTCAGTCACCAGTGCCGATGGTAGGGCGTGCCGCATGGGCGGCAATACAATCCTGGCTCCCGCCCCCTTAGCTCATCGGTAGAGCAGCCGGCTTTTAACCGGTTGAGGGAGGTTCGATTCCTCCAGGGGGCACTCTCTCGTCGACATTCAAATCTGGCGACGCGACGCCGGCTCGCCCGCTCTGCCGCGGCCTCTCATGGCTGGATGCTCTCCAGGTCCTCCAGAAGGCTCGGGTGTGTGGGCTCCCAGCCGAGCATCTGCCGTGTGTATGCACTCGAGGATGGCTGGTCGGTGGCGAAGATAGGGCCGAGGAGGCCGTACGTCGCCTGCGGCACCGTCTCGACTTGCAGTTCGAGCCGTCTGCCGATGACAGCAGCGATGTCGCGTACGGCGACACCCTCGTCGGCCACCGCGTGCCAGGAGGTCCCGGCCGCCGCCGACTCCAAGGCGAGCCGGAAGAGGACAGCGGCATCGAGGGCGTGCACGGCCGGCCAGCGCTGGGTGCCGTCGCCTGGATAGCCGGACACTCCGGTTCGGCGCGCGATCTCGGTCAACATCCCGGCGAATCCGCCCTTGCCATCCTTGTGGACCGTCCGTGGCAATCGCACCGCGGAACTGCGGACCCGGCGGGAAGCCAGGTCGAGCACCGCCATGACACTGCGGCTGCGACCGCCGACCGGCCCATCGGTGGGCAATGGGTCCGTTTCGGTGGAGACGCGGCCGGGCACGGGCGGAGTGCCCGCGACGGTGACAAGCGGGCGGTCACTGCCAACGAGTTCCTCGCCCATGACAGCGAGAGCAGCGCTCTCCTGGGCGACCGCCCGGGCGATGGCGTCGGGGCTGCTGAAATCGCCACCGAACGCGATATGGATCACACCGTCGGTCTGAGCGGCGCCGGTTCTGAGGGCGTTCAGGTCGGCGAGATCTCCCTGTAATGGAACGGCGCCGGCCGACTTGAGGGCCCGCGCGGCTGCGACGGAGCGGGAGAGCGCAAGGACGCTGTGGCCGTTACTGAGAAGCTGGGCGACGACAGCGGACCCGATCCGGCCGGTGCCGCCCGTGATGAACACGCGCATGGATTCTCCTGAGTGATGGGAGTTTTGTCTCATCATCCTAACAGAGTGATGGAACAGAGGTCCCATCGCTACCATGGGTTCATGGCTCGGTGGGAAGCAGGCGCGCGCGAGCGGCTCGTGATGGCGGCTGTCGACCTGTTCACCGAGCAGGGGTACGACGCCACGACCATCGCGGAGATCACCGAGCGTGCCGGAGTCACGAAAAGCACCTTCTTCCGGTATTTCCCAGACAAACGCGACATCCTGTTGGCGGGGCAGGAGACGTTGAGCCGCCTGCTGGCAAAGGGGATCGCCGAGGCGCACGCCGGCGCCACCCCACTCGAGGCGGTGGCTGCCGGTCTCGAGCGCGTCTCGAGTGCAATGGGGCCGATGAACCGCGAACTCGGTCCCAGGATGAAGGCCGCAGTGGCGGCCAGCGCCGAACTCCAGGAACGGGACGCGCTCAAGAGCGTCGGCCTCGCGGCCGCCATGACAAGCGCGCTGGCCGCCCGCGGCGTACCCGACGCGACGGCACATCTCGCGGCAGAACTGGGTGTCCTCGCGCTCAAGCGAGGCTACGCCGAGTGGTCTGAAGGCGACCGTGAGGCGGAGCACGGGCTTGCGTATTACGCCTTGGCTGCACTCAACGAGCTGCGTGCAGCGAGCGCGTCACTCGGCTGACCATCGACCAAGCGCTCTGACGAGCTCCCCGGCCGTCAGCCGAGATCAGGCGACGAGGTAGGTCTCGTAAATGACTCCTCCCGCGCGGCGGGCGGCGACGCTGATGAAGATCCCCTTGTTCAGCCAGTCGAGTTCGGGTGCGGCTGCCTCGATCTGCGTCGAGGTCCGGAACGTGTATTCGGCAGCGTCGACGTCCTCGCCGTGCGCGAGACGCGCCAGCACCTCGGCGCTGCCGTGACGCACACCTCGCGACTGGACGTACAGAAGGTCTCCGGCGTCAGTCTTCAGGACATATCGGATGTCGCCGAGCGCGGTGCCGTCCGCTTGCACGATCTGCCAGTCGGCGCTGACTCCCGGGACGAGCGACCCGCTGATCTTCGGACCGGTGAATGTCCCTCCACTCAGGGGCACGATGCGCCTGCGGCCCGCCGGTAAGTCGCCGATATCGAGCGGCGTGCCGACAGTCGCATCCAGACGATAGACGAGCGTCAGTTGAGGATCGGGAAGGGCAACGGCCATGAGCGCCTCCTGTCGGGTGCCGCCTGGACATCACCTACCGCAGCCGGCATCGGAGCAGTGATGTCGACGTCGATGAGCCGTTCCGCCGCCCGCAAGGAATGCTCGACGGCCGCAGGTGTTTCGCCGCGGGCGAAGATGAATCCGAGGTAGCGATCACCCTCCGGGAGTGGGCGCACCGGATGACCGGTTGGAATGGAGATCACAACGCCCGTGACGCCAGGAGCGCGCTCGGCATGATCGACACCGCGCACGTCGTTGAGGACGCCGGACCGCGATATGGGCAACATGAACACACCGGACGCGGCGTCCACCGTGTGCGCGGTGCCCAATGGCAAATCGCAGGCCTCGCGGAGGATGACGTTCTCGAGCGAGCGAATCTCGTCCGGAGCGTCGTCGCATGCAACGCGCAGCACCCGCGAGCACAGTCCGCCGATGGACCGCGACGCGACCTCGATGACAACCGGGGCGTCTGCGGCGAGACGCACTTCCGCATGTATCGGGCCGTGCTGCAGTCCGAGCGCCGACACCGCAGTGCGTACTGCGTCGATCACCGCGTTCTGCGCCTCAGTGTCAAGACGTGACGGGGTCACGTAAATCGTCTCCTCGAAGAATGGTCCGACCAGCGGATCGGGTTTGTCGAAGAGCGCAATCACCTCGAGAAACCCTTCTCGCACAAGGCCTTCCAGCGCAACTTCGACTCCGTCGACGTAGCGCTCGACGAGGAGTTTCGGCACCGAACCGTCGGCGCACGTCTCGCGCATCAGCGTGCTCGTGCGTCGCACGGCTGCATGCACCTCGGCGCGGTCATTTGCGCGGATCACACCACGACTTGCCGCGAGATCCACGGGCTTGATGACGCAGGGAAATCCCGTGATTGCGATGGCGGCGTCGATCGATTCGACACGTGCATCGATATCGATCGCCACACACGGCGGCTGCGTCAGCGGCGTGCCTGCAAGGACCTTGCGCAGCAAGCGTTTGTCGCGCGTCGCCTGCACCGCGGCCATCGGATTTCGCCGCGCTGTACGGAGGCGTGCGGCGACCGTCGCGGCGGTGAGCACGGACCCCTCGTCGACACCCACCACAGCGTCGATCGGCCAGCGGATCGCAAACGCCGCGGCCCGATCCGCCGACTCCTCGGGGTGGCGCAAATCCAATGTCAACACGTGCCCTTCCATGAGGGTGGCGAGTGTCGGCGCCTCATTCGAGGCGACGACAACGTCGAGGTGGAGTTCCTCAGCCGCACGCAGAAATGCCGTTGCCCGATAGGTCTCGGTGGGCAGGATGAGCATCACCCTCGGCATTCGATGAGCCTACCCCGACGAGTTAGCCCGACGTACCATGACCGTGAAGGCGTGAAGGAACCGAGGATCTCACTCACCGATTTCGCGTTGACCCGCATCGAGCAGGTGCGCGCCAACCGCCGGCAACCGGAGGCGGGCGTGCGCATCGCCATCACCGGCAGACACGGCGGGGCATTCAACTACGACCTCTCGCTGGTGAACCCGGGCGACGAGCGCGACGGCGATCTCGTGGTCAGCGGGCCCTCCGGAGTCCGCTTCACGATGCCGCTCGCATCCGCGCCCTACCTCGACGGCATCACGATCGACGCCGACCGCGCACGTGGCGCCCTGACCGTCGACAACCCGAATCCGCTCTGGTTCGACGACCTGGCGCGGGACGTGCAGCGACTGCTGGACGACGAGATCAACCCGTCCGTCGCAACGCACGGCGGTTTCATCGATCTGCTCGACGTCAGCGACGGCGTCGCCTTCATCCACATGGGCGGCGGGTGCCAGGGCTGCGGTATGGCCGAGGTCACGCTTGGCCAGGGAGTGCGCGTCGCGATCCTCGAGCGTTTCCCGGAGATCACCGAGGTTCGCGACACGACCGACCACGCCCAGGGTGCGAACCCGTACTACGAGGCGGCGAAGAAGTAGGGCGCTGCGCCTAGTGGCTCTCGGGAGCCGGCGCAACTGCGGTGTCGAGCCAGTAGTCGATCCAGCTCTCCCGCGTCGCGCCGACATGGTCGTACACAGCCTGTGCTGCGAGGTTGTCGACCGCGGTCTGCCAGACCATCCGCACCGCCCCGTGGTCCCGGCAGCGGTCAAGGCATGCGCTGATGAGCACCGAACTGACCCCGCGGCCGCGGAAAGCGGGGGTGACGAAGAGATCGTTCATGACGCCGATCCGGCCGGAACTGGTCGTCTCCCAGCTCCAGAACAGGGTGGCGAAGCCGGCATCCACGCCATCGGCGGTAGCGAGCAGTTGGACCCCCTCGTGAACGGGGTCAGCGATCAGCGCCCGGGACATCGCGAGGAGTGCGGCATCTGACGGCTGGACGCTGTAGAAGTCGCAATACCCTCGCATCAGGGGCAGAAGCCGCCCCAGGGACGCCTCGCTATCGACGACCCCAACGTCGACCCGACCAACTCGCGTCATTTCCGGCTCCTTTGCCTGGCCTCTTGCGTGCGTCGCGGGCGAGCCACCGTGCCCGTCTTTTGCCGCGAGAAGTCATTGTCGTTCCACAGACGCAACCGGAATTCAACACGAGATCGGCAAAGCTGCTCGGGTGAGTTCCGCGGCCCCTCCGGAAAGGCGGGCACTCCCGACTCTTCTCAGGTCGTCCAGGTCGGCGCCGAGAGCGCTGTGGGTCGCCTACGCGATCATGTCCGCGCTGCTCGTCGCGTACATCGCGTCGTTGGTGATCCGGCCGCCCACCGACTCCTGGCCCTGGGTCGACGGCTGGGGCGTCTGCCTCTACGAATTGATCGTGGTCGGCATGCTCTTTGCCCGGGCATTCAGCGGACGGCCGGGCAGGGCGATACCCATGGTGCTCGGCGGAGCCGTGCTCGCCTGGGCTCTCGGGGACATCGTGCTCACCTGGGAAACCTGGGGAGGCGCCACTGCGCCGGTGCCGTCACTGGCGGATGTGTTCTACATCGCCTTCTATCCACTCGCCTACGCGGCGATCGTGCTCATGCTTCGCAAGGAACTCAAGCGGCTCCTCCCGGCCACCTGGCTCGATGGCGCCATCGCAGGTCTCGGGGCCGCGGCTGTTGTTGCGGCCTTTGCCTTCCACGCAGTGCTGATGGCTGTCGGCGGTGCCGGCCTCAGCACGCTCGGGGTTGGCGTGCTTCTCGTCTATCCGATCGGCGACGCGGTGCTCCTCGCACTCGTGGTGGGAGGCACGGCGGTGCTCTCCGGCAGGCGCCTGCCCTGGCTGCTCTTCGCCGCGGCCTGCGCGGTGAACACGATCGGCGACACCTTCAACCTGATCGGTTCCTCGTCCCACGTCGGCACAGTTCTCAACGGCGTTGCATGGCCCGTCGCGATCACGCTGATCTCCGTCTCGGTCTGGGTGCCACCTGGGCGTCGAGAGCTGGTCGAGAGCGGCAAGCTCCCGGGGTTCCTGCTGCCCGGCGCCGGCGCTCTGGCAGCGCTGGTCATCCTGCTGGTGGGCTCGCTCGAGCATCAGGTTGTCCAGGTCGCGGTCGCGCTCGCGGCGGCGACGCTGGTGGTGGTCGGCGTGCGTCTCGCCCTGTCAGTGCGCGGGCTTCGCTCGCTCACCGAGGAGCGCCACCGTCAGGCGGTGACCGACGAGCTCACCGGGCTCGGCAACCGGCGCCAGCTCACGAGCCTGCTCGACGCGTATTTCGAGGATCAGGTCGACCCCGCGACCCCGCCTCGCTCCCTTGCCTTCCTCTTCATCGATCTCGACCATTTCAAGGAGATCAACGACTCCTTCGGGCACTCCGCGGGGGATGAGTTGCTCCGGCAGCTCGGACCGCGGCTGACGACCTCGCTCAGGGACACCGACGTTCTGGTCCGTATCGGTGGGGACGAGCTCGGAGCGGTACTGGTCGACAGCGACCCGTCCTACGCCGCCGGCCTGGCGCAGCGCGTCACCGCGCTCCTCGAGCAACCCTTCGTCCTCAACGGCGTCAGTGTCCGGATCAGCGCAAGTATCGGGATCGCCTCAGCGCCCGCGGATGCCGGCGACAGCGTTGGTCTGATGCGCTGCGCGGACGTCGCCATGTACCGGGCGAAGCTCACCCATCACCCGTTCGAGGTGTATACGGCATCGATCGATGACGGCGGCAACCGGCTCGCCCTCGTCGAGGAGTTGCGCGCCGCGGTCGAGGGTGAGCGCCTCGTCCTGCACTACCAGCCCCAGGTGGATCTCCGCAATGGCGAGGTCATCGCGGCGGAAGCACTGGTGCGCTGGCCGCATGAGCGCCTCGGTCTGATCCCGCCGTTGGAATTCCTTCCGCTTGCCGAGGAGGCGGGGCTCATGGGGCCGCTGACCCGTCTCGTCCTCGATCAAGCGATCGCGCAGTGCGCGGTCTGGCGCGCTGCAGGCAGCCGCATCGCAATGTCGGTGAACGTGTCGTCATCGAACCTCCTCGACCCGGGCTTCATCGAGGTCGTCAAAGCGACGCTCCGTCGCCATCGCGTGCCCGCCGCCGCGCTGATCCTGGAGATGACGGAGACAACGATCATTCGCGACTTCGCGGCATGTCAGAGTGTCATCGAAGAATTGCGGAGCCTCGGCCTGGGCGTATCGATCGACGACTTCGGCTCAGGGTTCACGTCGCTCGCATATCTGGGCAGCCTGCCCATCACCGAGCTCAAGCTCGACCGGACGTTTATTGGCGGGCTCAGTGCGAACGGACGCGAGCAGGATCTCAAGCTCGTCAGAGCCACGATCGAACTCGGTCACGCACTCGGTCTCGTGGTCGTCGCCGAGGGAATCGAGACGCTTGCAACGCTGGAGTTGCTGGCACTGCTCGGCTGTGACCGCGCGCAGGGATACTTCACCGGCCGGCCGGTCCCAGCGCTGGACTTCGAGTTGGGCGCGATGGTCCCGACGCTCACCGTTGCCGAGCCGGACCCGCCGGCGCCCTTCCCGAACTACCTGCGCACCGCCGTCTGACGCGGGCCGCCATGCGCGGCGCCCCGTCTGTGCGCCGCGACCAGCGTTACTCGTGCGCGATGTACAGACGGCAGGTCACGGATCTGTGCGTCGCGGCCGAAGAACGGCGCGCCCGGCTCTGACAGAGTTCCGTGGCAAGGCGCATGTCGTTGTACATGCCTATGTATCGGCAGAGTTTGAGGTGAGGTGTCCCATATGTTGTCGGCCCTGAACGAGGCTCCAAGCTGGCTGAACTCCGGCGACACCGCGTGGCAACTCACGTCGGCGACGCTGGTCGGGATCATGAGCATCCCCGGCCTCGCGATCCTGTACGCAGGGTTGATGAAGCGGAAATTCGCCGTCAACTCGGCGCTGATGGTGATTTACGCATTTGCGATGACGCTGGTCATCTGGATGTTCTTCGCATACGACATGTCGTTCGGCACGCCGCTGCACATCGGCGGTGCAGCAACGACGTTCGTCGGCATACCGCATCCCGTTGCCGGAGCGAATGACCTTGAGCAGCAGGCGAGCATTCCGCTGCTCACCGGGCTGATTCCGGCGCTGCGCTTCCCGATGTCGTCGCTCGTGTATTTCCAGTTCGTCTTCGCGACGATCACGGTGATCATCCTCGGTGGTGCGCTGCTCGGGCGCATCAGCTTCAAGGCGTGGGCGCTTTTCGTCCCCCTCTGGATCACGCTGGTGTACTCGGTCGGCGCATTCAGCCTCTGGGGCGGTGGATGGCTCGGCTCCCTCGGTGCCGTCGACTACAGCGGTGGCTACGTCATCCACGTGGCTGCAGCAGTGTCGGCGTTCGTTGCGGCGGCGGTCATCGGTCCACGCGTGATGAAGGACCGCATGAACAACACGCCGAGCAACATCATGATGGCGGTTGCCGGCGGTGGACTTCTCTGGCTTGGCTGGAGCGGGTTCAACGGTGGTGACCCGTACTTCGCGAACGCCGACGCATCCGCGGCCGTGTTGAACACGCACCTCTGCACCGCAACCGCGTTGCTCGTCTGGATGTTCATGGACATCGCGTTCCTGAAGAAGCCGACCATCATCGGGATGATCAGCGGCATGATCGCGGGCCTCGTCGCCATCACCCCTGGAGCCGGTTACATCAACGCCTACGCCGCGTTCGGCATCGGCATCGGCGCAGGCATCCTGCCGTGGATCTCCATGAACGTGCTCGGCAAGACCAGGATGTTCACCGGGCGGGTGGACGACACGCTCGGCGTCTTCCACACACACGGTGTCGCCGGAGCGTTCGGCGGACTTATGACCGGTGTGTTCGCGTCACCGAACATGATCGTGTACGTGGGCACGGCGGGGACCGCCTCGGTCGCGGTCACCGGTCTTGTCTATGGCAACGCAAAGCAGCTCGCGCTCCAGGCGCTCGCGCTTGGTTTCATCATCGTGTACGACGCGATCGCAACCTTCATCGTCATCAAGCTCGTCGGTCTCATTGTTCCGCTGCGGATGACCGATCAGCAGATCGAGATCGGCGACCTGTTGCTCCACGGCGAGGTCGCGATCGACATGGACCCACCCGAACCGGTTATGGCACTCAACGGACACGTGAGCACGACGCCGGTGGAGTCCGGCGCGCCGGCCTGACGCGCTCCGTCAGTCAGTAGTAGTCAATCCCGGAGACCGTCCAGCACCTGCAGGGCGGTCTCCGGGTTGACGAATGTCGCAGTCCCGACCTGAACGGCGACGGCACCGACAATCAGGAAGTCGCGTGCCGACGCGGCATCCACGATGCCACCGACGCCGATGACCGGAATCCGGACGGCGTCGCACACCGCGGCAACAGCCGCGAGCGCGAGCGGCTGAATGGCCGGTCCGCTGAGGCCGCCGGTTCCCAGCGGCAACACGGATCGGCCGCTCGCGCGGTGGATCTTCTTGCCGATATAGGTGTTCACCGCGGACACCACGTCGGCGCCCGCATCCTCGACCGCGCGTGCAACCGCGGCGATGTCGGTGACATTCGGACTGAGCTTCACGATGAGGCAGCGATCGGTCACCGCGCGAACCGCGGCCACAAGGCGGGCGGCAGCAGCGGGGTCGCGACCGAAGTCCAGCCCCTGCGCGATGTTGGGGCATGAGATGTTGAGCTCGATGCCGGCCACTTCGGCAACGGGTTCGAGCACCGTGGTGCAGCGCACGTAGTCGTCCACGGAGCCACCGGCGACGTTGACGATGATCGGGATCTTCCAGCCGGTCCACCGCGAGGCGTAGTCGGTGGCGACGGCGTCGACACCCGGGTTCTGCAGGCCGATGCTGTTGAGCATCCCGCCTCCCGTTTCCGCGACACGCGGCGGCGGGTTGCCGTCACGCGGAAGCACCGTCGTGCCCTTCGTATAGAGCGCGCCGAGGCGATTGATGTCGATCAGTTGCTCGAGTTCGAATCCGTAGCCCGCGGTCCCGCTCGCCAGGCCGACACGGTTCGGCAGCGTCAGCCCGCGTCCCAGATCGACGCTTTCGTCTCGATGATCGCTCATGCGACGTCGGCGCCCGGAAGCGCGAGCACGGCCTCCCAGTCCACGTCACGCATCGGCATCACAGGTCCGTCCGTGCAGCAGAGCCGCCACACCGCGGTTCCGTCCGCTCCATGTACCGGCAACGCGCAGCCCAGACATGTCCCGAAGCCACACCCCATCGGCGCTTCCAGGGATGCCTCGAGCGTCGGCGGCAGCGCTGCTCCGGATTCGAGCAACGTTCGCATCACGGCACCGAGCATGGGGTTCGGGCCGCATGCGTAGACGGCCGAAGGATTCGTGGCGAGCGCTTGCCGGAGAAGGTCGGTGACCGGGCCATGGTGTCCCCGAGTGCCGTCGTCGGTCGCCTCGGCGACGACCTGGACGGCGGGTCGAGCGAAACGCTCGGCAGGATAGAGGCGCGCAGCGGTGCGCGCGCCGTTCAAGACAAGAATGTCGTCAACACCACGGCGCCGGAGCTCGCCGATCAGGAGCGGGAACGGTGCGCACCCGAGACCGCCGGAGACGCACACGACGGAGCCGCTGTCGACGATGCTGAATCCGTGCCCAAGTGGCCCGAGCGTGTCGAGCTGATCACCCGGTTGCAGCTCCGAGAGCAGCCGCGTGCCCGCACCGACTGCTTCGAAGATGAACCCACAGGTGTCGTCCTGGACCCACGCCACGCTGAACGGACGCCGGAGCAGCGGCGTCGTGCCGTGACCGCATCGCAGCTGCGCGAAGGTGCCCGGCATGGCGGTCGCCGCGAGATGCGGCAGCCGCACGACCAGCTCGAGCAATCCTCCCCCGAGCCGTTCCACGACGAGCACCTCACCGGTCTCGAGCGCCGCCCTGCTCAGATCCGCGGTCACGACACCGCCTGTACGACGCCATCGCGATACTCACGGACGGTCGCGACCCGAACGCTCTTTCCCGATGCGTGACGGCCGATCGCATCCACCAGCGCGGATGCCGTGTCGAGCGAGGTGCAGCACGGGATCCGCCGCTGCTCGGCGGCGAGCCTGATGCGATACCCGTCCTTGACGGTGCGGCTGACGGCCGAAGCGGCACCGCCGTCAGCGCGGAAGTCGAGCTCGTCGGTGCCGAAGTTCGAGACCGTGTTGATGACGATCGACACCCGGCCTTCTTCGATCACGTCGATGACGTTGGGCCGGCCGTGCCCGATCTTGCCGACCGACACGGCCGATATCCCTGCGCTGGCAAGGGCTGTCGCAGTGCCTCCGGTGGCGTAGATCGTGAAGCCGAGCGAACTGAGCTGGGCGATGATCGGCAGCGCCTCCGCCTTGTCCACGTCAGCGACGCTGCACAGGGCGCCACCGCTGGTGGGCATCTCTCCCAACGCTGCGACGAACGCTTTTTCGAGCGCTGCACCGAGGTCGGTGTCGATCCCCATAACCTCGCCGGTCGATTTCATCTCCGGTCCGAGCGCAGTGTCGACGTCAATCAGCTTGACCGTCGAGAACACCGGTGCCTTGACGGCGACCAGCGGGCGCGGCGCAACGAGTCCGGTCGTCCATCCGAGCTCAGCAAGCGTGGCGCCGCGCATCACGCGAGTGGCCAGCTCCACCATCGGAACACCCGTCACCTTGCTCAGGAAGGGTACCGTCCGCGACGCCCGCGGATTGACCTCGAGCACGTGAGGAATGCCGCGGTGCACCGCGAACTGAATGTTGCACAGACCGCGAACATCGAGGGCACGCGTGATGCGGATCGTCGCGTCGACGATGAGTCCGCGCACGTCATCGCCGAGGAACCGCGCCGGATATGCCGCCATCGAGTCGCCGCTGTGGACACCGGCGCGCTCGACGTGCTCCATCAGCCCGGGAATGACGACGGTCTCGCCATCACTGATCGCGTCGACGTCAACCTCGGTGCCGAACAGGTAGCGGTCGATGAGCACCGCGCCGCGTCGACGCCCACCCTCGGCGGGCAGCGCTGCCATCGCGGCCTCGAGATATCGCTGCAGCTGGCTGCGGCTGTGCACGATCTCCATCGCGCGTCCACCGAGCACGTATGAGGGTCGCACCAGCACCGGAAAGCCGATCTCATCGGCAATCGCCAGCGCTTCATCGAGGTCCGTCGTCGCAGCCCCCTGTGGCTGCGCGATGGAGAGCGAGCGCATCAAGCCCTCGAACGCGCGGCGGTCCTCAGCAAGGTCGATGCTCGCGATGCTGCTGCCGAGGATCCTCACGCCGGCGCGATCCAGTGGCTCGGCAAGGTTGATCGCCGTCTGGCCACCGAACTGCACGACGACGCCGGACGCCTGCTCCTCGTGGATGATCGCTGTGACAGCCTCCTCGTCGAGCGGCTCGAAATACAGCCTCGTGCTGCAGTCGAAGTCGGTGCTCACCGTCTCCGGGTTGCTGTTCACCATCACCGCGTCAACGCCCTGAGCGCGAAGCGCCATCGCCGCGTGCACGCTGCAGTAGTCGAATTCGATGCCCTGGCCGATGCGAATCGGGCCGCTACCGAGCACGACGACCGTGTTCGGCGCCGGCGCCGCTGCGGCCTGTCCCTCATCCTCGGTCTCGTATGTCGAGTAGTAGTACGGGGTCGCCGCCTCGAACTCCGCTGCACACGTGTCGACGCACTTGAACACCGGATGCAACCCCGCCGCACGCCTGCGGTCGTGGACCGCCTCGGGCGCCATACCGGTGAGCCCTCCGATGCGCGCGTCGGTCAGCCCGGCACGTTTCGCGGCGCGAAGCGAGTCGTCGTCAAGCCCGTTCCAGCGCAGTCGCTCCTCGCACGCGACGATGGTGCCGAGCCGGCGCAAGAACCATGCGGAGATACCGCTGCGCCGCGTCAACTCCTCGGGCGTCGCGCCGCCTCGCAGCGCCTCCAGGAGGGCCGCGGCGCGCCGGTCATTGGCGACATCGATGAGCACCGGTTCGTGGAGCACTGCGGGATCCGGTTGCGGCTGCTCGAGCGAACGCAGCGCCTTGCTGAACGCCGCCTCGAACGAGCGCTCGATCGCCATCACCTCACCCGTCGACTTCATCTGCGTCCCGAGCCGTCTGTCGGCTTCGGGAAACTTGTCGAACGGCCAGCGCGGGATCTTGACCACGCAGTAGTCGAGCGCGGGCTCGAACGCAGCACACGTCTTGCCCGTGACGGCATTCGGAATCTCGTCGAGCCGGCGCCCGGCTGCGATCTTCGCCGCAACCCGCGCGATCGGATATCCGGTCGCCTTGGAGGCAAGCGCAGAAGACCGCGACACGCGGGGGTTGACCTCGATGACGTAGTAGTCGTGTGAGTCCGGCGCAAGCGCGAACTGCACGTTGCATCCGCCTCGAATGTCGAGCGCGTTGATGATGCGCAGCGCTGCGCTTCGCAGTTGCTGGTGCTCGCGATCCGTGAGTGTCTGGGCAGGCGCGACCACCATCGAGTCGCCGGTGTGCACGCCCATCGGGTCGAGGTTCTCCATGTTGCAGACCGTGATGCACGTCCCCGCCGCATCGCGGATCACCTCGTACTCGATCTCCCGCCACCCCGCGACCGAGCGCTCCACGAGCACCTGGCTGATCGGTGACGCGGCAAGTCCCGTGAGCACCGTCTCCGTGTACTGCTCCTCGGTGTCGCACAAGCCGCCACCGGTTCCGCCAAGCGTGAACGCAGGTCGCACCACCAACGGCAATCCCATTCGCTCACGCAGGACCCGCGCCTCCGCGAGCGAAGCGACCGTTGCCGAGTTCCGGCGTCGGCTCACCAATTTCCGTCAGCAATTCCTTGAAGCGCTCGCGATCCTCCGCCGTCCTGATCGCGTGGAGTCCCGTTCCCGAGCACACGCACCGAGTGCCGCTCGAGAACCCCGGCATCATCAAGCGCTACGGCCAGGTTCAACCCCGTCTGCCCGCCAAGTGTCGCGAGCAATCCATCGGGCCGCTCCGCAATGATCACCCGCTCGAGCACCTCAACCGTCAACGGCTCCACGTACACCGCGTCGGCCGATGAGTCGTCCGTCATGATCGTCGCGGGGTTGCTGTTCACGAGAACAACGCGAATCCCTTCTTCGCGCAACGCCCGGCACGCCTGCGTCCCCGCGTAGTCGAACTCGGCGGCCTGCCCGATGATCACCGGCCCCGACCCGATCACGACCACACATTTGGGCCGTCCCAGCCCTTCCGCCGAGAGATCCCGCGTTCCCGCGGTGCCAACCAAGGCGGCGGCGGGCGCACCCACCGCGCTGGTGGAGTCGACGAGTTCACGCGCGTTCGCCAGGACGGGAAGGGGGGACACATCGACGGCGAGTTCGCGTAGCGGTTCGACCGAGCGCGATGCTAAGTCGTTGCGCGAGGGCGAACCGCGGAGCGTTGTCTGAGCAAGCGGATCCCCTCCCCCTGCTCGCCGCGCACCGCACATCCGCAGGAACTCGTCGAACACTCCCGCGCGATCTTGCGGACCGGGAGCTCCTTCGGGGTGGTACTGGACAGAAAACGCCGGGAGCTCACGATGTCGGAGTCCTTCTACCGAACCATCGTTGAGGTTGCGCTCGCTGACGTACCAACCGGAGTCCTCGGGTAAAGACGCTGCGTCGACTTGGAACTCGTGGTTCTGTGAGGTCACGTAGACAGAGCCGTTCTCGGTATCGCGTACTGGGTGGTTTCCGCCATGGTGTCCGAATCCAAGACGCGACGTGGATGCTCCCGCCGCCTGGCCGAGGATCTGATGCCCGAGGCAGATACCGAGCAACGGCACGCGGCGGTCGAGCAGGTCGCGACACAGCTGCACGGCGTGCGGGAGTCGCGAGGGATCGCCGGGCCCGTTGGAGAGCACGATCCCGTCGGGCTTGTGGCGAAGCACGTCCTCGATGCGCGCGTCCTGACGGACAAGGATGACTTCGGCACCACGGCTGCACAGCGCGCGAACCTGGTTCAGCTTGACGCCATAGTCGAGCACGACGACGCGCAGGCCGCGTCCATTCTGCTCGCTACCGGAGAGCACGACCCCGCGGTGCAGGGTCGGATCGAGCGGCTCCGTGTATGCGCGGAACGGCTCATCGATCGAGACCATGCCGACCAGGTCCTCGTCGCTGACAAACGGCGCCGATTGAGCCAGCGCAACCTGGTCCTCAGGAGACATCTCGGAGCTCGCCGCGATGACGCCGCGCAGGGTGCCGTGGTCACGAAGGTGACGCGTCAGCGCGCGAGTGTCGACTGCGCGCAACCCGGGAATCCCGTTGCGCCGCAACTCCTCCTCGAGGGTGCGCTCCCCGCGCGCATGTCCGATATCGGCGGAGAGCTCGCGAACCACGAGCGCGCGGCACTGGACGCGGATCGATTCGGCGGTGTCGTCGCGACAGCCGTAGTTACCGATGAGCGGATACGTCATCACGACGACCTGACCTGCGTAGGACGGGTCGGTGATGACCTCCTGGTACCCGCTCATGCAGGTGTTGAACACCACCTCGCCGTTATGGGCGTGCTCGAGCGGAGCGCCGAAGAGCACGCCCTCGTACGTCGCTCCGGATTCGAGTGCAAGACGCCCGCGAATATCAGACATTGGTGACACGCTCCGAGTTGACTTGCACCCTTGCCGGGTCTTGATAGATCACACGCCCGCCGGCGAGCGTGAGCAGGACTGTGCCGCGCAAGCGTCGCGCCGAGCAGCGGCGTGTTGCGCGACCGCGATTGCAGCGGACTTCTCGTCGACAGTCCACTCGGCGTTCGGGTCGAACAACGTGCATGTTGCCGATTCGCCGATGCGCAGGCGTGGCTCCGGAACACCTGAGTTGGGGCCGAGAATCCGATGCGGACCAACGGTGAGGCGCTCGACGAGTGTCGCCAGCCACTCCCCGCCCATCCCGCCAATGGTGATGCAGGTTGCGAGCGCGGTTTCAAGTCCGACCATGCCCGGCGCGGCGTCGTCGTACGCCAGTAACTTCTCGGCGGCCCGATGTGGCGCGTGGTCGGTAGCCACAGCTTCGATGACTCCTTCGCGCAGCGCCTGGATGAGCGCATTCCGGTCCGCTTCGGCACGCAACGGGGGATTGACTTTGCGCAACGACTGTGGCACTGGTTCCTCTGCCATCGGCAGCCACATCGAGAGGTGATGCGGCGTGACTTCCGCGCTCACGGCGAGGCCCTGGTGGCGCGCGCGCCGGAGCGATGCCACGGATCCTTCCGACGACAGATGCTGCAGGTGCAGATGTCCGGAGCGCGCGTGCGCCAGCGCGCGAACCGCGAGATTCACCGCGCGCGTCTCGGTTTCGGCGGGACGGATCGGACTGCGCGTCACCGGACCCTGCGTCGCGTTGGCCTGCGCGATCATCTCCTCGTCCTCGGGATGCACGAACACCGCGCGCGAGAGATGCGCAGTCTCCGCGAGCGCGATCGCAAGCTGCCGCGGCGACACGCCGTTGCGTCCGTCATCGCCGAGCGCGATCGCGCCCGCTTCGAGACACTTGCGTATGTCGACCAGTTCGCGGCCGTCGAGCCCTTGGGTGAGGGCCGCGACCTGAAGAATCGACACCGGGAGATTGCTTGCCGCGAGCCGCGCTTCCGCCACCCGCTCCGGGCTGTCGATTGGTGGCGTCGGTGTTCGCCATCGCAACGACGCACGTGAATCCGCCCGCAGCTGCAGCGCGCGCTCCACTTTCCAGCGTCTCCGCCTCGTCGTCGCCGGGCTGGCGCAAGTGCGCGTGCAGGTCGATGAACCCGGGACAGAGCACGCACGGGTCGGCGCCATCAGCGGGCGTGAGATCGACGACCGGAACGCCCGCTGCGTCGATGTGGTGATAGATCGCGAGGATCTTGCCGCCGTCCAGCCACACGTCCTGCCCAGGCGCGTCCAGCCGGCCGAGTGGGTCGATGACCCGCACACCGCGAAGGATCGCGTTCATGGCTGTGCGCTCCGGCGCAGCCACGCGCCGTCGACCCCGTCCACCTCGCGCAGGCGCACGAAGACGCGATCGCCACTGGCGGTCGGGACATTCTTGCCGACGTACGTGGCTCGCAGCGGCAGCTCGCGATGCCCGCGGTCGATCAGCGCGAGCACCTCGACGACAGCCGGCCTGCCGCAGTCGACCAGCGCGTCGAGCGCCGCGCGAATGGTCCTGCCGGTGAAGAGCACGTCATCGACGACGATCACCACGGACCCGTCGATGCGCGGCGCCGGACCGCCGTCGACGTCGTACAGCGCCGGATGCGGGAGCGCCGGGCGCGGACGGTCATCGCGGTGCGCGCTCGGGTCGAGTGTGGCGACCGGCGGCGGCGCGTGGCCGAGGCTCGCGAGCTGGTGCGCGACAGCACGAGCGAGCGGCACGCCGCGCGTCGGGATCCCGACCAGCACCACGCCTTCCAGTCTGCGGATGTCGCTCGGCGATCTCGTGCGCGAGGCGGACCGTGATCCGCTGCATCGCGCCGGCATCGAGCAGGTGCGGGCTGTCGTCGAGCGGCTCGGCGAGTCCCGTCATGCCACCGGCCTCATCCGAGCAGCATCTCGAGAAGCGCCATCCTGATGGCGACGCCATTCGCGGCCTGGCGAAAGTACGCGGCGCGCGGGTCGGCGTCCACCTCAGGTGCGATCTCGTCGACCCGGGGCAGGGGATGCATCACGATCGCTTTCGCAGGAAGCTGGCGCATGATCGCGCCGTCGATACGGATCGCCGTCCTCGCCTGCTCGTACTCGAGCGGGTCGGTGAAGCGCTCCTTCTGCACCCGCGTCTGGTACACGACGTCGACGTCATCGAGCACGTCGGTGAGTTGCTCGGCAAGCGTGCATGCGACCCCGCGAGCCTCGAGCCGGGCGAGGATGTCGCCGCCCACCTGGATCACCGGGCGGTGCCACGAACACGAGGCGCACGTCCGGGTAGAGCGCGAGCAGCTAGCGCGAGAGATCGCGCGGTCCGGCCGAAGCGGAGGTCGCCGCAGAAGGCGACGCGCACCCCGTCGATGTGACCGAGCTCGCGCTCGATCGTGTACAGGTCGAGCAAGGCCTGGGTGGGGTGCTCTCCCGGTCCATCGCCGGCGTTGACCACCGGCACCGAAGCCACGCTCGCCGCTCGAGCCGCTGCGCCGGCCTCGTCATGGCGCAGCACGATGAGGTCCGCGTAGGTCGAGACCATGCGGACCGTGTCCTCGAGCGTCTCACCCTTGATGGCGCTGGAGAATGTGCGCGCGGCCTCGGTTCCGATGACGGAGCCGCCCAGCCGGAGCATCGCCGATTCGAAGCTCAGACGGGTCCGGGTGCTGGGCTCGTAAAAGAGGGTCGCCATGACCCGATGGGCCAGACGGTCGTCGCGCACATCGGCAAGCGCGGCAGCTCGGAGGAACAGATGGTCAAGCAGCTCGCGATCGAACTGCTCGGCGCTGATGACGTGGCCGAGCATCCGGTTTCGCGCAGTCGTTGCCGTCATGACGCCTGGCCTCCAGCCCGGGCGGGTTCGGGCAAGGGCGGCCGCGCAGCGGCGCCGCGATCCCTTGCCGGCCTCTCCGGACCTGCTTGAAGTGGATGCGTTTCGCGGACTCTACCTTAGAGTGTCGTTATGGCACTCGGTGACGTTGGGAAGCTGCTTCTGATCGTCGGCGCGGTCATCGTGGTGATCGGCGGCGTGCTCCTCGTGCTCACGCGCATCGGGGTGACTCAACTGCCCGGGAGCATCTCCGTGAGCAACGGGAGCTTCTCGTTCTTCTTCCCGGTTGCGTTCTGCATCGTGATCAGCGTTGTCCTGACCGTCGTCATCAACCTGATCGTCCGCCTCCGCCAGTAGGGGCGGCGGGTGGCTCCCGAGCTGACGATCACGCCCGATGGCGCCTTCTCACTCGCGGCTGCCGCGAGCTTCGGCTTCGGTCCCAACACGGGGCGGCCAAAGCCCGACGGCGAGAGCATGTCGCTCGCGTTCGTCGCGGACGACCTCGTCCATCACGCCGCGGCCTTTCTCACCCAGGATGGCGACGGCGCTCGTTCACTGCCAGGTCTTCGGTGAGGCGGATGCCGAGCAGGTCCTGCACCAGGTGTGCCGCGTGCTCTCGCTGGATCACTCCGGGACGGCGTGGGCGGAGGTCGGTCAGCGCGACCCGGTGATCGGGAGGCTGCAGCGCGAGTTTCCCGGGCTCCGTCCGGTGCTGTTCCACTCGCCGTACGAAGCCGCCGCCTGGTCGATCCTCAGCCAGCGACGGCACCGGACCCAGGCCACAGCCGTGCGCCGCCGTCTTTCGCAGACGTATGGGCAGACGTTCTCGCTGCCGAGCGGCGACGTCGAGGCGTTCCCGACACCCGCGGAATTGCTCGCGGTCGACTCGTTCCCAGGCCTGGAGCCGCAGCGCATCGACCGTCTGCACGCGATCGCACGGGCGGCGCTGGAAGGCCTGCTCGAACCCAGCCGTCTGCTCGAAATGGCGCCGGAGGCGGCGATGGCCAGTCTGGTGGAGCTCCCGGGGATCGGCCCGATGTACGGCACGCTGATCCTGCTGCGATCGACCGGAGCGACCGACATCCTGACGTTCGGAGAGCCTCGGCTCCCGTCCTTCGTCCGCCACTACTACGGGCTCGAGCACACGGCCGATGGCTGCCGAACTCGCGACGATCGCTGAGTCCTGGCGACCGTTCCGAACCTGGGCAGCGGTCCTGCTGCGCGTGGCCGGCGACCGCGATGGGATCGCCTGGGAGCCTCAGCCGGGCGGCGGCAGGTAGAGACCGCCGACGATCTGCCCGTCGCGGATGTCGAAGGCCCAGGTTCCGGCCTTGCCCCACTGCGGTCCGCCGATCATCGGCACGTGGGCGCTCGGCGAGGCTCAGCACGATCGACCCGACGATGTCCCCGTGCGTGCACAGGACTGAGCCCGGGACCGCCGCCAGCTCGGCCATCGCCCATCCTGGGTCATAGCCCTCGGCGAGGCGATCGTCGGGTTCCACCGCAATCCCCAGGGCGTCGGCGAGCGGGACGACCGTCTCCATGCAGCGGAGGTACGGGCTCGACTTGATGCTGCGCGTATTGGCACGGAGCGCGCCGACGAGCGCTGTGGCCTGCAGCCGTCCCGGTGGGCTCAGTGGCCTGTCGCGATCGGGGGCGGTCCAGCGCTCGCGTGACCCCGCCTTGGCGTGGCGCACGAGGTAGCTCGTGAAATCAGCGCCAGGCACCGGCCCACCGCTCCTCGACGCGCTTCCACGCTGCAGGCCACCCCAGCCGCGCACGTTCGGCCGCATCCCGCTGGAGCGCGACGAGCTCACCCGCTGCGAAAAGCGCCGTCTCATGAACGCGAGGTGCCGCGGAACGCTCTCGCAGCCATGCCTCGGCCACCACGGCATCGTGCAGCTCTCCAAGGACTTCCTGGAGCCCGGCGACCTCCCGGGCAAACCTCGCGGCGTTCCTTCCGGTCGCCGCAGCGGCAGCCTCGGCCGCGTACCGGCAACGCTTTGCTCGAATCCGCAGGTCGTGGAGCTGCTCGTCCGGCACCTCGCCGCGAGCGCCGAGCGCACCCGACTTGAGCGAACGCCAGGGTTTGCGCACGAGACCCGGCAGGACGTCACGCGCCGGCTCGGCCGCCATCTCGGTGAGGACCGGTGCTCGCGTCGCGGCCACGAGGTGATCGATCACGTCGATGTAGTGGTCGCTGTCGATGGCAAGCAGGAGATGGTGGCGGGCCGCGCGAACCTGCGCGACCAGTGGCGCGACGATCGCCGAAGCCGCTTTGCGATCGGGCGCCGGCAGCGTGGTGGCGGCAGTCCGCAGCCGGTCTCGGAGCACTTCGGCGTCCCGGACCCTTCCAAGTTCGCCACCGAGCCAGCGCAGATCGTCACGCAGCGCTTCAGCCCAGGCCTCGTCGAGCAGTGGCCGGAAGGTGCGCAGGTCGCTGCGCAGGCGGCGAGTGGCGACCCGGGCCTGGTGCACGTCCTCGGCGTCGACGCCGAGGCGAACACCGGGGTCGTGGCGGAGCAGGCGGACGACGGACGAGCTGAGCGCCCGTCGCACGACATCCCCCGCAGTCGCAGCGCCGCCGAGCGTGACCGAGCCGATCTCCGGCGGTGGTGTTCCTCCGAGCCCGAGCGCGCGCGCAACGAGTGCACGCGGACGCGCGTGCTGCGCCCCGGCGGCCTCGAATCGCGTCGCGATGTGGTCGAGCAGGGCACCGCTCTCGCTGAAGATGGCGATCTCGCGAAAGCGCTGCGTGATCCGCGGCCCCGAGAAGACGGAGACGGTGTCGTCCACCAGGCGCGCGAGGACCGCGCCGTCAGCGTCGAGCAACGACGTCTGCTCGGTCGCCGTCACGAGACGCGCGACGAGTTCGACGGGCTCGTGCCGGGCGTAGGCACGCACGAGGTCGAGCGCGTGGTCCGGAGGACGTTCCGCGCCACCATCGAAATGGAGTTCGGCGCCGTCCGGCGCGGCCATCCCCTCGCTCGTTCCCGGCAGTCGCAGGATCCACCCGGAGTCCGCGGAGTACTCGAGTGCAACACCCCAGCGCGCGAGACGCAGATCGGCGGTATCCCAGTGCGTGGTCCGGTGCTTGCGAACGGGCTCGGCGATCGCAGCGCCGTAGCTGCCGATGTCGTCGAGTGACACCGGCGCGAAGGTGATCGGGATCTCGAGGCGAAGTCCGCGTTCGGACTCGTGCTGACCGGGTTCGGTCACCTGCCGGCGCGCTCGACCGCGAGCTTGTGCAGCTCCTCCTGGGCGTCGAGCCCGCGCACCGTGGGCACCTTGCGCCAGCTTCCATCGGCCTGCAGCTCAGACGCGAGCACATCGTCCGCGAGCAGCACGTCAACGATCTCGCCGAGCCGTGCCTGCAGCCGGGGATCGATCACCGGCACGACGGTCTCGATTCGGCCGTCGAGATTGCGTCCCATCAGGTCCGCCGAGCCGATGTACCAGCGGTCCTCGCCGAAGTGATAGATGCGCGAGTGCTCGAGGTAGCGACCGACGAGAGACCGCACCCAGATGTTCTCGGACATGCCGGCGATTCCGGGACGAACGCCGCACGAGCTGCGGACGATGAGGTCGATGCGCGCGCCGGCGCATGACGCCGCGTAGAGCGCCTCGATGACCTCGGGATCGATCAGGTGGTTGCACTTGATGATGATCCGGCCGTCGCTGTGCGTCTGCGTGCGGATCAACTCCACGATGCCGCTGCGAAGCGTTACGGGGGCGACGAGCAGGCGCCGGTACTGACGCTGGCGGCTGTAGCCGGTGAGGTAGTTGAAGAGGTCGGTGAGGTCTTCACCAAGCTCCGGGTCCGAGGACAGGAGCCCGATGTCCTCGTAGAGTCGCGCCGTCTTGGAGTTGTAGTTGCCCGTGCCCATATGGCAGTAGCGCCGGATACCGCTTCCCGTGCGGCGCACGACGAGGGTCGCCTTGGCATGCGTTTTGAGACCGACGACGCCGTAGACCACATGGACGCCGGCCTTCTCGAGCTCCGCGGCCCACGTGATGTTCGCCTCCTCGTCGAACCGCGCCGTCAACTCGACAAGCGCCACCACCTGCTTGCCCGACTCCGCCGCGCGGATGAGCGAGCGGACGATCGGGCTGTCCGGACCCGAGGTTCGGTACAGCGTTTGCTTGATGGCGAGGACGTCGGGATCGCTGACTGCCTGGTCGACGAACGCCTCCACGCTGCTGGCGAAGGACTCGTACGGGTGCTGGACGAGGATGTCGCCTTCGTCGATCGCCCGGAAGATGTCCACCTCGCCGTCGTCGCCGGACGGCTTGGCGAGCGCCGGCGGAATGACCGGGGCGGGAAGACGCTCCTTGAGATCCGGCCGGCTCAGCTCGTAGAGGCCCCAGAGGCCGCTCAGATCGAGCGGGCCGGCGACTGTGTAGACATCCTCGCCAGAGAGCTCGAGCTCGCGCATGAGGAGCTCCTTGACCTCCTCCGTCATGCTGTCGTCGATCTCGAGCCGCACCACCTGTGGCGAGCGCCGCCGCCGGCGCAGGTATTCCTGGACAGCCGTCCGCAGGTCCTCCGCCTCCTCTTCCTCGAGGGCCGGGTCCGCGTTGCGCGTGACCCGGAACGGGTACTGCCCGACCACCCGCATGCCGGGGAAGAGCCGATCGAGATGGGCCGCGATCACCTGCTCGATGGGGACGAAGCGCTCACCGTCAGGCATCACGACGAATCGCGGCAAAAGGGGTGGGACTTTGACGCGCGCGATCCGTTGCTCGCTGCCTCGGGGCGCGCCCACGACCACCGCGAGGTTGAGCGAGAGATCGCTGATGTATGGGAATGGGTGCGCCGGGTCGACCGCCAGGGGGGTGAGGACCGGGAAGACACGCTCCTCGAACACGCCATCGACGTGCTGGCGATCCCCGCGGTCGAGCGATGCGTAGTTGGAGAACCGAAGGCCCACCTCGCCGAGGCTTTCGACGATGGCCTGGAACGCGCGCATCTGACGCGCCGTGAGGTCGATCGCGCGACGCTGGATCTCGGAGAGCTGCTCCTCCACGGTCATGCCGTCGGGGCTCAGCGCGGCAACACCGGCCCTGCGCTGCTCGATCAGGCCGCCAACGCGGACCTGGAAGAACTCGTCGAGGTTGCTGCTCGAGATGGCAAGGAATTTCGCCCGTTCGAGAAGCACGCGCGACGCATCCTCGGCGAGCTCGAGGACCCGCGTGTCGAAATCGAGCCAGCTGAGGTGGCGATTGATGTACCGATGCCGGTCGCCGAGCGCGACGGCGTGCTCCCGGCCCTTGGCCGGGTGGCGAGGCGGTGCGTCTTCGGGCACCTCGGCAGGCTCTGACATCGCCATCAGCCGAGTTCCTCGATTGCGCCGGAGTCGAGGAAGACGAGGTCTTCAGCGATGTTGGTGACCCGGTCGGCGATGCGCTCGAGGTGGTGCGCGATGAACACCAGGTTGGTGGCCCGGAAGACCGTCGTGTTGTCCTCGGTCATCATCTGGATGAGATCGTCGAACAGCCGGTGATAGATACGGTCGACGCGGTCGTCTCCGGCGGCGATGCGCCGCGCCTGAATGACATCACGCGAGACCATTGCCGCGAGAATCCCCCGAACCTGGTCGCTGCAGTACGCGGCCATCTTGGGGACGTCGACGTAGGTCTCCAGCGCCGGAAGGTCGGCGAGGTTGCGCGCGAGCTTCGCGATGCTGACGCAGTGGTCGCCCATGCGCTCCAGCTCGGACGACATGTTCAGTAGCCCGATGATCTCGCGCAGTTCGCGTGCCTCCGGGCTCTGGCGGACGATGAGCGAGAACGACAGCTCACGCAGCTCGCGCTGGCGGTCGTTCACCAGCGCGTCGTCGGCGATGACCCGCGCGCAGAGGCTCACGTCGCGTTCGGCGAGGCCGCTCGTCGCCTGCGTGATGGCGGCGTCGACGAGCTCGCCCATGTCGGCGACGATGCGTCGCAGATGGGTCAGCTCGTCGCTGAGGGACAGGTGGCTGGGGTGCAGCAATGGCTCGCTCATCTTCAGAGGACTCTAGTGTCCCCCGAGGGCCACCATCACATGCGCCCCGCACCATAGCGATTTCACAATCGCTTTGCGACCCGGGGTCATCGCATACTCGAAGCCGTGCAGCCCATCGCATCGGCGCCCTGGAACCGGGGAGACCCGGTTGAAGGATTGCGCCGGCAAGTCGCCACGATCGAGGCGCTGATGTTCGCCTGCGACGCGCCGCCGATCCTGATCACCCTCGTCGAGGACCTCTACCAGTCGATCGACCGTTTAGCGCTTCCCCGGTCTTCGCTCGTTCACCAACAGTCTCTGCTGGACGCAGGCTGAGCGTTCGCCCGAGGCGGGTGCGGAACCGGCGGGACAGGTCCTCCGGTTCCCAGGTATAGGGAAGACCGGTCGAGACCACCACCCGGTTGCGGCGCTCGTCAAAGCGGAAGGTCGGCGGGCCGCCTCCATTGACACGCCGCTCGAGCTCGTCGGCGAGTTCGAGGACGACGGCGAGCCGGTCGATGCGCTTGATGTCGTCCCGCGTGCAGAGCCGGGCGTATCGCGGCAGGTTGCTGCGCGCCTTGCCGAGCCGGGCAAGCGTGGTGGCGATGAGCGCCACCTCGCGATGCGTGAAGCCCTGGAGGTCGGCCGAGGCGGTGACGCCGGCAGCGTGGCTCCAGCGGTCGTAGTAGTTGATGCTCTGCCCGACGTCCAGCAATGTGGTTGCGTGGTCCAGCACCTCGCGCATCTCGGCAGGCATCGTGGGATCGGAGACGCCGAGGATGGCGCGAGTCATCTCGATGCGGCGAGCGGCACGGCGCGCATCCCACGTGGAGAACCGGGACGCGAGCGCGGTCACCGAGCCGCGCCGGACCGCGTGCACCTCGGGCAGCGGGAGATTCAGCTCGGCGAGAGCGATGCCTTCTCGTAGCCCGTGGCCCGAGACCATCAGGCTCTTCGCCCCGAGCGCGTCCATGGCAGCCATCACCACAAGCGCGCCGCCCACGATCGAGTCCGCGCGGTCGGTGGAGAGGCCCGGCACCGTCCGCAGTGAGGAGCGACTTCGCGTGCTGAGCCGCGACGTGACATCGCGCACCTCGCGCCGTTGCAGAACATATCCGTCCACACGCGCGATGGGGTGGACCACCGAGCGCATGTGAATCTTGGCGAGGTTCCGCACGGTGCCCCCGGTGCCGACCATGCCGCCGTCCTCCGGAAGCGGCGGAACACCTGCGTCGTGGAGTGTCTGGATCACGTGGTTGCGCAGGTCGGCAATCTCCGAAGCGCGCGGCGGATCGCTCCGCAGGAACTGGTCGGTCGTGACGAGCGCTCCGAGTTCGAACGTCCACCAGCGCAACGCTCGACGCCGTTCGAAATATGCGAGCTCGAAGCTCCCGCCGCCGACATCGACGAGGTATCCGGTGTCGATCGGCAGCCCGTGGACGGCTCCCAGAAACGCATAGCGCGCCTCCTCCTCGCCGTCGATGACTTTGATTGCCAGTCCGGTGTCGGCCTCCAGCCGTGCCAGCACGCTGTCGCGGTTGGTGGCGGTGCGCATCGCCGCGGTCGCGACGGCAACAGTACGGTGCGCCCCCGAAGCCGCTGCGACGGCTCGGAAATCCCGCACCGCGGCGATGGCCTCGGTGACGGCGCTTGCCTCAATCCGGCCGCGCGAGTCGATTCGACGCGCAAGCTGGAGGGACGTCCGAGCATCGGCGATGATGTCGAGTTGACCGGAATCATCGAGCCGCAGCACTGCGATTCGGGCCGAGTTGGACCCGATGTCGATGACGGCGAGCGGCGATTCTACGGCGACCATCTCCCTGGTCCGGACTCGGGCGGGAGCGGCAAGTATAGGCAGGGGTTACTCCTCGGCCGTCATTGGCGCCCGGCGACCGCGACGTCCGACGTCGCGGGTTCGCGCTGCCCTTGAATGCGATCGAGCCGGTATCCGACTCCGTAGACCGTCGTGATCCGGAACGGCAGTGCCTCGAACGGTTCGAATTTCTCGCGAAGCCAGCGCACGTGGACGTCGACCGTCTTGCGCTCGCCAAAGAATTTCGGCCCCCACACGCGCCGGATCAGCTGTTCGCGGGAGTGCACGCGACCCGGGTTGGCGAGCAGGAACGAAAGAAGATCGAACTCTTTCGGTGAGAGGCGCAGCGCCTCGTTGCCGATGCGCACGGACCGCGCCCCGCGATCGAAACGAAAGTCGCCGAACTCCTCGACCTCGACGACGCCGCGCTCCTCGACGGGTGGCTGCGCCCGGCGAAGGAGCGCCATCACGCGGGCCGTGAGCTCGGCGAGCGAGAACGGTTTGGTCATGTAGTCGTCCGCGCCGACGCGGAGGCCGACGATCTTGTCCAGCTCGCTGTCGCGGGCGCTCAAAACAAGCACGGGCGTCGTGGTCTCCTGGCGGAGGATGCGACAGACCTCGAGGCCGCCGAGCTCGGGAAGCATCAGGTCGAGAATGATCAGGTCGGGGCGAAGGTCGCGCGCTTTCTCCAGCGCCTCGATGCCGTTCGCGGCCTGGCTGACCTGGTATCCCTCGCGAACGAGGTTGAAGCGGAGGGTCTCTCGGATGACCTCCTCGTCCTCGACCACCAGGATGTGCTTGGCTCCCACGATGTCGTTTGAGCCTAGCCACCTCCCTCTTATGGAGGGGTTAAGAAACGGTCAAAAGACGGGCGTTTCGCGGTACGTGCCGAAGACGGTGCGCAACGCCTCGACGATTTCGCCCTCGGTGGCGCGGGCACGCACGCAGTCGATGATCGCCGGCATCAGGTTGTCGGTGCCGCGAGCAACCTCCTGGAGGGCATCGAGTCGCGTGGCGACACTCGTGTTATCGCGGCGCTCGCGCAACTGCTTGAGACGCGCGGCCTGTTCGACCTCGACGTCGGGGTCGATCACGAGAGTCGGCGGTTGCAGCGAGTTGACGCTCTGCTCGAACACGTTGACGCCAACAATGACTCTTTCTCCAGTCTCGAGCTGGCTCTGATAACGGAACGCCGCGTCGGCGATCTCGCGCTGCGGGAACCCCTCGGCCACCGCGTCGAGCATGCCGCCGCGCTCGGCGATCGCGGCGAAATAGTCCTCGGCCGCTTGTTCCATGCGGTCGGTGAGATCCTCGATGAACCACGAGCCGGCAAGCGGGTCGACGACAGAGGGCACGCCCGTCTCGTAGGCCAGGATCTGCTGTGTGCGCAGCGCGATCTGCGCGGCTTTCTCGGTGGGGAGCGCCAGCACCTCGTCCATTGAGTTCGTGTGCAGCGAGTTGGTCCCGCCGAGGACTGCGGCCAGGGCTTCGAACGCGGTCCGCGCGACGTTGTTCTCGATCTGCTGCGCGGTGAGCGAGCACCCGGCTGTCTGCGTGTGGAAGCGAAGCTTGAGCGAGCGCTCGTCCTTTGCGCCGTAGTGCTCGCGCATGTGGCGTGCCCAGATACGGCGGGCCGCGCGGTACTTCGCGATCTCCTCGAAGAAATCGATGTGCGCATTGAAGAAGAACGACAGACGCGGGGCGAACTCGTCCACGTCGAGGCCGCGTTCGATTCCGGCCTCGACGTATGCGAATCCGTCGGCGAGCGTGAAGGCAAGCTCCTGCGCGGCGGTGCTGCCGGCCTCGCGGATGTGGTACCCGCTGATGGAGATCGGATTCCAGCTCGGGACGTTGCGAGTGCAGAACTCGACGACATCGGTGACAAGTCGCATCGACTGCCGGATCGGGAAGATGAACTCCTTCTGAGCGATGTACTCCTTGAGGATGTCGTTCTGCAGCGTGCCGCCGAGCTTGGTATAGGGAATGCGTTGCTCATCCGCTGCCGCGAGATACATCGCGAAGAGAATTGGCGCCGGTGAGTTGATCGTCATCGACGTCGTCACGGCGCCGATGTCGATGCCGCTGAACAGCGTGAGCATGTCCTCCACGGAGTTGACGGCGACCCCGCAGCGACCCACCTCGCCGAGCGAATGCGGCGAATCCGAGTCGTGGCCCATGAGTGTCGGCATATCGAACGCGACCGAGAGGCCTGTCTGGCCCTGGTCGAGCAGGAACCGGTAGCGCTCGTTGGTGTCTCGTGCGCTGCCGAAGCCGGCGAACTGGCGCATCGTCCAGACCTTGTCGCGATACATGGTCCGGTGGATGCCGCGCGTATAGGGGAAGGATCCCGGCTCACCCAGGTCGCGCTCCACGTCGATCGGGGAGGTCTCCGGTCCGTACCAGGTCGCGAGCGGCAGACCACCGAGCGTGTCCGGAGGAATGGGGGGCGCTTCGCGCTGCTTCGGCTTGTCGGGGCGACCGGGAGGCACTGCCGCCCGGTCGATCGTCTGGGTCATTGCTCGGCTGATTCCTTGCTGTGCCCGTTGAGGATGCGTTCGGCCAGAGCGTACGGGTCCACCCGGCTCAGATCGCCTTCGAGCTCTCGACTCATTGTGCCCTCATGGAGCGCCTGACGCGCCCTCTCGGCAGAGCGTTCGACCACGATCGCCTCGACCTCGGCCCGAAGGCGCGCGATCCGGCGGCGCTCGAGTTCGCCCGAGACGCTGATCACATCGCCGTGCTGTTCGATGGCCGCTACGAGCTCGTCCACGCCCTCGCCGGTCTCGGCGATGGTCGTGAGGACTGGCGGCGCCCATGCGGTGCGGAGCGCGCCGTGGCGGACCAACTCCTTCAGATCTCGAACCACCTTCGACGCCCCGGGGAGATCGGCCTTGTTCACCACGAAGATGTCAGCGATCTCGAGGATGCCGGCCTTGATGATCTGCACGGCGTCTCCGGTGGAAGGCGTGGTGACCACGACTGTGGTGTCGGCCGTCTCCATGACCTCCAGTTCGGACTGGCCCACCCCGACGGTCTCGAGGAGGCACCGGTCGCGCCCTGCCGCATCGAGGAGACGGATCGACTCACGCGCCGCTGCCGCGAGCCCGCCGAGATGGCCCCTCGCGGCCATGCTCCGGATGAAGACGCCCGGATCGAGCGTGTGGCGGACCATCCGCACGCGGTCCCCGAGAATCGCGCCGCCGGTGAACGGGCTCGAGGGGTCCACCGCGATGACTCCCACCTGATGCCCTGCCGCCCTCCAGCGTTCGATGACCTGGTCACACAGGGTGCTCTTGCCACTCCCGGGCGGCCCGGTGACCCCGACCACCCGTGCGAGACCGGCGCGCCCACGGATCTGCCGGAGGAGGTCGGCGATGCCCGGATCGCGATCCTCGACCATGCGGATGGCCCGTGCGAGGGCGCGCGTGTCACCGGCCATCAGGCGTTCGGCAAGCGCTCCGTCGGGCATCGCTCGCAGTCTACCGGCGGTCCGATCGGAACCATCCACCGTAACCCTGTCGTCAGCCGAGTTCGTTATAAAGCCACAGGTGAGACGACAACGCGCCTCGGTGCGGCGCCATCACGTTCGGCGTACTCGCATCGTTCTCGGGTTCCTGATTGCGTTCGGCTTCGTGCTGTCCGGCGCGATCGGCGCATTGGCGTACTTCATGCCGGCGATCGTCACCGCGTTTCAGGACACGGGGCATGCCATCGATCGAAACCTGCCCACCGCGACCGCTTCCGCAATCGCCTCGTTGGGCGCGTCACCATCCGCCACCGCCACAGCGCAGTCCGTGCCACCGCCGCCCGGAGCGCCCTTCACTGTCCTCCTGCTGGGCTCGGACAACGACGCCAAGTTCGGCGGCACGGTCCTGACCCAATCGATGATCCTGGCGCGCGTCAACCCGACGACCAAGCAGGTCGTTATGGAGTCGATCCCGCGTGACATGTGGGTGCCGCTCTCGACCGGTGGGAGCGCGAAGATCGATGCAGCGTACGAGCACGGTGGTGCCAGCGCCGCGGTGGCGACTGTCGAGGCCGACTTCGACATCCACATCGACCATTACGCGTGGATCGGTCTGCTCGGCCTCGTGAACCTGATCAACCAGGTGGGCGGCATCGACGTGGTGGCGACGAACCCGGTGATGGACGACTTCTATCCCGCCGACCTGTCCGGCAAGGACCCGTACGCGTATGAGCGCGTGGCCGTGCTGCCCGGACCGCAACACATGGACGGGATGCAGGCGCTCATGTACGTGCGCTCGCGGCACGGTGATCTGCGGAGCGACTTCGGCCGGTCCCAACGTCAGCAGCAGGTCCTCCTCGCGTTGCGCGCCAAGGCGAAACTGCTCGGTATCGCGAACCTTCCCGACATCGCGACCGCGATGGGCAATGACTTCTCGACCGACATGACCATCAGCGAGATCGCGTCGCTCCTGCCGATTGCCAGCAATATCCAGTTGCAGAACGTGAAGCAGGTGATTCTCGCGTCCCCGTATACGTCCACCGGTGAGCTCGATAACGAGGACGTGCTGCTACCGAACTGGAATCTCATCCTCCCAGAGACGCATCTGTACTTCCCTGCGGTTTGACGGGGACGGCATGAGACGGGCACTCACGGTCATCCTGGTCCTCGCGCTCATGGCCGGGTTCGGCTTCGGCGTCAACCGTTTCATCGCGTCGAAGAAACGCACGATCCCGACCGAGGCGAGCGTGTTCATTCCCTACAGCGACACGACCAAAGATCGTGCTGCCCGGGACGTTGTATCTCGCGCAGAACGGAGACATCTACCGCCTCAGCGATGGCTTCTTCACGGACCTCCATCTTTCGACGTCGAAGGGGCTCTGGATGCAACCCGCGTACGTGCCGAATTCGCAGGACATCATTGCGGTGCTTCGCGCGGCCGAGTACTCCGACCTCTACCTGCTCAACGGCCAGGGCCAGATCCTCCAGCAGCTCAGCAACAACGCCAATCCGCATCTCAACGAGGTCTTTCTCAACCACTGGATGTTCTATCCGCACATGGTCCCCGGCACGAACACGATCTATTTCAGCTATGACCAGCCGAAGGACTCGGCCACCTACGCGGTGGACTTCTCGGTATGGTCCGGGACGCTCGGCGGGAAGCTCGCCGCCACGCAGATCAGCGACTCCAATCCCTTCACCGGTGGCGATGTCGATCCCTCACCGATGGCGAACGGCGCGGTCATCTACTCGAAATTCGCAATCGGCAGTGGCAATGCGTACTCCCAGATCGCCATCCAGACCAAGCCGCAGGGCAAGCCCAACCTGCTCACCACACCGGCGGAGGATTGCGGTCAGCCGGCACCATCTCCTGACGGCACGAAGATCGCGATGATCTGCATCGGCGGGACAGGACTGCAGAGCACGCGCCTCGAGGTCGCAACGTTGACCGCGGGCAAGTTGGGGCCGCCGGTGACGCTCGTCAACAACTGCTTGTGCGCAGACCCGGAATGGGCGCCGGACGGCACGGGACTCGTCTACTACAACACTGCGGACGTCACGGGACATTTCGAGCTCTGGTGGATCGCCGGAGCGCTCGGCGCCGCGCCGGCTCCGCCACTGCAGGTCACGACAAACCTCGACTTCGACGCCACCTCACCGCCGAGCTGGTCGCCGCTGAGCACCGTGCCGGTGATGTCCCGCTAGTAAAACACCTGCGCGAGCTCGTACAGCTCGCGGGGCACCCGTCGCTGCTCGGCGACGACGTCCGCGATGCTCGCGACGTCGACCGTTCCATTCACGACAACAGGCATCATTCCGAAGAGTCCCTCGACAACGAGGTCGTACGCCTTGGCGCCGACTCGCGTCGCCCAGATGCGGTCGTACGCGGTGGGCGAGCCGCCTCGCTGCACGTGTCCGAGCACCGTCGCGCGCGTCTCGTGACCGGTGCGTTCCTCGATGATCTGGCCGAGACTCTCGCCGACACCTCGTCGCGACAGTTGCACGTGTCCGAATGCGTCGCGTGCACCTTCCGCCTCATCCTTCGACTGCAGTCCGTCCATCTCGACGCCTTCTGCCACAACGATGATGCTGAAGTCGCTCCCGCCCTGACGGCGGACCTCGAGACGCGCAACGACATCGTCGAGCGTGACGCTGAACTCGGGAATGATGATCATGTCGGCGCCGCCGGCAAGACCACCCATCACCGCGACCCAGCCGGTGTCGCGACCCATCACTTCGCAGACCATGACGCGGTGATGCGACGCGGCCGTGGTGTGGAGGCGGTCGAGCGCTTCGGTGACGACGCTCACGGCGCTGTCGAACCCGATGCAGTAGTCGGTGACGCTGAGATCGTTGTCCATGGTCTTCGGCACGCCGACCACACGCGCGCGCTGTTCGGCCAGGCGCGCGGCGACACTGAGTGTGTCGTCCCCGCCGATCGCCACCAGCGCGTCGAGATTGAACTTCTCGAGGTTGTGCAGCACCTGGTCCACACCCTTGTCGAGCTTCATCGGGTTGACACGCGAGCTGCCGAGCATGGTGCCGCCGAGCGGCAGGATGCCGGAGAGCCTCGAACGCTCGAGAGGGATCACGTCGCCCTCACCGATCAGCCCGGCCCATCCGTTGCGGACGCCAAACAACGTGTCACCGGCCATGAGCGCGCGCCGGCCGATGGCACGGATTGCGGCGTTGAGGCCTGGCGCGTCACCGCCGCCCGTCAGGACGGCAATCCTCTGTCCCACTCTTGCCTACCTTTCTGCGGAGCTAGTCACCGACTCCCGGGTCACCGAGGAACGCTTGCTCTTCGGCGCTGCCGAGTATGACGGTGACACCGCCCGGCGCGGCGGCCGCCGGAGTGGCCGGCGGCGTTGTCGCAGCGGCGGTCGGTGGCGGTTCGGTCGTGACGCTGACACCGAAGAACGTTGCAAGCCACTGCGCGGCAGCCGCATCCGTCCCGCCGCTGTTGTCGATCACTTCGGTGGTTGCCTGTTGCGGGACTTTGAGGCCGACTGACGTCGAGAAGCCGACCATGTTCATCAAGGACGCCCAACGAGCACTCGCGCTGTCGTTCCGACCACTGCCATTGACGAACGTGATGTGCGCGGCGTCGTCCAGGGCCGCGATTGACGGAAAAATGTTCTCGACGTAGTGCGAGAGGGACTTGAAGCTCTGATCGTCCGCATAGAGGTAGTAACTGCCGCAGTGCGTCGGATAGCCGCAGTCGTACAGGAAGTTGGTGTCGTCGATGCTGATGTGCTCGATGGTCGCCGGATCGACGTCGTTGACGAGCCCGTAGAGCGATTCCGCGTCGCCGATCGTGAGATTGGTGAGCACGTTGTCACCGAGGGCGTTGATGACGTCCGGCAGCTTGCCGAAGCCTCCCACGCTCTCGATCTGATCCTTGAGCGCCACGATGATCTGCTGCTGGCGCCTGCTTCGCGCGAAGTCCGACCCCTGGCCGTTATTGCCGTGGCGCGAGCGGGCGTAGATGAGCGCTGTCGATCCATTCATATGCTGCACGCCGGCGTTGAAATGCACGGTCTCGTACGCGCAGTTGCCCTCGTCGCACTCGCCGGCGGGGTACTGGTTGTCCGTGAATCCCGCCGGCACGTCGATGGTGATCCCGCCCACGGCGTCGACCGCCTGTTTGAAGGCGTCGAAATCGACGCCGACGAAATAGTCGATCCCGATGCCGAGAAGGTGCGTGAGCAGCGGATCGGCCACTGCAGCGCCGGCGTCCACCGCGCTGGCGGGCTGCGGGCCTTCGCCGAGCATTCCCGCGGCGTATGCGAAGTTGATGCGCTGCTGCGTCGACTTGCCGTTGCGGAGCGGGATGGTCACGTACCAGTCGCGTGGGATCGAGATCTCCGCAATCTGGGGCTCGTGGCCCTGCACCGGGAGGATCGATATCACCATGATCGAATCGGTGAGGAATGCGCCGTCATGTCCGTCACCGCCGTAGCCGAAGAGCACGATGTTGATCCGCTGGTATCGCTCGCGTTCCTGGTCGATCGCCGAGCCACCTCCCCCTCCGAGTGCGCCGACCACCGCGCTGATCGGGTTGGTGTGGAAGGTCTTGGCGAGAGCGAATGAGAGACGCACCCCGTAGACAACACCCGCGCCGACCACGAGCGCGAACATGACGATCACCGAGACCACAGCCCGCTTTCGCGTGATCCAGCGCGGGATGACGTTGTAGCGCGAGCGGCGGCGTCGGCGGACGGTTGATTTGCTCAGTGTTGCCATGGTTGAGGTGGTGCTCTCGACTTTCCGATCGGGTGTCTGACCGCCGCGAACCTGATGCGGGGCCGGCGCGCCACGGTGGGCTTCCTGTCTGGGGAACGCTGACAATCAGCTGCAAGTTACCCGCCGGGAGTGACAAGCCTACCCCACGGTCCGCTGGTCCGGAGCCGACAGTGGCATGATCTGCGGCCATAACCGGGACGGAGGAGTGAGGTGCGCGCGCAGCAGGTTCAGGGTCTCGAAGGCCCGTCCGGCCTTCATCTGGTCGAGGTCGACGAGCCCGAGGACTCGGCTCGCGTCGTCATCGAGGTGGCGGCGGCCGGCGTGAGCTTTCCCGATCTACTGCTGACCAGGGGCGAGTATCAGATGAAGCCGCCGCTGCCCTTCATCCCCGGTGTCGAGGTCGCTGGCCGCGTCCGTTCCGCGCCCGAGGGCTCGGGATTCCGCGCCGGCGAGCGTGTCATGGCCTTCACGATGCTCGGCGGCTTTGCCGACGTCGTACTGGCTGAGCCGGCGCTGACGCTCCGGATCCCCGCGCGCCTGAGCGTCGAAGCCGCGGCGGGCTTCGTCATGAACTATCACACCGCCCATTTCGCGCTGGCTCGCCGGGGGCGTATCCGCCGCGGCGAACGCGTGGCGATCCACGGGGCGGCAGGGGGCGTTGGCACGGCGGCGGTGCAGGTGGCTCGAGGGCTTGGCGCAGAGGTGATCGCCATCGCCGCCGGCCCGGACAAGATGCACATCGCCGAGCGGGCCGGGGCACACCGAGTCCTCGACGCCGAAGGGGACTGGGTGGCCGCGCTCCGTGCGCAGAACGACGGCCTCGGCGTGGACGCGATCCTCGATCCGGTGGGTGGGGAGCGCTTCGACCAGAGCGTTCGCTGCCTTGCCCCAGAGGGCCGGCTCATCGTGGTCGGTTTCACCGAGGGCCGTATCCCAAGTGTCCAGGTCAACCGCGTGCTGCTTCGCAACATCGACGTGGTCGGCGCCGCGTGGGGTGCGTTCCTCGCCGTCGAGCCGGGGCTGTTCACCGAGACGCAGAACGCGCTGACCGGCATGATCGAGGCGGGAACCGTGGCGCCCATCGTCGGCGCAACCTTTCCGCTCGAGGAGGCGCCGGCCGCGCTCAACCTCCTCGGTCAACGTCAGGCGCGAGGCAAAGTCGTTCTGAAGATGTAGGGGCGTGCGGCGGGTCGGAGCCGAGATGGACCAGCCCAACTCCTGCGCGCATACTCCTGCGGTGAGCGTATCGCCGCCATCCTCGATGGGATCGGTGCCGCCTCGGCGCTACCATCCGACACCGCCTCGAGGGCGGGCGTCGCCGTCCTCGGTGGAGACGTATGCCGGATTCTGGATTCGGTTCGGCGCCTGGTTCATCAACTCCTTCGTGGTTGGCTTCGCATTCGGCCTGCCCGTTTCACTGCTCTTCCCACATCAGGGGTTCCTGAGTACCAGCACCTGTACGCAATTCGTGTCGGGCATGTGCACTTCGAGTACGACCACCTACGTTCTTGCCGCCACCACCTTGCCGGATTTCCTGGTCACGGGGCTCTACTTCGTGCTCACCTGGTGGCTGGCCGGTGGCACCGCGGGACAACGTCTGCTCGGTCTCCGCGTCGTTGACCAGACGAGCGGAGAGCGGATCTCGCTCCGTCAGAGCGTTGTCCGCTTCTTCGGCTACCTGCTCAGCATCTGGGTGCTCTGCCTCGGCCTGATCTGGGCCGGCGTGGACACGTACAAACAGGGCTGGCATGACAAGCTGGCGCACACCGATGTCGTCCGCCAATACCGCGTGTGATGTGCTCTCCTGACAGCTCAGATCGGTAGGACGATCTGACCACGGTGGACCTGCCCGGTCAGTCGCGAAGCAGGTCCCTGGCGATGACCACGCGCTGGATCTGGCTCGTCCCCTCGTAGATCTGGGTGATCTTCGCGTCGCGCATCATGCGCTCGACCGGGTACTCGTTCACATAGCCGTAGCCGCCGAGGATTTGCACGGCGTCGGTTGTCACCTTCATCGCGGTGTCCGCAGCAAGCAGCTTGGCAATCGCCGCGAAGTGGCCGACCTCAGGGCTCTTGTCGTCGATGAGTTGAGAAGCCCAGTACACCATCGCCCGAGCGGCCGCAGTCTGCGCCTCCATGTCCGCGACCATGAACTGGATTCCCTGGAATTCGGCGATGGCCTTACCGAACTGCTTGCGCTCCTTCGCGTATCCCACCGCGTAGTCGAGCGCGCCCTGAGCGATCCCGAGTGCCTGGGCGGCGACGCCCGGCCGTGAGCGATCGAGCACTTTCATCGCAATCCGAAAGCCGTCACCCTCCTCGCCGATGCGGTTCGCGGCGGGGATCACGACCTCGTCGAACTGAAGCTCCGCCGTGTTGCTGCCACGGATACCGAGCTTGCCGTGGATCGTGCTCGCGGTGAAACCCTTGAGGTGCTGCGCGTCCTCGAGCACGAATGCGCTCACGCCCTTCGCCCGTTCGTTGGGGTCCGTCTTGGCGAAGACGGTGATCGTGTCGGCGACGCCACCTGCCGTGATCCAGATCTTGCTGCCGGTGATGACGTACTCGTCGCCATGACGCTCCGCACGCGTCTCCATTCCCGCGGGGTCGCTGCCGGCGCCAGGTTCGCTCAACGCGTATGCGCCCAATTTCGCGCCGCTCGCAAGCTCGGGCAGCAGACGTGCTTTCTGCTCCTCGCTCCCGGCGATCATCAACGGATAGCCGCCGAGTGCCTGGACCGTGAGGAGCAACGCACTCGTCGCGCACACCTTGGCGATCTCCTCGATCGCCACGTTGAGCGTGAGCGCACTGCCGGACAGGCCGCCGTACTCGGGCGGGAACGGCAAGGCAAAGAGGTCCTGCTTGCGAAAGAGATCGACGATGTCCCACGGGAATTCCCCGGTGCGGTCGATCTCCGCGGCACGCGGCGCGATTCGTTCCCGCGCGAGGTCGCGAACCGTGTCGCGAATCATGGTCTGCTCGTCGTTCAGACGGATGTCCATGCGGCTGATGCTACCAATCCGTCTCGGGCTGCACGTGAGCGCGATCGGCAGATGTCAGTCGTGGAGCAGGTGACGGGCAATGACCACGCGCTGAATCTGATTGGTTCCCTCGTAGATCTGACACGCTTTCGCGTCGCGGAAGCGCACGGCTGCGGGGTGATCGTCCGCACCCGACTCGGGAGCGCACATGTCGACGGCGGATTGCGACACGGCGACGCAGGTGTCAGTCGAGTAGAGCTTCGCGATGGCCGCGTCGAGCGTGACGCGCTCGCCCGCGTCCACGAGCGCTGCGGCGTACCGAGTGAGCTGGCGGGATGCCGCGGTGCGCACCTCCATGTCGGCCAGCGTCGTCGTGTCGGTGTCGATTCCCAGATCGCGGCGCCGGCGTGACGCCGCGATCGCTGCGTCGAGCGCCCCCTGTGCGATGCCGACGGCCTGCGCGGAGATGCCGACCCGGCCGCTGTCGAGCGCCGACATCGCAACGGTGAAGCCGACGCCTTCATCGCCGAGGCGGTTGTTTGCAGGCACGCGAACGCCGTCGAGGATGAGCTCTCCGGTCCAGGAACCGTGCAGCCCCATCTTGGCAAGCGGGGTTCCGGCACTGACACCCGGCCACGCCGCCTCAACGAGAAACGCGCTGACGCCGCGCGACCCCTCGGCGGTTCGCGCCATGACGATGTAGAGGTCCGCGTCGCCCGCGCCGGTGATGAAGGCTTTTGCCCCATCGAGGACGTAGCTGTCGCCGTCACGCACGGCGCGCGTGCGCAGCGCCACCGCATCACTTCCACCCGCCGCCTCGGTCAGCGCGAAGGCACCGAGCCAGTCCCCGCGAGCGAGGAGGGGAAGATACCGTGACTTCTGGTCATCATTGCCAAAAACCAGCAGCGGCTCGGTGCCCACGGAAAGATGCACGTCGAGGACCACCGCGCAGCTCGCATCGGCGTGCGCCACCGCCTCGATGAACTGAATGAAGTCCGCGTGAGTGCCGCCCGCGCCGCCGAATTCCTCGGGCGTCAGGATGCCTGCGAGGCCGGCTTCGCCCGCTGCCTCCACGATTCGCTTCGGTGATGGACCATCGCCACGAGCCATCGCCGGGGCAACCGGCGATATGACGTCGTCCACGAACGCCCGGATCCGACCTGCGAGAACGGAGCGGTCGATCTCAGTCGACACGGACGAGCGTTGCCTCGCCCTGCGCGATCCCGCTGCAGATCCCGGCTGCGCCGTACCCGCCGCCGCGGCGACGCAACTCGTACAGCAGGGTCATGAGAATCCGCGCTCCACTTGCGCCGATCGGATGGCCCACCGCAATCGCACCGCCGTTGACGTTGACGCGATCCGGGTCCACCTCGAGCATCCGGGTGCTTGTGATCGCGACTGCCGCGAAGGCCTCGTTGATCTCCACCAACTCGAGCTTGCCGGCGTCGAGGCCGTGTGATTTCGCGAGCGCGGCCTCGACGGCGAGCGCCGGCACCGTTGCGAGGTACGGATGCTCCGCAGCGGATTCGCCGTACGTCAGCCACGTGCCGAGCGGCGTCAAACGTTCGGCGCGCGCCCGCTCGGCGCTCATGAGCATGATCGCGGTGGCGCCGTCATTCATTCCTGGCGCGTTGCCTGCAGTGATCGTCGTGCCGTCGCCGAACGCGCCGCGCAACGCTGCGAGCTTCTCGATCGTCGTGTCCGCGCGGGGTTGCTCATCGCCACTGACGGCGGAGCCGTTGACGCTGACCGGCACGATCTCGTCCGCGAACCGTCCCGCTGCGAGCGCCTCCTGGTAGCGCATCTGCGAGCGGTACGCCCAGGCATCCTGCTCCTCGCGGCGGACCCCGAGCTCAGACGCGACATCGCTGCCGTGCACGCCCATGAGCACGCCGTCGACAGGGCAGCAGAGTCCGTCGCGCATCATGCTGTCGACCGCGACGCGGTCTCCGAACCGGCTCCCGAAACGTTGATCCTCGAGCAGATACGGCGAGCGCGACATCGACTCCATGCCACCCGCGACGACGACGTCCGCCTCGCCGGCGCGGATGAGCATCGCACCGAGGTTCACCGCTTTCAGCGCGCTCGCGCACACCTTGTTGACGGTGAACGAGGAGACGGTCGCCGGCAGCCCGGCGCGCAATCCCGCCTGACGGGACGGCACCTGACCCTGGCCGGCGGCAAGCACCATGCCCATGATCAGCTGGTCGACCGTGGCGGGATCGGTGTGAGTGCGCTCGAGGACTTCGCGGATGACCCGCGCCCCCAGGTCGACCGCGGGCACCGACGCGAGGCCGCCGCCCAGCTTGCCGAAGGGTGTCCGCGCTGCTGCGACGATGACGGCCTCAGCTGCCACCGTCACCCTCCAACACCTCGAACGGCCGCAACAGATGCCGCGCGATCAGGATGCGCTGTACCTCACTCGTCCCCTCGCCGATCTCATTGACCTTGACGTCGCGATAGAGGCGGGCCACCGGCGACTCCTCCATGAATCCCATGCCACCGTGGATCTGCACCGCCTGGTTCGCGCAGGCCGTGGCCACTTCCGAGGCGTGCAGCTTTGCCATCGATGCATAGGGTGCCGCGCTTTTTCCCGAATCAATCGCGGCGGCGGCACGCCAGGTCATGAGCCGGGCCAGCTCGATCTGCGTTCCCATGTCGGCCAGCTTGAACTGCGTTGCCTGGAAGGTCGCGATCGGAACGCCGAACTGGCGCCGGGCGGAGGAGTACGCGAGCGATGCGTCCAGGCAGGCCTGCGCCACACCGACGGACAGGGCGGCGATCGCCACGCGGCCACCCTCGAGTATCTGCAGGAACTGGTTCAAACCCCCACCGATCTCGCCGACGAGGTTGCTCGACGGCACCCTGCAGTCGTCGAACATCAATTCGCGAGTGTCCGACGCGTGCCAGCCGAGCTTGCGGTACTTCGGCGCCTGCGTGTAGCCGGGCGTTCCCTGCTCCACCGCGAACGTCGTGATCTGCTTGTGTCCGTTGTGCCGTCCGGTGACCGCGGTGATGGTCACCCCGGCGCTGATATCGGTACCCGCATTGGTGATGAACGCCTTGCGACCGTTGATGACCCAGTCGTCACCGTCACGAACTGCCCTGGTCAGCGTCCCTGCCGCGTCGGATCCGGCGTCCGGCTCCGTGAGTCCGAACGCCCACAGACGATCGCCCGCGAGAAGCGGACCGAGCCAGCGTTCCCGTTGCTCGGCAGTGCCGAACTTCACGATCGGAGAGATGCCGAGCGACACCGCCGCCTCGAGGGTGATCGCACAGCTCGCGTCGGCGCGAGCGATCTCCTCCATGGCCAGGCAGTACGAGAGAAAGTCGCCGCCGGCGCCGCCGATCTCCTCGGGGAACGGCAGTGCGAAGAGCCCGAGACGCGCCATGCCCTTGACGAGGTCGTACGGGAATTCGCCGGTCTCGTCATAGTGCGCGGCGCGAGGCGCAATCTCCGACTGCGCAAAGTCCCGGACCGCGTCGCGAATCTGCCGCTGCTCGTCGCTGAGATCGAAATTCACTCGAAATCTAACGGTAGCGCGGCGGGATGGGTCGGAGGCTTCGTTGCGAGCTCAGCGAACGCCCGCGTCCAGCCTGGCCGCCGTCAGGCGAACCACGTCCTCAATGGTGTCGGCGATATCCGCGCCGACCGCCGTCAGCGCATCGAGCTTGCTCTGAGCGCTGCCCGTGTTGCCGCTGATGATCGCCCCCGCATGCCCCATACGCTTGCCGGGCGGCGCAGTGCGTCCCGAGATGAACGCGACCACCGGCTTGTCAAAGCCCGTCTCGCGGATCCAGGCTGCCGCGTTCTCCTCATCCGAGCCGCCGATCTCACCAATGAGCACGACCGCGCGCGTCTCGGAATCATCGGCAAACCGCGCGAGCACATCAGGAAAACTCAACCCCATCACGGGATCCCCGCCGATGCCAACCGACGTGGTCTGCCCCATCCCACCCTGACCGAGCCCCTGAATGACCTCGTACGTCAGCGTCCCGCTGCGTCCGACGATCCCGACCGGTCCGGGCGTGTTGATGTGATTCGGGATGATCCCGACCTTGCACTGCCCCGGCGTCACGATCCCCGGACAGTTCGCACCAAGCAACTGATGCCCCGTCCGGATCACAAAGTCCCGCGCCCGAATCATGTCGTGCACCGGAATCAACTCCGTGATGCAGACCGTCAACTCGATCCCCGCCGCCGCCGACTCCATGATCGCGTCCGCCGCAAACGCCGGCGGCACAAAGATCCCGGAGACATTCGCCCCGGTTGCAGCGACAGCATCGGCAACGGTGTCAAAGATCGGCACGCCGTCCTGATCCGACCCGCCTTTTCCCGGCGAAACCCCAGCAACGATGTTCGTGCCAAAAGCACGCATCTGTCCGGTATGAAAGCTCCCTTCACGCCCAGTAATCCCCTGGATGACCACGCGACTGCTGCGGTCAACGAGCACGCTCATAAAGCGAACCTGGAGAAAGGGGCAAGCCCGGTCAGTGGCACTACCAGGGTGGGGAGGGCATGACCGGAGCGGGGCCGTCTCGGAGCCGGGGCTACCCCCCCCGGCGAGAGCGAGGGGCGGGACGGCGAAGGCGTCATGACCCCGTGCCCAGCGCAGGCCATGCCCTCCCCACCGTATGCGGCGCAGTTCATGCCCCTCCCTCCCGAGTGAGCCGAACGATCGCGGCGGCCGCGTCGGTTGCGCTGACACCCGGAGTGATTCCGGCCTCCTGAAGAAGCTTTCGTCCTTCTTCTTCCATCGTGCCCGTCATTCGCACGACGAGGGGTTTCGTGATGTGCAGCTGGTCCCGGGCCTGGATGATTCCGCGGGCGACTTCGTCGCCTCGGGTGATGCCGCCGAAGATGTTGATGAAGACGCCTCGGACCTTTGGGTCCAGGAGCACCATCTCGAGTGCGTTGCGGACCCGCTCGGCGTTGGCGCCGCCGCCGATGTCGAGGAAGTCGGCCGGCTCGCCGCCGTGCTGTTTCACCAAGTCCAATGTGTTCATCGTCAGGCCGGCGCCGTTGCCGATGCAGCCGATGTTGCCGTCGAGGTGCACGTAGGTGAGACCTCGGCGACGCGCCTCGACTTCGTAGGGATCGTCGCCGCTCTTCCCGTCTTCGCCGGTCTCGTCGTGGGCGAGCTCCTCGGCGATGTCCTTGTGGCGGTAGTCGGCGTTCTCGTCGATCTCGAGCTTGCCGTCGGCTGCGACGAGCGCGCCTTCCGGCGTGAGCACCAGTGGGTTGATCTCGCAGGTCAGCGCGTCCAGCGACGTCGCGACCTCGTAGAGACGGGTGGTCAGGCGCGACGAGCGCTGCTCACGAGTTTGGGAACGCGGTCGTGGAGCTCCGGGGCGTGGGCCAGACCGGCGAAGGCGAGTTGGCGGATCTCGTAGGGCTGCGGGCCGGCGAAGGGGTCGGGCCAGAGCTTGGCGATACGCTCCGGCGCCTCGACGGCGACCTGCTCGATCTCCATGCCGCCGGCGGCGGAGAAGATGATCACCAGGCGGCGGCGGTCACGGTCGAGTGTGATGCCCAGGTAGAGCTCGGCCTCGATGGCGAGGCCGGTCTCGCACCAGACGCTGCGGACCGGGTAGCCGCGAATGTCCATCGCGAGGATGCGCGCGGCCTCGCGTTGCGCCTCCTCGGGGGTGTCGACAACGGCGATGCCTCCCGCCTTGCCCCGCCCACCGATCGGCACCTGCGCCTTGACCGCGACACGCCCGAGCTCGCGCGCCGCTGCGGCAGCCTCTTCGGGCGTCCGCGCGAGGCGGCCGGCGGGTACGGCAATTCCGGCAGCGGCGAACCGCTGCTTTGCCTGGTACTCGAGCAGCTTCATCGGCTCGCCAGTCTAGAGAAAGCGCATCGCGTCATCGACGCGGAGCGATCCGGTCCAACTCCTCCAGGTCCGCGGCGCTCGGGCGCCAGCGTCCGGCCTGCGCATTCGCGTCCACCTGCTCCGGTGACATCGCGCCCGCGATGACTGACACGACCTGCGGTTGCGCGGCGAGACCACCGATGGCGACGTCGAGAACGGTGACGCCGCGCTCAGCCGCGAACGCCTCCAGGGCTTCCACGACATCGAAGTTGCGATCGGTCAGCCATCCATCCGCGTTGGCCCCGGGAGCGGTCGCGAGGCGCGTCCCCGCCACCGGGGCTTGGCCCCGCCGGTGCTTGCCGGTGAGCAGCCCGTTTGCCAGCGGCGAGTACGGGATCATCCCGACGTCGAAATACGCGCATGCCGGGATCACCTCTGCCTCGACGCTGCGGTCGAGAAGGCTGTAGGCGTTCTGCGCGCTGACAAATCGTGTGAGACCACGACTGCGAGCGATCCAGTCGGCGTCGGCGATCTGCCAGCCACTCAGGTTCGATGAGCCGGCGCAACGGATCTTGCCCTCGCTCACCAGTTCGGTGAGCGTCTCCAAGGTCTCCTCGAACGGCGTCTCCGGGTCGGGTGTGTGCATCTGGTAGAGGTCGATCCAGTCCGTGCCAAGGCGTCGAAGGCTGTCCTCGACAGCGATCCGGATCCAGCGGCGCGATGCCCCGCTACGGTCCGGACCGAGCGCTTGGTGCCCGAACTTGGTGGCGATCACCGCACTCTCGCGACGCCCGTTGAGCGCCGCACCGAGCATCTCCTCACTTTTGCCGTTGCCGTAGAGGTCGGCCGTGTCGAAGAAATTGATGCCCACGTCGAGCGCGGCGTGGACCACTCGTGCGGTTCCCTCGGCATCGAGGCGACGGCCGAAGTTGTTGCACCCGATGCCAACCACGCTCACGTCCAGCACACCGCCGAGCTGGCGACTTCTCGAGATCACTCACGCGCACAGAGTACGCAAACCCCTTCTCTCCACAGCCGTCCGGGCTGCTAGGCTGACTCGGTTGGCAGACGTCGTCGAGACTCCACCAGACCAAGGACCGGCGCCGGAGCCGGCTGAGCCTCGAGCCGGGGACGCTGCCGACCGCGTCGCGCCCGAGCCACAGACGTCGCGACGCGGAGGCGTGAACGTCATCTCGGTGCGCACGCTCGTGACGGCGGCCCTGATCGTGCTCGGCATCGTTGCGCTGGTCGCCTTCCTCGCCAGCATCATCAGCATCGTCCTGGTCGTGCTCGTCGCCATCGTGTTCGCCGAGGGCATCCGGCCGCTCGTGGACGAGTTGCATCGCCGCAAGATCCCCAGGCCCGTCGGCATTCTGTTCGTGTACATCGCGGTGCTCGCGTTCATCGCGATCATGGTGCTGCTCCTGGTGCAACCGATCGTCAGTGAGGCGTCGTCGCTGGCGCAGAACTTCCCCGCGTACCAGAAGGACTTCCTCAACTGGTTCGCCGGCGTCGAGAAGCAGTTCCACTTCAATGTCGACGTCGCGAAACAGGTCAGCTCCGTCATCGATGCCACGAAGAACATTCTTCTCGCGATCGGCGGAACGATCTTCAGCATCATCGTCGACTTCGTTCTTGTGCTCGTGGTCGGCTTCATGTGGCTCGTCAGCAGCGAGCGGCTGAAGGCATTCACCGTCGACCTGTTCCCGGTTGCCCACCACGACCTGGTCGTCGACATCTTTCGCGAGATGGGATTCCGCATGGGTGGTTTCCTGCGCGCGGTGGCGATCAACAGCCTCGCGGTCGGGTTGGTGGTCGGACTCGTCTGCTGGCTCCTCCGCCTTCCGGATCCCGTCATCCTCGGCATCTTCGCGGGCCTTTCCGCTGCGATTCCGATGGTGGGCGGAATCGTCGGTGTCGTCCCCCCAGTGTTGCTCGGCTTCACCGTCAGCCCCGAATATCCGATCCTCGTGCTCGCGGTGCTGCTCGTGATCCAACTCGTGGATGCGAACACCGTGATACCGATGGTGATGAACCGGGTCGTGTCGCTCCCTGCGCTCGGCGTCGTGCTCGCGCTGCTCGTCGGCGGCGCCATTCAGGGCTTGATCGGAGCGCTCCTCGCCGTTCCGGTCGCCGCTGCACTCCAGGTGCTGCTGGTACGCGCAGCAGTCCCCGCGATCCATCACGCGCAGGGACGAACCGATCAGGCGTACGCGAAGGCGTATGTCCCGCTTTCACCGCACCTCAAGGATTCCGCGCCCCGAACGGGTGGGCGCCGCGTCAATCCGCGCTGAGTTCGAGGTGGCACACCGGCCGCTTGCGCGGCCGAGTTCGTTCACGGACTTGATCGGAAGCTTCAGCAATCAGTCGCTGTCGCCACCGTGCACGACCGGACCCAACACGATCGGGTGCGGTCCGCCATTGCAATCGCTGCAGGCCGGCACGCTTCTCGTCGAGATCTTCCACGACGGCCGTCCGGACTTCACCCTCGACAGTGAGCCGGGCACGCCGACGACTGTCTCGGGCCTACCGGCCCGGATGACCGACGCCGCTGGGAGCGTGGGCCCATGCAACGGGCTCGGCGCGGATCGGAGTCGGACCGAGGTCATCCCGTTTCCGAGCGCGCCAGATAACTGGATCGAGATCGTCATCTGCTCGCGGGGCGTGGATGACGCTGTGGGAGCAAGGATCATGGCGTCGGTTGCCGTTTCGCTCGCGAGCTGAGGGCGCAGCTCGTTAGAGCGGAATGTTGCCGTGCTTCCGCTGCGGTGTTCCGACCTGCTTGGTTCGTGCCATGCGCAGCGCGGCGATGAGTGCGGAGCGCGTCTGACGGGGCTCGATCACATCGTCGACGTAGCCGCGTTCGGCGGCGTAATACGGATTGGCGAACTGCTCGCGGTATTCGTCGATGAGTTCCTCGGAGCGCTGCGTTGGGTTGCTCGCCTTGGCGATCTCTCGTTTGAAGATGACGCTGACCGCACCCTGCGGTCCCATGACAGCAATCTCCGCCGTGGGCCACGCGACGTTGTAGTCGGCGCGGATGTGCTTGGAGCACATCACGTCGTAGGCACCGCCATACGCCTTTCGCGTGATCACGGTCAGCTTGGGAACAGTCGCCTCGCAGTACGCGTACAGCAGCTTGGCGCCGTGGCGGATGATGCCGCCATATTCCTGATCGGTGCCGGGGAGAAAGCCGGGCACATCGACGAACGTCACGAGCGGGATGTTGAACGCGTCGCAGAACCGGACGAAGCGCGCAGCCTTGATGGATGCGGAGATATCGAGTGCGCCCGCAAGCACTCGCGGCTGGTTGCCGACGATACCCACGGAGTGTCCGTCGAGCCTCGCGAAGCCGCAGATGATGTTCTCGGCGTGGTACTGCATCACCTCGAGGAACTGCCCGTCGTCGACGATGCGCGTCACGACGCCGCGCATGTCGTAGGGCTGATTCGGGTTGTCGGGGATGATGGTCTGGAGCTCCGCGTCCTCGCGATGCGGATCGTCGAGCGTCGGTCGGTATGGCGGCTGCTCGCGGTTGCTCGCCGGCAGATATGCGAGCAACTCGCGCATCTGAGCGAACGCCTCATCCTCGGTATCCGCGATGAAATGCGCGACGCCACTTCGCTGGTTGTGCACGTCCGAGCCGCCGAGCTCCTCGAACGTCACCTCCTCACCCGTGGTCACCTTGATGACATCCGGCCCGGTGATGAACATGTATCCGACCTTGCGCACCATGAAGATGAAGTCGGTCATCGCCGGCGAGTACACGGCGCCGCCGGTGCACGGACCCACGATGAGCGAGAGCTGCGGGATGACACCGCTTGCCTCGACGTTGCGGTAGAAGATCTCCGCGTACCCCGCCAGGGAGACGACGCCCTCCTGGATGCGCGCACCGCCGGAGTCGTTGATGCCGATGCACGGGCACCCGGTGCGCAGCGCGAGATCCATGATCTTGGTGACCTTCTCGGCGAACACCTCGCCGAGTGAGCCACCGAACACCGAGGCGTCGTGGCTGAACACGAACACCTGGCGTCCGCCGATGGTTCCCCATCCGGTGATGACGCCGTCGCCGCGGATGCGGCGGTCGCCCATGTCGAAGTTGGTGGTGCGATGGAGCGCGAACATGTCGAGCTCGGTGAAGGAGCCCGGGTCGAGAAAGCGGTCGATGCGCTCGCGCGCGGTGAGCTTGCCCTTCGCATGCTGGGAGCGCTCCGCCGCGCCGCCGCGATGCACCGCGTCGTAGCGACGCTTGCGCAGCATGTTGATCTTCTTGTCCGTGCCACCACTCGAGCCGTTGACCGGCGCGGCGTCGACGTCGATGGGCACGGCCGCAGTCGCAGGATCCACCGCGTCGCTCGCGCCGACGGGGGGAACGCCTTTACGCGGCTGTCTGGTCACGCCGTCAGGCTACCAGGGCGCAACGTCGCCTTCGAGGTCACACCGTCACCACGGGATGGTGGACGCCAAAGACTTCGCGAAGCACGCCGCACACCTCGCCGACCGTCGCATGCGCAGCCAGCGCGGTGCGCATGAGCGGGAGGAGGTTGGCCGTGCCCGCGGCACCCGCACGCAGGGCGTCGAGCGATGTCTGCACGGCAGCCGATGAACGCGCTGCCCGCATCCGCTCGAGCCGCTCGATCTGCGCCGCCTCCAGGTCGGCATCGATGCGGAGGATCGGTACCGACGGCTGCGACGTCTCGGTGAATTCATTCACGCCGACGATGATCCGTTCGCCGGCCTCGACGAGGCGCTGATGTCGATACGCCGATTCCTGGATCTGCTCCTGGTAGAAGCCGGCCTCGATTGCCGCAACGGCGCCGCCGTGTTCCTCGACCCGGCGCATCAGCGCCCGTGACTCGTCGATCAACTGGTGGGTCAACGCTTCGACGAGATGTGATCCACCGAGCGGGTCGGTGACGTTGGCGGCGCCGGTCTCGTGGCCGATCACCTGCTGCGTCCGCAGCGCGATCTCAGCGGCCTGTTGGGACGGCAGGGCGAGCGCCTCGTCGTAGCTGTTGGTGTGGAGCGACTGGGCACCGCCGCACACCGCCGCCATCGCCTGCAGCGAGACCCGCACGACGTTGTTGAGCGGCTGTTGCGCGGTGAGCGTGGCGCCGCTCGTCTGCGCGTGGAATCGCAGCTGCAGACTGCGTTCTCCGCGGGCTCCGAAGCGTTCGCGCATCACCTCGGCCCAGAGTGCCCGCGCAGCGCGGAACTTCGCGACCTCTTCAAAGAAGTCGTTGCTGACATTGAAGAAGAAGCTGAGACGCGGGGCGAAATCCTCGACGTCGAGGCCCGCGTCGATCGCCGCCTGCACGTATGCGATGCCGTTGCTCAGCGTGAATGCGATCTCCTGCGGTGCGGTGGCGCCGGCTTCGCGGATGTGATAGCCGCTGATGCTGATGGTGTTCCAGCGCGGGAGCCGCTCCGCGCAGTACGCGAACGTGTCGGTGATGAGCCGCATGGACGGTCGCGGCGGAAAGATGTATGTCCCGCGCGCTGCGTACTCCTTGAGGATGTCGTTCTGGATCGTGCCGCCGAGTGTCTCGGCGTCGATGCCCTTGCGCTCGGCCGCGAGCTCGTACAGCAGCAGGAGCACCGCCGCAGGAGCGTTGATGGTCATCGACGTGGTCACCTGGTCCTGCGGGATGCCACGCATGAGCAGTTCCATGTCGTCGAGCGAGTCGATGGCGACACCAACCTTGCCGACCTCCCCATGCGCAACGGGATCGTCGCTGTCGTACCCCATCTGCGTGGGGAGGTCGAACGCCACCGAGAGCCCGCTCTGGCCTGCACGCAGCAGGTAGTGGAACCGTTCGTTCGTCTGCTCCGCGCTGCCGAACCCCGCGTACTGGCGCATCGTCCAGAGCCGCGATCGGTAGCCCTCGGCACGGATCCCTCTCGTGTATGGGTACTCGCCAGGAGGTGGGGGATCGTCAGCCTGATGGACGTAGAAAGGGTCGAGCGGGAGGCCCGAACTCGGTCTCCATACCGGCGTGGTCGCTCATGCGTGCGACCTGGCGCTCTCCTGGTCCGGCTGGCACAGCTCGGTGAGCACGCCCGCTCCCGCCGACGGGTGCAGAAACGCCACGAGCCTTCCGCCGGCGCCCTGTCGAGGACACGTATCGAGCAGTTGGAGCCCCAGTTCGGCGAAGCCATCCAGGCTGGCCTGGACATCCGCGACCGCGTAGGCGACGTGGTGGAGGCCACTGCCGCGCCGCGCCAGGAAGCCCGCGATCTTCGAACTCCGGGCCGGTGCTGCCGAGCAGTTCGATGCGCGAGGTGCCCACCTGGAACATCACTGCCTCGATGCCGTCCGAGGCGACCACCTGGCGATGCGCCGGGGCCGTCCCGGTGAGACGCTCGTATGCGGCGACGGCGACGTCGAGGTCGGCGACTGCGATTCCCACGTGGTCGATCCCGGTGAATGCACTCGCCATCGTCGGCCGAGTATAGGAAGCAATACGGCAACGCGGCGTTCGCGCGCCCGAACTCGATGCTAGCGTCCAGACGCCGTGAGAACCAGTCGCGCGGTCGCCATCGCGGCCGCCGTCAGCACCCTTCTTCTCGCGTATTACGCGATCTCCTGGGCCCAGGTGACCCCGCTCCGCGAGCGCGGCACCGACTTCTCGGCCTCGTACGTCGCGGCGCTCGTGCTGCGCGATGGCGACGGAGCGCAGCTGTACAACCAGCAGGTCGAGCACGCGCGCCATCTGAGCCTGCTTCCGGCCGGCACGGTGATCAACCTCCCATTTATCACGCCACCGACGAGTGCGCTGCTCGCGCTCCCCCTGACAGCCCTCGATCCGGGCACGGCATTTCGGGTGTGGTCCGTGATCGAGCTGCTCCTCCTGGCGCTCGCCGTGTGGATCGCGATCCGGGCGGGTCCGTGGCCGTCGACCTCGGGCCGCTCACCGCGCGCGGCAACCGCACTCATGGCGCTCGCCGCCGGCGGCACGTACGCCTTCCTCGTTCTCGGTCAGATCGACGGAGTGACGGCGCTCGGGCTTGCTGCCGCATACATGGCCTGGCGGAAGGAGCGGCCGGCGCTCGCCGGATTCTGGATGGCTCTCGCGTTCGCCGCGACCAAGCCGCACCTCGCAATCGGCCTCGGTGTGTGGCTGCTCGCGCGCCGCGACTGGCGAGCGCTCGCTGGTGCGCTGGCCGGGTCCGCCGTGGTCGCCGCCATCTCGCTCGTGCTGGTTGGACCGGCCGGACTAGGCGGCTTCATCTCGGCCCTCGGCTTCGCCGCCGGCAACACGCCGGGAGCGAGCACGCTCGGTATACCGGGCCTGGTGGCGTCGTGGCTGGGAGGCGGGACGGTCGCTGTGGTCATCGGGATCGCCGGATCGCTCCTGGCGCTCATCGGGTGCTGGCTGCTCGGCGCACGGTCGCGCGGTCGGCCGGGCGCGCTCGAGGTCTCGCTCGCCGGTGCCGCGGCACTGTCGCTTGTGGCGTCACCGCACCTGCTGCCGCACGATCTCGTCATCCTCGCCCCCGCATTCGCGTGGTGCGCCGCCCGTGCTGCCGCAGCAGATGCCGCGCCGTGGCCTGGGCTCGTGACCATCCGGCTCCTCGCCGCATGGGTCGTCCTCGGAGTGCTCACCCTCATCGACACCGGGAATGCCGCGCCTGCGCCTCCTGGGAGGCTCGTGCCGCTCGCGCTCATCGGGATCGGCGTCGCGGCCCTGGTGCTCCCTGTCGCGCGGAAACCAGTCGGGACTCCGGCGCGGGTCGCCCTCGCTCAGTCCGGGGGTGGAAGGGGCGCCGGGGGGTCGACCGCGTAGTCGTAGAAGCCGCGGCCGCTCTTGCGGCCGAGGCGGCCGGCAGCGACCATGCGCTCGAGGACATCGACCGTCGCGACGTCACCCGGGTTGTGATCGCGCTCCATACGGTCACGGCGGATCGTCAAAACCGTGTCCAGCCCTGAGAAGTCGGAGAGCTGGAACGGTCCCATCGGCCAGTTGAGCCCTTTGCGGACAGCGATGTCGATGTCCTCGGCGGAGGCAACCCCGCCTTTCAGCAGGGAGAAGGCCTCTCGCGATGCGGCACCGAGGATGCGGTTGACGATGAAGCCGTCGATCTCTTTCTCGACGACGATCGCCGTGCGGCCCATCCGCTGCGACCACGCCACCGCTCGTGCGCATGTCTCGTCGGAGGTTTCCGGCCCGCGCACCACCTCGCACAGGTCCATGACCAGCACCGGATGGAAGAAGTGCATGTTGCAGCAGAGCTGCGGGCGCGCCGTCGCGTCCGCGAGCCGCGACACCACGATGTTGCTCGAGTTGGTGGCGATGCCCGCGCGTGCAGGGAGGTGGGCGTCAAGCTCGGCGAAGATCTCGCGCTTGACCGACGGCAGTTCCACCACCGCCTCGATTGCCCACGCGGACTCCGACGCCGCTCTGGCGAGGTCGGTGGACGCCGTCACGCGGGCGGCAGCGGCGTCAGCATCGGCACGCTCGAGCCTCCCCTTCTCGACCCTGCGATCGAGGAGTTGACGGTTCGACGCCATCGCTCGCTGGAGATGCTCGGCGTCCACGTCAACGAGCGACACGTCGATGCCATGGAGCGCCGCCTGCTGCGCGATCTGCGCGCCCATGGTGCCCGCCCCGACAACGAGGAGACGTCCTTCGGCTGCAGTCGCCGACGGAGTCATACGGTCAGGCCTCGTCCGGCCACCTGACCGGAACCCGCGTGGTGCAGTTGGTCAGCTCCTGCGATGCCTTCGTGTAGCGAACGATCGTGGGGAAGTCGCCCTTGAGCTTCAGCCGCCCGAGCATGATCCCCTTGGTCGCGTCGAGCTCTTTCTGCGCGACCTGCTTCCAGCGCGAGTAGGCACCCGTGATCACGAACTTGGCCTGCTGGGCATCCTCTCGCGTCCCGACGCGGACATCGCGGGCCTCGCCGTGCCAGAGGTCGAGGAACACGCCGCGGTCATCCGGGAAGTTCTTGTCGGGCTCGGCGAGGACGACCAGGCCGACTGTCCCCTCCCATCCCGCCGCCGCCTGCTTGTAGACAGACGACTTGTTGATCTCGGCTTTGAACGCGTCGGCCCACTCCGGGCTGTACGCGTCGACGACGTCGGTGTCTGCCATTGCTCTGCCTCCTAGGACGTATCCTCCGGCGCCGCCGGGCTGCCAAGTGTGCCCTGAGCAACGGTCAATGCGCCACTTTGCTGAACGTGCCATCCTTGGCCATGGCTTTGGGCGTGCGCGTGCTTTCGGACCCTCCGTGTGCTCGGTGTGACGGCACCCGCCTCGTGCCCATGACCTTTGGCGATCGCCAGACGGGCTACGACCAGCCCGGCTTCAAGTGCGCCGACTGCGGCGCGCGCTTTCAGACGCTCCTCAACCAGCGGGTTCCCCGGCCGATCTGATCTCGCGGCGCGGGACCTCGGGCACCCGAGTGCTCAGCCGCCGGCAGGGTCTTTGAGCGCACGTGCGACGTAGACGGCCACATCGTCAACCGCGAGCGTGTCGCCGATCTGCTTGGCGGAGATGCCTTCGTCGAACATCGCGAGACAGAAGGGGCATGCCGTCGCAACCTTGGTCGCGTGCGTGTCGACGGCCTGGTCGACGCGGCGGTGGTTGACGCGAGGCTGACCTTCCTCCATCCACATCCGCCCGCCGCCGGCGCCGCAGCACATCCCCTCGCTCTTGCTCCGCGCCATCTCCACGACTTTGAGTCCCGGGATGCGCTCGAGAATGTCGCGCGGCGGCGCAAAGATGTCGTTCCATCGCCCGAGGTAGCAGGAGTCGTGATACGTGATCGTCTCCTCCTGCGCCTTTGCCGCGTCGAGCGTGATGCGTCCTTCCTTGAGGAGCCGGTCGATCAATTGCGTGTGGTGGATGACCTCGTAGTCACCGCCGAAGTCGCCGTACTCATTGGCGAACGTGTTGAAGCAGTGCGGGCAGGACGCGATGATCTTGCGCACCCGTGTACTGCTTGAGGACCGCGACGTTCTCCTTCGCGCGCTCCTGGAAGAGGTACTCGTTGCCGATTCTTCGCGCCGGATCACCGGTGCACTTCTCCTCCGTGCCGAGGATGGCGAAATCCACGCCGGCTGCCTGGAGAATCTTCGAGAGCGCAGCGGCGATCGTGCGCGCGCGCTCGTCGAATGACGCTGCGCAGCCGACCCAGTACAGGTACTCCGCATCGGGCTTGTCGGCGATGAACGAGACGCCGAGATCCTTCGCCCAGTCCGCCCGAGACTGATGGGAAAGGCCATATGGGTTCGCGACATTCTCGATGTTGCGCAGCGCCGACTCCGCCTGCTTCGGCATGCGCGACTCGTCGAGGACGAGGTGCCGGCGCATGTCCATGATCTTGGGCACGTGCTCGATCAGCACCGGACACTGATCCATGCACGCACCGCACGTCGTGCACGACCAGAGCGTCTCCTCGAGGATGGTGCCGCCCATCAGCGGGCGCCTCCCATCGGCGGGCACCGCGGCGGCGACCTCCTCGGGCGACAGCCATGACGGCTGGAAATGTCCGGGCAGATCATGCACGGAACCAGGGTGATGGTCGCCACTCGCCCACATCACCGCGCTGTCGCTGCCGGTGCCTGCGCCGCCGAGCTCCGCGATGTGCGCGTCGTGCTTCGTCGCGGCGTAGCCGCCTGCGAGGTTCTCGTAGGCGAGATCGCGCAAGTCGGTGATCAACGTCTTGGGAGAGAGTGGCTTGCCGGTGTTGTACGCGGGGCAGTGCGTCTGACACCGGCCGCATTCGGTACACGTGTACAGATCGAGCGTGTCCTTCCACGAGAAGTGCTCCAGCGCGCCGGCGCCGAAGTGCTGATCCGCTTCGTTCTCAGCGTTCATCACTGCGTCGATATCGAGCGTGCGCAACGCTCCCTTGGGCCGCTCGTTCTTGAAGAACACGTTCGGGACCGACGTGATGATGTGGAGATGCTTGCTGTATCCGAGATACACCAGGAATCCGAACACGAGAGTCAGATGCGCCCAGAAGAAGATGCCGTGGAGGACGATCAGCGCCTCGCTGCTGGAGCCGAGCGGGCGGAAGATCGACGCGAGCGCCGATGCGATCGGGCGCCACTGGCCGAGCGCTTCTGGTGCGCCCTCGGCGATACGCGTTGCGTAGTTGAGCTCCATGCAGATGAGGAGCACGGCGATCCAGCCGAGGATGAGCAGCGCGTCGCCGCGGTGGCTTCCCCGAAAGCGAGTCGGGTTGATCACCAGCCGGTTGAAGAGCGCCATGGCAATGCCGCACAGCACCACGAAGAAGAACAGGTCCTGGAGGAATGCGATGGCCCCACTTCCCGGGAGCAGCTGGAATTGAAATCCCTGCCAGAGCGCTTCGACGATCCCCTGGGCGATCGCCGTGAGGAGAACGAGAAACCCCCAGAAGATGAAGGCGTGCAGCACGCCGGCGAGCGGCCATCGCAGCAGCCTCCCCTGCGCCATGACGTACACGAAGAACGCGCGCACGCGCGACGCGGGGTGATCGAGGCGACTCTCATGGCGCGTCGTGCGCTGCATCGCACCGAGCAACTTTCGCCAGCGCAACCCGCTCGCCGTGAGCGACGCGCCGGCGAGCAGCACCAACGCGATCGGGCTGATGATCGCGGTGACGGACGCGGACACTACCGCCCCTTCCACTCCGGCTGGCGCTTCTGCACGAAAGCCGAGATCCCTTCAGCGGCGTCCTCGCTGCCGAACAGCGCGACGAACTCGCGTCGCTCCACTTCGAGCGCTGCGTCGATGGAGAGCGTGGAACCCGCGTGCATCGCCCGTTTGGTTGCGGCAAGCGCGAGCGGCGCCCGCGACGCGAGGAGTTCCGCCCATCGGCGCGCCGCTGCGGGCAGGTCGTCGGGCTCCACCACCTCGGCGACCAGCCCGAGGGCGAGAGCGCGCTGGGCATCGATCGGATCGCCGGTCAGGAGCAACTCAGTCGCCCGGGCGCTCCCGATGAGCCTTGGCAGGCGCTGGGTTCCACCCCAGCCCGGGATGATCCCGAGCTTGATCTCGGGTTGACCGAATCGAGCAGCGCTGGAGGCAATGCGAATGTCGCATGCCAGTGTCAGTTCGCATCCGCCACCGAACGCGATGCCATTCACCGCGGCGATGACCGGGAGGCGCGACGCCTCGATCTCGAGCGTGAGGTGGGTCGCTTTCCCGACCGCGTCGGCGCCCGCTCCGAACCCTTTGATGTCGGCGCCGGCGGAGAAGAACTTCGGGCCGTTGCCCGTGATGACCACCGCGCGGCACGTCTCATCCGCCTCGGCGGCGGCGAGCCCTTCCGCAAGACCGTTGACCACGTCGCCGTTGACCGCATTCGCCGGGGGATGATCGATCGTGAGCGTGACGACTGCGCCCTCGCGCTCGACACGGATGACGTCATGGAGAACCTGACCCACGAGCTGTGCCTCCCTCGGTGCGATGACGGCGTGCGTGCGTCATACAGCAAATGGACGCGGACGCGCCGCGGACGAGCCCGCAGCGGCGAGTAGAGTGCGCAAGGGTGGAGCTTCCCCCGCTCGATGAGCGTGTCGAACCCGAGGCACTGCGCGAGTTATCGGACGACGGTCTCGATGCGCTCGGTGCCCAGTTACAGGCGACAGAGCGCGCCACGATCGCGGCAATGTCGCCGTACGAGCAGCACCTTCGCGAGATACGAACTCGCGCCACCGAGCTGGCGACAGAACGCCGCCGCCGTGAACGCGCGCAGCAGGTGGCGCAACGCGCAGGAGTCCGCGAGGCGGCGAAGTCGGGTGATATGCCAAGCCTGGCAATCGCGCTGGCGAGCAGCGACGACTTGTACGACGCCACGACCGGTCTGAAGGAAGTGCGCGCATTCCTCAGCACCGGCGGCGAGGTCGGCTTCGGCTTCGCGACGCGTCCGGGAACCATCGCCTTCACCGACGGCCGGCAGCAACGCCAGGCGAAGACCTGGGGCGAGGCGCGCGAGCTGCACGCGCTCGGCTGGGATCCCGGCGCTCCTGGTGTTCCCGGTGTTCGGGTCCATCTCGCCGGCAGCCGCGTGGAACGTGTTGTGGCAGCGACCGATGTTGTGCTCGGCGCAGGCGGCGAATAGGGGCCGCGAGCCGTTCGCGAATCTCGACAACCCGGGCGTTGTCGGTGGGTCAGGCTACCGGAGCGCTTCCGTAGGAACCCGACTCGATCCCGCCACTTGACCGGACCGGCGGAGCGGTGGGCGCCGGCGCGGGAAGGCGCTGCACGATGACCTTCTCGACGTCGCGCGAGACGATGATTGCCGGCCGGGTGGCGTCGATCCGCACGAACCTGCGCGGATGCTGTGCCGCCAACTGCTCGAAGGCACCTTCCACGGCCGCGTGGAACGTCTCTGGAGCCACCTCGAACCGATCGAGCGGTAGTTGCTGCGCGCGCTGCCGCTGCGCGGCTGTGGACGCCGGTATCGCCAGGTAGAGGGTCAGGTCCGGCCAGACGTCGCCGCATGCGGCGGCGTGCAACCGAAGCAGATCTCCGGGAGGGATACCTCGCCCGCCGCCCTGGTACGCGATGGTCGAGTCGGCGTAGCGATCGGCGATGACCACGCTGCCTTTCCGGAGCGCGGGGAGGATCGTCTCGTGCAGCAACTGCACGCGCTCTGCGGTAAAGAGGAGTGCCTCTGCCCAGGCTTCGAGTGCGGGACCACGCTGGTGCTGGAGCACGAAGCTGTGCAGGATCTCGCCGAGCGGCGTCTCGTCAGGTCTGACGGTGACGACGTCGTGGCCCTGCTGACGCAGCGCGCCGGCAAGGGATGCGACCTGGGTGCTCTTGCCTGCACCGTCGAGCCCTTCGAACGAGATGAAAAAGCCACGCCATGCGCTCATGCCGGTCAATAATCCCCCACCGTCGGGCCCCTCACCCAAGCGGTCTATTCCGAGGGTCGCAGTATGACGAGTCGGCGATTGGGTTCGTCACCAGTGCTGCGTGCAGTGAGTGCGTGCTGTTCGACCAGTTGATGTTGCAGCCTGCGCACGTACGCGTTCTGCGGCGTGAGCTCGACGTCGTTACCGGTTCGTTGCATTTGCTCGATGCCCTCGATCACATCCTGCATCGCGGGTTCGGTGTCATCGCCGTCGGGCGTTTCCGGGGGCGGCTCGACGCCGTACACCCGGGCGAGCGCGCTCTTGATCTGGGCGACCGTGTTGCTGCGCAACACGTGAATGGGGATGCCCGACGATTCCGCAGCCCGCACCGGCGAGTCGTGACGGCGGTAGTAGTTCTTCAACGTGAGCACCAGGTCGGCGTCGTCGACGTGGTGCTGGATGCGCACGGGCAGGCGCATCTCGCGAAGCGACTGCTCGAGGTAGCTGCGTGAGACGCCGTACGGGAAGATCGACAGTGGCGGACCTGGGCGCACCGCCGGAGCCGGCGGTTCCCAGTCACGCTCGCGACGTTGCTGTCCGGCGATGTACTCGTCCACGTCGAAGCGCCGCCGGCGTTCGCGCGTTCGCCTCTGGCCACGCGCGCCGGTGAAGGGAGCGGGCTCGAACGGCGACGGCCGGCTCGCGGCGGGGCTGGTGTCGACCCGGCTGACAATCGCACCGGTCTCGTCGCGCGTGCGCAGCTGGGGCGGACGCACCCTTCCGCGCAACGCTTCGTCGACGGTCTCCGCGAGCGGCGCATGCACCACCACGCGGTCGCGCTCCTGGATTTCGATGAGCACGTCGAACGTGGGCGGGGACTTGCGCTCGAGCACCGACTTCTGCGTGCCACGCCGGCGTGCTTCCTCGTCGGACAGCGTCACCGTCTGAATGCCGCCGAGCAGGTCGTTGAGGGTCGGGTTGACGAGCAGTGAGTCGATGTTGGACCCATGCGCGGTACCGACCAACTGAACGCCGCGCTCGGCGATGGTTCGTGCCGCGACTGCCTCGAGCTCGGTGCCGATCTCGTCGATGACGATGCATTGCGGCATGTGGTTTTCCACGGCCTCGATCATCACCGCGTGCTGGAGCGCAGGGGTTCGGACCTGCATTCTGCGCGAGCGGCCGATACCCGGGTGTGGGATGTCGCCGTCGCCCGCGATCTCGTTCGACGTGTCGACGATGACCACGCGCTTGCCGCACTCATCGCTGAGCACACGCGCGCACTCACGGAGCATCGTCGTCTTGCCGATACCGGGCGGGCCGAGCAGCAGGATCGACTGACCGCTGATGACCATGTCCTTGATGATGTCGATGGTTCCGGTCACCGCGCGACCGACCCTGCAGGTCAGTCCGACGATCGTCCCCTTGCGGTTGCGGATCGCGCTGATGCGGTGCAGCGTGCGTTCGATGCCGGCGCGGTTGTCGTCGCCAAACAGCCCGACGTGTTCGGTGACGTAGTCGATCTCCGCGTTGCCCACGTTGGCGTTGTCGAGGATCGCCTCGCCGTCGGTGAAGCGCGCCTCGGGCTCGCGTCCGAGGTCGAGCACGATCTCGAGCAGGTCGCCACGTCCCTGCGAGAGACGCTGCGCGGCAGCGGCGATGCGGGGAGGGAGCGCTGCGAACAGCAGACTCAACTCCTCTTCCCAAGAGGATCCGTAGGGCGTCATCTGGGCGACGATCTCTTCCTCCTCGTCGTAGTCGTCGACAGCACACGGAGCGGAACCGACGGCGATGGTGATGGCACGCTTCGAGCGATACCCGCGTGCACGAGAACCGGCTTCTTGCGTCGCGACGGCGCGTTGATGCGCACCTTTTCGCCGAGCTCGCTGATGAGCAGCAGCTGGGTGCCGTAGACAGCGAATCCGCGCAGCTGCAGGGCGCGGATCAGCTCCGAGTTGTAGTGGCGGAGCACGCAGGACGCCGGTCCCGATGGCAATTCCGCGATGACCGCGTCGATGATCGCGTCGCGCAATGCGGGGTCGTGCCCCTCACACATCATGCTGAGGCTGGCCGGTTGCGCCGCTGTGGGTGGGCGTATCGCTGCCCAGGCAACGATCCCAGGACGCTCGACGACGAGGTGGCGCACGTTGTCGCGACCGAGCGCGGCGATGAGCCCTTGCGCGTATCCGCCCTGCCACGTCTTGAGTGACGGCCCCTCGACAGCAGCGACCTGTGAGGGCGTGGTCCGCAGGTAGAGCAGATAGATGGCGCCGATGTCGTCGCGTCGAGCGGGCCGGATGAGGGTGGACCGCACCGACGGCTCCACATCGGCGGTCGCCTGGTCGCGATACAGGATCTGCTCGGTGGCGAACTGGGTGAAACCATGCTCGAGAAAGACGGGCAGCAGCGGATGATCCAGCGGGAGGCGGACGTGCACGCGCTGCACACCGTGCTCGAGGCCGCGGTTGCGCACGCCGTCGAGCAGCTCGGCGCGAGCGAAATGCCCGTGCGCGGTGGTGGACGTGCACAGGTTGAGGATCTGCCACGAGCGCGGGCGCACCGAGAGCGACTGGACCTGCACGAAACCGACGACGCCTTCCTTCGCATCCTCGGCGACGAGCATCTCCTCGGAGACGTCGGTGATCGGCACCAGCGAGGACAGTGACTTCGTGAGCGCCTGCCACAAGCGCAACAACGTGGCCTGCGGGACAGGACTGTCGGGCGTCATCTGCGCCCCGTGACGCTCGTCCTCGGTGGCCTCCCGGTACAGTTGCTCGATCCGCGCGAGGTCGCGGAAGGAGGCGGAGCGGATGATCACGCCGCGCTCACCTCGAGGGCTGCCGCAGCGCGCTCGAGGAACGCCTGATGCAGACGCGAGTCATCGGTCATCTCCGGGTGGAAGCACAGGCCGATATGGGGACCCTGTGCGACAGCCACCGGGTTATCGCCGAATGTGGCGATAACTTCGGCTTCGGGGCCGGCCCGCTCGATGAGCGGCGCGCGGATGAACACCGCCCGGAATGGAGCCACGCCGAGCGTGGAGACGGCGATATCCGCCTCGAACGACTCGACCTGGCGTCCGTAGCCGTTGCGGCGAACGGCGACGTCGAGGACGCCGAGCGCGATCTGGTCGGGGCGACCGTCGAGCACCTCGCGGCTCATGAGGATCAGTCCGGCGCACGTCGAGAGCGTGGGCATTCCGGCATCGAGGCGTTCACGAAGTGGCATCTCCAGCTCGAACACCTGGAGCAGGCGGCTCATCGTCGTCGAACTCGCCACCCGGGAGGACGAGCGCGTCCACCTGGTCGAGCTCAGCAGGGGTCCTCACCGTGGATGCCTCCGCGCCACAACTGCGGAGTGCCATCAGGTGCTCCCGGACGTCGCCCTGGAGGGCGAGAACGCCTACCCGGAGGATGGTCAATTCCCTCTCAGCGGACGCGAGCGCTCCGTCCCTGGCGGGGCAGGCTTCGCGTCATTCGCACACTTCCTAGTGTACGCCGCCGGCACCGTATGGGCAGGCTACCAACCGCGGGTTGCCAGCAATTCGCCGGCGGGCATCGACGCGACGTCGAGTCCCGGCATCGCCTTGCCCAGACCCGCACTCACCTCCGCAATGACCTCGGGCTTGTCGTAATACGTCGTCGCGGCGACGATGGCCTTGGCGTATGCCTCGGGATTGGTGCTCTTGAAGATGCCGCTGCCCACGAAGTTGCCGTCACAACCGAGCTGCATCATCAGTGCCGCATCGGCGGGAGTGGCGATACCGCCGGCCGAGAAATTGACCACCGGAAGCTTGCCCGTGCGGTGAATCTCCTGGATGAGGTCGAAGGGCGCGCCAAGACGCTTCGCCTCGGCCATCAACTCCTCCGGTCGCATCGACGCGATGCGCCGGATACCGCCCTGCACGGCGCGCATGTGACGGACAGCCTCGACGACATTGCCCGTTCCAGCCTCACCTTTGGTGCGGATCATCGCGGCGCCTTCGCCGATCCGGCGCAGCGCCTCGCCGAGGTCACGCGCACCGCAGACGAACGGCACGTCGAACTGCCACTTGTCGATGTGATGTTCCTCGTCCGCCGGCGTGAGGACTTCCGACTCATCGATGTAGTCGACGCCGAGCGACTGCAACACCTGCGCCTCGACGAAATGTCCGATGCGGGCTTTCGCCATGACCGGAATCGTCACCGCGGCGATGATGTCCTTGATAAGGCTGACGTCGCTCATTCGGGCGACGCCGCCATCGCGACGGATGTCCGACGGCACACGCTCGAGCGCCATGACGGCGACCGCCCCGGCATCCTCGGCGATCTTCGCCTGCTCCGCCGTGACGACGTCCATGATGACGCCGCCTTTCAGCATCTCTGCCAGGCCGCGCTTGACGCGCACCCCGCCGGTATGGGGCTCGTGTCCGTTTGCCGCCACTTTGTCGCTGGTCATCTTCTCGCTCCTCATCCCGCTCGCTGTGCCGGGAAGAAGCTCATTCTAAGCGTTCTTCGACGAGTTCTTCGCTCTCGTTGCTGGCTTTACTGCTGGCTTTGTTGCAGATTTTGTGGTGCCGGCCGTGCGCGCCGTCGCAGCTTTTGTTGCAGATTTTGTGGTGGCCGGCGCAGATCGTTTCGCGGCCCGCGTTGCAGGCTCCGCAGTGGGTTTTGGCGCTGCTTTCGCCGCCGGCTTCGCAGCACCGAGCTTTTCTGTGTGCAGCTTGAGCGTCTCGACAGATCGCTGCAGGTTGCCACGCACGATGGGTTCGGCCGCGCGACCGAGGAGCTTTCCGGCGATGCCACCACCAAACTCGTATTCCATGTCAAACGTGACCTGCGTCTTGTCGCCCTTCGGCTTGAACGCCCACATACCGATTTGCTTGAAGCCTTCATTGGAGTCCCAACCGATCGCCTTGTTCTCCAGCCACGTGGTGATGTCGACCACCGAGGTCAGCGTTGTCGGGCCCGCCTTCATCCCGACGTTGAATTGCGCGCCTTTGCCGTGCGTGACCTTGCCTGTCGGCTGCCACTTCACCAGGTCCTTCATGTACCTGGTGGTGTTGCGGTAGTCGTCCACGTACGCGAACACTGTGGCAACAGGCGCGTTGATGGTCATGTCGATGGTAATGCGACCCATATACCTGGACTCCTGGGCGCGGCGGCACCGCGCGATAGCTTCAGTATGCGATTCCTGACACCGCGATGTGGGCGCGTCCCCGGGGTCCGCGGAGGCGGGTGGTATCATCCGGGCCGGCGACGGGAAGTAGCTCAGCCAGGTTAGAGTGCTCGGTTCGGGACCGAGAGGTCGGGAGTTCGAATCTCCCCTTCCCGACGGCTTCGCGCCAGTTCCGGACGGCGCGTCAGCGAGCTACCGGATACAGCGCATCGGCCCATTGCTCGCTGCTGAGATCGAGATCCAGGTGGCGGAACGGCCCCATACCGCGCTGGACAAATCGCAGTTGCGCGGGCATGCGATCGACAAGACGCGAATCGATCATCACCTCGCGTCCGTTGAGTACGCCGAGGGCAACCCACGGCGCATCACTCGCGTTGCGGCGCGAACTGTTCGCGTCGATGCGCACCCGCACATCGCACACTTGCGCTCCTCCTGAGCAGCACGCTTGTGACGACATGAAGGTGATGAACAGTTGCCTGGCTTGCGGGCGATCGTCCAGCCACCGCCGCGCATCGTCGTCGATGCTCAACTCGAACCGGTCCGGGACTGTGGCTCGCACCATGCTCACGAGTATATGGCGCTCATGACGTGATTGTGGATCGGTCGATCCACCCGGCTGCAGAGATATCAAGGCCGGTCAGATCCGAACCGGCGTCTGTGTGTCGCTTCACGCCGCTCGTTGGCAGTTGCACAGGACAGTGACCGGATAGCATTGAAGGCTGCGGCCCCGTAGCTCAGTGGATAGAGCGGCGGTTTCCTAAACCGTGCGCGCAGGTTCGATTCCTGCCGGGGCTACCAATGTCGAATATGCCAGCGCGCCGCCAAAGCCGATCAACCCGGCGCCGGCGACTGCATCGGTCACGCGCAATGCACGAGCACTGACGGATCGACGTGCAAACGCGACACCGCCCGCAAGAATCGTGACCCACGTGAAACTGCCGATCGCGACTCCCGCAACCAGGAGCACCGCGGCACCAGTCGTATGGACGAGCCCGGCTGTGCTTGTAGCGGCAAAAATCGCTCCCCACGAGACGATGGTGGATGGATTCGAAGCGGTGCCACCGAGGGCTGTGAGGAATGCCCGTCCCGGCTGTGCGACCTCGAACGCGGTCTCGCCACCGACACGGATGCGCGCTGCGCTGTAAAGGGTCCGGACACCGAGCACGACAAGCACTGCTGCGCCGAGCAGGCCGAGTGCGAGGCGGACGGGATGGATGGTCAGCAGCGGCGTGACGCCACCGGCACCGGCCGCCGCATAGAGACCATCCACCGTGGCGATTCCTGCGCCGATGGCGATGCCGACGCGCCATCCGCTGCGCAACGTGGATCTGATCAGGAAGAGTGACATGGGACCGAGTTGGAGTGCGACGAAGAATCCGAGTCCGAACCCGATCGCTGCCGCATTCATGGTCGTGCACTCCGCTCATGGTGGCTCGCGTTGCCGGCATTGTCAGCCACGGCGGCGGCTCCGATTCGCTTCCAGAAGATGAGCGTCCCAGTGAGACCGCCGTGCGGCTTGAATGCGTAGTCGGGAATCTCGCCCGTGAGCGTGAATCCCAACCGTGTGTAGAGGGAGGCAGCGCCACCGTCGACGGCTGTATCGAGTACCAGAAGCGTACGCCCGCGCTCGATGGCAAGTAGCCTCCAACTCCGACATCAGCGTTGTCGCGATCCCGCGCCCACGGTGGCTCGGACGCGTCATGAGCTTCGCGACCTCTGCCCGATGCGGCTGGTTCACGGGAAGATCCAGCAGGAGGGTCACAGTGCCGACCAGGAGATCGTCATCCCACGCGCCGAGGACGACCCGCTCGCCGCGTGACGCGGCGCCCAGCGCTTCGATCCAGTACGCGTCGGCCGCCGCCGTATCGAGCGGATGCATGAAACTCACGGAGCCGCCGCCGGCGACTACCTCGATAAGGATGTCGCACAGCATCGCGCGTGTTGCCGGCGAAGCATCCAGCGCTGTGATCGTGATGTCTGCCACGGTCGTGAGCTGTCCTAGATTGCTCCGGACTTGATCGCCTGCTCGATCCACGGGATGACGATGTCGAGCATATCGTCGAGCGAGGTCGCGGCTTCGAAACCAAGGACGCGGCGCGCTTTCTCCACCGACGGGATCCTTCGCTGCACGTCGTGCTCGAACGGCGTATCGCTGACATACCGAAACGGCACGTCTCCGTTGATCCTGCGCCAGATGTTTTCTGCGAGGGCGAGGACCGTCGTCAACTCGCGAGTTGATAGGTTGAAGTCATCGTTGAGCGCCGCGGGACTCTCCATCGCAGTCACGATGCCTCGAGCCAGATCGCCGGCATAGGTGTAGTGGCGGACCTGCGTGCCGCTCCCGAGAATGTGCAGTGGATCCTGGCCTTTGACCACCTTCTGCACGAGGTCGGGGACGACGTAACTCATCGCGAGCGTGACGTTGCCACTGGGTATCTCCACGTCCCCGAGCGCGCGACCCTCGCCGACACCGACGCAGTTGAACGGCCGCACGATGGTGTAGGGCAGCGCGTACTGACTGTGCGCGGCGCGGGCAAAGTACTCGACGGCAAGCTTCTGAAAGCCGTACGACGACTTCGGTGGCGGGACTTCGAGCTCCTGCCCCTCGGCGGACGGCCATGAGGTGGCCGATTCGAAGACCATCGACGAGCTGAGATATGTGACCTTCTGCAGCGCGCCGTCCCGATGCGCGCGGATCGCGGCGTCGCACGTTGCCGCAAGGATCCGTTCGTTGGTCGCCAGCAGGTCGTACGCGTACGTGTGGAAGTACGAGATGCCGCCGATCATCGCTGCGCCCGCGATGAGGTGCTCACAGCCGGACAGCGCCGCGGTCATCAGGTCCGCGTCGCGTGCGTCGCCATGGATGAGGCGGTATGCGGGATTGGTGTCGAACGACCTGACGACATGCCCGTACTTCAACTCATTGTCGACGCCCACGACCTCGTACCCGCGCGCGAGCAGTTCCTCCACCACGTAGCCGCCGATGAAGCCGGCCGATCCCGTCACGAGGACGCGCGTCACGTTCCGCCCTTTGTGCCACGAGGGGCCTTCGTCGTGTCGCGTCCGCTGAGGCCGAGCGCATAGAGATACCAGTGCAGGTATCGCGGGATCCACGCCTTCACCTTGAAGTTGGACGTGCCGTCCGCACGATCGAGCCAGATCGTGGGGAGCTCCGCCACGGGAAGGCCGAGGCGGCGCGCCTTGGCCACGAGCTCGATGCCGAGCTCGAACCCCGCGTCGGAGTCGATGCCGACACGTTCGACGAACGCTCGCGAATATGCTTTGAACGAATTGGTCGCATCGTGAGTCCCGACATGCGCGAGCAGGTTCAGGGAGACCCCCGCAAGACGGGACATGCGTCCCTTCACCCATGGGCCGCCCACCTGCTGACCTCCACGCATGTAGCGCGACGCGCACGCCACGACGACTCCGCGCTCCACAAGGTGCGTCAGTTGATCGATCTGCATGGGATCGTCACTGCCGTCCGCCATGGTCACCACGACAACGTCCGCCGTGGCCTGCGAAATACCGAAACGCAACGCGTTCGCGGGTCCGCGTCCGAACGTGTTGTGCACCGGGCGCAGGCGCTGCTCCCGCTTGACGTAGTGCTCGAGAAACGGAACTGTCGTGTCATCGACGGTGTCGTACACGACGAGCACCTCCGCAGGCAGCGTGATCGCCTCGAAGATGCGATCGAGGAAGGGAACCACCGCCGCACCCTCGTTGTACGCAGGGATTACGACGCTGACGCGTGGCTTCACACGCGAACCCCGTTGCCACGAAGGTTGGTGATGTCGACGACGGGGGTGACCGTCTGAATATCCCGATAGTCGCGGTGCGGCGCGGCGATGATCAGGAGATCGGCCTCCGCAACGACGCATTCGAGCGACACGAGATCTGGGTCGCCTTTCACATGTGGGTCGGTGCACAGCACTCGCGCGGCTTTGCTGGTCAGGATGCGCTTCATCTTGTAGCTCAGGCTCGAGCGTGTGTCGTCCGACTCCGCCTTGAATGCCATGCCGAGGACGCCGACCGTCATGGTGCTCAGGTCGAACCGCTGCTCGAGCTTGCCCATGATGTAGAGAGGAAGTCCTTCGTTGATCATCACGGCCGCGTGGCCGAGCGTGAAGCGGTTCTCGGCAAACGCCGTGATCTGCATCGTGTCCTTCAAAAGGCATGGCCCAGCCGCAAGCCCGGCGCCCGGGAGATCCGCCGCGCGCGGATAGTGGAACGTCACCGCGCCGCGGATCCGTTCGTAGTCGAGCCCGTTGTCGTTGGCGATCATGAACAGCTGGTTGGCGACTGCGAACTTCAAGTAGCGCCAGCTGTTCGTGAACAGCTTTGCGAGCTCCGCCTCCTCCGGCTCCAGCTCGAATATCTCCTGTGTCAGATGGCGAAAGAGCGCGGTGGCCCGCTCGAGCGCGCGCGGAGTGGTCGCGGAGACAATCTGCGGCAGGGTGTGCAACTCCGTGAGGGCGAACCCTTCAGCAATGCGCTCCGGGCAGAAGCTGACATCGATGTCGCGGCCGAGCTTGGCGATGAGGCGGGCGACGCGCTTGGTCACGCCCGGGTACACCGTGCTGCGCAGCACCACGTGATGTCCGTCGACAAGGTGCTCCGTCAGCGGCGCGATGACGCGCGCCACCGCTTCGACATCGGGGCTCAAATATTGATCGACCGGAGTCCCCACCACCACGATGATGTGTTCGCTCTCATCGATTGCCGCCGCATCGATCGTCGCGTGCAATCGCCCGGTTGCGAGGACTCGGGTCAACAGCTCGGGCGCGCCATCCTCCGCGAACGGCATCGATCCGCCGTTGACGATGTCGACGACCTTGGCGTTGGTGTCGAACAGGACCACGTCAAGCCCACTCTCCGCAAAGGCCAGCCCCAGCGGAAGGCCGACGTGGCCGCACCCTCCTACAACGATAACGTCGTGCTCGAATTGCATCGGTCTTCCCACCTAGATTGTTGCGACGAGTTCGGCGGCCTCCGGCGGCGATCCCTGATTGATTCTCTGCTGACGGCGTGCCGTTCTGGATTACGAAGATGACGCCGATCACGACGGCGACGAAGACTGCGACCTCGGTGGCGAACACCGGCCCGGGGCCGTCAGGGTATATGAGTTGGGCCAGCGTGAAAACCCATCCTGCGGCCACCACAGACCAGGGTCGCGACTGGGCCACCATCATGCCGAGTGGTGCCAGGAACAGGACGTCATACGCGAGGGTGTGGAGACCGACGGCCACAGCAAGCGCAAGCGCGATCGCCGCGAATTGTGGTGTATCGACCCGGCGGCGAATGGCGATCAGCACGGCAACGGCGATGACGGCCAGCAGGAGGAAGGCTATCTCGGTGGCGCCGGCGCTTCCCGTCCATCGCGCGATGGTTCCCGGGAGGCCGATGCCGATCTGAAACTCCTCGAGCTTGGTCGCGCTTCCGAGCCACTGCAGGCTGCACGCGGGTCCGACCATGAGGATGCTGATTGAGCCTATCGCGGCAACCGTGGCGGCACATCCTGCCAGCACCCGCCAGCGCTGATGGATGACCAGGGCGATGACAGCGAGAAAGATCAGCTGCGGTTTGACCGCAACGAGCCCAAGCAAAAGGCCCGCGGCGAGATCTTGATGTTTTCGCAGCAGGTCAATCGTCAGGAGGGCGGCGATCAGGAGCAACGCGTCGTTCTGCGCCAGGCCGAATTCGGTGTCGGCAATGAGGTTGAGCAGCAGGGCAGCGACGACCGCGGCCGTGACCCATGGCGAGAGCCCGCCTCGAGCTCGCCAGAGCAGGACGGCGCAAGCGGCGATCGCGACCCAGACCACCACCTCCCACAGGTTGACGGCGGTTGACCCCTTGAGAGCCGCAAAGGGCGCCGCGAGAAGGGTCATTATCGGCGGCTCGTTGAAGTGCCAGATGAGATCCACGGGCAGCGGCGGCCCCACGGCACCCGGAACGAGATGAGCGCCCGCGAGCTGCACGGACCTCGAATAGATGCAGCCGAGATCGGCCGCCTGTGCCTGGTGCGTCGCCACGACGCCGGCGAAGTCCGTGCTTTCCGGGTACGTCACCGCGTAGCGGGTGGTGGCGAGCGCCATCGCCACAGATCCGCCAATGCTCGCCGCCGCGACCGCACGCGGTGATCTCGGGCGCCACTCGGCATCGCCTGAAGAACTGGGCGCTCGAATTCCTGGAAAGGGCATCTGGCCGCCGAGGCTAGCGCGAGATGCCGGCCACCGCCGCAGACGTTACCGACTAGCTACGAGTCTGGGCGCGACCGAGGGCTGCGACGCTCCGCCGTGGGACCTCCGCGAGATCGCGATTCCTCCCCGTGGCGATGCAAGCGAGCACGCCCGCCAGGACCAGCGCCCACCCGGCGAGCTGCCCTGGAGGGAACTTCGCGGCGTCGATGAGGTCGACGCACGCCGCAACCGTGATGAGCGCCCACGCTCCGTAGGCGTACGCGACAGGTGAGGTGAGCACCAACGGAGCTGCGGCTCCGACGCGGCGAACCGCGGCCGCAACGCCAATCACAAACGCGGGCGCCAGCATCACGAGGTCGTCCGGATATGCATGCGGTGACGCGACCAGCGACAGCACCGCCGCACCCACCAGCGCCGTGTCGAGACGGCTCGGGTCTTTACGGACACGCATTCCGAGCCATACCGCCAGCGGCGCAGGCCAGCAGCGTTGCGACGAGCCCGACGAGATGGGCGGTGAGCCCGTTTCCGAGGAGCGATCCCACAACTCCGATGAAGCTCACCATCGTGGCGAGCTCCCAGCGAGTGGTGGACGACGCCAGGATGCTCACAAATCCGGCGACACCCGCCGGCCCGACGAGCACCAGCGACGCAATCGCCAGTCCCACGACGCCCGCGAATGCCCCGAGGATCACCCGGCGTTCGCGCCAGCCGAGCAGAAAGGCGAGGAGTCCAAGAGCGAGGTGCGGTTTGGCGATCCCGGCCGACACCACGAGCACGGCGGCCCCGGTTGCCAGATGCCCGCTGCTTCCACGATCGGTATGCCAGCACGAGACCCAGCGCGAGGAGCGGTGTCCACTGCGCCTGCACGAACATCGTCCACGTCCCCATCCCGGCAAGGGCTGCAGCGCCCGCGGCAACCCGCCAGATCTGCGGGGTCCCGTCGGGCCACTCCACGCTCCGGACCGCGAGCACGACAGCGAGAATGAGGACCGCGAGTTCGAGCAGTGACCAGAGCCGGTATGCAGCGTCGAGAGGGAGAAACGTTGCCGGCAACACGAGCGCCGCGGCGACCGGCGTGTTGACGAAGGGGAGGTTCGCCTCGCGGTCGGGAGCGATCAGCGCGCTGTGCAGCGGCTGCTGGATGGCCTGGCTGTAGAGGTCGCCCGTGTGACCCTCCCGCAGCAGCGTTCCCCCGACGTAGAACGCCGTGAAATCACTCCGGCCGATGTCGAAGCTGCTGACCTGCGTCCAGATCACGGCGTACGCGACGAGGAGCGCCGCGGCAATCGCGATGATCAGGCGGGCAGGTCTGAGGGATCCGCTCACCTCCGGCAGCCTAAGCGGTGAACTTGCGGATCCCTGAAGCGTTATCAGCCCGTCACAGTGCGATCGACGCGACGTCGTTGTCCGGTTCGGACGCAACGTGTTCGCGGGGACGCTGTCACAACGGTCACGGCTGCGACACTTGCGGGCGTCCCAAACAGAGGAGATTGCGATGAGTGAGACGGACGTCTTCGTCCTTGCCGATCACGCACTTGATCACGTCGTGAGCAGGATTGCCGACGACCAGTGGGAGATGGCGATGCCCGCGAGCTTTGCCCGGCGGGGTGAAAGCGAGGTCCCGTCACTCCGAACCATCATCGGCTCCCACGCATACGACGATGCCTGGGTGCCCGACATGCTTGCGGGCCACACGATGGACGAGGCCGGCAAGGACAAGTTCTCAGGCGACCTCCTCGGCGACGACCCCAAAGCCGCGTTCTCCGCAATCGTCGCCACGGCGTGTGCAGCGGCGGGCGAGCTCGACGACCTGGATCGCACCGTCCACTGCTCGTTCGGTGATTTCCCCGCCCGCGAATACCTCTGGCAGACCAACGTCTTCCGAGGAATGCGCGCCTGGGATATCGCCCAGGTGATCGGCGTCGACCCGGAATTGCCCGACGATCTGATCCAGGGGCTGTGGGACGAGCTCGGCCCGGTTGCGGATGCCTACCGAGCGTACGGCGTGTTTCCGCCGGCGGTCGCCGTCCCGGACGATGCACCCCTGCTCGACCGGCTGCTCGGGTTGACGGGTCGGAACCCACGATGATCACCGCCGCTCACGCGATCATCTACGCCGACGATCCCGAGCAGGCGCGAGCGTTCTTTCGCGACGTGCTCGAGATGCCGAATGTCGATATCCACGGCGGCTGGCTCATCTTCAAGCTGCCCGCAGCGGAGCTCGGCATTCACCCCGCAGGGGAAGGCTCGCCGGGCGGGCACCACGAGCTCTTCTTGATGTGCGACGACATCGACGGCACGGTCGCCGAGCTCACAGCGAAGGGAGCTGAGTTCGCAGAGCCGGTCAGCACAACCCGCTTCGGGCGCCTCACGCGCCTGCGGATTCCCGGCGGCGGCACCGTCGGCCTGTATCAGCCGTCGCACGCGACCGCTTATGACATCGAGCCCTAAAACGTCATATCGCAGCCCGGGTCGGCGCGGCTCAGTACCATGACCGAAATGAGTTCCGATCCACACACGCAGACGGTGCAGGCGCCTGACGGCCGGCAGCTCGAAGTTGTCACCGCGGGACCGGAGAACGGCCGCTGCTTCCTGTGGCACAGCGGAACGCCGTCGGCAGCGGGTGCCTATCCGCCACTCGTCGCAGAGCTTGCCAGGCGCGACATGCGTCTCGTGACCTTCTCGCGCCCCGGATACGCCGCGTCGTCCGCGATGGCCGGCCGCGCCGTGGGCGACGTGGCCACCGACGTGCAGGCGATCCTCGACGCTCTCCGGATCGGCCGGTTCTTCTGCGCCGGGCAGTCGGGAGGTGGGCCACATGCGCTCGCGTGTGCGGCGCTCCTCCCCGACAGGGTCATCGCCACCGCCACGCTTGCGGGCGTGGCGCCATGGCCCGCCGAAGGGTTGGACTGGTTCGGCGGCATGGGCCCGGAGAATCTCGAGGAATTCGGCGCGAGCATGAAGGGATCCGACGCCCTCGAGGCGTACCTGACCGCTGAGGCTGCCTCGATTCGTGCGGTCCAACCGGCCGATCTCGTGGCAGCGCTGGGCGGCCTCGTGAGTGACGTGGACAAGGCGGCGCTGTCTGGCGGATATGCCGCGTTCATGGCCGCGTCATTTGCTCGAGCCGTCTCGACCGGGATCGCCGGCTGGCGCGACGACGACATCGCGTTCGTGACCCCGTGGGGCTTCGATCTCCCCTCCATTCAGACCCCTGTCGCGGTCTGGCAGGGAGGTGCAGACCGCATGGTCCCGATGGCACACGGCGCATGGCTCGCGGCGCACATCCCGGGAGCCGAGGCGCACCTGCTCCCGGATGAGGGGCACCTTTCCCTTGCACTCAATAAGATTGGTGACGTGCTGGACGGGTTGCTCGCAATGGGCGAGGCCACCGCAAGTCCGGCTCGCGCATCCTGAACACCGTATAGTCGCCGCAGCCTTCGAGGACGCGGAGAGGAGATCACACCTATGACACCTGATGAGGTCAAGCAGAGCATCACCGGTTGGTGCACATCCGATGACGACCTTGAGATCGGCTCGGATCGGTTCGAGCCGGGCACGGACTTTTCGTTCGGCCTGAAGGCTGGGACCCTGAGCACGACGCCAGTCGACCTGGTCGTGCTCAAGGCTGATGGCGCCGACCGCGTCACCATCCGTCGGAGCGTCACGCTCACCGGCGACGATGTCGACGCAGCCAACGCGCTGGTGGCCTCGCGTCCCGGCTCGGTGACGGCATCGGTCGAGCGCTCCGGCTCGGACACCACGATCGTCGCGCAGACCTACGTCTACATCGACGGGTTGAGCAAGCACACCTTCGTCCAGGCGGTCGCCGAACTTGCACGCACGAGCACGTTGCTTGACGCGATCGGCGGAGTGGAAACGGCATCGGAAGTCGACGAGGAAGCCGCGACCGTCGCGTCCGACGCGGTCGACGCGGATCCGGAGCCGGATTCGACGTCTGTCGACGACTTCGCGCCCACGCCTGCCCCTGTGGTCGACGCCACACCGGTGCCCGCAACCGCGGACCCAGTGGCAACGCCTGCCGCGACGCCCGCCGAATCGACGTTCGCGCAGCCGGCGACGCCCGCGCCGAGTGCGGTTCCCGCAGCAGTTCCGGTGACGCAGCCGCTGCCGACGCCGAGCTTCACTCCCCAGCCGGTCCCGGCGCAGCCCGTGCAGCCCGCATACACCCCGCAGCCGTACCAGGCGCAACCCGTGCAGGCGCAGCCCGTGCAGGCACAGCCGGTACCGCAGCCCGCGCCGGCCGGCGGCTGGACACCGAGCCATTCCGTTCCGCCCCAGGGACTGCGCGCGTGGGGCGCCCCCGATCCGTCGGGTCCTGTGGTCGCGAACCTCGCGCCCGGACTGCCAATTCAGGTGGCGGAAGTTCGCGGAGCGTGGGCCCGGGTGATCTGCTCGAACGGGTGGACTGGCTGGATCGACGGCCGGATCATCGGCGTCGCCGCCTGACCTTCGGCCCTCGATGAGCACCGGCTCGGACACTCCGAGCCTCGACGAGCTCACGGCCGCGCTCGGGGAGCGCCGCGCGCACTCGCTTGCGATGGGGGGATCCGAGCGCGTCGACCGGCAGCACGAGAAGCACAAGCTGACCGCCCGGGAGCGGATCGACCTGCTTTTCGACGCTGGCACCTTCGTCGAGTTCGGCCTGCTCGCGCATCAGCATTCGATGACCGGCGCACCGACGGAGCCGGAGCGAACTCCGGCTGACGGCGTCGTCACCGGAGAAGGGCTGGTGGACGGGCGGCGTGTGTATTGCGCCGCGTACGACTTCACGGTCATGGCGGGATCGATGGGGATGATCGGCGAGCAGAAGGTCGCTCGCCTGCGCAGGAAGGCGATGCTCAACCGCCTCCCGATGATCTGGCTGCTCGATTCCGCCGGCGCACGGATTCAGGAAGCGGCTGGGAGCACCTTTGCGGGCAGCGGCGCGCTGTTCTTCGAACAGGTCCAGATGAGCGGCGTCGTCCCGCAGGTGGCCGCGATGCTCGGCCCGTGTGCCGCCGGGACCGCATACATTCCGGGACTCGCGGACTTCGTGCCGATGGTCAAGGAGACGAGCAGCATGTCGCTCGGCGGCGCGCGTCTGGTCAAGGCAGCAACCGGAGAGGAGACAACCGACCACGCCATGGGCGGGAGCCAGGTGCATTGCTACATCAGTGGCGTCGGCGACCTCGAAGTCGATGACGACCGGTCATGCATCGCGGCCGTGCGCGACTACCTGTCATTCATGCCGTCCAACAACCGTGAGACGGCGCCGCGCCGCGAGACGTCGGATCCGCGTGACCGGCGAATCGAGGATTTCGCCAATCTGGTGCCCACGAATCCACGCGCCGCGTACGACATGCGCAAGGTCGTCAAGCGGATTGCGGACGATGGCCACGTCTTCGAGATCAAGCCGACCTTCGCGCGCAACGTGATCACCGCGCTGGTACGTCTCGGTGGGCAGAGCGCCGGCGTCGTCGCGAGTCAACCGATGATCAAAGGTGGCGCGCTCGATATCGACGCCGCCGACAAGGCCGCGCGCTTCATCTGGCTCTGCGACGCCTTCAACGTCCCGCTGGTCTTTCTGCAGGACGTGCCCGGATTCATCGTCGGCACCGAGGTCGAGAAGCAGGGAATCATCCGGCATGGCGCGAAGATGCTGTTCGCCGTGAGCGAGGCGACAGTCCCCAAGGTGACTGTGGTGCTTCGCAAGGCGTACGGCGCCGGGTACTACGTGATGTGTGGCCGCGGATACGAGCCCGACACGCTTGTTGCGTGGCCCACCGCGGAGATATCCGTGATGGGTCCGGAAGGTGCGGTCGACATCATCTTCACCAAACAGATCGCCGCCGCCGAGGATCCGACGGCGGCGCGCGCGGAGTACGCGGCGGCTGTCCGGGACACGATCGATCCCTTCATCGCCGCCTCATGGGCGATGGTCGATGACATCATCGATCCGGCCGACACACGGCGGGTGATCATCGACGCACTCGAAGGTGCAACGACAAAACGGCAGCGGCGCGCGTGGCGCAAGCACGGCGTGCCACCGGTATGAGGAGGGCAAGGTGACCGAGGTGAAGGCTGAACTGGTCGGCAATCTCTGGAAGATCGTCGTCGAGGTTGGGCAGGCAGTGGACGAGGACGACACGCTGATGATTCTCGAGTCGATGAAGATGGAGATCCCGATCACCTCGCCGACCGCCGGCACGGTCACCCAGATCCTGGTCGCCGAGGGCGAAGTGGTCCAGGAGGGCCAGACGGTCGCGATCGTCGACTAACGCCGGTGGTCACCGTCTCGCGACGATCGTGGCGAGCGACGGCGGCCGTGCGACGATGATTCGGTGGATTCGAGCCAGCTCGACACAATCAGCGTCAAGACATCCGACAACATCACGCTCGGGTACAGCGTCGCGGGCCTCGGCAGCCGGCTGGTGGCTCAAATCCTTGACAACCTCTTGGCGATTCCGATCACGCTGATCGCGATCCTGCTGTACGGGGCTGTGGCGAGCGAGTTCGTGACAAGCGCCGAAGGCGCCGGATACGCCAGTCTGGGCGCCGGATTCTTCGCAGGGTTCGTCTACTTCGGGTACTTCTTCATCTCCGAGGCGGTGACCGGCGGCAAGACGCCGGGCAAGAGTGCAATGGGTTTGCGGGTCATCCGGTTGGACGGCTCGGCCGCCGACTTCGGCGCCATCGCGGTGCGCAACATCGTCCGCGTCGTTGACGTCGCGGTTGTCCTGATCGGCATCGTCGTGATGTTCTTTCAACCGCAGACGCGCCGCCTCGGCGACCTCGCGGCCGGGACGATCGTGGTGCGCGACCGGGCGGTGGTCACCCTCGCAGCGGCCACAGCCCCGCCACCGATCATCCTGCGAACGCCCGACGCAGGACCGGCGATCGATGGTCTCGACCATATCGGGAGTTTTGAGCGCGACGCGCTCCGCGTCTTCCTCTCGCGCCCAGGACTCAATCCAAAGCTGCGCGCGGACCTTGCCGGCGACATCGCGAAGCGACTGTTCGAACGCCTCGGTCTGGCGCCAGGCGCGCCGGAGCGCATGTGGCCGCCGGAGCTGTTCATCGAGCGTGTGTACCTGCAACTCGAGCAGCGGTATCCGTGAGCCTCGACACCTTCATCGCTGAGCGCAGCTCGCGGTGGGCTGCCTTGGAAGCGGCGATCAAGACCGCCAAGCGCGGGCGGCTCCGGAGCCAGTCGGCCGGTGACATCGAACGTTTCGGCCTATTGCTCCGTCAGACGTCGAGCGACCTCGCCATCGCCCGGCGCGATCACCCGGACGCACCGATCACCGAATATCTGAACACCCTCTGCGCGCGGGCTCATCCCCTGCTCTATCGGGGCAGCTCCTGGCGTCTCGGGTCGATTGGAACGTTCTTCGCAACAGCGTTACCGCGCTCATTCCGTGCGGCGTGGCCGTACATACTCGCGAGCTTTGCGCTGCTCGTCATCGGATTCATCGCAGGGTGGGTCGCGGTCGACCTCCGCCCGGACCTGCGCAGCTCGCTGGTACCGCAATCGCTCTTCGACGAGATGGCGCGCGGGCAGATCGGCACCGGTGTCCAGGATGCGCCGATCGTCGGGCTCGGCATCATCCAGAACAACATCCGCGTCGCCTTGATCTGCTTTGCGGGCGGGATGTTGCTTGGCATTCCCACGGCGCTTGTGCTGCTCACCAACGGTTGGATGCTCGGGACCGTGGCAGCCGCCGTCCGTATCGGTGGGTACGACTACCAGTTCTGGTCACTGATCGTGCCGCATGGCATCCTCGAGCTCAGCGTGATCGTGATCAGTGGCGGGACCGGTCTCATGCTCGGCGACGCGATCCTTCGTCCTGGGCAATTACGACGAGCCAACTCGCTCGCGCGCGTCGCGGTACGAGCGGTGCTCCTCGCTCTCGGCGCCGCCAGCCTGCTCATCATCGCGGGCACCCTCGAGGCGTTCGTGTCGCCGAGCTCGTTGCCCGACGGGGTGAAGCTCGCCGTCGGAGCAACCGTCGGCACCCTGCTGTACTCGTGGCTGCTGCTCGCCGGACGGACCCCGCGGAAGCGGCGCTCACTCCAGTTCGACCGTCCCGCGGAAACCCCCGCGTAGACTGGAGTCGATGGACGTTGTCCGGATCACGCCTCGTGGCTACTGCCACGGCGTGGTGGAAGCGATACGGATCGCAAAGCGAGAGGGCGCTGCCCGGGCGGGCAGTGAGCGGGTGACGATGCTCGGGTACCTCGTGCACAACGAGCATGTGACTCGCGAGCTCGAGGAATCGGGCGTTGCGCTCGTCGCCGAACCAGATCGCATGAAAGCGCTCGAGCAGGTCACCGACGGGACGGTGATCTTTACAGCGCATGGCATCTCGCCTGCGGTGGTCGAGGCCGCTCGCGCTCGCGGGCTCAACCTCGTTGATGCAACGTGCAGTGACGTCACGCGCACGCACGACCTCGTCCGCGAGCTGGTGGCGAGCGGCCACCACGTCGTGTACATCGGTAAGCGCGGGCATCCCGAGCCCGCCGGCGTGCTCGGTATCGCACCGGAGCACACGACCCTCATCGAGAGCATCGAAGAGGCGGATGCCCTGGAGGTGCCAGGCGATCGACCGCTCGCAGTCACATGTCAGACGACGTTGAGCATGTGGGATACGCAGGCGATCATCGAACGTCTCGTGGAGCGGTTTCCGACGATCGAAGTTCACAACGAGATCTGCCGTGCAACGCAGGAACGCCAGGAGGCCGCCGTGCTCGCAGCGGACGATGTGGATTGCGTGATCGTGGTCGGGAGCGAGCGAAGCAGCAACAGCCAGCGACTCGTGCAGGTGGTTCGCGAGAAAGGCCACCGCCCCGCATACCTCGTTGACACGGCAGCGGATCTCAACCCCGCGTGGTTCCACGGCGTTCATCGTGTCGGCGTCACCTCTGGCGCGTCGACGCCGACGCAGATCACTCGCGCGGTGATCGCCGCCGTGGAAGCGCTGCCCGAAACGGCATAGGTCACGTTTCGGCTGCAAAGGTCACAAACCCGAGAAGCCTGCTAACGTCCCGACTCGATGACCGCAGGAGGGCCACCGCTTCCCCCGCCGCAGGCGCCTGGTCCGTGGGACGGGGGCCAGCAATACCAGCCGCCGCCTCCTCCAAACTATCCGGTCTACCCGGGCTATCCGGCCGCGGCGCCGTACCAGAACCTGTACCCGGGCCCGGCGCCGGGCATCGGCTACGCGGGCTTCTGGATCCGTTTCCTCGCCGCGATTATCGACGGGATCATCATCGGCGTCCCCACGGCGATCGTCTTCATCGTGGTGGAGGGTCAGGCGCTCAGCAACTACACCGCGTGCGTCAACAGCGCGGCGGAGGCCGGTGTGATCTTCAATCAGTGCGCGAACAGCGCACTCAACTCGATCGGCCTCTGGCAGATCGGCGGGCTCGTTCTCGAGTTGCTGTACTTCGTCCTCCTCTGGTCCAAGCTCGGCGGGACGCTCGGGCAGCGGATGCTCGGCCTCCACGTGGTGGACGCAGCCACCGGCCAGAACATCGGCATCGGCCGGGCAATCGGCCGCTTTGTCGGTTACGTGATCAGTTCGTTCGCGCTCGGCATTGGATTGATCTGGGCTGCCTTCGACCCGCGCAAACAGGGCTGGCACGACAAGATCGCGAGCACATTCGTGGTCCGCAAAGTCTAGAATCCGCCCACCGACGCGCCCCGACGCGTCGGCATCAATGAGGAGGAGAGCATCGTGGCAGCACTGCCGCCCCAGCCACCCGGAAGTCTTCCGCCAGAGCCACCCGGCGTAGCGCCGCCCGGTGGTCCACCCCAGTACGCGCCTCCACCGCAGGGGCCCTACTCCCCGGGGAACGCGTACTCGGGACAGATGCCATACGCGCCGCAGGCGATGCCGCAACCAGTCGTCGTCAAGGTGCACAAGCGGACGTTCTGGCTGACGATCGCGCAGATCATCATCATCGTGAAGGCGATTCTTGTCATCCTGCTCGCCGCAGCGTCGGTCGCGATCGGCGTGTACATCCTCGCCGCCGGGCATGACGCACTGCGCAACATTCCTGGCTACGACAACTACGCGAACCAGTTCGGCAACGCGTTCGTCAACGCGGCCGGCGCACTCTTCTTCGCATTCGCCATCGTGCCGCTGATCATCGGGATCGTCGACCTGATCCTCGGCATCGTCGTCGGACGGCCGTCCAACGTCGCGCGCTGGATCATCGTCGTGCTTGACATCATCAGCATCTTGATCGCGCTGAGCGATTTCACACGTGTGAATTCGGGCACGGGCGACCTCATCATCATCATCTACCTCGTTCTCCAGGTGCTCGTCCTGTACGCGATGCTGCTCGACCCCGCAACCCGCCGGAACTTCGCGGGCAAAGCCACATAGACTTCCCGGCGAGCGCGCCCACGGGTTAGAGGCGCGCTCGCCGTTTCAAATCGAGGTAGCGGTTCACCAGCCGCGGCGAGAGCGTGCGTGCATCGGCGTCGATGGTTTCAACACCGGAACTGCGCAACATTCGAAGCGTGTCATCGCGATCCGCGATGAGTGCACCCGCGACCGCGCGAGCATACGCATCATCGCCGGTGCGCGGCACGGCATTCGCCGCGTCGTCGAGGGCCGGATCACGAACGGTGACAACGAGCGGAAGATGCCGGCGGCGAAGTCGTACGCATTGCCTGATCAACGCTTTTCCCTGGTCGGGATCGAGCACGTCGGTGAAGATCACGACAAGCGAGCGCCGAGTCTGCCATCTGCTGAAAAACCCGAACGCATCGTCGTAGTCAGCCTCGGTTTCGCCTGGGAGGATCGGTCGGGTTGCATCGAGAAATCGGCGGAGCTGCGCCGAGCCGGCTCGCGGCGGCAGCGTGTCGGTGACCGTGTCCGAAAACGCGAGCATCCCGGCGCGGTCGCCGCTGCGCAGCGCAACGTGCACGAGCAGCAATGCGGCGTTGATGGCATGGTCGAGCTTGGTGAGCTCGCCGGCACCGATGCCCATCAAGCGGCCGTGGTCGAGACACACCACCAGCGGCTGGGCTCGTTCAGGGATCAGCTCGCTTGCCATCAACCGCCCGGTCCGCGCCGTGGCGCGCCAGTTGATGGCTCGCAACGGATCGTCGGGGAACGCTTCACGCACTCGCTCGAACTCGCTGCCCTCGGTGCGAAGCCGCATGGTGCGCAAGCCGATTTCCGCGAGCTGGCCGCGACGCGCGAGCGCTTCGTAGACATCGATCGCCGCGAGGTTCGGATCCACACGAACCTTGCTCTGCGCATCGATGGTGGTCTGCCGCCACCCAAGTCCCCACGGGCCGGTGACCCGCACCACCGCCGGACCAATTGTGACGTCACCACGTGCGACCGGCGTCACGGTGTACTCGATCGCGGCGGGAAGATGGAGCTTCCAGCGCGTCTGTGACGGGTGCAGTCCTGTCGACGTCCGCTCGTGCAGGACTGCGGCGGCTCCGGCCGACCGTGCCGCGATGCCGAGCGTGACGCGGTTCGCGACGCCGACCGAGAGCAGGTCGTTACACACACGATCGAGCCGCAACACTGCTTTCCCGGGCGCGCGCCGGGAGTTGACGACGATCGCGACCAGAGCAAGGGCAACCAGCGCGAGCCCGACGATGAACAGTGCGGGAACTGCCGCGCCAACGGCGACGATCGCGATGCAGACAGCAAGGAGCGCGGCGCCTCGCCACGTCATCGCGGCGCCGTCACCTTGGGACCGGTACCCTGCCCACCGCGCGCTGGACGGCAGCGACCTCGGACACCCCCTGAATCTCTGCCTCCGGACGGCGGATCATGCGGTGACGAAGCGCCGGGATACAGACATCCTTGACGTCATCGGGAACGACGTAGTCGCGGCCCTGAATAGCGGCCATTGCCTTGCCGGCGAGCAGCAGCGCGATCGATCCGCGCGGGCTGGCGCCGAGTGAGAGATCCGGGCTGGTGCGCGTTGCGGTGACGATCGCGGAGATATAGCCGAGGACCTCGTCAGAGACACGCACCGCCGCCACCTCCGCTCGCACGTGCGCGAGAGCGGTCGCGTCGATGATCGACGTCACTCCGGCAGCAACAAGATCGTGGGCATTGAACCCGCCGTCGACGCGGCGCAACATCACGATTTCCGTTGCCGCTTCGGGGACGTTCACCTCGAGCTTGAAAAAGAACCGGTCGAGTTGCGCTTCAGGCAGCGGATACGTCCCCTCGTACTCCACGGGGTTCTGGGTCGCAACCACGAGGAAGCGGTCCCCAAGCGCGCGGCTGACGCCGTCGGACGTGACCTGCCGCTCCTCCATCGCTTCGAGCAGCGCCGACTGGGTCTTGGCCGGCGCGCGATTGATCTCGTCGGCAAGCAGCGTGTCGGTGAAGATCGGTCCCTCGCGGAACTCGAACGTGCCGGAGTCGGGGCGGTAGACGCTGGTCCCGACGATGTCCGATGGGAGCAGGTCCGGGGTGAACTGAATTCGAGTGAAGCGCGCATCGAGCGCGGCCGCCAGCGTTCGTGCCATCAAGGTCTTCGCCGTGCCCGGAACGCCCTCGAGAAGGACATGCCCGCCGCACAAGACAGCGATATACAGCCCGTCGATCACCTGCAGCTGGCCGACGACGGCCTTGCCGATGGTGTCGTGCAGGGCCGCGCGCAATCCGGCCGCGCTGTTCTCCGGTGCCACGGCACGCATTGTGCCCTGCTCGCTCACATCGTCATCCAACTGGCGCACCGGTAAATTGGCGCTCGCACGCATCGACGTCGCGCGCGAGCCGGAGGAGCTCGCTTTCCTCGGGCCGACCCGAGGCAAGCGCTCGGGCGTGTGCGAGGAGCGTCGCGAGCGCTGCACCCGACGAGGCGCTGGCGACTGCGATGGCAGCGCAGAAGGTCGCATCGTCGAGATGCCAGTCCACACCGGTGGCGTTGCCGATCTTCCGTTTGAGCTCATCGGCGTAGTGCCCGGCGATCGGGCCGCGCTGGCGGCTGCGCGCGAACAGCTGGCCCATCGCCGTGACGTATGCCGTCGCGCTTGGCACCTGTGCGTCGCCACCATCCGGCACAGGCTTGCCGAGACGCCTGCCGTTCAAAGCGATCGCCAGCAGCACGACGAGACCGAGCATGAGCATGGCCAGCCCAACGGGACCGTCGAAGATCACCGCGGCGCCACTGGCGTTGGCGCCCTCGCCATGGTGGTATTCGTCAAACCTGATGCGGCCTCCGCGAGCACGCTGCAGCAGGCTCAGCGCGAGAAATGACGAGTTGCCGCGCCGGAGTCCGTCGTTGGACAGCGGCTCGGTGTCTCCGAGGACATACGCCCGGCCGCCGGAGCCGACACGCACCATTCCGGCCACCACCTCGTCCCGCTCGACGAGCATCGGAACAAGTGGTGCCGCGTCGGAGAACGTCAGCCCGCTGCTCACCGTCACCGACTGCACACGATCAGTGCTGTCGAACGGTTGCGCCACAGTGGCCACACCACCACCGATGGAAGCCGAAGGGTTCACATCGAGCGCGCTGAGCAATGGCGCCGCATCGTCGAGGCTCGCCGGAGTGACGACGAGGATCAGATCGCCTCCGCCGCGAAGGAACGTCATGAACGTGCCGACGTCTGAGCTGCTCAGCGAGACCGTCGGGTCGTAGCAGAACACGATGTCGTCGCCAGTCAGGGTGAACGTCGTCGTGATCCGGCCTACATCGAGCCCGAGGTTGGAGAACCACGTGTAGAGCGCGAGCGTGCCGAGTGAGCCCGCCGAGCGCGACGAGGGATCCTGCTGGTCGTTCGGTGGGATGGCGCTGCTGATGGCAATCACGGCGAGCACGCAGAGCGCGACGACGAGCGTGAGCATCGCCGAGAGCGGCGGACGGCTCACTGGTGTGTCGCCGACGCGCGGCGTGCCACGCGCCGCACCGCCTCGCAACGGGAGCGCGCGAGGTCCCAGTCGGCGGCATCGACTGATCCACCGCCGTACCAGGCCTTGTCGAATGACGCCGCCGCGGGCGCGACCACTGCCAGCAGATCCGCGTCTGTCGACAAGGTGGCCAGCATCTCGCGAGTGGTCCAGGCACGATCGAGATGCGCCCGCCGATCGGCGACTTCGAGCAGTGCTGCGCGAAACGCGCGTCGAATCGCCTCGCGGTAGTCGCCGCGCTGGGCCGCGGTGAGCGCCAGCTGCCACTCGTGGTCGGGATCACTGCCCAGGGACGCAGGTTCTTCAGCACTCGTCGCGCGCCGGCTTCCGGCAACACCACGGAGCCGGTAGATCACAAACGCGAGGAGACCGCCGAGCACGATCACACCGAGTGCGATGGACCCACCGCTGCCGAGAAGCTCGAAGAGATGCGTGAGGATCCAGTTGATCACCGCGCCGATGCGCGAGAAGATGGACGGCGGCTGGTTCTGGTCGAGATCGGCGAAAACAGAGGACTTGTACACCTGTTGGAGATCGTTCTCCGCCTGCTGTGAGTCGATGTGGCACACGGATCCTGCGGGCAGCGCAAGCGTCTGCACGATCAGATCGAGACGCTGTTTTCCCCCCGCGATGTCAGGAGGGGATGAGCTCAGACTCGCGACGATCGGCGAGAGATCGGCACTCGATGACGGGGCAAGCGCCTCCGCCTGGGTGATGTCTGCCAGCGCTGCAGCCGGCTGCGCGGGGACCGCCGTCAGTGCGTTGTCGGCTCCGCTGAGGAGCATGAGGTACTGCAGCGTGACGCAGGGCGATGCCGCGCGGACCGGCGATGCGGAAGCGACGACCGCTGTCAGTGCGGCGCCGACGAAGAAGGCGGCGAGCAGGCGCCTCACAGTGACCGCGCGAGCATCTCGATATCGAAGCCTTCTTTGCGGATGCGAATGTCGTAGTAGAGCAACGTCACCCCGATATACGTGATCGGGCCGACGAAGACCGCCGCGATGGCGCTCGCGACCTGGTCGAAGACGAATGAATTGCTCGGGAAGAGCGCGCTCCCCGGCAGTTCGAAGATGGCGGCCACCACCGACGAGATGATCGCCGCGATGATCGCGAGCAGGGCTATCCGGCCGAAGGTCGGCCAGAAGCGGCCCTTGGTGAGTTGCCAGCTTCTCTCGAGCCCGTGCCAGCCGGACGCGCGCTCGAGCACGATCGCGGGGACGGCCACGACCGTGCGGACGTACACAAAGAGCAGCGCCGGGATGATGGCGATCGCGGCCACGATGGCGAGCAGCGCCCCCAGCGCGCCGGCGCCCGCGACGCTCAGGACCACGACCAGCAGGATGAGGACGCCGAGGGACCCGACGTAGGCACCGATGAGCAGCAAGATCATGGTGATCAGCGCACCGAGCCGGCCCCACGCGGCGCGATACGCGCCGAGGAGCGAGCTTGGGCGGTCGAGGTAGCGGTCGCTCACCGCGCGTGTCGTCGCTGCCTCGCCGAGCGGGACCACGACGAGCAGGCTGACGAGAACCAGTCCAAGTGACACCGCGAGCACCCCGAGGGCGGTGTTGAGCAGCTGCTGCGCCTGCGCCGGCGTGATCGTCTGGGTCCCGAGTGACGCGAACGGGGAACGCACGAAGGTTGCGACGCCGGTGAGCTCAAAGAGCAGCCACGTGAGCAGCGCGTAGGGGATCTGCACGACCGCGCTGATCGATGCGATCAACACGAAGTTGCGCCGGTACATGGTGAACGTCGCATCGAGCCACTCACCCACCGCCATGGAGCGGAAGCGGCCGGATCCCACCTGCGCCGGGATGAACCCCGGGTTCCACCCCGGTTGTGGCGAACCCCATGCGGGAGGCGTTCCCCAGCCCGGTGGCGGACCCCCCCAGCCAGGCGGCGGCGCGCCGTAGCCGGGCGGCGGCGCACCCCATCCGGGAGGCGGCGAGCCCCAGCCAGGAGGGGCGGTGCCCCAGCCGGCCGGCGGCGAGCCCCACGGCGGTGGCGGCCCTCCCACGTCCGCCGGCGGGGGGCTGGGCGGCGGCTGATCGGTCATCAGACCCATTGTCAATGCTGCACCGCACGGGTGAGCAACGGTATCCTCACAAGTTGAGGCGATGAGAGAGTTCCCTGCCGCGCTTGTTCGCGGCCATTTCACCCTTTGGCACGCCCGATGCGGGCGCTAGTAGTCGATCCGACCCTCATGGACCCCGGCTCCGGTCGCCGGGGCCGTGGACGGCGCCGCCGCGCGCAGCAGAACTCCTCGCTACCGGTCGAGGTCCGCGACGTCCGTACTCCGGTGCCGCCCGGTCCCGGGTGGGTCCTCATCAGGCCCGCACTCGCCGGCATCTGCAGCACGGACCTGGCCCTGTTGAATCGCGATCCTGTCCCGAGCGTGCTCACCGCCTACGCGGGCGCCGGAACCTTCATCCCCGGGCATGAGGTCGTCGGCGTCGTGGAGCGTGCCTCGTCGACCCGATGGGCGCATGAGGGCGACCGGGTGCTCGTGGAACCCACGCTCCGCTGCGCACACAAAGGGCTGGCCGAATGCCGCCGCTGCCGCGCCGGGGACACCCACCTCTGCGAGAACGCGGACCGCGGCGGCGCCCTCTGCTCCGGCCGTTCGGTCGGTTCGAGCGAGAAAGCGGGCGGTGGTTGGAGCGAGGGCTTCCTCGTCCATGAGGACATGCTCGTGCGCGCAGATGGCATCTCGGATCAGCGCGGCGTCCTCGCCGAGCCGGCGGCCACGGCGCTTCACGCAGTGCTCCGCTGGACGCGTCGGGGCGATACGGCCGTCGTGATCGGGTCGGGAGCATTGAGCCGGCTCATCGTCGCGACCCTTCGCCGTCTGCACCCGGACCTCGACATCATCGTGCTCCACGACGCTCGAAGCACCACGCGACCGCGCCTCGGCCGCCGTCATCGCGAGAGCGCACCGCTGAACGGAGACCCGAACGCCTCCTTCATGGCCATCCGATCGATCGGCGCCAACCGCGTCTGGCACGGATCCTCGGAGCAGATGCTCCAGAAGACTGCCGAGCACATGGAAGCCCGGATCATGCGACCCGCCGGCGGGGGCTGCCCGTGCTCGACGGCGGCGTCGACGTTGTTTTCGACTGCCGCGCATCGGCGCTGAGCATCGATCTCGCCACTCGCCTGCTTCGGGCCGGGGGCACGCTTGTCCTCTGCGGCCGGTCCGGCCGTCACGAGATCGAGTGGTCGCTCATCTGGGCGCGCGAGCTCACTGTTCGCGGGGCCGCTTCGTACGGGCGCGAGCCGGACGGCAAGCGGACCTTCGGCACCATCCGGGAGTGGTTGAGCGACTCGAGCTTCCCGGTGGACGGCGTTGTGACCCACAGGTTCCCGCTCGACGAGTACACGGCCGCGCTGGCGATCGCCCAGGCGGGCACAGCGGCCGGTGCGGTCAAGGTGGTCTTCGAGGGTCCAGCGGCGACGAGCCTCCGTCCATCCGCTGCTGCCGCCGTGGTGCATCAGCCCGACGAGCCGGTGCTGCTCCAGTCGACCGCGGCTCGGGTTCGCGGCGGTCGCGTCAAAGTCTCGTAGGGAGCGCCTCACGTGGCCTCGCGTCGTACCGGCGCGTGCCGCCATGATCCGAGCACCCGGTTGCGTGCGTACCAACAGACGCGCAACCCCCGAGCGTGTGTCGGAGCATGAGAGTGCACCTTAGTGACGACGACATTGTTCGCTCGATCTCTGCCCATTCGCCCGAGGGGATCGAAGCTTTGTACGACCGATACGGTGGCCTCGCTCATACGGTGGCTCTGCGCATCCTCAGCGACCGAGGCGCCGCGGAAGACGTCGTGCAGGAGTCGTTCCTGGCCGTCTGGCGGCGCGGATCCACGTTTCAGGCAGGCCGCGGCTCGCTCCGATCCTGGATCTGCACGATCGTCCGCAACCGAGCGATCGACCGTCTGCGTGGTGACCGGCACCGAACCCGGCTCGACACGCCGATCGAGGGCGAATCGATCGAGCCGGCCGCGAGCGACCCATGGGCGGCCGTTGCGCTCGAGCTGAGTGGCGAGGAGGTACGCAAGGCGCTCGCCGAGCTTCCCATCGAACAGCGCCAGACGATCGAGCTCGCCTACTACGGCGGGTACTCGCAATCCGAGATCGCCACGGTCATGGAAGTGCCGCTCGGCACCGTGAAAGGACGCGTGCGGATCGCTCTGGACAAGTTGCGCGCCAGCCTGGCCGAACGCATGGAGACGCCGTGGCAGACCCAATGAGCCACGACGAGGTCGCCGACCTCCTCGCGCTCGACGCGGTGGGCGTCCTCGAACCGTCCGAGCGCGAAGCCATGGAACGGCACCTGGCCACGCTGCGAGCCATGCCGGATGGCGGCCGCGCAGTACGTCGATGTCGCCGGGATGCTGCCGACGGCGCTCGAACTCGTGCCGCCGCCTGCTCGTCTCCGCCGCAATCTCATGGCCCAGGTGTACGCCGAGGCAAATGCCTCGCCCGCGTTGCCGTGGTGGCGACGCCTCGTCAACGCGGTCCCGACGGGCCGGGCGTTCACCCTGGTCGGCGCCGCCGCCGTGGTGGTGGCGATCGTCCTCGGGATCTGGGGCGCCGGCAGGGGCGCTCAGCAGGGCCCGGTTGCCTACATGGTGTCCGGAACGACGGCAACTGGAACGCTCGACGTCAACAGCAGCGGCACCCAGGGGGTACTCAGCGTGACGGGCCTCGCCCCGCTTCCCGCCACGGAGGTCTATGAGGTCTGGCTGATCCCGCCCCATGGTTCACCGAAGGGGGTCACGTTTCTCAGCCCCGGGGTGAACGGCGGACCGTGGACTGCCGTGATGTCGGGAAACATGTCGCTCTACAAGAGCATCGCCGCGACGGTCGAACCCGCCGGAGGGAGCCCCGTCCCGTCCAATACGGAAGTCCTGAGCGGTCAGCTCTCCGAGTCCTGAGCCGGGGGCTGAGCCGCCTTACGCTTCTTTTCGGCGACAGCCGGGAGCAGGCGCTTGATGCCCGCGTTGTCGACGACCATGCGCTGCTCGCGTTTGCGGTCGCGCTGGCGGATGCGCTCCCGTTCGGAGTCGGGGAGCTGCGGATCCGAATCCATGTGAGCGCTCAGGCACCGATGACGGCCGTGCCGTGCCGCCTGCCCCGAGCGATGGCCACTCCCACCGCGGCAGCCGCCGCGAGCGTGACCACGGCCCCGCCGGCGATCGCCTGGACGCGGCGGTCGAGGCCGAGCGTCCGAACCCGTACCGCGAAGCCGGTCGCGTCCGCGATGGCCAGGGCTGCCGCGTAGATCTCCGCCCGCTTGTCGGGGTCGACAGTCCATGCAGCGAAGGCTCCACCGACCTCATCGCCAGTGTCGACGAGCCCCGAGACCTCGTGGGACGCGGCGAAGGCGACGATGTCGCCGCCGAGCGCCGCATCGAGGCGGTCCTCCACGTTCATGAGCTCGACCTCGAGAGGCGTTCGGCCGGCATGGGCGCCCCGAGGTGGCGCCGGAGTGCCGTCAGCGCGCGGAAGGTGAGCAGTTTCACCGCCCCTTCGCTCCTGCCCATGATCTCGGCGATCTCCCGATTGCGAAGGTCGCCGCCAAACCGAAGGAGGATCGCCTGGCGCTGGTCGTGCGGGAGCTCGGCCACCGCGGCGCGGACCATCTCGGCACGGTCGTTCTCCTCCGCATGCATCGCCGGGTCGGCGTCCGAGTCCGGAAGCATCCGCGGTTCGAGCTCGATCCATCCGGGTCGACGGCGCTCGCGCGAGACGAGGTTGCCGGCGACGCGATACAGCCACGCCGAATACGGAACGCCGCGCCATTCGAAACGCGGCAGCTCCTCCATCGCCTTGGCAAAGGTTGCTGCGGTCACGTCGTCGGCCTGCTCCATGTCGCGGGTGAGTGTGTAGACGTAGGCGTGGATCTGGTCGACGTAGCGCTCGTAGAGCGGCGCGAAGGCCGCCCGGTCACGCTGCGCGGCCAGGATTTCCAGCCGCTCCTCCTCGAGCTCGACAGCGGTGCGATGCGCCATCGCTAGTGCTGCCTGCCTCTCGAAGGACGCACCCCACAGAAGCGTGGTTGTGCCATCGCGTTACGCATTGCGGCCCGCACCGATCAGTCCGAGACGCGTGCCGACCTCCTCGAACGCGAGCAGCGCGCGGTCGAGTTGTTCGTGCGTGTGGGTCGCGCAGACGATGGTTCGCACACGTGCTCTGCCCCGCGCGACGGTGGGGAAGCCGATGCCCTGGGCAAAGATGCCCCGCTCGAGCAGCAGGTCGGAGAGCTCCATCGCGACGGGCGCTTCGCCGCACATCACAGGCGTGATCGGCGTCTCACTCTGACCGATGTCAAAGCCGAGCTCGCGGAGGCCGCTTTTGAAATGACGGGTGTTGCTCCAGAGCTGCTCCATCAACTGCGGCTCCTGTTCGAGCACGTCGACGGCTGCGATGCACGCGGCCACGACAGCCGGTGGATGCGAGGACGAGAAGAGGAATGGGCGAGACTTGTGGATGAGGTGATCGCGCACCACCTGCGATGACGCGACATAGCCGCCTGCAACACCGATTGCCTTGCTCAACGTGCCGATATTGAGCGCGACACGTCCGTGCAGGCCGAAGTGATCCGTGGTCCCGCGCCCGTGATCGCCGAGCACACCGGTTGCGTGCGCGTCGTCCACCATCACCGCTGCCCCGTAGTGCTCGGCACGCTCCACCAGCTCCGGAAGCGGCGCGATGTCGCCGTCCATGCTGAACACGCCGTCGGTCACGAGGAGCACGCGGCGGTATCCCTTCGCGCGCGCTTCGCTGAGCGCGCGTTCGGCGTCGTCGGGATCGGCGTGCTCGTAGAGAATCCGATCCGCTTTCGTCAGCCGGATGCCGTCGATGATGCTGGCGTGGTTCAGCTTGTCGCTGACGACGCAATCACCCTCGTCGAGCATCGAGCCGATCACTCCGACATTCACCGCGTATCCGCTCTGGAACGTGAGTGATGCTTCCGTGCGCTTGAATGCCGCAAGCCGGCGCTCGAGTTCCTCGTGCAGCGACTGCGTGCCGGCGATGGTGCGCACCGCGCCTGTTCCGGCTCCCCATTCCAGCGCGGCACGTGATGCAGCCTCGACGAGGCGCGGGTGCGTGTTCAGGCCGAGATAGTTGTTGCTGGACAGGCTGATCACCGCCTTGCCGGCGATGTCGACTTCAGGTCCCTGCGCGGATTCGAGCACGCGCAACGGTCGGAACAATCCGTCGCGCCGCAGCGCCTCGAGATCCTCGTTCAGCGACGCATCGAGCGCCTGGACGGCTCTCGACGTGTCTGTGTTCATCGCCATTGACCAACGATACCCCGGGCGTCGCTACTCGGGCGCCAGTGTGACCTTGCCGCACTGACCGGACTTCATCAACTCGATCGCACCGTCGATTTCGCGCAGCGAGAAGCGGTGCGTGATCAGCGTGCGCACGTCGATCACGCCGTCCCGCACGTACGCGGTCACCTGCTCCCAGGTCTCGGGGATGCGCCGGCCGGCGATCCCATAGAGGCTCAAGCCCTTCATCACCACGTCGGTGGAGAGGTCCACGACATCAGGCCCGTCGCCGATGCCGAGGAGGCTGATCCAGCCGCCGGGCCGGACGAGACGGGTGGCGGAGGCGACTGCCACGGGCGATCCGCTCATCTCGAGGACGCAGTCGATGGCGTCCCCGGCTTCACGGCGCACTGCGGCGTCCACAGGTTCCTCGGTCGCCTGGATGATCGCGTCCGCGCCCATGCGCTCCGCGAGCCCGAGCCGGTACGCGTTGCGATCGACCCCGATGACGCGTGCCGCGCCTCGGACCTTCGCGACCGCGACCGCTGCGCAACCGATGGGACCGCAGCCGAAGACCACGACAGTTCGTCCTTCGAGGTCGCCGTACGAGCAGGCGTGGACGGCGTTGCCGAACGGCTCCATCGCGGCGGCGATATCGGGCGCCACGGCCTCGCCGACGGGCCAGACGTTCGCCACAGGGACGGCGAGGTGGGTGGCGAACGCGCCATCGACATCGACGCCGAGGATGCGCGTGTTCTCGCAGACGTGGAAGTCGCCGCGGCGGCATTCGTCGCAATGGCCGCAGACGATGTGCAACTCGACGGCAACACGGGTCCCGATCGGCGGCCCGTCGACGCCGTCGCCCCAGGCAACGACCTCCCCGCAGACCTCGTGGCCGACCACTCGCGGCGGCATGACGCGCGCTGCCGCCCAGGGGTTCCAGTCGTAGAGGTGGACGTCCGTGCCGCAGACCGATGCCGCCGCAACGCGGAGGAGTACCTGACCGGCTGCGGGGACCGGCGTCGGAACATCCCCGATCACGAATCCGGGCGCGGGCGTCTGTTTGAGGATTGCGAGCACGGCGCCGTGATTATGCGTTCGCGCTCCACCCGGTCAAACGTCTGCGCGGTGTCCGCCTGGCCCGGAGAGACTGCGGCTCAACGCGGCACTCATCTGCCGCTCAGAGAAAGGCGGGAGGACACACGCATGCTCGATGGCATTGACCGGCCGGGTCTTGGGCCACGCCCACGCCGGATACCGGTCGAGGACCTCAGCGTCTACGAGAGCCACGGCGGCCACACGCTGCGGCGGCACGTCGACACCCGGCCCGGCGATGAGATGCGCCGGATCCTGCGCGAAGGTGTCGCGGCAGCGGGACGTTTCGTGAGCCGCGCAACCGCTCAGCGCTGCGTGGACGTCGCCGTGACGCGCCGGAGCGCCGACATCGCGGCGTGGCTCGCCGGCAGGGACAAGCGCGCGCCCTTCACGTTCGTCGAGGACATGGGCGAGGTGATCGGCCACATGCTCACCTTCGCGGAGGTCAGCCGTGGCGTGGTGGTTCCCACGCAGGTGACCGCGGTGCGACTGGTTCTGCGCCGCAACGACGAATTGCCGGGCGGGTTCACTCTCGTGACCGCCTATCCAACCCGTTCCCCGCGTCGGGACAAGAGACACCAGGAGCGCTGACAATGAACGGCACCATCGATATCGACACCGCGATCGACAACGCCGCGACCGACTATCCAGCGCTCGCCCAGCTGCTGGCCGGCTACTACCACCAGGACTGGCGCCAGGATCACGCCACGCCGGATGCCGCGCTGCACGCCTTCGCCGACGGTGCGTCGGCCGCGACGGTCAAGACGGCGTCGAATGACATCGACCGCCTCATCGATGAGGGCTTCGACAATCCGGGCCTGACCCGGATGCTCGCCGAGGGGTTCGACTGCAACTACGTGCCGGATGCGAACGGCCTCACCGCTGGGGGCTGGCTCAGCCACGTCCGAGAGGTGCTCAACGCCGCGCTTGCGGATTGACCCCGCGCGTCACCGTGCCCGCGGCGCCTCCGCGACCCGGCGGAAGAGGGCCACGAAATGGAGCAACGCCGTGGGCACGAGCGTGGGCAGCGCAATGATCAACGCGATGATCTCGACTGGTCCGGAGAAGAGCCGGACGATATACAGCGCGAAGATCACGATGCCGGTCAACAGCGTGTTTCGGCGGCCCCACACCGTATAGACGAGCTCCGGGCGACGCCCGGTGAGGAGGACGATCGGCGTCAGCAGCGCCGGCCCCGCGTATCGGACGACGATCAGCACGGCGAGCCAGAGCGGAAGGATCCCGAGCGCGCAGGAGCCAATTGCTCCGACAACGAAGTACAGGGCGTCACCGAACGGGTCCATCGCCTTGCCGAGGACCGTGACGGGACCGTATCTGCGAGCGATGAATCCATCCACCGCGTCGAGGAGTCCCACGGAACCGCCGACAGCGCCCCAGAGTGCCAACCCGAGGCGGCCCGGGAGCGTGAGTGTTCCGAGAAACAGCACAGGGATGCAGGCGTATCCGCGGATTGCCGTCAGCCCGTTGGGGATGCCGTAGCGATCGACTTGCGTCCCGTCGGGTGTGCGGAGCAACGCGGCGCCGCCGATGACACCGATGGTGACCGCCGCCCACCAGACCGCCGTGGCGATGACCGTCGAGCGTGATGGTGCCGTGGCCATGCACGAGCGCAACGTCAACCGTCAGCGCCTCGCCGAGGACGAGCCCGAGCGCAGTCCAGAAAAGCAGCGATCGACGAAGATGCGCGCTGCCGCGAATGCGCGCCAGCGCTGCCCCGTAGAGACCGGCTAGTCCGCCCAGCCGAGCACTCCTGACGGGTAGGGCCTGGTGAGGATCAGACCGCGAGGCACGTGATCGTCTTGACCACGCCGTCCGCGGACTGGATCCGGTCAAGGATCAGACGCCCGATCCCCGGGACGTCGGCGGCCTCGACCTGTGCGATGACGTCGTACTCGCCGGTGATCGCGTCCACCAGCACGATGCCCTCACTGCCCCGCAGCGCGTCAGCGACGTGCTGGGCCTTACCGGCGCTCGCTGTCACGAGCACATATGCACGAATCATTTCGTTGCTCCCACGGTTGAAACGCTCGGCGACTGTAGCATGGGTAAATGCCGTGGGTCCTCGTCATCAGGCTCCTCGCCAGGCTCGCGGCGAGCCTCTTTTTCTGGCGCGTCGCAACGCGCCGTCGAGCGACGCAAGCCGGTGCCGGACAGGCCGTCCCCGGCGCCACGCCAAAGGCGAGAATCGATGCGGAGGCCGCGGTCATGGCGGTGCGGACCTCCATCCTCCTGACCTGGCGCGCGCTCCTGACAGCGACGTTCCTCGCAAGCACCGCAGTGCTCCTCGTCTCCGGCCTCACCATCGTCGTGCTCGGTCCGCGCTGGCTCGGAGCAATCCTCCTCGCCGCTGCGCTCGCGACCGGATGGGCCACCTGGTTCGAGGGCCGCGTGCTCGTCGTCGCCGTCCGGATGCGCAGCCGTCGACGCCGCGAAGAGCGCCTCCGCAAAGCCGCTGCGTCCTAAGGAGGTCTGCGCCGCGAAGCGGGGGCGCCTGTGCATCGTTGCGACTTGCTGGTCGGTCGCGCTGAAGGCCGATAACGCAAGCGTGCGTTCACCGCGAATCATTCAGATGTACGCGATGAATCCATGCATGGCGCCCTGCGCATCGAAATATTTGCCCACCACCTCGCGTCCTTCCTGGTTGACGCCTGCTGGGCGCGTGCCGGCGTCTGGCCCTGGTACTGCGTCGGGGTCGTTCAGCGTGTAAAAGACCTGCCCCTGCCGGACCCACCCACTCACCCCGCCGGCGCCAACCGCGTAGCCGGTCACGACGCCGTCATTGGCAAGCGCCGTCGGTCGCGTCCCCCAGCCTGACGCCTCGCCGGCACCGGGCGCGACGAAGGACGTGAATGTTCCTGCGGTGTCGACGAAGCCGTAGTTGACCCCGCGACTGTCGACGTAGTACCCGGTGATCGAACCGGCGTTATCGATGCCGTCAACGAACGTCCCGGTGTCGCCCGTGGTGCCCGCATGCGGTTCGTTGAGGGTCGTGAACACGCCTGCGGTGTCAACGAAGCCGTGACTGACATCGTGCCCATCGACGTAGGTGCCGACGATGATCCCGTCATCGTTGATGCCCGTCGGCTTCGTTCCCTGAAAAAAGGCGCTTCCGCCGTAGGGATCGTCGATCGGGGTGAACCGACCACCGGCCGATCTGGCGAACCCATGAGCGGCGCCTAGGGCGTCGTCATAGTGACCGATCGATGTACCCGAGTCATTGATGCCGCTCATCACGGTGGTTTCGGAAGTACCTGGGTAGTCGAACTCCATGACGGTGCTTCCGGCTTTGATGAAGCCACGTGTATTGCCCTGGATGTACACCGTGCCAACGAGAGTGCCCGAGTCATTGACGCCGTCGAGCTCGCTCGCGTGACCAACATTTACGGTGAAGAACTTCGGGTGAACAGGTGTCGACGTTGCCGGCGCGGGTGCGCTCGCCCGAACCACTGATGCCGACGACGCGGCCAAACCTGTCTCTGGTGCTCCGCAGGATACCGTCGCGGCTGTAAAGACGACCACAACTGGAGTCATCCACTGCAACGCGTGGCTTGACCGAATGATCGTCGACGTGTGGGACGCCATAACCGTTATCTCCTTGACGCTACTGACAATTGACCTGTCAATGCCGGGTGGTGCCGTGTCGCCGGCGGTGGTGATTCCAGCGCGCGTGACTGCGGCGTTGCTGCCGCCGCGGATGGCGTTCAACAGCTGCCCCGCGCGGGCTGCCCCGGACCATTGTTCGCAACCTCGATCCAGTTGACGCCATTCCACGTCCACGTGTCACCGAGGGATCCCTGTGGGTTGGCGACTGGCCCGCCGTACAGGACGTCGACGCGGAGCTTCGGGTCGTACGCCATCATTCCGGACTCGGTCTGGACGCCACGCGCAGGTGGGGCGTTCCGAGGATGTACCTGTATCCACTCGGAGCCATTCCAGGTCCACGTGTCGTTGTTACTCCCGCCGTTCTCTTCGCCGCCGAACAGGACAATGGTCTGATTGGCATCGTCCTCTGCCATCACCGTTGCATCGCGAGCCGCGGGCTGAGTCGCGCCCGATGGGAAGTGCGCCTGCGTCCAAACGCGGCCGTCAAAGACCCACGTCTCGTTTGAGTACGGCGTTACCTCGCCCTCGCCGCCAAACATCACCAGCGTGTGGGACACGACGTCGTAGGCCATCACCGCTTCCGCGCGAGCTGGTGGAGCTGTTGAAGGCACCAGCTTCGTCCAGTTCGTGCCGTCCCACGTCCATGTGTCGTCGTACATCGGTTGTCCGCCGGAGGCTGGGTTCCAGCCACCGAACATCACGATCCTGCCGATCGCCGGGTCGTAGGCGATGGCAGCATCGGTGCGCGAGGGCGGGTTCGTCGCCGGCCGAACCTCCCGCCAGGCCACGCCGTCCCATATCCACGTGTCGTCCTCTGGCGTGGCGCCGGTGCCGCTGAAGAGCAGCAACTGCTTCGAGGCGGCGTCGTACGCCATCGCTGCGCCAATTCGCCCAGGCGGGCTCGGGCTGACGTCGTCTTGCGACCACGTTGTCCCATTCCAGATCCAGGTGTCGCCAAGAGCAACGCCCTTACCGTTGAAGGTGTCTCCGCCGAAGAGCACGAGCTGTCCGGTCGCGCCGTCGTACGCCATTGCTGCGCCCGAACGAGGAGGAACTGGACCGTCATGGGGAACAGCCGCCAGAGACGGACAGACGCTTGGGCTCGCCGCACCTTGAGCGGTCCGTGCCGGGTTGGTCGCCCTGATACTCCGACCGGCGACAACGACGACGATCAGCACCGCACACACTGCAGCGAACACCGCGACCGCGGCCAGACCGCGACCCAGGCCGAATCCCCGGCGACCGCGCTCCAGCGAGGGGTCGGCGACCGTGAGGCTTGACGGTACGCGACTCACCTCGACTGCCGCGAAGTAGCGGAGCGCGATAGCCCGGAGTTCCGGATCGAGGGAGAGATCGTCAGGCATTGTCCATCTCCTTCCTGAGGGTCGCGACGGCGCGGGCGAGGTGGCTCCGCGCGGTCCCTGGCCTGCACCCGACGAGTTCGGCGCATTCAGCGACGGTGTAGCCGTGACGAACGTGCAGCGTGAACACGGCCCGCTGCCGCGCGGTGAGCAGGCCGAACGCCCGGTCGAAATCGACCAATTCCCCGCCCAACTCGATCTGCTGCCTGGCGGTAACGTCTGCCAGCAAGTCATCGTCCAGCGCCACGGACCGGGAGACGCGCCGCCGACGGGTGCACTGATTGACGCAAATGCGTGTGAGCCAGCCTCCCGGACGGTACGGGTCGTGGACCTTCGGCCACGCCTTCCATGCCGCGAGGAGGGTTTCCTGAACGGCGTCCTCAGCGGCTGATGGGTCGCGGGTGATGATCAGCGCGAGGCGGTAGAGCCGCCCTCGCTCGGGCAGAACGGAAAGCTCGAAAGCTCGATCCAGTTCAAGCGTGCTCAGCCTGATCGCCGCAGCCTCCCGATACATGACACCTGGATAGAGACGGCGAACCGACGCTTTTCTTACGCGAACCCTCTACTCCGCGGAGCGTTTCAGCTGAGGTACGGAGCGACGCCCTCGCCTTGCTCGGCCGCGTCCATCATCAGCTCGCTGACCGTCGGGTGCGCGTGGATGATCGACCCGAGGTCGTCCATCGTGAGGCCGTCGCTGATGGCGACGCCGACTTCATGGATGATCTCGACCGCGTGGACGCCCATGACGGTGGCGCCGACGAGACGATCGGTCGCCGCGTCTGCGTAGAGCTGGTTGAGGCCGTCTGGTTCGCCTTCGCCGAGGGCTTTGCCGTTGCCGAGGTAGCGGGCCTGGCCGATTTTTAGCTCGATCCCGGCAGCCTTCGCTGCTTCTGGGTTCAGGCCAACCATGGCAATTTCAGGATGCGTGTAGATGCAGGAGGGGACGACGGTTCGGTCCATCGGCTGGACTTCGTGGCCGAGGGCGTTCTCGACGGCGCGGCCGCCTTCGGCGCTGCCGAGGTGGGCCAACTGGAGGCCGCCGATGCAGTCTCCTGCTCCCCAGATCTTCGGGTTCGCGGTGCGCAGGTATTCGTCGACTTCGATGTGGTCGCGTTCGTTGATGGAGACGCCGGCTTCCTCGAGGCCGATGCCGCGGGTCTGGGCGCGACGCCCGACGGAGATGAGCATGAGGTCTGCTTCGACTGCAGTGCCGTCATCCAGGTGGGCTTTGAGTGATTCGGGTTTGTAGTCGACTGATTCGACGCGGCGGCCTGGGAGGAAGGTGATGCCCTGTTTCTCGACGATGCGTCGCCATTGCTGGACGACGCGCGGGTCGACGCCGGCGAGCACTTGGGGGAGGAGTTCGATGACGGTGATTTTTGAACCCAGCGCGGCGAAGAGGCTTGCGAACTCGCAGCCGACGACGCCGCCGCCGATCACGATCATGCGCTCGGGAATGCTCTCGAGCCGGAGGATGCCGTTGGAGGTCACCACCAGTGGGTGTTCCATGTCCATGCCCGGGAGATGGGACGGCTCCGTGCCGGTGCAGACGATGAGGTGGTCGAACTCGTGCCGCTCATCGCCGGTGACAACGGCGTCGCCGTCGACGATCCCTTGCGCACGAACGACTTTCACGCCCTTGCGCTTGCATGCGGCTTCGACACCTTTGCGCATGCTGAGGACGATCTCCTCCTTGCGCTCCATCATTCGTGGGAAGTCGATCTCCGGCTCGGGGACGCGAATGCCGAACGATGCCGCGTCGCGGATCTTGCGAAGCACATCGGCTCCCGCGAGCAACGACTTGGTGGGAATGCAGCCCCAGTTGAGGCACGTGCCGCCAAGTTCGGCGCGCTCGATGAGGGTGACCTCAGCGCCCAGTTGCGCGGCGCGCAGCGCGGCGACATCGCCGGCGGGTCCACCGCCGAGCACCACAACGCGCTGGGTCATGCCGTCGTCGGTGTACTGACGGGGAGCGGCGCGCCCGTGCCGTTGCGGCCGCGGCGCGATGTGGCAAACGCCTCGGAGACGATGCGCTCTTCCTCGAGCTGATGCGAACCCGCGTAGCCCTCGGAAGGACTGGCGCGTCGCGACCTGCCGATGTACGCCCACTGAATGTGCGACGGTCGTCGCCAGACCGAGCGCGCGCTCGAGGCTCCCCCACGCGCCCATGTTCTGCGGCTCTTCCTGAACCCAGTACAGCCGCTCGAGATTCGGATACGAGGCCACCAGCCCGAGAATCGACTCGACCGGGAGCGGATACAGCTGCTCGATGCGCGCGATTGCGACGTCGGTGGTCTCAGCGCGTTGCGGCGAGAGACTCAGCTCGTAGTAGATCCGGCCGGAACAGAGGAGCAGCGAGCGCACCTCGTCACGACGCTCCGCGCCCGTCGGGTCGTCGATGACCGGCTGGAATCGTCCGGTGCTGAGGTCGGCGAGCTTCGAGGTCGATTCCTTCAAGCGGAGCAGGCTCTTCGGCGTGAACACGATCAGCGGGCGCGGGTCATTGAGCAGACCCTGGCTGCGCAGCAGATGGAAATACTGCGCGGGAGTCGTGCAGTTCGCGAGGCGCATGTTGTCGTTGGCGCAGAGCTGCAGGAAGCGCTCGATTCGCGCGCTCGAGTGCTCGGGGCCGCTGCCCTCATAGCCGTGCGGCAGCAGCATGGTCAGGCGCGAATGCTGACCCCACTTGGCGCGAGCCGACGAGACGAACTGGTCGACGATCATCTCGGCGTTGTTGAAGAAGTCGCCGTACTGCGCTTCCCAGATGACGAGCGTCTCCGGGTCCGCGGCGCTGTAGCCGTACTCGAAGCCGAGGCATCCCACCTCGCTCAGCGGGCTGTTGAGCACCTCGAACGTCGCCTGCGCATCGGTGAGGTGCTGCATCGGGATGAACACCTCGCCGTTGCGCTCGTCGTGGAACGCGAGATGGCGATGGCTGAAGGTGCCGCGAACACTGTCCTGTCCGGTGAGCCGGATCGGATGTCCCTGCGTGATCAGCGACGCGAACGCGAGCGCTTCGGCCGTGCCCCAGTCGATGGCGCCCTCGAGGATCGCCGACTTGCGTCGCTCCATCTGGCGCAGGAGTTTGGTGTTCGGTGTGAAGTGCTTCGGGAACGTGAGCAGCTGGTCGTTGAGCTCGGCGAGCTGGCGTCCCGAGACGGCCGTGCGCATCGTCGCGTCGTCCGGTTCCTCGATCACCTGCTCGTGGGTGAGATCGTCGAGTTCGGCGGCGAGATTCTCCTTGACCTGCTTGTGCGCATCGGCGAGGCGGCTGTACGCGGCCTTCGCCTGCGCCTCAACCTCTTCCGGCTTGATGAGACCGTCGGCGACCAGTTGCGCCGCAAACAATTCGCGGACAGTTGGATGCTGGCGGATCTTCAGGTACATGAGCGGCTGCGTGTACGCCGGCTCGTCCGCCTCGTTGTGCCCGAAGCGCCGGTAGCCGATCAGGTGCACCATCACGTCGCGCCGGTATGCGCGGCGGTAGTCGTACGCGAAAGTGATCGCCGCCAGGCACGCTTCGACGTCGTCAGCGTTCACGTGCACGATGGGAATGTCGAAGCCCTTGGCAAGGTCCGACGCGTAGCGGGTCGACCTGCCGTCCTGCGGGTCGGTGGTGAAGCCGACCTGGTTGTCGGCGATGAAATGCACGGTGCCGCCCGTGGTGTAGCCGGGAAGCGACTGGAAGTTGAGGACTTCCTGGACGACGCCCTGTCCCGCAAACGCCGCGTCGCCGTGGATCAGCACGGGGAGCGCCGCCATCGGGTCGAGATGCAATGTCGTCGCGCGGCGCTGTGTCTGCGCGGCGCGGCACCATCCTTCCACGACTGGGTCGATCGCCTCCAGGTGACTCGGGTTCGGGAGCAGTCGAACGAGAATCACTTTGCCGGACTCGGTGTGATAGGTCCCCGTTGCTCCAATGTGATATTTCACATCGCCGGTCGATTCGAAACCACCGATCGCCCGGCGCGCGGACGCGAGCTCGAAGGCGTTGAGAATCGACTTGTAGGAGTGGTTGGCGACGTGCGCGACCACGGCGAGACGGCCGCGGTGGGACATCCCCATCACCACCTGGCCGATGCCATCGTCGGCGACCCGGCTCATCAGCGTCTCGAGCATCGGCACGAGCGCGTCAAGGCCTTCCAGTGAAAAGGTTTTCTGTCCAAGGAATGCCGCGCGCTGGTACCGCTCCATCGCGTCCACCTTGGTGAGCCGCTCGAGGAGGCGGAGCCGGTCCTCGGTGGTCAGCGTCGGACGGTACTTGCCGGACTCGATGTGCTCACGCAGCCAGACGCGCTGCTCGTGACTCGAGATGTGCTCGATCTCGAAGGCGATCGTGCTGCAGTACGTCGCGCGAAGATTCGGCAGCACTTCGGCGAGGTTGCGGCCGGGCACATAGACGCGGAGCAGGTCGGCGGGGATCTGCTCCATCACCTCCTGGGTCAGGCCGTACGTCGACGGGTCCATCGCCGGATCGCCGATCGGCGGGGAACCGAGTGGATCCAGGTGCGCGCCGAGGTGACCGTGGGTTCGGTGCGCCTTGACGAGTGATGTGGCCGCCTGCATCGCGCCGAGGAGCACTCGGTCGGGTGAGCCCTCGGCTGTCGGCGTCGTGCGCAAACGCAGCCGGCGACTGCGCAACTGCGCCGACCGGCGCCGCCGCGAGCGCGGGCATGATCACGCCAAGACTGGCGAAAACCTGCTCGTAGAATCCGTCGCCGCCGTCGAGCAGCGACTCGATGCGCCCGAGGAACTCGCCCGACTCGGCGCCCTGGATGACCCGATGGTCATAGGTGCTCGTCATGGTCATGACCTTGCCGACGCCGAGCTCGCGCATGCTCATCTCGGGAACGCCTCGCCATTCGGCGGGATATCCGATGGCACCGACGGCGACGATCGTCCCCTGGCCGGGCATCAGGCGGGGCACCGATGCGACGGTGCCGATGCCTCCGGGATTGGTCAACGTGAGTGTCGCGCCCTGCAGCTCATCCGCGGTGAGCGTGTTGGTGCGAGCGCGCTCGATGAGGCGCTCGTACTCCTCGCGGAATTCCTTGAACGGCAGTTCCGCGGCGTTGCGGATCACCGGAACCACGAGTGAGCGGCTCCCGTCCTTGCGAACGCTGTCCACCGCGAGACCGAGGTGCGCCGGTCCCGCAACGCGAGCCGGCTTGCCGTCATCCGTACGCGCGAAATGCGCCGTCATGGCGGGACTCGCGCCTGCGGCATGGGCGATCGCGTAGCCGATCAGATGGGTGAAGGACACCTTGGTATCGTGACCGCCGTCGGCGAGCGCCTGGTTCAACTGGCGGCGGCGGCTGTCGAGCACGTCGACACCAATAGTTCGGAACGAGGTTGCAGTCGGAATGTCCCGGCTGCGCTCCATGTAGTCGACCAGCGCCGCGGCCGGCCCCTTGATTGGCTCGGCGTGCTCGCCGTCGCCGACACGAACAGTCGCGTCGTGACGTGGCGCTTCGCCGCTCTTCGCGCCCAGTACGTCGGCCTTGGTGACGATGCCTCCCGGGCCAGAACCGTGTACTGCATGAAGATCAACGCCGTTCCTCGCGGCAGCGCGACGGGCGAGCGGTGCGGCGTCGACGTCGGAGCCGTTCGGTGTCGCTATCGGGAGCGGGGCCGCAGGTTCCGGAGTTGCCGCTTGACGTGGGATGTCGTCGACGCGCGGCGCTGGAGAAGAGTCGGCGCCGCCTCCACGACGGGCGGCTCTGGCGCCGAAGCCGGAGCCTCGGCTGCCGGCGGCCCGACGACGGTTGCGTCAGCAGCCGACGGCGCGGCGACCACCGCCTCCGTTGTCGAAGCGCGACCACGACCCGCGCTGCCGGAGGACCAGGCGCGATGACCGCGAGGGTTGCCCCGACCGCGACGGTCTCGCCTTCGGCCGCCACGATCTCGCTCAGCCGTCCGCTCGTTGGTGCCGGAACCTCGACGTCGACCTTGTCGGTGGTGACCTCGACGAGCGGCTCGCCCTCGTCAACACTGTCACCGACGGCCTTCAGCCAGCGGGAGACGATCCCCTCCGAAACGGACTCACCCATTGCCGGGAGGGTCAGCGAAACAGGGTCAGCCACTCTTGAATCGTCTCACCTTCGCTCTTTTAGCAGTGTGGCTGGCCGTTGATCGCGGGCGATCCTGCCGGAGCCGGCGTGGCGATGAACGACGGGACCGGAGTCGGCGTGGCCTCCGGAGGCAGCGATGGTGGGACCGCGGGAGGATCGATGACAGGTGCGCCCAGGTCCGAGTAGCAATCGACCGGCGGGGTGCAGCCGGTCAAGACCAATCCCCAGTCGGGTAATTGGGCGAAGCTCGTGCACTGCCAGTCGAGAGCCGTGGTCTGGACGCTGTTGTAGTCATAGACGACGTAGTCGTCGATCCGGCAGTGGTCGCTGGGCGTGATGATGAAATGCTGGTCAACGGAGTTGTCGTAGCCATCGCCGAGCACGTCGAGCTCCATCGATTTGCAGTGCTTTGCCGCGGTCATGAAGCAGGCGACTGCCGGGTCGGCCGAGATCGCGGCAGTGTGCGCAGGGTTGGGCGACCCGCACTCCGGGGCCGTCGGGTAGCCGCACGAGGCCAGGCCAATGCCAAGAAGCAGGAGCGCCCCTACCTGGAACAACGCGAGCTTGCGAGCGAGCCTTCTCATCGCCAGTTAAGTTCTATGCGGCGGGGCCTCGAGCACCCTCAGCTCGCCTGCCGCTTGCGCCCGTCCCCGGACAGGCGGCGCCGCAGCGAGCGAAGCCACTGCCGTGTGACCGGGATGAATTCCTCGTCGAGGAGGGCGCACGCCACGAGCACAGCGATCCCGCATGCGAGACCGATCAGGCCGTCCTGCCAGTACGGGAAATGAGGACGGGTGCACGACCCGCCGCAGGAATCGCTGACCTGTGCCGTCGCCAGACCGAGCAGGATCCCGACGAGCGCGCCGAAGCCGTACAGCATGCGTGTCCTCGCCACATTCACGCGACGAATATAGGCGTCCGGGTATGCCGCGAAGCCGCTCGCATCCGCCTGCTCTTCGCGCAACGCAGACATACACAGATCCGTATACTACGTCGAGCCGGATCCGCCCGGCGCGGCCGGAGGGGCGACCGCCAAAGCTCGGTCTTTGGAGGTAACCCATGTTCGGCTCACATCGCTTCCGCCTGCTCATCGGTGCCGCGGCGGCCGCTGGGGGTGGTGGCCTTTGCCATCCATGCCGGCGCGCAGGCTCCAGCGCCCGGGAAGTACATCAGCTGGTCACCTCCCGCGACCGCAACTGCGACGCCGGGAGCCGGACCGGCGTTGCCCGTCGCCAGCGCGGCGCCTGATGTCGACAGCGGCCCACTCGGAGGGCTCACGACGCCGCTCTCCGGGCTCTTCAAGCAGCTGAACACGAATACCGCCGCGACGGCGACGGGCCAGTATTCGCTGATCGAGGATCTCGAAAAGGCGCTGGCGAGCCACATTCAGCAGTTCCTGAACTGGGTCACGGGCGGACGATGAAGGCAAGGCGGTCAGAATCGAGAGGTGCCACCTCCTCTCGTTCCTGGCGAACAGCGCCGGGGAGACCTCCGCAACGTCGCGATCATCGCGCACGTCGACCACGGCAAGACCACGCTCGTGGACGCGCTGCTGAAGCAGTCGCGCGTCTTCGCCGCCCACGAACAGGTGGGCGAGCTGATCATGGATTCGAACGACCTCGAGCGCGAGAAGGGGATCACGATCCTCGCCAAGACAACCTCGGTTCGATACAACGGGGTCAAGCTCAACATCATCGATACGCCGGGCCATGCCGACTTCGGCGGCGAGGTCGAGCGGGTCCTTGGCATGGCAGACGGCTGCCTGTTGCTGGTCGACGCTGCTGAAGGACCCATGCCGCAGACGCGTGTCGTCCTCCGCCAGGCGATGGCGCTCGGCCTGCAGCCGATCATCGTCGTCAACAAGATCGACCGCACCAATGCCCAGCCGGCCGAGACCGTCGAAGCAACCCACGACCTGCTTCTCGAGCTGGCCAAGGAGTCCTGGCAACTCGACGCGCCGGTCCTCTACACGAACGCGCGTGAGGGCACGGCGACAGCGGATCTCACCCACCCCGGCCTGACGCTCGAGCCGCTCCTCGACGCGATCATCGATCACGTGCCGCCGCCACGCGCGGATGACGGCCCGTTGCAGATGCTGGTCAGCAACCTCGACCACGACAACTGGAGCGGCCGGCTCGCGTTGGGCAAGATCCAGCGAGGCACCGTGCATCCGGGGCAGAGCGTCGTGCTGCTGCACCGCAACAGGTGCGGGCAAGGTCGAGAAGATTGCGACGGTCCTCACCGTCGAGGCGCTGCAGCGGCTGTCGGTGCGAGTCGGCGTCCGCGGGCGAGATCGTCTATCTCTCGGGGATGGCCGCAGTCGCGATCGGCGACACCATCGCCGACGCCGAGCAGCCCGAGGCGTTGCCGCGGTCTGGAGATCGGCGAGCCCACGCTCCGCATGCAGTTCTGCGTGAACCAGTCACCACTCGCGGGTCGCGAGGCGACCGTCAGCAGCACGTCACGACAGCTGCGCGCGCGGCTCGAACGCGAGTTGCTCACCAATGTCGCGCTGCGGGTCGAGGACGGACCCACCGCCGACATCTTCGATGTCAGCGGGCGCGGCGAGCTCCACCTCGCGATCCTCATCGAGACGATGCGCCGCGAGGGCTACGAGTTCGAGGTCTCGCGACCCGCGGTCATCACCAAGGAAATCGACGGCGTGCGCGTGCGAGCCGGTGGAGGACTGCGTCATCGACTGCTCAGCGGATGTCGTCGGCGCGATCACCGATGCGCTCGGGACACGCGGCGCGAAGATGACCGCGATGCGCACCGACGCCGGCGGCGGCGTCCGGCTCACCTACCACGCGCCCACTCGGGCACTGATCGGGTTGCGCAGCCAGATCCTCACCCTGACGCGTGGCACCGGGGTGATGGCAACCCGCCTGCTCGGTTGGGAACACACCTGGGCGTTGCCCACGACGACCCGCAGCGGCGTGCTCACCGCAAGTCAGCCGGGCACCGCAGTGTCATACGGCCTCGTGACCCTGCAGGAGCGCGGTCAGCCGCTGATCGCGCCGGGGACGCCCGTGTATGAGGGCATGATCGTCGGGCTCAATCGCCGGCCCGGCGACATCCACCTCAACGTCACCAAGCAGAAGCAGAAGACCAACATCCGGTCGTCCACCGAGGACATGACCATCCGCCTTGTGCCGCCGCGGAAGATGTCGCTCGAGGAGTGCCTCGACTTCATCCTCGACGACGAGTTGGTGGAGGTCACGCCGATCGGCATCCGCATGCGCAAGCGCGTGCTCAATGCGGACGAGCGCAACAAGCTCCGCAAGCGCTCGATGGCGGCCGAAGCCGGCTAGGAACGCCGAGCGCTACCTCGGCTCTCAGCTCTGGTTCGGCGCCTGCGCTGCGGTCTGAGCGGCTGCCTTCTTCGCTGCCTTGGCAATGGCCGCAGCTTTCGGTTTCTTGGCGTTGCGCTTCGGGGCTCCCCGGGTCTTCTCGCTGGCCATGGCCTTTCCTCCTCAAGAACGTGATGTCTGCGTAGTCGCTGAGATTAGTACAAGGCTCGACGAATCGGAAGCGTCCCGTCCTCCTCGCCGGGTGGTTCAGGAGAACAGCGTCGCTGTATCCGTTCAGTGCCGGCTGGCCACCGAGGTGAGCGTAGAGAACCTTGGACTCGGGGGCGATCTCCTTGCGAACGATCAGGTCGATCATCCCGGCCAGCGACTTGCCTTCATACACGGGGTCGGTGATCATCCCCTCGAGGCGCGCACCGAGCTTGATGGCGTCGACGGTCTGCGCCATCGGCGATGCCGTATGTGCCGGCGTGATAACGCGCGTCGAGGATGATCTCGTCGTCGCGGAGGTCTCGGCCGATGTCGATAAGCGCAGATGTCTGCCGGGCGATGCGCGTGACCTGGTCGAGTGTTTCCACCGGCTTGGCTGACGCGTCGATGCCTACCACTCGGCGAGGCCGTTCCTGCGCCGCGAATCCCGCGATCATTCCTGCCTGCGTGCTCCCCGTGACGGAGCACACGATGATCGTGTCGAAGAACAGGCCGAGATGACGCTCCTGCTCTTCGACTTCCTGCGCCCAGCGCGCGAACCCGAGGCCGCCAAGCGGGTGATCGGACGCGCCGGCAGGAATCGGATACGGCTTGCCGCCTGCAGCTTCAACATCGGCAAGTGCCTGCTCCCAGCTCGCTTTGAAGCCGATGCCGAATCCCTCATCGACCATCCGGATATCGGCGCCGAGGATGCGGCTGAGCAGAATATTGCCGACTTTGTCGTAAACGGGATCGTGCCAGTCGACCCAGCTCTCCTGGACGAGGACGCACCGCATGCCGACGAATGCTGCGGCAGCAGCGACCTGCCGCGTGTGATTCGACTGGACGCCGCCGATGGAGACCAGGGTGTCGCAGCCCTGAGCCAGGGCGTCGGCGACGAGGTATTCGAGCTTGCGCGTCTTGTTACCGCCGAACGCGAGGCCGCTGTTGCAGTCCTCGCGCTTAGCCCATATCTCCGCGCCACCGAGATGCCTGGTGAGGCGTTCCAGTGGATGGACCGGCGAAGGACCGAAGAGCAGCGGTTGGCGAGGAAAGGAGTCAAGCTTCATCGGGCGGCCAGTCTATCTCCCGGCCGCCGTGCCAAATCGAGGGTCACAATTCCGCCGGCTGCCCGCCGGCACCCGAATCGAGGCGTCCGCTCGGTCGATGCCCGAGCCGTCCTGGCCGCGAATCCCCTTTGCCAGCGCCTCGCGGGCATAGTGTCTGAGCGGTGAACGAGGGCAATCATCGCGCTCTGCGGGACGCCCGAATGGGCTGAACACCTCCGTGGCGACGTCCTGGAACCGCTGCTGTCTCAGGTCGATCTCGGTCGTGAGATGCTGGAGATTGGGCCGGGCCCGGGGGCGGCGACAGAGTGGCTCCGCCAGCGGGTGGAACGCCTTGTCACGGTCGAGTTGGATCCAGAAGCAGCGACGCGCCTCGCCAATCGTTTCGCCGGCACGAACGTCGAAGTGGTGACCGGGGACGCGTCGCATATCGACTTTCCCGACGCGTCATTCGACGGAGTCGGGAGCTTCACGATGCTCCGATCATCTGCCGACCACGACACTGCAGAACACCGTCCTGCGAGAGGCCCTGCGAGTGTTACGGCCCGGCGGCGTTCTCGCCGGATCCGACAGCACCGCCACCACCCAGCGTCACGACTTTCACGTCGGCGATGTCTACCATCCGATCGAACCGGCGTCGCTGCTCACACGGTTGCAGACCATCGGATTCGGCACGGTGATGGTGCGCGTGGGTGATGACTTGAGCTTTTACACGTACAAGCCCGACGGCACTTGACGACGGCAGATCCGCTCCTGGAGCGCGGTTCACGCGAGTGTTGCACCCGGAAACTCGCCTTGGAGGACGAGGATGCGTTCCTCGCAATGGTTGCGACGAGCAAGTCGTTGCACCATCCGTGGACCAGCCCACCTTCCGATCCAACTGGATTCCGCGCCCTTATCGCCCGAGGCGCGGCCCACGACTTGGTGTCGCTCGCCGGTTGGCGCAGCGACGACAACGCGCTGGTCGCCATCGTTAACCTCAGTCAAATTTTCCGCGGTGCATTCCAGAGCTGCTACTGCGGTTTCTACGCCAGCGCCGCGACCGCCGGCCAGGGCCTCACGCGAGAGACGCTCGAGCTCGCGCTGCGCTACGCGTTCACCAAGCAAGGGCTCCATCGAGTTCGAGGCCAATGTCCAGCCTGAGAATGTGGCTTCGCTCGCGTTGGTTCGCCGAGTCGGATTCCGACACGAGGGGTTCTCGCCTCGGTATCTCCATATAGAGGGCGCATGGCGTGATCATGAACGTTTTGCGCTCACGGTTGAGGACTGGTCCCACTTGACAGATATACACAAATCCGTATAGTCTGCTGACTGTCCGGGTGCTCGCCCGGGACGGCCGGAGGGGCGACCGACCATCGATTCGCACGTATCGGAGGTCGCCCATCGTGGATCAACTCAAGGCGCTCATCGACAACTGGATTCTCATCGCGCAGGGACTGCTCGCGAGTGTCGGCGCGCTCGCGTTCCTCATCGCCTTCATGTACAAGATCGTCGCCGTCGATCCGTCGAGCGTCGCGCAGGCGAAGAAATGGATCGGCCGCATCGTCTTCGGCACGATTGGTGTGGAAGTCGCCGGCACACTCACGCACGCGCTCATCGCAAGCGTCCCCGCGACGATTCACTGAGCCGGCGGATGCAGTCGCTTCCCGGGATCATCCAGGGGATCCGCGATCCCCTCGGCACGATCCTGCAACTGTTGACCGGCGTGCTCTCGCACTTCATCGCGATGGCGCGTACCGATCTCAACTCCGAGTTGAGCCGCTACCTCTTTACGACCGTCGATCCGACGGCATCCGGCATCCGTCCGCTGACAGCGAACCCGGCAATCGCGCGTCTCAACGGATCGCTGGCGTTGGTCGCCGACGTGCTGGTCGGCGCGGTGCTGCTCTACACCTCACTTCGAAGCATCTTCGAGCGCACGAGCGAGGCTCGATACGCGCTGCATGTCGTGGTCCCACGGGTCATGGCGGCACTCGTGATGGTGCACGGATCGATCTACTTCATTCAGATGGCGGTCGACCTCAACAACGCCATCGGTGGTGTGGTGCAATCGCTCGGGGGTCCATTGACCATCGACACACTTCCGTGGTCGGGGTCGATGAGCGACGCCACGGTGTCGATCATCCAGGGATCGCAGGATCTCTTCCACGCGCTCTTCGCCATCGGGGTCGTGGTAGCAGTGGTGATCCTCGTCCTCTCGTACGTCATCCGCACCGCGATGCTCGACATCCTCGTCGTCCTGGCGCCGCTTGCGGCGCTCTGCTCGGTGCTGCCCGAGACGCGCCGGTACGCGTCGACATGGCTGCGGCTGTTCACGGTCGCGGTCTTCATGCAGGCCGTGCAGTTGATCATCCTGCGTGTCGCGATGGCTGTCGGATTCGGGAACGGCAGCGGCATCGCAGAGAGCCTGTTCGCGCTCGCGATCCTCTGGATCGTCCTCAAGGTTCCGGGAACGCTGCACGCCGCAACGCATGTCGAGACCGGTGCCCACACTGCGGTGCGCCATGCGCGACGCTCGATGCACAAGGCACTCATGCCGGCGCACCACGTCGTGCGCCATCGGACGGCGCCGTGATTCGCACTGTCGCCGCCATCACGGCGCTGATCGCGCTCGGGCTCTGCGGCGGTACGGCGCTCGCGAGCGGGGTCACGATGAGTGACACGGCCGGTGCGACCTTCGTCAAACCACTGGCGCACTCATGGATATCGCAGGGCTTCGGGTGCACGAGCTTCGCGTTCGAGCCGATTGACCTCGCCTGTCCTGGCGGGCATTGGCATTCGGGGATCGACCTCGCCGCCGCGCGCGGCACACCGGTGATGGCGACGCTCCCAGGTGTCGCGACCGTCATCGTGTCCGCGACGGGGTACGGACTGCACGTGATCATCACTCACGGCGGCGGCCTGAGCAGCCTGTACGGCCATCTCGACACCGTGATCGTCCTGAGCGGCGAGTATGTCGACGCGGGGCAGGTCATCGGCACGGTCGGCTCCACCGGAAACGCGACCGGACCCCACCTGCATTTCGAGATCCGCCGTGATGGGATCGCCGAGGATCCGCGCCTGGACCTCGCCCTCCCATGAGCTCTCTACGCGGTGGGCACACCCGTTGCGGTGCGGCTCTCCGCGGCGATGCGCCGCGCCTGCTGCCACACCACCCAGATCCGCTGCACCGCCGTGACGTTGGTGAGCACGGCAAGAATCCAGAGCGCCCAGATGAGCAGCGGTGCGATCACGAGACCGATGACGGTGATCACGACGCGCTCCGGACGCGCCAGCAGGCCACCGTCGCCGTTGAACCCGAGCGACTGCGCCCGCGCTCGCACGTACGACACGAGCAGCGAGCCTGTCAACGCGAACACGATGAGCATGGGCTCGAGCGTGTGATGCCCGTGAAAGATGAAGTACGCGAGCAGCGCGATGGCAGTCATCGCCTCCGCGTAGCGATCGACCGTCGAGTCGAGAAACGCCCCATATTTCTGCTCGCGGCCGCTGACGCGCGCGAGCGCGCCGTCGAGGATGTCGAAGCCGCTTGCGAGGAGCAGGATCAGACCACCCGGGAGCAGGAAGCCGAAAGCGATCAGGACCGACGAGCCCGCGCAGATAACGAGGCCGAGCATGGTCAGGATGTTCGGTGTCAGGTGCAGAGCGCGGAGGACAGGAACGACGCGACGCGCGCCGGACCTAACCCAGTCCTGGAGCCTGGACGTGAACACCGGAAACCACCGTGCTCGCACCGGCACGTTCGCGTGCAACGCGATACACATCGAGCACTTCATCGACGACGTGCTCCCAGTCGTACAGTTGCGCCGTCGCGAGCCCTCGCTCGCTCATCGCCTTCGCGCGCGTTGGATCATCGAGCAGAGCGCCGAGCGCCGCCGCCCACTCCTTGGGATGACGTGGCGGCACGAGCACGCCATCAAGACCATCGCTGATGACGCTGCTGAAGCCGGGGATCGACGACGCGATCACCGGCACCCCGCTCGCCATCGCCTCGAGCAGCACGATCCCGAAGCTCTCCCCGCCCGTTGCCGGCGCGCAGAAGATGTCGGCGGAGGCGTAGATACCGCGGGAGCATGCTCCGACGAGACGCGGCCGGCAAACTCGACGTCGGGAATGCCCATCGCCGCGACCTGACTCTCGTACCCCCAGCGCATCGGCCCGTCGCCGACGACCACCAGACGCGCATCCGGCGCGAGCGCGACGTAGCTGGCCATATGCCTCCAGCAAGATCGGCAATCCCTTGCGCGACTCGAGCCGTCCGACGAAGAGGATCGTCTTCTTGCCGGGCGTGCGCAATTCGTCGAGCTTGGGATGGTCGGGCTTGAAGCGCGAACAATCGATGCCGTTGGGGACGATTCGATAGTCGCCTTCGAAATACCGCGCGATGAAGTCGCGCGCGGGATCGCTGACCGCGACGTGCACGTGGAGCCGGTTGAAGTAGCGCCTGAGAAATGGCCGGCCGTAGTAGTAGCCGAGGTTGCGGCGGGCCATCGCGTGGAAGGTGCCGACATTCGCACCACTGTGAAAGCGGAGCACGGTGATCGGTAGCGACTGGCACGAGCGGCTCGTGGTAGTGCACGACATCGAAATGGTTCTCGTCGAGCAGCGCACGGACCCGCCGCACCAGGTGAAAGGACAGCGCGATACGGGCGACGGATCCGTTGGTCCGGACTGGAACGCTGCGCCCGATGCGCACGTACCCGGGGATGCCGTGGTCGTCGCCGACCCGGCTCGATGGCGCGAGCACGGTGACGTCGTGGCCGCGTGCGCGCAACTTTGCCGAGAGGTGCCGGACATGCTCCGTCACCCCCCCCGGATGCATGAAGTCGTATGGGGAGACGAGACAGATCTTCATGGCGTCCCCGGCGGCGGGCCGGCCAGATGGGGTCCATGACGTGCCATTGCTCGGGGTGCTGGCGAATTGCGTCCTCGAAGATGCGCAGCAGCATCTGCGCAGTCTTACGCACCTCGGCGTCCCTGGGCGCATCCGTCGAGTACAGGATCTCGGGATACACCACCGCGTTGACCCGGTATCGGTCGCGGAACAGCAGGATCGGCACGATCGCGGCACCGGCCCGAATGGCGATTTCGACGGAACCGATCGGGATCGGCGCCGGCTGGCCGAAGAACTCCAGCGGCTCGCCGTTGCCGATGAGATCGCGATCAAGCGCCATCGCAACGACGCCCGCCCGAGCGGAGCACCTTGAACACCTCCCGCATCGAGGCGGCGCCAAGCCGGCGGGCCACCTGCGGATCACCCTCGCGCATCGCCTGGGTGTCGATGGGAATGATGTGTACGCCCTGGGCGCTTCGTGCGCCCACCACGCGGTCGAACAGCTGCTTCGGACGCAGCACCTCGGCGAGCAGCGCCATCTTGCCGCCCATCTTGTTCCAGCCCGCGAGCCCCACTTCCCAGGACCCGAAGTGCATCGAGGCGACCACCACGCCGTTGCCGCGGGCGATTGCGTCCTCGAAGTTGAAGAGATCCTTCATGTCGATGCGCGACGGCAGGTTGGTCCGTCGCGACGACATCTCCATCACATCCACCCAGCCGTGCGTGAGGTTGCGGACGTTGCGACGGACCAGGTGCTTCAGCGAGCGCTCGCTGATGTTCGGGATCACGTGACGGAGGTTGTCGCGAAGGCCGTCGAACCTCCCCGGGACGGTGGCGAGCATCGCGTCCGCGGCACGGTCGCCGAGCCAGTACGCCACCCGTTGCGGCAGCGCGTTGACGAGCGCCTCGGCGCCTCTGTAGGCGTAGTACGGCAGCATCGGATCCCGCGCCTCGCCGACTTCGACGTGCGCCTTCGCCGCCATGTCGCCGGCCTGCACCAACGCTGTCGGCTCCCGAGTGATCGGCGGACTAATTCGTCGCGGGTGTGGCGGGTTCCGCCTCCGCAGCTTGCGGCAGCATATCGGCGGCGTGGCCGTTGCGCTGGCCACCACCGGTTTCGACGCCGGCGATGAACTCCTCGGTTGCCCGGTGCGCTTCGTCGTCCGACACCTGCTTGGGCGGCGACTTCATGAAGTACGAGGCCGGGCCTTCGAGCGTGCCGCTCAGGCCGCGATCCAAGCCCAGCTTGCAGCAGCGCACCGCGTCGATGACGATGCCCGCGCTGTTGGGCGAGTTCGTGCACCTCGAGCTTCAGCTCGACGTTGAGCGGCACATCGCCGAAGGACTTGCCCTCGAGCCGGATGAACGCCCACTTGCGGTCGTTGAGCCACGGCACGTAGTCGGACGGTCCGATGTGGATGTCCTCTTTCGCCATCGGCGTCGCGAGCTGCGACTGCACGCTGTTGGTCTTGCTGATCTTCTTGCTCATCAGGCGCTCGCGCTCGAGCATGTTGAGGAAGTCGGTGTTGCCACCGAAGTTCAGCTGGTACGTGTGCTCGAGTTCGCACCCCGCGCTCACGGAAGAGGTGCGTCAGCACGCGATGCACGATGGTTGCGCCCACCTGCGACTTGATGTCATCACCGATGATCGGCACGCCGGCCTTGCGGAAGCGCGCCTGCCAGTAGTCCTCGCGGGCGATGAACACCGGCATGCAGTTCACCATCGCGCACGGCGCCTCGAGGATTTGCTCGGTGTACCAACGGGTCGCGGCCTCGCTGCCGACCGGCAGGTAGTTGACGACAACGTCCGTGCCGGTGTCCTTGAGGACCTGCGCGATGTCGACTGTGGATCCCGGCGCCTTGGTGATCACCTCGGACAGGTACTTGCCGAGTCCGTCGTGGGTCATGCCGCGCTGCACCGGGATGTTGAGCTTCGGCACATCGCTGAACTTCACGGTGTTGTTGAGGCCGCTGAAGATGGCCTCGGAGACGTCCTTGCCGACCTTCTCCTTGTCGATATCGAACGCCGCCGAAATCTCGATGTCAGAGATGTGATAGCCGCCGAGGTTCACGTGCATGAGCCCGGGGACCGTGTCGTTCGGATCTGCGTTCTTGTAGTACTCGAGTCCCTGGATGAACGACGAGGCGCAGTTGCCCACGCCGATGATCGCGACTCTGACTTTCTTGCTCACGACGCGCCCTCGTGTACCGGTGTTGTTGATGTGATCTCGGCGGGAACCCCTGCTGAGGAGATCAGCCGAGCGAAGCTCTTGAAATGACTGGCGATGGCGTCGCGATCGAGGCGGCAGAACACCTCTCGACCCTCGCGCCGGGTCCGGATCACCTCCGCCTTGCGGAGGATGCGCAGATGCCAGCTCATGCGTGGCTGGCTCACCTGGCAGTAGTCGGCGAGCTCGGAGACATTCATCTCGGACGTGCTCGCGAGGCGCTCGACGATCAGCAGCCGGGTCGGGTTGGCGAGCCCCTCGAAGTGCACCGAGAGGTCGCTCGCGCCGATGGCGATGCTGCCTGGAAGAGCCCGCCGCGGTGGCCGCGACGGGGCGTCAGAACCCATAAAGGAATCTTTCATAAAGGATCGCTTATGAATGTTAGATCCCGGGGGCGGGATATTGCAAGTGGTCGCGCTCAGCCCTCGTGATCGGCGGCTGTTTCGGGCACCTGGCGCTTCGCCCGCTGGGGCGACCGCGTCTCGCGGTTCCCCGTCCGGTGGCGGATCCGCGCTCTCCGTCACCTCCCCGGCCGTGGCCTCGTCTCGCTTTCGCGGCTTCCTGGTACGGACCCTGGTAGGGCGGCAGAATCACCGCGAGCAACCGCAGGATGATCACGCATACGAGGATCACGACCACGAAGGCCACAACGGCGAGCGCGAAGCCGCCGAGGACCGATCCGATATCGAGGAGCACCCGGGAAGGATGGCAGGCAAGGCTACGATCGATCCCATGGCCGAGGTGCCGAGTCCCGCCGAACTCCCTGCAGCGCTGACCGTTCGGCGCGGCAAGGTGGTCTTCCGAGCCCGGCGGCCGGTGGCGCTCGTGCTGCCGCTCTTCGCGGTCACCGAGATCGCGGGCGTGATCTGCCTGCTCGTCGGCGCGACGATCGGCTGGTTCGTCATGGCCGCCCCGCTGATCGGGCTGCTCACCACGGCCGTGGTGCTGCGGCCGGCGCTCGAGCTGACCCGGGACGGCCTTGTCCAGCGCCAGTACCCGTACAGCAGTCTCACGCGGTGGGATGTCATCGAGGAGGTCGGCATCGCCAAGGCAGGGAACCGCGTGATCCTCGGGTACAAGCTCGCGCCGGATGTCCCGCCACCGCGCCATCAGCCGGCGAGAGATCTGCTCCTGGCGGTCAATGCCCCGTATGACGGCGGCTGGTTCGCCGATTCGCTCGCGGGTGGACCCGATGAGGCGCTCGAGGTCGTGAACCGCTATCTGAAAGACCCGGAACTGCGAGCGATGCTCCCCGACACCCGCCGCTGACCGCGGGCCATGACCACATTTTCGCCATTTGACGTATTTGGTACTTCTGCCTAACGTTCGGCTCCATGAGAAAACCACCCGTGAAACTCATCGTCGGCTCAGCGGCATTTGTGACCGCCCTCGGGATCAGCGCCGGGTTTATCGGAACGGCCGTTTTCGCATCGGGTCATTCCGTCCCGAGCCACGTGAGAGCGGAAACGCTCGTTGCCACACATCCGTTTTCCGGCTTCACCGCGATTGGCGCCACGCTTGACGTTCGCCCGGCGCCAGTCCATCTGACTGTTGCCCCGAAGAAAGTGGTGCTCACGGTGGCAAAGAGCAAGCCGAAGGGAACGACCGAGACCATTACCGGGACGGTCCAGTCCGTGCACGGCAACGTCATCGTCGTGGCGATCATGTGTCAGAGCCAGGTTGAGGATGTCGTCGTGGGTTCCGGCACGGTGCTGAAGGACGGATCGACGGTTGAGAGCCTGTCCAAAGTGACTGTCGGCGAGAAGATCACGGCCGTCGGGACGAAGGTCTCCGCCACCGAGATCGACGCCACGTCAGTGACCGTCGGCACCATGTGCGACAACGGCGGCGCCCCCGGCGGCTATGGTTCCGGTGACGGGAAAGGGCACGGCGGGACTCCAAGCGGCCACTGACCCTCGGGCGAGCGCTCGAAGGCTGAGCGACCAAGTCACGTCTGACCTGACTTCGGCGCGTTGCCGCAACGTGTCCTGGCTACTATTGCCAGGCGCCGGAGTACGCGACTCGGGGATCTCGGGGGTAACGAACCTGGGGCACGAAGGGCGCCGGTAGCATGGATGCCTCTCATCCCAGGGTAGCCAAGTGGTCAAGGCAGCGGTCTGTAAAACCGTGTACCGATGGTTCGACTCCATCCCCTGGGACCAATAAACGCCGCCGGAGTACCGGAAGGACCTCGTGATTCCGTTCGATCTCCACCGACGCATTCCGCTGGTGCGCCGGCCGTTCTATCAGCGGGATCAGGCGATCCGCGAACGCGATGCACTCGCAGCGGAACTCACCCTGTTGAAGGCGGCCGCTCCCGATGCGCACTCTGATGACCCTTCGGCCGAGACGACCGCGGTCACGCCGCAGCCCGTCGCAGATGACGACAGCGTCCTGGTGGAAAGGATCATCGCCGCCTACAGGAAGTCGGTCGGGATGACGCAGCGGTCAGATTCGTTCTGGGACAACGCCTTCTTCAAGCGGAAGCGCGATATTCACGACGCGCTCATGGCGAAGGATCGCAGCGTCATCACCGAGATGCTGCGTGATCCTGGCCAGACCGACCTGTTCTACGGCTTCGAGAACCTCGCGCGCGGTCTGGCGGATGGTGTGGACTACGGCGCCCTGAACGTCCACCTCGACCTGATGCTGCTGTCGGAAGCAATAGGGGTGGCGCGGCTCAGGAACCCGGAGTACCGCGATCCACTCTCGTTGCCGGATGTGGAACCGTTGCTGGAGCGACTCGACAATACTCTTGGCGCTTCGGTGCAATTCCCGAATCCATTTGCCGGCGAGGTCGGATTGGCAACGTCGCGTGGCGTCGCGAGTTATCGCGCCGTGCAGGCGATCCTCCAGGCGTGGCGCATCGCCGAACTCGTCCATGGGCGGCCCGGTGCACGAGTTCCTCGAAATCGGTGCTGGCCTCGGTCGCACGGCCTACTACGCAACGAAGTTCGGCGTGTCCGACTACACGATCGTCGACATTCCGCTGTCGAACGTGGCGCAAGCAACGTTTCTTGGCCGTGCACTGGGCGTCGACGCCATCAGGCTCTTCGGCGAGGACGGTCCGGGTGTTCGTATCGTGCCACCCCCGGTGTTTCTCGACGGTGGTGACACCTACGATCTTGTCGTCAACGTTGATTCATTGACGGAGCTCGCACCTGATGTTGCGCGCTCGTACGCTGAGGCGATCAAGGCCCGGGCCTCGATGTTCCTGTCCATCAATCATGAACGCCAACGCTTCACGGTAAGGGAGTTGTTCAGCACGATCGGACTCACTGCCGCAAGCCGCGCGCCGTATTGGATGCGGCGGGGATACGTGGAAGAGGTCTTCCTTCTGAGAGCGGGCACGTAGAACGACGACCCGGCTAGGTCGTCGACTGTGATGTGACGACCGCCACGATGAGCAGCACCAGCAGCGCGAGGCCGATCACGATTGGAACGATCGTCAGCAGTCGCTTCCACCGCTCGTGGGCGCCTTCCGTCCCCTCCCGGGCGGATGGCGGCGTGCCGTCGGGCCCCTCGACGTTCGAAGTCACGCGGCACCGTGTGGGTGCTGCTCCAACTGCGCCCAGCTTACCTCGCGTCATGCAAGGTCTGACCTGCCCTTAGCGGGTCACGTACCGGTTGTATCGAGCCCGGGACCACAGATAGCCGATCACGGTGAGTGCCACACACCAGGCGACGGCCAGGATGGCGGCGTTGCCGATCGGCGTTCCTGTCAGCAGGCCGCGCAGCGTGTTGATGATCGGCGTGAAGGGTTGGTTCTGTGCGAACCAGCGCACGCCCGCGGGCATCGACGCAGTGGGCACGAAGGCGCTGCTGATAAAGGGCAGAAACTGCGGAATCAGCGACAGGCTGTTCGCGCCCGCAGGCGTCTTCGCCTGCAGTCCGAACGCGATGGTCAGCCACGTCAGCGAAACCGTCACGCCGGCGAAGAGTTCCTGCAGCCGCCAGCCACTCGAGCGGAGTGGCAGTCGGCCGGAAGCCAAGTGCAAGTGCAACGGCCACCACCAGGACGCCACTGATCAATGTTCGGGCTCATGCTGCCGAGCACCTGGCCCGTGAGCACCGAGGTGCGCGTGATGGCCATCGTTCGAAAGCGCGCAATGATGCCTTCGTTCATGTCGATGCAGACGTTGATGGCCGTCCCCGCGGCTGCTGCACCGGCGGTCATGACGAGGATGCCGGGAGCGAGATAGTCGATGTAGTGGCCACCCGCTGGTGCGGCGGCGCCGAGCCCCGCGTGCAGCGTATTCCCGAACACACCCACGAACAGCAGCAACAGGAAGACCGGTACGAGGATGCCGCCGATCGCAAGGAGTGGATATCGAATCGAGTGCTTGATGTCGCGACGCAGCATCGTCGCGGAGTCGCGCAGCGCATACGCCGGCGAGCTCACGACACCACCGCCGCTGTGGGGCTCGGACCCGGTCAGCGCGAAGAACACATCGTCGAGATCGGGCGTCTCCACCGTGACGTTCTCAACATTCAGTTCCTGGTCGGTAATCCTGTCGAGCAGCGCGCGGAGCGAGTCGGGTGACCCGTCCGTCGGAATGTCGAGCACCAGGGCATCGTTGTCGACCGCGTCGTGACGGAGGACTCGCACGGCATCGCGCAACGCGTTGGGCTCGCGGAAGTGCAGCCGGACACGCCCACCCGGGACGCGACGCTTGAGCTCGTCCGGCGTTCCCTCCGCGACAATCCGGCCATGGTCGAGGACAGCGATCCGGCTGGCGAGCTCGTCGGCTTCATCCAGGTTTTGCGTGGTGAGCAGCACGGTGACGCCACCCGCAACGAGCTCGCGTGTGATCGCCCACATCGTGTGGCGGCTGCGTGGATCAAGTCCGGTCGTAGGTTCGTCGAGAAAGATGATCCGCGGCTCGCTGATGAGCGTCATCGCCAGGTCGAGGCGGCGGCGCATGCCGCCCGAGTACTTCATGACAATCTGGCCGGCAGCGTCGACGAGGTCGAATCGAGTGAGCATCTCCTCGACGCGGCGACGGCCCTCGAGCCGATCCAGGTGATGGAGATCGGCCATGAGCAACAGGTTTTCGCGCCCTGAGAGCAGGTAGTCCACCGACGAGAACTGTCCAGTGACGCCGATCGCATCGCGAACACGATCCGGCTCGCGGCGAACATGAAAACCGCCGACGGTGACGTCTCCTGCGTCTGCACTGATGAGTGTGGAGAGAATCTGCACAGTGGTTGTCTTGCCGGCGCCATTGGGCCCGAGCAGTGCAAACACGGTTCCCTCGGCGATCTCGAGGTCGATGCCGTCGAGGACGAGCTTGTCGCCGAACGATTTGCGAAGGCCGGCGACACGAACTGCGGATGCAGTGGGGGCAGGCATCACACGCCGCTCGCGACACGGTCGATTGCAGGTGCCCGCCGCACGTTGATGTCGCCAAAGGAACTGCGCGCATGCACGTCGGTCGATGCGGCGCCGGGCTCCGGGCGTCCGGTTGCGTCAAGGTCGTTGTGGACCTTGCCAAAGGCGGTGTTCAAGTCAAGCCAGGCAGCAACGCCTTTGCGGATACCGAGCTCGACTTTGCCGAGCGCTGTGTGCGCCACGATGCTCCCGCCGCCGACGTCGTTGAGGCGCACATCCCCGTTGGTCGTCTTCGCGACGACGCTGCCGTTGGAGTGGTCAACAACGATCGACCCGTTGGCGGACGCCACGCGAAGATCACGAGAGATGGTGCCGATCCATGTATCGCCATTCGCACCCTTCACGACGGTGGTGCCGTCCACGGAGCCGAGACGCACCGACCCTGACCCTGTGGTGATCTCGACATGCTGCGACGCGCGTTGCACCGCGATCTCGCCGACACCAGCGGAGAGGTGCGCCGGCCCGGCCTCCTCGATCTGGATGTCGCCGACGCCGGTCTTGTATTCACATTCGCCGAGTGCTCCACTGACATGGAGACTGGCGACCCCTGCGTCTCCGCGCAACCGTGACCCGGAGGGAACCTCGATCTGTACGTGAACGGATTCGCCGCCGCCGCGGATCGTGTAGCGTCGCCAGCCCTTCGGTGCCCTGATGAGCAGCCGTCCGTCGGCATACTCGACGCGCGTCTGCTCGGCCGCCGTGACGTCCGATGGCTTGGACGGGTCGGTGGGCCGGACTTCGACAGTCGTGTCGGTGCGGTCGCCGGCGACGATGCGGACGTCACCGACTCCGATTTCGAGGTCGACGAGGATCGGGCGGGGCGTATCGAAGGTGGGCATGTTTTCTCCTCAGGTGGTGATGGCGGGTCAGCGGACCCAGCCGGTGAAACGTCCGCCGCCAGTCGCGGGCGGACCCTCGCGGTGGCGGGCCGGTTGAACGCGATCGAGTGCGGTACCGACCGCACGGACGAGCCATGTGTTGGCAGAGAGGCCTTCGGCGCTTGCGGCCTGCTCGACCCGCGTCTTCAGGGTGTCGGGGAGGCGCAAATTGATCCGCGACGTGCCGCCGTCATCGGCATCAGCGGTGCCGGTAACGTCGGACACATAGCCCCCTGCGTGGACCGGCTCCGATGCCTCGCCCATGGGCTGCTCGGCAGGCGGGAGGCTGACCACGAACTCGGGGTTTCGGCCCCGAATGCGCAGCTCGACCGAGCCGGGTGCGAGTTCGCGGGTGATCTCTTCGGCCGCCGCACCGAGCGCGTCCTGCAACGCGAGGCGAATGGCCGCGTCCAGCGGCGCAGCGAGCCGTTCGGCCAGGGCGCGGGCGTCCTCACCTCCGGTCTCGGCTGCATCCGCCAGCTGCTGGTGAATGCTTTCAACGTAGGGGCGTAGGTCCATGGCGCCACTATGGCACCATTACTGAGCCATGTCAAGCAGTTTCTGAGCCAAACTGGCTCAGGAGCCTATTGCGAGACGCCCACCATCACTGGCGATGGTCCGACCCCTTCGATGATCTTCCAGACCACGACCGCAACGCCGATGCCGATCGCGAGGAGCGCGAAGTACCTGCCGCCCTTGGCGGGAAGGCGCTCGGACTGCAGCAAGCCGATGGCCCCAAGCACGATCGCGAGCCCACCGAACCCGAGCGCAAACACAAAGCCGATGACCTGAATCCAGCCGAGCGGGACCGCGAGCACACCGCACACGACCCCTGACTTGGCGACGCTATTGGAGCCGGCCACGAAATAGTTCTTCTCAGGCGATACCGCCGGCCCGGCAGGACCAGCCGGGAACACTCCCCCACCCACGTACCCGCGCGACTGAGTGACGGGATCCAACCGGCTTCCTGGCGTCAGTCCCCTCGGATCGTCTTGAGCAGTCATTTCGATCTCCTTACACGCTGGACTCTACGCCGAACCCGTCGAGAAAACAGCATACACAGTCACGTTTTCGTCCTTGCGCGGCGGCCAGTCATTGGCGGACAGACCGGCGACGAACGGGATACCTACCTGCGGCTGCGCGAGCCCCGCTGCTGGGTCGCCTCGACCGCGAGAACCGCCAACGCCAGGACCTCGCCGGCGACGTCGTCCGGTGTGCGTTCTGCTCCGGCAAGCTCATCGACAAAGGCAAAGCTCGTCAACGCCTGGAGCGTGTCATTGAGGCGCTGGTCGTCGAGCCCGGCGCGGCCCAAGAGGGCGACGATGATCTGATGGCGGCGGGCGTTGCGGCTTTCGTGCCGCGTGTGATCGTCGTCGCTCAGCACCGACAGCGCCCCGAGGCGCCGAAGCACGTCTCGGTGCACCGAGTAGAAGTGGCAAAAGACGGTGGCGAGGACCTCGAGACCGTCGGCCAGACCCTCCGTGGCGAAGACGTCCGGAATGCGCTGCAGCCCACCGCTCGCAGCCAGGTCGTCGTACACCGCTTCGAGCAACGCATCGCGGTCCCCGAACTGCGCATAGACGGTCACCCGCGACACTCCCGCCCGCTGGGCAACCGCCTCGACCGTGAATCGGCGTCCGCTGATCAACTCCTCAACGGCTGCGGCGACGATTCGAGCGCGGCGCTCCCCCATCGCCGCGGCGCGGCGCTTCAGCTCGTACGGACGCGACGGCACGTTGCAGCTTTCACTGTACTTAGTGTACAGTCATTAGTGATGAGCCCCGAGCGACCGTGACAACCCCGGACCTGAGCGACGAAGTCGTCGTGGTGACCGGCGGTTCGCGCGGTATCGGTGCCGGCACAGCACGCCGCTTCGCGGCGCTGGGCGCACGGGTGGTGGTGTCGGGTCGCGATCGTGGAGCGCTCGAGACCGTGGTGTCGTCCATCACATCGTCGGGCGGGCGCGCCGTGGGCATCCCCGCCGAGTGCACGAACCAGGGTGAGGTGGACGCGCTCCTCGCAGGAACCGATGCCGCGTTCGGCCCGGCAACGATGCTCCTGGCGTTCGCAGGTGGCGATGGCCGCCCGGAGCCGATCGACCAGCTCGACGCGACGCGCTGGCGCTCGGTCATCGACGGCAACCTCACTGCGACGTACATCACTGTCCGAACTTTCGCACTCGGCATGACCGAGCGGCGGCGGGGATCCATCGTCACGATGTCATCCACCGCCGGACGCCAGCCAGGCGGCGCCTCGGTCGCGTACGCCGCGGCAAAAGCCGGGATCGTCATGCTCACCCGTCATCTCGCCAACGACCTCGCTCCGCACGGTGTGCGCATCAACTGCATCGCACCATCAGCGATCGAGACCGAGCGCTTGGTGTCGCTCATGCCGGCCGCAGCGCGCGAGCAACTGGGACAGTCGTTTCCGCTGCGACGACTCGGCACTGTCGACGATGTCGCCGATGCGGCCCTCTACCTCGCCACCGAGCAATCCGCGTGGGTCACCGGCATCACCATCGACGTCAGCGGTGGACGCGTTACGGCGTGAGCACGACTTTCAGGGCTTCGCGCCGCTCGAACAACTCGTAGCCGCGCACGGCGTCATCCAGTCGCAAACGATGCGAGATGATCGCGTCGGGGTGGGCCACACCTTCGGCCACCATCTCGATAGCGGCGTCCCAGCGCCCGATGATGTTCGCGGTGCCGCAGAACTTGAGGTCGATCGCCTTGACGAACGTGGTGTTGAGCGGCAACTCCAGCTCCTGGTCGCTGTGCACGCCGATGACGCTGATTCGTCCTCCCGCGCGGGCGATGTCGATGGAGTCCAGCAGCGCGGGAACCAGTCCGACGCATTCCAGCACCGCGTCGGCGCCGCGACCACCGGTTTGATCCTGCACGAAGCTGGGAGCGTGGACGTCGCGGGCATCCACGGCGATGGCTCCGAGCTCCTGCGCCATCTCGAGTTGCTGCGACACCGTGTCGACCGCGTAGATCGTCGACGGCTCGAATCCTCGCGCTCCGAGGATCGCCATAAGCCCCACCGGGCCACACCCGACGACGGTGACGACGTCTCCCTTCTCGATGCGCGCTTCGCTGGCGCAGTCGTATCCGGTCGTGAAGATGTCACCGACAAACAGCGCCTGCTCGTCGCTCATCGATGGGTCGATCGCGTGCAGCACCAGGTCGGCGTTGGGCACGCGCACGTACTCCGCCTGCGCGCCGGCGACGTCACCGAAGAAGGATCCGTAGCCGAAGACGCGCTGATCCGGACACCTGCTGAAATGGCGGCGCTCGCAGTACCAGCAGGTGCCGCACGGGATGGTGAACGAGCCGACGACACGGTCCCCTTCCGTAAAGCGGCGCACGGCACCGTCCACCGCCTCCACAACGCCGACGAACTCGTGGCCCATGACACCCCCCGGACTCATGCCGGGGATACGCCCGTGGACGACATGGAGGTCGCTGCCGCAGATGGCCGTCTTGGTCACGCGTACCAGCGCGTCGCCAGGCTCCTCGATGCCCGGTTTCGGCACGTCGACCATTTCGACCACGCCGAAGTCCTGGAACACCAGCGCCCGCATTACCAGCCTCCGGTCGCGATGGCGGTCAGTGCGCTTCGTCCTCGGCGGCCCGCCGCTGGATGACGCGATCGCGGAGCTCGTCCTCCAGGTCGCCGGCGTGTTCGGCGTCGCGCCGGAGCCAGAACGGAATTCGCTCGGGTTCGCCTGCCGCGAGCGCTTTTGCCTGCGCGTCGAGATAGGCGCGGAGGGCGCCGTCGACCGCAGTCGAGAGTTCGGCACCGCCCGCAGTCAGAGGCTGGACGAGATCGCTTGCGACGACCACGCTGTTGAGCGGCGCAGCCGGTGGCTTCGACCCGAAAAGACGCCCGAGCCACGACATGCGCCGAGTGTACGCAGTCGCGGCCGCCAGCCTCAGTTTCGAGGCGCGGCGCGCTACCGTACACGCGTGGCAAAGAGCGCCCCGACCACCCTGCAACTCCAATGGACTGGCGATGCCGCGGCGGACCAACTCGTCAGCGAGGATCCCGCGGCGCTGCTGATCGGCTTCTGCCTCGATCAGCAAATACCGATCGAATGGGCCTTCCAGGGCCCGCTGCACATGCGCGAGCGACTCGGGACGATCGACCCAATCAAGGTCGCGCGAATGGACCCGGCCAAGGTCGAGAAGGCGTTTCAGACGCCGCCGGCACTGCACCGCTTCCCGGTGAGCATGGCGCAACGCGTCTATGGGCTCTGCAAGGTCATCGCCGACGAGTACGGCGGCGATGCCACCAGGATCTGGACGGAGGCCAAGGACGCGAAGGATTTGCAGAAGCGGTTCGCCGCGCTGCCGGGGTTCGGCGCAGCCAAGGCGCGGATCATGGTCGGCGTGGTGGTCAAGCACCTCGGCGTTCGACCAGCCGGATGGGAGAAGGTCGTGCCGGACTGGCCGACGCTCGCCGACGTCAGTACCGTGGCGGAACGCGAGCAGTACCAGGCGCAGAAGCGCGCCCACAAAGCCGCGATGCGCGCGGAGGCCGCTGCCAACGGTGACGCCAAGAAGGCTGCACCCGCCCGGAAGAGACCGGCCAAAACGGTGGCTCGTGGCCGGGGCTGAGGTCACGGTCTTCGAGGACGGTGGCGTCCGCATCGTCAAGATCGGTCCGATGGGTCCCTACGGCAACAACGCATACGTCGTGCGCGACGTGGGTGCAGGCGCCGCCGTGCTCGTCGACATGCCGCTCGATGAGGCGCCGCTGCTCGAGGCAATCGCCGCCGAGGGTGGTGTCCGGACGGTCATCGCGACGCACTGGCACCCGGACCATTGGATGACCTACGACGCCGTTCGCGCCGCCACCGGTGCCCCCGTGCTCGTCGGCAGCAGCGAGATCAAGATCCCGAAGGAACGCATCGACGGCCGCCTCGACGACGGCGCCGAGGTTGCAGTGGGCAGCGCCCGAATCGGCGTCATCCATACGCCGGGGCATACACCGGGCAGCATCTCTCTGCGCATCGGCCGAGCCGTGATCACGGGCGACACGCTCTTCAACGGCGGGCCCGGCAAGACCAGCGCGCGCGGCGACCTTGAGACGATCATGGCAAGCATCATCGCGAAGTTACTGCCATTACCGGAAGAAACTCTTGTGCTCCCCGGGCACGGCACGACGACGACGATCGCTTCGAGTCGCACCGGCGTCGCGGCGTATCAACGTCATCCCAAGCCCGCGGGATATTACGGCGACGTCGAGTGGGGTGACTAAGGCGGGCTCAACGGTCGGTACCGGCAAGCCCGACGACTCCAGCGTGCTGCATCTCGGGACCGCGCGCGGGCGATGGGTGCTCACCGCGACGGTGCTCGGCAGCGCGATGGCACAGCTCGACGCCACCGTCGTCGGCATTGCGCAGCCGGCAATCGGTAAGGACTTTCACGCAACGATTGCGGGACTGCAGTGGGTGTCGGCCGGTTACCTGCTCACCGTCGCGGGTCTTATCCTGCTTGCCGGAGCGCTCTGCGACCGCTACGGGAGACGGCGCATCTTCGTCATCGGCGTCGCGTGGTTCGCCGTCGCGTCATTGATCTGCGCCACTGCGCCAAACATCGGCCTGCTGATCGCGGCGCGAATGCTGCAGGGCGTCGGCGGCGCACTGCTCACTCCCGGAAGTCTCGCGATCCTGCAGGCGTCGTTCGCCCAGGAGGAGCGCGGTCGAGTCATCGGCGCCTGGTCAGGACTCGGTGGCGTCGCTACCGCGCTGGGACCGTTCGTCGGCGGATTTCTGATCAGTGCTGTGTCATGGCGGCTGATCTTCCTGATCAATGCGCCCATTGCTGTCGCCATCCTGATCATCTCGGCGAAGCACGTTCCCGAGTTGCGAGACCCGGACGAAACGGGGTACATCGACTTTGCCGGGAGCGCCTTGACGATCGTCGCGCTCGTCGGGATTTCCTACGGGCTCATCCAGGGATCGAGCGGGCACTGGACGTCGGCGCCAGTTCTCGGCGCGCTGCTCGTGGGCGGCGCTGCGCTGATCGCGTTCATCGTCGTCGAGCTGCGCGTCCGCGCACCGATCGTACCGCTCGACATCTTCAAGTCCCGGCAGTTCAGCGCGACCAACGCAGTGACGCTGTTGATCTACGGAATGCTCGGCGGGATGTTCTTCTTGCTGCCCATCGAGCTGCAGCAGGTCTCGCACTACACCCCCACCGAAGCGGGCGCCTCGTTGCTGCCTGTCACGTTGATGCTGTTCGCGCTCTCGTCACGCTCAGGAGCACTCTCGGCGCGAATCGGCCCGCGTTTGCAGATGACGCTTGGACCGCTGATCGTTGCTGTTGGACTCGCCCTGTTCTCGCGAGTCAACGGCGGTGGCAACTACCTGCTCGAGGTGCTCCCGGCCGTGCTCACCTTCGGCTTCGGCATGGCGATCACCGTTGCACCGTTGACGGCGACAGCGATGTCGTCAGCGCCCGCGAACCGCAGCGGGCTCGCATCTGCCGTGAACAACACCGTTGCGCGCACAGGAAGCCTGCTCGCTGTTGCGTTGCTCCCTGCTGCAGCCGGGATCACCGGCGACAGCTACCTGCATCCACCCGTTTTCGAGACGGGTTTTCAACACGCCGCGTTCATCGCCGCGATCGTCTGCGCCGCTGGAGGTCTGCTCGCTGCCGCGGCCATTCGCAATCCGCGGTCAGTGGCTGGACGGAGCGGGTCGTCGCGGCGGTCTGCCTGAAGGCAGCCGGCCGGCGTCGACAAGCGCTCGACGGAGGACGAACTCGATCTGGGCATTGGTGCTGCGGAACTCGTCACCTGCCCACCGGGCAAGCGAGTTGTGCACCTCGGGATCGAGGCGCAGCAACACCGATTTCCTCCGGAGAGGAAGCACTCTGGCCGTGTCAGCAACCTCGCTCATCAGTACAACGAACCGGCATTGACCACGGGCTGCAGGTCGTGATCACTGCAGAGCACAACGAGCAGATTGCCCACCATGGTCGCCTTGCGCTCCTCGTCGAGCTCCACCACCGCATCCGCGGACAACCGATCGAGTGCGAGCTCGACCATTCCGACTGCGCCCTCGACAATCCGATGGCGCGCGGCCACCACGGCATTGGCCTGCTGCACCCTGAGCATCGCCTGTGCGATCTCGGGCGCATATGCGAGCCGCGTCAGCCTGGATTCAATCACGCGCACACCGGCGGCAACAACACGGACCGCGATCTCCGAGGACAGTTCCTCGTTGATCTCCTCGGCGTTCTCGCGCAGTGAAGGTGTCTCGTTGCCGCGCGTGTCGTACGCATATCCACTGGCGATGTGACGGACGCCTGCCTCTGCCTGGACGCGAACGAACTCGACGTAGTTGTCAACCGCAAAGAGCGCACGTGCGGTGTCATCCACAACCCACACGACTGCCGCGGCGATCTCAATCGGGTTGCCGTCGCCATCGTTGACCTTGAGCATCCCCGTCTCGTGGTTGCGGATCCGTGTTGAGACGCGATCGCGTCGAGCCGCAGGGTGCACCCACCAGAGCCCGGGCCGGCGGACTGTGCCCTGGTAGCTGCCGGCGAGCCGGAGCACGACTGCCTCGCCGGGGGTGACCGATATCAGTCCGCGATCGACGGCAAGGGAGAGCGCGAGGAGTGCCACACCGATGCCGATCAGCGCGCCGGATGAGCCCGTCCCGTGAAGTCGCTCAACGACACCGCGGCTGAGGAGGCCGGCGCCCGCGATGAGCAGGAGCGCCGAGCCGACCAGGGCTGCCCAGCCAGGCAAAGCGCGTGGCGGCAGCTCGGTGATCAAGGCCGGGGTGTCGGCGAGCGAGATTCTGCCTTTGGAGTGCTCCGAACTCATGGCTGCCCTCGTTGAGGTTGACGCTGAGGCTATTGAGATGATATCACTACGATATGGCGGACGAGACAACCACCGCTCTCCGGGAAGAGGGTTCGTCCGGCAAGCCGCCCGCACTCGTGGTCGACCACCTCAGCAAGCACTTCGGGGACCGCACCGCGTTCGAGGACGTCTCGTTCTCGGTTGCCCAGGGCGAGGTATTCGGCTTCCTGGGTCCAAACGGTGCTGGGAAAACGACCACCGTTCGCACGCTCGGGACGCTCATCGCACCGACCTCCGGTTCGGCCAGCGTGGCCGGCTTTCCCTTGACCGCGGACAACGGGCCAGAGATCCGGCAGCGAATCGCGATCATGCCGGAGAACCCGGGGCTGTACCGCAAACTCACGGTGAACGAGAACCTCGAACTCTTCGCGGGACTGTACGAGCAGCGCAACGCACAAGTCCGGATTGGCGAGGCGCTCGAGGCGGTCAACCTCACCGCGCGCCGCGACGACCTCTGCGGCAGTCTCTCCAAGGGACTCCTGCAACGCGTCGGCCTGGCTCGTGCGTTGCTCAACGACCCCGCCGTCGTGTTCCTCGACGAGCCGACCTCCGGTCTGGATCCCGTCGCGACGCGCGAGGTCAACGATCTGATCAACGGGCTGCGCCAGCGCGGTGTCACCGTCTTCTTGACGACCCACCGCCTCGAGGAGGCGGAGCGCCTCTGCGACCGCGTCGCCATCCTCAACACCACGCTCCGTCTGGTGGGGCGGCCCGACGAGCTTCGTGAACGACTGTTCAGCCGGTCCCTCGTCGTCGAGACACTGGAACCACTCGCGGCGCCCGACCAAGTCTTCACAAGCGCCAACGGAGTCGAGCACTGGGAGGTCGGCGCGACAAGCAGCTATGTGCTGACCGTCGCGGATCCCAGAAGCATCGCTCCGCGCGTGACCCGGGCGCTCGTGGCCGCAGGCGCCGACGTGGTCTCTATCAGCGAGTCCCGTCACTCCCTCGAGGACGTGTACCTGCAGCTGGTCAACGAAGACCCGGAGGCATCGCCTCGATGAAGTTCAGCTTCACACGACTGGGTGCGGTGCTTCACAAGGAGTTCCGTGAATACCGGCGAAGCCCGTTCATTCTGGCGACAATGGGGCTGGCGCCGCTCATCTTCCTCGTCGAACCGCTCATCACCATCTTTCGCCTCGGCCCTTTGGTCGCGCCGGACAAAGTGGATACGGCCGTGAGCGGCACGTTCCTCGTGCTCCTGATTGCGCCGGCCCTGCTGCCCGCTGTCATCGCCGCGTACTCCGTGGTCGGCGAGCGCGAACAGGGAACCCTCGAACCGCTGCTCACCACGCCACTGCGCCGCGAGGAACTGCTCCTCGGCAAGGCCCTCGGAGTGGTCGTTCCCGCAGTCGGGCTCGCCTATGTGGTGTTCGCAGTGATCCAGCTCTGCGCCCACCTCTTCGCGAGCAACCCGGAGGTTGTTTCCGCCCTCGCGTCAGGACCCCACATCGTGGCGGAGATCCTGTTTGCGCCACTGTTGGCATCATGGTCGATCTGTGTCGGAATCGGCATCTCGACTCGAGCGAGCGACGTTCGCGTTGCGCAACAGTTGGGGACGTTGTCGAGCGTGCCGCCACTCGCCATCGTGGCGCTCGTGTCATTCAATGTCTTCACGCCGAGCGTGACACTTGCCGCGATATTCGCGCTGATCCTGCTTGTCGCCGACGTCATCATGTTCCGCGTGGTGGTGGCGCTGTTCGATCGAGAGCGGCTCATCACCGGCGCTGCGGCTCATCGCGTGCGGGGAGGCGGTGGCCCGAACCCACCGTCAGATGGGGTGCGGCACATTCGCCGCATTGAGCGCACCGTGTGAGCTCTTTGGAGGCAGCGACTGTGGATAGCGGACCACGCAACGCGTCACTGGCGACGGGCATCTTCGGTGGTAACGGGAACCACACCATCCAGATCGTCGTGCTCATGGCGGTGGCGCTCTTGTTCGTCGTCTACTTCGGGTTTCGCTTCGTCAGTGGAGGCCGACGCGGGACTTCCAGTGCCGTAGCAGCGGCCGCCAGCCAAGGTGCGCGCGACACCGACCGCCCGGAGGGATCACCGAGCGACGGGACTGTGCGATTGGAGCGCAAATGGACGTCGCTTGCCGGAACTGGTGGCAACGCCCTGGTCGGCGGGAACAAGCCGATGACCATTGCCATAGACGGCATCGCCGTCGGCGAGATCGAGCCGAGGGAGACCGTTGACGTCGCGGTGGCGCCCGGACACCACACCTTGCAGCTCAAGCAGGGCAGACACCGGAGCCCGGAGCGGTCGTTCGATGTTTCCGCCCAGGAGACCGTCAACTTCTATTGCCACGGTCCCCGGTACGGCTGGCCGCAACTCCTCGCGGCGCTCGTCAAACCCGACCTCTGGATCTCGTTGAAGCGCCAGTAACTCACGGAGAGTAACTGGCACCAGCGCGCGAGAGAACGGCAGGAGTAATTGAGACAACTCCAGTTACGAGATCGCACACGAGCGTGCTCCGTCCGGAGGGGTGCGTACGCTCTTTGTGTGGCAGTTCTTCGTCGGTTCCCGATTGCTGGATCTCCGGCACGCAGGCTCGCGGTCGGCGTGGGCGCTAGCGTGATCGTCGCTGCTGCAGCCCTCAGTTGTCTCGCCCTTGCTTCTGGCGGTACGTCGGCGTCATTCGCGGCGGTCGCCGGCCCTCCCGGAACGCCGTCGGCACGATCCGACGCAACCGTCGGCTATGACGCCGCCACCAAGCAGGTGGTGATGTTCGGGGGCATGGGCCCATATGGCTCGCTCGGGGATACGTGGGTTTTCGCAAACTTCACCTGGAGGCAGGAACACTCATCCCAAGCGCCGGCGCCGAGGGCCGATGCGGCCATGGTGTATGACCCCAAGATCCGTGCCCTCGTCCTCTTCGGTGGTTGGGCCACCGGCAACGACGGGGACCTCAACGCCACCTGGCTCTGGACCGGTCATGCCTGGGAGCGGCGCAGCACCGCCACATTCCCGGTTGGAATCGACGACCAGACCGTCCTCCAGCAAGACCACATGGCCTACGACGCCGTGAGCGGCAAGGTCGTTCTGGTGGGCATTGCCGGTGCGCTCGAGTATCAGACATGCTCGGCAGAGACGTGGGCCTTCGATGGCAGCACCTGGCAACTCCAGCACCCATCCACAGAGCTGCCCGCGTCGGAAACGGCCATCGTCAACGACTCCCAGACCGGCCACGTACTTGCAGTGCTCACCGCGCGCGAAGCGATCGATAACGTCCGCGGTGGGCAATCCTGCCCGGTGGGCAGTCCGCAAGCCCGCGCCTTACCAACCTCGAGCACCTGGCGTTGGACCGGGTCCGACTGGATCCAGGTGAGCAGCGGCAGCGAGCCCGATGCCGGGGTGGATGGCGACGCTGCGAACGGCAGCCTCCAAAGTCTCCAGGCGGTAACCGGCACTTCGATGCTCGCTACCGGCCCCAACGAGGCGCTGTGGTCGTGGAGCAGAGGCCTGTGGTCGCAGATTTCAGGCTCCGCTGGCGGGCCGCCGGCAACGTGGGCGAACGTGCAGGCGTCCGATGGTGATGGCGTCGTGGTTTTTGGCGGCTCGGAGTTGCCCAACGGTCCGAACACAGCGGAGACCTGGGTGTGGAGTGGTTCGCGCTGGGGGCAGGTGGTCACCGCGGGGTATGCGCCACCCACGTCGACACCTGTACCGCTAGGCCAGAGGCCCGATGTGGTGACGCCTGCCGCCCCTTAGCCGACGGTGCAGGCTCCTCACCGGTCGGTCCAGGAGAACCCGTCCGATGAGTTTCGTCACCGATTCTTGAGCCTCTGAGTCCGTGGTACCCGCACGGGGAGTCGAACCCCGGTTACCACCTTGAAAGGGTGGTGTCCTAACCGCTAGACGATGCGGGCGCGACCGCCAATCTTAGGTTCGCGTGGGCAGTGCGTCGTTGGCTGCGAAGCAAGATCACTCCGCCGGTATACTCGCGGCATGCCGATACGGGAGATTCTTGGCAAGACCGTGGGCTTCGGATTGGTGTCCCTGGCGCTCATCGCCGGCGGCATCCTGGACCTGCTCGGTGGGCATGTCTACAACGACTACCTGAACACTGCGCTCGGGATCATTCTCATCTTGATGGGCCTCGGGACCGGGGCGCTCGGCACCTTCCTGATCGTCGGTATCCTCTATGAGGAGCGACTGAGCCGTCAGGACTCGCAGGTGCATGTCACGCCTCGGGGAACCCCACTCGCGCCGCCGCCGCCATGGGGGATGGCCGATGTCGGTAAGCCGCCCGGCGTAGTGCGGGTCGGCGACGCCGCGACATCGTCAGGTGGCGGCGGGGCACCGCGCGTGATGTCCGTGGTGGTATCGAACCTGGACGCGCCGATGCTCATCGTGGGCTTGCTCGCATGGACGATCCTGACCCTCGTTCTCTTCGCCCCGCACTGAGTTTGTCCTAGTGCCGGACGCGCGGGTTCGCACCCGTTTCGCGCCGTCCCCGACCGGCGCCCTGCACTTCGGCTCTGTTCGCACGGCCCTGTTCGCGTGGCTCGCGGCCCGGCACGCCGGCGGCGACTTCATCCTCCGGATCGAGGACACCGACCAGGAGCGCTACATCCCGGGCACCGAGGCGCTGATCATCGAGACGCTCAGCTGGCTCGGCCTCAACTGGGACGAAGGCCCAGAAGTCGGCGGCCCGCACGAGCCGTACATCCAGTCACTGCGCATCGCCGCATACCGCGAGCGCGCCGACGAACTTGTCGCCTCGGGCCACGCGTACTGGTGCACATGCACGCCGGCACGACTCGCCGAGATGCGCGACGCCCAACGCGCCCGCTCCGAGCCAACGCGCTACGACCGGCGCTGCCTCGGACGGCAGCAGGACGTCGCCAAAGAACGCGCCGCAGGCATGGCCGCAGTGGTCCGCCTCCGCATGCCGGACGGCATCACTGAATGGGACGACCTCGTCCGTGGTCACGTGAGCTTCGCCAACTCGGACATCGACGATCAGGTGCTGCTCAAGTCCGACGGATTCCCGACATATCACCTCGCCGTCGTCGTCGACGATCACCTCATGGAGATCAGCGACGTGATCCGCTCGGACGAGTGGATCCCGTCAACACCAAAACACCTGGCCCTCTACGGCGCCTTCGGATGGCACCCACCCCGTTTCGCCCACGTCCCCGCGGTTCTCGGCCCCGACCACCAAAAGCTCAGCAAACGCCGCGGAGCCCGAAACGTCCTCGAATACGGCGAACTTGGCTACCTCCCCTCGGCAATCGTCAACGCCATTGCCCTCCTCGGATGGTCGTCAGGCGACGAGCAGGAAGTCTTCACCCCGGAAGAACTCGTCGAGCGATTCACCCTCGACCGAGTCAACGCCGCCGCGGCAATCTTCGACCCCAAACGCCTCGACGACCTGAACGGCATCCACATCCGCCGCCTGTCCACCGACGAACTGGTCGAAGCCCTCGAATTCCCCCTCCCCGGCACCAGCAAGGAAACCCGCCGCCTCCTCATCCCGATGCTCCGCGAACGCATGGTCACCCTCGCAGACGCAACGCGCCTCTGCAAACCACTGTTGGGCGAAGTGACCATCGATCCAAGCGTCGACTTCCCGCCGAAGAACGTCGACCAGGCAACGGCCGTCGCGATCCTCGACGAGTGCATCAGCGCCATCGAAGACGGTGCCCTCGACAACCACGACGTCCTCCTCGAACGGATCCGCGCAAGTCGGCGACACCGCCGGAGTCAAAGCCCGCGACGCCTTTCGCGTCCTCTACGTAGCCATCCTCGGCGTCCCGGCAGGACTACCGGTGATCGAAGCGATGATGTTCCTGGGCAAGGACCCGTCCTTACGCCGGCTCCGCGAGGCTCGAGCGCGCGCTCGGCTGAAGAGCTCGAATTCGGCAAGGCGCATTGGCACTGAAGGCGTAGGGCGACAGGGGATGGGCTGCACCCAGCGAATTTGGGAGCGACCGAGAGAGCGCGACAATTAGTGTCGCGCGAACGAGGGAGCGGACAAGTTGAGCTGGGTGCAGCCCATCCCCTGGCGCCATACCACAACGCGCAGTGTCTGAACACTTTCGGATCAGAGTCCCGGCCCGTCGTGTGCGCGCCCCGACGCGATGCTCCGAGGTCTGCGGACGGCGCACCCGAGCCGGTCGATGCGCTGACCGGCGCATGCGGCGTCATGTCGCGAACGAGCCGCCGGCGTGGCCGACGGGTGGACTTCACGGCGCGGAGCGGTTGGTGCAGGTGCCGGAGGCTCGGGTGACGGCGTCGGTGCCGCCGGCGCCGGAGTGACCGGCGCTGGATCGGGCTGCGTCCGATGGTGGGCGGAGGCGTCGATGCGGGCGGCGACACGTTCGACCAGGAGGACGGCTGCGCGGTCGAGCCCGGTCGCGTGGCCGGCGATTGCCACGGCGATGACGATCGCGCTCACGGGCCACAACGCCGAGAACAGTGAGAGCCCGGAGAGGACTCCGAATCCGGCGAGAATCGGGTGCCGGCGAATGTAGGAAGGGGGTGTTGAGACGGGTCCCGGAGTCGTCGTGCGGTCGTCTGTGATTGTCATGTGACGAGGCTATGTCACAGGCCTGGACGGCTCGCGGACCAACTGCAAGTTCAGGTCTGATGTCTCTGTTCCGGTGTCGTTACCACGCTGTGACGCTCCCGTGGACAGAGGCGACGTGATGTCGCGACACAATCGAGCGGCCCGGTCTAGGGGGTCGACCGAGGATCTGACAGGAGGTCGTTACCAGTGCTCAGGGGAAAGCCGCGTCGTGACGTGACATGAGCGAGATGACGGTGGTGCACCCACCGATGCTCATTACACGAGCGCGCGCCCGCATCGGGCAGCTCACCGGTCCCCAGCGTCTGGTCGCCTTCTCGGTCTTCCTCGGCATCATCGGCGCGGCCTTGTGGTTGCTGCCGCTGCGCGACGTGCAGCGGATTCCGACCATGACGGTGATTCCGTGGTGGGCGGAACTTGGGGCCTGCTACCTGACGAGTCTCCTGTTCGTTCAGGTGCGAGTGCACCGCGAGCTGTCGACGCTCTCGCTCACAGAGATCCCTGTGGTGATGGGCCTGTTCCTCGTCGATCCGCACCAGCTCCTTGGCTGCTACGTCGTCGGCGTGCTGCTCGCCAGTTGGACACGCCAGCGCCGGATTCGCTGGGTCAAGGATTTCGCCAACGCGGCAATGGACGTCGTCTACATCGCCGTTGCGGTCCTCGTGTTCAACGCAGTGGGGCCCGTGGCCAATGACCCGCTCGCGCTCCGTTCCGCTCTCGCATTCGCCGCGGCGATGATCGCCGCCGGTTGGTTCTTCTACCCGATCGCGCTGAATGTCGGTACCACCATCGCGCAGGGGCGTCTCGAGCTCGGCCAGGTGGCGCGCGCGTATGCGTTCCAGGTAGCCGCGACGACAACGAATGCGTCGCTCGGAATCCTCGCCGTGATGATCCTCACCACGCGGCCGTGGTTCGCGCTCGCATTCGTTCCTCCAGTCTTCGTCGTGCTCATCGGTCAGATCGCCGCAGGTGAGAGTCAGCGCCGTGCCGACCGCAACGAATTCCTCTATCGCACAACGGAAATCCTGCACTCGACGCGTCAAGTCGGCGAGCGTGCCGGCGAGTTGCTGAACGGCCTCACCGCGATGTTCGGCGTCGAGCGCGCGGAGCTTGTGGTGATCCCGGAAGTGCGCGGCCCGGCCGTCCGGTTCAACTCAACAGGGAACGATGAACTTGCGCCGCCGAGCACCTCGGAACTGACGTTCGCTGAGCAGGAAGTGCTCAACGAACTGCGCACGACTGCGATCCTCACCGGCTCGATCGCGAGAGACCAGTCGCTCGGGCTGGCACTCGCCGAACGCTCCGCTACAGCCGGGACAGTCATCGTGCTCCGCGGCATCGAAGGACCACAGGGAATGCTGCTGCTGCTGAATCCCGTACGCGGCACCAAGCTCGGCAGCAATGAAGAGAGCCTGCTCACGACGGTGGCTGGCCTCATCAGCGTCGCCCTGGAGAACGGCCAGCTTGCGGAGGCGATCCGCGCGATGTCCGTCGAGAAGGCCGAGCTCGCACGCCGTGCGTTCTACGACCCGCTGACGCAGATCGCAAATCGTTCGCTCTTCCTGCAGACGGTCGAGACATCGCTCGGCCAGCTGGCGACGACGCGCCGCCCGGTTGCGGTGATGTTCATCGACCTCGACGGTTTCAAGGAGATCAACGACAACTTCGGCCACGCCATCGGCGACCGTGTGCTCAGTGCCGTGGCGGCGCGCCTGCGTGTGCAGGTGCGCAAGCTGGACCTCGCCGCCCGTATCGGCGGCGACGAGTTCGGCATGCTCCTCGACGGAATGCGCCACTTCAGCGATGCGGCAGTGGTTGCCGACCGGATCATCGAGACGCTGCGGCGCCCGATCCCGATCGGCGATGCGATGGTGACCATCGGCGCGAGCGTCGGCGTAGCGGTCGTGGAGGACGCGGCCGACGTACCGGAGCCCGAGGAGCTCATGCGCCGCGCGGATATGGCGATGTACCTCGCCAAGCGTCAGGGCAAGAACAGGGTCGTGGTCTTCGACGACACCGCCCGGACGCCGGTGATCGCGCGGGTCCCCGAAGTCGCACGACAGGCGGCCGGCTGAGACCGAGGCAGGCTCCATCTACGATGGTGAGGTGACGCCCCCGCGCTGCCTCTCGATCGCCACCTCGGACTCCGGCGGTGGCGCAGGGATCCAGGCTGACCTCAAGGCGTTCGCCGCGGCCGGTTGCCACGGGATGACGGCCATCGTCGGCGTCACCGCGCAGAACACCACTTCCGTCGTGGCGACGTTCGCGCTCCCCACTTGGGTCGTCATCGCCCAACTCGAAGCCGTCTACGACGATATCGGCGTCGACGCGGCAAAGACCGGTGCGTTGCTCTCCGCCGAGGTGATCGCCGCGGTCGCGGACTTCCTGACAAGCCATCCGACCCTCCTGGTGGTCGACCCCGTTCTTCGGGCGAGCACGGGTGCGGCACTGCTCGACCCCGAGGCGATCGACCTGTTCATCACGTCGCTGCTGCCCCTTGCGACGGTGGTCACACCGAACCTCGCCGAGGCGCGAGTCCTGGCCGGCATTGACGGCGACCGCAGGACGATCGCCGAGCGCATCGTCACCAGGGGTGCGGGCGCCGTCCTCATCACCGGCGGAGAAGGCGAGGGCTCAGATCTGCTCTTCGACGGCGCCGAACACATCGAGATCCCGGTGACGTGGGTGCCCGGGACCGCTACTCACGGGACTGGCTGCACGCATTCGGCGACACTGGCTGCGGAACTGGCGCTCGGGACGCCACTGGCCGACGCCGCCCGGCATGCCGCGGCGGTCACCGCTGCGGCCATCAAACATGGGCTTGAAGGGATCGGCAAGGGCGCCGGGCCGGTTGCGGTCGGTCAGGCCTCCGGGTTCAGCCAGCGCGTCCGAACGAGGTAGACGAGCAGGCCGATTCCGAGCATGTCGATGAGCAGGAGGATCGGCGCGACGTTGAGGCCGTTGCCGAAGTCGAGCCCGCTCAACGGCGTGAGCGCCTCGACCGGTGGGATGCGGGCGGCGTCGAGGCCCTGACCGGAGGTGACAGCCGTCACCGCATTGGTCAGCGGGGCGAAGGGCGTGGGAACCACGACCACCTGCGGACGGCTCGCGGTTGTGCTCGCCGCGCTCACGCCGCCGCTGTGCGAACCGCCCGAGGAGCCTCCGGTCGTGGTCACCGGCTTGGAAGTCGGAGCGGGTGTGGCGGTCGGCGCTGGTGTGGCGGTTGGGGCCGGTGTGGCAGTCGGCGTGGGGGTTGGGGTGCCGCCACCACTGCCGCCCTGGTTGCCACCGCCGGTTGGGCTCGGGCTGGGGGTCGGCGTTGTGCAGAGCGGAGCATGGTGGTGATGGCACTTCGGCGCCGGGGTCGGAGTGGCTGTCGGCGTCGGCGTCGGTGTGGGGGTTGGAGCCGCGGCGGCAGCCACACCGGAGACCCCCACGAGCATCAGTGCGAAGACGCCAGGAAGCAGGGCAAGAGCCGCGCGCCCTCGCGGGCGCCGGCGTGGGGCGATCTCTCCGATGACGTTTGCTCTCATTGACGTGTTCCAACTTTCGTCTTAATACCTCGCTGCCGAGATGAAAGTCGGCGTGTCGTCACTGCGCCGCGAGGCCCTGTTCACAGACTTCACAGCGTCGTGGGGCGTCCGCCTACGATTCAAACGGTGTGCACGATCCTCCTCGCCTGGAAGGCCCACCCGGGAGTCCCGATCGTGCTCGCCGCAAATCGCGATGAGCTGATCGCCAGGCCAAGCCAGTCGCCGGGCGTGCTCCACGTCGATCCGCTGGTTGTCGGCGGCCGCGACCTCGTGGCCGGCGGCACCTGGCTCGCGGTCGGCGCCGGCGGTACGGTGTGCGCGGTCACCAACCGCCACCCGGCCGATGGACCGCCGGTCGCACCCGACCCGTCGCGCCGGTCTCGGGGCGAGATTCCGGTGGACCTGCTGACCATCGACCCCGCCCTGGTGCCGGAGCACCTGGCCGCGCTCGGCCCCGGGCTGTATAACCCGGTCAATGTGCTCTGGGTCGCCCACGACCGAGCACTCGTCGCGCACGTCGACGACTCAGGTCCTGTACGCGTTGTCGACCTCAAGCCCGGCACGCACGTGCTCACCACGCGCGACGTCGACGACGAACGCCTGCCCAAGGTCGCGATGCTCATGGCCGGATTGGAGCGGGCCATTGGCTCCGGAGCCGACGCCGCGGCCACCATGACAGGCATGCGAGCAATGCTCGCCAGCCATGTCTCGGCGAGCGACTCGCCGGTCGACGCGGCGTGCATTCACGGCGATGTCTACGGAACGGTCTCCGCGTCAACACTCGTTGTGGGCAACGGGCTGCTCGCGTATGAGCACGCGCCAGGCCGCCCGTGCGTCACCGCCTTCGAACGGGTGCCGATCGCCGGCTACTGACTTCCGTGGGCGGCGAGGATGGTTTTGATCAGCAGGCTCACCATCGCAACGATCGCGTAGCCGCGCACGGTGCACAGTGCGATCAACCGGCCGCGCGACTTGACCGGCTGCGTGAGCAATGTGACTGGCGGCATCGTCCAGGTTTCGCGATCCTCGAGCAATCGCGGGTCCGGCGGCATCGCTCGGCGCGCTCGAAGGTTGACCACGATCGCGATGACGAGCCCGATCACCATCACAACCGAGAGGATCAGGAACAGACGGGCGACGTCGATGTTCGGGAAGATCGTCGACACAACGAGGATGACGGAGAGGACCAGCAGCACGCCCAGGATCAGCGACGCAAGCAGGTTGAACCATTGCGGGTTGACCCAGGGACCGAGCACATCGCGGTCGTTGCACAGGAACAGGAGGAAGAGACATGCGCTCGGCAGCATCACGCCGGCGAGTGCCTGCACGGCGGTCGTCACCAGACCGAGTGGGACACCGGGAATCAGGACGAAGGCAGCGGCCAGCACCACAAGTCCGGTGAACATCGCGTAGAACTGGCGCGCTTCTCGCCACGACCTGTGCAGCGAGTTTCTGATGCCGAAGGTGTCGCCGAATGCGTATGACGTCGACAGCGTCACAGCACTCGCGCCGACGATGGATGCATCGATCAACAGGATGGAGAAGATCGCACCCACAGCCGGGCCGACGTGCGACGACAGCGATTTCGCGAGGTTGTACGCGTTCGTGAACGCGTTGATATTCCCCGAGCCGGTGCCGTTATGACTGAACGCGAACGCCATGGCAATCATGATCGCGCTCGCTCCGATGACGACGATCATCGCACCGACAACCGTATCCGCGCGCTCGTATGGAATCCATCGCGGCGTGATGCGCTTGTCGACGACGTTGGACTGCTGAAAGAAGAGTTGCCAGGGCGTGATGGTGGTTCCGACGATCGCGACGATGAGGAGCACGCCATCGGACTTGAAGCCACCTTGCACACCCGGGACCACGAAATGTTGGAGCACTGGACCCAGCGTTGGGTGACACAGAAACATCAGCGGGATGCACAGCAGGTTTCCGAAAAGAATGACGAACATCAGCCGCTCCCACGTCTCGAAACGCCCGGTCACGGTGATGCCGACAAGGAACAGTCCAGCGAGCGGTACGGCGACCCACGCGGGAACTCCAAAGTATTGAGCGCCCAGCGATATTCCAATGAACTCCGTCGCGATCGTGAGGAAGTTGAGGACGAACAGATCGCTCACGGCGAATCGACCCCAGATCTTGCCGAAACGCTCGAAGATGAGCCGCCCATGCCCAACGCCGGAAACGGCGCCGAGGCGCACCACCATCTCCTGGTTGACGATCAGCACCGGGATGAGCAACAGCAACACCCAGAGCAGACTCGCCCCGTAGTTCTGCCCGGCGGCCGCGTACGTCGAGACGCCACCTGCGTCGTTGTCCCCGACCATCACGATCAGACCCGGGCCGATGATCACGGCGAATGCGAGGAGCCGGCGACGCAATCCGCGCGCGCCGGAGGGGTCGTGCTCGCCGATGGTTCCGAAGGCGCCACGGATGTCGCCGTGATGGGCGTCATCGGGCATCGTCTTCGAGCCGGTCGCCACCTTGGCGGCCTTCTTGCGAGCCTGCTCCTGCGCCAAATCGGACCTCCCACCGCCGGTGACGGCAAGACTGAGCGGGCCCGTCCGCTCAGGAGGTCACGAGTGCTTCGCTACCTCGTTGCGGGCCGGCCCGTGAGTTGCCGGGACTGGGGACTGTCGCCGCCGTCCATGTACTGGTGGATACACCCCAAGAAAGGTTGTTGCCGTAGCCGGAGTGTACAACCCACGCGCGACCCGAAAGCCGGAGGTCAGTCGCCGTCGGCCTCTGCGCGCCGCCGCCACGAATCGGGCAGCATCGCCTCGAGCACGTCGTCGACGGTGATCACCCCGATGACGCGGTCGTCATCCTCGAGCACCGCCACGACAGTGAGGTTGAAGTCGGCCATGCGCCGCGCCACTTCAGGGAAGTCGTCATCGACGTGCACCGAGGCATTGCTGTGCTCGACGAGCTCGGAGATACGCATCGCACCGTCAGCCCGGAGCAGTTCGATGAGCGGAACGGATCCCGCGAGATGTCCGTCGTCGAGCAGGAACACGTCCGCAACCACCTGGGGCAGCACATCGGCCGCGCGCACCGCCGCGAGCGCGTCTGCCACTGACGCGTCCGGTGCAACCGACACGAAGTCGGGGCTCATCAATCCGCCCGCGCTGCTCTGACCGTAGCTGAGCAGGGCGCGCACCTTTGCCTGCTGCGACGGCGGGAGCAGCGAGAGGATTGGAGCTCGACGCGGCTGATCGAGCTCGGTCACCAAGTCCGCTGCGTCGTCGGGACCCATTTCGGCGAGCACTGCGGCCGCTTCCGCGTCGGACTTGTCGCGCAGGAACTCAACCTGGTGCTCGGTATTGAGCTCCTCGAACACGTCCGCCTCGAGCTCGGGGTCGCCATGGACCGCGGAGATGATCTCCTCACCCTCGTCGTGCGAGGCTGCTTCGACGAGGTCGGCGATCTGAGCGGGATGGAGGCGGCGCAGACGCCGGAGCGGCATGAGCAGGCGCGAGGACGGCACGTGTCCGACGAACGGCTCAACGGCCGCCCAGTCCACGAACCCATGGTTCTCGCTGCGGCCACCGAGCAACTTGCCGCGCAAACCGCGCGGCCGCGTGTCGACCCCGGCCACGACCCAGCGCCCGTTCTCGACGCGCAGGTCGATGTCGTGCGCCACCACGAGGCGCCCCGCGTCGACACTGATCAGGCGGCGTCCGAGCACGTCGTCGCCGAGCAGCACCTCGCCCTGGCGGCGCTCGAAGTGCGCGAGGTTGAGATCCTCTCCCGCGAGCTGGACGTTGCCCGGCTTCATCGCGGCGATGCGGTCGCGCGGGATGAACAGCTTTCGGCCGGCGATGCGCGCGACGAGACCGGTCACCGGTGGGTAGCCGCCCTCGGCGAAGCGGGCGATGACGTCGTCGACCCGGCCGAGCCGGCTGCCCCCTGTATCGACGAGGGGGCTGTGGATGATCCCGGTGAGCGCCAGCCGATCCGAAGCGGTGGCTGGCTCCCCGGCGTCTGAGGTCGACATACCGCACTCAGTCTGCCACGTCGCGAGCCGTCCTGTCTGTCCGCGCCATGTCCGGACCGGCGGCTGAAGGTTACGGGGTGTCCGTGTCCGCCTGGCTGGCCCGACCCACCCTTGCCACCCCTACACTGGGTGAAGCCGCCTGCGGGCACGGACCATTCCGTTCGCTTGCGAGGCCCGGCGGGGAGGGATATCGCGTGGGGATCATCGACGCTCCATGGATGCTCGGTGTCCGCGCGCCCGATCGGAGCCGCGCGATCCTCGTGGTCACCACCGACGGCGAGCTCGCCGTCGCCGTGCGCGATGCGGTGCCGCGCGGGATGGCAGTGATCCGCGACGCGCGACCGGACGACGCCGGTGAGATCGCAGCGGCATGTCTTCCCTGGCCATGGATGGTCGTCGGCAGCGCAGTATCGGTGACACCGGCGCTCACTCGCGCCATCAGCGGGCATCCGGTGCTCGTCTCATGGCTGGGTGCCGCCCCCGACGGACTGCCGGCGCACACACGGCATTTCGATCGCCCTGCGGCTCTGCTCGCGAGCATCGTCGCGGCGTGCGCCACGAACGTCGGCGGGATGCATCTTGCGCTCGGAAGCGGAGTCGAGCTCGACAACGGCACGCTGTTGCGTGGAGCCGCTCTTGAATCGCTCGTCGGCGCATATCCCCTCGGATTCGCGCTCCCGATGCGCACGTTTCGCGCGGCGTCGGATGCGCTCAGCAGGCATGCCACAGGCTGGGCCGCGCAGCGCGATGGCATCACCGGCATGACACTCGTTCAGGAAGACAGGGGGCTGCAGACATGAGAGCGAATCCAGAGGTGCTCATCCTCGAGGACGACGCCGAGACGCTTGGTGAGCTGCAGAACCACTTCACGCGCAAGCGCTTTCACCCGCTCGGCGCACGGAGCGCGTCGCGAGCACTGTCGCTGCTCGAGAACAACCGATACTCGAGCAGGCCCGTGCTCGCGATCATCGACTGGGACCTCGGCAAAGCTCCCGACACGAGCGCGAGCAGCGGCGACGTCCTGTCGCGGCTCGCGCGCGAGCTTCGCGAATGTCCGGTCATCGTGTACTCGCAGAACATCGACGCCTTCAACGTGCGCAGCCAGATCCAGCGATCGCACCCGCGTGCACTGCTGCATGACAAACGCGACGGCGATGCGTCACTCCTCGAACGCATCGACCGGATGCTGGATCGCAGCGTGGGCGATCTGCGCATCCACGACGGGACCGTTGTCGTGCACGTGCCGACGCTCAAGCAGCATCACCATCGCGAGGCGATTCGCCTTGTGGTGCATCACCCGGACATCGTCACGTTCCATTCGGACACTGCGACAAAGGCGGTGCGTCGCTTCGGGGAGTGGCTGCACGAGCTTGACTCATCGGCGCGGCTCGTGAGCCACGGCAACCGCAAGTACCGCCTCGCCGTGACGGCGACCGAGGTTGACGCTGCCGACGTCGAAGCGTGAACCTGAGCCTGGCGGAGATCACCGAGTTGCCGCTCGCCGCGGCGTTGGTCGACTCGCTCGGTGACGTCATCGCGCGAACGCCGGAGTGGGATGGACCCGGACCGGGGGCCGTCTCCTATCCGGTGCGCAGCGTTCGCCTCGTCGTCCGGACGCAGCCCGCGTCCGCACTGTGCGATCAGTTGCTGACGCTGCTGCTCGACAGCATCGACATCGCCGCGCGTTCGCTGAGTGGCACGCAAGCGCAGCGCGTGCGAATGCTCGCCTGCTCGCTACGGCTGGTCGCGGGCCGCGATCCTGGCGGGTGGGGCAGTACTGACGACGTGATCGACCACGCGCGCGCGGGGATCACGGCGCGCACCGGTCTCACCGTTGACGCAAGCGCCGGCCCGGCACGTCCGGTGCTTGGTCCGGAGATCGCCGCGCTTGTCCTGGTGCAGCTCGCCGTCAACGCCGAACGTCACGACGGCGCGACCGCGGTCCGCATCGAGGTCGACCGAACGACATTCCGCGTCGTGTGGCGTCACGCCGGTCCCACTCCCCTCATCACAACCGCCCGCCGCCGGGCCGAGCGCGATCGCTGGGGGCTCGGCTTTGCGCGGATCGCTGCCGACGCAATCGGTGGCACCGTATACCCGCCCCGTGCAACCGGCGAGGGGGCTCTTGCCGCGACCCTCGAGCTCGGGATCCGCCGCCTCGCGCTGCCGCTCGCGGCAGTGAGCGAGGGGCGGGTGTACCGGGCCACCCGATCGTGGGATGAGGAAACCGGACTCGCGCCCGGAAGCATCATCGGATCGGACTCACAGCTCGCGACGCTCCGCGCCGCGGCGGCATCGGTACCCGGGCGGATCGTCGTCGATGCCGGCTTCAGCGCGCGGCTCGGCCTGCGCGCCCTCTGGGTCGCGGTGCCGCCGGACGACTCAGCCGTTCGGGCTCGTGAGGTCGTTACAGGCCTTGTCCATGAACGGGCACTCTCGGATCACATCCCCGAGCCGGCGAGATCGCGTATTGGCGGACTGGCACTGCTCCTCGCCACGCTGCTCGGCGAGCCGATGCCGCGTGTCCCGATGGCGGCCTGGACGCGGCGGATGCTGGAGTTGAGTCCCGCGTTCGGCCTCGCCGGCTCAGTCCCCGACTTCGACGGCGTGGGGGCGATCGATCCGCAGGTGGTCGCCGTCCTCGCGCAGTCAGGTCATGGCTTCGAGATCGACGGCGACCGGCTCTGGTTGCGCGTCCGTGATGACTGCCGCGATGAGGCGCCGGTTCGGGTGCTCCTCAGGCCAGGCGAGAGTCGGATCCCGCTGGGCTGATCATCGGCGTTGCCGGTGACCGCAGCAGGAGGGACGTGATCGCGGCGAGGAGCGGGTGTGCAGCACGTTCGCTCGCACTGGCACCGGCCTCTTCGAGTGCCGCATCGAGCCTGAGCAGGTCCGCCGCCAGTACCCGCACCGCGGCGTGGATGATTGCCGCCGGGTCGCGAGCGTCTGCCGGCTCCCACCCGTTGTCATCGGTCGCCGGCACCGCCTCTGGCGCGTACTCGACGCCGTCACGTGCTCCCGTGAGGTATGCGGTGGCCCAGACGTCGCGTCCGAGGGCCTCCTGATGACGGATGCGCGCCGCGAGACGCCGGAGCGGATCCGGTTCACCGCCAAGGAGAGTTGCCTGCTCGATGAGCCGGAGCACCAGAAGCTTCTGGTACCTGGCGACCCAATATCTGGAGACCCCTGCGGTGAGGAGACGGGACAGCCGGACTTTCGCGATGCTGACGCGGTTGATCGACGCGCCCATTGAATCGGGGGCGAGGACTTCGACGTCGCGGCCCACGTCCCAGACGCCACCGAGCAGACGCACGATCGACGTCGGTCGCCAGACCTCTGCGGACGCGTCCCACAAGTCGACCGGGACGTCGCTGAACGAACGCTCGCACGTGCTCGTCAGGAGTGCTTGATGCAACTCCTCGCGCGGACGCGCAGCGAGCAGCGACCAGCCGGCGGGAAACGTGTATGTGACCATTGGGACTCTTGCTGAGATGTGGAGAGGACGCGTATACAAAAGCGACGCAGTGGAGCGGGCTGGCGTGCAGTATGCCCTGGATCTTTCGGAAACGGGGTACTGCGGGCGACATATGGGCGCATTACCTCGCTCTGCGTCGCAGGCGCAGGGGCGGCGCTGCGGGCCAGCCGTCAATGCTGAGTGTCGCTCCCTCGATGCGTAGCTGATTGTCTCACTCGCTCGGTCGCGACCAAACTCGGTGCGAGGGTGGTGACGACGTCGACCGCGCCGCCGCGAATTGGTCTGGCCGCGCCCGTAGCCGCGTGCACCGTTACTAATGCTGCTTGTCGCGAAGCGAGGCTCTTCGCCGCGCGGACAATTCCCCTTGCAGCATGCGGCTGCGACCGACCGGCGCGCAAGCCGCCAACTCCACCTCAGCGCCGACGCAGAGGCGCCTGACCAAGGGGACGGTACGTGCCGGGGCGCCTCGGTAGGGCCGTGAGCGAGAAGCGCCGCTCGCGGTCCACCAGGGTCTACCGCGCCGGTCCAGGTGGCGTCGCTGTGGTGGGCTCGGATGACTGTTTTGATGTTGCCTCGGACGTTGAAGTCGCCGACGACTTCGCAGTAGCGGGGGGCGAGGAGGGTGATCAGGTCGGTGAGGATGATGTTGACGACGTCTTCGTGGAAGACGTTCTGGTTGCGGTAGTTGTTGATGTAGAGCTTCAGGGATTTCAGTTCGACGCAGCGGGGGCCGGGGACGTAGCGGATGTGGAGCGTCGCGAAGTCGGGGAAGCCGGAGATCGGGCAGAGGCAGGTGAACTCCGGGATGGCGAACTGGATCGTGTAGTCGCGATCCGGCGTGCGGTTGTCGAACGCTTCGAGCTTTGCCTCTCGGATGGCGCGCGTGCCGTGAAGTTCCTCGGTCATTGCTCGGCACCGCGGAGGCGGGCGCGAAGCGATGCGAGTGGGATTGGGGCGAACTTCGTGTTGCGGTCGTAGGTGTCGACGCCTTCGATGCGTTTGAGGGCCGTCACCAGCGCGTAGGTGATCGGTGTTGCGATCACCTCGTAGAGGACTTTCACCACCCACACGTCGCGAATGATGATGATCAGCACAGACCAGGGCTGCGTGCCGGCGAACGCCAGCGAGATGAACACCGCGCTGTCGACACCCTGTCCAACCAGCGTCGAACCGATGGTGCGTGTCCAGAGAAAGCGGCCCTTGGTCGCGATCTTCAGGCGGGCGAGGACGAAGGCGTTGAGGAATTCGCCGAGCAGATACGCGGTGAGTGACGCGAGCACGAGACGCGGGCTCTCACCAAGGACGCGCGCATAGGCCGCCTGGTCGGTGTAGTGCGGATCCGCGGGGATGGCGATCGCGGCCGCGATGAACAGGACCACGACGATGTTCGCGAAGAAACCGGTCCAGATCACCATGCGCGCAACGCGGTATCCCCAGACCTCGGTGAGCACGTCGCCGAAGAGATATGCGAGCGGGAAGATGACGATCGCGGCGGGCACCGAGAAGGGGCCGATGTCGGCGATCTTCACCGCGAGGATGTTCGAGGCCACGAGCGTGGCGACGAACAGCGACGAGATCGCGAGCAGCAGCGGGCTCGGGCCGCGTGTGGGAGAGGGAGTGCTCATGCGGAGCCGCACAGCGTAGAAGATCACTCGCCATGAGCAGACGCGGGCTGGTCCTCTTCGTGGCGATGTGCGTGATCTGGGGCATCCCGTACCTGCTCATCAAGGTCGCGCTGCGGGGTTTCGGGCCGGTCGACCTCGTGTTCGTCCGGTTCGCGCTTGGGGCGGTGCTCCTGGTGCCGATTGCCCTGAGCCGCCGCGTCAAGGTCGGGCCGTTGCTCGGCCGCTGGGGCTGGATCGTCGCGTACACCGTCATCGAGATGGGGATTCCGTGGGTGCTTCTCTCCGACGCGGAATTGCACATCTCGAGTTCGCTCTCGGGGCTGCTCGTGTCGACGGTCCCGCTTATCGGCGTCGTCATCGGTGTGCTGACGGGCAGCGGCGAACACCACGGTTGGCGACGCATCCTGGGGCTCGCCATCGGGCTGGTGGGCGCTGGTGTGCTCGTCGGCTTCGACGTGTCGTCATCGACCTTCGGCGCCATTGCCGAGGTGCTCGTTGTCGCGATCTGCTACGCGACCGGGCCGTACATCATCAACCGCAAGCTGAGCGATCTTCCCGCACTCGGCGTCATCGCAAGCTCACTGCTGCTGGCAGCAATAGCGTACGCGCCGGCAGCAGTCATCCAACTCCCGCACGCGTGGCCGTCCGGGCAGGCTATCGCGGCCGTGGTCGCGCTCGGCGTAGTCTGCACTGCGCTGGCGTTCCTGATTTTCTTCGCGCTGATCAGCGAGATCGGGCCAGTGCGCGCCACGGTGATCACCTACGTCAACCCCGCGGTCGCGGTGACGCTCGGCGTGCTCCTGCTGCACGAGCGCCTGACAGCCGGCATCGTCGTCGGGTTTGTGCTGATCCTCAGCGGATCGGTGCTCGCCGCGCGCGCCGCACCACAGAGGACCTGACCACGGTTAGACCTCGGCGGTCTCGGCCTCGACTGGTTTCGCGCTCTGCTCCAGACGACCGATCGTGATCTGGCCATCCTTGGCATCAACCTCGACGAGGTCGCCCTCGGTGAAGCGTCCTTCGAGGATTGCCATCGCGATTGGATCCTGCAGGCGTCGCTGGATCACGCGCTTCAGCGGGCGGGCGCCGTACGTCGGGTCGTATCCCTCCGCCGCGATCGCGTCCACGGCGGCCTCGGTCACGTGCAACGACAGCTTGCGAGCCGCAAGTCGATCCCGCACACCACGCAGCTGGATGTCAACGATCTGACGGAGCTGGGCACGGTCGAGCCGCGAGAACAGGATGATGTCGTCGACGCGGTTCAGGAACTCGGGGCGGAAGTTCGCGCGCAACTCGCCGAGCACGCCCTCGCGCACACGCTCCCACACGGCAGCGTCCGCGTCCGCCGGCACCTCAGCGATGAGCTGTGACCCGATGTTGCTGGTCATGATGACCACGCAGTTGCGGAAGTCCACGGTGCGTCCCTGGCCGTCGGTGAGCCGTCCGTCCTCGAGCAGTTGCAGCAACACGTTGAAGACGTCCGGGTGTGCCTTCTCGATCTCGTCGAGCAGCAGCACGCTGTACGGCCTGCGGCGAACCGCCTCGGTGAGCTGGCCGCCTTCCTCATAGCCGATATAGCCGGGAGGCGCACCCACCAGTCGCGAGACCGTGTGCTTCTCCATGTACTCGCTCATGTCGAGCCGGATCATCGAGCGCTCGTCGTCGAAGAGCAGTTCGGCGAGCGCGCGTGCCAGCTCGGTCTTTCCGACACCGGTGGGTCCGAGGAAGATGAACGAGCCGATCGGCCGGTTCGGATCCGCGAGCCCCGCGCGTCCGCGACGGACGGCATTGGCGACGGCGTTGATGGCGTCCTCCTGTCCGACAACACGACCATGCAGGTCCTGTTCGATGCGGAGCAGCTTCTGCATCTCGCCTTCGAGCATCTTGTTGAGCGGGACGCCCGACCATCGCGAGACGACAGCCGCGACATCCTCCTCGCCGACCTCTTCCTTGAGCAGCGGGCGATCTCCCTGCATTTCGACGAGGCGAGCCTGTTCCTGCTCCAGCCCGCGCTGCAGCTCATTGAGCTGTCCGTAGCGGAGCTCGGCCGCACGCCCGAAGTCACTCATCTGCTCGGCGCGATCCGCCTCGTGGCGCACCTGCTCCATCCGCTCCTTGATGTCGCGGATTGCGGAAAGCGCGCCCTTCTCCTGCTCCCAGCGGGTCCGGAGTCCGCGACCGCGCTCCTGCAGGTCGGCAAGCTCGCGCTCGAGACGGTCGAGACGTTCCTGCGAGGCCTTGTCGAACTCCTTGCGCAACGCCTGTCGCTCGATCTCGAGCTGACGAACCTCACGTTCCACCACATCAAGTTCCGTGGGGAGCGAGTCGATCTCGATGCGCAACTTCGACGCGGCTTCATCAATAAGGTCGATAGCTTTGTCAGGGAGAAACCTGTCTGTGATGTAGCGATTGCTCAGCACCGCCGCAGCGACGATTGCGGAGTCGGTGATGCGCACGCCGTGGTGCACCTCGTACCGCTCCTTGAGGCCACGGAGAATGCTGATCGTGTCCTCGACCGACGGCTGGTCGACGACGATCGGTTGAAAGCGCCGCTCGAGGGCCGCGTCCTTCTCGATGTGCTTGCGATATTCGTCGAGCGTCGTGGCACCGATGCACCGCAGCTCGCCTCGGGCGAGCGCCGGCTTGAGCATGTTGCCGGCGTCCATCGCGCCCTCGGCCGCGCCGGCGCCGACGAGCGTGTGCAACTCGTCGATGAAAAGGATCACCGCTCCGTCCGAGGAGGTGACCTCGCGAAGCACGGCCTTGAGCCGGTCCTCGAACTCCCCGCGATACTTGCTGCCGGCGACCATCGCGCCGAGATCGAGCGCGATCACGCGCTTGTCCTTCAGCCCTTCCGGCACGTCGCCGGATGCGATGCGCTGCGCAAGACCCTCGGCGATCGCGGTCTTGCCGACGCCGGGCTCGCCGATGAGCACCGGGTTGTTCTTGGTTCTGCGTGAGAGCACCTGTATCACGCGCCGGATCTCGTCATCGCGACCGATCACGGGGTCGAGCTTGCCGCGGCGCGCTGCTTCCGTCAGGTCGCGCCCGTACTTCTCGAGCGCCTGATACTTCGCTTCGGGGTTCGCGTCGGTGACCCGCTGCGAACCGCGCACTGCCTCGAGCGTGGCGTACACGCGGTCGGGCGTGACGCCGGCCTGCTGGAGCAGGCGTCCGGCTTCGCCTTCCGGCTTTGCCGCGAGCGCAAGCAGGAGGTGCTCGGTGGAGACATACTCGTCCTTGAGACGGCTCATCTCGTCGAACGCGGTCATCAAGACCGCGCGCAGCGCGGTGCTGACGGCGGGATCGGTGACGCCGATCTGCTTCGGACGGTTCTCGAGTGTCGCCTGCAGCCGTGCCGCCATCGGCTCCGGCGCAACCTCGAGACGGCGCAGCAAAGCTGGGACCAACCCCTCGTCCTGCATGAGCAGCGCGAGGAGGAGATGCTCCGGCTCAACGGCCGGATGCTGGAGTTGCTGGGCCGCCTGTTGTGCGGCGGTCAGCGCCTCCTGGGAGCGTTCGGTAAATCGATCAAGTCGCATGCAGCGTTAATACCACCGCCCGGCGGCCGCTAACCTTGTCCCCATGCGTCTCACCGTGCTCGGCAGCGGGAGTGCGTTCAGCACCTGCGGCTGCAACGCCGGCTATCTCGTGGACGGACGCGTCCTCGTCGACTGCGGCGCGCCCGTGCCCTCTCTGGTACGCCGCGCCGGCACGTCCGTGCATGACCTGACGCTCATCCTGCTCACGCATTTCCACGCGGACCACAGCTTCGTGCTGCCCACAGTGCTCGGTGCGCGTGCGTTCACCGACGTGGAGCATCCCGGGCCGCTCGTGGTGGGTGGTCCGATCGGGACTCGCGAGTACGTCGGACGCCTGCTGAGCGACGGGTACGGCAGGCACATACGCAGCCTGGTCGACAGCGCGGTGGCACCGGAGTACCTCCTCCTGCAGGATGGGAGCGACGTGACCGTGGCCGGATACCGAGTGCAGAGCCACGCCGTCGTGCACAGCACCGGTCCGTCGCTCGCGTACCGCATCACCGACCCGGCCGGCGCCTCCGTCGGCTTCTCCGGTGACAGCGAGATGTGCGGCGGGCTTCGCCGGTCGATCACCGGATGCGACCTCTACGTCTGCGAATGCACCGGATGGGACGGACCGACGCCGGGCGGTCACCTGTGGAGCGATGAGGTTGCCGGACTCATCGCCGAGAACCCGAACACCCGCTTCCTGCTAAGCCATCTGAGCGAACGCCGTCACCTCCCCGGTGCGCTCGTGGCGCACGACATGCTCAGCCTGGAGATCGCTTCGGCCGCAGGGTAGCCGCGAACAGGGCCCGGCGCCAGGTTCGCAGCGCCTGCGCCCGTTCGGTGCCTGACGCACCGGACGCGCTGAACTCGGCGCGAGCAGTGACGCTCGCGAGCTCGGTGAGCGCGGGTGCGGCCTGGGGTCGAGCCCGCGCGAGCCGCGCCGCGAACGCCCTGTGGGTCTCGGCTCTTCGGCGATCCACGCCGGATATCGCACCAAGGGTCTCGACGCGGCGCCACGCGCCCGTCAGGGAGCGCGGCAGGAGGAACCAGAGCACCAGGGCGATGAAGAGGACGAGGATCGCACCGAGCACCGCGAGTGCGATCAGCACCTGCTCCGGGAGCGCGAAGCCCGACTTGCCGGTCGGAAGGACGCTGGAGATGACCGGCTTCGGGATCGTGACCTTGGGGGTCGGGACCGCCCGGAGGGTCGGTGCCGGCGTGCTCGTCGCGCCCGTGATGGCCTGCTGACCGCGCGGGAAGGGCTGGTAGTCGCCCTGGCTCGAAGCAGGCGTCGGCTCGAAGGGGATCCAGCCGTATCCGGGGAAGTACGCCTCGACCCAGCTGTGGGCGTCACTCGTGCTCACCTCCTGCTCGCGGGCGCCCTGGCGTCCGCTCTGGGCCCGAGTGGTCCCGGGGCCGTACCCACTGACCAGACGTGTGGGGATGCCGAGGCTCCGGAGCATCGACCCCATCGCCGACGCGAAGTACTGGCAGTACCCCTTGTGGCTGGTGGTCAGGAAGTAGACGACCGGCCAGGTGCCAGGGTTGGGATCCTGCGGCGGATTGAGGGTGTACGTGAAGAACGCCGGGTTGCGCAGGTGCTCCTCGATCGCGATCGCCTGGTCGTACGGATTTGTGAGTCCCGCCGTCCACTGCTGGGCAAGACTGCGAATCGTCTCGACACCGTGGGTGGCGTCATCCGGCAGGTCGGTGAACTGCTTCGTCCACGTCGGGTAGGCGGTGCCGGCAGCCTCGAGTTGTGCCTGCGTGGCCGTGGAGATGTATGCCGAGGTCTGGATCCTGGTTCCGTTGACGATGTCCGTGTCGAGCTTGACCTCATCGACCGTGAGCAGTGTTTGCGACTGCGGATCCGCGACGACGCCCGCCGCACTCCCGGGGAGATCGACCGACTCGGGATCACCTGTGAACGGCACCAGCGATTGGTCCCCCGTCGCATTTGCCTGCAAGGTGAGGTTCGCTGTCACCGTTTGCTCGTCCCTGCCGATCCCGCCGTCCGCTGGATCGAGGTCACGCGGCAGCGGGCCCAGAGGAAAGTCGAACGACGTCCACGAAGAGTTGGGGTCGTTGTCGTTCGTGCTGTCTTCGGGCGTCCAGCTGCCCTTGTTGAAGATCGTGTCGTCGGCAACGCGAAGGTAGACGGCGGCGGGGGTGTTCACCGTGTACGTCATGACGAGTTGCGGGCGGCTCACGAGCGGCCCACCGAGGGTCACCGAGTTCGTTGAAGCCGATGGTGCTGAGGCCGTTCACGATCGTGGGTCCGTTGCCCTTCCCGCCCGACCCGACGCCGAGTCCGTGCGGAAAGAGCTTTGCGGAGATGTCGGTGGTCGATACCGGCGGGAGGACCAGCGCGACGATCGTCAGGACGGCTGCAACAACCGCGACGCTGGTACCGAACCGCCAGCCAAGACCGTCGAGCGCCGTGATGCGAGACGCAGCCCACCGATCGCCGAGCGATCCCAGGTAGGCGGCCGCGACCACGCCGATTGCGAGCACCACGGCGATGACCTCGGGCAGGGCGACGGGAGCGGGATTCGCCGCGTTGACGACATTTGTGGCAAGAACAGAAAAGATCGGGATCACCGCGAGGACGCCGCGATGCTCGCGGAGCACCAACCATCCGAGCCAGTACCCGCAGAGGAAGAGAATCGCGCACAGGCCGACGGTGAAGTCCCAGGCCTGGTTCGACGCCAGGCCGGTGAAGAGGGCGCGAAGGTAATGGCCGGCGATGGCGCCCGCGGTCTGGCCGGGTACCGCCGGCATCGCCGCGAGCGTCGTCGGCACGATCGCTGCGAGCCCGAGAAATGGGGCCGCGATTGCCGTGGCGATGCGTGGGGCCCGAGCCTGCGCGAGGAGCGCGGCTTCGATGACCGACGTGATCGACACCACGACGGCGCCGCCCGCGCCCGGCGCCCAGTTCGCTGCGAGCACTGCCCATGCCGTCGCCCCCATCAGCGCGACGCTCAGGGCGGCAGCGATCTCGAAGCTGTAGCTGCGACCTGCCGCCGCAGCTGGGAGTGCGGGGCGGCGGTCGGCGTAGACGTCCATCAGGTCAGCCCGCTGCGGACGTGCGTTCGCCGGAACCGAGCACGTCGCCGCGGCGGACCACCCACCAGTCGAGCGCGAGCCGCCAGGCCGCTGGAATGCGCAGCGCCTGACCCTTGGCGCCGAACGATGTCGGCTCGATGAAGATGCAGAGGTGGCGCTGGCCGCGCGTGGCGCTGTCGACCAGCGCCTCGACCCAGTCGCTCGATCGGTTGGGCGTGATCACCACCATCCCGCCACGTCCGCGCCAGCCGTCGCCGTGCCGGGTGATGGTGTCGGCGAGACTTCGCGTCCCGTCGGCCGTGGCGAGCGCGAGGAAATCGAGCAGCCGGAGACGCTGCACTTCGCCGCGTCCGGCGCCGAAGCTTGTGCTGCCGCGAGAGTTGGTGACCAGGCCGACCGCCTGACCTCGCCGGATGGCGCCGTGCACCACCGAAGCAGTGATCGAGATGGCGTACTCGATGGAGGACTCGATGCCGGTTCCCGCGTGAATGCCCCGCTCGAGGTCGAGCACGATCAGGAGGTCGGCGCTCTGCCCGGTGTCAAAGGTCCGGCTGATCAGATGACCGTGGCGGGCAGTCGAGGCCCAGTGGATGCGGCTGAGGCCGTCGGTGGGCGAGTAATCGCGAATCGTCGAAACGTCGGGAGGGACATCGACGGGCTGTCCGCGGTGGGCCTCGGCGACGCCGTTGCCACTCCACTGCGGCACGTTGTGGAGGAGGGCGTGGATCGCCGGATAGACAACGACCTCGTTCTCGGGGGCGACGCGGATGCGGCGCGGAAAGAGGCCGAAGGGATCGCCAAGCCGTGCTTCGAGCGGCCCGAAACGATGGACTCCGCGCAGATTGAACATGCCCCGCGCGGTCCAGGTGACCGATCCTCCCGCTGCGAGTGCGAAGGCCCGGCCTGGCGCGTATCCCGGGAGTTTCGTGCCGTCACGAACTTCGCAGTACGGGAGGCGGAGCCCGCTTTCATTCTTGACCGTGAAGGTCTCCTCGAACGGCTCTCCCATCATGAATGAGCCCTGCGGCGAGTCACGAGTGACGCGCAGCTTTCTGGCGAGCAGCCGCGACCAGATGTACGCGACCACCAGGAGCAGCACCAGCACATACGCCAACGTGTACGCAAGGCGGACGCCGGTGATCCCGGCGAAGAACGCCAGAACCGCCACGCAGGCGATCATCGGGACGCGCGCGGTCACGGCGCGCTCCGGGCGCTCGCCGCGACGCCGGTCACGCCAGACGCCGGCCCGTCATCGGCACCGACTCCGTTGCCAGCACCTCCTCCAGCACGGATGCGGCGGTGAGGCCTCGCAACTCGGCGTTCGGGCGGAGCATCACTCGATGCTCGAGCACGTTCGCGGCAATGTCCTTGATGTCATCGGGGAGCACGAACTCCCGTCCCGCCAGCGCCGCCCGCGCCTGGCCGGCGTGGAGCAGACCGAGCGTGCCCCGGGGTGACGAGCCGAGCGACACATCGCGGTGATCGCGCGTCCGCCGCACGATGCGAACGCAGTAGTCCTTGAGAGCGGCGTCGCAGTAGATGTCGCGACACACGGCCTGTGCCGCCTTGATCTCGGCCGCGTCGGTGACCGGCTGGAGCGTGCCGAGCGGGCTCCCCGACTGGAAGCGGTCAAGCATCGCGACCTCCTCACCGGCCGGGAGATACCCGAGGCGCAGCTTGAGCAGGAACCGATCGACCTGCGCCTCCGGAAGCGGGAACGTTCCGCCCAGTTCGATCGGGTTCTGCGTCGCAAGCACCATGAATGGATCCGGGAGGGGATGGCTGGTGCCGTCAACGGTGACCTGCCACTCCTCCATTGCTTCGAGCAATGCCGATTGCGTCTTCGGGGTCGCGCGATTGATCTCGTCGGCGAGCAGTACCTGGGCGAAGATCGGTCCCTTACGGAACTCGAAGGTCTGGTCCTGCGGGTTGTACACGCTCACACCCGTCACGTCGCCCGGCAGGAGGTCCGGCGTGAACTGCACACGCTCGAAGCTGCAGCCGCTGCTGCGGGCGAGCGCTTTGGCCAGGAGCGTCTTGCCGGTGCCCGGAACGTCCTCGATCAGAAGGTGGCCGCGGCACAGGAGCCCGACGATGCAGAGCTCGATCTCTGCTTCCTTCCCAACGATGACTGTCCCGAGGCTCGCCTGCAGACGCCGCGCCATTGCCTGGACATCGACGTTCATGGTGATCCTCGCGCCCTCTCAACACGGGCTGATGAGTGAGTTGATCTTGCCTGGAGTATACGGTCGCCAGATACGCTCCCAGCATCACTCAACAGGGTGATCCACACGAGCTCGCCTAACCGTTGTATAACTGCACCTTGAGATCCGTGCCCGGATTTCCATACGATGACGGTCGGAGGAGGAGGAATTGGCAGAGCGCGAGGAAGAGATCCTCACAACTGGCGAAGCGGCGGCACTCTGCGGTGTGTCGCGTTCGACGCTACGTCGCGCCGTCGCCCAGGGTCATCTGCGCGCCTGGCATACCCCCGGTAAGCATCTCCGGTTCACGCGCGCCGCGTGCCTGGAGTTTGCCCAGTCGCTGGGTCGGGTCGATCTCATCGGCCAGTCCTATCGCGAGGTTCCGATCGCCGGTCAGCCCGCGCAGGCAGGTGCAGTCGGGGTCTGACCCACGGGTTGCTCGGGGTTGAGTGATCTACGGCACAGTCGCGCCTCTTCGGCGCGCCCGAGGATCGTCTCTAGTGCTTCCCGGAGAGCAGGCCGCCGACGGAACCGCCAAACAGCGCGAGCAGGTCGCCGCTGAAGAGGTTGCCGAGGTCCATCGGGCCGAGATCGATGAGGTGATGACTGTTTGTGGCGAGGGACGCCGCGATGATCGATGACTCCTGGAAGAACGTGTAGATCGCGCCCACGGCGATGAAGCCGATGGCGACCACGATTCCCTGGTAGAGGCCGAACCGGCCGGCGAGCTTCGCGGCGAGCCAGCCGCCGAGGATCACCGCAAGCAGCGTCGACACGCCGACAACTCCGCCATCGATGTTGTCGGTGCCGCCGAATGCCGCGTTCGTGGCGATGAGTGCGGCGTTGCTGATCACCAGGAGCGCAATCTCACCGACCACGAGCCCGAGCAGGCAATGCCGCCAGGAGATCGTGTGGCCCGAATACAGGTTGGTTGGCGCCGCCGGTGCTGGACGGGTACTCGTGCTTGCGGACGTCTGGCGTCGCTTCGGAGATCGCGCTTCGCTCCCCATCGCGTGGAGTATACGAATCTGTCGCCACCCGGCCGCGAACCGTTTTCGCGCGAGCGCGGCCCCTACGCTGCGCTCGCATGGCAACCCTCCTCGAGGCTTCTCCTCCGCCATCCGCGCCCGAGGCGGGCCCACCTGCACACCGATTGCTCGGCTGGCTTTCAGACCCGCGCCGGGCTCTGCTAGCGGCCGTCCTGATCCTCACCGGTGCCGTCGGCCTCGATGCGCTGAGTGATCCCGACGTCTGGTGGCACATCCGCCTCGGCGACTGGATCATCGCCCACCACCAGATCCCCGCAGGGGAACTCTTCGCGTATACGGCGTTCGGCAATCCTCTGGTCGCCCACGAATGGCTGGCGGAGACGATCTTTGCCGCGCTCGCGGCAGTCGGGGGACTGTTCCTCGTCACGGTGCTGATGGGCCTCGTGGCGTGGAGCGCGATGGTCGCGACGCTGCTTCGCGGCCGGCTCCGTGGTGCTGGGCCGATCGTGCTCGCCATCGGGCTTGCGCTCGGCGCTCGCGCAGCGGAGCCGGTGCTCGGCACGCGGCCGCAGGTGTTCACGTTCGCGCTCGTCTGCTGGACGCTCTGGATCGCCGAGTCATATCTGCGCTCCGGCGGCAGGCGGTTGTGGCTGCTCCCGCCGCTCTTCCTGCTCTGGGCGAACCTGCACGCGGGGTTCATTGCGGGGATCGGTTTCCTTGCCGTGGTCGTGGTCGCGGAGACGATCAAGCGTCGTTGGTCGCTCGGGACGGTCGCGTCCCGGCAGCGCATCACCGCGCTCGCTGTGGCGCTCGGGGCCTCGGCGCTCGCTGCCTGCGTGAATCCGTACGGGCCGTGGCTGTTCATCTTCGCGGCGACAACTGGAGCGACGGAGCGAGCGAAAGGCATCGTCGAATGGCAGTCGCCCAACTTCGCCGACCCAACGATGTGGGTGCTGCTGGCGCTGCTGCTCACCTTCGCGGCACTCACGATCACGGTGCTCGCGCGTCCATCGCTGCGCCGCCACTTCGATCTTCGTGACTTCGCGCTCGCCGTCGTCGGGGCAGGGCTCGCGCTCACCTCGGTCCGCAATACCGCCATCTGCGTGGCGGTGATGATCCCGCCGTGGATGGCGATGACTGCCGGCGTCGTGCGCTCGCTCGAGGCACGGCGCGCGCACCGGAGCGCGGTCGCGCGACCGCGGCCGAAGGTGCCGGTGATGGGCATCGCACTGATTGCCGTCGGGCTGTTTGGCGTCGGAGTCGTGGGAGAGCGCGTGGCGCAGACGGCGACGCCACAGGGGATCGCCGCGGTGTACCCGGCGTGCGCGACGGGCATCCTGGATCGCAGCCCGACGACGCAACGCGTGTTCACCGCGTACGGCACCGGCGGCTACGTCATCTATCGCACCTGGCCGCGCGGATCGGTGTATGAGTACGGCGAGTCCATCTCGCTCGGGACTGACGTCTTTGACGACTACCTGCGTATCGCGGCGGGTGCCACGACAGCACCGACAGCGCTGCAACTCCTGACGTCGAGTGACACCACGGCGGTGCTCTACTCGCACGGCGCACTGACGGCCGAGCTGACCTCGACGCCCGGGTGGACGCTCGTCGCGGACGACCACGGCATGCTGCTCTTCCTGCGTGGGGACGCCTCGTGGGCGGCAGCCAGCTCGTGCTCGGCTTCGACGGCCGGCTGATCGCTGCGGTCCTGCGGCAGCAGGAGTACGGTCGACCACCATGCGATTGATCGGCGTGACCGGAGGTATCGCCACCGGCAAGAGCACTGTGGGCGCCCTGCTCGCGGCTCACGGGGCTGCGGTGATCGATGCGGACCTGATTGCCCGTGAAGTGGTGCTGCCGGGCGAGCCGGCGCTCGCCGAGGTGGCACAGCGTTTTGGTGACGACATGCTCCTGCCGGACGGCACCCTTGACCGTGCCCGTCTTGGCGCGCTCGTCTTCGCCGATGCCGATGCACGCCGCGACCTCGAGCGGATCACGCATCCACGCATCACGGCGTCGATGCAGGAGCGCATCGCGCAAGCGCTCGCCGGACCGGCGCCGCTGGTCGCCGTCGACATCCCGCTGCTCTTCGAGAACGCCAGGGAGTCGTTGTTCGAAGGCGTGTTGCTCGTCTACGCGCCGCGCGATGTACAGATCCGGCGCATGCGCGAACGCAACGGGCTCGATGCCGAGGCTGCAGTGCAGCGACTTGCCGCGCAGATCCCGATCGATGAGAAGCGTGACCGCGCGACGTGGATCATCGACAACAGCAGCGGTCTCGAGGCCACGTCGCGCGCAGTGGACGCGTGGTGGGACGCAGTCGTCACGTAGCGTCGCGCGGTGCCAGACCGTCGAGCAGCACCTCGAGCATCTGCATCTCGTCACCCGAGAACGCGGACGGATCATCGCGACGCAGCGTGTCCATCACGTAGCCCGTGAGGACCATCTCCGCCGCGCCGAAGACGACGTAGCTCGCGAGTTGCGGGTCGACGTTGGGCCGCACCTCACCGCGGTCGCGCGCTCTGCGAATGATCTCCTCGATGGCCTCGAACGCGACCATCACCGTACCGATGTCGTGCGACTCGAGAAACTCGTACGAGCGAGTCACCTCGTTGATCATCACGGTCATCAGATCGGGTTCGCGGCGATACACCTCGACCCAGAAATGCACAAGGCGGCGCATCTGCTCGCGAAACCCGATCTCCATATCGCCAACCTCGTGGAGATACGTCACGTACTGCGCCCAGCGCTCCGTGAAGATCGCGGCGAGGATGTCCTCCTTGTTATGGAAGTAGTGGTAGACGAGGCCATAGGCGATACCGGCCTGCTCGGCGATGTCGGCGACCTTGGCACCGTGAAACCCCGAGCGCGCGAAGACCTCAGTCGCCGCGGCGATGATGCGTTCACGGGTTTGCGCGCTGCGGGTCGTGCGAGGGGCATGGCGCGGCGCCGGCGCGGCGTCGCTCATTTGATCGCTCCCGCCGCCCGCAGAGCGGCAATGTGCTCGCTGTCATAACCGGCATCACCGAGCACTTCATCGGTGTGCTCACCGTACCCGGGTGCGGCACGCCGGTATGCCGCGGGCGTGTCCGCGAGGCGGATGGGAAAGCCGGTCTGCGCCGTGGGTCTTCCATCACCGGGCTCCAGACGCAGGCCTCGGCTGCGGACCTGGGGGTGCTCGAACGTTTCGCCCACATCGAGAACCGGCTCGACGCACACATCATGTCCCGCCAGTGCTTGCTCCCACTGGGAACGGGTGCGCGTCCGCAACACCGCCTCGACGGCGGCTGCGGTTCGCCGGCCCTCCTCGCCATCGACGAGGCCGTGCTCAGCCAGCTCGGAAAGTCCGATCACCTCGACGAACTCTCGCCAGAACTTCGGCTCGAGCGCACCGACTGCGAGATAGCCGTCTGCGCAGCGGTAGATCCGGTAGCAGGGGTATCTCCCGGTGAGCGTCCCTCCGCCCGGCGCCGGTGCCTCGCGGGTGGCGAAAAGTTGCGACGCATGCACCGCCGTCCAGCTCACGAGTCCGTCGACCATCGAGATATCGCAGTGCTGCCCTCGGCCAGTGCGCGCAGCGTGGTGGAGCGCGATCATGATCGCGAGCGCGGCATCGAGCGCACCGCCGCCGAGATCGCCGACCTGCAGACCCGGCATCGCGGGACCATTCGCGTCGGTGCCGCCAAGCATGAGCACTCCAGCCACGGCGGCATAGTTGAGGTCGTGCCCGGCGCGGTCTCGAAACGGTCCATCCTGGCCATAACCGCTGATGCTGCAGAGCACGATCCGGGGATTTACTTCCCGCAATGCTGCGTCGCCGATGCCGAGACGGTCCATCACGCCGGGACGGAAGCTCTCGACGACCACATCGGCGGTGGCCGCGAGACGGAGAAATGCCTCACGCCCCAAGGGATTCTTGAGATCGATGGATATCGAGCGCTTGTTCCGGTTGATCGGGTGGAACATCGCGGAGTACTCGTCGACGAGCGGCGGCATCCAGCGCATGTAGTCACCGCCTGCCGTGTCCTCGACCTTGATGACATCCGCGCCGAAATCCGCGAGCAGCATGGTGCAGAACGGTCCGGGGAGCAACCTCGTGAGGTCGAGGACTCGAACGTCGTCGAGTGCCGGCATGGTCGCGCGAGTGTAGCAATCAGTCCACGCGTTCGATCTCGGTAACCCCTGTGCTAGATTCGCGCTCAGGGTTGACGTGATGAGCAACGCAAACGTCCTGCTGAGTGAGGCTCGCTGATGGACGAGCTGGTCATCAAAGTGCCCGCGCCATTCAGTGGCATCGAGGATCTCGGATTCTCCGCGCGCTATCCGGCGCAGGATCGCAGCGAGCCGCTGCGCGATATCCCGCTCTTCGTCGAAGGACCGGCGGGCCCGATGCACCTGCTCGTTGAGCGTCTCGCGCTCTTCAGTGACAAGGACCGCATCGTCGGATCCGCGGCAGATGACGATCAGTACTCGTGGACCTCCCCGGTGCAGCTGACCGACCAGGTCTGTGTGCTCGCCTTTCAGGACCGGAGCATGCGTGGCACCGACAACCTGCTCGAGCCGGGGGAGACCGCACAGGCGGTCCGCGGCTACATCTGGAACCTGGTGCGCCCCATGGCCTTCACGTTTCTCCGCGACTGCGTGCGCATCGGCGGGCTCCGCCTCTCGGAACGCATCGCTGTCGTGATCGACACGGGACATCCGCCGTCGGTGGATATCGAGCTCCAGCGTTCGTCGATCACGCCAGAGAACGGCAACAGGTTGCTCTTCGCCCTCTGAAGTCGAGAAGGGTCAGCCGGAGCCGCTGGCCGTCGGTGTCGCGGTCGGGAGTGGCGTTGAGTTCGGCGGCGTGGTCGGCACCGGTGTTGGTGTCGCGGTCGGGGCCGGCGTCGGAGTAGCGCCAACGGCTGTCGGCGTCACCTTCGGTGTGGGAGTCGGCGCGACGGTCGGTGGCAGCGGCGCTGTCGGACAGCCCTGGAGCTCCGGGTTGAACGGCGTGGGCGTTGCGGACGGCGTGGGAACCGGCGTTGGCGCGGGCGTCGCGGTCGGCTTGCCGCTCACAGCGGGCGAAGGCGTGGCGGTGGGCACGGGGGTCGGCGTGACGACGTACGGCGTGTACGAGGGGCACGGCGGTGCGGAGGCGAGCGGAGCCGAGTGCGTGGCGGAGATCCCCAGGGAGATCGCCACGGCGACTGCTCCGACGAGGATCGTCACCACGAAGGTGATCGCGCCCCACTCCCGGCGAATTGGGTTCATGCAGCGCCCGACCTGTCGATAACCGCGTCGCGATACTCGGGATGCTCACGCGCCAGACGCATGTTGGTGGCGAGCCACCCTGACGGGGTCCCCACGTCGAGGAGCTCGCCGTCGAACTCGACCCCCCAGACCTCACCGGTCTCGAGCAGGTGGCCGATTCCATCGGTGAGCTGGACCTCGCCAAGTGCCCCGGGCGCGGTGTTCCGAAGTGCCGGGAAGATCGCCGGCGTGAGCAAATACCTGCCCATGACGGCCAGATCGCTCTTGGCCTCGGCAGCGGGCGGCTTCTCGACCAGTCCACTCACACGGTGCAGCTTGCCACGCAACTCGGCGATCTCGGCACAGCCGTACCTGGAAATCTGGTCTTTGGGCACTCGCATCAACGCAAGAATGGACGTCCCAACCTGCTCGTGGGCGTCCCAGAGCTGGCGGAGGATCGGTGGATCGGCGAGCGAGAGATCGTCCGGGAGCATGCAGAGGAAGGTCCTGTCGCCCACTGCGTCCGCTGCGCAGAGCACCGCGTCACCGAGACCACGGGGGTAGGCCTGGCGGACGACGGTCACCGGGGACAGGTTCCCAGCTTTCCGAACGGCAGCCAGTTCTGCGGTCTTCCCTCGCTCCTCGAGGAGCCGCTCAAGTGGCAGATCGGGCCGGAGGTGGGCCGCCAGTGCCTCCTTTCCCTCGGCGAGCACGAGGATGATCTCGTCAGCGCCGGATGCCACCGCCTCCTCGACCGCCCACTGGATCACCGGGCGATCGAGAACGGGGAGCAGCTCTTTCGGAAGCTCCTTGGTGGCAGGGAGAAAGCGCGTCCCCAGGCCCGCTGCCGGGATCACGCATGGTCGCGAGTCCACGGCGGCGCATTGTCGCCCGTCAGGACGCAACCGTGCTCCCCGTTACCCTTGCGCGATATGGCTGACACGCGAACGCTCCTGGTCGAAGCAGTCCGGCATGCTCTCGACGCCTCCGGCGTGGACGCTGGGTTCGACGTCGTGGTGGAGCGCTCGGCCAGGCCTGAGTTCGGCGACTGGTCCACACCGGCGCCTCTGGGTCTTGCCCGGGTGCTCCGCCGGGCGCCTGCTGCGATCGCCGCCGAGCTGGCTGCGCACCTCGACGCTGCGAAGGTTCCACGCGTACGCGCCTGGACCGTGACGCCGCCCGGATACGTCAACGCGCATCTCGAGGAGACCGCGTGGACCGAGGCGGTGCTCACCGCGGCGGCCGATCTCGAGGCGACGGGGACGCTTGATCTGCCGACCACCGCCGCGGTCGCCTCAGGCAAGACGCTCGTCGAGCACACCGCCACCAACCCCAACAAAGCAGCGCACATCGGCCATCTCCGCAATGCGTGCATCGGCGACACGGTCGCCCGCGTCCTGCGGCGCACCGGCCACGCGGTCGAGGTGAACAACTACATCGACGACACGGGCGTCCAGGTCGCCGATGTGGTGGTCGGCATTCGCGAGCTCGGCCTCGAACCGATGCCGGACGAGCCCTTCGATCAGTACTGCTCGCGCGTGTACATCGCTGTATCAGCGCGGTACGAGACGGAGCCAGCGCTGCTCGAACGGCGGCGTGCCGTCCTGCGCGAGGTCGAGGAGGGCGGCAACGAGACCGCCGTATACGTCAAGGATCTCGCGCGACGGATCGTCAACGCGCACCTCGCGACCATGCGTCGTTTCGATATCGCCTACGACCTGCTCACGTGGGAGTCGGACATCATCGCTCTCGGCTTCTGGCGTCAGGCATTCGACCTGCTTGTCGAATCCGGAGCAATCGTCCTCGCCGAGAGCGGCAAGCTCGCCGGATGCTGGGTGATGCCGGCGGATGGCCCCGATGACGACGGCGATGACGACACGAAGGTTCTGGTCAAGTCCGACGGTATCGCGACGTACACCGCGAAGGATATCGCTTACCAGCTCTGGAAGTTCGGCCTCCTGGGGCGCGACTTCAACTACGCATACTGGGAGGGCGATCGAACCCTGGCGACGACGGCGACGCTGCCGCAACCGGATCCTCCGCGCGGACACTATGGTCGCGCCCAGCGCGTGATCAACGTCATCGACGCGCGCCAGGCGTATCCGCAGCGCGTCGTGCAGCGCGCGCTGCGGCGGTTGCACCACGAGCACGAGGCGGACAATTCGATCCACCTCAGCTACGAGGTCGTGGCATTGACACCGGCTGCGGCCGCAGAGCTCGGAGTCGACATCGAAGAAGGACGCGAGAGCGTTGCCTTGAGCGGTCGCCGCGGTATCGAGGTTCGTGCCGACGATCTGCTCGACCGCGCGACCGCGCGGCTGAGCGTCAACGCACGCGACACCGCGAGCGCGACCTTGGTGGCCGCCGGTGCCGTGCGCTATTACCTGCTCAAGTTCTCGCTCAACCAGATCATCGCGTTCGACTTCGACGAGGCGCTACGGGTGACCGGCGACACCGGCGTCTACCTGCAGTACGCGCATGCCCGAGCGGCCGGCATCTTGCGCAAGGTCGCCGACGACGCTGAGTCCGTCGCGGTTCCGGCCGCGTTGCACCCCGCCGAGCGCGAGCTCCTGCACACGATCGAGGCGTACACCCGAGCGCTCACCGAGACGGCTGCCGCCCTCTCGCCGTCGTTGCTCACCACCTACGCGTTCGGCCTCGCCTCGGCGTTCAGCGACTTCTACGAGCACACGCCGGCGATCGTCCGCGAGGAAGACCCGGCGGCCCGCCGTTTCCGGCGTGCCCTCGTCGCGGCAACCCGGGTCACGCTCGCCGACGCGTTGCACACCCTGGGGATGGGCGCGCCCGATCAGGTCTGAGCCGTCTTCGGGCGCTGGTATGATCCGGGGCCTTCGGGCCCCGTTCGTCTAGTGGCCCAGGACACCGCCCTCTCAAGGCGGAGACCATCGGTTCGAATCCGATACGGGGTACGACTCGCTGAGTTCCGGGGTCACGACGCGCATCCGAGGCGTAACAAGATGGATGCGCATGCCCAGATCAACCGCGCAACGCGACTACGCTGGGGTCCTGGCACTGATTCGTATGTGCCGAGGAGTTAACCCACATTGGACAAGATGAAGCCGTGGCAGCGGCTCTCGCGGAAGCAGTCGGGCGACGGCGGGTCGACTGAGGGCGACCATGAAAGTCTGGGCAAGTGCATGGACGGCGAATGTTCGAAGCCTGCGAGCTGTCGTTGCACCTACGTCGACCGCCGGCAGGTCAAGTGCGGCACGACGTGGTGCGATGAGCACAGCAGGATCGTCCTCGGCCTCCCATACTGCCGTCGCCACGCGACGGTGGCACCCTCGCTCGCCAACGGCTTCTTCACCCACATGCTTCCCGACGTCGAGAACCGCGCGCCGTCTCTCGCCACGTGGGTCGGCGGAGAACTGGACACGGCGGTTCGTATCGCTCTGACGGCGGACGCGCCCCACAAGGACGCGTACGTGGTCAGTGGCGCCGTGCGTCCGGTCCGCGTTCCGGGGAGCACGATGCCGGTCTGGCTGCGCTCGTGGACGCTCGTCGACAGCACCGGCGTTCTCCAGCACGTCTCGATCGAGGTCGACGAAGAGGATGACCGCGCCGTGATCGTCCGGGTCGGCGGCGAACCCATGGGCCGGCATCAGCCGCCGTGGATTGGCCGTCCCCGCAACGAGACGATCGCTCCGGAACTCGATGCCGCCGCGCGTCAGGCGTTCCGCATCACCGTGATGCACGACATCGAACTCGGCCTGCTCGGCGCCCGCATGGAAGTCGCTTCCTGATCTGACCGTCTGTCAGGGTGGCAGGCCATCGTGGCGGTATGCTGTACGCAGCATGTTGGCGACAACCGCCCCCGGCCTTTTCTTCGTGATCGGCATCCCGATCGGGTTCGTCTTGGTCTCCGCCGGAGCGTGCCTGGGTCTCTTCGTTCTCTGGACGCGCGCCCGCTCCTAACCGGCGGCGGTTCCCAGGGACACCAGCTCGACGGTCACCACAAGGGTGGCGTTGGCCGGAACCTCTGCCGAGGTGTTGCCCGAAGCGCCGAATCCGAGCGCCGGCGGTACGACCAGACGGCGTGTCCCTCCGACCTTCATGCCCGGTATACCGAGCCGCCAGAAGGCCAGCGTCGTCGGGTCCGAGAGCGCGAGCGAGTTCAGGGGCTGGTTCGGGCCTCGCGTCGTGATGATCTGCTTGCCGGTGGAGAGCCAGACCGTGAACTGCACGTTCACCGTTGCCGTGTCTGAGGCAGCGGCCCCGCACCCGACGCTGATATCGGCGTACTGCAGACCCTCCAGTCCAGGCTGGAGTATCGCGGTGGTGATGAAGGAATCGGTGGCAGAAACCGGCCGCGGTGTTGAGCAATCGGGCGGCGGTGGTGTGATGCTGCTGCTCACGGGTACAACACTTCCACACGCTCCAAGCGCCAGAACCGCGAGCAGCGACCCCGCGACGGGGCCGACGACGCGCAGGCGGAAGGTGCTGAAGGAGTGTGCCATCGGCGCCGAATCGTACCCCGACGCCGCGTACAATCGAATCAGCCCACCCCTCAAGGAGCCCCATCAGCCATGGCCAACACGATCAAGGAATCCAAGGGCGTCGCGTCCCAACGCGACATCCTCACGCACGTCCGCTGCCCGATCTGCAACAACCTCATGCGTCAAAACGAGATCGGCGTCGAGATCGCCTTCCGGCACAGCCGCCGCCCCGGAGAGCCTCGCCGCGAGCGGATCATCAAGCACACCAAGAACTGCAAAGCCGCTTAGTGCCTCGCTGATGCGTCCGCGGACCAGCGCGTGATGGCCATTGAAGTCCCGCTGTTTCCGCTTGGCACCGTGCTGTTCCCGCACATGCCGATGTCGCTGCACATCTTCGAGGAGCGCTACAAGACGATGATGCGCGACTGCCAGCGGGAATCGACCACGTTCGGGATCGTGGCGATCCGCTCGGGACAGGAGACGGGTGGGGGCGCCGTCCCGTACGAGGTCGGCACACTGGCGCAGCTGGATGAGATCGAGGAGTTGCCCGACGGTGGCTACAACCTGGTGGTCGTCGGGGCATCCCGTTTTCACATCGACGGCTTCTCGCATCACCGGCCGTACCTGGTTGGATCGGTGCACTACCTCCAGGACATCCCGGCGGCGGCCGATGACACCGAGCGTCTCGCCACCGCCGTGACGGCGGCCTTCCGCGGCTATGCCAGTCAGTTGCGGGGCATCGGTCAGGAGGATCCGTTCGAGTTCGGTCTGCCGGGCGATCCGGAGCTGCTCTCGTACCTCGTGGCTGCGGCGATGCAGGTCGAGACGGCGCAACGCCAGCGGCTGCTCGAGATCGACGGGACCGCCGAGCGGCTCGCCGCCTGCCTGCGGTTGCTCCGTCGCGAAGCGGCGTTGCTCGACCGAATGCTTGTCCGATCCAAGGATCACGCCGGCACCTCGAGCCTCAACTGACCGTGAGCATCGCGGAGCGGTTCTCGCTCGACGGCCGAGTGGCACTCGTCACCGGCGGCAGCCGCGGCATCGGGCTGGCCATCGCAACGGTGCTGGCCGAAGCGGGCGCGACCGTGGCGCTCAACGCCCGTCATGCCGACGCATGCGAGGCCGGCGCGGCCGAGATCAACGCGGCCGGAGGCAACGCAATCGCGACGCCGGGACACGTCGGGGACGCCGCCACCTGCGAGGCGGTGGTCGCGGAGGTCATGAGCAAGACGGGGCGTCTCGACATCCTCGTCAACAATGCGGCGACCAATCCGCAGTTCGGGCCCATCATCGACGCCGACGAAGGCGCCATCAACAAGATCTGGGACGTCAACGTCATGGGCCCGCTCCGGCTCACTCGATATGCCGTCGCCGCGTGGATGCGCGACCACGGCGGAAGCGTGATCAACATGGCATCGGTCGCCGGGATCCGGCCGGAGGCGCTCACCGGCGCATACAACGCCAGCAAAGCTGCGCTGATCACGTTGACCCGGACCATGTCGCATGAGTTGGGCCCGCTCGGGATCAGGGTGAACGCCATCGCTCCTGGTCTGGTCGAGACCAAGCTGGCCCGCTACCTGGTCGAGACCACGGAGATCCACGAGCGGATCATTTCCCAGACAGCGTTAGGACGCCACGCCGTCCCCGACGAGATCGCCGGCGCGGCACTCTTCCTCGCATCTGACGCGGCGTCCTATGTCACCGGCTCCGTCCTGGTCGTGGACGGCGGGTGGACCGCGTAGCGAAACGGTCCCCTGCCGTGAATGGGAGAATCGCGATCAGGCGAAGCGGGCATTCGGAGGGTTTCAGCAATGGCTAACGACCAGGGGCTTGGTTTCACGCTCAGCCGGCGTGCCCAGCTCAGCCCGGACAGCACGGCGCTCATCTTCCGCGACGAGCAGTGGACCTACCGCGAGCTCAACCACCTGACGAACAAGGTCGCCCATGGGCTCCACGCGCTCGGCGTCAACCCTGGTGATCGCGTTGGGTTCCTCGGGCTCAACCATCCGCGCTTCTTCTTCACGCTGTTCGCGGCTGCGAAGCTCGATGCCATTTTCGTACCGCTCAACTTCCGCCTCACCGGTCCTGAACTGAGCTTCATCATCCGTGACGCCGGCCTCCACACCCTCGTGTTCGAGGAGGCCTTCGCCGCCATCGTCGACTCCATCCGCGGCGACCTGAACGTCCGCGAGTATGTCTGCGCGGTCGAGCAGCCGGAAGCCCGCGGTTTCGAGTCGCTGCTGCACGACCAGCGCGACACGGACCTCGACTACCCGGTCGCGATGTCAGACGTCGCGCTGATCATGTACACGTCGGGGACGACGGGCCGGCCGAAGGGGGCGATGCTCACCCACGGCAACATCATCTGGAACAACATCAACGCGTTCCTCGCCGATGATGCGAGCTCCCAGGAGATCACCCTTGTGGTGGCCCCGCTGTTCCACATCGGCGGTCTCAACGTCACGCCGCTGCTTGCGTTCCTCAAGGGCGCGACAGTCGTGATGGAGCAGATGTTTGAGCCCGGGATGGTGCTCGAGAACATCGAGAAGTACCACGTGACGTCGATGTTCGGCGTCCCTGCCATGTATCTCTTCATGGCGCAGCATCCCGACTTCGCAACCCGCGACCTGAGCAGCATCCGCGTTCTGTCGTGCGGCGGCGCGCCGGTGCCCGAGGCGCTCATCAAGGTGTACGGCGCTCGCGGACTCCCCTTCAACCAGGGATACGGGCTCACCGAGACATCGCCGTTCGCGTCGTTCCTCCCGTCGTCGATGGCGACGGAGAAGCTCGGCTCCGCGGGCATCGCGCCGTTCTTCACCGACGTGAAGATCGTCGATGACGACGGCCACGATGTTCCTGACGGCGAGCGTGGAGAAATTGTCGTTCGTGGCCCGAACGTGATGAAGGGATACTGGAATCGACCCGACGCCACCGCTGAAGTGCTGATCGACGGCTGGTTCCACACCGGCGACGTCGGCATTCGCGACGCCGACGGGTACTTCTTCATCGTCGATCGGAAGAAGGACATGATCATCACGGGCGGCGAGAACGTGTATCCGGCCGAGGTCGAGGACGCGCTCTATCAGCACCCCGGTGTCAAGGAGGTCGCCGTCATCGGCGTGCAGCATCCTCGCTGGGGAGAGACGGTGCGCGCCATCATCGTGCCGAAAGACGGCGTCTCACTCACCGAGGACGAGATCATCGAGTTCTCCCAGGACAAGCTCGCGCGATACAAGCAACCGAAGTCCGTCGTCTTCATCGACGTGCTGCCGCGAAATCCCGCGGGCAAGGTGCTGAAGTTCGACCTGCGTGAGCAGCATGGTCAACCGATCGTCGAAGCGGAGACTCCGGCGCAGCACGAGGGTGCCACGACCGCGGCGGGCTGACGCCGCTGACTAGGTGACGTCGATGACCAGGCGCGCGCCCGAGAGGTAGTACGCGTCGAAGGTCGCCTTCTTGCTGAGCGTGATCTTGAAGATCAGGCGGCCCGTGTCACGTGCCATCGGCAGGGCTACCACCGACACGACCACCTGTCCGTTGGGCATGGTGGCGATGTCGGAGGCGCCGTTGACGCCGGTGAACTCGACATACATCGTCGTGGGTCCGTCGAAACCGATCACCGCGTCGGGATCGCCGCTGACGGTGTCCGGAAACGCCATGTCGAAGACGAGGCGGAAGTCGTTGGGATGCTCGCCGTAGCGCACGTCAGCGACTGAGAAGCCGCTGCTCCCGGTGCCGAGCGTCTTGACACTCGTGAGTTGTTGCGGTGTCGGCGCTGCGGGAATGGCCGGAACGACAGACGGAGCCGGCGTTGCCACCGGAAGCGGCGCTGCCGTCGGCGGCGTGCTGGCGTGCACCGCTGTCGTTGGCTTCGGGAGGTTGGAAGCGACCAGCGGTGCCGTCTGCGTGACCTGCCGGCCGACCAGCAGGCCAAGAAGGATGAGCACGACGGTCACCGCGCCGAACAGCCAGAGCCTGCGGTCACGGTCCGCGGCTCCGACGGCAGGTCCGCCGAGCGGGAGCACATGCCGGCCGGTGACCGGGAGCGTCGGACTCCAGTCGCTCCGGTCAGGCTTCTGTGAGTGCAGGCGGCGCATGTGCCGTCCGGGAGTCGGCATCGGCCCGCCATCCGAGTCGTCGTCAAAAGTGTCGGGAGTCGTCGGCTCGGAGTCGGCCGCGAACTTTGGCGGAACGACCGCTCCGACGTATTCGATGTCGCGTGGTGCCGGCTTTTGCTCCCACGGGCTTGGCGCCAGACGCGTTACCTCCGTTGACAACTCGCGCTCCGGGGCGCGCACCTCTGCCACAGGCGCGGGCGTGCGCTCGAGGGGGGCTGCGGAGACTCGCGACTTCGCTGAGCACGTCGGCAAGTTCCGGCGTCGCCGTCGGTTCAGCCGACCCGCGGCTCTCCGGCGATGTGGGCTCGGCGGAGTCCATCGCTGCGGCCAGATGGTCTGTCCGTGGCGGAGCGGCGTGCGCCGCGGGTGCATCGAAATCAGAGTCGACTTCGCTCGTCGCAGGCTCGTCATCGACGAATCCGAGGAACCGGCTGAGACGGCTGTGCTTGACTGGGGCCGGGGTCGCGAGCGGCTCGACAACTGGCGCGCGGGCTGCCGCTTTCGGGCTGTCGACGTGCGGCGCAACCGGCATCTCCGGGGGGATCACCATTGCCGGCGCGGGCGCCATTACAGGCGATGTCGCCACGGGCGCAACAACCGGCGGGGTGTCGCTCCACTCACGCGTGTGTGTGCGCTGATTCCATTTCGGCGCACCGGCGCCGCTGACGATCTCGACTCCCGAATCGAACGCCGCACCACCACCGCGGCGCAGCGCGAGCCGAACGGCCACCGCGTCGCGAAGACGCTGGAAAGCGTTCGGGCCGGCGGCCAGGCGCGGCGGATTCATGACATGCGCGGACGTGGACAGATCGGGCGGCTGGGGCTCGGAGCTGAGCTCCGGAGGCTGCGGCGCGACGTACGCCGGCTCCGTCGCGACGTGTGCGGCGGGTTGCGCTGCCGGTGCGGGTATCTCGTGCACCGGAGGCGGTGCAGGAACCGCGGTCACGATCTGATCGATCGTCTCGTCCCAGAGGAGCAGCTCCGGTGGATCCGCGACCGCGGTGCTCGGCGAGCGCTCGCCGATCAACTCCCGAGGCTGGGATTGATCGCCCGTCGACGGACGCGGCGCCCAGGGGAGCGCTGCGCCACGCTCCGCACCGAACCAGGGCGGAGCCTCGACTGGTGCCGGCCGGTCGTGATGGGCAGGTCTCTTGGGCAAGTCGTCCTCCTCCGCGATCAAACCGATCTGGCTGAACAGTTCGTGCACTGCGTCATCAGGAACGTGGACTCTCGCGAGCGCTCCGATTCGTGCCGACTCCTCACGGAGGTGGGCGAGCGCCGTCCGGCAGCGATCGCACGCGACGAGGTGCGCCTCCAACTCGCCGGCGGGCTCGAGGTCGAGCTCGGTGTCGATGTAGCTGCTGAGCGCGAGGAGGCTGCACCTCATATCGCGATCTCGCGGTAGATGGAGCCGAACTCACGACGCGCTGCCGCTACAAGACGGGACGCCGCTTCCGGTGAGCACTCCAGCGCCCGGCCCATCTCGTGGTAGTCGAGCCCGCACATATCGCGCAAGAGGAGTGCGGCCCTGCGGTCGAAGCCGAGCATGCAGAGGGCGCGCTTGACCGTATTGATGCGGCCGGCGTTGATATCGTCGACCTCGACACGAACCGCTCCGCCACCACGCCGGAACATCCGGCCGATGCCCTGTGGCTTGGGTGGAAATCGCTGGCCATGACGGCACGCGCGCGTGACTGCCCGATAGAGCGCCGCCCGCCCGTCGATGCGCAGACGCGTCGGCGGGTAGCGACTCGCATGATGAATTCCCCCGGCGACGAAGGCCACCGCGTCCGCCTGGTGGTTGACCAGGTGCGTGGCATACGTGACGAGATCATCGAGCTGCTCGCGTGCGGTTGCGGCAAGCTCGCGCGCCTCGGGAGCGATCTGTGCTGGGACGTTGATCATGACGTTTGCGCTGTAAGGGCGCGGAGTACGGTCGAAGAATAGCCGGGAGTCCGCCCAACGGTCAAGCCGGAGATCAGGACGAAGTGTGCACCAACTCCCCACCGGTGACGCCGGCCGGTTGCAGCAGTCCTGCCTGGCGCCACGCGACGGCCGGCATGCCGATGTCGGCGACCCAGATTTCGCCCGCCTGACGGGGGCCGTCGCCTCGGCGCAGACCGCGCTTCATGGCGGTGAGCGTGCAGGTCATTGCGGCTCGGACCGCCGGCTCGAAAGCCTCCCCCGTTGTGGCATCCAGGCCGCTCGGCACGTCGACACTCAGCACCGGAACAATGGACTGGTTGATCGCGCGGATCGCGGCTGCCTGACGCTCGCGCGGCGCACTGCGCAACCCTGTGCCGAGGATCGCATCGATGATCAGATCGGAGTGGGCGACGACACCGTGCACCGCTGCGGGATTCGCGTCGATGACCACGTCAACTCCGCACTTTCGAGCCGACAGGACGTGATCGCCGACGATGCCGGTCACGCGCGCCTCGATGGCAAGGACGAGCACCCGTACGCCACATCCCCAGGCGGACAGATGCCTCGCAGCGACGAGTCCATCGCCTCCGTTGTTGCCATATCCGGCGATAACACTGACGCCGGCTGGACCCCCGAGGCGCTGCCACGCGCAACGCGCTACCTGCCATCCGGCCACTTCCATCAGTTGCAGTGTCGACACTCCGCAGTCCGCTGCAGCGGCATCCAGGCGGGCGACGTCTTCGGAGGTGAGGTCGCCGAGCGCGTCCTCGGGCGCCGGCACAGCCGTCACGCCAGGTGAACCTCCACCGGGTCGCCGAGACGAGGGCCTCCGGCTGCGGCGGCGGGCGCTTCGCGAGCGGCAACCTCGAGGTGGCCGGCACTCCCGAAGAGCGCTCCTGCAGCGGCCTCGATGTGGGCGTACGTGCCGACCAATCCCGCAGCACTGCCACCGGGCCAGGTCACTCGTCGAACCGACGAGCCGTCGACATCAGTCGCTCGAATGGTCGTGATGGCATTGCCGAAGTGATCGACGACGGCGACGCGCCCGGTGACCACCTTGCCCTCCCGCCTTGCGAAGGCTTCGCCCAGGACGAACGGATCATCGATCAGGTCGCCACCGACATCGAACCGTTCTCGCGAGGAGAGTTGCGCGGCGAAGGGCGCAAACACGTCGCGACCATGGAACGTGGGTGACACGTCGGGCCCAACATCGAGGCTGACCGCCCAGCGATCCTCCGGCGCCGTCTCCTCCCAGAGGTACGAGATCAGTCCGTTGTCCGGCGCCACGCATCGGATCCTGCCCACCTTGATGGCGATCGCGCGCCGGTCCGTACCAACGCCTGGATCGACCACCGCGCAGAAGACCGCCCCGCCACTGAACGCTTGCGCCAGGGCCTTGAGCTGGTACGCGGCGGCGAGCACATCCCCGGCCGGGATCCCGTGCGTCCCCTCGATGCAGACAGCGTTCGGGTCGACCCGCCAGACAGCGCCGATCAGCGCCGCCGCATACGCGTCGTCGCGCCCGAAGTCGGTGACGAAGACGATCGGCTGCCGCATGGCGGACTTCGCTACCGTACCAGTGCCATGGAGAATTCGCCCAGCGCTCCGGAGCAGGCCCCGCAGACGGACGGCTCCGAGGAATCCGCGTCCAAGAGGCAGCGGCCGGTCTGGGGGCTTCCAGTCGTGGTGATCGCGGTGGTGGTGATCGTCGTGCTGTTCGTCGTCGGCTTCACCGGGCTCTTCGCAAATCCAGTGCAATCGGTCAATGCCAACGGGACGACGACGCTCACGGGAACCTTCGAGCCGTACATCTGCACGAGCACGAACTGCGACGGCTACATCTCCGCAGGCGCCCGCAGTGTCTTTGTCGTCTTCCCCAAGGACTGCGCGCCGCCGGTGCGCGGATCGACGATCACCGTGAACGGCAAGTCCGCGCCGGACCTGGGCAATGCTTCGTACCGGGCCACCGCCTGCTCCTGACCGCTACTCCCAGCGGAACCTCCAGGAAGCCAGCGCGAAACATCCCACTGCCCACGCGAGCGGCACCGCGACGTCGACAAGCGGGAGTCCCGTGCCCGCGTTGAGGATCTGGTGGAGCGCGTCCGACACGTAGTACACGGGGAGTACGTGGACGATGTCCTGGATCCACTGCGGCAGCGCGTCGACCGGGAAGAAGATGCCGCTCAGGAAGAGCATCGGGAAACCGATCAGCGTTGCGATGCCCCGGGCGGCGTCGCTCGTGCTGACGAACGAGGTGAGCAGGAACCCCATGGAGACGAACGCCGCGATTCCAACGATGAGCGCGACCGCCGCGAGCAGCCAGCTCCCGTGTCCGCGCGCGCCGAAAACGAAGACGCCGACGAGCGCGAGCGCCGCAACCTCCAGTGCGACCGTGATCGCTCCTCCGGTCATGGCGGCGCCGAGCACCTGCAGCGGATGGAGCGGCGTCGCGCGGTAGCGGCGGAGCACCTTGCGTTCGCGCTGGTCGACGATCGTGATGGAGACGTACGTCAGGCCGGCGAGGACGGCGACGTAGGCCATCATCGACGGCAGGTAATAGTCGATGGTGGTGATGTTCTGCGTCCCCACCTCGGTGGTGCCGACGGGGATCCCGGGCGTCCCGCCGATGTTCCTTGCGTCAGCGCGAAATCCTGGGTGATCGCATTGATGACCTGCTCGGCAATCTGCGAGTCGGAGGGATCGTTGGCGTCGAGCAGGAAGTTCACACCGTTTGCGATGCACCGTTGTCCGGGAGCGCACGGAGTACCGAAACCCGGCGCGATGACAACGATCGCCACGACATCATCGTGCTGAAGACGGCTCGACTCGTGCGACGCGCTTCCCTGCTCGACGACGAGATTCTTGTCGTGCTGGAGGGTGGCGATATAGGCCTTGCTCAACGTGCCCTGGGAGTTGTTGACCACGCCGATGTTCACCGATGCGTTGCCGCCGCCGAGCACGTTCCCGAGCAGCACCATCAGGAAGATGGGGATGAGCAACGTGAAGATGAGCGCCGGGCGGTTACGGAAACTGCTCCGGACCGTCGTCTTGACGAGTGCGAGCCAGCCCTTCATGAGCGCAGCTCGCGTCCGGTCAACGCGATGAAAACGTCCTCGAGCGTGCCGCGCTCCACACGTAGATTGGTCAGCGTCGTCGAGTGATCGGCACTCCGGGTGGAGCAGTTGCGCCAGGACCACCTCCGGAGTCCGCGTCACGATATGAACGTCGTCACCTTGGACATCGACAGTGTCCACACCGGTCATCGCGCGCAGCGCTGCGGCGTTCGGCGCCTGGCGTGGTGAACTCGATCGTCGTCCCGGGTCCGTGCTCCACGACGAGGCGCTCAGGAGTGCCGAGCGCCACGATGTGTCCCTGGTCCATGACCGCGACGCGGTCGCAGAGGCGCTCCGCCTCTTCCATGTAATGCGTGGTGAGCATCACCGTCTTGCCGCGCGCGCGGAAACGCTCGATGTATCCCCAGAGCGAGATGCGCGCCTGCGGGTCGAGACCGGTGGTCGGCTCGTCGAGGAAGACGACGTCGGGGTCGTTGACCATTGCGATCGCGATGCTCAGACGCTGCTGCTGGCCGCCGCTCAGCTTCGACGTGATCTGCTTTGCCTGCGCAACCAGGTCGAAGTCCTCGAGCAGTTCGGCGGTGTCACGCGTGTGGTCGTAGAACGCGCGAAAGAGATCGATTGACTCGGTGACCGTGATGAAGTTGGGCAGTGCCGTTGCCTGCAGTTGCACGCCGATGCGCTGCTTCACCGCCGCGGCGTCTTTTTTGATGTCGGTGCCGAGGACGATCGCTGAGCCGCCGTCGATGTCGCGCAACCCCTCGAGCATCTCGAGCGTGGTCGATTTGCCGGCGCCGTTCGGCCCGAGCAGACCGAAGATCTCGCCGCGCTCCACTGTGAAACTCACCGCGTCGACGGCCAGCAACTGGTCGTATCGCTTGGTGAGGTCCTTCGCCTCGATGACGGTCTGGGGAACCTCAGGTGCGACGCTGCCCATCGACGGCGAACCAGGTGCGGCTGTTGCGAAGGCAGGTCCGGAGGCGGGAGCTGCCTGGGGCATCGCGCCGGCGGGGGGTATCGCGCCGGCCGGGACCATCGCCTCTGGTGCAGTGCCTTGACGGCGCTGGTTGAAGACCATCGCGCCGCGAACCACGAGCAGCACGCCGGCAACGACAAGAATCAGCGCCTGCACGTTGCCCGACTTGGCTTTGTTCTGCTCGCTGACCCACGCAAGGATGAACAGGATCACCGCGACCACCCAAGCGATGGGCACGCGTGCGAAGGGTCCGGGAAGTCGAAGGTTGAACAGCATGGGGCTCCTGGGGAGCCCATGATGCGGAAAAGGGTCTTCTACACGGCCGCGGACATACCGGTCAGGCGGCGGCAGCGATGCCGGTCAAGCGCCAGCCGCGATGCGCCACCAACCAGCCGCCGTCGGCGACCTCGTGCTGCTCGTCGTCAGCGCTCGTGTCGACGGACGGGTCCCGCTCGAAGGTCCAGTCCTGTGTCACCGAGGTCGTGCCGTTGATCCCGAAGCGCACCACCGCTCGCTCAACTCCGCCCACCACGGAGGCTGCGGTCACTTCGGCAGACGCGATGTCGGCGTCGAGTTCCGGCGCCCCGGCGCTGTGCGAGTCCTGGAGGACGCGGAACGAATCGCGGGCAATGAGGAGGAAGGAGTCGGCGGTGAAGCCAGGATCCACCGCGGTGACGGCTGCGAGGTCGAGGCCCGGCGTCGCCTCCTCGCCGCGTTCGTGGAACTCCTGATCGAGGTCGGTGACCATCTTGTCGTCGAGCGCGTCGACTTCCTGCTGGTCGGCCGCGCGCTCCGCCAGCCGGGTGCCGATCCCGGTGACGTGAAGCATTCCGGAGCCGAGCGACTCCGAGGCATCTGAGAACTTGTCGCTCAGCTCGGACAGGTGATCGGTCATCGGGGTACCTCGTGGGTGGGGATCGGGGATCGAATCTACCCAGCGCCCCGGCAACACTCCGGTCGTCGCCGGGTTGTAGCCGATCGTTGATCGAACTCATCGCGGATACCCGGACAGAAAAAGAAAGAGCGGCCCGGGAAACCCGGACCGCCCTTTCGGGAATCGGACTAGTTGCCGATCAGTACTCCGGCATCGGCGGGCCGGCCGGTGCTCCCTTCTTCTCGGGGATGTCCGTGATCAGCGCCTCGGTGGTGAGCAGCAGCGCGGCGATCGATGCCGCGTTCTGCACCGCCGACCGGGTGACCTTGGTCGGGTCGATGATCCCGGCCTTGACCATGTCGACGTACTCGCCCTTGGCGGCGTCAAAGCCCTGGCCCTTGGGGAGGGACTTGACCTTGTCGACCACGACGGAGCCTTCCATACCGGCGTTCTGCGCGATCTGGCGGAGGGGCTCCTCGAGCGCGCGGCGGAGGATGTTCACACCGGTGAGCACGTCGCCCTCGGCCTTCACCTTGTCGAGCGCGGGGATCGCGTTCACGAGCACGACTCCACCACCAGGCACGATGCCCTCTTCGACTGCGGCGCGCGTGGCGGACACGGCGTCCTCCATGCGGTGCTTCTTCTCCTTGAGCTCGGTCTCGGTCGGCGCGCCGACCTTGATCACGGCAACTCCGCCGCTGAGCTTCGCGAGACGCTCCTGGAGCTTCTCCTTGTCCCAGTCGCTGGTGGACTTGTCGATCTCGGCCTTGATCTGCTCGATGCGGCCCTTGATCGCGTCCTTGCTGCCGTTGCCCTCGACGACCGTGGTGTCGTCCTTGGTGATGCTCACGCTGCGGGCGCGGCCCAGCGAGCTGAGTTGCGCGGAGTCGAGCTTGAGGCCGACCTCCTCGCTGATCACCTGGCCGCCGGTCAGGATCGCGATGTCCTGCAGCATCGCCTTGCGACGATCACCGAAGCCGGGGGCCTTCACCGCCACGGCGTTGAAGGTGCCGCGGAGCTTGTTGACGATGAGGGTTGCGAGCGCCTCGCCCTCGACGTCCTCGGCGATCACCACGAGCGGCTTGCCACTCTGGACGACCTTCTCGAGGATCGGGAGGAGATCCGCGATCGCGGAGATCTTCTTGTCGGTGATGAGGATGTACGGATCCTCGAGCACGGCCTCCATGCGCTGGGCATTGGTGACCATGTAGGCGGAGATGTAGCCCTTGTCGAACTGCATGCCCTCGACGAGCTCCAGCTCGGTCTCGAGGCCCTTCGACTCCTCGACGGTGATGACGCCGTCCTTGCCGACCTTCTCCATGGCATCGGCAACGGTCTCGCCGATGGTGGGGTCAGCTGCGGAGATCGATGCGACCTGGGCGATCTTCTCGCGCTCGGAGATCGGGATCGACTGCTCCTTGATTGCCTTGACGATCGCCTCAACGCCGAGCTCGATGCCCTTCTTGAGCTGGATCGGGTTGGCGCCGGCGGCCACGTTCTGGAGGCCGGCTGCGATCAGGGCCTGGGCGAGAACGGTGGCGGTGGTGGTCCCGTCACCAGCGATGTCGTTGGTCTTGCTCGCCACTTCCTTGACCAGCTGGGCGCCCATATTCTCGAAGGGCTCCTCGAGCTCGATCTCCTTGGCGATCGTGACTCCATCGTTGGTGATGGTCGGCGAGCCGAACTTCTTGTCCAGCACGACGTTCCGTCCCTTAGGACCGATCGTGATCTTGACGGCGTCAGCAACCCGATCGACCCCTCGTTTGAGATGGGCGCGGGCCTCGACGTCGAATAGCAGTTGTTTGGCCATGGTTCCTCCTGGTTTGTTCCTCTAGCCTGGGTTCCAGGGCCTAGTTTAGCACTCGGGAGGTCTGACTGCTAGCGGGTGGCGGGGGCGAGTGCTAAGGGTGGGGGACGTGGTGCAGCCGCGGCTGACGCACCTCCACAAGCGGTGGGATAGTCCCGATCCATCTCGCGATGACCCTTCGACATCGACGACGCCGTTCGAATCCGCCGCGTTCGCCTTTCTCGCCGAGCAGGCACGGATGCGCGGCGAGGGATGGCCGCCGGTGCTGCCTCGATCGGTGCTGATAGACGGGTTCACGTTCGCCGGGCAGGCCGCGTTCCACTGGTCGGTCCTCAGGGAATCTTCAAACCAGCGATCTTGCCGAGGATCCCGATCAGCATCGCGACCGCACCGCCGACCCACGCAAAGCCGCTCCTTATGAGGACGACTTCGGATACGGGCGTCTTATCTATCGGTACCGGGGACCGATCAGAGCCACCACGAGAACGTCGGCCTATTCGCGCTCGCAATTTGGAGCAGGCAAGTCGCTGATCTATTTGCATGGATCGTGCCGGGGATATCTCGTCATCTGGCCGACTTTCGTCATCGGCGACTACATACGTGATCTGTCCTTTGAGGTCGCCTTCGATTCGCTGGCGACCACTGAGCCTCCGGAAGGTTCCGCCGTCGAGGATATGGCGCTCCGCGACGGTCCTAGCATTTCATGTCGTCAAGCAGCGGCTGCTATCAGGCTCGGGTTCCGCGACACGCGGTCTCTCGCGACCGACGGATCATGCTCGCTGTGCCACCTCCGGCACGATGCAGCTGCTCGACGCCCTGCCCACATCATGCCGGGCGGGCAATACGCCGCGGTGATCCCGTCCGTTCCCAATGGGATCGACTCGATGTGCAAACTGCATCACGCTGCGTTCGACAATAACATCATCGGAATGCCGTCCCGATCTCGTGATCGAGATTCGCCAGGACGTTCCCGAGCTGACGTACCGACGGTCCGATGCTCCGTCACGGTCTGCAGGGCTGCACGGCCCGAGCGTGACAGTGCCACGTGAGACCCATGAACTTTGACCACCACTGCGATGCCATCTTCGTAGCAACGATTGAGGATTCCGGCGCGATCGATTAGCCAGCGCGAACTCGCAGCGGCGCGACACGCCCTGACTTGTTACTGCCGTAAATGTCTAAAACATGGGCCGAGATCAGATGTCCGTGTTGGGCCCCCTGCTCGCCGTCAGCGAACAGATGTTTGGTAGAATGGGGGCATGGAAGCACGCGCATTCACGGACACCAGAGCCCGCTTGCGCGAGGCTGCTGACGCACTCGTCACTGAGTCCATCGACGGTGTCACCACCTCCGAGTTGGGCGCCGACATCATCGAGATCCGGCTGGCGGTCGATCGCCTCGAGGCTGAGTGCCTGCGTCGCCTCCACCGCTTTCATGTCGATCGCGGGGCGCAGTCCGATGGCGGCGGCACCACGGTGTCGTGGCTGCGACGCTCCTGCGGGATGACCGCGAAGGCGGCGGCGTATCGCGTCCACCTGGCCCGGACCCTCGGGGAGATGCCGGCCATGCTCGACAGTGCTCGGGCGGGTCGCGCTTCCTTCACGAATGTCGCCATGGTCGGCCACCTCGCCGGAGCGGTCGGCGTGGAGCAGGTGCAGGGGTTCGAAGACATCCTCCTGCCCGCGGCGGAGGCGCTCGATCCCGCTCGCATGCGCAGGGCGACCGAGGCCACCCGCCTGCGCATCGATCCCGACGGCGTGCTCGCCGATGCCAATCACGATCACGCGCAGCGCTGGTTGGACTGCGACCAGACCTACGGGGGCGTGTTCATCCTCCAGGGGCAGTTCGATGCCGAAAGCGGTGCCATCCTCAAGACCGCGATCGATGCAATGAGCCATGGGTTGTCGAGTGGGGAACCGCGGATGCCATCGCAGCGCCGTGCCGATGCGCTCGTCGAGATGGCGGCCACGCAGCTGCGTTGTGGGGAGCACCGCGATGTGCACGGACAGCGGCCGCATCTGACGCTCACGGTGAGCGCGGACGCACTGCGTGCTAAGGCGTTGAGCACAGACGCGGGGGCTGACATTACGCTGCGCCATCAGACGTGGACCGCTGATGCGGGGCCTGAGGACACGCTGCCCCATCAGAGCAGCGGCACGATCGCAGCGTCCAACGACGCGCTGCGCGTCGTTGCCATTGCACAGCCGGCGGAGTTGGGCGGGGTCGGTCCGATCCATCCTGAGATCGCGCGTCGGGTCGCCTGTGACGCGGTGCGGACGGTGGTGACAGTGGCAGCCACTGCCGATGATTCGTCCTGGATGTTCGGCACCCCCGCGGCGCCGCTCTCCGTGGGACGGGCCACGCGCACGATCCCATCATCCATCCGCACCGCGCTGGTGCTGCGCGACGAGGGGTGCCGATTCCCGGGATGCGACCGGCCACCGGCGTGGACCGATGGTCATCACATCATCCACTGGGCAGATGGCGGGCCAACGGAGCTCGAGAACCTTGGTCTCGCTGTGCCGTTCGCATCACCGTCGGGTGCATGAGGAGGGTTGGCGCATCCACATCACCGACGGCAGTGCCGTGGTGGAACCGCCACCCTGACCAGAGAGCTGCTGTGAGGCACGTTCCCGAGCATGTAATCCACCGTCGCTCGCGACGCGGTTGCATCCGAACCAGTCAGCGTCCGAGCACGACCCAGAGTGGTCCTTCTTCGGCTTTACGAATCCAGTCCTGCGCCCACTCCGGCAGCGCCTCGAACGAGCCTGCCTTCTCGACCTCGAGACGCAGGGCTTCGAGCTCTTCGGTCGTGGACCCGATTTCCGCGAAGTTGCTCCGGAGGGCACGTTCCACTCTGAACTTCAGGCCGGGTGGCGCTTTGACCGGCGTCGAGCGTAACGACTTGTGCTGGGGCCACTGCCAGAAGTAGGCGGCCGGCTTGGGCACATTTGCCAGTGGTCCAGCGAGCGCCCGTACCGCAACGACGTCACTCTTCACCTTCAAATTCTCAGGCACACTCCCGTATGCCGCGACGTTGAGTCGCACGACGAGATCGGCCAGGTACGGCGCGCTCCGCGCGAGGTCGTCGCAGATGTAGTTGCGTTCGGGTCCGCCATGCGTGAACCCAAGGGTGGCAAGCAGTTCTCGCGCCGGAGGGTCGAGCGGCCGCCGACGTTCGACGACATCCCACTCGCGCGACCCAACCTCGCCGTAGAGGATCCGATGGTTCATCTTGAACTGCACGAACTCGTCCCCCACGTCCGCGTTTCCGAGGATCACGAACTGCAACTCGATCGCGCAGTCGAGGAAGCACTGCATGAGGTTCGTCAGGAACCGCCTCCATTCATGCTCCGGCATCACGCGACATCCTGGTGGCCGGCGGTGACGTCGGCGACGTTGCCCTCGATGGACATGACACGATCCAGCACACCTTGACGCAGCGCATCGAGTGCGTTGCGCACGTCTCCCGTCGCAGTGGAGATCGACGTGAGCTTCGATTTCATCCCGGCGATCGCGTTCAGCTGCGCGCGGATTCCATCAAGATCCCGGCGCACTGCTACGGCGTCGACGACATCGGCGTGGGCGCGCGAACCGGAGAGCGCAAGCACACGTGCCACACGCACTGCGGCGGTGAATGCGGTGTCATCAGGATCGTCCGGATCGAACTCGCAGATGACATGCTCGCCGTGAATGGTGAACGGCGCGCAACCTGAGGGCGCGTTGCCGGCGCGGTAGACGGCGACAGCGACGATTGCGTCGCGGTTGTGACGCGTCTCATCAAGGTCGCGGACGACTTTCGCCAGGCCAACCCGACCGCTCTTGGCTTCGACAGCGACACGCACGGGTACGCCACGCGTCCAGGACGGGTCGAGCGTGATGAGAAAGTCGCCCTTGCGGCTGCGCACGCTGTTGCCGATGGCCGTACCGGTCTGCTCGACGAGGTCTCCCGTCCCACGGAGCAGCGTGTCGAGGCGCGCCTCGACGGCATCCTCGAAGTCGAGGCCTTTGGCGGTGCCCTTCTCACGCTCGTCCGCACGCGCATCGCGCGCGGCCTCGAGTCGGATCAGCCGATCGCTGACATCAGTCAGCATCTCACGCATCTCCGTGCGAAACCCGTGGAGCGGGCTGCCCGCGAGCCGCGGATCGAGCATGCGGCTGATGATGGCTCCGTCGCCGTCGAAATACCCACCAAGAAGCGTGCGCATACGGCCGATGGCACTGTCGCGGCGTTCCTCGTCGAAGAGATCGTCGACCAGGCGGCGCAAGGTTCCGTCTACGCCGAGGAACTTCTCCAGCGTCCGCGGCAGCGTGCCGTCCTTGGCGGAAAACGTATCGCGAAGGGTGAGCTCGAGCGCAGCGGCGGCACGATCGTGGGATTCGTCCGTGCGATGCATCAGCCGTTCGAATTCGCGGGCGACGAAGTCGACGTTGAGGGTCACTCCTGCATTGCGCAGCGCGATGAGGCCGACCTTCAGGCCGCGCTCGACGACGGCAGGTCGATCCACCTCGGGATGCTCGCCCACGTACTCCGCCAATTCGGCGTCGTACAGCAAGAGACCCGTGACGGCGATGTGGTCGCCCTCGACGCGGACATCGCAACCGAGGGTGATGGGCTCTACCTTCCTGATCATCGCTTCTCCTCACTTCTTACCCCGCCACGGATCTCCGGGACTGAGCGTGTCGGAGCCAGACGACAGGTGCCTGTCGCGACACACGTCGGACGCGGCAATCGCCTCAAAGCGCGGGGAAACCCTTGATTGGCAAGCTGTCGTGGTTCTCCACCTGGCAACGAACCCCTACCGCCAACATCCCGGAGGCTCGCCATGCACGCCGCAGTCGTGACTTCGTTCGACGCACCACCGCGGTACCTCGAATTCCCAACCCCGGTCCCAAAGGGCGAGGACGAGATCCTGGTCGACGTGCTCGCGGCTGGGCTCCACCCTCGGGTCCGGTCGCAGGCGAACGGATCTCACTACACGAGCACCGACGAGTTGCCGCTCGTCCCGGGTATCGACGGCGTCGGCCGCGGCCAGGACGGCGTGCTTCGCTATTTCATCCTTCCTGACACGACGATGGGCGCGATGGCGGAGCAGACCGTCGTCGACACGCGCCGCAGCGTGGTGCTCCCGGAGAACTCGGACCCCGTCGCCGTGGCCGCGGCGATGAATCCGGCCATGTCCTCGTGGGTGGCCCTGCGCCAGCGGATCACATTCGAAGCAGGGCAGAGCGTGCTCGTCCTCGCCGCCACAGGGAACGCCGGGAAGATGGCTGTCCAGGTCGCGAAGTTGTTCGGCGCGGACCGGATCGTGGCGGCCGCGCGCGGCGCGGATCGGCTCGCGGAGTTGCCTGCGCTCGGTGCCACCGACACCGTTCTGCTCGAGGGCGAGGCTGATGACATTGCCAAGCGCCTCGGTCAAGCGGCCGGCAACGTCGACGTCGTGATGGACTATCTCTGGGGCGAACCCGGAGCGGCGGCGATGATCGCGGTCGTCAGCGCTCGAGCCGATGAGGGCAAACCGTTGGCCTGGATCGAGATCGGCTCGGTGGCGGGACCGGTGGCACCGATCCCATCGGCAGCGCTGCGCTCGACGCGACTCCAGATCGTCGGGAGCGGTCAGGGTTCGGTCAGTCCGCGCGAAATCCGGGCGGAACTCCCGCAGCTGGCGGCGGAGATCAGCAAGGGCACGTTCGCGATCGATGCCAAGGCGGTGCCGCTCGCGGATGTGGAGCAGGCATGGGCGGATACGACGAGGCAGCGCATCGTGCTCGTGCCCAACGCGTAGGCCGCCGACCATCACCCGTGGAGAGACGCGGGTGGACAAGTCGAGGCGGCGCAGCGATCTTGCGCCGCAACCGGAAGCCGCCAACCCTCAGGCGCGGATCTTCCCGCGCAACTTCTCCACTGCCTCCGCGAGATCCCACACTGCCTCGAGCGCCAGGTTGAGCTCGCTCGCCGTCGGTGGGAGCTCGTACACACGGTGGTGACACGCGTTGGACAGCGAGTTCCAGGTCAGTGTTGCGCGCCCTCCGAGCTCGCGATCGTTGAGCATGTCGCCGACGCAGAGCAACTGACAGCGCATCGACGTTCGCTCCAGGCCGGGAGCGGTCCTCTCCCAGAGGTCGCACCATCGCGAGCTCCAAGCCCTGGCGCGCCAGCAACGCTGCGGCGCGCGGCCAGAGTCCGGCCGTCGTTGCGTCGTCATCGCGGATGAGGTCGCGTGCAGCAGAAACGAGCCGGTGCGCGTCGAGCTGTTCGCTCATGTTCACGTCATTGCGCGCTGAGTATCGCGTTGGCACGTTTCTCGAGACCACCGACCTGTCCAGTGACGCTCATGTCATTGAGCCCGCAGCATTGCTTGCGTGAGCTTCTCGACACTGCGGATGAAAGTCACTGGGTCACCAACCAGTTTCCCGCTGTGTGTTCCGCGGTTGCACTCGCGAACAGCCTCAACTGCGCCCGGATGCTGTTTCGCAAGAAACCCCGCGACGTCGCCGGCGCGGTCGGGATCGTTCAGCAACGCGAGCGCCAGCCACATGTTCAATGTCGTCGGCGTCTCAAGGATCTTCTGGATATTCGCGTAGGATTTGCCCTGGTGGAGCAGGCGCCGGGTCGTCGCGAGGGACGCAGCAGCTTCGAGTGCGAGCCGGCAGAACCCTGGAATGACCCGCAGTGCTTCGATGGGAACGTCATGGCTCATCGCGACGGCAAACGCATCATCGATGTAGCGCTGCACCGGGTCCTGGATGCGGCGCAACTCCACAACCGACTGCTCGCGCCGCACCACTTCGATGATCGTCGCCGCGATGTCGAGCGCACGCATCGCATCGGCGAGACGCGTGTCGTGGGTGAGCACGATGACCTGCCGTTCCTTGGCCGCTCGCGCGAGGACAGTGGCGAGCCCAACGACTTTCGCGGGATCCATGGCCTGCACTGGATCGTCGATGACGACAAACCGAAACGGCAACTCCGGCATTGACGCGCGTGGCAGGAAGAGTGAGAGCGCGAGGCAGTTGAGCTCTCCCTGACTCATCACGCCGAGTGCGGAGCCGTCCTCGCCGTCGACCTTGACGTCGAGCGCGAGACGGCGCTGGTTCTGTGCGCCAAGCAGGCGCAGGTCGCCGAGCGACACGTTGCTGTCCTGGCGCAACTCGGTCCAGTTCTCCTGGACCGCGCCGGCGATGGGCCGGAAGCGCTCGTCACGGAGCTCGTCATGCGCGTCCCGGAGCCACCGCTCGGCGTCCTTGATGCGCACCGCTTCAATTTCGGCCGCCTGCGCCCGGCGACCGAGCGGCAGCCAAGCCACAATCGCGTCCGCAGCAGGACGCCACGCACGCTCGAGTCGTTCCAGTTCGGCGGCCGCCGCCCTGCGAAGATCGGCGACGGCGGCGATCAGCGGCGGGCCATGCACTTCGAGATGACTCGCCAGCGCGATAGCGTCATCATTGGCAGCAACATCGGCCCAGCGTTGCCAGAGATCGATTGTCGGGCCGATGTCGACACCGGCGCCTGCGCCGTCGCGCAACGCGACGAGCGGGGCGGTGATCAGCTGCCGGGCCTGGCGCGTCGCGTTGTCCACCATGCCGCGCGCACTGCGCACAGCGTCGGCTTCGGCTCGTAGTGCAACCACCTTGTCACGAGCCTCGACGCGCCATTGATACGTCAGCACACCTTTGGTTCCGCAGACGGGGCAGGCCTCATCGTCCGCATGCGCATGCACATCGAGCGCCTGCTGCAGCAGCTGCGCTATCTCGTGTGCTTTCCCGGCATCGGTGCCGCGCAGCCGCTCGGCGGCAGCGTGGGCGTCACGGAGCTCGGTGATCGCGGCAGTGAGCTTCTCGCGATCCAGGACGGGAAGACCCGCGAGATCGCGGAGCTTGCGAAGCACGCTGCGCTCATCACTTTCCGCGTCACCGCCGACGGTGCCCGCCACGGCCTCGAGATCCCACGTCTTGGACGCGAGCGCCGTGCGCACCAACCCGGCGCGTTCGTCCGCCGTCCCGTCGAGCATCGCGCGCAGAGACGGCAATGCATCGCGCGCGTCCTTGGCCTCGCGCTCGCGGGTGAGCCGCGCCTTCTGCAGGATCTGCTGCGCCATCGCGAGCTCACCGAGACCGAGGATGCCCGCGAGCGCGTCGTACAGCTTCGACTGCTCACGGTCGAGCGCGTGCTCGAGCTCGTTATGCGAGAGCAGCGGCGGATAGCCCGCGAGCTCGCGATCCCAGCCCAGGGCGGCGATCGACGAGGGTTTGCCATCGACCGTCAGCGTCGAACCTTCGAGGGCGTCTCCGTCTTTCCAGACGCGGGCGACATCGATGGGTTGCTTGCGCCCATCCACCACGAATCTCGCGGCCACGCGGGTATGGCGGTGATGGAGGTTTTGCCATCCGTCGCGCCACACCTTGAGCCGCTGATCCCAGCGCTGATTGGTACCGAGCAGGGTCATTTCGAGCGCTTCGGAAAAGGACGACTTGCCGGATCCGTTGCGGCCTACCACCAGCGTGAGCCCTGGACCGGGATCGATCGCCAGGGTGGTCGGCGGGCCGATGCCGCGGAAGCCCTCGACCTCTATTGCGGTCAGAAAGATCGCCGCGGATGGTGCGGCAACCCCTGCCTGCGCCTCGGATTTCACCGCGGCGCCCGGCTCGCCACGGAGCACGGCATCGACCAGGTCTGGGTCCCGGAACGCCGCGAGGATCAGGTCCGCGGCTCCCGCCGCGGGAGGATGCGACTCGAGTTCTGTCGACAACGAGGCCGAGTAACGCCGCGTCAGGCATCGGGCACCGATGGTGCGCCGGTGACACGCTTCAGCACGATCTCGTCGGGCGTTCGCCCGTGGTCGACGAAATACGTGGCACGCCTGCCGTCCTTCTCGAGGTGCACAAGCGAGCCGACCTTGAACGTGTCGGCCGGCATCGTGAGCGGCGGCGTGCCTCTCGGGCGCCGCCCAACCGGCGGGGTAGCCGGGGTGCTCGCATCGCGTAGCGACGGCGGCCCGGGAGTTGGCGCGCTCGCTTCGCGCTGCGCCTGCAGCGCGAGCGCAGCACGCGCCACCGTCACCGAAGACACCGGCGCCGAAAGCGCTGCGTTCACCGCCGCCTGCGCTCGATGCGCGTGCTGACGGTGCACCGTGACCCCAACTGCAATCGCGGTGAGAACCAGCACAGGAACGCTGATGTACCAGTACGCGATGCCCAGGGCAAGCACGACGGCCAGGACGACGAAGCCGACACAGCCGATGCCGCCGGTGGTGTGCGCGGCCTGCCGGACCGCGCGGTGCGGGCGCCGGGCATAGGTCGAAACGCCGGCCCAGAACCCTCCCGGAAGACGGTGGCCAAGATAGAAGCGCACGCGCCATTCTGGCGCTCGCGCATAGGGGGGTTCGCTCGTCGCCGGGCGCAACGCACAATGGCACCGTGCCGAAACAGACTGAGGTTGCACCTCCACTCACGAGACGCTTCGCCGCGGCCTTCGCGCTCGCGTGGGCGGTCCACGGAAACCAATGGCGCAAGAAGACCGGCATCCCCTACATGGCCCATGTCATGTCGGTCTCGGCGCTTGCCCTGGAAAACGGCGCCGACGAGGATGTGGCGATCGCCGCATTGCTCCACGACACCGTCGAGGATTCAGTGGATGGCGAAGCCACCCACCGTGTCATCGAGGAGCAGTTCGGGGATAGGGTCGCCGCGATCGTGATGGCCTGCAGCGACGCGGTGGCCGTACCCGGACAGCCCAAACCCGACTGGCGCGTGCGCAAGCAGGCATACCTCAGTCATCTCAACGACGCCGACGCGGACGTGCTGCTCGTCTCCGCGTGCGACAAGGTGCATAACGCCCGCTCGATTCTCACCGACCTCGGCACCGACGGCGACATGGTGTGGCAGCGATTCACCGTCTCCGACCCGCACGCGCAGCTCTGGTACTACACGACGGTCGCGGAGATCCTCCAGCGCCGGCTGCCGGGTCCACTGACCGACGAACTCGGTCGCATCGTCCAGGACATCGCCGAATACGTCCCCTGACGGCGCCGGGGTCAGATCAGGAAGTGGTCCAGGCCCAGCTCTTCATGAGCGACGCGACCACGGCCTCACCCGCCACCCGCATCGAAGGCTCGGTGTCCAATTCCACGAGGTACACGCTCAAACCGTGCTTGTCGAGTTGGTCTTCCTGCACGTTCGGCGTCCCGTCCGTCGTGTACGTGAGGGTGACCGCTGCACCGGAGTCGCCGTCGAAACGCACGCTGTGGATGGCCGTGGCAACTTTCACGCCCACGGCGTTCGGCGGCGTGCCGACGACACCGCTCATCAACTGAGACGGCGTGACAGTCGCCAGATTCCTCGCTCCTGCAGCTGCAAGAACGGACAGCGGCTCCACGAGGACCGTTATGCCGATTGCGCCTGCGCTGGGAACGCCTGAAGCATTCAGCAAACCGTGCGAGCTCAACTCGTACGCGCTGACGCCGCCGCTGCTGTCCGTGGTGCCAGACCACGTAATGGGGTACTGCGCCGAAAAGCCTGGGCCAGAAAGCGCTTGCGTCGTCGCCGGAGGAGCGACGGACGCCGCACCGCATGCCACCATCGCCGTGGCCGCGAGCACAGTCACGACAAGCGTTCGAAACACGCTCGTGAGTGTATGGACGCCATGCAACGGCGCCATCACCGCCGCGACGCAACCTGGTTCGGGTCAGATCGAGTCGAGGATCCGCTTGCGCTGCGCCGCGTACTCGTCGTCGTTGAGCACGCCCTGCTGCTTGAGCGCGTCGAGTTCCTGAAGACGCGACGACGCGTCGCCCTGCGGAGGCGACATGCCAGGCAATCCGGTCTGCGCGTCGCGAGCGAGGATTGCCTCAGCCAACTCAGGCGCCGGTCCGGGAAGCGCAAACCCAGGCCCGCCGGAGGTCGACGTCGAACTCCCGAGCTGCACCACCGAACCCGGTGGCGGGTTGGCCGGAATCTGATAGCCGTGGCTGCGTAAGAGGTCGAGCGTCGCGTCGCGGGCCGCACCCGGATTGGCGCTGTTGTCCTGCCGCACCTTGAGTAACTGGGCGATCAGGTCCGGGTTCGCCGGTGGTCCACCCGCCGGGACAGCGCCCGGGGCGATGGATCCGCTCGACATCGCGCCCAACGTGAGTCCCGGAACGCCGCCGCCCGTGCCATAGGCGCGGCTCATGTTCGCGAAGGAATTGGCGCCACCCGCGTACTGCTGACGCCACTGCTGCGCACGTGTGTGCCCACGCGCGACGCCCATGAGGATGAAACCGCCGATCGAGACCCAGATGCCCGCGAAGAGCCCGAGGAATCCGAGGTCGTCGGCCGGCGGGCAGGGTGGACCTGAGCAGAAACCGTCTGAGTTGCAGCCGCAATTCCCGTTGGAGATGAGGATCGTCAGTCCGTAGATGAAGGCGATGATCCCGCCGACGCCGAGCAGCAGGCCCACCCAGGTGAGCACCCCCTTGACCACGCAGGCTTCCCTCCGAAGAGCCGGTTGCGGTGCGGCCATCGCCGCGGCGCATATGATGCGCGCCGATGAGCGCGGAACGTGTACTTGAAGGCCGCGTTGCGCTGGTGACCGGATCGAGCCGCGGCATCGGACGCGCGATGTCGCTCCGTCTTGCGCGCGAGGGCGCTGCGGTCGTCATCACCGGCAAGTCCGAGAGCGGCACCGACAAGTTGCCCGGCAGCATCCACACCGTCGCCGCGGAGGTCGAGGCCGCAGGCGGATCCGCGCTCGCGGTGCGCGTGGATGTGCGCCACGAGGACGAGGTCAAAGCGATGGTGGACGCCACCATCGAACGCTTCGGCCGCCTGGACATTCTCATCAACAACGCCGGCGCGCTGTGGTGGCAGCCGATCCTGCAGACGCCCCCCAAGCGCTACGACCTCATGTGGGAGATCAACGTTCGCGCGGCATATCTCTGCGCCTACTACGCGCTGCCACACATGATCGCGAACCACTGGGGACACGTCATCAACTGCTCGCCGCCGATCAGCGCGCAGCCGAGCCCCGGTCATGTGTTGTACATGACCACCAAGATGGGCATGACCCGGCTCGCCATCGGCATCGCCGCGGAGCACGCGTCCGACGGCATCGCCAGCAATTCGCTGTGGCCGGTGACGATCATCGAGAGCCTCGCGAGCATCAACTGGGGCCTCGGCGACAGGAGCCAGTGGCGGTCGCCCGAGATCCTCTGCGACGCGATGATGGAGATCGTCGGCACCGAGCCACCGTCGCTCACCGGCCGGCAGATCCTCGACGAGCCGTTCCTTCGGGAGCGCGGCTGGACGGACGAGCGCATCGACGCCTACTGGCTGGAGGGCAAGCCTCCCGAGCATCCGGTGTACATCGACGGGCGGTCCGGATCCTCGATGTAGATTCGGGCCGGGCGGGGATCCACCCGTATGATCGAGTCATGAGTTCCGCCAGCCGAGGAGACAAGGTCCGCCGCACGCTCGCCGTGGGTGCGGTGGGTGCCGGCGCCATCCTGTCCGCCCGGGTCCTGCTCCGGCCGCAAGTGCAGGCACCCCGTCGCCTGGTCGACTGGGAGGACGTGCGCCGCATCGCGGTTGCCCGAACGGGAGATGCGACAGGCCGCTCGCTGTTCAACGCGGAAGCGCTCGAGGCGGCGTATACCGAGATGGCCGCGCGCGTGGCACCGATGATGACCGAGATCACCCAGGTGCCTTTGACCGGTTATCCGCGCTTCGTCGCCCTGGATCGGGTCGGCTTCATCGACGCCAACCTCGGGATGGTGCAGCGCCTCCTCGCTCCGGTCGAGCGGATCCGCGCAACCGTGCCGGAATCGCGGGCGACGGCCATGAGCCGCCGGGTGCTCGACCGCTACGTCGGCGAGCTGTTCGGCCTGATGTCGAGGCGGGTGCTCGGGCAGTACGACCCCGTCCTGACCCTCGAGGAAGTCGCGGGCACCGGGCACCAGGAGAGTGCGCTCTATCTCGTCGAACCGAACATCGCGGGGATCGAGCGTGATCTCTCGCTCGGCGATACCGACCTCCGGCCCTGGCTGATCCTCCACGAGCTGACCCACGCCTGGCAGTTCGAGGTGCACCCGTGGCTCGGACCCCACCTCGAAAGCATGATGCGCGGCCTCATGCTCGACGCCCTCTCCGCAGACGGCGAGACGCTCCTGCCCTCGCGGCAGATGGTTCGCAAGCTCCCCGACACGATGCGCAGCCAGGTGCACACGATCCGCCAGGTCCAGTCGGTGATGAGCGTGCTCGAGGGATACAGCAACTTCCTGATGCACCGCGCCGGACGTTCCGCGATCCGCGGGTCCGAGCGGCTGGAGGCGGCGATGCAGCAGCGCCGGCGTCAGCGCGGACCCATCGAGCGGCTCATCCTGACGATCACCGGGCTCGAGATGAAAATGCGGCAGTACGAGATCGGTGAGCAGTTCGCGGTGGCTGTCTTTGACCGATCCGGGCTCACCGTCTTGAACCGGGTTTGGGAATCCGCGGAGATGATGCCGACGCTCGATGAGCTGCACCACCCCGAACGCTGGCTCCGGCGGGCGGCCTGACCGTGGCCACAGCAGCTCCGACGACCGTCAAGGACCGTCTCGCGGCCCAGGGACACCGGCTGACCCTGCAGCGGATGATCGTGGCGAGTGCGCTCGCGCGCATGCGGCACACCGTCAGCGCCCAGGAACTCTATGAGTCGCTGCGGGTCGAGCATCCCCTCCTCGGTCGCGCCACCGTGTTCCGGACCCTTGATTTCCTCGTGGAGAACGGCCTCGCGCAGCGGTTCGAGGCCGAAGGCCACGTCCACGTCTATACGTCCTGCGCCGACAACCATCACCACCATCTGGTCTGCCGGATCTGCGGATCGACCACCGAGATCGACGACACGGCGGTGAATCAGTTGATCGACGCGGTGCGCGGCGGCTATGGCTTCGCGCTCGACCACGCGGCGCTGGACTTCTACGGCACCTGTGCTGCCTGCGCGGCCAGGGTCAGCGGGTCGTAGGGCGGAGAATCGTCCCGGTCAGTAGATCGGCGTGAGCCAGGCGGCGTATTTGGGATCGCGGCCGGTCACGACCTTCAGGTAGGTGTCCTGAACCCTGTTGGTCAGCGGCCCGGGCTCGCCGTCACCGACGCGCCTTCGGTCGACCTCGATGACCGGCGCGACCTGCGCACCGGTTCCGACCAGGAAGACCTCATCGGCGACGTACAACTCGGAACGATCGATCGAGCGCTCGCGCACCTCGATGCCAAGCTCCTCGCGCACCAGGTGCATCACCTTTGCCCGCGTGATCCCTTCGAGGATGTTGTCCGAGGGAGGTGGCGTGATGATCTCGCCCTTGCGGACGATGAAGATGTTCTCGGCGCTGCCTTCGCAGACGTGACCGTCAGCGGAGAGCATGATCGCCTCGTCGAATCCGTTTTGCAGGGCCTCGCTTTTCGCGAGTGCGGAGTTGACGTACAAGCCGGTGCATTTGGTCCGCACAGGTGCCATCGAATCGTCGATGCGGCGCCACGACGACACCATGCAGCGGATGCCCCCGTTGCCGACGTAGAGGCCCATCGGCGCTGTGACGATGGCAAAGCTGTCCGCAACGTCGTGCAGCTTCACTCCAATGATCTCGGCCGATTTGAAGGAGAGCGGGCGGACGTATGTGTCTTCGCGGTACTCGTTCCGGCGCAGCAGGTCGATCGTGATCGCGACCAGCTCGTCGACACTCCACGGGATCGACATCTGGAGGGCGCGAGTGTTCTGGTGCATGCGTTCGAAGTGCTCGGGGAGGCTCAACGCGAAGAGCTGTTCACGCTCGGCGTTCCAGTACGCGCGAATACCTTCGAAAACGCCGGTTCCGTAGTTCAAGCCATGCGTGAGCAGACCGACCTTGGCGTCCGCATAACGAACAACTTCGCCGTTGAAGAAGACCCAGGCCTTCTCTCGGAGTGTCGTTGCCTCGGCGATCGGCGCCGGAGCTGTCTGCGTCATCGGCAACAGCCTACAACCATGACGGTCACGGGGCGTCGCTGCGATCCACCTGTCAATACCCTTTGCTATGCTCGCGACGTCCGGAGAAGCCTACCTGGCACGACGATCGAGGTCGTATGGAGGGATCGCGCCCAGGGATATTGGAGAAGTCATGACTGACGTCATCAAGACCCGCGCGGGTGCCCTTCCTGAGGCTCGCAGCATCCGCTGGAACCCGTCGCCCGCGGAACTCCGCGAAATGACGGCGCGAATGCCCAACGCGCGGCACTCCGAATATGACAACTACAACGTGCAGACCAAGGTGGTCTCGAGAAGCAAAGCAAGCACCTACGTGGTGACCGACCATCCTGAGGAACACTCGGACCAGACGATCAGCCGGGCAGACGGCGCCAAGATCGCGGAACGCCAGGATGCGTACATCAAAGACCAGGACATGGTGGTCATCGACGGGTATATCGGCAACGATCCCGAGCGACGCGTCGCGGCCCGCCTGTTCATCGAAGCCGCCAACGCGAACATCGCCGGCATGCAGCGCTGGCTGTATTTCGACGCCGAGAATCCGGGGCCTGATTTCAAGCCGGTGCTGACGGTGATCTACACGCCGAATCTCGATGCTCCCGGCTATCCCAGCGACCGGATCATCGCCGTCGATCTGGTCGCGGGCGTGACCCGCGTGCTGAACAGCGACTACTTCGGTGAGTCGAAGAAGGGCGGCCTGCGCATGTGGAACAAGCTCACCTACGACGAGGGTGGGCTCTCGCTGCATGCCGGATGCAAGGTCGTCCCCACCGATCGCGGGGAGCAGGCACTGCTCATCATCGGCCTGTCAGGCACCGGTAAGACAACCACGACATTTACTCGCCAGAACGACAGCAAACCTGTGCAGGACGACTTCGTCGCGCTCTACCCCGGGGGCAAGATCGTGGCCACAGAGAACGGGTGTTTTGCGAAGACGTTCGCACTCGACCCGCGCTTCGAACCGACGATTCATGCCGCCGTGTGCAAGCCCGAGGCGTATCTCGAGAACGTCTCGCAGAACGATGCCGGCGTGGTCGACTTCTTCGACACCTCCTATACGCCCAACGGCCGTGCGGTCTTTCGCATGGACGCACTTGGATGGCACAAGGACGCGCGCGAGGTCAAGTCGGTCGATCACTTCCTGATCCTCAACCGCAACGACAACCTGATCCCTGGCATCGCGCGGCTCAATCGTGAGCAGGCAGCGCTGTACTTCATGCTCGGCGAGACGCGCGGCACATCTGCGGGCGGCGCCGAGGAAGCCGGCAAATTCCTCCGCGTCCCGGGAACGAATCCCTTCTTCCCGTTGCGCCACGAGCAGCAGGGCAACCGCTTCCTGGAACTGATGGACAGCAGCAATTTCCAGGTCTATCTGCTCAACACCGGGCGTGTGGGCGGCACGGACGACGACGAGCGGGGCAAGAAGGTGACGATCCCGTACTCGAGCGCCATGGTGAAGGCGATCTCGGAAGGGACGATCGAGTGGGAGCGGGATCCCGACTTCGGCTACGAGGTCGCGTCGTCGCTTCCGGGTATCGACGATCCCGAGATCCTCCAGCCCCGCAAGCTCTACGAGCGGCAGGGCCGGATTGACGAGTACCGCGCCCTCGTCGAAAAGCTCAAGAAGGACCGCCGCGAGTACCTCGCGTCCTTCCCGGGCCTGCGGCCCGAGATCGTCAACGCCGTCTCCTGAGTGAGCTCCGGCCGACCCTGACGCCTGACGGCGCCCGGCGCGAGAACGCCTCCCGGCGCGGAGTAGCGCCTCCCGGCGAGTAGCGCCTCCCGGCGCGATTAGCGCCTCCTAATGGTCGTGGCAGAAATGGATTCGCGCCGGATCGAGTTCCTTGAGACCGGCCAGCGTCGCCCGCCACGTCTCGAGATCGGCTGCCTGTCCGTCCGGCAACCGCTTGGCGCCGGCGTGCTCCCAGACCACCCGGGTGTACGCGGCGTCACCGATGAACAACTCGGTGCCGGCATCTGTCGTGGCGACCACCGACTGGTGACCCGACGTATGGCCTGGTGAGGTCACGATCCGGAGATCGGCGGCCAACTGCGTCTCCCCGTCGAGCAACTCGAATCGCATGCCGGACGCCTCGATCCAGTCGCTCACCTCGTCGCGATCGGTGAGCATCCGTTCGTGCTCCGCACGCTGCACCATCAGCGGCGCGTGGGCGAATGCAGGATTCTGCCCGCAGTGGTCGAAGTGGAGATGCGTGTTGATGACCATCGTCACGTCGACGGGCGAGAGACCGTGATCGGCGAGTGCGTCCGCAACCGTGCGGTTCACCACCTCGAAATAGCGGAGCACCTCATCTGGTCCACCGCATCCCGTGTCGACGAGCACGACGCCGAGCTCGTCGTGGAGGATGACGTAGCCGTGCACCGGCCACTGCTCCTTCGCGATGAAAAGATGCCCGAGGTCGAGGCGCTTGATCTCCATCATTCCGCGGTGCGACCCCACAGCAGGATCCGTTTGAACGGGTAGAAATACGGGCGCTGATGACCGAGCGCAGCGTTGAGTCGCTCGCGATAACGCTCAACGAACTCCTCGTACATCGCATCAGGCATGCGCGCCTCGTAATCCGTCAGCAGTGTGCCGCGCACCCACTCCACCACCGCATCCGGCGACTCGAGGACGTGCCCATACACTTGCAGCCGGACGGACTGCGCGACGAAGCCCAGTCCATACAGCATCGCCGCGTATTCCTCCGGCGGCAGCACCGAGAATGTCCTCGCATAGCCGCGCATGGCAGCCGCAAAGGGCTGCTCCGTCGCGATGTCGGCTGCGAGCGTGTGTGAGACGTGGTCGAAATTGGCCGGCACCTGCACGGCAAGCTCACCACCAGGAACAAGCATCTCCGCCAGTTGCGCAAAGAGCGTGTGATGATCGCCGACCCATTGCAGGGCGGCGTTGGAGAAGACGACATCGAACGGTGCCATCTGCTGCAGATCGCCGATATCGCCGCGCTCGAACCTCAATCCTTCGCCTTCGAGCGCGCGCGCCCGCTCGAGCATCGCCTCGGATGAGTCGACGCCAATCGTCTCCCTGGCCGAGAGTTCGCGATGCAGGGCTTGCGTGAGGAGTCCGGTCCCGCACCCGAGATCGATGACGCGCGCCGCCGGGCGTCGCTTGATCAGCGCGACGAGGTCGTGGAACGGCTGCTCACGCTCCGAGCGAAATCGCTCGTACTGCGCGGGGTTCCAGGTGTCTCGCGCGTTCACGGCGCGAAGAGAATGTCAGAGGCGAGAGTTCGCAGGCATCGGCGGACAGGATAGCGTTGCCCTGGTGCGCTCCAGATTGTGGACCGGGCTCGCCGCCGGCACGGCGCTCGCTGTCATGAGCGGATGCAGCGCAACGCCGCATCCCGCGTCGACGCTCACGCCTACGCCGATTCCCACAGTTGCACCGACCCTGTCGGCGCTCGCGCTCCCAGCGCCACCACCACTCACCCTTCCGAATGTGGCACCGCTGGACTTCACATCCTGTGCCGGGAGTCCCGGGATGCAATGCGCGACGATGACCGTCCCACTCGACTACGCCGATCCGGCAGGCACCACGATCGCGATCGCTGTCGCGAGATTGCCGGCGTTCACGGCGCATCCCGCAGGCTCGATCGTCGTGAATCCCGGCGGCCCGGGCGAGTCCGGTATCGACTACATCGAGGAGGTGGCAAGCCGGTTCGCGACCCTGCGCGCCACGTACAACATTGTCTCCTTCGATCCGCGCGGGACCGGGCGCAGCGAACCGGCACGATGCCTGCCGCCGGCAGACCTCGACGCGTACTTCGCGCTCGACCCGCTCGACACCTCCGCAGCCAACGAGGAGGCGATCATTGCGGACTCACAACAGTTCGCAGCCGGTTGCCTCGCCAGCAGCGGGCGAACCCTGCTGTTCCTCGGGACGCAATACGTGGCGCGCGACATGGAGGAGTTGCGACGCGCGCTCGGCGGGCAGAAGTTGACCTACCTGGGTCTGAGCTACGGCACATATCTCGGCGAGATCTACGCGTCGCTCTACCCGCAGAACGTGCGCGCCATGGTGCTGGACGGTGTCGAGAATCCTTCGTTGCCGCTGCTCACGGAGAGCGAGGACCAGGCGACCGCGTTCGAAGGCGACCTCAACGACTTCGAATCCCGATGCGCGCACGGTTGCGGTTTCACGGGTTCGCCCGAGGCGGCGATCGCTCAGGTGCTCTCGAGAGCAGCGAGCGATCCGCTGCGGGTCAACGGCAGGGCGCTCACACGCGGCGAGGCGATGACCGGCATCCTCACCTACCTGTACGAGCCTGCCGAGGACAGGGACCTCGACCTCGCCCTCGCCGACGCGCTGATCCAGGCGTTGCACGGCAATGCCGGACTGCTCCTCGGCTCGGCTGATGACTACGTCGGCCGCGCCGCCAACGGTACATACTCGCCCGTCTCCGAGGCGAACGTCTCTATCGCGTGCGGCGACAACGCGGTACCAACAGCACTCTCGACATACGTGAGCGAGGCGCAGCGCATGAACGCCATCGACCCGGTCTTCGGCGCCGACGTCGTGTGGGGGCTGCTTGTCTGCGCGTACTGGCCGTTCCAGCCCCCGGCTCGCACGTTCCACACAGTCGACACCGTGCCGCTGCTGCTGGTGGGCGCGACGGGTGACCCGGCGACACCGTATGCCTGGGCACTCGGGGCACTCCCGTACTTCCCCGGATCGGTGCTCCTGACTCGCGACGGAGACGGCCACGTGTCCTTCGGCAAGAGTACCTGCGCCGACGCCGATGAAGCCGCGTACCTGACACGGTTGGTCCTTCCCCCACCAGGCTCGGTATGTCAGACGAACTGACGCCGGAGCCAGGGCTGACCGAACCTGGCGTCGTCCCTGAGGGTGGGCTCACGACGGCCGCGGAACGCCGCCCGATGGCGAGCCGCGCGTTTCGCCTCCTTGCGGTCGACGCGCGTTCGCTTCGCGACTCGAAACCGTTCCGCAGGCTCTGGTTCGGCCAGCTCATCTCACTGATCGGACGCCAGATCACGCTCGTCGCAGTGCCCTTCCAGGTGTACTCGCTGACCCGTTCCGCTCTCGATGTCGGACTTGCTCGGCATCGTCCAGGCGGTGCCGCTCATCTGCGGATCGCTGGGTGGCGGCGCCATCGCCGATCGGTTCGACCGGCGTCGCGTGCTCCTCGTGACGCAACTGGCCTTGCCGCGTGCTCAGGATTGCTCGCGCTCGGAGCATTCAGCGGCCGTCCCCCGCTGCTCGTCATCTACGCCATCGTGGCGCTGGCGGCTCTCGTGGGCGCTGTCGACGCGCCCGACTCGTACGGCGATCATCCCGAACCTCGTCGGCGTCGACCGGCTGGCCGGGGCGCTCTCGCTCAATATCGCCCTGTTCCAGACGACGCTCGTCGCAGGGCCCGCGATCGGCGGCCTGGTCATCGCGCATCTCGGCCTTCCGGCTGCGTATTCGGTCGACGTCGTCACGTTCAGCGCGGCGCTGATCGCGGTCGCACTCCTGCCGCCGCAGGGACGCTCGTCCTCCGAGCGCGAGCGTCCGGTGGCGGCGATCCTGCGTGGCCTGAGCTTCGCGCGCCGGCAGCCGGTGATCCTCGGCGGCTTCGCGATGGACCTCGCGGCCATGATCTTCGGCCTCCCGCGCGCAGTCTTCCCGGTGCTTGCCGCCACGACGTTCCATGCGGGCGCGCAGGGTCTTGGCCTCCTCTACGCGGCCCCCGGTTTCGGGGCGGTCATCGCTGCGCTCGCCAGCGGCGCTGTGGCTCGGTCCAGGCGTCTCGGCCGCATCATCGTCGTCGCGATCGTGGCCTGGGGACTGGTCATCATCGCCTTCGGTTTCGCGAAGACGCTCTGGGTCGCGCTGCTGCTCCTCGCCGTCGCCGGTGGTGCCGACAGCTTCAGTGCCGTGTGCCGCACGACGATCATGCAGCGGATCGCTCCCGACGAATTACGCGGACGGCTCACATCGCTGTACTTCATGGTGGTCACCGGTGGCCCGAACCTCGGCGACGTGGAGACGGGTGTCGTGGCCAACGCATTCGGAGCCGAGGTGGCGATCGTCACCGGCGGCGCGCTGTGTCTTGTCGGGCTCGGCGCGGCGGCGATCGCCTTCCCTTCCGTGTGGCGCTATCGCACGGATGCCTAGGTAGCGGCCGAGGAAGCGAGGGGTGCAGCGTCCTTGAACGTGGACGACGTGAACAACTCGCTCGGGAGGCTGTCGGAGAACGACTGATAGTCGGTGGCGTCCGCGAAGATCTCAACCCAGATCGCCTCGTAGCTGCCGCTCGACGTCATGGCCACCGCATCGACGAATCCATCGACGGCCGCGAACTTGGGGCCGCTCGATGGCGTGACGTTCTCGCAAATGGTGATCACGTCGGCGTTGATATATCCACCTGAGCCCACCAACGTGGCGTGCGTTGGTGCGGCGGTGGAGCAGAACTTCGCGGTGGGATCGTCGCTCTGCTGGTCGCCCGCGAGCAGGTCCTGGTCGAGTTCCGCGTTGGTGGTCGTGACGGTCAACGGCTCGCTCTGCAGGCCCACTGCCTCGATGTCGTTGTTGTTCGGCGTGAGAACGATGTAGTCAGACGCCTGGTCGTTGATCGAGAAGCCAGGCGGCACGTATACCGTCGCGAACGGTGTGGTCGTCAGCCCGGTGGACGACGCCTGCGACGGCGGGCCGGCGGGTGTACTGGTCGGCACATTCGCCGGTGGCAAAGTGCTGACCGACGACGACCCACTGGTTCGCAACGCCGCTTCGACCGCCCCGGCGCCACCGAACACAATGCTGATGATCCCGACGATCGCGATGACACTGAATCGTCCGGTGCGATGCGGCGGTGCGGCCCCGTACGCCGGCTTCGCGAGATACGGGCTCGCGCCGGGCGAATAACCCGGCGGCAGAAAGTTCGTCGGGTCCGACGAAGACGTGAGCGAGGCGCCGCTGGTCGTGGGCACGGCAATCGGTTCGTTGAGATTCGGCAGCGCAACGCCGGGAAGATCGGGCGGTGCTCCTGGAGCATCCGATGCGGTTGCCGCCGCTTCTGCGGGGACAGGACCGAGCGGCATCCCGCACGAGCTACAGATCGTGTTCCCGTCAGCGTTGACCGTGCCGCAATGGGCGCATGTGACCGCCATCTACGCGCTGTCCGGTCGCCGGCGCGCCCGCCGGGAGCGCACCTGTCTCGCGGCGTGGCGATGCGTCGAGCGCTGCTCCGCAGCTTGGGCAGAACCCGGCCGCCATCACGTGGTGATGGCAGTGCGGGCACACGATCGGACGCACATCCATGTCCTGCCCCTCCTCCATCAGCGAGTGATGGACGAGATGGCGGATGTACAGGACCACGAGAACGATCAATGCCGCCTGGTACAGCAGGACGATCAGCTGTCCCACGCCGCGGTCGCCCAGGATCTGACCGCCGCCGAAGAAGGCGATGACAGCGAGCACGACAATCGGGACGCCGAAAAACGACACCCAACGGCCACTGCCTGTGCGCGATGGCCGCCACAGCGTTGCGGTGATCGCCCCTGCCGTGCTGCCGTACAGGGCGGGAATGAGCAGCGCAAGCGTCGTGATCGGGTAGATCCAGAACGATGGATCGGGGTGGTTCGGCGGGTACTGGAAGACGCTCCAGTAGCCGACCACTCCTTCCGCCAGAGCGAAACCCACCCCGGTGGTCACCCCGAACACGAGGCCGTCGATCGTCGCTCCGAACTGTGGCCGGGTGCGCAGCAGCAGCGCCGGGATCGACATCACGACGAGCTGGATGACCGGCAGCACGACGTCCTCCGCGAAGTACGGCACGCCGGTTGCTCCCAGGCTGCCGCCGATGACGCGCGAGGAAATGATCGAGACCACCGCACCGAGCACGATCCCGCCGACAAGCGTCAACCCGAGCACCAGCGCCGGTTCATTGCGATACACCTGCGCCTCGTAGAGGTAGACGACGTAGAGCGTCGGCACCAGCAGGATCGACACGAGAAGCGCGGGAATGAGCAGTTCCGTCGAGACAAGCACGACGACGAGCGTGAATCCCAGGAGCAGCGCCCACCGGAACTCATTGAGCTTCCTGTGCCCGAGGTGCGGGAAGAGTGTCGTGAAGATCGACGGTTGCGCGACGTGCTCGCCCGGGTGTGCGGCGAAGTGCTGGGGGCGCTCCTGTGCAGCGATGCCGTGGTCAGACAGGCCCTGATGCGCGCCGCAGTTGGTGCAGAAGACGGCAGCCGGAACCTGCTTGCCGCAGTGGTCACATGTCACCGGCTGGATCCTCCCCGTACTGCCGTCCCGAGAGCGTCGCTGAGTGTAGCGATACGGTGTGGACCAATTCACCCGGCGCAGTCGCGCCGTGTATCGTCCGAAGGCCCATGGCCAGCCAGGATCTGACCGACGTCGGCGTGATGCCGCGGATGGGCGTCATCCCGGAACGGATGCATGCGCATCTGATCCGGCCGGAGCGGTACGGGGATCCGCAGACCGCGTTCGCAGTCGAGACCGTGCCGACTCCGCGTCCCGGGCCGGGACAGGCGTTGGTCTACGTGATGGCGGCCGGCGTGAACTACAACAACGTGTGGGCCGCGCTCGGCCGGCCGGTGGACGTCATCGCGACGCGCCGCAAGGCGGGCGAGCAGGAGAACTTCCACATCGGCGGCAGCGACGCGTCAGGAATCGTCTGGGCCGTTGGTGAGGGCGTCGACAGCGTTCATGTCGGTGACCACGTGGTGGCGCATTGTGGGGTCTGGGATGCGTCCGACCCGTGGATCACCGCCGGAGGCGACCCGATCATCGCGCCGAGCGCGCGGATCTGGGGATATGAGACCAACTGGGGAAGCTTCGCGCAGTACACGCTCGTGCAGGCGCATCAGTTGCTGCCGAAGTCGCCCCACCTCGGCTGGGCGGCGGCGGCGGCGTGCACGCTGGTCGGCGCAACCGCGTATCGAATGCTCTGCTCCTGGCATCCGCACACAGTGCGGGAAAACGATGTCGTGCTCATCTGGGGTGGCTCGGGCGGGCTGGGATCGCAGGCGATCCAGATCGTCAAGGCAAAAGGTGCGATCCCGATTGCGGTGACATCAGGCCCGGAGCGGGGCCGATACTGCATCGAGCTCGGAGCGCGGGGCTACATCGACCGGCGGGACTTCTCGCACTGGGGAGTCATGCCTGACTGGCGCGACGACGCTGCCTTCGCTACATGGAGTGACGGTGCGCGGGCTTTCGGTAAAGCGCTCTGGACGGTGCTGGGCGAGCGCCGTAATCCGCGCATCGTCTTCGAGCATCCAGGCGAGGAGACCATTCCCACATCGATGTTCGTGTGCGACAACGGTGGCATGGTGGTGATCTGCGCGGGGACGACCGGGTATCACGCCGCCGTGGACCTGCGCTACCTCTGGATGCGGCAGAAACGCCTTCAGGGCTCGCATTTCGCCAACGACGAAGAGTCCGCGGCATACAACGCGATGATCACGCGCGGCGAGGTGGACCCCTGCCTGTCGAAAACCTTCAGGTTCGATGAGGTTGGCCTGGCGCACCAGTTGATGCGCGAGAACAAGCATCCGATGGGCAACATGTCGATCCTCGTCGGCGCACGAGACGCGGAGCAGCGCGACTGATCGAGTGCCGCGGACCCGTCCCCGGATCTCCTCAGTGAGCCGGCAGCGGGGCATCGCCCGCAAGCGGCTCGGCCCAGCTCAGGGTTGCTGCGCGTACGTGATCCATCGCGACTTCTGGAGACAGGGTTGCCATCTCGACACGCCGGCCGCTGAGCAGCCAGTCGACCTCGCTCGGCTCCAGCATCGTGCTCAGGTCGCGGGGCAGGCGCGCCGGCGCACCCTCGATGACCTGATGCGCCGGCCCGTCGACCTCGCGGGGGCGGAGCCCGCCGTCGATGACTTCGAGGCCCGAGTCGCGGAGGTCCAGCACGAGCGCGCATCCCCGCGGAGACGCGTCGTGGATCAGAACGACTCGCGTTCCGGCCGACGGCAGCGGTCCGTCACTCGCCACGACGACGTGCATGGCGGCGAGCTCCGCGCGCGCTGCATTGGCCAGGATCATGGCCGCCGTGTCGCGTGTGTCGGTGACGATGGTCAGCGGCACGGCACCGTCGACGGGGCCAGGAGTGGTATCGACAGGGTCGGCGTCCGGCGGGATCAAGCCGTCCACGTTGATCGTCCCGAACCGGGATCGAAACTCGTCGAAGGACAGGGCCAGCACCCGTCCTGTCAACGGTGGACGGCGGATCCGGCCAAGGACCCCGGCGAGGATCAGCGCGAGGCCCAGGGTCACGAACAACGCGAACAGCACCTTGATGCCAATAAGGATCAGTCCGATGAGGATCATCAGCACGCCGAGGCCGATCTCGCCGTTGGCGGCCGTGTTTGACGGAGTGATCTCCGCGCGAGCGCACGTGGCGTAGTAGAGCTGTCGTTGCGTGTATCGCCAACCGCCCGCGGCGAGGCCCGCGGCCGAGTCCTCGACGAGCAACGTATTCACCGGGAGGGCCATCGCCGGGAGTGTTGCACAGGTTTTCGAGATCGTTCGCGAGTTCGCGCGCTCGTGACACAAAGTTATGCTGCGGTCATGGTCACCGAGCAGGATGAGTCGTCGTCCGTGACGGTGGAGGAAGGAGAACCGGACTTCGTCCAGGCGCTCGTGGAGTGGCAGGACGAGCGTCTCGAACCGGCCCGAGCGCGCGGTGAACGAAAGGATCCGTTCGAGACCGGAAGTGGCATCCCGGTCGCGCCGCTCTACACGCAGGCCGACCTCAACAATCACGACGCGCTGCGCGACGAGGGATTTCCCGGGGTGGCGCCGTTCACGCGTGGCATCCAGCCGACGATGTACCGAGGCCGCCTCTGGAGCATCCGGCAGTACGCGGGATATGGCACCGCCGCCGACGCCAACGCGCGGTTCCGCTACCTGCTCGCTCAGGGTCAGACCGGGCTCTCCGTCGCCTTCGATCTGCCCACACAGATGGGGCTCGACAGCGACGATGCGCGAAGCGCCGGCGAGGTGGGTCAGGTTGGCGTCGCCATCGATTCCGTGCGCGACATGGAGGATCTCTTCGAGAGCATTCCGCTCAATGCGGTGAGCACGTCGATGACGATCAACGCGCCGGCGCCTGTGCTCGTGGCGATGTACGTCGTCGCAGCGGAGCGCCAGGGCCAGGACGCCGCGTCGATCATGGGAACGGTGCAGAACGATGTGCTGAAGGAATACATCGCTCGGGGAACGTTCATCTATCCACCGCGTCCGTCGTTGCGCCTCGCAGCGGATCTCATCGCCTGGTGCACGGTGCACACGCCGCAGTTCAACCCGATATCGCTGTCCGGATATCACATCCGCGAGGCGGGCAGCACCGCGGCACAGGAGATGGCGTTCGCGCTGGCCAACGCATGCGCATACGTGCAGGCATCGATTGAGCGCGGTGTGGGCGTTGATGACTTCGGCCCCAAGCTCTCGTGGATCTTCAACACACACATCGACTTCTTCGAGGAGATCGCGAAGTACCGAGCGTTGCGCCGCATGTGGTCGCGCATCATGGCCGAGCGTTTCGGCGCACGCGATCCACGCTCACTGATGTTGCGCACGCATACGCAGACAGGTGGGTCGACGCTCACCGCGCAGCAGCCCGAGAACAACATCGTCCGCGCCGCAGTCGAGGCGCTCGCCGCAGTCCTCGGCGGTGTGCAATCGCTCGCGCTCTCGTGCTACGACGAGGCGCTCTCCATCCCCACTGAGAAGGCGCAACGCATCGCGGTGCGCACGCAACAGATCCTCGCCGAGGAGACGGGTGTCACCAACACCGTCGACCCACTCGGCGGCTCGTACTACGTGGAATGGCTCACCGACGAGCTCGAGCGCCAGGCCGGCGCTTTGCTCGATGAGGTCGACCGTCTCGGCGGCGCGGTGGCGTGCATCGAGACGGGATGGATGCAGCAACACATTCAGGACGAGGCGTACAGAACCGAACGTGCGATTGCGGTTGGTGACAAGGTGATCGTCGGGGTCAACCGTCACACCGAAACGGAAGAGGGCGGTGCGCCGCTGCTGTTCCGGCCCGACGACCGCGTGATGGCGGAGCAGGCAGCGCGCCTCGCCGGCCACCGCACGCGGCGCGACGCCGGCGCCGTCGACGCGGCACTTGAGCGAGTCCGGCAAGCCGCGACATCCGATCAACCGCTGATGCCGCGGATCCTCGACGCGGTCCGCCTCGAGGCGACGCTCGGCGAGATCTGCGGGGCGCTCCGCTCCGTGTTCGGCGAATATCACCCGCCGGCGACGATCTGATCCGCGTGTTCGCAGCCATCAAGCGCTGGTTCCAGAACAACCCCCGGATCGTGTTCCTGGTCATCGTCGGCGCAGTCCTCCTCGGTCTCTTTCTCGGCGTCATCACGCCGCTCTTCGCGACGGCCGGGCCCGCGATGGCGGACATCAGCGGAGCACTGCCCACCACGGCAACCGCCGGCAAGCGCCTCGAGATCGATGTGTCGCTGGACAATGTCGGCGACCCCGTGATCGGCCAGTTGTGCGTCGGCGCGCTCGTGTCGGGACCGCTCACCCCGGTTGAGGCCATCTTTCAGAACGTCGACACGGAGCCGTTCACCGGTGGCAACGGGTCGTGGACCGTCTGCGGCGGGGAATTGACGAGCCAGTCGAGCGCCCCGGTGCAGCTGTTCTTCAACGCCGGTTCTGCCGGCACGGTCCAGCTGGTCCTCTCGCCCAAGAACGGCAAGCAGGTGATCGGCGAAGCGCTGAACGGGTCGTTATCCGTCCAAAACCCCTGACCTCTGAGGAACCGGACACAACCCTGTCACGTCCCTCTCCGGCGGCGCCGGGCCAACTACGCTCTTCGATCGAGAGGGTTCATGCACAACGAGAGCGCCGCGCGGCGCTGGCTGCCGATATTCGCGACAGGGGTGCTGCTCGGTATCACCAGCTGGCAACTGGTCGATTCCTCGCTCCCCCCGCGCTTCATGTTCGTCGAGATCGAGTTCGTGGTCGTCGCGGCCGTGATGCTCGAGATCACGATTCGGTTGCGTCGGGCGTCTCGCGTCAGCCTCGCGGTTGTGACGCTGGTGCAGGGATTGACGAGCGTGGGGTTGTGCACCCTGATCCTCGGGCTCTCCGCCTCGCGGTTGAGCCACCCGGTGCCGCTCATCGTTCTCGGTTTCGTCGCGGTACTGCTCACCGTCGACCCGGCGGGTCGCCCTCCGGCGCTCATCACCATCCTGCTTGCAGCGGGCGCGGGCATGACCGCTGTCTGGTGGTGGGGCGGCTTGTTCGCGACCTACGGCCTGAAAGAGTTGGTCCAGGTCGGCGCCCTTGTCGTCGGGCTTGTCGTGCTCGCGTATGCGAACTGGTCACTGACGGATCGTCGCTATGAGTCGCAGACACGAAGGCTCCGGGCCGTCGCCGACGTGGCGCGGCGACTCGGGCTCACCACCGATTCACGCGGAGTGTCCGCCGCGGTGCTCACCGGCTGCCACGAGACCTACCCGGAGGCGACGTGGGGGCGAATTCTCCTTTTCGACACCTCTGCCGGTGGTCTGACCACGCTCCCGGTGATCCTCGGACCCGACGGCGTCGCGCCTGCGCCCGAACCGGCGACGATGATGGCTCCCGGTGACGGCGTCATCGGCCGCGTGTACTCGACGGGCGAGCCGTGCCTGCTCCGAACCCCACGCGAGATCAGGAATGCCTACGCGGCGATGCCGGAGTTCGCGCATCACCGAGCTCGAAAATCTTGGCAGTGGGAAGCGCTCGCGAAGCGTTCTCGCCGCCCCGCTGCGCGCGGACGGCGGACGCGTCATCGGCGTGCTCGTGCTCATCTCCCACGCGCGCCGCGGTGGTTGGAACGTCGACGACCTCACTGTGGTCCAGGCGATCGCCGATGAGGCCGCGGTGGCCGTCGCTCGTGCCGGCCTCTTCGAGGAGAAGGCACTGCATGCCACCACCGACCCGCTGACGAAAGTGGGCAACCGCCGCGCCTTCGAGGAGCGTCTCGGCGAGTTGAACGGCGCGACGGCGGTCATCGCCATCGACGTCGACCACCTCAAGCCAATCAACGACGAGTTCGGCCACGAGGCCGGCGATATGCTGCTCATCGAGGTGGCCCGCACGCTGCGAGCGCAACTTCGGGCGGGCGATCAGCTGCTGCGCATCGGCGGCGACGAGTTTGTGTCGATCATGGATGCAACAACCGAGGCCGAGGCGGTGGCGATCGCCGAGCGCATGCGCGTTTCGCTTCACGGCGTCGCGCTGCCGCACGGCAAGGCTCGCATCAGCGCCGGCGTGTCGGCGGGTGGCGGTGGCGTGCATGCCCTGTGGCTCGCGGCGGACGAGGCGCTCTCGAAGGCGAAGAAGGACGGGCGCGATCGCGTCGTCGTGGCAGGCGATCGTTCGGCCCCGAGCCTCATCCAGGGTGGCGGCGACGCGGGCGCGATGCTCGACGCGATTCTCAGCAAACGCCGTGTCATCCAGACCGTGTTCCAGCCGATCATGCTGCTGAGCGATCACCGCGCGATCGGATGGGAGGCGCTGGCCCGCCTCCCCGGCCTGAGAGACCCGGCCGACGGTGTCGAGGACGTGTTCGCTCTCGCGCACCGTCGTGGCGTCACCAAGGAAATCGACTGGATCTGCCGGCGTATCGCGATGGCCGCCGCGTCCGGGTTGCCGGAGTCGGACCCCCTCTTTCTCAATGTCTCGGCGGCGATGCTCCTCGATCCGCTGCACCCGGTCGACCACATGCTCCTGCTGGCGCGCTGGGCTGAGCGCGATCCGGAAACGATGGTTCTCGAGATCACCGAGCGCGAGTCGATCGCGGATCAAGTGCGGCTTCGCCTCGTCCTCGCGAGCTATCGCGAGCATGGATTCCAGTTCGCGCTCGACGACATCGGCGAGGGCCATTCGACACTGGAATTGCTCGCCGGCGCAGTGCCCGAATATTTGAAGATCGCCAAGAGCATCACCCAGAGCTGCGTCGAACGTGGCGCGCGCGCCGTCATCGAGGCGACCGTTGCGTACGCGCGCAGCTCGGGGTCGACGGTCATCGCCGAAGGCATCGAGGACGAGGCCACGGCCGATCGTCTCGCGGCACTTGGCGTGACGGCGGGACAGGGATACTGGCTCGGGCGCCCTCGCGAGATGACCATCGACCCGAAATCGCGGGGTGAGGCAACCGCCTGACCCGGACGGTCGATCAGCCCACGGACGCTGCGGCGAAATCCCAGGTGGAGCCCGCGGGCGTGTCATGGATTTCGACACCGGCGTCCACGAGCGCATCGCGCAGCTTGTCCGCGAGCGCGTACTCGCCCGCGCTGCGCATCTGCACGCGCAGGTCGAGAATCCGATCAACGACGGGGCCGACAAGGTCGCGCGGATCCGCGGCACCGCTGCGCGCGAGGTCGCCGAGGCGAACGACGTAGCGGCGGAGCGTCTCGCGGGCACGGTCCTGCTCATCCGAATCCAGCGTGTCCGCCGCCCACTCGTGGATCTGCGAGTCGATCGCAAGCACCGCGCCAACGGCACCGTCCACATCGCGCGACGCGAGCGCCGAGTCCGCGGCGTCGGATTGCCTGGTCACCTCCTCGAGAAACGGGGAAATGCCCGCAGCGGGGAGCTCGGATTCCGTCACTGACACAGCGCCGGAGCCCGTGATTTCGACAGCCGCTTCGCCCGCATCGATGGTGCCGCCCGCGAGTTCCGTCACCGGCATCGTGATGCCGCTCTCAAATCGTTGTGAGACCCCGTGGCGGCGCCAGGTCACGCCGCCGCGACCGCGGACCGAGACTGTCCCGGCATCGATATCGAAGATTGCGGCGGTGTGCTCGTCGACACCGAGAATGTCGACGCCATCGGGGAGGAGATCCTCGAGGATCCGCAGACGCCGCTCGCCCATGTAGCAGTACCGGGTGTCGTGCGTGCCGCCCTCGGCGTTGTTGTAGTGGGGCACGACTGCGGCGCGCAGGCCGGTGACACTCAGGAGATCGAGACCGTCCAGCCAGCGCGGCTCCTCACCCACTTTGTAGACCTCGTACACCGGCAGGGAGCACACGCCGAGGCCGACGGCGGCCGCGCTTGCGAGGGTCACGCACCCACCGTCGCGAAGCTTTGCCGCGAGGAGGTCGGGAACCGCCGTCCCGGTCCACTGGCGGAGCGCGTAGCTCGGGCTCCCCGGCCCGGCGAAGACGTAGCGCGCCTCGGCAACCCGCGCCAGCATGGTTTCGTACTCGAGGTCGGTCGACCACTCGCGACCCCGGAACGAGGCAACGCTGATGGGAAAGCCGACTCGATCGCGAAAGTACGCGACGGTGCGTTCGCTGATGTCCGCGGCGTTCTCCTGAAACCCGAACGGCGTGTCGAGGAGCACCGCGGGCACCGGGCGCGGACCAAGCCGTGAGAGCAGGTCGGCGTGCACCGAGACCATCGTCGGCGTGGTCTCTCCAGACCCCATGATGCAGAGCAGGCGCGGCAGTCGAGCCCCTCCTGCGACCGAATTCATGAACCGATCCTACGGTGTGTGGCACTCTCGGAGGCTCATCAATGGCCAGACTTCTGGAAGTTCAGACATGACTTCTGCGAGATCATCGGAGGCCCCGCGAGTGATGGACATGTCGCAGCTGAAGGTGGAACTGGGTCGCGAGGCGCGCCGCCTCGGGTTTGCGGCGTGCGGCGTGACATCGGTGCGCCCCTTCACGGAGGCGCGAACGAACGCCCTCGCCGCAATCGATGCCGGCCGGATGGATGGGATGTCCTGGTACACGCGCGAACGCGTTGTCGCGTCAGCGGATATCGGCGCGCGATACCCCTGGGCTCGGTCGATCGTCGCGCTCGCCTGGCCCTACCGACCCGCGCCGGCACCCGCTGATCGCGACGAGGACGGGGTCATCCGCGGCCGCTTCTCCGCCTACGCGTGCACGGATGCGGACGGACGCACCGTCGACTATCACGATCTCCTCGCCGAACGCTGCGATCTTCTCGTGGGCTGGCTGCGAGGCTCCGTCGAGGATGCGCGCGCGAAGCGCTTCGTCGATCATGGATGGGCCCTCGACCGCGCCATCGCGGAGCGGGCCGGCATCGGATTCGCAGGCAAGCACGCGTCGGTGATCACGCTCGAAGCCGGCTCGTACGTGCTGCTCGCGGCCATTGCGGTGTCGATCCCGTTCGCGGAGGACGCTCCGTCGCGGCGCGGGTGCGGTAGTTGCAGCGCGTGCCTGCCCTCGTGCCCGACGGGTGCGATCGTCGCGCCGGGAGTCATCGACGCTCGGCGCTGCATCTCGTACCTGACCATCGAGCATCGCGGCGCCATCCCTGACGAGCTGCGCCCCTTGATGGGGACGTGGGCCTTCGGCTGCGATCTCTGCCAGGAGGCGTGCCCGATCAACCACCGGCTCGCCCCCGCGCCACTCGATGCCGGCGACGCAAGCACGTCACTGGGACCCGTGCCGTACCCGGACCTGGTGGAGTGCCTCGAGCTCACCGATGAGGAGTTCACGAGGCGGTTTGGTGGCACAGCGGTCGCGCGTACCGGACGCGCCGGCCTCGCTCGCAACTGCGCGATCGCGCTCGGCAATGCGGGGGATCGTGCGGCGCTTCCGGCATTGCGAAGAAGCGAGCAGTCCGATCCGGATGACGTCGTTCGCGAAGCCGCTCGCTGGGGAATCGCGCGCCTGACCGGGTGAACCGACCGAAGGTCAGCGCGAGAACTTAGCGGAAGAGCAGGACCGCCGCGCCGGCGCCGATCACGAGTGGCCCACCGACGCATGCCGCGAGGAGCGACACGGAATCCGGGTCGCGCGGCCACCATGCCGGCGGAAGCGCGCGATTGATCGGCACTCGCGCGCCGCGCAGGCGGGTGTTCCCGTCGAAGAGCGCGAAGGCCGCGACACATGCAAGAGCGATGAGGAGCGCCGATTCCGCGAGCAACGCAGCCGCTCCCGTGGCGCCAACCGCGTGCAACCAGGCGCTCAGGATGAACGTGACAATGCCGAGACCCGCGCCGCAGGACGCGGCCAGGAATGTGGTCGGCAGCGAGGTGCGGGGCAGGCTCGGGAGTTCGCATGGCTTAGCTTCGCAGCGTAGCACTCGGGTCAACTCGACGACGCTTCACACGGAGGGGACTCGGCTGTGACGAAACCGTTACGGCGACCGGCAACGCTTGACGCACGCGATCTACTGTGCCTACTCTCCCTTGGTTGCCAGCGGGCGACACGGTTCCCTTCATCTCACTCCACGTCCCACCACACGAGGAACCCATGCCGACAAGGTCTGTTCTTGCCGCTGCCGCGCTCGGCGCCACCGCCGTGGCCACCATCCCATCGGCCGTTTTCGCGAGTACCTATGTGGTGCGCCCAGGCGACACCGCATCGGATATCGCCGTCCGCCATGGGACGACCGTCGCCGCGCTCCTTGACGCCAACCGCATGGCCGCGCCGGAGCTCATCCGCGTGGGGCAGATGCTGCAGATCCCGGATGCCTCGCTGACGCTGCCCGAGTACGCGCGCGGCTCGCACGATGCCGAGACGTATCGCGTCGGCAAGGGCGAGGGGGTTTTCGAGACCGCTCGCCGGTTCGGCGTCGACCCCACAGCCCTCGCGCGAACCAACGGCATCGGCGTCAACGCCCCGATCGCGGAGGGCGACGAGCTCGTCGTCCCCGGCCGGCTCACCCGCATGAACGCGCTCGTGAGCTTCGTCGCGGCAGACGTCGGCGTTGACGTCCGCCTGGTCCGCGGCGTGGCATGGGCGGAATCGCAGTGGAACCAGGAGCGGGTCTCGCCCACCGGCGCGGTCGGGGTCATGCAGCTCGAGCCGTTCACGGGCGAGTGGGTCTCGCGCCATCTCGCCGGCGGACATCTCGATATCTGGCGGGCCAAGGACAACGTGACGGCCGGTTCGATGCTCCTGCGCCACCTGATGACCAAGCACCAGGACGACATCGCGGCCTCGCTCGCCGGGTACTACCAGGGCGATGCGAGTGTGGCGAGCCACGGCATCTACGACGACACGCGCCGGTATCAGCGCGAAGTGCAGGCGCTGATCGCTCAGGACGTCTGAGCGCCGGGCAACGGCCACCCGCCAACGCGGGTCATCACGCCGCTCCGGTCGACGAGCCGCGCCGGGAGCCCTGCCGCGTCGAGCCACGCTGCGGCGGTGGCGCCCCGAACGATCGCCGCAGTGGCCGCGATGTTGGCGTCGACGCAGGTGCCGGCGACGACACTGACCGTCCGCCACGGACCCGTAGCGGGGAGCCCGGTGGACGGGTCGATGATGTGGTGTAGCTCGACGCCGCCGCGCCGCCAGCGCCGGACTGTCGTGCTCGACGTGGCGACACCGCCTTCGCGGATGGCGATCGTCTCGCCGTCCGGTGTGATGGCGGCGCGGCTGTCCTCAGCGATCTGAACGTGCCATCCCTCGTCGGGCGCGTCGCCCGCGACGGAGACGTCTCCGCCGAGGCTGACGAGTACTCCGCCACTTCCCATTGCGTCGCGCGCGGCGACGGCGGCGAGGTCGGCGGCGAGCGCTTTGGCGGTTGCGCCGAGGTCCACCTCGACGCCGGCATCGATCTCGACTCGACGCGTGGCTGGATACAGCCGGATGCGCCGCCACCCGGGGACTGCGACCACGGCGAGCCTGAGGGGGGCGCCGTCGGCGGCCACGGATTCGAAGTCGACGTCGTAGCCGGCGTTGCGAACCGCCTCACCGACTGTCGGGTCCACCGCGCCGCCGGTCAGCTCCGCAGCGCGTAACGCAGTGGCAAGTGCCTGAGCCAGGAGCGGCGACACGATTCCCTCACTGCGACCGTCACCTGCCTGGAGGCGGCTCAGCTCGCTGTCATCGCGAAAGCGGCTGCATGCGACGTCGATTGCCGCAACCACCTCCGCGACGGCGGCTGTTGCCATGTCGAGCGCTCGCGGGTCGGTGACCACGACGTGCATCGACGTGCCGAGCGCAGCGCCTCGAGACGCAGCAAGGGTCATGAGCCGCCGCTGACGGTACTCGCTGAAGATGAGCTGCCGGAGCTCGCTGACCCGGTGGACAGCGACGACGATCCCGTCGACGTGCTGACGTGGACGCTGGGGTGGTGGTCGTGGTTGCCGTCGCGCCAGCCGATGCGACAGACGATGTCGTGACAGTGGCGGCGGACGTCGAGGATCCCGCGTGGGTGTGCGCCGCGACGACGGCGAGCAGTGCCACAGCGCAAGTCCCGAGCACGCCAAACCCGGTGGTGAGCCTGCTGCGCAGGCGGAGCCCGCGGTCTCGTTCGGCCGGCGTGAGGCGTCGCTTCGGCGCGGCCATCACTGGATCTCGTGCAGCGGCGCCGACATCTGCAGCGTGGCACTCGCGATCGGCGCCGTTCGGAGCATCCGGAGCACACCGCGAAGATCGGTGACCACCGTACGCAGGATATTCACGCGCGAGTCGGTGTCCTCGATCCACTCGACGGGCACCTCGTGGATGCGAACGCCGGCGCGTTGCGCAATCACGAGCAGCTCGGTGTCGAAGAACCATCCCTCGTCACGAACAGCCGGGAGCACCGCACGCGCAACCTCGGCACGTATTGCCTTGAATCCGCACTGCGCATCGCGAAAGCGCGTGCGCAGCACAGCACGCAGCAGGAGGTTGTACCCGCGCGATATGACTTCCCGACGCAGACTTCTCGTGACCAGGGCACCGGGCGCGAGCCGGCTGCCGATGCTGATGTCGCTGCCGCCGGCAATGATCGGCACGAGCAGCGCCGTCAGCGAGTTCGAGGCGTGTCGAAAGATCCACGTCCATGTACGCGAGAACGCGCGCATCGCTCGCCATCCATGCCGCGCGAAGCGCCCGCCCGCGTCCCTTCTCGGGAAGATGCACGTAACGCACACCGTCGAGTGCCGCGGCGAGCTCCGCGCCGATCATGCGCGTCGCGTCGCGGCTCGCGTTGTCGACGATGGTGATCCGCGTCGCGAACGGGACGTGCGCTTTCACATACGCGTGCAGCGTGCGCACGCTGTGATCGAGGATTCGCTCCTCGTTGTACACGGGAAGCACGATGTCCAGGAACGGAGCCGGATCCGTGCGCGTGTCGTTCATGAGACCAAGCCTGGCGCCGCCTCCTTGACGCAGCCCGCGAGGAAGCTGGGAAGCGGCTGTGAAGACACGGTGATCTCTGAGCAGACTCTCAGGTTTCTCAGGCCGGTCTCTGAGCAGACACCTCTAGAGTTCCGAGAGAAGGAGACCTGATGCCCAATACCCAACGCCGCTCGTTTCCCCGTCCGCGCAGCGTGCGCGGCTGGTTGCTCAGCGCCGTCGTGGCGGTTGTGGCGGTGGGAGCGGCGGGCGTGCTGTTCATCTACTTCGTGCTCTTCAGCCACTCGGCGCCGGCGCCGCTGGCCCTGACGTCGCCCGCGGCAACCGCGCAATCGCCCGCGCTCACGGCATCCGAGATCCCGGGCACCTGGACCGTCGGGGCCAAGTCCGTGGCGGGATATCGCGTTCGCGAGCAACTCGCGTTTCTCTCCGCGCCGAGTGATGCCGTCGGGCGCACCTCGCAGATCACGGGGAGCGCGACCATCACCGCGTCAGGAACCACCCTGACGGTGACTGCAGCGTCGTTCAAGGTGAACGTGCAGTCACTGACCAGCGATCAGGCGATGCGCGACAGCCACATCCAGACGCTCGGTCTCGAGAGTGCGCAGTTTCCATTTGCAACGCTTCGTGCTCTCGTCGCCGGTAACGCTGCCCGCGAACGCGACTTCGGGTGCGGAGATACAGGTCTCCTTGCGTGGCGCGCTGACCATCCACGGGACGACCAAGACGGTGACGATCCCCGTGCAGGCGCGGCTCACCGGTGCGCAGATCGAGGTGGTCGGTTCGATCACCTTCCCGTGGGATGAGTTCAACATGCAGGCGCCAAACGTCGGCGGATTCGTGAGCGTGGACAGCACGGCGACGATGGAGTTCGACCTCTTCCTGCAGCACGGCTGACGGGCGCGCGTCAGCGGCGCGCGGCAATCGTCTGGAGACGCAGCGCGAGCGCCGGACAGCCGGCGATTGCGCGCTTCGCATGCGGCAGGACCGACTGTGGGATCTGGCCTGCACGGATGATCGGGTACCCCCAGTCGTCGAGCTCGATGAGTTCGGGAACCAGGTCCGCGCACACGCCGTGACCGTCGCACTTGATGCGGTCGATGCCGAGCATCGCATGCTCACTCATGATGCCGCCGCCGCAGCACTCGCGATGCTGCATCGATGTTCGCTGTCGTGGAGCAGAAACTCGGCACCGAAGACTCGCAGCGCAGAAGCGAGCAGGCCTGCAGCGCCGTCGGGATGGTGGCACGCGCCACGTCCGGCAAGGACATCCGGCCCAGTGCTGGATGCGCTCGAGGTCACCCGGCGTTGCGGTAAGCCCCGAGACACGGCCGGCGGCAGCCGCGATTGCACGCAGTCCGAAGGTGCAGGGGCCGCACTGACGAGCACTCTCATGGGCGAGGTACGCGAGGATTCGAGCGGTCTCCACGACACCGCAACGTCCAGACGGCAGCACCGCGATCACTCCGCACCCGAGCGAATAGCCAAGCGCGCGGAGCGGCCCGGGATCCAGGGGCAACGCCCAGGCTGCGCTGGACTCGACCCAGCTGCCGAAATATCCACCGAGGAGGACCGCTTCACTGTCCGAGGTGATGCCACCGGCGGCGTTGACGGCCTCGGAGAGTGGCAGCCCCTGGGGAACTTCGATGAGCACCGTCTGCGGCACTGCGCCGCCGACCGTCACAAGTGTGGTTCCTGATGCCTTGCCCTGACCCAGCGAGCGAAACCACTCGTCGCCGAACCGCGCGATCAGCGCGACGTGGGCGAGTGTCTCGACGTTCTGCACGAGCGTCGGACGGCCATCGACGCCGCGTTCGTAGGGGCGCGGTGGAATCGATGTTGGCAGCGCGATGCCCGCGTTGATGAAGTGCACCGCGGCCGTCTCCTCACCGGAGACGTAGCGGACGGGCACGGTGATGAGACGCAGGCGCGCCCGCTGGGGCGCCGGACGCTCGGTGGTCGCCCGGTGCATTGCCTGGATCGCGCCCGTGTGATTGGCGCCGACATAGAGCACGACATCGTCGGCGCCGACCGTGTCCGCGGCGAGGAGCGCGCCGTCGATGACGAGATGCGGACGTTGCTCCATCAGCATTCGATCCTTGCGGCTGAGTGGCTCTCCTTCGCCGCCATTGGCAACAACGACCGGCGCTCCCGCGCGTTGCGACGCGACTGCGCGCCACTTGGTGGCGACCGGGAACGCGGCGCCGCCCTTCCCGCGCAGGTCGCTTCGCTCGATCGCATCGATCAACGTGCCCTGCGGCGGCGGGAGCGGTCCGAGCCTGCGCTGATGCTCCGCCAGACTCTCCATGCCGTGATCCGCGGCCGGACCGGCGAGCACCGCGATGCTCATCGCCCTGCTCCGAACGACGCACGTTCCGCGGCGCCGCGGCGTTCGTCCGCGAGTGGATCCGGCGGAGCGGCAACCAGTCGCCACACGAGCGCGGCGCCGACTGCGCCAACGCACAGCGCGTCGATCACGAGCATCCAGAGAGCGGTGCCATCGGTTCCCGTTCCAATACCGTGCGCCACCGCGATGGGCCAGCTCGCGTACGCGAGCCAGTGAATCGCTCGCCACGCACGAGCTCCAAGACGCCTGCGGAGCAGGCTCGTCGCGACGATCGCGATGAGCAACTCGAACGCGATAGTCCCGAGCCCGAGCCAGAACGTTCGGTAGTACGAGCCGAATGGCACCAGCGCCGCAACGATACCGAGGTGGGTGAACGGGTCCACTACCGCGGTCACGATGTGCAGGAGCAGAAAGACGAGCGTCATCAACGCAAGGTCGCCGTGCACCGCGGCGCTGAGGAATCGCGGCCATCCACGCGTCTCGAAACGCACGCGTGCCAGGAGTCCCAGCACGACCACCGCACTCAGCAGCACGAGGCTTACTGCGCCCGCGCCGCGCGTTGTGTACCAGAGCAGCTGATCAGACATCGGTCACGTACTCGGCGGCGCGGGCGGAACGGGAAGCGCGATCCGGAACGTCGCGCCGCCACCTGGCGTGTCGGTGACACTGATCCTGCCGCCGTGCGCCGTGACGACAGCCGTCGCGATGCTGAGCCCCAGCCCACTGCCGCCCTGGTCGCGGCTGCGAGTCGGATCCGCGCGATGGAATCGCTCGAAGATGCGCTCGCGCTGCTCCGCCGGCACGCCAGGTCCATGGTCGATGACGTCGATGTCGGCGTATCCGTTCTCAGCGTGGAGCGCAACCTCGACGGGAGTGCCGGCGGGCGTGTGCACCAGCGCAGTTGCGCACGAGGTTTGCCACAGCCTGGCGCAACCGAAGGTCGTCACCGGTGACCTCGATCGGCTCGGCGATCTGCGCGACGACGGAGCGTCCAGGATCTGCCGCGCGAGCATCGCTCACGGCGTCGTTGACCATCGCAGTGAGATCGACCGGCGCTCGGTCGAGCGGGCGGCCCTGGTCGAGGCGAGCGAGCAGCAGCAGGTCGTCGACGAGCAGGCCCATGCGCCGGGTCTCGTCCTCGATTCGCCGCACGGCGAGGAGCACGTCGTCGCGCGTCATATCGGGATTGCGTTGCAGCAGCTCGGCGTAGCCGCGCATCGAGGTCAGCGGCGTCCGCAACTCGTGCGACGCGTCCGAGACGAAATGGCGGAGCCGTTGCTCGACAACATCACGCTGCGCGAAGGCGCGTTCGATCTGTCCGAGCATCTCGTTGAGCGCGAGCCCGAGACGGCCAACCTCGGTCTTCTCTGTCGACGGTGCCACGCGGCTTCCGAGCCCGGTGGCGGCGATGGTCCGTGCTGTGGCGCCCATTCGCTCGAGTGGACGCATCCCTCGGCGCACGACGAGCCACGTTGCAACCAGCACGATGATCGTGATGCCGCTGCTGATCGCGATTTCAAAGAGGAGCAGCGTGCGGAGCGTTCCGTTGACGCCGTCGACGCCGTCCAGTGGCACGGCGACGACGAGCTTTGCCGACTGGAGATTGGGCGCAACCAGCGGCGTGATGGACACGCGATACGACTGCCAGGTTCCGACGCCGGAGACGGTGAGGTTCCCCAAGTCGTTGTCGATTCCAGCGGGGAACACCGGGTGCGACGACGAGGTGTTGACGTACCCCCCGTAGTAGATGTTGCCGCCGACTAGTCTCGCCGCTGGCACCGACGATCTCCGCGTACGTGCCGGCAGGAAATGAATCCTCCTGCCCGAAGTCACCCTGGTGGCCGGGCGGCCCAGTGTTGGGATTCTGGAGCGCGTCCAGGGCACCGGGTTGCAGATCTGCGAGCTGCTGGTCGACGCCCTGGACGAGCGACGTCTGCAGTGCCGCGTAGGTCCCCACGTCCGCCGCCGCAAGACCGAGGATGAACAGCGGCGCGAGCGTGAGAAGGAGACGGAGGCGCAGCGACATCTAGGGTCCCGAACACATGCTCAGCGCGTTCACGCCTGCGCCGCGCTGGCGCGCGGAACGCGCATCACATAGCCAACCCCTCGAACCGTGTGGATCAACGATGGTTCAACCTGATCGACCTTGCGCCGCAGGTAGCTGATGTACGTCTCGAGCACGCTGGCGTCGCCGCCGAAGTCGTAATCCCAGACGTGGTCGAGGATCTGCGTCCGCGAGAGCACGCGTCCGCTGTTCATCATCAGGTAGCGCAGCAGGCGGAACTCGGTGCGCGTCAGCTCGACGGGGTCGCCGCCGCGAAAGACTTCGTGCGTCTCGTCATCGAGCTCGAGGTCGTGGAGGACGAGCTTTCCGCTCGCCGCGCCGCCATTCGGATTGTGCCGGCGAATGACGATGCGAATGCGCGCGATCAACTCCTCAATGCTGAAGGGCTTTGTGACGTAGTCGTCGCCGCCGATGGTCAGCCCGTGGACCTTCTCCTCGGTTGCATCGCGCGCTGTGAGAAAGATCACCGGTACCTTGACGCCATCGGTGATGAGGCGCTGGACCAGGGTGAAGCCGTCGTCATCCGGCAGCCCGACGTCGAGGATCATGAGGTCGGGACGGAAGTCCATGACGGCATGGCGCGCGTCTTTCGCGGTGCCGGCAGTCTGCACCGAGAAGCCCTCGTACTTGAGGGCCATGGCGACGAGATCGGTGATCGCGCGCTCGTCATCAACAACGAGAACTCTGTTGGGCTCGCCGCCGCTGACTGTGGTCACCGGATCATCTTCGCGCGGAAGTCTGGGAAAACGCTCAGAAGTTGTTGGACCTACCCTGAGCGTTCGGCGGCGTCGCCCGAGGCGGCACGTTCGCCGTTTCCGAGCGGGAGCGAGAGACAGCGGACGCCGCCGCCGGCCTTGAGGAACTCCCCCATCGCCAGCGGGATCACGCTGTATCCGGCGGCCCGAAGCGGACCCTCCATCTGCGAGATGGTCAGCGACGCGAGCACATGGCCATCGAGTGGCATGGCATTGCACGCGAAGCCCGCGGCCACCTCGACCGGAACCTCGATCAGGTTGGGCACGAGCTCGCGGATCACCTGCATCGATGCGGGGGAGAACGCCTCCGTCGCCACGAGGACGTTGGTCGCGTCGAGGGGGCAGAAACACGTGTCCAGGTGATAGAAGCGCGGGTCGACGAGCTCGAGCGACGTGACTTCGACGTCGAGGATGCGCGCCACCGGACGGTGGGCGTCGCGATCGGTCCGAAAGCCGTAGCCGCAGAACAACCGATCGCCGACGAACAGCGCATCCCCGGCACCTTCGAATGAGAGCGAGCGAGGCAGCTCGTGGACCTCGAAGCGCAGACGCTCGAGCTCCTGCCGCCAGTGGGCTTCCTCGCCCTGCCGCTCGGCGTGGTGGAAGTTGCTCAGCACCGCTCGGTCGTCCCAGAGCACTGCGGCGTTTGCCGTGAAGACCATGTCGGGGAGCCCCTGTACCGGCGCCGCGAGTTCGACCTCAACGCCGAGGTCGATGTAGGCGCGGTAGAGGGCGTCCCACTGCGCGGCCGCCAGCGCGTGGTCCACCTTGACGGCGACGTGCATCCACGGATTGATCTCGTATTCGATCCCGAAGTGATCGGGCTTGCACATGAGTACCGATGCGGTCATCGGCTCGTCCGAGGCAGGACCGCGGTGTCGCCGAGGGGAAGCGGCATCAGGAGCGTCGGCGAGAACCGAGTCCCCGTCGAGACCTCGATCGGACCGGCGACCGCCGGTCGTTGCACGCACCAGCGCGGGTCGACGTCGTCCCGTACTGCCAGCAGCGTCGGCCGGACGAGAACGCCTCGGCCGCTGCGGCCGTGGTGGCGGACCGTCGCGGTGAGGATTGGACGGACCCATGACGCGCTCACCGGTTGCACGCCGTCGAGCGGCGTGGTGCTCATCGAGAGGTCGGCGGCGCGCTGTTCGAGCCACGCTGCGACGACCCGATCGCGCGGCCCGTCCACCTGTCCGGCGAACGTCAAGCGGCCGGCGACATGTTCGGCGAGGATGAGCCGGGTGCCACCGCGGCGGAGCGAGACGACGCCGGCAACGACGCACGTTGTCTGATTGGCGAGCGCGATGCGCAGACGGTCGGGGGACGCGACGCCCGCCCGGTACGGAGCGTTCGCGCGCCGGGCGAGCAACGCCGGAAGACCCCGCCCCGAGGCGGCGGCGGCGAGCGCCTCGCCACGCCCGCGGACGTGATCGGGCGCCTGGAGGGAGTCGGTCGCGCCGGTCAGCTCGCTGAGCGCATCGAGGCGGCGGTCCAGCGGCCAGCCCATGACCGAGCGACCGTCGAGATGGAGCACGTCCGAGCACAGAAACACGGCGGGGAGCTCCGCCGCGGCTGCGGCGCCCACGGCGATCCGGCGGCCGAACCCCGCGAGGTCCGGGCGCCCCTCTCGATCGAGCACCGCGATGACGCCGTCGAGCACCGCTCCGCGACCACCTCGGATGGAAGCGGCAGCGGAGACATCAGGGAAACGATGAGCAAGATCGCCCGGGAGCTCGCCCTGGATTCGAACGGAGCCGCCCGGATCGAGGAACAGCAGCGCTCGTGCCCCGTCCCAGTCGACGCTGAACAGCCAGTCGCGATCATCGAACGGCTCCGCGCAGGGAACCGACGCCTCGATTGGGATGTAGCCGGGGAGCTGCGGCGGCGTGGGTGTACGGAACGGCAAGGGATCGCCGGACGCCGCCACGGCGGCACGAGACAGCCCTGCTCTACCAGCCACGCGTCACTCGCCGAAGCCTCAGGATGCCCGGCGCCGGCGCGCGGGTTCCATCGACTCGGCTTCGTCAGCAGCGGCATCGTCGGCATCTTCCGCCTCGGCGCGGCGCGACTTGGCTGCCTCGACCGATGCCTTCAGCGCAGCCATGAGATCGGTGACCTTGCCGGTCTCCTGGACCTCCGGTCGCTCGATCGGCTGGTTGGTCAACTTCGACTCGACGACCTGGATGAGGGCCTCGCGGTAGTCGTCGTGATACCGCGCCGGGTCGAAATGCGCGCTCAGGTTCTCGATGAGCATGACCGCCATGTCGAGTTCGCCCTTCTTGACCTCCTTGGCCTCGAAGTCCTCGTTGGGGATCGTCAATTCCGCGGCCGAGCGGATCTCGTCGGGCCAGTGGAGGGTGTTGAGCAGCAGACCGTTCTCGTGGAGCGCGAGGCGGCAGAGGTGCTCGCGGTCGCGCAGCGCGATCTTCCCGATGGCGACGGTTCCGGTCTTCTCGAGCGCCTGGCGAAGCAGGGCATAGGGCTTCGCCCCGACTGCTTCCGGCTCCAGGAAGTACGCGCTCTTGAGATAGACGCCGGCCTCGATCTCCGAGTTCCGGGCAGAACTCGACGATCTCGATCGTGTGCGTCGTCGTGAGCGGCAGGTCATCGAGATCCGCGTCGGTGACGATCACGTACTCGTCCTTGCCGACCTCGTACCCGCGCAGCGCCTCGCTCCAGCCGATCTCACGATCCTCCTCCGGGCACCAGCGTTTGTTGCGCACGGGCGTGTGATCGTTCGGACAGAGCAACCGGAACGAAACGCTCTTCGATTCGGTCGCCAGGTATAGCCGTACGGGTATCGCCACCATGCCGAAGCTGATGGCGCCCCGCCACATGGATCGAGGCATGGCGCAATCGAGTATAGGGCCCGCGCCCTGGAACGGACACACGTTCGAGCGAGCCTGAATCGGCCGCGCGAAACGGAGCATCAAAGGGCCAGTAGTGCATCGCAATGAGCGTTCGGGGGTCTCGACTGTAGGCTTGATGCGGTGGTCAGACGATGGCTGTCGAGATCGGACCGATGGGTCGTGGTCCGCTTGCTGCTCGCATCCGGCAAAGGCTGGACGCCGCCGTGCGTGCTGTTCGTCGCCGCGTCGGCGATCGTGCCCAACCTCGTCCTCGTCTCGGTGGGCTACATGGTCGGCCAGGTTCCCGCAGCGACTCGCGACGGTCTGTCCTCGCCCTCAGGGCATGCGCTGCTGATCGGACTGGCGAGTCGCCGGTGGCGCGTACGCAGTCGCCGTACTGCTCGGTCCTATCCAGACGGCCATGAGCACGGGCCTGAAGTGGCGATTGATCTACTCGATGCAGAGCAGGCTGATGGCCGCGGTCTCGCAGCCTGTCGGCATCGCGCACCTCGAGCAACCTCAGCTCCTCGACCGGCTCGCCCTGGCTCGCGGTCAACTGATCAACTACTACCCCGCGGACGCGGTGATGACCCTGGCAATGGTCGCCAGCAACAGAATCGGCGGCCTCATCGCGTGCGTGGCAGTGGGCAGCTACCGGTGGTGGCTCGGCGCGGGAATGCTCGTCATCTGGCTGGCAATCCGCCGGCCACAGGGCAAGGTGATCACGGAACAGGCCAAGACGTTCAACGAGAACGCCGAAGTGATGAGACGGGCCTACTATCTCGAGCAGCTTGCCACGCGACCGGCAGCCGCGAAGGAGACGCGGATCTTCGGCCTCGGCAACTGGCTCATTGAGCGTTATCGCGCGCAGTGGACGCTCGGCATGACGGCGTCATGGAAAGCGCTGCGCCGGCTCGACTCGCGGGTCCTCGGACTGAGCCTGATCGTGCTGGCGGCATACACCGGCGCCACGGCGTTTCTCGGCGTGCAGGCGTACGAACATCAGATCGCGCTCGGAACGCTCTGCGCACTGCTGCCACTGCTGATCGCAACCAACACGGTGGGCGACATCTCGTGGGACGACGTCGGCCTCGCATGGATGCTCCAGGCGCTCCCACACGTCGACGAGCTCGAGGACGAGCTTCGCGAGTCAGCGGAGTCTGGCCTCGTGAGTCGCAACGACAGGCCGGTCGGCGACCGTCCCGACCACGAGATCCACCTGGCGGGTATTGCCTTTCACTACCCGGGCGCAACGCGACCCGTGTTCGACAACCTGAACATGACGATCCCCGCCGGCGTGTCGACGGCAATCGTCGGTGTCAACGGAGCAGGGAAGACGACGCTGGTCAAACTGCTCGCCCGTCTCCACGATCCGACCGCGGGAGACATCACCGTCGACGGCGTCTCGCTTGCCGATCTCCGAGCGGCGGAATGGCAGCGTCGCGTGGCAGTGGTCTTCCAGGACTTCGTCCGTTACCCGCTTTCGGCGCAAGCGAATATCGGATTCGGCGCCGTGGAACACATGTCGGACACCGAGGGCATGGTGAGCGCGGCGCGCCACGCGGGTGCCCTCGAGCTCATCGAGTCGCTCCCGCGCGGATGGGACACCATCCTCTCCAGCCGCTACACGGACGGAGTCGATCTCTCCGGGGGGCAGTGGCAGCGCGTGGCGCTGGCTCGGGCGCTGTTCGCCGTCGCGCACGGTGCGCGCCTGCTGGTGCTGGACGAGCCGACTGCCTGGCTTGACGTCCGAGGAGAAGCAGACTTCTTCGACCGGTTCCTCGACATCACCCGTGGTCTGACCACGATCGTCATCTCGCATCGGTTCTCGACTGTCCGGCGTGCCGATCGGATCTGCGTGCTCGACGGCGGCCGGCTCGTCGAGGAGGGAGACCACGAGAGCCTGCTCGCGGCGGGCGGCCGCTATGCGGAGATGTTCCGCGTTCAGGCCTCGCGATTCACTGACGACGTTGCGTCCGAGGCCGCGGAATGAGGGCTCCGGGTCCGAGCCGGCGCCGCGTCGCGGGGATCGTGTTCGGGTCGGGATGGAGAGCCGCACCCGGATGGACCGCCTACCTCGCCGTCGTGCTGGTCGCCCAGGGCGCGTGCTCGATTCTCTACCCGCTCGGCTACGCGATCATCGTCGACGCCTTCCTGGAGCATCGGCCGGAAGAACTGGCCGTCGGTGTCGCGGCCGTCGCACTGCTCTACACCATCAGCTGGGCCCTCGCGATGCTCGCCGGCACCGCAGGCGTGCCCCTCTCCGACCGCGTCGCGATGTACCTGTCGACGCGCATCGCGCGCCTTGTCAACGGCGTGACGGGTATCGAGCATTTCGAGCGCCCGGAATATCTGCTCGAGCTCGAGCTCCTCGACCAGGACCGCCTGCTCCTCGCCAATGGGCCGCGCCAGGGGTTGCTCGTCCTCCAGGTACTGGTTCGGACGGTCGGTGTGATCGTGATCCTCGCCACGATCTTCCCTCCACTCGCGGCGCTGCCCCTTTTTGCGGTGGCGCCATTCCTCGGACAGCGAGCGTCGGTCACGATGCGTCAGCGCACTGACGAAGCGCTCGTCGAGGAACGGCGACTTGCAGACGAGCTGTTCGGCCTCGCGGCCGACGCGGGTCCAGCGAAGGAGCTTCGCGTGTTCGGTCTGGGCGAGACGCTGTGCGCCCGGCACGCGGCCCTCGGCGAGCACATCTCCCGCCGGACAACGCGATCCGCCGTGCTCGGCGCCGTGGTCTGTGGCGGCGGGCTGGATCATCTTCGCGGCCGGCTTCGTGGTGGGCGTCGCTGTTGTCACTATCCGGGCGACCCAGGGCCATGCCAGCCCCGGAGAGGTCGTCCTCGCGGTGACGCTCGTGCAGCGTGCGCAAACCCAGGTGGGGCAGGCGGCCAACGCGATCGCGCAACTGCTCACGATGGGCAGGGCGGCGCATCGAATGATCTGGCTCGAGGACCATGCTGCCGCCCAACCGCGTGGTGAGGCCGTGCGGGCGGTTCCTGACGCGCTCGAGCGCGGTATCACGCTCGAGCACGTCAGCTTTCAGTACCCCGGCTCTGCGGCAACAGTCCTCGATGACATCAGCGTTGACATCCCCGCCGGGGCGTCGGTCGCGCTGGTCGGCGAGAACGGGGCGGGCAAGACGACGATCATCAAGCTGCTGACCGCGATGTACCGGCCGACCGCTGGGAGGGTGCTCGTCGACGGCGCGCCGCTTGAAGCGATGGATGTCGACGAGTGGCGGCGCCGGACGTCCGCGGCGTTCCAGGACTTCGTGCGAATGGAGCTCCTCGCTATGGAGACGGTCGGCGTGGGAGACCTGCCCCGCATCGATGACGCCCCCGCAGTCGAACTGGCGCTGGCACGTTCCGACGCTACGAGTGTCGTCGATGCACTCCCTGACCGTCTCGCCACCCGGGTCGGACGTTCTTTCGAGGGCGGAGTGGATCTCTCGTCCGGCCAGTGGCAGCGTCTCGCGCTCGGCCGCGGGATGATGCGGGAGGTCCCGCTGCTGCTCGTGCTCGACGAACCCACGGCGAGCCTCGACGCGCTCACCGAAGCCGCGCTGTTCGAACGCTACGTCCAGGCTTCCAAGAGCGCCGGCAGCGCGTCAGGCGCGATCACGCTCCTCGTGTCGCATCGGTTCTCCACGGTCCGTATGGCCGACCTCATCCTTGTCCTTCACGACGGGAAGATCATCGAGGCCGGTTCGCACGAGGCGTTGCTCGCACGTAATGGGCTCTACGCCGAACTCTTCGAGCTCCAGGCTCGCTCGTATCGCTAGCGCTAGGCTGCGGCGAGGAGGCGGTCGTACGCTTCTTTCAGTTCCGGGTAGCGCAGAAAGATGATGTGCGCGTATTCCTGGGTGAGCGGGACCGGCTTGCGGCGGAGGATGAGCCCGACCTCCTCGGGGCGGTGATTCGCCTTGCGCCAGTTGCACTTTCGGCACGCGATCACCACGTTCTCCCAGCGATCCGGCGCGCCTCCTCGGGATACCGGGATGACGTGATCGACAGTGAGGTCGGCCGCAGTGCCGAGGCGCCCGCAGTACTGGCAGGTGTGGTCGTCGCGAAGCAGCAGGTTGCGACGGTTGGGCCGGAGGAGACGGCGCGGCACGTGGATGGTTCGCAGCAGGCGGACGATGACGACCCCTTCCGGCAGCCGGCGTCCGGCGAGCGCCTCGGCGGCGACACGTTCGGCCGCCGCGTCAACGAACGCCACTCGCTCCTTGGTCAGGAGCACCACCAGCCGCCTGTGACTGATCACGTTGAGCGGCTGCATCGAGGCGTTGAGCAGCAGCACTGCCATGGCCGAATTCTATTGGGAAGCGGGAAACTTCGCGTCGGTCAGGTGTATGGGGCTGACTTGATGGGCCCGACCTTGATCGCGCCACCGCAGACCATGCTCGAGTCGATGTCGGTGACGTCCGTCTGAAACCCGGATGTCGGCAGGGTGACCTGCCAGAACTTCGGCATCTCGGCCTGCGCCTGCGAGCACGTCACATCCGACCACGAGACGAGGAAATAGCCATGTCCCGAGGCGCCGGCTGCTCCGAGCGGCTCGGTGCCCGAAGGGAGGTTGACCGACCCTGGTGACGCCATCGAGCTGTCGTTGCTCCAACTGGTGTCGAGCAGTGCGCCTCCCGGACCCAGCATCTGCAACTTCGCGTATCCGTTCTCGGTGCAATCGCTCGTTGTCGAGTTCCGGATCTCGAAGGTGGCGTAGATCGTGCCGGCGGCTCCCTGCGTGTTCAGGATCGCGATGTCAAACTGCCCCGGCATGCAGGCGATCGGCGGTGTCGCGGTGGGAGTCGGCGTCGGTGCGGGTGTCGCCGTGGGGGTCGGGACCAGCGTCGCGGTCGGTGATATCTGCAGCCCTGCGCTCAACGACGGCGTGGAGGAGCCGCAGGCGGCAAGCAGGCTCACTGCGGCAACGAGCACAGTCGATACAAGGGCTCGGCGCATCGCGACGCAGGGTACCCGCAATCCGGGCGCCACGCTCATCAGTTGTCGGTGGGCACGTCCTGGTCCGCCAGCAGCGCGGGAGCAAAAAGATCGCCCACCGATGCAACCCGCTCCGCAATGGTTGCGATGTTCCAGCGATCCGGCCGGAGATCGGGATCATCGAGCTCGTTCCACGTGATCGGCGTCGAGACCGGTGCTCCCGGCGCCGGCCGGAGCGAATACGGAGCCGCGAGCGTCTTGTTGATGATGTTCTGCGTGTAGTCGATGCGGATCCGGCCCGTCCGCTTCGCGACGGCCCACTCCCAGCTCACTCGGCCCGGCGCCGCCTGGTCGATGGCTCTGCCCACCTCCTCGACCCAGTGCCGTACCGCCGAGTAGTCAGGACCGCGGCGAACCGGGACATAGATCTGCAGACCGGTCTGACCGCTCGTCTTGGCGACACCGTGCATGCCGTAGTGGTCGAGCGCAGCCTTGACGAGCTTTGCGATGTCCACAACGTCCTGAAACGTCGCCGGCTCGAACGGATCGAGGTCGAACACGGCCCAGTCGGGATCGTTGGGCGCATCGATGCGCGAGTGCCACGGATGCAGATCGATGACGCCTGCGTTGGCGACCCACGCGAGTGTCGCAACCTCGTTGACGACGATGTACGTCTTGCTCTTCTCACCGTGGTACGTCCACAACTCGATCCACGTCGGTGCGTGCGCCGGTTTGTCCTTGCGCCAGAACGACTTTCCGTTGATGCCATCCGGGAACACCTGCATCGACAGGGGACGGTCGCGAAGGTACGGCAGCATGTACGGCGCCATCCGGACGTAGTACTCGATCATGTCCCGCTTGGTAATGCCGTCCGCGGGCCACAGCACTTTGTCCAAGTTGGTGAGCGGGAGTTTGCGGCCGGCTATCTCCCAGTGCGCTGTGGCTTTGAGCGTTCTCAGTTGCGCCAACTGCTCCGCACGATCCTCCGGGTCCTGTCGCCGCGGGGTCCCCTCGTCCCCCGTGGTGACGCTTCTCCCCGCTGCACCACCCGGAGGTCGCGGAGCATTAGCGGTGCTGAGAACGCTCGTTGCAGCGCGCATTGGGCTTCGGCCTTTCGCAGCCTCGTCGCGTTTCGGCGGGGGGGCGTTGGACGGCTGCGTGTCGGCGATTGGACGTCGTTCGTTTTTCGACGGCCTGCCTTTTTCCCTTGCTGACGTCTCGACTGGGCGTTGCATCGGCGGGGAGTGGCGCACGCGGCGCACCGGTTTCTCGCGTGCAATCGGCGACGGTCTGGTCGGGGCGTAGCTTGAGATAGGCGGGGTGGCGGAGGATGTTGTCCCTGGTCCAGCTCGCGTAGCGGACTTCGCAGACGAGCTCCGGTTTCACCCACGTGGCGGGCTCGGAGGTCTTCGGGGTGACGTCGAGCGCGCACTTGTCGACTTTCAGTGCTGTGAGGCGCTCTCTCAGGTCTCGCAGGGTCTTCTCGTCGAAGCCGGTGCCCACCTGCCCGCAGTGGACGAGGCGGGTGCCGTCGAGCACGGCGAGGATGAGTGCGCCGAGCTGGTTGGTTCGGCGTCCACGACCTGCGGTGTAGCCGGCGATGACGCATGACTGGTCGCGCCAGGACTTGATCTTGATCCACTCGGGACTGCGAATCCCGGGGCGGTAGAGCGAGTCGGCGCGCTTTGCCACGATGCCTTCAATGCCCGAACTCGCGCGCAACATCGAACAGCGATTGCCCGTCGCGTTCGACGTGCGCGGCAAAGAGGATGTTCGGCGAGTCGACGATGGTTTCACGGAGCGTCTTCTTGCGAATGCGAAGCTCGGTGCTGAGCAGGTCGCGGCCATCGAGCTCGAGCAGGTCGAACGCGATGAAGGTCACGGGATGCTCGGCCGCAACGCGCCGTACGTCGACATCGCGAGTGACGTTCATGCGCTGCTGCATGCGCTCGAACGACGGCTTGCCGTCGGCGTCGAGCACCACGAGCTCTCCATCGACGAGCGCCTGGCGGGCGTGAATCCCCGCCCGAATCGCCTGCGCCTCCGGGTAATGACCGGTCTCGTCATTCCCGCGTCGGCCGCTGATCCGTACCCGATCGCCGGCGACGCTGACAAAAGCGCGAATGCCGTCGTACTTCAACTCGAACAGCCAGCCCTCACGGGTAAACGGGTGGTCAGCGGAGGTCGCGAGCATCGGCGGCGGGGCGAGGGCAGGCTCCGGGGCGGCCACGACCGGTTCGGTCGCCTGCGGGTTGCCTCGGGCTCGCGCGGCGCGGCGCATCTCTCGGGGGTCACCGCCACCTTCGCTGGCGATCTCTGCCAGGCTTCTGCCGGTTTTGACGGAAACGTCGAGATCGATCGCCTCGAAGCCTTCGACGACCGAGGCATCTCGTTTCTTCAGCATCAGCCAGTTCTTGTCACCGTCGCTGCTGCCGCCGTACTGCCGCCCGCGTTCGCCGATATGGACGAGGGCGAACTCGCCGGAGATCTTGGTGCCGTGGAGGACGAACTTGATGTCGCCCTTGAGCCTCGATCGGTCGAAATCGACCGCGGACTCTTTCACCCACTCGAACGTGCCGATATCCCAGAGCATCACCGTGCCCGCGCCGTATCCGGACGGGATAACGCCTTCGAACTCCCCGTAATCGATGGGGTGATCCTCGGTCTGCACGGCGAGCCGCTTCTTTGCCGGATCCAGGCTCGGACCCCTCGGAATCGCCCAGGAGAGCAGGACTCCGTCGTGCTCGAGGCGGAAGTCGAAATGCATGCGCGTGGCGCGATGTTTCTGGACGCAGAACCGTGAGCCGTGAGGCAGTTGCTCCCAGGCCGACGGCTCTCCGCCGGCACTCGCCGCACGGTCGCCACTGGGCTCCGGGGTCTGATTGAAATCTCGCTTGCGGCGGTACTCTTCAAGGGTGGTCGAAGGCACGTTCATCGACCCTTTTGACGGCCCGGACGGATTGCGGAACGGACAATGTCCTGCACGGTACGGATGCTAGTGCAGCGCAGTGCTCAAACCGAGCGAAGTCAGCCGCCAGGCTGGTAGAATAGGGGTACTTGGAACGGCCGATTTGAGCGGTGCCCGCCGGAGCAATCGAGCGGTTTCAGCACTGGCCCCCAATCCAGCACTCACGTCACAACCGGAGCAGCACAAATAACCGACATCGCACGCCTCGAACGCCCCGATGAGGACGAATCACAGCCGGAGACGAGCGCCGGAAACGGCCATCCGGCTCAAGCACCTTTGAGCACCAGCCGGGTCGGCAAGGACACGTATTCCGCCGACCAGATCCAGATCCTCGAAGGCCTCGAACCTGTCCGTAGACGCCCCGGGATGTACATCGGATCCACGGATCTCCGTGGTCTGCACCACCTCGTGGTCGAGCTCGTCGACAACAGCATCGACGAGGCCACTCGCGGGCTGGTGCGACACCATTCGCGTCGTCCTGCACGCGGACAAATCTGTGTCAGTGCTCGACAACGGCCGTGGTATTCCGGTGGGCATGCACCCCACAGCGCAGAAGTCCGCGCTCGAGGTGGTGCTGACCACGCTCCATGCCGGCGGAAAGTTCGGCGGTGGCGGGTACAAGGTCTCGGGCGGACTGCACGGTGTCGGCCTTTCGGTCGTCAACGCGCTCAGCGAGCGGCTCGTGGTCGAGGTCTATCTCGACGGACAAGTCCACCGCCAGGAGCTACACGCGCGGTGTCCCGGATGGCCCGTTGCCGTGATCGGCACGTCGGACAAGCGCGGGACGTTGGTCCGCTTCTGGCCCGACCCGGAGATCTTCCCGGAAATCGAGTTCTCATGGGACACGGTCTGCAACTCGCTGCGCAGCTACGCGTTTCTCAACAAGGGCATCACGATCCAGCTGGCGGACGAGCGCGACGATCAGTCGTACACGTTCCACTTCGAAGGCGGGATCCAGTCCTTCGTCCGGTACCTCAACGCAAACCGCAACGTCATCAACCAGAAGCCGATGTACGTTGAGCGGGAGATCGACGGCAACGTGGTCGAGATCGCGCTCCAGTACCAGAACACCGTGTTCACGGAGCACGTGCTCGCGTTTGCGAACAACGTGCACACCGAGGAAGGTGGCGCGCACGTCACCGGCTTCCGCAGCGCGCTGACCGCGACGCTCAACAAGTACGCGCGCAAGGCGAGCATCCTCAAGGAGCAGGACCCCAACCTGAGCGGTGACGACGTTCGCGACGGGTTGACCGCCGTTATCAGCGTCAAGCTTCGGGAGCCGCAGTTCGAAGGTCAGACCAAGACCAAGCTCGGTAACAGCGAAGTGGCCGGCCAGGTGTCGACGGTGCTGAGTGAAGCGCTCATGCAGTACCTGGAAGAGAACCCTGCCGACGGGCGCAAGATCATCGATCAATCGCTCACGGCGGCACGCGCACGCCAGGCAGCCGCGAAGGCACGCGACCTGGTGCAGCGCAAGTCGTTGCTCGAATCGGCAACGCTTCCGGGAAAGCTCGTCGACTGCAGTGAGCGCGACCCCGCGCACTGCGAGATCTTCATCGTCGAGGGCCTTTCCGCAGGTGGCACGGCCAAGGAGGCGCGCGAGCGCCGCAACCAGGCAATCCTTCCGTTGCGCGGCAAAATCCTCAACGTCGAGAAGGCACGCGCAGACAAGATCCTCGGCAACGAGCAGATCAAGGACCTGATCATGGCGCTCGGTGGCGGCTTCGGCGAAACATTCAGTGTCGAGAAACTCCGCTATCACCGCATCGTGCTCATGGCGGACGCGGATGTCGACGGTTCGCACATCCGGACGCTGTTGCTCACGTTCTTCTGGCGCCATCTGCGCCCGCTCGTCGATGGAGGGTTCCTCTATCTGGCGCAGCCGCCGCTGTACAAGCTCGAGAAGGGCAAGGGACGGAACAAGCAGACCGAGTACGCCTTCAGCGACGACCAGCGCGACGACAAAGCCAAGTCAATGGGCCGCGATACCGAAATCTCGCGCTACAAGGGACTGGGCGAGATGATGTCCGAAGAGTTGTGGGCGACCACCATGGACCCGGACCGGAGGGTGCTCCTCCAGGTCGGCGTCGCCGACGCGATCAAGGCTGATGACATCTTCGACCGCCTGATGGGGTCCGATGTCGAGCCGCGCAAGCGTTTCATCCAGACCCACGCCACGAGCGTGCGCAACCTCGACGTCTGATGCCGCTCCCGATCGCGGTCGACGCGATGGGCGGCGATCACGCCCCCACTGAAATCGTTCGCGGCGCGTTGCGCGCGTTCAACGAACACGGCATCGCCGTGACGCTCGTTGGCCGGCGCGAGGTCGTCGAGGCCGAGTTGCGAGCGGCCGGCCCGACGACCCCGGACGCGATCACCGTCGTCGACGCCCGAGAGGTGATCGAAATGAACGAGCACCCGGCCAACGCCGTGCGCGCCAAGCGCGATTCGTCGCTGGTGAGCAGCTGCGCGCTCGTTGCCGGCGGGCAGGCGGGTGCCGTGGTCAGCGCGGGCAACAGCGGGGCCATGCTCGCAGCAGCCCTGCTTCACCATCAAACGTATTGCGGGCATTGCGCGTCCGGCGATCGGAGCATCGTTCCCGAGCGAGTTCGGCCAGACGTTCATCCTGGATGTTGGTGCCAACACCGACTGTAAGCCGGAGTGGCTTGCGCAGTTCGCGGTCATGGGCGACGTCTACGCACGCACGATGCTCGGCATCGCGAAGCCGCGCGTCGGCGTTGCTCAGCAACGGCGAGGAGTCCGAGAAGGGATCGGAACTGGTCCAGGCGGCGCATCCGCTGCATCGCTGCACTCCCGATGCAATTCGTCGGCAATGTCGAAGGCAAGGACGTCTTCCGCGGAGCGTGCGACGTGGTGGTGACCGACGGTTTCACCGGCAACGTCGTGCTCAAGGTCGCCGAGGGAATCGGCGAGTTCCTGTTCGCGAGCATTGCCCGCGAGGCGCGCAAGTCGGTCGGTGGCAAGGTCGGCGGCGCGCTCCTGCGTCCGAAGCTTCGCCCGCTGCGCGACCGTATCGACTACCGGAAGACCGGTGGCGCGCTGCTGCTCGGCGTCGCCGGTGAGGTCGTGATCGCCCACGGACGTTCCGACGCCGAGGCGACGATGAATGCAATTCGTGTGGCTGCCCGCGCGGCCGAGCAGGGCGTCAGCACGGTTATCGCGGGCGCGGTCAGAAGCCCGGCGGAGGTGCCTGCGTAATGGCGGTGTTCGATCCCGGCCAGATCCATCCAATCGAACTCGAGGCCGAGATGCGCGCGTCCTACATGGACTACGCGATGAGCGTGATCATCAGCCGCGCGCTGCCGGACATTCGCGACGGGCTGAAGCCGGCGCAGCGCCGCATCCTCTGGGCAATGCTCGACACCGGCATGACCGCCGGTGCGCGGTACCAGAAGTGCGCGGCAGTCGTCGGAGAGGTCCTCGGCAAGTACCACCCGCACGGTGACACGGCGGTGTACGACACGCTCGTCGCGCCTCGCCCAGCCCTGGGTGATGCGCTATCCGCTCATCGACGGGCAGGGCAACTTCGGGTCGGTCGACGGCGACCCGCCGGCCGCGTATCGGTATACCGAAGCGCGCATGACCGCGGTGGCCATGAGCCTTGTCGACGACATCGAGAAGGATACGGTCGACTTCGGCCCGAACTTCGCGAACGTCCCCGGCGTCCGCGAGCCATCCGTGATGCCGTCACTGCTCCCCAACCTCCTGGTCAACGGTGCGAGCGGCATCGCGGTCGGCATGGCCACCAACATCCCGCCCCACAACCTCGGTGAGATCTGCGATGCCGTGGTCCGGTTGATCGACGACCCGGACACCACGACGGAAGACCTGATCCGGATCGTCAAGGGACCCGACTTCCCGACCGGCGGGATCATCTACACGCGCGACATCGCCAACGTGTACGGCACCGGCCGCGGCCGCATCGTGATGCGCGCGCAGGTCGACTTCGAGGAGTCGAAGTCCGGTCGCGAGCAGATCATCGTTCGCGAGCTCCCATACCAGGTGAACAAGTCGCGCCTGATGCAGACCATCGCCGAGCTCGTCAACGATCGAAAGATCGACGGCATCGCCGACCTGCACGACGAGTTCGGGACGTGAGGAGAAGGTCCGCATCGTCATCGAGCTGAAGTCGAACGCGCGGCCGCATACCGTCCTCAACAACCTCTACAAGCACACGCAACTCCAGATGACGTTCGGCGCGCTGATGCTCGCCATCGTCGACGGCCGCCCCCAGGTGCTGAGCCTCAAGGCGATGCTCGGCCACTACATCAGCCACCGGCGCAACGTGGTCACGCGGCGGACGCAGCACGAGTTGACCACCGCGCGCGAGCGGGCACATATCCTCGAAGGGCTGACGATCAGTCCTCGACAATCTCGACGAGACGATCGCGCTGATCCGCGCCGCCCAGGACGAGAAGTCGGCGCAGACGGCGCTCGAGCAGCGATTCGGCCTCACCGAACGCCAGTCGAAGGCAATCGTCGACCTCCGCCTCGGACGCCTCACGCGGCTCGAGAGCGGCAAGCTCCGCGAGGAGTACGAGGAGCTGATCAAGAAGATCGCGCAACTCGAGGATCTCCTCGCCAACCCGCGCCTCATCGACGGCGTCATCAAGGACGAGGTCACCAACCTGCGCCGGCGCTTTGCGGATCCGCGGCGCAGCGAGATCCGTCACGACGAGCTCGAGATGAACGAGGAAGACCTCATCCCGCAGGAGCAGGTCTTCGTGACGCTCACGCATCGCGGCTACATCAAGCGGATGTCACTCGACATCTACCGCGCGCAGCATCGCGGCGGCAAGGGAGTGGTCGGCGCGCGACGCTCGACGGACGAGGACTACATCGAGCACTCCACCACCGCGAACACGCACAGCGACATGCTGTTCTTCACGAACCGCGGCCGCGTGTTCCGCTTGCGCACCCACGAGATTCCGGACGTCAAGCGCCAGGCCAAGGGGATCCCGATCATCAACCTGATCGAGGTGGACCAGGGCGAGAAGGTCACCGCACTGATC
>CAWCZS010000001.1:0-443890 GCA_963800175.1 Candidatus Dormiibacterota bacterium | reverse complement strand
CCGGTGCGCCAGACCCTGCCCCTCATGGCGCAGAGCAACTCATCCTCGACGGCCAACAACGGCTCACGTCCCTCTATCAATCCCTGTTCTCACAGGACGTTGTAGACACGTCGGACCCTCGTGGTAAGCGACTACAGCGCTGGTACTACCTTGACATGGCTATCGCGTTGGACCCTGACGCCGATCGCGAGGACGCAATTGTCCCGGTTCCAAAGGATCGCCGGGGCCACGTCTAATTTCGGACGCGACATCGTCGCTGATTACAGCACTACCGCCCAAGAGTGTGATGCTGAAGTTTTCCACGAAACGCTGTGTTCGACGGTTTCGCGGTCGACCGTTGGCAATTCGCTTACCTTCAACGAGACCCCGAGCACATGCAGGAAAGATTGCGGCGCTGGAGCAGATTCAAGTCAGAGGTGCTCGACAACATTCTTCGCTACACAGTGCCGGTCATTGTCCTCAAGAAGGACACGCCGAAAGAGGCCGTTTGCACGGTCTTCGAGAAGGTCAACACAGGCGGAGTCGTGCTGAATGTCTTCGAGCCCTCACCGCAACCTTTGCGGCTGACGACTATCGCCTGAATCAAGACTGGGATGAACGCATGGCGCGTATCAGTCAGTTCCCTGTTCTTCAAGGCGTCGAGAACGTGGATTTCCTTCAAGCTGTGACACTATTGGCAACGCTCTCACGAAGAGATGAGGATCTACGCGAGGGAAGAGTAGCCAGAGGTGTCGGCTGCAAGCGCAAGGAGATTCTGCGCCTCACGCTCGAGGAGTACAAGCGCTGGGCCGATAAGGCAGAGGATGGCTTCGTGCGCGCCGGCCATTTCCTTATGGAGATGCGGTTCTTCCGAGCGAGGGATCTTCCGTACAAGACCCAGCTCGTTCCGCTTGCTGCAGTCTTCGCTGTACTCAAGAACCAGGCTCTCACCATCTCCGCTTCAAATCGTCTGCATCAGTGGTTCTGGTGTGGCGTGTTCGGCGAGCTATACGGAGGCAGTGTCGAAACGCGTTTCGCTCTCGACGTCCAACAACTCCCTGAATGGTTGTTGGGCGGCGATGTACCCCCTCGCACTATAACCGACGCTTCATTCGCACCACAGCGGCTCCTCACTCTAAGGACACGCCTCAGTGCGGCCTATAAGGGGCTCTACGCACTGCTCATGAGGAGCGGCACGGATTGGCTTTTCGACAAGACGATCGATCTCGCAGCGTTTTTCGGCGAGGGGATCGACATCCACCACATTTTCCCCAAGGCATGGTGCGAACGGAACCAGATAAGAGACGAGCTACGCGAAAGCATCGTAAACAAGACTGCGCTCTCAGCCGAAACGAACCGCATCATCGGTGGTCGCTCGCCTCATGATTACCTCGATCTCATCGCGTCCGCACGTTATGCTGACATCTCACCCGAGACCTTAGATGCGCGGCTCCGCCCGCACGCGATCGATCCCGAAACTCTCCGAAACGACGACATCGAAGGGTTCTTCGAGCACCGTTCCGAAGCGTTGCTACACCTGATCTCAACGGCTATGGGAAAGAGCGCCGTGCTCAATGCCACCATCGACGCACCCGAGGACTTTGACCCAGAGCCGGTCGAGTACGAGGAGACCTCGTCGGAGCTTGAGCAGACGGGCTAGGGCACACAGGAGGTGTCAGTGGCTACCCGCCGGTCCCTGGTGGGCTTAGGGTACGAGCTGGAACCGAGCGTCGGTCGTCCGCCGATGTCGATGACGTGCGTAAAGCTCGCGTGGCAGGGACCTAGGCGTGGATTCGCGAGGAGCGGCCCCCTGGCGTGTCGCGGCCGCGGTGCGATCCCGTAGCGGCCGCGGTAATCGTGGAGCACCCTCGCAGACCTCCATCCGCGGGGAGCCAATTACCTTAGAGCCGGGCCGCCTGGATTGCGCCTGCGTCGACCCAGCGCCGCCACGGAGCAGGGCAATGACTCCCAAGCGGTAGGCCGGCGACGCTCTGGTCGATCCATGCCCGAGACGCCACAGGCACGTCAAGGAGAGTAAACGTAGCTCGGTAATTCTGAAACCGCGCGCCCCGGACCGAGCGCCATTCGGCAACCAGGTCGTCGCCCGGTGGAATGCTTGGCGAGCCTGGGATCGCCAGGCCCATGAACACGACATCGCGTCCACGGGCACCCCTAGCGAATATGAAAACCGGCGGTATCAGAGCGCGATCTATCTGGGGGCCTCGGGCACGATCAAACAGCTGTTTCAGCAACAGGTTACCGCGCCGGCGGGTGTCATGAAGTTCCCGCCCCGGTCGCTTGTTGTCTCCGAAATAGGTCACCGTTGCCGTGGCGCCATCCACGGTATCCGGCCAGTCTGGATCCCGGCCATTGGTGTACAGGACGACAAGGCGAACCTCGTTACGCTTGACTGACCCTTTGTATCTGATTCCACCCTGATTACCGACTGGGAGCAGGCGCTGAATTGGATCGTCACTGACATTCCCATTCGTCCCGCCCAGATATGTTCGGCCGACGCGAAGATCAGCCGATGTCATCTCGATGAAAAGGCTCGTAACTGACACGACCTATTCATGTTAGATCACGTAACCCAAACCGAGCGTGCCTGGCGTCTGTCGCGACCGTCTCCGATGCTGAGCCTCGCCGACGCGTAACCAGACCGTCACCGGCACACATTTCGCGGAGCTTCGTGACAAACTCGAGGCGTGATCGCCGCGAATCCCCTGGCCGCAGCGCCGCTCCTGGCAGGCGATGCTTTAGCGGCTGTGCGCCATCGCGGGTCGCACCTGCAGATCATAGCGTCGGCCGGCTCCGGCAAGACCGAGGTTGTAGCGCAGCGAGTTGCTGACCTGCTCGCCGGCGGAGCGGATCCCGCGAGTATCGTGGCGTTCACCTTCACAGAAAGAGCTGCAGCATCACTTAGTACCAGGGTCGAGCAGCGGGTCGAGGAAAGGATGGGGAAAGCCGCACTCGACACACTCAATGCGTGTTTTATCGGAACGATCCACGCCTACTGCTTTCGCCTGCTTCAGCAATATGTTCCGGCGTATGAGACCTACGACGTACTCGATGAGAACCGCCTAGCTGCCTTTCTTGTCCGGGAGCAGTCCCGGATCGGATTTCAAGACGCTCGGTACCGGCGTCTTCAACGCGATCACCGTGTTCGTCAGAAACATGGACGTGGTGGAGAATGAACTTCTGTCCACAGACCGCCTCGCGGAACCATTTCGGGGCATGGTCGAGCGGTTCCTTGGACGGCTCGCCAGCTACCGGCTGCTGACATACGGCCAGCTCATTGCGCACGCCGTGGAGCAGCTCAAGAACGCCTCCACATTTGACAGAGTTCACAAACCTCTGCGTCACCTCATAGTAGATGAATATCAGGACGTCAATCCGGCGCAGGAGGCGCTCATCGCGCGGCTGGCGACATACCCGGTCGAGCTGTGCGTGGTCGGCGACGACGATCGAACTCTGTATCAGTGGCGTGGATCGGATGTCGGGAACATCTTGGGGTTTGAGCATCGCTACCCCAACGTTGCGACATTCCGCCTCGAGGTAAACCGGCGCAGCAAGCCGCGTATCGTTGCGACCGCGAACGCGTTCGTCAAGAGCATTAGCCCTCGGCTCCAGAAGAGTATGAGCGCATTTCGAAAGGGCGATGGTTCAACCGAAGTCGTGACCTGGAGCGCCGCGACCGAGGCCCAGGAGGCGGACACGATCAGCGCTACCATCGTCCGCCTTCATGAGCTCGGCCTGCAATACCGCGACATCGCGATTCTCGTGCGCGGCCGGGTGTCATACCGGCGTTTACTCGAAGCTCTGCACGCTCGCGAGATTCCCATCCAGCCGGTCGGGAGAACTGACCTCTTCATGCAGGATGATGCGCAGCTTTTCGGCCGGACATGCGCATATCTGGCGGGGCACGAGTGGCGTCCAACGACGTTTGGGTCTCCGTCCGAGCCGGTTCTCCTGAAGGATCTGTCGGCTCGTTACGCCGCGGAGTTTGATCTCGACAAGAACTAAGGAGAGGCGTGTGCGTCAGCGTCTCAAGGCGTGGCGCGATGAAGCAATTGCTCCCAGCGGACCGTCAAATCTGATCCGCGATTACTTCGACTTACTCGTTGAGTGCGACGTCCCCGAGTGGGACTTTGACGATGCGCTCATGGTGTCGCGGTTGGGAACCCTGGCACGATGTTCAGCGATTCTTGCTGACTACGAGGGTATCCGCCGCCGCTCGCGTCCGGATGAGAAGGTTCCTGGGGAGATTGTGGGCGGAACAGATCGAGGTCAGTGGTACTACTTCGGGCTTGCAACTCATGTTCAGAACTGGGCTCTTGGAGCATACGAGGGCTTTGAGGGCGAGGATGACGTCGGTATCGATGCCGTGGATGTCACAACAATCCACAAGGCGAAGGGCCTCGAGTGGCGTGCGGTGTTCATTCCAGGCGTCACGAAAGGAAGGTTCCCCTCCACCAAGACTGGGAGCGCCCGGACGTGGCATGTACCGAAGTCATGTTTCAACGCCGCTCGCTACGAGGGCAGCGATGTCGATGAAGGAGACTGTTCTACGTCGCACTTACGCGAGCTCGCGACTGGGTATCGGTATCGGCGCATGACGTTGTGAGCAAGAGCACGGTTGGGTGTTCTCCGTACCTGCTCGAGATTGGAAAGGGCGACCCACAGCATCTGGACAAGCTGCCCCTCCCAACAGTAAACGGCACGGCGCAACTCCAGAATGAGGTTGCCAGCATTAGCTTCTCGGAACTCTCTGCCTATGCCACCTGCGGGCTGGCTTACCGGATCCGCACGTTACTTGGTTTCCAGCCAGCTCTAGCGCCCGAGTTGGGCTACGGAAAGGCGGTCCATCACGTGATGCGGGAGATCGCTGAGCATACGCGCCGAACCGGTAAGCCACCCAGCGCGAAACAGCTCGACGCACTCTTTGATACCGATTTCTATCTCCCGGCTGCAAGCAAGCCGGCGCACGTGCAGCTTAAGTCGGCTGCACGCCGCCTCGTGGACAGCTATATCAGCAAGCATGGGGACGACCTGCACCGGGTCTGGGCGCTGGAGCGCCCGTTCGAACTGCATCTTCCCAAAGCACTCGTCAGCGGCCGGGCTGACGTCATCCTCGATGAAGAAGGCGGAGTTATCAATTCACTTGCAATCGTCGACTACAAGACATCGACGGGTGCGGATTCCGATTACTCACTGCAGCTGCAGGTGTACGCCGACGCAGGCAGGCGTGAGGGTCTGGACGTTAGTGGCGCATATATTCACGACCTCCGCGCCGGAGACCGAACGCCGGTCGACGTTTCCCCCGCGACGGTGGCCGGTGTCGAGCGCAAGGTCATTGCTCTGATAGACCGGCTCCAGGCAAAGGACTTCTCACCTTCTCCGGGGCCATGCTGCAGCCGTTGCGATATGCGCAAGCTCTGCCGTTTTGCAGTAGGCGCGCACCCTTCGGCGCGCGCGAGCGCGTAAGCGCATCGAGAAACGCACGTCCCAACGCGGACCATCACGGTGAGTATGTGCCCTTCTGACGACGCCATACGTCGGAGCGAGTGCCCTGAGCACGTCAGTGGCCGGCCTCGCGGCACTTGTCAACCACTGGGCGGTTTCCGAATCCAGATTCTGCGACTTCGATGACAAGCCAGGCGGCGCCGGTTCGCCTGGCGTCTCAGTGGTTGCCTCATCGCTCATTTTCCAGTCCCCTTCCGCCGGAGTCGTGGACGCTCCGAGGCGCGCTTCACCCGACGCATCGACACATCAATCGACTTCAAGCGCAGTTCGTGATCCCAGAATCGCAAGGGCCTGATGCCCAGGCGGCGCAGTTCCAACAACGCCATCCGATCTCGTTCTGCATTGCGAGCCAGTTTTGGCTCCCAATAGTCGCGGTTGTCCTCGGGAATCCGTCCATGCTCCGGACAGCCGTGCCAGAAGCACCCGTCAGCGAAGAGAGCGAGGCGCAATCCCGGTAGGTAGTAGTCAGGGCGGCCCGGCAGCGGAGCGTGCTCGACCAGTCGACGCCTCGGGAATAGACGCCGCAGCGCTTCCCCTAGCCTACGCTCCGGCGTCGTTCCCTTCGACCGGATTGCCGCCATATTCCGGCTGCGCTGCTCGCGCGTGAGCCAGTCGGTCACACCCTGTCACCAGGTGAACGTAGACTGCACCAGTTCGGTGAGGTCGAGCAGCCGGCCCTTCCTCCGCTCTTCTTCCATCGTTTCGGTCATCATGCCGATGGTCTTCGCGAGGGGGAGGTGCAACATGACCACCCCATCCATGCAGCGCTGTTCAAGCACCTTGTTCGTCCGCTGACCGTCGAGCTCGTTGGTAACCACGAAATACCGCAGATCGAAGATTTGTTCAAGCTCGATCGCTGCCTTCTTATACTGAGGACACTCGTTGGTGACGTCGCTCACGCGGTCATGGCGGGCACTCCACTTACAGGACGCGATCGCGCGAGGTTTCCTTCCTGCTTTGGCGAGCACATCCATCTTCGCCCGCACGCTGCGTCCCGGCATTTCGATTCCCGGAAACTCATGCGCGGCCCGCGCCTCTTCCAGGTACTCGAGCTTCGGGTTGCCCCATTCCCGCAACACCTCAGCAAGCAAAATCCGCAATCCGTTTCCTAGGGAGTTATTGCGTTGCTGGCTCTTCGGCAGAACGAAGTCGTGGCCACAGTGGGGGCAGGTAACGGTCGTCCCTTCAGCTGCTATCACGTCGTGCCAGCGCGGCAGTTGCATCATGCGATCAACGTGCGCCGCCACCTCCGTCGCCTTGACGCCCAGCGCAGTCGCAACGTAATCCTCGGCCTTGCTCGCTCGCGCCTGCCACGCCGGTTTCGTCAGGTCATTGGCTTCCCTGATGTGCAAATAGCCATGCTCGTACCAACTGAGCAGCTGGTAGATCGCGAGCCAGGCATCCTCCAGGCGCGGCTCCCCGGAAGGCCAAATAACCTGTTCGTAGAAGGCGGTGGTGAGGATTTCCCGGTCTTGCGCACTCGGCATGTCACGCGGAGACGAGCTGCAACTGCAGCGCCCCTTCTTGCTCATCCTCCGATTGCCACGCCTCTCCGGTCATTGCCCGGTAGATCGCCGAGCCGACGGCAGCCGCCACAGGCGGCGGAAACGCGTTTCCGACCTGCCGGTACGCCGCCGTCTTCCGGCCCTCGAACTCCCACTCATCAGGGAACCCCTGGAGACGAGCCACCATGCGAAGCGTCAGCTTCGGAATAAAAGTGAGTGGCTGCTCAGGACCTGGAGCCTCATCCGCGATCCCCAGGCCGTCAACACCCATCCTCAGCCATTCCGCCCTTGCGCGCGTCGGTCCGAGGTCCGGCCCGCCGTGCTTGGTCGAGCCGCCAACAACCGTCGGCCCGATCCCGCAAGCGCCGGCGGCCCATCGCATCACACCTTGCCAGCCGCGCGCAGCCATCAGATCGCCAATCGCCTCTCCCACAGTTGGTGGCGTCCCTTGGGCTTCCGGCCACCGCCAATGCCGCGCGTACTTCTGCTTGACGGCTACCAACACGAACCGAGGGCGCAGTTGCGGGACTCCGAACTCCGACGCGTTCAGAACCTGCCAATGCGGCTCGTAGTCCAGCCGGTATAGCTCACTCAGGATTCGTTGGCGATATTCAGCGAACCGCGAACCACTCAGTCCGCGGACGTTCTCGAGCATCACCGCTGCGGGCTGGGCTTCGGCCACCAGCCGCAGCGCTGTCGGGAATAGATCGCGGTCGTCGTCTGCGCCAAGCTGCTTGCCGGCGATCGAGAACGGCGGACACGGGACCCCGCCTGCCAGGAGGTCTATGCCCTTGAAAGCTCGTCCCGACAAGTCCCTCGCATCAGCCGTCAGCACCCGCCAGTCCGGGCGGTTTGTCATCAAGGTTTGAGCGTAGACAGCCTCGATCTCGACTGCAGCCTCGTGTGCAAATCCGGCCTGTTCCAGCCCCAGGGACTGCCCGCCTGCGCCCGCGCAGATTTCGAGAACGCTGAGCCGTCCCGCCAACCGCCGCCTCCTTCGCGTCCCTTGACCACCGCATGCTGTGTTTGGAGCACTTGTTCGGCCCCATATGTTGATGGAGCTGTTCGGACGCCACTATAGCGTGGTCACTAAGCAGCATCAACCTTCCTAGGATTACGGCAGCTCGGCGCTCGCGTCGACGCGCTTCGCTTATCGCTCCGCAGCAAGCACTGGCATACAACCAAGGTGTCGCCCCGCCGGTAGCCGATCAGAGCCGCGCCACACTAACATCGGCACGTCGTATCCACCGGATTGCAACGGGTTCTACCCAGCCCAAGGCGCTGCCCAAAACGGCCGAAGGCGGCAACTCGAGATCAAAAATGCGCCTCAGTGGGAGGACCTAACAAGGCGTTAGGCTTGGGTAACGGCGAATCTCAGTGCTCTACCTTGGCCAGGGTTATCCGATCTACCTCCAACTCGGGCGCCAAGGGATCGACAGGCTCGCAGGGTGAGCAGTGCAATAACAGTAAGCACTTGATCCGTTGGCTAGGCGGTCGGGCCGCCCCAAGAAGCCCGCCCCTTGCGCACTCAGGGCGACGCGACGACGGTGGTCCGAGCGATGTCCGGGTCCGTGAAGACGTCGAGATCGTCACGACTCTGCGTCGAAAACTCCGAGACGATCGCACCCTCCGGCCCCGCCTGGAACCAGTGCAACGTGTTGGACGGGACGAGTTGTTGGTCACCCGGTCGAAGGACCACCTCGTGCCACACGGTGTACGCGCCGCGGTCCGCCTTCGCCGGCCGGCATATGGGCTGCTCCGCCGGCGGACCCTCGACGTAGAGGTACACCAGCCCTCGGCGGCAGCGGAACGTCTCCTCCTTGCCGGGGGTGCCGTCGAACGGCGGGTGGCGATGCTCGGGGCAGGTCTGGCCGGGGAACATCACGATCTCCTTGGCGCAGACACGCTGCGTGTTGACGTACACGACGACCTCCAGCCCCGTCGTCTCGAGCTCTGACAGGCCGAAGTCGGCCACCTCGATGTTGTCGCGCTCCTCGTCGGTGAGGACGAAACCCGCTTCCTCGAGTTGCAGCGCCGCTCGCCGCCGCGCGTCCTGGATCTGAGCGTCTGTCAACACAGCTGCATACCTTAGTGAGTCGACATCCGCTTGGTCACGAGCTCCCGACCCGGGATTCCGTCCGTGCAACCCAGTGCGGTGCACGCGAGGGCGCCGACCTCACTCGCGAACAGCAGTGACTGCTCCACAGGCCAGCCCTCGAGAATGCCGACGATCAGCCCCGCAGCGAACGCGTCCCCCGCTCCTGAACCGTCGACGAAATCGACGCTCGGTGATGGGACGCGCCAACTACCCGCAGCGGACCGTGCGAGCAGCCCCTCTCCGCCCATCGTGATGATCACGGTCTCTACTCCGGCGTCGATGAATCGATCGGCCTGGCGCTCCGGGTCCTGTTCCCCGGTGAGGTGTCTGGCCTCGTCGTAGTTCGGCAGGAAGAAGTCAACACTCGGCAGGATCCTGCGCAGATCGTCCATAGAGGCGCTGGCGTCTCCAGGGAGGACCACGTCCAGCAGCGTGCGCGCGCCCGCGTGATGCGCCGCTTCGAAGAGCTCAACCACTGCTCGAGGGAGGAGACCGGGCAGCACCAGGTACCCGCCGAGGTAGACGACATCGATCCCGGACATTGCCGCGGGGGCGAAGTCATGCCCCGTGAGCTCTGCGTTGGCACCGACCGTGTGGATGTAGCGGCGGTCGTCACCGGCAACGGGGACGATCACTGTCTTCGCCGTACCCATCGTCTCCGACCGCCCGATGAACGAGACGTCGATGCCGTGTCCCGCCAGTGTGGAGATAACGAAATCGCCGAAGGAGTCGCGGCCGACCTTTCCCACAACTCGTGAATCGACGCCGAGTTTCGACAGGGCCACCGCGACATTGGCCGCGCAGCCGCCGGCCTGCATGAGGAAGTCGTCCGTGACCAGCAGTTCGCCGGCTGCTGGCAGCCGAGGCAGCGGCGGGACGAAGAGGTCGCCGACGAGAATGCCCGCGCAAAGAACGCGCGGCGTCATGAGCTCGCTGCCAGATCGAGTACGGCGCGTGCGGTGGAGAGATTGGTGACCAGGACGTTCACTATGCCACTGCGAAGCGCGCCGAGAATCGCGTCGCTCTTGTCCGCGCTCGCTGCATACGGCGACAACGCAATCGATCGCCTCGAGGTCGGCTCGTTCGATTGCCACGACGCGGTCCCCAATACCGTCGACAACGGCGTGGCCGTCCGCATCGAAGAACGAACCGAGGATGTCGCCCACCGCTCCGCGGTCGCGCAGTCTGCGCATCTCGGCCACGGAAAAACAGCCCATCCTGACAACGGCGCTGTCGTCGCGAGCGTTGCCGACTCCGATCAGCGCAACGCTCGCGGCTCGAGCTCGCGCGAGGCCGTCGCGCACGGCGTCATGTTGCATGAACGCGTCGCGCACCTCCGGCGTCTCCGCATACGCGGGTGCGTACAGCATCTCGGCGTTGCCGCCGAAACGCCTCGGCGAGACGGCGGCAGATCTCGTTCGGGTTCACATCGCTGTCCACCAGCGGCGACCCTCCGATCGCGCTGACGAATGTCGCCGCGCGGGGAGTCGGCGTGCCGATGAAGTCGGGCACCGCGCCGACATTTCTCCCCATGCCCAGCGCGACCACGTCTCCATCGCTCAGTTGACGCTTGAGGAATCGCGGCTGCGGCTCGCGCGACTGATGCCCGCTGGCCCGAATCGTCGGTTTGATCGTTGACGAGGATGACCTGGTCCAGACCGAACTCCGACGCGAGCGCACCTTCCACCTTGAGGCCGATGTCGGGGTGCACATTCACCGTGATCTCCACGATGCCAACCGATCGAGCGCGATCGAGCAAGCGTCCGACCTTGGGCCGCGAGAGACGCAGCGAGCGAGCGACTGCTTCCTGGGTCATCCCCTCCAGGTAGTACTGCGAGGCGACGCGTGTCATCAGCTCGATGTCATGCGCCGGTGCTCTGCGGCCGATTCGTCGCGATCGGTTGTGTGACGCCGCGCGTACTCATCTAGATAACCCGCTCGTTGCCACCGTCGACCGGGACCTGCGCGCCCGTTGTCGCGGCGAAAGCCGGCCCGCACATCGCGACGCACATCTGCGCGACGTCGTGACTCGTGACCTCCACTCGCAGCACGTTGTTGGCTCGGTATTCCGCGACACTGAGGCCGTACTGAAGTGCGCGCGCGGCTACGATCTCGTCTGTCCAGAGCGCGGTGTCGAAGACTGCATTGGGATGGATCACGTTGACCCTGATGCCATCCGCGCCCCACTCGAGTGCGGCCACGCGCGCCACCTGGGTGAGTGCGGCTTTGGAGGCCGAGTATGGCAGCGGCGCCGGGACCGGGGGCTGCGACGTTTTTCGAGCCGATCACGACGACCCTTCCACCGCGCGGTGCCAGGCGCAGGAGCGCGTGCAGCTGATGCAGGAGGCCGACCGACGCATCGACATTGACGTTCATCACTCCACGCCACGCTTCCAGATCAAAGGCGTCGATGCGTTGGCTCGGCGGGAAGATGCCGGCGTTGAGTACAGCGATGTCGATGCCGCCGAAGCGCTTGACGCCAGCCTCGATTGCCGCGGTCACCGCGTCCGGATCCGTCACGTCGCATTGGACGCCGAGCCACGCCGGCCCGGACGCTGTGTCAGCGACATCAGGGTTGACGTCCAGGCCGACGACGGCCGCGCCTTGCTTGCAGCAGGAGTTCCGCGCATGCGCGGCCGATCCCCGAGGCGGCTCCGGTGACCAGCGCGACCTCGCCGGTGAACTGCGGGCGCGTTCCCTTCCCGAGCTTGGCTTGCTCGAGATCCCAGTACTCGACGTCGAAGATCTCCTCGCTGAAAGGGCACGGTAGCCACCGAGTTCGGTGGCGTCGAGGATGATTTCGATGGTGTGCCGGTAGATGTCGGCGGCGATTGATGCGTCGGCGGCGGAGCGTCCTGCCGAAACCACTCCCATCTGCGCGTCGATGACGACCCGCGGAGCCGCATCAAGCATCTGCAACGGTGAGAGCAGATTTGCCTGCGTGTTCTGCGAAGTACTGCTCGTAGCTGCGTGCATACGTGGCGACGTCGCGTCCGAGCATCGGCGCGCGCTTCGTGCGGATCACGTGGTCGGGAGTAGCCGGGCCTTGCTGCGCGATTGTCGCCACATCCGCGCGATTCGCAAAGGACACTGCGTCAGGACCGTCGTCCACCTGAAGCACCATCGGGGCTCCCGGCAACGTCTGAGAGCTCCCGCCGAAGGCCGGCAACGTCTACGGACGAATAAGCGCTCTTTGCCGGCACGGACGCAACGAGCCGCTTCTGGACGTGCTCCTGGATGTACGCCTCGGCCAGCGCGACCATCTCGATCATTCGCTCGTACGACTCGCGAGCGCTGTCACCCCACGTGAAGATGCCGTGGTTCATCAGCACCATGCCGATCGTCTGCGGGCCATGCTCGCGGGGATACAGCTCGGCGCACAGGTGGGCCAGCTTGAATCCGGGCATCACGTACGGGATTCGGAGGAGACGATCGCCGTAGACCTTCTCGATCAATTCGGCGCCGTGTAACCGAGTTGGTGAGCGTGATGACCGCGTCCGCGTGCGTGTGGTCGACCCACTTGAACGGGACGATCGCATGGAGGATCGCTTCGACCGATGGTGACGGCGCCGCCGGGTCGATCGTTGCGACGCGGAACTCTCGTGCCATGTCCGTATCGGAGAGGGCGGGAAGCTTGGCGAGCGACTGGAGATGTCGTATCCGAACCGGCGCAAATCCGGCCGGCTTGATGCTGGCCATATCCCAGCCGCTGCCCTTGACCCAGAGGATGTCTTCGGTCTCACCAAAGATGTTCGTCTCGGCGAGCTTCACTGACGTGTTGCCGCCGCCGTGGAGGACGAGCCGCGAATCCTGGCCAAGGAGTCGCGACGTGTACGCACGAAGTTCCAGCTCCGTCTTGCATCCGGCTGCTTCGTCGTCGCTCCAGCGACTAACAACCGCTGCTGCGGTGGTCACTTCGCGTCGCCCGCGCCTTCGCTCGCGCGCTCGACGTCGCGAACGGTGATGACACCGTCCTGCCCCGTACCCGCGAGCGTCGTCAGGTCGATGCCAAGTGCGCTCGCCAAGCGCCGCGCAGCCGGCAGCGCCGCAATCCTCACCGGCCGTTCTCTCTGGCGAGCGGCGCTCGGGCTCGGAACGCGTGACAGGCGCCGGCGACGTGCTCTCCGCCGACGCGGACACGGCCGGGATGGCAGCGCTCGCCTCGCTGACGTCCGGCACGGCCTCACCGGGAGCGCCGATGTACGCCACGGGCGACCCGGATCGCACGGTGTCCCCTGCATCGCGCAGGACTTTGAGCAGCGTCCCAGCGGCGATGGACTCCACCTCGACCTGAGCCTTGTCGGTTTGGACGCTGAAAAGCGACTCACCGAGCGCGACCGCGTCGCCTTCCTTCTTGAGCCATTCGACGATCACCAACTCGTCCGTCGTCTGACCAACGGACGGCATGTCGATGCGGTGCACTGTTCTGATCAGCCTTCGCAGCAACGCTGGATCGCTGTCTTGATCCTCGCCACCGACGGCACGACCGTTTGCTCCATCACAGGTGCAACCGGCAGGGGAACATCGTGGCTAGCAACGCGCCGGATCGGCGCTTCCAGCGAGAAGAGGCACTCCTCAGCGACGCGCGCCGCGAGCTCGGCGCCCCATCCTCCGGTCAGCGTGTCCTCGTGTGCAATCACCAGGCGGCCGGTCTTTCTCACCGACGCGAAGATCGTCTCCTCGTCGAACGGGAGCAGCGTGAGCGGATCGATCACCTCGCAGTCGATGCCGTCCTGCGCCACCTCCTCGGCCGCCGCGAGCGAGCGGTACAGGCTCATGTGCGTCGCCACCACGGTGACCGACGTGCCCTCGCGTTTCACCACCGCCTTGCCGATCGGGAAGAAGTACTCCTCCTCGGGCACGTGCGCGGTGAGGTCCATACCGCCGGCCTGCTCGCGTCCTTTGCTGCCGTAGAGCAACTTGTGCTCGAAGAAGAGCACGGGGTCGTTGTCGCGCACCGCGCTCTTCAGCAGTCCCTTCGCGTGATATGCGTCGGAGACGCAGACGACTTTCAGGCCGGGCACGTGGATGAAGTAGCTCTCCGGGCACTGCCCATGTTGCGCACCACGATTCGCTGTGCCGACCGGGCAGCGCATCACCATCGGGACGCTCAGCTTCCCGTTGGACATGTAGCGCATCTTCGCGGCCTGGTTGACCAGTTCGTCCATGCACTCGAAGAGGAAGTCCGCGTATTGCAGATCCGCGATCGGCCGCATCCCCATCAGCGCGGCGCCGACCGCGGCACCGGCGATCGCTTTCTCGCTGATCGGCGTGTCGATGATGCGGTCGTGGCCGAATTCCTCGGGGAGACCGAGGTACACACCGAAAGCACCGCCGAAGCCTCCAGGAATGCCGACGTCCTCACCGATGAGAAACACCTTCTCGTCGTGGCGCATCTCCTCGGCGATCGCTTCGCGCAACGCCTCGGCAATCGTGAGCCGGCGTTCGGTCGTCGCCGGCGCGGCAGCGACACTCATGGCGTTGCCTCCGCTGCCGATCACGGTCGCGTACGCATCGGTCAGCGCGTCTTCCGCGCGCGGGAGCGGCGAGTTCCGGGCGAACTCGATGGCGTCGTCAATCGTCGCCTCGACTTCCGCATCCGTCTCATCGAGGACCTCGTCACCAAACGTCGATGCGAGGCGCTCGCGGAGACGAACGATCGGATCGCGCGCCTTCCATTCGGCCTCCTCCTCACGGCTGCGATAGCCGCGCACGTCACCGCGGCTGTGGCCGGCGAATCGATAGGTCTTGAACTCGAGGAGCACGGGGCCTGCTCCATTGCGCGCGTCGGCGACCGCACGCACGGCCGCTTCGCGGACGGCGAGCACGTCCATCCCATCGACGATCTCTCCGCGCACCCCGTACGCCGCCGCGCGCGCCGCGACATCGGTGACGAGGCTGACCTGATGAAACGGCGTCGATGCGCCGTACAGGTTGTTTTCGCAGGCGAAGACGATCGGGAGGTGCTGCACCGCCGCGAAGTTCAGCCCCTCGTGAAACGCGCCCTCGTTGGTCGCGCCCTCACCGAAGAAGCACACGGCCACCTGATCCGTGCGCATCAGCTTGAATGCGAGCCCGAGGCCGGTGACCACCGTGTTGCCTCCGCCGACAATCGCGATCGCCGGGAGCATGCCAACCGACGGATCGCCGAGATGCATCGAGCCGCCCTTGCCGCCGCAGCAACCGGTCGCCTTGCCGTACAGCTCGGCCATCGCTGCCCGGACATCGACGCCCTTGGCCAGCGCGTGACCGTGCGGTCGATGCGTGGAGGTGATCCAGTCCGTGGGTCGGAGCACATCGCAGACGCCTACCGCAACCGCCTCCTGCCCCTGGGACTGGTGCAACGTCCCCGGAAGCTCGCCCTGCAGATAGACGAGGTAGACGCGCTCCTCGAAGCGGCGGATCAGCTGCATGCGGCGGTAGAGGTCGAGCTCGTGTTCGGCGTCGACCTCTTCCGCGATGCTGCGGGATCCCGAGTCAGCGTTCCCGGTGGTGGCGCTCATTCGGCGCTCTCCTCCGTCGCGACCATCGAGCGACCGCTTCCCCCGTACTGCTTGATCAACGTGCGTACTTTTGCCGTCATCCGTGCCTGGGCGAGGTGCATGACATCTGTGTCCTTGTGGGAGCCGAGCAACTGGTGCACGTCGGGCGGAGTGCCTGCGGAGTGGACGTCGGCTTCGAGGCCGCCCCAGAAGGCGTGCTTGAGCACCGTACCGACATTGAACTTCGCGACCCCGAGCGCGATCGCCGGCGCAACTGCGGCCGCGGGAAAGCTCGTCCCGCCATGGATGACGAGCGGCACGTGCACTCGCTCGTGGATAGAGCGCAGAAGCGACCCATGTCGATCGTTGACTCTGCGCCCATCATGATGTGGACATTCCCGACGGAAACTGCGAGACAGTCGATGCCGGTCGCCTCGACGAAGCGCGCGGCTTCGTCGGGATCGGTGAGGGTGGCGTGACTGTGATCCACGCCTGAGGCAGTGGCTTCCGCGGGACTGCCGAGCTCCCCTTCAACGGCAACGCCCGATTGGTGCGCCACGCGGCAGAGCTCGCTCACCGCAGCGATCGCCGCCTCGATCGGCCAGGAGTGCGTGTCGATCATCACCGTGTTGAATCCGGCATCGATGGCACGGAGCGCCTGGTCGAGGCTGTGGGCTTCGTTGAAGATCAGGGCGACGTCCACGGTGCTGCGAGCGGCGTAGCTCCGTCCGATAGACCCGAGGAGTTCGACGCCACCGCTGTCGAGCCACTTCCCGTCCACCATCATTGCGCCGAACCCAAGGATCACGGGTGCCGACTCCTCCTCGGCGGCCGTGAGCACGGCTTCAAGTGAAGTCGCATCCCACGCCTCGAAGTACCCGAGCGCGTACCCGCCGGATCGGGCGCGGCTCGACAGTTGCTGCAGCGGGACGAGCGGCATGTCACGGCACCATACCGGCCGGACTGAGCAAATATCAAGCGCATGCGCAAATGCTCACCGTGCGTCGGTATTCCATCGAGAAATCACGCAAGATCATGAGATGTCGTCGGGGGAAGGCAAGACGCTCACCAGCATCCGGGACGCCGAAGCGGCTCTCACAGATGGTCGCTGGCGTGAGGCAGCGGAATACGCACGCGCGAGCATCGCCGCCACCGATGACGGCGAGGCGCACGTCATCCTCGCCACGGCGCTCTGGTGCGGGTACGACACCTCGGCCGCGATCGATGAGATGAAGCTCGCGTATCGCCGCCTCGTCGACTCTGGATCGCCGCGCCGCGCGGCGTGGGTCGCCTGCTGGACGGGCTTCGAGGAAGCATTCACCTACGGCGATCGCGCGGTGGCCGCCGGGTGGTTCGGACGTGCCGCGCGCCTCCTCGAAGACGTCCCCGAGTGCGCCGAACACGGCTGGCTGCTCCTGTACCGCGCGGCCTTCGAAGGCGACTACGAACGCCTCGCAGATGCGGCGCTCGAAGCGGAGGCGATCGCTCGCCGTCACGACAGCCGCGACCTCGAGCTCAGCGCTATCGCCGAGCGTGGATTTGCGCTGGTGATCCTTGGCGACGTGGACGCCGGGATGCGACTCATCGACAGCGCCATGGGCGGTGTCGCGGCCGGGGATATCACCGCGCCGCTCGTGATGAGCGACTGCTTCTGCGTGACGCTCGCCGCCTGCGAATCCGCGCACGACTACGCACGCGCCGAGGAGTGGTGTCGCGCCGGGCTCGCCGTGGAAACCGACCGGCCCAGTGGGTTCCTCAAGGCGAACTGCCTGGCGACGTACGGTTGGATCCTGGGTGTCCTCGGCCGGACCCGCGAAGGTGAGGCGCGACTCCAGGACGCGCTCGACATGTTCGACACCGGGCACTGGCGACAGGGACATCGATTAATTCGCGGGAACGCGCTCGTCAAGCTCGCCGATCTGCAACGTCGTCGAGGCGACGCGACATCCGCGGGCCGTTTGCTTCGCGAGTGCGGCGATACAACCGATGCGGTCCGTCTGCGTGCCGAGATGGCCCTCGACGCCGACGATGCCGTGACCGCGCTGCGTCTGGCAAACGAGCTCGCGGTGACGATGCACGGGGAGCGCGACACGCGCAGCGTTGTGTCGCATCAACTCACGATTCGCGCCGCCGTGGCCGCGGGTGACAGCGTGACCGCTCACGCTGCTCTCGCGGAGCTGGAACCACTCGCTGCACGGATCGCGACGCCGCCGGTTCGCGCCTGGCTGGCGCTGTCGCGCGCCGCGGTCTTCGCCCTGGACGGCGACGTGGACAAGGCGGTCGCCGCTGATCGCGAAGCGGCGCGCCTTTTCGCAAACGCCGGGACGTGCTTCGATGCGGCGCAGGCGAGACGCCACGAGGCCGAGGTCCTCCGCGCAGCGGGACGAACGGATGAATCAGCTACCGCGCTGGAGGCGGCGCGCAAATTGCTCGCCGAAGCCGGCGCGCCGGCGCGTGTCGCCGGGTTGACCGCTCGAGAGACCGAGGTGCTCCGTCTCGTCGCTACCGGGCTGAGCAACGGCGCGATCGCCGAGGCCCTGACCTTGAGCCCACACACCGTGCACCGCCATGTGGCTGCGGTATTGCGCAAGCTCGACGTCCCCACCCGCGCCGCGGCGGCGGCAGAAGCAACTCGCCTCGGCATCCTCTGATCGAGCGATGGCCCGATTGGGTCATCGCCCTTGTGAGATAAATGGCCAGCTCAGGGGACGACATGGGCTCTGGCTCCGCGCGATCGTCGTGCCGTACACGTCAGCCGGCACACGGGAGACCGTCATGAGCCAGGAAACACTCACCAGGACCTGCGACACATCCGACATGTTCATCCCGCATGGGATGTTCCGAGACGCATTCGGCTGCGCGGGAGATCTCATTGACCCCGACGTACCTGCGGACGACAATCGCGCCGCAAGCGTTGTCACCTTCTACGAGAACGTGCTTGCGTTTCTCCACGCCCACCACGGCGCCGAGGACGCGATGCTCTGGCCGTTGCTTCGCGAGCGCGCCCCCGAGCAGGCTGCGCTGCTCGACCGGATGGATGCGCAGCACGCGGCGGTCGATGAGGTCATCAGGACCGCCCTGCGCAGACTGTCCGCATACAGTGCGGCACCGACTGCGTCGACGGCGGCTTCGCTGGTGACCGCGATCCGGAGGCTCGCTGTCGAGCTCGACGCCCATCTCGTCGAGGAGGAGCGCGAGATTCTGCCCCTCGCCGCCGTCACGGTCTCCCAGGACGAGTGGGGCGCGCTCCCGGGATGGGCCATGAGTTATTTCACCGGTGACAAGATCTGGCTCGTGCTCGGGTTGCTCTTCGAGCAGATGACGGACACACAGGTTGCGACGACTCTCAAGCACGTTCCGGCCCCGGTGCGTGAGATGTGGGCGACGGCCGGTAGCCGTGACTTTGCCACGTTGATCGAAGCGGTGCGCCGGTAGCGCTGCCGCCAACATCACGCGTTGACAATCGCTTCTTAAGCAGACCGCACCGCGCATCGGCCGCTAGAATCCCCCTGACCAGAGGGAACGCGGATGGCCACCACGAATCAGCTCGGGGCGATTGATCACGTTGTGATCCTCATGCTTGAGAACAGGTCGTTCGACCACATGCTCGGGTTCCTCTATGCGGATCGAGCGAATCAATCGTTATCCGGTCAGCCGTTCGAGGGGCTCACCGGCACGGAGACAAACCCCACCACCGCCGGCGAAACTGTGCCGGTGTCGCGAATCACTGCCGCGATGCCACATCCCTACCTGATGCCGGGGGCCGACCCGGGCGAGGGTTTCCTCGCAACGAATTCGCAGCTCTACGGAAGCGGCGACAGTCGCCGCCAACCAGCCCGCGACAAACAACGGATTCGTCATCGATTTCGCGTACACGCTTGGCTGGGAGTCGAAGGCTCCGAGCTGGAATGTGATGCCCGGCACAATCCCCGATGACATCATGGCGATGTATACCCCGGCGATGTTACCGGTGCTGTCGGGACTGGCCCGGGGATACGCGGTGTGCGACTACTGGTTCTCGTCAGTTCCGACAGAAACGATGCCCAACCGAGCGTTCGCCTGTGCTGCGACCAGCCAGGGACACATGGATGACAAGACGAAGTCGTTCACGAGCCAGTCGATCTTCGGGCTGCTAACCACGCACGGGCTGGACTGGCGCATCTACGGCTACACGTCAGATCCACTGACGAGACTGACGTTCTCGGATGTCACAGACGCGCCGTCCGCGCACTTCGGCCTCTTCAGCGACTTCAAGACCGCTGCCGCGGCGGGAGCGTTGCCGGCCTACACATTCCTCGAGCCGGACTTTGCGTCGACCGGGAACAGTCAACACCCAAACTACGACGTCGCGCTCGGCGAGGCGCTCATCCATGACGTGTACGAGGCGCTCCGCTCCAGTCCCGCGTGGAACCAGACACTCCTGGTCGTCACGTATGACGAACACGGCGGATGCTATGACCACGTCGCGCCCCCCGACGGTGCAACACCGCCTGACTCCACCATCGGCGAGTTCGGCTTTGACTTCCGTCGGTTTGGTGTGCGTGTCCCCACCGTCCTTATCTCACCCTGGATCGAAGCAGGTACCGTCTTTCGCGCATCGGGGTCGACCCCCCTCGATCACACGTCAGTCCTCGCCACGGTAGAACGACGCTTCGGGTTGCCTGCCCTCACGGCGCGAGATGCGGCGGCCCCCGACGTCGGCGACGCGCTCACGCTGGCCACTCCGAGAACTGACGATCCGCTCGCCGGCGTCGTGCCGCCGTCGCCCAGCGCGGCCAATCCGAGTGCATCCACGCCGTCGCACCTCCAGGAGATCCACGCGGAGCTCGCCGCCGGGTTGGCGGTCCCGGGAAAGCGGCTGCCGACAAGTGTCGCCCTGGCGCCGCTGCGCACCAACGCCGACTATGCCGCGTTCATCGACCAGCGCATCGCCGAGTTCGAGGACTGCATCTGCGCAGGACCGAACGGGCTGACTTCGCTCCGGTACCCTTCGACGATGGACAAGACCATCAAGTACGCCGTCCACGACGGCGTGCATATCGCGTACCAGGTCGTCGGCGACGGACCCATCGACCTCGTGTATGCGTCCGGGATCTGGTCCAACCTCGAGATCATGTGGGAGTGGCCCGCATGGGCGCGATACCTCAACCGGCTGGCGTCGTTCTCGCGGCTCATCCTGTTCGACATGCGCGGAGTCGGGCTCTCCGATCGCGGCCCGGAACCACCGGTCGTCGAGCTGCAGATGGACGATGTCCGCGCGGTCATGGATGCGGCCAGCTCGGAGACGGCGGCGATCTTCGGCGGCGCACGTGCAGCCGCGATGATGCTGCTGTTCGCCGCGAGCTACCCGGAGCGGACGCGCTCGCTCATCCTCTACGCGCCCGCCGCGAAAACCATACGCTCGGCTGACTGGCCATACGGCCGGACCGCGGAAGAGCAGCAGCACTTCTACGAGCGATTCACTAGCGAGATGGGAACCGCGCAGAACCTCGATATCCAGGGCCCGAGCCACGACGAACGCTTCAAGCAGTGGTGGGCGCGATTCGAGCGCCTCGGCAATTCGCCGGGCGCATGGCGCGAGCGAGCGGAAATTCTTGCGGCTATCGACGTTCGGCAGGCGTTGCCGCACATCCAGGCTCCGACACTCGTGATCCAGCGCACCGGCGACCGCGTCTCAGGTGTCGACCAGGGCCGAGCCGTCGCCGAGCGGATCCCGGGGGCGAAGTTCGTCGAGCTCCCCGGCGACGATCACATCTCGTTCCTCGGCGACAGCGACGCGATCATCAACGAGATCGAGGACTTCCTGACCGGCGCGCATCAAGCCCCTGACACCGACCGTGTGCTGGCGACAGTGCTGTTCACCGACATCGTCGGGTCCACCGAACACGCGGCGACGCTCGGCGATCAGGCGTGGCGAGACCTGCTGGACGCGCATCACACAGTCGTGCGACGTGAGCTTGCGATCCATCGCGGCACGGAGGTCGACACGGCCGGCGACGGATTCATGGCGAGGTTCGACGGCCCTGCGCGTGCGATCCGTTGCGCACTGGCGATCGCGAAAGCCGTGCAACCGCTCGGCATCGAGATTCGAGCGGGCGTGCACACCGGTGAGTGCGAGGTGACGGCGACCGGACTCGCGGGCATTGCAGTGCACATCGCGGCTCGCGTCGCTGCGGGCGCGGGGCCGGGTGAGGTACGCGTGTCCAGCACGGTGAAGGATCTCGTGGCGGGGTCGGGGATTCGATTCGTCGATCTCGGAGCGCACTCGTTGAAAGGCGTTCCCGGAGAGTGGGTCCTGTTCGCGGTGGAGCAGTAGCCGGGCTGGCATTTGCTACTTTGCTGAGGTGCCCGGACGTCTTCCCGTGAGGCGGCTCGGAGGGAGACGGTGGTCGTCGCGCGCCGTAACGCCGTTCTTGATGGCGGCGCTGAGCGTGCTTGTCGTCGGGTGTGGATCGCCGACAGGCGAGCCAACCGCGAGCGCGAGTTCGCTGCCGTCAGCGGCGTGCAATGGACAGGCGAAGCCGGGTGATTCGGTGGTGACCGTCGAGTCCGGAGGCATGCAACGCACCGTCCTGCTGCACCTCCCCAGCGGATACACCGACCGTGAGAAGACGCCTTTGATCCTCAATCTGCATGGTTCCGAATCGACTGCGGCAGCGCAAATGGCCTTCACTGGGATGAATGCAACGTCTGATGCAGACGGATTCATCGTCGCCTACCCGCAAGCCGCGATCACGGATGGGACAGGGTATGACTGGAACGTCCCTGGGCAGCCTTTGCTTGGTGGCGGGAGCGTGCCGGCGAACGCGCCGAACGATGTCGACTTTCTCCAGCGGGCAATCACCACGCTCGAGGCCGGTCTCTGCGTCGACACGACACGCATCTATGTGACTGGTTTCTCCGGCGGAGCGCGCATGACGAGTTCAGCTCGGCTGTGATCTGTCGACGGTCATCGCAGCGATCGCTCCCGTGAGCGGACTCCGCTTTCCCAACTCCCTGCCCCGCAACCCGTCCTGTGCCGGTGATTTCCTTTCACGGAACGGCCGATCCAGTCGATCCCTATGACGGCAACGGCGAGGCCTACTGGACGTACAGCGTGCCAACCGCCGCGCAGCGGTGGGCGGCCTTCGAAGGATGCTCGTCAGCGCCTGCAGTCCTCCACCCGCCACCAGATATTCAAGTGACGAGCTATGTCGGATGCAAGGATGGATCCGCAGTGTCGCTTTATACCGTCGTCGGCGAAGGTCACGAGTGGCCCGGTGGCCCTCATCTAGGCCCCGGCTACATAGCCGTCCTTGGCGCACAGTCCAACGCGATCAACGCCAACAACACGATGTGGCAATTCTTCTTGTCGCATCCACTGGCGTAATCAGTCGGTGTCACGAGGCAAAGGCCCGGAGTGGTTCGGCGCCGTCAAGCGGAGTACGGCTTCGGATCGATGCGTCCTTCGAGTGGCGCAATAAGGTCCAGCTGGAGGAGGTGCTCCGGGTCGGCGATCAGGTCGATCGCAGTGATCTTCGTGTCGATGGTTGTGAACGTGAAGAGCACTCGCACCTTCCCGTCAGGCGCCCACGCCACCGCAGCTTCGCCGTTGACAAGCGCCGGCACTGCGCCGCGTGCGCGCCGGCAGAATCTGGCAACCGCCATCGCTCCGTGCGCCTCCGCCGGGGCGCCCAACTCCACGGTTGTGCGGTCGGCGCGCAGGACAACATCGGGATCGAGCACGGCAAGGAGTTGATCGAAATCCCCCTGACGCGCGGCTGCCAGGAATGCTTCGACGAGATTCGCCTGCCGCACCTGATTGGTTGCCTGATCACCGTCCTGCATCCGCACTCGCACTCGAGCGCGGCTCGCGAGTTTCCGCGCTGCCGCATCGTTCCGCCCGACGATCGGCGCTATTTCTTCGAACGGGATGCCGAAGATGTCGTGCAGGACAAACGCGACGCGTTCTGAGGGTGAAAGCGTGTCCAGCATGATCGTCAGCGCAAGACCGATCGAGTTCGGCAAGCAGCGCCTCCTGCTCGGGATCTGACTCCGGTGATTCGTCGGGCGGCTCATCGAGCCCATTGGCTTCAAGCGGCGACTCCGGACGCGATCGGCGGGCCTGCAGGATGTTCAGGCAGACGCGCGAAAGGACCGTGGTCAGCCAGCTGCTGAGGTGCTCGATCGAATCGGCGTCGGAGCGGCTGAGCCGAAGCCACGCCTCCTGAACGGCGTCATCGGCGTCGCTGGCCGAGCCGAGCATCCTCGAAGCGATCGAGGTCAGGCGGGCTCGATCCTCCTCGAAGCGCTGTGCGAGCCAGTCGTTGTCATGCATCGGTCACATTCCTTCGTCGTGGTCGGTCATAGGAGTAGACCGCCGAGACGGTCCGAATGTGACCAACTCCAAGAAGGAGAACACGATGACGACAGCAACCACGATTCCGCAGCCACGGATGAAGAATCCTGGAATGGTGATCCCGGAGGCGACCAACGCGATCAAAGCGCTGGTCGGCGCGACGATGCAAGGGGATGTTCCGCAGGCAACACTGGCACTCGTTCATCTCCGAGCCAGCCAGATCAACGGCTGCAGCTTCTGCGTCGACTCCGGCTCCAAGCACGCCAAGCAGGGCGGCGAAACCGACGAGCGGCTCTTTGCAGTGGCCGCCTGGCGCGAATCGCCGTATTTCACCGACGCCGAGCGCGCGGCGCTGGCGCTTGCCGAGTCCGTCACGCGCCTCAGCGATCGTGCAGATCCTGTCCCGGACGCGATCTGGGACGAGGCGGCACGGCACTACAACGAGCGGCAGTTGGCGGTATTGGTCTTGTGGATCGCCACCACCAACGTCTTCAACCGCGTGAACGTCGCCACCAGGCAGCCCGCCGGCACCGGAGGGTACTAGGCCTTACGGCGACTGAGCGCGTCGAGAACGGTCGACGCACACTCGGCCGGGGACAGACGCGACGTATCGACTTCGACGTCGTAATTCGTCCACTGGTGGACCAGGTGTGCATGCCCGCGCGCCTGTCCAACACGGCGGTCGCCACGATCACGCTCGCGCTGCTCGATCACATCGATCGGGCAGCGCACGCCGACCCACAGCACATCCGCGCCAGCCATGACGTACTTGAACGAGAGTGCCTGCTCCGCTGTCAGCCACACGTCATCCACGACCTGATCGAGTCCCCAGTCGGCGCACGCGCGCCAGAACGCCTGAGCCGCTTGCTGCAGCCCGCGCCCAAGGGGCCCGCCAACTATGTCGAAGGCAGGCATCCCGTCGACCGTGGTTGGAACCCACGCGAATCCCGGGGCGGGACTGCCGTCTCCAAAGAAGGGCTCAGACTGGCACATGAGGAAGGTATCGATGCCCGAGATCTGCAGCGGTCCCTTCCACCGTTCCCGTATGGCAAGCGCAATGCTTGTCTTGCCCGAACTGCTCGCGCCATTCAGAACGATGCACACACCGGACATAGCGACTATTGAGCGCGTCGCGCTCTGCGCTTGCCTTCATGCATCGCTTGCACCCGAGCGACCGGGATAGTTGCGCCCTCTTCAAGCAGCGCTGCGCTCAGGTGCTGCGGCCGCGGCATCCGGCCGGTCCACCGGTCGCCATCGCCGAGGCGGTCCAGGGCCGTGAGCACCGTGAAATCCGCTGGCGACACGTCATCCAGCTCGTCCCAGTCAAGCGGAAACGACACGGGCGCACCCGGCCGCACTCGCGGGCTGTACGCAGCCGCGACCGTAGCCCCGCCAACACGTGTCGAATCGACAAACACTTTGCCCGCACGATCGTCCTTGACGAAAGCGGTGGTGAGCGTGTCGGGATCCAATTGCTCAGCCCGCGCAGCGATCGCACGCGTCGCCGCGGCGGCCGCCTCGATGGACACGCTGCTGTCAATGGGAACAAAGATGTGCAGCCCCTTCGCCCCGCTCGTTTTGATGACGGCATCCAGCCCTTCATCGACGAGGACCTGACGCACAACGCGCGCGGCGCGGACAGCGGCAGAAAAGGCATCTGCGTTCGGCGGGTCAATGTCGAGCACGAGATCCGTCATCTGCTCGGGATCGCTGACGCGTATCAGCGACGGGTGATACTCGACGGCGCGCTGGTTCCCGAACCACAGCAACGTCCGGCGGTCGTTGCAGAGCGCATAGGTGACATCGCGCTTCGAGGTCTCCGCCCACATCGTCACGCGTGGGACCCAGGCAGGCGTGTACGACGGCAGGTTCTTCTGCATGAACGCTTCCTGCCCGCGGTGCACGCGGATCACGGAGAGTGCTCGGTCCTCGAGCACCGGAATGATCCGGTCGGCGACGCCGTCGAGGTAGTCGATGAGGTCGCGCTTCGTTGCCCCAGCCCCGTCGAACAGCTGATCGTCGAGGTTGGTCAGCGGAACGCCCAACGACGCGGCGTCTTCGGCGCCCGACGTCATGGCACGACTTTCCTCTTCACGTCGTATCGCGGCATAGCACAATGGCCGGGAGAGGGGTGCGCAAATCTCTCCCGGCCATGACGGTTGTGCGTCGTGAAATGCCGCGGTCGCGGCTACCGATCAGCAGACGTCGTGATTGAACACCGCCGAGAAGTCCGGGATCCCCAACGAGCCAGGGACGTCACCGAACTGGCCGATAGCGCTCGTCGGGCTGAGCTCGAACTCGACGTTGGCGAGCAGGCTTCCGGGACTCGGCGAGCCTGGCAGTACGGCGACAATCCACCCCCGACCCGGAACGAGCGCTCCCGCGGCGGGCACACCCTGCGTGACGAGCGTCATCGCTCCCGAATAGGCGGCCCCCGATGTTGCGGAACTGAGGCTGACAGTCGCCGTCAGCACACCACGGCGGGTCTTCAAATTGATCGTCCAGAGGATCTTGGACACCACGAGGTTCCCGGACAGCGGCAGCGGCGTTGGATCCGGAAGGAGCTGCGTCTCGCCGCCCTTGAAGGAGCCGACGAATGTGACGTACGGGATCGAGCCGACACCGACGCAGTTCGTCGACCGCAAACTGCCGGCAAGCTGGATGGTGGCGTTGGCTCGATCGATCAACGGGGGCCCGACGAGGGCCGGTCCTCCGAACGCTGCACGCGCAGCCATCCCTCCAAAGAACACCGCGATCAATGCAACGGCAGATGCAATGACCTTCTTCACGCTCCACCTCCTCGCGTTTCCGCGACGTACCGCGCCAGTAGCGCTATAGACGCAACGCTAGTGACTCAGGGGCGGAAATTCAAGCTGGACTTCATAACGCTCAGGCGCCGCTTCATAACGTTCGGCGCACTCACCGAACTAGGGGTCTCACTCGGCACGATCACGGGCTGAGTACGCGGTCACTTGCAGGACACCGTGGAGTCCGCAACTGTTCACTGTCTCTTTGCGCAACGCACACGTGCACCTCACCCGGCCGTCGTCAAGCGACGCATATACCTTCGGACATGAGAATTTCACACCTCCCCAGGCGTCGCATGGTTGCTGCGCTCGGCATGTCCGCCTTCGTCGGGGCGAGCGTTCCGATCGCGCTCTCGGTCTCTCAATCGGTCGCGGCCGGCCCCAGCAGCTGTCCGCTGAGCAGCGAACTGGAAATACCGAACGGGGGCTCCGCGCAAAACGAACAGTGCGTGATCACCTCGACGGGCACTCCTGTCGGAGCGATCAGCCACGTGTGGTTGATCATCCTGGAGAACAAGTCATACGACGAGTCGTTCACCGGTCTCAACCAGAACAGCTTCCTGTGGCAGACGCTCCCGTCGCAGGGTGCGCTGCTCACCAACTACTACGGCACCGGCCACTTCAGCATGGACAACTACATCTCGCTGGTGTCGGGTCAGGCCCCGTCGTACGCCGTGCAGGACGACTGCTCGACCACGGCCAACATGACCAACAACAACAGCGGGATCATCACGACAGGCACCGTCGGCACGACAACCGACACCGACGGAACGGCTGACGGCAGCGGCACGTACACCACCACGCCGAATCCGACTGGCGCCGGCAATGGCAACTACGGCCAGCTCGAGGTCCACGGCGGCGTTGACGCGCTGCTCGCCAACAACGGCTGCGTCTACCCGACTGACGTGCCAACCATGTTCAACCAGTTCAACGCCGCTGGCGTCTCGTGGAAGGCATACGCGCAGGACCTCGGCGGCGCGCAGCCCGTCGGGTCGTCGACGTATGTGACCGGCTCAACGCCAGGTGTCACGGACACTGTTCCCGGTCGCGACGACGGCGCGTGCGGCTACCCCGGCACCTCGTCCAACGACCCGGTGAGCAACCCGACCAACCTGGTGGCGCCAAGCGGCGACGTCACGAGTTTCACCGGCGCGCAGCCGGCAAACGCCGGCGGCAACGGCGACCCCGCCGACCAGTACGTGGCCAAGCACTTCCCGACCGGTTGGTTCACGGCCTTGACCGGTGAGAACTCAGGGATCCAGAACACCGTCTCCTACCCGATGCAGCCGGCGCTCAACGAGCCGAGCACGCCGGAGTACGACGGGCCTGGCGCACCGACGAGCGGATCCACCGATACCAACTGCGACGCGAACCACGTCACCAACCTCGACGACCCGACGTACGGACTGGCGCATGACCTGAGCCTTCCCGCGAGCGAGGTTCCGGGGTTCAGCTGGATCACGCCCAACAACTGCAGCGACGCGCACGACGCGACGTGCCAGGGCAACAACCTCTCCGGCGCCTTCAACGCGAACGGGACGCCCAACTACACACCGGCGAGTCTCCCGGCGTACGACCCCGAAGCGACCACGCCGGCCAACTACACCGGCGGGCTGTACGCGGCCGATCTCTTCCTGCGGTACTACGTGCCGCTCATCGAGCAGTCTGCGGCCTTTCGTGCCGGCGGGCTCATCGACATCACATTCGACGAGGCCAATCCGCCCTTCACGATCGGCAACAGCTTCAACAACGTGCCGGCCCCTGGCGACTTCACGACGTACAACGCGCCCGCGGACCAGCCCTCCTACGGGAGCGGGAACCACGGCGCCGGGTGCGGTCTCCCAGTACGGCGCGTACGGCGTGCTGGCCGATGCGGCCGGCGAGAACATCAACGGCGTCAACGTCAAGACCGAGCCGACCGGCCCGAACGACCCCGAGGTGACCAACAGCTCCGCTGATCAGTTGCAGCCCGGCCCAGGAGCCTCGGGATTCATCGATCGTCCCACCGGCCTCGCCGGCGAGAGTCCCAACCTGAGCGGTTCGCCGGGCACGACCTCCGAGCCGGCGGTGGTGGCGCCGGGTTCGAGCCTGGTGACCGACTCGAAGATCAACGCCGACGACACCGGTCGCCTCGTCTCGGGCACCGACGCCAACGGCAATATGATCCCGCCCGACACCTTCGTCGGCGAGGTCCAGGACACCGGCCCGTCGCGCTTGCGGGGAACGCCAGCACGACCACGGCGGCCAACAACTACGGGAAGCCGTGGATCGGGACGCTTCCAGCTGCTCAACGACAGCGGACAGCCCGTGACGCTCGCCGGCGGGTACAACGGCAACGTCACGCTCGGCGCCGAAGGAGCCACCTCGACTGTCGGCACCGCGAGCTGCCCGAGCGGGAGCGAAGCTGCCACCACCAGCGGCTGCGTCACCGAGGATCCGCTCTACGACCCCACCGACTTCACGCCTGGCGGCGGCGACACCGGGACCGTGCTGATCAGCCCGCTGATCAAGCCGGGGACCGTGTCGAGCACGTACTACAACCACTACAGCACGCTGCGAACGATGGAGGATCTCCTCCTCACCGGGCAGTCCTGCACCGAGCCGAGCAACGCCGATACCCCGCTTGTTGCGGGCACCGTCTGTGGCGGCCTCGACGGCTTGGGCCACATCGGCTACGCGGCGCAGGCGGGTCTGGCAGCCTTCGGGCCCGACGTGTTCACCGCGCAGGCGTACACCGCGGCGGCGGCGCCGCCCGCCGGATTACAAAGCGGTGGCCGGTACCGGCGCCGCAACGCTGTACTGCCCGAGCGGCGTGCAACTCGGCCACCCAGGCCACGACGGCGGTCCGGGCGGCGGTGGCTTCGGCGGCAACGCCGGGCGGCGGGGGCGGCCGGCTGCGGAAGCGAACGGTGGCAATGGCGGCAACGGCGGCAAGGGAACGACCGCGGCCGGGAGCGGCGGCAACGGGGGCAACGGCGGCAACGGCGCCTGCGCGCCCGAGCAGTGGGGCACCGGCGATACTGGATCACAGCCACCGGCGCACCAGACATCGCCCGTACGACACGCCACCGTGCATGGCGCAGGCGGTAACGGCGGCAATGGTGGAAACGGCGGCAAGGGCGTGGGCTCGACGCCCGGTGGCAATGGCGGCAACGGCGGCAACGGGTCGCCCGGCGTGCCAGGCGCACCTGGCACCAAAGGTGCGAATGGATAGAGAGGATCGCCGCGGAGCCGATGTCTCCACCTTCGTAGAGCCAGTGCGTGCGATGCGGGTCGGGCCTTCGGGCCCGGCCCCACACGCGTTGCAGTCGCGCTCGTCGTCGCCGTGCTTCTCGGCACCTGCGCTCGCCGCGTGCGGGAGCGCCTACACGGCTACCCGTCGCTTCCTTCCGAAGAACTCTCGATCCCGACGTCGACGCCCCGCTCGTGGGGACCGATGACCAAGCCGGCGCTCCAGGTCGAAGGCCTGCCCGTCGAGGTGAAGACGACGGCGTTCGACGTCCAGATCACGGTCAGCGGGCCGATCGTCCCTGGCGAAGGACTGCCCGACCAGCCCGCGGCGACCACGTGCACCTGGACCGTGACGATGAAGGACGCCACGCCGACGTTCCAGTCTCGATCGCCGACTTCCACTCCGTGGACCACCTCGGAGCGGTGTTCCTGATGGGGCTCGTCCCTGGCGAGCAGCCGCTGCCGGCGGTCCTCCACCAGGGCCAGACACTCACCTTCCAGCTGCGGGCCTACGAGCTGGTCGGCGAGGGGATGATGCAGTGGGCCCCCGACCACCAGCATGTCGTCGCGTACTGGGACTACACGGTCGAGAACGACTGACTCGGAATCACCGAGCTGTTGGCGCCACGGTGTCGATCACGAAAGCCAGCAGGAACGCCTCTTCGAGCCACGCGTCGTAGCGCCCTGACGCGCCGCCGTGGCCGGCTCCCAAGTCGGTCTTGAGCATGATGGCGGCATCGCCATCGTCGAACTCTCGCAGTCGGGCGACCCACTTCGCCGGCTCCCAGTATCCAACACGCGGGTCGTTGAGCCCGGCAGTCACGAGGATCGCAGGATGCACGGCTCGCGCGACGTTGTCGTACGGTGAATACCCGCGCATGTATTCGTACGTGGCTGCGTCTTCCGGGTTACCCCACTCCTCGTACTCAATCACCGTCAGCGGCAAACTTGGGTCGAGCATCGTGGTGAGACAGTCGACGAACGGGACCTGAGCAACAACTGCGGCGGACAGATCGGGGCGCAGGTTAATCGCGGCGCCCATCAGCAATCCGCCGGCGCTGGCGCCTCGGATCGCCAGGCGCTCGTGATTCGTGAAGTGCTCCGCAACCAGGTGGTCTGCGCACGCGCAGAAATCAGTAAAGGTGTTGCGCTTGTTGAGCAGCTTGCCGTCCTCGTACCAGCGTCTCCCGAGCTCGCCACCACCGCGGACGTGGGCAATTGCGTAAATGAATCCGCGATCAAGCAGGCTCAGCCTTTGGGAGCTGAAGGTCGGATCGACGCAGTGCTCGTAGGAACCATAGCCGTAGAGCAGCGCCGGCGCAGTGCCATCCAGCGCAACGTCGCGCCGGTGGACGTACGAGATGGGTACTCGCGCGCCGTCGGCGGCGACAGCCCAGAGCCTCCCGCCGACATAGTCGGATGGGTTGTATCCCCCGAGCACCGCCTGCTCCTTGACGAGCGTGCGCTCGCGCGAATCCATGCCGTAGTCAAAAGCGGAGACTGGAGTTACCAGCGACGCGTAGGCGAAGCGAAGCGTGTCCGTGTCCCACTCAGGGTTTGGCCCGACGGAAGCGGTGTACACAGGCTCTGGTTGATCGATGACATGGGGCTGGGAGTCGCTCAGCCGCAGGACGGTGAGCCGCTGCAGACCATCAGCGCGCTCAGTGAGGACGGCATGCCGTGCGAAGAGATCGACGCTTTCGAGCTTGACCTCATCGCGGTGTGGGACAAGCTCCCGCCACTGCGCTCGGCCGGGCGATCGCAATGGCGCTGTCATCAGGCGGGAGTTGACCGCCTCATCATTGGTCACGATGAACAGCCGGTCAGTATGGTGCTCGACCGAGTACTCGATTCCCTGCCGGCGTGGCTCGACCACGACAAGTTCGCCCGTGGGATTGGCGGCGCTCAGCAGATGCACTTCGCTGGTGACCCGGCTGTTCAACGATATGAGGATCAGACCACCGCTGCGCGTCAGCGCTACCTCTGCGAAAAACCGTTCATCTGCTTCCTGGTAGACAAGCGCATCCGTGTCGGGCGCGTCGCCGATACGGTGACGCCACACCTGCCACGGGCGCATTGCCGCGTCGGGACGCGTGTAGAACACATACCTGGCATCGCTCGACCACGCGAGCGAGTAGTGGACGCCATCAATAAGATCGGGAAGGTCCGCGCCAGTGGTGAGGTCGCGGAACCGCAGAGCGTGCAGTTCACCGCCGCTGAAGTCGACGCTGTACGCAAGGACGGCGTGGTCCGGGCTTATCTCCGCGTCGCCGAGGTGGAAATATGTGTGGCCGTCAGCGACAGCATTCTCGTCGAGCAGGATCTCTTCGACGTCGCCTGCGAGTGGGCGACGACAGTGCATCGCATACTGGCGGCCTTCGACAGTACGCGTGTAGTAGACGTATGGGCCATGACGCACGGACGCGCTGGTATCGCTCTGCTGCACGCGGGCCACGATCTCTCCGTAGACACGCTCGCGCAGCGCGCCGAGGTGCGCGAGCGTGTGTTCAGTCCATGCGTTTTCCGCCTCGAGATGGGCGATAACAGCGGGATCGTCCGCGTCACGGAGCCATGCATACTCGTCGATGCGCTCGTCGCCGTGGGCCCGGTGCACGACACGATGCCGGGGCGTGGTCGGCGGTTCATCAGGGGAGACGTTGGGCACGTGAAGGACTTCACACAATAACCTTCAGGCTGCCTTAGGTGATGGGCGCACCGAACCAGCGAGCCAGCGCGGCATGGAGTCCGTCCGTCGACGAGGTATCGCGGCTCACCCATGCAACAACACCGTCAGGGCGCACCAACATGGCGCAGATGTCGATAGCGCTCGAACTGCCTGCGGTGATGACCCGAACGCGGTCCGTCCACCCTGCGGCCAGCCTGCGCAGCGCGTCGTTGTCCATGAAGTCCCATAGCACCGCGCATCCATCGCGGTAGTGGTCGGCGAGTCGTGTGCCATCGCGGAGCTCCAGGTTGGGGGCGCGCTTGCCCACGAGGTCGTCGCTGTCTCCCAGGTCGTAGCGCACACCAACGCCGGAGATCTTCTTGATGAAGTACGTGTTGCCGTCGTCGGTCGTCATCAGATCGGCGACGATGTCGCGCAGTGCTCCGGTGTGCGCATCGGGACGCATCAACGCCACCTGCGCGCGCGTCCATTCGAGCACCCATGCACCCACCGGATGGCGTTCGGTCGTGTACGTGTCGAGGAGTCCGTCCGGGGCCGTTCCGCTGAGCGTGGCCGCGAGCTTCCATCCGAGATTCACCGCATCGCCGATGCCGAGGTTGAGACCCTGCCCACCGAACGGAGAATGGACATGCGCCGCATCGCCCGCGAGCAGCACGCGACCGATGCGATATGTGGCCGCCTGTCGCGCATTGTCGGTGAAGCGTGTCGCCGACATGACGCCGCGAATGCTCACGTTGGTACCGCTGACGTTCCTGAGGCTGGTCTGCAATTCCTCGAGGGTGACCGGGGTATCGCGGTCGCCGGGCGGTCCATCGAACTCGACGGTGAGAATGCGGCCGGGGACGGGACCGTGGACGAGCATGCCGACTGGCGTGCGATTCCAGCCGTTCTGCAATAGCTCCGGGTCGACGATGTCGACCATCGCCTGATGTCCGGTGATGGTCGGATCGGTGCCGGGAAAGTCGAATCCCACGAGCCTTCGGACCGTGCTCCGGCCGCCGTCGCACCCGACAACCCATAGCGCTCGCACGCGCTCGTCGCCACATTCGACATCCACGCCGCTGCCGTCATCGACGAGGCCTGTCACCTCGGCGCCGCGTCGCAGCGCAACGCCCAACTCCTCCGCCCGCATCACGAGCACCGCCTCGATCGCCTGCTGGCTGACCATCGACACCGTCGCTGCCGGCCCCATCGGAAAGTCAGGGTCGGTGACGTCGATCCGGCTCGCGTCCATGCTCCAGATCCCGGCGAAATGCCCCACCGGTCGCGGCCGCGGCGGTGGCGGCGGTCCTTGGCTCGGAGCAGCGGCCGCCAGCCCGGCCGCGAATGCTGCCATCTGAGCGAGTGCCTGTTCCTGGAAGGACGTGAGCGCCGGGAGCATCCCTCTGCGCTCGAAGGCCTCGGCCGTCGGGATCGTGATCGACCCTGCCTTGACCGTCATGTCGGGCTCCGTACGGCGTTCGACGACGAGCACGTCCGCCCCCTGGAGTTGCAGCTCGCAGGCAAGCATCAGCCCCACGGGGCCGGCTCCCACCACCACGACGTCGTATTCCATTCTCAGTTGCCTCCGGGCACAATCTTATACTCAACTCATATTTGTGCTGAGTATACTAATCCGATGAGCAACCAAGGCGACGTCGAAAGCGGCCTCCGCGAACGCAAGAAGCGCGAGACCAGGCAGCGCATCTCGGACATCGCCACAGCCCTGTTCATCGAGCGCGGATTCGACGAGGTCACCGTCGCGGAGGTCGCCGCAGCTGCCGACGTCTCCAAGGTCACCGTCTTCAACTACTTTCCGCGCAAGGAGCAGCTGTTCTTCGACCGCGGAATCGAAGGCGTGGAACTCCTCGAGGCAGCACTTCGCTCCCGTGCGCCCGAAACGTCGGTAACCGATGCCGTCCGGCACCTCATCCTCGACCTCGCCGCCCAGCGACATCCGCTGTCCGGACTTCGCGACGGCGTACAGGGCTTCTGGCTCGTGGTGGCGGCGAGTCCGACATTGCTGGCCGCAGCGCGAGCCGAATTGGAAGCACTCGAGGTCGATGTTGCGGGTGCGATCGCCGGGACGCACCGACGCCTCGGCCGCACCCATCGATGCGCGGCTGCTCGCAGGATTCCTCGTCTCGGCCTGCCGCTTCATCTATCTGTATGCGGTGCGCCGGCTCCTCGCCGGCGAGTTAGCCGACGACGTGTACTCGGACTACGTCCGGGTGGTCAACCTCGCGTTCGACATGCTTGCTGGAGCGGCGCGTTCAGCCAACTGACGTTGCGGCGATGCCACATGCTGTGGGAGTCACGTCGCGCGTTGACGCAGGCCGTCCAGCGCGGTCCGCAGGATTGGTTCGACGTAACTCCGGTCGCCGCGCATCGTGGCCACAGCGATCACGAGATCGAGGATCTGCTCGAGGGTGAGGTCGTCGCGAACCGCGTGCGCGCGCTGCGCTGAAGCGAGAAGCGGTCGTCCTGCGGCAATGACGCGCGCGCGGCTGTCGTCGAAGAGCGGATTGCTGCGGCCAGTGCTCTCAAGGAGTTCGGCTGCGATGCGACGCTTGCTCGTGGCAAAGGCGAAGAACCGCCGCAGCCAGGCGTCGAACACCGCCCCGGGTGCATCGCCGTCGACGGTCTCGGGAACGGTGCACACCGCGTCGACTTCGTCCGTGTAGAGCGCCTCGAGGAGCTCGCGGCGCCCGGGGAAGTTGCGGTACAGGGTCGCCATGCCCACTCCTGCGCGCCGCGAAATCTCCGCCATCGAGATCTCGGCCTCGGGGTCGGCGAAGGCGCCTCGAGCCGCCGCGATGATCCGGTCGCGGTTGCGCTCGGCGTCGGCCCGTCGTGCGGGTGATGCGGAGGTCGATATGGACATGCTCATGCTAAATGGAGAGCCTATCCACTACACTGATATGGACAGACTGTCCGTTTCACTATAGCCCACCGATCCCGCCGCAACGATCTGCTCGCGGCCGCTGAAAGGAGCCTCCTCATGGAATACCGACCTCTCGGACGAACCGGCATCTCGGTGAGCCAGATGTGCCTCGGCGCGATGATGTTCGGCGCCTTCGGCAACCCCGATCACGACGACGCGATCCGGATCATCCACAAGGCGCTCGACGCCGGGATCAACTTCATCGACACTGCCGACGGATACTCCGCGGGCGAGTCGGAGGTGATCCTCGGCAAGGCGCTGGCCGGTGGACGGCGCGACAGCGTGGTGCTCGCCGTCAAGTTCGGCCCGCCGTTCGACAAGGATCCGAACCATCGTGGAGCGGGACGGCGGTGGATCACCGAAGGGGTCGAGGGGTCACTGAGGCGGCTGCAGACCGACTGGATCGACCTCTATCAGGTGGGCGTCCCCGACCCGAACACCGATATCGACGAGACCCTCGGCGCGTTGTCAGACCTTGTCCACTCGGGCAAGATCCGCGCCTTTGGGGCATCGAAGGTTCCTGCCTCAGAGATCGTCGAGGCGCAGTGGACGGCCGACCGCCGCGGACACGAACGCTTTCGCACCGAGCAGCCCCCGTACTCCCTCCTGACCCGCGCCATCGAGTACGACGTGCTCCCGACCTGCCTGCGTCACGGCATGGGCGTGCTCGCGTACAGCCCGCTGGCCGGCGGCTGGCTGTCCGGCAAGTACCGCAAGGGCCGCGAGGTCGCCGGCCCAGGATCGGCCGCGCGCACGCTCCGATTCCCCGGGCGCTATGACGCAACCAACCCAGCCAACGCAGCAAAGCTCGACGCTGCCGACGCCTTCGGGGCGCTCGCGGACGAGGCCGGGATCACCCTCATCCAGATGGCGATCGCGTTCGCCGTCCGCCACCCTGCGGTGACCTCCACGATCATCGGCCCGCGCACCATGGAACACCTGGACTCGTACCTCGCCGCGGATGGGGTGGAGCTGTCAAGCGAGGTGCTCGACCGCATCGACGAGATCGTCCCTCCGGGGGCCACGGTCAACGTCGCCGACAACATGTGGGAATTCGGAACGACGGCGCTCACGGCAGCGCGCCGTCGACGGTAACGCGACGGGCGTCTACAAAGAAAGGTGGAGCCGTAGCGCCTCGTCGAGTTGCGTCATGACAGCGAGCGGGACCTCGGCAACCCGCATCCCGACGCGCTCAACCGCAACCGCACGGACTTGCTCTGCCTGCGCCTTGGAGTCTCTTGGCAGCCCCGTCGCGCCGGCTTGCAACAGCACTTGAAACGGGTAGATCCGGGCGACATTTGACGTCACTGGCACGACGGTCACGACACCACGCCCAAGTCGCGTCGCTGTGCTGTTCGCGCCGTCGTTGCTCACGATGACAGCGGGCCTGGTCTTGCTCGCCTCGGCTCCGCGGACTGGATCGAGGTCGACGAGGCAGATTTCTCCGCGCCGCATCAGGCGCTCACACCATCCCCGATGGCAGCCTCCCACACGCTTGCCTCGCCTGTCGTCGCCCACTCCGTCCAGGCTTCCTCGTAGGCGTCGCTGAGCTCAGCAGCACGAAGCAACCTCACCGCTTTGTGGAGCACTGCGGAGCGAGAGGGGTAGCCACGAGTTCGAGCGTACGTGTCCAGGAACTCGACGTCCTCCTGAGGCAAACTCATACTCACCTTCATACTCCGATCCTACCGCAGTAGGACGGACAGTGCTACCCGAAGCGGCGACGGCGCTGCAACCGCAAGAGCCGCGCGCCGTCGCCTCGCGTCCCTTATAACTCGGCGGGCAGGTCGAGGGGCAATCCGAAGCTCGGGAAAATCTCAAGTCGGCCCGAAGGCGGTGACTGCGCTGATCTTCGGGCCCCGCAGCGTGAGGACGTCGATCACTTCGCCGATGTACTTGCCCTCGGCCTCGTTCCACAGATAGCAGCCGACAGCCACCTGGCCGTTGGCGTGCGTGGGCAGGTGCCGCCAGCGAACCGTGAACGGACCGTCGTCCTTCATGAATTCCGTGATCGCCGCATGGCCACGGAAGTACTCCGGCGTCGGCGGCATCGCCCAGCTCGCGTCCTCGACGAGCAACCCCAGAAGCCCCTCGAGGTCCGCGCGCTCGAGCGTATCCATGTAGCGAGTGACCAGGTTCTGGATGCGCGCATCGCCCAATGCCCGTAGGGTGACCTGCTGGCTTGGATCGGGACAGCGCAGTGCGACGGTCGATCGTGCCCGCTCCAACGCGCTGTTGACCGCAACGGCGGTCGTACCGAGCATGTCGGCCGTCTCGTGCGCGGAGAAGCCGAGCACTTCGCGAAGCAGCAGCGTGGCCCGTTGCCGCGGTGCGAGATGCTGCACCGCCGCGATGAACGCCAGCTCAACGCTTTCACGCAGCTCGACTCGCGCCTCCGGCGAGGCCAACCCCGAAGCGAGACCAAGTTGGTCTGCTGGGTATGGCTCGATCCAGGGCGTCTCGGTCAGGGGCTGTCCCCATTCAGCGGTGTCCATCTCCCAGCCGCCGTCGAGCGGCAGCATCCGCATGGGCCGCCGCGCGGTGATGTCAAGTGCAGACCGCGTGGCGATCGTGTACAGCCAGGTCCGCAGTGAGGAGCGGCCTTCGAACTGTCCGAGCCCCCGCCAGGCCTTGAGTAGCGCGTCCTGGAGTGCATCTTCCGCATCCTCGATCGACGCCAGCATCTGGTAGCAGTGGGCATGCAGTCCGGCGCGATACGGCTCCACAAGATCGCGAAACGCCGCTTCATCGCCGCCCACCGCTGCCTCGAGCGTGGCGCGCTCATCGTCAGGGACCGGCTGCGTCGCTCGAGAGGTCATCGATCCAATAGTGTCGAAAGTCGTTCCGCTCAGCGTGGTCATCGTCGCGCCTCCTCAAATTGCGTCCAACACCCGTTAGACCGCAGTGGGGCCGGCGATTCATCGGCGGCGACGCCAAGTGCCTTCGGCCCGCCGCCCTGGCATCAAGCCCGTGTCACCCGGATCCGTATCCTCATCTACCCGGGTGATTTGCGTTCGACCGTTCGCCCATGCCCGGATTCGGCTCAAGATCGATCGCGAGCGCCCACGAGTTAGGGCGCATCTCTCCCAAGAAAAGGTAATCCCACAGTGACCACCACTGCCGAGGACGAAAGCGGTCAGAAGCCGGGAGTCACGATCGCAGTCGGGCGACGGGTCTTTCTCGGCATGACGGCGCTTGGTCTGGCAGGAATCGTGTTCGGCGCCCGGCTCGAGAGCGCGCTCGACACCGGACTGCAACGGCTGTTCCCGTGGTGGCCCGGCTTCCGCATCTACTCGATCTCCGGCTCGTATCCCAACATCTCGGAGTCGGCGTACCGACTGGAGATCAGTGGGCTCGTCGACAAGCCGCAGGTCTTGACACTTGCGGATCTCAAGGCGATGCCGAGCACGGCGTTCACGCAGGACTTCCAATGCGTCACCGGTTGGAGTGTTCCGGATGTCCAGTGGGAAGGCGTGAAGCTTTCGGACATTCTCGTCGCAGCCGGCGTGCAGGAAGGCGCGGTGGCTCTCAGCTTTGAATCGTACGACGGCGCCGACTCGGAAAGTCTCACGCTGTACCAGGCTCAACTGCCCGATGTCATCGTCGCGTACCGCATGCTCGGTGCGCCGATCACCACCGCACATGGTGGTCCCGTTCGCCTCTACGTGGGACCGATGTTCGGTTACAAGTCGCTCAAGTGGCTGTCGGCCATCCGCGTGGTCGACGAGGTCATACCGGGATACTGGGAACAGAACGGGTACCCACTCAACGGTTGGCGCGACGGCTCGACCGGTCCAACCGACGTTGCGTTGACAGGCGGAGCGGGATGACGATCCCGATGGACGCGCACCCCCAACCCGTTTCCCGGCTTTTGCGGTTCGACCGCGTGGAGCGCGCGGCTCATTGGGCCAACGCGGTGCTCTTCGGCATCCTGATGGTGACGGCGCTGATTCTGTATTTTCCCGGGCTTTCCGGCCTCGTCGGCCGGCGCGCCGTGGTGCTCGATATCCATGTGTGGACAGGCATTGCGCTTCCGGTTCCGCTGCTCATCTCGGTGATCGGCGCGTGGGGCACCGGTATGCGCCGCGACCTACGACGCGTCAACCGATGGACGAGGGATGAGATCGAGTGGGTGTGGGCACTCGGCCGACGGGCACCTCGAGTTCGTCGACAAGTTCAATCCCGGTCAGAAGCTCAATTCAATCTTCGTCGGCGGCGCCATCGTGGTCATGCTGGTCACCGGCATCGTCTTGCGGTGGTTTCCATTCTTCCCTGTGAGCTGGCGCATGGGTGCAACGTTCGTGCATGACGTCTTAGCGCTTGCAATCTTCATCGCGGTCATCGGCCACATCCTTCTCGCGTTCGTACATCCCGAGGCGCTGCGTTCGATGTTCAGCGGCTGGATATCAAAAGGCTGGGCCGTGCGACACGCTCCGGCCTGGCTGCGTGAGGAGACGGGCGAAGTCGAGCACGACGAAGCTGTCGTCGGTTCTGATTGATCGTCAACGAAAAACTGGAGGTGTTGCAGCAATGAATCGTATCTGGCTTGTCGGCGGGGTCTTGGCCATTCTCGTCGGAATCGTGTTTTTCTTTCAGGGAGCCGGACTGCTCAAGGGCAGTTCGATGACAGGGGAAACGTTCTGGCTCTGGGTGGGACTGGTGCTCATCGTTGTCGGTGGTGTGGTCGTTTTTCGAGTATCGAGGTCTGCACGACGACCGTCGTCCTGACGGCGGTCGCGTTGCGCCGTCAACGGCCGTCGCGTGGTATCCGCCTCCCCGGAACGATCAAGCCGGGTAGCGCACCTGGAAGGTCAGACACCCGTCATCGCTGCGCCACGGTCCATGCGGCATGCCAGGCGGCCGGCAGGCGTACATCCCGGCGGTGAAGGTTTCGTTCAGCCGCAAATCGGTGATCGAGCCCTCGACGATGTACACCTCCTCCCAGCAATCGTGTGTCTGGACGCCGTTGGGCGTGGTGTCGGTGCCGGGTGCGAAGCGCAGCAGCCGAGCTGTCGAGCCCACTCCTGACCCGCGGACACGGTGTCCCCATTCACCGGCTCGGCAAGCTCGCGGTACTGGTCGAACGCAAAGTAGCCCGGGCCCCACAGCTCCGGTAGCACAACGAGGTCAGCACCTTTGGCGCCGGCAACCATCTGTCCGACGCGGTCTCGACGAGCCGCGACCGCTTCACTCGCTGGGCTGGCAACCTGCAGCAGCGCAACCTTCAAAACGCGAGCTCACGCAGGATCATTCGCTCGAGAGAAAAACCACGGTCGTCACGACGCTGATGCTGTCGTCGACGCAGCGAATTCGAATCAGCAGGGGGCTACAACGGGCGTAGGCGTGGAACTCGCGTTCTCGTAGTCATACGCCGGGTTATAGATCGAGGTGTTCGAGCATCCCGTGTCCTGATCGTCCACATACCACGTCCCGCCAATCGACACGGCCGTCCAGCGCAGATCGGACGACGGATCATCAAGCCCGAGGTTCTCAAGCACGTAGGCCGTCGTTCCGCTCTGCGAAATGAGTGTGAAGGTAAGCGTCCCCTGATCCTGACAGCGACAGAGCGGGGAAGCACCGCCTCCACTGCCCGAGAAGGGATTGGCATTCAGTCGCGCGCCGAGTCGCTGCGTCACCGGACACGGAGGAACGAGATAACTAGAGCCGTTGCAATCACCCGAAAGGTGCTGTCCGCTCCCAGGATCGACGTTGGCAACGTCCTGTACAGCACTGACCGGGCTGGCCGCGCCCGTTCCGACCACAGCGAGAGGCACGGGCGTCGGCGAGGGCGTTGCTGACGCAACGACGGAACCCGTCGGACTGGATGTGGGTGTCCCAGGAGGTGCTGACGGTGTGGGCGTCGACGAGCCGCAGGCAGCCACAGCGCCACACACGCACAGACTTCCAAGCACGACCGCCAACCTGAGGCTCACCCCGAGGTCAGCTCGCGCAGGTCGCGCGAGCGCTCCAGCCCGGAGCGTAGGCGTCAGTCGTGCTGGGGTTCTGGCCCCCGCAATAAATGTCGTCGACAAGGAGTTGCGTTCCAGACGAGATGATGACGAGATCCGTTGTGAACACATTCGTCCCGGCGGAAAGGGTCACCTGAGCGACACCCCCGGACGCTGAGACAGTGGCGGTGATCGATTCGACCGGCCACGCGGGGTCGCTTCCTCCGCCGACGAGATCGGGCCCCGTCGGCTGCGCGTCGAGCATCAGCTGGTGCGCAAGCCGAGCGGTAAACGGGCAGAGGCCGTATACGTTTCCGGCTATGGGCGTCGCGGCGGTCATGCCGCTGTCGCATGTCGTGTACTTGGTCCCTTGCGACGCGCACAGCGCTTGGGTACATGGCGGGAAGACCTGCGCTGCCACCGCGATGATCGCGCTGCTGGTGATGGCCGACGAGGCGCTCGCGGTCGCCGAGGGCGTCGCGGGACTCGGCGTCGCAGTCGGAGACGCCGTTGGCACTGCCGCCGGTGTTGGGGTCGACGTAGGAGATGAAACCGGTGACAGCCGGATATTCGGCGTGATCGTCGGGTTCGACGAACCACAACCTACCAACGTCACCGTGATGCTCGCGAGGACGTAGAACAGCGCTCGCTCGGGACGCATGCTCAATCCCTGGCGATGAAGCGAGGGGGCTGAGCCGGCGCCGCGGCCACGAGCAATGGTGCTGACGCCGTGGATGTTCCCGCCGTCGCAAGCAGTGTTCGTTCTCCCAGTTCGCCATTTGCGAACAGAACGATAGCGATGGTGAAAGCGCCACTCACGGGCGTGACGGTGGCCAGCGGAATATCGGCGGGAACCGATGCGATCTCCGTCCAGGTGAGCGTCACCGGGCCGGGTGGCCAGTTCGCTCCCGATGCGTCGACGACGAACCCTTCATCGGACGCCGACGGAGTGATGCGAAGGGTTGGGACGGCGCAGGGAGAGACCGGGTACACGATGGTCGCGCTCGGTCCCGCCGCCGCGACCTTGATGTTCGGGTACGTCACGTCGCAGAGTGCGGGAGCCGCCGCGGTGCTGCCCGCGCCGCCGCCACCGCCGCTCGCAAGGCGGGAATCGCTCTCCGATCCGCCACCGCCGCCGCCACCACCGCCATATGCGCCGCCACCGCCACCGCCGCCACCAGCTGACCCAGGGTAGGCCGGCGGGCCGGCGCCTCCAACCCCACCACAGCCGAGTCCGCCGTTCGTGCCTGGCTGACCGCTTGTTCGCGCTGGAACTGGCCCGGTGCCACCCGCCCCGCCGGTTCCTCCGGCCGTCGCCGTCCCACCAGATCCCCCGCCTCCGTCGCCGAACCCGGAGCTTCCCGACTGCCCTGCGGCTGCCGTACTTCCGCCGCTGCCGCCCGGCCCGCCGGTGCCCGCAAGGTCGGTTCGCCCGGCGTCACCGCCGCCACCGCCACCGCCCGCAACCAGAAGACGTGAGTTGAACGCAGCAACCGAGCCCGGGCAAGCCGATGGCATCGGTTGCGTTTGAATGTCGGTGGCGCCACCGCCGCCGCCACCAATTGCAGGCACCTCGAAGCCGGCGCCACCATATCCTCCGCCGTTGAACCCGCCGGCTCCGGCCGTGCCGCAGGTGTTGACGCACTCGATCCCCGCCTGTCCGTTGCCTCCCACTTCGATGTACAGGGTCTCCGCCGGCGTCACGTCGATCACTGCCGAGACCGCGGCGCCATACCCTCCGCGCGCAGGGCCGACGTAGGGGACGGCGCCACTGCCGCCGATGCCGCCCACGAGCGTGGCCTGGATCGCCGTCACGCCCGCCGGAACGACGAAACACTGCTGCGCACCCGTCGACGTGTAATGGGCCGGGCTCACCGGCATCGTGCATCCGAGTGCAAGTCCGACGCTGGGAGACTCGACGTTCGCCGACACGAACATCGCGCAACCAAGCACCACGGCGCTCACGCCCGCCGTCAGTGTGCGCAGGACGTGCCGGTGTGAGGTGCCGACGCTTCCGTTGTTGACCGACGCGTTCATGGACCCTTCTGACCCTCGCTCGCGGTCGTAAGTGTCTGGAATCTTAGGGCGGCAGCGAGTCCAACGTCAGCCGGTTGTAACGGTTCATTTGCCTTAACTTGCCGAAGCCCACGGAGCGGCGTAGCGTTTCGCTGACGGTCGCGCCGACGACACGTTTGTGAGCCGCGGCGTTGCCAGGGCGAGGGCAATGGCTTCCAAGAGAGCGACGAGCATGGGTGGGCCTGTCGTGTCTGCCAAGGTGCAGGCGCCTGCGCCCACGGGGCTTGCCAGAGACCGCATCATCGGCAAGCTCTCCCTGGTCTGGACGCACCGGCTCGGGCTCGTTGTCGCTCCTGCGGGGTACGGGAAGACGACGGCACTCGCCAACTTTGCGCAGGCCGCCGGCGTACCAACAGCCTGGTATCGGGTTGAGGCCTGGGACGCTGACGAGACGACACTGCTGAGGCACCTCGCCAGCGCTCTGGACAGGGTGCTCCCCGGTCTCGACACTCCGTGGGAAACCATTGGAAAGGCGATCGCCGCGCTGGAGGGCGCACGTGGCGCGCGGACGCTCCTGATCATCGACGACCTGCACACCATCGAGGGCACGCCCGCGGAGGCGGCCTTGGAGCGCTTCGTGGAACTCGCGCCGAGCAATCTCGCTGTCGTCGCGGCAAGTCGATCGGTGCCAGGCTTCAACCTCTCGAGACTTCGCGTGCTTGATCAACTCGTCGAGCTGGATGACGACGATCTCCGTTTCCGGCAATGGGAGGTCGAGCGGCTATTCCGTGACTTCTATGCACAGCCACTCGCCCCCGAGGAGCTCGCCGAGCTCGCCCGCCGCACTGATGGCTGGGCCGCAGGTCTCCAGTTGTTTCACCTCGCGACACACAGCCGGTCGCGCGATGAGCGCCGGCGCGTGTTGCGGGGACTCAACTCGCATTCACGGCTCATCCGCGAGTATCTGTCGCGCAATGTTCTCGACCAGTTACCGCGCGACCTCAGACAATTCCTCATCGCCACGTCGGTGCTCGGCTGGCTCAGCGGCCCGCTGTGCGACCGCTACCTCGAGCGGACCGGCAGCCGCGCGATGCTCATTGAGCTGGAGCGGAGAAGAGTGTTCACGCAGTCAATCGATGGCGAGATCACGTTCCGCTATCACGAGGTGCTTCGCTCCCACCTCGAGATGATGCTCGCCGAGGAAGCGGGCGAGACGGCCCTACGAGCCATGTGCCAGCGGGCGGGCGGCCTCCTCGAAGAGGCGGGAGCGCTGCCCGAAGCGCTTCGTGCCTATTCGCGCGCCGAGGACAGCGACGCCGTCGGACGCTTGCTGGGGAAGCAGGGATCGCGGCTGGCGAGTGCGCCCGGACAGTGGATCGAATGGTTGCCACGAGCGCTCCTCGAACACGACCCGTGGTTGCTCCTCGCGCGTGCGCGGCACCATGCATCCGAGGGACGGCCCGTGTCCGCGCTGGACGCCTACCGGCATGCCGAGTCGGGCTTTGCGGGCAGTGCCGTGGCAATGGTTTGTCGCGACGAGTTGCTCCTCCTGCAGGCGTGGGCCAATCCGGGTTCCACAAACCTGCGCGGCGATCACTGGTCGAGTGCGTTGTACAGCCTGGTCCGCGGCAGACTGGCGAGCACTGATGCACCGGAGGCGTCCGTGGAAAACGCCGTCGCACATCTCTTGCGAGGATCGTTCGGCGCCGCGCGCGAGTCCGCCGACGATGTCGTCGCCGATCCGGATGTCGCCGACACCACTCGCGCGATCGCGATCGCGATCGTGGGCCTTGTCTCGCTGCTGATGGGTGATGCGACCGGCATGCAACGTCTGGTCGCCGCGGAGGACCACGCGGAACGGGCAGGAGCAGGATGGCTGGCTCGGCTCGCGCGTGCTGCCCGCTCCGTGTCGTCGCTCGGGGATGCCCCGGAGACCGCTGCCGCGGTTCGCATGACCTGCGAGCGTGATAGTGACCGGTGGGGTGAAGCGACCGCCGCACTGTTCCAGGGATGGGGGGCAATCGATCGTGGTGAGGCGCCGGTGGCGCCGCTCGAGGTCGCGGTGGCGATCTTCAGTGAACTGGGAGCCCCGGTGCCCGCGACGTGGGCACGCGCGCTTCTGGCTCTGGCGATGGCGAGGATTGGACATGCCGATGCGCATCACGAGGCTGTCAAAGCCGAGAAGGCCGCGCAGCGGTTGGGCATTCCCGCCGCATCGGTCCACGCGTACATGGCGCTCGCGATGCTCGAACCTGATCGCGCCGGGGCGTACCGCGACCTCGCCCGCCGCGTCGTCGCGGGAACCGGCGCTCATCTCTCTGCCGATGTCCCGCTGCAGGAAGTTGCTCCTGCTCCCGAGCGCGAGGGCATCGAGGAACCGGTGCTCGCACCGCACATCGAGGTCACGATCTTTGGCGGCTTGACCGTGCATATCGACGGGCGTCGCGTCGACCTGTCGCCCGTCAAACCACGCGTTCGGTCGCTCCTGAGGTTCCTTGCTGCGCAGGGAGGTGAGCCCGTACATCGCGATGTGATCTGCGAAGCGCTCTGGCCGGAAGCGGACGCGGACGCGGCGCTGCGGGGGCTCCAGGTTGCGGTGTCGTCCCTTCGGCAGGTACTAACTCCGGCGGGGTCACGCGGCGACGCGACATGGGTTCGCCGCGACGGCGGGTCGTATCGGCTCGCCGAACCCGGCGCTGTAACCTGCGACATCGTGGATTTTCGCCACGCGCTCGATGCGGCTCGGCGCAACGCCGGAGCCGGCGAAGTGACAGAGGCCGCGGTCAACTTTGCAGCAGCCACGGATCGCCTTGCGGCGGAGTTGCTTCCCGAAGAGGGTCCCGCCGAATGGGCGAACGCGATCCGGCGCCGATTGCAATCTGAAGCCATCGATGTGGCAGAGCGCATCTCTGCGTCAGCGCTCGCCGAGGGGTCGGTGCCGCTTGCAGCGTCAATCTGTCGTCGCGCATTGCAGATCGACCCGTATTGCGATCGCGTCTGGGAGTCGCTTATTGGCGCGCTCGAGCTGTCTGGCGACAACAGCAGCGCCGAGCGGGAGCGAGCTCGCTACAACGAGATGGTCACGGACCTTGATGTCCCCGCTAGGAGAGCGCGAGCCGCCGTGAACCAGCGCTGACCGACGACGAGGAATTCGCTCGTCAGACGAAGAGCTCGCCGTCGGGGCTGACGACGAGGATTCGGCCGGTCCCAGGCTCGTCGTCCAGACGGACGATGCTGGCGGCCGCTGACTCCACTGACACGGCGCCGGGAAAACTGTCCGGTGCGGTGGCGTTGACCTTGACCCCGAAGCCACCGAACTCATCAGCCATGTGACGCGTCAGGTGATTCAGCGCTGCCTTCGACGCGGCGTAGACACTCTGGCCGGAGCCGGTATACACATTGACGCCAGCGATGCTGGAGACGTTGATGACGCCTCGCCGCATCGCCATGTTTTCCTCGAGCCTGTACCGCCAGAACTGTTGCGCAACCTCTGTCGCCAGTCGCAAGGGCAGAATGGTGTTGACTTGAAATTGCCTGCCGACGCTCGGCATCAGATAGTCTGACTCGATCATGCGGCCCCACACCGAGTGGACGGCTGCGTTGATGAGCACATCGATCCGATCAAATCGCGCGAGTGCCATCTCGACGACACGGGCAACCTCTCGATCGGCGGTGAGGTCCGACTGCACGAGAAACACGGGATTCGCGTTCTCGATCAGCGCGGAGCCAACGTCGAGCGGGTCGACGAACCGCTGCAGCTGCGACACGACGTCCGGATGGCGGTACCGATACACGCCGACGATGTCATACCTGTCGGCATACATCCGACAGAACATCGATCCGAGGGTGCCGCCGGCTCCCGTCAACAGGCAGACGCGTTTGTCGCGGCCTGTACCGGACAGGTCGGTCATCGCACCCACGGAACGATGGGTGCCTCACCCCAGCGCGCGATCACGTCGGCCTTCGGCCGGTGGATCCACATCACCATGCTGTTGCGCGGAACGCGCGGATTGCCCATGAATCCGTGGAACGACCAAGGAGTGCACTCGAAGGCGACCAACGAGTTGTTGATGGGCGGGATTGCGGCGGCGGCCCGGTCGATCGGGTCCGTGCCGCGCTCGTAGAGGCCCGTACCTCCGCCGTCGCCGGGACGCCAGCGAGGATTGGCAACGTAAAAGAGTGCTGCCACGGCGCGAATCGTTTCCACGGGGGCAGGACCACCATCGCGCATCTGGCCTGTCTTGTAGTCGCACAGCGCCGAGGAGATCACCACCTCGTCGCGGCCTGGCACGCCGGCGAAGAAGCCGGGGTTGAGGTCGTGATGTACGCGACCACCTGGGCTTCCAACCGCATGATGATGGAGGCCACCGCTCATGTAACCCGAGGCCGAGACGCCGAAGATGCCCGCCAGCATGTCATGCCAGGGGCGAGAGAAGAACAATCGATACGGCGATGCAACTTCGGGGCCGAAGTCGAGACCACGCTCCACGTACTCCGCGCGGTAGCGTGTCCCTCCTGGTGCGACCCCTGAGTTCTCGTCAATCAAGTCATTAAGTGAGGCCTCGAGATCGGAGTAGACCGCGTCGGTGAACAGATCCCGGGCGATCACGTGGGGGAACGGCCACTCGCGGCGTATCCAGCGCCGGCTGCCGAGCACTTTCTGCAAACCCGCTGCCGGGTCTCTGGCAGCGGCGCTGCCGGTCGGTGCCCCCGCTACGGATTGGCCGGATGAGGGCGCATGAATCAGGCGCTCCGATGCCGTATCGTCAACCCCTTCGGACATTACCCAATGCTCCCGCAATCGAGGGTCGGTCGTCTCGGCGGTCAGTCAGGAAGGCGTGTGTCGGTCCTTCCAGCGACGACCGTTCGCTAGAGTACAGCGTGTCGCGGCGGACGCCCTGAGGGAAGAACGTGACATCCGATCAGCAGCCGTCAGGTTCGTCGCCGGAGAACTCCGCCGCGCCGCGCCGATGGCGGCGGCTCCACGTCACGAGCCCCTATGAAGCTGCGCGCGAGCGTCGCGAAGCGATGTCCCGGGACGTCGGAGCGTCCTCCGAGCCGTACCAGAGCGACGTGACGCCCGGTGGCGTCCCTCGTGCAGCCGCGCCGCTCGTGAGAGCCTCCATCCTGATTTGCACGGTGCCTCGATCAGGAAGCTGGCTGCTCGCCGAGGGGTTGGAGGCGACCGGTGTGTGCGGTCATCCGCGTGAGTACTTTCGCGCCGACTACCAGAACGGATACACCCTCGAGTGGGGCCTGGAGGTGCACGGGTATGCGGACTACCTGCGGGGAGTGAAAGCCGCCGGCACCACGGCCAATGGAACGTTCGGCGTCAAATTGCATTGGGGTCAATTTGCGCATCTGCTCGACCGGGTTCGCTCACAGGCGGAATCCGATGCCGGCGAAAGCGACGCCGACTTGATGCGACGACACTTTCCCAATCCCCAGTACGTCTATCTGACGCGGGACGACAAGGCACATCAGGCCATCTCCCTGTACAAGGCAATCAACCTGGATCTGTGGTGGTCGTTCGAAGACGAGAACTTCGACCTGCCTGCCGAAGGAGTTCTGCCGGCGGAGCCGGACTTCGAAAAGGTCGCTGAGCTCGAACGCACGCTCGTCGCCCACGAACATCGCTGGGAGCGATTCTTCGAACAGGGCGGCATCGACCCCATCCGGGTGACGTACGCGGACCTCGCCCAAGCGTACGAACACACCATCGCACAGGTGTTTGAGGCGCTTGCCGTGCCAGAAAACGCGCGATGGATCCCGCCACCACGCTTGAGGAAACAGGCGGACGCTCAGTCCGACGAATGGGTGGCGCGCTATGTCGCCAGACATGCACGTTCGTGACGAAAAGGCAGGCAGGCCTTGCGTTTTTGCCCTCGAGTGACCATATTACTCAGGCCGGTTATATCGGGCTTGGAGCGAGGGATGATCGCGTGATGCGCTGCATGAGCAGAGGCGCGCCGCGCGCCGCAGGAAGCGACGCATCGATCAGGCGCGCGTGTCGGAAGGCGAGTGCATTCGGACGTCCGTCTGGGCAAGGGCACATTGATCGTGACGGCCGGTTGTGTCGACCCGAATCGCATTGGAATTGGATTGGATCGGAAGGCTGAAGAGGCAAGGAGGCAGCATGTCTGAGCAAGATTTCACGCCCGGGGGATCGTCATCCGGCGGGTCGGGTCCGGGCGGCTCCGGCCCTGGCGGCTCGGGCCCTGGTGGGTCGGGTCCTGGGGGCTCCGGTCCCGGCGGCTCCGGCCCTGGCGGGTCGGGTCCGGGCGGCTCCGGCCCTGGCGGCTCCGGTCCTGGCGGTTCGGGTCCAGGTGGGTCCGGTCCAGGCGGTGGCTCGTACCCGGGAGGCTCGGGACCGGGTGGTGGCTCGGGCCCCGGCGGTTCCGGACCAGGTGGGTCTGCGCCCCAAGGTATGGGTGAGTCCGCTGAGGGCGTTGCCAAGAGCGTGTTCGACACGGCGACCGAAGGCGTTGAGGCGGCCGGCGGCTGGGCCCTGAACGAAGTGGCGGGGGTCGGTGAGGCTGCTTACCACGCGGGTGCGGCGGTCGGCTCTGCGGTGACAGGTGACTGGGATGGTGCCGCTGACCATGCGACCAGCATGGCTGAGGCTGCTGCGAACGTTGCCACTGGCGGCATCACCGGAGCAGAGGAGGCAGGGTATGACGCAGCGAACCTCGCGAGCGGTGGTCAGTTGGGCTCAGCCCACGAAGCGGTGAGGGGCAGCCTCCAGAATGCCGGCGAAGCACTCGGCGATGCGGCGTACAACGCGCTGAACCCGAACGACGCCTACAACGCGCAAGGGGAACAGAACCCTCAGCAATAGGACGATGCGCGGCTGGCTTTCGACGACTCGTTAGCCAGCCGCGCTCCTCGGGGCCTGGTCCAGCGGCCCCTTTAAGGCGCGCCGCCCTCCTGGGGAGGTGGAGCGCCTGCGTCAGAGGAATCCTGCCCCTGTGATCCCTGCACGGTCGCGTCTGGAACAGTCGCGTCGGGCGTGTCGTCCGGAGTTGACTCTTCGACCCGGCCGAGCTGGCCCGCAGCCCATCCGGCGGCTTCGACGACGCCCGCCGCGACAACGCCCATTGCTCCGTCGATCGCTCCACCAACGATCCCTCCAGCGAGGGCGTTCCCGAGCGGGTCGTCCTCGAGCGGGGGGTCAATCTTGTTCCAGTCGGGCTGCTGGGGATCCGGCGTCGGGTTTGTGGATGACCCGCCAGGTGAGGATCCGCCCGGAGACGAAGAACCACCTGGCGACGAGCCTCCGGGATTGGATCCACCCGGGCTTGATCCGCCAGGCGACGAGTAGCCACCCGGCGACGAACCACCCGGACTCGTGCCGCCTGGAGTTGTACCGCCGGGGCTCGATCCACCCGGACTGGAGCCACCTGGGGATGTACCGCCGGGGCTCGATCCACCCGGACTGGAGCCACCTGGGGATGTGCCACCGGGGCTCGAACCGCCCTGCGACGAACCGCCAGCGGTAGATCCTACTGGGGTGAGGTCTAGCTCGGACATCGCATTCCTCCCTGGGTTCGGCCAGTGTGCGGTACCACTATATGCGCTTCCGACGGCACAGATGACGTGTCCCGCGCGTCGGATAGACGTGCCATGAAGCCGCACGTTGAGCATAGGTTGAGTGCCGGTAGAGGATGGCCTGCCATGCTCCCTTGCGAGGCTCACGCCATGGGCGTTTGAGCAGGAGGACGATGCACGTTGAGCGCTGTTATGACCGTCACCAGGGTGGGGGTGCGAGTTTGTGCGGACGATGACATCACGCGCGTCGGGCTGACATCGCAGCTCGTTCATCGTCACGAGGTGATGCTCGTCGATGACGACGGTCCAAGCCGGCCGCTCGTCACCATCGTGCTTTCCGACGAGGTGCACGAACGCGCCGTCCAGATGGTGAGGTCAGCTCGCCAAGGTGGAGGAGGCCGCGTTGTCCTCGTAGTCTCGCGCCTCGACGAAGGCGGCCTGCTCCAGGCCGTCGAAGCAGGTGTCTCCAGCATCCTGCGCAGAAGCGAGGCGAGCCCCGATCGGATTATCGAGGCAGTGCAGGCAGCCGCTTCGGGTGCGGCCAGCATGTCACCGGAATTGCTCGGTCAACTGCTCGACCATTTTGGGCGCCTGCAGCGCGACGTCCTGGCACCCCGAGGGATCACCTTCTGCGGCCTCACGGACCGAGAGTTGCGGGTGCTTCGGCTTATCGCCGAGGGACATGACACCAACGAGGTGGGCAAACGTCTGTATTACTCAGAGCGCACTGTCAAAAACATCATCCACGACATCACGTCACGCCTGAATCTGCGCAACCGCACGCACGCTGTGGCCTATGCGTTGCGGCAGGGGCTTATCTAAGCGGCCTTATTTCTGGGTGAACAGCTCCACCTCAGCCACGGACACGTCGGTTCCCGTTCCGGTGATGGGCCCATAGGTGGAGAGGATCTGGATGCCAACGGACGTGACGTCCTGCGCTCCCGTGATCGCGAACTGCTGGGAGGCGTTGGTGTCAACGAGGTTGATGGTCTGCGTCGCGCCATTTGAGAAGACAAGATTCAGTTCCTTGGGACGCGGCTCCAGCTTGTAGTTGGTCGCCTCGCCCCCGGATGTGAACAGCATCTGGTTGATGTTCACCGGGTTCTGAAAGGTGAACGTCAGGGTCGGCTGGGCGTCCTTGGCGATATTCGCCGCCCAGTACGTGTTGCCGTACGAATCCGCCGCATCACTCGCGGGGTGACCGGGTACGGAGGAACTCGCTGACTCACTGATGGGATTCACGGGATCGAACGTGGGGTGAAAGACGTTGCTTATTGTCTGTTCCCAGTTGCTCACGTTCGAGTTCACTGTGGAGCGAAAAGGCGGAAGCGCTGCATACGCAATGCCGCCGAGCACGATCACAACCAGGACGACGTTGCGGACCACACGCAGGATCGTGCCGATCGGAAAAGCGGGCCTTGCCGCACCTCCGCGATGATGCGGGCGTTCGCCCGCGGCGAGGACCTTTGTCTTGCGATGCGGCAGTATCCGGCGCCACCACGACGTCCCCACGACCGTCGCCGCGGCCAGCGTTTGACCACACCGGCTGCAGAACTTGCGCATCGGCTCGTTCGGCTCTCCGCACTGGGCACACACGAGGTCGCCGGCATGTCCCTTCCGGCTCGGCGGAGCCGGGCCTTGCAACGCCGGGCGCTGGCGCGGCGCCGCGGGTGCCACGGCGGCCGGTTGCGCCGCGGCTGGATCGGCCGGCCCGGGGGCAGCCGGCGCAGTCGGCGTTACTCGAACCACTGACGGAGATGCGGGTGGCAGGGTAGGCGGCGGTACGCCAGCAAAGCCTGGTCCCTGGCCCGGCGGCCGCTGCTGGCCGGGGACCGTGGGAGCGACTGGACCAGGTTGCATCGGTGGCGCCTGCATCGGGCCACGTTGGAGCGCAGAAGGCGGCAGCGGTCCTGCCGCCCCCGGTGGAGCGGGCGGCAGCGCTCCAGGGCCACCGCCGGCAGGCATCTGCGGAGGGGCGTTCATCGGCGGCGGGCCCATCGGGCGCTGTCCCATCTGGGACGGCATGCCCTGCTGTGGCGGGCCAGTGGGCGGTGGTCCTTGCTGCGGGCCTACCTGTGGCGGCCCCATCGGGAGCTGACCCATCTGCTGCTGATTCATCCCCTGTTGCGGGCCCATCCCCTGTTGCGGGCCCATCCCCTGCTGCGGGCCCATCCCCTGCTGCGGGCCCATCCCTTGCTGAGGGCGCATGCCCTGTTGCAGGCCCATTCCCTGCTGTCCCATCCCCTGCTGCTGATTCATCCCCTGTTGCGGGCCCATGCCCTGTTGTCCCATGCCCTGTTGCGGGCCCATCCCCTGTTGCGGGCCCATCCCCTGCTGCTGTCCCATCCCCTGCTGCGGGCCCATCGGGCGTTGACCCATCTGTTGCTGACCCATCCCAGGACCCATGCCCGGTTGACCGCCCATGCCTTGTTGCGGGGCAAAACCCTGTTGCGGGCCGATGGGTCGAGGACCCATCTGTTGCTGACCCATGCCCTGTTGCTGACCCATCCCCTGTTGCTGCCCCATCCCCTGTTGCTGGCCCATCCCGGGGGCAAAACCCTGCTGCGGACCCATGGGTCGAGGACCCATCCCCTGACCCATACCGGGACCCATGCCCTGTTGCGGACCCATCGGCCGGGGACCCATGCCCTGCTGCTGTCCCATACCGGGACCCATGCCCGGGTGGGGTCCCGGTACCGGCGGTGGCGCGAATTGGCCAACCCCCGGTCCGGCACCAGGGAGCGTCCTGGGATCGATCGCCTCTTTCTGACCGGCGTCCAGGTAGACCGCGGATTGGAGGCGCTCCATGAAGCCCCGATGCCGCGGTGGCTCGGCGGGCGCAGCCTGGAGCGGCGTTTCCGGCTCAGGCGCTACCACCTTCTCGCCAGTCCACTCGAGGAACGCGCCGCATGAACCGCAGAAGGCGTCAGCCTCGGAGTTGTTGAACCCGCACTTCTTGCAGACGATCATGGGCGTCCATCATCCTCCGGCAATCTCCAGAATGTGGACGACGTGCGCCGGTTTGGACGCCGTGACAAGCCGGTCGACCGCGCGTGCATCCACCATCGCCAGCTTCTCAACATTGACGCGTATTGTCATACGCGGCTCGGCCTCCCCGGGGAGTTCAGTGTCGGTTTGCTGGGACCACGCAACGCCGCCGGTTTCAACAATCTCGACCGTTCCTCCGGTCGCGAGCTCGAGGTGCGCACGGAGGCCAAGCGGGGTGCCCCGCAAGCGGTACAGCTCCGTCGCTTGTCTCACCAGAGCGCGTCGTCGTTCCTCCGGCCATCTGTCGTCGAGTTCGATCGCGAGCCAGCCCGCGAGCCACGAAAGAAAATCATCTGGAGCGATATCAGGGTCGATGTACGCACCGATATTGTCGAGCGACGACAAGGCGGGGCTGAGGACGTCATCCAACCCAGCGACGAGTGCCTGAGCGAACGCATCCTCCTGCAACAGCGCGGGCAGCGCAGGCCCGATCGGATGCGGGCTCGGTAGATGCGGAACCAGTGCGCGCATCGGCGTCAGCCCGCCTCGACGCGGACTTGGTGTTCGTACGAGAAGACCAGCGCATGGGGATCGATGTCGAGGCGTTGCACCGCGCTGCCGCGTGCACCTGTCACCGGGTCGGCCCCGAAGATGCGTGCTTCCTCGACCAGCTCGACGCCGGGTACGGCGAGGAGGATCGCGAAGATCTCGCCAGCCTGCAGCGGCCTGCCAAAAGGCCAGCCTTCATTCGCGGGTCCGCCGGTCAACGGATTTAGGTAGCTATAGAGCGCATCGAGTACATCGGCCTCGACCTTTCCGACACTCGCTCTCGGGCGCGCACGAAGCCGTGCGACGACCGTGACGCCCTGGTACACGGGTGGCTGCACGAGGATGCGTGTGCCAACCAGGCGGCAGGTGTCGAGCCGGGTGGCCACCGCTTCGAGCGCCTCCTCGCTCGGGATCAATTGCTCGAAACGCACCCGGCCGCGTTCGCTGGGAACCGCCGGGACAATGAGGATGCGAACCGACCCTGCCTCAAGGCCTTCGCCGGCGACGAGACAGCGCACGCGAGCAAGTTCCGGGGCCGCTTCGCGTGAAATTTGCTCGAAATCCTCCGCGGTGACTGCCCGGCTCCTCGTCCGAAGCACGATAGGTCCGCGCTGCTTCGCGTTCTCGATGTCCTCGCCATCCACGCCGCCCAGCGCCGGGAACCGATTCTCGACGCGGGCGATGTACGGAATCGACGACTTGAGGACCGAGATGACTCCGCGGTTCACGTTCCCGCGCCGCCCACCACCTGTCGCGTACGAGCGCAACCGGAGCTGGTCCCCTTTCGGCGGCACGCGTCCATAACGCCGGACGCTGCCGTCGGGAAGCCTCACCGCGGGACCCAGCGCAACCTCGCCGCTGACGGCGTCCAGCGTGAAGTGCGGATCGTCGGGGCCGCTTGCGGCGAAGTCATCCACCTGGTGCCATTCCTCCCATCCAGATTCGGTGCTGCAGTCCAGCACCGGTGCTCCCGCACCTGCGAGGACCGGAGCGTGCCGGATGGTGAAGCGCTGTCCGGAGACCCCCTCTGAAATGCCCAACGGCTCCCCGGTGATGATGTCCGCATTGACAGCATCGACATCACCACCCACGGTGGCGGCGAACAGTGCGTGGATCAGTGGCGACGCCGAGTACGCCGGCTGGCCTTGTTCCGACTCGGTCACCCGCGCGCGCAGCCAACCGCCACGACGCCCGTCGAGTACTGATGCGACATGCGCACGACCAACGTGGACAATCACGTCACCGTCACGGTTGAGCCCGCCGGTTGGATCGCTGCTCACCTCGCATGCGTGCCAGTTCCCCCCGTCAAACGCCTCCCACGCGAGGGGCGGATGGGTTGGATCGACACCCACGCCGTCAATCGTGCAGCGCACGCGCAGACGCACCACGCAGTGGGGTGTCGCGTCGCTCAAGCCGATGAGAACACTGTCTCCCGGCTGGGGCTGCTGGCTGAATGCGAGGAAGCTGCCACCCCGCTGGAGTTCCTCGGTGCGATCGACGATTTCCTGCGAGCCCGCGGCCTGCGTCGCGATGTACGTGAGCGAGCAGGGGATGAGCGCGAGGTCCTCCACGGTGGAGAAAACGATTGCCTCCTCTGTCTCCGTGCGCACGGTCGCTGCCTTGGTCCCTCCAGACACGGTGAGCACGTCCTCGCTCGGAGCGGACAGCCAGAACGTCAGCAGCGTGCGCGCCGGAGTTGGTGGCAGCAGCCGTACGCCGATCAACTCGAGGAATTTCACGTAGAGACGATCCGGAACCCGGTTGAGCCGGTACAGCAACTGGTCGGTCATCCACGCGAACGTCTCGATGAGCGTCACCCCGGGGTCGGAGACGTTGTGGTCCGTCCACTCCGGGCAGCGCTGCTGCACCATTCGCTTGGCCTCATCGACCAATTCCTGGAATCGACGGTCGTCGAGATTGGGCGTCGGAAGGGTCACGTCTCCACCTCCGATGGGATGGTGTAGAAGGGGAACACCAGGTTGCGAGGATCGTTGGTCGCCTTCGGCCGGTAGTGGACGTCGATGTAGAGCAGCGCGGAATCCGACTCGTCCGGTGTCACGATGACGTCCTCGACAGTCACGCGCGGCTCCCATCGGAGCAGCGATTCGCGCACCTCGCGTGCCATCGCGTTGCTGGTTTCGCGATTGCCCGCAGCGAAGATGTAGTTGTGGATCCCGCAGCCGAACTCGGGACGCATCGGTCGTTCACCAGGAGCGGTTCCGAGGATCAGCCGCATGGCTTCCTCGAGTTCGCGGTCGCCGGTGACGAGCGCGATACCACCGGACGCGTCAACGCGCAGCGGGAAACCCCAGCCGGTGCCGATGAAATCGTTAGTTGTGGGCATCAGTTCACCCGATCAACACGCTGGTGACGGTCGGCGTGATCTGTCCGGGCGCGGCACAGCACGTGCAGCTCGACGACGCGGTCGCGGCAGGCTGACCGCCAAAGAGCACCGTCGTGCTCCCGCTCGCCACGGTGCCGATTTCGGTGACGGGCACCATGAATGGATCCGCGGGGTGGAGTCCGACGTGCGGTGGTGTGTTGTAGCCGGTGGCTCCCACAACCGCGGCGGGCTGGCCGCCGATCAGCACCGTGTTGCAGAGGCCGAGGGTGAGCGGCGCCGAGAATGGGAGCGGCGGCGACGGCTGTGGCGCCCCGGTCGCGGGGTTCGGAATGAGGTGTGTGGAGCAGATGCCCTGGATCTCGTCATTCATGACCACTGCCGGCGTTCCCATGTCAGTTCAGCTTGATGAGCTCGCCGCTCATCTCCAGAATCGCGCTGGTCTCGACCTTCACGCCGCCCTGGCCGTTCACATCGACATTGCCTTGCGCAGTCAGCGTGAGATCGCCCCCGCTGTTGATGGCGATATCGCCGCTGTCGGTATCGATCGTGACCTTGCCCTGGCAGTGGATATGGATCTCGCCGTTCGTCTCGTTGAGCGAGATCCGGAGGTTCCCATCGCTCGAGAGCAACGCAATGCCGGACTTGCTGTCGTCGTCGAAGAAGACGAGCTTGTGGCCCTTGCGCGACACGATGCCCCGACGTTTGACCGCGCCGCCGTCGATGAGTCCATCGCCAAGATCGGGCGTGTCTTGCCCGTTGTGCAGACCGCTCAGCACATAGAGACGGCGCATGTCGCCGAACTCACACGAGCACAGGACTTCGTCGCCGACCTCGGGGATGAACATGACACCTGATTGCGGACCCGCGCCCACCTGGGTGACGCGGGCCCAGTCCGACTCATAGCTGTCGGAGAGCCACGGAAACTGCAACTTGACTCGTCCGAGATTGTTGGGATCGTCGTTGTTGGTGACCTGTCCGACGAAGACGCCGCTGATCGGCTGGCCGCCTGCCGATGCGGTCCCGTTGGTGGCGCCGAGCGACGTCAGACCCAGCAGCGTCCGATCCTGACGGCCGCTCACCTGGAACTCGGTTCGGTAGCCGTCGTCGTCGAACACGTGACGCGTGCGCGTGAGCGTGTATCTGCCACTGAAGTGGTCAGCGACCTGGCTGACGCTCACGGCCGTGCCGGCGCGCAGCCGCGGATTGCCGGCGGCAACACCCTCAGCCTCCGCGAACGCACTGCCCAGTTGTTCCGCCACCGACTGAGCGGCGCCGTCGACGTCCGATTGCGTTGCGAGGGGCCTGTCGTGTACCAGGAACGACGGCGACCCGAAGGGTTGCGCGATCGCGGTGGGATCGTCCTGCACCTGGACATGCGTCGTTCCGGCCGTTGCGGAGCCGACCAGCACCGATTTGGTCGCCGGATCCCACGCTCTGACGTTGACTTGCGACACCTGCGCCGAGGAGGTCAGGCGAGGCCGGAAGTTGACGAGATCGCGACCGTAGACCAGTTGTTCGGCTCCGGTCGACGCGGCGTCTCCGGGCTCGGGAGCCGTCGATGAGGCAACCGGCTTTCGGAAAAAGAATTTTCCGTCCGCCACACCGAGCTCGTAGCCGAGCTCGCGCGCACGCGCCTTGAGGAACTCCCAGTCGGTGACATTCGCCTGGGACACATGCGGAAGCACCGGGCCTGTGTCATCGATGGTGCCGATGTCGAGCCCAGCGCGGCTCGCGACCGTTTGCGCAACATCGGAGATCTTGACGTTCTGATAGCTCTCCGTCTTGCGCCCTCGGTGGAGGCGATGCGACTTGTCGTATCCACGGACGATCGTCTGATCGCGTCCCGACGCGTACTCCGCCTCGAGGGATGTCACCTCACCGCTGAGCAGGAGCTGCGAATCGTTCTGGCCGAGTCCGGTGGCGGTGATCCGCACCGCGGAACCGACATGCAGCAGGCCTTTGGTGATCACGTCCTGCGCTCCGTCATCGAAGACGACACTGAACATGTCAGGGAGGTGGAGGTGGTGGTCGACGATGACGCTCGACAGCTTGGGGAGCAGCGCTTCGGTCAACGCGTTGCCATCGATCTCGAGCTGCGGCCAGCTCGTGTATGCGTTGCTGGTCATGGTGTTTTCGCTGCAGCCTCGTGGGCTGGCGGGATGAGCAGTGCGGTCCCTGATGGGATCCGAAGCGGGTCGTCGATGGCGTTCGCCTCGGCGAGCACTCGCCACGAGCCCGGCTTGCCGTACTCCTCGTACGCGATCGACTGCAGGCTGTCACCGGCCGCCATGACTCGGACCCGCCGTCCCGACAGTCCTCCCGACGTCGGGTTTGTCGGCGGCGTTGGCGGAGGATTCTCCACCATCCGGATCTGCACCTCCGCACGCACGGGTGTGCCGTCAGCGTTGCAAAGGGTGTAGCTGATCGAGAGCGACATGATGTGTCCGACGAAGGTGAGCGTGCCCCACGTGAACGTCACAGTCGCCGGCTGGGTCATGCCGTTCGCTGCCGGAGTGCTCGGGCATGTCCAGTTCTGCAGTGTGGCCAGGTCAGGGCTGACGTCTCCGTCAGGTTCGAACGAACGGTCGACCCACAACGACATGCTCAGGCTCCCCGGCATCGTCGAGCCCGCGTACTGAAGCGGTGCGTGCCCGACGGTGATGGGCCCATTCGATCCTCCCCCCGCGCTCGATGGCATCCCGCCATATGAGCTGCGATTTGCCGCCGCCCTCCAGTTCGCGGTGCGTGAGATGCTCATCGACGTCGGGTTGAGTTGCAGATGCACCTGCTTACTCCCGTCATCGAAGAGCGCGTATTCCATCGCACCGCTGCCCATCTGCTATCGCCTCACTCGAGGAACCCCTCGTGCGCGAGCACGAGCTGCTCAGTCGCGACCTCTGACACAGATGCGGCGAAGGTCGGTCCCATCCATCTGACCGGGTACACGTCGCGCAGGTTCCACGTGTACACGGGCTGGTTGGTCGCGTCATTGAGCGTGACCTTGCCGGTGCGTTTCTTGCGGTCATCGACCATTGTGCTCAACCACTGCTGCACGTTCGCCGTATCGGCCGGCTCGCACGCGCGCTCCAGCGTGAGGTTGCTGTAGCTGGCTCCTTTCGGCAGAAAGTGGGTGTGCGTGTTGTTGCCGAGCTCGACATATTGCTGCGTCGTGAACGACACTTCGAGGCCGCTGCATTTCGCCCAATGTCCGAGGTCGACTCCGTCGACCTCGACACTGAAACGGCTGCTGAGACCGTATTTCGGCGGGCTACCGGTGGCCATCGGTCAGTCCTGGATCTGCGCTCTGCATCACGTCAATCCGCGAGAAAGCCCTGATGCGTCAGCTGCAGCTCCTCGGTCGCGACCGAGGTGGCGCCCGAGTCGAACGTCGGGCCTGTGTACTTCGACGGCATCACACCCTGCAGCGTCCAGGTCATCACCGTGTTGTTGCTGGCGTCAAGGAGGGTGATGGTGCTCTGCGTGTAGTTGACCGTGCCGTTGGCCTGCTGGCTCAACCACTTCTGCAGGGCCTGCGACGCCTGTGGGGTCACGGGTCGCGTGAGCGTGATGGTTTCGTAGCTGGTACGACCCGGCAGATGCGTCGTCGTGTTGTCGTCGCCGGACTGGAACGAGCAGACGCCGAAGGTCACAGTCAGGCCGTTGCACTTCGACCACAGGCCGATGCTCTGTCCGTCCACCGTGACGGAAAACCGCAGTGCGAGACCAATCTGGTTTGGGGAATCTGCCATGTCAAGCCCTCATCGCAAGTCGGTTAGCATGCCCGCGCGTTCTCGTTCGACAACGAGCTCCGCACGGAGACGGGTGGCCACACGGTCGTACAACCGCCTGGCCAGGTCATCCAGGTTCAGCGCCGGGTTTTCGGGATCCGCCGCAGGGGCCGGCTGAGGCACGGCCAGCGCGGACATCTCGGCAGGTGCTGCCAGCGACGACGGCGCCGGAGCGGGGAGCCGAGGCGGTGGCGCGGCCTGCACGGGCGCGCTGGCGCTCACGGCGCTTGAAGGCATCTCAAGACTGGGTGCGCTGGGAGCGGCGTCGGGTTGCATCGAGACAACGACTGGCGCGCGCGCGACCATCAACGTCTGTATTGGTGTTGCACCGGGAAGTGGCGCAAGAGGCTCCGGCGACGCTGCCATCGCAGGCGCTACGGGCGCCGGCATATCCGCCTGCGGTTGCATCGCCATGTTGGGCGTCGAAGTGACCGGCGTCGTGCCAGACGCGTCCGGTTCTTCGCGGCGCCGTGGCCCCGGCTGCTCCTCCGTCATTGCAGCGACCGCAGGAGCGCGCTGCACCGTCCCGGCGACTGCCGGTTGGGTCATGGCTGCGGCGCCGGGGAAGACCAGCGATCCGTCAGGCATCCTGACTGCGAACCCCGAGGCGATCATGTCGTCCTGCGCTTGCCGAATCGCGTCGCGCGCGCTCTCGTCTTCGGCCTGGTCCGGCTGCGGCGCAGGCGTTTCGATCGGTGGCGGCGGTGGCGCCGCCGGCTGTCCTTCGACGTGCTGTTCGGTCATCCGAGCCTGGGCTTCGAGGAGCCGGCCCGCCGGCGAATGCTCGAGCGGTGCGGTACCGCCGAAGCGGCGTTGCTGGAGCATGTGCGTCAACTCGTGGGCGAGAAGCCCGCGCCCCGCACCCGTGTCCAGCGAACCCTGGCCACTAGGAACGAACACCTCGCCCTCGCGTGTCACGGCTCGCGCCTGGAGCTGTTTCGCAAGCCTGTCCGCGCTCTCACCACGGTGCACCATCGTGTCGCGCACATCGGCCCCGTGGATGCGCTGCATTGCTTCGGCCACGGACGCAGGAACTCGCTCGACGACCTCGCGGCCGCTGTCGCTCGTGGCCGGCGGCGTTGCGGTCGTTCGCTCGGGCGCTCTGGAGCGCGCCGGCGTGGGTGTGCCGCCCGCGCTCGTGTGGTGCAGCAGCGGCGTCTCTGGACTCCTCGAGGCCGTCCGAGCATTCGAGTTGCGATCGCGTTCGCCGTTCGCCCGGCGCTCGCGCAGCTCATCCTCACGGAGCGGTGCCTGCAGGCCTGCTCGTTGCGGCACGTCGCCACCGCGACGGCGCACGACGAGGTTTCGCGGACGGCGGTCGGCATCGGTCTCCTCGTCGCGTTCATGCCGATCGTCGTGCTCGACCGGCGCGGGCGCACGCTCGGAGGCGCGCTGTCGGCGTGAGGGCGGCAGGAGGGCGGAGGCGACACCGGCTGCGGCGTCGTCGTCGAGCGCGGTGAGCCGCGTCGGCGCCGGCGCGGGCATCGGAGCGACTGTCGCGTGCTGAGCGGTGGCCCGTTCGGCAGCCTGCGTTGGCGGCGGACCACCGGCTCGACCCTGACTGGAGTTCCACGTGCCAACGGGGCAGCCGGCACCGCATCGGCGACAGCGCTGAGCGCGATGGGTTCGTACTGACGTGGTCGCACCGGGTGCACGAGCACACTCGTCGAGTGCATGCGCCTCGCGATCGCACTCGCCTGGTCGGGCCTTGTCGTCAGCGACACTGCCGCCACGTGCGCGCGCAGCGGCGGCAACTCCGCCCACTCACCGCCCGCAGCCGGCCGCGAGGTCGAACTCCTTCGGTCGGCAGCACCGCGTGGCGCCGCAACGGACCGATTCGCGCTGTCCGCGCGACGTCGCCAGGGTGTGCGCATCAGAAGTCGCCACCACCGATCTGACGGTTGATCCGGCCGATCTCCTCGATGAGACGAAGTCGCAGCGGGTGCTCCATGTCAAGAATCGTGTCGAGCTCCCAGTGCATGTAGTAGCCGACGTACGCGACCTCCTCGAGGAGACGATCGATCGCGTACGTCATGATTCCCCCAGTGGTTCACCCGCGATGTCAACGGTGAACTCGTGCTTGCACGCCGGGCATGCCACTGGAATGTCGGAACGACCGTCCTGATTCACGCGTCGATACAGGTCCTGCAGGAACGCCAGATCCGAGGCGAACAATCCCTCGATGACGTAGGTGTCCACACCCGGCAGCGTCCCGAGTTGCGTGACCGTGCGCTCGAGCAGGAGCACCGTGAGATACGCACCGTTCTGGCGCACGCGCGGATCGCTCTGCGGACCGATCTCATCGCGCGCGGTGGCAAGGCGCATCATCCCTTCGCGATGGAGGCGGCCATCACGGTCGACGTAGCCTCGCGGCAGCACGAAGGGAAACTCGGTCGTCAGCGGGATTTGGGCCTCGGGCCGAGCACGAACCGCGACGTTCACGGAGCCACTCGCTCGAGCCACTCGCAGACGATGGTGACCTCTTCCATGAGCACTTCGCTCGCGCCTGCCTTGAGCCCGCCGATCGAGATCTTGGAGGGCCAGCCGTCGTGGAAGTGGTACCGCGCAACGGGTGTTCCGTCAAAGGCGTACATCACGATGGACCCGCTCTTGCGCGCACCGACGATGTCGCCGTGCATCACGGCCTCGTGCCAGCTCCACAACTCCATCGACGTGCTCTTGCCGCGCTTCAGCACGATCGTCGGTGGCCGGCGTTTTCCCGGAAGCTTGCGCAGAATGTTGCCGCCACTCTGCGAGTTCTCGTGCATGTCGATGACGTCGACCTCGGTTGTGATGCCGGTCAACTCCGAGAATTGCGCGATCTCATAACCGTCGATCGTTATGGAGAATCGCGATGCGGAAATGGCGTCGTTGAACCCTGCTGGCATGTGGTTTACCCTCCGCTACTCACTGACGGACGCGCCGCCCGCAAACTGGGCGATGCGGAAGATCACGAACTCAGCCGGCTTCACCGGCGCGATGCCGACATCGATGATCAGCTGACCGATGTCGATGGTGTCGGACGTGTTGTTCTCCGCGTCGCACTTGACGAAGAAGGCCTCGGCCGACGTTGTGCCGAAGAGCGCACCGTCGCGCCAGACCCTGCGCAGAAACGCGGTGACGTTGCGCTTGACGGCGTCCCATAGGCGCGAGTCGTTGGGTTCGAACACGACCCACTGAGTCCCCTCGAGGATGGACTCCTCGACGAAGTTGAAGAGGCGACGGACGTTGAGGTACCGCCACTCCGGATCGCTCGACAGCGTGCGCGCGCCCCACACGCGGATGCCGCGTCCCGGGAACGCGCGAATGCAGTTGATACCGACTGGATTGAGCTGGTCGTGCTCGCCCTTGGTGATCTGCAGCTCGATGGTGACCGCACCACGAATCACCTCATTCGCCGGTGCCTTGTGCACGCCACGAGTGTCGTCATTGCGCGCCCAGATGCCGGCAATGTGACCGCTGGGCGGTACCAGCACCGCCTGACCCTTGAGCGGGTCGAACACCTTGATCCATGGCCAGTACAGGGACGCGTATTTCGAATCGTAGCGAGCCTTGTCGACGCGCCATTCCTTCACCTGCTGCGCGTTGAGGCCAGGGGGGGCATCGAGTACCGCGACGCGGTCGCCCATCAACTCGCAGTGCGCGATCATCGCCAGTTGCACCGCCTGAACTGCCTCGAGGTCGATGAGGCCCTGCTGGTACGCGGCCATCAGGTCGGGCACGCTGAGCATCGTGACCTCATCCACGGCTTCGAGCCCGGCGAAACCGGTGCGATCGGCGGAGTTTCCAACGTAGTCATCGGCGGTGATGCGCAGCGTGGTTGCCGCTGCACCGCCGCTCAACTTGACGTTGACCTTTTCCGGCACAGTCAACGCCCCACCGCCGGTGACCTCCTCGAGCCGGATCAGCTTGGAGCGCGTCCGCACCGCGGTGATCACGTTCTGCGGTCCCCGCTTCACGTTGACGTTGTCGAAGACCTCTTCGACCTTGCCGTCGCGCGAAACGGTCACCTTGAACGTGTCCTCGCCGGCCTCGCCGGGCTCACTCACCTCGACGCTGATGTCGTTGCCGGGAGGCCCACCTTCGACCGAGGTGACGCGCAGGACAGGCCGGTCCGGCTCCCCCCGCGCAGCCAGCTCCGCGCGAGCCGCAGGTTGCGGGGTGTCGCCGTCAGCGCCGACGCGAACGACGTACGCCGCGCCACCGCCGTTCAGGAAATATCCGTACACCGCCTGCGCCAGATACGACCCTTCGATGAAGTCGCCGAATGTCGCGTTGAACTGTGTCCAGTTGGTGACGAGTGTGGGCGTGTTAGCCGGCCCCTGGGCGGCGAGCCCGACGAACGCTGCGACGGCGGTGCCCACGCCCTCGATCGGTTTCGACCCGGAGGACACCTCCTGGACATAGACGCCTGGTGACAAATATGTTGGCATGCCCAATCTCCTTGCCGTGCAGCAGGTTGCGACACAACATTCGCACCGGCGGCTGTCCCGCGCGAAGGTGCGACGGTGTCGGCGACGGGGAAGGCGATGCTGCCCAAAAGTGCAGCTCGACGTGCCCGTGCGGCTTCCCGCTCCGCGCTTGCCGAGACATCGGCCGGAACCGACCCTATGGGGCATGATCGCTGACGTCGACGCGACGTTACGCTCGCTGCTGCGCACGACCGCGCTCCACGGCACGGACGTCGATGTGGTGTTCGCCGCCCCGACTTCGGCCTGGCTCGAACCGAACCACGCCGCCACGGTCAATGCGTACCTGTATTCGGTCACCGAGGACATGACGCGGCGCCCGAACGACTGGCAGGACATCCGCGACGACGCCGGGCACGTGACCGGGCGCCAGTCCCCGCTGCGCCGCTACCGCCTCAAGTATCTGCTCACGGCATGGGCCGCACACGTCGACGAGGAGCACCGCTTGCTGTCACGGTTGCTGCTGACGCTTGCGGAGGAGCAGGCAATCCCCAGCCAGCATCTCGCCGGAACGCTCGCCGATGCGGATGTGCCGACCTACATCACCGTAGCGGCACCGGCCGCCGGCGACATCCAGAGCTGGAGCATCTGGGCCGCGCTCGGTATGGCTCCGCACGTCGCGCTCGACGTTGACGTTGTCGCGCCGCTGCCTCGTTCCGCGATCGAGCCCACGGTCCAACCCGTGCTCCACCGCCGGCTTTCGGTGGAGCAACCGGATGGCGTGCCTGACCTGATTCCCACAGAACGACGTGATGCGGTGCTCAGAAGCCGTATCGTCACACCCTCGGGATCGGTCGAGCGACAAAGGGGTCGGACGTGATGGCACTCCTGATAACGGACCTGGGCACCACCCATTCGTCGTGGCATGACAGCCGGCTGAGGTAGGACAGATGGGCATACGCGCTGTCCTGGCGGCCCAGCAGCTCCAGGTCGAACCCGGCGCAGCCATCGCCACTACGGTGTCGGTGCGAAACACGGGCACCGTTGTCGATCGATTTCATCTCGAGGTCCTTGGCGACGCAGCGCGGTGGGCGGCGGTTGACCCTGCGCTCCTGCCGCTGATGCCGGGCAGCGAAGCCCAGGCCACACTGACGTTTCGACCAGCGCGAACATCCGCAGCCCGTGCCGGCGCGACGCCCTTCGGACTCCGGGTCGTCTCCGAGGTTGATCCCTCCGACTCCGTTGTGGAGGAAGGGACTCTGGACATCGGCGCGTTCACCGCGCTCAACGGCGAACTCATTCCGATCATTTCGCACGGCCGGCGTGTCGGGCGCCATGAGCTCGCGTGCGACAACCAGGGAAATACCCCGCTGACCCTTGGATTCGGCGGTGTCGACGCTGAGGAGAAGGTGGGCTTCGAGTTTCATCCGGCCAACGTCGTCGCCGAACCCGGGACCGCCACGATCATTCGCGTTCACGCGAAGCCCCGCAAGCGATTTCTCACGGGCGCGCCGAAGACGCACCGTTTCCAGACCATCATCCAGCCACGGGAAGCGCCGCCGGTAAGCATCGACGGATCCATGGTGCAGGACGCGATTCTGCCGAAGTGGTTGCCCAAGGCTGCTGCGGCCTTGATCGCGCTTGCGGTGGCGTTACTCGTGCTCTGGCTGCTCGTCCTCCAGCCCACGATCAAGTCCGATGCAACGACCGCGGCCATGCAAGCAGTCAACGCTCAACAGAGTGGGAAGCCGACCTCGAGTTCCGGGCGGCGGTGGCGGCGGTGGTGGTGGTGGCGGCGGCGGTGGCACGAGCCCGACATCACCTGCGGCGGCGACATCCGGCACGCCGGTCGACGGACGGCTGGCGGTCTCCGCACCGCCGTCGAAAGGGACGTCCTGTCCCGGTGCCGCATCAGGCTCGGTGTACTCAGTCCCGACGAATCAGGTCTTCTCGCTCACCGACCTCGTTTTCGAGAACCCGCAAGGAGACAGCGGCGACCTCGATCTCGACCAGGACATCAGCGGCCACTGCACAACACTGTTCGTCGAAGGTCTGGCGAATTTTCGCGACCTCGACTTTCACTGGGTGACGCCGCTCACGTTTCCGGCCAACTCGTCGATGGTGCTGGTATTGATCGGCTGTGACTTGACGGTGCCAAATCCAGGGACGACGTGCAACGACGGGATGGCCTACACCGGCGTGGTGAAACCGTCTAGCTGAGAACTCAACTCGTCGGGTGGCACCCGTAGTGGATGAAGTCGTCCACATCGGCAAACCATATGTCGTCGCTTGCCGTCGCGGCGATGGCGGTGATTGCGTGAATGATCCTGCCATTGACGGTCGCCATCTGGCTCCACGTCGCACCGTTCCAATGATCGATCTCGTCGCCGGCCACCCAGACATTGTCTGACCCCATGTCCACGATCGCGTCAAGGAACCCGCCCTCCCCCGTCTGCGGGCTCGGGACAATCGACCACGCCGAACCGTTCCAACTGGCCGAGGATGACGGCGTCGCCGAAGCCCCTGCCACCGGCGACACTTTCGGTGTCGGGAGAGGCAGATCCACAGGCGGCGATTGTCACGACACCGATCGGGCGAGCGATCCACCAGTGAGAACCCCGTGGCAACATCCTCGATCCATCCCTGCGCTGATGATCGGCGCATACGTTGGCGCTCAACGCGTGCCGACGTTACACCAAGCAAGCGACTCGATCCAGGAGCGAGCGGCGCCTGGCCCGAGGCCGGTAGCAGCTCGTGCTCTCCGGAGTCTGGAACACCCTATTTGCCTTTCTGCGCGGTCGCTTCTCCCAGTACGCGTCGACCTTTCGACGTCGCAGCTGCACTGAGTGTTCGTTCGACGGCAGCCCGGGAGAGTGCGAAGAACGTGTCGTCACTGTAGAGATGGAAGTACCAGTTGCCGGAGAGCATCGCAGCCTCCAGCTCAAACCCGAGCTGGACGGGATCGACGTCGCGATGCAGCTCGCCGAGGCGTACTCCGTCTTGCGCTGCCCGCTCGAGCAGGTCCAGCCATTGGCGCTGCAACATCGCGATGGTGTCTCGCACTATCCCGGGCCTCGCATCGAACTCGGCCATCGCCGCGGCGAAGAAGCATCCACCAGGAAACGCCCGGCGCTCCATCAGTGCGAGATACCGATCACAGAGCCGGTGGAGCGTCGCGATACCGCGCGCGTGGACAAGGCCCGGAACGATCACCTCGTCGAGGTAGATCTGCCGGGCATACTCGATCGTTGCCAATTGCAGTTCCTCTTTGGACCCGAAGTGGGCGAAGAGGCCGCTCTTGCTCATCGAGAGATCGGTCGCGAGGCGGCCAAGGGTGAGGCCCTCGAGACCGTCCACACTCGCGATCGCCGACGCGACCGCGAGGATGCCTTGCCGGGTGGCCAGGCCGCGGGTTGTTTGCGTCGGCATAAGGCCACTTGTATAGCACGAACGATCGTGTTATGGTGCGGCTCCACTAACGACCGATCGGTCGTGCTATCTACGGAGGTGACCACGATGCCACTGGTGAACGTCAAGCTGATTGAAGGTGTCTTCAACGAGAGCCAGAAGCGCGACATCGTTCGCAAGCTGACCGATACGATGGTCGAGATCGAGGGCGAAGCACTGCGGCCCGTGACCTGGGTCATCGTTGAGGAGGTCAAGAGTGGGGATTGGGGCATCGCCGGCAATCCGCTTACGACGGCTGACGTCAAAGCCCTTGCTGCGGGCCAACCTGTCGGCTAAACCCCCTGGTCGCGGCTGACCAGGGATGTACGACGTCGTCGTCGTGGGGGCGCGCTGCGCCGGGGCATCACTCGCGATGCTCTTGGCGCGGCGCGGTCACCGTGTCGCGCTCGTCGACCGAGCCGAGTTTCCCAGCGACACGATCTCGAGCCACTTTCTCTGGCCGCAGGGTGCAGCACTCCTCGAGCAGTGGGGACTGCTTGATCGCCTGAAATCGCAAGGGTGCGAGCCGATTCCGATGTTGACGTTCGATTTCGGCGCCGTCTCGCTCTCCGGCTCCGTGCCGTCCGTTGGAGGCGTGCATTCAGCCTTCTGCCCACGGCGGACAGTCCTCGACAGCATGCTGGTTGATGCGGCTGTCGAGGCGGGGGCGGAACTCTTCGACCGCACGTCAGTGCGGTCCATCAGATGGTCGGACGGGCACGCCTGCGGTATCGACGTCAAACCGTTCTCTGGTGCCGGTAGTCGTATCGATGCACGCGCCGTTGTCGGCGCGGACGGACGTCATTCGTTGATCGCCGCAGAAGCCGGCGCTGAGATGTATGGGTACGAACCGCCGCTGACCTTTGTGTACTACTCGTATTGGAGCGGTGTCCCAACCCTGTCGCCGTCGTATCACATGCGCCAGGGACGGTTGATTCTTCGCTGGCCGACCAACAACGGTCTCACGTGTGTCTACGTGGGCGGACACCAGTCAGAGTTCGCGGAATTCCGGCGCGATATCGAGGGGAATTTCATGAAGTCCCTCGAGGCGATCCCCGGTCTCGGTGATGAGATCGCTGCCGGACACCGCGAGGAGCGATTCCGAGGTGCGAGCGATCTCGCCAACTTTTACCGCAGGTCATATGGCGATGGTTGGGCTCTTGCCGGCGACGCGGGACACCACAAAGACCCGACAACCGGGCTGGGCATGTCGGAGGCGTTCGCTTCGGCAGCAATGCTGGCTGCGTCCGTCGATGCCGCACTCGTCGGCGGGCGGCCATGGGAGGCAGTCACTGCGCGACTACGAACAGTGCCGCGATCACGAGACGGCAAGTGGATTTCGGCTGACCTTGAACTCCGCAGCGCTCAGGCCCCTGCCAGACCATCTACGGCGCTATTACGAGGCTGCATCCCGACAACCCGAAGCGGTCACCAGGATCATCGGAGCACTCGGCGGCATTCTCCCGGTCAACGACGTGTTCTCCGCAGAACGGATCGCGTCCGTCGTCGGGAACGTGCAATTGACTCAGCAGCCTGAGCCGTTCTTCCGCGAGGTCGGCGTCGGCCCCGGCGTGGTGTGCCTTCATGCCAACGCAAGTACCTCGGCGCAGTGGCGGGATCTCCTCGAATTGTTGGACTCTGAATTCCATATGCTGGCAGCTGACTCCTACGGCGCGGGGAGGAGTCCGGATTGGCCAAGCGATCGCCGCGTTTCGCTCCGAGACGAGTCGGCACTCCTGGGACCGGTCTTCAAACGGGCTGGCGATCCCTTCGCGCTCGTCGGGCACTCGTACGGTGGAGCGGTGGCCCTGAAGTTTGCTGTAGAGCACCCGGAGCGGGTCAGTGCGCTGGCGCTCTACGAGCCGACGCTCTTTGCGGTGATTGAGGAAACGTCACGCCGCCGCCGAATGACGCCGACGGCATCAAGGCCGTTGTAGCCAGTGCAGCTGCGGCGATTGACGCCGGCGATAACGAAACAGCAGCGCAGGTCTTCGTTGACTTCTGGATGGGCGCGGGCTCATGGGCAGCCACCCGTCCGGCGGTCAAGCCTTCCATTGCAGCGGCCATGACCAACATTCGCGGATGGGCAGACGCGTTGCTCGGCGAACCGACTCCGCTCGAGGCGTTTCGAGAGCTCGACAGACCCGTGCTGTACATGATGGGGAGCGAGTCGCCGGCCTCATCGCGAGGGGTCGGGCGGCTTCTGACTGGCGTCCTCCCGCAGGTGCAAATCCTCGAGCTGGACGGCCTCGGACATATGGGACCTGATCACGCACGCATCCATCGTGAACAACGCAATTGCGTCCTTCCTCCGTCAGGAACTCCGGGGTGAGGTGATGCTCGCACAGGCGTCGCTCGATCACGAGTAAACTCTGGGCCCCCATGGCGGTACGTGTACTGCTCTCCGCGAATGCGCTGCGTGTCGAGCCCGGCGGCGAGGCGGTCGTCAGGATGACCATCAACAACACCGGAAGAGGCGGCCGACAGCACCCGTGGTCGCGCGTCTGCGGCGCCTTCCACCAACGATGAGAGCTCAGGTGGGCGTCGGACTTGGCGACGCACTCGGCGAGGCAGACGGCGACGGGGACGATGACGACCCTCCGGCTGCACATGCGGTGGCGCCGAACTGGACGAAGTATTGGTCGACCTGCGTGTTGTCCGTCTCAGATTGCGCAAAGGCCGAACTCGTAACCGCTGAGATTGCCGGCCTGTGCGTTGGTTGCCGCAGCGTCAAAGTCCGTGACGACGTTGCCAAATCCCGCGAGCGCCTGAGCCCACACCGTCTGCATCGATGGCGGCGTTCCGAGCCCTTGCAGTGACGTGGTGAGCTGCTGGAACACTGTGCCCAGCGATTGGAAGTACGTGCCGATTGCCGGGAGGTCGGCGGCCTCCGGGGCGCTGATCGTTCCACCCGAAAGAGTCGGGGCCTGAATGGCATCACCCTGGTTGGCAGCAGTTGTGCAAATCGCGTTTGCCTGAGCGACGAAGCTGTCTATCGATGCAGGGGTTGGCGTTGCCGGCGGCGCTGTCGCAGCCGGCGACGCGCTCGCGTGGGGGGAAGCCGTTGACGCTGGTGCGGTGCTCGCGCTTCCGCAGCCGCCGATCGCGATGGCGCACGCTGCGGCGCCCACCGCCAGGATGGGCTTCAACCGTGAAGGATATTCGGCGCGCAACCTCAATCTCAACGGCATGTCTCCCCTTCGTAGCGGTTTCGCCTCCCGCCGCGATCGTCCGCTGGGCGCTTGCCGTTGTCAAGGAACAGCAATTCCGGGCGCGCTCCGTTCCCCACTCAGTGCTAGGCCTGGCGTAGCCAGTTTCGATGCGCAGTAGTCGATTGGTGCTCTCCTTCGTGCCGCGCTGCCAGGGACGAGTAGAGTGATGCGGACTGGGAGGAATCAGGCCGAGCAACCACGCGGGAGCATCGCGCAGGGGTCAAGGCGTGCACGACTTCACGAGCCCCAGTCACGTTATCGCCATGGTTGTCACCGTGGTGTCGATCGCCGTCCTCGTCCCGCTCGCCCGGGTCCGGCCGGGGCGCTGGGTAACGGTGGTCTCCTGGCTCCTGGCGCTCTTCCTCGTCGCGAACGAGGTGGAATATCAGATCTACCAGGTGACGAATGGCAGTTGGGGCGCCGGCTACAGCCTGCCCCTCTACCTCTGTGACATCGGCGCATTCGTCGCTGCGGCGGCGCTGATCTGGCCGAAGCCGATCCTCGTCGAGGTGACCTGGTTCTGGGCCATCGCCGGCGCAGTACAGGGCATCCTCACCCCCGATCACGCGATCGTGTTTCCGTCCTACGACTGGTTGGAGTTTTATGGCGATCACATCGGCCTGGTGCTCGCCGCTGTCTTCCTTGTCGTCGGTCGGCGCGCCCACCCGCAACCTGGCGCGGTGCTCCGGGTCATCGCCGTCAGCGTCGCCGTTCTCACCGTGGTCGGCATCGTCGACGCGGTTACGGGGGGCAATTACGACTACCTGCGTTCCCCGTCCCCGGGCAGCATTCAGAGCCTGCTAGGCCCGTGGCCGTGGTACATCCTCGGCACGACGGTGGTGGGGCTCGTCCTCTTCACCGTGCTCGACCTTCCGTTCTGGCCCGAGCGGCGACGTGCGAAACGCGAGGCTGCATCGCGAGGGGGATTCGGCAACCTCGGCTCGCAGCAACCCGTGTGAGGAGCGCTGCATCCGGCTAATGTGGCGGCGTGGCGACGGCAGAGGTGTCGGGACCGACAGCGTTCGTTGTCACGCCGAACCGTCTGAGCCTTCGGCGTCTGACTCTGCTCAGCCTGTACTGGGTGGCCATCGGCTACCTCTGGAATTCCATCGGTGCACAGGTGCTGCCGCCGTTAATCCGCGGGTTCGTCGGCCAGGCCCACCAGGGGACGGCGCTGTCCGTCCTCGAGAGCACCGGTACCCTGATTGCCGTCTTCTGGCAGCCGGTGATCGGCGCGCTGTCCGACCGAACCACGCTCGCCTGGGGGCGGCGACGGCCGTACATCGCGGGCGGGGCCGTGGGCTCGGCACTCTTCCTCGTGCTGATGGCATTCGTGGGCAGCTACTTCTGGTTGTTCGCGGTGTATTTCCTCCTCCAACTCGCCTCCAACACCGCGCAGGGCCCGTATCAAGGTCTCCTCCCCGACGTCGTCCCGGAGGCGGACCTGGGCAAGGCCGGAGCGTTTTACGGGCTCGGCAATCTGCTCGGAACACTCATCGGCTTCGTGGTCGTCGGCATCTTCACGAGCCACGGCCGCTACGACCTGGCCTTCTATTCGATGGCCGCGATGCTGCTGGTGACCATGGTGCTGACGGTGACGCTCGTACCCGACGATGCGCGCCCCGCGCCCGGGCTCAAGCTGCACCTCGCGGAGGTGACCCTCGGGACCTTCAAGGTGAGCCCCCGTCGCTACGGAAACTTCCTCTGGCTCATGGGCTCGAGGCTGCTCATTCTCATGGGCATCGTCGGACTGGAGACGTTCGCCAACTTCTTCTTCAAGGACGTGTTCTACCCGGGCAGCAGTAGCCATGCCACTGATCAGGCAAACGCGGCGACGACGTACCTCCTCGCCGTGATCGTGGTGCTTGCACTGCTGGTTTCGTACCCGGCCGCGCGACTGTCGGATCGAGTCGGGCGCAAGCCGCTCGTCGTGGCGTGCGCGGCGATGGGCGGCGCCGGCACGCTCGGGCTCGTCTTCGCCCATTTCACGCTCGTGCCAACGGCCCTGACCTCACCGCTCGCGTCCCTGCTCGATGTGCCGCGCGGACTCGCACAGGTCCTCTGCTTTGGTGTCCTCATCGGCGCCGCCACCGGGAGTTTTCTCTCGGTCGACTGGGCCTTCACCATCGACGTCATCCCGCGCGACGAAGCCGGACGCTTTCTCGGGTTCTCCAACATCGCCACCGCGGGAGCGGGCATCATCGCTCGCTTCATCGCTGGGCCGATCCTCGATCACTTCAATGCCGGCGCACACATCCTCGGGATCCTTGGCGGCTACCCTGTCGTTTTCGGCATGTTTGTCATTTTCTTTGTCGCGGGCGGCTTTCTTGTTCTGCCGGTTCGAGAAGCGGCGCATGGCGCTGTCGGCCCGATCCTCGATAGCGATTGATCTGTGCGGTTTTGTAACGAATGAACCACCGACCGTGGGGGAACTTTGCTCCCGGTGGCCCTACTCTGCTCGCGTGTCGATCGAGGTTCCTCGTCTCTGGACCCCCCGCAGCTCGGCGCCAAGACCTCGTATGCCGCGGTGGGCTGTTGTTGTCTACGCGGCGTTAGCCGCGCTGCTCCTGGCGTATTTCCTCTCGCTGATCGTCAGGCAGCCCGATCAGTCCAATGAACTTGTCGACGGCTGGGGCGTTGGGGTCTTCGAGCTCGTGACGAGTGCGCTGTGTCTATGGCGAGCCCTCGGCACGCGCCGCCGAATCGTCCCACTCATGCTCGGCCTCGGCATTCTGTCCTGGAGCATCGGCGACACGGTGCTGGCAGCGGAGTCCGCGGGCGGGGCAACACCATCGGTCCCGTCGCTCGCCGATCTGTTCTGGTTGGGCTTCTACCCGATCTTCTATGTGGCGCTCGTACTCCTGGCGCGAAGGCACCTCGGACGCGTCGGACCCGCGACATTTCTCGACGGTGCGGTGGCCGGATTGGGTGCCGCGGCCTTATGCGCCTGTTTTGCTTTCAACACCATCCTGCACTCGGTCGGCGGTAGTCCGACGACAGTCGCGACCGATCTCGCGTATCCGATCGGCGACCTCTTGCTGCTGATGCTCGCGGTCGGCGGCACAGCCATGATTTCGGGGCGTAAAGACCCGCAGTGGATTCTCATTGCGTGCGCCATCGGGTGCACCGCCGTGGGCGATACCTTCAATCTCTTCGCGAGCTCTGGAGCGACGTCACATCTGGGCGTCATCGTCAACGGCGTCGCGTGGCCGGTGGCGATCCTGCTCATCTCCGCGGCGGTCTGGGTGCGGCCGCGCCAGGCCAGCTCGCTGCTACGCAACGGCGCCCCAGGGTTTCTGCTTCCCGGCCTCGGGGCGTGCGCGGGCCTGGTGATTCTCCTCGTCGATACGCTCCATCAGGTCACTCCGGTCGCCATCGGACTTGCCACAGCGACGCTGCTGATCGTTGGCGTCCGGCTGACGCTGTCGGTTCGGAGCCTTCGACTTCTGACCGAGAAGCGACACCGCCAGGCGATCACCGATGACTTGACCGGCCTTGGAAATCGGCGCCAGCTCTTCAACCTCCTGGATGCGTTCTTTGCCGACCACGCGGATCCCGAAACCGTTGAGCGCCGCCTGTCGCTCCTGTACGTCGATCTCGACCACTTCAAGGAAATCAACGATTCGTTTGGTCATTCGGCCGGCGATGAGCTACTGAGACAGTTGGGTCCGCGCCTGATGACCCATCTGCGGGCTACCGACACCCTCGTACGTGTCGGCGGTGACGAACTTGCCGTACTCGTCATGGATACGGACGCCACGTACGCGGCAACGGTCGCCCAACGCATCATTGACGAGCTCGAGCGGCCGTTTGCCCTCGATGCGCTCAGCGTCCGCGTCGGCGCCAGCATCGGCATCGCCAACGCCCCGGCGGATGCGAGCGACAGCGCCAGCCTCCTGCGCTGCGCGGACCTTGCCATGTATCGCGCAAAGGTTGGTCCGCTGCCCTATGAGACGTATCAACACGAGCTCGACGACGACGGCAATCGCCTGCGGCTTGTCGACGAGTTGCGCGAGGCAATTCTCGATGGTCGACTTGAGGTGCACTACCAACCACAGGTGGATCTGGTCACGGGCCAGGTGTCGGCTATGGAAGCTCTGGTGCGCTGGCCGCATCCTCGCCTCGGCCTGATTCCTCCCCTCGACTTCATTCCCCTGGCGGAGGAAGCCGGGCTCATGCACTCGCTCACGGCATTCGTCCTTGAGCGAGCCGTCGCGCAGTGCGCCGCATGGCGCGCTGCAGGAGAGACGGTTACCGTTTCGGTGAATGTCGCGGCGACGAATCTCCTCGATTCGGGATTCAGCCAGTCGGTGATGACGGCGCTCGCCCGTCATAACCTCCCTCCCGAGTTTCTGATCCTTGAGATCACCGAGACGATGATCATCAGAGATTTCGACATGTGCAAGCCCGTCATCGAGCAGATGCGCGCACTCGGCCTTGGTGTCTCGATCGACGACTTCGGCGCCGGAGTGACGTCGCTTGCGCATCTCGGAAGCCTCGCGGTGAGTGAACTGAAACTTGACCGCAGCTTCTTGACGAGACTCGCTACCGGAGATACCGAGCGAAACTTGGCGCTGGTTCGAGCAACCATCGCGCTTGGCCATAAGTTGAACATGCGCGTCGTGGCCGAGGGCATCGAGGATGTTGACGCCCTCAACCTCCTCGCCGCCCTTGGCTGCGACCTCGCTCAGGGATACTTCACCGGTCGTCCGCTGCCTGCCAACCAAGTTGACCTTCACGATCGGAGTGACGACCTGTCTTCCTCGCCTGGCGCTGTCGCGTAACAGCATCGCCCGACCTCGCTCGAGCTCCTGCGAGCTCGATTGAAACCATGGCTGATCAGCCAATCAGCGGTGCGAATCCTCTCCCATAGCGTTCGCGATAGCGGACGCGTCCGGCGCGCTATCCAGCGCGCCGAAGATGAGGGTGAAGGCGGCCGGCTCCGCCGGGCGTCGAGGGAGAAGGATCTGCCTTCTCCCTGTCGAATCACAGGGGCTCTCAGCCAAAGGAGCAGATGAGCGAACTAGCAACCACAAAACTACGAGCGAGTTTGGCTGGGGAGAGAGGATTCGAACCTCTGATTGGCTGATCCAGAATCAGCTGCCTTACCACTTGGCCACTCCCCAGCGGAGGTCTCCGAGTGTACCGGACGCCCCCACGGGCCCCTGTTTGCCGCCTCGGCAGGCGGCATATACTGGTCAGTGATGGATCTGCTCGAGTTGCTCCGCTTTCAGGCACGGCGGTATCGCTGCTCGGCGTGTGGCGAGAACATGGCCGACTGCGGGATCAATGTGCTCGCGCAGCAAGGCAATCGCGCTCTCGTTCGGGTGACCTGCGCGTCGTGCAGCGACGAGAACCTCCTCCAGATCATCTTCCAGACCGAAGCCGAGGAAAAGGCAAATCCCGCTATTGATGAAGGCGTCCCGGATGTCGCGGATCCCATCACCGGCGACGAGATGCTCGAGCTCCACTCGCTCCTCTCCTCGCACGAAGGCGCACTCACCGAGCTGCTCGTCAAGCGCTGACCGCGACCTCCGCTGAGGTCGTGCGACACTTGCCCGCCGTATGGCGACCTTCGATTCCGTTCCGATGGTCTTCGACTCCCTTTACGGGCTCGAGATGGGCGAGATCACCGCTGACCACATCACCGCAACCTGCCCGGTCACGCCAAAAATCCTGCAGCCCTGGGGCATCGTCCACGGCGGCGTCTTCTGCTCCATGGCGGAGACCATCGCTTCGGTCGGCACCTACCTCGGCGTCAAGGACGCGGGCAACCTTGCGGCGGGGATGTCCAACAACATGAGCTTCGTGCGCCCGATCACGGCGGGCACGATCCACGCGGAGGCGAAGCCACGACACCGCGGCCGCACCACGTGGGTCTGGGACGTCGAGATCACCAACGACGACGGCGCTCTCTGCGCCATCGGCCGGCTCACGATCGCGGTCAGGCCCCAGCCCTAGCTTCCTGCCGATCGACGAGGCGCTTGGCTGCGTACGCGCCACCGGCAGAACCGGCCGCACTCACCCCGCGGAGCACGACCTTCTGCCAGATCGGCGTCTTGTCGCCGCCTTTTTTGACTTCCTTGCGGAGTGCCTGGAGCTCGGCGATGAGGTCGTCCAGCGTCACGGGCGGCGTCTCCTCTTCGGGTTCGTCGCGGCGGAGGCGCGAGCGGATCAGTACGATCGTCCCGATCAACACGAAAGCACCACCGGCGATGGCGGCGTAGCGCGGCCCGTCGCGGCGCAGGCGTGCTTTCCAGTCGAGCTCCGCGCGAACGCGATCCTCGAGCCGGCCGGCGCTGTTCGCCAGCGCCTGCTTGCTCAGCTCCCTTTGACGCTGCGCTTCGTCAGTTCCCGGAGCCACTCGGCATCCTCCTTCAAGGTTGATTCCACCTGCGTCCGTCCCCGCTTGATCGCCTTTCTCGCCCGGGACTGACCGATGAAGATCAGCACGAGCGCGAGGATGAGAAAGACCCCGCCCAGCGCCAGCCAGCGCACCCACTCGGCGCCCAGGATCCCGAGCCCCGAGGGCAGTGCACCGAGCGCCTCGATCACCGCAATAAAGAGGAAGACGAGCGCCACAACCATCATCGCGGTCGCGATGAGCAGCTGGATGATCGCCTTCTTGAGCTCCGCACCGATGACATTGAGTTCGGCCCGCGCCAGACGGATGGCATCCTCGACCACCTGACGCGCGAGGGAGATCGGGTCGGTGCTCTCAGGCGCGTCGCCGTCCACGGTACCTCCAGGCATTTGGTCGGGGGCCTCAACGCGACCGTCGAGTGCTGCGCGCCGCCCGCAATCTCACCCAAACTCGCAGGGTTGCATGATACTTGCGCGTACTCGCGAGGGGCGTAACCCTACCCTTGCCAACCCCGTTGGAAAGAGCAGATGGCGGAAATCTCTCCTGTTCGACGACTCCCCCGCGGCGGACCTGACGGTACCGCCGATCTCGAGGTTCGACGCCGCTACCTTCGCCGCAGCCGTCGCTTTGCGACTGGTCGCGTGTGGATCACCGTCTGGGTCGCGGCCTTCGCGGTGATCGGCTGGCTGTTCATCGCGGGGTTCGCCGGCTTCAACCACTGACCGCAGGCCTCGCCGGGCGATCAGTCGATCAGCTCGCGGAGGTCCTGGAGCTGGAGCGAGATCCAGCGAGTGATGTCGTTGGTTCGCACCACATCGCGAATCTTTGCCTGCCGGGCCTTCTTCTGGTTCTCATCCATCATCAGGCCGAGATAGAGCGCCTCCGCGGTCTCGTCGATGTCAAACGGATTGACCGTGATCGCCCATTCACCAAGCTCCTCGTGTGAGCCGGCATTCTCGCTGAGCACCAGGACACCGTCGCGCTGGTTGACGAGCGGTCCCTCTTTGGCGACGAGGTTCATTCCGTCGTAGATCGGATTGACAAGCAGCACGTCAAAGATGCGGTATCCCGCAATGGCGCGCTCCATGTTGTCCTCGATCTCCACGCGGATTGGTGTCCACCCACCGCGACTGTATTCGCGATTGATTCGCGCTGCGACGCTCAACACGCTGCCCAAGGTAGGCACGATAGTCGTCGATGTCCTGTCTGCTCGGTTGCAGAAAGGCCCAGAACATGACGTCGCCGGTGAGCTCGGGATGTGCGGCAAGGAGTCGCTCGTACGCAAGAAATCCGCGCACGATGTTCTTGCTGAGATCCGTGCGATCCACGCGCAGGATCAGGTGTTTCGGCCGCCACTGCTCGATGCGCTCCACCTCCGCGAGCACTGCAGGCTGTTCCGCGTGCTGGATGAATGTGTTCGGGTCGACGCTGATCGGGTAATTGCGCACCCACACCGCGCGCCCCTCCGAGAACACGGTCCGCTCGCGGTGGTCCACGGTCAAGCCGAGGTTCTGCTCGCACGTCATGAGGAAGTTGCGCACGTCGCGTGAGGTCTGGAATCCGATGATGTCGGCCCCGAGCAGACCGTGCACGATCGCATCGCGCATGTGCCGCGGCAGCACGGTCCAGTACTGCGGCGTCGGCCACGGGATGTGCACGAAGTGCTGGATGCGCACATCCGGACGTTGCTCGCGGATGAGCCCCGGCACGCAATACATCTGATAGTCCTGCACGAGCACGACAGACGGCTTGTCGGAGCTCTCGACTTCCGCGAGCACGCGGTCGGCGACGAGCCGGTTCACCTTGACGTAGCCGTCCTTCCACGCACGGTGGATCGTCTCGTCCACCACCGGCTCGCGCGCGAGGTCCCAGAGGTAGTGCTGGATGAACCAGAGCAGCGGGTTCGCGATGACGTTGTAGTAGAGGTCGTATGCCTCGTTGGTCGGCTGGACGAAGGCGACCTTGACTGTGGTGCCGTCGTCGGTCGTCAACTCCGCGGGGTCACCGCGCTCCGCGAGGATTCGATCCGACGCATCGCGCGCGAGGGCGACCCACACGGCATCGGTTGCCGACGCGAGCGAGGTCATCGCCGTCACCAGGCCGCCGGCGCCTTTCACCAGCCGCTCCGGGGTCCCGCGATAGGGATCGGCGTTATGCAGGACCAGCGGCGCCCGGTTGGCGACGATGATCGGATGGACGCCCCCGAGAATCCTTCGGGTGTACGGCTCAATCGCCGACAAAGGCTCGAACTCCTGCACAGGCCGAGCGGGGCCTGCCCGCCAGCCCATGCTACCGGGCCGGTCCTTTCGATGCCCTCACCGGCCACAATCCCGTGACGTGGCCCATCACGTCGCCGAATACCGTGTCGACACGCCCCGTCTCGGGCTGTCGGTCCGCGACCACGCCGGCGGCGAGCCCGCGATCCTGGCCCTCCACGGCCTCGCGAGCAACGCGCGCTGGTGGGACCTGGTCGCCGACCGGCTCGTCCCCGCCCATCGCGTCATCGCGGTCGACCTGCCCGGACACGGCCAGAGCGACCGGCCCGACGATGGCTACGACTTCGACACCGTCTCGCGCGATCTCGAGGGGCTGCTCGCGGGGCTCCGTCACCCGCAGCCGATCGTGGTGGTCGGCCACAGCTGGGGGGCCACCGTTGCGCTCTCGTTCGCGGCGGCCTACCCGGCGCTGACGCTCGGCGTCATCTGCATCGACGGCGGCGCCGGCGACCTCAAGGCGTACTTCGGCCCGAGCTGGGAGATGGCCGAGAAGACCATGCGCCCGCCTGCGCTCGCCGGGATCACGCCGGCGATGCTCCGGGCCTGGATGGACTCGTCGCCGCTGCGAGACGGCTCGGACCCCGAGACCGCCGCGGCAATCCTCGGCGGCAACTTCGAGGATGACGGCACCGGCGCCGGCACCATCCGCCCGCGGCTCTCGCTCGAGCATCACATGCAGATCGCCCACCACCTCTTCGACGCCAACGGCTTCGAGCTGATGGCGAAGGTGCAGGCACCGATGCTCTTCATCCCCGCGGGATCGGCGTCTGCCGAGGACTCGCCGAAGGTCCGCTCCATCGCACGGGCGCAGCACGCGGTGGGCGATCGAGCGCGCTTCGTATGGATCGACGGGGTGCACGATCTGCCGGTGCAGCGTCCGAAGGAAGTCGCCACGGCGATCACCGAGTTCGTCGATGAGCTCGTCGCTCAGCCCAGGAGCACGTCCCAGAAGTAGCGCTCGCTCCGGGGCACTCCCTGGTCGACGTGGATGTGCTTCACCTCGGTGTACTCGAGGAGCCCCTCGCGACCGTGCTCGCGACCGATCCCGCTCTGCTTGTAGCCGCCAAACGGCGCCAGCGGATTGAGCAGGTGCCAGTCGTTGATCCAGACGGTCCCGGTGCGCAGTTGCTTGGCGATCTCGATCGCGCCGCGCGTGTCCCGCGACCACACGCCGCCCGCCAGCCCATAGATCGTCTTGTTGGCGCGCTGGATCACCTCGCCGAGGTCGCTCCAGCGCTGCACCGCAAGGACTGGCCCGAAGATCTCCTCGGTACCGGCGTGCGAGTTGGGCGACACGTTGGTGAGCACCGTCGGCTGGATGAAGAAGCCGCGATCGCCGACATTCGGCGCGCGTCCGCCGCCGCACGCGACGGTCGCGCCTTCCTGCTTCGCGCGCTCGATGGCGGAGAGGATCATGTCGTACTGCGCCTTGCTGATCACCGGGCCGACCTGCGTCTCGAAGTCGGCGGCGTCACCGACACGCAGCGATGCGGCGCCGTCGATGAGCCGGTCGACGAAGGTGTCGTAGATATCGTCGTGGACGAAGAGGCGCGTGCCCGATTCGCACATCTGGCCCTGGTGGAAGAAGGTGCCGAACAGCGCCCCGTCGACGGCGATGTCGAGGTCCGCGTCCGGGCAGACGATGTTGGCCGACTTGCCGCCGAGCTCCAGCGTCACCTTCTTAATGGTGGGTGCCGCTGCGGCGAGGATCTTGCGGCCCGTCGCCGTTGATCCGGTGAACGCGACCTTGTCCACGTCGGGGTTCTCGACGAGCTCGATTCCGGCGTCAACGGCTGTCGCCGGTCACGACATTGAGCACGCCGCGCGGGAGCAGCCCCGTCTCGTCGATCGCGCGCGCAACCGCGAGCGCGGACAGTGGCGTCTGCGGCGACGGCTTGAGCACGATCGAGTTGCCCATCGCCAGCGCTGGGGCGATCTTCCACATCGCGAAGATGAGCGGGTAGTTCCAGGGGATGATCCCGGCGCAGACGCCGATCGGTTCGCGCTGCACGAAGTTCCAGGACACGTATGGCGAATCGATCCACGGGAGCGGCTCGTACCAGGGAATGCTCAGCGCCTGCTCGGCCATGCTCCGGAACCACTCGATGGCGAGCGGAACGTCCACCACCGCCGTCTTGCGCAGCGCCGCGCCGGCGTTCTGCGACTCGAGCAGTCCCCAGTCCTCCGAGACTTCCTGGAGGTGCTCGACGATCTGGAACATGATCTGGGTGCGCTGGAGTTGCGACTTGAGACGCCATTCGCCTGCGTCGAATGAGCGGCGGGCCGCTGCGACGGCGCGCTTGGCGTCGGCGCGGGTGCTCGCCGGCGCGACCGCCATGACCTCCTCGGTGGACGGATTGATCACCTCGTAGGTGCGGCCGTCCTCGGCGCCAGCCCACTCGCCGTCGATGTACTGCTCGATAAATCGCCACGTCAGGTTCGACGACCGTTGCCACTGACCACCTCCACCGCTCTTGACACCGGTGTCGATTATGCGGCGACGGCGGCCCTGCGCTCGCTCGGCGCGGTCGATCTGGAGCCGTGCGGCGGCCGGTTTGTCCGCGCGATTGATCTGGCCGAACCCTACGATGTTGTCATTCTGCGGACGCATACAGTGGAGTGGCGGAATGGATCAGATCGAGTTTGCCGACGGCTTCGACACGCCCGATACGCTGGCTTTCGGGCTCGGCGCGGGGCAGCTGGCAGTGGTCATGGCGGGGGCGCTTGCGGCGTATTCCCTCGTGCGCTCGCCGCTGTCACCCGCGTTCGTCGATCCGATCGCCGTGTTGCTGGCCGGCTCGGCCGCGACGCTCGGATGGCTCAAGCTCGCGGGGCGGCCGGCGCTGGACTGGGCGGTCTTCGCCGCGCAGTTCTGGATGCGGCCGCGGCGCGGGACGGCGCGGTGGGAGTTCGCTGGCGCGGTGCCAGAACTCGCAATCGCCTGTGCCGATGCTCGCGAAGGCGACGGCAACAGAAGACCAGCCATCTGACGCGAACACCGCGGTGCCGGTACTTGCTCGGCGAAGCGTCGTCGGACCGGCGCGACGTCGGCGCTGACCGCGGCGATTCCGCCGCTTCGACTCCCGCCGCCGACCCGGGTGCACGGCGCCCGTCGCGTCACCTTCTTCTCGCTGCGAGGCGGCACCGGAAGAAGCACGCTGGCAACCGAGCTCACGTGCCTGCTCGCATCGAGCGGCAACGACGACCACCCCTCACCGAAGGTCGCGCTCGTCGATCTCGACCTGCGCAGCCCGAGCGTTGCGGTGCGTCTTGGGTCGCCAGAACAGACGCTGCTCGACTTCGCGCTGGCATCGCCGGACGACCGCAGCGTCATCGACTTCATGGCCACGCACTCCTCCGGCGCGCGCGTCCTGCTCGGACCGCAGCGGGCGGTCAACCCGGAGTGGCCGATCACGCCGGCCCTGCTCCGCGAAGTGCTGCGCGAGCTGGACATGGAGGGCTTCGACCTCGTCGTCCTCGACGTTTCCCCGGAGCTGTCGCCGCTGAACACCACTGCCATCTGCGCGTGTGACGACGTCTTCGTCGTTGTGGTGCCGACTGCGGGCGGCGTGCAGGACGCGTATCGCAGCACCGAGGCGTTGCGCCGGCTCGGGCTGCGCCACCAACTCCGCTACATCGTCAATCGATCCCGGCCCGAGACCGATTTGAGCGAGCCGATGGCCGATCTCGGCGGTCAGCTGATGGCCGAGATCCCTGATGACGAGTTGGTGGTCACCGCGGAAAACGCGCACCAGCTTGTGGGTCTCGAGGAGTCGGCGCCGGCGGCGATCGCGCTGCGCCGCCTCGCGCGCCGCGTCGCGAACGAATTGCGCAGCCCGTGGCCGTCCTGAGCTCGCTGCACCTGCCGCGTCTCTCAGCCCCACCTGCGCTTACTTCCTCGGTGGTCATCCGCCAGGATCACTGTGAGCACGGGGGCCAGATGTCGGCGGTGCTCGCGACGAGCGATCTGGATATCGAAGCGCTCGACCCGGCGCGCAAAGCTGCGGCCGCGGCGTCGTTCGCCCGGATGTGTCACACGCTGCAGAACCCGATGCAGCTGCTCGTTCGTGTCCGCCGGCTTGCCGCGCCGGATGCGCCAACCAGCCGAAGGTCCGCACCCGGATCTCGACGCTGCGATGCACCGCCACTGGACCGAGCAGATCGAGACCGGGAATCGGCATACCCGCCAGGTGCTGGTCGCGCTCGTCGCCCCGACACCTGCGGCCCTCGACGCGGCCTGCGCGCATGCGACGGATCGTCTCGCGGCGCTTGGCGTGAGCGCCGTTCGCGTCGTCGGCGATGCGCTCGTCGCGGCAGTTACTGACGGATTCGACACGAACCTGTACTGGTACGAGCATCCGAAATACGCGGTGATGGGCGACGTCATGGCCCGTGGACACGCGCTCCGGCGCCTCCCTGGTCATGCGGTGGAGGCGGGATGGCTCGCTCCCTTGCTCAGCGTGCAGACGCGAATGCGACATCGCGGTGCACCTCGCCCCCGCGTCACTCGGCGAAGCGCTCGGACGGCTGAGCCGCCGTCTTCGCGATTTCTCCGCGCACCGCATGCTCGAGGTCGAACGCGGCGCGCTCGGTGACGTGCACGTCGACATCGGCGTCGACTCGGCAAGCGCGCTCCGCGAGCGGCTCGCTCGCAACCAGGGACGGCCGCTGCATCTGTCTGTGATCGCGACGGTTCGTGGCAGCACGCACGAAACGCTCAACGCCCGGAGCGCGGCGCTGCAGCTTGGATTTGCGTCGTCGATGATCGGCGTGGAGGTCACCAACTTCCGGCACATGGCCGCGCTGATGAGCACGCTGCCACTCGGCCGTCACTTCGCTCGGCACGGGCAAGCTCGTCGATTCCACTGCGGCCGCCACGTGCGTGCCGTGGATCGAGGCGGGCTGCACCGATCCCGGTGGCTACCGGCTTGGCGCGGCGATCCGATCCGGTCTCCCGGTGCGGGTCGCGCCCTTCGATACGTCGCGTCATCCGAACCCGAACGTCGCGGTCTTCGCAGCCTCCGGCCACGGCAAGAGCTTCGCGATCGGCACGCTCGTGCTCGAGGCTGCGGTCGCCGGCGTGAACTCGGTGATCATCGATCCCGAGGGCGAGTACCGAGGGCTGATGGCTGCGCTCGGCGGCCGCTACCTCGAACTGGCGCCGGGAACCGATGCGGCGGTGAACGTGTTCGAAGGCGCTGGCGACGATCCGGAGGAGGCGATCGCAGCAGTGGTCTCACTCGTGACGGTGCTGTGCGGCGATCAACTTGGCGACGTCGAGCGCGCCGTGGTCGATTCCGCGGCGCGAGCCGCGATACGGCGTGCGGCGGACGGACATCGAATTCCTCTTCTCGAGGACTGCCTCGCCACGCTCGAGGTCGAGGCCCGACCCGTGGCCATGGTGGTACGCCGCTTCTGCACCGGCGGGCTCGGCGCGCTCTTCAATCGACCGACCTCGCTCGTGGTTGATTCCGGTGTGTGCGCGATCTCGCTGCGCGAGATGCCACCCGAGCACGTGGCAGCCGCGACACTCATCGTTGCGCGCTGGCTGTGGGAACTCGTGCGTCGCGATGGACGGCGCCGGCACATCGTGTTCGACGAAGTTGGTGCGCTCTGCGCACATCGCCCCTTGCGCGATCTCCTGGTGCAGTTGGCGAGACGCTGCCGCAAATACAACGCGTCACTCGTGGTGGCGACGCAGAACGCGCAGGACCTCCTCGGAACCGACGAAGGAAGCGTGATCGCGACCAATTGCGCGGTGATCCTCCTGGGCGGTCATCGTGCCGCGGAAACAGCGCGAATGGAGCGTGCGTTCGGCCTCACCGACGCCCAGCGAGGCTTCCTCGAGAGCGCATCTCGCGGCGAGTTCCTGCTGATCGCGGGGGACCGGCGAGTGGCGATGCGGATCGAGGTTCCGGAGCTGCATCGGGCCATACTCACGGGCGAAACAAGGTCGGCTTAACCCCTTGACGAAGGGCCGCCCGACTCGCAAGATATGGGGGCTCCCGGACGGCCGAGCCCCAAGATATGGGATCATTGAGGTGATCTCAGTACCGTGGAGATTGGGACTGGAGGCCGTAAGGGCGCCGTCCCAGCACACGTCTCCGCACAATGAAGCGCCCATCAGCCAGAAGAGGAAAGACCGTGGATCGATCCGCCTCCAAACCCATCCCAGACGACTCCCACGACATCTCCATGGAGCCGCCGTCTGGCCGTCGTTCAGGCCGCCGGAACGGGTCCGTGCAGACCCGTGTGAGCGCGAAAGTGGAGGTTGAGGGCGGCGGAATTCACGTCGAGCGACGCTTCACCCACGAGGGTGTGCATCCCTTCGATGAAGTGACGTGGGAGACACGCACCGCGGCGATCGGCAACGAGAAAGGCGAGAACGTTTTCGAGCAGAAGGACTGCGAGATCCCGACGTTCTGGTCACAGATGGCCACAAATGTCGTCGTCAGCAAGTACTTCCGCGGCAAGCTCGGCACGCCGGGCCGTGAGACCAGCGTCAAGCAGATGATCTCGCGAGTCTCGGACACCATCGGCAAGTGGGGCCGCGAGGGCGGCTACTTCGCCACCGAGACCGACGCCTCAGCGTTCCAGGACGAGCTCACCCACCTGTTGCTGCATCAGAAGATGAGCTTCAACAGCCCGGTGTGGTTCAACCTCGGCGTCGCCACGAGCAAGCCACAAATCTCAGCGTGCTTCATCAACAGCGTCGAGGACACGATGGAGTCGATCCTCACGCTCGCCAAGACCGAGGGCATGCTCTTCAAGTACGGCAGCGGCACGGGGACCAACCTCTCCACGATCCGCTCCGCCACCGAGTTGCTCGCCGGCGGCGGGACCGCCAGCGGGCCCGTCTCCTTCATGAAGGGCTTCGACGCCTTCGCCGGCGTCATCAAGAGCGGTGGCAAGACCCGCCGCGCCGCGAAGATGGTCATCCTCAACGCCGATCACCCCGACGTCGAGGAGTTCATCACCTGCAAGGTGAGCGAGGAGCGGAAGGCGTGGGCGCTCATCGACGCCGGCTACGACGGTGCCTTCACCGGCGAGGCGTACGCGTCGGTCTTCTTCCAGAACAGCAACAACTCGGTCCGCGTGACCGACGAGTTCATGCGCGCGGTGCAGGACGATCGCGACTGGCACCTTCGCGCGGTCACCGATTCCAACCGGATCCTCAAGACCGTGAAGGCGCGCGAGCTGATGCGGCTCATCGCCGAGTCGGCCTGGCAGTGCGGCGATCCCGGCATGCAGTACGACACCACCATCAACGACTGGCACACGTCCGCAGTGACCGGGCGCATCAACGCGAGCAACCCCTGCAGCGAGTACATGTTCCTCGACGACACCGCTGCAACCTGGCGTCGATCAACCTGCACCAGGTTCCTCAACGACGACGGCAGATTCGACATCGAGGCCTACAGCCACGCCGATCCACATCACGATCACCGCGCAGGAGATCCTGGTCAGCAACGCCATCGTACCCCACCGAGAAGATCGCGAAGAACAGCGAGGCCTTCCGCCCGCTCGGCCTCGGCTACGCCAACCTCGGCGCGCTGCTCATGGCGCGCGGCGTTCCCTACGACTCGCCGCAGGGCCGCGACCTGGCCGCCTGCCTCACCGCGATCCTCACCGGCGAGGCGTACGCGCAGTCGTCCCGCATCGCACGCGAGATCGGCCCGTTCGACGGCTACGCGGTCAACCGCCAGCCGATGCTCCGGGTCATCGGCAAGCATCGCGAGGCCGCGTACGACGATCCCCACCGACAACGTCGAGGCCGACCTCATCGCCGCGGCGCGGGCGACGCGTGGGACGAGGCGCACGAGCTCGGCGCGCGTCACGGCTACCGCAACGCGCAGGTCACGGTGCTCGCGCCCGACCGGGACCATCAGCTTCATGCTCGACTGCGACACCACCGGCGTCGAGCCGGACATCGCGCTCGTCAAGTACAAGAAGCTGGTCGGCGGCGGCATGCTCAAGATCGTCAACAGCACGGTGCCCGCGGCGCTGCAAGCCGCTCGGCTACGGTGAGGCCGCGAGGTCGCCGACATCATCGCCTACATCGACGCCAACGACACCATCGAAGGCGCGCCGACGCTGCGCGACGAGGACCTCGCCGTCTTCGACTGCGCCTTCACGCCGCAGCAACGGCAAGCGCTCGATTTCGCCTGGCAGGGCCACCTCCGGATGATGGCCGCGGTGCAGCCGTTCATCTGCGGCGCCATCTCCAAGACGGTGAACATGCCCAACGACGCAACGGTCGAGGACATCGAGCAGCGCCTACATCGACGGCTGGAAGCTCGGGCCTCAAGGCGGTCGCGATCTACCGCGACGGCAGCAAGCGCAGCCAGCCGCTCGCCACCGAGCATCGACAAGACGACCGGGCACAAGACGCAGATCGTCGAGCGTCCGCTGCGCGCAAGCGCCTTCCAGTCGAGCGCACCGGCGCTCACGCACAAGTTCGAGGTCGGCGGCCACGAGGGCTACATCACCGTCGGCCTCTATGAGGACGGCACGCCTGGCGAGATCTTCCTGCGCATGGCCAAGGAAGGGTCGACGGTCTGCGGACTCATGGACTCGTTCGCGACCGCGGTGTCGCTCGCACTGCAGTACGGCGTGCCGCTTCCGGCGCTCGTCGACAAGTTCTCGCACACGCGCTTCGAGCCGCAGGGCTTCACGCGGAACCCCGAGATCCCGATTGCCAAGTCGATCGATGGATTACATCTTCCGCTGGCTCGCATCGCGCTTCCTGCCGAGGAGAAGCGGATCGCCTCGGCATCATCCGCCGCGAGCCCGACGGCAGCGTGACCGAGGCAGCAATCGACCTCGCCGACTTCGGCACCGAGCCGGCCGTCGCCCCGCACCCGTTGCTGCAGCCCCCGTCGTTGCAGCAGCTCCCGCGCGCAAGCCGGTTGCCGCCATTCCCATCACCAGTGCCGGCGCATTCATCAACCAGGAAGACGCACCAACCTGCAGCGACTGCGGCAGCCTCATGGTGCGCAACGGCGCCTGCTACAAGTGCCACAACTGCGGAGCCACGAGCGGCTGCAGCTGATTTCCTAGAACCTCCTCCCCTCTCGCCCGGGCCGCCTTCGAATCGCTTTGGAGGCGGCCCTCTCTTTGTAGGGCGGCCTGAGACTTTCCTGCGGGTCGAGGTGCGCAGCGCCTTCCCATTCTAGCTTACAGTGTGTATGCTGAAAGTGTGAGCGCCAACTCGACCCGGATGACCGAACCTGCCGAATACGAATCGATGGTGAGTTTGATCCCGCGGGGCACGAACGCCAGCCTGCGGGCCTCGCCAACGGAACGGTGATGGCATGACCCTGTATCCGTACGCGCTCTTCCTCCACATCATCGGGTCCATGCTGCTGTTCATCGCGTTCACGGTCGAGGGAGTTGGTCTGTTCAACATGCGGCGAGCAACCACACCTGATCAGGTCGCCCAGTGGGAACGGGTCCTCGGTCTCGCGAGAGTGTTCGGCCCGGCGTCCGTCGTGGCAATCCTCCTTCCAGGCCTGTACATGATGTTCACGTCGTGGGGGTGGGTTCCGTGGATCGCCGTGGGACTGATCGCCTGGTCACTCATCGCCGTGATGGGAGCGATCAACGGGATCCGCCTGGCGATGATCGTGCGACGCGCCGCGGCAGAACCTTCCCTGATCGCGCGCATTCACGCGCCGTCATTCGTGGTCTCGTGGTTTACGCGGCTCGCGCTCGCCGTGAGCATCGTCTTTCTCATGACCAACAAGCCGCCGCTAGCCTTGGCGGTGCTGTGCGTCGCAATCGCAGCGGCAATCGGCGCTGGTGCAGGTGTCCTCGCTACCGGCGCCGACTCACGGGCGATGGTACGAGGGAGTACGCGCCGGTGAGCGGGGGCGAAACGTAGCAATCAGCCCATCCGCTCCTCGAGGGGAACAGTCAAGGTGGCGCGGCTCGACCAGCCTCGCCTCTCCCGGATCTTTTCAGGTGGCGCGGCGCCGGATCCACCAGAAGCAGAGCCCGACCAGGGCGAAAGCAAGCGCGAGGAAGATCGCCGCTTCGAACCACTGGAAGGGCCAGTAGCGGCTCGCAGGCTGATACGTCAGGACCTCTCGTAGGTGGAGTTGGTCGATGCACTTCTGGATCATCGGGCCGGGGTTGACCGGTGGTGTCGGACTGACGTCCGGGCAGGTCCCGGCGCCCTGGATCGTGAGCCCAAACCCGCCCGCATCCGGGGTGAAGTTGATTGCACCGGCAAGCAGCCCGTTCTGCCCAATGTCGTGCCCTGCGGCGTTGAGGGTCTGGCCGGAGATGAGCCAGGCGTTGACTGGAAGACCGCCGCTCTGCGCCGCCGTCAACTGCGCGGGCGTGATGGAGGTGTGCAGCCCGTCTGTCGGGAGGGACCTGAAGACACTGTCGGCTACCGTCCGTTGCAAGGGAGCAATGAAGTTCGGTCGCACCCAGTCGACAACAGCCAGTCGAACCGCGACGAACACGACTAGCGTCGTTCCCATCGCTGGAATCGTCCGGCGCAGGAGTGCGCCAGAGGTGGCGCCAAGAGCGAATGCGAAAGCGGCATACGCAACTGGCACGATGTCACGCTGGTCGAAGGACCCGAAGACGTTGCTCGTCACCCGATCGATCGGGCTGAACCACCAGGTGACCATGAGGCTGAGAAGCCCCGTGACGAGCAGGGCAAAGACCCCGACGATGCCGACTTTGGTCACAAGCCAGCGAGTGCGAGTAACGCTCTGAGTCCATGCGAGGCGGTGCGTTCCGGCCTCGAGCTCGCGAGCGATGAGTGGCGCTCCCCAGAAGATCCCGAGCAGTGCCGGCACGAGGACGATGAGGTCGTTGAGTATGGACTGCAGCTGGCTGTCGGTCCCGAGAAATGCGGATGTGGCCGTCGCGCAGTCATTGCTCGCCTGACAGTTCGCGACCGTCGTGTTGTAGAGGTTGGCGATGTTCGCGCCGGTGATGGCCAAAACCACGGCGGCAACGAGGAGCACCACGAGCGCGACGACGGCCTGGGTACGAAACTCCCGCAGCGTGAAGCGGATCATGGCTGGATCCGCAACAAGGCGGGACGGGTGCGGTTGGTCGCGGCCCGGCCCATGTACGCGAGCACGAGATCTTCCAGGCTGATCTGCTCGACGGTCCAGGCGGGATCGAGGATCGGCTTGTCGGTCCGCACGATGAGCGTGCTCTGGCGATCGGTGTGGGTCTCTTCGATCACTTCCTGATCTCCGGGAAGTGTTGCCACGTCGCGTCGCGGTCCGGTGAGTCGGTGATGCGATGCGAGCAGTCCTTCCATCTCGCCGGCCACCTGCACTCGCGACGACACGAGCACGATGAGGTAGTCGCACACCCGCTCGAGGTCCGACACGAGATGCGATGACAGCACCACGCTCAGCTCGTGCTCCGCGACGGATTCCATGAGCGTCTGGAGGAATTCGCGTCGCGCCAGTGGGTCGAGACTGGCGACGGGCTCATCGAGCACGAGGAACTCGGGCCGCTTGGCGATGGCCATCGTCAGAGCAAGTTGGGCGCGCTGACCGCCGGAGAGCTGCCCGGCTTTCTGCGTGGGGTCGAGGGCGATCTGGTCGATCCGTCGCTCCGCGAGGTCCTGATCCCAGGACGGGTTGAGCCATGCGCCGAAGCGGAGGTGATCGGCGATGGACAGCCCGGCATAGACCGGCGTCTGCTGGCCGACGAACCCCACCCGAGCGAGTTGCGCCGCGTCACGAGCGGGTTGATCACCGAGCACGCGGATGGCACCGGACGTCGGTGTGAGCAACCCGACAGCGAGGTGCAGCAGGGTTGTCTTGCCGGCTCCGTTGGGTCCGACGAGACCGACGACGTGTCCCGGCGGAATCTGCAACGTGCAGTCGCTGAGTGCCCAGCGCCGGCCGTAGCGCTTGGAGAGCCCGGTGGCCTCGAGGACCGCGGTCACGCTACGTCTTCCGCCGCGGCGGCCCGAGCACATTCGCGAAAGAGCGCTTCGATGCTCTCGTCATCCAGTCCCGCGCGCCGTGCGTTGCCAAACCAGCGAAGGAGTTCGCGCCGCAAGCCCTGCGTGCGCCGCGAGCGAGCCGTCGCTCAGCGTCCCGGTCACGAATGTGCCGATGCCCGGGCGGGCGCCGACAAGTCCCTCGTGCTCGAGTTCGCGGTACGCCTTGAGCACGGTGTTGGGGTTGATGGCGAGGCGCGCCACGACGTCTTTCACCGTTGGGAGCTGGTCCCCTTCGCGGAGCAGTCCCAGCCGAAGCGCCTGGCGCACTTGCTGGACGACTTGCAGGTATGGCGCCACGCCCGAGCGGGTATCCAGGTGGAACTCGATCACGGCTCAGGCCTCCTGTCGGTTGATAGTTTATCTAGGAAACTAGATCACTATACAGCTAGGGTGCTGCTTGGTCAAGTTCAGGTCGCGGCGCTCAACGGCTCCGCCCGCATGTCGACCCCTGCCGAGCAGCGTGAGTCAGGTGCCGGCTCGATCCGCCCCCTCGAGGAGCTCGCGCAGGCTCGGGGCCGCTTCGTGTTCAGCGAGCCGGCTCAGCACGTCACGGGCGAGTGCGCCCATCTCCGCGCCGGCGTGGCGCGCGTGCGCGCCAAACCACAACTCGCCGGTGGGGGCTCGCATGGTCCGACCCCAGTACGCCACCGCGACCGGTGTCAGGAAACGGTTGTGGAGCACACGCAGGTTTCGCGGCATTCCCTCGACGCCCTGACGCCGGAGTGACGTGAAGCCCTGTGTCACGGCCGCACACATCAGGTGGAGCGTCCGGCGATCCCGGCCTAAGCGATATGTGTCCGTCCCGCATCGGTACAGCGCAGCACAGATGCATGCCACGAGCACGGCGTGGTACTTGAGCCATCCGTCCATGTCGTCGATACGCTGAACGGCGAATCCGCGCGCAACGAGATGGGCTGCGAGCTCGTCGAGGCGAGGATCATGCACTGCCTCCAATGCCGATGGCTGCGGCTTGATACGAACGTACGCGACCGTACCGTCGATGAGAGGACGCGCCGACTCCGGGGAACCCCAAGTACACGGACCCGGGCACCTGGCCGGCATCACGTCTCGCCGTGCGCCGGTCCCCAGCAGGAGAATCGCGGGAGCGCCTACCAGTGATGTCGAGCGACGCGCACGCCGCTGAAAGTTGATCGCGCGTGACCACAACCAGCACGAGATCGTAGGCGTCGGTACCCGGGTCCGCGACCACCTGGACGGAGGCTTCGACGACGCGACCATCGCTGACGTCACGCGCCCGTAATCCGCTTCTGGCAATCTCCGTGGTGCGAGATCCATGGGCGACTACCGAGACGAGATGCCCCGCAGCGGCGAGATCGGCGCCATACACGGTCCCGACGGCTCCGCCGCCGACGAGGAGGATCTTCAAGGCTGGCGCTCGCGGCTCGACGAGCTCAGCGTGACAGGCCTTCGAACGGAAAAGGAATCGCCATCTCTGCGAGCCCATTGGCTGCCACTCGAAAACCACTTTCGCACGCACGGACATGCCATTGCCGTATGCCGGCTCCCCATGCTGCATCGACGTGACGTCACTCATCCTGATGGGCGATTTTCAGCGGGGGCTGTGACGTGCCACCATGAGATTGCCTGAGTGGTCGGACCAGGAGGCGGCGCGGAGACGCAGCATCGAGGGAGTTCGGAGACCACCGGCCCGTGGGAGTGATTGGCATGGTCAGCAACGCAGTATTGGTCGAAACCGCGGAGCACTCGGCTTTTGAGCCCGAGCCATTCCTCGGTGAGATCACCGCGTACTGCTATCGCATGCTCGGGTCGGTGTTCGATGCGGACGACGCGGCGCAGGAGACGATGCTTCGAGCCTGGCGTGCAGCACATGCATTCCAGGGACGCAGCACGACGCGCTGGTGGCTGTACAAGATCGCAACCAACGTCTGCATCGACACGCTGCGCGGGCGCACGCGCAGGGAATGGCCCCTTGCGCTCGGACCGTCACTGACTGTCGACGAGGCGATGCGCATGCCCGAGCAGACACAACGGCTGTGGGTCCTGCCATTTCCGGATGCGCGGCTCGACCAGACGCAGGATCCCGCGGATATCGTCGTCGAGCGAGAGACGATCCGGCTCGCATTTGTGGCAGCGCTCCAGTACCTGCCGGCGCGCCAGCGAGCGATCCTGTTGCTGCGAGACGTTGTCAGCCTGCGGGCTTCCGAGGTGGCGCAGATGCTCGACACATCGGTCGCCGCAGTGAACAGCGCGCATCAGCGCGCACGAGCCACCCTTGCCACCTGCGACCTTGGCGAGCCCGACCCTCGAGTGCTCGGCACCGCCGAACGTCGACTCCTCGCCGACTACGTGACGCATTCGAGCGGTACGACATGACCGCGCTCGTGTCGTTGCTCCACGACGACGCGGTCATGTCGATGCCGCCGTATCCCATGTGGCTGCGGGGGCCGGGCGAAATCGCACGCTGGATGCTGGGGCCCGGCGGGGATTGCCGCGGCTCGCGCCTGATCCCGACGGCAGCGAACGGCCGCGCTGCGTTCGGACAGTACAAACCCGACGGTCACGGCAACTTCCAACCGTGGGCGCTGCTGGTGATCGAGATCGCCGGCCCGGCGATTTCCGCCCTGCATTTCTTCCTCGACGCCAGCATGTTCAGCGCGTTCGACCTCCCCGACCACCTGACTGCGTAGACCGACGAGCGCCGCCAGCAGGCCGCCTTCCGTGTGGGGCAAGCCCCGGCGCGGTGACAGGCCCCCGGGAGCGATGAATTTCGCTGCCTGGCGCCGTCATAACGAGTAGGGGCTTGTTTGCGCCCTCGCGATGACCACGCACATGGCCGGGGTGACGTTCGATGCTGCTCGAGCACAAGACGGCGGTGATTTACGGTGCCGGCGGTGCCGTCGGCTCAGCGGTTTCGCGGGCCTTCGCGTCAGCGAGGGCGCAACGGTGTACCTCGCCGGCCGCCACAGCGCCTGCGCTGCTCGCTGTTCGCGATGCGATCACGAAGGAGGGAGGGCACGCCGAGGTTGGCGAGGTGGACGTTCGCGACGAAGCGTCGGTCCAACAGCATTTTGCCGACGTCGTGGCCAGCGCGGGGCACGTTGACACGTCCTTCAATTGCGCGTACTTCCCGTACGACCAGGGCGATCCGCTGATCGAGATGTCGGTCGACGCATTCACGACCGCCATCACCGAAGTCATGCGAGCGCAGTTCTTCACGACGCGGGCTGCGGGTGTCCACATGACCCAGCGTGGCAGCGGAATGATTCTCGCGATCACCGCGACGCCAGCGCGCAACCCGATCCCGTTGGTCGGCAATTTTGGCGTTGCCTGCGCGGCGATCGAGGCGTTGTGCCGCCAGCTGGCGGTCGAGCTCGGGCCTCGTGGCGTTCGCGTGATCTGCCTCCGCTCAGCCGGCTCACCCGACGCGCCTGGTGTTGCGCGGAGCTTCCAGCACCTCGGTGCGCAACTCGGCATCTCCACGAAGGAATTCGAGGCAACCATCGCGGCGCGGACTGCGTTGAAACGGCTGCCATTGCTCGCCGAGGTCGCGAACGCGGCCGTGATGATGGCTTCGGATCACGCCAGCGCCATGACCGGGACTGTGGCGAACGTCACCTCCGGCGAGGTGATGGACTAGCGTGTCCGCGAGTTACGCGCCGGCTTCGGCCACGCGTTACGGCGTGGTCATCGGGCAGCATCGTCGTGCAGCCAGGTCTTCGTCGCGCATGCGCTCGCCGGGCGGCGCGGATGGAAGAGCTCCCGACGCCGAGATAGTCCGCCTCGGTATCCAGTGCATCGTCGACGGTGAACTCGATGTGGACAACGGAGGCATGCTCGCGGCGCGACTTGGCGTGACGCATCGGCAACTCCGGCGTCTCTTTCAGATGTATGCGGGCATCACCCCGGATCAACTCGCTCGATCGCGCCGCGCACATCTCGCGCTGCGCATGCTGGACGACACGGATCTTCCGGTGGCCGACATTGTGTTTGCTTCGGGATTCGGCAGCACCCGCCAGTTCAACAGGACGATGTACGACATCTTTCGGGTAACGCCGTTAGCCCTGCGAGCTCGTCGCCGCCGTGGCGACCGGCTCGTTACCGACGGCGGTCTTGAAGTGCGCCTCGGCTCCTGCAGCGAATTGGAGTGGAACGTCAACGGTGCGTATCTCGCTTCGCAGGCGATTGCGGGCGTCGAGGCGATCGATCGCGATGCATATCGGCGCACGGTGCTCATCGATGGCGACATCGGAGTCCTGGAGGTCCGTCGGGAAGGATCTGGCGACGTGCGCATGCGAGCAATGCTTCCCCATTGGCAAGACCTGCTCCACGTCATCCAGAGCACCCGGCGGATCTTCAATTTGGACACGCGTCTCGCGACAGCCGGCAACCGGGAGTGAAGCAGCACACCCGGAAACATCGCCGACGCAGTCGGGGTGCCTGATCGTTGGGTCCCACAAGGAGGGCTGCGTCAACTTTTGGGGCAGAGACGACGCTCCCAAACGATCAGGCTCGATAACAGTGACACGCAATCGGTTAAATGGAAATCGCCAATTGCTACAAGGATTTACTAGCCATTGCGCAACCGATTTTCGGAGCGATCACATACCGCTTTGCACGGTGTTCGTGTGCGCGTCACGATGCACGACGAATGCTCCGCGATAGCGTCGCAACGAGCGCGCGACGCCACGTCCGCTGGGCGAGCAGCCGGTCGCGCGCGGAGATTCCGTTCGCACTGAACTCCGCGCGTCCAGTGAGCGCAGCAAGCTCGGTGAAGGCCGGCCCCGCACGCGGCCGTGACCGGCTCAGCCGCACCGCAAACGCGCGGTGAGTCTCTGCGTTGCGTCGCTCCAAACCGATGATCACACCGAGCGCCTCGACGCGTCGCCACGCTCCTTTCACTGATCGGGGCAGCGCAAGCCAGAGCAGCGCGATGATGACCAGGCCGACGACCCCGCTGAGCGTCGCGGCGACGATTGCCGCAACGATCGGGAACGCCGGTGCTGATTGTTCTCATCGGCGGTTTCACCACAGAGGTCGGATGGGTCGGGGAAGTCTTGCGCGACGGAGTTGCTGGCGAGATCACCGGCGGTGCGACTGCCGCCTCGCCGCGCCCGAATGGCTCGTAGTCGCCCTGCGCCGACGGCGGAGTCGGTTCGAACGGGATCCATCCATAGTTCGGAAAGTACGCCTCGACCCATGTGTGCGCGTCGCTGGTCGTGACGATCTGTTGGGTGGACTCACCCTGCGGTCGAATGCCGCCCGCACCCGCCGGTGTGCCCGGTCCGTAGCCCGTCACGAGTCGCGTGGGAATGCCGAGGCTTCGCAGCATTGCCCCCATTGCCGATGCGAAGTACTGGCAGTACCCGCGGTGACTGCTCGTGAGGAAAAAGACAAGCGGCCAGACTCTGGGATTGGGATCCGTTGGTGGATCAAGCGTGTACTGAAAGAACGCCGGATTGCGCAGGTGATCTTCGATGGCGATCGCCTGGTCGTACGGATCGCTGACACCCGAGGTCCATTGCACGGCCAGCGCGCGTATCGTCTCCGCTCCTCGGGTGCTGTCATCGTCGAGCTGCGTGTACTGGCCGGTCCATGCCGGATAGTTGCTGCCTGCAGCGCTGAGCTGCGCGGCTGTTGCCGTGGAGACAAGTGCGATGGTCTGCAGCGTTGCGTTGCCGTCAGATGTTGGATCGAGTTGCACCGAATCGACGGTCAGCAGCTTGGTCTGGTCGGAGGCACTGAGGGTTCCGAACGCGGTGCCGCTGAAGTCGACCGCATCCGGCTCGCCGGTGAATGGGACCAGCTGCTGATCCCCGGTGGCTCCTGAATCGACAACGATCTGCGCGTCGATTGCCTGCTCTTCCGTCCCGATCCCACCGTCGGACGTGTTCGCATCCCGGGGCAATGGCCCACTCGCAAAGGGCACGCCGCCCCACGCATCGTCGCCGGTTGTGGCTGCACGGGCCGGCGCGTACCAGTTGCCCCGGTCGAACTCCGTGTCGGTGGCAACCTGCAGATACGAGTTCGCTCCGGTGCTGGTCCGGTATGTCAACACTTGCTTTGGCTTGTTGACCAGCGAACCGCCAAGACTTACGGAGAGGCTGAAACCGATTGTCGTCGTGCCATTCGACGCCACATCGCCGCCGGCCTCGCTGGCCCCAGGACCGCCACCGTGCGAAAAGAGTTGCGACGAGAGGTCAGTGGTGTTGATCGCCGGAAGCACCAACGCGACGACCGTGAGTTCCTGCCGCGACGGGCGCCGCGCTGCTGGCGAACCGCCAGCGAAATCCCTCGAGGTGGGGCGATACCTCCCCGCATCCAGCCCGCGGTGAGCGATCCCAGGTATGCGGCGGCCATCACCGCGAGCGACAGGCCGATGGCGAGCGTGACCGGGAGTGCGAGTGCGGCAGCCCTTGGAGCATTGAGGACATCGACGCCGAGCACCGCGTACATCGGCACCACTGCGAGCACGCCGCGATGCTCGTGAAGCGCCATCCAGCCGAGCCAGTATCCACACACGAAGAGGATTGCGGACAGACCAACGATGAACGTCCATGCGTCGGTGGACCACAGCCCGGTGGACAGCGCGCGGAGATAGTGCGACGCGGTCACCCCGAGTGCCTGGTGCGGCCCAACCGGCATCCGCGCGATGGTCAACGGCACGATCACGACGACCGCAAGCACTGGCGACAAAACGACCGCAACGATGCGATGACTGTGGATCCGGGAGACCATCGCAGCGGCAAGAACGGCGGCTACTCCAACGGCGAGCGCGCTGCCACCACCGCTGACGAATCCCGCTGCAAGCACAGCCCACGACGTCGTGGCCATGAGTGCGACGCAGAGTCCGAGCTCGATCATTGCCAGGTCACTGCAGGAGCCCGGCCCTCACCGCAGCCGTGTCCTAACTGATTCGTACGCGCGGATCGAGGACCGCATATAAGGCGTCGACGACGATGTTGGCCGCGACGACAAAGAAGGATGCGACGAGCACGATGCCGATCACGACCGGGAGGTTCTGCACCTGGATCGCCTGCACGACCGTGAGGCCGAGGCCGGGGAGGCCGAAGATCGACTCGGTGATGATCACTCCGCCGAGTGCGGTGGCGAAGTCGATGCCGAACTGCGTGACGATTGGCGTCAACGAGCTGCGCAGCGCGTGGCGGTAGACGACGCGTCGTTCGCTCAATCCCTTGGCTCGCGCCGTTCTGATGTAGTCCTCACCGAGTATCTCCAGCAGCGAGCTGCGCGTGAGCCGCGAGTAGGTCGCCGCCGTGATCAGCGCGAGCGTGATCCACGGAAGGATCAGGTCATGGGCCCACTCGAGTGGGTTCTGCGTGAAGGGTGTCCAGCTCCCCGGTTTCGGAAAGATGGCAATCCCGTTGATCGTCAGGAGGTAGTAGAAGACGTAGAGCAGGAGCAGACCGAGGATGAAGGTCGGCATCGAGATGCCGGTGAGCACGAATGCGGTTGCGCCGCGATCCCAGAGGCTGCGCGGACGGCGAGCCGCGAGCACGCCAACGCTGATGCCGAGCACCATCCACAACACCGCTGCTCCAACTGCGAGCGAGACGTCGATGGGGAGCGCCTGACCGATGATTGTCGTGACGGGCAGGCGATTGTTGTTCGACGTACCGAGATTGAAGTGCCCCGGAATGGGAACGAGACGCTTCAGGAAATCCCAGTACTGCACGATGACGGGCAGATTGAAGCCGTACTCCCGGTTGATCTGCGCAAGTAGGGCCGGCGTTGCCGCGCGTCCAGCCAACTCACGTGCCGGATCGTGCGGACCGACGTAATACAGGACGAAGACCAGCGTGACGATCACCCAGAGCGTGATGAGCCCGAGAATGACGCGGCGAATGAGGAAGCGGATCATGCCGGCTTGCGCTTCCGACGCGCCGCAAAGATGCGCTCGGTTCGAGGATCGAGCGCGTCACGAACCGCGTCACCGAGGAGGTTGAACGAGAGCGTGGTGAGGAGCAGAAAAAGCATCGGGAAGATGTAGAACCACCACGCTTGAAATCCCACTCCCTGCGCGTCCGAGAGCATGTTCCCCCATGACGCGGTGGGAGGCTCGACGCCAAGGCCGAGAAACGACAGCGTTGCCTCAAAGATGATGGCGGCAGGAATCAGCAGCGTTGCGAGGACGATCACCGGCGCCACCAGATTGGGAAGGATGTCGACAAACATGATGCGAAGGTCGCCGGCACCCAGCGAGTGCGCTGCCTCGACATATTCCTTCTCACGTTGCGAGAGCGCCTGCCCACGCACGATCCTGCCGATGGCCGCAAATGAGAAGAAGGCAATGACGAGGATGGTCAGCGGCAGGCTGGCGCCGAACACCGAGACGAGCACGATGGCGAACAGCACATACGGGAACGAGAGGACGACATCCATGATGCGGGCGAGGAAACTGTCGAGCCAGCCGCCGTAATACCCCGCGAAGAGACCGACCACCACGCCGATGACCGTCGCGATTGCGGTGGCCACCACACCTACCAGCAACGAGATCTGCGCTCCATACGCGATGCGAACCAGGATGTCGCGGCCGAGGTTATCGGTACCGAGCAGATACCCGGCGCTTCCGGGCGGGAGCGGCTGGCCGTTCGCATCGGTGCCGTTGTCGACATTGGTCTCGGTCGGGCTGTGGCCGGTGATGTGCGCAATGAGCGGTGCGCAGATCGCCATCAGCACGATGAGCAGGATCACGATGATCGACACGATCGCGACTCGGTCCGTGCGCAGCCGCGCGACCACCAATTGCAGCGGCGTGCGCCCCTGGATGTCACTGGCTGCGGCATCCTCGGAAGGGCCCTCCGCGGCCGACAGCTCGACGGTGGACAGGCTCATATCGCTGTCTCCTCACGCGAGGCCACGGGAGCTGACGGCGCATCCGCCAGGAATCCCGCGACCGCGTGCAAAATCTTCGCGCTCTCGGTGGCGAGCTTCTCGCCGTCGGCGACCGGAAAATGACACGCGGTTTGATGTGTCGCCGGATCGTTCGCGGCGCTCTTCAGCTCTGGCTCCTCGATCGAACACCGCGGCTGCGCCTTTGGACAGCGGGTGTGGAAGCGGCATCCCGTTGGAGGGTTGATCGGCGATGGCACGTCCCCGGTCAGGATGATCCGGTCGCGCGATCGCGCCTTGTCAGGATCGGCGATCACCGAAGCCGAAAGCAGCGCGTTGGTATACGGGTGCCGCGGCGAGCCGTACAGATCCTTGACCTCGGCAACCTCGACGATCTTTCCGAGATACATCACCGCGACACGATTGCTGACGTGCTGAACGACCGAGAGGTCGTGCGCGATGAACAGATACGTGAGGCCGAACTCTGCCTGCAGATCGTCGAGTAGATTGATGATCTGCGCCTGGATGGAAACATCGAGCGCCGACACGGGCTCATCGCAGACGATGAGCTTTGGATGCAGCGCCAGCGCCCGCGCGACGCCGATGCGCTGGCGCTGACCTCCCGAGAACTCGGCCGGAAAGCGGTTGTAGTGCTCGGGATTCAACCCGACGACTTCCATCAGTCCCTGGACCCGCTTGGTCCGGTCCGCCCCCTTCGCCATTTTGTGGATGGCAAGCGGGTCGCCGATGATCGATCCAACGCGCCGGCGCGGGTTGAGTGAACCGTATGGATCCTGAAAGATCATCTGCATCCCGCGCCGGACGGGCCTCATCCTTGACCGTGAGAGCGTGCTCACGTCGGTGCCGTCGAAGACGAGCTTCCCCGCAGTCAGCGGGTAGAGCCGCATGATCGATCGCGCCAGCGTCGACTTGCCACAACCCGTCTCGCCGACGAGTCCGAGCGTTTCGCCGCGGCGCACCGCAAGGCTCACGCCGTCGACTGCTTTGACGCTCCCCACCTGGTGTTTGAAGAAGATGCCTTCCTTTATCGGGAAGTGTTTGACGAGGCCGTCGGCGCGGAGAATGACGTCGTCGTCGGTGGTTGGAGCGACGTTCGGCTCAGGCATATACTGCAGCTCCGTCGGTTGCAGCGACGACCCCGGGCAGCCTGTCCGTTCGCGCATCGCGATGCGACTCCGCGAAGCGCCGGCGCGCGACATCCGGCGCGACACCAACGCCAACAATCTCCGGCGGCAGCCAGCACGCTGACGTGTGCGTCGCGTCGTCACCGACCATATCCAGCGACGGCTGCTCATCGATGCACAGAGGCATGGCGAAGGGACAGCGCGGATGAAACCCGCACCCACTGGGCACGTTGATCAGGCTCGGAGGCGCACCCACGATCGGGACGAGCCGGCTGCCGATCACCCCTGTGGCTGTTGGGACGGAGCCCAGCAAGCCGCGCGTATACGGATGGTGCGGCTTGAAGAACAGCGTGCGCGCATCCGCGCGTTCGGCCGCGCGGCCCGCGTACATCACGAGCACCTCATCGGCGATCGAGGCGATCACGCCGAGGTCGTGGGTGATGATGATCATGGCCATCCCAGCCTCTCGCTGCAACTGACTCAGGAGCTCGATGAGTTGCGCCTGTACGGTGGCGTCAAGCGCGGTCGTGGGCTCGTCAGCGATGAGCAGCTTCGGCTTGAGTCCCAGCGCCATCGCGATCATCACGCGTTGACGCATGCCGCCCGACATCTCATGGGGATACGCATCCACGCGGCGCTCTGGTTGCGGGATGTTCACGAGACGAAGCAGCTCGATTGCCTGCGCCCTCGCGTCGCGTTTGCTGACGTTGGTATGCGCGCGGATCGCCTCGGCAATCTGCCAACCGACACGAAAGTGAGGATGGAGGCTCGAGAGTGGATCCTGAAAGATCATGGCGATGTCGGCGCCGCGGATCTTGCGCAGCTCCGCCTGCGACATGGTCAGCAGGTCCCTGCCGTTGAAGACGGCGGCACCCGTGGTGTCCGCGCCCGGGTTCAGTCCCAGCAGCGTGAGCGCACTGACGCTCTTTCCCGAACCGGATTCGCCGACGACGCCCAGGGTCTTCCCGATGTCCACGGAGAATGACAGGCCGCGGACAGCCTGAACAATCCCGTCAGCGGTGGGAAAGGAGACCGTCAGGTTGTCGACGGTGAGGAGGGTCATCGGTGAGGTGGTGGATCGCCATGAAGATGCCCGCCGTGTGAGCGACGGGCATCTTCAACAGTGCGATTACTCTTCGGCTCTTACGACAGCCAGATCTGCGTGATGTCGTACTGACTGCTGAATGGGATGTAGATCGCGTTGTGGACACGCGACGAATGGAAGAGTGGGGTCAACTGTGTATTGATCGGAATGATCGCGGCGTCCTTCATGACCTGCAGGTCCGCCTGATGCCAGAGGGCAGATGCGGCGGAGACGGTGAGTGCGGACTCAGCCTGGTTGACAAGAGCGTCGACAGCCGGGTCGTCGAATCCGCCCCAGTCCGAGCCGGGGAAGTCGAGCGCGCCGTCCAGCAGATCGGGCAGCGTCGCGCGTCCGTTGGTGGGACCAAACCAGTCTGGGTTCCAACCCGGCTCGGTGATATCCCAGTTGCCGGTCTTGAGGCCGTTCGCAGACGTCACGCCGATCCCTGAGGAACCGTAGTAGCCGGTGGCGATCGGGGTGCCGATTGTGGTGACGCCGCACTTGGCGAAGTCGGACTGCACTTCTTCGAACACCGCTGGATGGTTGCCGCTGTTGCGGTAATAGTCCTTGAGCGTGAGGCCGTTCGGGTAACCGGCAGCCTTCAACAGCGCCTTGCACTCGCCCGGATTCCCTTCGTTGTTCGGGGTGGGATAGTCATTGAACGGCACATAGCCTTCGGCGCCTGGTGCGATGACCTGGTTGAGCGGCTCGTTGAGGCTGGCGCCGCCGTAGATCTTGCCAATCGCGACTTTGTTGATCGCGTACTCCAGCGCCTGCCGCACCTTCACGTTGCCCAATGCGCCATTGTTGTTCGGGCTCTGCACGTTGAACACCAGGTAAGGATTGGTGATGCCCGGCGTTGGGAACGTGCCGAGGTCCGGGTTCCATGTCGGGCTCTCGAGACTCGCGATGTCCGCTGTGGGGACGACCGTGTTCCACTCGAGATCGGCTGTGCCCGCCTGCATATCCTGCTGCACTTCGGTGCTCGCTGCCGCGCCGGCGAGATCGAGCTTGACGTCGATCTGGCTCACGTACTGATGACGAATCGGGTCGGAGCTCTGAGTTCCACGCGGGATTCCGCGAGAGGATGATCTCGTGACCGATGTTGTAGGTGCTGATGTAGTACGGCCCATCCGAATAGAGCACGTTCCCCGGCGCGAGTGGTGTGTACGACAGGTACTCCACGGGCGCTGCCGACGCGAACGGCAGGGAGATGATGTTCGGGAAGTCGGTTGCCGGCTGGGTGAGGGTGAACACGATCGTGTTGTCATCGGGTGTCTGAATCCCGGTGACGCTGGTCATTCCTGCGTTGATGAATGCGGCTCGAGCGGCAGGGCTCTCCGACGGATTCGAGTTCTCGAAGGGAACGCAGAATGCCTTGTAGCCCACGATCGTCGAGATGTAGTAGCCCGGGTTTCCGTTCGGAGCGAGTGTCGGATCGCAGTTGCGCAGGATCCCGCGCTTGAAATCCTCCGAGGTGACCGGCCGGGGTGGCGACGTGTTCCACATCAGACCGGGCCGGAGCTTGAAGGTGTAGGTCAAGCCATCGGAACTCACCGTCGGCAAACTCGCCGCGGCGTCCGGGACGAGTGTCTCCGCAGTGACCAGGTTCGTCGATGCGGCATACGAGAGCAGCTGCCGTGTGTAGGCGCGCTCGAGGGTGAACGCGATGGTCTCGTACTCTCCCTGCGGATCCGCCGCGGCCGAGAGATCGGTGCTTCCCTCGATCTGCAGCGTTCCGCCGTACACCGGCGCACCTTTCGCGTTCTGGTTCGCGGCGAGCCAGGGCACGTTTGAGGTGTTGAACGTCGAAGGATCGAACAGGTTGGCCGGCTCCGGCTTGGTGGTCGTTGCGCTTCCGCACGCGGCGACGCCGAGCGCGGCAAAGGCGACAACGCTCACCCGCTTGATCATGCTGCGACGTCTCCTCGTGAAGACTCCGCCGTGGTCACTTCCAAGACTCATCTGGGCATCTCCCTGTCAATAGGTTCGTTCCGTTCGCGCCACAATACGCGCGGCGTGATGCGCTTTCGGGACACGCCGAGAGAATTCATCCTGCTGAGTGATGCACATCGCGTTGCCGATGTCGCCGTAAAGGACAGATGCGACGCAAACCATCGTGAAGTGGCTCAGTCGCGCTGCTCAAAGTGGCATGCAAGTGGCAGGAGGAATGGCAACGATATTGGCTTGCTCTGTAACCACTTTCGCGCGACATACAGTCTGGCGCCCCGACCGCGTCGGCATAGCCAGTTCGGCGTGGACGTGCAGTACCACTCGGGTGCCACTTCATAGCCTGTACTGCATACCAATTCATGTGTGTCCGTGCACGCGATGTCCAATCACGTCTCCGTGAGCGCGCGTACGCCATCACCCATCAGAGTGATTTCTCTGTCAACGGCACATGTGCATGGAACGCGCTGCGTATCGTGCGGCACGACGGACTGTTACTCGAACGCTTGAGGAGACTCCAATGGGTGTGACACGCGCGTGGCGATTGAAGGGCGGGTTGGCAGCCGTCGGTGTAGCGGCGGTAGTGGTTGTGTCCGCATGTGGAAGCACGAGTTCGACGGGATTGGCCGTCAAGAAAACCACGGCGACATTCGCTGAGCTTCCCGGTTCGCAACCGAACTACATCTTCCCGCTCGCGGCGCTCCAGTACTTCAGCGTCGCGAACCTCAGCCAGTTCCAGTACCTCATGTACCGCCCGCTGTACTGGTTCGGCGACAACGGCCAGGTCCAGCTGAACACCAGCCTGAGCCTCGCCGATCCGCCCGTGTACTCCGCGGACGGCAAGTCGGTGACCATCACTCTCAAGGGCTGGAAGTGGTCGGACGGGACCCAGATCACCGCGCGTGACATCCAGTTCTGGCAGAACCTGGTCACCGCGAACAAGGACGACTGGGCGGGTTATTCGCCCGGCGAGTATCCCGATGACGTGCTCAGCACGACGATCAGCCCGACCAACCCGCTGCAGATCACGTTCAATCTCAGCCAGGCCTACGGCTCGTACTTCTTCACGTACAACGAGCTGAGCCAGATCACCCCACTCCCCCAGCACGTCTGGGACAAGGAGTTGGCCACCGGCGCGGTCGGCAACTGGGATGAGACTCCGGCCGGCGCGCAGGCGGTCTTCAAGTTCCTCGACTCGGAATCGAAGTCCATCTCGACCTACAACACCAACCCGCTCTGGCAGGTGGTGTCGGGTCCGTGGAAGCTGAAGTCGATGGACACCGCCGGCAACGTCGCGATGGTGCCGAACCCCGCCTATGGTGGACCGATCAAGCCGACCCTCACGGAGTTTTTCGAGGTTCCGTTCACCAAGGACACCGCAGAGTTCAACCAGTTGAAGTCGGCAAGCTCCGTCTCCAACACGACAATTGACTACGGATACATTCCATACTCCGACGCCCTCCAGAAGGCGCAGTTGAGCAACATCTACAACTTCGAACCCTGGACCGGTTGGCAGATCACGTACTTCCCGGAGAACTTCACCAACCCGACCAGTGGGCCGATCTTCAGCCAGCTGTACTTCAGACAGGCGATGCAGGACCTGGTCGATCAGAACACCTTCATAGCCAAGGCGTTCTTCGGGTACGGCTACCCGACGTACGGCCCGGTGCCGACCAAGCCATCCTCGAACTTCGTCGACTCGTTCGAGAAGAGCAATCCATACCCGTATGACCCGAGCAAGGCCGTGGCCCTGCTCCAGGCCAACGGCTGGACGGTCAACGCCGGCGGCGTCAGCACGTGCACCAGCCCAGGTACCGGATCAGGCCAGTGCGGCACCGGAATCCCCATGGGTGCCAAGGCGCAGTTCAACCTCCAGTACGAGAGCGGTGAGTCCCAACTCGACCAGGAGATGGCGCAGTTCAAGACTGACTTCGCGCAGGCAGGCATCGCGATCAACCTGACGACAGCGCCATTCGACACCGTGATCGGGAACGCGACGCCGACGAATCACACCTGGGACATGGAGTACTGGGGTGCCGGTTGGATCTACGCACCAGACTACGAGCCCACCGGTGATGAGCTCTGGTCGTGCACCGGCTCCGGCGCCAGCGTCCAGTACGCGGGCTCGGACTCCGGCGGCTACTGTGACCCGCAGGCGGAGAGCGACATCCTCGCAACCGAGACCAGCAGCAACGTGCAGGCCATGTACACGTACGAGGACTACCTCGCCAAGCAACTCCCCGTCATCTGGCTTCCCGTCTCGGACGCACAACTCTCGGAGATCAACAAGGATCTGCAGGGCACCAGCCCTCAGGATCCGTTGTTGCAGATTTACCCAGAGAACTGGCGCTGGTCCTGAGCGGCTCACGCATTCGCGGTCATGCAGCCATGCGACTTCTGTCGCATGGCTGCACCGCGCAGTCGCGTTGACTGAGAGCGATGAGTTTTCCGTTTGCTGCCGTCTTCATTCGTAGGGGGCGGGCCCGCGAAAACGAGACGACTACTCAACCGGAAGGAGTTCCGATGCAGCTTGGGGTCACGAACGCGGTGACAAACGCCAGCGGCGGTCGTATTCGCACGGCAGCACCGGCGCGCCAACTGGACGCACATGCGTAGATCAGCAAGCATCGGGGTGATCCCGATCATCCCGTTTGATCGGTCGTCTCCGGTGCCGTTCTATCTGCAGATCTACGAGGGAGTCCGGGCGGCAATCACGTCGGGACGGCTGAGCCCCGGTCAACGCCTGCCGTCCACACGGACGCTCGCCGAAGAGCTGCAGATCTCGCGCTACCCGGTGTTCAGCGCATTTGATCAACTGCTGCAGGAAGGGTATCTCGACGGCAAGGTTGGTTCGGGCACGTTCGTGCGCTACAACCTCCCCGACGAGGTCAGCCGGCCGATAGGCGCGCGACGGCCACCGCTGCACACCACGTCGACACCCGTCGCGGAGCCAACCTCAAGTGACGAGTCTCCGCCAGACGAGTGGCTTTGGACCGCTCGCGGTCAACTGCCCAGCGCTGGACCGTTTTCCAAGCGAGATCTTCGGACGGTTGATCCGGCGCCATGCGACCGCTCCGTACGACCTGCTGGCGTACGGGGATCCGGCCGGCTACGGCCCACTCCGTGAGGCGATTGCGGAGTACCTGCGCACCGCGCGGGCGGTTGATTGCGATGCCGGCCAGGTGCTCATCATCAACGGCTCGCAGATGGGACTGATGATCGCTGCCCTGGCACTGACGAAAACGGAGTTGGCAGTCTGCGTCGAGGAGCCGGGATACCCAGGGGCGAAGCAGGCGCTCTGCATCGCGGGGGCAACGGTCATCCCTGTCGCGGTTGACAAAGAAGGTATCGACGTCGCCGCCCTCGCACGGCTCGATTCGCCGGTCGCGCTCGTGCACGTCACGCCGTCCCATCAATATCCGCTCGGCATGTCCATGGGGTTGGCGCGCCGGCTCGAACTTCTCCGCTGGGCAGCGAGAGCCAATGCGTGGATCCTCGAAGACGACTACGACAGCGAGTTCCGGTACGCGAGCCGGCCGGTGGGCTCTTTGCAGGGAATGGATTCAGACAATCGTGTCATCTACCTCGGCACATTCAGCAAGGTCATCTACCCCGCGTTGCGCCTCGGCTACATGGTTGTTCCCCGCCAGCTGGTCGACACATTCATTCGGATCCGAACGGCGCTGGACATCCTGTCACCGACTCTCCCCCAGCTCGTGGTCAACGACTTTCTTCGCGACGGTCAATTCGCGCGCCACCTGCGCCGGATGCGAGCCGTCTACGTGGGGCGCCGCGATGCGCTCCTGGACGCATTACAGCAGGATGCCGCCGACGTGCTCACGATCGGGAACACCGACTCCGGCCTTCATGTGGTGGCCTTCCTACGCGACGGCATCGACGATCACGAGGTGGTCCGCCGAGCTGCATCGCGTGGCATTCATCCGGCGCCGCTCTCGAGTTGCTACATGGGTCCCGAGGCGCGACCCGGCTTGCTCATCGGATTCGGCTCATCAGATGAGCCGGTGTTGAGGAGCGCGGTGCGAACGCTTGCGGGTGTGATCCGAGACCTGAAGTAGCAACGGCTACGTCGCACCGCTCGCCTATGGCGCGGCTGATCCAATCAGCTTGCCGTTCTTCGACAGGCTCGGATCGGTGCACGCGGCGAGGTTGAAGCAGCAAGGCCGCCGCTTCCCGTTTTGCATCTTCGAGATCGTCACCTCGACCCGTCGTGTGCGCGTATCGGCGTTTGCGGTCGCGTTGACCCAGCGAACCCACTCCCAGCGCGCCATCGGGGTGATGTCTTCCCACATCTCCTGGATCTCCTGAGGTGCGGCTGCCAGCGCTGCCTCGAGATCCTTCGGCACGTCCGGCTCCGGCCAGTCGTTGAGCGGCTCAACTTCGAGCGTCGCGGAATCCCCCGGGCTGACGGCGGCGGCCCTCTGCAGCTTTCGGTCGAGTTTTATCCAGTGACCAAAATTCCCGTCGGGCTCCACCACGGTGTGAAAGGCGCGGCCGTTGATGCTTCCCCGTACAGCCACCTGTCCGCGCGACGGCAGTTCCTTGCTCGCTTTCGTGGGCAACCGCACGATGGTCGACTTCTCGACCACATCGAGCGTGGCGTCGAAGCGAATCGGTGGTGTCGCGGTGCGCGACTCATCGTCTGCATCCATTGTGCGGCCTCGGACCCGCTCTCCAACACCCGGGGAGGCGCGCAACCAGCCACGACGCCGCTACGATTGCTCGAGCCACGAATGCGTGTCAATTGGGGACGAGATGGCGCCGGCATTACAGGACGGAAAGGCCACGACGACACGAACGACGTTTCGACTCGCGTTCTCCGTGACCAGGACGATCGCAGCGTCAGAGACGACGCTCTGGAACCTTCTCGCAGATGTCGAGGCGCAGTCGAAGTGGAACTCGACCGTCACGAGCATCGAGGGCACGATCGCCCTCGGCAAGCGTGTCTCGTTCAAGGTGCCCGAAGCTCCCCGGCAGACGTTCAGCCCGAGGGTCGTCACATACGACCAGCCGAAGTTGATGGTCTGGCGGCTGAGTTGGTGGCCGCTCCTGGTGAGCAACCGGACGTACCGGCTGTCCCCAGGACCTCATGGTGGGACCGAGGTCACCATCACTGAGGTCTTTCACGGCCTGCTGGTGCCGCTGGCAGCAAAGTCGCTTCCGAACTTCGGGGCGATGTTCGAACGCACCGCGAAGGACCTGAAAGCGGCGGCGTTGTCCGTGCCTTGACCTGGACCGGCCATCACCCTTGGCGCTGTGCAAACAAAAGAGTCTCAATCTGACGGCAAATCCATCATCACGGAGCCCGTATTCTCCGGGTTCACGGCGTGGACCTTCGAGTGGTTTGCGGGCCTCGAGCGCGACAACACCCGCGACTACTTCACGGCAACGCGTGACCGGTATGAGATCGAAGTTCGCGGCGCGATGATGTCGATGTTGCGGGAGTTGCGGGCTACCTCCGGCGGCACCATGCGGGTGTTCCGTCAGCAGAACGACATGCGGTTCTCCCCCGCAGTTCCATACAAAACACGAACCTATGGTGCTCTCGATTTTGATACGCCGATCAGCGCTCGGCTCTACGCCGACATCTCCGCACGCGGCCTCTACGCAGGTACTGGATACCACCGGCTGGCATCCGACCAGCTGACTCGCTTCCGCGAGGCTGTGGTCGACGATGAGTGCGGGACGCGCCTCGTGGAAACGCTGGCCACGGCTCGGGATGCCGGCCTCGAGCTGATCTTTGACAGTCTTGTCTCCGTGCCGCGGGGATACCCACGCGATCATCCGCGAGCCGATCTCCTGAAGAGCAGATCGTTGCTTGCAGGGCGCCTGTTGACCGGCGAATCCGGCATCGACCGCGACGCCGCACTCGAGCACGTTGCCGGTACGTGGCGCGCCGCGGCAGGGCTGACGGACTGGCTCGATAACCATGTCGGACCAAGCACGCAGCCAGTGCGTCAGCGCTGGTCGCGATGACCGGCGAGTCCGCCGGGGCCTGCCGGCTGATCGTCAACGACGCTGCACGCTGCGAGTGTCACTGATCTGCTCAACCGGCAGGTCGAAATCGCAGTTACGTGGCCAGGTATGCGACGTACCGGCTGAGATACAACGGCCAACCGTTCTCGCCGTCGACGCCGTCACGAATGGAATCCCACCCGTCGCCGTGACGTTCGATGTTCCGGTGTTCGAGCTCTACTCGTGTGCGGTCAGCAGCCTCGGCGATGAATCGCACCTCGACCTCGCTCGACTTCGTGTGATCGGTCTCGATGACCCATTGCGCGCTGATATCCCAGCTGATCACGACTCGGTGGGGCGGCTCGTACACGAGCACGCGCGCGAAGTGACTCTCGCTGCCGTCGACGCCCTTGTCGTAGACGCTGCCACCGGCGTGCAACTCGAACACCGTCTCCGCGATAGGGACCTCGAGCAGGTTGTGATCCGGTGGCTTGAACTTCCCGAAGTCCTTGGTGAAGACCGAGAATGCGCGCTCGATCGGCACGTTCACGACGACCTCGTGGCGCACGCTCGTTGCTCCTGCCTGGATGGTCATGTGATCGTCCTCCTCTGGTTGTTCGGCGGCGGCTTTGTAAGCAGTCATGGCGCTGGCCCAGAACCGGTCGAGCTCTGCGCGCAGCTCGGCGAGACCGGCTGGATTGATCGCGTAGATGCGGCGATTGCCGGCGTGCTGATCGACCACCAACCCGGCGTCCTTGAGCACCTTGAGATGCTGCGAGACGGCCGGCCGGCTGACCGGCAGTCCAACGGCGAGATCGCCGACCGCGGACGGGCGTTTGGTCAGGCGCTCGAAGATGGTCCGCCTGGTGGGGTCGCCGAGGATGGACCACCCGGCAAGTTGGTAAGTGGTCACGCACCGTAAGCTACAACTTACCGAGAGTGGCATGTCAACCTGCTCTCGAGCGGCACCCGTCGGCCGTTCATACTTGCCGCTTGATGCACTGCCGCCAGAGGACACGGCGATTGACGCACCGATGACGTCTCCGGTCCTTGCGGGAACAGTCGAACTGACGTGGCTTGGACAGAGCGGTTTCCTGCTGCGTTTCCCGTCTGCCAACGTGCTGGTCGATCCGTTTCTCAGCGATCGTGGTGAGCGGCTTGTGCGGCGCCGCAGCGCTCGAGTCGCTTGGGAGCATCGACCTCGTGGCCGCGACGCACGAGCACTGGGATCACCTCGACCTGCCGGCCATCCTGCGCCTTCTCGAGTTGCACCCGCGGATGCTCGTTGTCGTCCCGCTCCCGATCGTCGACCAGGTCCTCGACGCAGGCATCGCATCCGAACGGATTCGTGGTGTGCAACCGGACGAGGTCGTTGTGCACGGCGGACTGAGGATCAACTCGGTGCCGGCGCGGCATGGCGTGCACGTCAGTGATGCATACAACTTCGGGACCGAACTCTCCGATGGGAAGGTGCGGTATCTCGGCTATGTCCTCAGCGAGGAAGGAGTTGTCGTGTATCACGCCGGCGACACGATCCTGTATGACGACCAGGCTTCACGTCTCGCGAGCCACGGCGTGCAACTCGCGCTCCTGCCGATCAACGGCCGGGACGCCGAACGCGAAGCCGTCGACATCGTGGGCAACCTGTCACCCGACGAGGCCGCGTCACTCGTTGCGCAGGCGCATATTCCAGCTGTCGTGCCGATGCACTACGACATGTTCGCCGGCAATCCCGGGGATCCGGGAGCACTCGTCACCGCGGTGGCGCGCGAAGCACCCCATGCCGCCGTCCTGGTTCCCGGCGCATCACGAGCGCTTCGTCTTTACCGGGACATCGGCCTGAACCGCGCAGCGGACTGCGTTCAGCGCCCGAGCCCGAGTTCCACGGCCTTGACGATGAGCAGCAACACAGCGATCACCAGGTAGCCGCGCAGCGCATACATCCCCACAAGCCGCCCGCGGGACCAGACCGGACGATCGAGCAGGGTGAGTTGCGGCATTCGCCATGTCGAACGATTCTGCCGCGCCGCGTGCTCGACATTTCCGCCGCGGCTGAACAGCACAACCGCCGACAACGCCCACGACCATAGCACCGAGTGCAGCGCCGAGCCACGGCAGCAGCAGGATGATGTCGAAGGCAGGGAAGAGCGTGTTCACCACGAGAATCCCTGACAGCATCAGGAGCACGGCGACGATGACCGACGCAAGACCGTTGAGCCACGGCGCGTTGATCCATGGCCCGAGGACGTCCTTGTCGTTGCAGAGCAGAAGCAGAAAGACGGTAGCGCTCGGCAGCAGCACACCCGCCAGCGCCTGCACTGCGGTGGTGATGACGCCAAGCGGTGCGCCCGGGATGAGCACGACGCCCGCCGCGAGCGCCACGAGACCGGCGAACACCGCGTAGAACAGCTTCGCGTCGGAGACGCCGCGGTGGAGCGAGTGCTTGATGCGAAACACATCGCCGCATGCGTAGGAGGTGGCGAGCGTCACCGCCGACGCTCCGATGATCGACGCGTTGAGCAGCACGATGGCGAAGATCGCGCCGGCCACTCCGCCAACAGTCCCGCGGAACCCTGCCGCGACGCCGCCCGCATCGGTGAAATGACCGGCGAAGCTTGTCCCCTTGAAGGCAAACGCGGCCGCGACCATCAGCGCGCCGGCTCCGACAATCACCACGACAGAGCCGATCACCGTGTCTGCGCGCTCGTACGGGATCCAGCGCGGGGTGATGCGCTTGTCGATGATGTTCGACTGCTGAAAGAACAACTGCCACGGGGCGACCGTGGTGCCGACGATGGCCACGATCAGCAGCACGGCATCGGACGCGACACCACCAGTGATGTGCGGGCACGAACGTGTCGTGAATGATCTGCCCGGCGTTGGGATGCACCATGAAGATCAGCGGGACGGCAAGAAAGTTGAGCGCGATGAAGACATACATACAGCGCTCCCAGCGGCGAAAGCTCCCCGTGACGGTCATCGCGACGAGGCCCACCGCCGCGAGCGGGACAACGATATCGGGGCTGATGTCGAAATACGACGCTGCCAGGCTGATCCCGATGAACTCGGTGACGATGGTGAGGAAGTTGAGGATGAACAGGTCGCCGACCGAGAACGCGCCCCAGAACCTGCCGAAGCGCTCGAAGATGAGGCGCGCGTGACCCACGCCGGTCACGGCCCCGAGCCGGACGACCATCTCCTGGTTGACGATCAGCACGGGGATGAGCAGCGGCAACGTCCAGAGCAGCGACGTTCCGAAGTTCTGTCCCGCCTGCGTATAGGTGGCGACGCCGCCGGCGTCGTTGTCGCCGACCATCACGATGAGACCGGGACCCATGATGGCCAGCAACGCCAGCATCCGGCGCTTCCACGAACGCCGGGCATGCGTATCGTCGTGACGAATGGTGCCGAACGCGCCGGTGATGTCACCGACATGCGCATCGTCAAGAACCGCGGACTGACCGGGCGGAGCGGCAGTCAGGGCATCGTGCGTCATGAGCTATACCTCCACGCCTCGCGATGGCGAGGTGAGCGTGCTTGGAGAACCGCGCACGCACGGAGGCACCGCTACTCAGTCGATTGCTGGAAACCCCTTGACATGCGCGGAGAGAGACCGCGCCGGACTACTGTCGGCGTCCATAGCTGCCTCCGAGACACCCGGGATTCCCAGCGGCACCGCTGTAGGGGTGACGCCTGGCGGGCCACCAGGCTCCGGGATCACTTCGATCCTTGCACCCCTTCTCGTCAGAGCTTTGGCCACTGCCCGGCGTAAGACCCTCGCGGGCCAGCCACTTTGGGTTACCCCTTCATCCGGGGAAATCTGTCCTGACCCGAAGCGTGTCTCCACGGGTGGGGTCAGTGGCCTTTGTCCGAGCAGCCGCCTCACCGAACGAGGTGCGAACTGGCTACTCTTCGACTGTACCCCTGTGCGGCAGTTCGGGTCAAGTTGCGCTGGCGTCACGATCCCTTGATCACATGCGCGCCGCGCGCCCTACTTCGCGAGCGCCTCGCTCTCATACGTCGTCGGGTCCACCACATGCGCGAGCGCGAATGCCTCACGCCGCTCATAGCAGGTCCCGCACGTCCCGCAATGGACTGCGCCGCCCTTGTAGCAGGACCACGTTCGTTCGAATGGCACGTGCAGCTCGTTCCCCAGCGTGACGATGTCGGTCTTGGTCATCGAGAGAAATGGCGTCACGATCTCGATGCTCGCGAGACCCTCGACGGCGAGATTGACCATCGTCGCGAATGCTCGAACGAATTCCGGCCGGCAGTCGGGATAGATGAAGTGGTCGCCGGTGTGCGCACCGAATGCGACAGCCTCAGCCTCGCGTGTGACCGCGAGCGCGCACGCGATGCTGAGCATGATGGCGTTGCGGTTCGGCACCACGGTGATCCGCATGCTCTCGTCGGCGTAGTGGCCGTCGGGAACGGGGATCGCGTCGTCGGTGAGTGCGGACCCGCCGAGGATTTGGCCAGCCCTGCCGCGTGCAGGTCGATGAGAGTCCATGATGCGCCGAGATCCGACGAGATCCGCTTCAGCGAACTCCAGTTCCTTGCGATGCCGCTGTCCGTAATCGAACGAAATGGCAGCGAGCGAGTATCCCTGGGCACGCAGCGAGTAGGCCATCGTCGTCGAGTCCAACCCGCCGGACAGCACGGCGACCGCCAGGCGATTGGTGGTCACGATGCCTCGTCGCCCGGAGCTCCAACCATGACGGGATTGTCTCCGATGGCACTCGCGACCCGTCGCCGCACCAGCCGGAGATCGCGACGAGACTCTGCGGTCTGGCACGCTGCAACGGAGGCGCACAACTTCGTCATGAGTGACGAATTTCGGAGCCCTGCACCAATGCGCGCGAGCGCGCGCCTATTCGTTATCTATGCGACAGCGGATGCAACGCATCACGGCGGGCAGGGTCGCAACCCGCAGTTCGGCGCGCGTTGATCCGCCATCGGCCCATGGTGGGGCCATGTTCAAACGTCTCCCCCTCGTGCTCCCCATCGTCCTCTTCACCGGCGCCCTCGTGGCTCTCTCGCCCCTCGATGCGTTCGCAGCGACGGCCCCGAGCCTCGGGACCGCACTCAACTTCACCGTGCTCGCAGGTTCGACGATCACCAATACCGGACCGAGCGTGATCACCGGCAACCTCGGATTGGACCCCGGCTCTTCAGTGACCGGATTCCCGCCAGGAACTGTCACCGGCGTCAAGCACATCAGTGATGCCGTTGCGCTGCAGGCCAAGAACGACCTCTCCACCGCGTACACGGAAGCAGCCAATGCGCCTGTGACGACCGACATGACCGGTCTGAACCTCGGTGGCCAGAATCTGACGCCGGGCGTCTACAAGTTCGACAGCTCCGCACAGCTGACCGGGCCGCTGACGCTCAGCGGCAACGGCGTGTACATCTTCCAGATCGGCAGCACGCTGACGACGGCGAGCAACTCGGTGGTGCTCACCACCAACGGCGCGCAGGCGTGCGGCGTGTTCTGGCAGGTCGGCAGCTCGGCCACACTTGGCTCGGCGACACACTTTCAGGGAACGCTCATGGCGCTCACCAGCATCACGATGGTGACCGGCGCCAAGCATCATCAGCGGTCGCGCGATGGCACGCAACGGCGCGCTCACCCTTGACGCCAATAACATCACGCCGCCGGTCGGCACGTGCACCGTCGGTTCGGGTGGCGGCGGATCCGGTGGCGGCGGCGGCTCGGGTGGCGGCGGCGGATCTGGCGGTAGTGGTGGATCCGGTGGCGCGGGCGGACCTGGCACAGGCGGCTCAACGTCCGGACCGGTCCCGATTCCGGATACCGGATCGGGCGGCATCGGCTTCATGGTCCCGGCGCTCATGGTGATCGGCGGTGGCGTGTCCGTTGCAGCAGGACGTCGCATGCGCGCGTTCGCCTCGCATTGAGGTCCATGATCAGTCGACCTGATCGGACTGTTGGACGCGTCACCACGCGGCACTCGAAGGCGGTGACCGTCGCCGTCGTCGTGGGCACGGGACTGGCACTCGCATCGATATCCGCCGCGACGGCAGCGCCAACGCACGCTGCGCCAGTGGTGACTGCGAGCACCTTCAGCCGGGACTTCAGGATCCGCAGGTCCAGCCCAGTCGTCAGCGACATGGTCGGGCTACGTCGTGGCACCGGGCACGCCGTTGACGGATGTCAGCGCAACGTGGAAAGTTCCACCCGTCGCGTGCGCGAAGACAACCGCGCCGCAGGCTGCAGTCTTCTGGGTCGGCCTCGACGGTTGGTACTCCAAGACGGTCGAACAGGCCGGCGTCGAGGCGTATTGCTCCGGAACCACTGCCGTCTACACCGCATGGTGGGAGATGTTTCCGACAAACCACATCACGCAAGTGTTCTCGGTGCGGCCCGGCGATTCGATCGCGGCGTCGGTGCACTACCTGAACGGCATCTTCACGATCACCGTCAGGACATCACCTCGGGCGCAACGTCCACGGTCAACGCACGCTGCGCCAGCGGCGCGACCTGCAAGCGTTCGTCGGCGGAATGGATCGCGGAGTCGCCAACGTACGGCGCAGCCAGCGCATCGCTCCCGCCGTGGAGCTCGTTGAAGTTCGCGGCCTCGCTGGCGAGCGTGAGCATCAACCGGCAGACCAAGGGCATCTCGGGATTCGTCAACTTCCCCGTTGTCATGACGGGTATCCACGGACGCCAGGCGATTGCCGGGTCACTGCTCAGCGGTGCGGGCTTCACCGAGTCGTGGCTCGCGTCGAACTGATTCCGTCAGCCTGAGCGCAACGCCTCGCGCGGGGTAACGACCGCCTCAGTGTTGCGGGTCGTTGCAGATTTCGAACACTTTGCCGTCAGGTGCCCGAAAGTGCTGCCACGTATAGCCTCCGCCGGTGTTGGCCGCTCCGATCAGCTCGATGCCCGCGTCTCGCAGTTCGGCGATCGCCCCGTCGATGTCGTCCACCAGCAGGCCCGCGACAACCTGGTCGTGCTCGAATTGCTCGACCGGATCGGGCCCGTTCGGTCCGAAGATCTCCACCTGATCCCCGTCTGGCGTTCGGAACACCAGGAAATCATCCCGCTCCGCGACGGCCTCCAGCCCAATGACGTCGCGGAAGAACGTCGTCATCGCAACGTACTGATCCGTCTTGACTCCGACCCAACTCACGCCTTTCACCCGCATCGTTGTTCTCCTTCTCGTCAAGTAACGCCCGCACTTCACCTGCCTGACGTCGATCAGGTATACAGCACCTGATGATCCTGCACATCGCTCGCGGCGAGACATGGCGAGCCGCGCTGATCGGTGGCATCTACGAATCCCCGCCGTTCATTCACTGCTCGACTGGGCGGCAGGTGCGCATTCCGTGGCGAACGCTCTACGCCGGCATCGAGGATCTGGTCCTGTTGCTGATCGATGAGGATGCCATCGGCGCGCCCGTGCATTACGAGGCGACGGTCGCGGGCGAGGAGGCATTCCCGCATGTGTACGGGCCGATCCCAGTGTCGGCGGTGGTGACGGCTGAGCCGCTCGAGCCGGGGATGGCAACGGCGCTGGCGTTGCCCGCGCGCATTGCGCGGCTCATTGCCGCTGCGCGAGGGGACAGCCCACCCGGCATCGACGAGTGGCATCACCTCGAGTACACCGTGTCCACGGATCGCACGCGCATCGATGTCGGACTGGGTCTACGAGTTCCTCTCGCGCCACGCGTACTGGTCCACCGGGATTCCGCGCGACGTCATGGAAAGGGCGCTGAGCAACTCGCTGTGCTTCGGGCTGTACACACCCGCAGGCGACCAGGCGGGATTCTGCCGCGTCGTCACCGACTACGCGACGTATGGCTATCTCGCTGATGTGTTCGTGCTGCCCGAACACCGCGGCCTCGGACTTGGACTCTGGCTGGTGCAGTGCGTCGTCGATCATCCCGATCTCGCGGGACTCCGCTCGTGGCAACTCGGCACTCGCGATGCGCACGGCATCTACCAACGACTCGGCTGGAACGCCGCTGATCCCGCACGCTGGATGGCGCGCACGGTCGCGCCGTCCGACATTTACGGGTAGTGCCGGAGGCTCAGATCCACCCGCGGCGGCGGAAGAAGTACAGCTGCGTGATGATCGAGATGGCCATGATCGCAAGCCCGATGCCGAAGGCGTAGACGACTGCCGATCCGTGACACCAGCCAGCCGAAGTTCATCCCGAAGAACCCGGTGAGAAACGTCAATGGCAGGAAGAGGCTCGCGACAACCGTGAGTGCTTTCACGGTCATGTTGAGCCGGTTCGAGACGGTGGAGAGATACACATCCATGGCGCCGGTCAGCAGGTCGCGCAACGAGTTGACCGTCTCGTACTGACGGATGATGTGGTCGTAGACGTCGCGGTAGTACGCCGTCGTCTCGCGGTCCAGCTCGAGCGAGAGCGTCACCAGTCGCTGGAACATGTCGCGTTGTGCGCCGAGAATGCGTCGCATCTCGACGGCCGAATGCTTCATCTCCTGGAGCAACGCCAGCTGCGAATTGGTCGCGTTCTCGAGCACTGCATCCTGGAGCTTGTCGACCGCTTCGTCGAGTGTCTCCAACGCGGTGAATGTGGTGTCCACGAGCGCGTCCATGACGAGGTACGTCAGAAACGAAGATTTCCGGCACGCGCTCTGCGGCGATTCGGCAATCCGCGCGTTGAGCTGATCGAATGACGGCTCCGGCTCGAGGTGCACCGTCACGAGGTAGGTGGGAGCGATATAGAGGTGATGCTCGCGGAACGAGACCTCCTCGCCGTTGAGCGCGATCACGAAGACGACGGCGAAGACGTATCCGTCGTACCCATCCAGCTTCGGACGCTGGTTCTGGTGCTTGACGTCCTCGATCGTGAGTTGATGAAACTTGAAGGTGTCACTCAGCAGCCGGTAGTCGTCATCGTCCGGCGCCTGGATATCAAGCCAGAACGTTTCATGCGAAACGTTGATGAGCTTGTCGATCGCGTCCGGGGCGGCCGCGGCGTTGTGGCCTTCGGCCGTGAAAAGCGTGCGCATCGCCCACCGATCCTACGTTGTCCCGCCCGCAAGCGGACCGGCGGTCACGTCTCCCAGGACGAATCAACGGTCGGGCCGACCGGGCCGCTGATGCACAGCCCGGTGGCCCTTCCGTCGCTCACGAGGTGTGATCTACCAGTAGTACCAACGGCCACCGCGCGGCCGGAATGCGAACCCGATCACCCACACGATCAGCGCGATGATCGCGATCCACCACAGCGCGTGCACCGCCGCGCCGAGTCCGAAGAGGAGCGCGACGAGCAGCAGAAATATGAGCAACGCTGCCACGGTCAGACCCCGATCCCGGCCGCCGGCTGTCGCCGGCCTCCGCCCCGTCGTGCCACCTGCCTCTGAGCCATGGAACCTGCCTCCCTAAACTTATAGCGGATCTATCATGAAGAATGATGGCTTCATGTACCGCCCTTGGCAAGTCACCCCTCCCCAGCTACCGCCCGGCGACGGCCAGGCGCCGCAGATCTCGACCGCCGGCGGTCCCCGTTGCTGTCAGCGAACGTGATAGCCATCACATCACGCTCCCCAAGCGCCATCACATCGCCTTTCCCCGTATGACGCTGCATCACAATCGCGCGCCCCGGCGCCCCATTTCGGGTGCACCTGACTAGAATCGGCAGATGAAGACCGGGGCATTGATCGAACGAGTCCAGGCTGCGCGTGATCGTGCACGTGGAGAGTGCCATGGCGCTTGAGACGCTGACTCCAACGACGCACCGGATGCTCGACCTGGATAAACCGCTCTACACGATCAGTGTCGCGGCGGAAATCCTCTCGTCCCATCCGCGCACGCTGATGATGTACGAGAGCATGGGCCTCGGCGTTCCCGCTCGCACAGCAACGAACCGGCGTCGCTATACCCAGCGAGACATCCTCACGCTTGACAGCGATTCAGCGGCTGACGCGACAGCACGGCCTCAACATCGCCGGCGCGCGTTATGTCATCAATGTCTGCAACTCCTGGACGCGCACGGCATCCCGCGCCCATCTGAGCTCACAGACATCGACCTGGAGCACGTCCGCATTTAGTCCTCGCGTCCGCGGGACACAATGGCTCGCACGTCGACACCCGGCTGGCCAACGCTGGACCCATTCCTCGTTGGCGATGCCGCGCCCTGTCGCCTTATAGCGTGGAACGGATAATAAGTTATAGCGATACTGTTATAATTGCAGGCGGCCCGCCACCGGCGGGCTGAGGGAACACCGATGCCACCAACTGGAACTGAGATGACTGCTGACCCGAAGAAGAAGTCCCAGACGGAGAAGGAGCAAGCGGCTCTTGATCAGGTCCAGCCCGATCGGCTCCTCGCCGGCGAGGATGAGGACACGCGTCACATCGACGACGCCGTCCACTGGGTCAAGGTCTACACGGAACTTCTCGAGTTCAAGCGCTCAGTCCTCGCCACCACCGAGAAACACGTCGTCACGATGGACCCGGACGCGAGCGCCGAAGTGCAGCAAACCGACCTGGTCGCGCTCAGCGCAGAAGCACTCCGTTTCGAGCGTCGCCTCGTCTTCTGGCGAACGAAGATCAACAGCCTGCAGGCCTAGTGCGGGTTCCAGGTGAGGTCCCCTCGCTCGGACGCTCTGTGGTGCTGGCGGCAGGGGACGGGCCGGCACCTGGCTCAGCTTGCCCGCTCCCTCGTTCGCGCAAGCAGATTGTCGCGCTCTCTCGGGAGCGGTCAAATTCGCTGGGCGCCGGCCCGTCCCCTGCCGCCTTACTCCCGTTGTGCCGGCTGGAACCTCAGCCATTCCAGCTCAGTAGTGCTGTCCAGTCGTGCTCGTAACCGAGCGTCGACGGCGAAGCGGTGGCGAGTTGCAGGCGTTGTGCCGCGAACGCTGGAAAGTCGAGCCATAAGCGCTGTTGTAATCCGCAACTGATGCCCGTGGCCGAACAGCAGCACGTCTCCGTCCACACGTGCGGACGCGGGTGATCACGCGGGCCGCACGCGCGGCGACGTCGTCGATGGTCTCGCCGCCGATGACACCGTCACGGAAGAGCGTCCAACCCGGTCGTCTCCACTTGAATCTCGCTGCTCGTGAGTCCTTCGTACGCGCCGTAATCCCACTCGATGAGGTCGGGATCGACGACTGCGCGGTCGGCGAAACCGGCGATCTCGCATGTCTCGCGCGCGCGGCGTAACGGGCTCACGAAAACCGCGGCGAACTCCAGGCCTGCGAGTTTTGTGATCAGGCTGCTCGGCCTGTTCGCGCCCCGTGGCGGTGAGCGGCAGATCGCTCCGACCGGTGTGGCGCTGGATGCGGCTCCATTCAGTCTCGCCGTGACGCACGACAACGACGCGCTGCGAAGTGTTGACGCGAGGTGTCGTCCACTACGACGACTTGCCTTCCAGATCCGCGGTGTGCGCTTCCGTGTCAGGGCCGGCCTCGACTACCGGCCACAGCGTTTCCGCCACGGCCGCCGTCACTGCGTCGAGGTCCTGCTCGCGCCGGTCCACCCAGAAATGGCATTGCAGCAAAGGGACTTCGCCATCAAGCGTCGGCTCGAACACGATCGCTGGTTGCGGCTCGATGCCTGGCACGGTTTCGACGGCCGCACGCGCGCGACGCATCAGATCGGTGAGGTCGGTGTCGGCTGGAATGCGCACGCCGACGGTGAGTCGCCGCGTGTCGTAGTGGGTCTTGTTGATCACCGTCCCGGTGAAGACGGTGAGGTTCGGCAGGATCGCCAGTTCGCCGGTGCCGGTGCGCAGTGTTGTGGTCCGGAGCGTGATGTTCTGCACGGTACCCGTTTGATCTGCGACCGTAATCGTGTCGCCGAGTTTGAACGGCTGCTCGAGCAGCAACCAGATCCCCGCAAGCACGTTGCGGAGCAGGTCCTGAAACGCAAGACCGATCGCGACCGTCCCGACGCCGGCGGCCGTCAGGATCACGGCGACGTTGACGCCGTAGACGACGAGCGCACTGATCACCGCCACCACGTACGTCGTGGCCGTGATGAGATTGCGGACGAGCGTGCGAACCTGGCGATCGGCCTTGCTCCGCCGCATCGTCCAGAGCACGATCATGCGGACCAGGCGGCCGAAGAGATAGATCGCGACGAAGATCCCGATGGCGCTGAGGAGGTGCTCGACGAGCGGGCCGACCAGTCCGCTGGAGTCGGGTGCCTGGATCGCGCGGCAGACGAAATCGAACCAGTTGCTCGGGTCGCACGTCGGGGTACTGGCGATCACGGCGACGCCGGCGTCAGGATCGGGGCGAAGCCGCTAGGACGACCCGGCGTCGTCGTCCGCGGTCTCGGCACCCTCGGCGGCCTCGGTCTCGGCGGCCACCTCAGCCTCTTCGGCCTCGGCGCTGACGCGCACCTGCGCAACCTTGAGGACGAGCTCGTCGGGATCGACACCGGTTGCGAGCGTGACCCGCTCGGGGAGCGGCACTTCGCCGAGGCGGATGCCCTGGTCGACCTCGACCAGGCCGGAGATGTCGACGTTGAGCAGCGCCGGGATGTCACCCGGGAGGCACTCGACGTTGACCGACGTGATGATCTGCTGAAGGACGCCGAGCTTGAACTCGGAGACGGCCGGGGACTCGCCGATCGGGATGAGCGGGATCTCGACCGTCAGCTTCTCGCGCAGGTTCACCGCAAAGAGGTCGACGTGCATGAGCTCGGTGGTGCGGGGGCTGACCTGCAACTCCCGGATGAGCACCTTGCGGACATGTCCCCCGGCAACTGCGAGATCGACCAGGTGGCTGTGTCCAGCCTGGTGCCAGACGCGCTTCAGGCTGCGAGCCTCGATCGAGAGGTCCTGCGGCTCGACGTTGTGTCCGTAAAGGACTGCGGGCACGTCGCCGCGACGCCGGACGGCGTGCACGTGGCGCCCGGTCTCGGACCTGACGGTTGCGCTGAGCTCGAGGGACGTTGCCATATCTGCCTGGCTACTCTACCGGCTCTGCCGTCGCCGCCGAATTCACGGCGGCCGCAATGGCTTCGAGGGCGGTGTCGACGCATCCCGTCCCGCGCACCGGTTTCGCATCGGGATCGGCCACAGCGGCAGTCTCCGGCCAGGCTGCGGCAGCGGCGGCGATGAGCCGCCGGGCGGCGACCGGACTGCGGTCCGGGAGCACGAAATACGGCCAGGCGACGTCGGAGAGCTCTTCGCCGTCGGCAGGCGACGCGAGGATGGTGAGCGCACGCTCCAGCGAGGCGCGGCGAACATCGGCAGCCCCGGCTTCGATCTCGGCATGCACTGCGTCGTGGAGCCGCTGTGCCAGGCCGGGCACGTCGGTCTCCCGGCGCCTCGGCGCCCCTGTCTCCTCGCTGCCGTGGAGCATGAAGATGCCGCCGTTCCAGACGGTTCGCCATGTCTCATCACCGTCGCGACGGGTAATCCGGCAGACCTCGTCGCCACCACTGACATCCAGCCACACCTGGCGCGCGCCGTTGCCGCGCAGGAAGCTCAGCCAGATGTCGAGGCTGTCGCCGATCGGCTCGAACGCCTGACCATCAACCCAGACGTACGACATCTTGCGGAACGTCGCGAATGCCGGATGCGGTGGCGAGATGCCTGCGCTCGTGTCCTCCGGGTCATTGACGAAGCGCCCTGCTCGGGCGGTCGCCGCGGCGAGACAGAGCAGCCCCGGGGTCAGGCCGCCGCCCCCGCGCCGAATCGCTCCTTGACGTAGGAGACGGCCTCGTCGAGCGAGGTTCCGGGGGTGAACACTTTGTCGACGCCGAGCTGCTCGAGAGCTGTCACGTCGGAGTTGGGGATGATCCCGCCGCCAAAGACGACGATGTCCGAGGCGTCACGCTCCTTGAGGAGCCGGATGATCTCGGGGAAGAGCGTCATGTGGGCGCCGCTCAGGAGGCTGATGCCGATGCCGTCCACATCCTCCTGGATCGCCGCTTCGACAACCATCGCGGGCGTCTGATGGAGGCCCGTGTAGATCACCTCGACGCCGGCATCGCGCAGCGCGCGAGAGATCACCTTGACGCCGCGGTCATGCCCGTCGAGGCCCACCTTGGCGGTGAGGATTCGGATCTTGCGCGCGGTCGGCGGCGCGGCTGTGGCTTCCATCACTTCCTGATGTTAGAGCCTGACCCTCCTTTAGACTGCGGCGGTGCACCACCCGGGCGATCGCGTGGGATCCGGACCACGGGTGCTGCGCTCCATCGGGGCCCGCCGGGCTGGGCTGGCAGGGCTCGGGCTGACGCTCTTCTTGATCTCCTTCGCCGGCGCGAACCCCCCAGGCGCGGTTTCCGACGAGCCGGATCAGTACGTCAAGGCGGTCGCCGCGGGACACCTCGATCTGGTCGGGGTCAAGGTTTCCACCGACGAGGCACGCTCGATGGACGACTGGCTGCCGGCCATCAACAGGATCCTCATCAGCTATCCGGCATTCGCGCAGCTGGCTCGGTCCTACACGATCCCGTCATCCCTTGATCCGCGGTATCTCGGGTGCACGGTCCAAGCGGTGGTGGCCTCATGCCTCAATCAGCGCACCCCACCGATCGCGACCCCTACGGAGGCAGTTGTGAGCTCGGTCGGGAGCTATCCGCCATACATCTACCTTCCGGCGGGGTTGGTCATGCGAGCCGCGAGCGGAACTGTGGCGGCACTGCTCCTGGGGCGGCTCACGTTCGCGCTCATCGCGGCGCTGCTCCTCCTCGGCGCGCTGCTCGTTGCGCTTCGTGCGCGGCCCGGACCGCTCCCCGTGGCCTTCATCCTCCTCTGCGTCGCGCCGACGTCAATCCTGGTCATGTCAGGGCTCAATTCGAGCGGTCCCGAGTCAGCCGCGGGCATCGCCTGGTGGGTCGCGCTGCTTGCGGCGAGCGAGCGGAACCCGCCCCGCGGCGCATGGTGGCTTGCGCTCGCTGCGGGGCTCGTCTGCGGCCTGGCTCGGAGCACGGGACCGGTGTGGCTGGTGCTGATCACGCTCGTCGTGCTCGTCTACCGCGGACCGCGCGCGTCGTGGGCCGCGTGCCGCGCCGGCGGGAAGATGGCGATCGCGGTCGTTGCCGTCTGCGTCGTGGCCGGGATCGCAACGCTCGGCTGGCAGCTGGCAGTGCAGCCGGCGTATCAGTCGCTCGCACCGACTCCGGGAAACGCGACGCCGTCGGCGATCGGCTTCATCCTTTCGCGCGCCATCGCGGTGTTCGGGTGGGGTGAGGCGGCGCCCTCTCCGCTCATGGCGCAGATCTGGGGACTGATGGCGGCGGCGATGGTGGCACTCGGTGTGACCGTGGCAGTCAGGCGCCGAGCCTGGCGTGAAGTGGCGTCACTCGTCTCGATCTGTGTCGCGGTGGTGGTGGTGATCGCCGGATTCCTGGCCTTCGGGAGTCACGCGGGCATCATCCAGGGCCGCTGGTTCCTGGCACCGCTCGCCGGGATACCGATCGTGTCGGGGTGGATGGCCACGACGAAGTCGCACGCACTGGGAGGCGAGCGGATGCTTCGACTCGTGTCCGGGGTTGTGGTTGTCGTCACCGCGGCCTGCCTGGCGATTTTCTGGTGGACCAACGAATACCGGTACGCCGTCAACAGCGGGTCGCTGCTGTTCCTGGGACATTCGCGTTGGCAGCCTCCGCTCGGATGGGCGCCATGGTTGGTGTGCGCCGCCCTCGGTCTGCTGCTGGTGCTGTATGCAGGACTCAGCGCAGATCCGATCGAAAAGCCGGCGATCGCGACGTTGCCTGCCGCCTGACGCGAGCCTCAGCCGGCGGCGCGGCACCCGTAGACGTCACCGTGTTCGGCGATCCAGCCGGCAAACGTGCGCAGTCCTTCAGGAAGCGAGCGTCGCGGCGCCCATCCAAGGTCTTCCGCAATCGACGTCGCGTCGGCTCGCCAGCAGCGCACGTCCCAGGCGCGATTTGGATATGCGCCCCAGTCCGGCGCGACGTCGAGGTCGAATGCATCACGCACCAGTTCAACAAGCACGGCAAGCGAGGTTTCCACGCCGGTGCCGACGTTGTAGATCGCTTGCGGATGCGCCGCCCGCGCCGCCGTGACGTACGCATCGATGACGTCGTCGATGTACACGAAGTCGCGCACGATCCACGGATCCGCGAGTGGCGGGAGTTCGCCTCGCAGGGCGTGAGCACACAGAGCCGGCATCAACCTGCGGGGGTCCTCGTATGGCCCATACGCGGAGTAGAGACGGAGCGTCACGACCTCGAGGTCGAGCGACTCTGCACCCATGGAGCAGAGCCAGGTCGCCGCGGCTTTGGTTGCAGCGTAGACGCTGTTGGGATGTGGCGTCTCTGATTCGGACGGGGCGTGATCGCAATCGCCGTACTCCGAAGACGTCCCGGAGTTGACGAGCCGCCCGCAGCCCGCGGCAGCAGCGGCGTGCAGAATGTTGGTGGTGCCGACGATGTTCGTGGCGGCAATAGTGCGAAAGTCACGCTGGAACGAGTACGCACCATGCGCGGCGCAGTGAAAGACGACGTCGGGCTGCACCGCGCGCACGGTCTGGTCCAGCCAGTCGGCATCGAGAATGCTGCCGTAATGGACGGTTGCCCCTTGCAGCGCAGCGTTTCGCCAGCTCGTCAACTCCGGCCGGAGAACAGCGTGCACCTCCTCACCGGCGGCGACGAGGTGCGTGCTCAATGCACAGCCGATGAACCCACTCGCCCCCGTGATAAGCGCTCGCACGAGCTCAGCCGCGCGCGGCCCGTCTCGTTGCGCCGACGTCCACGTAGCCAAACGAGTTCGAGCAGCGGTTGCGCGAGTCGCGCGACGTCAGCGGCCTCTGACGACGTCAACTCGGCTGCAGTACGCTCGTTCTCTTCAGTCGTCGGACGCCGAATCGTCCCCCACGGATACACCTCGGTGAGCGGGGTGCCATTCCAGGTCGGCGTCAGCACGAGTTCCGCCGCATCGATGCCAATGCGCTCGCACACCGGTGCGAGGGCGGCAGCTGGGTCCGTGCAGAGGTCCTCGAATCGCATGATCGTGATGCGATCCGCAAATCGTGCGCGGGCGGCGAGTACGAGCATCTGCACCACCACCCAACCCTCGATGTAGTGTGCGAGCGAGAGTGGCTTGGGCCGTCGCTTGGTCTCGGCATACGCGGACCACGGATTGCGCACGACATGGAGGACATGTCCGCCGGGCATCTCCTCGAGGAATCGCTCCGCGTCCACGCCGAAAATCGGGCTGTAGCCGACCATCAGGTGTTCGCGACCACTTCGGTTGAGGTCCGTCCACGCGTCGAATGTCGCAGCGAAGAAGGCTGCGATCAAGCTGCCCGGTGATGGCTGGGTGCCTTCGAGCATCGCGATGAAGCGCCGCTTGCGGTCGCCGTCATCGAGACCAAAGGGATGTTCGCGAAACTTGCTCACAAACGGCGTGCGCGCACGCACACGGCACTCCTCGTCGATGATCGACTCGAACTGTGTGGCAAGGTCCGCGCCGAGACGAAACACCGGCCATCGATACTTCACCGGGTAGAGCGCCGACCAGCGATCCCGCACGAGCGCGGTGCCGATTTGCGATTCAAACGGGTACACCAGCAGTTCGGGATGCCCATCGAGATATCGATGCGTGGTGTTCCCCCCGTTCTCATACATCGCGGAGATCATCACCAGCGGATGTCTCGTGCCGTCAGTGCTCGGCATCTTCACTCCCAGTTCGAGTTGTTGTAGAAAAGATCGCGCAGCTGTGCCGTCTGCGCGGATCGAGCGCGATTGTACGGAAGGCCGGACGTCTGCTCCGCATGTATCCACTCGATTGCGAATATCTGGTTTCCCATCGGCCACGTGATACTGCCGAGCAGCTCGCCGGTGCGCGTGTCGATCGCATGGATGCCGCAGACCGCCTTATCGACACCGGGTGCGTAGTGTGCGAACGCAGGGAGAAGTCGCGACGTGCCGACGAACGCAACAGTCCCGTGGATCGACAGGCCGCGAGTCCAACCGGGGAGCTTACGGACCGGTGCATAGATGGTGTCCTGGATGACACCGACGGTTCCATACCCGCTGTCGTCGACCCACAGCGATCGGCCGTCGAGCCTCGCCGAGTGCGGGCGCGTCAGACCGGCGGCGATCACCTCGCGTGTCCGTCCCGAATAGACGACACCTTGACGGTCGGACTTAAATCGGAGATGCCCGGGCGGAAAGCGAAGCCGGCGGTTCGTTGAAGCCGTGAAAAACGAGTTCCTCGAGGGTCTCGCCTGCGGCGATGGAGTTGAGTTGCAGCCAGTTCCGGCGTGTGTCCGGGCCACCGTCCCTGTCCATGATCGCCGGCCACCAGCGCGGCACGAGAGCGCCATTATCATCAACCGCCGCAACGAGATTCCTGCCGACCGCGGCGGCGTGCAGGCGGCCTCCGATATAGGCGAGGTCGTGCAGATACGTTGACCCCGGGAGGAACGTCGTGCGCGCCGGTAACAGCACGCCGCGCGCGTGTTCGCCGTCCGCGCTGCGTCGCGAAGTGAGCGCCAGCAGCTGATTGGGATTGCGCGTGAGCGCCACAGTCACGTTGCCCGTGCGCCGGTCCACCGCGACGCCGGACGGATGGGGCAGCGGGAGCCATGACACGTCCGGTCGACCATCGGCGCTCACGCCCAGCGAGAGCAGGAGGTGCTCGTACTCGCGAGTCACGAGGAGCCGGACGCCAAGCCTCGCAAGCACTCCCCAGAAGTCGCCGCGCACGCGATGCGCGAGCCGTTCCCCGGGGTGAAATGGTGTGACGCTCGGGAGCGGGATCACCAGAGCGGGATCACGGAGCGCGCGTCCATCCTCCTCGAACAACGCGAGGGAGTCAGCTTGCGGCATCGGCCGTTCGGAGGGTGCTGACAACCGAGAGACGCCGCCGCAACGCGAACGCCTGCGAGTACATTCGCATCGCCGATCGCACGTTGGTCGTGGCCTTCCCGTTGATGCGGGTCGTGTCATACACGGGGATCTCGACGACCGGGATGTTGTGGATCTTGCACAGCGCACAGAGTTCGAGGTCGATGAGGTCGCCCTGTTCGGTGAGCCGCAGACGCTCAAGCAGGGGCCGGTGAAAGGCTTTCGGTGTCCCGTTGACGTCCCAGACGGCGAGACCGAAGAGCGAGCGCGCTTCGAAGTTGTAGACCACGGAACCAACACGCCGCACTTTCTGGCTGCGTTGCTTTCGGCTCGCCTTCACGACGGCGTCGGCATTCACCGCACCGTATCGCAGCGCCAGTTCGAGGTCGCGCGACTGCGTGCGAGCTGAGTTCGTGTAGCAGAGCAGTTCGCCCCGCGCCGCGCGGAGGCCCGCGATGACAGCCGCTCCCCATCCTTGCTGCGAGGTCACGAGCCGCACCATCGGATCAGATTCCGCCAGCGCCGCGGCGGTCGAGAGCGTCGCATCACCGCCACCGTTTGCGACAAGGAGAATCTCACCGACGCCCGGGAGCGGCGACAGCGCTGCATGGGCTCGGTCGACGATCTCGGAGAGCTCCGCCGCCTGGTGGTAGACGGGAAGGATGATCGAGGTCGCGACAGCAGCCATGTCCAGCTTCTTTGCCCGCATCGTCCTACGAGGCGCGGAGGTATTGGCGAAGGACTTGCGTCGCGAGCCGCGCTGCAACGCTCTCCGCGTCGAGCCCGGCGCGACGGCGGAGAAACGCCTCCGAGCCGAGCGTCGAGTGATGGGTCTCCTCGACTCCGAGCCGCTGGAGGCCGCACGCGATCCCGTTCTCAGCGATGACCTCTGCAACCAGGGAGCCGAGACCACCCGGCAGCACGTGGTCCTCGAGCGTCACGACGCTGCGCGCACCGCTCAGCAGTTCCACGAGGTGCGCCGACGGCGTCGGTGCAAGACAGGTCGCGATCGCAACACGAACATGGATGTCGCGCGCGGCGAGCAGCTCCTGTGCGCGAACCGCTTCGTCGGCAATCGTTCCGAGCGCCAGCAACAGGATCTCCCCGTCGCCGATGACCTGCAGCCTGGTCGAGTTGAAGGTTCCCGGCAGCGCCCCAAGCACTCGCGAATCCTTGGCCAGCCGGAAATACGTCGGCCCGGCCTCGTCGTGGAGCAGGCGCACGGCCAGCGCGGCATCACGATCGTCGGCCGGCGCAATCACGCGCATGTGCGGCAGCGTGCGCATCACGGCGACGTCCTCCACCGCGTGGTGCGTGATCCCCGCAGTCCCGTAACCGAAGCCCCCGCCGACCGCGATGACGCGTACCTGCAGCTGATGCAGATGCGCGCCGTTGCGCATCTGCTCGAAGGGTCGCAGTGATGCAAAGGTCGCGATGGAGTAGCAGTACGGCCGGAATCCTTCGAGAGCCAGACCCGCGGCGACACCAAGCATGTTCGCCTCGGCGACGCCAATGTTGATGAAGCGCTTGGGATGCGTATCCGCGAACTCCTCGATGACCATGAAGCCGAGATCACCGGTGAGGAGCACCAGCCGCTCGTCGGCTCGCGCGAGTTCCGTGAGTTCGTGAACAACCGCTTTTCTCATGCCGCCGCCGCCAATTCGCGGAGCGCCAGGTAGTACTGCTGATCACTGAGCGGTAAGTAGTGCCAGGCGACCTGACCTTCCATGAACGACACGCCATGGCCCGCAACCGTTCGCGCGACCACCATGCGCGGTGTATTCGTATGGTGGGGAGCGAGAGCATCGGCAAGTGCCGCAGTGTCATGCCCGTCGACGACCACCGACGACCAGCCGAAGCTGCTCATCTTCGCCGCGACGTCCTCTGCCGAGCCGAGGTCGAGCACCTCGCGGGTCCGGCCGAGGGCCTGCTGACCGTTGAAGTCGATGATCGCGGTCAGGCGGCCGAGGTGGCGGTGCCCCGCGAACATGATCGCCTCCCACACCGATCCCTCATTGAGCTCGGCGTCGCTGAGCAGGCAGAAGGTGCGACGGGCTCCGCCGTCGATCTGCGTGGCCAGCGCACAACCGGCTGAGAGGGACAGCCCCTGCCCGAGCGACCCGGTCGAGACGTCGATCCCGGCCACCGTATGCTCCGGATGGACGCCGAGCGGGCTGTCGTCAGCGCAGTAGCGATTCAGTTCGTCGCGAGAGAGCCTCCCGCAGAGATGGAGCGCTCCGTACAGGGCCAGGGCGGCATGCCCCTTGGAAAGCACGAATCGCGTGCGCGGCTGGGCCGTCTCGTCGGTATCCAGGTACATCGCGAAGAGCACCGCGACGATGTCCACGATCGAGAGCGACGAGGCGATGTGGCCCACGCCTGCGCGTTTTGACACCTCGACCACGAGGCGCCGCAGCTGGCGAGCGAAGTCGTTCGAATCCATGGCTTGGCAGCGCAAGTGTCACCGCAGCACACCTGGATATCCGCCGTACCACATGACTGTGACCCCACCGCGACGATGGGCCCGCGAGGGCGGGTCAGCCGTTGCGCGAAGTGTTCTCGGGCGCCGGCAAGGCCGCCACCGCCACTTCGGCGAGACGTCTCGCCACCGCGAGGGCACGGTCGGCATGTGGCAGGTGGTCGCGATCCACGCCGGTGACCGCCGCAACGCCGTCGCGGGCGCCGACCAGCGCGCCGGCGAGACTGGCGGCGACCGCGGTCCCGCCCGCAGCCGCAGCGAGCACATCGTCGAAGGGGTTCGTCGTGGCCAGCGCGCAGATCGCGCGCTGGAGGGTCAAGCCGGGATCGGGGTCGGAGACGTCCATGGGGGGACCGTCATCGATGATGCGAAGCCGGTCGAGCAAGGCCATCGGCGCGTCCTCGAGGAGCGACTGGCGAACGCGCACCAGGGAGGTCTCGAGATCGAAACGAAGCAGGTCGGCGATCAGCAGCGCGGCCGCAATGGCTGTGACTGCGGTGCCCTCGTCGGCGCCGGCCATGGCAACGCAGCGGTACGCGTCGCGCCGAAGTCTCGGCCGGTCGAGCGGGCTGAGGAGTCCGAAAGGCAGGGCTCGCAACAGCAAACCTGCGGCTCCCGCTCTCGACGGACGTTCGAGGCCGCGCTGGCGCAGGTCCGCATCGTCGAAGCCGCCACACGCCGCGGCCGACTCGGCAACACCGACCAGGTCGGCCGTTCCGGCCGCAGTTCCCGCGGCGTGCTCGCCGGCGAGCGCGCCGATGAAGCTCGCTTCGATCCGGTTCGGGAGATCCTCGATGAGCGTCACCCGCAGAACGCTATCCTTTCCCACGATGCCGACGTCGGAACGTGCTGTAGCCGTCGTCCGTGCGATCGCCAGCAGTGGCGCCCTGCGCGCGGCTCCGGGCCTCCTCGATCAGAGCCGCTGGCGCGGCCCGCGCCCGGCCGCTGTGCGCATCGAGCGAAGCCGCGTTCACGGAGATGGCGGCCTCGTCGCCGACCAGACCGCCCTCACGCTCTGGTTCGGTGAAGGCCCGGGTCTTTCCGGGATCTCCGTCCGCGGCCGCGCCACTCGCGTAGCGGTGCGGACGCTGGCCGGTGTCGCCGCGACCGTCGCGATCGGCGCCGCCAGCGCGTTCGTGGCTCGCCAGGAGGCGGGTCGACTGGGAGCGGGAAGGGCTCCCCGGCTTCTACTCCGCCAGCCAGGGAAGGACGACCGGGCCTGACGTCCGCGTCCGGCGCGACACCGCGCGGAGCGCCTGCCCGTCGGTGATCAGCACCTCGCGTGAGCACGGGTTCATCGCTTCGCGCCACTCCTTCACGACGCGGCGCTGGAAACGCTCCGCGGATGGCAACGCTGCCGGGAGCGCGAGCACCGCGCCACGATCCGGCACCCCGAGCAACACGTCGCCGCCCGCGCGCTCGGCCAAAGCCGCGAGCACCCTCGGCACGCGGAGCATGCTGCCCTGGAAGAGCGGATCCGACGCCACCCGCCATCCGTCTGCCGGGATGCGGTCGGTGCGTCCGATGCGCGCCACGAGTGGCTCGAAACGCAGTGCGGTGTTGGCATCCGCGGTTTCGTGCACGTCCTGATCGCTCAATCCGAGCGCCGTCCACTCATCGCGCGGAACGCCGCGCATGATCGAGCCAGGAAGTTCCTCCGCGACGAACGCTGTCATGTCGGCGCCGATCGGCGCGCGCAGCAAGTCGCCCACGCGACCGTGACTCGCCGAGAAAGCGGTCGTTGCGGACGCACCACAGCAGGCGCTGAAGCGACAGCGCGATAGCCGGTTGCGGAGTTAGCTGATGCTCGACCGACGCCACGTACTCGCCGATCAGCGTCGGTACTGTGTCCGGGTGGCGCTCGCACGCATGAAAGAGTGGTGCGAGCGGCAGCATGAGGTCGAGCCCGGAACCGGTGACGTGCAACGCAAACCGCGCCGAGTCGACGTCCACCTGCGCGCCGTGATACCGCGCGACCAATTGCAGGCGGATGCGCTCCGCGAATGCCGCCCGGTCCATCGCTATTGCGTCGCGGCAGCGAGTCGCAACCGCATCGCGGCGACCAGCGAAGCGTCTCCCTTCTGTGTCACCGAGTTGAGCGGTCCCCGGCCCCACAGATAGAGGAACAACGCCGCTGGATCCCCTGAGAGCACAGCACCGGGCGATGTCCTGCGACCAGGGGTGACCACGGTGCGAGCTTCCTCCAGCACGATGGACCACGCTGCGTCACCGGCGAGCACCTCAACGGTTCCGGTCCCCGGTCCCTCAGCAGCAGCCTCGTCTTCTCCAGCCAGCATGATCATCAAGATCTCGTCGATCCCATCGATGGCGAGGGCGGTGTCGATCGGACTCGGCGGACCGAACTGCATCTCGATGTCGACACGGTGCACCACCGTCTCGAGAGCCATGCGCCGGTACCAGAACCCGACGGTCTGATCCGGCTCCCACCACGTCCATGCGAAATCAGACGGCTTGTGCACAGCGAGTTCCGCCAGCAACTTCGCGTGCTCATCGGCAAACCATTCGACGGTGTCCTTGCCGAAGGGCTCGTCCGTGACCCACTCACCCTCAACCGGCCGGCGTCCGAGACGAATCGCGATCACCTTGTGGTCATACGTCGAGGCCACGTGCGCGACCACTTCGCGAACATCCCACGGCGGGCAGACGGGCACGGGACGATCAAGCCCGCGCGGCGCGATGGCAGCGATCAGATCGCCGTCGGAACGAATGTGCCCCAGATACCCCCTGAACTCCACCGCCTACGCCGCCCCTCGCTTCGAACTCACGTAGTCCACAAGCACGTAATCCCCAAGCCGATCAGGACTGATAAAGAACGCGCGCCCGCGATTCAGCCGCGTCATCTGATTCACGAACTGCACCAGGTGATGATTCGAACTCGAGCATGAACGTATTGATCACGATGTTCTCGCGCGTACACCGCTTCACTTCCAACAATGTCTTCTGAAACGTCTCCGGCAGCGGCGGATAAAAGAACACCGGACGCCCATTCTCGATATGCGCAGTCGGCTCCCCATCGCTGACGATGATGATCTGCTTGTTCTCCCCCGGATCCCGCGCAAGCAACCGCCGAGCCAACATCAACCCATGCTGCATGTTGGTGCCGTACACATACTCATTGACCGAAAGATGCGGCAAAGCAGCCGGCTTGATCTCCCGCGCCAGATCACTGAACCCAATGATGTGCAGAGTGTCCCGCGGATAAGCACTCCGAATCAAAGAGTCGAGTGCCAGCGCCACTTTTTTAGCCGCATAGAAGTATCCGCGCAAAGGCATTGACCGGCTCATGTCGAGCATCAACACGGTCGCCGATCGAGTGAGGGTGTCGGACCGATGGACGACAAAGTCCTCGGGCAAGAGCCGAGGCACAGAGCGACGCCCACCACGCTGAGCCGAGGACGGGGGGGATTCCGGCGGAGGCTGAATAGTCCGGTTTGAAGCCGGAGCCGGAATCTCCCCCGGCCGCAAGTCACGAGCGCCATCAGCGTCGCGCCGCACCGCGCTCATGAGCGTCTCTTTGACGTCCAGGTCGAACACGTCCCCGAACTCGTAAGGCTTCGTGTCTTCCTCGCGTTCGCCGCCTTGGCCGTGTCGCGATATCGGATGGTCCCCGAAGCGGTCGCGACGCAACCGCGCGAAGAGATCCCCGAGGGCTTTCTGTCCGATGCGCCGGAGCCCGCGCGCGGTGAGACGCATTCCTTCCTCATCGCGTTCAATCAGCCCACGCTGCTCGAGCTGATCAGTCATGCGTTGCAAACGTGATAGATCGCGCGCCGCGTTGTCACCGAGGACATCACGCAACGCTTCCTCGGTGGCGTCGTCGAGCGGTTCACCGCGGTACATCCCGCGAAGCCCGCGTTCCAGTTCCTCGATCGACTGCAGGCGATCCATGACACCCATCGCCTCATCGAACGGCAATTGCTCGTTACCGAAGAACGAGTATCGCTGGCCGAGATGACGGCGATCGGAGAGCAGTTCGAGACCACCCATCAGCTCGGCGAGCTGGGCCTGCAGGTCGGGATCACCGAACGTCGCCGACATCAACTCCTCGAGCTGGTGGCGCATCTCGGGCGACAGCGACTGCATCAGTGAATCCATGCGTGCCATCTGTGCCGCGAGCTGCGCGAGGAACTCATCGAATGTCGCGGGCGCATCCGGGAACATCGCGCCCCACTTCTTGAGGAAGTCCTCGTAGTTGTGCTGCAACTGCGCTTCCGGCACACCCTCGAGCTTCTGGCGCACCAGCGAGTTGAGGTCTTTCGCCATCTCGCGCAGCGCGCTGATGTCCTGCTTGGACATCTGTCCCATCTGCTCGGACATCTGCTTGAAGTACGTGTTGACGACGTTCTGCTTGATCTCCTCGAGGAGCTTCTGGAACGCCTGCTCCGCGCGCTGATCCATGAACTCGTAGCCCTGGAGCTCGCGGATGACTCCGCCCGGTTCCCGGGGCAGGTTGTCGAGATGCTCGCGCCGTTTCTTCGCGACGCGCTCGAGGATGCGTTGCGCGCTCCCGTCGGTTGCGTTCTTGAGCCGCTCGTCGATGCCCTGGCGCTCGAGCCTCAGCACGTTGTCGAGCTTCTCCTCGATATCCTTGAAGACGTTGTCGAGGCTGTAGCGTTCGAGTTGCTGCTGGCGCTGCTTGCGAAGTCGCTCCATCAGTTCCTCGAGTCCGGCGAACTTGCGCCCGTCACGATCACGCCACCCCTGACTCAGCAGGCGGCGCAGCGCGGTCTCGAAATCCCACCCGTGGAAGACGTCTTCGCTGAGCCGGTCGAAAAGCGCGTCGGCGTCATCACCGAGTGGATCCTGCGAGCCGTCCCAGACACTGAAGCGGTGCACACGGGGGGTGCCCCCCCGTGAACCCCCAGTCTCCGCCTCTTCGTCACCAACCCCGTGCGGCAGGACATCTCGCGGGGGAATCCCCGGCGTGCCCCCTGTTTCTACCTCCCCCAACACATCGTGCCCGGACAGCTCCTCGGGTCCCTCATCAGCCTCCATAGACCGCGCTTCCGTCGAGTGCGGTCTTGTTGAGGCGCTTGCCGAGGTGCAGACCTTCGAGCACGAACTCGAGCACCGCCACACGCATTGCGTCGGTGTCCGGCTCCCCAAGCCGCTGCCGTGCGCGTTCGACGCCGCCCAGTTCGCTGAGCGCCTGCGCGTAGTCGGCAACCGCGTGCTGGTCGCCCACTTCCACGGTGAAGCCCCCGCGGTCGAATCGCTGCACCAGGTCGCTGAATTCCTGCACCGTGAAGTGGCGGCGGAAGACGTTGTTGCACGCAGTGCGCATCAACTTCTCGAGCACCGCGCCGTCGTCGCCGTCCTCCCAGGTCTCGAGCTCGATCTTGCCGGCGGTGGACGATGTGAGCGCGGGCAGGTCGCTGATCCGCGCCACCGCCTCACGCTCCCCGGTGCGCAGCGCCCTGCGCAGCGCTCCGGCGGCGAGATTCTCGTAGTTCGCGGTGGTCAACCGGACCGAGACGCCGCTCCGCTGGTTGACCTGCGGATGGCGGCGCGCCACATGCGAAAGCTCGGCGACGATCTCCTGCATGAACCCCGGCACCGTGACCGGCACCGGCATCTCGTCGAACGTCATCCGCTCCTGCTCGGCGATGGCGATCTCATCGTCGATCGTGCGTGGATAGTGCGTGCGCACCTGTGCGCCGAAGCGGTCCTTCAGCGGCGTGATGATGCGGCCGCGGTTGGTGTAGTCCTCGGGGTTTGCCGTCGCGACCACGAACACGTCGAGCGGCAGACGCAGCCGGTATCCACGAATCTGGACGTCGCGCTCTTCGATGATGTTGAGGAGCCCCACCTGGATGCGCTCGGCGAGGTCGGGGAGCTCGTTGATGGCGAAGATCCCGCGGTTGGTGCGGGGGATGAGCCCGTAATGGATGGTGAGCTCGTCGCTGAGGTAGCGGCCCTCGGCGACGCGGATCGGGTCCACCTCGCCGATCAGGTCGGCAATCGACGTGTCCGGCGTCGCGAGCTTCTCCGAGTAGCGCTGATCCGGGGTCAGCCACGCGAGTTCGGTCGACGTCGCCGTGCTCGGCCACGAGGTCGCGGCAGCGACGGCAGATCGGCTCGTACGGATCGTCGTTGATCTCGCATCCCGCGATTGCCGGGACGGCCTCGTCGAGGAGGGTCACCAGGGCGCGGATGAGCCGCGACTTCGCCTGGCCACGCTCGCCGAGGAGGACCATGTCCTGGCCGGCGAGGATGGCGTTCTCGATCTGCGGGATGACCGAATCGTCGTATCCCCGGATGCCCGCGAAGAGCTCCTCGTGGTTGGTGAGCTTCCGAATCAGATTGCGACGAAGCTCGGTCCTGACGGGCAGGACGCGGTATTCCGCGCGACGCAACTCACCGATCGTGGACGGGGCCTGGGACATCGCATCCCAAGCCTACACCGGGACGGCGGATCGGCTGTCGTGCCCTGCCAGCAGCGCGTGCGCTCTGCGATCGAGCGACTCCCGCGCCGCGGCGACGAGGCGGCCGGCAAGCTCCTGCTCCTGGCCGAAGTGGAGGTGGATGAACGACGCGAGCATCAGCGGGTCGGTCCAGCCCTCACAGCCGAGGGGCTCGCCGTCGCAGTCGTGCATCGTGTAGGCGGGATTGAGGCAGTCACCGCCCGGCATGAGATGGCTGAAGTGGAATTCGTGGCCGCGGAGGTCGGGTCCCGGCCGGACCGAGCATCGACGCGGTCGCGATGCTGAGGTCGCGGTAGCCGCTGTGCAATGTGCCGGCCTCGAGCGCGATGTCGATCGGGATGAGACCAGCCATCTGGTGGACCTCGCCGTCGCTCGTCCGCAGCGAGCGGGCGAGGTACTGCAGTCCGCACCCCTCTGCGTAGACGGGCACCTGGTGGGCGCGCGCGCGGCGCAGTGACTTGAGGAACGGCTGGTTGCCGGCGAGCTTCGGCACGAACGCCTCGGAGATGCCGCCGCCGATGTAGATGAGTCCGAGGTCGCGCGGGAGGGCAGCGTCCTCGAGCGGGGAGAACGTGACGATCTCGGCACCCGCGTCCTCGAGCAGTTCGAGATTCTCCGAGTAGTAGAAGCAGAAGGCGTCGTCGAATGCGACGCCGATGCGCACCGGCTCCTGCTTGAGCGATGGCGCATAACGGCGTGCGGGCGGCTGCACCGGATGTGCGGCCTCCATGAGGCGCTCGATGAGGTCGAGGTCGCAGTGGCGTTCGACGGTGTGTCCAAGCTCCTCGATCGCCGTGTCCACGTGCGGGTTCTGCAGGAGCGGCAGCAGTCCGGTGCGCAGCTCCGGGATGCGCACCGACTGGATGTGGGGAAGTGCGCCGAGCACCGGCATGCGCGCGAGCGACCAGACCGCGTCCTCGATGACGCGCCGCCGGTAGTCGTTGGGGACGTTGTTGAGGATCACGCCGACGACGCTGCCCGAGCTGTCGAGTTGCCTGATGCCGAGCGCAGCGGCCGCAGCGGTCTCACCGATCGCCCATGCGTCGATGACCAGGACCACCGGGGCGGCGATGATGCGCGCGACTTCGAGGGTGCTGCCGGGGAAGTCCGGCTGCTCCGCCGTTGGCACGTCGGGAACCATGCCGTGGCCGTCGAGCAGGCCCATCGCGCCTTCGACGATCACGCGGTCTGCACCGAGTGCGCCGTGCGCGAGTGAGCGCCGGACGCCGTCAGCGCCGAGCAGCCACGAGTTGAGGTTGCGGCACGGCCTGCGACTGGCGTGCGCGAGGTACGAAGTGTCGATGAAGTCGGCGCCGACCTTGAAGGTCTGCACCGTGCGGCCGCGAGCGCGCAGTGCGGCGGTGAGACCCAGGCTGATCGAGGTTTTCCCGGAACCTGAACCCAGGCCGCCGACCACGAGCCGAGGGATCCCGATCTCCTCGAGCATGAGGTGCCTCCGGATGCGCTCTGCCGACGAGGTCGAGGGCGCCTTGATCACTCTCACCGAGCTCATCAACCGCCGAGCTCGCACGCTCGACGCTAGCACCGGGTGCAGGGCGGGGCAAGTGCTGACTCTGTAACGACGTGGGGGCGGCGAGCCGGCTAGTCCGCAGAGCTCTCGTCGCGGTCGGTTGCGAACGTTTCCTCCATCCATGAGCCGGGGCTCGCGGATCCGACGATCGCGGGCCGTGGGAGCGACGGGCGAAAGCCGGTCTAGCGGCCCGATCCGTTGTGGATTGGCTTCAGCCGCTCGACTTCGAATCTTGAGAAGGCTCGTGCCCGCGCCCCTCGTGCTCAACCGCGAGACGCGGTTGCGGACCGTCGACCATATGAGCGTAGACGCGCTCACCGCACGCACAGCACTTGGCGATCGGGCGGCGGAACGCGGCTCGCAGACCGGCTTCGGGCCGGAACTGCGGGAAGTGCAAAGGGACCAGTCTGTCGGCCCCACACGCAGGGCAAAGGATCAATGTGCGCACGATCCTGACGGATTGGGTGATCCATTCGTGTAAGGAAGCGGTGACCCGAGACCCAGCGTCAGGTGAGGGGGAGCAGGAAGTCCTCGGGTTGGCGATAGGTTGCGCTCGCAGTGACCTGGCCGGCCCCAACCTGAGGGTGCGTGCGAAACGCTTCGTCAAGCGCGCTCTCGGGCGTGGAGCGTGTGTCGTACGTGCACACCACGGTTGCGGGTGACGACGCGAACGACAGATTGATCAGGGCCTCATATCGAAACCATTCGGCGAGTTCGGTGTCGGAGTGTCCGGTCCACACGGGCTCCCCGACGATCCGCGTCCAGGCCGCTCCGCCCTCGTATCGCTCCTTGACGTAGTTGCGGTATCCGCTCGCGGCACTTGGCAGGGACGATACCAGGCCGTCGCGTCCAGGAACTCGACATGGCGCGCGTTGTCCCCGAGCGCGTCCTGCAGGAGGCTGGCGTGCCGCCTTGTCGTGACTGCGAGGACGCAGTCGTCGCGGGCAATTCCTTCCACGATGAATGCAACCAACGGTGCGACGTATTCGTCGTCGGAGCCATAGGTGAGGATGCTGTGGTTCAGGAGTCCGGGGGACGAGGTCGCCGCGCCGCCGAGGAGATAGTCGACGCTCACCCCGAGCGCGTTCGCAAGCGCGAGCAGGGTGCTCGCGCGCACCTCGCGGCGCCGGCCGGATTCGATCTGTGTGATCGCCGCCCAGCTGAGACCCGACGGTGAGCGAGCGTCTCGCGGCTCCAGCCCAGACGCTCGCGAGCGGATTGCAACGACAAAGCGAGTCGAGAGGCCATGGTCCATTCTCCCTCATGGCCCTGACAACCGACGGCAGCTTTGTATCCTCTAGTATGTCAAATGACGCACTCATTTGACACGAGCCTCGGGGATCAGGCGCCCGGAGCCAATGGATCGAATCACCCAGTCAACTGAAGACGGCGACGCTGGCGGCCGACCGCCGCGCGAGAACCGGATCGTCGCCGCTCTGCCGCCGCCGGAACGTCAGGAACTGCTCGACGCGACGACCACGGTCACGCTGCACGTCCGAACGGTGCTGTTCGAGCCCGGCGGCCGCGTCGACGCTGTGTACTTCCCGACGGACGGTGTGATCTCGCTCGTCACTCCCGTGCAGACGGGCGCGATCGTCGAAGTGGCCACCATCGGCAATGAAGGGGTGGTGGGAGTCCCGCTCGTCCAGCCTCTGACCGGCTTCGCGGTGCGCGCCATCACGCAGGTTGCCGGCCACGGGCTTCGGCTGGAGGCATCCAGGTTCACTGAACTCGTCGCGAACAGCCGCACGTTCCAGACGCTGATCGAGCGGTATACGCAGGCGCTCTTTGGACAGATCGCTCAGGCAGCCGCGTGCAATCGGCTCCACTCGAGCGAGGAGCGGCTCAGCCGCTGGCTCTTGATGAGCCGGGATCGCGTCGAGTCGGACGAGTTCATGATCACCCAGGAATTCCTCGCGCAGATGCTTGGAGCTCGCCGCTCGACAGTGTCAGTGTCGGCTGGCATCCTGCAACGCGCGGGCCTGATCAGATATGCGCGCGGACACGTCACGATCGTCGATCGTGCGGGCCTGGAGGCTGTGTCCTGCGAGTGCTACGGAGTGATCAAGACAGAACTTGATCGCGTCTCAGGCAAGCCACCGGGTCCCAAAGCCTGAGGAAACCACCTGCGGCCTACGATCCGCGTGCGTGAAGCAGTTTCCTGCGGTGACGGATAAGCAAGTCGTCCTCGGGGCGGCGTGCTGGACCTTGGCGATCGCGTTCTTTGTCGACCAGGCGATCGTGCAGGCGGCGACGACGCTCCCGTACAGCCTCAGCGGCAACCTCATCAGTGACCTCGGGATCACGGTGTGTGGACCCTTCACCAACGGCGGCTATCACGCGGACGTCTGCTCGCCGTTGCACGGTTTCATGGACGGAACGTTCGTGGTAGTCGGGCTGCTTCAGGTGATCGGCGCGATCACGACGCGCAAGGCCTGGCCCCTTCCCCACGCATATCCCGGTTTGGCTTTTCTCGCTGCCGGGGGAGTCGGTCTGGCTCTTGCAGGGCTTGCACCGGAGAACGTCAACCTGAGCCTGCACGGCAACGCCGCGAGCCTCGGTATCGACGCGGTCAACATCGGCATGATCATCCTGGGCGCGGCCCTGCTTCGCGTAAACCCTTGGCTCGGGACCATCACATTGTTCGCCGGGATCATCGGCATCGTCGGCGCGATCATCTTCTTCCACTCGCTCGGCAGCATCCCGATTGGAACGGCCGAGCGCATCGCTGTCTACCCTTCGCTGGCGATGGTCGTCGTCCTCGGGGTATATCTCCTCGGGAAGACGACGCGCAAGGCACACGGCGGAGAAAAGCCCGCGCCTGTCATGTAATCGCCGAGAGATCCCAGACCCGAGCATCGCCGGCTTTCAGGCGAAGGATGACGCCCGGCTTCGAGCGCCGTTCCGAGGCGAAGCGCTCGCCGGCAGCGGTTCCAAGATATTTGCCGGCAATCAGCGAACGAACGGCGGTTACGTCCGTGTCGATCAACGCAGGCGTGCCGCGAATTTCCACGCCCCGAAAAGGCGGCGTCGCTTCGAACACGACGAACACACAACGAGGATCGCGCGCGAGGTGGCGGAGTTTCACATCGCCTTTCGCGACAACGACCTCGAACGACTTGCCGTCCCAGCGAAACCAGACGGGGCTGACGTGCGCACTGCCATCTCGACGGTAGGTCGTCAGTACTGCCGGCGCGGCACCTTGGATGAGGGTGCGGACTTCGATCGAGCGCGTCACGGTCCATCGCCATCGCAGCCGATGGTAGGGGTGCGTGTCGCGGATGAGGAAGGGATGCACCGCTTCGCGGATCGCGCTGCGAGTGGCTGTACAGTCGCAACCACTGGCAGCGGCCGGCCTTGGCGATGGCAGGTATGGAGGAACGACGTGGCAGGAAACCAATGGCCGCTGATTCGGGCAGAGCGCGTCGCGCTGATCGCGGATCTCGAGAATCTCACCGACGCGCAATGGTCGACGCCCTCACTCTGCGCCGAGTGGACGGTCCGCGACGTGCTTGCGCACATGACCATGACCGCGAAGATGACGCCCGGGCGATTCATCGGCAAGCTCGCAAGCAGCGGATTCCGCTTCAACGCGATGAACGCCAAGGGCGTTCAGGACGAACGGGGCGCAACGCCCGCGGACACGTTGACGAAATTCAAAGCGCAACTCGATCGCACCACGGCGCCGCCCGGTCCGCTTGACGGGATGGTGGCCGAGATCGTGATCCACGCCAGGACATTCGCCGCCCACTCGGGATCGCGCACACGTTTCAACCGGAAGCGCTCACGCTCGTCGGCGACTTCGTCACCAAGGGCAATCTGCTGCTTGGCGGGAAGCGACGCTCCACCGGGCTTACCCTCACGGCGACCGACGTCGATTGGAGCCACGGCGCCGGGCCCGCGGTGACGGGACCGCTGCCGTCGATCATCCTCGCCCTCACCGGGCGAAAGGCCGGCCTGTCCGACCTGACGGCGACGGGCTCGCGACGCTGACCGGGCGGATCTAACCGGCGGGCGAACTCGCTGCCACGGCGACGGGCTGGCCGCTCAAGCGCGACAGACCTCGCAGCACGGAGATCGCGCAACCGGGCGCGCACGCGCTGGAAGCCCTGGAACGTGTCGATCTCGAGACCGAAGCACGCGTCCACGAGCCTCCCTCGTGGAAGGTGATCCGCGAGATTGGGCTTGTTGAAGGCGATCGCCTCGACGATCCCGGATCCGGTTGCGAGTACGACCCGGATGTGCTGCCGTTCGGATCCAAAGGTGGATGTGCCGAGCACTCTCGCTCCACACACGGCGAGGAGCGGCGCGGGATTGCCCTGACCACTCGGCTCCAGTTGGTCGAGTGCCTGGCAGAGCTCGGGCGTGACATCGATGCCGGTGATCTCGCAGTCGATCGCGAAATCGCGGGAGCGCTCCAGACCCGCGTTCTGTTCGGCGACTGATGCGGTGATGCGCTCACGGAACTCGTCAAAGCGCGAGGCGTCGAGGCTGAATCCCGCGGCCGCCGCATGTCCGCCGTAGCGCAGCAGCGTCGATGCCGCGCCGTCCAGGGCCTTGACGATGTGGACGCCACCCGCAGAGCGGGCCGAGCCCTTCGCCTCGACCGGGTCGAGGCAGGCGATGAACGTCGGTCGCGCGTAGCGCTCGGCGATCCGCCCCGCGACGAGGCCGACGATGCCCATCGGCCATCCCGGGTCGCCGAGGACGATCGCCGCGGCGTCGTCATCGATGGCAGCGACCTGCTCTTCGGCTTGAGCCAGAGCCAAGGCGACGGCCTGCTGGCGCAAGCGGTTCTGGGCGTCGAGCAACACGGCGAGCCGCTCCGATTCCTCCGGGTCATCGGAGAGGCAGAGCTCGAGCGCGAGTCGCGCGTCCTCCATCCGGCCCGCAGCGTTGATGCGCGGCCCCACCGCAAACGCGATATCCGTGCCGCGCGGCGGTGGCGAGATGCCTGCCACCTCGCAGAGAGCGCGGAGACCCGGGAGTTCGGTCATACGGGGAAGCCCGTCGCGGACGATCACGCGGTTCTCGCCACGCAGCGGCATCATGTCGGCGATCGTCCCGAGGGCGGCAAGCCCCAGCGACGCGTCGGCGCTGCCCGGCGGCACGATGCCCCGCGCTTCGAGCGCCTGCACGAGTTTGAAGGCGACGCCGGCTCCCGCCAGCCCGTCAAACGCATATGTCGAACCGGGAAGCTTCGGGTTCACGAGCGCATCGGCAGGCGCCAGCTGGGGAGGGGAGTCGCCGGGCGCAAGTGCCAGATGGTGGTCGGTGACGACGAGGCGCATGTTCTCCGGACGGCTGCGCGCCGCGTCGACGCTGCTGGTTCCGCAGTCCACGGTGATCACGCAGGTCGCGCCGCGCTCCGCCAGCTCGCCGAGTGCGGCCGCGTGGAGCCCGTATCCCTCCGTCATTCGGTTCGGGATGTACGGGATGACCGTCGCTCCTGCGGCTCGCAGGCAGCGGGTCAACATGGCGCAGGCGGTCACGCCGTCGGCGTCGTAGTCCCCGTAGATCGCGATCGTGCCGCCGTCGTCGATGGTCGCCCGGATCGCTCCAACGGCCGCTTCCATCGCCGGCAGCCCGAACGGATCGTGGTAACCGCCGCTGACGTCAAGAAAGGCCGCGGCGCCTGCGGCATCGAAGCCGCGAGCCGCCAGGACCTGCCCGACGACGGGGTGCAGACCGGGCAGCGGTTCGGCGTCGCTCAAGCGCCAGCGGCGCGGCGCCGGCTGCACCGGCGAGCCTCAGGCGCCTGAGACTGGAGGCGGTGGCGTGCCCGGCCCGGGAACTGTCGGCGCCGGAGCTGCCCCGGGGGCCTGTCCGTACGTCGCGTTTGTGATGGCGCTGAAGTCGACCTTCGGCGCCTCGGCGACCACTGCGCGCTGGGCGGCGTCGATCTGGAAGAACTCCGCGTTCTGGAAATGGAACATGTTGGCGATGACGTTCGACGGGAAGGCCTGGACGCGACGGTTGAACTGCTGGACGTTGGAGTTGTAGATCTGGCGCGACGCCTGGATGCGGTCCTCGGTGTCGGACAGGGTTGCCTGCAGCTGCAGGAAGTTCTGGTTGGCCTTGAGGTCCGGGTAGTTCTCCGCCACCGCGAAGAGGTGTCCGAGGGCCATCTGGAACGGGCCCTCAGCGGCGGCGGCGGCAGCCGGTCCCTGCGCGTTGATACCGACCGATCGCGCCTGGGCGACCTCCTCGAAGACCCCGCGCTCGTGGGCGGCGTAGCCCTGCACGGTCGAGACGAGGTTCGGGATCAGGTCGTACCGCCGCTTCAGCTCGGTGTCGATGTCCGACCACGCGTTCTGCACGGCATTGCGCTGGGAGACGAACCGGTTGTACGAAGCCACCACGCCGAGCGCGATGACCACGATGATGACGATGACAACGATCAGGACAATCACGGTGGTCTCCTTCGGAGCGGGGGTCGAGTGCGGGTCCTAGAGTACCGCGACGGAAGAGGCGATCAAACCCCGGCGGTCGGGGCACCGGTCCGGCGCACATCTCGACTGGGAGCGAGTTGTGAACCCGCCGTCAGGACGCGACCGGGGGCGGAGACACGGACGCGGTCTGGGCGCGCACGATCGCCGGAATTCGTTGCACGATGAGCGCAGCCGCGTCGAACATGCGCCAAGCTCCGCGACCTGTTGGCGGTGCGCGTAGACCATCAGATACACCGGTCCGAACACGACGTGATACGAGGGATCGAGAGCCAGAAGTGTCTCGATCATCTGCGCGTCGATGAGTTCCACCGCGAACGCGCCGTCGCTGCACTGCACGTCGAACCGGTCGTTGAAGTCGATGGACTCGAACTTGATGCCCGGAGCGCCGACCGACTTCTCGGCAAGCGCGCCGATCATGCCGCGTGGCGAGCACGTGACCTGCGACATCCATTCCACGTCGACAGTTGCGATGACGTTGGAGAACGAGACCGTGTTCTGGTTCTTGCCGTCGGAGACCACATACGAGTAGTCGCAGTACGTCACCGGCAGGCCGTTCCACTGTCCGCGCAGCACGTTGCGCCAGTAGCGGCGATTACCCGCCTCGAACAACGAGAACCCGCTGTCCCCCATGTCCCAATCGCTGCCGAGCGACGTGAGTCCGTGCGCGGACGCGAAGGCCGCGATATCGCGAATGCGCTGCTGGCCCACGAAGTACGACACCCCGGCGACCACCGCGAACACGACGAAGAACAGGACGAAGACAACCATCTAGCGGCGCGCGTGCGACCTCATGCTGGAGCGCAGCGCTCAGCTGCCCATCAGTTGACGCAACACGAGCGGCAGGATGCCGCCGTTGCGCAGGTAGTCCACGTCAGTCTCACTGTCGAGACGGCACACGGTGTCGAACTCGATGTCGGCCTGGCCCGCGCGACGTGCGCTCACATGCACGGTTGATCCCGGGGCGGCATTCGCGACGCCACGAATCGTGTACAGCTCAGTCCCATCGAGGCCGAGTGACTCGGCGCTCTCACCCGCGCGGAACTGCAGCGGCAGGATGCCCATGCCCACGAGATTGGCGCGGTGAATGCGCTCGTAGGACCGCGCGATCACAGCGCGAACCCCTTGGAGCAGCGGGCCTTTCGCGGCCCAGTCGCGCGACGACCCGGTGCCGTACTCAAGGCCGCCGATGACGATGAGCGGAATGCCTTCTTCCTGGTAGAGGGCCGACGCCTCGAAGATGGTCATGACCGCGCCGTCGGGAAGGTGCGCGGTCCATCCGCCCTCCTTGCCGTCGGCCAGTTGGTTGTGGATGCGGATGTTCGCGAAGGTGCCGCGGACCATCACATCGTGGTTGCCGCGCCGCGCGCCGTAGGTGTTGAAGTCGCGCGCCTCGACGCCATGCTCGCGAAGGTACGCAGCCGCCGGGCTCGTGCCCGAGATGCTGCCGGCCGGCGAGATGTGGTCGGTGGTGAGCGAGTCGCCGAAGACGGCGAGCACGCGCGCGTCGATCAGGTCGGCGGGAGCCGTCGGCTCCGGTGACATGCCGATGAAATACGGTGGCTCGCGAACGTATGTCGAACTCCGGCGTCCCAGTCGAACAGCGCGCCGGTCGGCGACGGCAACTGCTGCCAGTGCTCGTCCCCGTCGAAGATGCGCTCGTACTCGCGTGTGTACAGGTCGCTGCCGATGGCGGCGCGCACTGTCTCGGTCACCTCGTCGGCGCTCGGCCAGATGTCATTGAGGAACACGGGTTTTCCGTCGTGTCCGGTGCCGAGCGACTCGGTGGTGAGGTCGATGTCGAGACGCCCCGCAAGCGCGTACGCAACCACGAGCGGCGGCGACGCGAGGTATGCGGCGCGCACCTGCGGATGGATGCGGCCCTCGAAGTTGCGGTTGCCGCTCAGCACTGCCGCGACTGTCAGGTCTTCTGCATCGATTCGTTCGGCGACCAACTCCGGAAGCGGTCCGCTGTTGCCGATGCAGGTCGTGCAGCCGTACCCGACGAGGTTGAAGCGCAGCTGTTCCAGCGATCCGAGCAGCCCCGCCCGCTCCAGGTAGTCGGTGACCACGCGTGAGCCTGGCGCGAGCGATGTCTTGACATAGTCGGGAGGCATGAGCCCGCGGGCGACTGCGTTGCGTGCGAGCAGTCCTGCGGCAACCATCACCGCGGGGTTGGACGTGTTGGTGCACGACGTGATGGCCGCGATCACCACCGAGCCGTCCCGGACGAGCGCGGCGTCCGGCGGTCCGTTCGGCGTCGTCACCTCGACCATGCCGGCCGGGTCGATGCCGCCTTCTTCCTCCTCGCGGGAGATCTCGCCCTCGGCGGTGACTCCGTTGTCGCCCCTCGGCGGCTGCGCCCAGACGTTGCAGAACGACTCCCAGACTCGCGGGAGCGCGACACGATCCTGCGGTCGCTTGGGGCCGGCAACGCTCGGCACCACGCTTGCCAGGTCAAGCTCCACCATCTCGCTGAAGGTGGGGATCTCCGAGTTGTCGGTGCGGAACATGCCCTGTTCCTTCGAGTAGCGCTCGACGAGGTCGATGTGCTCGGCGCCGCGCCCTGAACCGCGCAGGTATTCGAGCGTCCGGGCGTCGACGGGGAACAGCGACGCGGTGGCACCGAACTCCGGAGACATGTTGGAGAGCGTCGCCCGGTCGGGAACCGACATCGACGTGAGCCCGCTGCCGCAGAACTCGACGAACTTGTTGACGACGCCGTGCTTGCGGAGCAGCTCGGTGAGCGTGAGGACCAGGTCGGTCGCGGTGGTTCCGGCGGGCAGCGCGTTGTGAAAACGCACCCCGACCACAACCGGGGCCAGCAGGAAGAGCGGCTGACCGAGCATGCAGGCCTCTGCCTCGATGCCGCCGACGCCCCAGCCAAGCACGCCGACGCCGTTGACCATCGGGGTGTGCGAGTCGGTGCCGACCACGGTGTCCGGCAGCGCCATGCGCACCCCGTCGACGTCGCGCACCTGCACAACCTGCGCGAGGTACTCGAGGTTGATCTGGTGGACGATCCCCATGCCCGGCGGCACGACTCGGAAGCCCTGGAACGCCTGCTGCGCCCAGCGGAGCAGCGAGTACCGCTCGCGGTTGCGCTCGTACTCGCGGGCGATGTTGCGTTCGTATGCCTCGCGATTGCCGAAGGCATCCACCTGCACCGAGTGGTCGACCACGAGATCGACCGGGACGAGCGGATCGATGCGCATGGGGTCGCCGCCCGCACGGGCGACCGCAGCTCGCATCGCCGCGAGATCGACGACAGCCGGAACGCCGGTGAAGTCCTGAAGGAGCACTCGGGCCGGCATGAACGCACGCTCCCGGTCGACCGCTGATCCAGTGCCGTCCCAGCGCGCGATCGCCTCGACATCGCCGTCGCGCACCGACGGGGCGGACGAGTTCCGAACGCTGTTCTCGAGCAGGATCTTCAGCGTGACCGGAAGGCGCGAGACGTCACCAATGCCACGTTCGGCGAGCGCGCCGAGGCGGTGGTAGGAAACCCCCGGCAGCAGTTCCGCCCTGGTGCCGTAGGGATCAGTGGCGACCATCAGGCCTTCATCTTCGCACCCGGCCCTGCCAGTGGGCCCCATGGATTGGCACTCGAGGGCCATTTGCGAGAAACGGTCGGATTGACCACAACATCGTGTGCGGCAGGGCTATTCTTCTGAGGAGAACGCGGCAATTGCAGGGGATTTAGCTGTGGCCACCACTCAAAGAACCGACGTGCGCCCGGAGCATCAGCTCTATCACGAGTACTCGACCGAGGTCGACCAGACCCGGACGAATGTGCATTACGAGCAGCCGCCTGAGTTCTTCCTGCTCATCACGGGCGGCGAGTGGAACGTCTACTCGGCCAACCTCTGGGATCCGGGAACCGAGACCGACACCCAGTCACAGGCCGCCAAGCTCGACCTGATCGCGCGGCTTGCAGGCCTTCGAGAAAGGCATGCGCCTGATCGACGTCGGATGCGGCTGGGCCGGACCGCTCACGTATCTCTGTGAGACCTACGGCCTGACCGGGACGGGGCTGACGCTGTCGCCGACGCAGAAGAAATACGCAGAAGGGAGGATTGCTCGCCACGGCGTCGACGCGAAGATCGTGCTCAGCCACTGGGAGGACTACACCCCGGAGGAGCAGGTCGATGCGATCTACACCGATGAGGTGATCGTCCACTTCTTCAACCTCGGCGGCTTCTTCCAGAAAAGCCACGACTGGCTCAAGCCCGGCGGCGTGATGATCAACAAGGAGTTGCACCTCAAGCACCCGCGCCACGCCAAGCTCGAGCGCGGCGGCGAGTTCGTCAGCCAGATCTACGGCGACACCGGCAACTACCGGACGCTCGCCGAGGAGACGAGGCTCGCCAACGAGGCCGGCTTCGACATCGAGCGCGTGCACCACATCGAGCGGCGCCACTACGAAGTCACGATCGATCACTGGCTCGCCAACATGCACAAGCACGCCGACCAGCTCAAAGAGATGGTCGGCGAGCAGCACTATCGCGATTTCCGGGTGTACCTCAGGCTTGCCCGGCACATCCAGCGCAACGTCACCCTCGACGTGGTCGTCTGCCGCCGCTTCGATTGACGTTCGGCGGCTCCGCTCTGTGGTGGGGTGGGAAGGGGATGGACTGCGGGGGCACGGGGTCCGGACGCCTTCGCCGTCCCGCCCCTCGCTCTCGCCGAGGGGGGTAGCCTCGGCTCCGAGACGGCCCCCTCCGCCCATCCCCTTCCCACCTTTCTCCTGCTGAGAGTCCTCACTTAGCCGGTCGGAGGTCGGGTCAGCTGGGCGTTGAGAGTTGGGCTAGGTATGACGTTAGGTGCGTGTATGCGCCGGTCGCCAGGAGCACACCCAGCGCGACTGTGATGACGCCTCCGGCGAGGGTGAGGGGGCGGACGAATCTGTTGAGTTTTTTGGGGAGATTTGGGAGTGATGCCCAGAGGAGCGCTACCGCGATGAAGGGGAGCCCGAGGCCGAGCGAGTAGACGACCAGTAGCAGTGCTCCGGTCAGGGCGTGGGAGCTCAGGGCGGCGAGGGTGAGGGCGGCTGCGAGGTAGGGGCCGACGCAGGGGGTCCAGCCGAGGCCGAAGACGATGCCGACGAGGAAGGCTCCGAGGACGCCGCGCTTGCGGAGGCGTTCTGGGAGTTGGAAGCCCTGGGTGCGTTCGAGGAGGCCGATCCGGACGACGCCGATGATCGCGAGACCGAAGGCGATGACTGCGACACCGCCGACGATTTCGATGACGCGTCCGCTGACTGCGCCGTTGGCGACGCGCGCGATGCCGCCGGCGGTGAGGCCGAGGAGGACGAACACGACGGTGAATCCGGCGACGTAGAGCAGCGAGCCGGCGAGGAGCCGGAGGCGGAAGCTGTGCCGGTCGGGGTTGGTCAGCTCGGCGGCGCTCACGCCGGACACGCAGGCGAGATACGCGGGCAGGAGCGGAACCGTGCACGGTGCGAGGAAGGATCCGAGGCCCGCGACGAAGGTCGCGAGCACCGTCGCAATGGAGAGCATCAGCCGAACGTGAAGGTGTAGATCCGGAATCCCGCAGGAACGGTCAGGTCGATCAGATGGTATCCGGACGAGACGCCGGAGAGCAGTTGGAACAGGTCTTGACGCGTGACCATGAAGCCGGAGTCGACAAGGGCCGGACCGCTGTTGGCGGCGCTCAACTGTCTTTCCGTCAAGTGTGACTGAAACTGATAACGACGGTCCAGGTGTGCCCGCGACGATATAGACGGAGTTGGCGGTGAAGTTGAGGCGCACGTGACCAGTCGTGTCGGCCTGCAAGTACTCGCCTTCATCCGTCCAGGTGCCGGTCACCTGGATGGCGTCCTGCTCCTGCGGAGGCCCGGGATCGGGGTAGGCCATCGGGCTGCCGAGGGTTCCGTAGTTCTCGTTGTCGGCGAGCTGCCCACGTTCGCTGCCGGCGTAGAGCTCCGGCGTGGTGTTGTCGGGGACCGGCGTCGATGACGGCAGTGGTGCGGTGCGCACCTTCAGGAGCGCCGCGACTGCAGCGTCGGTCTGCGCGTAATCGCCCTCACCAAAGCTCGTATACGCGATCCGGCCCTCCTGGTCGAGGAGGTACTCCGCCGGCCAGTACTCGTTCTGATACGCGTCCCACGTCGCCATCTGACTGTCGATCGCGACCGGCCAGGTGATCCCGAGACGTTTGACCGCTGCGGCGACGTTGGCCGGGACCTTCTCGAAATCGAATTCCGGAGAGTGGACGCCGACGATCGTGAAGCCGTCGTTCTTGTAGTCGTCGTAGAGGATCTTCAGATGGGGAATGGTGCGCACGCAGTTGACGCACGAGAACGTCCAGAAATCGATGAGGACGACCTTGCCGCGGAGGTCGGCCAGGGTCAGCGGCGGACTGTTGAGCCATCCGTCGATGCCGGTGAAGTCCGGCGCCTCGGCGCGCGCGCTGACCGGTTCCAGCTGGCCGCCCGTGCTCGACGCGGTGGCGGCCGGCGGCGGGCTGCTGACCACGGTGAAGAGCACCGCGGCGACGATCAGCACGGCGACGGTGGCAAGAGCGAGCCGATAGCGGGTCACGTGTCCTCAACGGCACTCTACGGGCTTCATGTTGAGGAACCATTACGAATCCCGTCCGGTCTGCTAGGTTGGACGCGACCTCAAGTCGCAGATGAATTCGATGAGCAACCCCGTCCCCGACCGGCTGCTCGGCGATCGGAGGCGCGTGGTTGTGGAGCACGTCCGGCCGATCGTCGACTGCGGCGAATTCCCCGCCAAAGCCACTCGCGGGCTCCCGTTGCGTGTCACCGCTCGTGCGTTCGCGGACGGCCACGATCCGCTCCTCGCCTGGGTCTGGCACTGGCCTGGCGCCCGCCCGCTCGCGCCGGACGCGCCGCCACCCGGGATGGTCGAGGTTCCGATGGAGGCAGAGCCGCAGGATGCCTACGGCGCATGGATCAAGCCACGCCGTCTCGGCGCCTGGAGTTTCGCGGTGGTGGGGATCCTCGACGTCTGGGGCGGCTTCGCGCGCGACCTGACGATCCGTTTCGAGGCCGGCGTTGACGTTGCGCTCGATCTCGCCGACGGCGCGGCGCTGGTCGCGGCCCGAGCGGAGCTGCCGGTCGTCTCCAAGTCCGACCGCCGGGCGCTTTCCGCACTTGCGAGCAAGCTCGAAGCCGACACGTCCCCCGAGACGAGGGTGCAGCTGGCGACGCGTGAGGCGACGATGGGCCTGATGCGGCGGACCGCCGATCTCAGTCATGCGACGATCTCGGGGCCCTACTCGCTCTGGGTCGAACGCGAGATCGCCGGCTATTCGGCCTGGTACGAGATGTTCCCCCGGTCCGAGGGGGCTGTGCCGCCACGGAGCGGGACCTTCAAGCTCGCCGAGCGGCGGCTGCCCGCGATTGCGGCGATGGGGTTTTCGGTGCTGTACCTGCCACCGATACACCCCATCGGCATCACCCACCGCAAGGGTCCGAACAACGTGACCGAATGCTCGCCGGGCGACCCGGGGAGCCCATGGGCGATCGGCGCGGCGTCAGGCGGCCACACCGCGGTGCATCCCGACCTCGGCACCATCGAGGACTTCGACGCCTTCGTCGGCGGCGGCGCAGAGCGCCGGCCTCGAGGTCGCGCTGGACTATGCGCTCCAGTGCAGCCCCGATCACCCCTGGGTCACCGAGCATCCGGAGTGGTTCCGGCATCGCTCGGATGGATCGATCCGCTACGCGGAAAACCCGCCCAAGCAGTACCAGGACATCTATCCGATCGACTTCGAGAGCGACGACGCGCCGCGGCTATGGACGGCGCTGCGCGACGTCATGCGCTTCTGGATCGGGCACGGCGTGCGCATCTTCCGTGTGGACAATCCGCACACCAAGGCATTCCCCTTCTGGGAATGGCTGATCGCCGAGATCCGCCGCGAGTTCCCGGAGGTCGTGATGCTCGCCGAAGCATTCGTCCGGCCGGCGGTGATGCAGCGACTCGCCAAGATCGGCTTCTCGCAGTCGTACACGTACTTCACGTGGCGCAACAGCGCCTGGGAGCTCCGCCAGTATTTGACAGAGTTGTCTCAGACTGAGCTCGTCGACTGGTTCCGTCCCAACTTCTGGGTGAACACACCGGACATCCTGCACGCAACGCTGCAGTACGGGGGTCCGGCAGCCTTCCGCATGCGCGCCGCACTGGCTGCGATCACCTGCTCCGTCCTGGGGGATGTACAGCGGCTACGAGCTCTGCGAGAACACCGCGGTCCGCGATGGGAGCGAGGAGTATCTCGATTCCGAGAAATACCAGCTCCGGCCGCGCGACTGGTCGCAGCCCGGATCGATCGCCCCGCTGATCACGCGACTCAACGCGATCCGCAACGAGCACCGTGACGCCATCGCGCAGTTGAGCACGCTCCGTCTGCATCACATGACCGACGACTGGATGCTCTGCGTCTCGCGGTCGACACCAGACAAGGACGACGTGATCGTGCTGATCGTCAACCTGGACCCCCACCATCCACGCGAGGCAAACACGTGGCTGGACCTTGGCGAGCTCGGCGTGACGGCCGATCAGCCCTTTGCAGTTCATGATCTGCTCGGAGGAGAGACCTACACGTGGCAAGGAGCGGCGAACTACGTTCGACTCGACCCGGCGGAGCGACCGGCGCACATCCTGCACGTGCGTCCACAGGCATGAACGCGCGACTCGACCTGGCGGCCGATCCGCTCTGGTTCCAGAAGGCCGTGTTCTACGAGCTGTACGTCCGCGCGTTCCACGACGGCAACGACGACGGCATCGGCGATTTCGTCGGCCTGATCGAGAAGCTCGAGTATCTCGAGTGGCTCGGCGTGGACTGCATCTGGTTGCTGCCCTTTCAGCAGAGCCCACTTCGAGACGGTGGCTACGACATCGCCGACTACCGCTCCGTACTCGCGGACTACGGAACGGTGGATGACGTGGCACTGCTCGTCGAGGAGGCGCACCGACGCGGTATCCGCGTGATCATGGACCTGGTCATCAACCACACCAGCGATCAGCATCCCTGGTTCAAGAGCGCGCGCTCATCCCGGGACAGCGAGCACCGCGACTGGTACATGTGGTCGGACACGAAGAACCGCTTCACCGACGCGCGGATCATCTTCCTCGACACCGAGACGTCGAACTGGACGTGGGACGACGAGTCCGGTCAGTACTACTTCCACCGATTCTTCAGCCATCAGCCGGACCTCAACTACGACAACCCGCGGGTACGTGCCGAGATCATCGACGTGTGCCGGTTCTGGCTCCAGCTCGGCATCGACGGTTTCCGGCTCGACGCGGTGCCATACCTCTTCAAGCGTGAGGGCACGAACTGCGAAAACCTGCCGGAAACACACGGGTTTCTGGCGGATCTGCGCGCCGCGATCGACATCGAGTATCCGGGGAAGGTGCTCCTCGCCGAGGCCAACCAGTGGCCCGAGGACGTCGTCGATTATTTCGGATCCGTGGATCGCCCGGAGTGTCACATGTGCTTCAACTTTCCGCTCATGCCGCGGATGTTCATGGGGCTCCGCCGCGAGCAGCGCTATCCGATCACCGAGATCCTGGATCGCACCCCGGCGTTGCCGCCGAACAGTCAGTGGGGCATCTTTCTCCGCAACCACGACGAGCTGACTCTCGAGATGGTCACCGACGAGGAGCGCGACTACATGTGGGGCGAGTACGCCAAGGACCCTCGCGCCAAGCTCAATCTCGGCATCCGCCGGCGACTCGCGCCGCTCCTCAACAACGGGCGCCGTCAGATGGAGTTGTTCCACGGACTTCTCCTCTCGCTGCCGGGAAGCCCGATCCTCTATTACGGCGACGAGATCGGCATGGGAGACAACGTGTATCTCGGCGATCGTGACGGTGTTCGCACCCCGATGCAGTGGACCGCCGACAGCAACGGCGGATTCAGTCGGGCCGACTTCGCGCAGCTGTATCTGCCTCCGCTCATGGATCCCGTGTACGGATTCCAGGCGTGCAATGTCGCGGCCCAGCGTCGCAACGAGTTGTCGATGCTGCACTGGCTCCGCCGTTTCATCGCGGTGCGCAAGCGTTTTCCCGTCTTTGGCGAAGGGACGTTCGAGGCACTCGACGCGGCGAACCCATCGGTCTTCGCGTTCCTGCGCAGCCTCGACGGGCAGGTGGTGCTGTGCGTCAACAATCTGTCGCGCTTCGCGCAACCTGTGGAGCTCGACCTGCGGAAGTACAGCGGGACGACACCGGTGGAGCTGCTCGGGCGTGTCCACTTTCCGCGCATCGGCGAGTTGCCGTACCTGTTGACGATGGGCCCACACGGCTTCTACTGGTTCACCCTCGACCAAGCGGCATCATGAGTGCTCGCGACGGCAGCGTGGCCGGCCTGCTCCGCACGCATCACCTTGTTGGGTGCGAGACGGCGCTCGGCGCATACATCACGCGCCAACGCTGGGGCGGAGCGCAGGGTCGCACCATTCACAGCACCGAGATCGTCGACGCCGCGGAGATCAGCGCGAGCGACCCAGTTCTGCTGCACACGCTGACGGAGATCACGTTCACCGACTCCCGCAGCACTCGCTATGCGCTACCCCTCGGCATCCGCCCCGCGGGAGATTCGATCGCCGAGCGTGTGCCGGAATTCATGATTCCGTGGGCGCAGGCGCCGGACGCGATGCAGCTGTACGACGCGGTCGGCGATGACGCGTACATCCAGTGGCTGCTCGACGCTATTCGCTACGCAGCGAGTGGTCGAGACGACGAGCGGACAGCTGCAGTGCTCATGCCCGGACCCGACCGCCCTCGACACCGGCAGCCTCTCCTCGGTGCGCCATCTGCGGGTTGAGCAGAGCAACACGTCGCTGGAAGTCGGCGACGCGTTATTCCTCAAGCATTTGCGTCGCGTCGAGGCCGGCGCGTCGCACGAACTCGAGATGTCCGACGAACTGGAGACCGCCGGTTTCACCCATCTCGCGCCGATGCTCGGGCGCGTGGTGTGGGAATCGAACGAGCAGGATCCGTCGCCGCTCGTGCTCGTGCAGCCGTTTCTCCACAACAGCACTGAGGGTTGGGCGCTTGCGCTCACGTCGCTCCGCGATCTGTACGCCAACGCCGAGTCCGTCGGTGCCGCCGACCCGGTCGAGCGCCGAGCCATGGTGGACGAACAGGACGCCGCGTTTCTCGCGGAGGCGCGGCGGCTCGGCAAAGTGATCGCGGAGATGCATCTCGCGCTCGCGGCGGGGGTGCCCGGGACCGACATGGAACCGCTGCCGATGACGGGCGAGACACTCGACACGTGGGCGAAGACCATGACGGCCGAGCTCGATCAATTGCTCGCGCACCGCGACCCGTCCCTCGACCGCCTTCGCGAGGTGCGCAGCGGCGTCGTCGAGCGATTCGACCAGATTCGCGGGCTTTCCCCGAGCGGACTGCTGACGCGCATTCACGGCGACCTCCACCTCGGCCAGTTGCTCCGTGTCGACACGGGGTGGGTCATCCTCGACTTCGAAGGCGAGCCGGACCGCACGCCTGCAGAGCGTCGCGAGCGCAGCACACCACTGCGCGACGTCGCCGCGATGTTGCGCTCGTTCGACTACGCCGCCGCGGCAGCGATCATCGAACGCGCAGCGCCGGACAGCGAAGAGGCAGCCGCCCTGTACGGATACGGCGAAGCCTGGGCTGACGCCAACCGCGACGCCTTCTGGAGCGCGTATCTCGAGAGGGTCGGGTCGGCGCCGTTGTTGCCGGGTCCCGGTCCGTCGCTGGTCCTCCGCCGCGCCTTCGAAGTGCAGAAGGCCGTCTATGAGATCGGCTACGAGCTCGGTCACCGGCCGGCGTGGGCAAGCATCCCGCTCCGGTTCCTGCTGCGCGGGGTCAATCAGTGACCGTCAGCGACCCGGTCCCGTCCGACCTCGAGACGGCGGTGGAGCAGATGCTCGCCGGCCGTCTGCGCGACCCGCACGAACTGCTCGGTCCGCGCGTTGACGGCGATCAGGTCCGCATCCGCGCCTTCCATCCCGAGGCCACTGCGGCGAGCGTGGCGCGCGTGGACGGCGTCACGCAGATGCGCCGGCTCAACGCCGCGGGGCTTTTCGAGGTGAGCGTGCCGGCAGGGAACCCGGGTTATCGCATCCGCTTCCACAACGACGAACGTGACTGGGAACAGGAGGACCCGTACCGCTTCTCGCCAACACTCGGCGAGCTCGACCTCCACCTCATCGGCGAGGGCACGCACGCGCAGCTGTGGCGCGTGCTCGGCGCGCGCATCATCGAGCACGAGGGCGTTCTCGGCACTGCATTCAGCGTGTGGGCTCCGAATGCGCTCGGTGTCAGCGTCGTGAGCGACGCGAACTTCTGGGACGCGCGGACCTGGCCGATGCGAATGCTCGGCGGCTCGGGCGTGTGGGAGCTGTTCTGTCCCGCCGTCGGTCCCGGTGTGCGCTACAAGTTCCTCGTCACGCGCGGCGACGGCATGCGCATCTTCAAAGCCGATCCGCTCGCGCGCGCGGCGGACCATCCCGCCTGGAACCGCGAGCATCGTCGAGCAGAGCACGCACCGCTGGCGTGACGGGACGTGGATGCGCCGGCGCGCGCGGACAACTCCAGTGCAGTCGCCGTTCGCCGTCTACGAATGTCATCTCGGCTCATGGCGTCGCGGTGCGGACGGCCGCATCCTCAATTACCGCGAGATCGCCGAGCCGCTCGCCGCGCACTGCCTGGCGATGGGATTCACGCACGTCGAGTTACTGCCGATCATGGAACATCCCTTCGGTGGGTCCTGGGGATACCAGGTCACCGGCTACTACGCCCCGACTGCGCGCCACGGCTCCCCCGACGACTTCCGGCGTTTCGTCGACGTCATGCATCGCAACGGCATCGGCGTGATCCTCGACTGGGTGCCGGCGCACTTTCCGCGCGACGGCTGGGCACTCGCGAGATTCGACGGCACCCCGCTCTACGAGCACGGCGACCCGCGTCGCGGTGAGCATCCCGACTGGGGAACGTACGTCTTCAACTACGGGCGCAACCAGGTGCGCAACTTCCTGGTCGCCAACGCTCACTACTGGGCGGAGGAATTTCACATCGACGGGCTCCGCGTCGATGCGGTCGCTTCGATGCTCTATCTCGACTATTCGCGCCAGCCCGGTGCGTGGGTGCCGAACATTTACGGCGGCAAGGAGAACCTCGAGGCGATCGCGCTCATCCGCGAGGTGAACGACTCGCTTGCATGCGCGCAGATCCGGCGTGCTGAGCATCGCCGAGGAGTCGACGACATGGCCCGGCGTCACCCGTTCCACTGCGGGCGGCGGGCTCGGCTTCGACTTCAAATGGAACATGGGCTGGATGCACGACACGCTCGACTACCTGCACAAGGACCCCGTGTACCGGCGGTACGCGCACCACCTGCTGACCTTCGGCCTGATGTACGCCTGGTCGGAGCGATTCATCCTGCCGCTCTCGCATGACGAGGTCGTGCATCTCAAGGGATCGCTGCTCGGCAAGATGTCCGGCGATCCCTGGAAGCGCTTTGCGAATTTGCGCGCGCTGTACGGCTGGATGTGGGCGCATCCGGGCAAGAAGCTCCTCTTCATGGGGGGCGAGCTCGCCGACGAGCGCGAGTGGGCGCACGAGGCCGAGCTCGACTGGCGCCTCCTCGACGACCCGCCCCACGCCGGCGTGCACCGTCTGATGGTCGACCTCGGCGCGCTGTACACGGCGTCGCCGGCGCTCTGGGAGCTGGACGAGAGCCCGAGCGGATTCGAGTGGATCGATGCCGGCAACGCCGATCAGAACGTGCTGAGCTTCGTCCGCCGCGATGCCCACGGCACACCCGGGGATCGCCTGCATCGCCAACTTCGCCCCAGTGGTCCGGTACGACTTCCGTGTCGGGCTGCCATTGCCCGGCCAGTGGACCGAGGTGCTCAACACGGACGCCCTTCCGTATGGCGGCAGCGGCATTGGGAACATGGGCACGGTGGATGCGGACGCGCAGCCGATGCACGCTTTCGCGTATTCGGCGCAGCTCATCCTGCCGCCGCTCGCGGTGCTCTGGCTCGCTCCTCCGGCGGCCGCACCACCCATTGCTTAACCTGTGCCAGTTGGTGAGAATGGGAAACAACCTGCGGGCCGAGAGTGGACGAACTGCGAGAGATCACTTGGGATCCATCGCGGGCACGTTGTCCTCGGGCGAGACCGCTCTTGAGCAGACACGAGGGGTGACCCACGACCATGAACAGCGACGAGGCCCGCACCCGGCTCCTGACTGAGCGAGTGCGCATCGAGGAGCTCCGGACCGCCGCGAACCGGCTCACTGCGGACGCCCAGGAAGCGACCGAGCGCGAGCTTTCCTCGGCGGAGCAGCACCCTGCGGAGCTGGCGAGCGAGACGATCGGCCTCGAGATCGACCACAGCGTTCTCCAGCACGCGGATCTGGAGCTCGAGGAGCTCGAGGCCGCGGTCATTCGGGTCGACAAAGGCTCATACGGCAAGTGCGAGGCCTGCGGGAACCCGATCAGCGAGGCCCGTCTGGAGGCGATCCCGACGGCGCGCTTCTGCATCGAGGACCAGGCGAAGCACGACAAGAACGGGCGGCGCAACGGGCGATAGCCCTCGGCCGTGGCGTCGGCCCGCGTTCTCAGATCCGCAACGGGCCGTGACGTCGGCCCGCTCAGTGACGGAAGTGGCGTTCCCCTGCGAGGACCACTGCCATCCCGAGCGCGTCGGCCGCTTCGGTGACCTTCGGGTCGTTCTTGCTGCCCCCCGGATGGATCACGGATCGAACCCCGGCGTTGCCGAGCGTCTCGAGCCCGTCCGGCATCGGGAAGAAGGCGTCTGAGGCGGACACCGCCCCCACTGAACGGTCGCCGGCGCGCGCGACAGCGAGTTCCGACGATTCGACGCGAGACATCTGGCCGGCACCGACACCCACCGCCATGCCGTCGCGGACGATGACCACTGCGTTGGACTTGACGTGCCGCACGACACGCCAGGCGATCAACAGATCGCGCCACTCGGCTTCGTCGGGCTGCCGGACGCTGGCGACGGTCATCGCCGAGGGATCCGTGAGCACGCGATCGCGGGTCTGGACGAGCAGGCCGCCATCGATGCTGCGCACGTCGAGCGGCTCCGACTGGGACGGCCGATCGACGACGAGAACCCGAATCCGCTGTTTGGTGGCCAGGTGCGCGGCCGCCGCTTCGTCAAGGCCGGGGCAGACCACGGCTTCGAGGAACGTCTCGGTGAGGGCTTCGGCAGTGGCGAGATCGATGTGCCGGTTGATGCCGACGATCCCGCCGTACGCGGAGCGCGGATCGCACTCGTAGGCGCGGCGGTATGCATCCACGGCGTTCTCGCCAACGGCGAACCCGCAGGGGTTGGTGTGCTTGATCACGCACGCGGCGGGCTCGTCGAACTCGGCGACGAGGGCGCGCGCGGCGTCGACGTCGAGCCAGTTCGTGAACGAGAGCGCCGCACCCTGCAGCTGGCGCGCATGCGCCATGCCGCCAGGTGGCCCGGGCACCGAGTAGAGCGCGCCGCGCTGGTGCGGGTTCTCGCCGTACCGGAGCTCGTGCAATCGGCGCCCGCCGACGGTCAACTCCTCGGGCAGGCTTGCTTCGGCCGAGCCGCTGCGCAGCCAGGCGGCGACCTGCGTGTCGTACGCGGCCACATGGGCGAATGCCTCGGTGGCCAGGCGATGGCGCGTCGCAATCGACACCGCCCCGTGCGCACGCAACTCCGTGAGCACCGCTTCGTACTGCGATGGCGATACGACGACAGCCACGGAATCGCGGTTCTTCGCCGCAGCCCGGATGAGCGTCGGGCCGCCGATGTCGATGTTCTCGATGATCGTTTCCTCGTCCGCCCCGCTCGCCAGCGTGTCGGAGAAGGGGTACAGCGACGAGACCACGAGGTCGATCGGCTCGAACCGGCTCTCGGCGAGCTGGCGCATGTGCTCGGGGTTGTCGCGCCGCGCGAGGATGCCGGCGTGAATGGCGGGATGCAGCGTGCGAACCCGGCCGTCGAGCATCTCCGGGAAGCCGGTGATGTCGGCGACCGATTGCACCTCGACGCCCGCGTCGATCAACGCCCGGCTGGTGCTGCTCGTCGCCACGAGGTCGTAGCCGTGCTCGACCAGACCGCGCGCGAACTCGATCAGCCCGGTCTTGTCGCTCACAGAGAGCAACGCCCTCGTGGTCATACCGGGGCCACCTCGGGTGCCGGCAGCACACGGACCCGGTTGCCGACGCGCTGCAGCCGGTCGGTGCTCCAGAGCGCCACGGCCTGCGGGAGCAGCTCCCACTCGGCCTGGTGGATCCGCTGGCGCAGCGACGCCGCATCGTCGTCCATCTCGACGGGGACTGCTTTCTGGAGCACGATCGGCCCGCCGTCGGCCTCGCCACGCTCGAGCAGCTGCACCGTGCACCCGGTCACGCGAACGCCGCGGGCCAGCGCTCGCTCGATCGCGTCCATGCCACCGGCAAAGGCCGGAAGCAGTGACGGGTGCACGTTGATGATGGCGTCGGGGTAGGCGTCGAGGAACTCGTCGCTCAGGATCCGGTCGTAGCCGGCACAGACCACGAGACGAACACCGGCAGCCTGGAACCGTTCGTGAATCTCGCGGTCGCGGGCTCGCGGGTCACCGCCGAAATCCGCTTGCGGCAGCGCCACAGCGGGCACGCCCCAGCCGAGGGCCACGTCGAGTGCGTGCGCGCTACGCCGGTTCGAGACCACGAGCGCCACTCGAGCGGGAAATGCGGGGTCCCTGCACGCCTGCAGGAGCGCATCGAGGTTGGTCCCTGCTCCGGACACCAGCACGCCGACCTGGGTCCGTTCGCTCACTGCAGGATGACCCGCCGCGTGCCCGACTGGGGCACCACCTCACCGATGCGCCAGACCGGGATGCCCGCGGCTGACGCGATCTCGGGAACGTCCGGACGGAACGATCACCACCATGCCCGACGCCCATGTTGAAGGTGCGCCACATCTCCTCGAGATGCACGCCACCTGCCTTCTGAATGGCGCCGAAGATCGCCGGCACGTCCCAGGTGGACCGCTCGATGGTGGCGGCAAGTCCATCGGGAAGCACCCGTGGCACGTTGTCGATCACGCCACCGCCCGTGATGTGCGCCATCGCGCGGATGTCGGTGTGCCCGCGTATTTCTCGAATCGCGTGCAGGTAGCAACGATGCGGCTCGAGAAGGAGGTCGACGAGCGGGCGGTCGGTGCCCGGGAAGGACGTCCGACCACTGCAGTTCGTGCTCGGCCACGATGTGCCGAACCAGCGAATAGCCGTTGGTGTGGAGCCCGCTGCTCGGCAGTGCCAGCAGCACATCGCCCGCCTTGACCCGGCTGCCGTCGATGATCGCCGACCTCGTGACGGAGCCGACGATGAAGCCGGCGATGTCGTAGTCCCCGAGCGCGTACACGCCGGGCATCTCCGCGGTCTCGCCGCCGATGAGCGCGCACCCGGCGGCGCGGCACGCCTCGGCGATCCCCTCGATGAGCTCGGCCAGGTGCTCCGGCACGAGCTTGCCGGTGGCGTAGTAGTCGAGAAAGAAGAGCGGGTCCGCGCCGCAGCACAGGATGTCGTTGACGCAGTGGTTGACGAGGTCGATGCCGATGCCGCGGTGGCGTCCGGTGGCGATCGCGACCTTGACCTTGGTGCCGACGGAATCCGTGCTCGAGGCGAGCACGCGCCCGTCGGGTGAGCCCGGTTCCAGCGCGAACAGCCCGCTGAAGGCGCCGATGCCGCCGAGGACCTGGCCGGTGTGTGTGGATGCGATGGTGCGCCGGATCAGGCTGACGGCACGGTTGCCCTCATCGATGTCGACACCGGCATCCGCGTAGCGAAGATCACCCATCTGGGAAGAGAGTGTATCGGCGGCTTCACACGGGACGCGGAATGGCGACGGGGCATCGCACGACGGCGTGGCGGTGTCACCATGTACCCAACACGGTCCAAGTCCAGGAATCCTGCCCCAACCAGTGAACCCCACCGACACGTCGGACCCGAATTATTTCCATCGGGTCGTCGATTGCCAGTGGGCCTGTCCGGCCCACACCAACGTCCCGGAGTACATCCGTCTGATCGCTCAGGGGCGGTACACGGACGCGTACATGTCCAACCGCGAATCCAACGTGTTTCCGGGGATTCTCGGCCGGACCTGCGACCGTCCGTGCGAGCCCGCGTGCCGCCGGACCAGGATCGACGGCGCCCCAGTCGCGATCTGCCGCCTCAAACGCGTCGCGTCCGACCTGCGCGGCGACATCGAGGATCGCCTTCCGGTCATTCCGACGAGCAAGAACGGCCGGCGGGTCGTCTGCGTCGGCGCCGGCCCCGCGTCACTCACCGTCGCCAACGACCTGATGCCGCTCGGCTATGACGTGGTCATCCTCGAGCAGCACGAGACGGCGGGCGGCCTCATGCGGACCAACATCCCGGCGTTCCGTCTTCCTGCCGAAGTGCTCGACGAGGAGATCGCCACGATCATCGACATGGGCGTCGACCTCCGGCTCAACACGCCGGTCTCGAGCCTACGGAGCCTGCTCGCGCAGGACTTCGATGCGGTGTTCATCGGCACCGGCGCGCCGCGAGGCAAGGATCTCGACATTCCCGGTCGCCACGACAGCGACCGCATCCACATCGGCATCGACTGGCTCGAATCGGTCGCTTTCGGGCACACCGACAAGATCGGCGAGCGTGTGCTGATCATCGGAGTCGGCAACACGGCGATGGACTGCTGCCGCTCGTCGCTGCGCCTCGGTGGGACCGACATCAAGGTGATGGCGCGGCGCCCGCGCTCGTTCTTCAAGGCGTCGGCGTGGGAGCTCGAGGACGCGGAAGAGGAAGGCGTCGAGATCCTCGTCAACCACGCCCCGACGCGATTCGTCATCGAGGACGGAACGCTCGTCGGCATGGAGTTTCAGCGCCTCGAATGGGACGAGCAGGCGCGCCACTCGACAGTGATCGACAGCGTGGTGATCCCGTGCGACGACGTCATCCTCGCCATCGGTCAGGAGAACGCCTTCCCATGGATCGAGCGCGATCTTGGCCTCGAAGTCGGCGACTGGGACATGCCGGTCGTGGATCCGGTGACCTTCCAGTCGTCGCTGCCCGGCGTCTTCTTTGGCGGCGACTCGGCGATGGGTCCGAAGAACATCATCTGGGCCGTCGAGCACGGCCACCAGGCCGCGATCTCGATTCACAACCATTGCGAAGGCATCGCCGTCACCTCCCGGCCACCCCAGGGTGTGAACCTCGTGAGCCAGAAGATGGGGCTCACGGAGTGGAGCTACCACAACGACTACAACCCCTCGAGCCGGCAGAAGATGCAGCACGTCGAGTTGACGCACCGGTTCCAGAGCATCGGCACCGAGGTGGAGGTGGGGTTCTCCGCGGAGCAGACCGCGCGCGAGGTGCAGCGCTGCCTGAACTGCGACATCCAGACCGTCTTTGCGGCGCCGCTCTGCATCGAGTGCGATGCGTGCATCGACATCTGCCCGGTGCAGTGCCTGACCATCACCGAGAACGGCGATGAGGCCGACCTGCGCACGCGGTTGTCGGCACCGGCGAAGAACCTCGACCAGGCGCTGTACGTCTCCGCCGCGCTGCCCCAGACGGGGCGCGTGATGGTGAAAGACGAGGACCTCTGCGTGCACTGCGGGCTCTGCGCCGAGCGTTGCCCGACAGCGGCGTGGGACATGCAGAAATTCGAGTTGCTGCTCCCGCTCGCGCTGCTCACCCCGATTCCGGTGGCGACCTGACATGGCGGCAGAGCATTTCGAGCAGACCCGCAGCAAGGTGAACGACTTCGCGCTGAAGCTCGCGAACGTCAACGGCACCGGCTCCTCGAGCGCCAACAACCTGCTGATGCGCTCGATCTTCCGCATGGGTGTGCCCGTGTCCGGCAAGAACCTCTTTCCTTCGAACATCCAGGGACTGCCCACCTGGTACGAGATCCGCGTGAACAAGGACGGTCACGTCGCCCGCGCGCGTGAGTACGACCTCATGGTGGCGATGAACGGGCAGACGTATGCACGCGACATCGCAGAAGTGGCGGGCGGCGGATTCACGATGTACGACTTGTCATGGCCGCTTGATCGCGACCTGATCCGCGAGGACGTGACCTACCTCGGCGTCCCGCTCGCCGAGATGTGCAACGACGAGTTCCGCGGTCCGCGCGAGCGCATCCTCATGAAGAACATCGCGTGCGCGGGTGCGCTCGTCGCGATGCTCGGCATCGACATGGACGTGATCGCGCAACTCCTCACCGAGCAGTTCGCCGGCAAGGATCGGCTGCGCGAGTCGAACCAGCGAGCGCTCCGTCTCGGCTACGACTTCGCGACGTCGCATTTCGACTATCCGCTGCCGTGCCGGATCGAGGCGATGAACGCGACGGCCGGGTCCATTCTCATCGACGGCAACACCGCGGCGGCGCTTGGATGCGTGTACGCGGGCGCAACGGTTGCAGCCTGGTACCCGATCACACCGTCGACGTCGCTGATGGACGCTTTCGCCAAGTACTGCGCCAAATTCCGGCGTGACCCGGTGACCGGTCAGAACAACTACCTCGTGCTACAGGCCGAGGACGAGCTCGCCGCAATCGGCATGGTGCTCGGCGCGTCGTGGGCCGGGGCCCGTGCCTTCACGTCGACGTCGGGTCCGGGCATATCGCTCATGCAGGAACTGCTCGGCATGGGGTATTACGCGGAGATTCCCGCAGTGGTGTTCGACGTGCAGCGCGTCGGCCCGTCGACTGGGATGCCGACACGCGTGCAGCAGGCCGACATCCTGGCGTGCGCGTATGCGTCGCACGGCGACACGAAGCACATCCTGCTCTTCCCTTCGAGCCCGGCTGAGTGCTTCCAGATGGCGCCCGTCGCGTTCGACCTCGCAGAGCGATTCCAGACACCGGTGTTCGTGCTCTCCGACCTCGACATCGGCATGAACGACTGGGTGAGCCCCGCGCTCGAATGGGACGACTTGTACGTGCCCGATCGCGGCCGCGTGCTCGACGCCGGCGATCTGCGCGAGCTCGAGGTGTTCCACCGCTACGAGCCCGCCGATGCCGAGTCGGTCGCGGCGCGCACCCTCCCCGGCGTGAGCGAGCTCGGCGCGTATTTCACGCGCGGCTCGGGCCACACCATCGAAGGCGCGTACACCGAGTATCCCGAGGAATACCAGGCGGTCCTTGATCGGCTCGCACGCAAGCACACGGCAGCCGCGGAGCACACTCCCGCGCCACTCGTGGACCAGCGCGCACATTCCCCACTCGCGATCGTGACCCTGGGCAGTTGCGAGCTCGCCGTCCTCGAGGCGATCGAGATACTCGCGAAGCAGGGGATCGCCGCCGATTACATGCGCATCCGTGGCTTTCCGTTCGGGGCCGGCGTTCGCGCGTTCCTCGATGATCACGAGACGCTGGTCGTCGTCGAGCAGAACCGCGACGCCCAGCTGCGCACGTTGCTCACCCTCGAGACACCGGTCCCGAAGGAGAAGCTGCGGTCCGTGTTGGCCTACGGGGGCTACCCGCTCAGCGCCGAGGACGTCGTCGACGGCGTCGTCAAGATCGTGGGGGCCTGACCGTGCCATCCATCGTCAAACCCGTGGTGACGCATCCCGGACTCGAACGCAACGCGCTCGGCTTGACGATTCGCGACTACGAGGGCGGCATGTCGACGCTGTGCGCCGGCTGCGGCCACGACTCGGTCACCGCCGCCATCACGCACGCGCTCTGGGAGAGCGACACGCCACCGCACATGATCGCCAAGCTGAGCGGCATCGGCTGCTCCGCCAAAACCGCCGCGTACTTTGCTCGGGGCGCGCATGGGTTCAACGGCTGTCACGGCCGCATGCCACCGATCGCCACCGGAGCGAGCGCCGCCAATCGCGACCTGCTGTGCATCGGCATCTCCGGTGACGGCGATTCGCTGTCGATCGGCCTCGGCCACCTCGCGCACCTGGTGCGGCGCAACGTGCGCATGGTCTACGTCATCGAGAACAACGGCGTGTACGGACTCACCAAGGGCCAGTTCTCGGCGTCCGCGGACATCGGTTCCACCACCAAGCGCGGCGAGGCCAATCATCTGCAGCCGATCGACCCGATCATGCTCGGGCTCTCGATTGGCGCGACGTTCCTGGCGCGCGGATTCTCGGGCGACAAGCGCCAGCTGGTGCCGATCTTCCGCGCTGCCATGGCGCATCGCGGTCTCGCGATCATCGATGTCATCTCGCCGTGCGTCACGTTCAACGACCACGAGGGATCGACGAAGAGCTACCTCTTCACGCGTCAGCACGACGTGCAGATGACGGTCACCGACTTCGTGCCACCTGCAGAGGAGATCTCGGCGACGATCCCCGCCGAGGGTGTGGTCAGCATTCCGATGCACGACGGCGCGACGCTGCGCTTCCGCAGTGTCCCGGATGGCTACGACCCGACCGACCGGATGGCCGTGATGGAGCACCTCCTCGCATCGCGCGGTCGCGGTGAGATCGTGACCGGCCTCCTGTACATCGACGAGCAGTCGTCCGATCTGCACGAGCTCGGCAACACCACCGCTACTCCGCTCACGCAGGTGCCGTACGCGCAGCTCACCCCTGGGTCTGCGGCGCTCGCTGGTATCGGCTTCCGCTGATCCGCGACCAGATGCAGTCTCCCTTCACGCGGGGAGCGCGTTGCGGGCTCGCGTCAGGAAGGTCCGCTCGACGGCGTTGGACGTGAGCTCGACCGCAATGCCGTACTCGGCACGAGCGTCCTCATTGCGGCCGACTCTGCTCAGGAGATCAGCCCTGACTGCATGGAACAGGTAGTACTCGCCGAAGTCGAGGCTGTCGACTGCTTCCAGCCCAACCGCGGCGCCGCGCACCTCCGCGAGCGCAACCGCACGGTTGAGCGCAACGACGGGCGTCGGGCTCACCGCGAGTAACTGGTTGTACAGCTGGAGGATCTGGTCCCAATCGGTGTCGGATGCACGCTCCGCATCACTGTGGACCGCGCTGATCGCGGCCTGGATCTGATACGGACCCGGCTGGTTGCGTCGCAGGCACTCGCGGACGATCTCCTGACCCTCGGCGATGAGCGAGCGATCCCACTTCGATCGGTCCTGATCGTCGAGAAGGACGAGATCTCCGCTCGCCGATGTCCGGCTTCGCTGGCGCGCGTGGATGAGCAACATGAGCGCGAGGAGGCCGAGCACCTCGGGCTCGTCCGGCATGAGCTCGTTGAGGATCCGCCCCAGCCGGATCGCCTCCACGCATAGATCTGCACGATCAAGACGCTCACCGGAGCTCGCAACGTATCCCTCGTTGAAGATCAGATAGACAACCGTGAGCACCGCGCTGAGCCGTCCGGCAAGTTCTGTGGCCGGCGGCACGCGATACGGGATCCCGGCGTCTCGGATCTTGTGCTTGGCCCGCACGATGCGCTGCGCCATCGTTGCCTCGGGGACGATGTACGCGTGTGCGATCTCCACGGTCGAAAGACCGCCGAGCAACCGCAGTGTCAGGGCGACCTGTACCTCACTAGCGAGTGCGGGATGGCAGCACGTGAAGATCAGCCGGAGGCGTTCGTCGCGCACTGGTCCGTCGTCGATCGGATTTCGTTCTGCCTGCATCAATGCTGCCTTGGCGTAGCGATCGGCTCGCGCGGCGTCACCGCGCAGGCGATCGATGGCGCGGCGCCTCGCCGTGGTGATGATCCAGCCCGCCGGGCTGGGAGGCAGTCCCGTCTCCGGCCACCGCTGCACTGCAACGGTGAACGCTTCCTGGACTGCCTCCTCCGCGATATCGATGTCCCCGAAGGATCGGACGAGCACGGCCACGGCACGCCCGAACTCCTCGCGGAACACACGCTCGATCTCCGAATCACTCACCGGCGGCATGTCTGCAATCAGGCTTGCTCGGGCCCATCCATGAACGGCCGGACCTCTATCGGAGCGAGGCACGCGACAGTCGCTTTGCGCGCCCACGCGAGCGCGGCGTCGAGGTCCTCCGCCTGGATGACCCAGAAGCCGCCGATGCGCTCCTTGGCCTCGGCGTATGGGCCATCGGTGGTGACCACAGCGCCGTCCTTCACGCGAACCACCGATGCGGCGCTGTCGTTGTGCAGGCCGCCGGCGAAGATCCACGCGCCCGCGGCCTCCATCTCCGCGTTGATCGCGTCGACGTCACGGATACTCTTGGCCATCACCTCGGGCGCCAGTGCTGGGCCCTTGTCTGCGTGATAGACGCTGAGCATGTACTGCTTCATCGCGGTTCCTCCTTCGCACGAACTCCTGTGCAAGAGATCGTGCCGTCTGATTCTGCCGGCCGGTCATCCGGCCCGTCATCTCCTATACGGAGCTCATTGCCGGAAATCGACAGGCAAGGATGAGCACATCGTCTCCACGAGCGTTGGCTTCTCCGGCTCACTGTCACGACCGAAGGCTGCGCGGCCGTTTGCTTCCGACGCAGGGGTAGTGTTCCTTCGACATGTCGCCCGCTCCGGAATCGCAACCGTCCTGGCGTGAGACGTCCAGTCGCTGGCGGACTTCAGGTCGCTCGTCACGCCGTTACTGGTGGGGATTCGCGAGCCGCCGATCGTGACCCTCTCACTCCACGGAGGATCCAGGACGCGGCATGTCGGGATCTACCCCTGGTCAGAGCCCGTCGCCAACGAGATCCGCGAACGACTAGCGGGCCTTGATATAGCCGTCGTGGAGGGGCGTGCTCCGCGGATTGGCTGGATCAAGTGGCCAGACACGGAACCCGACCCGCACCCGCCGCTCAGCATTCCGGGCATCGCGCAGGCGCTGCTCTTCAGGGACGGTTTCTGGGATCGGATGAACAACGAACTCCGCACGGCCTTCGACGAGTTTGAGGAGGACCCCATCCCGCCTGAGCTGGCTGAGCGCATGCAACCTTTTATCCGTCGGTACCTGGACACCTATGTCCAGGACCGCCCAGACGAGGGTGAAGTTCCAACAGCGCTCTCCGACCTGGTGGACTATCTCGCTGCATCTGCATCTGCTGGAGCAACTCTCTGGACGGCGTTCTAGGCCTGAGGACGCAAGCGCGCTCACGAGCCGCGTCCGCTGGCCGGATCAGCCCGAGTGACGATCGCTCAGCCGCTTCTCGATCCCGTCGAGGACGAGGCTCACGCCCTGGTCGGCGCGCCACACCGCGTCGTCGTCCGCGGACCCCGAGGCCGGCGCCCCGGAGCGCGTGACCGGGGCGGCGGCCGTGTCCAGACTCACGCGCACGCAGCCACTGTAGACGGCCAGGTCGTAGCGATCATCGCCGCGCATCGGCGTCGACGAATCCCACTGCATGTCGGACTTCACGGCGCGGATCGGCTTGTCATCGAGGCGGACTTTGACCGAACCGGAAGAGACCATCGCGTGAGCGGCGGTATTCGGCGGACGGTGCAACGTCACGCCGACGATGCCGCTGTTGACACGGATGGGGACCACGCCCACCGGAGCCGGCAGGGTGCAGGTCACATTGCCGGCGCCACTGTCGAGCTCGATGCCGCTGACGCGCAGTCCCGGACAGGTCGAGCACCGTGTTCCACGTGCCGCCGTGGATCTTGAAATACCACGTGTAGTTGGGGCTCAGCTCCACCGCGCCGTGATCACCGCCTCGGCGGTTCTTCACGAGGACCAGGCTGCCCGGGCGCACCTCGACTGACGCCGCACCGCCACCGCCGGTCGAGGTTGCGATGTCGACGGTGTCCGATTTGGCGGCGCGGACGAGCACCTTCCATGAGCCCGAATCGATGGCAAGGGTCATCGCCTGGCCACCGGGCCCGCGACCGGCTGCCGGCTGTTCGGTGAACGCCGACACTGCGGACTCGATCACGAGCGTGGCCGCTGCACCCTCGGCATCCGCAAGACCCGCGGCTGAGAGAAGGCGGGCAAGGTCGCGCGTGAGCCGGCTGCGCTGCACGACGGCAGGGGAGCCGAGCACCACGGTCGCGGCGCCCCGGTGCTGCTTCAGATATCGCGAGAGCTCAGCGCAGACCGCAACCACTTGTGGGCGCCAGGCTGATCCCGGCGCGGGTACCGCCACACGGTCGAGCACTGATTCCGCCACAAGTTCGAGGAGTTGGTCCTTGTCGCGGAGGTGCCAGTACAGGGATGCGGCTTTCACACCGAGCCGGTCGGCGAGCGCGCGCATCGAGAGGCCGTCGACACCGACCGCATCGAGCATTGCCAGCGCTGCCTGGATGACCGTTTCGCGGTTGAGGCGAGATCCCTCCGTCTCCTGACGGGCCACAGGTGTGTCCTCCGTTGTGCGGCCAGCCGGCCGCTCATGGTTAGGGGCTTGACGTGCCTAACAGTGTTAGTCTAGCATCTAGCACGTCACCGTTAGTCGCTATTTCACTCGGATGGTGTTAGAGATGAATCCTACCCTGGAGGCCGCCGACCTCGTCAAAACATTCGGCAAGACACGGGCACTCGATGGCCTGAGTCTCCACGATGCAGCCGGGCGAGGTTCTGGCCCTCCTCGGTCCGAACGGCGCGGGCAAGACGACGTTCGTCAATCTCGTCGCCACGCTGATCCGGCCGGACCAGGGAACGCTTCGGGTCCAGGGCGTCGACGTGGCGCGCGATCCGGCGGCGGTCCGGCGGAGCATCGCCCTCGCTGGGCAGTCGGCCGCGGTCGAGCCGACCATGACCGGCCGCGAGAACGTGGCGATGGTGGCGCGCCTCTTCGGTGCCTCCGCCGCCGATGCCCGTCGCGATGCCACAGGGGTCATCGAGCAGATGGGCCTCACTGACGCGGCCGACCGGCTCGTCCGCACGTACTCAGGCGGCATGCGCCGCCGTCTCGACCTCGGAGCGAGCCTCGTCGCCCGCCCGCGTCTGTTGCTCCTCGACGAGCCGACCACTGGACTGGATCCGCGCAGCCGGCTCGAGCTGTGGGATGTCATCCGCTCGCTCGTCGCCAACGGGACCGACGTCCTGCTCACCACCCAGTACCTCGATGAGGCCGATCATCTCGCGTCACAGATCGCCATCATCGATCACGGCCGGGTGATCGCATCGGGCACGCCCCGCGAGTTGAAGCGTCTCGCCGGGCGCAACGTGGTCGAAGTCCATGTGCGGGACAGCTCCGCGCTGGATCGCGTCGCCGCGACGCTGATGGCGATCGGCGATGGGCCGGCAACCATCGACGTGCCTACTCGCAGTGTTCGCGTTGCGCTCAGCGCCGACACGGAGCGCGTCTTCGCCGCGCTGCGACCCCTCGACGACACCGGCATCGCCATCGATGAGGTTTCCGTTCGCCAGCCAACGCTCGATGAAGCGTTTCTCGCCCTCACGGGCGCACCACGGGAGGAAGTGGCATGAGCATCGCACTCGCACCACAGCGCGGCAACGCCGCCGGCATCTTCGTCTCGACCGGGCAGATCGCACGCCGCGTGCTGCTCAAGTTCATCCGCTCGCCACAGCTCGTCGTGGTCGGCACCTTGCAGGGCGCCATGTTCCTGCTCATCTTCCGGTACGTCTTCGGCGGGGCAATCGCCATCAAGGGCATCAACTATGTCGACTTCGTGGTGCCCGGATTCATCACCACCGGCGTGCTCTTCACCGCGATGTACGCATCGGCGGGGATGGCCGAGGACATGAGCGCCGGACTGATCGCGCGGTTGCGATCACTGCCGATTCCACGCAGCGCGGTCCTTGTGGGGCGAGCAGTCGCTGACACCGTCCTCCAGGCGTGGGGGCTTGTCGTCACGGTCGGCATCGGTTTCCTGGTCGGGTTTCGCATCCACGGCAGCGTCGGTGGCGCGCTCGCGGCCGCGGCCATGGTGCTGCTCTTCGGCTTCGTCTTCGAATGGGTATTCGTGCTCATGGGCCTGCTCGCCGGCTCGGCACAGGCCGCCCAGGGGTTAGCCCTGATCGTGTTCCCGTTCACGTTCGTGTCATCGGCATACATCCCGGTGGCGACGATGCCGTCCTGGATGCAGGGGTTCGCCGAGAATCAGCCGCTGACAGTGATGGTGAATGCCGTGCGCTGCCTCACTGAGGGTGCGCCTGCTGAAGCGTTGCTCGGTCACCCAACGTCGTATTTCGTGATCCGCTCTCTGATCTGGTCGGTCGCAATCGTCGCCGTCTTCGCGCCCCTCGCTGTCGCGAGATACCGGCGCGGCTAGACGGACGCGCTCTCGCGTCGCGCAGTCTCGGCGGTCCGGGTCCGGTCGTGTGCCACCGCACGCGACCGGCTCGGGCCGTTTGCGTTAGCCGACGAGGAGCGCGGCGATCGTTGCGGGATCGAAGTTGCCGCCGCTGAGCACGATCACCGTCGGATGCTCCGCGCTGCCGGCCGGAACCTTGCCGGTGAGATACGCGGCCAGGGCCAGTGCGGCGGTGGGCTCGATGGCGAGCTTGAGCCGCGTCCATGCAACACGCACAGCGTCCTCCAGCTCGCATTCCGACACGGTGACGATGTCGCGCACCAGTGCGCCGGCCACGATGACCTCGAAATTTCGGTTGCCGATCGACTTGGACTTCACTCCCTCGGCAAGCGTTGCCGGGTCGGAGTCCAGTGTCTTCAGAACCCCGGTGCGCAGACTTTCCGCGGCATCGGCGGCGCTTTCAGGCTCCACACCGATGATGGCGGTGTCCGGTGAGAGCGTCGCAAGCGCCAGCGCGATGCCGGAGATCTGACCACCACCACCGACAGGTACGACAACGGCCCCGGGAGCCGGAGTGTCCTCGAGGATCTCGAGCCCGACGGTGCCCGCGCCATGCACAACATCCCAGTCGTCATAGGGATGGATCAGTCTCAGGCCTTGCGACGCCGCGATCTCCTCGGCAATCTCCTCGCGGTTGTCGTACGTGACACCGTCGGTCACGACCGTCGCCCCGAACGACCGGATACCGGCGACCTTGGCCGGGGTCACGCCATACGGCACGACTATGGTTGCCGGGAGGCCGACCGCGCGGGCCGCGCAGGCGAGCGCCTGACCGTGGTTGCCGGAGCTGTGGGTGACGACGCCGCTGACGTCAGGTTCCCGCTCGATCAGGCACAGCACCGCATTGAAGGCGCCGCGGGCCTTGAAAGAACCGGTGAGCTGCAGCGATTCCGGCTTGACCATCAGGTCCGGAGCGATGTCGGTGCGCAGCAGTGGCGTGCGCCGCACATGGCCCTTGATTCGGACGGCGGCGCGGCGAATCTCCGCGAGGTGCGTCTCCGGCTTCGCGTCCTCTGTCACTGACGGTCAGGACGAGACGGCGACGGGAATCTCCAGCGCGAGCTTGTCCATCTCGAGTTGCGCCGGAACGTCCACCGGGTACGAGCCGGTGAAACAGGCAAAGCAGAAGCCATTGCCATCAGGTTGCCCCATCGCGCGGCGCAGGCCCGCGAGGCTGAGGTAGCGAAGGGAATCGGCTCCGAGCATCGCGCCGATCTCGCGCTCGGTGTGGCCCGCGGCGATGAGCTCGCGACGCGACGCGATGTCGATGCCCATGAAGCACGGCCATGCAATCGGCGGCGACGCGATGCGCATGTGCACCTCGCTCGCTCCGGCGCGGCGCAGCTCATCGATGATGCGGCGCGACGTCGTGCCGCGCACGATCGAGTCGTCGACGAGCACAACGCGGCGACCCTCGAGCACGTGGCGCATCGGATTGAACTTCAGGCGGATACCCGCCTCACGCAGCCGCTGTGTCGGCTGGATGAACGTGCGCGTGATGTAGCGCGATTTGATCATCCCTTCCGCGAAGGGCAGTCCCGCCTGCTCGGCGTAGCCGATCGCAGCGGGCGTGCCACTGTCGGGCAGTGTGATGACGATGTCTCCGTCGGCCGGCGCCTCACGCGCGAGCTCGCGACCCATGTGGCGCCGCGACTCGTACAGGGACTTGCCCATCATCACGCTGTCGGGTCTCGCGAAGTAGATGAACTCGAATGAGCACATTGCGCGATGCGCGGCAGTGCGCTGAATCTTGGTGCTGCGCATGCCCGACGCGTCGACCGTCACGATCTCTCCAGGCTCGATCTCGCAGATGAACGTCGCACCGACGACATCGAGCGCGCAGGTTTCGCTGGCCATCACGTAGCCGGTGCCGCCGGGCGCATCGATGTCGCCGAAGCGGCCGAGGCACAACGGACGGATACCGAGCGGATCGCGTGCTGCGACGAGGGAGTCCTTGGTCAGGAACACGAGGCAGTACGCACCTTCGACACGAGGTAGCGCCTCCGCGAGCGCCTGCTCCAGCGTGTCGGCCTCGGTTTGCGCGATCAGTGCGCCGAGCACCTCGGTGTCACTCGTGGTCTCGAAAACGAAACCCTTGGTGATGAGCTCATCACGCAGCTTGGTGGCGTTGACGAGGTTGCCGTTGTGTGCGATCACGACCGGGCCGATCGTAGGGTGCTCGACCGAGATGGGCTGCGCATTGAGCAGCCGCGCACTCCCGGTGGTGCTGTAGCGCGTGTGCCCGATGGCGATGTTGCCGCGGAGCCCGTCGATGGTCTCCTGGTCGAACACCTGCGACACGAGGCCCATTTCCTTGCAGATGCGGATTTCGCGACCGTCGCTGACCGCGATGCCCGCGGATTCCTGTCCGCGATGCTGCAACGAGTACAGGCCGAAATACGTCAGGTTGGCGACGTCCTCGCCCGGGTGGAACACCCCGAAGACGCCGCATTCCTCATGCAGATGGTCGTCGTCGATGGCGTTCAATCCGGCCTGATCACTCACGCTCGATCAAAGCTCCTTCGTGTACCGCTCGCACGTCGGCGAGTGACACGTCGAGACATCCGGTCACGCAGACCCTCTCGCCTCCGACGGAGCCGAGACCGCGGAAGGGGACCGAGTGCCGCCCTGCCAGCTCGTGCAATCGCACAAGTGCCTCCCTGGCGAAGCTGATGACGAAACGAGATTGACTCTCACCGAAGAGTATACCGGCCGACCCGTTAATCAACCCTTCGCCGGTTCCGACCTCGTCGATCGCGATATTCGCGCCTATGTCGCCCAGCAGACATGACTCGGCGAGCGCGATCGCAATACCCCCTTCCGCGCAGTCGTGTGCGGAGTGCAGGAGGCCGTCTTTGACCGCTTCGATGACGAAGGCATGGACGCGACGCTCGAGCCCGAGGTCGAGGTGCGGTGGCGACCCGGCGTTGATGCCGTGGGCAATCCTCTGGTACTCGCTGCCGTCGAGTTCCGACGCAACCGGGCCGACCAGCGCCACCACATCGCCGTCATCGCGAAACCCAGCAGTGCAGCGCCGCGCGACGTCATCGATGACACCCACCATCCCGATGACGACTGTCGGATCGATACCGGTGCCGCCCGTGTCGTTGTACAGGCTCACGTTGCCGCTCACCACTGGAATGTCGAGAGCGGTGCAGGCCTCGGTGATGCCCTGGATCGCATCGTGCAGGTCCCACCACACATCGGCGTGCTCGGGGTTGGCGAAATTCAGGCAATTCGTGATCGCCGCCGGCTGCGCTCCCGTCGCGACCACATTTCGGGCAGCCTCGCAGACGGCGATCATCGCCCCCTGCCTCGCGTCCAGCGCGGTGTACCGCGAGTTGCCGTCCGTCGCCAGGGCGATGCCGAGGTGGGTGCCATCGACGCGAACGAGCGCTGCATCTCCACCAGGAAGGATCACCGTCGCGTCGCCGACCTGGTGGTCGTAGCGGCGGTACACGGAGGACCGGCTTCCGAGGTTCGGACTGCCGAGCAGTGCCAGCAGCGCCTCGCCGGCGGACCATACCGGCGCGGCGCGCTCGGCTGGGGCCAGTCTATTACGGCGGTCTGGACGGGGTCCCGGCGCCGTGCGCGGCGGTGCGCCGTCGACGAGCAGATCGAGCGGCAGATCACACACCTGCTCGGCGCCGTCACGAACCACGAAGCGCTCCTCAGCGAGGATGACCGCGACGACATCCGAGTGCAGGTCCCAGCGCTCGAAGACCTCCTGCAGGGAGTGCACGTCCTCCGGCTTGGCCACGATCAACATGCGCTCCTGCGACTCGCTCAGCATCACCTCATACGGCGTCATACCGGTCTCGCGACGCGAGGCGCGTGCGACATCGACGTCGATGCCGCACCCACCTCGATGCGCCAGCTCCGCCGTACTGCCGCAGAGCCCGGCAGCACCGAGATCCTGCATCGCGATGACTCGAGGGTCGCCGGCGAGCTCGAGACACGCCTCCATCAGGCACTTCTCGAGAAATGGGTTGCCGACCTGCACGGCAGGACGCCGCGCATTGCTGTCCGCGTCGAGCACCACGGACGCGAAGCTCGCCCCGTGAATGCCGTCACGACCAGTGTCGGCGCCGACGAGCAGGACGAGATTGCCGGCACCACTCGCGGTTGCGAGAGTCAGCTTCCCCTGCTCGACGATGCCGACGCACATCGCATTGACGAGACAGTTCGTCCGGTACGATTCGTCGAAATAGAGTTCACCACCAACCGTGGGCACACCGATGCAGTTGCCGTATCCACCAACACCGGCGACAACCCCGTCGAAGAGATGGCGTTGATGGGGCTCATCGAGCGGTCCGAAGCGCAGTGAATCGAGCAGCGCAACCGGGCGTGCTCCCATCGTGAAGATGTCACGCAGAATCCCGCCGACACCGGTGGCAGCTCCCTGGTACGGCTCGATCGCGCTCGGATGGTTGTGCGACTCGATCTTGAACACGCACGCGAGCCCCTCGCCGATATCCACCGCGCCGGCGTTCTCGCCCGGTCCCTGCAACACGCGCGGACCTTTCGTCGGCAGCGTGCCGAGCAGCGGCTTGCTGGTCTTGTAGCTGCAGTGCTCGCTCCACAGCGCGCCGACGATCCCAAGCTCGAGACGGTTCGGCTCGCGACCGAGAGCCTCGACAAGATGCCCGTACTCGGTGCGCGTGAGCGCCACCTCCGCAAGGTCCGCGTCACTCGCCGCCGCGTATTGCATGGTGGTCACGACGCCGCAGCGACCGGCATCGCACCCGTGCGATCGAGGGAGTTTGCGACGTTGACAAACAAGCGCATCCCATCCGACGACCCGAGCAACGGCTCACACGAGCGCTCCGGGTGCGGCATCATCCCGAGCACATTGCGGCGCTCGTTGACGATCCCTGCAATATCGCGCATCGATCCATTCGGCGACTCGTCACCAACGGCCGATCCATCGCGCCGCACATATCGAAACGCAACGCGCTGCTCGCGCTCGAGCATGTCGAGCGTGGCCTCATCAGCAACAAACCGTCCCTCTCCGTGCGACACCGGAACCTGCAGCACATCCCCGAGCGCACACCCCGAAGTCACGGCGCTCTCCGTTGTCTCGACACGCAACCAGGTCGGCGCACAACGAAACTCCAGAGAGCTGTTCCGCGTCAGCGCTCCAGGCAAAAGATGCGCCTCACAGAGAATCTGAAACCCATTGCAGATTCCCCATACCAACCCGCCGGCGCTGGCAAACTCGGAGACGGACTCCATCAAGGGCGCAAACCGCGCGACCGCCCCCGCACGCAGGTAGTCGCCATACGCGAAACCCCCGGGCAGGATCACGCAATCCGCGCCCTGCAGATCCCGATCCTTGTGCCAGAGCATGACGGCCTCGTGTCCCGCCAGTTCGACCGCGTGCCTGCAGTCGCGGTCCGACCAGGTCCCTGGGAACACTGCTATTCCGAATCTCATCAGGACCCCCTGCGCCGCAAGGTGGGGAGGGCATGAACTGCGCCGGGCAACCCCGCCCCGTGGGCCGGAGTCGCAACGTGAAGCTGTTATCAGCAGGACGAAGCAACGAGGCGACAGCGCGATGGAAGGTGGGGAGGGCATGAACGGAGCGGGGCCGTCTCGCAGCCGGGGCTACCCCCCCCGGCGAGAGCGGGGGCGGACGGCGAAGGCGTTCCGACCCCGTGCCCCGCTCAGTTCATGCCCTCCCCACCCCTCACAGCGCGTGCTCGGTGAGCGCCCGTATGGACTCGATGCGCGAGTCCTCGATCACTGTGTTGCGCAGCAGTTGCTCGCACATGTCCTCGACGTGCGCACGCACCGACGACTTCGCTCATCGCCTTCCACCTCGAGCTCGAGGTACTTTCCGACACGCACGGATCGCACCTCGGGGAACCCGAGCCGGTGAAGTCCGTCGCGTACCACGAGGCCCTGTGGGTCGTTGACGACGGGCTTCAGGACGACGACGACTTCGACCGCGAAGGTCATTCGGCGGTGACTCCTTCGATCTCGATTCCGCAGATGCGACGGGCGGCTTCGATGTATCGCTTCGTCGTTCCGCGGACGACATCATCGGGAAGCTCGGGTCCGGGATATGTCTTGCCCCAGCCCAGCGTCTCCGTGTAGTCGCGCACGAACTGCTTGTCGAAGGAGACCGCGGGTTCGCCTTCGCGCCACTGCGACATCTCCCAGAAACGCGACGAATCTGGAGTGAAGATTTCATCGATGAGCGTCAGTTTCCCGTTGATGAAACCGAACTCGAACTTGGTGTCGGCGAGGTAGATACCCTGCGCCTGGCAGCGTGCCGTGGCGAAATCGAACAACCGCAACGATGCGGACTCCAACTGGTCGGCGAGGTCCTGGCCGAGGAGCGTGCGGAGCTCCTGGCGCGAGATGTTGATGTCGTGGCCGTCGTCCTTCTTGATCGCCGGCGTGAAGCGAGGCGACGGGAGTCGCGAGGAGTTGCGCAGTCCTTCCTGCAGCGGCTCGCCTGCGAGGGTTCCCTTCTCGCGGTATTCCTTCCACCCGGATCCGCTGATGAACCCGCGGACGACGCACTCAACGTCGATCCGCTGTGCGCGAGCGACGTGCATCGAACGCGGCAGCCAGTCATCGCGTACGGCTTCAGGAATCGCCTCTTCGTCGTCGGCGAGCAGGTGATTCGGCATGATCGCCTGGGTCTGCGCGAACCACCAGCGCGACATTTGCGTGAGCACGGTGCCCTTCCCCGGTATTGGTGTGGGGAGAACGACATCGAACACGCTCAAGCGGTCGGTCGCGATCATCAAAAGGGTTCCGTCGGCGAGCTGAAACGTGTCCCGCACCTTGCCGCGCCGGAACAGGTTCAGGTCGCCGATCTCCGCGCTGCTCATCACCTGCATCAGCTCATCCTCCCGCCGGCCAGGCCGGCCTCAATTGCAAGCACCGGTGCCGAAGCGTTGTGCGGTGCTTGTTCTGCTGTTGTCGTCGAAAGACCAAGTCGGCGGTAGGTCTCGTCGATGTGTGCGAGATAGGGCTCGACGTCGAAACAGTGCGCGATGGTCGCTTCCGACAGCGCACTCGAAATGTCAGCGTCGACGGTGACGAGGTCGCGAAACGAGCCCTCGTCGTCGCGGGCACGAGCGGTGAGCGCCTGCACGGCTCGATATGCACGCTCGCGTGGCCATTCGGCTTCGACGATCAGCGCGGTGAGCACCTGTTGCGAGAACACGATGCCGCCGTGCAACTCGATATTCGCTGCCATGTTCTCTGACTTGACGCGCAGTCCTTCGACGATTCGCGTGGAAAGCCGCACGATGTAATCGCTCAATGCGCATGCATCGGGGAGGATCACGCGCTCCGCGGACGAGTGCGAGATGTCGCGCTCATGCCAGAGCACGACGTCCTCCATTGCGGTCATCGCATAGCCGCGAAGCACGCGGGCCAGTCCGCAGATGCGCTCGCACAGAATCGGATTCCGCTTGTGGGGCATGGCAGATGAGCCTTTCTGGCGCTGTCCGAACGGCTCCTCCGCCTCGTCGACTTCGGTGATCTGGAGCAGCCGGATCGTGGTCGCGAGACGCTCGAGAACGGCGCCGAGCAACGCGAGCGCGGTGAGGAACGACGCATGACGATCGCGCGCGATCACCTGCGTTGCGACAGGAGCGGTCGCCAATTTGAGGTGCGTGCAGACGTGCTCCTCAACCTCCGGCGGAACACTCGCATGCGTGCCGATCGCACCGGTGATCTTTCCGACGGCGATCTCCACAGTCGCCGCGGCGAGCCGTTCGCGGGCGCGACGCACCTCGTCGAGATGATTCGCGAGCTTGATTCCGAGGGTCAACGGTTCGGCGTGAACGCCGTGGGTGCGACCCATCATCACCGTGAGCCGGTGGCGCTCCGCCTGCTCGATCAACGCCCCGACCAGGGATTCGACATCGGCATCGATCACGACAGCAGCGTCGCGGAGCTGCGTGGACAGGGCCGTGTCGACGATGTCCGACGAGGTCAGGCCGAGGTGGAAATACCGGCCGGCGTCACCCACCGATCTCCTGGATGGCGGCCACGAACGCCGCCATGTCGTGCCCCTGCTCGGCCTCGAGCTCGGCGATGCGCTCGGCATCGATCGTCGCCCCCTGGAGGACCGAGAGCGCTTCGACCGGAATCCGGCCGACCTCGGCCCAACCCTCACAGGCGAGCAACTCGACATCCAGCCAGCGTTGCAGCCGCGAGGTGTCGTTGAAGATCTTCGCGATCTGCTGCGGGGCGTACCGGGGGATCACCTACCCTCATTCTATCGGGGTGACCGGTGGATCCTCCCTGCCCCTCGTGATCGCCCACCGCGGCGCTTCACGCGAAGCCCCGGAGAACACTCCAGCCGCGTTCGAGGCCGCGATCGCGCTCGGCGCCGATGGCGTGGAGCTGGACGTGCGCCGGACGGCGGACGGCGAGCTTGTCGTGCACCACAACGCGTCGCGACGCGGGATCCCGATCTCGATGCTCACCTACCCGGCGCTGGTCCGGCTCAGCCGTCACGAGCCGCCGCTCTTCGACACCGTCCTCGATCTCTGCGCCGGCAGGATCGCGCTGGACGTCGAGGTCAAGGAGCCGGGCTACGAGGCCGAGATCATCGAGGCAGCGTCGAGACGTTTTCCCGGCGACCGGCTTCTGTACACGTCCTTCGAGGAGTCCGTGATCACCACGATCAAGCGTCTTGCGCCGGATGCGCGGTGCGGCCTGCTGCTCGGGCCGGGCCGGCTGCGCAGCCGCGCCCAGCGGTACGAGGCACTGCCGTTCGATCTCGCCGAACGGTGCGGGGCGGATCTCCTCGCCGTCCATCAGTGGCTCGCGCCGGTGCACGGTCGCAGCCAGAGGATCCCCGGCACCGGCCTGATCGCGGAGGCTCAGGCACGGGGCTTTCCGCTGATGGTCTGGACTGTCGACGGCCCGCAACGCTTGCGCTCGTACCTTGCGGACGGGCGAGTGGCGGGGATAATCACTGACCTGCCCGGCCTCGCGGTCGAGACGCGTCGTGAGCTGATCTCGGGAATACCGCGGGAAGGGGCGAAGCCACGCCGGGGTCGGGCGATCAGGGAGCGGGACGATTACATGCCAGCCGACGTAACCGGACCAACTCGGCCCACGTTGACTGATCGAGTGCGCCCGGTGAACCCGAGATGACGCTGCCTCGGGCGTATGAGGACCAGCTTGTCGAGCGTGCCAAACAGGACGCAGACGCCTTTGGGGAACTGTACGACCACTACTTCGGGCAGATCTACCGGTTCGTCTTCAGCCGCCTGAGAGATCAGGAGGCCGCGGAGGACGTCACCTCAGAGGTCTTCTTCAAAGCACTCCGCGCAATCGGGCGATACAAACCGGCGGGCCATCCCTTCAGTGCCTGGCTCTATCAGATCAGCGTCAATGCCATCAATGATCATTACCGCAGCCGCAAACCGACCTCGAGCCTCGACAGCGCAATCGCTGTCGCTGATCCGGCTCGCCCTGTTGACGACCGAGTCGTTGACAGCGCCGAGGCGGCTCGGGTGTGGGCGGCCATTGACGACCTCCCTCCCCAGCAGAGGGCGGCCATGACCTTGAAGCTCGGCGAAGATCTCAAGCTCGCCCAGATCGGCGAGATCCTGGGGAAGAGTGAGGGAGCGGTGAAGCTGCTCATCCATCGCGGGATGATCGGCGTGCGCCTCCGGCTCGGTGTCGTCGTGGCCGTCGAGGAGCAGTTCTGATGGCCTGGATGGGCGGATGGTTCGATCCGGAGCTCGAAGACCTGTTCCAGGGCGAGCCCGAGTTGCTCGAGACAGCGCAGAAGGTCCGCGCCGCGCGTCCTCGCGTCGAGCCCGATCCCCGCTTCCAGAACCGACTCCGCGCCCAGCTTGTCGCCGAGGCATCGCGTGGCGCCGGCGCCCGGGGCGTTCGGCGTTGGTGGCGTCTCGGTCCGGCGCACTTCGCGTGGGGCGGAGCGTTCGTCGGTGCGGCGTTGATCACGGCAACCGTCCTCACCTTCGTCTCCAACCACCCGGTGGAGACGGTGACCGGGTTCTCGCAGCTGACGGCGCAGCATGAGGTGAGCCCCAACCAGGTGATCACCGTCGCCTTCAACCAGCCGATGAACGAGCAGGCGGTCGAGGCCGGGGTGCACATCCAGCCGGCGATCAAGGTGTCGTACTCCTGGAAGAACAACAGCCTCGTGATCTCGCCCGCGTATCACCTCGCCGCCAACACGCCCTACGTGGTGAGCATCGCGCAGACCGCGATCCGTTCCCTGTCGGGAGCTTCGGCAACAGCACCGATCAACATCGTCTTCGGAACCGCCCCGACGCCGACGCCGGCCCCGGTTGCGCCCCCATCGCTCACTCCTGTCGTCCTCGGTGTCAACGGCGCCGGCGGATCGCTGCTGTTCGCACCCGACGGCTCCGTGGTCAGCACGGCGGGAATCCTGCCGGCGTCAGCGACAACGCAGCCAATCGTCACCGTCGCCGAGCCTTGCCACGGCAACGCCATCGGCGAGCGCGACGCCGACCCCCGAAGGCGTGATCACGCAGACCCCCGAAGTCCCCGGTGCCCTGGTCGACTACCCGGTTGGCGGAACTCCGGCGCAAATCGGAGCGCAGGCGGCGAGTGCCGCGGCGTTCTCGCCGAACAGCAGATATCTGGCATTCGCGATTGATGACGGCAACGGCGGTTCGAAGATCTTCGCCAGCCAGAGCAACGGGCAGCAGGCAAGTCGACTCGTCGACTCCGCCACGCCGGTGACAGCCCTGACCTGGGCCTCCAACGACACGATCGTGTACACCGACGGCACGAGCATCTTCTCCGTCGACCTGTCCCGCGCGCGTCAAAAGCTCTACACGCTCCCTGCCGCGTCGGGATCGATCGCCGGACTGGTGCCGGGTGGCATGTACGCGTACGTCCTCCCGGCAGCGGGCACGAGCGGGTCGCTGCTCGACTGGAGCACCGGAGCCACGCAGACACTCCAGGGCGCGGCCACCGACGTCGCATTCAGCGGCGATGGCCAGACCGTGGCGTGGATCGACGCCTCATCCTCGCCGAGCCGCTTGCTCACCGAAGCGATCGGTGGCCAGCCGGCGCCGACGATGCTGACCCTTCCCGATCAAACCGCCACTCCGAGTGACGTGACGCTTGACCAGAACGGCAAAGAGGCCGCGTACCTGAGCACCAGCACGGCCGGAGTTGCGGCGCTCGTCATCGCGCAGCTACCGAGTGGCACGCCACTCGCGATCGCGTCGCCGTCGGATGCCTCCCAGCTGACCCTGTCCCCCGGTGGCGATCACATTGCATTCGTGTCGAATGGGGCAGCGGGAGCGAGCATCGAGGAAGCTCCTGTCCCTGGCGCCAGTGTTGTGCACACCGGTTTGCAGATCCCTGTGGACGCGAATACGACCCTGCAGCAATTCGTCCAGGCGCAGGTCGGCCAGAACGGACAGCCGGATCTCTCGACGCTCACTGCCCTCAGCACTGCCGGCGCCGGCGCCGCGTCCAACACGCCGCAGAACCTCAGCCGCGCCTACATCATCAACACGTACCTGCAGCCGGACGGCAGCGTGGTCGCGAGCATCGAGCTGATCGTCGATCCGAACGCCGCGCACACGAACGCTCGGGTCGCGAGCGAGACGCTCCTGCTCACACAGCAGGCAGCGGGCGGATACGTCGTGTCGTCGGCGAACACGACGCAACTCCGCGACGAATCCGCGGGACCGCATGTGGTGCAGGTCAGCTCGACCACGACCGGGAGCGTCACCACGTTGCAGGTCAGCTTTGACAGCGATCTCGATGCGTCCACGGTTGCCGGCGCGGTCTCGGTGGTCTCGGAGTCCGGAGCGACGGTTCCTTCGACGACCGTCTACAACGCCGACACACGCACCGCCACGATCACGATCGCAAACGCGCCGGCCGGGCAGCTCAACGTCGACATCGCCACCTCGCTCGCCGACTTCGATGGCGTGGCGCTCGCGCAGGCCTTCACGGCTCAGGTCGAAGCAGGCTCCTGATCGGCGAGCTCCGCCGCGGAGCTGTACAGCGTGGCGTGGACGGGAATCCGCATCGTTCCATCGGCTGCAGTGCACGGCGCCAGAGTGCGCTGACACGCGGCACGGATCGCAGATAACGCATCGTCGCCCTGGTGCGCGAGCTCGAGGGCGACCGGCCGTCTCGGTGACCATTGCCGCCCAGTACGTGGCGATGCCGTCGAACCGCACGACGTCATGCACCGACACGGACTCCCAGCCTTTCTCGTGCTCGTGATCGGGACGGGCGAGGCAGCGCGTCATGAACGGCGACGTCATGCCGAGAACGTCGTGGAACGCATCGGCGAGCGCGAACTCGTGCAACGGCGCGACGGCATCCCAGGTGAGCACCGCGCCGCGCCCGGTGGGACGCAGGGCGCGCCGCGCCACCTCGAAGAACGACGGCCCCTCCCAAAAGCCAAACGTGCACAGCGATGCGACGCGGTCACATGACGCGTCAGAGCACAGGGGACCTCGCATCGCTCGCACGTTTCGTGGTGACTGCCGCTCCCGACTCCGAGACTTCGGCGGCCGCGCGACGCAGCAAGTCCATGTCAGTGTCGACAAGCACGACGCTTCCGCCGGCGCCGACTGCCCTGCCGAGTGCCACACCGAGTGTCCCGCCGTCACACATCAGGTCGCACACGGTCTCGCCCGATATGGACACCGAGCATGCTCACCACCTGCTCGGCAAGCGGCCGAAGCACCGCGCTCGCATACAGCCGCCCGAAACGCGGCTCCACGGCGCTACCCGGAGACGGCGATTGCGGCGGCGATCGCCGCGGCTCGCGCCGGATCGCGCACCACGCGCCGCAACGGTTCCTGACGTTTCGCCCATTCGTCAGCGGTCGCGACGAGTTCCGGATGTTGCTCGATGAACGCGGTGCTGTAGTTTCCCGGCACGAAAGTCCGGATCGTCGATCACCGCGAGGTGGTACGCGATGTTGGTGTGGATGCCGGTGATCACGTACTCGAGCAGCGCGCGGCGCATGCGGTCGAGCGCCATGTCGCGTGTCGGCGCGTATGTGATGAGCTTGGCGATCATCGGGTCGTAGTTCGGTGAGACGAGCCCGGGATTCACGAGCGAGCTGTCCACGCGCACGCCGGGACCGGCTGGTTCGTGATACCCGGTCACCTGGCCCGGCGACGGGAGGAAGCCGCGCGCGTAATTCTCCGCATTGATCCTGCATTCGACGGCGTGTCCACGCGGGACGACGTCCGCCTGGGTCAGCGTGAGGCGCTCGCCGGCTGCGATGCGCAACTGCTCGGCGACGAGGTCGATGCTGTATACGAGCTCGGTGATCGGGTGCTCGACCTGCAGGCGCGTGTTCATCTCGAGGAAATAGAACTCGCCGTCGCGGTAGATGAATTCCACCGTTCCGGCGTTGACGTATCCGACTGCTCGCGCGGCGGTCACCGCTGCCTCGCCCATCTGCGCACGTGTCTTCGCGTCGATGACCGGGGACGGCGCCTCCTCGATGATTTTCTGATGGCGACGCTGAATCGAGCACTCGCGCTCACCAAGGTGGATGACGTTGCCGTGCGTATCGGCAAGCACCTGGATCTCGATGTGGCGCGGCTCCTCGAGGTAGCGCTCGAGAAAGATGGTGTCGTTCCCGAACGCTCGTTGCGCGGTGCTCTTCGCGGTGTCGAACGAGCCGCGCAACTCCTCCTCGTCACGGGCGACACGCATACCGATGCCACCACCGCCGGCGCTCGCCTTGATCAGGACCGGGTAGCCGATGGCCGCTGCTGCGGTCACGGTTTCCTCGATGCCGCCGAGGGCATCCGTTCCCGGAACGACCGGAACCCCGGAGTTGCGCATGCGCTCGCGGGCGGGGACTTTTTCGCCCATCGCCGCCATCGCGTCCGGCGGCGGCCCAACGAAGACGATGCCGTTGTCGGCGCACGCCCGCGCCAACTGCTGGTTCTCGCTGAGAAACCCATACCCGGGATGAATCGCCTGGGCGCCCGTGGATTTCGCAGCGTCGATGATGCGGTCGATCAGCAGGTACGACTGCGCGGCCGGCGCAGGCCCGATCTCGACAGCCTCGTCGGCGAGCAGGACGAACGCGGCAGTGCGGTCCACATCGCTGTGCACCGCAACAGTCTTGACGCCGAGGTCGCGGCACCCACGAATGATCCGGAGTGCGATCTCGCCGCGATTGGCGATGAGGACCTTGTCGAACATGACCTGGTTCCCGCGCGCTCAGGCGCCGATCTGGATGAGCGGCGCGCGAGGGCTGACCACGACACCCTCTTTGACATACACCTCGGTGACCGTTCCCGCGCGCGTGGCGGTGATGTCGTTCTGCATCTTCATCGCCTCGAGCACGCAGACCACCTCGCCGAGGACCACCTGGTCACCGACCTTCACGTTCACTTTGAGCAGCAACCCCTGCATCGGCGACACCACGGTTCCTTCGCGCACGGTCGGCGCAACAGAAGCTGCCGGCGCGGCGACGGCGGCAGCGCCGGTGTCGACGCCACCGATGATGCGCACTGCGTAACTCTGCCCGTCGACCTCGACTGTGAGCTCGCGTACCGGCAGCGCAGGTGCGGCTTCTCCCTGTGCATCGGCCGGTGCGAGATCGGAGTCCAAGAACGGCTCGGAGGACGCGACCGCCGGCGCCGCCTCGGGCTCGTCGCCGAGTCGCTCGGCAACCGCGTCACCGCGCACGAGATTGAGATACGCATTCGGGAACAGGGCGTACGTGACCATCGCGGCCGCATCGGGTGTGGGATATCCCTCACGGATGAGCTCGCGCCGAGTCGTTGCCATCGCCGGTTCGAGGAGATCTGCCGGACGGCACGTGATCGGTTCTTCGCGGCCGTTGACGAGCCGACGCACCTCGCGGTCGACCGGTTCCGGAGGATCGCCGTACAAGCCGAGGCAGTAATCCTTGATCTCCTGGCTGATCGTGGCGTAGCGATCGCCCTCGACCACGTTGTAGACCGCCTGCGTGGCCATGATCTCGGTGAGCGGCGTGATCAGCGGCGGGTAGCCGAGCTCCGCGCGCACCTCGACGACATCGGCCTCCACCTCGGCAAGCCGGTCAAGCGCATTGCGCTCACGCAGCTCCGCCATTGCGTGCCCCATCGCCGAGGGCGGCAGGAGTCCGCGCAACGCCGACGTATCGAGCCGTGCCGCGAGCGGATCGATGACATCCGTGTAATGCACGAGCTCCTGCTCGAGCACGAGCGCAGCCGCGGCCACGCGCTCGAGGTCGAGACCCGGGTCCACGTCGGTTCCCGCGAAGCCGGCGATCAACGCCTCGGCGCCCGGCATCGACGCCCCGCCCGCGAGTGGCGAGAGTGCGCAATCGGCGCGGTACGCACCCGCTCCGGCTGCTGCGTGGCACGCGAGCGCGGCCATGCCGGTCTGTGCGGAGATCGAGACGGCAACCGGAACGCCTGCCGCCTCGCGAATCACCTGGACCGCCCGCGCAGCTGCCGCGGCGCCGAGGACACCGAGCGGATCGTGCAGGCAGATCGTGGGATATCCCGCGTCGACAAGCCTGCGGGCCACGTCGCCGAGCCCGTCGAGGCCGCGGCCCGGAACCTCGTTGTAGACGATGACCCCCTCAGCCTGCTTCCCGGTCGCCTCGATCGCTTTCGCGCAGCGTTCGAGGTTCCGGACGTCGTTCAACGGGTCGTAGCAGCGAAAGATGTCGACACCTGCTGCTGCCGAGGTCTCGATGAACGCGTCAACGAGGTCGTCCGGCACCTGGCGATGGCCGACGAGCGACTGACCGCCGATGACCGCGAGAAACGGCGTGATCGGAGCGGCCGCCCGGATGGCCCGCAGTCGTTCGAAGGGATCCTCAGCGAGAAATCGCAGCGACGCCTCGAAGGTGGAACCGCCGAAGACGTCGAGCGCGGCAAAACCGCAGTGGTCGAGGGTCTCGGCGACCGGCAGAGCGTGGCGGAGGCGCAGCCTGCTGACCATGAGCGACTGCTGCCCATGGCGGAGAGACGTCTCCACCAATTCCAATCGGGGCACAGCGGGCCATTCTAGTCAGCGGGGAAGTGGCACGGTTTACCGACCTCATTCCCGAGCGTCTGTCCCGTCAAAATCAGGGATTCGAATTGAGGAGGCCGCATGCGCAGCGACATTCGTGAAGGTGGGTCGTTTCCGAACTACGAGCTCGCCGATCAGTCGGGCACGCGCCGATCACTGTCGGAGCTTCAGGGCGGAAACGCGATGGTGCTCCATCTCTCCCGTGGCGGTTTCGACCCCAAAGAGCACCAGTTTCTCGGGCAATTCGTCGAAGCCTATCCGCAGTTCCGCAACGCCTACACGCGGCTCGTGGTCATCTCGACCGACAACCAGCTGAACATCAACGAGTTCCGCGATGCCCTCGGTGCCACCTGGCCATTCCTGTCGGACCCGGATCGCACCATTCAGAAGGATCTCGACATCAAGGAGTTCACCGACGAGCCCCACGATCCGATGATCCCGCACACGTTCGTCCTCGAGCCCGGGCTCAAGATCTTCAAGGTCTACAACGGGTACTGGTACTGGGGCCGCCCGACGATCACGGAGCTCCACATTGATCTGCGCGCGCTGTTCCAGAAGATCCGTCCGGACTTCGACCTGGCGGCACCGGGATTGAAAGAGGCCTGGGATCGTGGCGACCGCGATCAGTTCCTGGTTGACACGCTGGAGGCGCCCATCCGATACACCGAAGGCAGGAGCATCGGCATCAAACGCTGATTCGCCGTCGCGTCATCCACCCGCACGAGGCAGGCTCCTACTCGAAGCGGAACCCTTCGGGGAGCTGGACCTTGGTGCGCATCTTCGCCCGCTCCTCTTTGATGCGGGCTGCCACCTCGTCGTCGAACAGACCGATGATCTCGGCGGCGAGATGCCCGGCGTTGCGTGCCCCCATCGGGCCGACCGCGACCGTGGCAACGGGAATGCCCGGCGGCATCTGCACGATGGAGAGGAGCGAGTCGAATCCGGCAAGCGGCGTCGCCGCGAGTGGGACGCCGATCACCGGAATGGTGGTGAGCGATGCGAGCACGCCGGGAAGGTGCGCCGCGGCGCCGGCGCCGGCGATGAGCACGCGAAGCCCGCGCTCGTACGCGGACTTTCCGTAGGCACGAACCACATCGCCGGCTCGGTGCGCGGACATGACACCAATCTCCCAGCCGATGCCGTAGCCGTCGAGCACCTCACCGCAGGTGTTCATCACGGGGAGATCGGAACTTCGACTGTCCGACGATGATGCCGACGCGCACACCGACGCGCTGGCCGTCATGCGTGTGCCCCGGCAGCGACGGGACGTCCAATGTCGGTGCGGGATTGCATACCGTCGAAGTGCACGCGCGCAAGATTGCCATATGCGCGGGTCCGCGCAGCGGAGACGTCGCCACCGAGTGCGGTGACGCACAGCACCCGGCCTCCGGCCGTCCGCAGGGTGCCGTCGGCGTCGCGGACAGTGCCCGCGTGGAAACACAGGACGTCGCTGTCGAGCGCCTCGATGCCGGTGATCACGTCGCCGCGACGCACGTCCCCGGGATAGCCCGACGCAGCGGCGACGACGCCGACGGCGGCACCGGGCATGGCGCGCGCGATGCCCGCGCCAACCTCGCCGCGCGCGCACGCAGTCATCACATCGAGCAGGGATTCGTCGAGCAGCGGCAGGACAACCTGTGTCTCCGGATCGCCAAAACGCGCGTTGAACTCGAGGACGCGCACGCCATCCGGCGTGAGCATCAGGCCCGCGTAGAGACACCCGACAAAAGGATTTCCCTGCTCCCGCAACGCATCGATGCAGGGCTCGAGCACGGTGCGCGAAATCCCGGCAATGAACTCGCTCGACGCGGCATCGGGTGGCGGCGCAATCGCACCCATGCCACCGGTGTTGGGGCCGCGGTCGCCGTCGAAGATACGTTTGTGGTCGCGCGACGGAACCAGGCTGCGCACGTTGCGTCCATCGCTCAGCCCGAAGACACTCACCTCGACGCCGGTGAGCACTTCCTCGATGACGACCTGCCGGCCGGCGTCGCCGAAGCGCAAATCGGCGAGACACTCGTCGAGTGCTCGCTCCGCCTCATCGATGCCTGCGCAGACCACCACTCCCTTGCCGAGCGCGAGCCCGTCCGCTTTGACCACACACCAGCCGCCCAGCTCGGCGACAAACGAGCTGAGCTGCGTGCGATCGTCCGCACCACCCGCGATCCAGCGCGCGGTGGGGATTCCCGCCGCATCCATGACCTGCTTCGCGTAGGTCTTCGACGACTCGATGCGAGCCGCCGCGGCCGTGGGTCCGAAGACGAGCACGCCGCGTGCCGCACATGCGTCGGCGACACCGGCGGCGGCCGCCGCGTCGGGCCCGATGACGACCAGGTCCACCGCGCGCTCGACGGCGAGCCGCGCCACCGCGGTCGCGTCGGTCACGTCGACGGCGACGTTCTCAGCGATCTCACTCGTGCCCCCATTTCCGGGCGCGACGATGATCGCCACGTCAGGCGCATCGCGGCGGCACGCCCACGCCAGCGCGTGCTCCCGGCCCCCGGATCCGACGATGAGGACCCGCCCTATTCCCATTCGATTGTCGAGGGCGGCTTGCTCGAGATGTCGTAGACGACACGATTGACGCCCGGGCACCTCGTTGACGATGCGCCGGCTCATCAATCCGAGCACGTCGTACGGGACTTTCGCCCAGTCCGCCGTCATGCCGTCCTCGCTCTCGACGATGCGAATCGCCACGACATTGCCGTAGGTGCGGTAGTCGCCCATCACCCCGACCGACGAGATCGGCGTGAGGATCGCGAAGGACTGCCACACCTTCCGGTAAAGACCGCTGCGCTTGATCTCATCGATGACGACCCAGTCAGCGGCGCGAAGTGTCTCGAGTCGCTCGCGGGTCACTTCACCGATGATCCGGATCGCGAGACCAGGTCCCGGGAACGGCTGGCGGAACACCATGTCCTCGGGGAGTCCGAGCGCGAGACCGACGTTGCGAACCTCGTCCTTGAAGAGATACCGCAGCGGCTCGACGAGCTCGAAGCGAAGGTTCTCCGGCAGCCCGCCGACGTTGTGGTGCGTCTTGATCTTGGTGGCGTTATGGGTGTCGTGCGACGTCGACTCGATGACGTCCGGGTAGAGCGTCCCCTGGGCGAGAAAGTCGATGTCGCCGAGACGTTTTGCCTGTTCCTCGAAAACGCGGATGAACGTCGCCCCGATGCGACGGCGTTTCTCCTCGGGGTCGATGACCCCGGCGAGGGCGTCGAGAAACTGGTCCGTCGCGTCGACGTGGACGAGCCGGATATGCCGCTGGGTGATCATCACGTCGACCACCCGCTCGCCCTCGCCGCGGCGGAGCAACCCGTTGTCGACAAAGACGCAGGTCAATTGATCGCCCACCGCCCGGTGCACGAGGGTGGCGGCCACAGCCGAGTCGACACCACCACTCAATGCGCAGATCACCTTGCCGTCGCCAATCTGCCGGCGCAGCGCCGCGATGGTGGTCTCGATGAACGACTCAGCCTGCCAGGTTCCCGCGCAGCCGCAGACGTCGATCAGGAAATTGCGCAGGACGTCGCGGCCGAGCGGCGTGTGCGCCACCTCGAGATGAAACTGGATGCCGTAACGACGACCAGGTCCGACGAACGCTGCACACGACGAGTTGAGCGAGTGCGCGATTGCCCGAAATCCCGTGGGGAGCTCGGTGATGACGTCGCCGTGCGACATCCAGACAGCGAGCTCGGAGGGGAGTTTTGCGAAGAGCCCGGCGTTATCGTCAACCGTCACCGACGCGCTTCCGTACTCGCGACGTTCCGCGGGAGCAACCGCTCCGCCGAGGTCGACCGCGAGCAGCTGCATGCCGTAACAGATGCCGAGGATGGGGATGTCGAGGTCGTAGAGCGCTGGATCCGGATGCGGCGCGCCCGGCTCGAACACCGACGCGGGCCCACCGCTGAAGATGATGCCGCGCGGCGCCCGCCGGCGGATTTCGTCAGCGCTGATGGAACCGGGAACGAGCTCGCAGTACACATGCGCCTCGCGCACGCGACGCGCGATCAACTGGCTGTACTGGCTACCGAAATCGAGGACCAGGATCGTGTCCTGCGCGATCTGCGCAGGCGCCAGTGTCGGAGCCCCTGCATCAGTCGCAACAGTCATCACTTTCCTCCCACCGCTCCTCAGACCCCCATGCCGACACGCTGCTCGCGCTGCTGCACCTTGCCTTCCGTCTTGATCGAGGGTGCGATCACCATCTCGGTCTCCTGGAACTCGGCGATCGTCCGCGCACCGCAGACGCCCATCGCGGCTTTCAGCGCGCCGACGAGATTCATGCTGCCGTCATCGACGTGCGCGGGTCCGAAAAGGATCTCGCGGAGCGTTCCCTTGACGCCGGTCCGGATGCGCGTGCCGCGCGGCAGATTGGGGTCCGGCGTCGCCATGCCCCAATGATTGCCGCGGCCTGCGGCTTCGGCTGCCGACGCGAAGATCGAGCCGATCATCACCGCGTCCGCGCCACTGGCGAATGCCTTCGCGATATCGCCGCCGAGACGCATGCCTCCGTCAGTGATGATCGCGACGCGCTCGCCACTGCGCCGGAAATGGTCGTCACGAGCAGCCGCGCAGTCGCTCGTTGCAGTCACCTGCGGGACACCGACACCGAGCACCGCGCGCGTGGTGCATGCGGCTCCGGGGCCGACGCCGACCAGCAGTCCTTTGATACCCGTGTCCATCAATTCGAGCGCCGTTGCGTAATCGACGCAGTTGCCGGCGACGATCGGGATGTCCACCGAGTGGGTCAGTTCCGAAAAAGAGAGGTGCTTGTACGACTTGCTGACGTGGCGGGCGGTGAGCACGGTGCCCTGGACGACCAGCATGTGCGCACCGGCTTCCTGGACGATCGGCGCGCGGCGCTCGGCGTGCGCGGGGACCGTGGACACCGCGCATGCGACGCCGCCCGCGGTGATCTCCTCGATTCGCTGCCCGATCAGCCCGTCCTGCACCGGCGCCGTGTAGATCTTCTGCAGCAGCGTGTTGATCTTGTCCGGCGGCGACTCGGCGATTTCCGCGAGCACCTCCAGCGGATACTCATAGCGGGTCTGCACACCGTCGAGGTTGAGCACCGCGAGACCGCCGAGCTTTCCCATCTCCCTCGCGAAGTGGGTGTCGACCACGCCATCCATCGCTGCGGCGAGGAAAGGGATCTCGAGGGTCGTGCCGTTGACCGCGAATGTGACGTCGATTTCAGCGGGGTTGACCGTCACGCGGCCCGGGACCAGGGCCACCTCGTCGAACCCGTACGCGCGCCGGGCCCGTTTGCCTCTGCCCAACTCGAACTCCATCTGGAGATTCTACAGGAGGGAGGTGGGAGTCCGGCCTTGGGATCCCACCATCTTGTGTCTCGGGGGAGCCCCGTCCACCACATCTGGTGGTAGCGGGTGACCCCGTTGCCTCCGGACGCCTACGGGTAGATGCCCCGGACGCGCGTGGCCTCGGCCACCTTGGTCACGGCGATCCGAAAGGCGGCGTCGCGCAGCGTCACCGAGTGGGTCTGCGCCTCGCCGCGGACCTGCTGGTAGCTCCGGGTCATGACCTCCCGCAGACGCGAGTTCACCTCGCCGGAACCCCAGAAGTAGGCCTGGATGTCCTGCACCCATTCGAAGTACGACACGACCACACCGCCGGCATTGGCGAGGATGTCCGGCAGGATGAGGACGCCGCGCGCGTTGAGCTCCGAGTTGGCCTCGGTGGTGAGCGGCGCATTGGCGCCCTCGGCGATCACCTTCGCTTTGACACGCCCGGCGTTGCGCTCGCTGATCTGTGCCTCGAGCGCGGCGGGCACCAGTACGTCGACGTCGAGTGCCAGCAGTTCGTCACCGTCGATTTGTTCCGCGCCGCCGTAGTCCGAGAAATGACCGCCCTCCTCTTTGAGGTGCCGCAACGCAGTCAAGTCCAGTCCGTCGGCGCGATACAGGCCGCACGTGCTGTCCGAGACGCCGACGACAGTCATTCCCTCAGCTGTCAGTAACTCGGCTGACACACCGCCCACCTTGCCGAATCCCTGGATTGCGACACGCGCGCCCGACGGATCCATTCCGGCGTCGCGCATCGCGAGCACCGTGACCATGGTGAGACCGCGGCCCGGTCCGGTGAACCGCCCCTCCGAGCCACCGATCGCCTGCGGTTTTCCGGTCACCGACGCGGGCACCGAGAAGCCCGCATGCATCGACAGCGTGTCCATGATCCACGCCATCACCTGCGGGCCGGTGCCGAGGTCCGGCGCAGGAATGTCACGGTCCGGGCCGACGATGAGCGAGATCTCCGTCGTGAACCGTCTGGTGAGGTGTTCGAGCTCGTTGAGCGACAGCGCGTGCGGGTCGCAGATCACGCCACCCTTCGCGCCGCCAAACGGAACATCGGCGACCGCCGTCTTCCAGGTCATGTACATCGCCAGCGCCCGCGCGTCGTCCAGAGTCATTCCCGGGTGGTATCGCAACCCGCCCTTTGCGGGGCCACGCGCAATGTTGTGCTGCACGCGAAAGCCCGTGAAGACCCGGAACGATCCGTCGTCCATCTCCACTGGGAAATGCACGGTGAGCTCGCGTTTCACTTCGCGCAACACCGTACGAACGGAGTCATCAAGCCCGAGGGCGTCGGCGGTAGCGTCGAACTGCCGCTGAGCAATGCTCAGGGCGGAGCGCTCATTGAACCCGGACATGCGCAGGCCGCACTATACGCAACTGCGCGGCGGTTTAGGTTGCTCGTGACACCCCGGATTAGGCATTCCCACGCGCCGTGTAGTTGCCTGCCCTGGCAGCAACCCACTGCACAATCATTGACAATCCCGATCACAACCAGCATGCTATGCCGGAACGATCGGAGGTTTTGGACACCTCCTGTCACAAACAACAAGGAGGCCCATAGGTTATGGCCAGGACCAGACGTAGGCGAGGCGGCGTCGAGAAGGCCGTCAAACGCACCGTGAGGCGCGTAGGGACGACAGCTCGCCGTCGCGCACCCGCCGCTGGTGGCGATCTCGTGAAGGCGGTGCAGAACCTCGTGAAGGCGTTGCCCGTCGGCGAGTTGGAAAAGAGACTTGCGGGCCTCGAGAAGACTGTTGCAAGGCTCGAAGCGAGTCTGCGTGGCGCAGCGAAGCGTGCGGGCACCGCAGTCCGCGGTACCAAGACAACCGCTGCCAAACGCACAACGGCAAAACGCGGCACGGCAAAACGGGCGACCGCCAAGCGGGCAACGGCGAAGCGGGCAACCGCAAAGCGCGCCGGCGCCAAGAAGACGACCGCACGGAAGACCACCGCTCGCAAGACCACCGCGCGCAAGACCACGGCCCGCAAGCCGGCGGCGCGCAAGACCACCGCTCGTAAGACCACTGCGCGCAAGACCACGGCCCGTAAGCCTGCGGCGCGTAAGACCACCGCGCGCAAGACCACGGCTCGCAAGCCGGCGGCTGCCCGCAAGACCACCGCGCGCAAGACCACGGCCCGCAAGCCGGCGGCTGCTCGCAAGACCACCGCGCGCAAGACCACGGCCCGTAAGCCGGCGGCTGCTCGCAAGACCACCGCGCGCAAGCCGGTGACCCGTCGTCGCGTCGTGCGCAAGCCCGTCGCTGCACCGCCCGCAGCGGCTCCGGCGACCACGACACCGAGCTGAGGCCCGAGGCACTCAGTACCAAACCGTTCGATTTCGAGAAGGCCCTCGGCACGTGCCGGGGGCCTTCTTCATGTCATGCCGTCGATCGCGATGGCGTGATCAGGCGCTGAGCACCCGAGCGATCACATCGGCTGCGCGACGAGCTCCCGCCGCGTCCACCCCGAGGTGCGTGACGCAGCGGAGCGTGTGCGGACCCATCGACCCGACGAGCACGTTCTCCTCGCCCATCCGAGCCGCCAGCGCTGCCGCAGCCTCGGTCGTTTCGAACATGACGATGTTGGTTGGAACCGCCGGCCACTGCAGCCGCGCACCGGAGCAACCACCCACCGCTTCGGCAATGACGCTCGCATTGGCATGGTCTTCCGGCAGCCGGGCGACGTTGTGCTCCAGCGCGTACAACCCGGCAGCCGCGATGACACCGGCTTGGCGCATGCCGCCACCAAGACGCTTGCGCCAGCGGCGAACGCTCATGATCGTGGCGGCGTCACCGGAAACGACAGAGCCGACCGGCGCACCGAGCCCCTTGCTCACGCAGACAGTGACCGTGTCGCACTCGTCCACCAGATCCGAAGGCGGGACGCCGAGTGCCGCGGCAGCGTTGAAGAGCCGCGCACCATCGCAATGCACGCGGAGGCCGCGGGCATGCGCCGCCCGTGTGGCCGCGTGCAGGCGTGTCGCATCGATGGCGGCTCCGCCCCGCCGGTTGTGGGTGTTCTCGATGCAGAGCAGCGTGGACACGGGCTGATGGATGTCCTCTGACCGGACCGCTGCCTCGATCGCGGCCGCGTCAGGAACGCCGTCAACACTGTCGAGAACTCTCAGCTGGATGCCGGCCACAATCGCGGTGCCGCCGACTTCGTAGACGACCACGTGCGCCTGCGCGTCCGCGATGACCTCATCGCCAGGTCGTGTTTGCGCGGCGACGCACGTCAGGTTGCCCATGGTGCCGCTCGGGACATACACCGCCGCTTCCTTGCCGAGCAGCCGCGCCATCTCCTCCTCGAGGCGGCGCACCGTCGGATCCTCACCCCAGACATCGTCACCCACCTCGGCGCGTGCCATTGCGGCACGCATGCCCGAATCGGGGACCGTCAGCGTGTCACTCCGGAGATCGACGAGACCCGGCGCCGGCATTGCTCTCGCTCTGGTTCACCTGCGCATCGTGCAGCATCGCCGTCGCGGCTCGCGGTGGCGGCGCGCCCGGCGACGCGGCGGCCATGCAGGTGCGATCGCGCCCCGTGCGTTTCGCCTCGTAGAGCGCGTCGTCGGCGAGTGCGAACAGCTCGGACGCATTGCCAGTGTCCTCGGGGTACGACGCCACACCGACACTCACGGTGATGCGCACTGCCGCACGATCGGGCAGTTCCACATCCGTCGCGGCGACGGCGAGGCGGATCTTCTCGGCGACGTGGAATGCCTCTTTTCCGGACGTGTTCGGCATCAGCACGACGAACTCCTCGCCGCCGTATCGCGCCGCGAGATCGGCGCGCCGCACGCTGCCCAGCACGGTCTCCGCAAACGTGATGAGCGCGAGATCACCGGCGTGATGACCGTGAGTGTCGTTGAGCGCCTTGAAGTGGTCGATGTCGAGCATCAAAATCGCGAGCGGTGTTCCGAGCCGCTCCGCGAGCGCAACTTGCTGGCCGAGCGAGTCGATGAGAAACCGGTGGTTGTAGAGGCCGGTGAGGTCGTCGACACTCGCCTGGCGCTGCACCACCGCCAGGAATCGATAGCGCTCGAGCGCGAGCGAGATCTGATCCGCCGTCGAAGCGACGAGATCCGCGTCACCGGCGGTGAACACGCAGTGCTGACCCGCGACGGCAAGGACACCGTGAACGTGCTTCCCGAGGCGCAGCGGCGCGACGCAGAACTCGCGCATCTCGAGACGTGACTCCGGCGCCGCGGCTGTTGCACCGAGAATGATCGCTCCGAGTCCGGCGTGCCGGAACCCTTCGCCGAGCGGTCCGCGCGCCTCGAGGAAACCGTCCACAGCGACGCGGCGCCCGCCGTCGGCGACGGCGAATGGATCGCTCATCTCCGAGCCGTTGACGACGATCATCGCCATCTCGACGTCCATCGACCGGTGCAACTCGGCGCAGACGTTGGCGAGGGCTGCCTCGAGCGGCTGCGCAAGACTGAGCTCCATCGCGACCGTTGCGCGCGTCGCGGTGATTCGCATCGTCGAGCGCACCTGGGTGCGCATCGCCTCGAAACTGGCGCCGAGCCTGCCCACCTCGTCATTGGAATTGGTGTCCACCGGTCGATCGAAGTCGCCGCCACCAAGCGCCGCAACGGCGCTGTCGAGGCGTTGCAGCGGCCGGCGCAGATCCGTCTGCACGACGACAACGATGACCAGCATCGCGGCAAGGATCACCGTCAGCAGGAACAGGATCGACTGCCATGCGAGCGGGGGACCCGAGAACGGCGCCATGACCGCGAGCGTCAGGCCCGCCCCAATCGATGTCGATGCCACCGCGAACTGATGCGAGGAGAGCGACACGATCTGCGCATTCGACTCTTCGATCGTTGCGCTGAGCGTGGGGGTGAGCGAAGTGGCATGTCCGCCCACCGCGATAGGGTGCTCACCGCTCGCGAGGATGACACCCACAGGGTCCGCTGCCGTCGTGATGTTCTGGTCGATGGCCGTGAGGAACGCATTGGTCAGCGGACGAGCCACGAAGACCGTGGCCGTCGCTCCGGAAACCGGTGCGCCCGCCACAAGCCACGCGTGCTCCGTTCGCAGACGCGGTTGCGGCGGAGCCCGCAGTCGCTGCACTGAGAATGACCTGCGGGAGGGAACCCTCAATCACCGCCGTCCCCTCTACGGCGACCACGGTCCCGTCGGTCTGGATGAGGCCGAGGATGTCGTCGGTGCCGATCACCGATCCGTCTTCAGTCAGTGCCGCCTGGACGCCGGCCGACGATGTGAGATCGTCGTTCGCGGCGAGTTGCCGGCCAACACCCGCGATGAACGTTGCGAGCGATGCCCGCTGGCCATTGATGAGATTCGCCGCGATCGACACGCGCTCCGCGGCGCTGTTCTCCGCCTGAGTCCGCGCGCTGGCTTCCGCGAGCATCAACGGCACCACCGCGATCGTCGCGCCCGCGATGAAAATCACCGCGGCGAACTTCAGCGAGAACGATGCTCCGCGCCAGATGCCCCTCAGCCTTCTCACCCCTCGCATTCCAGATCACTCCGAGCGTCGCATCAGCGCGAGGGATACCACCGCGATGGTGGTCGCGACGAGCACGGCGGAGACCGCAACCGCGTCGAGCGGTCCGGTGGTAGGAGCGCTCACGGTCACCGCTCCGACTGGAGGAACCGTCAGAGCCGGCGGCGCGATGACGGGTGGATCCGGCTCCACAGACGCGCCTGCGCTCGGAGACGTGGACGGTCCGGACGTATGCGCGGGCGGCGATTCGGGAGGATGCGGAACCGTGGCCGTGGCGGGCCGCAACGTGGACCGCGGTCCCGGTGGCGATGTCCGTTTCGGGGACGGCGGTGGTGGCGTGACGTTCGGTGGCGCGTTGGTGCAGCAGTGACCATCGCCGTGGTGCTCGAGTGACCACCCATAGCGGCAGTGGCCGCGTGGGACGCCCGGACTTCCGGAATACGCGCTGTCGCCTGCGTGCAATGAGGTGTCCGCGTCAGCGACGGCCACGTCCATCCACCCGAACAACATCAGGAGGATCGACGCGCTCGCGAGCATCATCAAAAGTGCGCGTCTGATCGGCAAGTCACCTCCGGGTCGATCGTACGGCCGGGTTCGGTGGGACTTGTGACCGAAATGTGACACTTTTCAGGTGCCCATCGTCGTCATCAATTTCACCGACGGCGAGGTCGTGCTCGCCGAGGCGCCGGAGATCACGTTTGATCTCGCGATCCTCGATGCTGAGCTGCGTTCGATCAATCAGAACAGCGAGCGAGCGTTGTTCCCGGTGAGCGCGATCCGGCAGATCCTCGTCGGCGATCCGGAACCGGCTCCGCCCGAGGCAGAGCTGGCGACGTGGGATCGGGCCGCATTCCATTTCATTGACGGCATGGTGCTGCGCGCTTCGATTCGTTCTGATGCGCACCTCGGTCGATACGGCGGTGTGTGGCGGATCGTCGAGCCGGGATCCACGGAGCTCCGAACGATCGCCATTCCGTACGCGGCGCTGAAGGGCGTGTACCAGATCCGTCAGTGGGACAGCCGCTCCGCGAGCGAACGGGACGAGCATGCGGAGCTCGACCAGCTCGCCCGCGTCCTCGCAGAGCGTGAGCACACGATTGCCGGGGGCGGCACAGTCCCGACACAACGGCCGCTCCTGTCGCGGATGCGCCGCCCGCCCGGTTCGGCCTGATCTCGGACCTGTCGCACATCTGTCGACAGCACTGAACTGTCTCCGACCCCGTGGTAGGGTCGGCGCCGTGACCACCACGCTGGTGCGTGGCGAGTCCGAGGTCAGCGAGGCGCCCCCTTCGCTGACCAGCCGGCTCCTCACCCCAAAAACAATCGCGTCCCTCGGCATCGCCGTCGTCATCGTCGGCGTGGCGATCTGGCGCGCGCCGATCGACTGGGGCGCCGCGTGGGACAACATCCGCCACGCGAATCCCTTCCTCTATGTTGCGGCGCTCGCGGTCTATTACTCCTCGTTCGTCCTGCGCTCGATCCGCTGGCACGTGCTCCTCAAGAACGCGGGTGAGGATCGCCCGTCCCGATCGCTCATCGGCATCGTGATCACCTCGTTCTTCGTGAACTGCGTGGTGCCCGCGAAGATGGGCGACATCTACCGCGGATATCTCGCCAAGCAGAAGCTCGACGTTCCGGTCAGCAAGGCACTCGGCACGATCATCGCCGAGCGACTCATCGATCTCATCGTGCTCATGTCACTGCTTCTCGCCGCCGGTGCCGTCGTGTTTCGCACCAAGGCGCCGGGGATTCTCATCCCGTACGTCGTGATCGGTGTGGCCGTCTGCCTCGCCGGTGTCGGCGTCATCCTCGTGATGCGCGCCGGCCGCGGCCAGCGTGTGCTCCGCCACCTGCCGGAAGCAGTCTTCCATCGCTACGAGAGCCTCCGTCTCGGCACCGTCGACTCGTTTGCGCGCCTCCCGACCCTCCTCGTCCTCACCGTGCTCGTGTGGGCGGCCGAGGGAGCGCGGCTCGGAATCGTTGTCTTCTCGCTGCACCTGGCGGGCGTGCATCTGGGCCCTTCGCAGTTTCTGCTCATCGCGCTCGTCGCGGCACTGCTGACGACCGTGCCCTTCCTCCCCGGCGGCCTCGGGCTCGTCGAGGCCGGGATGATCGGGGTGCTCATCACCGTTGGCGGCGTGACCAACTCCGCCGCCGTGTCGATCACACTCCTCGACCGAAGCATCAGTTACGGCAGCCTGGTGGTGATTGGCTTCATCATCTTCGTCGTGACCCACGTCCACGTTCCCAAGACGCAGCGCGTCGCTGTGCAGGGGTGAGAGCACTCGTCACCGGCGGCGCCGGATTCATCGGCTCGCACATCACCGACGCGTTGATCGACGCCGGCCACACGGTCACGGTGGTCGATGATCTCTCGCGCGGCAGACGTGAGCAGGTCAACCCGGCAGCGACATTCGTTGCACTCGACATCACGTCGCCGGACCTGGCGCGTGCCTTCGCCGAGGCAGAGCCCGAGGTCGTCTTTCACCATGCGGCGCAGATCGATGTCCGCGAGTTGGTGCGCGACCCCATCCACGACGCTGACGTCAACGTCGTCGGCACCGTGAACGTGCTCCGCGCCGCGATTGATGCGGGAGCGCGTCGCCTCGTTTTCGCCTCGAGTGGCGGTGCGATCTACGGCGATACCGACGTGCTCCCGACACCCGAGGATCAACCCACCCGACCGGAGTCGCCGTACGGCACCGCGAAGTTGTGCGGTGAGGCATACGGTGGCACCTTCAGCCGCCAGGCGGGCCTCGAGTTCGTCGGTCTCCGCTACGCCAACGTCTACGGCCCTCGTCAGGATCCGCATGGTGAGGCCGGTGTCGTCGCCATCTTCGCCACCCGTCTCGTGCACGGGGAAGCGAGCGTCATCAACGGTGACGGGGGGCAGACTCGTGACTACGTGCACGTCCACGATGTCGTACGCGCCAACCTCGCGGCCGTTGATGGACCGGCAGGCATCTACAACATCGGGACCGGTGTCGAGACCGACGTCAACACGCTGTACCGCATGCTCGCTGCAGCAGCCGGTGTTGATGCAGCGGCTGAGCACGGACCGGCCAAACCCGGGGAGCAGCGCCGTTCCTGCCTTGACGCGACCGCAGCGCGCGAGCATCTTGGCTGGAGTGCGACCGTGAGCTTCACGGACGGCGTGCGGTCGACCGTCGAGTATTTCAGGACTGCGGGGTAGCGCCAAGCTCCGAGCGCGCGCTCTCGAGGTTCATGGAGCCGCGATCCCGCAACGTGACTGCCACGTCCCGGAGCGCGTCATCGCGTGCGAACGCCGGTGACTCCGCCAGTCGTGCCGACCACGCCAGCTCATCGACGGCAAGCTCCAGCGCTGACCTCGCGTGGTCGAGCGCCATGTCGACAGGGATTGCCGCGATGCGCTCGAGCGCCTGAGCGCAGCCGTCGAGCGTTCGCCTGAGCGCATGCGGCGAGGTGGCGTCGTCACCAGGAGACGGCCCCGCATCGAGTGCTTTGGCCGCGCCGCTCGCGGTGTCGAGCACGGCAACGAGCACCGCATGCGGATCCTCGGCATCAGTGGCGCCGGCGCCCATCATCCGGTAGGCGCCGATCAGAAACAGCACCACGACCACCGCGGCGATGATGTAGACCGTCACTGCCGGTCGACGCCGCTTACTTGTAGCGGAAGGTGATGCGCCCGCGCGAGAGGTCGTATGGGCTCAACTCGACCCGAACGCGATCCCCGATGAGGATGCGGATGTAGAACTTGCGCATCTTCCCCGAGGTGTACGCCAGCACATCCTGACCCGTCTGCAAGCGCACCTTGAACATCGCGTTGGGCAACGGCTCCACAACCGTCGCGTCCATCTCGATGGTTTCCTCCTTGACCTCGACCTGGGGGGTACCGTCGGCAACGTCCCGTCGACGAACGGGGCCGCGGCGGCGGGTACTACCTGGGCGGGGTGGGCGTCGTGCCAAACAGGGTCTCCTCGAAGCTGAACGGGCGGTTGGCGAGCGTATCACGGAGCCGTTCCCTGGTAACGTCATGTCGATGCGGGCGCGAGATCGATCTCCTTTCCTTGATGCACTGCGCGAACGCGTGCTGGTGTTCGACGGCGCCATGGGCACGAGCCTGCAGTCGGAGAACCTCACGGACGACGACTTCGGCGGCGCGCGGCTCGAAGGATGGATGGACGGCCTCGCCATTCACGCCCCGCAGGTTGTCGAGCGCGTCCACCGCAGCTTCCTCGACGCGGGCTGCGATGTCATCGAGACCTGCACCTTCCAGGCCACACGTCCGCGCCTCGAGGAATGGGGCCAGGCGGATGTCACCACCAACCTGAACGTCTCGGCCGCCCGGCTCGCGCGAAGAATCGCCGACGAGTACGCGCAGGACGGCAGGCCGCGCTTCGTTGCCGGCAGCATGGGCCCCACCGGTTTCCTTCCCGCGTCGAGCGACCCGGCAATGAGCCGTCTCGGGTTTGCCGACCTGGTCCCGGTCTATCAGGAGCAGGCCGCGTCGCTCATCGAGGGCGGCGTCGACGTGCTCATCATCGAGACCCAGCAGGACATCCTCGAAACGAAAGCGGCCGTGTTCGGTGCCCGGGCCGCCGCCGCCAATGCCGACCGTCCCGTGGCGATCATGACCACAGTGTCCCTGGACGTCACCGGCCGGATGCTGCTCGGCACCGACGCCGCAGCGGTGCTCGCGATCCTCGAATCGCTGCATGTCGACATCGTCGGATTCAACTGCTCCACCGGCCCCGAGCACATGCGCGAGCCGATTCGCTACATCACATCGCACACGTCGCTGCCCGTCGCGTGCATCCCCAACGCCGGACTACCGATCAACGTCGACGGTCGCGCGCACTACCCGCTGCAACCGGTGCCGATGGCGACCGAGCTCACGAGCTTTGTGAGTGAGTACGGGGTCAGTGTCGTCGGCGGTTGTTGCGGTTCGACTCCGGAGCACATCCGCGAGCTTGTGGACCGAATCGGGAAGGCGTCACGAGCGCAGTCAAGTCCGGATCTCGAGCCGCGCCTGGCAAGCAGCATGCACGCGATCGACCTCCGCCAACAGCCGGCTCCGTTGCTGATTGGCGAGCGCGTCAATGCGCAGGGATCGCGCGCGATCAAGCGCCTGCTGCTCGCCGATGACTACGACGGCATCCTCGGCGTCGCGCGCACACAGGTCGAAGGCGGCGCGCACGCGCTTGATGTCTGCGTCGCCGTCACCGAGCGCAGCGACGAGGCCGAGCAGATGCAGACCATCGTCAAGACGCTGCAGATGAGCATCGATGCGCCACTCGTCATCGACAGCACGGACGCGGATGTCATCAAGGCCGCGCTCGAGGTGTATCCCGGCCGCGGCATCGTCAACAGCGTCAACCTCGAGAACGGACGGATCCGCTGCGACGCGGTGCTGCCGTCAGTGCGTGATCACGGGGCGTGCGTGATCGCGCTCACCATCGACGAGCAGGGCATGGCGCGTACCGCCGATCGCAAGCTCGAGGTGGCCCGGCGGATCCACGATCTCGCGCGCGACGACTATCAGCTCACCCCCGATCAGCTGATCTTCGATGCGCTCACGTTCACGCTGGCCACGGGCGAAGCGGAGTGGATCGACTCCGCGCACGAGACGATTGAGGGCATCCGCGCCATCAAGCGCGAGTTGCCAGGCGTCCTCACCGTGCTCGGCGTTTCCAACGTCTCCTTCGGTCTCGCGCCGCACACGCGCCCGGTGCTCAACAGCGTGTTTCTCCATCACTGCGTGCTGGCGGGAACTCGATGCGGCGATCATCAATCCGACACACGTGGTCCCGTACGGAGAGATCGACCCGGAGGCCCGCCGTCTCGCCGAGGAGCTCGTCTTCAACGGCGCGCCCGATGCCCTGACGCGGTTCATCGCGCACTTCGACGACGGCGCGTCAGCGGGCGGCGCGAGGCTCCCCGAAACGGCCGATCCGTACGAGGGCATGTCGACCGTCGAGCGTATCCACGCGCAGATCCTGCACCGGCGCAAGGATGGCATCGAGGAGCAGATCGACCTCGCGTTGCAGGATCTCGATGCGGTGACGGTGCTGAATACAGTGCTGCTCCCGGCCATGAAGGATGTTGGTGATCGATTCGGCTCCGGCGAGCTCATCCTGCCGTTCGTGCTGCAGAGCGCCGAGGTGATGAAGCGCGCCGTGGCGCATCTCGAGCAGTACCTCGAGAAGCGTGAGGGATACACGAAGGGCAAGGTCGTGCTCGCGACCGTGTACGGAGATGTGCACGACATTGGCAAAAACCTCGTGAACACGATCCTCAGCAACAACGGATACACGGTGTTCGACCTCGGCAAGCAGGTGCCGCTCAACACGATCATCGACAAGGCGCTCGAGGTTGACGCCGACGCGATCGGACTCTCCGCCCTGCTCGTGAGCACGAGCAAGCAGATGCCTGCATGCGTGAAGGAGCTCGACGAGCGCGGGCTCAGCTATCCGCTGATCATCGGCGGTGCCGCGATCAATCGCGGATTCGGGAGACGCATCCTCTATCTGGACCAGGAGCGTGCATACGAGCCCGGCGTCTTCTACTGCAAGGACGCGTTCGAGGGACTGGACACTGTCGATCAGCTCCTGGACCCGGACCGGCACGATGCCCTGTTGACCCGCGTCCTCGAGGAGGCGCGCGTGCATCGCGTGCGTGAGCACGAGAAGCTCGAGCGACGCAATCAGGCGGCCGCCGGCGCAGCAGCAGTGCCGGCGCGCAGTTCGGTTCGTCGCAACGCGCCGATTCCGGCGGTCCCGTTCTGGGGGGCGCGCGTGCTTCGCGACATCCCTATCTGGGACGTCTACCCCTTCATCGATCGCAACTCTCTTTACAAGATGAGCTGGCAGTTCCGCGGCGTACGCGATGCTGCCAAGTGGGAGGAGCTGCTTCGCACCGAGCTCGAGCCCCGCCTCCAGCGCTCGATGGCCGACGCCGTGCGCGACGGCTGGCTCCAGCTCGAGGCCGTGTACGGATACTGGCCGGCGCTCGCCGACGGCGACACCATCGTCGTGTACGACCCGGGCGACATCGACGCCGAGCTGGGACGCTTCACCTTCCCGCGCCAGTCCGAGCAACACCGCCTCTGCCTCGCCGACTACATCCGTCCCGCCGAGGACGCGGCCGACGGCGAGCGAGACGTCATCGCGCTCCAGGTGGTCACCACCGGACCCGGCGCGTCGGAGCTCTCCAACCGGCTCCAGGTCGACGGCGAGTACGACGACATGCTCCGGATCCACGGCTTCGCGACCCAGATGGCGGAGGCGACTGCCGAGTACGTCCATCACCGAATCCGCCGCGAGCTCCGTCTCGGAGAGGAGCAGGGACGGCGATACTCATGGGGGTATCCGTCCTGCCCCGATCTCGAGGACCACGAAATCCTGATGAAGATCGTGCCCGCGTCCGAGATTGGCGTGACCCTCACCGAGGGCTACCAGTTCGTCCCCGAGCAGTCGACGGGCGCGATCGTGATGCATCACCCTGAAGCGCGCTACTTCGCCGTCTATGGCGGTGTGCCGGTGGAGGAGGACGCACCGGGCGCCCCCGAACCCGTGCTCACCGGAGCCGGGATTTAGCTCGCTCTGCGTCGTCCCCGCTGATAACGCGGGACCCTCGCTCTGCGTCGCCCGCGACGGCGGGTCCTGTCGCCGCGGGGACCCCTCCCCGCCGCGCTTTTGTGCGCGTCGGGGCTTCCCCCCGCGACGCCACCCGCCTCGTTTCGCGCCATAGGCTCGGCCTCGCCGTAGCCGATCCGCCGTAGGCTCGATAGTGCTGACCGCGACGCCACCCGGCTCGTCTTGCGCCATAGGCTCGGCCTCGCCATAGTCGATCCGCCGTAGGCTCAGTGGTGCCGACGGATCTCTAAGCGGGCTTCTGCCGCTACTTCTCCTGATCTTTCGCAGCCGCAATTGCCGCCAACTCGGCTCGTGCAGCGACGGCGATGTCGGCGCCGGTGTTGGCGTGGCCGTTGATGCCCCAACCACCGTCGGGCGATTCGTAGATCAGCACCCACGTGCGGTCGACCAGTGTCGGGTCGCCGGCCGCAGCGGCAACGATGTCGGTCAACTCCCTGACGACGCCGATCTGCTTCTCGCGATTGAGGACGTTGACGGGCGTGAGCACCTGGACGCGGACGTAGTTGCTGTCGCCTGACACGTTCGAGAGCGAGTCCTCGGGAAGGTCATGAATGAAGGCGGCCGTGTTGTTCTTGAACAGCGAGATCGGCGGGACCTGTTCCCACTTCATCACCGCGGCTGCGAGATTCTGAGCGAGCTCGTGCTTGGCCGTGAAGGTTCCGGCGGTGGCGTAGACGTCGATCATCGGCATGGCAGTGATCCTCGAAGCGTTATGGTGGTCGTCATAGTGACGGAGTGGAGCATGCACTATGATGATCGTCATAGTCAAGGGATCACGCTGAGCCAGATCCATGGCGAATGACAGCCGGGAGCGGATGGTCCGAAGCGCCGCCTCGCTGATCAGCTCGCGCGGCGTGAGTGCGACGTCGCTGTCAGACGTCCTGGCCGACAGCGGTGCGCCGCGAGGCTCGATCTACCACCACTTTCCCGGCGGCAAAGACCAGCTCGCGACCGATGCCGTCCGTTGGACGTCCGATCGTGTGGTCGCCTTCCTGCGCGCCGGCACCGAGACAACCCCGAGCGCCGTGCTCGCGAGATTCATCCAGCTGTGGCGGCAGGTGATCGTGGCCTCCGACGCTGCGTCCGGGTGTGTGGTCGCCGGCGTCGCGCTCGACACGGGTGCTCGGGATGAACTCATGGTGGTCGCCCGTGAATCGTTCCGTGCGTGGGAGACAGCCCTCGCCGACCAGCTCGAGCGGACCGGTTTGCCGCGCCCGCGCGCGAACGGCATCGCAATCGCCACCCTCGCCGGGATGGAAGGCGCACTCATCCTCTCCCGGGCCGAGGGAAGCGTCCAGCCACTCGATGACGTCGCGGTGGAACTGATGCGCCTGCTCCCAACGACAAGCGACTGATCAGGTTCTCCGGGGCTCGCCCTGCGAATGCCCTGCAGATGCCCGGCGAACGATCAGCGATCAGGCCGCCGTCAACTGCTCCTCGACGAGTTCGCTACTCGGCGTACCGCCGGATGCGGTTGTCTTCCTCGCCATGCTCGCTCTGGTACAGCGAGCACGTCTCGGGCTCGGAGATGCATGGCGGCACAGGATGGCGACCGGTGAACTTGTGGGTCTGCCGGTCCACGTGGCAGTCGGCCTTGTACCTCGTCAGCATCCCGAACGGACCGGCACTCTCCTTGAGGATCTGCTCGAGGTACGGGCAGCGGCGTCCACGAGAACGAGATGGCGCCGACTTGCGCTGCGGCTCGGGCCTGCCACGCGGTGGCGGCGGTGGTTCTGCTCGCATCGCCCCCCGAGTGTAGAACTCCTTACGGGGCGAGCATCGACTGGATGCGCGAAGCGAGTTCCTTGATCTTGAAGGGCTTCGCGAGCGTCTGCACGTTGCCGTACGCCTCCAGCTTGGGTGCCGTGGATGCATTGACGAGCGCGCTGACCACGAGCACCTTGGGATCGCTGCCGTGATCGGAACGGATCCGCTCGAGCACCTGGGTGCCTGACAGGTCGCCCGGCAGCATCAGGTCGAGCAGCACCAGATCCGGCTGGAACTCCACGAACGCTGCGAGGCCCTCGTCACCGCTCTTCGCCACCTTCACCTCGTAGCCCTCCATCGTGCAGAGCAGAGATTCGATGTCGGCGAGCGCGTAATAGTCCTCGATGATCAGGACCTTCTTCATTGCGGTACTCGTCGCTGGGGTCATTTTGGGGATCCGGCCGAATATAGCACGGGCATTTCCGCGGCCCTGGCGGGTGTGTCCAAGCCGTCACTGAGCGACGCACTGCCGACACAGCGGCGCCACGCACCGACCCTCCAATCAGATCGAGCGGTCGATCAGCGTCCCTGTTCCGAGGCCGCCGCCACAGCACATCGCCTGAAGGCCGTAGCGACCGTCGCGCCGCTCGAGCTCGTGGAGGAGCGTGGTCATGAGCCGTGCCCCGCTCGCGCCGAGCGGGTGGCCGAGCGCGATGGCACCGCCATTGACATTGACGCGGTCCATGTCCGGGTGGTGCTCGTGCTCCCACGCCAGCACGACAGGCGCGAAGGCCTCGTTGATCTCGAACAGGTCGATGTCATCGATCCCGAGGCCCGAGCGTTCCAGCAGCCTCGCCGTTGCGGGGATCGGTCCGGTGAGCATCGTCACCGGGTCGACGCCCACCACGGTCTGACCGGCGATCCGCGCACGAGGTGTGACGCCAAGCTCAATCGCACGCTCGAGCGACATCAAGAGCACGGCAGCGGCACCGTCGGTGATCTGCGAGCTGTTTCCTGCGTGCATGATCCCGTCGGGCTTGAAGGCCGGCTGCAACGTCGACAGCGACTCGGCGGTGGTGTCCGGTCGGATGCCCTGGTCCTGGCTGATCACCCGGCCGTCGCCATTGGCGCCGACTACGACAGGCGCGATCTCGCGGTCGAACCATCCATTCGCCTGCGCCTCGCCGGCGCGGCGCTGCGAGCGCGCCGCGAACTCGTCCGCCTGCTCACGGGTGATGTGCCACATCTCCGCGATCATCTCGGCGGACAGCCCCTGGGGCACCAGGTTGTAGACCTCGAGCAGTTCGGGCGGGAACGGCATCCCGGGACCCTGGAGGACGGTCGTTCCCATCGGCACGCGGCTCATGCTCTCCACGCCCGCGGCGATCGTGATGTCGCAGACGCCGGACTGAATGAGGTTCGCTGCGAAGTGGATTGCCTGCTGCGATGAGCCGCACTGGCGGTCGACCGTCGTTGCCGGCACCTCGATGGGAAACCCCGCGGCGAGCACTGCCTGTCGCGCGACGTTCACCGCCTGCTCGCCGGTCTGGCTGACGCATCCGAAGATGACGTCCCCAACCAGTGCCGGGTCTACGGCTGCGCGGCTGGTCACCTCGCGGAGCACGTGCGCGGCCAGGAGGACGGGATGCACGTCGCGGAGATCGCCGTTGCGCTGGTTGCCGCGCCCCATCGGCGTCCGGACGGCTTCGACGATGACGACGTCAGTCATAGCTCACCTGATTGCACACCTGACTCTCATTTACCCTGAAATCGCACCCTGAATCGCGCCCGGGACGTGCGCCCTGTCGTTGCGCTTAATTTGTTCGACCGGGCGCCAACCTTAGCAGCGGGACGCCTTTCAGCCGCCGAATCGGTAGACGGTCTCGAGCACGGGTCGCGGCGCCGAAGGATCGAGCAGGTTCGCCGGCGCGCGTTCGGAGGCGACCAGGGTCCAGCCGCTCGGGGGCAGCGGGTCGGACGGGCTCAGAACGAGCATGTCGCCCACGACCGGCGGGCTTGCATAGACGGCTTCCACCGGGACGACCTCCATGCCGAGTGCTTCCAAGCCGGGGGTCGCGTCGTCGGTCTCGACCTGACGCGGCGGCGGGGGCAGGTAGTGGAAGAACTCTTCGATGTACGGCGGGTCGAGCGACTCCGACAGGTAGACCTCATGCGATCCCGCACGGTCATGCGCCGTGACGATCGCGGCAATCTCGCCCGTGTCAAAGTCCGCGGCCGAGCGGTTCGGATATGCCCCGTAGAGGTCCACCGTGAAGTACACCGCTTGCGCCGCCAGTCCCACACCGAGGACGGCGACCACGATGCGGCCGGCCCCGATCCGTCCGCGGAGCGCCGTCCGCAGCCCGTCCGCGCCGAGGATGGCGAGGATGACCAGGAAGGGGAACATTCCGGACGATCGCAGCGCGTGGGGCGTCCCATTATTGGTGAGTGCCGCGGCGATCGGGCTCAAGACGATCCCTGCCACGAGGAACCGCACCAATGGCTCGCGACGGCGCTGCCAGCACACGACGATCCCAGCGATGAGCAACGGGGCCATGACCCAGAGCAGCATCCCGCCGATCTCGGTGTTCTGGCGTGGATTCCCATCGCCCGAGAAGAACAGGAAATTCGGGCTGAAATACGTGACGTAGTTGACGAGGAACCGGTCAATGACCACGTTGAGTGGAGCGCCGTCAGCCCAGATGCTGATCTCGGAGAAACGCCCTGTCAGCGCACCGGGATTGGCGAGCGCGTAGATGCCGAGCACCACGTACCCCGCGCCGATGGGGACGAGCGCGCGCCACCAGCCGTTGTTCTTCGCGAGCCACCACGCAATCACCAGCGGAACCGCGAGCAGCAGGATCTCGAGCCGCGCAGTCGTGTAGCCGTAGATCGCGAAAGCGAGGAACACGCCCGCGGCTCCGAATTGGCGCGAGGTCGGCTGCCGTGCGACGAGGCACCAGAGCGCACCGGAGAGCAGCGCCACCATCGAGATCGTCTCGAAGCCAACCCTGCTCTCGATGACCAGCCATGGCGTAAACGCGGTGAGCGCGAGCGTGCCAAGCGTGATCAACCGGGAGCCGGTCATCCGCCATGCTGCCGCGGTGAGAAACGCAACCATTGCGAGGCCGAAGATCGCGGCGGGAAACCGTTCCACCGCAACGGTCAGCGGCAGGAACCGGACCAGCGCGGCGACTGCATAGACGTAGACCGGATTCTTGTATTCGCCAAACGCTTCGAAGAAGAGCGGGAAGTGAATCCCGTGCTCGTCGACGCCGAAGTGCGCGATGGTCCAGGCGTTGTAGCCGATCGACGCCTCATCGACATAGAGACCGGGCGGCGAGCCGGAGAGGTCGACGACGTTGCGAACGATGACGACGACCGCAAGGGTCCCGACGGCCGCGATCCAGATGCGGCGGTGCAACCGGTCAGTTCCCGGCGCAGCGCTCACGCACGCGCGGCGGCAACGAAGTCGGCAAACAGCCGGCGCGCCCACTCACGCTCGAGATAGAGCTCCTCGGGATGACACTGGAGACCGACGACGAACTGGCGCCCGGGGTGTTCCACCGCCTCGACGAGTCCGTCGTGTGCGCGAGCGCTCACGACGAGATCGCGGCCGATGTCGCGCAACGCCTGGTGATGCATGCTGTTGACGTCGACGAGCGTTGCGCCGGCGATCGCATGCAGTCGCGAGTCGGATGCGACGTCGATGTTGTGCGTGAGCTCCTGTCGCGAGCCGTCCTGCGAGTGGTTGTGCTCGGTCGCGCCCTGCGTGCCGACGTCCTGCCAGAGCGTTCCCCCAAGCGCGACGTTGAGCACTTGCGCGCCGCGGCAGATCGCGAGGATGGGCTTGTCGGCCTCGAGCGCCCAGCGAGCGAGGAGCAGCTCCGAACGGTCGAGCTCGTGGTCCACCTCGACCGCGCAATCGTCGCGTGTCGCCTCGCCGTAGAGTTCCGGCTCGACGTCGGGGCCACCAGGGAGGCACAGCCCGTCGCAGAGATCGAAGAGCTCGCGGAGTTGCGGCTCCGACAACGATGCGCTGATGCCGAGCGGCGTCCCGCCCGCTCCTTCGAGCGCGTCGAAATACGCGCGGTTGCGAGCGAGATCGGCGGGAAGTCCCTTCTCGTGCAGCACCCGAAGCGTGATGCCGATCAGCGGAGCGTGTGACATGGGGAGACCTTCGCGACTATGACGTGAAGCTGAAACGGCCGATGTGCAACCAGGGTGACAGTACCCCGGATTCGCCTTCTCCCAGCTCGAGACGACGCTCGCGGCTCACCTGGAGCACGTTGGCGAGCGCTTCGACAATGCTTTGCGTGAACCGAAGATCCTTGACGGGGTGCGTGATGCTTCCGTTCTCGATGAGAAACGTGCCTTCGCGCGTCATGCCGGTGATCACGGTCCGCAGCGGATGGACGTCGCGAACGTACCAGAAGCGGGTGATGTACAGGCCGCGCGAGACGGATCCCACCATGTCCGTCCAGGGAGTGTCGCCCGCGTCCATCGCAACGTGGCGCGGCAGTGGACCCCACGTGTTCGGCTGTGGCAGCGAATGTCCGGTGGATGCGACACCGTCCTGCAACGCCGTCGGCGTGTCGTACACGACTGCCGCGCACACGCCGCGATCGATGAGTGTCACTGGTTTCGTCGACACTCCCTCGTCGTCGAATGGGAAAGGAAAGATGTCCTGCGTGCGCGCGTCGTCGCGGATCGTGATCGTGTCGCTCATGAGCTTCGCGCCGAGGCGCATGAAGCTTCGGTGCTCCTGCAAGGCGAGGGCACTGAAACCCACCCACGCAAGGTGTTCCAAAAGGTCGGTCACCGCATACGGCGAGAGAATCACTTCGTAGTCGCCGGGCCCGAGCTCGGTCGCGTTCTGGTTGCGCTCGCAGGTGTCCACGACCTCGGCGGCGAGACCGGCGACATCGAGAGCGGCGATGTCCGCCGAGTGGCGCGACGCATAGCCACCGCCGTTGTCGCCGCGCGCAACCGACACCAGGCTCGCCTGCGTCGATGTCGCCGATCTGCGCAGCCCCGAGCTGGTGATGATCGCGGTCGTCGTCGTGCTGGTGCTCAATGCGCCGTACGCGTTGACGCCGTGTGCACCTGCCGTTTCGGTGATGGTCGCCACCAGCTCGGCGCGATCCTGGGGCGTCGCGGAGTTGGTCGACGCAGAGTAGGCGACCGGACCGTCGCCGTTCTGGTCACCGGCCGGAAGCGGTGACACGTCGCTCGCGCTGGTCACACGCCGGCTCTGTTCGGCCGCGTCGAACGCAAGCGCGATGGCTTCATCTCCGTGCCCACGCACCTCGCCGACGCCGATGCGCCCGCCGTCGATCAGCCGCACGCGGATGTGCCGGTACCGTTCGGCAACGCTCTGATGAATCTCGTTGCTCGCGAAGCGTGTGAGCTCGGTGCGCGAGTCCGCGATGACGACCTCGGCCTCACCGTGCTTGAGCGAGGCGAGTGCACTGTCGCCCAGTGCGAGCAATTCGTCGCCGGTGCTCATGTCGCCGGCTCCACGCAAAGAGCGCTGCACACGACATCCACAGTGCTCGCCGCCAACGGCCCCCTCGCGCTCATCGCGCCGGCTCCACGCGAACATTGCGAAAACGGCACGGCGCGGCGCCATGACCGACGTGCATCGATTGAGAAGGCTGACCCTTGCCACAGTTCACGACGCCGAACATCTGCCACTCAGCCGGACCGGCGACCGCGTCGCACGATCCCCAGAACTCGGGCGTCTGCCCGCTGTAGATGGGGTTGCGCACCAACCGGGTGCGCTCGCCGTCGACGATCTCCCATCCGTTCTGCGTGCCGAATTGAAAGTTGAGGCGCCGGTCATCGATGCTCCACGACCGGTTGGTCTCGAGGTAGACGCCGTGCTCGGTCGTGGCGATCATCTCCTCGAGGCTGGAGGTTCCCGGCTCGAGGTTGATGTTGGTCATGCGGATGATCGGCAGCCGGCCCCAGCCATCGGCACGCATGGCGCCGTTGCTCACCTGGCCGATGGCCGCAGCAGTCTCGCGCGATGTGAGATAGCCCGTGAAGATTCCCCGGTCGACCAGCACGGATCGCTGCGCCGGCACGCCCTCGTCATCCCAACCGAACGTCCCGAGGCCGGGCGCGCGGGTCGAGTTGGCGGTCATGGTCACCTGGTCGCTTCCGTAGCGAAACGCGCCGAGCATGTCGGGCATGAGGAAGGACGTTCCAGCGTATGCCGCCTCGTGCCCCAGCACACGGTCGAGTTCGGTGGGATGGCCGCACGATTCGTGCACCTGGAGTGCTGCCTGGGTTGCGTCGAGGATCACGGTCATCGTTCCGGCGGGACACTCCGCGGCGCTGAGCAGCGCGACCGCCTCCTCGGCGATTCGCCCGGCATTGCCAGGGAGATCGAACGCCTCGATGGCCTCCCACCCGGCGCAGATCTGATGGCGACCAAAGCTGTTCGGAAAGCTGCGGGTCTGGACGTCATCGTCACTCGTGGCGGTGGCGTCGAGGCCGCCACCGGATTCGACGATCGTCTGGTCCAGCAATGCGCCCTCGCTGCTCGCGAAATGACGCACCTCACGAACAAATTCGAGGGAGCACTCGCGAACCCGGATCTGGGGCAGGCGCGACATGGCCAGGTCGGTCCGCAGGAGCAGGTCGACCTTGTCGTCAAGCGAGACTGCAAAGGGATCGCGCACGACCGGCGTCCGGAACTCGCCGACCAGCGCCGGTGCGGGCGCCAATCGCACCGGTATGTGGTTGACGCGCGATGACGCTTTGGCGATACGGACCGCCTGTCGTGCCGCTGCCTCGATGCTCGGGCCGCTGAGATCGTCGACGCCGGCGAACCCCCACGACCCCCCGGCGATGACGCGAATGCCGATGCCCTCATCTTCGAAGAGTTCCACCGACGCCACCGCCCCGTTCTTGACGGTAAGCCGCTGCACGGTGCGATTGATGACCCTGCAATCGGCATACGACGCACCCGCGGCGGACGCCGCGTCAAGAGCTCGCTCGCTGAGATCACGCACGAGGGCGGAGTATACGGGCCGCAGTGCCGCCGAACGTTTCGGAGTTAGCCCTCGCAATCTCCTGCCGTGCACGACCACGCTGCGATGTCGAAATCGGGCACGAGATCGTTCTGCACGACGCCTTGGAGACTCGATGAGTACGTGTTGACGATCACCTGTTGATACAGCGGTATCGCCGGCAGCAACGTGGCGAGACGCTGGTCCGCGAGCCCATAGTCCTGCGCGCGAGTGCTGAGATCGGCAGTGTTTCGGGCGAGATCCAGGTCCTTGTCAAGCTCTGGATCGTTGAGGCCGCTGAAGTTCATGCCGGTGCCGAGGTTGGCGCTCGACGGAACCGAGTCCTCCTGCAAGCAGGTGCCGCCGCAATCGCCGTGCCATGTCGACGAGTACGTGTCGGGCTCGCCCGGAATGCCGAGCGCGACTGTGTACAGGGCCGTGTCGAATGCGTGTGTCGCGAGCGGGCCGCCGTCGGCAAACGACCCGAAGAATGTCGCGGCGGGGACGTTCGGCTCGAACGCCGCCGGGACGTTGATGCCGATGTTGGCCAGATCGCTGCGGATCATGGTCTCCACCGCGACCCGAACCGGGTCATCGCTGGTGGTACCGATGTTGATGACGATGCAGGTGCCGTCTTTCTCCGCCCGGAAGTCCTGGCCGTCCGGCGCGACACCGCATTTCGCGATCCGCGTATCGCCGGCCGAATCGAGCATCGTGTTGGCCGTTGCGGGGTTGTATGCGGTGGTCGTGACGCCGTCACTCGCGAGATAGGTCGCTCCGAGGTCCATCCACGAATCCGGTGGGATCGTGGTGTCGCCGGGTGCGACCGCCTTGATGATCGCCGCGCGGTCGATGCCGAGCAGGATCGCCTGACGGACGGTCGCATCCGAGGTGTCCTCGTTCTCATCGGCGGCTGGGTTGTCGCAGAGGCCACCGTCGGTGGCGCAGAGGTTGAACATGAGCACCTCGGCGCCGGATCCGTTCACCGGACTGACGATGAACGGCGCGGTGCGCGCGTGAACGGCCGCATTCAGTGCCGGAAGCGCCGCCAGGCCGAGGTTCAGTCCCACTTCGACTGCACCGGACTGCACGTCCTTCACCTCGGCAGCGAGATCCGGCTCGATCCGGAACACGATCTCGTTGAGGTGCGGGGCGGCACTCTGGTTCCAGTAATCGGCGTTGCGCACCAGCACCACCTCGTTGCCGGGCGAGTAGCTCGCCATCACGAATGGCCCGGTTCCGTCGAGCACCAGGCCCAGCGAGGACGTGCTGTTGAACGCGGCCGAGTTGCCGGATCCCTTGGCGAGATCGAAATCGTCAGTCATGGTGTCGAGGTTGCTGCCGGTCGACATGACCTTGTCGAGCACAGCAGCCGGCAGGATCCCGTCGACCCCGCTCCCGAGCGCGAGATACGGTCCGTACTGGGACTTGAAATCCACGACCGCCGTGTACTGGTCCAGCTCGGTGCACTTGATCACCTGGTCCCACCCCGCTGTCGATGCGAGCGGCGTGGGGTTGGGCTTGCCGAGCGCGCCGTACGCGAGCCAGTGAAACGCAAAGGTGTCGCAGACGTCATGCGAGGTCAGCGTGCTGCCGTCATCCCACGTCACCCCCTGACGCAGGTGCCACGTGACGCACATTGCTGCGGCGGTATCGGCGCAGCCGCTTGTCTGCACGCCGCCATTGGCCAGAGTCGGCACCGAGGTCGCAAGGTCGGGGCTCCAATAGTCAGCCTCCGAACTCGAGGTCGCCGTCGCGGTCGTGGAGCGATACCAGAGGAGACCCTCTTCCACCGGCGCCGCGATCACGTCCGCAGTGGGGAGGTCGCCGCTGATGCCGTCGTCAAGCAGGGTCGACGGCGCCTGCCAGACGCCGACGGTCAGCTTCCCCCCTGCGGAAGCGGTGCCTCCGGGAGCGCCCGTAGGCGATGTCTTGGCCGGTGACGATGTGCAGCCTGCCAGCAGAATGGCGAGGAGCGCGACGAGCGCCGTCGGCGTGTGCCACCGCCTGCCGCTGCGGGGGATGAGTCGAGAGCCCGCGAAAGACACGAGCGTGCATTGTGCCCCGCCCGTATAGTGGAACCGAGGTGGTCGATCGGCTGATGGGGATATTCGCGCCAACGGCGGGATCAGGAGACATGCCATGAGGATCGGCCGCGGGAGACGTCCGCGCAGGCGCGACCCGAGGCGGCGCTTCCGGAATCACCTGCTCCTGGGCATGGTGACCGTCGCGTTGCTGCCGCTGCTTGCATTTGCCGTCCTTGCGGTGTTCGAGCTCGACACCGTTGCGAAGAGCACGGCCAATGCGACGGAAACGGCGATCCTGGGACACCAGCAAAGCCTCGCCAGTGCTGCGCTGGCCAGGCGAGCCGGCGTCCTCGACGACAGCATGAACTCGATCGACGGCGCCGTTCAGGAGGGGCTCGGCGGGGCGCTCACCAAGGCGATCAACGCGACGCCGGTCAAGACGCCGCTGCCCGCGACCCCGATGACGCCATTGGGTTCGGCATTCCAATACGTATCCAACAGCGCGAGCACCCTGATCGTCCCGACCGGTGTCAGCACCGACGGACGCTTCGCTGCGGCAAGCGCGGACCCTTCGATCGTCACCCAGGTGCAGGCGATCTTCAGAGCCAACAAGGCGATCCAGTCCGTGTGGTTTCAGGACGCCGCGACCGGGGCCATCCGTGCGTATCCGGCGTTCGTGCCGAGCGTCGGATACGACCCCACCGCTCGCGCAAGGATTCTCAGCGGGTCGGAGGGTGGTGTCGCCGCGGCCAGCGCACCGAACGTCTGGATTCAGCAGGGCGCGCCGGGGCGGAGTGAGGACGGGCCGTTCTGGACGGATGCATACCCACTCCTCGAGACCGGCGCAACCGGCGTGAGTGCCTGGTATCAGAACCCATCGTCGATCCAGGTAGGCGTTGACGTCTCGATCCCTGCGCTGATCACGCCGGCCCTGGTCAGTGGGGCTCCCGCCAGCGTGAACCCGGTGGTCCTCAGCGCGACGGGAACTGTGCTGTATAGCTCGCCAGGCTCTTCCGCCGACTTCCCCGCCGGGTCGTCGAGTTCGCTGACTGCAACCCCGAAGCCTTCATTTGATGCCTCGCTCCGCCGCATTGAACTCACTGGGGCCACGCCCGCCGCGCCACTCGTGGCCAGCTTCGACAAGGTGAGCACGGACCTCTTCACGTCACCCGTCTACAGCTCGCACTGGATCATCGTCAACCCGGTTCCGGTCAACACCCTCGAGCCCAACCTGAGCCAGCTCACCCTTGGGGTCACGGACAGCGTCCATCGCCTGTTCCCGGTGATGGTCCTCCCGGTTCTCATCCTGCTCGTCGGACTCGCGTTCATCGCCACCACGCTGCTCTCGCGGCGGATGTATCTCCCGGTCCAGGCGCTCACCGACCACGCCGTGCTCGAGGAGCGCACCCGTCTTGCCCGCGAGATCCACGACACGCTGGCGCAGCAGCTCACCGGCATCGTGCTGGAGCTCGAAGCCGCCGACACGCTCCTGAACCGGGGATCGGAAGGCCGTGCCAGGTCCTCCGTGGAGCGGGCGCGCGAGCTCGCCCGCGGCGCGCTTCAAGAGGCGCGCAGCTCGGTCTGGAACCTTCGTCCTGCACCCCTTTCGGCTACCGGTCTCGTTGCGGCGATCGGCCACGAGGTTGAAGCCTGGGAGGAGCGCACGGGCATTCCCGCTCGCTTCAGGGCCCGCGCCGTGCCGCCGCACCCGCCGCTTTCACCAACAGCCGAGGTCGCACTCCTTCGCATCGGCCAGGAGGCGCTCTCGAATGCCGCACGGCACGGCAAGCCGGGACACGTCGACGTTGAGCTCCGGGCCCAAGCGCAGGAACTCGTCCTCTCGGTCCGTGACGACGGGATCGGGTTCGACCCTGCGGCGAGTGCGCCGCGCGAGGACTGTTTCGGCCTTGACGGCATGGCCGAACGCGCGCGTAACGCCGGCGGATCGCTGACGGTGGTGAGCGCTCCGGGCCAGGGCACCACGGTCACGACCCGCCTGCCATTCACGGAACGAGTGCCCGAAGCCGTGAGCGCGTGATCAGCGTCCTCGTTGCCGACGACCATCCCGTGGTCCGCGATGGCCTCTGCACCATGCTCGAGCTCGAGCCGGACATCAAGGTCGTCGGAAGAGCCTCCGATGGCGTCGAGGCCGTAGAACAGGCGAGGCGAACGCACCCCGACGTGATCCTCCTCGACGTCCAGATGCCCGTCATGGACGGGATAGAGGCGCTCCGCAAGATCCGCGCCCGCGACCCCGAAGCCCGCGTGATCGTCCTCACCACCTATCGCAACGAGGACTACATCTTTCCTTCGCTCAAGGCCGGTGCGCTCGGCTACCTGCTCAAGGACGCGACCCGCGAGGAGCTGGCCGGCGCCATCCGGGCAGTCGCCGCGGGGGAGTCGCTCCTGGACCCGCAGCTGGTCAGCGCAGCCGCCGAGAACATGCCCTCGATCACCCGCCGCGAGCGCGACGTGCTGAGGCTGATGGCTGACGGCAAGAACAACGCCGAGATCGCGGTCCTCCTCTTTCTCAGCGAGAACACCGTGAAGACGCACGTGAGCAACATCCTCGAGAAACTCGGATGCAAGGACCGCGCGGCGGCGGTGCTGCTCGCCTGGAGACGCCACATCATCTAGCCCCCAATAGACTGTCCCAGCAATGGAATCGGTGGGAGTTGGATTACTTGGTCTCGGCACGGTTGGTGTTGCCGTCGCACGGCGGCTCATCGACCAGTGGGAGTTGCTCGGCGAGCGCGCCGGCGCGACGCCGGTGCTGCGTGTCGTCGCGGTTCGCGACATCGCACGCTCGCGCGACATCGATCTGAAGAACGTACGGCTCGTCGACGATCCCGTGGCCGTGGTGAACGACCCGGCCGTGGCGATCGTGGTCGAGGTGATGGGTGGCCTCGATCCGGCGACGGCGCTCATCGAATCGGCCCTGCACGCCGGCAAGACCGTGGTGACCGCAAACAAAGCCGTAATCGCGGCATCCGGCCCACGCCTCAAGGCGCTTGCGTCGGAGCACGACGCGAGACTGTATTTCGAGGCGAGCGTCGGCGCGGGGTTGCCGATCATCGCGCTGCTGCGCACGAGCCTGCTCGGGGACCGCATCGGCGAACTCGACTGCATCATCAACGGCACCACCAACGTGATCCTCACCCAGATGCGGGGTGCGGGCGTGAGCTTCGCGAGTGCTCTCGCCGACGCCCAGCGCCGTGGTTTCGCCGAGGCTGATCCATCGCTCGACGTTGACGGGTGGGACGCGGTGCAGAAGCTCGTGATCCTCGCGTGGCTGGCGTTTGGCGTGACGGTCATGCCCGATGCCGTCGACCGTGTGGGCATTCGCGATGTGTCCGGCACCGATGTCGCCGCCCTTGCGCAACTGGGCTACCGCGTTCGCCTCCTTGCGCATGCCGAGCGCGGGCCGGGCGACACGTTCCACCTTCGCGTGCGTCCGACCGCAGTCGGTCCCGGACACCTCCTCCACGATGTCGATGATGCCGACAATGCTGTCATTATCTCGAGCGACCTCGCGGGGACCGTGATGCTTCGCGGCCTCGGCGCCGGGGGCGACTCCACCGCGAGTGCGGTGGTGAGCGACGTCGTGACGGCGGTACGGGACAAGGGGGACCGGCCGGCGCAGGACCTTGCCCCCCGCGTCGATGCCTCGATGATGAGCCCCGAGGACGTCGAGGTGGCGGGCTATGTGCGTGTTCGCCTCTCGACCGAGACCGACGCGCGAGCCTTGGTGCTCCAGGCACTCGAGGACCGCGGGCTCGCGGTCGACGCCGCGGTTGACCTTCCCGCCTCGGAGCTCATCGTGCTCACCGGGCTCGCGCCACGGGCAGTTCACGATCGCGCGCTGGAAACCCTTGACACACTCACGTCGGTGGACGATATTCTCGGCGCCCTCGATCGGGTCGAGGCTCCGGCGGCGACGTGACCCTCCGCACTCAGGGCGTGATCGCCCGCTTCGGGGAACGCCTCGCGCTCTCGCCACAGGCTCCGAGCATCAGCCTCGGCGAGGGCGGCACGCCGTGCGTGGAGTCGCTGACGATCGGTCCGTCACTGGGACTGGCTTCGCTGCACTTCAAGCTCGAAGGGCTGAACCCGACCGGTTCGTTCAAGGACCGCGGCATGGTCGTTGCCGTTGCTGCAGCGCTCCACGAAGGGAGCCGGGCGATCATCTGCGCCTCGACGGGGAATACCAGCGCCTCAGCTGCTGCCTACGGCGGGCGATTCGGTTTGCGCACGGTCGTCGTGGTGCCGCATGGCCACATCGCGTCGGGCAAGCTCGTCCAGGCCCGCGTGCACGGCGCAACCGTGGTGAGTGTCCAGGGCGGATTCGACGTTGCGCTGCGGATCGTGCGCGAGCTCTGCGAGAGCCACCCGGTGACGCTCGTCAACAGCGTGAACCCATACCGGATCGAGGGCCAGAAGACTGCGGCCTTCGAGATCGTTGAGGAGCTCGGCGACGCCCCGGACGTCCTTGCGCTTCCGGTCGGCAACGCCGGCAACATCACGGCGTACTGGCGCGGCTTCCGTGAGGAGCACGTCGATGGGAGAGCGAGCCACCTGCCCCGCATGATCGGCGGCCAGGCATCGGGGGCCGCCCCGCTTGTCCTGGGACACCCGGTCGAGGACCCGCAGACGCTCGCTAGCGCGATTCGGATCGGCAATCCAGCATCCTGGAAGGGGGCTGTCGAAGCGCGGGACCAGTCCGAGGGAATGATCGCGGCCGTCGACGACGAAGCGATTCTCGATGCGCAGCGCCGTCTCGCCCGGCTCGAGGGGATCTTCTGCGAGCCGGCGTCGGCTGCCGCGCTCGCCGTCCTTGAACGCGCGATCGCGGACGGGGTCGTGGCGCGCGGTACCCACGCCGTCTGTGTGCTCACCGGCAACGGGCTGAAGGATCCGGGCGCCGTCGAGCCCGCGTTCGGTCCGATCCTCGAGATCCCTGCGGATGCGAGCGCCCTGGCGCACGCGATCGAGGCCTGAGGTCGGCATGCGCGTCCGTGTCGCGGTTCCCGCGAGTGTCGCCAACCTCGGACCGGGGTTCGACATCCTCGCGATGGCACTGCAGCTTCAGAACGACATTCGTGCCGAGCAACGACCTGGCGCGATGAGCATCGACGCCGGTCCCGATGCGTCGCTCGCGCTCAATGATCCGGCGCACAACCTGGTCACGGTCGCCTACGCGAAGTCGTGCGCGGAGCTTGGCGTCCCGTCGAGCGGCGTGCACTTCACCTGTGTGAACCGCATCCCGATCGGGCGCGGGATGGGGTCCAGTGCGGCTGCGGCTCTGGCCGGAGTGCTCGTTGCTGCCGCCTTGCACCAGGCACCATGGGACGAGGACGCCGTGCTCGACCGCGTCGCCGCCCTTGAAGGCCATCGTGACAACGCGGCAGCTGCGTTGCTTGGTGGTCTCGCGATCTGTGCACCGGGTGTGGCGGCGGTCCAGATGGCCGTGTCCGACGAACTCCGCGCGGTGCTGTTCATCCCCGATATTCCCTTCACGACAACCGAAGCGCGCCAAGTGGTTCCTACCAACTTCAGCCGGGCCGACGCGATCTTCAATGCGAGCCGCTGCGCGCTCCTGGTCCGCGCTCTTGCGACCGGTGACCACGCAGGGCTCCGTGTCGCGATGCAGGATCGCTGGCACCAGGACGCCCGCTTCGCTCTCATGCCCGGAGCCGAGGAGGTCGTCAACGCCGCAATCGTCGCCGGAGCGTCGGGCGCTGCCCTTGCTGGCGCCGGACCGTCGGTCATCGCGCTGACGCCGCTCGACCCTGCGCCAATCGTGGCGGCGATGGCAGAGGCCGGAGCGGGTGCCGGCGTCGCCGGCCAGACGATGGTTCTGCCGCCGCGCAACTACGGAACCCGCGTGGACGTGTCGGCGTGACACGGCTCGTCCAGAAGTACGGCGGATCGAGCGTCGCAACGCCGATGAAGTTGCGCCGCGTCGCGCGCCGCATCCGTGAGTCGATGGAAACGGGCACTGAGGTCGTGGTGGTGGTGAGCGCCATGGGTGACACCACCGACGAGTTGATCGCTCTCGCTCACAGGGTCACGGGCGATCCCCCGTCGCGGGAGATGGACATGCTCCTGAGCAGCGGCGAGACGATCACTGCTCCACTCCTTGCGATGGCGCTCCACGCCGCCGGCACGCCGGCAATCTCGCTCACCGGCGCACAGGCAGGCATCCGCACGAGCCGCGCGCATCGAACGGCTCGCATCGTCGACATCGTTCCGCAGCGGGTGCTGGACGAACTCGGGCGCGGCAACGTCGTGGTGGTGGCGGGATTCCAGGGCGCGACCGAGGACATGGACGTCACGACGCTCGGCCGCGGCGGGTCGGATACGACCGCCGTCGCGCTCGCGGTGGCGATCCATGCCGACCGCTGCGAGATTTTCACGGACGTCCCCGGTGTGCACACCGCCGACCCGCGCATCGTCCCGAACGCCCGGGTCATCCCGTCGATCGACTACGACGAGATGCTCGAGCTCGCCTCCGCCGGAGCCCGGGTGATGCATCCGCGCGCCGTCGAGATCGGTGAGGCCTACTCGATGGAGATCCGCGTGCGATCCACGTTCGACAACGAACCGGGGACAATCATCGCGAAGCAGAACAAGATGGAAATACGCCAGAAGGTGCGCGCCATCGCGCACGAGACCGATGTGGCGAAGGTGACGATTCTCCGCGTCCCGGACAACCCGGGCGTGGCGGCGGCGATCTTCGGTCCGTTCGGTGATGCCGGCATCGACATCGACATCGTGCTGCAGAACGTGAGCCACGACGGCACCACCGACCTGAGCTTCACCATCGCCGAGTCGGATTTGCCCAAAGCGCGGCGGATGCTGCCGGCAGTCGCGAAGAGCGTGAACGCGCATGGGTACACCGCGACGGCAGGTGTTGGCAAGGTGACCGTCATCGGCAGTGGGCTCAAGGGGACGCCGGGTCTCTACGCGAAGATCTTTCGTGCGCTTGCCGACTCGGGCATCAACATTCAGATGATCGCGACGAGCGAGATCCACGTCACCTGCATCATCGATCGTCCGCGCGTCCGTGATGCCGTGCGCGCGCTGCACACCGCCTTCGAACTGGAAAGGATTTGAGCCTCAGTGTTGGCATCGTCGGACTGCCAAACGCCGGGAAGTCGACCCTCTTCAACGCGATGACCCAGGCCGGCGCGGCGGTCGGCAACTATCCGTTCACGACCATCGAGCCGAATACCGGCGTCGTGCCGGTTCCGGATTCGCGGCTCGACCGCCTCGCGGCATTGTTCCAGCCGCCGAAGGTCATTCCAGCGACGGTGACGTTCACCGACATCGCTGGTCTCGTACGTGGTGCAAGTCGCGGGGAGGGAACTCGGCAACCGATTTCTTGGGCATATTCGTGAGGCGGACGCGACTGCGTTGGTGGTTCGCGCGTTCGAGGACCCGGACGTGACGCATGTCGAGGGTGGTGTCGATCCCGTGCGCGACATCGATGTGCTCGAGCTCGAGCTGCAGCTCGCTGACCTCGAGACGATCACGAAGCGGCTCGACCGCACGGAGAAGTCCTCGCGCCTGCAGAAGGAGAAGGAGCCGGAGATGATCGCGCTTCTGCGCCGCGTGCAGGAGCACCTGGATCTGGGCAAGCCGGTGCGAACGATGTCGCTCAACGCCGAGGAGCGCGAGATGTTGCGTGAGTTCTGGTTGCTCACGGGCAAGCCACTCATGGTCGTTGTCAACGTCGCTGAGTCCGCCGCGCAGGAGCCGGTGCCACAGGAAATCATCGAGCGCGCCTCGCTCGCGGGCGGTGATGTGATCGCGGTTTCAGCCCGCATCGAGAACGACATCGCAGAGCTCGATCCCGCCGATCGCGCTGGATTCCTGTCAGACCTCGGTCTCGAGGAGCCGGGTCTCTACCGTGTCGCTCGCAGCGCGTACCGATTGCTGCGGCTGATCACATTCTTTACCGCGGGTGACACCGAGGTGCGCGCGTGGAACCTCCGCGAAGGCGAGACGGCGCTCGATGCTGCGGCGAGTATCCACACCGATATCGCGCGCGGATTCATTCGCGCCGAGGTCGCGGACGCGGAGGAGTTGCTCGACGCCGGCTCCTATGCGGTGTTGCGTGAGCGTGGGAAGCAACGGTTGGAGGGTCGGGACTACGTCATGCGGGACGGCGATGTCATCCACGTGCGGTTCAATATCTGACGTTGTGGCGAGCGTGACGAGTGGTGCGCGCGATGCCTGTGTGTTTTTTCGTCGTGGGACGGGCACGCCGGTGGCTCGAGGCGCTCACTGATGTCTGATGTTGTCGTCAGCGCGACCAGCCAGCGTCTTGAGCTGCTCATCGACGAGCCCGCGCCGGGCGAGGACAACATGCGTCGCGACCTCGCGCTCCTCGACGCCTGCGTCCGCGGGGAGATTCCAGGGGCCGTCCGCCTGTACGGGTTCAGTCCGGCATGCCTGAGTCTCGGCAGGATGCAGTCCATCGACGACGTGAATCTCGGGGCCTGCGCCCGTGATGGCATCGACGTCGTCCGGCGTCCGAGTGGCGGCCGAGCCGTGCTTCATGACCAGGAAGTGACCTACTCGGTGGTATGCAAGTCGACGGATCCCGTGTTCGGCGGCCGCGTCCTCGAGTTCGTGCTCACGGATCCATGACGCCGTGGCCGCAGGGCTGGAGTTGCTTGGGGTGCACACGACGCCACGCGCCATGCCCGCCAACCTCCGGCGCGATGCGCGTGAAGGCGCGTTGGTTGCCGACTGTTTCGCGCGCCCAGCGGCTCACGAACTGCTCGACGATCGCGGACGCAAGCTGGTCGGGAGCGCTCAGGCGCGTCGCGCGGGCGCGTTGCTGCAACACGGCTCGGTCCTACTCGAGCCACCGCGCGCCGCCGTCTACCTTCGCGAGGATGCGGCTTCGACGCTGGGTGGGGTGGGCGTGCGCGAGTTGCTCGGACGTCCTGTGCCCCGCGCGGAGTTGGTCGATGCACTTGCGGCGGGATTCACGAGCGTCCTGCAAAAAGATCCAGGGAGTGCTCGCGGGGGACGGCTCTCGCGAGTCCTCGCGGGGGACGGCTCTACCGAGTCCTCGCGAGGACTGCTCGGCTGGCTGGTCCTCACACCCCGACACCGTCGGGGGCCCGCGTCCAGGTGCGAAAGATCGCGGTCGGTGCGATCGCGAGCATGTGTCCGCTCTCGACGCGGGCCAGCTGCCAACCACCCTCATGGATCAGCCAGTGGTGGCGGTAGCAAAGGAGGACGAGATTGTCCATGTCGGTGGCGCCGCCCCGAGCCCAGTGCACGAGGTGATGCGCATTGGTGTAGGCGACGGGGCGATCGCATTTCGGCCATTCGCAGCCGCCGGAGCGAGCCCGGAGCGCGTCTCGGGTGGCGTCGCTGGGGAGGCGACGTGCCCGGCCGACGTCGATCACTGCCGACTTGGGCCCGAGAAGGATCCGGCGGACACGAGCATCACAGGCAAGACGCTGCACCGTGGCTGCGGGAACCGCGCCGGCGTGTTCGAGCTCGCCACCGGGCGCTCCATCCAGGGCCATCACCGTCTCGACTGAGGCGGTGAGTTGGAGATGGGCTCGGGTCCCGGCGCTGCCTGGGACCGCCCCGATGTCGAGAGCATGGGATGCCACCTCCACAAGCGCGTCGGCGAGCCGGCGTTGCAGTGAGCGGCTGTCACCCGCGCCGGTGGGTCGAGCAAGCGGAAGTACGGCGGTCTTGAGCGTGGCCCCGGCAACGGGATCGAACAGGCCACGCACGGCCAGGGAGCCGTTCGCGCAGGGAATGAATTCGAAGCGATTGTGCTCGGCCTCATGCACATGCTCTTCCAGGACGGCGGCGGCATCGTATGCGTGGCGAGCGTGGATGCAGTCGTGCCCGAAGCGGCCGACGGAATGCTCGCGAGCGAGTTCAAGCAGCGGGAGCTCGTCAAATGGGGGTGGCGGGACCAGTGCCGCTGCCTCGTCTGGCGTCGCTGACTCAGCCGCTGTCGCATCGTCATCCCCTCGAGTGCCGTCAGTTCCAACGTTCGGGCCCACGGCCACGAGTTTGGTGCTGAGCGCGCGAGCGACCCCGGCCAGCAGCGCGAAGTGCGCGTAGCCGATCTCCCCGGCGTCAAGGGCAGCGGCGCTGCCGAGGAGCCGGCCGAACTGCTCGCCCGCCGTGACCGCCCGAGAAGCAGCCTGCCCAGTCATGTGGCAGTTGTGGCGAATCCAGTCATACGGGGAGATCGAGCCCTGGTTCTCGTACTCATCGGTCCCGGCGAACGTCGCGGCCGAGCTCGCGAAGTCGAGTTCGAGGAGATCAATACCGTGCCGGAGCCGGATCAAGTGGTCTCCAAGCTCGCTCGGGGTGAGCTCTGGGCCTGGGACGCTCACGAAGCGCTGAATGGCTCCCATGAGCGCCACGAGGGGGTTCTCGATGCCCGCTTCGGCATTACACATATTTGTAGTATACACGAACGGATGTTCGCAGACGCGGGTCGGCGCGTATCAGCTCGACCTATCGCAGCAACGTCGCTCAGCGCCTCACAACGAACACGTACTCGCGGCTCTCGTCGCCAGCCGGCGTGCCCTCGAAATCACCGTACACGGCCTCCACTTCCAACCCCGCGACGTCAACAAGCCCGAGCCACTCGTTCTTCGTCGCCCACCACAGCGAACTCGAGGCACCACTGTCCAGTCTGAGATCGATCCTTCCGTCCCCCACCGCGTAGCTGATCGTGTGGGGAATCGGCGATTCCTGACGCTGGCCGTCAAACCTCGAGGCAAGCGCGTGGTCGAAGACGAACGCGTTCCAGGCAAAGCGCCCGCCAGGCTGCAGCGACGCAGCCACGCGCTCAAAGGTCCGCCGCCGGTCGCTCCAGGTCGGCAGATGCAGCAACGCACGAAACGGGCAATAGATGAGCGCGGCAGGCTCACTGAGCGAGAGCTCCCGCATGTCGCCGAGCCGCAGATCGAGGTCGACGCCGGCACGATCCGCTCGCTCCCGTGCCTGCGCAAGCATCGCCGGAGACGTGTCGATCCCGATCACCGTACGCCCGATGGCAAGCGCCACAGGAATCGCGACACGCCCATTGCCAATGGCCAATTCGACGACAGGACCAGCGGCGTCGCGCGCGAGCGCGACGTAAAACGGCACGTCCTCCGTCATGTGCGCCGACCACTCGTCGTACCGAGCGGCGTACTCCTCGTCCCAGCTCATACGCCGATCCTCACGCCCGCGCCAGGGCCGACACCGGCCCACAACAGGTCGGTACGCTAGCGCATTGAAGACCCCCGCATGATGTGCTAGCGTTCGGCCCAGGCCACAAGATGTAGGGCTGCACCCCTTACGTTCACGGCTCGTCAGGCAGCGGGCGCCGGGCTCTCCCACCGCTCAGGCCATGGCTCCAATCGTGGCCGCTCTCATCCGGAGGCCCGCTGCCTGCCTCACGCGAAGGTGCCGCACAGTTCGGCAACCTCGGGTCGGCCAAGCACCCCCCTGATACGCTTCGAGGCTCATGGCGAAGAAGACCCGCAAGCAGAAACAACGGGCGGCGACGCGGCGCCCAGGCGCACCGGCCCCGTCCACACCCGGCACGGCGACGCGCCCGGCCGCGGCGCCGGCGTCGGCAGTCGCTCGCCAGGTGCAGACCCGGGTGCTCCCCGAGACAGTCCTTCCGCTCGCAGGTGACGAACCCGAGATCGAGTCGGAGCCAGTTGACGAGGAGGAGCCTGAAGAGGCGGTCGCGGCAGTCGCCACCGACTCGTCCGCGCGACGCCGCGTGCAGCGCGTCAACCCGGCACTCCAGCCACGCGCCCCCCGCGGCCAGATGAGCGCCGCGGCGTTGTTCCAGCCGCTCGAGAGCGATGACGCCGCAATTCCGTTCGACCGTGTCCCGTATGTGCCTCGCGACCTTCGGCGCGTTGCGATCATGGCCTCGCTCATGGTCGTCCTCATCCTCATCGCTGCGGTGGTGGTGACACGCATCAACCCGTGAGCATCGAGACGCGCACATGCGAGTGATCCTCTACACGGGCAAGGGAGGCGTCGGCAAAACCACGGTCGCCGCGGCGACTGCGGTCAAGTGCGCAAGTCTCGGGTATCGCACGCTCGTGATCAGTACGGACGCCGCGCATAGCCTGGGCGATAGCGTCGACCAGGAGATCGGTGATCAGCCGACGGAACTTGCGCCGAATCTCTGGGGACAGGAGGTCAATGCGCTCCACGAGCTCGAAGAGCACTGGGACCGCATCCACATTTACCTGACCTCGCTCTTCGCGTCGCAGGGCGTCGACGACATCGTCGCCGAGGAGATGGCCTCACCTCCAGGAATGGAGGAGGTGGCGAGTCTCATGTGGATCAAAAAGCACAAACGCGAAGGCAAGTTCGACGTGCTCATCGTCGACTGCGCTCCCACCGGCGAGACACTCCAGCTCCTCGCGTTTCCGGACGTCGCCAAGTGGTACCTCGACCGCATCTTCCCGATCCACCGGATGATGAACAAGGTTGCGCGGCCGGTCATGCAACCGTTCATCAACATCCCGCTGCCGAGCGACGAGATCTTCAGCAATGTCAAGGATCTTCTGGTCGATCTGGAGGGGATGAAAAAGATCCTCGGCGACCCCAAGGTCTGCACCACGCGGATCGTGCTCAACCTCGAGAAGATGGTCGTGAAGGAAGCGCAGCGCGCGTTCACGTACCTGAGCCTCTACGACTATCTGACGGACCTCGTGGTGGTGAACCGCGTGCTCCCACCGGAGGTCACCGACAGTTACTTCAACTCGTGGCGCGAGGCACAGCAGCGATATGCGGTGATGGTCGACACGGCGTTCTCGCCGATCCCGACGTTGCAGACCAAGCTTTTCGATCACGAGATCGTCGGGCTCGAACTCGCTCGCGGAGATGGGCAAGTCCATCTACGGCGACCGCGACCCCTCGCAAATCTTCTACCACTCAGTCCCGCAGCGCATTCGCAAGGTCGGCAACACGTACGAGCTCCAGCTCCACCTTCCGTTCGTCGGCAAGGAGGACGTGGATATCAAGCATCGCGAAGGCGAGCTCTTCGTCAGCGTCGGACCGTACAAGCGCGAGATTTCCCTGCCTCGCGTGCTCAATGGCAAGCGTGTGACCAAAGGGCGGCTCGACGAAGGAATGCTCTGCGTGACGTTCGCGGACCGCAAGCCATGACGACCGACGCAGTCTGGACACAGGCGACACGCCTCGTTGATGAGGCGTCGCGACTCCTCGGTTCATCGTTCGGCGATCTCGTGCCACCCGACGCGCAGCGTCACCTGCTCATCGCACAGCGCGAGTTATTGCTCGCACTCGCGGCGATCATCGATCACCACACGCAGCAGCCGGATCCTGACGAGCCGAAAACACGCGGCCGGAAACGAGCACGGAGCGGATCGGAGCGCTCGCGGCGGCCGTCGCGGGTCGAGCTCGAGTAGCCGGCGCCGGGTGATCAGCCCCGGTACCTACCTGGCGATCGTCCTCTACACCCTGCCAGGCTTCGTTTTCGGATCGATCATCCACGAGCTCTCGCACGCAGCGATTGCTCTGCGCTGCGGCGACCCGACCCCGCGCCGCGATGGTCGAATGACGCTCGACCCTCGGAAAAACCTTGATCCGTTCGGCTGTTTCGCGCTGCTGCTCGCCGGAGTCGGCTGGGGCCGGCCGGTACCGCTCGATCCGCTCTATCTGCGCGAAGGCAAACAGCGCGCATCTGTCGCAGCGGCAGGGCCATTGGCCCACCTCGTCGTCGCCGCCATCTTCGCCGGGGCGTTGCGCGTCGAACTGCTTGGCTCCGGTGTCGACGCGGGGGGATTCGACACCCTCGCCCAGTTCACGCTCCAGGGTGTGATCCTGGGCGTGCTCCTTCAGGGATTTCTCGTCAATATCGCGCTCTTCGTGTTCAATGCGCTCCCGATTCCGGGCCTTGACGGATACGCGGTGATTCGCAGCCTCGCGTTCAGCGCGGCACCACGATTGTTCCTGTACCTCGAGCACTATCGCTACGTGCTCTACGCCGTCGCCGCGCTGATAGCGCTCCTCCCTCCGCCGCTGACCCACGGCGACGTCGACATCGTCAACTCGATGACGGTCGGCACGTCGACACTGGTCTTCGAGCATCTGATTGTCCCCGGCGTCCATCCGATTTTCCTGGGACTGCCGAACGCGTTGCACCTCATCTCATGAGCTCGGTAGTGATCAACGGCGTGGAGTGGACGGTCGAAGGCGCTCAGGTTGCAATCGTGGAGCGCGGCCGGGTCCTGCTCCAGTTCCGTCCGTGGCCCGCGGGTTGGGAGCTCCCGGGCGGCCATTGCGAACCCGACGAGGATCCTGCGCTGACAGCCGCGCGCGAGACGGAGGAGGAATGCGGGTACAGGGTGCGAATCGCCGGCATCGTTGGCGTGTACTCGTGGAAAGGGCTGCGCTCGGCCGGTGATGTCGTCTTCCTCGGCGAAGTGATCGGAGGCGCGCCGCGGCGAAGCCTCGAGGCATGGGCACTTCGGATGGCAACCCCCGACCACCTGCCGCGCACGGTGTTTCCCTGGATCCGTCAGCGCGTGCGCGACGCGGTGGACGTCGCCGGCGGCGCCGCTCCGGTGCATCGTGTGCAGCCGGTCACGATCCGTCATGTGCTCGGCTTTGCGACGGCATGGTTGCACACGCCGATCGATCCGGATCCTGGGAGCGGCGATGATCACCGCGCTGCTCTTCGTGGCGAGCCTCGTCCTCGTGGTCGTGGCGTCCGAGCTGTTCACCAACGCGATCGAGTGGGCCGGTTATCTGCTCAACCTCGGTACGGGAGCGACCGGGAGTCTGCTCGCCGCCCTGGGGACGTCCCTTCCGGAAACAGTCGTCCCGATCGTCGCGCTGGCGACGCATTCCAAAGGTGCCAACCTTGTCGCAACCGGGGCTGTGCTCGGGTCGCCGTTCCTGCTGCTCACGCTTGGTGCGGGATTCACCGGTGTCGCCGTCGTGGTCCGGGGCGGGGCACGCAAGCTCGTGGTCAACCCTTCTCAGGCGCGACGAGACCTCGGCGTTTTCCTTGGGGCGTTCACGGTCGCAGTGCTGTCCAGCCTGCTGCCGAGCGGTGCGCGCATCGCGGTCGGCGCGCTGCTGCTCATCACCTACGCCGTCTACGTGATCGCGACGCTTCGCGACAGCGCCGCCGCGGGCGAGAGCCCGGAGCCCCTGCACATTGTCCGGTGGCGGCCCGGTGAGCCGCACCCGGTACTGGTGACCGTCCAACTCGTTATTGCGGTTGCGCTGCTCGTACTGGGATCGCAACTCTTCGTGACGGCGCTCGATCGGACTGCATCGGCGCTCGAAATCCCGATCCTCGTGCTGTCGCTGGTCATCGTGCCGATCGCCACAGAACTGCCGGAAACGCTCAACAGCGTGCTCTGGGTTCGCACCAACGACGATGCGCTTGCATTCGGCAACGTCGCCGGATCAGCGACATTTCAGTCGTGCGTCCTGGCCGCAATCGGCCTCGTCTTCACGACGTGGCAGCCCGGCTCGGCGGGATACATCAGCGCGACGCTCACGGTGCTCACGGCGGCGTACCTGCTGGCCATGCTCTGGCGAGGCAAGGCGCACGGCGCGATGCTGATGCTCGTGCTCATCCCGTGGTTGGTCTACGTCGTGGCCCAGGTCGCGACGGCGGGACGGCTGTCCGTGTGAGACGTGCAGAATTCGGCGCTGATGCAGGTGCACAGTAGCGACGCCGTCGACGAGTATGCGGCCGCCGCATATGGGTTTCTCGAGGAAGACCCGTGTGGTCGAAACGTGTTGCTGTCCATCATCGAGAGCGTGCGGTCGGGGGCGGGCTCATACAGCGCGCCACCAAGCTTCTGGTGGGTCACCGGCGACGGCGGAGACGTAGTCGGCGCCGCAAGCTGGACTCCACCCTATGCGCTGCTTGTGTCAGATATGCCACCCGACGCTGCACGAGCAGTCGCTGTGCCGATGGTCGAGAGGGCTGCGGCGCTGCACCTCCAGCCGCACGGGGTGAACGGACCGGAAACCTCCGCGAGAGCGGTCGCAGCAGCGTGGACCGCGGCGACCGGCGACATCATCGAACGGGAACGCCTCATTCTTCTCAACGAGCTCGGGCGGCTCATCGAGGTGCCGGTACCTCCCGGTGAGCGCCGCAGCGCCTCCGTGGCCGATGTGCCGATGCTCGGGGAATGGCTCCAGGCGTTCGGCGCGGAGGTTGACCAGGTCGTCGGGGCGGATCCGGCTGCGTTCGCGCTCCGAATGGTGCGAGCAGGAGGGTATGACCTCTGGGTCGACGGTGGAGCTCCGGTGTGCGTGGTGGGTCACCGCGTCGCCGCGCGCGTGCTGCGCGTCGGCCCCGTGTACACGCCGCCCGAGCATCGCAATCGCGGATACGCGCGAAGGCTCACCTACGAGGTCACCGCCGTTGCGATGGCTCGCCCGGACGTCGACCGCGCAATGCTGTTCACCGATGCGGCCAACCCTGTCTCCAACTCCATCTACCGACAGTCAGGGTACGAGCCGCGCGAGCGCCACACCGAGATCGAGTTCGTCCAGCGAGCCCTGGCGTCCGGACACTAGAGTCGGCGCCATGAATCTCGAAGGCAAGGTCGCGGTCGTCACCGGAAGTGGGCGCGGCATCGGCCGCGCGTATGCGATGGCGCTCGCCCAGGCAGGATGCGCGCTGGTCGTCAACGACATCGACGGTGACGTCGCCGAGGAGACGGCGGACGCGATCGCGAGTGCCGGTGGGCGGGTCGTCGCGGAGGTATGCGCCGTCGGCACCACGGAGGCGGCGGATCAGCTCGTCTCGGGCGCCGTCAAGGCGTTCGGACACCTCGACATCATGTGCACCAACGCGGGCATCCTCCGCGACCGTGTCCTCTGGAACATGAGTGACGACGACTTCGACGTCGTCATCCAGACCCACCTCCGCGGGACGTTCACCTGCGCACGCGCCGCGGTGCGGCAGATGCGCGAACAGGGGACCGGCGGACGGATCGTCGTGGTGTCGTCGATCGCAGGGCAGCGCGGGAACTTCGGGCAGACGAATTACGCCGCTGCCAAGGCCGGCATCGCCGCGTACGCGCGGACCTGGGCGATGGAGTGCGCGAAGCACAACATCACGGTCAACGCCATCGTTCCCAATGCGATCACGCGGATGATCTCGACCATCCCCGGAATGGCCACGCTTGTCGAGGCGGCCGAAAAAGGCGAGCCGCTGCCCATGACCGTGCGCAAGCAGATGGGCATGGGACTCCCCGAGGATGTGGCGCCGCTGCTGGTGTTTCTCAGCTCGGATGAGGCAGCAGGGGTCACCGGTCAGTGCGTCGGTCTCGGCGGCGACAAGCTGTCGCTCTGGTCGCATCCCAAGGAGATCTCAGTCGCGTACCGCGACGGCGGCTGGACTGCCGATGCGATCGCTGAAGTCTGGTCAACGTCGGTCGGATCCGAGCCCGAGTCCTACGGCATCCAGTTCCTGGGCGGCACGAGCTGAACTGACGATCAGCGGCGGTGGAGCTTGCCGGCCAGGGCGGCGAATGACGGCCTAGGTGGCGAGGGCTGCCCACCAGGGCGCAAGAACTGACGCCTAGGTGGGCGAGGGCTCGCCGTCAGGGCGGGCTGGGCTGCGGCTCTGGTGGATTGAGCGCGGGCTCCGGCGGATCGGACAGCGGCTCCGGGGAATCGTCGCCCGCTTCCGGAGCAGGTCCGCCGATGAACAGCGCCGCGAGGTTGTAGAGCAGCAACACGACCAGGATCACGACGGCCACCAGGAGTCCCGTTCCCGGGTTGACGTTGAAGAGCGATGCCGGGTCGATCCCGGGGACACTCGACCCTTCGGACGATGAGATCTTCGACAGAAGCAGGTCGCGGACGTGGAATTGATCGAGGACCAGGAGCACTCCGGCGCCGGCCGCGAAGATCGCCGTGACCAGCGCCCTGCTTCTTGCCGCAAGCCCGCCGAAGAACCCGGCGGAGGCGAAGATCAACCCGAGGACGACGGTGAGGAGCGCGAGGAACGCGAGGAACTGCGGGCCGAGATTCGCCGAGGAGGTGTCGGTACCGGCCGCATTGTTCTGGTTGCATGCGTCGGGCACGGACCCGATCACCGGATCCTTCCCAAACGCGAGCTGCCAGCCGTTGTACGTGAGGATGTTCACGCCGTTCAGCGCGTTGATGCAGGCGGTGACCTGTGCGCCTTCCGCAGCGGATACGCCCTGCGACGCATCGATCGATCCGAGCGCGGATTTGGTGGTCGCCGTGTTGCATGAGACGCCGGTGAACGCCAGGAAGAACGTGAGGATGACCAGCAGGAAGAGGAACGGGCTGACCCGGCGCGCACCGGGCTCGCCGACAAAAGAGGAAGCGGTCACGAACGCACGGCCCTGGTCATGTCAGCCGACACGATCGCCGGGGGCGCACGGGTGATCGGGGCGCAGCAGCACCACGCGGTCGGAGCCTTCCTGGTAGACGCCGAGGACGAGCACCTCGCTCCGAACCGGTCCGACCTGCCGGGCGGGCAGATTCACCACCGCGACGACACTGCTTCCGGTGAGCTCGTCGGGCGTGTACAGATCGGTGAGACGCGCCGAGGATCGCAACGTCCCAAGCGGGCCGAAGTCGATGACCATGCGGTATGCGGGGCGCCGGGCCTCGGGGAAGGTCTCGCATCGCACCACAGTTCCCACCCGGATGTCGACGGCGAAGAACTGGTCCGCGTCGATCTCCGCCGACGCGGTCGGCTCTCCACTCACGCGTCGCAGTGTATCGGCACACCTATACTCGCCCGCGATACCTCACCTCGTTCGGAGGGAACGTCATCGCGCGCTTGCGCCGCCTCGCAGCGGTCTCGACGGCAGTGCTGATGCTCAGCGCGTGCGGCGGGGCATCGATCAACGCGGCATCGCTGCTGAAGACGGCCAAGGGCGTCCTCGACAGCGCCTCGTCGTTTCATTTCGTGCTCACCAGCGCCAACGTGACGGGGTCTGGCGCGGAGCTCACGGGCGGGAATGGGGACATGAAGCGGCCGGACAGCATGTCCGGGACACTCCAGGTGTCCATCTTCGGTCTGGCGCTGAGCGTGCCCGTCGTCTCGGTCGGTGGCGTGTTCTCCGTCAAGTTACCCACCGGCTCCGGATTCACCTCGGCGAACCCTACCGACTACGGATTCGCCGACCCCGCAAAGCTGATCGACCCGACAACCGGCCTGTCCTCGTTGCTGCTCAAATGCCAGTCGCCGCAGGTGGAGAGCGACGACCGCTACAACGGCGAGGCGCTCCACGAGATCGGGTGCTCGCTCCCCGGGAGTGCCGTGGCTGCGCTGCTCACCAGCGCTGACGCGTCCAAGAGTGTTGCCGCCACATTTGGCATCGACACCAGCACCAGTCAACTCCGGCGGGTGGTGCTCACCGGTCCGTTCATCAGCGCCAGCACCGACACCACCTACACGCTCGTTCTTACCAACTATGGCGAGAACGTGTCAGTGACGCCGCCGCCCGCCAGCGGGTGAACACGCGCCGGCGCTGGATCCTCGCCATCGCGGCGGTGTCGGTGCTCGTCGCCGCCATGGACACCTACGTGGTGGTCCTCGCCCTGCCGGCGATCATGCAGCAGGTCGGTATCGGCATCGACCAGCTCCAGGCCGCGACCCCGATCGTCAGCGGCTTCCTGCTCGGCTACGTCGTGGTCATGCCGCTCCTGGGACGGCTGTCCGACCTGTACGGCAGACGGCCACTCCTGTTGCTGTGTCTCGCGATATTCGCGGGAGGATCGCTCGTGACCGCGTCAGCAACGGATCTGGGTTCGGTGGTCACGGGTCGGGCCCTGCAGGGCCTCGGCGGAGGCGGGCTCGTGCCGGTGACCCTCGCGCTGGTCGCCGACCTCTGGCCACCCGACCGGCGGAGCGTGCCGCTTGGAGTGATCGGCGGAGTCCAGGAACTGGGAAGCGTGCTCGGTCCGCTGTACGGCGGGTTGATTCTCACCATCGCGACCTGGCAGACGATCTTCTGGCTCAACCTGCCGATCGCGGGAGCGCTCGCGCTCGGACTGGTGGCCGTGCGGGGGATATCCGCGCAAGCTGCTCCGGAGCGGGCGGCGCCGAAGCGGCAGTTCGACCGCGTTTCCATCTCGCTCGCCGCGCTGGCGCTTGTGGCCGGGTGCCTCTCGATCGCGTCGCCGGGAGCGCTTCGCAACAACGACACGATCGGCCTGGCATACAGCGCGCTGGGCGGCTTCGTCTGGCTCACCCCGATCGCGCTGGTAGCTGCCGGAGCCGCTGTTGCCTTCGTCCTCTGGGAGCTGCGCGATCACACCGCGACCCGGGCGCTGATTCCTGTCAGGCGCCTGCCGGACGTGGCCGCTGTCGTGGACTGGCCTGGGGCCGTCCTCCTCGGCATCGCGCTCTCGACGATCATCGTCAGCTTCTCCGCGCAGGACCCGTCGACCGGCGCGATCTCGCCGGCGGCGATCTGGCTCCTCCCGCTCGGCGCGGTGTCGGCCGTGTGCTTCGTGGTGAGAGAGCGCCGCGCTCCGGCATCCGCTCATCGCCGCTGGCGAGCTGCGTTCGACAGGCGCGTACGGGGCGCTGCTCACCAACCTCGCGGTCGGTGCTGCGCTGATGGCAGCCCTCCTCGACATCCCGGTCCTCGCCCGAGCGACGGTGGACCCGAATTCGCAGCTCGGTGCCGCGCTCGTCCTGCTGCGCCTGCTGATCGGCGTCCCGATTGGAGCCGTGGTGGGCGGCTGGCTTGCGCAGCGCCTCGGGAACAGGATCGTCGCCGCAGCCGGGATGGCGCTCACCACGATCGCCTTCCTGGCGATGACGCGCTGGACCGCCACGACGCTTGGCGACCCCTTCGGGCCTGGATGGCTGCATCCGAGCGACCCTGTGCTCCTCGCGTGCGGACTCGGCTTCGGCCTCGCGATCGCCCCGGTCAACGCCTCGATGCTCGCTTCGGTCCGTGATCAGATGCACGGCCTGGCATCGGCACTGGTGGTCGTGGCGCGCATGATCGGAATGCTCGTGGGCATCTCCATCCTCACCGCCGTGAGCCTGCACATCTTCTACACGTCGTCCTCGGCGTTCCCTTCGCCTTCGGCGCTCTGCCCGAAAGCCCCGCTCAACTGCCCGCCGTACGAGAACGACGTGACCACCGCCATCGTCACCGAGCTTCACGCCGTCTTCCTCGGTGCCGCAATCAGTGCCGGGCTGGCGGCAGTCCTCGCGGCTTCGCTGCTTCGCGGCGGACCCCGGCGCCTGGTGCCGGCGGCCTCATGAGCGCGACGGTCCGCGAGGTCATCCCGGAATCGCCGGAGCTCGAGGATCTCCTCGAGGCGATCGCCGGCGCCGCCCGCCACCTGGACGTCGAGGTGTACCTCGTCGGAGGATTCGTGCGCGACCGCCTGCTTGGCGGTGCGCAGGGCAAGGACATCGACCTCGTCACGGTCGACCTCGATCCGATGCCGCTGCTCGCCGAAGTCGCGCGCCGATTCCGCTGGCACCCTCCCGAGCGTTTCGAGCGCTTCGGCACAGCGCAGATTCGTGGCGGCCCTTACATCGTCGAAGGCGTCCGCGCCCGCGCCGAGCGGTACGACCCCGAGTCGCGCAATCCGGATGTCCGGCCCGGGACCCTCGAGGAAGACGTGATGCGACGCGACTTCACGGTGAATGCGCTCTGCCAGACCCTCGACGGCGAGGTGATCGACATCACCGGCCAGGGTCTGACCGACCTGCTTGCCGGGGTGCTGCGGACGCCGCTCGACCCAGCGGAGACCTTCGCCGAGGATCCGTTGCGCATGTACCGAGCGGCGCGGTTCGTCGCCCGGCTCGGCTTCGCGCTCGCGCCCGGGACGATCGAGGCGATGCGCGCGCAGGCGGCGCGAACGTCGATCCTCTCGGTCGAAAGGGTCAGCGACGAGATCCGCCGCATGCTCGTCGCCCCATATGCGAGTGCCGGCATCGCGGTGCTCCAGGACGCGGGGCTGCTTGCACAGGTCCTGCCCGAACTCGTCGCCGGAATCGGCATCGAGCAGGGCGGATTTCACACGTACGACGTCTACGGACACACGCTCGCGACGGTGGACTTTGCGGCCCCCGACCTGGTCACCCGCACCGCGGCACTCCTCCACGACATCGCCAAGCCGCCCACCCACGTGATCGCGCCCGACGGCCGCCACACCTTCTACGACCATCCGCAGATCGGCGCCGACATGGCCCGGACGATCCTGACCCGCTGGCGCTACAGCAACGACGAGATCAGCGACGTGAGCCGCCTGGTGCGCCTCCACCTGCGCCCGATTCAGTACGACCGCGAGTCCTTCAGCGACGCCGCGGTTCGGCGCCTGATCCGGGACGCGGGGCCGCTTCGCGACCGCATGCTCGACCTGGCGCGGGCCGACACACGGGCGTCGGCGTACCCAACCCTCGAGGAGCTGGACGAGCTGGGCGAGCGGATGGCACGGCTCGACGCCGGAGGGGTCGTCTCCGCGATGGCCGACCCGCTCACCGGCGACGAGCTCATGGCCCTGGCCGGGCGCGGCCCCGGTCCCTGGGTGGGACTGGCCAAGGCAGCGATCCGCGAAGCGGTCATCGAGGGCACGATTCCGCCGGGCGATCGTGCGCGCGCTCGCGAATGGATCGAGGCGCACACTGAGCTCCTGAGCGGCGACTGAACGCACACCCGTGTGGGGCTGTGACGTCCGTAGCGCCGATAGGGAGCAACGGCAACAAAGTAGAATGCGCGGTCCGAGATGTTGAGCAAGATCCGTAGTGCCAAACGCCTTTTCGTCGACCTGCCGCGCATGCTGCGGCTGGCGTACTGCCTCATGTTCGACGCGCGCGTCCCGGCGTACATGAAGTTCGCGTTCGGTGGTGGACTCGCGTTGATCGCCCTGCCGGTCATCGATCTTCCAGAGTCGCTGCCGGTCGTCGGTGAGCTCGACGTCCTGGCCTTGAGCCTGCTCGCGACCCGCGCGTTCATCGCCGCGTGTCCCCGGCACGTCGTTGCCGAGCAGGAGGAATTGATCACCCAGCGGCGGAGCCGCTTCGACGACGACGTCCGCAACGGGGAGCGCATCGCTCTGATGATCTACCGGCGCCTGCGTCCAGAAGAGCAGGAGGCGCTCGCATGAAAGTACTGTTTCTGAAAGAAGTGGCAGGAACTGCCAAGCCCGGCGATGTGCGCGAGGTGTCCCCGGGATACGCGCGCAACTTCCTGTTCCCGCAGCACCTCGCGGTGGTCGCGGACCAGAACACCGTCGACCAGATTCGCCGCCGCGAGGAGGCGACCCGCCGCCGCGTCGAGAAGGCGCTGATCGACGCCAAGGAGACGGCGCAGCGGCTGCGCAAGCTCACCGTCACGGTGTACGCCAAGGCCGGCGAGGCCGGTCGTCTGTTCGGCACGGTCACCACAGCGGACGTCGCCAAGCAACTCAAGCGTGAGGCGGGGATCGACATCGACAAGCGGAAGATCGAGATCGACCCGCCGATCCGTTCGCTCGGCCCACACGAAGCCACCATCGAGCTCCATCCGGAGGTCACGGAGACACTCAAGGTCGTCGTCGCCGCGCAATGACGTCTTTCCCGCAGACCGAGCTCGTGGGACGCGGAGCTCCGGCGGGAGCTGGACCCGCACGTGTGGCGCCGCACGACAACGACGCCGAGCAGGCGGTGCTCGGCGGCATCCTCATCGATCGCGAAGCGCTTGCCGTCGTTCGCGATGTGCTGGTCCCCGAGGACTTCTACGCCGAGCGGCACGCGGTCCTGTATCGGGCGGCGCTGGCGCTGGACGATCGCGGCGAGGCGATCGACACGGTCACGCTGCGCGACCAGCTCGAGCGCGGCCCCGGGATCGGCAGAGCAGGCGGCATGGACTACATCGCCGAGCTCACGCTTGTCGTCCCAAGCTCCGCGAGTGTCAAGCACTACGCGGACATCGTCATCGGGCATGCGCTCCGGCGCCGCCTCATCGACGCCGGAGGCAGGGTGAGCCGGCTCGGCTTCGACAACTCCACGCCGGTGGCCGACGCGATCGACCTCGCCGAGCAGGAAGTGTTCAAGATCGGCCAGGAGAGCCGCGGCTCGGAGATGCGCAACATCGCCCCGGTGGTGCGCGAGTGGTGGGACGCCCTCGAGCACCGCATCGAGAACCAGCAGCTCGTGACCGGCGTCCCGACGAACTTCTCCAAGCTCGACATGCTCACCCAGGGCCTGCAGCCGGGCGAGCTGGTCATCCTCGCGGCCCGCCCGGCGGTCGGCAAGACGTCCTTCGCCCTCAACATCGCCCGCAACGCCGCGGTGCTCGCCGGAAGGCCGGTGGTGGTCTTCTCGCTCGAGATGTCGCGTCAGTCGCTCGTGCAGCGGCTCATCTGCAGTGAGGCGAACGTCGACTCGTACATGCTCCGCAGCGGCCAGGCGGACGCCATGGCGTTCCAGAAGATCGCCAAGGCCATGGACACGCTCACCCACGCCGATCTCTGGATCGACGATTCGCCGGGGCTTGCCATCAACACGCTTCGCGCCCGTGCCCGGCGGATGAAGTCGCAGCACAAGATCGAGTTGATCGTCATCGACTACCTGCAGCTGATGCAGGGCGGCAGGCGCGATTCGCGGGTGCAGGAGGTCTCGGACATCTCCTCGGGGCTGAAGGCGATCGCCAAGGAGCTCGACGTCCCGGTGCTCGCGCTCTCCCAGCTCTCGAGAGCGGCCGAGCAACGCGAGAACAAGCGCCCGCAGCTCAGCGACCTTCGCGACAGCGGTTCGATCGAGCAGGACGCCGACGTCGTGCTCTTCCTCTACCGCGAGGGGATGCACAACCGCGATATCGACCGGGGCAAGACCGAGCTCATCGTGGCCAAGAATCGCAACGGGCCGGTGGCCGACCTTGATCTGGTCTTCATCGCCGAGCAGACGGCGTTCCGCGAGCCCTATCTCGCGGCGAGTGACACGCCGACCTCGTAACCCGTCGCGCGGAGCAGTCGCGGTGTCACGGTCCGGCCAATGACAAGAAGTGGAAAGGTCAACCCTGCTTCAATGGTGGCGATGCGACAAGCCGTGCGTACCGCCCGCGCAGTGATCGGATCCCCGTGGATCCGGGTCAGCGGAACGGTCGTCGGCCTGGTGATCCTCGCGCGGACGATCAACCTGCCCCAGGCAGTCGCAAGCCTCGCCCATGCCGATCCTCTCTGGATCGCGGCCGCGCTCGGGTTGACCATGCTCGCCGTCGCGGCGAGCGTCGTGGAATGGGGCGTCCTGCTCCGTACCGCCAACGCGCCGTCCGGCGCCGGCCCCGGCTCGCTGCTCAGCTGGCGCCGCCTGAGCTCGTCGTATCTCCAGAGCCTGTTCTTCACGCAGATGCTTCCCGCCGGCGTGGGCGGCGATGCCATGCGTACCGTCGAGATGGGTCGTCAGATCGGGCACGGCCGCGTCCTTGCCTCGCTCGCCGGCAGCCGTCTCGCCGGAATGCTCGGCATGACCTGCTGGGGGATCGCCGCCGCCATCCTGCTGCGGGCACTGCTCGGCACCTGGGTGGTGATCGTGATCGCCGGGCTGGCGATGGGCGTCGTGGTCATCTGGCTCGCGGCCCTCAGCGCCGACCGCATCGTCCCGCATCGCCTGCTTGCGCGCCTCTCCGGAGCCATGAGCCGCGGCGTGCGCTCGTTCAGCGATGCGTTCGCCGGGTACCGCCAGCATCCGCACGCAGTAGCCCAGTCGCTCCTCGTCGGCGCCGCCGGGTGGGGCTTCAACCTCCTCGCGCTGAGCGTCGCCGCCCGCGCGATCGGCGTCGACCTGAGCTGGACCGTTCTCGCCGTGTGCGTGCCGATCACGCTCCTTGTCGCTCTGGCGCCCTTCAGCATCAACGGCCTCGGGCTGCGCGAAGGCGTCCTCGTGGCGCTGCTGTCGCGCACCGGGGTCTCGATCGCCCACGCGGGCGCGATCTCCGTGCTGATCGACCTCCAGATGATTCCGTTCGCGGTGCTCGGAGCGGTGCTGTGGTCGCGCCACCGGCGCAGCAATCGCTCTCCGGTGGAGCTCGCGGTCGAGGTCGCGGCGGTCGAGAATGCCGCACTCGCGGAATTGACGCCTGCTGCGCCTAGACTTCAGCGGCGTGACCCGTCAGTTCAGCGACTTCCTGGCGGCCCACGCGGCGCGGATCGCCGATTTGTGGGCGAGGCAGATATCACCGGCTGAGACCGAGGAGCCTCCCGACCGCGCTCGGGGACCTCGCCAGTTCGTCAACGCGGTCCTGGTCGCGCTGACCGCGGATGACTTCCGGCCGCTGATCGCGTACCACCACCTCGACGCCGGCACCAACATCGAGCGCCGCCTCGAGAAGGCGCTCGCCAATCTCACGGCCCTGCGCCAGGTGACGGCCGAGGCCGTCCGGGACGAGCGCCTCGATGCCGAGGAGACCCTGGCGCTGGTGTCGACAACAGCCGACGATGTCGAAGCGGTCGGCCGGCATCTCGCCGCCTCGTGCGTCGCGACGCTCGAGCACCGCCTCACGAGCGCGACCTCGAAGTCGTCGGCTCGGGGCACCTCGCTGTCGATCACCATGCACGAGCTGCGCCGGCCGCTGACCATCCTCAACAGCTACGGGCAGCTGCTCAGTGCCGGGATGCTCGGCGCGCTTCCCGAGACCGCCATGGTGGCCATCGAAGGCATCACCGCGAGCACCGAGATGATGGTCCGGATGGTCAACGCCCTCGCCGAGCTCGCGCGTCTCGAGGATCCCGACGACCACCTCGCCCTCGAGGTCATGGACGCCGAGGAGGTGGTCGCGGAGGCGATCGAGCACGTGGCCATGGAGGCGAAGCTGCGCGAGTCGACGATCACGAGCGAGTGCGAGCACGGGCTCGCCATCAAGGGCGACCGCCGTCGCCTCATCCTGGCGCTGACCAACCTGCTCGGCAACGCCGTCAAGCACGGGCCGATGGGAATCCCGATCGAGGTGATCGCGGCGCGCGAAGGTGATTCGGTGCGCTTCACGGTTCGCGACCACGGGACCGGATTCCCGGTGGCGGACACGGGCCACCTCTTCGACAAATACTTCCGGTCGGTCGCCGAGCGGCACCGGAAAGTGCCGGGCAGCGGGCTCGGTCTCTACATCGTGCGAACGGTCGCGGAGCGGCATGGCGGGACCGTGGCCGCTCGGAGCATCCCTGGAAGCGGGGCCGAATTCGACATGTCGATCCCGATGCATCTCGAGGAGAAGACCAAATGACCACCGCGGCGACCCGGACCGAGCGCGACTCGATGGGCGAGTTCGAGGTGCCCGCAGGACGCCTACTACGGCGCCAACACCATGCGCGCGAAGGTCAACTTCCCGATCAGCGACCTCCGCCTGCCACGCGGCTTCATTCGGGCGATCGGGCTGATCAAGCAGCAGGCTGCGCTGGTCAACCGCGAGTTGGGACTGCTCGATGAGGCCTCGCCGGCGCGATCATCCGGGCGGCCCAGGACGTCGTCGACGGCGTCCTCGACGACGAGTTCATCGTCGACGTCTTCCAGACCGGGAGCGGCACCTCGACGAACATGAACGCGAACGAGGTGATCGCCAACCGGGCGATCGAGCTGCTCGGCGGAGTGCGTGGATCGCGATCCCCGGTGCATCCGAACGACCACGTCAACCTCGGCCAGTCCAGCAACGACGTGATCCCGACCGCGATCCAGGTGGCCGCGGCCGTCTCGATCAGCGAGGACACGATCACCGGGCTCGCGCGTGCTCGAGTACTCGCTGCGCCAGAAGTCCGAGGAGCTGTGGCCGGTGATCAAGACCGGCCGCACGCATCTCCAGGACGCGACCCCGATCCGGCTCGGGCAGGAGTTCCTCGGCTACGCCGGCCAGGCCGAACGAGCCCGGCTCCGTTGCGAGGAGGCGGTCGCCACGCTCGCCGAACTGCCGCTCGGCGGGACGGCCGTCGGGACCGGTGTCGGGACCCATCCCGAGTTCCCACCCAAGGTGATCGCGCTGCTGGCGGCCGATCTCGGCATCCCCTTCCGCGAGACCGAGAACCACTTCAGTGGCCAGTCGACGCTGGATGCGGTCGTCGCGGCGAGCGGCGCGCTCCGTGCCGTCGCGGTCTCGCTCTACAAGATCGCGAATGACATCCGGCTCCTCGGCTGCGGACCGCGGGCCGGCCTCGCGGAGATCGCCATACCGGAGGTGCAGCCGGGCTCGTCGATCATGCCCGGCAAGGTCAATCCCGTCATCTGCGAGTCGGTGACCATGGTTGCCGCGCAGGTGATCGGCAACGACGCCACCGTCGCCTTCTGCGGCGCGGCCGGTTCCCTGCTCGAGCTCAACGTGATGATGCCCGTCGCCGCGTACGACCTTCTCCAGTCAGCAGCGCTGCTCGCCGCCTCCGCTCGGAACCTCGCGACGCAGTGCGTCGACGGGATCACCGCCACGGAGAACGGCCCGGCGATGGTCGAGCGCGGGCTCATGCTCTGCACCGGGCTCGCCCCGGTCATCGGATATGACGCCGCAGCGGCGATCGCCAAGGAGGCGTACAGCACCGGGCGCACCGTGCGCGAGGTCGCCCGCGAGCGAAGCGGCCTCGACGAGGCGGAGTTGACCCGGCTGCTCGACGCCGAGGCGATGACCCACCCCGGCCGCGACGCCGGTCCTGCCGGCGGCTGAGCGTGCCGACGCTCGCTGTCGTCGGGGCGGGCGCGATGGGCGGCCAGATCGCGTACCAGGCCGCGCTCCACGGCTATGACACCCGGCTCATCAGCCGGAGCGAGGACCGGCTCCGCTCGGCGAGCACCGCGTCATCGGCGCTCCTCCGGCGGCGCGTCGAGAAGGGCAAGCTCGAGCAGTGATGTCTGCGAGGCCGCGCTCGCACGGGTGACGTTGCATGCCGACTTCTCGGCCGTCGCAGGAGCGGAGATCATCATCGAGTCGGTCGCCGAGGACCGCGACGTGAAAGCCGAGGTGTATGCGCAGATCTGCGCGCACGCCGATGCTACCGCCATCATTGGCACGAACTCGTCAACGTTGGCGTCGTCGCTCCTCGAGAGCTCGGTGACGCACTCCGAACGCTTTCTCAACATCCACTTCTTCAATCCCGCCCTGCTCATGGCGCTCGTCGAGGTGGTACCGGGACCGCACACGTCGGAGGAGTCGATCGTTCGCGCGATGGACTTCGCCCGCTCGATCGGCAAGACGCCGGTGCGGCTCGCCCGCGAGGAGTACGGCTTCATCGCCAATCGCGTGCTGTTCATCGCCATCCAGGAGGCGATGCGCCTCGTGCAGGGCGGCTACATCTCCGTCGAGGACTGCGACCTCGCGGTGCGCAACGCGCTCGGCTGGCCGATGGGACCGTTCGCGCTCTCGGACCTGGTCGGGCTCGATGTCGTCGAGGCGATTCTCGACGAGGGCCTGCGTCAGACCGGCGATGCGCGCTGGGAACCGGTGCCGATGCTGCGCGACCTCGTTGCGAGCGGCAGGCTCGGCAACAAGACGGGCGGAGGCTTCCTCACGCCGGGCTCAGATTAGGCCGAGCACCTCGAGGACATCGGCGACGCCACCATCCTCCGGGAGGGCGCATGTGGCGTCTGCGACGGCGAGCACCTCCGGGCGGGACGACGCGACAGCCACGGCGTATCCCGCTCCAGTCAGCATCTCGATGTCGTTTGGCGCATCGCCGATCGCAACCGCGTCGGCGAGTGTGAACCCGAGTCGCTCGCACACGATCTCGCACGCGGTCCCCTTGCTGACGGCGGGATCGAGGATCTCGACGAATTCCGGATTCGAGCGGGTGATCCGCGCGCTTCCCGCGAGCTCTCGGGCCATCAGCGCGGTTGCGCGATCGACCTCGGCAGGATCCTCGATGACGCACGCGGCCTTGGTGGTGCCGTGTTCGAGCAGTGGCTCGAGGTTCGGCACGACTCGGAACTGCACGCCACTGATGTGCGAGTACAACCGCGCCTCGGGGCGGTCGCGCTCGCAGAGCAACTCATCGTTCTGATACGCCTGGAAGTGCCAGTCCTGCTCGCGCGCGATGTGCAGCGCGCGCGTCGCCGGAGCCGCGCGAAGGGGCTGCTCGAAAATGGTTCGCGCCGGCGAGCCGTCCGGATTCGGCATCTCACGGACCATCGCGCCCTGGTAGCAGATGAGCGGCTCGCGGACGCCAAGCTCCTCCGCCCAGAACAGCGCGGAGCGGTACATGCGCCCGGTGGCGACGACGACCGGCATACGCGCACCCGTGGCACGCACGGCATCGCGAACCCGCGGAAGCAACTCCTGGCGGTAGTCGATGGTCGTGCCGTCGAGATCGAGAATGACGACTCGCGGCACGAACGTCCTCGCGGGCGGCCACGCTTCGCGGATATCGGCGACCACCGTCATCCCGCTGCGAGCGTGCTGGCGCGGTGGCGATGCATCAAACGATCTTACGCAGGCGTGATCGCGGCAATACGGGGTAGACTGACGTTGTCTTGCGTTCGTCTTCTCGCGCGCGGTTTGGTAGACCGCTCGCCGCAAGGCCTCGTCCCGCTGCTCCGGCGCCGGTAGATGAGGTCTTGAGTACTGTCATCCCCGAACCGGTCAGCTTCAGCGAGCTCTCCTTGAGCGTCGCCATGCAAAACACGGTTGCCGAGCTTGGATACACCATGGCCACGCCGATCCAGGCCGGATCGCTGCCGTTCGCCCTCGCGGGACGCGATGTGATCGGCCAGGCGCAGACCGGAAGCGGCAAGACCGCCGCGTTCGGCATTCCGATCATCGAGCGCCTCGATCCTCGCGACGGTCCGGTGCAGGCGCTGGTGCTCTGCCCGACACGCGAACTTGCCGTGCAGGTGCATGAAGAGCTGGTACGGCTCGGCAAGCGGCACGAGTTGCGCAGCGTCGCCATCTACGGCGGCGATTCGATCGGACGGCAGATCGAGGAGCTGCGCCAGGGTGCGCACATCGTCGTGGCGACACCCGGACGGCTCGGCGATCACATTCAGCGGCGTTCGCTGACCCTCGCCAACGTCCGCGTCTGCGTCCTCGACGAAGCCGACCGGATGCTCGACATGGGCTTCGCGCCGGATGTCGAGCGAATCCTCCGTCAGTGCCCCGCTCAGCGTCAGACGCTGCTGTTCAGCGCCACGATGCCGGAGTGGGTGCGCAGACTCGCCCTGCGTCACATGCACGATCCCGAGACCGTCGAGATCAGCACCCGCCCCGAGATTCCCTCCGAGGTACGCCAGCTCTACGTGCAGACCACGTGGGCGGACAAGACCGATGCGATGGCGCAGATCCTCGACCAACCCGATGTCGTCATGGCGCTCATCTTCGTCGAGACCAAGCGGACCGCCGATGTCCTTCAGGCGCAGCTCGGTGGGCGCGGATACCAGGTCGGGCTGCTCCATGGTGACCTGACGCAACGCGAGCGGGATCGCGCCATGCAGCAGTTCCGCGCATCGCATATCAAGTACTTGATCGCGACCAACGTGGCGGCGCGTGGACTCGATATCGACGACATCTCGCATGTCATCAACTACGACGTGCCGCTGACGCCCGACGAGTATCTGCATCGAGTGGGCAGGACGGGACGAGCCGGACGCGCAGGCGTCGCGGTGACGCTCATCACACCGAGTGAGATCCTCAAGCTTCGCGACGTCGAGAAGCACGCGCGCACGCACATCGAGCGCGCGACGCTCGATGAGGACTTCCCCGCCGTCGTGGTCAGCGCCCAGGCCTGAGCGCGTCGGACAGACATGCTGCCGGCACTCCACGACACGGGAACTGGCGAAGCAGTGCTGTTCCTGCATGCGTTCACCATGGACGCTTCGCAGTGGGACCACCAGGTGGCTGCGCTGTCAGGCGACATGCGCTGCGTGCGCGTTGACCTGTGGGGCTGCGGTGCATCGCCGCCACCTCCCGCCGGCGACCCCAGCCTCGACACGTTCGCGGTTGCGGTGCTTGAGGCACTCGACGCGCGCGACATCAAGCGCTTCGCCGTCGTCGGGCTCTCGATGGGGGGATACCTCGCGTTCGCGATGTGGCGGCTTGCCCCGGAACGGATTCGCGCTCTCGCGCTCTGCAACACGCGCGCCGCGGCCGACGCCCCAGGGCCCCGCGACGATCGCCTTGCCATGGCGGACCTGGTCGAGCGCGAGCAATCGGTCGAGCCGATCATCGAGCCGATGGTTGCCCGTCTGCTGAGCCCCGGCGCTCAGTCGGAGGCACACATCGTGGACCCGGTGCGCGGTCGCATCCGGCGCTGCACGCCCGCGGGAATCGCATTCGCGCAGCGCGCGATCGCGTCGCGGCCCGACAACACTGCGTTGCTTGGTTCCATCAACGTCCCGACCCTCGTGATCGCCGGCACCCAGGACGCGATCGTCGGACCCACGGAAGTTCGTGCCATCGCTGACACCATCCATGGAGCCGACTACGCGGAGCTCGACTGCGGGCATCTCAGCAACCTCGAGCTTCCGCGCCCTGTGAACGAGCAACTCGCGGCGTTGCTCACACCGGCGACAATGGCGTCATGAGTCAGTTGCCGAAGGACCTGCTCGAGATCCTCGCCTGCCCACGTTGCCGGGGGCCGCTCGTCGTCGAGCCGGACTTCACTGCGTTGCGACGCGTGCCTGTTGCGCTACCGCGTTGACAACGGGATCCCGGTGATGCTGATCGACGAAGCCGAGCACGTCGAGGCCGGCTCGCCGCCCGTCAGCTAAGCGCGGTCAGACGGCCGCGCCAACCGCCTCGGTCGCGACGGAGGCAGGCGCTGCGCAGAAACCCTCGTAGTCGATCGGTTCGGTGATGGTGGGATTCTCGCCACACACCGGGCACTGCGGATCGCGCGGGACGCGGAACTCGCGGAATTTCATGTCGAGCGCGTCGATGTGCAGGAGCCGTCCGGTGAGCAGGTCGCCCACGCCGGTGATGAGCTTGATGACCTCGGTCGCCTGCAGCACGCCGACGATTCCCGGCAGCACGCCGAGCACGCCTGCCTCGGCGCACGACGGCGCCTCCTCGGGCGGTGGCGGGGATGGATACCGGCAGCGATAGCAGGGCGACTGGAAGGGCACCACCGTGGTGACCTGACCCTCGAAACGGAAGATGCCGCCATCCACCATCGGCTTTTTGGCAAAGATGGCCACATCGTTGGCGAGGTATCGAGTTGGGAAGTTGTCGCAGCCGTTCACGATGATGTCGTACTGGTCGAAGATCTCGCGTGCGTTCTCGCCGCTCAGCACGACGTTGTGCTCGACGACGCGGACGTCGCTGTTCAGCGCGGTGAGCGCGACCTTTGCCGACGCGGTCTTGAGCATCCCGATCCGGTCCTCGGTGTGGAGGATCTGGCGCTGCAGGTTGCTCCGGTCGACGGTGTCGAAATCGACAAACCCGATGGTGCCGACACCGGCCGCCGCGAGATAGAGCGCAGCCGGGATGCCGAGCCCGCCCGCGCCGATGAGCAGCACCTTGGCGTCGAGCAGCTTCGCCTGACCCTCGCTCGCCGATCTCGGGGATCAGCAGATGGCGGCTGTAGCGCTGCTGCTGCTGCGCCGTCAGCACCCGGGGGATCGATGAAGTCGAAGCCGGCCTGCTTCCAGGCACCGTAGCCACCCGCCATCGACTGGACGTCGGTGTAGCCGAGTTCCTGCAGCGCGCGTGCCGCGAGCAGCGAGCGAACGCCCGCGGCGCAGTAGAGCGTGATCGGCGTGTCGTGCCTGGGCACCGCGTCCTCGATCCGGGTCTCGATGAACCCCTTGCTGAGGTGCATCGCTCCGGGGATGTAGCCCTCGTCGAACTCGTTGCGCTCGCGAACGTCGATGAGAGTGCGGGATCCTGCCGCCGCACGTACCTGCTGCGGGGAAACCTCCGCGACAGTGCGTCGCGCTTCGTCGAGGAGTTCGCGGGAAGACTTGGCCATGCAGCCAGTCTACCCAAAACCTGTCGAAACCTGACCTAGCGGGTCTGGATTCGGTTCAGGACTTCGGCGGACGCCCCACCCGACGGCGAGCGTTGGCCGCGCGCGGCGCCGATGCGGCGTCCGCGACCGGGCGCGTCCTGGGCCTTCCAACCGGTCGCTTCGCGGGCGCTGCAGTTGGTGCCGTCGCTGCCTTCGGAGGCCTGCCGACGGGCCGTTTCGCGGGTCCCGGCGCTGCAACTGACTTGCGGGGCCTGCCGACTGCGCGCTTGGCCGGCGCCGGTGCGGTTGTGGCCTTCCGCGGCCTGCCGACCGGACGCTTGGCGGGACCTGCCGCTGCCGTTGCGGCCTTGGGGGGCCGGCCGACGCGCTTGGCGGGAGCACTCGACGCCGGAGCGGCGGGAGCCATGGCCGCGAGGATCGTGCGTTCGGTCTCCTCGAGCCGGGCGGCGAGTGCGAGAACCCGACGGTGGGCGGCTCTGGTCGCTGCCAGCGCGTCCGCGAGCGATGCGGGTGAGTTGGTTCGCTTCTGCTTCTTTCCAGCCATGATCGGAGCGACCCTACCATAGACTGCGACGGTGCATCCGACGCGTACGGCGCGCCCACTTGCCGCTCTGCTCGCTCGTTCCGGGATTGAAGCAGCGCTCGGCCCTGCCGAACAGGCGCTCGAGATCCGCGCGATCGCTTCCGACTCGCGGCTCGTGTCGCCCGGCACGCTGTTCGTCGCCATCCGGGGTCTTCGCGCCGACGGGGGCGGATTCGTGGCAGACGCCGTTCACCGGGGAGCGATTGCGGTGGTCGCCGAGCGTCTCCCCGCTATGCCGCTTGATGCGTCGATCCCACTGATTCTCGTCGACAGCGCGCGAGTGGCCCTCTCGGATCTGTCCGACGCCTTTTACGACCATCCCAGCCGTTCTCTCTGCGTCGCGGGGATCACCGGCACCGACGGCAAGACCACCACTGCGACCCTTCTCTGGCATGCATGGCGGGCGGCCGGAATCGACGCCGCCTCGATCACGACCGTCGATCGCCGGACCGGAGACGCGGTCATCGCCAACCCGTCGCGGCAGACAACGCCCGAGGCGCCGGAGCTCCAGTCCGAGCTTGACCGCATCCGCGACGCAGGATGCACGCACGTCGCTCTCGAGACGTCGTCGCACGCGCTCGAGATGCATCGCGCCGACGGCGTTGCCTTCCGAGCCGCGGTGTTCACGAGGATCACCACCGAGCACCTCGAACTGCACGGCAGTCGGGCCCGCTATCTCGCTGCCAAGGCGCGGCTGCTCGAGCACGTCTCGTCGCGACCCGACGGCATTGCGGTCCTCGATGCCGGCGATGAATTCGGCTATCCGGTACTCGCGCAGATCCCGGTGGCCAGGAGGATCACGTACACGGATCTCCCCGGGATCGCCGCGGACCTCCGTGCGGACGACGTGGTGGCCGAGCCGGGAGGCGTGCACTTCGTGGCGCGGACACCGTGGGGCAAGAGCGAGATACGGCTCCATCTGTCGGGGACTTTCAACGCGCGCAACGCGCTCGCCGCGCTGGCGGCGGCCTGCGCCACCGGCGCCGAGTTCGGCGCCGCAGTCTCCGGGCTGGAAGCCGCGCTCCCGGTCACCGGCCGGATGGAGCCGATCGAGCTCGGCCAGCCGTTCGCGGTGGTGGTGGACTACGCCCACACCACGGATGCGCTGGAGACCGTCCTGCAGAGCTGCGCAGAACCACGGTGGGGCGGCTGTGGGCAGTCTTCGGGTCGGCCGGCGAGCGTGACGTCGAGAAGCGCGCGGCGATGGGAGCGGTGGCGGCACGGCTCGCCGACGTCAGCGTTGTCACCGACGAGGACCCCCGCGGCGAGGATCGCATGCTCATCCTCGAGCAGATCGCCGCCGGTGCGGTCTCGGCCGGCGCGGTTCGCGATACGAATCTCTTCGTCATCCCCGACCGCACCGACGCGATCGGCTTCGCGGTGGCGCACGCCGAGCCGGGGGACACCGTGCTTTGTGCCGGCAAGGGTCACGAGAAGACGCTCGAGACCGCTGACGGTGAGATCCCGTGGAACGAGCGAGCGGTGGCGATCGCAGCGATCCAGTCCCGTCTCTAGCCGATCGGGTGGCGGGCCGGAGTGCCCGGCCGCCGCGGGTACTCGTCCGGTGTGGGCACCGCTTTGCGGACTCGGAGAACGCCATCCGACAGCGCCTCGGGGGCGTCGCCGCCGCACGCTGCCGCCGCGGCAGCGCACGTGGCGAGCGCCGACTGCGCATCGCTGACGAGCGCGCACAACGCACCGCCCACACGGAGCATCGGCAGCGCGAGCTCGCAGAGCACTGGTGGCGGGGCGGTCGCCCGAGATATCGCCAGGTCGAACGTTTCGCGCATTCCCTCGCGCCGTCCGGCGTCCTCGGCTCGTTCCGCGACGACGTGGACGGACTGCAGACCCAGCAGACCGGCGACGTGGATGAGGAATCCGCCCTTGCGCCGGTCGGCGTCGAGCAGCGTCATCTGAAGATCCGGCCGGAGAATGGCGATGACGATCCCAGGCACACCGCCCCCCGATCCGATGTCGATCACCCTGGAACCGGTGCCGGGTGCCGCTTCCTCGAGCAGCTCTTCGGCCTCCGCCACGTTGCGCGACCAGGCCTGGTCGCGCGGAATCGAAGTGAGGTTGAGACGCTCGGACCAGCGGTCGAGCTCGTCGAGATACGCGTCGAGAGTCGCGTTCCTGTCGCCGGTCGGGTGCGACGTCATGGCGCCGAGCCTACCGCTCGCCGGCGACCGTGCCGGGTCGGTGACGGTGGCCGGTTTGCCTCCCCGATGGGCCTTCGCCGTGCGATCATGCAATGGAGCGATGGAGACGAACGAGGAAACCTCAGACCGGTGCCCCATGTGCAAGGGTGAAATGCTCTCGGTGCTGTACTACGGCGCCGACGGCGAATCGGTTGGCGGGCACCGCATCTGCCCCGGCTGCGGGCCGCGCTCAGTCGTCGAGCTGGTAGCGCCGGACGAGATCCGCCGCCGGCTCCTGGAGCGCAAGGCCTCCTAGTTTCGACGGGCGCGCACGAGCCGCGCCACGATGGATTCGTCCTCTTTGGATGTTCCGGCTGCGGGCGTGTCACGCCGCCGTGACGGCCGGTCACGGCGCGATGACATCAGGAGGCGGCGCCAGCACCCGATGGGAGACTGGCCGCGATGCGTCAGCCCCGGTTTTCGTTCGCCCGTCACCGTGTTGTCCGCGCGTTGCCGTTCGCGCTGCTGCTGACGTTGATCGCGGTTCCGGCGGCTGCGAGCCCAACTCCAGGTGTGACTGCGGCGCAGCAGGCTGCTGCCGCGGCCGCGAAGGACGCGAACAACGCGAAGGATGCCGCCAACAACGCGGATGCTGCTCTGGCTCTCGCGCGCGCTGCGCTTGCCGCGGCGAACACGCGCCTGGCGCAGCTCAACACGCAGATCGCCTCACTGCACGTCACGATCGCCGCCGATACCGCGACGCTCAACACCGTCGACGCGCAACTCGACGCGGATCGTGGTCATCTCGCCGCATATCTCCGCGAGTCCTACGAGAACGGCGGGTCGGAAGCGATGCTCGCGTACATCATCTCCGCGAACACGATCGCAGCGGCGATTCAGCGCGACGTGCAGGTGAACGAAATCTCATCGGCGAGCATGGAGCTGGTCGATCGCATCGGCGCCGAGGAGCAGAAGGCGAGCAGCACGCTCGCACAGCACACGGCCGACCTTGCGCAGCTTGCGGCGGAAGAGGAGCAGGCACAGACGGAGCAGGCGGTCATCAGAGTGCAGGAACAGAACCTCCTCGTTGCGGACATCGCCGCGCACCAACAGGTTTCTCAGGCGCAGAAGGCGCTGGCGGCAGCCGTCGCGGCGCTTGCTGCTGCGCGCGCTCGAGATGTGATCTACCCGCCGGTCGCGGGCCCACTGTTCACCGTTGATACCAACCTGACGCTCCCGAGCGGCGAAACCGCTGCAAGCCTCAATCAGTTTCTCGCCGGATCCGCGCTCGCCGGTCTTGGCGCCAGCTTCATGCAGGCTGAGACGACGTACCACGTGAGTGCGCGGTATTTCGTCGCCCACGCGATTCTCGAATCCGGTTGGGGTACCAGCGCAATCGCGCAGAACAAGTTCAATCTCTTCGGCTTTGGCGCAGACGACGCGAACCCATACGGCGACGCGATGACGTTCACGAGCTTCAACGCGTGCATCCAGTACGTCGCGCAGTTCATCGAGGTCAACTACCTCACACCGACCGGCCCGTTCTTCCACGGCCCGACGCTTCGCGGCATGAATGTCGACTACGCGAGCGATCCAAACTGGGCCGAGAAGATCGCGAGCATCGCTGACACGATTCCTCCCGTCACCGTCGTCCCCTGACGCTGACGTAGCACACCACGCGAACCGCAGAGCGTGCGTGGTCTAGGCTGACGCGATGCAGCATCCGATCGGAGAGCACGCGCTGCTCGCTGACTCGAGGACCGCGGCGCTCATCGACCCCGACGGCAACGTGGCGTGGCTCTGCTGGCCGAGGATCGAACTCGACACCATTGCTGTTTTCGATCCTCGATGTCGATCGCGGCGGCGCATTCACCGTGCGACCGGTGCGGCCAGATGCACGCGTGGTCTCGCGTCGATACCTTCCTCGTTCGCTCGTGCTCGAGACGGTCTGGGAAGTGGCGGATGCGCGGCTGATCGTTGAAGACGCGCTCGAGCTCGGCCAAGGTCCGCTGCTGATTCGGCGGCTGCGTGCTGAGGGTGACGACGTCGAGGTGGCGGTGACGGTCACGGCTCCGGACTGGCCCGGCGCTCGTGGCTCACTGCGCACGTTCGGCAACGTGCTCGAGCTTGACGGTGGCGCCGGCGTCGCCATCCACGCGCCGTCTGAGTGGCAGCCGCACGCTGGAGGCACGCGGTCGGAGTTCACGGTCCACCCTGGCAATCCCGCGGCGGTGACCCTCGCCACCGCGGGAATCGCGCCGCGGACGCCGTCGATTGCGGCAACGCTGTCCGCGTGGCATGAAGCGATTCCCGTCTTTCGCAACCTCTCCGCGCAGCCACATCTCGACGGTCTCCTCGAGACGACGGCGGCCGTGCTGCTCGGCCTGCGGCGCCGAGAAGGCGGCATCGTCGCTGCACCCACCACGTCGCTCCCCCAGTGGCCAGGGTCCAGCCGGACCTGGGACTACCGATATTCCTGGCTGCGGGACTCGTCGCTGGCGGCGCTCGCGATGCTCCGGCTCGGTCTGGTCGATGCCGCGTCCTCGCTCGGAGCCTTCGTCGGGAGCGTGGTCAACGAGTTCGGGCCCAGTTCCTCTCGTGCGCATCGATGGCACCGCCGCGCCCGAAGAGACGGAGATCGCGGAACTGGCGGGATACCGCGGTTCGCGCCCGGTCCGGATCGGCAACGGCGCCGCGGCGCAGGCGCAACTCGATGTCCCCGGCGAGGTCATCGAGCTTGCGACGTCGCTCGCGAAGGCCGCAGCCCTGCCGGCCGAACTCGCAACCGCCGTACCCGTCCTGGCCGACTGGCTCGTGAACCACTGGACCGAGCCGGACAACGGGATCTGGGAGATCCGCGGAGCGCCGCGCCGCTATACGCACTCCCTGCTCACCGCCATCAGCGGTCTGACCGGCGCCGCCTCGCTCGCGGATGGACGCCGCGTCGCCGGCGATGCGTCCGCATGGCGCCGAGCAGCCGCGGCCGCGACGGCCGTGATCGGTGAAGGCGGTGGCGCTCTGCAGATCCACCTCGACGGTGGTGGCGCGGACGCAGCACTCGCCCAGGCTGCACTGCTCAGCGGCCTCGAACGCTTCGGCACCCGGATCGAGCCCACGCTTGACCTGATCGTGGAGCGCCTTGATCGCGGTGGCCTCATCGATCGTCACGAGAGCCAGGCCGACACGCTGGCGGATCCATGCGCGCCGTTCGTGTTTCCCACGTTCTGGCTGGCGGGAGCCCTTGCGGCTACCGGACGCGACGGCACGAAGTATCTCGAGACAGCCCTGGCCACGCGGGGACCGGTTGGCCTGTTCGGCGAGGTCGCCGACCCAGACGACCACACTCCGCTGGGCAACTACCCGCAGGTGCAGAGCCACGCCGCGTTCGTGCTCGCGGTCGTCCCCGGGGAAACCGGCTCCTAGATCAACCGCACGAAGACGGATCGGCAGCGACCAGGGGCTGATGCACGCCGACCGCGATACCGGTTGGCAGGACGGCGACGCACTCGATGTCCGCACGGAGCGGACTGAGCGCCGGGGCAATCGCGAAAAGGCGATCCAGTGACAGCGCCGCGTCGATCTGCGACACAAGGCCGGAACCGGCGAAGCCCGGCAGTCCGAGCATGCCGATATCGAGCTGCGGCACCTGCGCGACGATCACGGGGCCGTTCGGCCCCGGCTGCAGCGACAGGCTGATATGCGCCACGGCCGTCGGGGTGAAGGGACCCGCGGAGATCTGCGCCGACACCACCAGGAGCCCGTTGCGCACACGCACCTGGACGTCGCGATACGCGCTCGGATGCGGATTGTTGGCAACCGCGAGCACCGTGAGGTCCTCCTCGCTGAGCACGACGACCCCATGCGGAGACGTCAGCAGCTGCGCCGCCATCTCCTTGCCCAGGGAGATGGCGATCGCCGTACTCGGTTGCCCCGTGCGAAGGTCCGGCAGGCGGCGCACCGAGCTCCGGTGCGGCCAGGGCGCGATCGGCCACGAACACCGAGCCGCCGACGAGGATGAGGAGCATGAGCAGGCCGAGACAGCAGCCGCGCACGATCCCGCGCTGATCCGAGTGGGTCACACCCCTATGTTCGCCCGCCGGCCTCTTTGCCGTGCGTCGCAGGCAGTGGCGCGAGGACGAGCCGCGTCCTGGCGTGGCGGCGCACCTCCTGCGCGACTCCAGTACAGCGGGAACTGGCGGTTGGTCTTCCAGCGACGCGACAGGTCGCGGTAGTGACGTGATCCCGGCTGCCCGGACTGTCCGGGGAGGTGGATGCCGCCGCTCGCATCCCACTTCCCTACGTCGATGACCTGACGCCAGGACGGAGCGGAGAGCCGCGTCTCGAACGGCTGCCCCGGAACCTGCGACGTGGCGAAGACCGTGTCGGTGTTGCCTCCGACCGGGACCGACGGGGGCGTTGAAGAACCATGCGAGCCCGCGGCGGCGGCCGAAGGGGTGGATGAGTTCGAGCCGGTGCACGCGTCCCCACTTCCATCGGCGCGAGCCGCGTCCGAAGCGCTCCCGGAGGTCGGACATCGCGTCGTCGAGCGACTTCGCCACCACTTCGGCCCAGGAGGTCAGGCCCTCGAACAAGCCGTCGTCGCCGAGTTCCCAGCGCTCGATCAGGAGCGGCGTCAGCCTGCCCACCAGGTTGCCCGGATACTGGAAGACCGGGTGGGTGAGATCCACACCGGCGAGGATCCGCCAGGCGTTACCGCAGACCGGGTTCAGCGAGTGCTCCGCGAGCCGGGCCATGAAGGCCTCGTAGATGGTCGGCTCGACCCGGCGTGGGTCCATCACCGCGTCCCACGCCGCGAGACGGTGCCGTGCCGCTTCGGCAGCCGGATGCTCACAGCGCATGGCGCCGAGCAACCGGACCACCTGGCGCGCCGGCGGGCAGACGAGGTCCATCTGCGCCCGGGCCATGTACGCGAGGTCGACGACCCGCTCGCCGAGGAGCTCTCCGATCCGGAGCGCCCTGTATCCCGACATGTAGTCGGTGCCGATGTAGAAGGGGAACTTGTCCCCGACGATGCGGTTGTTCGCGGTGATGATCTGGTGCTCCGGCGGGTCGAAGATCTGCGGCACCTCATCCACGTTCAGGTACCTCGTCCAGACCGCATCGCCAGTCCAGCCCTGCACCGGGAGCCCGCTGGGCTTTGATTTGCGGACGGGAACGCGGCCGCAGAGGAGGTATCCGATGTGGCCGTCGACGTCCGCGTACACCACGTTCTGGGAAGGCGCGTCGAAGCCCGCGAACGATTCCTTGAAGCTCTTCCAGTCGCCGGCGCGCTGGAGGCGCAGAAGCCCCTCGGCGGCGCTGCCCGGTTGCAACGCCGTCCACTGCAAGGCAAGCCCCCGCCAGATCGCGCGCTCGGGATCCTCGATGCGTTCGACGATCGGCCCGTGGCGAGTGACCACCACCTCCTCGAGCACGTCCGAGGCGCCTTTGACGTGGATGATCTCGCGCAGCCGCCGGGTCGGCTCGAATCCCCGCTCCGTACGGAAATGGTCGCCGGCGGGGGAGTTCGAACTCCTCGATGACCAGGTCCTGGCAATCGGCGAAGGAGTTGGTGAATCCCCAGGCAACGCGCTTGTTGTGGCCGATGATGACGAACGGCATCCCAGGCATCGTCACGCCGGTCGATTCGAAGTCCTCACCGGCATTGACATGCGCCGCATACCAGATCGACGGCATCCCGGGGACGAGATGCGGGTCGTTGCAGAGGATGGGGCGGCCGGTCGACGTGCGCTCGCCCGACACCACCCATGAGTTGCTCATCCCGCCCGCGGTGGGAATCCAGCGCGCGGCCTCGCGGAACATCGCCAGCAGCTGGGACCGGGTGTCAGTGCCGCCGGCTGCCTTGACCGTGCTCGCGAGGATGGTGGGATTGGCGTCCGGGTAGACGATGTCGAGGCGGGCCGCATGCTCCGGGCCGATCGCGCGCAACAGTTCGAGCCGCTGCAATTCGGTGTCCCAGTTCATGCTCAAGCCGAGAGCGAGCAGCTTGAGTGTGGCCAGGCTGTGCATCGGCTCCCAGGGCTCCGGGGTCACGCCCAGCAGGCGGTACTCGAGCGGGAGTGCATGAGCTCGACTGGCCGATCGTGTTCACGCCGGCCGCGTACGCCTTGAGCATCCGTCGGGCCTCCGGAGCGAGACGAAGCTCCTCGTCACGCGCGACCCGGTGCAGCCCGACTCGCCGGATGAAGCGGTCGATGTTCACGCCGTCGGTGCCGATCAACTCGCTGATGCGACCGGTGGCGACCCGGCGGGTCACCTCCATCTGCCAGAGGCGGTCCTGGGCGTGGACAACCCCGGCCGCGAAGGCCGCGTCCTCCATGGTCGTGGCGTTGATGTGGGGCACTCCCCATCGATCGCGCCCGACCGTGACCTCGGCGGCGATGCCCGTGACCCCGAGCCTGCCGCGCACTCGAGGGAGGGACACGCCGAAGGTGCGATGGCGAGCTACCAGCAGAGCGACGCAGAGGACGACCACAACGGCCGCCACGACGATGAGGGCAATGATCATTTGGAGCGGTCTGGGAACGTACTACACTCGCGAGCCCATGGCCTTGCGAACTCCGCTGTACGAACGGCACGTGGCGGCCGGCGCACGCATGGTCGAGTTCGGCGGTTTCGACATGCCGCTGCAGTACTCGACCATCCGTGAGGAGCACATCGCAGTGCGGACGCGGTGCGGCCTCTTCGACCTCTCGCACATGGGAGAGGTGCGGTTCACGGGCGATCGCGCGTTCGACGTGGTCCAGCGGCTGGTCACCAACGACATCGCGCGCCTGGAAGTCGGCGGCGCCCTGTACGGCGTGATGTGCCACGAGTCGGGCGGGATCGTGGACGACGTGGTGGTGTACCGCGAGGCGGACGGTTACATGGTGGTGATCAACGCCGCCTGCCGCGGCAAGGACGTCGCCTGGATGAGCGGGCACAACGCCGGCAGCAATTTCGAGGACGTCAGCGACGCTGTCGCCCTGCTCGCCGTGCAGGGGCCGCAGGCGGTTGCACTGGTCAGTGCCATGTGCCCGGATCCGGTCGCCGACCTGCGCCCGTTCCACGCAACCGACAGCACGGTGGCCGGTGTCCCCGCCTCCGTTTCGCGAACCGGGTACACGGGTGAGGACGGTTTCGAACTCTATGTGGCCGCGGCTGATGCCCCAGGCCTCTGGGACGCGCTGCTCGAGGCCGGCGCCGACGACGGCCTGATCCCGTGCGGCCTCGGCGCGCGCGACACGCTGCGGCTCGAGGCCGGCCTGCGGCTGTACGGCCAGGACATGGACGACGCCACCGATCCCTACAGCTGCTCGCTCGGTTGGACGGTGAAGCTCCAGAAAGGGGAGTTCATCGGGAGCGATGCCCTGACGCATCTGGACCCGTCACACCCGCCACGTCGTTTCGTCGGCATCACGCTCGAGGGCCGTTCGATCGCCCGCCACGGACAGCGAGTCCTCGTCGACGGCGAGCCGGCCGGCGAGGTCACCAGCGGGACCTACAGCTTCACGCTCGACCACTCGATCGCCACCGCATCATTGGACGGCAACATCCCGGCGGACGCCCCGCTTTCCGTCGACATCAGAGGCACCGTCGCCGCGGCAACGGTGGTGCCGCTGCCCTTCTATCGCCGCCCCAAGGGAGCCTGAACGTGGCCGATCTCTCCAACTACCGGTTCACCGCCAGCCACGAGTGGGTCCATGTCGACGGCTCGAACGCGAAGATCGGGATCTCCGACCACGCCCAGGCGCAGCTCGGTGACGTGATCTTCCTCGAGCTTCCGGCAGTGGGAACCGAGGTCAAAGCGGGCACGAAATTCGGCGCCATCGAGTCGGTGAAAGCCGCTTCTGATCTGTACGCGCCGGTGAGCGGCACCGTCGCCGAAGTCAACGCCGCCCTGACGGAGCGCCCGGAGCTCGTGAACTCGGATCCGTACGGCGAAGGCTGGATGCTCCGGCTCGAAAGCGCCAGCGATGACGGCGGCGACCTGCTCGACGAAGCCGGCTACACGAAGCTGGTCGGGGACTGACCTAGACTTCTGCCCGGGGTCAGCTAGCTCAGCTGGTTAGAGCGCGCGGTTCACATCCGCGAGGTCGAGGGTTCGAGTCCCCCGCTGACCACCACGGTCTTTCCCAGCGAGTTTTACGTACTTACCGGAACCGCGTCACTACTTGATCGGCGTCAGGGAGACCTTCATCTCCAGGGCGCACGCCGGAGGCGGGGTGCCCATGAGGTCCCACCCGACGGGGTCGAAGACGGTGTAGTCACCCGAGGCCGGGATAGCGAGATGCGTTCCACTGAGCAGGGGATATGACCACCCGTTGCCCGTGATCTGGCCGGCCACGTTCCCCTGAGGCGTACCGCACTCGTTCGTGACCGTGATGCTGTACGTCCCCGATGTCAAGTACCGCGTGTTGTTGGGGGTATCAAAATCGACGGAGGAGGCGCAGGCCGTCATCGTGAGGAACATCAGGCCCAGGCCAGCGGCCTTCAACATGAGGTTCCCCTTAGGAAAGCCCCTTCCGGCCGTGCGCATGACGAACAGCCTGAGGCTCAGCGCCGGTGCGGTCAATCACGCGCCGGTCTCAGTCCTCGTGGGGATGCGGATGGGCGTGTCCTGCATGCACCTTGATCTGGCCGAGGGCAGTCAGGCCGGCTCTAGTCCTGACAGCTGCTCCGGCGTGATCATCGCGGCCAGTTCGGCGTCGATCGACTCGACGGCAGATCTGTGTGGTCTGGGCGGCACTCCGCCCTCGCTCGGTCAGGCTGATCGTCATCCGCCGGCGATCGTCGGGATCGATCTCGCGGGTGAGGTACCCGCGAACGACCAGGACGTCGATCAGCTGGCTGGCGGCCTGCTTGGTCACGCCGAGGCCGGTGATCATGTCAGCCGCGGAGGCGTTGAACCGCGCCATCCCGCCCAGGACGAACGGGCCGTTGCGTGGAAGGTCGTCGAATCCCGCGGCGGCTAGCTGCGCCCTGACGGCCTGTGCGTAGCTGCCGCGGGCGTCCCGCAGCAGGGCGGGCATGATGATGACGGCGTCGACTTCAGGTGTTTCGGTCTCGGGATGTGCCATGGGGTGAGCGTACGTTCACCATGGCCGATTCGTCAAGATGCTTGACAGTCCAGATTCAGGACGATCCCGGAGGTCCCCGCTGGTATCGTCTGGGGGATGCCGGAGTTCTCGGAGGTGGCGGATCGCGTGTGGGTGGCGCGGTACGAATGGGCGGACGCAAACGTCACCGCGATCAGTGGCAGACGAGGACTGGTTGTTGTGGACACACACGGCTCCACTGTCGCCGGGCGGATCGTGCTTGACGACCTCGGCCGTCTCGGGGTGGGTCGCGTGGCCCACGTTGTCAACAGCCATTGGCACTGGGATCACACGTTCGGCAATGCGGCTTTCCGGGAGGCCATCCGGGACGTGCCGATCCACGCCCACGAGGAGGCGGCGCTCTGGCTGAGCGAGCGCAGTGACCGCATCAAGCAGCTGTACGCGGACTCCACCGACGATCACCGGGATGAGATCGCAGCCACCGAGGTTGTGATTCCCGACCAGACCTTCTCCGACATGCACGTCGTGGATCTGGGCGACCGCATCATCGAGCTGGTGTTCCTCGGCCGTGGCCACACTTCGGGCGACATCGTGGTCCGCGTGCCGGATGCCGATGCTGTGATCGTCGGCGACCTTGTGGAGGAGTCGGCAAAACCGTGGATTGGGATGGACTCGTGGCCCCTCGAGTGGCCGGCCACCCTCGACGCGCTGCTCGAGTTGGTGACCGAGCGCACGCTCGTGATCCCCGGCCACGGGATCGCTGTCGATCGCACCTACGTCCAGACGCAGCGAGACGAAATCAGCGAGATCGTCGAGATGGTCCGGAATCTCGCCTCGCTCGGCGTCCCGATCGAGCGTGCGGCGGCCCAAGGCCAGTGGCCGTGGGAGGTGGACGATCGCATCCACAACGCCGTCACCCGAGGGTACGAAGCCCTGTCCTCTGGCTGATATCACGGACCCTCGACCTAAGACGGCACGCTCCCGATGCCACCTGGACCGGACGCTGAATCAGATGCCGACGATCGTCGTCAGGTCGGCGAGGCCTGCGAAGTCGCCGGGGTTGCGCGTGAAGAGGTCGAGCCCGTTGGAGTGTGCGATGGCGGCGATCATCAGGTCCGCAACCCGCCTGCGATGTGTTCGGTCTGCTCCGACGACCGCGGCCACGATCTGCCCGTAGCTGCGGGCAGACGCAGCATCGAATGGCAGCGGCTCCATCGCCGACTCCACCTCTTGGAGGCGGACCTGGCGCCTGGCAGCCTCGGCAGGCGTCGCGGCGAGGTGGGTTCCGACTGCGAGTTCGGCAAGAGTGATTGCGGAGATGGCGAGCTGCTCTGGCAAGGCCTGCCGTACTGCAGGCTTGTGCCAGTCGATGACCACGGACGTGTCGAGAAGACCCGTCCCCACGTCAGATGCTCTGGTCGACTACCTGGTCGAGATCGGCCCGGAACTGGTGGCGGTCGATCTCGCGGCCAGGAAGCTCCAACTCCGCGATCTCGTCGCGGGAGATGAAGGTGCGACGCACGTGTTTTGCGGGGCGCAGCTCGGCCACTGGCTCCCCGTTGCGGGTGACGATGAAGCTTTCGCCGGCCGCGACCGCATCGATTACCTGAGCGTTGTGATTGCGCAGCTCTCGCTGGGCCAGGACCTTCGCCATGCGACTATCGTAGCAAAGTGGGCTACGACATGCTACACACGATGCGTGTGCTGCCCCGTCACGTCAAGACGGGTCGGCGGCGTTCACCAGACGAACGGAATCAGCCGCTTCGTCCGCTTGCTGTACGCGACGTATCCGGGAAGCTCGCGACGCAGCAGCGCCTCCTCGGCCCCGACCCGCCGGTGATACGCGACGCTCAGCAGTGCGCCGACCACCTCGACGACCGCGAAGCTGCGCGACGTTAATGCAAATCCTGTCCAAATCATGAGCGACCCGGCGTATCCGGGATGACGCACGAACCGGTACGGCCCGCGCTCCACTACTTGCTGCGCACCCTGAACGCGCAAGGTGCGCGAGTACGAGCTCCCGAGGGTGCGCATCGACCATGCGCGCAGCCCGAGCCCGGCTATCTCGAGACTCAGCCCGAGCGGCGCCGTAGCGGGTGGCAGTTGCGGGCGTCGCAGCATGCGCACCGCGGGAGCCACGACCGCGGCCGTCGCATATGCGGCAACGATCATCCGAGTCGATCCCCGGTCATCGCGCGAAGCGTCGAGGCTCGACGCCGCACCGCGGTCACGTGTCGACGCCTCGAGGAGCAGGAAACCCGCGACGCCCGCGTATCCGGCGATGAACCATCCGATTCCTTCGCGACGGCTGGGTGCCTGCGGCGCCTCGTCCACGGCAACAGCGTGACACCTGGCTGATACGCTCCGCCACATGAGTGACGACCGGGCCGTACTGCTCTTCGGTGAGAGCTATCACCATCCCAACATCCTGTATCGCACCGGATTTCTGGTCCCCGACCCGGTCGTGGTCGTCGACCGTGGCGGCTCTGACACCGTTCTCTGGGCAAGCGCCCTGGAGGAGGGACGCGCGCGCAAGGAAGCGTCGGTCGGCGCGGTTCGCAGCATCGTCGAACTGGACATCGCACCGTCCCGTCCGGGCGGCAACGAATACGACGGGTGGGCCGCGCTCGTCGAGGCAGTGTGCCGCGAGCATGGGTTGAACGCGGTCGACGTCGACGCCGACTTCCCCACCGTGCTGGCCGATCACCTGCGCCACAGCGACGTCGATGTCCGGCCTCGGAACGACATCTACCAGGAGCGGCGCCGCATCAAGACGCCGCAGGAAATCGAGTGGATCACCTCCACCGAGAATGCCGGGATGGCCGCGCTCCAGAAGGCGATCGATGTGATCGCGGCCGCGGAGATCCGCGACGGGCTGTTGCAGCACAAGGGTCGCAACATGACCAGCGCGGATCTCATCTACACCGTCGAAAGTCACCTGCTCGAGGTCGGCAACAGCACCGTCGACTCGATCTGCTGCGGCGGTCCCGAGTCAGCGGATCCTCACCGGACGGAGAGCGACGTCATCCGCGAGGGTCTGCCGATCGTGCTCGACATCTATCCCTTCGACAAGCGCACCCGCTACTGGGGCGACATGACCCGCACCGTCGTGCGTGGCACGCCCCCGACGGAGGTGATGCGCATGTGGGACGCGGTGCTCGAGGCACAGCAGGCGGGCCTCGACACGGTCACGGCCGGGCGCGAACGGCCGCGACGTGCACTTCGCGTGCTGCGAGGTCTTCAAGCAGCACGGCTATGGCTCGCTCCCGAAGCCGTACCGGGACATCCAGAGCGACGCCCGATTCATCCACGGGACGGGACACGGGCTCGGGCTCGAGATCCACGAGTACCCGCGCATCAACGAGACCGACGTGGTCCTTGAAGTCGGCGACGTCATCACCGTGGAGCCGGGCCTGTACGACCCGCGTCTGGGCGGTATCCGCATCGAGGATCTCGTCGTCGTGACGGAGACCGGCTGCCGGAACCTGACGACGCTGCCGAAGCAGTTCCTCCTCGACTGAGCTCACGCCCCGGCGGATCTCCGAGCAGTGCCTGCTACACTGCGAACGCTTCTCATCGAGGAGCGTTTCCACATAACGCTTTCCTGCGCCCGGATCGCGACTGCCTGATCACCTCGGCAGCCGCAGCACCCCGGGCGTCGCAAGCCCAGAGGAAAGGAGGTGCCACGCATGGTGCGTGACTACGAACTCATGTACATCGTCCGGCCGGAGCTGGAGGATGACGCGGTGCGCGTTGCCGTCAAGTCGGTGCGCGCGCTGATCGAGTCCCACGGGGGCGAGGTTGTCAAGACCACGCTCTGGGGCAAGCGCCGGCTGGCCTTCGAGGTCAAGCGCCTTCGCGAAGGCCACTACGTGCTGGTGGTGTTCCACCTCGACGGCGGCAAGGTTGCCGAGATCGAGCGGGCGCTGCGCATCCACGACACCGTCTTCCGCCACCTCATCGTCGTCCACGAGGGTCCGATGCCGGATCCGGAGGCCGAGATCGAGGAAGTGCAGGGACCGATCGAGCCGGAAGCTGAAATCGATGGCGCAGACGCGGATACTGTCAGGGCAGGGTCCGTGGGTGGGGACGACGATCTGGAATCAGACGACGTGCCCTCGGCAATCGATGAAGACGACGAAGGAGATGTGTGATGGCGGGTTCCCTCAATCGCGTGATGCTCATCGGCAGGCTGACCCGCGACCCCGAGCTCCGTTACACGCCGAGCGGCACCGCCGTGTGCAACCTCGCGCTGGCGACCAACCGCTACGGCAGCGATCCGGCGACCGGTGAGCGCAAGGAGTTCACCGACTATCACGACGTCGTGGTCTGGAACCAGGGCACGCGCAAGCTCGCCGAGACCACTGCGCAATACCTGCAGAAGGGCCGCCTCATCTACGTCGAGGGCCGGCTGCAGACGCGCTCGTGGGACGACGCCACGAGCGGCCAGAAGCGCTACAAGACCGAGGTCAACGCCAACGACGTCCAGTTCCTCGACAGCACCGGCCGTCAGGAAGGTGGACCGTCCGGCGATTCGGGTGGCGGCGCTGTCCCATCGCCGTCGCCAGTTCCCGTCGGCGGCGGTGACGTCGACCCCGATGACATTCCGTTCTAGGTTGGAGACCCATGCCTGATTTCGATCGCCGCCGCCGCAAGGTGTGCAGCTTCTGCCTGGAGCACATCGACTTCATCGACTACAAAGAAGTCACGCGTCTCCGCCGGTACCTGTCGGAGCGCGGCAAGATCCTGCCGCGCCGCATGACCGGCACGTGCGCGCGCCATCAGCGGTCGTTGACGGTTGCGCTGAAGCGTGCGCGCCACATCGCGCTGCTGCCGTTCGCGGAGATCCGCTAGCTCGTCGCCTCGGGGAGTTCGTACACCTGGACCTCCCAGAACGTGTGTGGCGGGGTCTCGACCGTCAGGTTCGTGACGCCGTCGAACGTCGGTTTTGGGGTTCCCTCCAGGCCGATGGTGCCGTTCCCACATGGGGCGCTCTCGAAGTGCCCACCCACGCCTATCGAGAAGTCAATGGATTTCGCGCCCGTGCAGGTGTATTGCACGTAGAACGGACCTGTCGGTAGGAACGACTGGACCGCTCCGGTCCCGACGCCATCGGTCGAAGGGACCAGGATGCTCGCTCCGGCCGGGATCGTTGACGGTCCAAGAAGCGGAAGCGGGGCGACTTGGCCACTGTCGGCGACGACGATCTCCCACACCGTCGACGGCGCGGCGCTGACTTTTACTGTGAGCGGCTTCCCGTCGATTGCCGAGGACGCCGGAAGGCTGATGCCGTTGATCGCTCCGGCATCGCAGCTATCTGCCGTCATGCCCACCACGTTCCCCGGCGAGTTCAATGAGAAGGTTCCGCTGCCGTTGCAAGCGGACTCGATGAACACGATCCCTTGGGGGATGAAGCTCGGCAGCGAAGCGTCGCCGCGCCCGTGCACGGTCTGGATCTCTATGTGGCTGATTGATGGAAGGCCGAGAGTCAGCTGCGACTGGGTCGGGAGCAGAGGACGTGATGCCGGCGCGGATGGTTTGCCGTTGTGACGGCCGGCCAGCTCGGTTGCAAAAACTCCGACGCCGGCGGCGACGATCGCGACGCCCGCCATACCGGCGACGAAATTCAGCGTCCGGCGATGCGGGCGCGGCCGTGCCACCTCGAAGGTCTCGAAGCCACGTCGTGGACGCTCGTCCTCGATGTGCTCGTAGAAGGACCGCAGCCTGCCGTCAAGCCGAGGATCGATATCAATCATCGCCAAGTTCCCTTCGCAACGTGGCGAGACCGCGAGCGAGGTGTGTGCGCACGCTTCCCGGGCGGCAGCCCATGAAGACGGCGCATTCCTCGACGGAGTAGCCGTGCCGGTAGTTGAGCGTGATCGCGGCTCGCTGCCTGAGCGAGAGACGCCGGTACGCGCGATCCATGTCGACGAACTCCGCTGCGGTACCCGGATCGCCGCGAGGCACCGCATCCTCGATCAGCGCAAGCGGCGGCCACCCTCGCGAACGGAGGTGCCGCCGCCTGCTGAGGCAGTGGTTGACGCACACGCGCGTCAACCACGCCGCCGGTCGGTCCATGGCAGACACCGAGTTCCAGGACCGCCAGGCCTTGAGGAGCGTTTCCTGAACCGCATCCTCCGCTTCGCCCTCGTCTCTGAGGATCGACAGGGCAAGCGCGTAGAGCCGCCTGGCGTCCGGGACCGCGATTGCTTCGAAGGTGCCCTCAGGCGATGCCTCGCCCGACTGAACGCGCCCGCAGCCGCAATCACATTCATCCCAACGCTTCCCGAGGCGGTTTTGCTGACACGCCGCTCCTATACTGGGCCGAAGGCGCATGCGCGTTCCCCGGGCTCGTTTTCTCCACATCCTTGTCATAGCCCCGGTCGCCGCGATTGCCGCGGGTGTCCTCGGTCCAACGCCCCACGCCCTGGCAGCGGCAGACAAGGCGCCGGCACCGATCGTCGTCACGGTCGATCCCGGCCTTCGGCGGCCAGCCCACCCCCGCGAATCCGAACGTCCCCTTCGACCCGGGCGTGATCGGGGTCAACGGGCTGCTGGCGAAGGACGTCGACCTCGACGTCGGCAAGCGTCTCGCAGCGTTGCTGCGCGCGGATCTCGTCGACGTGGTGATGACCCGGAGCACTGACGTGTACGTGTCGGCGGCGCGGCGCGAGCAGATTTCAGTGGCGCATCACGCGGTGCTGGTCATCAGCGTCGCAGCGGCGACCGCCGCGAATCCGAACACTCGTGGATCGCTCGTGCTGTATCCGAGCAATCCCGACCGGCCCTTTGCGCAGATCCTCAGTGATGCGGTTGCAGCGCAGGTCGCGACGGACGGAACTCCCTGACGGCGGAGTCGCTCTTGGCGATGCGCCATGGGTTCGTTCGCGTGTCCCGGTCGTGACCGTCGAAATCGGGTATCTCAGCAACGGCACGGATGCCACGCTGATGGCGACGACCTCGTTTCGTCAGGACGTCGCCGAAGGCATGCGCGACGGCGTCGAGGCGTATATGCCCGCGATCATTTCGCGTCGCAATGCCATCCTCGCCTGGCGAAACGATCACCCGGCTGCGGTTGCGCCGAGCGGGTTCGCGCCCGCTGCAGCGGCGATACCGGGGACGACAGGATTTCAATTCGAGCCGGTGATCGCGTGGCTGCTCGCCATCGTCGGCGTCGGCCTGCTGCTGCTGTTTCGCGATGCCGTGGCGCGCGTTCTCGTGGTGGTCATCGCCATATTCGTTCGGCTGTTCGGGGGTGTGATGTGGCTGCGACGCGCGGCGATTCGAAGGCGTCGACGGCGGCAGCGCGAGCGACGGGTCATCGAGGTCGCGGCCGATTCCAGCCGAACGGCGGCGCGGATCCGTGTACGACGACATCCCGCTCTGAGCGAGGGGTTTCTCGCGCTGACCAGGTGAACGTTCGTTGCAGGAACACCAGGTGCGGCGAGAGGGATTGCTGTCGACTCCCTTTCCCGGCGGGCCGTCCCGAACCCGGCCTTCGGTAGACTTCGGCCCATGGGTGAACCACAGCTCCGCGTTCCCGGCCCGACCCCGCTCCCCGCTCGCGTGGTCCGCTCCGCGAGCCGTCCCATGATCAACCACCGCGGCCCGGAGTTTGCCGCGGTGATGGATGACGTCATCAGTGGCCTGCGCTGGGCATTGCGCACTGAGAACGACATCCTGCTGTACCCGTGCAGTGGTACTGGCGGCCTCGAGGCCACCGTCGTCAACCTGTTGAGTCCCGGCGAGCAGGCGCTGTTCTGCGCCATGGGCTCGTTCGGTGAGCGCTGGGCGAAGATCGGCGACGTCTACGGTGCCGAGGTCGTTCGCCTGACCGTTGCGCCTGGCGAGCCGATCGACCCCGAGGATGTCGAACGCACGCTCGCCGAGCATCCCGGCATCACGACGGTCTTCGTCACCCACAACGAGACGTCGACGGGCGTGACCAACGATCTCGCAGCGATTGCCGGTGTGGTGAAGAGCCGCGGCAAAATGCTCGCTGTCGACAGCGTGAGCGGCGCCGGCTGCCTCCCATTGGAGACGGATGCGCTCGGCATCGATGTTCTGGTCACCGGTTCGCAGAAGGGCTGGATGGCTCCGCCAGGCATCGCGATGCTCGCCGTGAGCGCGGCGGCCTTTGCGCGTGCGGAAACCGCCACCAACCCACGCTTTTATCTCGACTTCGGTCGTGAGAAGAAGTCGCAGGACAAGAACCAGACCGCGACCACGCCCGCCGTGCAGGTGATGTTCGCGCTCCAGGAAGGTCTTGCGATGTTGCGCGAGGAGGGCATGGACAACGTCTGGGCCCGCCACTCGCGTGTTGGCGACATGATTCGCGCCGGTATCGAGGCGATGGGCATGAAGCTCCTCGCCGCGCCTGGTCATCGGAGCAACACCGTGACCGCGGTGCACAGCCCCGCCGACACGCCGGAAGCGTTGAAGACGCTGCTCACCACGCTGCGGACGGCGCACGGACTCGTGCTCGCCGGCGGCCAGGAATCGTTGCAGGGCAAGATCTTCCGGATCGGTCATCTCGGCTTCATCGACGACGCCGATGCGTACACGATCCTCGCGCTGCTCGAGGCTGGCCTCATCGACACGGGGCTGCGCACGCGCGGCGGACTCGCGATCGCGGCGGCGCAGGCTGCCGCGCGGGGAACGGTCGCTCACGCAGAACCCGTCACCGTCGGGTGAGCATCGCCGCCGAACCGCGAACCGCGACCGGCACTGTGACGCGCATCCTCGTCGCCGACCCGATCGCCGAGGATGGCGTGACCCGTCTCCGTGCCGCAGGCGAGGTTGACGTGATGACGGGTCTCGAGCCGAGTGCGCTCCGCGAGCGCATCGGCGACTACGACGCACTGGTCGTCCGGAGCGAGACCAAGGTCACCGCCGAAGTGTTCGCCGCGGCGCCGAAGCTGCGCGTGGTCGGGCGCGCGGGTGTCGGTGTCGACAACATCGACATCGAGGCGGCGACCCGGCATGGCGTGCTCGTCCTCAACGCACCGACTGGGAACACGATTGCCGCCACGGAGCACGTCATCGCGATGATGCTCGCGCTCGCGCGCAACCTCCCGGCTGCCGATCGCTCGCTGCATTCCGGTCTCTGGGAGCGCTCGAAATTCATGGGCATCGAGTTGCGCGAGAAGACCCTCGGCGTGCTTGGGCTCGGAAAGATCGGTTCCGAAGTTGCCCGCATCGCGCGCGAGGGGTTGCGCATGCGAGTGCTCGCGCACGACCCGCTGGTCACCGCCGAACGCGCGCAGCAGGCTGGTGTGGAACTCTGCGACTTCGAGACGTTGCTGACGGAATCCGACTTTCTCACCGTGCACGTGCCGTTGACCGACGCGACGCGCGGCGTGATCGGTGCTTCCGAGCTCAAGCGGATGCGCAAAGGCGCGCGGCTCATCAACGTCGCGCGCGGCGGCATCATCGATGAGCAGGCGCTCGCCGACGCAATCAACGAGGGCCACATCGCCGGGGCCGCCATCGACGTGTTCACCAAGGAACCACCCGACCCGGCGAATCCGTTGCTCCAGCTCGAGAAGGTGGTGCTGACGCCACATCTCGGCGCAAGCACACGCGAAGCCCAGGTGAATGTCGCCTTCGACGTCGCGGACCAGATCGTCGAATACCTCGCGGGTGGAACGCCGCGCTACGCGGTCAACGCGCCGACGGTGCTGCCCGAGGAGCTGGCCAGACTGCAGCCGTACCTCGTCCTCGGCGAGAAGATCGGTTCGCTCGCGGCCCAGCTCGACGGACGAAAGCTGCGCCATGTCGTCTGCAGCTACTCCGGCGAGCTCGCGGGCATCGACACATCGATCATCACCGCGCATGTGCTCCGCGGATTGTTCGCGCACTTCACCGAAACACGCGTGAACCCGGTGAACGCAAAGGTCGTCGCCTCATCGATGGGTGTCGCCGTCGACGAGCGTCACACGACACGCAGCGTCGACCCTGAAGGAACGCTCCTCGTCGAGGTTGTCGGGGAGCAGACGCTTCGCATCGCCGGCACGCAGTTCGATGACGGGGCGCGGATCACGCGCATCAACGATTTCCGGGTTGACATGCAGCCGTCCGGGACATACCTCGTTGTCACGCACCAGGACCGTCCCGGTGTCATCGCCGCCGTCTCCACGCTGCTCGCGCGCAACGACATCAATATCGCCGGCATCGAGTTGGGGAGAGACAGGCCGCGCGGCCACGCCGTGATGCTCATGGAGATCGACGACCCGGTCGGCGCCGACCTGCTCGAGGAAGTGCGCGAAACGGCGATGCTCGACCAGCTCCGCCAGGTTCGGCTCTGACGCCTGACGCTCCGTCCGCGACGGAAGCGCACTGATGGCCGGGGTGCAGCCGTTTACAGGCACGCGCTTCAACCCGGAGCACGTGAAGCTGGGGGGTGTGCTCGCACCGCCGTACGACGTCATCACGCCGGCGCAGCGTGACGAGTTGTACGGGCGCGACCTTCGCAACATCGTGCGTATTGACTGGGGGATCACGTTTCCCGGCGACGTCGAAGGTGTCGACGATCAGTACACGCGCGCGGCGTCGTTTCTGACGTCGTGGCTCGAGCTCGACATCCTGGTTCGCGATTCGCCCGCCGGCTTCTACGTGGTCGACCACTTGTTCCGGCATCCCGATGGCGGTGAGCGCCGGCGGCGCGGCGTGCTCGCCACCGTTGTCGCGAGGCCGTGGGAGTTGTCGGACCTGCGTCCGCACGAGCGCACCCTTCGCGGTCCCAAGGCGGACCGGCTCGCGCTGATGCGCGCCACCCGAGCGCAGACAAGCCCGATCTTCGCGGTATGGACCGGCGCCGGCGATATCGCGCAGACGCTTGACGCAGTCGCGACCGGCGAAGCGTTGCTCGGCGGACGCATCGACGGTGAGATCGCTTCGGAGAAGCTGCTGCTCTGGCGTGTGGCCGATCCGGAGCACGTCGCATCGATCATTGCGGCGTTTCGCAGTGCCGCGCTCTACGTGGCCGACGGCCATCATCGATACGAGACTGCGGCCGCATATGCGGCGGAGCGACGCGCGGCCGACCCCGACGCTCCCGATGACGCGCCATTCGAACGCTGTCTCGTCTATCTCACCGCCGCCGACGACCCCGGGATCACGATCCTCCCGACGCACCGCCTGGTACGCCCGGGCCCTGGCATCGCGTTCAGCCTGGACGATCTGTGGGCGCGCCTCGACGATGCGTATGAGACGCTGCCGGCTGCCGACGGACGCGCAGCCCTCGCTGCCGCCGCATCGATGCACGAGACGCATCACGCGTTCGCGGTCGTCGCTCACGACGGTGCAGCGGTGCTCCGGCGCCCACGGCGTCTCGACGGCTCTCCGCGAGACCGCCTCGACGTTGCGGTGCTCGAAACCGAGGTGCTCGGTCCCGCCGGCGTGTCGCGCGACATGATCAGCGGGGGCGCACTCGCATACACGCGCGATCCCGGAGAGCTCGACGCCGCAGTCCGTCGCGGCGAGGCGACCCTCGCGTTCGGTGTCTCGCCAGTCAGCGCCGGCGAGGTCATCGCGGTGGCGGACGCCGGGGAGACGATGCCGCAGAAGTCGACGTACTTCTATCCGAAAGTGCCCACCGGGCTTGCGCTTTTCGAGGTGTGATCACCGTGCTGCGACCTCGGTGTGTTTGGCGCGAGGTCGCGAGCGGGTATTGTTGAAGCGTTCAACCGCGAACAGGGAACCTTTGATTGCCAACCTACGGATACCGCTGCCCACAGTGCTCGACTGAGTTCGAGGTGTGGCAGTCCATGCGCGACGATCCCGGCGCGCCCTGCCCGAAGTGCGGCGCAGCCGCGACCCGGCAGTTCTTCCCGGCGGGAATCGTCTTCAAGGGTTCGGGCTTCTACAAGACCGACAGCCGGGGTGCGTCCTCGTCGTCGATCACTGTCTGACAGCGGCGAGTTGAAGAGTGCTTCCAGCGCCAAGAGCGACGGTGCCAAAGCCGATGGCGCAACGTCCGGCCCCTCGAAGTCCGACTCCTCGAAGTCCGAAAAGAAGACACCGGTGTCCGAAGGTTCGACCACCACAACGAAACCCGCTTCGACTGACGCCGCCAGTTGAGTACGATGGATCAGCGGCTGCCCGACCATCAGGAGACCCACATGTCCCACCCGATCACCGTTACCGACACAACCTTCAAGGAAGAGGTGCTGGACTCGGATCTGCCCGTGTTGGTGGATTTCTGGGCCTCATGGTGCACCCCCTGCAAGATGATCGCCCCGATCGTCGAGGAGTTCGCCACGCAGTACGAAGGTCAGGTCAAGGTCGCCAAGGTTGACGTTGACGCCAACCCGATCACGCCAGGAATGTTCGGCATCATGAGCATTCCCACGCTGATGATCTTCCGTGGCGGCAAGGCCGAGGAGCGCATCGTCGGCTACCAGCCGAAGCAGTCGCTCGAGGCCAAGCTGCTCGCCGTCCTCGCCGCCTGAACCGCTCAGCCGCGCAATAGGTCGATAACCTCGCCGGCGAGGTAGAGCGAGCCGCACACCACGACAACGCCGTCGCGTCCGGCGCGTTGGCGTGCACGATCGAGTGCTGCGCCAACGTCGCCGGCGATCTCAGCGGGCGGATCGAACAGCCGGGCCAGGTCGGCCGGGGGTGTCGCGCGTTCGACCGCAGGAGCGGTGACGACGATCTCACTGGTCAATTGCGCGAGCCCGGCCGCCATCGACTGGACGTCCTTGTTGCGCATCGCCGCGAACACGGCGACGCACCGCCGTCCACCGATCAACCCACGAGCGGATGCAACCATCGCGGCCATGCCGGCCGGGTTGTGGGCTCCGTCGATCAACAGCGGCGGCTGGGAGTCGATCCAATCCATGCGCCCCGGCCAGCGCACCGACGCGCAGCCACGAGTGACAGCGCTCGCGTCGATTGCGATCCCGCTCTCACGAAGCGCGTCGCAGACCGCGACTGCCGTCGCGATGTTCGCGACCTGAAAGGCTCCGCGTAACGGCGCTTGCACTGCGATCGGATTCCCGTCGAACACGGTCTCCACATCGACGCCACCCAGCCCCATCGATCGCCCCGTGAAGGCGACATCCTCGCCGACCACGGTGAGGGTCGCACCGATTGTTTCGGCGCGGGATCGGATGACCGCCAACCCCGGCTCCGTCGCTCCCGTCACAGCGAGGTTGCCCGATTTGATGATCGCCGCCTTTTCGCGCGCGATCTCGGGGATCGTGTCCCCGAGGAGGTCCTGATGGTCGAGCGCGACGTTCGTCACGACCGCGACGCCGAGATCGAGCACGTTGGTGCTGTCGAGACGGCCCCCGAGCCCGACCTCGCACACGAGAACCTCGGCATCCGCCTCGCGCGCGGCAAGGATGCCGGCGGCGGTGAGCACCTCGAACCCGGTGGGCTGGAGTTCCTCGGGCAGGGCTTCGGCGGCGGCCCAGACACGAGTGACGAGGGCGCCGAAATCCGTTTCCGTGATGGGCTCGCCACCAACAACGATCCGCTCGGTGTACGAAACGAGATGGGGACTGGTCAGAAGCACCGTCCGATATCCGGCGGCGCGGCACACCGATTCCACCGTTGCGCACACCGACCCTTTGCCGTTGGTGCCCGCCACGAGTACGCCGCGTAGCCCCGTCTGCGGATTGCCGAGCGCGGCGAGGAGCGCTCGCGTCCGTTCGAGGCCGGGCATGATGCCGCGCCACGCGACCGAGTCCAGGGCCGCCACTGCACGGTCGTACGTCGTCGCGGTCACGCCCAGTGCCACGCCTCGTTCATTGCCTCGCCGGGATCCGGACGGTTGATGAGCAGGCGGATCGCCCCCATCCAGGCGCGCCGCCGGTCCGACGGATCCTCGACAGCTTCGATCGCGAGGTCGCGGAACAGGCAACCCGTCTGGTGCGCCAGCACCGCCTGCAGTTCCTGGTACTCGAGGAGACCGGACGCATCGACGATCGCGGCGCGGCCGCCATCCGCGTTGATCACGAGCCGGAAGACGCGACCCTGGTTGTCGTCGAACGTCGAGCGCGGCGTGATGCTCACCACCCCGATCTTGGGAATGAGCCCGGCGATGCGATCCAGCCAGGCCCGCTGGGAATCCCCGGACGCCTCCACTGCGGTATCGACGAACAGCTCGCCGGCGAGCGAGAGCACGGCCGTCTGGAACTGCGTGTAGTACAGGAGATCGGCGCCGTTGAGCGCGACACTGCCGACGTCTGTGCCGTCGTCGGCGGTGAAGGTGACCATGAACGGGCGCGCATACGGTTTGCGCGCCTCCTGCTCACTCCAGCGAATATGCAGCGATGGCATCGGCGTCAGACCCGTGCCAGCGCGCGGCGCGCTTGCGCCAGGGCCAGAACGTTGCGCAACAGCATCGCGATGGTCATCGGCCCCACTCCGCCGGGAACAGGGGTGAGCCACCCGGCGACCGGTTCCACCGATTGGCGGTCGACATCACCGAGGACGACCCCATCACGCGGCGTCGTGCCGACGTCGATGACGAATGCGCCCGGTTTCACATACGACGCGTCGACCATGTGCGGCCGGCCGATGGCGCTCACGAGGATGTCCGCCTCGCGGCAGACCGCTGCGAGATCCGGCGTCCTGGAATGGCAGATGGTGACTGTGGAATCGGCGTTGGTGAGCATCAGCGCGATGGGGCGCCCGACAATCGCGCTCCGGCCGATGACGACGGCCCGACTGCCCCGGATCGGCACCTCGCTGCGCCGGAGCAACTCCATGCAGCCGAGCGGGGTCCCCGGCGCCACGACGGTGGGGTGACCTTCGGCGAGGCGACCGAAGTTGTATGGGTGGAACCCGTCGGCGTCCTTCTCCGGCGAGATGCACCCGGTCACGGCATCGGCGTCAACGTGTTTGGGAAGGGGCAGTTGCACGAGGATTCCGTCGATGCTCTCGTCGGCATCGAGTGATCGCACGAGTGCCACAAGCTCCGCGGTGGTGCTCTCTCCTGATGGCCGGTGGAGCGCGAAGGTGACCCCGGCGCGCTCGGCGGCTCGCCCCTTGTTGCGCACGTAGATCGCGGATGCGGGATCGTCGCCGCAGAGGACCACCGCGAGTGACGGCGCGCGGCTGCCGTCCCGCGTCATGGCCACAATATCGGCGGCGAGCTCCTCGCGAAGCTCGGCAGCGACGGCCTTGCCGTCGACGATGGTTGCGCTCATGCGGAAGTCCCTTTCCGGAATCGCTCGATGATCACCGAGCAGCGGTCGATCGCTCCCGCAATTGGAGGCTGTTTGCCGACCTTGACCTTGACGCTGTCGACGCCGGGCTCGGCGAGAAGGCTTGCAGCGACCCGCGCGGCGATTGCCTCGATCAGGCTGTACTGCTGGTCTTCGACCACCTCGCGGACCAGGTTGAAGGCCCGCGAATAGTCGACTGTGTCGGCGATGTCGTCGGTCCGGCCGGCCGTTGCAAGATCCATGCGCAACTCGACGTCGACATGGAACCGGTTGCCAAGGGTTCGCTCCGCCTGCGTTTCCCCGTGGTAGCCGTAGAACGACATCCCTTCGAGAATGAGCAGATCAGTCGAGCCTGGCACGGCGCGATTGTACGAAGGGGTGCCATGGACGACGGCGGGAACAGTTCCCGCGATCGCCGCGTGAGGCCGCGCCTCAGACTCCGCGAACGCCGCCCTCGGGTCGCAACACCTGCTCGCGGTGGTCAACGGGGTTGACCATCACGACCTGGAAGAGATCCTCAAAGTCGCACGCGAACAGTTGCATCAAGGACTGACGCAGCTTGGGACCCGGGTTCCGGGTGCCGGCCTCGAGCGCCGGGATGTAGTTCTGGGTGACCCCCAGCCGGCGAGCAAGCTCGCGCTGGGTCAGATGATGCTTGTCGCGCATCGCCCGCAGGCCGACGGCCCTCACCTCGACATTCACACGGACAAATATACCCACCTGTGAGTGTGTTCGTCAACGCAACGGTTTCCTCAGGGTGCGAACTCTGCTAGACCGGTAGCGATGACTGTCGCTCCGCGGGTGCCGCTCAACACAGCCCGGCTCGTGCTGGAGCCGGTATCCCACGCTCACGACGCCGACCTCTTCCAGACGTCACTCGAGTCCCGAGCCGAGCTGCTGCCGTGGATGCCGTGGGCTGTCGATCTTTCGATGGAGACCCAGGCGGCGTATGCCGACCGGGCGGTGCCTGATTGGGAGGCGGGATCGCCGGCGTTCGCAATTACGGAGCACGGCGTGGCGATCGGGGTGATCGGCCTCACCCGGATCACCGACTCGGAATATGAGATCCACTACTGGCTGGCTACGGACAGGACTGGCCGGGGCTACCTCACCGAAGCCGCGCAAGCGCTGCTCGAGTGGGCGCCCGGTGCGCTCGGCGCGAGGCGCATCGTGCTCCACGCCGGCATGGAGAATCGACGCAGCCTCGCCGTGGCGGAGCGGCTCGGCTTCACCCGCGACGGCGAGCTCGAGGGAGGGATGGCTGGCGGGAGTGTTGCCATCTTTCCCGCATACAGCCATCACCTCGATCTTTAGCCATTGCGCTTGAGGAGCCCGAGCTTCTTGGCGCGCCGCTCGGCGCGAGCGAACACCCACACGCCTGCCGGAATCAGCACGGCCCCCATCACGAGGAGCACGAGGATTGTGCCGAGCAACGAGCCGATGCCGGCGTTGCTGAGCAGCGCGGAACGGATCCCGCTCAGCGTGTACGTCAGCGGCGACGCCTGACCCATGACGCGCAGCACACCGGGCAGAACCGTGATCGGGTAGTACACGCCTGAGACGAGCAGCAGCACGCCTTGCACCGCGACCGCCATCTGCTCGCCTTTCTCGGGCGAGAGCAACGGCAGGATGGACGTGAAGATGCCGAGGCCGAGCACCGGGAACGTCGCAGCCGCGAGCACGAGCAGCGCTGAGCCCAAGTTCGCGTTGGAGAGATCCAGGTGGAACGCCAGCGCGATCGCGATCAGGATGATCACGCTGCGCAAGAGCGCATAGACAATCGCAAACGAACAGATCCCGAGCAGGTGCGTCACCCGCCGGACCGGCGCCATGAACGTGTACTCGATGGTGCCTTCCCAACGCTCCCACGCGATCGCGAAGGACACGTCGAAGAACATCAGCGACAGATAGCTCCACAGCAGCGAGCCGACGAGCAGGTACAGCTGCGCCCGTGCGATATCCACATGCGCGTTCGCTCCACTGAACGATCCGAGCCCGGACGCCAGGTAGCCGATGCTCAGCGTGCTCACGATGCTGTACACCAGCCACACGACTTCCCAGATCCAGTACCGCTTGTAGAGGTTTCGCTGGCGTTCGAAGAACCCCAGGAACGCGTTCGCCTCGAAGCGCAAGCCCGGCGACGGCATCTCGACGTCGCGTACCTGCGTGCTCATGATTGGTCCTCCTCTTCAGATTCACTGTCGTCGTCGAACGTCTTGCCGGTGAGCCGCAGAAACACGTCTTCCAGCGATGCTCCGTCACCGCTCAGGCTGTGCTGGGCACGCAATGCCGCCGGCGAGCCCTCCGCGAGAATCCGGCCGCGGTCGAGGATGATCACGCGGTCGCAGAGCCGCTCCGCCTCCTCGAGATCGTGGGTGCTGAGCAGCACGGTCACGCCCGACTGCTCACGGATGTCGCGAACGAATCCCTGCACCTCGCGTTTCGAGCGCGGGTCAAGGCCGGTCGTCGGCTCGTCCATCAACAGCAGCGATGGGCTCGTCAGCAGGCTGCGCGCGATCGCAACCTTCTGCTGCTGCCCGCGCGACAGCTGCTTCATCGGCTTGTCGATGGTGTCTCGTGGGAGACCGAGGCGTGTCAGCGCTGCAACTGCCGCATCGCGGTTGCCCTTACCGCCCTGTCCGTAGAGACGCGTCGCATACGACAGGTTCTCCCACGGGCTCATCTCCTTGAAAAAGCTTGCCTCGACCGAAACGCGGTTCACGTGACGGCGCACCTCATGACCGTCGTCCACCACGTCGTGCCCGAACACGCGAGCCGTGCCTTCGTCTGGGATCGTCAGCGTGGCGAGGACGCGAAGCAATGTCGATTTGCCGCTGCCGTTGAGCCCGACGATCGCAACCATCTCGCCGTCGTTGACGCGAAGATCCACCGAATCGACGGCGCGCTTGGGCTGGCTCGATTGCTCGCGCCGTTTCCACGGCCGTCCGCGTCGCTCCCTGCGGAACGACTTGACCAGCTGTGTCACTTCGACGGCTACGCCGCCGTTACCTACCCTGGACACCGATTTCTCCTACTCACATTCATGTTTCTTCTGGACAAACAAAAAGGACCGTGCCGACCCGGGCCGCACGATCCTGTGAGCGGAGCTATTCGATGCTCAGATACTCAAGGAGCGACCCCGGATGTGCGGACTCGTCCCACGGCGGGTGTGAGCCCGAGTCCGATGCCGTTTGTTGCTGTCACCAGTTATCGCTCCTGTTGCGCGGAATAAGCGAACGGGCCGTCATGTTAGGTGCTGTGCCCCGTCGTGTCAAACGATCGCGAGGCTACGTGATGTAGGTCAGCGAATCTGTCCGACCTAAGAGTCCAGGGATTCTGTCCACATGGAGGACAGCATCACCTTGAGACTTTCAGAGCAACGTCGAGTACAGGTGCTCTTGCAGCTCGCCGGTGGCCTGATCTCGTCGGGTCAGGCAGCCGAGCTCCTGAACCTCAGCGAGCGCCAGGTCCGACGTCTGGCAGCCGCGTTGGGCAGTGACGGGCCGGCTGGACTGATCCACGGCAACCGTGGGCGACGACCGAGCAACGCCGTGACGGAGGCGATCACGGCTCGTGTGATCGAACTGGCGACCACGACGTATCGCGGCTTCAACCAGCACCATCTCACCGAGATGCTCGCCGAGCACGAGGGCATCGACCTGTCGCGATCGAGCGTGCGCCGCATCCTCAGCGCTGCCGGCGTTCCCGCGGTTCGCCGCCGTCGCCCGCCGCGGCATCGCAGCCGGCGGGATCGCTACCCGCGCGAAGGCTTGCTCCTGCAGTTGGATGCCAGCCGCCACGATTGGCTCGAGGAGCGCGGTCCGCGACTGAGCCTGGTGGGCGCGATCGATGACGCGACGGGACTCGTGCCGTGGGCCTGCTTTCGCGAGCAGGAGGACGCTCATGGGTACTTCCTGCTGATGCGCCATGTGGTCCGCCGCCATGGCATCCCCGTCGCCGTATACAGCGATCAGCATTCGATCTTCCGCATCACCAAGACAGCCATGCCGATCGAGGACCAGCTCGAGGGAGACGAGTGCCGTCCCACCCAGTTCGGCCGGCTCCTCAACGAGCTTGGGGTGACCTTGATCCTGGCGAGATCACCCCAAGCCAAGGGACGCATCGAGCGTCTCTGGGGCACCTTCCAAGACCGCCTGACCAGCGAACTTCGCCTTGCCGGAGCTGCCACCCGCAGCGATGCCGAGCAGGTGCTGAGCCGCTACCTGGCCCGCCACAACCGACGTTTCACCATCCCGGCCGCGGATCCGGTCCGTGCTTGGCTGCCGTGGCCGGCAACGCTCCGTCCCGACGAGGTGTTCTGTTTCAAGTATCGACGCGTCGTGGCGCACGACAATACGGTGCGGTTCGGCCAGCGCGTGATCGACATTCCCGCCAACCGTCAGCGCATCAGCTACGCACGCGCTCGGGTCGAGGTCCACCAGCGTTTCGACGGATCCCTCCGCGTCTACTACGGCGGTGCTTGCATCGCCAACTGCGCTGCGCAGGGTGTGGTGGGCGACGTCCGCACTCTCGACGACAGTGTCCACGCTTACCGCGAATTGCCTGCTGCTTTTATTCCCAAACGACCACAGCCCACGCCACCGGCATGGACGCCGCCGCATCCTTGGCGTCAATGGAACGGTCAGAATCCCTGAACTGTTGACAGGTCAGAATCCGTGAACTCCGACAACGATCGCGAGGCTACGGCTGAGTCAGTGTGAGTTTGAAGGTCGATGCGCAGCATGGCGGGCTCTCAGGCCCACGGTGATCCCACGAAGCACCGCCAGCAGTGCCAGATAGATCATCACGAACCCCAGTGCGCCAAGGGGGACGCCGCCTCCTTGACCAGGGAGCAGACGTGCGACAAGGAAGAGCACCAAGCCCGCCGCGAGGACCCACCACCGACGCTGCATCACCCAGACCACGTGACCATTCTCGCACCGATCAGGCCACATTTCCAAGCAGGAGGACCGCCGCTCTCTTCAGCTGTCGCAGCGGCGTCGATCGCGTTCCACGAACGCCTCGCCAGTGATCCGATAGAGAACCTGGCGCGACAACGGCGACGTTTTTGGAAGGCGCGGATGGTCGAAATCGTCCTCGGGGTTGTGCGTCATGCCGATTTTGGTCATGACGCGCCGAGACTTTGCGTTGCCGACCGACGTGAAGGAGACGATCTCGTCGAGGGAGAGGTGCTCGAAGCCGAATCTGAGTGCTGCAACCGCCGCCTCCGGGGCGTAGCCGTTGCCCCAGTGCTGCGCGGCCAGGCGCCACCCGATCTCGACCGAAGGGAATCCGAGCGTGCTTTCCGATGGACTGAGCCCCACGAATCCGATGAATGGATCCACGCCGGGGATCTCGACGGCCCAGAGCCCCCAGCCGGTCTCCTCGAACTGCTTTTCGATCCGATCCACAACCGCGTTCGAACTCAGCCGAGGTCATCGGCGCCGGGAACCACTCCATGACCCGTGGATCCGCGTTCAGCGCCGTAAAGGCCGCGCGATCTTCCGCTCGCCAGCCTCGGAGCAGGAGCCGCTCGGTGCGCAACGTCGTCTCGTCAGCCACCGGCCTCACGTTATCCTCGGTGCATGTGTCGCGTCTGCAACAAGCGCCCGGAGATCCCCGACGAGCGATACGGGAGATGCGAGCAATGCGCCAAGGCCGGACGCAACGCGTTCCGGTTCCGGCTCTTCCCTGCGCGCAGCGGAACGGGGTACATGGTCAAGGCCGGCGAGCTGTCGCCGCACGCGCTTCGCCAGAAGTGGCGCGCGCCGCTCGAGGCGTACAAGGGCCATCTGTCCATGAAGTCGAACCTCGGGTTGCACGAGCTCGAGATGGTCACGGCGAAAGAGCGCGTCGAGAGCCTGCGAGTAGCGCCCGACCTCGCCGGTCACGACGCGGAGGTGCTCGCCGCGCTCCACGACGCCGCGGAGCGTACCGACTCCGCCTGGTAGGACCCGCCTCGTCAGTGGAAGAGCTTCCACGTCCAGGACGGCGCGTTGATGCCGGAGGTGGCGACCACGCGCCACGTGATCGACGTCGTCGGGTTCAGCACACCGATCACGTGACCCACGATCGTGCTGGGCCCGAACGGCACCGCTGGTGACTGCTTCGTGAGGCTGAACCGCAGCACCGCTCCCGACTGGACGAGCACCACGTCGCTCTGCGCGTTGGCGAGCAGCCCCGTCTGCGTGGCGTCGCCCCACGCGGTCGAGACCGTTCCCGTGATTGCCGGCATCGCCTGGTTGAGGTCCACGGCGCTGTAGCTGTTGAGCACGACCGCCGACGCGTTCTCGGCGGCGGCGAAGGCTGCCCCCAGCTCGGGATGCGCGGGATCGGATGCACGCGCCCGCGGCTGGCCCAGGACCGCCCCCCACACGGTCACCGACACGCCAGGCGTGGTGCCGAAGGACTTGCGCGCGGCGAACAGCAGGCACCCGCCTGCGGCGCCGGTCCAGCCGGTCTTGATCCCGAGCCACGTGGGACTCTTGCTCAGCAGGATGTCGAGGTTGTGCAGAACGATGCCGTCGGGCAAACGCGCCTGCTGCACTGACACCAATTCGGCGAGTGTGGGATTCGCGGTGACCGCTTTGGCAAGGATCACGAGATCACTCGCCGTGGACACGGTGTTCGTGCTGATACCGCTGGGATCGGCGAAATGGGTGCTGTGCATACCCATCGCAGCCGCTGTGGCGTTGAGGCTTGCGATGAACGCGGTTCGATTCCCTGACGCCCATACAGCGAGACTCTCGGCGATGTTGTCAGCGGAAGGCAGGAGCAGGGCGAGCAGCAGGTCGCGTTCGGAGAGCACCTCGCCCGCTTGCACCGGAAGATTCGATCCGCCTTCCGCGACAGCCTGGTGGTACAGCGTGACGTCCGCCGCGGTCATCACTCGCGACGGTCCGTTCGCGCCGGGGGACAGGGGTAGATCGTTGAGCACGACAAGCGCCGTCATCGCTTTCGCAACCGACCCGATCGGGCGCACCACGCTCAGCCGCGTGGCTGGCGACTTCCCCCGGCATGCTCGCAGTCAGGGCGAAACTGCCTGCGGTCGGGAACAGGAATCGGCGTCGCCGGCCGGCTTGCCGTGAGCACGGCCGACGCAGGCACGTCGATCTGGACAGTCGGCAACCGGCAGCCGTGCGGTCACCTTCACCACGAAGAAGGACGCCGCGGCAATCAGCATCGCGGCAACCACCGCGATCCAGACCACCCACGGCCATCGCGCCCGCCGCGCCGGCGTCATCGGGCTCATCCTCGCATGTCTCCCCGTAGCATGCGTGCGTGCTTACCCAGGACGACGCCGCATGCGCGGCGAGCGTCAGATCATCCGACCTGATGGATCAGGCTTTGGCCCGGCGTGAAACCTTCGCGCCCTTCACTGCGCTCGACAGCGAAGTGCTGGCGGAGAAACGAACCACGCGGCGGGCTGGAACCTTGACCGCCTCGCCGGTGCGCGGGTTGCGACCGAGACGCGCGGCGCGCTGCGCGGTCTTGAAGTTGCCGAAGCCGTGGATGCGAACTTCGTCGCCTTTTTCCAGGGATTGCGCGATTGTGTCGAAAAACCAGCGAACCTCATCGCGCGCTGCGGTGACGGTGATTTCTGCACGATCTGCGAGTTGCTTTGCGAGCACGTCGCGTGTGACGACTGTGGCCATGCGTTCTCTCCAAAGTGTTGACGGGGAAACGGCCGCGATTGTAAGGAAAACCGATGTGCTTTCTCAACATCGATCGTGTCGAGTGCCGTGCTAGCGTCGCATAACGCGTCGTCGGGACATGCGGGCGTTGCCGATGCCGACTGGGATATCGCGCTGCAGCGCATGGGCGGCCATTTCCTGCAGAGCACGCTGTGGCAGCGCGTCCAGATCGCGCTGGGCCATGAAGTCATCTGGGCGCGTGATGAAGAATGGATGTGGGCAGGCGCTATTCGTGCTGGGCGCTTTCCTCGCTACGTCTATGTGCCACACGGACCCACCGCAACGTCGGGCGACGCAATGGTTGGAGCGTTCGCGGGCGCGGTGGATGCCGCGCGTGCCCGCTCGCTCGATTTCGTGCGCGCAGAGCCGGCAGGAGCGGCTGCGCTGCCTGCGCTCGAGGCGTCCCACCCAACGCCGAGCCGATCAATACAGCCGCGCTGGACATGGGTTCTCGACCTCACGCCGGACGAGGCGACGCTGCGGCGCGGATTGAGCGCCGGCCATCGGGGAGCGATCAATGCGGCGCCACGCCGCGGCTTGACCTTTCGCGTCAGCAGCGATCCCGGTGACATCGAAATCTTTCTCCGCCTCCAGGAGAAAGGTGCGGCTGCGGGGAGATTTCGTGGTCAGGAGCAGTCGTATCACCGCGCTGTTGCTCGGACACTGCTACCGGAGCACGCAGCGGCGCTGTACTTCGCGGAAGCGGAAGGCGAGGCTGTTGCCGCCGCGCTCTGCTTCGATTTCTCCGGGACGCGCTACTACGCACATGCCGTTTCCGACCCGGACTCCGGACGCCGGCTCCAGGCTGCGGCGCCGCTGGTGTGGCAGATGATCCTTGACGCACGCGAGAGCGGTGCTCATCACTTCGATTTCTGGGGAATCGCTCCACCTCGCGAAACCGCGGCCGAAGGAGCGCCGCATTCGTGGGATGGGTTCACGCAGTTCAAGCGATCGTTCGGCGGGGAGGCCGTCGAGCGTGCCGGGACATGGGATTTCGGGGTGCGCTCGTTGCGGCACCGCCTCTACCGAGCTGCGTTGCGGTTGCGGCGGTGAGGGCAACAACGCCGGCGGAGCTCGGCCGGTGGGACGAACTCGTGGCAGCGAATCCGGATGGCGGTCAGATCCTGCAAACACGCGCATGGGGCGAGTTCAAGCGCGCGCATCGATGGGCGCCGCACTACCTCGTCTCCGAGACTGATCCCGCAATCGCCGTGCTCGAACTCCGGCACACCGTTCCCGGGCTCGGCGTGCTCGGCTACGTGCCGAAAGGGCCTGGCGTCGAGCGCACTCGCACAGTTGCCCGCAGTGCTCGAGGGACTGCGCGCGACGGCGGGCTCCGCGTTTGCGATCAAGGTCGAGCCGGAGATCGAGCAGACGCGACGCGGCCACATCAGCGTTGCGCGACATGGGCCTGGAGAAGTCGCGCCATGACGTGCAGATCAGCAGGGCGACGATCATCGTCGACCTCCGGCCGGATGAGGACGCGTTACTGGCGTCCTTCAAGCCGAAATGCCGCTACAACATCCGCCTCGCGCAGCGGCGTGGCGTGATCGTCGAGCCGGTCCCGCTCGACGGCGCGAGCATCGACACCATGTACTCGCTGATGGCATCAACGCGCGATCGGGCGGGCTTTACGTTGCGCAGCAAGGAGTACTTCTCCGGCTACTGGCGGCTCCACGCGGCCGCGGGACAGGGACAGCTCTTCTTTGCGTCGCTGGAGGGCGAGGTGCTCGCCGGTGTTTTCGCCACGTACATCGGCAGCAAGGCCTGGTACAAGGACGGCGGATCCACGAAGGAACACGCCGCGGTGATGGCGCCGCACCTGCTCCAGTGGGAGGTGATGCGCTGGCTCAAGGCCCGCGGCATCGAAGCCTATGACCTGGTTGCCGTACCGCCCGCAAGCGAGCTCAACCCGTCGCACCCGCTGTACGGGCTGTATCGCTTCAAGTCGGGGTTCAGCGAGCACATCACCGAGTACGTCGGAACGTGGGATCTCCCGATTCGACGGACGCGGTATGCGGCGTGGAACGCGGTCGCGGAACGCGCCGCACACCAGTGGGCGTATCGCGTCCGCCACGACCTGCTGTACTAGCGCCAGATCCGCTTCATGATCACTTTGGACAGCTTCTCCGGGTCATGGTGCGTGGAGATCTGCGACGAGGCCACGTCGGCGAGGATGTAGTTCACCGGCTGGAGCGTCGCCTGGTCGCGGTCGAACCCGACCCGCGTCACGCCGGCCTCGACTGCGGAAGGCGGCAACGGCAGCCCCGTGTTGCTGTTGACGATCACGTAATCGAAGAGGCTCGTGCCCACGTGGTCCTCGATGGTCTTCAGGTGCTCGCTCACCGAGAAACCCATCGTCTCCCCGGGCTGGCCGGCGATGTTGCAGACGTACACCTTCACCGCTGGGCTCGCGCGCAGCGCCTCGACCATTCCCTCGATGAGGAGGTTGGGCAGGATCGACGTGTACAACGATCCAGGCCCGACGATGATCAGTTCAGCAGCAAGGATCGCCGTCTCAGCCTCGGGATTGATCTCAGCATCCGCGGGCTCGAGGAAGACGCGGTCGATGTGCCCGGCGCCATATGGGACTTTCGACTCCCCGACTTGCACCTCGCTGCCGGCGGTGGCGCAGAGGACGACATCGCGAAGCGTCGACGGGACGATCTGACCGCGCACCGCAAGGACCCGTCCTGACTCGCGGATGGCGTGCTCAAAGTCGCCGGTGATCTCCGCCATCGCGGTGATGAAGAGATTCCCGAAGGAGTGGCCGGCAAGTGCACCCTCGCCGCCGAACCGGTACTGGAACAGCTCGGTCATCAGTGGCTCGGTCTCTGCAAGCGCTGTCAGGCATTGCCGGATGTCACCTGGTGGGAGTACGCGGTATTCCTCGCGGAGCCGTCCGCTCGACCCGCCGTCGTCCGCGACGGTGACGATCGCCACGATGTTGCCGGTGTATTTCTTCACGCCTCTGAGCAGCGCGGAGAGCCCGGTGCCGCCACCGATCGCGACCAGTCGGGGTCCCTTGGCGAGCGAGCGGAACTTGTACAGCTGCTCGGCGAGGCCACGATCCGTGCTGCCGCGCCCGGGAAGGAACGGCCCCAGGATCGACTGGCTGAGCTTGTAGAACGCGAGCACGATGAGCCCGACGCCGACCAGCGCGAAGAACAAGGCGCGGATCAGGCGCGGGAGGAACTGGAGCGTGGCGTCCTGTACCCACGGCGGGAACTCGATGGATGCGCTGTAGAGATCGCGCAGCAGGTAGCCCGCTGCCAGGCTGATCATCACGACCGCCACGAACAGGAGCAGCAACCAGCGCTTCGACGTGAAGCCCCGGCGTGAACCAGCGCATCAGGTTCGTGCTCGGGCGAAATCGCACCTTCATACCGCTCCTCGATTCTGGCACTTCGGTCATAACGTGCCAGTGAAAGAGCGGTTCCCGGGTCAACCGTCAGACGGTCTGAGCTCCCCCTTGGATGCCAGCTCGACCGGATCGCGGCGCCGGCGCAGTTTTGCGAGGTTGTGCTCCGCGTCGATGTAGCGGGCCGTGCCCGAGTACGAGCGCATGACCAGGCTCTGCGTGTGGCAGCGATCCTCACCGAGGAACCGAACGCCCTCGAGAAGCTCGCCGGCGGTGATCCCGGTGGCAGCGAAGAAGACGTTGTCGCCGGCGACGAGGTCGTCCAGTTCGAGGACGTCACCGGCGTGCTTGCCTTCGCGCTCCTCGACGCTCCGCTCGTTCTCGCCGACCCAGACACGCGCCTGCATCCCGCCGCCGACGCACTTGATGGCACATGCGGCCAGCACGGCCTCTGGGGCGCCGCCGATGCCCATCAGCACGTCGATACCGGTGCGGTGCTCCATCGCCGCCATGAGCCCGGCCGCGACGTCGCCGTCCATGATCAGCTTCACTCGGGCACCGGCGGTTCGGATCTCGTCGAGGAGGGTCTCGTGGCGCTCGCGGTCGAGCACCACGACGGTGAGGTCCTCGACGCGGCGGTCCTCGGCCTTGGCGATGCGCTTCAGGTTCTGCGTCACCGACGCCGTGATGTCGATGACCTTGGCGGCGGCCGGTCCCACGATCAGCTTCTCGATGTAGTGGAGGTGGGTGTGGAACATCGAGCCGCGCTCGGCAAGCGCCACGGTCGCGATGCCTCCGGGAATGCCGCGGGCCACCAGGCGGGTGCCATCGATCGGATCGACGGCCACGTCCACGGCCGGAGGATTGCCGTTTCCGACCTGCTCGCCGATGTAGAGCATCGGTGCCTCGTCCTTCTCGCCTTCACCGATGACGACGACGCCATCCATGTCGACGAAGCCGAGGCTCCGTCGCATCGAGTTCGACGGCAGCCTGATCCGCCTGCTCTTTCTGGTTCCGCCCCATGTGCCGGGCGGCCGCCATCGCGGCGCCTTCGGTGACACGGACTAGTTCGAGGGCGAGGTTGCGATCGATCGGGGTTCCGAGATCGCGCGGCCGCGTTGCCATTCGCCCGCGATCATACGGCGAGCGTCGCGGTCAGCCCACCGGTGCCGAAGTCGATGATTGCCTCGGCTGCGCAGCGGATCCCCTCTACGAGCGCGGCGGCGAACGTCGTGTCATCGCTGCGCTCGGCCTTGGCGACGAACCCGAGGAAACCCCCTGCCAAGGCGTCGCCCGCGCCGGTGGGGTCCATGACCTCGGGGACCGGGGCCGCCGGCAGCTCGACGATGTGGGAGGCCGTCACGCAGGCCGCCCCACGCGGTCCGTGCTTCACCACAACGGCTCTCAGCCGGCCCGTGCCACAGAGGCCGGAGGCGGACACCTGCCAGTCGTCGTCCCCGGTGAGCGCCGCGAGCTCGGTCGCCGTGAGGAACAGGATGTCGACACGCTCGATCAGCCATCGCACGTCCTCGCGGCGGGTCTCGATGAACTCGGTCATCGAATCGGCGCCGATCAGCGCGGCTGCTGACTGCTCGAGCACGGCTCGTTGGAGGGTCGGGTCCATGCTCGCGACAAAGAACACCTCGGACCGGCGGGAGCGCTCCGTCAGAACGGGCTCCCACTCGGGGTCGCACCCTGGCTCGGACGACTCGTCGGACGTGACCCAGCGCTGAAAGTCGTGCACCGCGTGCCAGCGAAATGTCCGCGAATCGCTGACGACCATGCCGTCGAGGTCGATGCGTGGGTGGGCGAGGATCCGCCGGAACTCAGCCGCGGTGTCGGAGCCGACGATCCCGTTGACATGGACCGGCGCGTAGCGAGACGCGGCGAGCGGGAAGTACACGGCAGACCCACCGAGGGCGTCCCGCCGGCCTGCCGGAGTGGTCAGGTCGTCGTTGTGGAAGGTGCCGGCGACCGCGACCTCCCAGGTCACGTCGTGGGTTCGTCAGCCCGCGGCGACGGTTCGGTTCCGATCCCCGAAGAGCGGGATGATCGGAGCGAGCCTCGGGCGGCGCGATTCCAGCGCGCGCATCAGGAGCACTTCCTGAGCTTCGAAGAGGACGTCCGCGACATGGTCCGGGTCGCGGTCGATGCCGAGACGGTCGCGGAGCCCGGGGTCCACGGCGCCGACTGCTCGGACGACGGCACTCCACAGCGGTGCCGGGATCAGGCGGAAGGACCGGAGCCGGCATTCCTCGATGAGGTCGATGAGCACATCTGCCTCGCGAACCCGGAGACGCGTGCGTGAGATCCGCTCACGACGAAAGGCAGCCTCACGCTCAACGCGAGCGATTTCCAGACACGTCCGCTCCAGGGGACCCGGTTGGGAGCGAGTGGCTGCGGCGTGCACCGACGGATTGTCCCACGCCCGGCTGGGGCTGCGGCCCTTGGTAACTCGCTGTTACATGGGGTAGCAGATCGAGCGCCAGCGGCCCCCGCCGGGAACGAGATGCACCACCCGGCGGATCCGCGCGATCGGCTCGGGGTCGCCAACCTCGTATTCGACGTCGAGCTCCGCGACATCGCGATACGTCCGGCCGCGCGACGTCTCCGTCCACTCGGGAAGGTAGCGGACCTCCTTGACGCTCACGCCGCGAAGGCGGCGCATCGCGGACGCTCCCTGCGCCTCGGCAAACGCTTCGGGCGAGCCCCAGCTGAGCTGGCAGTCCTCGCTCAACAGCGAGAAGGCGCGCCGATACTGGTTCGCCCGCATCAGCTCGACGAAGAGCGCTTCGCTGAATGCCGGGTTTCCCGGGGGTCGCGATCCGGCCGGCGCCCGCCCACGTTCGTGCGCGTCGACGAGTGCTGCGGCCCTTCGCGAGGTGACGTTGGCGGTCTCGCTCCCGGCCCAGAACGCTCGGGTCCCGGCGTCGACCTTTGTCTCGGCAGGGGCGGCAGCCGCCGGTGCCGCGGCAGGGGTTGCCGCTACGGCAGCTGCGGGCCGGCGGTCCGGACGGTGCAGCCAGCGAGTGAAGCGGTTTCCGTCGAAACGCCCGCGACGGGAACGTTCAGTGCCGAGCAGGACGTGAGGTGGCAACGGCATCGCCGGCGCCAGTGTACGCGGCCGCACCGAGGCGACGAAGGCAGGCACACGGACACGTCATTTCCCTACGATGCGCGGCGATGCCGACAGCCCGCGCCCGCATCCTGGTCGCCGAGGATGAGGCCGCCGTCGCACAGCAGATCATCAATCGATTCACCGTGCTCGGTCATGACGTCCACTGGGCGAAAGCCGTTCGCGAAGTGCGCGCGGAGCTGCCGACATTCGAGCCGGACGTGCTCATCCTCGATGCGACCCTGGACACTGACGGCCTCGAGCTCTTTCAGGCGATCCGATTTGCGCCGGAGCATCCTCGCGCCGGTGTCGTGATCCTCACCGCCGCCGGCGATATCGGCGCCCGCGAGCGCGCCCAGCAACTCGGCGCCGCCGCGGTGATGATGAAGCCGGTTCGCCACGACGAGCTCGTGGAGATCGTCGAGGACCTGCTGACCTACGTCTGACGCAACGCGCACGACCGCGTCGCGGTCAGTGGAACACCGCGTCGAGCACGATGTTGACGCTGCTCCCGGCGACCCAGATCCCCAGCGTTGCCCACACGTAGACCGGAATCGCCGACCGTTTGTCGTACCAGCTCACCACGCGACGGTCGGTCATGATCACGATCGCCAGCACGTCGAGGAGCGCGAGGATGAGCGTGCCGAGCAACCCGGGCAGGCCCGCACTGTTGCCCGAGACTGCCAGCACCACCTCGGAAACGGCCGCCAGCGCAATCTGCGTGACGAAGGTGCCGATCTGCACCGTGCGGATCCAGGCGTGACGGCGCGTCAGCAGTGAAGCGAGGATGATCAACGTCGCAGCGAACGCGGCATACGCCACCGCCTCGATGATCTGCGCCGCGAACGGCAGCGCCTTGGCGCCGGAACTGCTCTCCACGGCACCCGCGAACGGCGCCAGCGTCACGAAGAGGGCGAGGATGGCGAGCGCCAGGTCCCACGTGTAGACGTAGAGGACCGCGCCCGGCCGGCGCTGCTCCTGCTGTTCCTCGTCTCGCGCGGTCACCGAGTTCGCCACGCGGCGATGATGGCATCGCGGGGACCGGTCGCCGCGTCCAGGTGGCGACGTACGCTGTTGCCCGTGACCACCATCGTCGTTCTCCGTGGCGACCAGACGGGCCAGGAACTCCTCGACGAGGCGCTCCGGGTGATCCACCCGGACGTGATCAAGGTCGAGCTCGAGCTGCAGACGTTTGACCTCTCACTCGCGCATCGGCGCGAGACGGCGAACGCGGTGGTCGGAGAGTCCGCGGATGCGATGCGCGCGGCAGGCTTCGGGCTGAAGGCCGCCACCGTGACGCCGACCGATCGCACCGACGTCGGGAGTCCGAATGCACTGCTCCGCGAGCGTGTCGGCGGACGCGTGATCCTGCGCACCGGTCAGCGGATTCCAGGCGTGGCCGGCATCGCGGGGGTCAGCGCGCCGATCAGCATCGTGCGCATGGCGGTGGACGACGCCTACAACGCCAAGGAGTGGCGCGAGGATCAGGACGGCGACGAGATTGCGTACCGCACCGAGCACATCTCGCGTGCGACGTGCCGGGCGGTTGCGGAGTTCGCGTTCGTCCATGCGGCTCGCACGCATGCCCGCGTGTTCGGCGGCCCCAAGTTCACCGTGTCGCGAATCTACGAGGGCATGTTCAAGGAGGAGCTCGACGCCGCAGCGGGACGCCATCCTGAGGTGGATTACGAGCCGCAGTTGATCGACGCCACGTACGCGTTGCTCTTCAGCCGCGCGGGCGACGCACTGGTGATCCCGGCCCTCAACCGCGACGGCGACTGCCTGAGCGATCTGGTGCTGCCGCTCTTCGGCAGCATCGCCGGCGCGGAGTTGTTGCTGCTTGGTTTCGGCGATGACCCGCTCGTTCCTTCGGTGGTGATGGCCGAGGCCCCCCATGGCACTGCGCCGAGTCTCGAGGGCAAGAACGTCGCCAACCCCATGGCCATGATCCTCGCGGCGTCGGCGCTCCTCGGTTTCGCCACGGACCCGCGCTGTAAGCGTGCGTCGACAGTGATCCGTGACGCCGTGTTCGACACGCTGCGCGCCGGTATCGCCACGTCCGACCTGGGTGGCCAGGCTTCGACAACCGGCTTCACCGACTCCGTCATCGCGCGCGTCCGGCTGGCCATCGCGGCGCCTGCCGCCCCGTCATGACGCCGCATCCATCTCGACCACGCGGCCACGACACCGCTGACCTCCGAGGTGCTCGACGAGATGCTGCCGTACTTGACGGTAACGCAGGGTAATCCGTCCTCGGTGCACGAGTTCAGGCCGGGCTGCGCGCGCAGCCGTTGACCGCTCACGGGATCGCATCGCCGCGGTGCTCGGCTGCGCGCAGCGCGAGATCGTTTTCACCGGCTCCGGCACGGAGGCCGACAACCTGGCGATCCGCGGTGTGCTCGAGCGCTGGGGCGCCGAGCGGGGCAGGCATATCGTCGTCAGTGCGATCGAGCACGACGCCGTCCTCGAGACGGCGCGCCACCTCGAGGAGACGGGGATGGCAAGGGTCACGATCGTTGGATGCGACCGCGAGTGCCGTGTCAACCCAGAGGCCGTTGCCGAGTCGGTCACGCCCGAGACCGTGCTTGTTTCGGTCATGTTCGTCAACAACGAGACGGGCACGATCCAGGACATCGCCGGGGTCGCGGACGCGGTGCATCGTCGCAACCCGAGGGCGCTCGTTCACACGGACGCAGTTCAGGCCTTCGGCCGGATCCCGCTCCATCCGGCTGACCTCGGTGTCGACCTGTTGTCCCTGTCGGCGCACAAGTTGTATGGCCCCAAGGGAGTTGGCGCGTTGTGGATCCGCCACGGGGTCGTGCTCACTGCCCAGAACACCGGTGGCGGACAGGAGCGCAACCGACGCAGCGCCACCGAGAACGTCGCGGGGATCGTCGGCTTCGCCGCCGCCGCGGCGCTTGCCGATCGCGTTCGCGATGAGGAGGGCGCCCGCCAGACAGCGTTGTGTCGACAACTCGTCGCCGCGGTCCGCGAGCAAGCGCCCGATGCCGTCGTCTCCGCCGCGGACTCGGTGAAGGCGGCCGGATTTGCGACCTTTGCTTTCCCTGGCGTCCGCAGTGACGTGCTGCTCGCGACACTCGACATGGACGGCGTCGAAGCGTCGGCCGGCTCTGCCTGCGCCAGCGGCGCGCCCCTCCCGTCGCACGTGCTCAGAGCGATGGGCTATCCAGACGAACTCGCCGCCGGAGCCCTTCGCTGCACGACCGGCCGCTCGACGACGACGCAAGACGTGGACGCAGCGGCAGCGGCGATCGGTCGAGCGGTGGCGCGAGTACGGGCGGGTGCCGCCACGGCGGTCGCGGGCTAGGCGGGTGCGGTCAGTCCGATCGCGGTTCGCAGCGCAGTGGCGTCGGTGGCGGCGGTGGCGAGGAGCGGGATCACCTGCGATTGGAGCGTGGCGATCACGCTGATGGCCGGGGCGGTGGCGGCCTGCTCGAGCAGCTTCTCGATAGCGGCGTCGTCTCCCAGCAGCCGTCCTGACTCGGTGGCGGCGTTCCCGCTGAAGGGGATCGCCCGCAGCGCGTTGTCGTAGGCGATCGTCAGCTGGCGCTGGCTGCTCAAGGCCGTCTGGCAGTTCTTGAGTGACACGGTGGCGCTTCCGGCGTCGCAGGCTGCGTTCTCGCTACTGGCGATCTGCTCCTCACCCGAGTTGTAATGGGTCGCTGCCAGCGTGTAGCGCGCCTGGATCTGGGCAACCGGCAGCGGCGTCGGCGTCGGCGTGTTCGAGCTCGACGACCCGCCGCAGGCAGCGAGCAGGGCAGCCGAAGTCGCCAGCAGGATCGGCAAACGAGCGTGGGGGAGTGGCTTCACCGCGTGGCGAGAATATCGCAGCGGTGGCCGGATCCTTCTCGAACGAAGGGCGGGTCGGGTATAATTCTGACCATGACAGTCGGGATTCTCTCGAGCCCGGCGCGAGGCGCCTCGCACCGGCACACATCCGATCCCAGCGCCCCAGCCGCAGCCTCGTTTTCGATGCGGGTGAGTTCCAAGGCCCACTACGGGCTGCGGATGATGACCGAGTTCGCCAAGGCGTATGGCGCCGGTCCTCTGAGCATCGCCGAGGTGGCTCGCGTCGAGCACCTGCCGCTCGCGTATCTCGAGCAACTCGCCTCGCAACTCCGCCGCGGCGGGCTCGTCGAGAGCACGCGCGGCGTCCACGGCGGCTATGCGCTCACCCGGCCGGCCGAGCAGATCAGCGTGCTTGACGTCGTCACGGTGATCGAGGGCGAGGTCTCCCCGGTGGAGTGCGTCTCGCACAGCTACGTCAGCGGCACATGCCAGCGCGAGGGCGAGTGCGCGTCACGCGGCTCTGGATGCGCCTCAAGCAGAGCATCGACGCGGTGCTCAGCCAGACCACGCTCGCCGAGCTCGTGGCCGATCAGTCGCTGATCGACTCGATGGCGCCGGCCCCAGAGCCGGGCCGATGAGCAAAACGGTCCTTTCGATCTCCGGCCTCCACGCGACAGTCGAGGGCAAGGAGATCCTCAAAGGCGTCGACCTCGAGGTGGCGCAGGGCGAGATCCATGCGCTCATGGGTCCGAACGGGTCGGGCAAGTGCACCCTCGCGTACACGCTCATGGGCCATCCCAAGTACCGTCGTGACCGGCGGCTCCGCCACCTTCGGTGGCGAGGATCTGCTCCCGCTCACCGCCGACGCCGCGTGCCCGGCTCGGGCTCTTCCTCTGCTTCCAGAACCCGATCGCGATCCCCGGCGTGACCACCGTCAACTTCCTCCGCGCCGCGCTGCGCGCCCAGGGCAAGGAGATGCCGGCGCGGGAGTTCCTCAACCGTCTCAGCGGCGAGATGCAGGAGCTGAAGATCGACGAGAGCTTCCGCTCCCGCTACATCAACGACGGGTTCTCGGGTGGCGAGAAGAAGCGGACGGAGATCCTCCAGCTCGCCATGCTGCGTCCCAAGCTCGCGATCCTCGACGAGACCGACTCCGGGCTCGACGTCGACGCGCTGCGCACCGTCGCCGAGGGCGTCATGCGCCTCTGGCGGGACCGGAGCATGGGCGTCCTCGCTGATCACCCACTACTACCGCGCATCCTCGAGACATCTTCACCCGGATCGGGTGCACGTCCTGCATGACGGGCGTCGTGGTCACCTCCGGCGGTGCGGACCTTGCGCGACAGATCGAGCGCGAGGGCTACGAACCCTTCTCGGACCGCGTAGCCGCCACGGCGTAGGAGATTACGCGATGGCGATCCAGGCGAAAGAGCTGACCAAGGACTACCAGTACGGCTTCTCACGACGTCGACGTCTCGGTGTTCCGGACCGCGAAGGGATTCTCGCCCGAGGTTGTCGCGGCCATCTCGCAGCACAAGAGCGAGCCGGAGTGGATGCTCAAATTCCGGCTCAAGGCGCTCGACCATTTCCGCAAACGGCCGATGCCCAACTGGGGCGCCGACCTCTCCGGGATCGACTTCGACAATATCTACTACTACGTCAAGCCCGTCGAGGAGATGAGCCGGTCGCTGGGACGACGTCCCCGACTCGATCAAGCAAACCTTCGACCGCCTCGGGATCCCCGAGGCGGAGCGCAACTTCCTCGCCGGCGTGAGCGCGCAGTACGACTCGGAGGTCGTCTACCACAGCATCCGCGAGGATCTCGAGAAGCAGGGCGTGCTCTTCAGCGACTGCGACACGGGGCTGCGCGAGCACGAGGAGACTGTTCCGCAGCTACTTCGGCACGGTCATCCCGCCCGAACGACAACAAATTCGCGGCGCTCAACAGCGCCGTGTGGTCGGGCGGCTCGTTCGTCTACGTCCCGAAGGGGGTGCAAGCGTCGATATCCCGCTCCAGGCCTATTTCCGGATCAACAGCGACAACATGGGCCAGTTCGAGCGGACCCTGATCATCGCCGACGAGGGTTCCTCGTCCACTACATCGAGGGCTGCACCGCCCCGAACTACTCGAGCGACTCGCTGCACGCGCGGTGGTGGAGACTCATCGCGCACAGGGCGCGAAAATCCGCTACACGACGATCCAGAACTGGTCGGACAACGTGTACAACCTGGTCACCAAGCGGGCCATCGCCAACGAGAACGCCACCGTCGAGTGGATCGACGGCAACCTCGGCTCCAAGGTCACCATGAAGTACCCGTCGATGTACCTGATGGGCGAGGGCGCGCACGCCGAGGTCATGAGCGCCGCGTTCGCCGGCAGCGGCCAGCACCAGGACGCGGGCAGCAAGGCGATCCACGTCGCGCCGAACACCACCAGCAACATCGTGTCGCGCTCGATCAGCAAGGGCAGCGGGCGCACGTCGTATCGCGGTCACATCAAGGTGCTGCCCAAGGCGCACAACGTCAAGGTCAGCGTCCGCTGCGACGCGTTGCTCCTCGACGAGGAGTTGCGCAGCGACACGTACCCGTACATGGACATCGACAACCCGGACGTCACCATCGGACATGAGGCGAGCGTCAGCAAGGTCGGCGAGGATCAGATCTTCTACCTGACCATCGCGCGGCATCCCCGAGCAGGACGCGACGGCGCTCATCGTCAACGGATTCTTCGAGCCCTTCGTCAAGGAGCTGCCGATGGAGTACGCGGTCGAGCTCAACCGTCTGCTCGCCCTCTCCATGGAGGGCGCGATCGGGTGACGACCCCGCTGGCCGATTCGCCCGCAGCGGCGCTCGGGCAAGAGGTCGCGGCAGCGCGAGCTGAGTCATCGCCGGCGTGGCTGGCGGCGCGCCGCCGCATCGCCTGGGACGCCTACGAGGCGATCCCCATGCCTTCGTCACAGCGTGACGAGGACTGGCGGCGCACGGATATCTCGGCACTCCACCCCGAGCGTTTCACGCCGATCGACAGCGTCGACACCGCGGTCGTCGACGGCGATGCGTGCGCAACGCGACCAGGCCGCACCGACTGCGGCATTCATCATCGATTCCCCGGTGGCGAATCCCATCGAGGGAGCGGACACGCTGCTCGCCCAGGGAATCATCGTGACCACCCTCGAGGAGGCGGCGCTCGTGCATCCGGAGCTCGTGCAGCGCGCATTCGCGGCGGTTCGTGTGGACGAGTCGAAGTTCGGCGCTCTCTGGAATGCGCTCTGGCAGGGCGGCGTTTTCGTCTACGTCCCCCGCGGTGTCGAGGCGCTCGTGCCGGTCTGGATCGCCCACCCGGCGGCCGGGGCGACCGCGCGGTATTCCCGTCCACCGTCGTCGTGCTCGACGAAGGCAGTGCACTGACGGTCATCGACGCGTACGCCTCACCGACAGGTCCTGCAGCGCTGCTCAGTGACGCCATGGTGATCCTGTCCGCCGCGCGCGACGCTCGGCTCGATTACGACACCGTGCAGCAGTGGGGTGAGGGCGTCTGGCACATCGCGCTGCAACGCGCGATGCTCGACGCCGAACGCAAAGCTGCGATTCATGGGGGTCACCCTCGGAGCCCGCCTGCAGAAAGCATGGTGGGAAGTGATGCTCGACGGCGTCGGCAGCGAGGCAGACGTGCTCGGTATCTGCTTCGGTGACGGCACGCAGCATTTCGACCATCAGTCGCTCCAGGCGCATCGCGGCCGCGAGACGCGGAGCAACCTGCTCCTCAAGGTGGCTGTCCGCGATCACGCCCGGTCGGTATACGGCGGGATGATCGAGGTGGCGCCCACAGCGGTGCACACGGACGCGTACGTCGCCAACCGCAACCTGCTGTTGAGCCAGGGCGCAAAGGCCGAGCTCGATTCCACGCCTGGAGATCCAGGCCAATGACGTGAAATGCGGTCACGGCGCGACCGCGGGTCACATCGACTCGGATCAGCGCTTCTACCTGATGGCGCGCGGCGTGCCGCCGGAGGAGGCGAGCTCGCTGATCGTCCGCGGCTTCATGGACGATGTCCTCGACCGCGTCCCGCATCGCGGGTTCGCCGAGCTGGCCGGAAGGTTGCTCGACGCGGAGATTGCCGGCGGCACGGTCGCCGGGGTCGCGGCGGACATCCAGTGAGTGACGGCTGGGTCGACGTGGCCCGAACCGGCGACATCCCACCGGGGTGCGCCGCGCGAGTGGAAATCGACGAGACCCCTGTTGCGATCTTCAACGTCGAAGGCACGTTCTACGCGCTTGATGACACGTGCAGCCACGCAGAAGCGTCGCTCAGCGAGGGTGACCTCGACATCGAGCGTTGCGTCATCGAGTGCCCGCTCCACGGGTCGAGCTTCGACCTTCGCACCGGTGAGCCCCTCTCGCTTCCCGCCGTCGAGCCGGTGCGCGTGCATCGCATCGAGGCGACCGGCGACGGCCTGCTCCGGATAGCGCTCAGCGACGAAGTCGCCGCAACGTGAGCACGCGGATCGCCACCGACACCGCGCTCGACGTCGCGCGCATCCGCGCCGACTTTCCAATCCTCGAGCGCACGGTCGGGACGCATCCGCTGGTCTATCTCGACTCGGCTGCGACGTCGCAGAAGCCGAAGGCGGTTGTGGACACCATCGACGCGTACTACGCCAGCAGCAACGCGAACGTGCATCGCGGAGTCCACACCCTCGGCAACGAGGCCACGGACGCCTTCGAAAGTGCGCGGGCCCGGGTCGCGGCCTTCATCGACGCGCCGGCGGAAGGTCTTGTCTTCGTGCGCAACACCACCGAGGCGATCAACCTCGTCGCGTCCTCATACGCGACGCAGCTGCTCGAGCCGGGTGACCGCATTGTCGTGACCGTGATGGAGCATCACAGCAACATCGTGCCGTGGCAGCTCGCCGCGGAGCGCCGTGGTCTCACGCTCGCCGCAATTGACATCGACGCGGACGGGCGTCTCGACTTGAGCACGCTGGACGAGCTGCTCGCGGCGCCGACACGCCTCGTGGCGATCGGGCATCAATCCAATGTCCTCGGCACTGTCAACGATATTCGCGCCATCACCGAACGCGCGCACGCCGCGGGAGTGCTCGTGTGTCTCGACGCGGCCCAGTCCGTCCCGCACATGCGCGTCTCGGCTGCGCGAGCTCGACTGCGATTTCATCGCCTTCAGCGGCCACAAGATGTGCGGTCCGATGGGAATCGGCGTCCTCTGGGCACGCCCCGAGCTGCTCGAGCGGATGCCGCCTTTTCTCGGTGGCGGCAGCATGATCAGCCGCGTCACGCTCGAGCGGAGCACGTGGAACACCGTGCCGCACAAGTTCGAGGCCGGCACTCCGGACGTCGCCGGCGCGGTCGGCCTCGCCGCCGCGTGCGACTACCTGGACGGCATCGGGCTTGACCGTATCCATGCGCACGAGCTGGCGCTCACCCGCCACCTTCTCGATGTTCTGGACGAGGTTGGCGATATCACGATATTCGGCCCGCGTGATCTTGAAGCCCGCGGCGGCGTGGTGAGCTTCAACCTCGCGGACGTTCACGCGCACGATGTCGGCACGATCCTCGACCGCCGCGGCATCGCGGTTCGGGCGGGACACCACTGCGCCCAGCCGCTCATGGCTCGATACGACGTCCCGTCGATGGCACGCGCGTCGGTGTATCTCTACACGACGCACGAGGAGATCGACGCGCTCGGCGAAGGCCTCGGTGAGGTTCGCAGGGTCTTTCGGGTTTAGCCGCAGGCGCGGCGCGCTTGATGGCCGGCGCTAGGTCCGGCTGACCAGGAATGCCGCGATGCGCGCGGCGGCCTCGACACGAACAGGCAGCAACCCGTGACGCTGACCCGGGTAGACCACGAGCTCCGCGTCACGGAGCAGGCTCACCTCTCGACGCAATAGGTCGATGGTCGCGAATGGGTCGCGGTCTCCGGAGAGCAGCAGAACGGGGCATTCGATCCGCGGCCAGTGCGCGGTGCGCAACTCATCGGGATGTCCAGGCCGGTGCAACGGATAGCTGAGGAGCACGAGCGCGCTCACAGGCTGTTCGGCGGCGAGCATGCTCGCCATGCGGCCCCCGTACGAGTGGCCCCCGATGGCGGCGCCAGGTTGTTCCTGAAGGGCATCGCGGAACACGCCGATGGCGCGGTCGTTGCTGGACTTCGGCAGGTTCAGCGCCGTTCCTTGAATCCCATGCTTGACGAGCTCCGTCACCCATGGCCGCATCGATTCCGCGGTCCCCGACGCACCATGTCCGAGGAGCAGGCGGCGGCCTGCCGGAGATGACTGCGCGGGACGCGGACTCACGGCAGCGCTACGCCTGCTCACGCTCGAGGATCTGGAACGCGACGGGCTGGGGCACGTGCGCCGATGTCGGCGGACGCCGAGGCAGCCACGTTGCGCAGATCAGCGCGCCGCAGAGCAGGATGCCGCTGCCGCACCAGAACGGGAGGCCCGCGTTGAGGCCGTAGAGCGAGCCGAGGACAGCCGCGCCAAAAGCCATGCCGCTGAACTGGTACAGACCGCCGATACCCATGGCGCGCCCCCGATTCGTCTCCGGTGTGCTGTCCCCGATGACCGCGAAAAGGCTGGGCTCGAGGATCACCGTGGCAACGGCCTCGATTGCGCCGACAGTGAGGATCACGGCCAGGATGTGGAGGAAGGGATAGGTCGCCGCGCACGCGGCGACGACCACCAGCCCCGCCGTGACCAGCTTTCGCCGATCCGCGCGATCCGCCAACCGCCCGCCGGCTCGCGCCAGGAGGAGGATCGGCAGCGCGAACAGGCTCACGGACAGCCCGATGATGAACGGGTCCTGACCACGCGCAGCGAGGTACTGCGGCCACACCACGTCGTACATCGACCAGATCGTCCCGACCGCGAAAAGCGCCGCGATCGGCACCACGATGCCGCGGATGCGCCACCAGCGAAAGCGCTCCTTCTTGACCACGGAAGTGCTTGGCTCGGCGCGCGTTTCGGGCACCCGAAGCATCGGGCCGAGCCCGATGAACATCGCGAGCCCGGTGATCCCGAACACGGCGGAGTCGCGCCACAAAGCGGCCGCGCCGCCGATGAGGGGACCGACGAGCAGCCCCACCATCTCGTACGCCTGAAGCTGCGAAAAGCGCTGCGCGCGTTTCTCCGGGACGCTGAGGTCGGTGAGCGCTGAGCGCAGCGCAGGCACGTACGCGCCGGCGCAGGCGCCCATGCCGATGCGGAACGCGGTGAGCACCGGGAGCGTCCCGATGTTGAAGAACAGGAAGAACGCCAGAATCGCGTAGACCAGCCGCGGCAGGATGAGAAATGGCTTGCGCCCCCAGCGATCACAGAGCCGCCCCGCCGGGACCTGGACGAGCGTGGTCGCGACCAGCGGACCCGCGATGAAGATCGCCACAGCAACGGAATTGCCGCCACGATGCGCCACGTAGAGCGGGGCGACCGGGAAGATCGCAGCCACGCCGATGAACATGATCAGCTGACCGACAAGCAGCCAGAACGCCGGGTCGGCTCTTCCTTTCCCGGTGCGCGCGAGGACGTCAGTGCGAGCCATGTCTCCATTCTCAGGTTTTGGGCGCGAACCGTTGGACTACGATGGTGCTATGGCAGTCGGTTCCACGCCCGTCGACGACGATCTGTATCGCGAGATCATCCTCGACCACTATCGCAATCCTCGCCACCATCAGGCGGTCGATCCTGCGGATCGCGTGATCGAGGCCAACAACCCGCTGTGTGGCGACGAGATCGACCTCAGCTATCGCCTGGACAATGGGACCGTCGCCGCAATCGGTTTCATGGGCCGCGGATGCTCGATCAGCCAGGCGTCCGCGAGCATGCTCTGCGAGGCCGTGACGGGCATGAGTGTTGAAGGCGCGGCAGCGCTCGCCGAGCGCTTTCGCGCGATGCTCACCGGCGACGGCTCGTCGGGATCGGACAGTGACGACATCGGCGATCTCGAGGCGCTTCGCGGTGTGCGCGCATACCCCGTGCGGGTCAAGTGCGCAACGCTCGTGTGGAATGCGCTCCTCGAGGGGCTTACGGCAACCACCGCAACGGCGGCTCAAGCATCGAGGAACGGGCAATGAGCACCACGGAACCGGTTTCGACCACCGAACCCGCCCCGCTGAAGGAAGCGAAAGCGTCGGACGCGCTCATTCGCGCAGCGCTCAGCGAGGTGTACGACCCCGAGATCGGTATCGACATCGTGTCGCTCGGCTTGATCTACGGCACCGCCATCGACGATGACGGGCTGCTCACCATCGACATGACCCTCACGACCCCGTACTGCCCGATGGGTCCGATCATCGAGACCCAGGCGCATGCGGTCTGCGCGCCGCTTCCGGGCGTGCGCGACGTGCACATCAACCTGGTGTGGACGCCGCCCTGGGATCCGCGCACGATGGCCTCCGACGAGGCCCAGCTCGAGCTCGGCATCTACTGACCTCGACGCCGGCGGGCGGGTCTGGCATGGTTCCTGCCAATGGAACGCGTTTTCACGCACGCCGAGGCGTCTGAGCTCCTCCCGCGTCTGACGACGTTGCTCATCGCGCTGCGGAGCGCCCACCGTTCCGCGCTGGCCCAGGGAGGCGAGCAGGAACACCCTCCGCTCTCGTCCAACGGCTCCGCGTCTGCGGCGATGAAGGCTTCGGGACCGTTTCACGACGCCCAGCGACTTTCCGCTGAGATCGAGGCGCTCGGCGTGATCCTTCGCGACCCCGATACGGGGCTCGTCGACTTCGCCTCGGTTCGAGACGACGCCCCGATCTACCTGTGCTGGCGGCTCGGCGAGGAGCGGATCGGCTTCTGGCACCCCCGTGACACGGGATACATGGGACGGCTGCCGATTTGATTTAGACCCCGGGTTCGGGCGAGGCCTCCGAGAGCCGCTTGACGTCTTCCGGCGTCATGCGCAGAAAGAGCGCCATGTCGTCGCTGCGATCGAGAAATCGCACCTGCACGACCACGTCATGCGCGAAGAACCCTCGAGCGCGGACCACGATTCCGACCAGCTCCCCCTCATCGAAGAGCACGTCCTCAACGGTGCCGAGCTTGTCTCCACCATGGCCGATCATCACGTTCTCACCGTGCCGGATCTCGATCTGCCCTTCCGGCTTGTCAGCCGTCTCCTGGAGCATCGGGAACATCGGTCCCACCCCGAGCGAGCCACCGACCAGCGCCGCCGCGTAACCCAGGCCGTCGCCTCGCTCGAGCGGTTTGTACTGGTAGCTGAGATACGGCGGGAGCGCTCTGGTCGCTCGCTTGTCGAGCGTCAGGCGAATCCCGTCAGGACCTGCCTCGTCGATCGCGTTGAGGGGAACGATCACCTCGGCGACCATCATCCCGGCTCCGGGGGCGAACGTCCTCCCGGAGAACCAGTTGGTCTCGCGGACGATGAGCGCGCGAGGATCCCAGCTCTCGGCGTCGACAACGACCCGCTGGAGCGTCCCCGCGTGATGGCCGTCCGACGTGGACACCGAGGCTCCGAGACGCAAGTCGAGATTGCGGCCGGCGAGACGCTCCGAGTCGGTCACGCGAGATCCCCGATCCGGGATACACTTTTGGAGCGTCTCTCGGCCCGGACCCGCCCCGCCTCGAACACGACGCATGCGGACGCGGTGCCGTGGCACTCAGGCAAAAGGAGGAACCTAGCCCATGACAGATTCTTCGAGTACGACCTCCTTCCCGACCAGCGCAGTAGTGGAGAGCTGACCGCCAGTAGCCAGGTCACCACTCGGAGAGAGGCGCAAACCGTCGCACTCGGCGGTCTCTCCACGCATTTGCGCTAACCGCGGCCTCGCCGCGGCCTGAGCCACTCACCGGCTTTGTCAGGTGAAACGCGCCGTCTCGACCTGTGCCGCACGGGTCGAGACGGCCGGCGACGGGACAATCTGGTCGCTTTCGACCCAGCCCTCGTCGGTGCCGGCAACGCGTACCTTCACGAACTGGCCGCTGCGCTCCGCGAGCGCGACGACCTCGGTGGCAGTGAGGATCTCGCGCCCGCGAGTAGCGTCGCGCCTCGGCTCCGTGAAGAGCCGGTATGGCGTTCCCGCCCATGAAGCAACCAGCGTCACCGGACCCGGTGGAATGCGCCTGTCCCGGTAAACGGTTCGCGAGTTGGCCGCGCCCGCGGTGAGCAGCCGGATCACCTGCAGTGCCCGGGTGGTCGGGCCACGATCTGCCTTGCCCATCGCCTTGGAGATCAGCCCGCCGCCGGAGCTGGCCTCCACCTCAACCCACGTCCCCTCGGTCACCGTCACTGCGCGGCACCGCACCCAGCGAATTCGTACCTTGGGCCGACCCCAATTTCCGAAGAGGCCGCGACGGCGGTGCTCCACGATCCGGGCTTCGCTGTCTCCGACGACCTCGTAGCGATACGGGGGCGTGCCGATCATCTGCTCCATGATCGCGAAGACCTCGCGAGGAGGCGCGGCGGACAGAAGGCGCCAGGTCTGCGCGGAAGGAGCGAGCATCGCCCACGGATTGTAGCGGGGCGCGCTCAGTGCTCCGGCGCAGCGCCGGCAGGATCCCGAGCGATCGTGTACCGCTCGCACATGGTGTCGAATCGATCCGCCGTATAGGCGTCGAGCAGATCCCTGTGGCGCTGGACGAGCGGCACGATGACCTCGCGTAGGTAGCGCCCACGAGCCGACCACTGGTAGTAGGAACGGCCCCCGTGGTGGTACGGACCGTAGAGGGCACTTCCCGCATACGTGCTGCGCAGCCACTCGAAGGTTTGCTCGTGGCGGACGTGCATGCGCAGCGTCACCTGCGGCTGGCGGCCGTCGCCGCCGAAGTGACCCTCACCGACGAGCAGCCCGAGGAGAAATCCGACGGCCAGATCGTCCTCCTGCACGTCTTGTCCGCCACCGGCCGAAGTCGCGTCAGGCGGTGCTTGGGACGCCACAGGGCCAACGATAGAGCCGCTTGTTGTTTCACCGTCAAGTTGCGTGCTGAACATTGCCTGACAGCCCGGTGTGGAGCACCCAGAGTTTTCCACAGCTTGCGGCGGCGTTGTGGCCGTTCCAACTCGGCTGCGCCTGAATCGCTTGAGCCTTGCCTGGGGAAACACGGGATAACTCGCTGTCCGGATGGGGGGCGCGGCGATCCGCCCATAATCAGCCGCTAACCGTGCCACCTACCATTCTCGCGGTCGCCAATCAGAAGGGCGGCGTCGGAAAGACCACCACGGCTGTCAGCGTGGGCGCAGCGCTCGCCGAGATGGGCCGGAAGGTGCTCCTGATCGACATCGACCCCCAGGCCAACGCCACGTCCGGACTTGGCGTGGATCGGAGCCGCGTCCAGACGAGCATCTACGACGTCATCGTCATGGGCCGCTCCCTCGCTGAGGCGCGGCTGCCGACAGCCGTACCCGGGCTGGACGTGGTGCCTTCGGATATCGCGCTTGCCGGGTCGGAGATCGAGCTGGTCGATCTCGCGCGGCGGGAACGCCGCCTCCAGTACGCGCTCGAGGCGCTCAATTCGGACGACGACTACGTGCTCATCGACTCGCCGCCAAGCCTCGGGCTGCTCGCAATCAACGCCGTGGTGGCGGCACATGCCCTGCTCATCCCGATCCAGTGCGAGTTCTACGCCCTCGAGGGGCTCGGGCTCCTCATGCATACACTGACGCTCCTCCGCCGCGAGCTGAACCCGACCCTCGGCATCGCCGGCATCGTCATGACCCTCTTCGATGCCCGCCTCGCGCTCGCGCACCAGGTCGTGGACGAGGTCCGCGCGCGATTCGGCGACCAGCTGCTCACCCCGCTCATTCCCCGCAACGTGCGCCTCAGCGAGGCGCCGAGCCACGGCCTGCCGATCACCCTGTACGACCCGACCTGCCGAGGCGCGATCGCCTACCGGGAGTTGAGCGCCAATCTCGACGCCCGAATCCGCAGTGGGGCGTCTCTTGCGGCCGCCGGCATCCCGAGCCCGGCGTGAGCGAGCAAACGCCGCCTCGCGCGTTCCGCCGGCGCGGCCTGGGCCGCGGGCTCGAAGCGCTCCTGACCAATGAAGCGGAGGCTGAGGAAGGATCGCCGCTGATCACCCTCGATCCGCGGACAGTCACGCCCAACCCGGAGCAACCCCGCCGAGCCTTTGACCCCGAAGCGCCTTGCGGCACTCGGAGAGTTCGATCCGGCTGCACGGGCTGCTCCATCCGATCGTCGTACAGCGTGACGGCGATTCATACATCCTCGTGGCGGGCGAGCGCCGGCTCAGAGCTGCGCAGCTCGCAGGCGTGTCGAGCATCCCCGCGATCGTCAGGCCCGCCGCCGAATCGAGCCGCAACCAGCTCGAGATGGCGCTCACCGAGAACCTGCAGCGAGCTGATCTGAACCCCATGGAAGAGGCGGCGGCATATGCGCGCCTCTCCGATGCATTCGGCCTCACGCATGAGGCGATTGCCCTTCGGCTCGGACGGAGTCGATCGGGGATCTCGAACGCAATCCGCCTGCTCGATCTCCCGGCTCCCGTGCAGGAAGCGGTCGCCGACTCCCGCCTCACCGCCAGCCACGCGCGCGCTTTGCTCGTGCTCCCCCTTGCCGCCGATCAGGAGGCCATCGCGGCCATCGTGATCGCCGACAGCCTGAACGTCCGCGACACCGAGCGCGCCGTCCAGGAGCGGCTCACGCGGGCCACAGCGCCGCCACGCCAGCCATCTCCGAGTGCCGCACCCGAGGAAACGACTCCCGACGACCAGGCACTGCGACGCGGCCTCGAGCAAGCCCTCGGCGTCCCCGTCCGCCTCCAGCGTCGCAAAGGCGGCGGCGGCCGCCTCGTGATCGACTGGGCCGACGACTCAGACCTGGACGCCCTCTACCGCAAGCTGGGCGGCCCCACGCTGTAGCACGCGCCACGAGACAGGGCACCCCAACGAATTTGGAGCCGCCGAGTGAGCGCGCCAGCGCAACGCGCGTCAGGCGACGGGGGACAGGCGGCAACCAGCGCCTTTGGGAGCGACCGAGAGAGCGCGACGACACAACGCATGTAAGGCGACAGGGGACGGGCGGCACCCAGCGAATTTGGAAGCGACCGAAAGAGCGCGACGGCTCAAAGCGTGTAAGGCGACAGGGGACGGGCGGCACCCAGCGAATTTGGAAGCGACCGAGAGAGCGCGACGGCACAACGCATGTAAGGCGACAGGGGACGGGCGGCGCCCAGCGAATTTGGGAGCGACCGAGAGAGCGCGACGGCACAACGCATGTAAGGCGACAGGGGACGGGCGGCACCCAGCGAATTTGGGAGCGACCGAGAGAGCGCGACAATAGGGTTGCGCGAACGAGGGAGCGGACAAGGCTGAGCACGGTGCCGCCCGTCCCCTGGCGCCGGCGGCACGAAGCGATGTGATCGCGCGCCAAGGAGGGCGCGACAAACGCTGAGCGGTGCCGCCCGTCCCCTGTCGCCCGCACCACGAAGCGATGTGACGCGCAGCGAGTGAACCCTCAGCCGACGGGTCGGTCCGCTGCCCCGGTGAGACGAGCCTCAGCCGCGTCCGCGTCGAAGTTCGCGAGGAACGCCTCGATGTACTTCGGGCGGTCGGCCGGCTTGTAGTCCAGCAGGAACGCATGCTCCCAGACGTCCATCACAACGATGGGCTTGAAGCCCGCGATGTTGCCGTCCTCGTGCAGCGTGATCCAGTGATTGCTGAGCCTGCCTGTTGCAGTGTCCAGGTATGTCACCGCCCAGCCCACGCCGCGCATACCACCGATGGCGGTGAAATCCTTGCGCCACGTTTCGATGTCGCCGAACGACTCGCCGAGTGCGCGACCGAGCGCCGACGACGATGAGATGCCGCCGCCGGTGGCCTTTGTGAGGTTTCCGAAATACCACTCGTGCAGCACCATTCCGTTGTACTCAAAGCCGAGTCGACGGGTGATCTCCGAGTACGCGGGATTCGACGACAGGCCCTGGCCCGCAGCCTGCATGGTGACCAACTGCTCGTTGAGGAGGTTCGTGTTTTTGACATAACCGGCATAAAGTCCGAAATGGACTTCGAGGGTGTTGTCCGAGATGCCGGTCAGTCCGGAGAGGTCGAACGTCCTTGCCTTGTAGGGGGTCTGGGTCAGGAGCGCCATCTCATGCCTCGTGTATGAACCTGGTCCGCAGTCGTGGTTCGCTCACATTCTGGCAGCGTGGGGAGGGATCTCGCAGCGCCGTCAGGTGGTCGGCGGGTCGATGACCACCGGTTTGTTGTAGCTCGTGTACGTGTCGATCATGAAGTGCTCCTGCGCGTCCATCGCCACCTGGCGGACGCGCCCGGACGCGTCGACCCAGAAGGTGAACCAGATCGGCGTGGAGATGGCATCGCCGAAGGTCGCGACCATGGTCGTTGGCACGCCATCAAGCATCGCCTCCCCGAGCACGTGCGCATTCGGTCAGCGGCGTGAAGAAGTCCCACGTGAACGACGTCGAGACCGTGTTCGGCGACACCGATGGCTCTTCGTGCCACGGCTGCCCCGGTGCCTCCTGCGTGTAGAACGTGCTGCCGATCCAGATGGTCCGGCCACTCTCGTTGATCGTCCACGCGCTGCGGTCAGGGGCGTCCGACGACCAGGTGGTGCGCTCAACCGCTGTGCCCGTGTTGAGGGTCTCGGTGTACTGGAAGGCCGACAGCGCTTTCATGGTCGATTCGAGCTGTGCCAGGAGGGCCGCGCCCGACGGGGCGGGAAGGTGGGGGATCGTGAACGTCGCCTGGCCGCCCCCGGCGTTCTCCGTTTCCACCCAGACGACGTCGCCCTGCTTGATATCGATGTTCGCGGAGCGGCACGTATCTCCGCAGGGCACCAGCGCCTGATAGACGCCATTGACCGCGATATTGGCGGCGAGCCCTTGCGCCTTGGTGCTTCCCGCAGGTGGAAGGAGGTAGACGGTGGCGTGATTCACCCCGGGTAGCCCGGGCGACAGGCTCAAACCGACGAGGATGGACCCCGCGGCGCCGGCCATGGTGAGCTCGTCATGCGGTCGGGAGGCCTTCCGTCGGGGTCGCCGCCGCGTCTTCAGCGGCTTGACGAGCAGCCGCGGTTGGTGGCGTCGGAAAGGACGAGAGCAATGCTGCCGCGGCCACCACGCCCACTGCAATGGTGGCCTCGATGCGCAGGTGGGGCCGTTTGAGGCGCCACGCCATCGCGGAGAGCGGCAGCATCAGTGCGACTAGCGCCATTTTCACGAGCAGCACGCGTCCGTACGCAGTGCCGAACAGCGCCTGGATGGAGCCGAGTTGCGTGATCGCCTCCAGCCCTCCCGCGACCACCGTGGTGCCGAACGCCGCAAGCGCAACCGGCGTGAATCTGGCGAGCAGCACCCGCGCCTCGCTGGACCGCCAGCCGCCCGGAGGATGCACGAGCGCCATCGCGGCGATGCCTCCTGCCCAGAGGCCGGCCGCGAGGAGATGCACTGCGTCGAGACCGATCCCGTACCAGGCCGGATCGACCCCTGCAGCGTGACCGCCCGCCGCGAGCATCACCAGCGCACCCGCAACCCAGATCGGCAGCGTTCTCGAGTCGAGGACGACCGCGACCAACGCGAGTACTTCGAAGCAGAGGCGGGCGATCAACGCAGCTCCGGAGAGCCCGTTGAAAAACGTCCAGGTAGCCGCTGATGCTGTGCCCGCCGGACGCGACGGTCGCCTCCGCCCACACGGACACGAGCCCCGCCGAGAGCGCGATGCTCGACGCCCGAAAGCCCGGCTTGATCCACTCGAGCTGCGGCGATCGTCGTCCGAGCCGGCTGAGCAGGAGTTGCCCCGCCAGGAAGAGCAGCGCCAGCGCCTCGATCCACTTGATCGCACCGATCGCGATGTCGGACGGCGCGGGTCCTGGAACTGAGTTCGCGGCAAGCACCGACGAGCCGGCCCCTGAGATACCGACGTCGAAGGTGAAGCTTCCGGTGACGCGATGGCCGTCGAACGCGCTGACCGTCGTCCAGTCGACCGTGTAGACGCCGGCGGCGTTGGTCGCCAGCGGAATCCGGATCTCCTCGGCGCTGTCGACCTGACCCTGCCATTGGTGCCCCGTCGGGTCGGCGACCGAGGCAAAGGACAGCTGGGCGTTGAGCGGCTGGTCGAACTCGAGAATGACCACTCCGGGAGCCGTGCCGAGATGGGCGCCGGCGGGCGGTGACGAGGCGGAGAGCAGCGCGTGGGCCGAGGCGACGAGCGGGATTGCCAGGGCTGCGAAGATCGCGACCAGCACCGCGGCGAGGCGACGGACCCCCGTTGTCACATACCCATGATGGAGCAGCGCGTCCTGGCCACAACCGTGGCGCTTCGGGTGGTTCCGCTCATAATCGGCCCGAGTGGCTCAGGTACTCCCTCCTCCGGAAGTGACGAGCGCGCCAAGTCCCTGGTGGCGAGGATCGTGGGTCCGCGACACCGTCGAGGTGCTGCTGATCGCCGTGATCCTTTACGTCGCCATCGCATTTGCGCTGCAGACGGTTCGGGTCGACGGCGAAAGCATGGTCGGGACGCTGCAGAACCAGGACCTGCTCCTCGCCAGCAAGATCTCGTACGACTTCGGCCAGAACCCGCAGCGCGGCGATATCGTGATCCTGATCCCGCCGTCGGATCCCACCCAGGATTTCATCAAGCGGGTCATCGGACTTCCTGGCGATGTCATCGAGATTGACGGTGACCACAACCCCACCGAGGTGCTCATCAAGCCGGACGGCAAAGGTCCGTTCCAGGTCCTGGACGAGCCGTATCTGCCTCAGGCGTGGACGACGCTGAAGTACTGCTGTACCTCCACCGGCATGGCGTCATCCACACCGCAGGCGCTGACAATCCCCGCAAACGAATATTTCGTGATGGGCGACAACCGCAATTACTCAAGCGATTCACGTGTGTTCGGACTGGTGCCGCGCAAGAACATTCTCGCCAAGGCGATCCTGCGCATCTGGCCGCTCGATCATTTCGGCAGTCTTGGCGCGGGGCCGAGCTTCGAGCCCGTGACCACCTCTGCACTCGTGTTTCCCGCGTTCGGCATCGCGGGATTCGAGGCCTGGCGCTGGCGCCGGCGGCGGATGCGCAAGCTCGCCGCTGCACAGAGCGCGCCGCCGAACTCCGACCCGCCGAACTAGCCCCGCAACGGGATCAGCCGTTTACCCATGTGGAGTCGCCGGCGCTCCATTCGATGAGCTCATCGGGCTGAAAGAAGAGCGCTACCTCCTCCGCACCACGACCGGGTGAATCACTCCCGTGCACCACGTTATTGCCAATGGTGACCGCAAGGTCGCCGCGGATGCTGCCCGGGGCCGCGGCCGACGGATTGGTGGCGCCCATCATGGAGCGCACCTGCGCGACGGCGTCATCGCCCTCCCACACCATGGCCACAACCGGCGCCGACGTGATGAAATCGACGAGGCCGGCGAAGAACGGTTTGCCGACGTGCTCGGCGTAGTGGCGTTCGGCGAGGGCACGGTCCATGCGCAGCAGCTTGAGCGCGACAAGGTGCAATCCACGGCGTTCAAAACGCGAAATCAACTCGCCCACGAGGCGCCGTTGCACGCCGTCAGGCTTGACCAGGACGAGAGTCCGCTCGACACTCACAGCGCGGAAGTCTGACATGCGGCCATCACACCGCGATCGCCTTCTCGAACCGGGCTTCGCTGCGGAACGGCCCGACCACAGCGGCGCGAAGCCCCGACGTGAGCAGCCGCGCGGCGAGCTCGCTGACCTGCGTCGCTTCAACTGACTCGAGACGCGCCACCAGCTCGTCGGGCTCGGTGATCGTTCCCTGCAGCAGGAGTTGCTGGCCGGCGTACTCGCACAGCGCGGAGCGTGCTCTCCAGCGACAGCAGCAGCCGGCCCTTCGCGTATTCGCGGGCTTTCGTCAGCTCGGCGGCGCCGACGGGCTCCTCCGCCAGCTTGCGCAGCTCAACGATCGCTGCCTCGAGCGCCGTCGCAGCCTGGCGCGGCTCGCACGCGAGGCCGATCCCGAGGACTCCGGTGTCCGACATGCGGTTCATGAACGAATGCACGTCGTACACGAGTCCGCGCTGCTCGCGAAGCTCGAGGAAGAGGCGGCTCGACATGCCCTCGCCGAGGATCACGTTGAGGATGTCGGCGACATGGCGGTCGGGGTCGTTGTATGACGGTGCGCGCGCGCCCACCAGGATGTTCGCCTGCTCCGCGCTTCGCCGGATCACTCGAAGTGGCGATCCGGTCGGCGGTGTCGCCGCAACCGCGGGCGCGGGAATCGCGCGACGCTTCGCGGCCCACGGCCCGATCGCGTCGTCGATCATCGCCCGTGCATCCGCCGGCTCGAAACCGCCGGCGATGCTCACCACGAGCGTCGACGGGAGCATGTGCTTGGCGAGATGCATGCGGCAGTCGTCCGCCGTGAACGACAGAACGGTCTCCTCGCGGCCTGCGACATCCCATCCCAGCGGATGGTCCGGCCACATCAGCGCGTCGAAGGCGATCTGCACGTAGTCCTGCGGGTTGTCCTGGTACATGCGCAACTCTTCGATGACCACCTGGCGTTCCTTGGCCACCTCGGCCTCGTCGAGCACCGGGCTCAGCAGCATGTCGCTGAGCACCGACACCGCCAGTCCGAGCTTTGCGACCGGGACGCGCGTCCAGAACACTGTTGCCTCGCGATCGGTGGCTGCGTTGAGCACACCGCCCACGCCTTCGATTGCCTCGCTGATGTCACGCGCAGTCGGGAATCGCTTCCCTCCCTTGAACACCATGTGCTCGACGAAGTGGCTGATGCCGCTCTCCGACTCGGTCTCGTTGCGCGAGCCGACGCCGACCATGAACGCGATCGCCACTGACGCGCGACCGGCCAGCGGGACAGCCGTGAGCCGGGTTCCCCCGGCCAGGGACTCGACGCCGAACTCGGTCAGTACGAGCGCCCGGACGACCGGCCCGGGCGGGCTCCTTCGAAGCGCTCGGGCGGGCCGCCCTGCGCCGGACCCGTGGGGTTGATGACCACGCGACGCGCCGGCTCGCGGCCCGCGCTCTCGGTGGTCACGTCGGGGTCGTCTGCCAGCGTCATGTGAATCACGCGGCGCTCGTACGCGTGCATCGGGTCGAGCGTGTACGGCTCGCCGGTCCGCTTGACACGCAACGCGAGCCGCTCGGCGAGCTCACGCACCTGGTCCTCACGGCGTGCGCGATACCGCTCCACGTCGAGGATCACCCGGCGGGTCTCCACGCCTTCCTCGCCGAGCATGAGGTTCACCGCCGTCTGCAGTGACCGCAGCGTCTCGCCGCGCCATCCGATGAGGAGGCCGAGGTCGTCGCCGGCAATGTCGAGGATCACCGGACCACCGGACGAGGCGGTCGCGGTCCCCGTGCCACGACGCACGCTCACGCGGCACGGCACTTCCATCCGCGTCAGCAATTCCTCGAGGAGCGCTCTCGCGTTGGCGGCGTGCTCGTCGATGCGGTAGACGCGCACGCGCCGCTCGCCGCTCGAGAGGCGTTCTCCCGGAAGCGGTCTGCTCTCCGGAGAAAGAACCTGCACCTCCACCTGCTCGCGATTGGCGCCGAGCTGCGTCAGCGCGTTGCTGACAGCCTCCTCGATTGTCGCTCCACGCGCCTCGACCCCATCCTCGGTATCCGCTTGAACTGCACTCACCCTGGTCTCGCTCACCACTTCTCCCTCGACGCCGCGCTCAGCGGCGCCGCCTCCGTCTATTCGGTCTATTGGGTCGTGCCAACGAGCGCGCCGTTGCGCTCTGGGATCGGACCGGTGGCTCTTCGGACACTTCCGCCTTGCCGTTCGGTCTGGTCCCGTTGGCGGCGGCCGCGCTGCCATTGGCACTCGCTTTCGTGCCGTTGCGGGCGCCGTTCTTGCCGGTCCCATTCTTGGCGTCCACCACGATCGTTGTCTTCTTCCCCGCGCCCGAGCCGGCGCCGGTCTTGACCGGGGTCCGAGGAATCGTCAGCGCTGTGACTCGATTCGCTCCTGGGAACCACGACGGAACCGCGAGCCCGTTCCATCCGAGCAGGTGGTATTGCTGCGCGACCATGAACATCGTGCCGGTCGCCCAGTAGATCGCCAGCCCCTGCGGGAACAGGAAGCTGAACACGAAGATCATCACCGGGAAGATGAACGACATCTGCCGGGTGACGCCCTGCATGGAGCGCTCCTGGTCGGACATGTCCGGACGAGTCGGCGGCATCATCATTCGCGACTGCGCGAAGGTGAATCCGCCGGCGATGAGCGGCAGGATGAGCAGCGCCGGGTGCACGAACACGTTCGCGAGCGTCGCTCCCTTCGCCGAGCAGCACGCCTGTTGCGCGGACTGAGTCACGTCGCTGATCCAGAGGAAGCCCTTGTCGCCGGGCTTGAGCGTGAGCGTGACCGCCTTGATCGATTGATACAGCCCGATCAGCACCGGCATCTGCACCAGCGCGGGGATGCAGCCGGTGAGGCTCGAGAAGGGGCTGATCCCGTGCTCCTTGTAGAGCGCGTTCATCTCCTGGCTCAAGCGCTGCGGCTCTTTCTTGTATTTCTTGCGCAGCTCCTGCAGCTGCGGAGCGACCAGACGCTGCTCCGCCTGGATGCGGCGCGACGTACGCAGCTGCCAGCCGAAGACGGGGAACAGCACGGCGCGGATGCCGATCGTCAGCACGATGACCGACAGCCCGAAGGCGCCGACCGCTTTCAGCGGTCCCACGCTGGTGAAGACCTTGACCAGTTCCTGGAGCACCCACCCGAACGGGTACTGGAGGATCGAGAAGATCGAGAGCGGGTTGAATCCGCTGGACGTGGTGGTCGTGGTTGCGGCGATCACGCGGCTTTCCCTGCCTGGGTGGCCTCGTGATGCGTGCGACGAGCCATACGCCAGGAGATATACGTCTCCGGCACGGGATCGAAACCACCTTCGTGGAACGGATGGCAGCGCGCGATCCGGCGCACGGCGAGCCACCAGCCGCGGCGCGCGCCGAAGCGCTGAATCGCCTCATAGCCGTAGTGCGAGCAGGTCGGCTCGTAGCGGCAGGAGCTCATCATTCCGAAGAGCGGGCCGATCGTGACCTGGTAGATCCGGATGAACACCAGGCTGATGCGTTTCACGCGCGCACCCTCAACTGTGAGGATCTCGAGGCGTTTGCCAGCGCGGCGGCGAGGCCGGCGCGAAGGCTCAGAAAAGGCATCTCGGTGGCGCGTCCCGGCAGGCTCACGACCATGTCGAGCCCAGGATGCTCCAGGAGGACTGGAGCGATGGCGGCGCGTAACCGCCGGCGCGCGCGATTGCGACTGACAGCCCCCGTGGCGCCCGGCACCGCGAAGGCGACACGTGACACAGCAGTCGCGCCCGCAAGAACTCGAACTCGAATGACCCCGGAGCGTGCCTCGCTCCCGGTTTCCCGCACCGCCGCAATCCGGCGTCGCCCGGGCAGGCGATGCCGCTGGTTCATCGCGTCGGAGCCGGAGTCAGGCGCTTGCGGCCCTTCCGACGGCGTGCCTTGAGGACCTGGCGTCCACCCGGCGTCGCCATGCGTATGCGAAAGCCGTGCGTCTTACGCCGGTACTTCTTCTTGGGTTGGTACGTCCGCTTGATGGCCGTCTCTCCGAGACACTGATCGCGTCGGGGGCGCTCAAGGCGCCGCTGAGCCCGACGGGGTTTGCGTCGCGAGTATACCAAGGCAACGGGCGGCCGCCCCTCCATCTCCCCGAGTTCACAATCTCCGAGCCCTCGATTTGGTGCGCTCGCTCCGGTTGTGACCAGGGCCTCGCATTGTTAGACTCCCCAGGCTGCAGCGGGAGCGGGAAGCCCTTCTCAACGTCTCACCAAGCCCCCCGGCCACCAGCGGCCAAGCATTTATCCACCGATGTGCGCAAGTTGTGGATAAGTGCGCTGTGTTCGGCGGGCCAAGGCGAGGAACGAGTGGATCGAACAGTCGGTATCGGAGTTGTCGGTGATCAGGCGCAGCGCGTCGAGCCGATCCTGGAAAGCGGCAGCTCGACTGCGAGCATGGACCCGCAGCAGCTCTGGCAGGTCGCCCAGGAGGAGCTTCGTTTTCAGGTGGTCCGCCCCGGGTACGAGGCCTGGCTGGCGAACGCCGTTCTCGTCGACTCCGACGGGCACACGTTCACGGTGGGTGTCCCGACGATGTTCGCCCGCGACTGGGTCAGCGAACGCTACGTCCCGCTGATCCGCGAGACGCTCTCCGGAGTGCTCGGTCGCGATTGCGAGGTGATCATCACCGTCGACCCGGAGGCGTCACCGCCGCCCGAGGCGCCACCGAACATCCCCGATCCCACATACGCGCACGTGAGCGAGCCCGAGGACGGCGCCAACGACTCACGGCTCAATCCAGCATTCACCTTCAGCACGTTCGTCGTCGGCAACTCCAGCCGGTTCGCGCACGCAGCGTGCCGCGCCGTGGCCGAAGCACCCGGCAAGGCGTACAACCCGCTGTTCCTGTACGGAGGCGTGGGTCTCGGCAAGACCCACCTCATGCATGCGATCGGCCACGCGGTCCGCGAGACCCATCGCAACGCGAAGGTGGCCTACGTCACCTCCGAGAAATTCATGAACGAGATGGTCGCCTCGATCGTGGAGAACCGGCCGGCGGAGTTCCGGATGCGGTATCGCGGCGTTGACGTCCTGCTCATCGACGACATCCAGTTCCTGGCCGGCAAGGACCACACCCGAGAGGAGTTCTTCCACACCTTCAACGCGCTCCAGGAATTTCAGAAGCAGATCGTGGTGAGCAGCGACCGGCCGCCGAAGGACATCCCGACGCTCGAGGATCGCCTCCGGAGCCGCTTCGAGGGCGGGCTCATGGCCGACATCCAGCCCCCGGACTTCGAGACACGGCTGGCGATTCTCACCACCAAGCTGGGGCCGTACAGCAAGCTCGTCCCGGACGAGGTGTGCTCGTTCATCGCGCATCGGATCCAGAAGAACATCCGCGAGCTCGAGGGTGCGCTCATCCGCGTGCTGGCACACGCGTCGATCAACGGGCAGCAGATCACGCTCGAGACCGCCCAGCAGATCCTCCGCGACGTCATCCCGGTCCAGGAACTCGACGCCGGTGAGCATCGAGACGATCCAGATGGCGGTGGCCGCGCACTACTCCATCTCTGTCGAGGAGATGAAGGGCAAGCGCCGCGACAAGAACATCGTCTTCCCGCGCCAGGTGGCGATGTATCTCATCCGTGAGGCGACTGAGTCATCGCTCCCCGTCATCGGCAGCGCGTTCGGCGGCAGGGATCACACCACGGCGCTGCACGCAATCGAAAAGATCACCGAGCTGATGCGTGAAGACGTTCGCCTCCAGGGTGAGGTGCGAGCAATACGCGAACAGCTCCACAACCGTTGACAACCCTGTTGGCGAACCCCGGGACGGCATGTGGACAAAGTGCGCAAGTCAGCTGTCGGTGCACAACTGGTGGACAACCAGTGCCACTTGCGCACACGCCGGCAACGCCCCCGGAGGCCGCATGAGATCGCTTTTCGAGTTGTCCCCCGTGTCCCCACTACTACATCGTCTACTGGTCTCTAGACTCTGCAGGTCATACTCATTGAGTTTGGTGATAACGCAGCCTCCAGAGAGGAATCGTCCATGAAAGCGACCGTCTCGTCCTCGACCCTTAGTGGTGCTCTCGGGCTGGTGTCCCGAGCCGTATCGCCGAGATCGACCCTGCCAGTGCTCAGCAACGTGCTGCTCGAGACAGGTGTCGATGGTTTGCGTGTGACCGCAACCAATCTCGACCTCACGATCACCGTCGTGGTGCCGGCAACCGTCCTCGAGGAAGGCCGAGTCACCGTGCCCGCACGGTTGCTTGGAGAATTCGTCGCATCGCTCGGTGATGCACCATGCACGATGGAGTTGGAACCCACCACACAGGTGCTCAAGCTCACGGGGGGCGTCCACCGCGCGAATGTGCACGGCATCGATGCAGTGGAATTTCCTCCGCTACCGGCGCGCGACAGCGAGACGTCCATTGAAGTGGACGCGGTCACGTTGCAGAACGCGATCACGCAGACCGTCATGGCTGCGAGCTCCGATGAAGCGTCGCCGGTGCTCACCGGTGTGCTGCTGCAGATCGATGGCAACCGGCTGACACTTGCCGCAACGGATCGGCACCGCCTTGCTGTGAAGACAATTGACGTCACCGTGAACGGCACGCCGCCGGTGACGTCGGTGATCGTTCCTTCGCGGCATCTCTCCGAGGTTGCTCGAGCAGTGAATCCGAACCGCCCAACAGTTGGTATTGCCTTCGCTCACGCCCGCAACCAGGTCTTCTTCACGCTGAAAGACGTCGAGATTTCCTCACGGTTGATCGAAGGCACATATCCCAACTACACGCAGGTGATTCCGGGTGAGTTGACCACGACGGTGAGCCTGTCGACGGCGTCGCTGTTGCGTGAAGCGAAGACTGCCGCAGTGCTCGCGCGTGATGCCGCAAACCCGGTCCGTTTGCGCATCGGTGACGGGACGCTGACACTCCTTGCGCAAACTGCGGAGGTGGGTGACGACGAGGCACCGCTCACTGCGTCCGTGCAGGGTGACGACGTGCAGATTGCCTTCAACGCGAGGTACATGCTGGACGCGTTATCGGCGCTCGACTCCGACGAGGTGCAGCTGTCGTTCAACGGATCGTTGCAGCCTGGCGTCATCCGTCCGGTCGGGAAGGATGACTACCTCTGCATCATCATGCCGGTGCGGGTCGCCTGACGGGCCCCGCTACATCGCCTTGAAACGGATGCGGCGTACAAGGTCCTGACCGACACGCGCGTTGAGCGCGTCGATGAACTCGAGGCGCATCCATCTGGAGTTGATGTGCCAGCGCTGTATTGGCGGTTGCGATCACGAGCACGCCGCGATCCAACCGCTCCGCACGGCACATTGCGGCCAGTCCATCGCCGACGACGTCGGCAAGTGCGAGACGCAGGCGCTCCTCGCGAACCTGCACACGGACCCCTAACCCGCGAAGCGCGGGATCGATGAGGTCGGAGAGGCGCTGCTCCGTCACCGTCGCGCATCCTGGCTGACGACACCGCGATGGACGGTGAAGTGCAGCACCTCGTCAAAATCGGCGACCTCGCGCAGCGGTTCGGTGGTGGTGACCATCACCTGGTGCCGCCCTCCCCGGGCAAGCAACGCCAGCAGCCGGCCGCGCCGATCGGGATCGAGTTCGCTCAGCACGTCGTCGAGAAGGATGACCGGCGCGACCCCCGCCGTGTCCTGCAGGTAGCGGACCTCGGCGAGCTTGCAGGCAAGGACGATGCTTCGCTGCTGGCCTTGCGATGCAGTGCCCCGCGCCGCGCGACCGTCGAGATCGAACGCAATGTCATCGCGATGTGGGCCGGCGATCGTCACTCCGCGTGCGATCTCTTCCGCGGTGCGCATGCGAAGCGTCTCGAGCAGCGACTGTTCAGCAGCCTCGACCGTGTCTGCAAGCGTTTCGACATGCGCAGGCGCATAGCGAAGCGCGATCTGCTCACGCTGGCCACTCAGGTCGCGGAGCGACAGGGCGGCGAGCGGCGCCAGCGCGTCGACGAGGCGTGCCCGAGCGACCGCGAGCCATGCGCCGTGATGGGCGAGCTCGCTCGTGAAGCTCTGCAGCGCGTCGCGGGCGCCAGTGCCCGCGCGCAGCTGATGCAACAACGAGTTGCGCTGTTCCAGCACTCGCCGATACCGCGACATGTGCGCCACCGCTTGCTGATCGGTCTGGGCCAGGATGACGTCGAGAAAGCGCCGGCGCCCATCCGGGCCTCCGCGCACAAGTGCCAGGTCCTCCGGCCAGAAGAGCACCACCGGGCAGACGCCGAGCATCGCGCGCGCCGGCCGCGGCTTCCCGTCAACGGATGTGACCCGGCCGACACGTCCGGTCGCGACGTCGCGCTGGAATCGGATGGAGAGGGTGACGTCGGCAGGCGGTCGAACAACGTCCGCCTCGGCAAGCGCGGCGTCCTCATTCCACAGCAGCAGATCCCCGCTGCTCGTCGTGCGGGGCGATCGCGTCAGCGCCAGTGTTGCGATCGCCTCGAGGAGATTCGTCTTGCCCTGCGCGTTCTGGCCATGAATGACATTGAGCCCCGGGCCGAAACGCACGGTCGTCTCCGTGTAGTTGCGAAAGCCGTGCATTCGCAGACGGACGATCGTGCACCGCGGCACCGCCGTACCGGCAGGCTCGGGTGGCGTGTCCACCGTTGGAGCGTCAACGCTCATGCGTCGCGACCGGACATCGAGGCGATCAACTCGGCGATCCGGCGCGTGGCGTCCGGCCGGGCAGCCGCTTTCACTGCCGCGCGCATGGTCGCGAGTGCCTCCGACCCCGGCTCAGCGAGCTCGGCCACGGCATCGACCAGTTGCTCGTCACGTGGCACGTACCGTCCCGCACCGATGTCCACCACCCACTCCACGTTACCGCGCTCCTGTCCGGGGAGATACCAGACGAGCAGCAGCGGCAATCCGCAGCAGAGCGCCTCGGCAATGGTGCCGGGCCCTGCCTTGGACACGACCACATCGCAGGCACGCATCCACTCCGGCATGTTGTCCACGTAGCCGAGGACTCGGACGGGCCGCCCAGCTCCCGTTGTCAGGCCGGCGAGCGCTGTTCGCGCGCGCTCGTTGCGACCGCAGATCACGACGACATCAAGGTCGAGCGATCCGGCAGCGATCGCCCGCGCATGCTTGACGAGTTCCACCGGATCCGTCCGCCCCGCCACAGACGAGCACCACGAAACTGTCGGTGCGCAGGCCGAGGCGCTCACGAATCGCGGCGATGCCGGCCGGATCGCCGGGGAGCTCCGTAAAGCGGCGATCGACAGCGAGGCCGAAGTCGTGACAGCGCGAGGCCGGAATGCCGGCGCGACGGCAATGGTCAAGCCCGCCTGGGGATGGAACGACAACGGCATCGACGTCGCGGCACTCCCACGCCACGTGGATGTCGACGAGGTCGGTGATCACGGTGATGACCGGGATGCGGCGCGTCCGGGTGCGCACGGCGCGGACGCTGATGTGATTGAGCAGCGGGTGAAACGACACAACGCATTCCGGATCGAGGTCATCGATCGCCGCGGTCACGGCGTTCGTCACGGATCGCAGCACCGTGCGTTCCAGCACAGCCACAGCGGAACGGGAGTTCGTGGAGTAGTAGAGGCCGCCCCAGAGCCAGCGAGCGTGCCGCGTGATCGGCCCGTACAGGCCGGCAGTGCCCCCGATGACCCGCGGCTTCGCGCTGGTGAACGGATCGAGGATGGTGATCTCGAACTCCCCGGGCCACGTTGCGGTCATCTGCCGTTCGACGGCGGTGGCTGCGGCGCGATGCCCGCCGCCCGTGTCGGCGATGAGAAAGAGCAGACGCCGCATCAGCTCACCGCGACCGAGGCGGCCACCAGCGTGCGCGGCGCGAAGTCGGTGATCACCAGGGCGTCGCTGCCGTCAGCGTTCTCGATGTACGCCTGCACGATGCCGGAGGCGTCGGCGTTGAGGTACACGAGCTGGCGCCCCGACGGCGCCACCACCACCGTGCCGAGCGAGCCGGCACCCGGCCCCCCGGCGATTGGAATCTGTTCATCGCCGGCAACACTGACGAGCACGAGGGTGGGGCTGCCCACGGCCGGGCGGTTGATGCCCACGAGTGTCCCAGTCGAGGTGAATCCCACCGGCTGTACGAACGGGTCCAGGAGCCGGGCCGTCGTCGAGGACGCCCCGAGCCCCGCGATCCAGGTGCCCTGCGCACCGGTGGCGGAGCGGAGGAAGGCGAGCTGCGATCCGTCCGGCGAGATTGCCGGGTCGCTCGAAGCGCCGGTGAGCCCGGGGATCGGGTACCGGGCGAGCACCACCGAGTCCGCCAGTTCGAGATGCTCGAAGTCCGATGTCCCGGCGACGTCGAGGACGACCTGCTCGCCGAGGGGGCTCCAGACCGCGGGCGCAACGAGCGGATCGCCGGGCGGCAGGGAGGTGAGCGATCCCGTCACCGGGTTGAAGAACGACACGTTGCCGGCGCGCGAGAACGCGAGCGTCGACCCGTCGGGTGACCACGAAGGGAGCGATGAATCGGCGAAGCTCGAGACCACGCTGCCGGTCGCCGGGTCGAGCACCACCAGCACCGGTGTTGGAGCCGCGACCGTGGCGTCGAGCTCGACCACGGCGAGCCAGCCACCTCCCGGTGAGAGCGCCGCGGCGGCGTACGTGTAGAGCGGCGCCTGGTACGCGGCTGTGCCGCACCCCGTCCGGCGCGGGCAGCGCGGGGCATCGAGCACGGCCTCGGTCGCGATCGGCTCACCCACTTCGGCGGGCGCCAGCGGCGAGATGAGCACGGTGGTTGCGCCTTCGCCAGGGACGGCGGCCAGCACGACCACGTGCGGACCGGGCGACATGCCGGCCGTGGTGAACGTGGATACCGCCCCGGTCACCAGGGGTTGGTGATCGATGTCCGTAGCGGTCACGCCGACGTCCAGGTGGTACGTCACCCCGGCCTCCAGGGTCGCCCCGGGCAGCACGACGAAGCGGCTCGGGTCGCGAAGGTTGCGAACGACGCGCGTCCCGGGGACCGGCGGGTTCAACGTGATCGCCGCCTCGGTCGCGCCGGCGTTCATGGCCGTCGAGAAGCTCACCGAGATCGGTGTATCGACCGCGACCCCGGTGGACCCGTCAGCGGGCTGAAGCGTGCGAATGACCGGGGCCGGACCAGTGGTGATCGTCCAGTGATGATCGACTGAGTTCACGACCCCGCTCGGATCGCTGATGCCTCCGGCGAGCGTGAAGGTGTACGACGTGCTCGGCGCGAAGATCGCCCGCGGGTGGAGCAGGGTGAACCCGGTATCTCCCGCCAGCCACACGATCCGGCACGGAGCGAGCGGACCGGCGCCGAACGCAGCCTCGAGATTGCAGGAGGAGATCGGCCGGTTCACGGAGAAGCGGCTCCGTACTGACGATGTCACGACTGGCCGGTCGAATTCGACGGTCACTGCCGCATCGGCGGCGACGCCGACCGAGCCGCGCCCGGGAAGCAGCTGGATGATCTGCGGCGGGCTGCTGAAACAGCCGGACAGGCATGCGCAGAGCAGTCCGCATACGGCCCAGGGTGCGATCCGGCGCAGGCCGGTGGTGAGACGGAGCCCCCGGAGCGACCTAGTAAGCGCGGTTGAGCGCGGCGTCGACGTCGATGGCCGCGACGGCGCCATCGCCGCCCTTGACCTCGATGACCGACGCCCGATCAGTCGCCAGCGAGGCAACCGCGGTCGTGGCCTTGTCGAGGGACCGCTGGGATTCGGTGTACGTGCCGAGGATGTCGCCATCTCGAAGCAGGATGATCCCCGCCTCGTTGGGGGTTTGCACCACCACCGATCCACTCACGTGCTCCTCGGCCAGGTACTCGAGCAGCGCATCGAGATTGACGAAACGCCCGAGCAGGCCGTTGTAGAGGTACGGCGACGTGAACAGTTGGGCAAGCGCGGTGACGGTCTCGCCATCGAGCTCGATGACGTCGATGACACCATCGCCGGCGTCCATGTGGCGGCGGATCTGGAGGAACGCCTCCTCACCCTGGACGGCCGTGCCGTTGCTGCACAACGCCTCGAGCGCCTGGCCGTCGTTGAGGAGGATCACGCCGCTGTAGCCGGTGCCACTCAGATTCACGTAGCCGGTATGGCGATCCGACCGGAGCGTGCGAAGCAGGCGGGGGAAGTCGACGAATGCGCTCTTCAGCCCTTCGTAATGGGCGCGCCCCGATGGGAGCGGATAGACGCGGACAGCGGGAGCGTCCGTGGCGGCACCTCCAGGTGATGGTGTCGGGCGGTCGGGTGACGCGGCAGCGGAGGCGGCTGGAGCAACGGGCTCCGGTTCCGCGGCCACCGGCTCAGGCTGGTACGAGACTGGCTCTGGTGCCGGCTGATACGAGAAGGGCTCGGGAGCCGGCGCCTCAGGCGCGGCCTGCACCTCAGCAACGGGTTCTGGTTCGGGCTCCGGCTCGGGCGCGGCCGCCGGAGCCTCGGCGACCGGCTCCGGCGTGGGCTCGGGTTCCGGCGCGTGCGCCGCGACAGCGTACGCCGGCTCCTCGATCGGCTCCGGAAGGCTCGCGGCGGGTGCGGGCGAGTACGAATCAGGGGCCGAATACGCCGGCGCCGCATCTGGCCATGTGGAAGCACCCGTCGAGGCGGCTGCCGCGGGAGCCCGGCTCTCGGCTGCGGCGATCAACTCGGCCGGCGAGGCCTTGATCGTCTCCTCCGCGGGGAGCTTGGCGCGCGGGTCGAACTGGTAGGAGCCGTCGTCCCACCCGAGAGCGTCGATGACAACCTCTTCGCCCTGTCCACCAGGGCCACTCGCGTGGAACAGGTGTCCGAACAGGAAGTAGAGCGAGCAGTTGTCGCCACCGTTGTCGATGGTCAGGGTGCCGGTCGCTCGCTCTGCCTGCATCGACTGCAGCAGCGTGGCGAGACCGCCGTCACGGAGGGAACCCTGGGTCTGCACGGGTGCGGGTCTCCAGTTTTGTGAAGGGGGGACCGTCCCCCAGAGGCGGTCCGAATTGGAGTTGGCCCGTATAGTAGCAACCCTTCACCGTTCCGAACGAGGTTCGATACTCCAGAATGACGCGAGCTCACTTCGAGGAATTGGTGTGGATGGACAGCAGGTAAGGGTCCTTGTCGTCGATGACGACGCGCTGATCCGCAAAGCCGTGCGCCTCACCTGCGAGACCGAGGGCTACACCGTCCAGGAGGCGGAACGAGCCAGCGAGGCGCTTGCCCGCCTTGAAATCTTCCATCCGGACGTCGTCGTGCTCGATCTCATGCTCCCCGATCTGTCGGGTTTCGATGTCTGCCGCGAGATCCGCCGAGCCGGCTACCGCATGCCGGTGATCATCCTCAGCGCCAAGCACGACGAGATCGACATCGTGCTCGGCCTCGAGATCGGGGCGGACGACTACATCGCCAAGCCCTTCCGTGCGCGCGAGCTGCTCGCGCGCATCGGCGCCCAGCTCCGGCGAGCCAAGGAGCTACGCGGCGAAGACAAGCCGGCGGACGGACGTCTCGTCTTCCGCGACATCGTCATCGACACGGCCGAGCGCCGGGTGACCAGGGCCGACCGCGACATCGTGCTCACGCATACCGAGTTCGACCTGCTCTCGTACCTCGCGTCGAACGCCGGAAAGGTGCTCTCGCGAGAACGGATCCTCAGCGCCGTCTGGGGCTACGAGCACCCGATTGAGACGCGGGTGATCGACGTCCACGTCCGCAATCTGCGGCGAAAGATCGAGCCGGATCCGGCGCAACCGCGTCATATCCTCGCCGTCCCCGGAATTGGATACCGCTTCGCGGGCCTTCGCCGCTGACATCCTCGCGGATGGGAGGCGGCCGGCAAAGTACACTCGGCGTCGTGCGAACTCCTCCCATGCTCGATCAACGCGAGGCGAGCACGCAAAGCCGGCGGGTTGACCCCGTCTCGGCGATCACCGTCGGCGCGCTCTCGGTCATCGCCGTGGCGCTGTTCGCGGCCGCCGTGCTCGCGACGTACACGTACTCCACGCCGAACGTCGAGCTCCCCCTCGTGATCGCTGTTTCGCTGTTCTTCGTCGTCGTCGTCTTCGCCAACATCCTCCGCGTGGCCGTCCGCCACCTCCGTCCGGGGCGCTGACCGATGAGCGAGCATCCCGGCGCCGGCCAGGCGGGTCCCGAGCCGGCAGGAGCCGATCGCCCCACCTTTCCTTCGTATGAGGAGTTCGCCTCCGATCTGCTGGAGGCAGTCGACGCCGTCGGCCTGAGCATCGAGGACGTCCGGCACCATCTCGAGCCAGGGCTCGGTGAGCGCCGCTTCGAGTGCACGGTCCGCCTCACCGGCGATCCGCCGCCCCGATACCACGTCCACGTCAGCTACACGTGGGATGCGCTCCTGACCTTTATCTCGGCCTACGGGCCGGGCGCGGATTGCGAGCTCTATCACGACGATGACGAGGCGCAGGACTGCCCACATCAGCAGATCACCCCGCAGGCATTCGTCGACGTCGAGGCCGAGTTCGTGCTCGGCGACGGGGGCTACGAGCTGCACGACCTCGATGAGGTTGGCGGCTGGGTCGAGACCGTGCAGAACCTGCTTGGCAAAGCGTTCTCAGAGGACGATAAACCGAGTGTTCACGTGGGGATCGCCGTCCTCGGGTCCACCACACTCGTGGAGAAGTTCACCGCCGAGCACTCCTGGTTCCTCGATTTCGAGAAGCAGCCGGACCTTGCCGCGCTCGCCAAGCAGATCGACACGGCACTCAAGCTCGTGCCCCAGCTGGCGGACCGCCTGCCGATCTGAACACTGAGCCTGCCGGCTCACGCCAGGCAGGTGAGTGGGCGTCCACCGTTGTACGCGATCATCCCCATGAGCGCCGCTCATGGCATCTCCCCTGTGCCCTTTTTCTTGAAGCCAACAGCGACGAGCAGATCCTGTTCGAATGGGCGGTCACCGATTTCCGGGTGCGGTACGACGAGTCCGGGTTCCTGCACGCGGATCTCGCCGTGCTCTCCGAGCATCAGGATGTCGGCGTCCGCGATGCGCGGTCCCCATCGATAGGTCGGCCGCCGTCCTGCGGCGATCTCCGCCTTCCGGCAGTGCTCGAGCCAGCGTTGCGGCGACCATGGCGTCGGGCTACGTAGTCGCACCACCTGGTTGTGAAAGTCGCCTTGCGCGGTCACGCCGACCGGACGCGTGAGGATCTCGGGAGAAGTTGCGACCAAGACGACCCCGTCTGTGGCAAGAGCTTCGCGGAGCCGCGCGAGGTTCTGGCCGCGGTTTCCCATGTTCGTTCCCAGTGAGACCCAGGCGGTGTCCGTCGACGTGGCGTCGCTCACCCTGTCGGGCCCGGAATCGGTAGATCTCGGAGCGCCTCCGGAGTTCCACGCACCACAGCATCTGCGGCGCGCAGCGCCCTGACGGTTTCCGCGACATCGTGCACTCGGATCACGTGAGCGCCGGCTTGCACGCAGAGCACAGCCAGCGCGAGGCTCGGTTCGAGCCGGTGTTCCTGGCCTGTTTCGCCGATGAGCAGTCCGGTCGTGGATTTGCGCGACGGTCCGACAAGCACCGCGTGGCCGAAGCCCATCAGCTCACCGAGACGACGCACAAGCTCGAGGTTGTGCGCCGGGGTTTTGGCGAAGCCGAAGCCGGGGTCGATGATCACCTGGGATAGCGGGATGCCGGCCTTCTGTGCAACGGCGAGGCTCTCGCGCAAGCCGAGGCACACGTCTTCCAGAAGATCGCCGTACTCCGTGCCGTGCTGGTTGTGCATCGCGATCACGCCGGTTCCCGGGTGCGCGGCAATCACCGCTGCCATATCGGGATCGCCGCGCAGGCCCCAGACGTCGTTGACGATCACCGCTCCGGCGTCGAGCGCGGCCGCAGCGACGGACGCTTTGCGCGTGTCGATGCTGATCGGAACGGGAAGTCGTGGAGCCAGCTCTCGAATCACCGGCAGCACTCGCGCCATCTCCTCGTCGGCAGAGACCTCTGCTCTCGTCCGCGAAGGCCGGGTGCTCTCGCCGCCGACGTCGACGATGTCCGCACCGTCTCTGGCGAGCGACTCGGCGCGCGCAACGGCCGCTTCGATGTCGTCGCCGGTCCCGTCGCCGGAGAACGAGTCCGGTGTGACGTTGAGGATCCCCATCACGAGGGTCCGCCGGCCGAACTCGAGGCGATGACCGGGCACTTCGACCGGTGGCGGCGGTCCACCGCGCACCATGAGCACCGCACCGATTGCCGCGCCGACCTCGCCGGCGTTGTCGCTCCACGCCGCCAGCTGCATGGGCAGCATCCCGGCAGTCATGAGTGGCATGAGCAGCACGGCGCGATCGCCATTGGCGTTGCTGAGCACCTCGCCACCGCCTTCAGCGACCAGGCGCTCGAGGACGCGAATCTGGTCCATGCTCAGCCCGCGAAGCGCGAGTGCCTCAACGGCTCCACGCTCCGCGAGAACGGAGAGCCGCTCCGGTGGGAGTCCGAGGCGAAGCACAGCGTCGCGCAACGCGTCGGCGGGGCCGGGCAGCAGCGGCCGCACGCTGTATCGAGCGGCGGACTCAGCGCTCCCCGCGCTCATGTCAGCGCTCGCCGGGCGGGAGATCCGCGGGCTGCAATTCGCCCGCCTCGCGCTTCGGCACCATCACTCGCCGCTTGAAGATGCAGACGCGCTCGCCGCGCTGGTTGAACGCGCGGGTCTCGACGGTGACGATTCCACGGTCGGGCTTGCTCGACGACTCGCGTTTGTCGAGCACTGTCGTCTCCGCATAGATCGTGTCGCCGTGAAACGTCGGATGCTCGTGCTTGAGCGATTCGACCTCGAGGTTGGCGATCGCCTTCCCACTGACATCGGCGACGCTCATCCCCAGCGCCAGGCTGTAGACGAGGTTGCCCACCACGACGTTGCGTCCGAACTCCGTTTTGGTCTCCGCGTAGTGCGCGTCCGTATGGAGCGGATGGTGATTCATGGTCAGCAGGCAGAAGAGGTGATCGTCGGCCTCCGTGATCGTCTTGCCAGGCCAATGCCGGTAGGTGGCTCCGACGTCGAATTCCTCGTAATAGCGGCCGAACTGCATGGTCAGGCCGCGGAGGTGCTCGCCGAGGCGTCCAGTGCCGCAAGGACATCCGCAACCGGCGCGTGATCGCCGGCGGCGCGGCTGATGTGCTTGTAGAGAACGCGATTCCTCGGTGCCATGACCACAAGTCCGCCCTGCTGATAAGGATGGCCTTTGGTCATCGACTGGCGTGCGCCCGATCGAAGTGCGCGCAGGCCGGCGCCCCAGGCGGACGGACCCATTGTGGAGAGCATCCCCGAGCGCGCCCCGATGGCCCTGTAGGTGACGAGATCGGGGTCCGTCAGCACGATGGAATCGGGGGCGAAGTTCTTCTGGAACCACGCCGCGGCGCGTGGCGTCCCGTTGCCGACGAACACGATCCCCGCGCCGCGTGCCTCGATCTCGGATCGAACGCCGCGAATCTCGGCCACCTGCTCGCGGCAGAACACGCACCCGAAGTGGCGGAGCCAGACGACCACGACAGGCCGCTTGGCCCACTCGCCGGCGAGGCGCACTTCGGCGCCGTCGGGGTCGAGAACCGTCGCGGCGGCAAGTGCCCGTGTGTCCATGGTGCAACCTACTCTACGTGGCCGCGACGCGATTCCGCCCCGAACTGTCGAAGGCGACTGTCGTGCACGGCGAGGCACTCGACGTCCTGCGGTCGTTGCCGGACGGATGCGCCGGGCTTGTCTACGTCGATCCGCCCTTCAACACCGGTGAATTCCGCACCGGGCTGCGGACGACCGCCACTGAGGACGCGAGTGCATCACGCCTCGGATTTGCCGGCCGGCACTATCGGGTGGAGCAGCAATCCGGTGCGAGCTACGCGGACAGCTTCGACGATTACACCGGCTGGCTTCGCCCGAGACTCGAGGAGTCGCGCCGCATCCTTGCGCAGCACGGCACCCTGTATTTCCACATCGATCCACGTGAGTCGCATTACTGCAAGATGCTGCTCGACGAGATCTTCGGACGCGCGTGCTTCCTCAACGAGGTGGTGTGGGCATACGACTACGGTGCTCGCACGAAACGGCGCTGGCCTGCTAAGCACGACGTCATCCTCGTGTACGTCAAGGATCCTCGCGAATATCACTTCGACGCGTCCGAGGTAGCGCGCGAGCCGTACATGGCGCCGAAACTGCAGACGCCAGAGCGCGCTGCTCGCGGCAAGCTGCCCACCGACGTCTGGTGGCACACGATCGTTCCGACGTCCTCTCGAGAACGCACCGGCTATCCCACGCAGAAACCGCTCGGCATTCTCCGCCGCGTGGTGGGCGCGTCATCGCGTCCGGGCGATCTCGTCGTCGACTGGTGCGCGGGGAGCGGCACCACCGGCGCTGCAGCCGCGGAGCTCGGCCGCCGCTTTCTGCTCATCGACAACGAGCCGGCGGCGATCGAGGTGATGCGTGCGCGCCTCGCACACGTGCCCGAGCTCGAGGTGATCAGCCGCTGACGCGGTAGCGCTCCAGCAATCCTTTGGCGATGATGATCCGCTGAATCTCGTTGGTCCCCTCGCCGATGATCAGGAGCGGCGCGTCGCGGTACAGGCGCTCGACGTCGTACTCCTTCGAGAAGCCGTAGCCACCATGCACCCGCAGCGCTTCGCTCACCACCTCGAAGCACGTCTCGCTCGCAAAGAGCTTGGCCATCCCGCATTCGACGTCGGCTCGCTCGCCGGCATCCTTCTTGCGCGCCGCGTAATTCGTGAGCAGACGCGCGGCCTGGATCTTCGTCGCCATGTCGGCGAGCTTGAACTGAATCGCCTCGTGCTGTGCGATGGGCACGCCGAACGCATGGCGTTGCTGTGCATATGCGATTGACAGCTCGAACGCGCGCTGCGCGACCCCGACACCACGGGCGGCGACATTGACGCGGCCCACCTCGATGGCGGCCATCATCTGTTTGAAGCCCTGACCTTCAACGCCTCCAAGCAAATTATCGACGGGCTGACGGTTGTTCTCGAACACGAGCTCGGTGGTCTCGACGCCTTTGTAGCCGAGCTTCTCGATGTGCCGCGAGGACGTGAAACCCGCGTATTGCTTCTCAGCGAGGATGCACGACATACCGCGATGAGGCGGCGAAGCGTTGGGGTCGGTCTTCACGAGCGTTGCGACCACCGTCGAATGCTCGCCGTTGGTGGCCCACATCTTGGTGCCGTTGATGACATACGCATCGTTGTCAAGAACTGCGCGAGTCTGAATGGCCTGGACGTCCGAGCCGCAGTTGGGCTCGCTCATCGAGAAGCCGCCATGAAACTCGCCGGTTGCCATGCGCGGGAGGAAGCGCTGCCTCTGCTCATCCGTGCCGAAGTTCTCGATGAGGAAACTCACGATGAAGTGCGTGTTGATGATCCCGGTGATCGACATCCAGCCCCGCGCGATCTCTTCGCACACCATCGCGTACGTCGCATAGTCGAGGCCGGTCCCGCCGTACTGCTCGTCGATCGCGAAGCCGAAGAAACCCAGCTGCTTCATCTGCGCGACGATCTTGTCCGGGTAGGTGTCGTCGTGGTCGAGGTCGTGCGCGACCGGGAGAATCTCGCGTTCCACGAAATCGCGGACCATCCCGACGATCTCGCGCTGCTCGGTGGTCATGTCGATGGACATGAGCGCGAGTTTAGTCGTCGGCGTTGGCGGTCAGGCTGTGGCGACGCCGAGCAGATGCACCTGCGCGGTCCGCAATCGCGGTGTCGCGAGGACGCGCTCGATCCCGAACGACAGCTCGAGGAGCGGGCGGTTGAAGGCGATGTACGACGGATCCCCGTTGTAGGTCAGCTCTGCGTGATCGAAGCCGGCGGCATTGAGCAGCCGGTGCAGGCGGACGCCGGTGTTGGCGCGATAGCGGACCGGGTAGGCGTCGCCCTCTCCGCGTCCATAGAGTCGCCGCGTGATTCCCGCGTGCCAGCGGTGGGGAATCGCGCGGATCATCCAGGCGTTGTAGTTCCACGCATTCGGGGTGAGGAAGACGAAGCCGCCGCCCTGTGCGGAGCACCCGGCGCACCTCGGAGAAGACAAGGCCGGGATGGTCGAGATGCTCGAGGACCCAGGCCGACGCAACGACGTCGAACGATCCCGAGCGAAATGGCAACTCCTCTCCGGACGCAACAACGCGATGCTCGATCGCTCTGTTGGTTGCAAGCGCAGCGATGTCGGGGTCGACGCCGAACACTGTGGAACCCGGCGCGCACGAGCGGTCGTCGCCGTGGAGTCGGTTGCGGCCGCAACCGAGATCGAGGATGCGGGCTCCCTGCGACGACGCGGTGCCGATCAACTCCTGATACATGCGAACGCTGTCGACCCACGACGGATTGCGACGCCGGTACTCCGCGCGGGCGCTGCGCTGCCGCTCGAATCCTGCTGACATCCGGGCGGCAGTGTAATCGCCACTCGTCGCGGCAGTCGCGCTGGTAGAGTTGCCGCGATGAGCGAACGGTCGTTCGCGCGATGATCGCCCGCTCCGCCGGCGGGCCAGAGGTGTCATCCGGACCCGCGTTCGGAACGTTCGAGATCCGGACGGAGGACTGCATCGACTTCCTGCGGGGAATGCCCGACGCGTCAGTGGATTTGATCGTGACCGACCCTGCGTACTCCGGCATGAATCGCCATATGAAGTTCGGGCATGGGCGGATCGTCGGCCACTACGGCAAGCCCGACAACGAGCGCTGGTTTCACGAGTTTTCCGACGACCCCGAGACGTACGCGGTATTTCTGCGCGAGTGCCATCGCGTGCTGCGTCAAGGACCGGCACATCTACATCATGTTCGACAGCTTTTCGATGCTCTCGCTCGGAGCACTCGTCCGCGAATGCTTCGATGTGAAAGGCGTCGTCGTCTGGGACAAGGTGCACCTCGGGATGGGCCACTACTTCCGCCGCCGTCACGAGCAGATCGTCTTTGCCAGCAAGGGCCGGCGCAAGGTGTCACGCCGCGACCTCCCCGATGTATGGGCGGTGCCGCGCATCCACCGCGCCGCCTACCCGACGCAGAAACCGGTGAAGCTCTTCGAGCTGATGGTGCAGGCCAGCGCGGAGCCAGGGTTTCTCGTCTGCGATCCGTTCTGCGGCAGCGGCTCGTCCGGGATCGCCGCGATGCGTGGCGGTTGCGATTTCATCGGCGCAGACATCGATCCGCGTGCGGTGGAGCTCTCGCGCGAGCGGCTCGCGACGCTGGTCGGCCACGGGACAGGACCCGCTCGAACCGGTTCGCTAGCCGCCCTGGCGGCGAGAGGCCGGCGCGTGCGCTGTCGAGAGCGCCGAAATCGCATTCGAGGCGGCGGATTCTGACGACTGCGACGATCGCGTCACCCCCCCGCCACAGACCGCCGAACGCCCGAACCGGCGTCCGCCGGGAGGCTGGAATCTTTCGGACGAGGCTGCGCCCCAGGCCCGCTGGACGATCGCTGCGGAGAGGGGCACCGCGGGGGTTCACACCATCACTGCCGGGTCACCCGGCGTGCCGCTTCCGGCCACGCCGCCCGTCGAGCATCAGTGGCAGCGCAGACCCATCCTGAGTGCGCTCGTACGCGTCGGCGTCGTGGTCCTCCCCGCCGCAGCGGGGATCATCGCCGGGGCGTTCGTCAGCCGGCTGCTGCCGCACGGGTCCGGCTTCGGTCCGGCCGCCCTCTCCTTCACCGTGACCTCGATCGTGATGCTCGATCACGATCATCGCCCTGGAGCGTGCGGGCCGCCGGCTTCTCCCACTTGCGGCGCTGCTGAACCTCTCGCTGCTCTTCCCCGACCGCGCGCCGAAACGGTTCGCCATCGCGAGAAAAGTCGGCAAGCCGAAGGACCTGCAGCGCCAGCTCCAGGAGGCGCGCGACAAGGGAGTTCGCGGTGGCGACACGGCGTACATGCAGCAGGTGCTCGAGCTCGTCGCTGCGCTCAGCGTGCACGACCGCCAGACCCGCGGCCACTCCGAGCGGGTCCGGGTCTTCGCGGACCTCATCGCCGACGAGATGCATCTGTCGGACGCCGACCGGGCGCGCCTGCGCTGGGCGTCGCTCCTCCACGACATCGGCAAGCTCGTGGTGCCTCCCGAGATTCTCACCAAGCCGGCCGCGCTCACCGACGTTGAGATGAGCGCGGTCCGGCGCCACCCGGAAGAGGGCGAGCGGCTCATCGGACCGCTGCGCGCGTGGCTCGGGGAGTGGGGCGAGGCGGTGGTGCAACACCACGAGCGGTATGACGGCACGGGCTACCCGCACGGGCTGGCCGGCGACCAGATCTCGCTTGCGGGGCGCATCGTCGCCGTCGCCGACTCCTACGAGGTGATGACCGCGGCGCGGCCGTACCGGAAGTCGATCAGCGTCTCCGCGGCTCGCAAGGAGTTGGTCAAGTGCTCGGGAACGCAGTTCGACCCGATGGTCGTGCGCGCGTTCCTCAACATCTCGATGGGTCGCCTCTGGCGCGTCGTCGGCTTCGGCTCCTGGGTCGCGCAGCTGTCGCTGCTCGGCTGGATTCAGACGCTCGGGCTGGAACTGGGGCGCCGCGGCCATCGCGTCCGGCACCACGGCGATCGCGGTCGCGGTCCCCGGGATCGTGCCGCGAGCCACGCTGCCGCCGACCGCGATCACGCCGCTTCCCGTGCTCACCGTCAGCGGACCGTCACCCTCCACGCCGAAGCCAACCAGCACGGGCAGCAAAGCAGGCGGGTCGAGCCACGCCGGCTCGGGCGGTGGTTCGCACGGCTCCGGCACCCCGCAGCCGTCACCAACCGCCCGTCCGTCGCCAACGCCGACGGCGTCCACCATCGCCCTCACCGTCACCGACGCCCCGTCTTGATCCGCCCCCGGTGGTTTCTCTCAAAGGCGGGGGCGTCGACGTGATGCGCGAGTGGGTCGGATCCGGAAGCTTCCTCGACGCGAGCGCCGGGCGGCAAGACGTTCACCGCGGCGGTCCGCTACGGCGACGGCACCGGCTGGATGCCGTTGACACTGAACGGCAATCACTTCGTGCTCGAGCACGTGTACCCGGCTGAAGGCGACGCCACACGTTACACGGTGACCGTCGTCGTCACCGACAACTACGGTGTCTCGGGCTACACGTCGATCAGCGTCACGATCATCTGACCGCACCAAACGGGAACGCTCGAGCGTCACCCGTGTCAGGCGGTGGCTGATTCCTCGCTCTGCGCAGGCGAAGGCGTGAGCCCCGCAGCGAGACCGCGCGCATAGAACTGCAGTGCGATCTTCCGAGACGCCTCGTCGATCATCTCGTCGCCGAGCATGACCGCGCCTTTGTGATCGACCTCCGTTGCCTGCCGGTATGCCTCGAGCATCCGCGCGGCCTTGTCGAAGTCGGCCTGTCCCGGCGTGAACGTCTCGTTGGCCGGCTCGATCTGCACCGGGTGCAGCACCCACTTTCCGTCGTAACCGAGCGCTGCAGCGCGCGACGCGGAGGCCCGATATCCCTCGATGTCGTGGATGGCGAGATACGGACCGTCGATCACCTGGATGCCTGCGGCGCGCGCCGCAACAGCAAGCCTGAACAGCACGTAGTGAAAAATGTCGCCGGGATAGTTGTAGTCGTTGCGCACAGACAGCGACGGCAGCTGCATCGACGCCGAAAAGTCCGCGGGACCGTAGGTCAGCGTCTCGAGACGATCACTCGAAAACGCAATCTCATCGGCGCGCATGAGCCCTTCGGCGTCCTCGATCTGCGCCTCGATACCGATGCGACCAACTTCGAGCCCGAGTGCCTGCTCGAGCTGCATGAGCGCCCGGTCGACGAACGCGATGTCGCCGGCGTTGCGCACCTTCGGCACCATGATGCAGTCGAGCGCGTCGCCCGCTCCGGTCATGACCTCGCGCAGGTCGTCAAACGCGAACTGGCTGGTCACCTGGTTGATGCGGACGACCCGCGTCTTGCCGTGCCAGTCGTGAGTCCGCAGCGCCTCGACCACCTTGCCGCGAGCTGCCGGCTTCTCCAGCGGCGCGCACGCATCCTCGAGGTCGAGGAACACCTCGTCGGCGGCGCTCGACGCCGCCTTCTCCATCATCCGCGGGTTGCTGCCAGGAACGGCAAGAACCGAACGGCGAAGGCGCGCCGTGGACACCGCTCGGCTACTCCGCCGGGGTATTCGGCCGGTCGTCGGGCGAGGTGGGCTTGTCCTTGGGTGGCGATTTCCGGTCGTCAGGCGGTATCGGACGGTCGTCCGGTGGGATGTCGTTGCCCTCGGGCGTCATGCCAGGCATACCCCCCAGGCCGCCGAACAGACCGCCGAGCATCTGCTGGAACTGCTCGGGTCCGCCGAGATCGTCCTGGACCCGCTCAAACATGCGCGCCATCATGTCCTGGAGTTGCGGATCCTCGGAGAGCTTTTCCTGCAGGCCGCCGAGCTGGGACATCAGTTGCTCCATCTGCACTTCCTGCGCCACCTGCATCAGCACGGGTTGGGAGGCAGCGGCGACCACCACCTGGACCTGCTGACGGATCACCTCGAATCCCTTGCAGGACATGCACGTGCCCTGATGCTGGCACCGGCAGAGGCGCGACTTGAGCTTGTCGAGCTCTGAGTGGATACCACTCAGGTCAACGCCGGGTTGCGATACGTCGCCCATTGCATGATCGTAGTTGAGACGCGGCTCACACCGTCCACGTTGCATCCGCGCCGGGATCGGGTATAGTCATTCGCAGACGGGAGGCCTCGCGCATCCCCGCGGTTGACGTCGATTGGATCGTCGCCCCGCGTCAAAGAGCTCAGCCCGAGGCCGTCTCGAAGTCCAGTAATTGCGTCGGTGGACGGGGCCACCACGCATCCGAGGTTGACAGTCCGCTGATAGCCCCAGACCTCGCGCTCGATCGTCTGCACCTCATCGTGCCCGACGGCAGCGATGCCATGGTCGTCCTGGAAGCATGGGCGAATGGTTCGCAGCCTGGAGCCGATCCACGGTCGGTGTTTGCCGAACGCATCGGTGAAGTCGGCCACGTCTCCGTCTCGTTCGGTGATGAGGATCCGATCCAGCTGCGCCTCGATCTTCCCGACCTGGTCCTGCAATGCGTCGCCCAGGCCGGTCCGGACGGCACTCGTGAGCACCTCGGCCTGCGCGTTTTGTCAATCAGGCCGACGGGTGGACAGCCCGAGGGCGCAAAGCTCCTGACGATCACCACCCGCGAGCCGATCGTGACTGCGGCAAACGGCGTTGCCAGCGACACGTTCCGCCTTCTCGACTGGCGGATCTCGACCCAGCACGCGGCGCGGTCGGAGCAGCTCTACGCGACGCTCAAGCTGGTCGACAGCCTCGAGCGAGCCGAGAAGCAGCGGGCGCAGTCCCAGCGCACCCGGTTCAACGGCGCGCGTGAGTTCTGGCGCTGCCGGACCTGCCGCGCGCTGTGGCGCCCGGAGAGCCAGGAGCGGTGCCCGTCCTGCGGCCGCGAGTTCACCGACGCCGACCGCAAGTCACCCGAGGTCGGCAAGGTCGAGTTCCAGATCCCGATCGGTGAGCCGATCAACCTCACCCCTGACGCCGCAGTGCTCATCGAGCCCGACGACGAGACGAATTTCGTCGGCCGCGTCGCCCGCATCGACCACCAGCGTCACGTGGTGGAGATCGTCACCCGCACATTCGAGCACTCCGGGCAGCGAGGGATACATCGCTCCGTCCTTCAACAAAGCGCTCTATCAGGCCAAGCGGTCGGTGCTCGCCGCCATCGCGACCAAGGACTTCGGTGTCGGGCTGCTCGCCCAGCTCCTCGTCAGCCCCGAGACGATCATCGCCCCCAAGGACGAATCGGACGCCGAGTTCCTCCTGGCTGACGAGCGGCATGCGCCCCAACAAGCCGCAGAACCGCGCGGTGGGGTTGCTCAGCCGCCTGGCCGCCGGCGAGGCGGTGTTCATCCAGGGACCGCCCGGTACCGGCAAGACCACGGTCATCGTCGAGGCGGTCAAGCGCCGGCTGGCGGCGAACCCTGACGAGCGGATCCTGGTCACCTCGCACAGCAACCTCGCGGTCGACAACGCGCTCGAGCGCCTCGCCGGGACCCCGGGAATGCGTGCCGTCCGCGTCGCCCGCGCCGAGCGCGTGCACCCGGCGGTCGACAAGTTCCGCTGCGACGACGAGGACGACCCTCGCCTGCTCGAGGCCAACTGCTACTTCGCGACCTGCGCAACTGCGGCGACGTCCGGCATCACCGACATGAACTTCGACATCGTGATCCTCGACGAGGCGAACAAGGCTCGCGCCGACGAGGCGCTTCCGGCCCTGCGGCTGGGCCGCAGCCTCGCGCTCGTCGGTGACCACAAGCAGTTGCCACCGGTCGAGGACGACGCCCTCTACGGGATCGTCGAGATCGATCCCGGCCTCGAGGACCTGGTCAACCGCAGCCTCTTCGAGCAGTGCTGGGATGGCGGACTGCCGGCCGAGGCGCAGTGCCTCCTGACCATCCAGCACCGCATGCATCCGGATATCGCCGCGTACGTCTCGGCTGCGTCGTATGACAGCCAGCTCGAGAACGCGCCCGAGGTCGAGGCGTACGACTACATCACGCGCAAGCCGTTCCCGGTGGCCCTCCACTTCGTCGACACCGAAGGCATGCGCGGCGGCCGCGAGCGGCGCGGCCCCGGCGGCGCGCTCCGCAACGAGGCTGAGGTTCGCGTTGCGGCCCAGGTGGTTCGCCTTCTCGATGAGCGCGCTCCTCGCGAGCTGAGCATGGCGGTGATCGCGATGTACGCCGAGCAGGTGGAGCGGCTCCGCCAGGCGCTCGGCCGGCGCCGCTTCAAGCGCACGGTGAAGATCGACACGGTCGACTCGTTCGAGGGGCGCGAGGAGGACATCGTCGTGATCTCCCTGGTGCGCTCCAACGAGCGTGGCCGCATCGGCTTCCTGCGAGTTCCGAACCGCCTCAACGTGGCCATCTCGCGCGCCAAGCGACTGGTCGCCTGCATCGGCGACAGCGCCACGCTCCGAAGCGGCGACGAGTTGATGTACGGAATGCTGGTCGAGGCGTCTCGGTCCACAGGCGGCTGGCTCAGTGCACTCGAACTCGTTTCCCAGCCCAAGCCACGGCGTGGCGATCCTCGTCCACAGGGACAGCCATCCGGTGGTGAGGGCGGCGACGAGACCGATCCAGAACGCGCCGCGAAACGGCGCCGCCGCCGCCGTCGTGGCAGGCGTGGCGCCGCGGCTCCCGTCACCGCCTCGACCGAACCGGGCGCCGAGATCGCCGGTCCGCCCGCTCCGGTCGTGGAAGGCCAGCCTCAGGAAGGCGGCCAGCGCCGCCGCCGCCGTCGCCGGCGCCGTGGCCGTGGTCGCGGCCAGGCACTGACCCAGCCGGGGGGCGAGTCTGCAGAGAACGCCGGAGCTCCTCCGGACGATCAGCCGACCACAGCACCTGCCGCGGCCGGGGAATCCCCCGAGGCCTGACGGACGTGAGCGACGCGGTCACGGTCTTTGTCCGTGCCGGGGACCCGGCTTCGGAGGCGACCCTTCGATACCTCGATCAGCGCGGGGTCGCGTACACGAAGCGAGACGTGCTGAGCGACCCGTCGGCGAACGCGATCCTCTTCGGCCGGTTGGGCAGGGTCGTCGTCCCGGTCGTTCAGGTGGGCGACCGGCTGCTCGTGGGCCACGACCCGGTGCAACTCGCTCGGTTCCTTCCGCGCGAGGACAGCGCCGAGCAACACGTCTCCTTCGGCGCATCGGTCCGCACGGTCACGAGTGAGATCGCCAAGGAGAAGCAGCTCCCGGCGACCTACGGTGTGGAGGTGGGGCAGGTCAAACCGGCGTCACCGGCGGAAGTGGCCGGGATCCTGCCGGGTGACGTGATCACCGGGATCGGCCCGTACACCGTCAATGGCGGCGCAGACCAGTTCCGCCGGGCCGTCTCCCTACGCCAGCCCGGCGACACCATGCTCCTCACGATCTGGCGCGAGGGCGACGTCATCGAGACCGCGGTCGCCTTCCCCGTGGAGGTTCCCGCTGAGGTTCCGGCTGAGGAAGCACCTCCGGCCTGACCGGCTCACAACCGCGCCCGAGCCGGCGTTTGATATGCAGTGAGCACGGTGAAAGCGACAGCACTGCCGCCATTCCAGTTGGTGTTCGACGAGCACGCGCAAGCTGTCCTGACGTTCCTCGCGGGAGCGGTCGGTGCGTCCGAAGCCGAGGACTGCTTTCAGGAGACGATGCTCAGCGCGCTCCGAGCGTACCCGCGAATTCAGGACGCCTCCAACCTGCGCGGCTGGCTGTTCACGATCGCGCGGCGCAAGGCGATCGATGCCCACCGAGCACGGGCCCGCCGGCCCGCTCCAGTGGCTGACCCGGACCCCGGATCGACAGTTGACGAGCATTCCCAGATCGATGTGGGGCTCTGGGATCACGTTCGCGGCCTGCCGGTCAAGCAGCGCAAGGCAGTGGTCCTGCGCTTCGCGGGAGACAGAAGCTATCCCGAGATCGCTCAAGCGATGTCGACCACCCAGGACTCCGCGCGCCAGAGCGTGCACGAGGGCCTGAAGAAACTCAGAAGGGAGCTGCGGTGATCACGAATGCGATGACCGACCGGTTTGTCGAGCGGGCGCAGGCGAAGCGCCTGATCGATGTGGCGGTGACGACTATGGACAGCCCGATCGGGCCGCTGCTGCTGATGGCCACGCCGAAAGGACTGGTTCGGATCGCGTTCGAGAGCGAGAATCGCGACGAAGTCCTTGGTGAGGTGGCGGAGCAACTGTCGCCGCGAATCCTCGAGGCCCCACGGCGTCTCGACCCGGTGCGACGCGAGCTCGAAAAGTATTTCGAGGGCAAGCTCCACGACTTCGACCTGCCCCTCGACTGGTCGCTCACCGGCGACTTCGCGCGGCGGGTGCTGCGCCGGACTGCCCGGATCCCCTACGGCTCAGTGGCGAGCTACGGCGACGTCGCACTAGGGGTTGGCACGCCGCGGGGAGCCCGAGCAGTCGGCAACGCGCTGGGATCGAATCCGATCCCCGTCGTCGTGCCGTGCCACCGGGTCGTCCGGACGGGCGGCGCCATCGGCGGGTATGGCGGCGGCTTGACGCGCAAGCGCTTCCTGCTGGCCCTCGAAGCCGGCTGAGCCCGGCTACCAGCCGGGAGGGGGCTCGGAGCGGTTCAGGAGCCGGACGAAGTCCTCGGCGCGGGCGACAGCCTCCCACCGCCTGGAGAAGAAGTCCTGCGTGATCATCCGGTTGTCGGCCAGCGAGGTCACCGTGACCGCCCACTGATTGAGCGCCCGCGAGACCTCAACCTCGTGCGTGGCGGATTCATTGCGCATGACAACACCGCTGGCCGCCGGACGGCGCCCACGGTCGTTGCGTCGAGAGGACGCCATAGCCATCGCAAAAGACCTCCAATACCAACCCCGGCAGGCATCACGCCCTCCGCCCCAACCATTGTCCCCCAAATGGGCACCTCAGAGCGAGAGGGTCAGCTGGCTCCCGCTTTCCCGCTCGGCGGGCTGCTCCTCCGCGGCGGGTCTGGCCACTGCCACGGGCGTCGAGGTCTCGACCCACTCCGGGATCCGACCGTCGCGTTCACGCAGTGTCTCGATCACGGGCTCTGGCGGCCGCGGCAGTCCCAGGCCGAGCAACGCTCCGAAGTCGAATGCGTTGACCACGGCGTAGTTACTGCGGTTGTTGTTCAGCAGCACGTGGAGCGGCACGCCTGAAGTCGCTCGCCGCGCGCATTGCCGGAATCCATTCGGCGAGCTCGTCCGGTGTGTACAAGTAGTTGAACCGGTCTCCGCTGGTAGGCCCGTTCTTGTACCAGGTCTCGCGATTACGCCCGTGGAACCGCGCGATGCACAACCGCGGCGATGTGATTGCCAGCAAAGGCGGCGCAGTCCCGGAGCCGATCTGCGGAGCGTCGACGCCGACATACACGCACTCGAGTTCGCGGAGCAGATCCTCCGTCCCGGGCCACGCATCGTGGTCGAACCAGGAGCGATGCCGGAATTCGATTGCGAGCAGGTCATCGGGGTGACGGTCACGAGCGGCGAGCAGCCATTCGCGCGACTCCGGGCGGTTGGTGAACCACGGCGGGAACTGGTAGTGGACGGCGACCAGCTTGCCGCTGGAGCGCAGTGGCTCAAGCGCCGACATGAAGTCGCGTTCCTCATCGGGAGTTGGCCGGCGCGGTATGCGATCCTCGCGCTCGTGGCCGGTGAGGCTCCGGTACGCCTTGATGTTGAAGCGGAATGTGTCGGGCGTCCGCTCGACCCAGCCCTCCACCACCTGCGGTCGCGGGATCCCGTAAAAGGTCGTGTCGATCTCGACAATCGGGAAATACTCGGCGTAATAGGTGAGCTTGTCGCGCTGCCTGCGCCCGTGCTCCAGCTGGGCCGGGTAGAAGTCAGTGTGGTCGGCCCAATTGCAGGTCCCGACCGCAATCGGCGCGCCCATATGAGCAAACAGTAACGAAGCCGTCACCGAAGCTGGCGAAACTGTCGGCGGATCTGGCCATACGATCCCGGCGGTGGCCCATAAGGCGGAGTTTTCGGAGCAGTGATGGCGCGCCTTGAGCGTCATCTGATCGCCGGGTGGAACCGGCGAACGCGGGTCGACCCGCGACTGTGGATTGTTGGCGCCGTCCTGCTGGCTATCGCGGTTGCCATCTGGGTCTGGTACGCGGCCGCCGTACCGGTGTACTTGTCGCCCAGCCTCCCCTGGTGGATGTACGCGATTGCATTCTTCGCCGCCGCGCGTCTGGCGGCGATGGACAGTCCCCGACGCGGCACGCAGGCGATCACGCTTGCCGCGGCCCCGTATGTCGTCGGGCTCTTCCACGCAACGCCGCTTGCCCTGCTTTCCGGCTATGTGATCGGCACCGCCCTTGCGGCGGCGACCCGGCGACCGTGGGCTGTCTGGCAGACGGCACTCGACATGGTTCGCTTCGCCGTCTTTGCCGGAATCGGCATCTGGGCGTTCCGCACGATCTCGGGCAGCCCGGATCTCCCGGTGTGGCACAGCGCGTTCGGCGCCATCGTGGCGACAGCCATCACGGTGCTCCGGCGCGGCATCTCCGAAGGCGTCGTGCTGCGGCCGCGCGATCGCGGGAGCTGGATCGACGTCGGCAACCATCTGCGTGCCGCGTACGTCGCCGCAGCCGCGGCGATGTGCATCGGGCTGATCGCCGTCCGGCTCATTCCCGTGGATCGCTACGCACTCGTCCCGCTCGCCGTGGTCACGATCACGGTGCTGATGACCCATCGCGCGTGGGTTCGGGAGCGGTACGACCATGAGGCCGCCGAATTCCTGATCGGCGCCGTGGACGCCCTCGCCGGGCGCGAGCTCGAACCCTCGATCGTGCTGCTGCTCAATCGCGCCCGCGCCATCTTCCACGCGGAGATCGCCCAGCTGACCGTGTTCCCGTCGCAGCCGTCCGAGAAGGCGTTCCGCACCATAGTCCGCAACGGACAACCCGACGAAGTCATGGTCGCCCTCGGGCTCGGAGAGCTCGATGATGTGCTCGAGGCGGAGACCGCAGGCGTCATCGTTCGCGCCGGCATCGAAGGCGACCCCAGCTCCGAAATGCTCCATCGGCGCGGTGTCGGCGAGGCCATGGTGGCGCTCCTCCGCGGCGAGTCGCGAATGATCGGCAGCCTCATGGTCGGCGGTCACCTCGATGCCCGGACGTTCGACGAACGCGACCTTCGCCTCTTCCGGACGCTTGCGACCCGGACCACCGCCATCCTCGAGAACAGCCGTATGGAGCGGTCGATCGCGCGGCTGACAGAGCTCCAGGAACAGCTGACCCACCAGGCGTACCACGACTCGCTCACCGATCTCGCCAACCGCTCGCTGTTCGGGCAGCAGATCGAGCAGGCGCTGCGCCGCTGCGCGGAGGGGTCCGCGAGCGTCGCCGTCATCTTCCTCGACATCGACGATTTCAAAGGCGTCAACGACACGCTCGGCCACGCAGCCGGTGACGCGTTGCTCGTCGAAGTCGCGGCGCGCATTCGCGGATGCCTGCGCCGCCCCGATACCGCAGCGCGCCTCGGCGGCGACGAGTTCGCGCTCCTCATCGAGGATGTCGACAGCGCGGTCGAAGCCGAGCACGTGGCGCGGCGTGTCCTGCAAGTGCTCAGCGAACCTTTCACGGTCTCGGGTACGTCGGTGACCGTGCGCGCGTCGCTCGGCATCGCAGTTGCAGACAACTCCGACGCAAACGCGACGAGTCTCATGCGCCACGCCGATGTCGCGATGTACGTCGCCAAGGGTGCGGGCCGGAATCGGTACGTGCTCTTCGCACCCGGCATGGAGAGCGAGGTCGTGCACCGGCGCAAGCTCCGCGGCGAGCTCGAGCACGCGATGGAGTTGAGCCAGTTCGTCCTGCACTACCAGCCTGTTGTCAACCTGATCACGGGTGAGATCAGTGCAGTCGAAGCACTTGTGCGCTGGCACCATCCGCTGCGCGGAATCGTCCCTCCCGGCGAGTTCATCGGCGTCGCCGAGGAGAGCGGCCTGATCATGCAACTCGGCGAGTGGGTGCTCCGAACCGCGTGCGCCACGACACTGCAATTCCAGAAACTGCAGGCGACGCCTCTCGCCGTCTGCGTCAACGTCTCGGTGGTGCAGCTGAACTCCCCGACGTTTGTCGAGGACGTGCTTGGCATCGTCAAGGAGACGGGACTCGCGCCGCAGACGTTGATTCTCGAGCTGACCGAGTTGATGTTCGTCGAGGACACGGCGATCGTGATCGCGAAGCTCGAGGCGCTGCGCAACGCGGGAATCCGTGTGGCAATCGACGACTTCGGCACCGGCTACTCGTCGTTGAGCTACCTGCGCCGTCTGCCCGTCGACATCCTGAAGATCGCCAAGCCGTTCGTCGACGACCTCGCCGGCGGAGCTGAGGAGGACTTCACTCGAGCCATCGTCACGATCGCGGATGCGCTCCAGCTTCACGTCATCGCCGAGGGGATTGAAGCGGCGTCGCAGGTCACGCGTCTGCTGAGCCTCGGATGCCTTGCCGGCCAGGGATATCACCTCTGCCATCCACTTCCCTCGGTGGAGATCGAGCAGTTGCTCCGGCACGGCGGCATCGATCGCAACCGTCTCGAGGCCGACCCCCAGGAGAAGCCCGTGCCGCTCCGGTTGATCGGCTAACGATGGCCACCTGGCTGGCCGTCCTCGCGGTCTTGATCGTCGTTCTTGCGGCTGCCGGTGCGTCCTGGATGGTCGTGCGCCGTGAGAAGACGCGGCTCGGATTCCTCCTGGAGACCACGCAGGCGCTCCTCGAAGCCCGTGACCTCGATTTCGCGTCCGTCGAGTTGCTGCGGCGCGCGAGCGTCCGTTTCGGAGCCGACTGCGCCGAGCTGACGCTGTTTCCCGACGCCGGCACCGGCGCCGGCTTCCGGACGACCGTCCGCGCCGGCGAGCCGGTTGACGTGATGCGCTCGAGCGATCTCGAGGATGACGACGTCAAGCTCAGGCCGCCGATCTTCGGTGTCGTCCACATCGCCGAGGCGGCGTCCGACCCGTGGGTCACCAGGCTCTCCGCGCGTCTCGCCGTATCCCGCGGACTCGCGGTGACCCTCCGGCATGGGTCGCGCACGGTCGGTTACCTGGCGCTCGGGATGCTTGCTTCGGACAGCCCTGAATCTCGCGCCAACGACGAGCCACTTCAGGAGCTGGCGAATCAGGTCGCGTTGACGATCGAACGGAGCCGTCTGCACGACGGGTTGGTACGTCTCGCCGCGCTCCAGAGCGAGCTGGCCGACCGCGCGTTCCACGATCCGCTCACACAACTCGCCAACCGTGCCCTCTTCTTCGACCGCATGGAGCGCGCGCTTCTCGAATGCGACCCGGAGCGCTACGTTGTGAGCGTCGTCTCGGTCGACCTCGAGGACTTCCGGAGCATCAACGCCAAACACGGCCGCGCCGCGGGTGACGCCGTCCTCGTCGAGGTCGCTCACAGATTGCACGAGTGCCTGCGCCGGACCGATATGGCCGCCCGGCTCGGTGGCGACGAGTTCGCACTGCTGCTCCCCGAAGTGCTGCATCCCCGTGAGGCCGAGTTGATCGCCCAGCGAGTCGTCGAGGCCCTGGCGGCGCCCGTATCCACTGAGGGAGTGAGCGTGTCGATCACCGCCTCTGTCGGTCTCGCATGCGCCAAGGCCGACGACACCTCGGCATCGGCCCTCCTTAGACGGGCGACCGCCGCAGCAAAGGAAGCGCGCGAGGCGGGCTCCAGCACGTACCGAATCCACGGCGGCTCGACGGCCGGCTCGACGGACGCGGACGTTGCCGCGGAACTCGAAGCGGCGCTCAACAAGGGAGAGCTCGTCGTCCACTACCAGCCGATCGTCGAGTTGCGCACCGGGATCATCCTCGGCGCGGAAGCGCTCGTCCGCTGGCAGCATCCCGTGCGCGGGCTCCTCGCACCGCTCAACTTCCTGCCCGTGGCTCTGGAGTACGGCCTGATCGATCGGATCGAGGAGTACGTGATGCGCGCGGCCTGCGATCAGCTCAAACGCTGGCAGGCGTCATACCCGGCCACTCCGGAGCTGGCGATGTCTGTCAACGTCTCCGCTGGAGGGCTCAAGAGCGGTTCGGTCGTCGACCTGGTCACGCGATGCCTCGCCCGAGTGGGCGTCGACCCTTCCTGCCTGATTCTGGAGTTCTCTGAGAACGTCGTGCTCGAGGATCTCCACCGTGCGATCTCGACGTTCGACGGGATACAGCGCGCGGGTGCTCACGTGGCGATCGACGATGTCGGCACCGGGTACACATCGCTCGCGTACCTGCGCCGCCTTCCCATCGACATCCTCAAAATCGCGCGGCCACTTGTCGCTGAGCTCGGGGATCCGAACTCGAGCGGCGAGCTGGCGCGGACAGTCGTGCGCCACGCTGAAGCGATGCACCTCGCGCTGGTCGCCGAAGGGGTTGAGCTGCCGCTCCAGGTCAAGCGCCTCAATCAGCTGGGATGCGCCATGGCCCAGGGATACCACCTGGCTCCGCCATGCGACACCGAGGCCATGGAGGCGCTGCTCCGCAAGGGCGGGTTGGACCCTGCGGTGTACGGCCGAGCCAAGCCGGCGGAGGCAGTCGTGGCGAAAGCAGCTCCGGTGGCGGTAGCCCCGGCGGCCGTAACTCCGGTGACGCTCGCCTCGGCGCACGTAGCCCCGCCGAACGGCGTTGGGGCGAAGGCGTCCACGGTGACCGCAACTCCGGATGCGGTAGCTCCGGCGCACGTAGCCGCACCCAACGGAGCGCCAGCGAAGGCACCGCCGTTGGCGCCATGGCCAGCGACTTTCACTCCGGCGGCGGTAACCCCGGCGCCCGTAGCTCCGCCGAACGGAGCGCCGGCGAAGGTGGCTCCGGTGACCTTCACTCCTGCTGCGGTAGTTCCGCCGCAGGTAGCCCCACCGCACGGAGCCGCAGCGAAGGCACCGCCTTTGGCGCCATGGCCAGCGACTTTCACTCCGGCGGCGGTAACCCCGGCGCCGGTAGCTCCGCCGAACGGAGCGCCAGCGAAGGTGGCTCCGGTGACCTTCACTCCTGCTGCGGTAGCTCCGCCGCAGGTATTCTCACCGAACGGAGCACCGGCGAAGACAGCGCCGGCGGCTGTAGCGCCGGTGACCTTCACTCCGGATGCGGCAACGACGGCGGGGGTCGCCCCGCCGCCGCTAGCCCCGGTGACCCTCCCGGCGGCGGTAACCCCGGCGCAGATAGCCCCACCGAACGGAGCGCCAGCGAAGGCGGCGCCGCCGGCGGTAGCGCCGGCGATCATCACTCCGACTGCGGTATCGCCGGCGGAGGTCGCCCCGCCGCCGCTAGCCCCGGCGGCACGGGTGCTACCGACGGTAACTCCGGCGCAGGCAAGCCCACCGAACGGAGTCCGCGCGAAGACAGCGCCGGCGGCGGTCGCCTCAACGAACGGAGCGTCGGCGAAGGCAGCGGTGACAGCGCTCGATCCGGCGAAGAAAGCTCGTGCGCATACGGCTTTGGTCGAGGCAGCCCCGTTGAAGATAGGCCCGGCGAAGGTCGCCCGGGCGAAACGAACCCCGGCGAAGGTGGCTCCGGTGAAGGCATCCGTGGTCAATCTCATCCCGCCGGAGGCACCTCCGGCGACGCCAGCTCCAGTGACGGTAATCCCGGCGCAGGTCGCCCCGACGCACGCAGATACGGCGCAGACAGGTCCGGCAGAGGTAGCTTCGGCGCCAGATGGTCCCACCGAACGCGGCCGGGGCGAAGGTAGCTCCGGTGGCGGTAACTCGGCCGAAGGTTGCCCCGGCAACGACCGCCCCGGCGAAGGCCGTCCCGGCGAAGGCAGCTCAGGCGACGGTAACCCCGGGGCAGGTAGCCGCGGCGCACGCAGATATGGCGAAGACAAGTCCGGCAGAGGTAGCTTCGGCGACGCTAGCTCCGGCGCAGGTGGTCCCATCGAACACGGCCGAGGCGAAGGTAGCCCCGGTGGCGGTAACTCCGGTGACGGTAACCGCGGTGACGGTAGCTCCGGCTGCGGGTGCTCCGGTGAAGTTGCCTAGGGCGAAGGTTGCCCCGGCAAAGACCGCGCCGGCGAAGGTAACCCGGGCGACGGCAGCTGCATCGAAGGTAGTCCGGGCCAAGGCAGCACCCGCGAAGGTAGCCAGGGCGAAGGTAACTCCCACGAAGGCAACTCGGGCCAAAGCCGGCCCGGCGAAGGTAGTCGCAGCGAAACGAACCCCGGCGAAACGACCCGTAGCGAAACGGACGCCTGCGAAGGTTGCCCTGGCGAAGCGAACCCCGGCGAAACCGACGCCCGCGAAGGCTGCCGCGGCGAAACGAACCCCAGCGAAACGGACCCCGGCGAGGGTGGCTCCGACGAAACGGACGCCTGCGAAGGTTGCCCTGGCGAAACGAACCCCGGCGAAACCGACGCCCGCGAAGGCTGCCGCGGCGAAACGAACCCCAGCGAAACGGACCCCAGCGAAACGGACCCCGGCGAGGGTGGCTCCGACGAAACGGACGCCTGCGAAGGTTGCCCTGGCGAAACGAACCCCGGCGAAACGACCCGTAGCGAAACGGACCCCGGCGAAGGTTGCCGTGGCGAAACGAACCCCGGCGAAACGGCCCGTAGCGAAACGGACCCCGGCGAGGGTGGCTCCGACGAAACGGACCCCGGCGAGGGTGGCTCCGACGAAACGGACCCCGGCGAAGGTTGCCCTGGCGAAACGAACCCCGGCTAAGGTTGCTCCCGCGAGACGGACCCCGGCGAAGGCTGCTCCGGCGAAACGCACCCCGGCGAAGGCTGCTCCGGCGAAACGCACCCCGGCGAAGGCTGCTCCGGCGAGACGGACCCCGGCGAAGGCTGCTCCCGCGAGACGAACCCCGGCGAAGGCTGCTCCGGCGAAACGAACCCCGGCGAAACGAGCCCCGGCTAAAGCAACTCCGGTCCCGCGCAAGCCCGCACAGCCGCGGCGCGTACCCTCAACCGGTGCACGATCGCGAAACTCTGCGTGAGCTTGCCGTCGCTGCCACCGCAGCGGCGGGTACGCTGGTTGCGCGGAGCCATGCTCGCCCTGGAACGCTGACCACCGAGGTCAAGAGCCCCGGCGACTACGTCACCGATGTCGATCGCTCGGCTGAACAGGCCGCGATCGAGGTTCTTCGCGAAGGCGCCCCGGATATCGCAATCCTTGCGGAAGAATCCGGAGGGTTGCGCGCCAACCGCATGTGGGTGATCGACCCGGTTGACGGGACCACCAACTTCCTGCGCGGTTTCCCCGTCGTCGGCGTGAGCGTCGCGCTCGTGGAGGAGGGCCGGCCGGTCGTCGGCGCCGTTGCCGCCCCCCTGCTCGGCGAGACATGGAGCGCGGCCGAAGGTCAGGGCGCCTTTGATCGCGAAGGACGCCGCATGTCCGTCTCGACACATCAGGGAGCCGGCGTCGTGGCCACGGGATTTCCCTTTCGCCACAAGGAGCGTTTGCCGCGGTATCTGCCGGTGATGACCGCTGCACTGCAGCGTTTCGAGGATCTTCGCCGTGCCGGCGCCGCGAGCCTCGACCTCGCTTACGTCGGCGCGGGCGCATTCGACGGCTACTTCGAGCTCGGCCTCGGCCTCTGGGACATTGCGGCGGGCGCGCTGCTGGTGCGCGAGGCCGGTGGGGTGGTGACCGACTGGAGCGGCGACCCCGAAGCGGTCTTCATCAGTGGCGACATCCTCGCGGGGACACCGTCATGGCACGCCGCGATGCTCGAGATCGTGGCTGCGTAACTGCGGATCCCCGTTCGAGACTTATAAGGTACGTCGCCTGTGAGCACCAAGAATCCATCGACCCCGGCACACGGCCTTCTCAGCGGAAGGCGCATCGTCGTCACCGGTGTCCTGACCCCGAAGAGCATCGCGTTTGCGATCGCTGCTGCGGCGCAGGCAGCCGGTGCCGAGGTGATGCTCACGTCGTTCGGGCGCGCGATGAGCCTGACCCGGCGCAGCGCGCAACGCCTGAGCCCGGTGCCCGAAGTGCTCGAGATGGACGTCACCGACGTCGCGCAGGTGCGAGCCGTCGCCGAGCACGCGCGGACCACCTGGGGTGGAGTTGACGGCGTCGTCCATGCAATCGGCTTCGCACCCGCGGACTGCCTCGGCGGCGGCTTCCTCGAGGCGCCATGGAGCTCGGTGAGCACGGCATTTCACGTGAGCAGCTACTCGCTGCAGACGCTCGCCGCGGCGTTTGCTCCGCTCATGCCCGCCAGTGGCGGATCGATCGTCACGCTCACCTTCGATGCCCGCGTGGCGTGGCCCGTCTATGACTGGATGGGGCCGGCGAAAGCGGCGCTCGAGGCGATCGTGCGTTACCTGGCGCGCGAACTCGGGCCGAGGGGAATCCGGGTGAACACCATCTCCGCGGGACCACTCGAGACCATTGCGGCACGGTCGATCCCCGGGTTCGAAGCACTGAAATCGTCCTGGGGACAGCGCTCCCCGCTCGGCTGGGACAGCGCCGACAGCGGGCCGGTCGCGGACGTCACCGCGTTCCTGCTCAGCGACCTGTCCCGAGGCATCACCGGCGAGATGATTCACGTAGACGGCGGCTATCACTCACAGGGTGCCCCTTCCATTGAGACCGCGGAGGCGAAGGTATGAGCGGCAGCAACGGGAGCCCGCGCGTTGCAATCACCGGCATCGGCGCAGTCACACCCCTCGGGCTCGACGCCGAATCCACCTGGCAGTCATGCCGTCGCGGTCAAGGCGGGATCGGCTACATCACCGCTTTCGACGCCAACCATCTGACCACGCATATCGCCGCCGAGGTGAAGGGATTCGACCCTGAGGCGATCCTCGGAAAGAAGGAATCGCGGCGTATGAGCCGCTGCACCCAGCTGGCGATGTTTGCGGCACGTCAGGCGATCGAGGACTCCGGTCTCGACATCCGGCCGATGGCGGAGGACGTCGGCGTGCTGGTCGCCTCCGGCGTCGGTGGTATCGAGGTTATCGAGCGCAACGTTCTCGCCCTCTACAACCAGGGTCCGCGACGCGTCTCGCCGTTCACAGTGCCGTCGATGATCATCGACATGCCTGCCGGAGCCATCGCGATCGACTGTGGCGCCAAAGGCGTGAACTACGCCATCACCAGCGCGTGCTCGTCGTCAGGCCACGCCATCGGCGAGGCGGCGGAGTGGATCCGGCGCGGAGAGGCCACGGCGGTCATCACCGGTGGGACCGAAGCGTCGATCACCAACATCAGCATCGCCGCCTTCGACGCCATGCAGGCGCTGTCGACGCGCAACGACGAGCCCGACCGTGCGTCGCGTCCCTTCGATAAGGACCGCGACGGCTTCGTGATGGGCGAAGGTGCGGCCATGTTCGTCGTTGAGGAGTGGGGACACGCAGTGGCACGTGGCGCGCGCATCTACGGTGAGGTCGCCGGCTACGGAGCGACCGCCGACGCGTTTCACCAATGGCAACCGGACGAGCAGGGCGATGGGGCCCGCCGCTGCATCCTGCGATCGCTGAAGCGGGCCGGACGCGAGACCGACGAGGTCGACTACATCAACGCGCACGGCACCTCTACGCAGATGAACGACGCTGCCGAGACGAAGGCCGTGAAGGCGGCGTTCGGGCCCCAGGCGAGCACCATCCCGATGTCGTCCACCAAGTCGATGCACGGGCACCTGCTCGGCGCCGCCGGCGCCGTGGAAGCCGTCATCACGATCCTCGCAATCCGCGACCAGTTCGTCCCGCCCACGATCAACCTGGACGAGCCGGATCCCGAATGCGACCTCGACTACGTCCCCAACCAGGGGCGCGACGCGCGGATCGACTTCGCGCTCAGCACCTCGTACGGGTTCGGTGGCCACAACGTGTGCCTGGCGCTCGCCCGCGCGGATGGTGCCTGAGCAACTCGTTCGCGACACCGGCGCCGGCCGCATCAGCCTCCGTCGCGCCGACATCACGACGCTGACGGTCGACGCGATCGTCAACGCCGCCAACTCGTCGCTCGCGGGCGGCGGGGGTGTCGACGGAGCCATTCACCGCGCCGCAGGGCCGGAGCTGATGCGCCAGCTTCGCGAACGCTACTCGGGATGCCCGACCGGGTCGGCCGTGATCACGGGCGCCGGGCGCCTGCCCGCGCAATACGTCATCCACGCAGTCGGTCCGCGATGGGGCGGCGGCGGTAACAACGAGACGGATCTGCTTGCATCCGCGTACCGAACGGCCTTCACGCTGGCAGCCGACCACTCGTGCGCCACGGTCGCGGCGCCCGCGATCAGTACTGGGATCTATGGGTTTCCGATCGAGCAGGCGGCACCGGTTGCAATCACGGAAGCGATCACGGCTCTCGAGATCCCGGGAACGACGCTTCGCGAGATCACGTTCGCGCTCTTCTCCGATTCGGATCTCGCCGTATTCGCGAGGGCAATGTGACGCCCGCTTGACGGTGGCGTGGGAGGCGTGGCCATAGAGTGGGCAGCGCCTTGTCCGAACGTCCGAAGTGGTTCGCAGCCGCTCTCATCACCGTCGCCTCGATCGTTCTTGCCCATTACGTTCAGGTCTGGGCGGTCGTCCCGAACTCCCTTGCGCCGACGAGCGACTACGCCGGCACGTACGTCGCCTCGACGCTGATCCGCTCCGGGCACGCCGCCCAGATCTATAACGAGGCGACCGAGCGCGAGACTCTTGTCCAGACCGGGGCCCCGGCCAGTCACGATGACATCCCGTTCGAGAACCCGCCCGCGGCTGCGGTGATCGCTCTGCCGTTCAGCCTGCTGGGCGCCGGAGCGGCCTGGCGCGCCTGGTCGCTGCTCCAGCTGGCGCTCATGGCGCTCTCGCTCCTCCTGGTCACCCGTGCCGCGCCATGGCCGGCATCCCTGCCGCGATTGCCCCGTCTTGCGATCGTGCTCGTCGCGCTGGCCGGGTTCGGCACCGGCCTGCTCTTCCTCGAAGGTCAGTGGGACGGCGTTTCCGTACTCGGACTGGCGCTGGCGTATACCTTCTGGCGGCGCGACCGTCCCGGCGCCGCAGGATTCGCGCTCGGATTCACCGCGGCGATCGCCAAACCACAGCTCGTGATCGGTATCGCCGCGTACATGATCGGACGGCGCGACTGGCGGGCCGTCATCGGGGCGCTCGTCGGAGCGGCAGTGAGTGTGGGAATCGGGATCATCGGCGCCGGCCCGCGATCGCTCGGCTCGTTCCTGACAGCGATCGCCACGCCGAGCAACTCCCCGACCGCGCAGATGCAGGGGACGAGTGGACTCTTCGGATCACTCCTCGGCCACGCGTCTGGCGTGTTCCTGCTTGCGGTGGCAGCGGGCATAGCGGCCGCAGCCGTGGCGGGATGGCTCGGAACGGTCGCCCACCGGCGGCCCGACCTCTTCGAGCCCACGCTCTGCGCTGCTGTGGCGCTCTCGCTGTTTGCGTCACCCCACCTGCTCGGACATGACCTGACGCTGCTCGCCCCTGTCCTCGTCGTCGGGCTCGCCTGGCTGGCCGGCCGACCAAGGGAGCATCCGTGGCCCGGTATGGCTACGCTCAGCGTCGTCGGTCTGTGGGTGTTGCTCTCGTTTGCGAGCCTTGGTGATCTCTCGCAGAACACAGTCGGCTTCCCCGGCCGCGCCACGCCGTGGGTGCTGCTGCTCATGGCGGCCGCCTGGTGTGTTCTCGTTGTGCGCGCCGCGCGCCCGGAGCCCGCTGCCAGCGCGCGCATCGCTCGCCGGGCCACGACTTCCTTGCGCGACGCGCGATAAGTCGGCTCCGGATTGGGTACGTTCATGGAGATGAAAGCACCGGCCCTCACCATGAGAGTTCAGAGATGAACAGAGGCGGCATCCGGATCGCACGCATCGCCGGGATCACGATCACGGCGGACTGGAGCGTGCTGGTGATCGGCGCGTTCCTTGCGTACGGGGTGGCAGAGGGTGCCGTCCCCGTCGAAGTCCGCGGAACTCCTGTGTGGCTCGCTTGGATCGTCGGGGTGATCGCTGCGGCGTTGCTCGTCGCCTCGCTGACCGCCCATGAGCTCGCACACGCGCTCCTTGCCCGTCGGCGGGGCGTGGCGGTGGAGGGCATCAAGCTCTGGCTCTTCGGTGGTGTCGCTCAGATGAGTGGCGACTGGGTCACCGCACGAACCGAGATGCTCGTTGCCGCGGTCGGGCCGGCCGTGACGGCCGCACTCGCAGTGGCGCTTCGTCGGCGCGTCATGGCTGCTCGTCCAGGTCGGTGCGCTGCCGCTCGTGGTCCTGGTCGCGGAGTGGCTCGCCGCGGTCAACATCCTGCTGCTGATCTTCAATCTCATTCCGGCGTTCCCCCTCGACGGCGGGCGCATCCTTCGCGGCTTCATCTGGAGCAGGACCAAGAACCGGATGACCGCGACTGTCGCTGCCTCACGCGTCGGTCGCTTCTTCGCAGTCCTCCTGATCGGTCTCGGCGTCCTCGATCTCTTCTTCTTCAATCCCGTCGGCGGGCTCTGGCTCATGCTCATCGGCTGGTTCCTGGACACCGCCGCGCGCGGCGAGGCGAACGGCGAGCAGGCGCGCCACGCGCTGGAAGGCGTGCTCGTCGGCGACATCATGTCGAAGAACCCGGTGATCGTCCCGTCGTGGATCACCGTCGAGTTGCTCGTCGATCAGTACGTGATGGGCCATCAATTCACGTCCTTCCCGACGCACAGCATTGACGGCCGGATCGACGGTCTGGTCACCATGCGCGGCATCAAGCAGGTGCCGCCGCAACAGCGCGGCAACCGCCGAGCGATCGACATCGCAATCCCGATCGATCGTGTTCCGATCGCCCGCCAGGACGAGAAGCTCACCGACGTGCTGAAACGCGTCGGCCCCGCTTCAGATGGTCGCGCGATGGTGTACGACGGCGGGACGCTCGTCGGGATCGTCTCGCCGAGCGATGTTGCGCGCCTCTTCCACGGTGGCCCGGGAAGAATGGCCGCGCGCGCCGCCGCCTAAGCCTCCGCGCCGCCCACGCTCAGGATCAATTTCCCGAAGTTCTCTCCGCTGTACAGCGCAAGCAGCGTCTCGGGGAAGTGCTCGATTCCGTTGACGATGTGCTCGACGGATTTCAGCCGGCCGTCGGCCATCCAGCCCGCCATCTCGCGCGCGGCTTCCGGGTATCGCTTGGCGTAGTCGAAGACCACGAACCCCTCCATACGCGCGCGGTCGATGAGCAGCGTCATGTAGTTCGCCGGTCCGCGCATCGGCCCCTCGTTGTTGTACTGCGAGATCGATCCGCAGATTACGATGCGCGCGTGGCGAGCGAGCCGCGTCAGCACGATATCGAGAATGTCCCCGCCGACATTGTCGAAATACACATCCACGCGATCCGGGCAGTGCTCACGCAACGCCTCGCGCACGTCCTCACTTTTGTAATCGACGGCAGCGTCGAAACCGAGCTCGTCCACGATGAACCGGCACTTCTCCGTGCCGCCGGCGATGCCCACGACGCGGCATCCCTTGATCTTTGCGATCTGCCCCACGAGCTGGCCGACTGCACCCGCGGCTGCTGACACGACCACGGTCTCGCCCGCGACCGGGTGGCCGACATCGAGGAGCCCGAAATATGCCGTCATACCTGGCATGCCAAGCACGCTCAGGTACTGCGGCAGGGGCGCCGTCTCGGGCGACACACGGATCACGCCGCGGCCGTCGCTGATCGCGTACTCCTGCACGCCGAAGGTCCCGTTGACGTGATCGCCCACGCTGAATTCGGGATTCCTCGAGGCGATGACCCTGCCGACGCCTCCCGCGCGCATGACCTCTCCGATGCCGACGGGCGGCACGTACGACCGTCCCTCGTTCATCCAGCCGCGCATCGCCGGGTCGAGTGAGATGTAGAGGACGCGCACGAGGAATTGCCCTTCGTCGGGCTCCGGAATCGCCTCGCTGCGGAGATCCCAGTCCGTTGCTTTCGGAAGTCCCTTCGGGCGCGCCGCGAGGCGCCACTGGCGGTTGACCGTGTTGCTGGCCGGCGTTGGTGTGGAAGTCATCGCATCAGACTACGCGCGAGGGGCTGGTAGGCTCTGGCCGATGCTGAGCGCCGGACTGATCTTCTTCCTGGCAGCCCTGCAGGGAGTCACCGAACTCTTCCCTGTGTCGTCGCTCGGGCATGCCGTTGTCGTGCCGCCGCTCATCGGGCTCAACTTCCAGGAGAGCAGCCCCGCGTTCGTCCCGGTGCTTGCGGTGTTGCACCTCGGGACGGCCGCGGCACTGCTCTTTCTCTACCGGCGCGACTGGGCCCGGATCGTGGTCGGCTTTGTCCGCGCTGCGCTGCAGGGCCGTATCGACGGTCCCGACCAGCGTCTGGCGATCATGCTGATCGTCGGCTCTGTTCCCGCGGGCATCGTCGGATTCCTCCTGCAGGATCCGCTCAAGTCGCTGTTCGCGAACCCCCGCCTCGCTGCGGCATTTCTGATCGTCAACGGCGGCATCCTCTTGACCGCCGAGATGTTCCGCCGCCGGGACGAGCGACGCCGCGCTGTCAGTGACGCCCCGGTGCTCGCTCACCAGGAGGACGACCCCGCATACGAGCGCATCGAGGGCCTGAGCCTGCGAACAACCGTGATCGTCGGCTTTTTTCAGGCGGGCGCGCTGATCCCCGGTATTTCCCGCTCGGGGATCACCATGGCGGCCGGACTTGTGGCAGGGCTTCGTCACGAGGAGGCAGCCCGTTTCTCGTTCCTGCTCGCGACGCCGATCATCCTTGCCGCGGGGCTCTTCGAGCTCCCGGACCTCGGGTCCGACGCGCCGACCCTGCTGGTCGCAATCGGTGCCGCCGCCCTCGCCGGCGTGGTGGCGTACGCAAGCGCCCGGTTCCTCTTGCGCTATCTTCGTTCAGGACGTCTCGACCCCTTCGCGTATTACTGTGCCGCTCTCGGGGTTGCAGGCCTCATCTTCATCCACTGACGGTCGGGATCTGCGTGTTGCACTCAGGAACGTGCGTTCGCACCGGCGGCTCGACCGCATTCATCGGGGGTTGTGTCATGCGGGGTAGCCGCCCACTAGCGCTTGCGCTTCTTGCTCTGGCCGTCGTGTTCGCCCTGGCCACGGTGTTCTTCTTCACCCAGAAGACGAACTTCCTCGCGTCGGGCAAGCCGGAGTTGCACTGGAAGCACGCGATCGTCTTCCTGGTTTTGACTCTGCTCGCGGTGATCGCGGCCAACTTCGCGCGGCCCAAGGCCGTCAAGGCCTGAGTCAGCGTGCCTCTGACACCTGACCGCGCGATCGCGATTTATCGCGACGCGTTCAGCGACACGCGCCGCGAGCGCCTGTTTCTGTCGTCAGTGTCTTTTTTCACGACATTCGCGGCAACCCGCGCGATCACGCACGCAATCAAAGACGGCATTGGACCGTTCCATAACCTGAGTGTCGGCGGGCGTCATTTCCATCATCTCGTCATCGGCATCACCGGACTTCTCGGCACCGGGTATCTCTGGTTACTTGAGGTTGATACGGCGAGGAAGACGAATGGCACTGCCGATGCGGCGGACGCGAAGCACAGCACCGACGATGCGCTGGCAAAATTCACGTCGATTCTGTACGGCGGCTCCTCCGCGCTCACGCTCGATGAATTCGCGCTCTGGCTCGACCTCGAGGACGTGTACTGGAGCAAGCAGGGACGCGCGAGTGTGGACGCAGTGATGCTCTTTGGCGGCGTGCTTTCCATCGGTGTCTGGGGCGGACCGTTTTTCCGCCGGCTGTTCCACGAGCTCTCGCATATCTGACCGCACATGGCGCATCATGCGCACGTGCATCGGCGGGGTTTCGCTGCAGCGCTCCTGAGTGTTGGCGTGCTGATCGCCACGGCGGTCAACGTGTTCGCCGACGGATCGCAGAATCTCTATCCGAGCGGCGCAACCGGGTCGCGCGCCAACACTGAGTGGCGGACCGGATCCTATGGCGCAGGTGCGATCACGCGACGCACGCTGCTCCACGCGTATGCGACGACCGGGGAGTTTCTCCTCGTCGGTTCGACGGCGATGGGGCTCGGCGAGGCCGATATTCTCATCTGGAATCCTGGGCTGGTCACCGGCACGCCGGGCAACGAAACGATTCCCGGCACAGCGTCCTTTTCGTGCGCCGCGCAGCGCGTCAGCACGGGCATCGCGTTGCAGGGTGAGATCACGAGCCGCGCCGAGGAACTCGCGGGACCGGACACCGTCCCCGGCGGCGGAGTCACCAACGGCTACACACCGTGTTATTACGCGGCGCCGTCAAACGGGCATCTACAGCATCGCGATGATCGGGCCTGCGGGCCTGGCGTCGAACGCCGACGGCGGCGTCAGCGCCGATATCGCGCTCACTGCTCCTGGTGATTACAGCGCGGCCCAGGGAACGTCGATTGCCGCGTGGGACGTGACGGTGCGCGACAGCCTGACGGACCCGGCAACGACACAAACGGGCCGCGTCTTCAGCTACGTGCTCTCGCTCTTCACCGGCGGCAACGGATTGCCGGTCAACTCGACAACCTATGCCGTCACCACGGACGGATTCCGCTACCGGATTGATCAGCGCGGGATGGATCCGAACGGGTGGATCCAGTACGGAAGCCAGCTCGGTTTCATCGATCCCGACGGCACGACCCCGCTGTACCACGACGCACTTGCGAACAACACCGGCAGCCCCGGTCAGCTCACGTCGGTGGATGGCGGTGTCATCTTCGCGCCGCCGACCTATCCCATCTTCTTCACGCCGCCGGCGAACGTCACGCTCACCGCCCTCGGCATCCCGCTCATACCGATTGCGCCACTGGTGAGCAACGTCAGCTTCGCCGGGACCGTGATCGGCAGCACGACGCTGTTTCAGAGCGGCGGGACCTTCTCGTACACGTCGAATGTCGCAGGCGTCTACCAGATCGTCATCAGCGCGGACGGCGTCAATTACGACCCCACCAATCCGCTGAATCGCGTCCTCAGCGGCCTCAAGGGAGCAGGCACGCAGACAGTCACCTGGAACGGGAAGGACAACGCCGGTAATTACTTCCCGACGAATGCGCCCGGCACCGACTACCCCTTCAGGATCGAAGTCCACGCAGGCGAATATCACTTCCCGTTCATCGACGTGGAGAACGACACGCAGGGCGGACCGACGATCACGATGCTCAACGCGCCTGGCGGCGTGTGCCCGCCATTCACCGGTGGATGCAGCGGCGGTTTCTACGACGATCGCGGGTACACCACGACCACCGGTGTCAACGTCGGCACGCCGGGCACGGTGCTCTGCGGTAATGCGCCGCCGGCCATCGCATTCAGCGATCCCATCAACGGGTTCAACACTGCGGGAACGCAGCGCGCTTTCGGAACGGCCACGGGCGGCAACACCAACATTCCGTGCACCGGGAGTTTCGGCGATGCAAAGGGCCTCGACCTCTGGACGTACTATCCGAGCCATCAGGTCAGCAGCACGCTGACCATCGTCGCGCCTGGGTCCTACGCGGATATCGCGATCACCAAGGCAGTGAGCAACGCGAACCCGGTGATCGGTGATGACGACACGTACACCATCACCGCGCACGACAACGGTCCGCTTGCGGCGACCGGTGTCACCGTGACCGACGTGCTCCCCAACGGGGTTGTCTTCGTGAGCTCGAGCGCATCGCAGGGCGCGTACGACCCCGCGACCGGCGATATGGACAGTCGGCTCGCTCGCGATCGGTGGAACGGCGACATTGCACATCACCGTCAAGCTCGCCGCGACTCGGTGTGATCACCAACACCGCCACCAAGTCCGGCGAAACGCAGACCGACCCGAACCCGGCCAACGACACGGCATCAGTGAGCATCACGGTCGCATCGGCGCCCACGCCTCCAGTTCCGTCGACCGGCGCTGCGCCCGCGTCAATGATTCCCGCAGGGCTCGGTCAGGGAATTGCGCTGCTCGGCGTGCTGCTCTGCACTGCGGCACTGATCCTGCGCAGGCGAACGCTCGCCATCACCACGAATCGACGTAGCGACGTTTCGCTGCCGCCGGCGGTGGCTCCTCGGAATGGAGGATCACCGCGGCCGCCAAAGCTCGCGTGGCTGCGGGGTCGATCACGTCATCGACCTCGAAGTACGTTGCGGTGTTGAGCGCAGTTCCGCGTTCGTACATGTCCGCGACCATGGCATCGAATCGCGCCGCCCGCTCGCCGGCGTCCTCGATCGCCTCCAACTCTTTTCGGTAGGCGAGCTTCACCGCTCCCTCGAGTCCCATGCCCCCGAATTCGCCGGTGGGCCACGCAACGGTCATCAACGGCGCACGGAAGCTGCCGCCCGCCATCGCCTGCGCACCGAGCCCGTATCCCTTGCGCAGCACCACGGTCATGAAGGGCACGGTCAGCGCGGCGCCCGCGAGAAACAGCCGGCTCGCATGACGCACGAGCGCCGTCTTCTCCGCGTCAGGTCCGACCATGATGCCGGGCGTATCGCAGAGGAAGAGCACCGGCAGCCGGAACGCCTCGCACAGCTGCAGGAAGCGCGCGGCCTTGTCGGCGCAGTCGCTCGTGATCGCGCCCGCGAGGTGCATCGGATTGTTGGCGACGATCCCCACCGGATGCCCGTCGATGCGCGCCAGCACGGTCACCATCCCGCGCCCGAAGCGTGGCCGCAGCTCGAGCGGTGAGCTCGGTGTCGGCGATGATCTCGATCGCGCGATGCACGTCGTATGCGCGCCGCCGGTTCTCCGGAACGACGTCTCGAAGCGCGCGCTGATCCGGAGCCTCGAACGTCGCGACCGGCCCCTGAAAGAACGACAACGCGTGCCGCGCGAGGCGGACGGCGTCGGCCTCGTCAGCGGCAGCGATATCGATGACGCCGTTGCGCTCCTGGACCTCGAAACGGCCCCACCTCGTCGGCTTCCACAACACCGAGCCCGCCGCCTTCGATCATCGCCGGCCCGCCCATGCCGATGCTCGCCTCCGGCGTCGCGATGATCAGATCGGAGCAGCCGAGCAGCGCCGCGTTGCCCGCGAAACAGCGACCCGACGCGATGCCGATGCGCGGGACGACGCCGGAGAGCCGCGCCCAGAGCGCGAACGCCATCACGTCGAGCCCGGCGACCATCGCGTGATCGGTGTCGCCCGGCCGTCCGCCCCCGCCCTCGGCGAAGAGCACGACCGGGAGGCGGCGTCGCTCGATGACCTCGAAGAGACGGTCCTTCTTGCGATGGCCCATCACGCCCTGCGTGCCGGCGAGGACCGTGTAGTCGTACGAGAGCACTGCGCACTGCGCATGCTCTTCGCCCACCAGCGCGGTGTTGACGCGAGCGGTGCCCGCCACGAGGCCGTCCGCAGGAGTGCGGCGTATCAGGTCGTCGACGCTGCGCCGGCCGCGTTGCGCGGCGATCGCCAGGCCGCCGTACTCGACGAAGCTGCCCTCGTCGCACAGATCGGCGAGATTCTCGCGAGCCGTCCGGCGTCCAGCCGTGTGACGTGCGTCGACCACCTCGGCGCGAGCCTCGTCGCCGATCAGCGCACGGCGGCGCAGCGTTTCCGCGAGATCGGGACGCGGACTCTCGTCATCGGCCATCACGTGAGCTTAGGGGCGCCGGTAACCTGTCGGGCGTGCCCAGCATCAGCGATGCACTCGCCCGCCACGCGCTTGCCAAGCCCGAGGCCTGGGAGGATCGCCCCTGGGAAGGCGATCGCGTTGCCAAGGTGCGCAAGAAGATCTTCGTGTTCCTGCCGTCCGATGACACGGGGTCGATCGGCGTCAAGCTCCCGCATTCCAGCGTCTACGCGCTCACGCTGCCATGCGCGACGCCGATGGCGTATGGCCTCGGCAAGCACGGGTGGGTCACGGTCCAACTCGGCGACAAGTCACGGCCGGACGTGGAACTGCTACGCGACTGGATCGATGAGAGCTATGCCGCGATAGCGCCCGTGACGCTTGTGCGTCTCGCCGAGGCGCACAGAGAACCCTGACGCGTCGTCGTCCGCCCACCCGTCGCACCTACAATTCGCGGGGGCGAGACGCGAACGTGGGCCACTTCGGCGCAGGCGATCGCCTGGGGGATGGCCATGGGATTCCTGGACAAGATTCGCGCCGTCGGTGGCGGCGTGTCTCCCGAGTTGATGCAGAACGGCACGCTGGCGCGCGGGCAGATCGCGAGCATCGAGCCGACCGGGATGACGGTGAGCCACGGCAACGACGCGCTCGGCAAGCAGGTGTGCAACGTCGCGCTTGACGTCTTCATGGACAACACGCCGCCGTACCGCGCCACCTGCCATCAGGGAATTCCGATCCTCGCGCTGCAGACATTGATGACCCCGGGTGCAGTGGTCGCGGTGCGCGTCAATCCGCAGAATCCGCAGGAAGTCGCAATCGATTTCGACAACGAGCCTCCGACGGTCACGCTCTCCGCAACCGGGCCGAATCGCGGCAGCGCGGCAGAGTTGCTGGCGACGGGAACGCCGGCGCGGGCAGTGATCATCCAGAGCGAGCCCATGGGCATGCGCTCGCAGGCCGGCCTGGACATGTACGCCTTCGTGGTGACGATCCTCTGCGACGGCCACCAGCCATACCAGACGCAGATGGGCAACCCCGTGCCGCCTGCGGGCATCCCCCTCATCTACCCGGGCTCGAACCTGCCGGCGAAGGTGCGTCCCGAGGAGCAGGGTCAGGTGATCATCGACTGGGACGCCGCGGTGGCTCAGGCGACGCACCAGCCCACCACCTGACCCAGGGTCCCGCCGAGCTCGCGCTCGATCGTGAACTCCAACAACTCACCGCCACCACGCCGCCAAGCGCCGGGAGAGTGAACACTCGGCACACCCATGGGAAGGCGAACCTTTCTTCTGCTCGTCGTGGCGGTGGTCGTGCTGGGCCTGGTCAACGGCGTCTTCCTGGTCGTCGCGCCACTGCAGCGGCCCACCTACGTTCTTGACGACCTGTCCGAATCACTGACCCCACTCCTGGCCGCCGGCGCGTGCCTGTATACGGCCGCGAAGGGTCATCGACCGCGGCCGGCAGGCCTGGGCGCTGATCGGCATCGCCGCCCTGTGCTGGGGGCTCGGCCAGGTTGCGTGGACGGTGCAGGAGGTGTTCCTGAACCTGGTGCCGGCCAACCTCTTCCCGTCGTACCCGGACCTGGGATACCTCAGTTCGCGTCCCCTTCGCGATCGCCGGCCTGCTCCGGCTTCCGGGCGCCGCCGGCAATGCCGGTGAGCGGGGCCGCACGCTCCTCGATGGGCTCCTTATCGCCGGCGCGCTGCTGTTCATCAGCTGGGACTTCGTGCTCGGTCCCGTCTACGCGGCGTCGTCAACCGACGCGTTCGCCCAGGTCGTCGGGCTCGCCTACCCGATCAGCGACATCGCGATGGCGACGATCGTCCTGCTGGCCCTGTCCCGCCGAGGCGGCGGGCAACGCCTGCCACTCCTGTTGCTCGGCTGTGGGGTGCTCCTCAACGCGGCTGCCGACAGTTCCTTCGCATTCCTGACGACCTTGCAGAACTACAACTCAGTGAATTTCCCGGACCTGGGCTGGACCATCGGATACGCGCTCATCGGGCTTGCGGCCGTGAAAGCGCTCGGCGCCCCCACCCTTGCGGCTGCCGGCGAACTGCGGCAGCCACACTGGAGGTTGCTCTTGCCGTATTGGACCGTCGCGTTCGCCGGCGCTGCCGCCATCGAGACGGAATTGGTTGTTGGATCGCTCAACCGTGTGCTCGAGTGGGATCTCATCTTCACGATCACGATCGTCCTGACGCGGCAGTTCCTGTTCGTACGCGAGACCAGCTCTTTGAGCGCACTGGTCGCCGACCAGAACGATGATCTCGAGCTGAAGGTCCGGAGCCGAACCGGAGCCCTTATCGAGAGCCTCGAAGACCTCCATCGCACGAACGACTAGCGCACGCGGCTGCTGCGGCGCCTCGTCTCCGTCCAGGAGGAAGAACGGAAACACCTCGCCGGCATCATCCACGACGACATGCTGCAAACCATGATCGCCGCAAAGATGCGGATGTTCCTGCTCCAGGGGGACGACGCCTCCGATAACGAGACGGCTCAATCGATCGGGGCAGCGCTCGACCGCGCGATTCTGCACATGCGAGGTCTGATGACCGACCTGCATCCGCAAATCCTCGACCTCGGGTTGGTTGCTGCCGTGGAACAGTCAGTTGCGGAGTTCAACGATGATGGCGCGATCACGGTGAGCCTGCTCAATAACCTGAGAGACGATCCGTCGACGATCGTCGCGGCGACGCTATACCGCTTCGTACGAGAGGGTCTGAATAACGCAGCCAAGCACGCACACGGAGCGAGGGTTGTGGTGACGTTGCGCGGTGCTCAGCGGATCGGATTTGGCGCTCGCGTCAACGACGACGGACCCGGGTTCACGCCGCTGGCAGATGGCAGATCGCCCTTGGGTCATATGGGCCTCAGCTCGATGCACGAACGCGCGGAAGCGCTGGGCGGATGGGCCCGAGTTGCGACCTCAACAGCGCGGGGCACGTCTGTTGAGGTCTGGTTGCCGTCCAGGACCGAGCCCAACGCTGTACTGCCGGCTGCATGACGGTCCCGTGACGATACGGGCGAAGGCGAATCCAAGCCGCGCGCCGGTCCAGAGTGAGCGGCAATGAACAGCGAGCCCCTTCGCGTGATCGTCGTCGACGACAGCGCCGAAGTCCTCTCGGCTCTCGGGCGGATCATCGACAAGCAGCCCGACATGAAGTTGCTCGGCGTTGCGTCCGGCGTCGATGACGGTGTTCTGTTGGCCCGGCAACTCCAGCCGGACGTGGTCGTCCTCGACGTCAACATGCCGGAGGGCGGCGGCATTCGAGCCGCGAAGGAGCTGGTCGTGGTTGCGCCGGGCGCGCGCCTTATTGCGTTTTCTGCATTCGACAAGATGCTGATTCGCAGATCGATGACCGCCGCAGGCGTCTCCGCATACGTGTCGAAGTCCGGTGACATTCGTGAGCTCCTGGACGCAATCCGCGCCGGGCGGGACGTTGAGGCGTTCACGACCCGCTGACGGCACTCATCGCGGTCGTCGCGACGGGCGCTCCCCCCTGGCCAGGAATGTGAACAACTCACGCTCGGGCTTGAACGCCTGCGGTCGCGCTCGAGCCGGTCCGCACCGACTCCGACGGTCGTCTTCGGGATTGCCACGAACTCGAGCTCTGAAAACCCCGCGCCGACGAACCATCCACGAATAGTTGGTGTCACATCCGGCGCAAACGTGCCGCGCGTCCAGATCACCGTGGCGTTGGGCGCACAGAGCGACGGCAAATGCTCAACAGTGTTGTGGATGTCGTCATCGGTGACGTTGCCGAAGATCCCGCACGCCAGCACGATGTCCGCTGGCACCGCACCCGCATAGCTGCTCGTGGATGACGCGTCACCGGTCACGACCTCGATCGTCGCGGACATCTCCGCCGCTCGCGACCGGGCGCGTTCCGCAAGGTCCGGGTCAAGCTCCACAAGCATCGCGTCGACATCCGCGGCTCTCGGGTGTGTGTCGAGAACACCAAGCAGGTCGCGCCCGTCGCCGGCGCAGAGGCTGATGACGTGGATCGGACCAGGCGCGCACCGGTCAAGGGCTTCGCGAGATCAGCCGCTGCACCACCTCGAGTCGCTTCGACAGCGGTGAGCCCGGTGCGTATCCGTTGTGCCAGTCGACCCACTCACTCATGGCTGCTCCTCGCGTCGATCCGCCGTGACTGATGCCAGGCATCAACCGAAAGCAGTGCGATGCACCTCAGCTCGACAGCGCGCTGCTCGCGGAACGAACCTTGCACATGCGCTCGCTCACCGATACGATCCGGGGACAGCGATCGAGCGTTCGAGGGGAACTCGCCGATGCAGTTCGAGCGACAGGGCGCGACAGGTGCCTCCGGCGCCGCCACGTTGCCGGCAAGCTGATCGGGACCGTGATCCTGGCCGTACTGCTGACCGTGGCAGTCGTCGGGCCCACCATCGCGCACGCGGCGTCGAACTCGAGCTCCGCGTGGTCGACAGCGCGCACATGGCCGTACGCGCAAACGCAGGGCGGGCCGGCTGCTGGCGACGTACAACGGCGATCTTTACGCTGCCTGGGTTGGGCAAACCCCAAATCAAGAGGTGTGGTACTCGGATTGGACGGGTTCCAGCTTCAGCGTGGAGCAAACGATCCCGCGGCAGGGACGCGCCACGGGCCGGCTCTCGCCGTCTTTGGCGGGTTGCTCTGGGCAGCTTGGGTTGGAACAGGTAGCCCAGCCCATCTGTGGTATGCGACGTTCAACGGCACGAACTGGTCCGCGCAGGCGGAGGTACCGACGGCGCTCGCCGCCAAGTACAGCGCCCCCGCCTTCGCCGCGTATGACGGCAAGCTCTACTAGCCTGGGTTGGCCAGTCGTCCCCATACGGCGTCTGGTACTCGGCGTTCAATGGAACCACGTGGTCGTCCGAGTTCCATCTCGCCTCGACGGCCACCTGCTATCTCCTCAGCACTTGTAACGCCGAAGAGGACAACGTGGGTCTGGCCGTCTACGACAGCAAGCTCTACGCATCCTGGAGTGACCTCTGCAGCTCCGCCTCGGGGTACTGCATCTCGTCGGAAGCCTTCAATGGCACCAGCTGGTCGGGGCGGTCAACCGTGGGACGTTGAATCCCGATTACGCCGTTATTTCCGGTCCGCGGCCGCGGCTTTCGGGGTGACCTCTATGAGGCCTATTTCGACAACTACTACGAGGAATCTTGTACCAGACCTTCAACGGCAGCAAATGGTCGAACTGGCACGCGATTGCCGCGTCGTTGTACTCGCCGACCTGCTATGAGCCCGCGCTCGCGACGTTTCAGGGTGCGCTGGTTGTCGCATGGCAAAACGGTTCGTCGACAAGTTGCTCAACCGAACGGCTCGATCGACTTCGCGACCGACCCCTGAGCTGCTAATCAGCCGCAACACACACAAACCTGTGGTGCCCGCTCAGGGACTCGAACCCTGGACCAAGGGATTAAGAGTTCCCTGCTCTACCAACTGAGCTAAACGGGCCAGGGCCCGATTCTACCCGTGGGTCACCGGCGCGTCGGACCGGCCCCGCTGCCGACACGCCCGGCACGCCGCTCACCACCGAGCCAGATCATCGACCGGTACTGCTGGGCGAGGCGCATGCGGACGGGTGGTGGCGACGGGGAGACGGCGCCCGAGAGCGGTGACGTCGTCGCCCCTTCGATGGCCTTGCGAAGGTCTGCCGCGCTCTTCCCGGGGAACACGGTCAGAACGCGCCCAAGGTCGTGCTCGCCGAAGTGGCTGTCGCCGGCCCCGAGCGCGGCGCCGAGTTGCTCGCGGTGCTCGGCGTAGAAGGCGTCGAGGAGGCCCCACGTCCTTGGCAGCACCGGCGCGGTGTGGCGAAGCTCGATCCCGTCGACGCGACGGCTCTCGAGCAGGTGCCGGGCTTTCCCCGGGGTCATCGAGGCGAACCAGGTCGGCATGAACGGGTGGGCGATGATCGCCAGACCACCCGCGTCGTGGATGGCGTCAACGGTGTCCTCAACGGACATGTGCATGCGAATCTGCCGATCCAGAAAGAGCCCGACGATATGGATCCCCGGCGGGAACGACGCCGTGACCTCCTCGCCTCGGACAACATCGACCCCCAGGGCGGCGCCGGCGTCGATCGCCGGTTCGAGGTCCGAGATCGTGTCGTGATCCGTGATGCAGAGCACGTTCACACCGATTGCGGCTGCGGCGCGAACGAGGTCTGTCGCGCTGACCATCCCGTCACTCGCGAGGGTATGGGCGTGGATCTCCGCGACGCCGAGCCCATCCGCGGCGCGCACGCGTGTACCGGTTTTCTGCGTCATTTGTCCAGTGTAGAGGCCGCTGAGAAGGCGCTGAGAAGACCCATTTTGGGATCGTCTCGTGGCCGAGTTGTGGCAAACCGCCTCATATACTCGAAGCAATGAGTGGGCCGACCCGCATCCTCGTCGTGGACGACGAACAGAGCATCACCGACTTCATCGCGCTCGGATTGCGCCATGAGGGATATGACGTCCGCACCGCCCCGGACGGACACGTCGCGCTCCGCATCGTGGACGAGTACAAGCCACATCTCGTCGTCCTCGACCTGATGATGCCGCGTGTCGACGGCTGGCAGCTGTGTCGCGCGCTTTCCGGTGATCGCTCCCGCGGCATCATCATCCTCAGCGCGCGAGACGAGACCAGCGATCGGATTCAGGGTCTCGAGCTCGGAGCGGACGACTACCTCGTCAAACCGTTCGATTTCGCCGAGTTGCTGGCGCGCATCAAGGCGGTGCTCCGCCGTCGCAACCCGGACCTCACCCGTGTCGTCCACGCAGGCGACATCAGCATCGACACCGCGACGCGTGAGGTCCGGGCCGGCGAACGCATCGTCGAGCTTTCGGTTCGTGAGTACGACCTGCTCCTCTACCTCGCGAGCAACGTCGACCAGGTGCTGCCACGACAGCGAATTCTCGACGAGGTCTGGGGCTACAACTTCTTCGGCGACGAGAACAACATCGAGGTCTACGTTCGCTACCTGCGCACCAAGCTCGGCGACACGACGCACGAGCGGATTCAGACGGTCCGTGGCGTCGGATACCGGCTGCGCAGCACTGTCGATGGGAGCGACGCCGCGGCGCGGTAGGACGTGCGTCGCATCGGACACGCTCTCGCATCGTTGCGCTGGCGGCTCACCCTCACCTTCATCGCGCTGCTCCTGCCGCTGCTGGTTCTCCTTGCCGGGTATCAGTTTCTGACCCTGCGCGAGAGCCTCATCACCAACCGGGTGGCGGAGTTGCAGGGCGACTTCACCTCCGCGAAGCGATTGATCGCAACCAAGGAGAAAGCGCTCGGCGCCACCACGACGGCCGCGCTGCGCTTGTGCGCGACGCATCCGGAGATCGTCGGCCCCGCAGTGGCGAGCGCCGTGTCGACGGTCACCGGGCAGACGGTCCAGGTGATCGTCTACGACAGCGGCCTCACCGAGGAAGCCGTCGCGCCGGTCGGCGCGAACCCGCCCCAGCTCGACAGCGCGGTGCTCCAGGGCGTGCTCGACCGCGGCACACGCTCGCTCGCGCAGGTGATCACCACCAACAACGGCCAGCAGCTGGTTGTGGGCTTTCCCGTCCTGGCGGGGAGCGGTGCGTGTGGCGTGGCCCAGCTGTCGGTGTCGATGACACCGATCACCAACGTGCTCCACGACGAGATCCTGCTCATCACCGCGGGCGGCCTTGTTGTCCTCGCGCTGGCGCTCGCGCTCGGCGTGCTCCTCACCGGTCGCACGCTTCGGCCGATGCGGCGCCTGACCGCCACGGCCGAGCAACTTGCCGCCGGAGATCTCACTGCTCGAAGCCGGCTGACGCCCAGCCGCGACGAGGTCGGCCAGCTTGCCAGCAGCTTCGACCATATGGCCGATCGGATCGAGGAGGCATTCAGGGCGCAACAGGACTCCGAGGCCCAGGTGCGGCGGTTCATCGCGGACGCGTCGCACGAGCTCCGGACACCGCTCACCGCGCTCAAGGGCTACATCGACGTGCTGCGCAGAGGCGCCGGTCGCGAGCCCGCGGTGCTCGACTCCGCGTCTAGAGGCGATGAGCAACGAATCCGAGCGCATGCGCGTGCTCGTCCTCGACCTCCTGACCCTCGCGCGCCTGGACGCCGCGCGCGAATCGCACCCGGAGGACTTCGACCTCAACGCCGCCGTCAACGTCCTGCTCAACGAAGGCGTGCCGGGAATGCCCGCGCAGGTCGAGCGCAGCTCGGCCCGGCGCCGCTCTACATCCATGCCGACCGCAGCGCGGTGACGACGATTGTCCGCAACCTTCTCGTCAATGCCTGCAAGTACGCGCGCGGCGCGGCGCAGCACTGGAGTTCGACCGCCGAGGCAGGGTGGGCGAAGCTGGAACTCCGCGACGAGGGGCCTGGCATCCCCGCAAGCGACCTGCCCCACGTCTTCGAGCGCTTCTACCGCGGGGAGAAGACCCGGGCGCGCGAGGAGGGCGGGAGCGGCCTGGGCCTCAGCATCGTGCAGGGTCTGGCGAAGGCCCAGGGCGGCGACGTGGCGATCCGCAGCATCGAGGGCGCCGGCACCACGGTGACGGTCTGGTTCCCGCTGGCGCCGGTGCCGCCGCCGCCCCCTACAGGTTGAAGGGCGACTGAAACGAGAGCCCGCTCAGCACCGTGAGCTGACCGGTGGCCATCAGCAACCCGAAGGCGAAGAGGATCACCCCGGCGACGATGCTGATCACCCGGAGGTGGCGATTGATGCTCCGCAGCACGCCGCCGAGCCTGTCCGCCAGGAGCGCGACGAGCAGAAACGGGATGGCGAGTCCCAGGCAATACAGGACCATGAATGGAAGCCCACCGAACTCGCGGTTCTGGGCGATGGTGAGGATGGCGCCCAACTGCGGCCCGAGACAGGGGAGCCACCCGGCCGCGAACGTGAGCCCGAGGAGGAGCCCGCCCGCGGCGCCACTCGACACGGGAAGGTGGAAGCGCCGCTCGCGCTCGAGCCAACCGAACCGCAGGACCCCCATTGTCTGCAGCGCCAGCACCATGATGATCGCGCCCGCGATGCGGTTCACGAGATCGAGGTTCCGCTGGAAGATCGTGATTTCGAGCACTCCCTCCAGCAGGTAGTACTCGCAGATGAACACCACGCTGAACCCGAGGACAAACGCGATTCCGGTCGTCATCGCGGATGTCGACCTGCCGGCGGTGACGGTCCCGCCCGACGCGCCCGCGAGCGCCGGCTCACCTGCGCGCCCGCTCAGATAGGCGGCGTAGGCGGGCATGAGGGGGAAGACGCACGGCGACAGGAAGGACACGAGTTCCCGCCAGAAACGCGAGCGGAATAGACGGGCCCGCTGACACCCCGATCACGGCGCTAGCGTAGGTCGGCGACGACTAGGGAGGCCCTTCCACGTAGTAGCGCTGGCGCCAGCGGATGTAGACGTACAGCGCCAGCAGCACGAAGAAGACCTCGTACACGAGCGGCGTCGGCCAGTGAAACGCGGCCTGCGCGAACTTCTGAATGCCGCTCGTCGGCGGTGGGGCCGTGGGCTTGACAGCGTGTGGGACCGGTGTCGCCGTCGGGATGGGCGTCGGCACCGAGGATGGGACCGCTGCGCCTGGAGACTCGGCGACCAGTTGCGGCGGCGCCGGTGCGGTGGTGTCGCTCTCGAGGTAGAGGCGGCTGCCGCCGGTCGGTGGGTTCAGCGCCACCACGACCTCCGGCGGGGTCGTATTCGCGATCGCGATCGCGTCGACGTTCTTGCTCCCATTCGGCAATCCCGTGTCGGCCTTGTGGTACGTCAGTCCGCCATCGGTCGAGCGGTAGAAGTCTCCGCCGGTGCTGCCGCCGGCATCAGCGCCGGCATAAGCGAGATTCGGATCGAGCGGTCCGAACTGCGCAACCGTCAGCGTGAGCGCGGCTGGGACACCGGTCCCCGCGGTCCACGTCGCGCCGGTATCGCCGCTCCGGAAGATGCCTTGTGACGTCGCCACGATCAGCGGCCGCTTCGGGACGGCGGCGTCGATCTGGCCCGCCGTGATCGACGAGACCACGGCTCCGGCTGGCAGCCCCGACTGGAGCACCTCCCACGCGCCGCCACCGGTGCTGCTGAAGAGGTACCCGGAGGCGAGCGTCCCGCTGATCGCTCCGTCGGCGCCGGCGATGACGGTGAACTGCGGGTAGTTGGCCGCGACGGCCACCGCCGCGATCGAGTACCGATCAAGTCCGCCGTCGTGCCATACGAGGCCGTTGGGGCTCAGGGCGACGCCGGCGTTGGTGCCGGCCGCAATGCCGTCGATGCCGAAGGCGAGCGCCCGAACGTCGAGGTTGCCGAGCCCGCTCGATGCGTCCTGCCAGGTCGATCCGTCATCCGAACTCTCGTAGACGCCCTTGCCGTCGGTCCCGGCGAAGGCGTCGCTTGGGGCTTTCACACTGAACCCCACTGCCCAGACCCGGATACCGGTCAGCGATTGGGCCCAGGTGGCGCCGGTGTCGTGCGAGACGTAGACCCCGTTGTCAGTACCGGCGATGATCGTGTTCGGCGCCGAAGGCTCGATCGCGAGGCTCCAGATCTTTCCCGATCCGAGTCCCGGCAAGGCTCCGGTCTCGGAGAATCCGACCTGTGCGGCCGACACAGGACCAGTGAGGACCCCGAATCCCATGACGAGCGAGACGGCGAACAGCGCAGCGCCAAGCGCCTTCCGGCGGCGTGCCGAATGGGTGGCGGGCGGACAGGGGTGGGTGGTGTGGTGAGTGCTCACTGCAGGGCGCTTGAGTGGGTCGAGTTGAGAGTGACGGCGCCGCGAGGTCTCGCGCCGCAATCGGGGAGACGGCCCAAGAATACCGCCTGTTCCGGGTTTCGCGGCCGCTCCGTCGAGGTATCTGCGAACTAGATGCCAACGACTTTCAAGGACTACTACGCGATCCTGGGCGTTCCGCGGACTGCCACCGAGAAGGAGATCCGCACCGCCTTTCGCAAGCTCGCGCGCAAGCATCACCCGGATGTGAATCAGGGCGACAAGGCTGCCGAGGACCGCTTCAAGGAGATCAACGAGGCCAACGAAGTCCTCGGCGATCCTGAGAAGCGCAAGAAGTACGACGAGCTCGGACCCAGGTGGCAGGAGTACGAGCAGTGGGAGCGCGCCGGACGTCCCGGACCCAATCCCTTCGAGGGCAACGAGCGCTTCGGGTATCGGACGGTCAATCCCGACGAGCTCGAGGGCATGTTCGGCGACCGGGCCCCGTTCAGCGACTTCTTCCAGCAGTTCTTCGGCGGTGCAGGCGGCCAGGCACCGGAGGGCTTCAGCACGGCTCGCCCACGGCGCCGCGTGGCTCGTCGTGGTCAGGACGTGGAAGGCGACGCCGATATCAGCCTCGAGGAGGCGTTCTCCGGCGCTGCGCTCACCGTCGACATGAGCTCGACGGACGGTCCTCGCCGGGTCGAGGTCAAGATCCCCGCCGGGATCCACGAGGGCGCTCGCGTGCGCGCCACGGGCCAGGGGAGTGCCGGCCGCAACGGCGGACCGCGGGGCGACCTCTTCATCCGAGTGCACATCCGGCCACACGCCACGTTCACCCGCACCGGGAGTGATCTCAGCGTACGGGTGCCGACGCCGCTGGCCACTGCGGTCGCGGGCGGCACCGTCGCCGTCCCGACGCTCCGGGGCACGACAGCGCAGCTCTCGATTCCGGCAGGGACGCAGAACGGCGCCCGCCTGCGCCTCCGAGGACTCGGGATGCCGCACCTGAAGGGGGACGGCGCGGGCGACCTGCTCGCCACCGTCGACGTCCGCTTGCCGAGCCCACCGCCGGAGCCGCTGCTCACGTGGGCGCAGTCGGAGGGTCAGACCAGCCGGCTGACCCGTCGCTAGGAGACCGTGAGCGGGTGAGTAACGGTGTTCCGGCGGATCGTGCAGACGTCGCCTTCGCAGGTCGACGCGATGACATCGAGGGTCAGCACACCCTTGCCTGGATGGCCGAGCAGCACCTTGACGCTCACGGGAAGGCTGTCCAGCGCCCACGAGCGCGGCCCGGGGCCGAGAAGCGTCTCTGAGTCCGTCGTCAGGTGCACCCGGACAGGAGGCCCCTGCTGCAGGTCGAGATCCGATCCCGCGAGGTCGACGTCTGCCTGCACGACGATCGTGGCTCCTGCCGCGCCGGAAAGCGAGGCGCCCGCATTCTCTCCGGTCCCGTCCGTGTCCCTGACCTGGATCGCAGTGACCGTGCCGGTGTGCGCGTCGATGGCGACCACGCGCTGATGGTTCGTATCGGCGACCAGGAGGCGGCCATCCGGCAGCACGTCGAGACCGCCAGGCTCGTCGACGGGCTCGCTCAGTTGCAGCGTCCTTAGCGCGCCGCCGGTCCAGATCCGGACAAGCGAGTTGAACGTGTCAGCGACCGCGATCGAGCCATCCGGAAACGCCGCCACGCCGAGCGGATGCTGCAGCCGCGCGGTGCCGTCGATCGCCATCAGTGGCGCCCCAGTCGAAGAGGCCCGTGCCGACGAGGGTTTCCACCTTCCCGTCTCGCAGCACTCGGAGCGCCGATACCTCGGAGTCGGCAAAGGCGATCGCGTTCCCGTCAAGCAGCGTGAGCCCGCTCGGCTGAGCCAGGTGCGCCTCGCGCGCCCGCCCGTCTCGCAGGCCTTCCGCGCGACTTCCGGCGAGCACTTCAACCGCACCGCCCTGCGCGGGCAGGGCCACGATCCTGTGCACGCCGGCTTCGGCAACGGCAATCCGGCCGTCTGGAATGACCAGAACATCCCACGGGGAATGCAGCCCAGAGGCGAGCACGTGACGTTCGCCGCCGGCAAGTTCCACCGCCACCACCTCCCCGGCAACCGTGTCGCACACCAGGATCCGGTCGCCGTCGAAACGCACACCCTGGGGTTGATGGAATCCGCCGAACTCCTGACGAATCGTCCCGTCGAGGTCACACACGAGCACGCGATCGTTGCCCGTGTCCGCGATGACCATCCTGCTTCCGCCATCCGAGGCGACCTTGCCGGGAAACGCGAGCGCGTCGCCGGTGCGCACAGCCACCGGTGTGAATGCGGGGCCGACAGCGAGGTCGGAGCGGCCGTCCAGGAGTTGCTGGATCACATCGCCGAGCGCCGCCGCGTTGCCCTCGCCGGAGGCCATCGCGACCACGTAGCCGTCCGGGTCGATCACGACAAGTGTCGGCCAGGCGCGGACGCCGTACTGCTGCCAGGTCTCCAACTCGGGGTCATCGAGGACTGGGTGCGTGATGCGATGCCGGGCGACCGCGCGCGCCACCGCGGCGTGATCCGCTTCGTGCGGGAACTTCGGCGAGTGCACGCCGATCACGACGAGACGATCCCCGAAGCGCTTCTCCAACGGCCGCAATTCCTCGGTGACACGCAGGCAGTTGATGCAGCAGAACGTCCAGAAATCGAGCAGCACCACGCGTCCGCGAAGATCACGCAGCGACAGCGGATGCTCCGTGTTGATCCAACCGCCGGCGCCGCGGAGTTCGGGTGCGCGGACGCGTCCGAGTGTCGTTGTCATTCGACTCCGAATCATCTCGCGATGCACGCGCTGCCCGCGACAGCTGGGGCGGGCTACTCAGGGGCCTTGGTATAATCGCGGAGGAGGTGGGTTGGTGCACCGACCCAACAGCGCTCTCGGAGCGTTTGGGTCGTTGACACTTTCTCTTGAAACTCTCCCTATCCCTTCCTGACCGGCAGGGGGTGGCCCTCCGCCCCCTGCCACTTTTGAATCGTTCAGGCGTCAGTCGAGCAGGGATGTACGGACCAGCGTGTGCTCACGGTCGGGTCCGACCGAGACCACGTTGACGCTCGCGCCGCACAACTCACCGACGCGATCGATGTACGTGCGGCACGCCTCCGGGAGGTCCTCGTAGCGACGGCACTCGCGAGTGGGCGCCATCCATCCCGGAAACTCCTCGTAGATGGGCTCGACGTGCTTGAGATGCGAGATGTTGGCCATCGGATGGTCCCAGTACTCGCCTTTGCTCATGTAGCCGGTGCAGATCTTGACCGTCTCGAACTCGTCAAGCACGTCCACCTTGGTGAGCACCATCGCATCGATGCCGTTGGTGGCGACCGCATATCGCGACACCGCCGCATCGAACCAACCGACGCGCCGCGCGCGGCCGGTGGTGGTGCCGTACTCGACGCCGACTTCGCGCAGCTGGTCGCCGAGCAGGTCCGTCAACTCGGTTGGAAACGGACCGTAGCCGACCCGAGTCGTGTACGCCTTGAACACGCCGACGGTCCGCGTCACCCGCGATGGCGGAATGCCGCTGCCGGTGCATGCGCCGCCGGCAGTTGGTGACGATGATGTCACATACGGATAGGTGCCGAGATCGATGTCGAGCATCACTCCCTGCGCGCCTTCGAGAAGGATCCGTTTGTTACTGGTGAGCGCTTCCTGGATGAGCGGATAGATGTCGCGGATGTACGGATCGATGCGCTCCGCGTAGCCGAGATATTCGTCGAGAATCTCCTGCTCGTTGAACGGCTCCGCGCCGTACAACCGCGTGAGGCTCTCGTTCTTGAGACGGAGCACGAAGCGCAGCTTCTTCTCGAGGAACGCGGGCTTCTGCAGGTCGCCGATGCGAAAGCCGATGCGCCGCACCTTGTCCTCGTAGGCCGGGCCGATGCCGCGCCAGGTCGTGCCGAGGCGGTCGTCGCCGCGCATCTCCTCGCCGAGCTGATCGAGCACTGGGTGATACGGCATCACCATGTGCGCGCGCTCGCTGATGACAAGGTTCTGCGCCGGGATCCCACCCGACTGGAGCTCGTCGAGCTCGCGAAGAAAGGCCCCGGGATCCACCACCACGCCGTGGCCGATGATGCAGGTCGTCTTCGGGTAGAGGATGCCGCTTGGGATCAGGTGGAAGCGATGCTCCTTGCCGCCGGTGACGACCGTGTGGCCGGCGTTGTTGCCTCCCTGCGAGCGAATGACCATGTCCACGGTGTCGGCGAGCAGGTCGATGACCTTGCCTTTGCCTTCATCGCCCCATTGGCCGCCGACCAGGACTGTGACGCTCATTGCGGCGGGAAGCGTACTGGACAGGGCTGTTGCGAGTGGTTTGTTTAGACCGGCTTCGAGCGCGAATGGCGCGCCTGGCTCGGTGCCGCGGTGCACGAGAAGACCTCTCGCTCGCTGCGCTGGTGGGGCCAGCGGGCCGACCAGGCGGCCTAGTTCCCTTCGCCGCGAAACGCCGCGGCGATATCTTCAGGCAGCGGAGCGTCGAAGTCATCGGAGATCCAGACCTTCCCGCGCGCCAGCCACCGAACTTACGACGCCGGCACGGCGACGGCCGAAATGGGACCAGCTTCGCCACGGGGCGACCAGCCCGCCCGATGACGACCTCCTCGCCAGCCTCAACCCTCGCAAGGAGCCGCGAGAGATTCATCTTTGCGTCGCCGACGTTGATCACGTCCATGACACGAAAGTCGAAGGCGACACTGATGCCCTGAAGCCGTCGCATCAGCGGATCGCAAGGCGACGGCTACGATGCTTCGAGAATGCCAATGTCCGATCCGCAGCCAGCGGACTGCGTGTTCTGCGCGATCGTCAGTGGCGCGGCTCCGGCGACCTTCCTGCACCACGACGACCTGGTCGTGGCATTCATGGACATCCGGCCAGTGCAGCCGGGCCATCTGCTCGTCCTGCCCAGGGCGCACGCCAAGCTGATCCCCGAGCTTGATGACGCGAGCCTCTCGAGGCTCTGGGCTGTTGCGACCGACCTCAATCGCGCGCTCCGGCGGAGCTCGCTCCCGGTTGAGGCGGTGAGCGTCTATGTCGCCGACGGCGAGGCCGCGGGGCAGGAGATTGCGCATATGCACATCCACCTGATCCCGCGGCACGGGAATGACCAATTCGGTTTCCGCTTTCCTCCCGGCTACGGAACCCAGCCGGAGCGGTCCGAGCTCGAACGGCTTGCCCGCGAGATCCGCCCGGGCGGTCCATCAACAAGTCTCTCGGGTGCCGGTGGCGACTGAGACATTCGGCGCGCGCCTCAACCGGTATCGAGCCAAGCCGTGGTGGCCGACGGCCGCCACCCTCGTCATCGCGGAACTGGGCCTCGGGGCGGCGCTGCTGGTGCCAATCACCTTCAGCGACCCGAACGGCGTCGATCCGTATCTCGCCCGCCTCAGCGTCGCGTCGGTGCTCATCGCGCTCCCGTCGCTGTTCGTGCGCCGGCTCGCGCCCGGCGCGACCGATCCTGCTCGCGCTCGCCGCGGTGGCGACCACGTACACGTTGCTGTCCGCGGGCCCGCAGATCCTCTACGACCTGCTGGGAACGCATTCAGGAAGCTTCGACGCGCAGGTCTTCTGGGCGTCAGTGGCTCAGGCAGTGGGCACGCTGCTCATCGCGTTCGCGGCCGTGCGCACCGTGGCGCCGGAGTGGCGTCCCTCACTCCGCATGCGCCATATCGGGCTCGGCGGTCTCGCGGCCGGCGTCGCGGGCAGTGCGGTGCTGATCGGCCTGTCGCTTGCGCTCCCCGCGAACCTTCTCGGTCGCGTCGCCCTCCAACCGGTGGCGCTCGGTCGCGACTTCCCGTTGCTCGGTCCCGCCAACGCCCTCCAGGCGTTCTCGCAGGAGGTGCAGTTCCGCGGCCTGCTGCTCGGCGCTCTCGAGCGCACGATGAGCCCCCGCTGGGCAAACGTGTGCCAGGCGGCGGTGTTCGGTCTCGCCCACCTGGCCATCAGCTATGGCGGCCCCGAGGCGCCGTTCGTGCCGATCACATTCCTGGTCGGGCTCGCCTTCGGCTGGCTCGTGCGCCGGACCAATTCACTCTGGCCCGCTGTGATCATCCACGCCGTCGCGGACATCGCCCTGCAGTTCGGCATCGTCCAGGGGCTGTATGGGTTCTGACAGCGGTCACCGCAGCTTCCGGCTGACTGCGGCGCTCTCCGCGGGGATCGTCGTGTTCCTGCTGGGCACGTCGCCGGTGCGCGCGTCGGACGCATGGTGGAGTCCCGTCTCCCTGCCGGGTGTAGACGTCACCCGAGTTTCTGCCGTTGGTGACACGATCATGGTGCGCACGGGTAGCGGCGAGACACTGGTGTCGAAAAACGGCGGGAGCACATTCGAGAGCGCGCCCACCGACACCGCGTTCCCTCCTACCGGCGTGGTGGCGATCGGGTCGCAGCGCTGGGAGATCAGCGCGGGCGGCGTCGTCGGACATGCGCCGCCTCGCTCGGGAGTGCGGCAGTTCCGGATCCCGGTTCCCCGGCTCTCGGAGCTGGAGCCGACCTCATCGCATCGCCGGCCGCACTGCCCGGTGTCGTTGTCGCAGTGGGCACCAACGGCGTTGTGTGGCGTCGCGGCCAGGACGGGGATTGGAAGGAGGCGCTGTTGCTGCTCCCCGCGAGCCTCGTGCAAGGCGTTCCTCAGGTCACGTCTGTCACGGCGTTCACCGAGCCGCTCAGTGAGGCGATCTACCTCAGCACCGACGGGTACGCGGTCCTGATCAGCACCGACGGCGGTGACGACTGGATCCGCGCCGGCCCAGGGCTGCCTGATTCGGTGCACTCGCTGTCGGCTGACTCCGCGCGACACGCGGTCTATGCCGGAACGCCGGACGGCCTCTGGGTGCACGTGCTCCAGGAGTTGCCGGCACCGCCCGCGTATCAGGACGCAGCGCTGGTCTGGCGCTGGCTCGGGATCGGAGCGGTGACGCTTCTGGCTTCACTTGCCGCGCTGCTGGGCATGGTCCGGCTCGCGCCACGTCGCATCGCCGGCTGAGACGCGGCGCGCCATCGGGCGCTTCCGTTAGCGTGGGCCGCATGCCGAATCGCCTGGCGACCGAGTCCAGCCCGTACCTCCTCCAGCACGCGGAGAACCCGGTCGACTGGTATCCGTGGGGCGACGCGGCTTTCGAGGTCGCACGCCGAGAGGACCGGCCGGTGATCCTCTCGGTCGGCTACAGCGCGTGTCACTGGTGCCACGTGATGGCGCACGAATCCTTCGAGAACGCGGAGGTCGCCGCCCTGATGAACTCGCTGTTCGTGAGCATCAAGGTCGATCGCGAGGAGCGTCCTGACGTCGACACCGTGTACATGAGCGCTGCACAGGCGATGGGCATACACGGGGGCTGGCCGCTGACGGTGTTCCTCACGCCCGATGGCCTTCCGTACTACGCAGGCACGTACTTTCCACCCGAGAGCCGCCAGGGCATGCCGGCGTTCGGCGCAGTGCTCCAGGCGGCGGCAGACGCGTACCGCTCGCAGCGCGATGAGATCGCGGTGATGGGCCAGAAGGTGCGCGACGCCGTTGCGCCACGCGAGCTTCCCGAGGCCGGTGAACCAACCGCTGCCCTGCTCGACGCGGCGGCGACGGCACTCCTCGGCCAGATGGATCGCGCGCACGGCGGATTTGGCGCGGCGCCGAAGTTTCCTCATCCGCAGGCGCTCGACCTTCTGCTCCGCCGCTCGCGGAATCGTGGGGAGGTGGCGATGCGCGACGCGGCGATGATGTCGCTCGACGCGATGGCGCGCGGCGGCATCCACGATCAGGTTGGCGGCGGGTTCCATCGCTACAGCGTCGATGCGCGCTGGGCCGTGCCGCACTTCGAGAAGATGCTGTACGACAACGCACTGCTCGCGCCCGTGTATCTGCACGCGTATCAACTCAGCGGAGACGAGGGGATGCTCGACGTGTGCACGCGCACGCTCGACTACATGGCTCGCGAGCTGCGCCTTCCGGGAGGTGGGTTCGCCGCGTCGCAGGATGCCGACAGTCCGGGTGGTGAGGGGGCGTTCTTCGTGTGGACGCCGAAGGAGTTGCGCGATGTGCTCGGCGGCGAGGATGGCTCGCTTGCGGCACGGGTTTTCGGTGTGGTGGACAGCGGCAACTTCGAACATGGAACGACCGTGCTTTCGATGCCGTATCCGCTCGCGCAGGTGGCCCGCTCGATGCAGATCGACGAGCCCGCATTGCGCGCTCGGGTCGAGGATATTCGCGCACGCCTCCTCACTGCGCGAGCCGCGCGCGCAGCTCCCGAGCGCGACGGCAAGGTCATCACCGCCTGGAATGCGCTCGCGGTCACCGCATTCGCGGAGGCGGGTGCAGCGTTGCGTCGGGCGGACTACGTCGACGTCGCCACCGCGTGCGCGGACTTCCTGCTGAGCAACCTGATGCGCGACGGCATCGTGTATCGCATCTGGAACGGTGGCGAAGCGCGAATCATCGGCTTCCTCGACGACGTCGCGAATCTCGGTGCAGCACTGCTCACCCTCTACGAGGCGACGGGCGAACCGAAGTACTTCAAGGCTGCCGTGGACGTCAGTGAACGCATCCTGCTGCAGTACCGGGACGCCGAGGGCAACTACTTCGACACTGCGGCGGACTCCGAGCCGCTCATCGTTCGTCCACGCACCATCGACGACAACCCGGTGAGCGCCGGCCAGTCAGTGGCGGCGATGCTGTTCTGCCGCATGCACGCCTTCACGGGCGACGCGAAGTGGCTGGAGCGCGCATCGGAGATCGTCGCTCCGCTCGCGAATGTGGTTGCTCGGGCGCCCCTCGCGGTGGCCGCGCTCGCCGCCGCGATGGAACTCCTGGTCGGCCCGATGCGCGAGATCGCGATCGTCGGCGAGCCCGCCGACCCGCGAACCCGCTCCCTCCTCTATGCGGTGCAGGAGCGGTTCGACCCGCTCGCCGTGCTTGCGTGGGGAAGCCCCGATGGCGTTCCACTCCTCGACGACCGACCGCTCGTTGACGGCGCACCGGCGGCCTACGTGTGCCAGGGATTCGTGTGTCAAGCGCCGGTGACCACCGTGGACGAGCTGGTGCGCGAGTTGGGGAGCCTTTCGGCAGTTCCTCAGAACTGACCGCAGCCGGAGGGGGTCGCCATCGCCTCGAGCGGCGGGAGGAACTCGAACACGGGGAGACGCCGGCGGTCGTCCACCGGCAGGTAGTCGCCGGTATGCGGATCCTCGACATATTCGAGGCGCGGTCCGCGCGTGGTGATCTCGCGGATCGCGCCGACGAAACGGTCGACCTGTTCCACCGTCGTGCCGATGCCGAATGACGCGCGTATCGCGCCCGGAATCTCCTGGTGCTCGCCTCGGCGGAGCCGCTCACGGATGGTGTGTGCCTCGGCGATGCTGACGCCGAGCAGATGCGTGATGTACGGGTGCGCGCAGAAGCATCCGTGGCGCACGCCGATCGCATACTCCGCACTCAGCACCGAGGCAACGAGCGCGTGGTGCATGCCGTCCACGGTGAACGTGCTCACACCGAGACGATCGACGTCGGGGCCATCCCACAGGCGGAGACGGTGCAGCGTCGGAAGGTCATCGATCTGCGCGTCGAGATATGCGAGCAGACGCTTCTCGTGCGCGCCGATGTGGGCCATGCCCGTGCGTCCGAGGACTGTGCATGCGGCTCCGAGTGCTATGGCGCCGACAACGTTCGGGCTGCCTGCCTCGTGACGGTCCGGCAATGACGCCCATTGCACATCGTCTGTCGTGACGTAGGTCACGGCTCCGCCGCCCGCCAGCATCGGCTCGGCGTCGGCGAGAACGGCTGATGGTCCGATGAGCACGCCGCCGCCGAATGGCGCGTACATCTTGTGGCCGGAGAGCGCGAGAAAGTCGATGCCCATGGCCACCATGTCGATGCTCCGGTGCGGCGCGAGCTGCGCTGCGTCGACGGCGAGCAGCGCCCCATGTTCGTGGGCGAGCCGGCCGATCTCGGCGATGGGAAAGACCTCGCCGGTGACGTTGCTCGCCCCGGTGATGGCGACGATGCCGATCGGACGGTGGCGATCCTCCAGGGCGCGCCGCATGTCGGCGAGCAACTGCTCGGGGAACTCCGGCGCATCGAGGAGCTCGACCCGCGCGAGGCGCCGCCAGGGCAGCATGTTCGCGTGGTGCTCGACGATCGTGCTGAGCACCGCGGTACCGGGGCGGAGCACCAGGCAGTGGGTCAGAAGGTTGATCGCTTCGGTGGTGTTCCTGACAAAGATGACTGCATCAGACGAGCGCGCGCCCGTGAATGATGCGACCGCCGACCGCGCCGCCTCATACGCGCGGGTCGACACCTGCGACGCGAATCCGGCCCCGCGGTGCACGCTCGAGTACCAGGGCAGGAACTCGATCACCGCCTCGGCGACGGCCTCCATCGCCGGGGTGCTCGCCGCCATGTCGAGGTTGACGTATGTCCGCGTCTCGCCACTGGCAAGCTGGACCTCGAGATCCTGACCCACGAGCCGGGGGAGGACGGCGCCCGGCGAGCGCCGGCGAGGCTTGCTCCGCGGCGAGGAGTCGGTCAGGGTCACGTCTTCGAGGGTACTGCCAACCGGCCCTGCAACATCACGTTCGCCACGATGTCACCGCCGAGGTGATACGCGACGTCGATCCAGTTGGTGGTGTCGAGGATCACGGCGTCACAGCGAAGTCCCGGACGCAGCATGCCCCGATCCGCGAGCCCGAGCGCCGCTGCGCCTCCGGCGGTCGCCGCCACCAGCGCCTGGGCGGGAGTGAGCCCGCCGAGCGCGACGGCCAGCGAGATCATCAGCGGCATCGATTCGCTGTAGCAGGTGCCGGGGTTGCAGTCCGTCGCCACCGCCACGGTGCACCCTGCCTCGAGGAGGCGGCGTCCCGGCGGCGGTGGCCCACCGAGCACCACCGAGGCGCCGGGAAGGATCACGCCCACCACACCGGCGATGCTGAGCGCTTCGAGGTCGGCGTCTGACGCGTACTCGAGGTGGTCGGCGCTCACGGCTCCGGTTTGCGCGGCGAGCAGCGCTCCGCCGCTATGCGAGCGTTGCTCGGCGTGGATCTTCGGGCGCAACCCATGGGCCTTCGCCGCGGTGAACAGCCGCTCGCACTCGGCGACGGTGTATGCGCCCGTGTCGCAGAACGCGTCGACGAAACGCGCGCGCTTCGCCGCGCCGGTGACGCCGCGCGTGCAGGCATCGTCGATGAACGCTTCCCGCGAGCCGTCCGGCAGTGCGTGGAGGGGGAGATACGTCGCCACGACGTCGGGAAGATCCTCCCATTGCCGGAGGCGCTCGGCGGCGTCGAGCTGACGCATCTCCGCGTCGTACTCGAGACCGTAGCCGCTCTTGACCTCGATGGTTGTGGTTCCGCCGGCAAGCATTCGTCGCGCCCGTTCGCGCGCCGCGACGACGAGCTCCTCCACGTCTCCCGCGGCAGTGGCGCGAATCGTCGCGCGGATGCCGCCCCCAGCCTCGGCTATCTCCTCATAGGTCGCCCCGGACGCACGCTGCGCATATTCGTCGGAGCGGTCACCGAGCCAGACGATATGCGTGTGCGCGTCGACGAATCCGGGCACGACTGCGGCGCCGCGAGCATGTATCTCGAGTGCTCCGCGGGGAAGGTCGGATCGCCGCAGCCCGGACTCCGGACCCGCGTACACGATCGTGCCGTCGCGCGCGACCAGTGCTGCGTCGCGCACGACGCCAGGCGACTCGCCGATTGCGGGATCGCAGGTGCACAGCGTGCCGATGCCGTGAATGACGACGTCACTCACCGGCATGGCCGTCCCCGGTTCGTACGGCGAGGCCGCTGCAGAAATAGAGGAACGTCGCGGCCATCAAGCGCACGGTCATTCCGTTGACGTCGGCGTTCGCGTCCACTTCGCAGAGATCGGCGGCGACCACGTGGTGGTCCGAACCGAGCAGGAATGCCGCGCGAAGCAGGTCATTCGGTTGCATGCCGCCGGGAAGGCTCGCGGGGCACGCGGGCGCGAAGGCGCGATCGACGACGTCGATGTCGAAGTCGACGTAAACGCGCTCGGCCCCGTGCGCGACGAGTTGCGAGAGCGCGGACGCGATCACCGAGTCCATCCCGTCACGCTCGACCGTGTGCAGTGGAACGATGTGGATTCCCTGCGAGCGTGCCCAGTCAGCATGCTCGCGTGCGTTCCCGAACGGATGGATGCCGATCTGAGCCACGCGATCACCGGGAAGTCCTGCCTCGATCAACTCGCGCACAGGGGTGCCGTTGCGCGAACCCTCGGTCGCGGGACGGCAATCGTGGTGCGCGTCGAGGGTCAGCAGCCCCCACGGTCCGGGGAGCGCCTGCATCAGCCCGCGCATCGCCGGCCGTGTCAGGGAGTTGTCGCCACCAATGACGACAACGTTCTCCGCCAAACGCGCCGCCGCCTCGGTCGCAACCTCGATGCGAGCGTGCGCGACGCGCGCATCGGCCTCCTCGCGGTCGCCCTGGACGTCGCCGAGGTCGCGCACCGCGAGGTCGGCGATGTCAACGTATCGCTTGGCGTCCCAGGTCGGGAACCGCCGCAGCGCCTCACGGAAGGCCGGCGGCGTCGACCATGACTCAACCGGCGTGATCGAGGCTTTGGAGATCGGCGCCCCGAGCAGCGCGAGCTGAGGTACCTCCGCGTCTGTGGCCAGCCACTCGCGAGCGTTCACGCGCCGGCGTCACCCGCGTCGAGCATTGGGACTCGCACGCCGCGTGCACGGGCGGCGTCCTGCGCCTCCGGATAGCCGGCGTCGGCGTGGCGCATCACGCCAGTTGAAGGGTCGTTCGTGAGCACCAGCTCGCATCGCCGCGCGGACAGCTCGCTGCCGTCGGCGCACACCTGCGCGCCGGCGTGGATCGACAGCCCCATGCCGACGCCGCCACCGTGATGCACGGCGACCCATGTCGCGCCGCTTGCGGTGTTGAGCAGCGCGTTGAGGATCGGCCAGTCGGCGATGGCGTCGCTGCCGTCGCGCATCGACTCGGTCTCGCGCAAAGGCGAAGCGACGGAGCCACTGTCGAGATGGTCTCGTCCGATGACGACCGGCGCCGAGAGCTCACCGCTGCGCACCATGTCGTTGAAACGCAGTCCCGCGAGGTGGCGCTCACCGGCACCCAGCCAGCAGATGCGCGCCGGGCAGGCCCTGGAAGTGCACTCGCTCCTTCGCGAGTCCGATCCAGCGGTGCAGCCCGTCGTGGTCCGGAAACAGCTCCAGCATCGCGGCATCGGTACGCGCGATGTCCTCAGAGTCGCCGCTCAACGCGACCCAGCGGAACGGACCCCGGCCCTCGCAGAACTGGTCGCGGATGTATGCGGGAACGAAGCCCGGGTAGGCGAACGCATCCGCATACCCGGCGATCCGCGCCTGGTCGCGCAACGAGTTGCCATAGTCGAACACCTCGGCGCCGCGGCGTTGGTATTCGACCATCGCCTCGCAGTGGCGCGCCATCGACTCACGCGAGCGGCGCATGTACATCTCGGGATCACTTGCGCGCAGCGTCGCGGCGTCGGCGAGCGACATCCCGGCGGGGATGTATCCGTTCAGCGGGTCATGCGCGCTCGTCTGGTCGGTCACGACGTCGATCGCGAGCGACGATTCGAGCAGCGCCGGCAGCGCCTCCGCCGCGTTGGCGCACACCGCGACCGACAGAGCACGACCCTCCTCGCGGGCGACGTCGCACCGCCTCACTGCGGCCTCGAGCGTGTCCGCGATCTCGTCCACGTAGCCGGTGTCGACGCGGCGCTGAATGCGCGATGGATCCACGTCGATGCAGAGCGCGACGCCGCCGCTCATCGTCACCGCCAGCGGTTGCGCGCCGCCCATGCCGCCGAGCCCCGAGGTCACGACGAGCCGCCCCCGCAGGCTGCCGCCGAAGCGCTTGCGAGCGACGGCCTCGAAGGTCTCGAACGTCCCCTGAAGGATGCCCTGCGTCCCGATGTAGATCCACGACCCCGCGGTCATCTGCCCGTACATCGTCAGCCCCATGGCCTCGAGGCGCCAGAACTCTTCCCACGTCGCCCAGCGCGGGACAAGAAGCGAGTTGGCGATCAGCACTCGCGGTGCGAGCTCATGCGTGCGGGCGACGCCGACCGGCTTGCCCGACTGCACCAGCAACGTCTCGTCGTCGCGGAGCGAGCGAAGTGTGGCCACGATCGCGTCGAAGCATTCCCAGGAGCGCGCGGCACGGCCGGTGCCGCCATACACCACCAGCGAATCGGGATCCTCGGCGACCGCCGGGTCGAGGTTGTTCATGAGGCACCGCAGCGGTGCCTCCGTCTGCCAGCTGCCGCAGCTCAGCGTGTTGCCGTGGGGCGCGCGAACGGGACGAGCTCCGGCTGTCATTGCAACCTCACCCCGGCGCCCGTCAATGCCTCATGCCACTCGCCGTCGCGAGCCCAGTGTTCGGCAGCTTCGAGATCGCCACTCAGAATGCGGTCCGGGCCAAGCGATCGCGTCCGTGCGCGAAGCGTTGCGATCACCGCCGCGGTGGCGCGAGCCGGACGGAGGGGATGGCGCATCTCGATCGCCTGCACTGCGCCGAGCACCTCAATGGCGAGCACCGCGCGAAGCAGTTCAACGGAGCGCCGCGTGCGGAGCGCCGCCTCGTAGCCCATCGAGACATGGTCCTCCTGCCCGGCGCTGGTCGCGGCGCTCTGCACCGCAAACGGCGTCGCCGCATGTCGGAGCGCCGCAACCATGGCCGCAGCCGTGTATTGCGTGATCATCAGCCCACTGTTGAGTCCCGGCTCCGGGCTGAGGAACGCCGGCAGACCGCGCGAGCGCGCCGGGTCGAGAAGCCGGTCCACGCGGCGTTCGCTGATGGCGGCGATATCGGCACACGCCGACGCCAGCATGTCCGCCGCATACGCGAGCGCCTGTCCGTGAAAGTTGCCGGCACTCACCACGTCGTCGCCGAGGACGACGGGGTTGTCGACAACACTGGCTAATTCATGTTCGACTGTGCGCCGGCAGAAGACGACCACGTCACGCGCGGCGCCGTGCACCTGCGGTGCGCACCGCAGTGAGTACGCGTCCTGCACGGCGTGGCGCGACGGCCGGTGCGACGCGACGATCGGGCTGTCATGGAGCAAGGAGCGCAGATTCGCCGCGGAGCGTGCCTGTCCCTCCGCGGGGCGAAGCGCGACCACGCGCTCGTCATAGGCCACGGTCGTTCCGAGCAACGCCTCGACGCTGAGCGCGCACGCAATGTCGGCGAGGAGGAGCAACTCGTCGATGTCGTGCACCGCCAGCGCGAGCATGCTCGTCATGGCGTCGGTGCCATTGATGAGCGCGAGCCCTTCCTTCGGCTCGACGTCGATAGGCGTGAGACCGTGCGCGCGCAACGCCTCCGCGCCATCGATGCGCGCGCCGGCGCCGTCCACGACCCACCCCTGACCGAGGAGCACGGTGGCGACCGCCGCAAGTGGTGCCAGGTCGCCCGAGGCCCCGAGGGAACCGTGCTCCGGCACCCAGGGGACGATGCCCGCCGCGAGCAATCCGAGAAGCGCCTCGACCAGTTCGACCCGGACGCCGGACAGGCCCGCGGCCAGAGTACGGGCGCGCAGCAGAATCATTCCCCGCACCACCTCATCGTCGAGGCGCCCGCCGGATCCCGCCGCATGGCTCAGCACCACCGACCGCTGAAGGAGGGCGCGGTCCGCGGGATCCACGGCGCGATCCGCCAGCGCCCCGAAGCCTGTGGTGACGCCGTACACGGCTTGCCCCTCACGATCGAGGCGATCGACCACTTCACGCGCCGGCCGCATCCGGTCGCGGACGCCTGGATCCAGGGTCACGGGCTCGCGCCCACGTGCGGCACGAACCACGGCATCGATGCTGAGCGCGCCACCGTCCACAGTGATCATTCGGCGAGCAGCCTACTCGTCCCCAGCCCGGTCGACCCGTCGGACCGCGGCCGCCCGAACCCGTCCGCGACGAATCGGTCCGGTGCGCACGTACGTTATGCGTCAGTGGATCCGAGCCCCGAGCCCCCGCCGCCCCCCGCTGCCTATGCCTGGCCCGCGCCACCACCGGCGGCGCGGCCATTGCCGAGGCCTGGCGCCTACCCGCGACGGCGCTGGCCGATGGTCGCGCTCGTGATCGCCGGCCTCGTCACGGCAGCCGCCGGTGCCACGGTGGGGATGGCGACCGGAACGGAAACCGCGGCGTCCACCGCTGCCACGCTCACAGCACGCGGGTTGTACGCCGAGGCGATCGCGATCGATGAGGAGATCGCCGCGCGGACCGGCCCGCTCTACTTGGTGGACACGGGCGCCCCCGGCGACGCCGCCCGCGCGGCTGAGCAGACCGTCATGGCGTGGGCCGCGGCACTCGGACGCTCAGGGCAGATCGATTCGGCGGTGGCGCTGTATCGGACCGTGACGGCTCCGGCGCTTCGGACGTCGGCGCTCGACGCGCTGGCTGCGCTGCTCCTCAAGGCGTCGAGCGCGGACGCCGCAGAGGCGCAGTACCCGACGGCGATCAGTAGATTGATCGAGATCACGGACCTCGCGCCCGCGACGCCTGCCGGCGCGGAGGTAGCGAAGCTGCTCCCGATCGATCAGGCCGGGGAGGCCGAGGTCCTCGTCTCCGCTGGACGTGCCGCCGATGCCGTGCCGATTCTCGACGTGGTGGTCAAGGCCGGCTCGGTCCAGGCCACTCGAACCGCCGACAGCCTCTTCCCGTCAGCGCTCCTCGCCGCCGGTGAGGAGGATCTCGCCCACGACGCGTATCTGGAGTCGCTTTCCGCGCTTCAGCAGTTGGTCACAAGCTTCCCGAAGAGCGCTGAGGCAGCCATCGGTCAGGCACTGCTCCAGGCGCCCCAGACGGTGACCGGCACGCTGGTGACCCATCTCGGTCTGCCCATCTCCGACCGCGTGCGCCTCAGCTCCAACTACAAGGCGGAACCGGGCGGCATGTATCAGACGAGTGGTCCGTTCTACACGACGACCGCGGACGCGTCGGGCGACTTCTCCTTGAGCAACGTCCCCATCGGCGGCCCGTACGTGCTCGAGGTCTTCGCGGACGGAAACTGGACGACGCTCATCAATCCGACCACCAATCAGCCGGCCGATCCGGTCATGGTTACCCCACTTGTGCCGGTAGATCTGACATTCGTCGTGCTCTCCTCGTAGCGACTGTCCACCCGGTTAGGATGGTCAGACGATGGGAGGGGAATTCGAGGGAGTGGTGCGTCTTCGACGCATGCCACACGCCCGTGGTCAGGCGCTGCTCGAGTTCGCCGTGGTGCTCCCGCTTTTTCTCCTCTGCCTGATCGGCGCGCTGGACGCCGGCCTCTGGGCGGTGCAGACGTCCGCCGAGGTGTCTGCCGTGCAGGAGGCGGCGATGATCGCGTCGTCGGCCGGCTCGAGCCCCGTATCGGAGAAGGCACCCGACGCTCGCGCGGTCACCGCCGCGATCTCGGGTCGTTTGCACAGTGCCCTGTTCGGCACGGTGATCGAAAGTTGGTGCGCGACCGACGCGAACGGTGATTGCGCTCCAGACAACACGCAGCAATGCCCGTTGACACCGGCGCAGGTACAGGCGGCGGACGGTCCTCGCGTCGTCGTGGTCTGCGTGAGCGAGGCAGACCCTCCCGCGTGCACGAAGCCACCACCCGGACAGTCATCGCCGTGGCCGCTCGGTTGCGACGACTCGCCGATGATCACGGTTCGCGTCATTGGTTTTGTCGCGTCACTGGTGCCACCCGGCTTCGGTCCCGGCGCCGGCGGGTTCGAGTTGCCAACGGACATTTCCGCCACCACGCATACGCTCCGTTTCGCTCCGTGAAGCGAAGCCGTCGCCGCGGCGATGATGCTCAAGCGGTTCTCGAGACGGCGCTCGTCATTCCGATCCTGCTCTTCCTGGTCTGCAATTTCATCGCGGTGATGGTCCAGGTGACCGTGCAGGAACAGCTCGAACTCCGCCACCGCGCTTGCGGCGCAATCGAGATTCCAGGCACCGGAAAGTGCGATCGATGCTGCGGGGACGCGATGCTGCGGCCTGCATGGTGTGACGCTGATCACAGCCGGTCTTCCGACTGGTTGCAGGTATGCCGCGGAGACGTTCTACGGGACCATGACGACGTACGTCGGTCTGCTCCATTGGACGGCGGCGACACTGTGCACGTCCGGTGGCGACAGCGGAGACGCGAGTAATCCACCGCGACAAGCGGTCGGCTACAGCGGGTCACCAACAAACGCGGAAGTGTCGTGCGACATCGGGTCGATCACTGCTGCTGGTGTTGTCGTTCGTGGATACGTGGACCGGACGCTCAACCCGCCGGCCGGACTCGAGGTGGTGACGTGCACCGCGTCGGCGTCGCTCGACTTCTCGAGCACACCGCTCGCCTGGGGCGTGTTCTGGACTCCGACGATTCACGCGCAGGCGGAGGCTCTTCCGCCGCCGTTCCGCCAGTGAGAACCGTGCGTGCGCGGTTGGTGCATCAACGCCAGCGGGGGCAGACGCTCATCGTCTTCGCCCTCGGTTTCGCGTTGTTCCTCTTCAGTCTCACGTGCCTTGTCGCGGACGCGGCCTATCTGTATGTGTGGTCGGGTCGCGTGCAGGACGCAGCGCAACTCGGCGCCCAGTCCGGTGCCAACTCGGTCAACCCGAGCTACCTGTACGGAGTCAGCGGCCCATGCCCGACCTCCACTGCGAGTGTCGTGTGCACGCCGCCGATCGTCGACATCACTCCGCAGGATCGCGAAGGCACGTTGTACGCCTTCCAGCGTTCGTGCATCCAGACGTCAGACCAGTCGGCACAGATCCCTCGTGACCCGGCGAACCCATCGGTCCTGAAGACGGTCAACGATCCACAGCAACCCGAAGGTGCTCTGTGCGCCAGCGACGGATGCCACGTGTACGCAGTCGTGTCGCGGGTCGTGCAACTGCCGATCCCGTTGCCGGGATTCCCCAGTACCGTCACGGTGCGAGGCGTCGGCTACGCAGCAGCGGTCGTGGGCACGAACGTCGCCACATCGACGTGCACCGGCGTCGCCTGGGTGCCGGTAGCGCCACCGACCTGAGCGGTCCGACGGCGGGTCGTCGCTAAGCTCGGGCGATGCTGATCCGCGAGCCCGCGCTGTGGCGCGACCTACCGGTCCGAGGCGACATCCTCGATGCCTCCACCCGTGAGCTGACCGGCCTTGAGGCGTTGCGCCTCGTTCGCGCGCAGCCGCCGATGGGCCGGCTCACCGGTGTCACCTTTGACGGCGCCGACGAGGGCAAGGCCGCATTCAGCCTGCCCGTGTCCGCGTGGCTCGAGTGGTCCCACGGCAGCGTTCCCGGCGGCGTGCTCGCGCTCGCCGCGGATGCCGCGCTGGGCTGCGCGCTGCAGTCGTTGCTTCCGGCGCATACGCAGTACACGACGGCGGAGATGTCGATGACGTACCTGCGTCCGGCACGGGTGGGCTCAGTGGTCACCGCACACGGCCGCGCGCTGCACGCCGGCACCACGCTTGGCCTGTCGGCGGGGGAGGTCATCGACGGCGACGGCCGCCTCATCGCGTACGCCACGTCGCGGATCCGAATTTTCGGTGAGGCGACAGCCAGCGCGCCAACGCGTGGCGGCACGGCGGCCCCGCCGGCGCGCGAGCACGCACTCGATGGTTCCGACGACGGGCCCGACCCATACCTTCGACCCGTTTCCGGCGAGCGCATCGACGAATCCGAGTTCCGCCGGCGCAGCGGCGTGGAAATCCTTCACGCGCAGATCCGAGGCGACCTGCCGCTGCCGCCGATGCACCACCTGCTTGGCATCACCCCAACCGAGGCAACGCTTGGAGCCGCGAACTGCGTCATGCCGCTCACCGGCTGGCTGGCCACGCCCTTCGGGTGGCCGCAGGGTGGCTTCATCGTCCTGCTCGCCGACCTCGCCCTCGCTCTCGCCACCCAGACGACCCTGGCCAAGGGCGAGGGGATGGCTTCGGTGGATATCAAGGTCAACTTTCTACGGCCAGTGGCCGGAGACGGCAGCCTCCTGGAAGCACGGGCGAAAGTCGTCCATCGGGGCCGCAGCCTCACCGTCGGCACCGCGGAGATCCTCGGCGCCGACGGCCGGCCCGTGGCGCTTGCCACGGGCTCAGCCGCGCTGCTCGGGACCGGCTGAACTCAGGCGATCTCGCGCTCGCCAGTGCCGGTTCGGGGCCTGCGCACCTCCTGCGCAGGCAGGCGCACGCCGAGGTCCCGCGCGATCTGACGGCCGTCGGGGCTACCCCATCCGCTCGCCAGGTCCCAGCCGCGACCGGCGCGGTACGGGCCGCCGGTGTCGCCCGAGGTCACGTCGTTGAAGCCGCGGCCGCGCTTGGCGTAGAGGGCGGGATGCGGCAATCCGATGCGATGCCCGAGTTGCGCGGACACGAGCGTCCAGAGCGCCGTGTACATCGGCGCAACAGCGCTGGTGCCGCCGGTTGACCGCAGCCGCCGCAGAGCCACCACGTTCCAGCCGGTCAGCGGGTCGGCGTTCCCGGAGCCGTCCGGGAGCCCGCGCCCGAGCGCGCCGCCGTCGGCTGAACGCGGGCGGATGCCCAGCTCCGCCTGGTACGCCGGGACGGGGAAGACGGTGCTGACACCGCTTCCGGCCGCGCCTGCGCCACGGGACAGCTCGTTCCAGACGGTCTCAGTCCGGATGCGGCCGCGGGCCGCGAGCAACGTCGTGCCGCCGCACGCCCATGCGTGCGGGCTGGACGCGGGGAATTCCGGATGCTGGTAGCCGTCGATTTCGTCGTTCGTCGAGCCGGCGTCACCGGCGGCCGCGCTGAACGTGACGCCATGAAGGGCGCCTGTCGCGAACGCGGAGTCGAGGCCGCGCATGCCCTGCGGCGACCAGTGGTCCTCGGGAGCGCCCCAGCTGATCGAGACGGCGGCCGGATGGCGGATCGCATCGCCGGCCGCGGTCGCCGCGGCATCGATGAATCCACGCTCGCTGTTGGGCGCGTTGTAGCTGACGATCGTGAGGTGCGCCTTGGGCGCCATCGCCAGGACCATCGCGCCGATCACCTGGTAGTCAAGCGCCACCTCGACGTCCGCGCCGTTCGGGTCCGGAGCGGGCGTGGCGCCGTCGAGCCATACGTTGGTGATGTCCGGCGCCGGCAGCCCGAGGCGCGCGAAGGACGCGGCCAGGTCGAACGGGTGCACCACGCCGCCGAGCTCCATCATCCCCGCAACCAGCTCCACGCCCTCGCCGCCGTTGGGGAGACGCGGAAAGTCGTAGAGGGCCGCGAGCTGCGGCGGGTCGTACGCGAAGACCGCACTGCGGCCGTCGTCGAGGCCACGCACGTGCGACCGTGCAAGCGGGCGGTCGTCAAGACCGAAGACGCCGTCGACGACCCGATCGAGGTGCGCCGGGAGGCGCGCCGGGCCTCGGTGTCCGCGGTACTCCGCGGTGCTTCCATCAGGTCGCGTCCAGCCGAATCGCTCCATATCGACCTCGAAGACGCGCGCAAGCTGCTCGACCCGGCCGCGCAGCATGATCCGCCGGGTCGTCGGGTCCTCGCCGGTGACCTGGAGCCCGGCGGCGGTTGCCCAACGCACGACACGGTCGCGGTCGGCGGTGTCGAAGCCGTGGCGAGCGGTCAGCTGCGCGAGATCGAGGTGGCGCGCGCTCGGGTCAGGGAGCGATTGCAACCACGCGAGGCTCTGTGCCGTGGTGGGGCCGCTTCTGCGCTCGCGAAGCAGGAGTGTCAGGCCGGCATCGGCGTGCATCTCCGCGTCGGTGAGCTTGCGAATGATTCGGTGGCCGGGGCGCGTGCCGCCGGCCGGGTGGTAGGCGCTGCCGCGCAGCGGAACGGAGTCGGGCATGGTGGCCCCCCTCTCGAGGGCATCGGGCGGGCGCCGCCGTTGCGACGGCGCTGCATCCCGACGCGGAGCCGCCCATCATCGGGCGACGCTCCGGACACGAAGAGGACATCAGGTCAGGCGGAGTGTCGAGCCTCTTCGATGGCCTCGATGGCGGTCTGGTTCTCCAGCGACGACAGGTCGCCCGGATCCGTTCCGAGGTACACCGAGCGGACCACGCGCCGGAGCACCTTTGCGTTCCGGGTTTTAGGCAGTTCTGACACGATCTCGACGGCGTGCGGTGCGAGTGCTTTGCCGAGGTCGTCGGCGACGCGCTGCGCAAGAGCTGTTCGCAGTTCGGGGGAGTCGCTCACGCCTGGCTTGAGCACAACGAAGACAACGAGTGCCTCGCCCTTGAGCGGATCGGGGACTCCGATCGCCGCGGCCTCCGCGACTGCCTTGTGCGCCACAAGCGCGGACTCCACCTCTGCCGGTCCGAGCCGTTTGCCCGCGACCTTGATGGTGTCGTCGCTCCGCCCTCGGATGTACCAGAGTCCATCCGCGTCCACCTCGACCCAGTCGCCGTGCACCCACACGTCCGGCCAGCGAGACCAGTACGTGTCGAGATAGCGCGCTCGGTCGCGCCAGAAGCCCTGCGTCATTCCCGGCCACGGTGCGCGGATCACGAGTTCTCCCACGCGGCCTCGAACGCTCATGCCCTGCTCGTCGACGACATCCGCGTCCATTCCGGGGCACGGTCCCGCGAACGCGCATGGTTGCAACGGCGTGAGCATGTTGCCGGCGAGGATGCCGCCGGAGATCTCGGTGCCGCCGGAGTAGTTGATGACCGGAAGACGGCCGCCGCCCACTTTCTGCTGATACCAGAGCCAGGGATCCGTGTTCCACGGCTCGCCGGTTGAACCGAGAACGCGGAGCGAGGAGAGATCGTGCGCTACGACCGGCTCGTCGCCGCTGCGCATGAGCGCGCGAATCACTGTGGGTGCGACGCCGAGAACCGTCACGCGATGTCGCTCCACGACAGACCAGAGCCGGTCCGGGCCCGGGTGATCCGGCACACCGTCGAAGAGCACCAGGGTCGCGCCGATGCTCAGGGCGCCGCAGATGGCCCACGGTCCCATCATCCAGCCGATGTCGGTGAACCAGAGCAGGCGGTCGTGCTCGCCGATGTCGAAGCAGTGCGCCATGTCCTGCATCGCCTTCACGGGGAACCCGCCGTGGACGTGCACCGTGCCTTTGGGGCGACCGGTCGTCCCGCTCGTGTAGATGATCATGAACGTCGAATCGGCGTCGGTCTCCGCGACCGGCCATGTCACCGTCGCGTCAGCCGGCATCGCGTCGTAGATGACATCGCGCCCCGGGCGCATCGGGATGCTCGCGTCACCGAGGTTGGGCACCACGAGAATGTGCTCGAGCGACGGTAGCTGTTCGGCCGCCTCGTCGGCGACTGCCTTCATGATGATCGTGCGCCCGCGCCGCGTGAATCCGTCAACAACGACCAGAACCTTGGCGTCGCAGTCGCGCAGACGAGACACGATCGCCCCGGCGCCATATCCGCTGAAGAGCGGCACCACGACCGCTCCGAGCCATGCGCACGCGAGAAAGAGCGAGACGGTCTCCGGGATCATCGGCATGCACAGGCCAACGCTGTCACCGCGTTGGATGCCGAGACGATGGAGACTCGAGGCGGCATAGGCAGTCTCGTTCTGGAGACGTGCGTACGTCCACTCGCTCGTGCTCCCGTCATCGCCCTCCCACACGACGGCCGCCCGGTCGGGCGCGCGCTGCGCCCAGCGTGTCACCGCGTTGTGTGCGAGGTTGAGCTTGCCGCCGACCCAGAATCGGGTCCAGGGCAGCCCAGGCGACGTGTCCCGCGCGACATCGAATCGTCGTGTCCAGGCAACACCGATGTCATCGGCCACGGCCGTCCAGAAGCGCTCGGGATCCTCGCGCGCCAGGCTGGCGACGCCGTCGAGATCGCCGACGCCGAGCGCGTCGATGAAGTGCCTGACACGCGACTCGCCCGCCTGTTCAGCGCTCGGCGTCCAGGCAAAGCGAGAGTCGTTTGCGCTCATCTCGCGCTGACCATAGCGCGTGGTCAGCGGTCGATCGCTGCCATGTCCCAGTGCCGGTCGCCGCGCACGCTCTCGGGGCTGGCGACCGCTTCGATCCGGGCGATGTCGTCGGCGTCCAGCGCGATCTCAGCCGCCATGGCGTTCTCCTCGAGCCGTGAGCGCTTCTTGGTCCCCGGAATCGGCACGATGTCGTCACCCTGGTGGAGCAGCCACGCGAGCGCAAGCTGCGCTGCGGTCACGCCTTTCTCAGCCGCTATTTCCCCGATGCGCGTAGCGATCGCCAGGTTGGCATCGAAGTTCCCCTCCGCGAAGCGCGGAAACCGAGCCCGGCGCGTGTCGGTGGCCGCGAGCGTATCGGGCGTGAGCGCCCCCGTCAGGATGCCGCGTCCGAGCGGGCTGTATGCCACGAAACCGATGCCGAGCTCGCGCATTGCCGGCAGCACCGACTCCTCGGCGTCACGCGCGAACAGTGAGTATTCCGATTGCACCGCGGAGATCGGGAACACCGCGTTCGCCCGGCGAATTGTCGCCGGCCCTGCCTCGCTCAACCCGAGATAGCGGACCTTTCCTGCTTCGACAAGCTCGGCCATCGCTCCGACGGTTTCCTCAATCGGCACCGACCGATCCAGGCGGTGCTGGTAGTAGAGGTCGATGACGTCGATGTCGAGTCGCTGGAGCGACGCGTCGCAGGCGCGATGCACGTGTTCGGGACGGCCATTGATGGTTTGCGATCCGTCGGCTTGACGCACGAACCCGAACTTTGTCGCGACGACGAACTGGTCGCGCCGTCCGACGAGTGCCTTGCCGACGAGCTGCTCGTTGGTGTACGGGCCGTACATGTCGGCGGTGTCGAGCATGGTCACGCCGAGCTCCGCGGCACGGTCGATGGTCGCTATCGCTTCGTTCTCGTCGCGTTCCGCAGCAGTGCCGTAGAAGTCCGACATGCCCATGCACCCGAGGCCCAACGCCGACACCTCGAGACCCTGCGTCCCCAGCTTGCGAAGCTCCACGTGGCGTACCTCCAGATCGATGTCGCGCTGACGGAAGAATGCGCGTGGCGCGTTCGGCTACGCCACCTGGATCATCGGCGGGATCGCCGCGCGTTCGGCACGCCCGGTGTCGGACCACCCGTAGACGGTGGCCGCAGCCGCGATGAGCCCGGCCACAAGGAACGCGAGTTGAGTCCCACCCACCTCGGCGAGCCACCCGGCGAGGAGTTCCACCGAGCGGAGCCGTGCCGACGAACGCATATCCGTAGATGCCCAGTACGCGCCCGCGCATCTCATCGGTCACTGCAAGTTGCAGCATCGAGTTGGACTGCGAGGCGTACAGCGTGAAGGCGACGCCGGTGACGATCAGCGCGAGGCCCGCGGCCCACACCACGTGCAGCGGCGCGAGCCCGATCTCCGAGACGGAGAACAGCGTTGCGCCGACGAGCATCGTGTGGCGGCTTGCGCGCCCGAGTGATGCGGAGAACAGCGCGCCGATGAGCGCGCCGAAGCCGAAGAGCGCGGAGAGGATGCCGAAGATCTCGGGCCCGCTGTCGAGCGTTCGCGCCGCGAGCACCGGAAGCAGCACGTTGAAGTTGATGCTGATCGTTGCGATCACGAGCATCATCACCAGCACCGAGCGGATCACCGGTCGCCGCCACGCGAATTTCAGGCCCTCGAGGGATCCGCGGAACACGTTCTGACCACGCTGATCCTTGCGAACCGGGAAGAGGTCGGGTACGCGCATGAACCAGAGCGCCGCGAGCACGGCCAGGTAGCTGAGCGCATTGATGAGGAAGCAGATACCGACACCCGCGACCGCGATCAGGCCGCCCGCGATGGCGGGGCCGACGATGCGTGACGCGTTGAAGAGACTCGAGTTCAACGCAACGGCGTTCGGCAGCTCGTCGCGACCGACCATCTGGATGGTGAACGCCTGACGGACCGGCGTGTCGAGCACCGTGATCATTCCGGTGACCCCGGCAAGGACATAGATCTCCCACACAGTTGCGTGTCCGGTGAGCGTCAGCCCGGCAAGGAGCGCGGCCGTGACCATGAAGGCGGCCTGCGTGCCAATCAGCACCTTGCGCTGATCAAGTCGATCAGCAAGGGCACCGCCGAAGAGACCGAAGAGGCCGTACGGGCCGAACTGGCACACGGCGAGGATGCCGACAGCCAGCGGTGAATGTGTGTTCTGCACGACGAACCACGCTTGCGCGACGCTCTGCATCCATGTCCCGCTGATCGACACAACCTGGCCGAAGAAGTACAGCCGGTAGTTGTAGTGGCGGCGCAGGCTCAGAAACGTGCGCGCCGTGGCGTTGCCGATGCCGAGGCTCATTCGGCGTGGGCCAGTAACGCCTCGAGTGGCGTGATGGCCGCGTCGATTGCGGCGAGGTCCGTGTCCGAAAGCGTGCCGAGCTGCGCTGACAACCAGGCGGTGCGCTTGTTGCGGATCACCTTGAGGACGCGCTCGCCCTCAGGCGTCACCTCGAGATCCACGCGGCGGCGATCCTGCTCAGCCTGGCGGCGCGTCACCAGTCCGGAGGCCTCGAGACGGTCGATGTGCGTGCAGACCGAGGGCATCGACATGCCCTCCCGAGATGCGAGCTCGGCAATTCGGATACCCGGGATTGCCGCTGATCAGGCCGAGAAGGGAGAGCTGGCCGGCCGACACCCCGGATGCGTGCACCTCGCGCCGGAGGTGCCGGTTGAGATGGAGCAGCACCGGGCGGAGCCGGTTGGCGACATCGACTGGTCGTACGGTCACAGCGGTCATTGAAGTTCATTATATAGCCTAACTAATTGATTTGGCAACCCCGTGCGGTCACCGGCGGGAACCCTTGGCCGGTGCCCTGCGTCTCCGTCTCCGCTGATGTGAATCCGCTTGGAGGTCTCTGAGATGCGCAAGTTCCTGTTCGCCGGCATGGGTGTTGCCGCCGCGGTCGTCCTGCAGGCGGGACAGGTGTTTGCGTGCGGGGGACTTGTCGCGCCGGATGGCGATGTTCGCCTTGCCAAGGCAACGACCTTCGTCGCATGGTCGGGCGGCGTCGAGCACTACGTGACGAGCTTCGCTTTCACCGGGGCGGTGAGCGATGTCGGGTGGATCGTGCCGCTGCCGGCGATCCCAACGTCCATCACCGAGGCCGGCGCATGGACCCTGCAGCGTCTGGAGCGTGAATTCGAGCCGCCGCAAGACCTCCTGTACCAGGCCGCCGAGGCTGTGCCGGCTCCAGGTGTTCCCGCGGTCGTGATCGAGCAGGTGCAGGTCGAGGCACTCGACGTGACGGTCCTCAAGGGAAGCGGTCAGGCAGTCATCGACTGGTGCACCCACAACGGGTTCCTCGTGTCAGCGGAGATCGAGAATCACCTGCTTCGATACGCGTCGTCGAGCCCGATCTTCATGGCGGCGAAATACAACACGTCGCTCGCGCTCGAGCGTCACCAGCAGGCCGGCGACGGCGTGCCACTGCTGATCACCATGCACACGCCGCGGCTCTGGGTGCCACTCGAAATCCTCGCCAATGCCGGTGCGCCCGTCAACGCCGACCTGTTCCTGCTCACCGACCATCCGCTGAGCACTGCCAATGGCCTCGGGGTCACCTCGGCAGTGGCCGACGGCAGCACCATCGATAGCGCACCGGGCTTCAAAGTGGCCGGCGCCGAACCGATGAACGCGAGCCTGTACCACGACCTGTCGATCGACAGGAACATGTCGTGGGTACCAGACCACGGCTTCCTGACGTACCTCACGTTGAACGCACCCGGTGCGAGCGTCACTTACGACCTCGGCGTCGGAAGCAATGACGTCATCAGTCTCACCTCATTCGGATCCGCGGTTGCGGACTACACGGCCAATGCCGTTATCCCGACAGCGCCCGACCCGTTCGACCTCGTCTTCCCGGCGCTGCTCATCGCGGGGACGCTGCTCGTCGTGATCCCGCTGTGCGCATGGCAGCTGCGACCGCGGCGCCGCCTCACGTAGAGCGGACACCGGCTGTACGGTTGCGTCGTGCGAAGGTGGACGTTGGCGCTGCTTGCGGGATGCGCACTGTCTATTCCCGCGACTGCATGCGGATCGCAGTGGTTGGTCGAGTGGGGTCTCGTCACCCATACGGCTTCTCGCGTCGCGTCCATGCCCGGTCACGCTCGGCGCAACCGACGGCGTGTCCAACCCTGGAATCAGTGACGAACTGGTGTCACCGAATCCAACGAGCGGCCTTATCTGCCGGTACGCACCGCCGTCTCCCTTCAACGAGGACTTCGACCTCGATCCCGGGTCGCTCTACGATCAGGTCTGGCTCACGCCAAGCCAGGCGGTGCACCTGGCGGCCGTCATCGCCACTATCAGTACAGCGGCCCCCACGGGTACGACCGCCTGTCCAGCGGATGTCGACTCGACGTCGCTGATCGTGTTCGCGTATGCCGGCGCACCGGACATCGATCTGTGGTTCCACGACACTGGGTGCCAGACGCTTGACAACGGGAAGGTCAAGGCGTTCGAGCCTGGGAACCCGAACTTCTACGGACCCTTCGACTCGCTCATCCAGCAATGGGCACCGAGCAGGACATGATCGGGCGGACCAGTCCGGATACGCGGCCGCGCGGGTTTACAGGTTGAGGATGTCGACGGGCTGGATGCTCTCCGCGAGCGTCATCGCGGTCACCGTCGCGAAGAAATAGAGCTCAGCTTCGAGAGTTCGCGCGATGTTCACGACGTCGCGGAACCCGTGCTGCTCGCCGGGAAACCCGATGTATGCGCAGGGGACGTTCGCGCTTTTCAGGGCCGCGAACATCATCTCCGCCTGCGCCGCAGGCACCACCGGATCATCGAGCCCCTGCAGGAGTAGCACCGCGCCGCGCACCTGATCGATGAAGTGCACGGGCGAGCGGTCGTACATCCCGCGGCCTTTCGGCAGCGGCGAGTCGTAACGCGCCTCGAACTTGTGTCCCGGGGTCGCGAACAGTGCTTCGAGGTCGGCGATGCCGAAGAGGCTCGCGCCGGCTTGAAACAGGTCGTGGAACGTCATCGCGCAGAGCACCGCGTATCCGCCCGCGCTGCCGCCGTGGATGAACAAGCGGTCAGGGTCGACGACTCCGGTGTCGACGAGATGCTGCGCTCCCGCAAGGCAATCACCAACGTCGACGACGCCCCACTGTTCGTTGAGCCGATCCCGGTATGCGCGTCCGTACCCGGTGCTGCCCCCGTAGTCGACGTCGAGATACGCGAAGCCGCGGCTTGTCCAGAACTGGACCGACGGATCGAGCGCGATGGTCGTCTGTGAGGTGGGTCCGCCATGTGCACGGAGCAGAAGCGGGGGTTTGCGCCCCGCGTCCGGTGCGACCGCGTCATTGCGCGGTGCGTAGAACCACGCGTGCGCCGTTTGGCCGCCGTACCCGGGAAACGTCATGTGGGACGGTCTCGACAGGACGGTCTCCTCGATGGCCATGTCCTTGCTTTCCGTTCCCACCACCCGGTGGGTTCCGGTCGCGAGGTTGTAGCGAATGACTCCAAGCGGCGTTTCCGGTCCGCCGGCTTCATAAAGGATCTCGTCCCCGCTCGCGCTGACATGCAGACCAAACTCGGTCTCCGGAATATCGACACGCGTCAACGTTCCTGACGCATCGAGCACGAAGAGTTCCCAGTCGCCTTCGCGACGTGCCCAGAGCACGATCCGCGCGTCATCGCAGAACGCGTAGGTGGAGAGTCCGAACACCCATTGCGCGGCGCCGCATTCCGCCTCCATCGGCGCAAGCGCATCGACGCTTCGCACCGTTCCACCGGTAGAGGTTCCACCAGCCGGTTCTGTCCGACGTGAAGTGCACGACAGAACGCGGAGACCACGACGGTTGAAAGATCAACTCGGACGCACCGCCGGCGACGAGCCGAGCATCGACTGGCATCCCCGAGTCATCGAACGCTGCTACCCAGAGCTCGCAGCCGTCCCAGGGCATGTTGGGCTGGTTCCACGTCAGCCACAGAAGGCTCCGACCGTCCGGGCTCACGCGGGGGGTCGAGTAGAAGTCGTTGCCCGACACGAGTGTTATCGGCTCGCCACCGTCGAGCGGGACCGCGCGGAGATCGTTCAGCACAGTTGCACCGCCGTGGTCCTCGACGACGCAGATGAGCCGGCGTCGCGGTGCGTCCATCTCGAAGTCGGCATACCTGAGCGCCGGGTTGGCCGGAGTGAGTGGCTCCGGGCTCGCTCCCGGCACAACGGTGTGGATGCGCCCGTCGCCGGCGTTGGAGAAGAACACGGTGCCGCCGTACGCGAGCATCGCTCCGCCGCCGTACTCGTGAACCCAGGTCCGCGCCGAATTCGGCGCGTCGATGATGTCGCTGACAGCCCCGTCGTGCTCGCGCACGATGACGCACCGCCCGCGCTCGACCGGACGGCCCTCGATCCAGAAGGCGTCGCCATCACTGAGCTGCATGTCCGCGATGCGCGTCCGGCCCGCGGCAGCTCGCTGCGCGGAGATCGGGGACGGCCATACGGCCGACGGCGTGATGTGCTCTGTGATGCGCAGTGTCATGCCGTGGGAATGACGACGAACTGCTCGGCGAGGCGTCCTTCCTCGAGGCCGTTCGTCTTCGCGGTGAGCTCGAGCCAGCCGCGGACTCGCTGCTCGAGCGCGTCCCAGTCGCTGTACTGGCTGCGATGGCAGCGAAGCGCCGCCAGTTTGCGGTCGGCCGTCGAGGTGACGTCGACGACCTGGACGTCCACCCCCGGCGTGCCGACGGCGCTCATCCAGACCTCGGCCACCGAATATGGTTCGAGGCCCTCCACCTCGAGCAGCTCACGGTGCGCAAAGGGGTTCCGCGAGTCCGGATACACCGCGCACAGGGTGGCCTCGCCCGCGGCGAGGTGATCGGGGTGGCTGGCGAAGATTCGCGTGAAGTTGCGCACCGGCGATTGCGTGATGACGCGTTGTGGCTGCTTCACGCGGATCACTCGCGAGATGTCGCGGCGCAGCTCGATGCTCGGGGTCAGCCGCCCGTCGGGGTAGCCGAGGAACGTGATATCGGTCACGCCGACTTCCGCTGCCGCCTCGGTCTGCTCGATGCGCCGGATCCCGGCCATCTGCTCACGCGTGATGCTCCGGTCGGATCCGCCGGCATCCCCGTCGGTGATGATGCAGTAGGAAACGGTCACGCCGGCGTCGGTCCACTTTGCCGTGGTGGCTGCGTTGCCGAAGTCGCAGTCATCGGGATGGGCAACGACGACGAGGACGCGTTCGATTCCGTCGATCTCTGACACGCGTCCGATGGTAGCCAAAGGAGCCGCCGGAGCCTCTTCGACCCGTGCGACACTCGGAACATGCCTCCGAAGCCGCCCACGCACCCCGATCTTGGACGGCTTGCGGAGTTGCTCGGCGACTGGTACGGCGAAGGCGAGGGGCAGTGGGGTTCGGGGGCGCGGTTCCGGTACCGCGAGTGGGTGACCTTCGGGCATAACGGCAAACCCTTCATCTCTTACATGCAGCGCACGGCAGCAGTCGATGACGGTCGCCCGCTGCATGCCGAAGCGGGATTCTGGCGGGCGCAGCAGGATGGCGCCGTCGAGGTCGCCATGACCCATCCGATCGGAGTCATCGAGATCGAGACGGGCCGCTGGGAGGGCAACCACCTGCGCCTCCGCTCGACGACGGTGAGCTGCACGCCGACTGCCAAGACGGTCACCGGATTGCATCGCGACTTCGAGATCGACGCCGACGTCATCAGCTACAGCCTTCGAATGGCGACCGACGGTGGAGAGCCGCGTGCCCACCTCACGGCCGAGCTTCACAGAGTGGTTCCGGAGTCCTGACGGTGCTTGGGATCCCGCTGCCAGACGCGGTCCAGCGTCTCCTGGCTCGCCCGAACACAGGTCCGCCGCGCCCGCTGCCCCTCCGTGATCCGACACGCGACCCCGGCCTCTTCGGCCCGGACTCCGTCACATGGCTGGTGATGCGCGAGCCGAGGCTCCTGCTGGCGGCCGGTCGCGCCCTTCTCCTGCAAGCCGCGAACCCGCTTGTCGCCCAGGGGGCGATCGAGCACAGCACCTATAGATCGGACCCGTACGGCCGCCTCGAGCGGACAGTTCGCTGGGTGACGGTCGTCTGCTTCGGGACGACCAAGGAGGCCGAGAGGATCTCCGGCCGCGTGAACGGGCTGCATCGCCCCGTCTCGGGGAGGCTCCCGGCGGCGAATGCGACGTCGAGGGTCGCGGCGGGGACTCGCTATTCCGCGAGCGATCTCGGGCTGCTTCGCTGGGTCCACGCCTCGTTCGTCGACACCATGCTGGTCGCGCACGACGCGCTCGTCGGGGGTCTCTCAAAGACGGAGCGCGACACGTTCGTGCGCGAGTGGGATGCGGTCGGGCGGCTGATGGGCCTCTCGCCGAGCCAGACCTGGCCGAATGCCGCGGCGCTGCGCAGGTATGTGGATAAAGAGGTAAAGAGCGGCAAGGCGCTTCCCGGCGCCGGATCCCTGGAGGTGGCAGAGACCGTTCTGCATCCGCCGGTCAGCTCACGCATGCTCCGTCCGGGGATGGACCTGCTCGCCTTCGTCGCGACGGGACTCCTGCCATCCGAACTGCGACGCGGCTACCGCCTCCAGTGGACGCCGGCCCACGCTGCCGCGTTCGCGGCGCTGACACGCTCGGTGCGCCTGGCAACCCCCGGAATGCCCCGGCGACTGCGGATCTCGCCGGTCTACGACCTGGCCCTGGCGCGCGCCGAGGGCCGCTGGCCTGCCGAAAGGGCTGCCTGACCGAACGGGCGATCTCCCCCACCGGGATGATTTTCCCGCGATTGATGGCTGAGGCCGTGACGAATCGCTACTCTACGAACTGCGTCCGGGGCAGAGCGACGCCACGTGGACTTATGTCGTCACAAGGAGGCATACATGACGTTTCGGAGCTGGCGGGCCAAATCTGTGCCCGCTCTCATCGGCCTGGGGGCGATCGTCCTCGCAGCGTGCGGGAGTACGAGTCCCGAGCACTTCAGGCCCGACTGTCACCAAGACCACGGCGACGTTCGCTGAAGGTCCTGGTGCCCAACCGAACTACATCTTCCCGCTCGCGGGCCTCCAGTACTTCAGCGTCGCGAACCTCAGCCAGTTCCAGTACCTCATGTACCGGCCGCTGTACTGGTTCGGCGACAACGGCCAGGTCCAGCTGAACACCAGCCTGAGCCTCGCCGATCCGCCCGTGTACTCCGCGGACGGCAAGTCGGTGACCATCACCCTCAAGGGCTGGAAGTGGTCGGACGGGACCCAGATCACCGCGCGTGACATCCAGTTCTGGCAGAACATGGTCACCGCGAACAAGGACGACTGGGCCGGTTACTCCCCTGGTGAGTACCCAGACAACGTCCTCAGCACGACGATCAACCCGACCAACCCGCTGCAGATCACGTTCAATCTCAGCCAGGCCTACGGCTCGTACTTCTTCACGTACAACGAGCTGAGCCAGATCACCCCGCTCCCCCAGCACGTCTGGGACAAGGAGTCGGCCACCGGCGCGGTCGGTGACTACGACGAGACCCCCGCCGGCGCGCAGGCGGTCTTCAAGTTCCTCGACTCGGAATCGAAGTCCATCTCGACCTACAACACCAACCCGCTCTGGCAGGTGGTGTCGGGTCCGTGGAAGCTGAAGTCGATGGATACCGCCGGCAACATCTCGATGGTCCCGAACCCCGGATACGGCGGACCGATCAAGCCGACCCTCACGCAGTTCAACGAGGTTCCGTTCACCAAGGACACCGCAGAGTTCGATCAGCTCAAGGCGGCGACCTCGGTCACGAACACCACGATCGACTGGGGGTACATACCGGATGCCGACGTGCTCCAAAAGGGAACACTGAGCAACATCTACAACTTCTCAGTGTGGGCAGGTTGGCAGATCACGTACTTCCCGGAGAACTTCACCAACCCGACCAGTGGGCCGATCTTCAGCCAGCTGTACTTCAGACAGGCGATGCAGGACCTGGTCGATCAGAACACCTTCATAGCCAAGGCGTTCTTCGGGTACGGCTATCCAACCTATGGCCCGGTGCCGACCAAGCCATCCTCGAACTTCGTCGACTCGTTCGAGAAGAGCAATCCATACCCGTATGACCCGAGCAAGGCCGTGGCCCTGCTCCAGGCCAACGGCTGGACGGTCAACGCCGGCGGCGTCAGCACGTGCACCAGCCCAGGTACCGGATCAGGCCAGTGCGGCCCCGGCGTCCCCATGGGTGCCAAGGCTTCGTTCAACCTCCAGTACGTGAGTGGTACGCCCGCTCTCGACCAGGAGATGGCGCAGTTCAAGACTGACTTCGCGCAGGCAGGCATCGCGATCAACCTCTCCACAGCACCGTTTGACACGGTCATCGGCAACGCGACGCCGTGCAAGTCCGGTCAGGCGTGCACCTGGGACATGGAGTTCTGGGGTGGTGGTTGGATCTACGCACCAGACTACGAGCCCACCGGTGATGAGCTCTGGTCGTGCACCGGCTCCGGCGCCAGCGTCCAGTACGCGGGCTCGGACTCCGGCGGCTACTGTGACCCGCAGGCGGAGAGCGACATCCTCGCAACCGAGACCAGCAGCAACGTGCAGGCCATGTACACGTACGAGGACTACCTCGCCAAGAACCTTCCGGTCATCTGGATGCCAGTCAACTACGCGCAGTTGAACATGATCAACAAGAATCTCAAGGGGACCCAGCCGCTGGATCCGCTCCTTCAGATCTACCCGGAGAATTGGCGCTGGTCCTGATAGGACGAATGGCGCTGGTACCGAGTAACCGAACTCGGTAACAATCACCGAAACAGACGGGGGATGCCGGCAAGAGCCGGCATCCCCCAGTCCATTCCGCTAATCTTTGTCAATGGGCGTCAGGGCGAGGTAGGAGCCAATGCTCGGCTACATCATCCGGCGGGTGTTACAGGCGATCCTGATCACGATCGGGGTCACTCTCATCGTGTTCATCCTGCTCCACGTCATTCCGGGTGGAGGAGTGGCCAGGAACATCCTTGGACCGCGCGCCAACCAGGCGCAGATCGCGGCATTCAACAAGGAGAACGGCCTCGATCAGCCCCTGCCGCTGCAGTACCTGACCTACCTCTGGCAGCTGTTCCATGGGAACTTCGGCTTCTCGTACAAGCTGAACCAGAGCGTCGCATCGCTCCTGGTCCAGTACCTCCCCAAGACGCTCCTCCTGCTCGGCCTCTCGTACATCGTCGCGATCGTCATCGCGATCCCGCTCGGGATCTACCAGGCCGTTCGTCGCAACCACGTGGATGACTACGTCTTCACCGGCGCCTCGTTCGTCCTCTACTCGATGCCGGTCTTCTGGCTCGGCATCATCCTCATCGTCCTGTTCAGCTTCATCCTCCACTGGTTCCCGGCTGAAGGCCCCCAGGGAGCCTTCGTCACCGACGACCTCAACCAGCTGAGCTCCCTGGTCCTCCCGGTCGCGACCCTCTCGCTGGTCACGATCGCCTCATTCAGTCGATACATGCGGTCATCCACCCTGGAGAACATGGTCCAGGACTACACGCGCACCGCGCGAGCCAAGGGCGCCTCGAACTCCCGGGTGCTCTTCGTGCACGTGCTGCGCAACGCGATGATCCCGATCCTCACCCTGATCGGTCTTTCCGTGGGCTACGTCTTCAGCGGGGCGCTGATCACGGAAGCGCTCTTCAACTACCCGGGGATCGGATACATCTTCTGGAACGCGACACTCACCACCGACTACCCGATCATCCTCGGCGTCATCGTCGTGACCGGCTTTGCGACCGTCCTCGGTTCGCTCATGGCTGACGTCATGTACGCGATTGCCGATCCGCGCGTGAGGTACCGCCGAGCATGAGCACCTTGGATCAACCGCAAACCATCGCCTTCCCGGCTCCCGCAAGTTCGACTCAGGAAAAACCAGGGGGAGAGGTCCAGGACGTTGCCCCGGCTTTCGAAGCCCAGGGCGTCTGGCGGTTGGCCTTCAACGTCTTCGTGCAGAACCGCCTCGCCGTGGTCGGCGTCGGCATCGTCGTCTTCATGTTCCTGTTCTGCTTCGTCGGTCCGCTCATCTACCACACGGACCAGGTCGACACGAACCTCGCCAACGATTTCCTCGCACCGTCCGCGAAGCACATTCTCGGTACCGACGAGGACGGGTTCGACATCGTCGGCCGGCTGATGATCGGCGGCCAGACCTCACTTGAGATCGGTATCGCCGCAGCCTTGATCGCCACGCTGTTCGGCGTCCTGTGGGGCGCCGTCGCAGGCTTCTTCGGCGGCTGGGTCGACAACGTGTTGATGCGCTTCGTCGACATCATGCTCGCGATCCCAGCGCTGTTCCTGCTGCTCTTCCTCGCAGTTGCCTTCCCGCGCAACGTGCTCACGCTGATCATCGTGGTGTCGGTCACCGCATGGCTCATCCCAGCCCGTCTTGTCCGCGCAGAAGCATTGACGCTACGAACCCGAGAGTACGTGCAGGCCGTGACGATGATGGGCGGCGGCGGGTTCCGGATCGTGCTGCGGCACATCATTCCGAACTCCGTTGGCACGATCATGGTGAACGCGACGTTCCAGGTGGCTGACGCCATCCTGCTCGTCGCCGCGGTCAACTACCTCGGCCTCGGCATCGCGCCGCCGGCCACCAACTGGGGCGCCATGCTCTCGGACGGGACGACGTACATCGCCAACGGATGGTGGTGGTTGATCTATCCGGCCGGCCTCGCAATCGTGCTCACGGTCGTCGCCTTCAACTTCATCGGCGATGCGTTGCGCGACGCCTTGGAAGTGCGGCTCCAGAAGCGCTAACGGCTCTTCGGCAGAATCCCACCTAGCGCGCGTGGCTCCGCGCTCTCGTCCGGGGTGTTGATTCGGCTCTGCTAGCCGTAACGCGCGTCTCTCGTGGCTCGCCTCGGCGGCTCCAGCCAACGCTGCTCCACACGTGGCGGCGACCGTTCGCTGGGGTCTGACTAATCGGGCCTGAGGGCACGCCCATCCAGGAGCAGTTCTGGGGGCAGCGCTCGTGCTGGTTAGGCTGCGGTTTCCAGGGGCGCGCGGAGGGGGAAGTGGCAGGCGGCGAGGTGGTGTTCGCCGAAGGCGCGCAGCGGGGGCTCCTGTTCGGCGCAGAGCTGCTGGGCCAGGGGGCAGCGGGTGCGGAAGCGGCAGCCAGAGGGGGGATTGATTGCGGATGGGATTTCGCCTTTCGGCGCGTCCATTTCCTTGTTGCGCTCGATGTCCGGATCGGGGATTGGAATTGCGCTGACGAGGCCGCGCGTGTAGGGGTGCGCGGGTTGTGAGTAGAGTTCGGCCCCGCTGCCGATCTCGACCATCTTGCCGAGGTACATGACTCCGATACGGTCGGACATGTATTTCACGACCGAGAGGTCGTGGGAGATGATCACGAATGTCAGCCCGTACTTCTCCTGCAGGCTGTTCATCATGTTCAGGATCTGCGAGCGGATGGAGACGTCCAGCGCGGACACGGGCTCGTCCGCGACGATGAGGCTGGGATTGAGCGCAAGCGCACGCGCGAGGCCGATGCGCTGGCGTTGACCGCCGCTGAATTCGTGCGGGTAGCGGTCCAGCGCGCCGCGCGCAAGACCGACATCGTTGAGCAGTTCGGCGCAACGCTCGACCTGCTGTCTCTTGTTGCCGATGCCCTGGATTGCGAGCGGCTCGCGAAGGATCGTGACGACACGCATGCGCGGGTCAAGCGACGCATACGGGTCCTGGAACATCATCTGCATGTCGCGGCGCTTCGTGCGCAGCTTTCCCTTGCTCATCTTGGCGATGTCCTCGCCGTTGATGACAATGGAACCGGATGTCGGTGGCTCGAGCGCAACGATCATTCGTCCGGTTGTGGTCTTGCCGCAGCCGAACTCACCGACAAGTCCGAAGGTCTCTCCGGGGCGCACCTCGAATGACACATCGGAGACCGCGTGCACCGCGCCCACCTGCCGTTGCAGGATCGCGCCCTTGGTCACCGGGAACTCCTTGACGAGGTTCTGCACGATGAGAAATGGCTTGGTGCCATTGGGCGAAGTGGCTGCCGTCGATGGAGTCGCAGGTGTCACGGTCATCGCGCTGGAACGGTCTCCGGTACAAGCGGGCTGTCAACGCCGGCAGGGTGATGACATGCATACAGATGCGCCGGCTCGTGCTCGATGAGCAACGGTTCCTCGCTGTGGCATTGCGCCGTGTCAAACCTGCACCGCGCCGCAAAGCGACATGCGGGTGGCGGTGCCGTGAGGTCCGGCGGCAGACCGGGGATGCTGTACAGGCCCGTGGCCGCATCCTGGTCGAGTCGCGGGATCGCCTCGACCAGTGCTTCTGTATAACGATGGCGCATGCCCTTGAACAGCGTCCGCGTTTCTGCGGTCTCGACAATCTTTCCCGCGTACATGACGGCGACACGATCTGCGCGACCGGCAATGACACCCATATCGTGCGTGATCAACAGCACGGCCATATGGAGGCGGCGGCGAAGATCATCGAGGAGGTCGAGGATCTGCGCCTGAATGGTGACGTCGAGCGCGGTCGTGGGCTCGTCGGCGATGAGCAGTTTCGGGTCGCACACGAGGGCCATCGCGATCATCACGCGCTGACGGAGACCGCCGGAGAGCTGATGCGGATAGTCGGTGAGGCGCTCCTTGGGGCGCGGCATCCCGACGAGTCCCAGGACTTCGGCGCAACGCTCGCGGGTCTCGTCGTCATTGAGATCGCGATGGATGTGGAGCACCTCGCCGATCTGATCGCCGATCGTCATGGTCGGGTTCAGCGACGTCATCGGGTCCTGGAAGATGACTGCGATGTCGTTGCCGCGGATATCGCGCATCTGCTTCTCTTCGAGGGGCACGATGTCGCGGCCGCTGAGCTTGATGCTCCCGGCGACGATGTTGCCGCCCGACGGCAGCAACTTCATGATCGACATGCCGGTGATGCTCTTGCCGCACCCGGACTCGCCGACGAGCCCGAGGGTCTCTCCGGGGGCGATGTGCAACGAGATGCCATCAACCGCTCGGACCGTTGTCCGCGACAGTTTGATGTAGGTCTTCAGACCCTCGATCTCGAGTACGTTGGTGGAGTCGTCCATGGCGAAATGAGCAAGCCTCCTCACGGGGCAGTGTATCAGCGCCACTGGGCCGCTTAGGGGCTGTTCGGACAGCCCGTCGGATTGCTAGGCTCGCCTCGTGACGGTCACAGAGCGCGACCCCGGCGTGCTGCCCGAGGAAGAAACGTTCGCGGGGGTTCGGGACGTCCGGATCCATGTCAGAACGTGGGTTCCCGCAGGCCGCCTGACGGGCGTTGTGGTCATCTCGCACGGCTTTGCCGAGCACGGCGGCCGGTACGCGTCCGTGGCCCAGCGCCTGCTCGCCGAGGGCATCGCAGTCGTCGCCCCTGACCATCGGGGACACGGCCTCAGCGGGGGCCGGCGGACCAGCGTGAGGCGTTTCTGCGACTACTCGGACGATCTGGCGACGGTGATCACGCGCTCCCACGACCGTTGGCCTGAACAACACCTGATCCTCCTCGGCCACAGCATGGGCGGGTTGATCGCGCTGGACTACGCGATCCGCCCACACCCCGCACTCGACGGGCTCGTGCTCTCCGCTCCCGCAGCCTGCCCGGGCGACGTCTCGAAGGCAAAGCTCGCCGTCGGCCGCGTGCTGTCCGTGGTTGCGCCGAACGCCGGCGTGCTCCGTCTGCCGCTCAACCGGATCAGCCGCGACCAGGCCGTTGTGGACGCCTACAACAACGACCCGCTCGTGTTTCGGACGCCGATCCGTGCGCGCCTCGGTGCCGAGATGCTCGATGCCATGGATCGCGTTGACGCCGCTCTGCCCGCGATGCGCATGCCGCTGCTCGTCATGCAGGGGACCGCCGACGGTCTGGTCGACCCGGGATGTGGGCCCCATGTCTACGAGCGGGCGGGTTCGCCGGACAAGACGCTGAAGATGTACGAGGGGCTCTGGCACGAGATCTTCAACGAGCCCGAGCGGGACCGTGTGCTCGCCGACCTCGGAGCCTGGTTACAGTCGCATCTCGCCTGAGGCGAGCCGCAGAGCGGTGGGCTAGAGTGCAACAGCGATGCGAGAGCTCTGGAAGGTCAAACCCGGGTCAAAGGTCGACATCTCGACCCTCGATCCCGGCGACACGCGGGCACTGAAAGGCGGCCGCAAAGCCGCCGACGCGGCGCTGGCGACTGACAGCGCCGCGCTCATCGAAATGCAGACGCGTCTGTGGGCGGAGAACAAACGCTCACTGCTGCTCATCCTCCAGGGCACCGACGCGTCGGGCAAGGACGGCACCGTTGCGCACGTCTTCAACGGCGTCAACCCGCAGGGCACACGTGTCACGTCGTTCAAAGCCCCGACGGCAGAGGAACTCGCGCACGATTTTCTCTGGCGCGTGCACGCGGCGATGCCGCGCGCAGGAGAGATCGGTATCTTCAACCGGTCGCAGTACGAGGACGTCCTGGTTGCGCGTGTGCGCAAGCTCGTCCCCAAAGCGGTCTGGAAGAAGCGATACGCCGACATCGCCGCATTCGAGTCATCGCTCGCGCAAGGCGGGACGACGATCATCAAATGCTGTCTGCTGATCAGCAAGGATGAACAGCGCCGGCGTTTCGAGGAGCGACTGAAGGACCCCCAGAAACGCTGGAAGTTCCAGCGCGGCGACCTCGAGGATCGCGCGCTCTGGAAGGACTATCAAGCAGCGTATTCAGAAGCGATCCAGCGCACCGCGACGAAGGCCGCGCCGTGGTACATCATCCCGTCGGATCACAAATGGTTCCGCAACTGGGCAGTGAGCCGGCTCCTCATCGAAACGCTCACGGAGATGGATCCGAAGTACCCGGAACCCCCCGACCTCGCGGGTATCACGATCAGCTGAGGCGGCGTCAGACGGGCCGCTCGGTGACCCAGATCATCATCCGGCCGGTCCTCCCCGCCAGGTCGACGGGACCGTCGGTGGTGCGCTCCAGGCGATATCCCAGCTTGCGCGCGACGCCGGCACTCGCGGCGTTGCCCTGGTCGCAGTGAATCTCGACGCGACGCACGCCGGATGAGACGAGCGCCGTGTTGGTGAGCAGACGCGCCGACTCCGTCGCGATGCCGCGCCGGTGGTATGCGGAGTGCACCCAGTACCCGATCTCGAGGGCGATCGGTCCAATGCGCGGCATCAGACCACATCCGCCGGCGAACGTACCGGTGTCGCGCAGCGTGATCGCGTAGTTGGCGGCGGCGTCGCCACCGAAGTGTTCGACGGCCGGCTCGAGAAAGCTCGCGACCGATGCGTCCGTCGGAGGTTCCTGCGCCCACGGCATCCAGTCCCGAAGGCTGTCGAGGCTCGCAGCGATGGCCGCCATCAATGCGTCTCGGTCACTCAATCGATAGCGACGCAGCGTCACGATCTCGCCGTGCAACTCTTCGGGCGGATGGAAGTCCATTCGAGGAATTCTCTCGCGCCCGTGGCGACCCCGATCGGATTCGAACCGACGATCTCCACCTTGACAGGGTGGCGTGTTAGGCCAGGCTACACCACGGGGCCGCGGAGCCCCCGATGATAGCAACCGGGGTCATACGAGACCGAAACGATCTCCACGACCATGGAGCAGGCACACGGGAGTACGGTGCGGCGATGCGCCGGCCCATGCGCCCCAATGAGATCTCGTCGGGCGGTGTTGTGGTGCGAAGAGCGCCGGACGGATACGAGGTATGCCTCGTCAGCGACGGGCGCCACTGGGGATTCCCCAAGGGGTTGATCGAACCCGGCGAGACACCCGAGGCAGCAGCACTCCGCGAGATATCAGAAGAGACGGGAATTCCAGCCGCATCGCTGGTGCTGCGTGCGCCGCTGCCACTTTCCGAGTATGTCTACCGGCGCGCCGACCATGGCGCACTCGTGTTCAAGCGAGTGCATCACTTCATCGTCGAAGCGCCGGAGGGCACCGAGCTCCACCCCGATCCAGCCGAGATCGCGGCGGCGGAGTGGCTCGGGTTCGACGCGGCGAAGGCGCGACTGAGCTTCAGAAACAGCATCGAGGTTCTCGACGCTGCGCGAAACCTGCTCGAGCCGCACGGCGCCCAAGGGGTGCCCGCAAGCGAGCCGTAGAATCGGGCGGCATGCAATTGTTCGACACCGCCCGCCAGGAGGTGGTGCCCTTCGAACCGCGGGGCGGTCGCGTCGGCATCTACGTGTGCGGCATCACGCCGTACAACTCCGCGCATCTCGGTCACGCGTTTGTCTATCACGTGTTCGACGTGCTCCACCGCCGTTTTCGCGACGCCGGTCTCGCGGTGCGGAGCGTCCGCAACGTCACCGATGTGGATGACGACATCCTGCGCGTCGCGCGCGAACGCGGCCGCGACTTTCGCGAGTTCGCGACCGAGCAGGTGCGCATGTTCGACCACGACATGGCGGAGATCGGCCTCATCCCCGTGGATGTCGCGCCGCGTGCGACGGAGCACGTCGAGGAGATGGTCGACTGGATTGCGCGGCTGGTCGATGGCGGCTATGCGTACGAGCGCGACGGCTGGGTCTTCTTCGATTCCGGGGTCTACCCGGACTACGGACGGCTGAGCCGCCTCGACACCGCGACGATGATCGAGCTCAGCCGGGAGCGTGGCGCCGATCCCGACGACCCGCGCAAGCGGCACCCGCTCGACTTCGTCCTCTGGCAGCGGTCCGCACCGGGCGAGCCGAGCTGGGCCAGCCCCTGGGGCCAGGGCCGGCCGGGCTGGCACATCGAGTGCACGGTGATGTCAACCGGCGCGCTCGGCCACCCCATCGACATCCATGGCGGCGGTGATGACCTCATCTATCCCCACCACGAGTCCGAGATCGCGCAGGCCGAGGCAGCGGGCGTCGCCCCCTACGTGAGGCACTGGGTCCACGTCGCGATGGTCAACCTCGACGGCGTGAAGATGAGCAAGTCACTCGGCAACCTGGTGTTCGTCCGCGACCTGGTGGCGCGCGTCCCCGGGGCCGCGGTGCGCCTGCTCCTCGCAGCGCACCACTACCGGCAATCCTGGAGCTACGAGGACGCCGAGGTCGACGTCGCCGCGGCGCGCTATCAGCGATATCTCGCGGCGATGCAGGGCGGCGGCATGCTCAGCCACGAGGCAGCACTCCGGCACGAGAAGGACTTCTTCGCGCGCCTCGACGATGATCTCGACACTCCGGGAGCGCTCAGGTGCTCGACGCCATCGCGGATGAGCTCGCCACGGGCGGCAACGGCGCCGGACCTGGCACAGAGGGTCAGCAGCTGCTCGGCAGGCTGCTCGGTGTCCTCGGGGCGGAGCCCGAGGCGATTCCGGCTTGAGCGGTCAGCGGCCCCAGGGGGCGCGATCGCCGCGAGCACGGAAGCGAAGCACCGCAGCAGAGATGTTCTCCTCGAGGAACTGGTAGAAGAGCTGACGCTGCGACACGTCGATCGCGGCCTCGACCTCCTGTCCCTCACGGCGACGCGCGATCCAGGGCGGCACGCCGTCGGCAACCATCTCGGTGCCGACACGGACATGCACGAGCGCGTCGTTGTCCTCGCTGACGTGCACGGTCACTTTGAGGATGAGGCCGGTGTGCTCGACGATCCGCCAGCTCCGTTCCCAGCGAGCTTTGCGAGCCGGGTCGTGAGCAAGACGGACGGATTCGTCGACGATGACACTCTCGCCACTCCGGACCGCACGGCCCAGGAGGCGACGGATGCTCTGATCGAGGTCGCGCGCGATCCAGTTGACCAGCGACGGCGCGCGATCGTTGATGTCAGGAAAGCCGTTCGGGTCCTTGGCGAGCTCGCCGATCGCCTGCACGGTGCCGGCATGGCGGCGGCAGTAGCTGGTGCCCGAGAACGACACGCTGTGCGCGGGGCAGAACGCGGCCTGGCACTGGCGCCCGCGGCGGTCGCGGTAGGCGCAGAGCATCGCGTCCGTTCTGGTGCATCCGCGAAGGGCGCAGGCTCGAGCCGCGGTCACGACCACGCCGTTCGCGCTGTCGTGGGGGCTGGGTTCGTACAAGGTGGTCATCGGCGCAACTCCACGGGGACGATCCTAACCCGGGGTTGCCGCCCTCACCGGTGACGGAGCTGTTGCGACCTGTCGATCCAGTGCGACGGCCAGGCGGCGAATCGATGCCATCAACTCCGCGAATGCGGCCGGCGTGAGCGACTGCGCGCCGTCGCTCATGGCGTTTTCCGGGTCGGGATGGACCTCGATCATCAGGCCGTCCGCACCTGCCGCCAGCGCAGCTCGCGCCATGGGTGGCACCAGCGGCCGGTGGCCGGTGGCGTGCGACGGGTCGACGATCACGGGAAGGTGCGACAGCGACTTCACCACCGGCACGGCGCTGAGATCGAGCGTGTTGCGAGTGGCCGCCTCGAAGGTGCGGATGCCCCGTTCGCAGAGGACGACATTCGGGTTGCCGTGGGCCACGACGTACTCGGCAGCGAGGAGCCACTCCTCGATGGTATTGCTGAGCCCGCGCTTCAGCAGCACCGGCCGCTCCGCCGCCCCGACCGCCTCGAGGAGCGCGAAGTTCTGCGCGTTGCGGGTACCGACCTGGAGCATGTCCGCGTAGTCCGAGACGATGCTGATGTCCGCGGGCGTCAGCACTTCGGTCACCACCGGGAGCCCGGTTGCCTCGCGCGCCTCGGCGAGGTGGCGAAGCCCTTCGACGCCGAGGCCGCGAAACGAGTACGGCGACGATCGCGGCTTGAAAGCGCCGCCACGGATCATCGTTGCCCCGGCAGCGGCAACCTCGCGCGCGGTCGCCAGGACCTGCTCGCAACTCTCCACCGCGCACGGGCCGGCGATCACCACAAATGACCCGTCGCCGAAGCGGACACCCGAGACGTCGACCACCGTGGGCTCGGGATGCCACTCGCGCGTGACCTGCTTGTACGGCTTGCTCACCGGGATCGCGTCGACCACTCCGGGAAGATCGCAGATGGCGTCCCGAATGGAGCCGGGGTTGCTACCCAGGACACCGATCGCCAGACGGTCGGCACCCGGCAACTCGATTGGCTCGAAGCCGCGCTCACGCACGTGTTTCATGACGTTGGCGACCTGGTCCGGCGTCGCCTGCATGTTCATGAGCACCAGCATCGTCTGATCCTAACGGCAAGCGGCCGTCACACCCACGACCAGCTGTCGAGAATCTCCTGCAGACCAGCGCTGTCGCTCGCAAAATCGGTCTGAGCGGACGTCACCACGATCTCGTAGGTATCGCCCGCCTGGTTGACCACCATCTCCTCGCTCTCCTGCGTCGCGCCGGTGGCCGGGACAACCACGAAGGTGTCCGCCACGCCCGAAGTCGCCGTCGACATCGACAGTCTCGGTCTGCCCAACCATGGTCGCTCCCTGCGGCTCGATGCTGGTCAGATACTGCGCAAGCTGATCATCCGCAACAGGCTGTGGCGTGATGCTTGCGACGATGAGCCCGTGATCCGGTGAGGCGAGCAGCATGAGTACTGTGCCGGTGCCGCTCACCGACGCGACGGCGCTCTGATTGGTCGACTGATCCTGCCATCCCGCTGGAATATTGGTACGGAATCCGTTGCCGGCGAACGGTTCCGGCGCGAGTGTCGGAGTCGACGCGGCGCTCGCGTGCGAGCTGGGGGCGACGGTCGCCGTCGCCGTCGAACACGCCGCGAGCAGCATCGGTGCCACGCATGCGCACGCAACGAGGGCGCGCGCAGAGACGGAGGGCAGAGTCACAACGACGAGGATAGCCGAGGGATCCCGCCTCAGCAGGCATCGATACGAGGACAATTCGATGCATGACAACGCGCTCCGCGCTCCGAGTAACGCGGTTGGGCCCTGCCCACATCGGGCAGCTCGCCGCGCTCATCGATCGCGAGCCGGTCATCAACGTCTATCTGCGCAGTGAGCTGCGGCTCGGTTTCGAAGCCGGCGACTGGTGGGGCGCGTTCGAGGAAGACGAGCTCACCTCTGTGGTGCTCGGGTGGTCGCTGGTCGTCCCGTACATTCCCGACCTCGAGGCCGCTCCACCGCTTGCGCAAGCGCTCGTCGCGGGCGCGCAGCCACGCATGATCGTCGGCCACCGTGCGTCGGTGATGGCGCTGCACAACGCGTTTCGGCCGCTCAAGCCGGCTCGCGAACTGCGCGATCCGCAGCCGCTGATGATCCTCGACCGCGGCGACCTGCAGGGCACGCCATCCGGCGATGTGCGCCTGTCCACGCGCGGGGATCTCGAGGCGTTGATCATTGCGGCGGCGCGCATGCACCGTGAGGAGATGGGCATCGACCCGCTCGCCGTCGACGCTCCCGCGTGGCGAATGCGCATGCTGAGCCTCATCGAGCGGCGCTGGAGTTGGATCTGGATGCGGCATCGCGAGGTGCTCTTCAAGGCCGAGCTCTCGGCGTGGACGCCGGATGTCGTGCAGATCCAGGGCGTGTACACGGCGCCGAAATATCGCGGTCAGGGGATTGCGCGGGCCGGGCTCGCCGCAGTGTGCGCACACGTTTTCAGGGACGTGCCTCGCTGCAGCCTCTACGTCAACCAGTACAACGTGATCGCTCAACGCGTCTACGAGCGGCTCGGCTTCAAGGCGGCGGACGTGTTCGCCACAGTGATGTACTAAGCGCGGACCACCCATGATCGAGACAAGCTCCGACGTCACCCTGCCCGTTCCGCCCGAGGAGGCCTTCGCGGTCGTGGCCGACATCGAGCATGCCGACTGGCTCCCGGCCATCCGGCGGCTGCGCCATATCAGCGGGCCGTCCGGCGGCGTCGGGGCGCGGTACGAGGTGGAGGCCGGCCTCGTCGGGCGGCATCTCCGGGGCGTGCTCGTCTGCACGGAGCTGACGCCGCCGAAGCACATGGTCCTCACGCTCGAGGAGGGTTTGGATCTGACCCTCGAGGTCACCATTCGTAAGGTGGTTGGTGGATGCACAGTGGTGATGTCGGCGCGGTACTCGGTGACGGGCCGCCCGTTTGCGGGTGCGGTGGAGCTTGCCTCGCAGGGTCCGGCGCGTCGCGAGACGGCCCGCGCGTGCGAGCAGCTTGCCGCGCGGTTCGGCCGCAAGGGTCAGCGCGAGAGCGCATCGCGGTGACCGGATGACCAGAAGCGACGTCAGCGAACCGGAGCTCCTCGTCGTCAAGGCGCGGTCGCTCCCCGCCTTGAGCGAGTCCGCCACCGCAGAACTCCTCGCGGAGGTCCGCGCCAAGGGCCGTGGGCCCGCGCTCGACACGCTGGTCGAGCACCAGCTCGCGGCCACCCTGGATCTCGCCGCGGCCCGCCACGGCAAGGGCGTCGAGGTTGGCGATCTCGCGCAGGAGGGAACGATCGCCGCCGTGGTTGCCGTCCTCGAATACGCGGGAAAGGGTGGCGCCGCATCCGGGCTCGACCGGTTCGTCAGCCGCCTCGTCGCGTCGCACATGGACGACACCATCGAGCTCGCGGCCATCGAGCGCGCCGGTGAGGAGGCGTTCGTCCGCGACACCGAGTTCTATGAAGCTGCCGAGATCAGGGCGCGGCACGAGTTCGGTCGCGAACCAACGACCGTCGAGCTCGCCGCCGAGCTGGGCTGGCCCGAGGAGCGCGTCGCGATCGTCGGGACCATCCTCAACGACGCGCGCGCCCGCTACGACAGCGAGATCGTCGAGTACCTGGACGACATCGACGAGGAGTAGGCGCCGCTGACTCAGCGCCGCAGGTCGTCGCCTCGCCAGTCGAGGTCGTGGAGACCGTCGGCGGTGCCTCGACGGATGGCGTCCCGTCCGAACCGTTCGCGCAGTGCGTCCAGCGTGTGATCGATCCGATCGACTGCCGGCCGGTCGAAGAGATCCAGTTGCGGGGCATCGGCAAGGCCGGTCACGCCGACCCCGAGCAGGCGGACTGCGGCTCCCGACCAGGCTGCGTCCAGCAGCGCCACCGCAGCGTCCCGAACCGTCGTGTCCGTCGCCGTGGATGACCGAAGCGTCTCCTGGCGGGTGATCGTCGTGAAGTCGGAATAGCGGAGCTTGAGCGTGATCGTGCGGGCGGTCCAGCCTCCGGTCCGCAGCCGCGCGCCCACATCGCTCGCGAGCTCCGCGACACGCAGATGCAGGGCTTCGCGCTGGGACACGTCGCGGGCGAAGGTCTCCTCGCGCGACACGCTTCGTGGCGCGCCCGGCACGGTGACCGGCGCCGTGTCGATTCCCTGCGCGCGCTCCCACAGCGATGTTCCGGAGGCGCGCCCGACCCGTCGTTGCACCGTGTCGAGCGGCAGCGCGGCAAGCTGGCCGAGCGTCGAGATGCCGAGCCCGCTCAGCGCGCGTTCCGCGGCCGGTCCGAGTCCCGGCAGACGCCGGAGTGGCAGCGGCGCGAGGAACGCAGCCTCGTCTCCCGGCTCGACAACGACGAACCCACGCGGCTTGCTGAGGTCGGACGCGATCTTGGCGATCGTCTTGCACGTTGCGACCCCGAATGACGCATGGAGGCTGGTGGTGGCCAGGATGCGATCGCGAATCTCCTCGGCGATGTGGCGCGATGAGCCGAACCGCCGCGTTGAGCCCGTGACCTCGAGGAAGGCCTCGTCCAGCGAGAGCGGTTCGATGATCGGCGTGTAGTCACGCGCGATGTCGAACACCGCCTTGGACGCCTCGCGATACGCACGGAAGTCGACCGGCACGAGCACTGCCTGCGGGCAGAGGTGCATTGCAGTGCGCAGTGGCATTGCGGAATGGACTCCGAATGCGCGCGCTTCGTACGACGCCGCGCTGACCACTCCACGATTCAGTTGCGCAGTGCCGTCACCTGCGGGCGCGCCACCGACGATGACCGGAAGTCCGCGAAGCTCGGGCCGGCGCAGTTGCTCGACTGACGCATAGAACGCGTCGAGATCGAGATGAATGATCGCGCGATGCGTCATGACGGTGCCCCTGAGCACGCCGACTCAGCTGCCCGCCTGCTGCCTCCATTCGTCGATGTCCGACTCACGAACGTAGCCCGCGCGAATCATCAGTTCCATGTACGGAACTGCCAGATGCGGCGCAGCGCGACGCAATACCCACGGCGGTGGATTGTCCTTGTTCTTGTTGACGCTCTGATAGAAGTAGATCTGATTCAGATCGCACAGAAGAGCAAGCCGGTGCAAGGAAATTCCCCTCTCGGCGCACCGTTCTTTGACGTACTCCTTGAACTCCACGCTTACATCAAGTATATGCCCATGTCCCGCAGCGCACCCGGCAAATCTCGGAGTGCCGCAATCTCTGCATCCGCGCTGTTCGCACTGCGTTCGCCGTGTCTGTTGAGCAACACGGCGCGCATCCCTGCCGCATGCGCGCCGGCGATGTCGGTGGCCTCCCTGTCGCCAACCATGACGGTGCGATCCGCCTCGGTCCGGAGTGTCCGCAGGGCCGCTTCGAACATGCGCGTCGACGGCTTGCGCCACCCGATTTCCGCCGAGAAGGTCACCGCGTCGAGGTGCGTGTCGAGCCCGAGAAACGCGACCTGTTCGTGGAGCGACCGCGCTCTGTATGGCGCGTTCGAACAGATGCCGGTGCGAACGCCGCGATCGCGCAGGAAGTCGAGCAGCGGCACCGCATCCTGGTCAACGCGAGCACCATGCCACCAGGCTTCCTGCTCGATGCGGAGCAGCTCGTCGAGCACGCCTTCGCCAACGTTCAGTCCGGCCTCTTCGTAAGCGCGCAGCGCAACGGCGGGCAGATCCATCTCCTCGGCGACGTCTGTCCGCTGGTAGTCGATGACCTCCCGATCGACGCGATCGAGGATCGCGCGCAGCGATTCGCTCGAGACGCGCCCGTGGCCCGCTTCGGCGAGCACAGCCAGCATCCGCACTTCGGCCTCGGCCAGCGCATCGTCGGGGCGAGAGAACTCGACCAGGGTCTCGCCGTAATCGAAGAGGACGCCGTCGATCTGACGCGGCGACCCTTCCTCGACGCCGCTCACGCCGGAGCGCCACCTCCGCCGGCACCGCCGCCACCGCCGCCACCGCCGCCACCACCACCGCGGCCACCCCGGCGCTTCCGGCCGCCCTGCCAGCGTCGCTTCGGACGCTTCCCGGCGGTACGCGACGCGGGCGAGAGTTTCTCGAGGTACGCCTCGCCCGGATGCGGCTCGTTGGGATGGGCGGCACGAGCGCCGGGTGTCGCCGCAACGCGTGCCTCGTACTCGGCGACAACGGTTTCGAGTGGCCGCTTGTCGCTCGCCGGTGGGGCTGCCGTCTCCGCCCAGGGTTGCGACTTCGGACTGGCGTCGGGTCCGACCATGTCGCCGCCCGGAATCTCCGGCACGGCGTCCAGCACGGATTCGATCGCCCTCGCGATCAGGCGATCCGCGTCGATGGGGTCGCGGAGCGGCCGGTCAGCCATTCGGGCGCTGTGCTCCAGCCGGCGAGGGCGAGACCCGCGAGCGTCTTGACGTCCACGTCGCCGCCACGGACGAGCGCCGCGACTCCCGGCCCGATCGAAACGCTCGACGTCCATGCGCTCGTCGACATCGCGATTCGTCGGACCCTCGGTCAGGCCGGTTGCCAGGAAAAAGTGCATGACCTCGGTCGAATACCCGGGGGTGAGCGGCGCCGATGCGAGCGGCTCGATGCGCGTCGCGCGCAGGCCGGTCTCCTCGGCGAGCTCCCGCTCGGCCGTCCGACCCGGGGCCTCGTCGGCGTCGCGGGTGCCGGCCGGCAGCTCCCAGAGCGCGCGGCCGGCCGCGTGACGCCACTGCCGAACCAGGACCACCTTGCCGGCGTCGTCGATGGCGACGATGGCGACTGCGCCTGGGTGAGCCACGACCTCGCGCTGGGCGCGAGTGCCGTCGGCGAGGCGCACGTCGTCCTCGTAGAAGGTCAGCAGACGTCCTTCGTAGATGATCCGCCGCCCCGTCTGCGTCTCGCGGAGGTGCTCGGTTGCCGCGGAGTCATCCGGGCTCGCGTGCGTGGTCACCTCGTGAGTTTGACGCCCCTAGTGCGCGATTCAGGCGCAGGACCACTCGTGGGACTGCCCGTCGGCGAACATCTTCGCGGCGATATTCGCCTGGTCCACAGGGTTCCAGATTCCCGCCGCTGTCCCGCCGTTGGCGATGAAGGTCGACATCAGGAACTGGAAGACCCCGATGTACGGCCCCCGCGGGTTCACGGAGTTCCAGTGGAAGTGCGATTCGCAGTTGGCGGTGCGGAGCATCCAGGCGACGTTGACGCCCCAGTGCTCCGCGGCAGCGGTGATATCCGCCACGACCTGCGCCTGGCTGACGGAAAGGCCGCTCGGGACGACGAACTCAGGTCGGAAGACCTGGGCGTGGGGCATTTCGGCGGGCTTGACCACGATCGGCACGCTGGCGCTGAGCAGCATCGCCGAGCGAACCCGAAGCATCATCGGGTGGGTGGTCACGTTGGTAAGGCGGTCGATGTCACCGACGGACGCATCGAAGCTGGGTGACAGACGCGACTGCCCCCTGGGCGGGCGTCGTAATGAGCACTGCGGTTGCAGGTCCGGCCACCAACATGAAGCAGCCGAGAACCAGTCCACGTGCCCGCTTGGGTAAATGCAAGGCGGATCACTCCTCTTGGGTCGGGCTCCGGCCATCTCTCCCCTGACCGGGCTTGAAAGCGGCTCGACCCCTTGCTGCCCCTCTGGAGACCTCACGTCTCGACGACAACCCTGGGATCCGGGCCGCGGCCGACCGTACCACAACGGGTACTTGTGCCTGCAAGTCGCTCAAACGGAGCGAACGCTTCCTACCAGCCGGTGGAGGCCCCGAGCGCGCACGAGGACGGCGCGGCGTTGAGCACGACCGGAACGTTGGCAGAAAGCGTCGATCCCGCCTGCCAGACGAACTCCTCGGAGCCGCCTCCCAAGATCACGCCAGCCTTGTTCTCGCACACGGCGAACCCCACCACAGCCGCTCCCGCCGACAAACTCGCGGATGGAGTGAGGGTCCCGGTCACGTTGCCGTAGCCATGACCGGTGCGGCACGGCTGGCAGCTGTAGGCGCCCGAGGCCGTCGTGAAGATCGGTCCGATGTCCGTCGGCCAGGACCCGACCGTGACGGTCGCGACGACGCTGGTGGCCCCGTTGCAAGCGTCGGTGCAGTCGGCGCGTGACGGCCAGCGTCTCGCCCGGAGCCAGGTTGACCGCCACGGACTCCAGCGAGCCGAGCGTCTTCCCCGATCTGTGGGTCACGAAGTGGACGACCACGGCAGCGGCGCCGTGGTACTTCGCTTCGTTCTTGAGGGTGGCGACCGGGATGGCGGCGAGATCGAACGTCCCGATGCCAAGGCCGAGCACGCCCGACGGACATCGTGTCCGGCGGGAGCGGAGTCGGCGACGGCGTGGGCGCTGGGTGCCGGTGTCCGCGATGGGGCGGGTGTCGGCGTGGAGCTGCCCGAACACGCGGCGAGGAGCACAGCCGCCATCGCTACGAGCCACGAAGAGGGGAGACCTGGGCTGTCGCATCGTCACCATCCTAAGGTGCGTTTCCGTTCCAATCGGTGCGTGACAGAATTGACATTCGCGTCAACTGCTGAGCCTTTGCGCTCAGCCACGGAGGCATCGGCCCGTGCATTTCTCGGCTGAGCACGACGCGCTTCGCGAGACGGTGCGCGACTTCGTCGCCAAGGAGCTGCGCCCGCACGCGGACGAGTGGGAGGCAGCGGAGGGCTTCCCCGACAGCGTGTTCACGCGCATGGGCGAGCTCGGCCTGCTCGGGCTGCGTTATCCGGAGCAGTACGGCGGCCAGGGCGGCGACTACTTCAGCGCGATCGTCCTTGCCGAGGAGATGGCGCGTTGCGGATCCGGCGGCGTCGGTATGGCCATCAGCGTTCACACGGAGATGGCGACCCCGCCGATTCTCCGCTGGGGAACCGAGGAGCAGAAGCAGCGCTACCTCGTCCCTGCCATCCGCGGCGAGAAGATCGCCGCGCTCGGCATCACCGAGCCCGACGCCGGCAGTGACGTCGCGAACATCCGGACCCGCGCCGATCGCGTCGACGGGCACTGGCGGATCAACGGCAGCAAGCTCTACATCACCAACGGCGTGCGCTGCGACTTCATCCTGCTGGTCGCGCGAACCGGGTCTCAGGAGGACGGCTCGCACGGCATCACGCTGTTCCTTGTCGACAAGAACCTTCCCGGTTTCTCCGTCTCGCGAAAGCTGAAGAAGCTCGGCATGCACTCGAGCGACACGGCGGAGCTTTCCTTCAACGATGTCGAGGTCGGTGATGACGCCGTGCTCGGCGAGGTGGGCCAGGGTTTCTACAACTTGATGTGGGAGCTGCAGGGCGAGCGCTTGATCGGCTCCGCGGGATCCATCGCCGGCGCCGAGGTGGCGTTCGAGGAAACGCTCAAATGGTGCAAGGAGCGCGAGGCATTCGGACGCCCGATCGGCAAGTTCCAGGTGAACCGGCACAAGCTCGTCGACCTCTACACAGAGATCACGGTCGCCAAGAACTTCGTGTACAGCATCGCCGAGCGCTGGGACCGGGACGAGTACCCGGTCACCGAGATCTCGATGGCCAAGCTCGCTGGTCGGCCGGGTCACCACGCTGGTCGCCGACACGTGCCTGCAACTCCACGGTGGCATGGGCTACATGGCCGAAACTGGCATCTCCCGATACTTCCGCGACTCGCGGCTCATCCGCATCGGCGGCGGCACCGACGAGGTGATGAAGGAGATCATCGCCAAGACGGCGCTGGGGCTTGTGACAGCGCTCGAAGCTGGCGAGGTATATCGGCAGCTGGACGCTGCGGCGCCGAAGCACCGGAAGGTCCATTCACTCCGCGAACTTGCCGACGGAGCCGGTCTCTCCGAACCGACGTGATGCGCGCACCTGGGCGATCACCCCGTGACGAGCGACTGACCGCCCGGCGCGAAACCAGCTTGCTCGGTATCAGCCCGTGGAACCTGCGCGTGCTGCCACGCTGATCGGCGCCGTCATGGTGGTGCTGTCCGGCCTGTATGTGAGACGACTCGGCGGGTCTTACGCATCGAGGCGCTGGCACTGCTATCGCCGCCACAGCTCCATATGTCCTCGGGCGCTGCGTCTACCGACCGTGGCCTTTGCGCAGCGACGGTGGTGTCGCTGTACTGACTCCTCTGTTTGATTCAGAGGGAGGCCACGATATTGGATCTTTCTGGCTTAGCTTCGGCATTGCGCTTGAGGTCAAATTCCGGTCATCGCGCTGATCGCGGTGATGATGGTCGCAGTGGTCGTCACGACCTCACTGCGATCACATCCGCAGCCGATACCCCTGTTGGCGCCGGGTGATCGCCTCATATGCTTCCCGAGCTGATCTGCTGACCAACAATGGATTCCGGACGTTGACCTCCATTGCGAATCGCGGCCGTCAGGTGGTGGCCGGTGCGAACTGTTCTGCTGGTCGTCTATCTCTTCTTCGTTCTTCCGGTCTGGATCGCAGGTCTCATCTCCTTGTGGCGCCACCCCCGTTTGATCCCGGCCGCATCGTCTGCATCGTTCCGATCGATGCTTTTTCTGTTCGTTGGACGTCTACTACGGCGTCGGCATTGTCCGCTGGCGATTGCACGGATCTGATGCCGTTTCGCGGGTGAGACGACCCCGAGTACGACCTGGTTTCGAAATCGCAGTCCTTGTTACTGCAGTGCTGCAGCTGTAGTCCTGGCGCCAGATCACGCTGCCGATCACTCCGGCAGACCAGCTCTCATCGCAAGGGGTTGGATGCCTCGAATGAGCGTCTTCGCCGACATGCGGGGCCGGATGCATTCCCTTTCAGGTCCTGACCACCTGACGCTTCGTTGCCGATAACGGTACACTCATTGTCTCCGCGTGCTCGAGGCGATCTCGTGTGTCTACGCGACACGCAGCACTCCCGGTTACGATCAGCTCAGCGACTGATACGTCTGCCATCGAACTCGGCGCCGACGAAGCCCTCAGGTTTGCATCGCATCGCTCGACTGCCATCCGGATGAAGCTGGCGGCAGGTCGCACCTGACGGTTCTTTTGCGCTGGAGACGCTGGGGCGATTCGCGACGAGACGGTGCCACTTGAACCGCTGCTGGCGCAGTTGTAGAAGCACGCCTTCTCTTGGCGAGCAGGGGATTGGCAGTTCGATGGCTGATCCCGGCGCTCTGTAACGGAAGCATCGCCACGCAGCCGCCGGCGCGGATAAACTCCGCCTGACGCAGAACCGTTCGGAGGACACGCCGTGCAGGACCGGATCGTCGGAACCACGATGCCCGTGCTCGAGCTCACGCTCGACCCTGGCGAGGCGATCTTCTCCGAGTCCGGAGAGCTGTCGTGGATGACGCAGTCGATCGTCATGCAGACGTCGACGCAGATGGGCGGCGGCGGCGGAGTCGGCGGCGTGTTCAAGCGCGCGCTCGGCGGCAGCTCGATTTTCATGAGCCAGTACACGGCGCAGGGCGCGCCCGGCATGGTCGCCTTTGCGGCGCGCCTTCCAGGGCAGATCTTTCCGCTCGACGTCGCGCCGCAGCCGGGGATGGGATATCTCGGTCACCGTCATGCGTTCGTGTGCGGGACCAACGGCGTCAACCTCTCGATCGGATTCCAGCAGCACCTCGGCGCCGGGTTCTTCGGAGGCGACGGGTTCCGGCTGCAGAAGATCGTCGGACAGGGCCGGGCGTGGTGCGAGCTGAGTGGTGAGATCCTCGCGTACGACCTGAAGCCCGGCGAGAGCCTTCGCGTGCACCCTTCGCATGTCGGCCTGTTCCAGGACACCGTGCAGTTCTCGATCACGACGGTCAAGGGCATCAAGAACAAGATCTTCGGCGGCGACGGCATTTTCCTTGCGCTGGTCACGGGACCCGGACGTGTCTGGTTGCAGTCACTGCCCTTGCAGAAGCTCGCCCAGTCGCTGTCGGAGTTCTCGCCCGGTCAGGCGGCCGAAGCCGGCGCCGCAGGTGCGGCCGGTGGTGCGCTTACGGGTGGGATTGCGCGGGGGATTTTCGGGGGCTGAACTCGCTGCGCTGATACAGCGCGTGCAGCGTGATACCGGCAGCCTCGAGCGCTTCGCGCCCGCCTTCCTCACGATCGACGACGCAGAGTGCGCCGGCAATCACCGCGCCCGTGGGGATCACCGCTTCCTGCGCCTGCAGGAAGGTGCCGCCCGTGGTCATGGTGTCGTCGACGAGGAGCACGCGCGTCCCCGGGCGCAGGTCAGGGCCCTCGATGGCCCGGCCCGTTCCGTGCGCCTTCACTTCCTTGCGGACGATGAACGCGGTGATGGGATGGTCGGTATCGCCACTCAACGCGGCCGTCGCTGCCGCGATCGGATCCGCGCCGAGTGTCAGACCGCCGATGGCGTCGATCCCGAGCTCGCGGCAGTAGTCGAGCGCAAAGCGCGCAACCAGGTACAGCCCGCGTCCATCAAGCGTGACCTGCTTGCCGTCGACGTAGTAGTCACTGGTGCGTCCACTCGTCAGCGTGAACGTGCCGTAGCTGAACGCGCGCACGGCGACGAGCTCGCGGAGCTCATCACGCAGGTCCGTCTCGACCGCGGTGCTCATGGCGTCCAGCGGAGAATCGGGTGGCGTGCTGCACGCACTTCGTCAACGCGGCTCACCGGCGTCTCGTGCGGCGCGTTCTGCACGAATTCGAGGTCGGCCTCGGCCTCGGTGATGATCGCCGCGCAGATGCCGGCGAGCGCATCGAGGCTCTGCTTCGACTCCGTCTCCGTGGGCTCGAACATCAGCGCCTCCGGGACGGTGAGCGGGAAGTACACGGTCGGCGCGTACACGCCGTAATCGAGCAGGCGCTTGGCAACGTCCATCGCGCGCAGTCCCTCGACACGACCGCCCTTCGTGCTGGCGACGAACTCGTGCATGCACGGCGTGTCGACCGCCATCGCGAATAGAGCCGTTCAGCTGTGACTGCAGGTACCGCGCGTTGAGCACCGCGTCGCGCGCGACCCATGGAAGATGGTCGCCGTAGGCGCGGATGTATGCATAAGCGCGCACCAGCATGCCGAAGTTGCCGTAGTACGAACGCACCTTGCCGACGCTCTTCGGTCGCTGGTAATCGAGGAAGAAGCGATCGCCGTCGCGCTCGACGGTGGGCGTGGGAAGGAAGTCGATGAGGCGCTCGCCGACGCCGACCGGCCCGGCGCCCGGGCCACCACCGCCATGCGGCGTCGAGAAGGTCTTGTGCAGGTTGAGGTGGACGACGTCGAAGCCCATGTCGCCCGGGCGCGCCATCCCGACCAGAGCGTTGAGGTTTGCGCCGTCGTAGTAGACGAGCGCACCAGCTTCGTGCGCGAGGTTCGCGATCTGCACGATGTCCTTCTCGAAAACGCCGAGCGTGTTCGGGTTGGTCAACATCACGGCCGCGACAGTGTCATCCAGATGACTCGTGAAATCCTCGACGTCGACGGTGCCGTCGTGGTTGCTCTTCACCGTCACGACCTCGAGACCGCACGCCGCGGCGGAGGCGGGATTGGTGCCGTGCGCGGAGTTGGGGATGAGCACGCGTGTGCGAGCAATATCGCCGCGGTTGGCGTGGTACGCCTGGATCATGCGCAGACCGGTCCACTCGCCGTGCGCGCCTGCCGCAGGCTGCAACGACATCCGCGCCATGCCCGTGATCGACGCAGAGCATGCGGTCGAGCTCCCACATCAACTGGAGCGCGCCCTGCGCATCGTCCTCGTCCTGGTACGGGATGCAGCTGCGCGAAGCCGTCGAGCCACGCGAGTTGCTCGTCGACGACCGGGTTGTACTTCATCGTGCAGCGAGCCGAGCGGGTACATCCCCTCATGGAGGTTGTGATTGCGCCGCGCGAGCCGTCCGAAGTGGCGCGCGAGCACGGCTTCCGGAACCGCAGGAACAGTGGGCGGTGTGCTTCGCAAGCAGCGACCTCAGGGATCGCCGTGTCGCCGCCGGTCGCCGGAACGCCGGCTGCGGTGACCGCGGGACCGGTGGCGTAGTTGGTGCTCAGCTCGAAGACGAGCGGCTCGTCGACCGCCCATCTCGCGTCGCGCGCTGCGGCCGGAATCGGTCTCGTTCATGCGTGTGCCATCGCAACCGTGCGCTCCGATGCAACGACGTCCGCTCGCGGCTGCCACGTATCGATCGATCGCCTGCGGCGAGGTCAATTCGGTGCAGCAGACCAGCAGCTCGTTGTCATCGCTTCGTCGTCGAAATATCCGAGCGGCAGCCCCGCGACGATGCCCCGCTCGCGCAGCGACTTCGCAAACGCCGCTCCGCTCTGCGGCGTGCGCAGCACGAACTCCCAGAGAAATGGCGTGGACGGATTGGCGAGCGAGAGCCCGTCGATTCCCGTGAGGAGCTTCGCGAGGTGATGCGCGCGCTGCACGCTCACCTCCGCGACTGCGCGCATCCCGCCCGCGCCCATGTGCGCCATGTACACGGTCGCCGCGAGGGCGATCAGCGCGTGGTTGGTGCAGATGTTGGAGGTCGCGTGCTCGCGGCGGATGTGCTGCTCGCGCGCCTGCAAGGTGAGCGTGTATGCGCGCCGGTCGTTGTGGTCGAGCGTCAGGCCGACCAGGCGGCCCGGGATGCGCCGCATCTGTGCCTGCGCAACCGCCATGAATCCGACATGCGGGCCGCCGAACGACGCCGGGATGCCCGAGCGGCTGACCGTCACCGACGGCGACGTCGAATCCGCTGTCCACCGGGCGGCGTCAGCAGCGCACACGCGTGCAGGTCGGTTGCGCACAGGGCGAGGGCGCCCGCGTCGTGGGCCGCGGCCGCAAGCGGCGCGAGATCCTGGATCGTGCCCGCGAAGCTCGGGTACTGGACAAGGAGCGCTGCGTGCTCCGCGGTGAGTGCCGCGCGGACGCGTGTCCGGCGCGAGCAGGCCGTCGGTGGTCGCGATCACGTCGACTGCGATCCGTCGCCCGTCCCCGAAGGTTCGAAGCACCGCGATCGTCTCCGGGATGGACGGTATCCGCAACCGCGATGCGAGTCCGGCCGGTTGCCTGCACGGCGATCACCATCGCCTCGGCTGCCGCTGTCGCGCCGTCGTAGAGCGAGGCGTTGGCGACATCGAGCCCGGTGAGCGCGCAGATCATCGACTGGAACTCGAAGATGGTCTGCAGCGTTCCCTGCGACGCCTCGGCCTGGTACGGCGTGTATGCCGTGTAGAACTCGGGGCGGGAGATGGTGCCGCGAACGATCGCGGGGCTGAACCGGCGATAGACGCCGGCGCCGAGAAAGCTGTCGTACTTGCTCAGCGATCGATTGCGCGCTGCGAGCCGTTCGAGCTCGGCCACGAGATCCTGCTCGGAGAGTGGTGGCGGGAGGTCGATCACGGGGTTGCGCAGGGCGGCCGGAATCGTCGTGAAGAGGTCCGCTTCCGACGCCGCCCCGACCGCATCGAGCATCTCGCGACGTTCGGCATCGGAGTTGGGGAGATACGCCATGCTCAAAGTATGGCGGCCCGTGGGAGGCGCCCGAAAGCCGCCCCGCCGATCGCGGGCGAGATTCGCGTTCGGAGGTTTGCTCAGGCGAACCGTTGGTAGACTGTCGATGTGTCCAAACGCGCATCCACTGTTTCCATCGAGGATCTCGTCGCGTCGATCGAGACCGCTCGTGACAAGGTGATGGCCGATGAGGTCAAGAGCCTCGTGAAGCTCGGCCTCCCCAAGACTGTCGCCTACAAGATGGTTGCCGACCGGTACCGTCAGCGGGCCGAGGGTGATGACGGAGAAGCAGACTCCGCGAGCCCCTGGCCGGATATGTCCTGAGCCGGCTAAGCGCCGGAGCCTGACCTGGCTGCGGCCCTTCGCCGCCCACGGACGTACCACGCGACCACCGCGATCACGATCAGCACGGCGATGACGATCGCCGCCTTGCCGATCGGCCCGGCGACCTTCGTGTAGTTGGCGCCGACCTCGTACCCGAGGACGCCGAGGAAGGTGATCCAGATGGTCGATCCGAGGAGCGAGAGCACGCCGAACCACACCGGCTGCACCTTCGCGAGCCCGGCCGGGAACGAGATGTACGTGCAGACGACCGGCACCATCCTTCCGAAGAACACGGTCGGCAGTCCGAATCGGGCGAACCATCGATCCGCGAGATCGAGGTGGCTTGCCGAGATGCCGATCCGCCGCCCGGGTCCGAGCAGCAGCGGGCGCCCGAAGCGCCTGCGCCAGCGAATAGGCGATGAACGCGCCGATCAGGCTGCCCACGATCCCTGTGGCGATGACGAGCACGATGTTGAAGTGGCCGGTGGCGGCGAGCACTCCGGCGACCGGCATGATCACCTCGCTCGGGAAGGGGAGCCCGCAGCTGTTGATGATCATCAGCACGAGCACGACGAAGATGCCCCCACTCGTGACCCACTGACCGATCACGCCGCCCATCGCCGCGGATTGTGGCCTACGCTGCCGCGAACATGCGCCGCACGCTCCGTCCAGCATCGATCCCGCCCTGGCCGGTGCCCTTCGATCCGGGTGCGGAACTCGACTGGGGACGGCCCGAGTACGCGCGCCGGTTGCTCCGCGAGCACCTCGACCAATCCCACGACGGGGCGAGCAGGCGACAGTCGGTCATCGCCGGACAGCTGCGACGGCTGCGCAAGCTCATCCCGCCCGCTCCGGCGCGGATTCTCGACGCCGGGTGTGGTCCGGGCCTGTACGCGGTGCCGCTGGCGCGGCTCGGCCATGACGTGACCGGGGATCGACGTCAGTGCCGCGGCCCTTCGTCACGCCCGAGGGCTGGCGCGAGCGACGCCGCTGCTTGGCACAGCGCGGTTCGTCAAGGGCGACCTGCGCGACGTACCACTGCCTGAGGCTGGGTTCGACGCGGCGTTTCTCGTGTACTTCATCCTCGAAGCCTTCTCCCGCGCGGAACAGCCGAAAGTGCTCGCGCGCCTCGCGGCGTCGCTCGCCCCGGCGCGGGACGCTCATCGTCGAGATGCGCCTGCATCCGGATCAGCCGCCGGGTCGCATCGACTGGTGGGACGTCGTGCCGAATTCCCTGCTCTCCGACAAGCGACATCTGCTGCTCGGCGATGCCGTCTACGACGAACGGCGGCACACGTACGTGCTCCGCGAGGTCGCGGTGTTCGACGACGGCTCCGTGGCGGCGCGTCAGACGAGCGGCTGGCTCTGCCCCTTCGCGTCGATTCCCAGGCCTCTTCGCGCGAGCGGGACTCGCCGATGTGTCGATGTTCGACGGGTGGACCAGCGCGCCGGCGCACGCGCTGTCGGAATCCATCCTCGTGGTCGCTCGGCGCCGGTCGCGCTGACCCCCTCGACGGGCGGTGCGAGCCGCTACCATTCGTTGCCTCGGTCCGGGAGTCCTGTCTGGAGTTGATTCACCATGCCGACACCCACACCTGATCGCATCCGCACGGTCGCCGTCGTTGGTCACAGCCACGACGGAAAGACGACCCTCTGCGAAGCGTTGCTGCACACTGCCGGCGCAACCCAGCGCATGGGTTCGACCGAGCAGGCGACGTCGCTCTTCGACCACGAGCCGGAGGAGCAGCGCCACTCCATGAGCATCGGCCTCTCGGTCGCGCACTGCGACTGGGAAGGCCACCGAGTGAACCTCATCGACGCGCCGGGATTCCAGGACTTCGCCGGCGAGGTGATCGAGGGGCTCGCGGTCGCCGACGCGGCCGTCCTCGTCGTCGCCGCCACCGGAACCGTGCCGGTCGGCGCGGAGAACGCCTGGGAGATGATCCAGGCGGCCGGCGTCCCGGCGCTCATCGTCGTCAACCGCATGGACAAAGAGAACGCCGCGTACGAGGCCACTGTCGACGCGCTTGCGCGAAGCGTTCTCGCGCAAGCCGATCGCGGTTGCGGTCCCGATCGGGGCGGCAGACGGATTCCGCGGCTACGTCGACCTCGTCGACGACCGCGCCCACGCCTTCGACGACCGCGGGCGCGCGACGGACACATCGGTTCCCGACGAGATGACCGCCGAGATCGAGCGCGCCCACGCCGCGCTCGTTGACGCGGCTGCGGAGAGCGACGACGCGCTGCTCGAGAAGTACCTCGAGGGCACCGAGCTCACCGACGACGAGGTGCGGACCGCGCTGCATGCAGCAACCGCGCGCGGGACTCTGGTGCCGATCGTCTGCGCGTCCGCCGCAACCGAGAAAGGCGCGGCGATGGTGCTCGACAGCATCGTCCGCTACCTCCCGGCGCCCACCGAGCGCACGCGCGTCGCGCTCGATTCGAAGGAGCACGAGGTCTCGGTCGCGTGCGACCCGGACGGCAAGCTCTGCGCGTTCGTCTTCAAGACCACGGTCGACACCTTCGGCAAGATCTCGTTCTTCAAGGTGCTGCGCGGCACGATGCGCGGCGACAGCCACCTCGATCACCGCGCGCCTCGGTCAGGAGGAGCGCTTCGCGCAGCTGGGGCAACCCAACGGGCAAGGCGATCGTCACCGCCACCGAGGTCGTTGCCGGCGATATCGGCGTGCGTCACCAAGCTCACCCACACGCAGACCGGTGACACCTTGTGCGTCAAGGACTCGCCGGTGATGCTGCCGCCGCTGCCGTGGCCGCTGCCGAGCGCGTCGGCGGCGATCGTCGCCAAGACCAAGGGCGACGAGGACAAGATCATGAGCGGGCTCGCGCGTCTGTCCGAGGAGGACATGACCTTCTCGACGGATCGCGACCCGGTGACCAACGAGGTGCTGGTGCACGGCCTCGGCGACGTCCACCTCGATGTCGCGCTGGAGCGCATGAAGCGCAAGTTCGGCGTGGACGCCGAGTTGCACCCGCCGAAGATCCCGTACCGCGAGACCATCACCGGCACTGCTCGTGTCGGCCACAAGTACAAGAAGCAGTCGGGCGGATCGGGCCTGTACGGCGACGCCACCATCGAGATCGAGCCGCTCCCACGCGGTGGCGGCTACGAATGGGAGGACAAGATCTTCGGTGGATCGATCCCCCATCAGTTCCGGCCATCCGTCGAGAAGGGCGTCCGTCAGACGATGGAGCAGGGGGCGGTCACCGGGAACCCGATCGTCGACGTCAAGGTGCGTCTCGTCGACGGCTCCACGCATAGCGTCGACGGCAAGGACATCGCGTTCCAGATCGCCGGCGCGATGGCGATGCGCGAGGCCGTGCAGAAGGCTTCGCCGGTGATTCTGGAGCCGATCATGGATGTGCGTGTCACCGTTCCCGAGCGGTTCACCGGCGACATCATGGGACTGCTCAACTCCAAGCGCGGACGCGTCGGTGGCGTGAACCCGCTAGGCGACGGTCGCGCCGAGGTGAACGCGCACGTGCCGCAGTCGGAGATGTACACGTTCCCCGTCGAATTGCGCGCGATGACGCAGGGACGCGGCCGCTATTCGATGACGTTCTCGAGCTACGAGGAGGTGCCGGCGCACGTCGCGCAAAAGCTCATGGACGCGCACACCAACGAGCATCCGGCAGCATGACCCGGCGTCACTCGTAGCCGGACTCGGTGTCGAATTGAGCGCACAGACATTTGCACGCGATGAAGGAGGAAGCGATGGGTGAGACGGTCGAATTCCCCAGCAACGGGCATAGCGCGAGCGGATATCTCGCCAAGCCGCCGAGTGGCCGCGGGCCGGGCGTTGTGGTGATCCAGGAGTGGTGGGGGGTCAACGCGCATATCCGCGATCTCTGCGACCGTTTCGCGGCCGAGGGCTTTGTCGCGCTGGCGCCGGATCTCTACCACGGCAAGGAGACCAAGGAGCCGGACGAGGCGGGCAAATTGCTCATGGAACTCGACCTCGCCGGTGCCGCACGCGACATGCTTGGCGCCGGCAAGTGGCTCGCCGCAAGTGAGCACACCGCAGGGGACCGGGTCGGCATCGTCGGCTTCTGCATGGGCGGCGCGCTGGCGCTCTACGCGGCCACGCTCAGCGACGTCTTCGCGGCCGTCGTGCCCTTCTACCCGTACATGGGCATCACTGCGGCAGCCAAACCGGACGTGACCAAGATCAAGGGTGCCGTGCTCGGGCACTTCGCCACCAAGGACGAGGCGTACACGCCGGAGCAGGTGGAAGCGCTCGAGGCGGAGCTTCGCGATTCCGGTGTCGACGTGGAGTTCTTCTGGTACGAGGGCGCCGACCACGCATTCTTCAACGACACCCGTCCCGAGGTCTTCGACGAGGACGCTTCCCGGCTCGCGTGGGACCGGACCAGGGCCTTTTTCCGGACCCACCTGGCCACCACCGTCGCCCCCGTCTGACGGCCTCGCCGGACCGCTGCCGCTGAATTCGGCTCCAATTCGGGTCCGATGTGTCTAGAATGCCCGCAACCTGCCTCCGAGCAGTCGCAGAACCACCCCCCACCCCCGGAGGAAGCAAATGGCCACTGGCTATTGCCTCAAATGCAAGGAACAGCGCGAGATCAAGGGCGCTGAGGCGATCACGATGAAGAACGGCAAGCCGGCCACCACCGGAACCTGCCCCGTCTGCGGAACCAAGATCTTCAAGATCGGCAAGGCCGCCTAAACGATCGCCGGCCAGGTCTCGGGCGTCCTGCCCGACCCGGCCCACGAACTGGTGACGGGGTGCAGTCGCGCCCCCACACCAACTCCCTGATTCAGCCGCCGCAGCGCGCGGCGCGCCGATCAGTTGCTTCCGAGCAACTCCTGCTCGAGCACATCGAGCGGCAGTGACCCGAGGTTGAGCGCTTCCATGTGGAATCGCTTCAGATCGAACGCCGAGCCGAGCCTGGATCGCAGCCGAGCACGAATGTCCAGCCACACGCGCTCGCCGATCTTGTAGCTGATCGCCTGGGCCGGCCATCCGCAGTAGCGGTCGAGCTCGCTCTGCGCCACCCCGGGCCCGGCGAACCCGCAATAACGGGTGACGAATGGCAGCGCGGTGTCGTAGTCCCAGGTGCGACCGGGGCAGTACGCCTCCGAATCCGGGATCGCGAGTTGGAGGTGCAGGCCGATATCGACGATGACGCGCATGGCGCGAAACGCCTGCGACGCGAGCATCCCGAGCAGGTAGTCGGGGTTCTCGAGGTAACCGAGCTCCTCCATGAGCCGCTCGGCGTAGAGCGCCCAGCCCTCGCCGTGGCCGGAATAGAAGCCCAGGTAGCGCTGGAAGCTCGTGAGACGCTCCTGGAAGGTCAGGCAGAGCCCGACCTGGAGATGATGGCCGGGGACGCCTTCGTGGTACGCGGTGGACACTTCGTTCCAGAGCGGGAAGCGGGTCTTTCCCTTCGCCGGGTACCAGGTCCGTCCGGGCCGGCTGAAGTCAGCCGATGGGGGCGTGTAGTACATCGCCGCCGCCGTCCCGGGGGCGCCCACAGCACTCGATCGCGGTGGAGCGGCGCCGGGATGTCGAAGTGGGTGCCGTCGAGGTCGGCGATCGCTCGATCGGTGACCTCCTGGAGGAACGCGAGCAGGTTGTCGAGGCCGTCGATGGAGCGCGCGGGGTCGTCGCGGAGGACCGCCATCGCGGCATCGAGACCGGCGCCTGGGGCGATGCGCTCCGCGGCGACGGCCATCTCGGCCTCGATGCGGTGCAGCTCGCTCCAGCCCCAGGCGTACATCTCGAGGGGATCAGCGTTCATGCCGAGCGACCGCCGAACGCCGATTGCGTGGAGCTCAGGCCCCACCGCATCGGCTTCCGCCGCCTGGGCCGCGTAGTCCTCGCGCAGGAAGCGCGAGAGAGTGGCGTATGCCTCGGTGGCGGCTTGCGCCCCATCGTGCAGGCGTGCTGCGAGCGCTGCCGGCGTGGCTTCTCGACGGCCAAGCGCGCGAAATAGGGCGTCTCGGCGCTCGTCAGACCGCCGAGCGTCGCCGCCTGCTCGCTGCATACCAGCGCCTGCCTTCGTGCCGCTGGTGCGCCGTTCGCAAGGCCGTGCTGAAGCGTTCTCGTGAAGCCGGCGAGGCTGTCCGGAACCCGGAGCATCCGCGTCGCGATCTGGTCCCAGTCGTCCTCCGTCTCGCGGGGGCAGAGGTCGAACGCCGAACGGGTGAACGTGATCGGACAGTCGAACGCCGCCAGCTGCCGCCACGGGGCGCCCACGTCGTACATGTCGAGCCCCGACTTGAGCCGGTCGGCGCATCACCGCGGCAGCGATGCGATCGGGGTCGCTCTCGATCGCCGTCCCCTCGAGCGCGCGGAGCGTCCTTCGGTCGAGGTCGGTCCGCGCCTCGACGCCGTCGGGCGAGTAGTCGGTCACCTCGTCGTCGTGTCCCGGAATCCCGTGCGCTGTCGCGGAAACGGGTCGAGCGCGCAGAGCTCGTCGACGTACGAGTCCGCGAGCCGGAAGACCTCGGTCACGCTTCCAGCGCGACCACCGCACCCACGCCGGCGATCGATGCGACGCGGTCGCCGTCATCGAGCCGCATGATGATCACGCCCCGGGTCTGACGCCCGGAGATCCGTACCTGTTCGAGCGGGATGCGGATCACCTGACCGGAGGTCGAGATCACCATCAGCTCCTCCTCCAGGTCCTCGACCACACGCATGCCGACGATCTCGCCGATCTTGGGAATCGCGGTCTGATCGACCGTGTACACACCCTGGATATTCCGGCTCTTGATCGGGTAGTCGCTCATCGGGGTCAGCTTGCCGAAGCCGTTCTCGGTGATCACGAGCACGTGGCCGTCCGGATTGACGATGTCGAAGCCGGCCACCTCGTCGCCCTTGCGGAGCCGGATCGCGCCGACCCCCATGGTGTCGCGTCCCATCGGACGCACTTCCTTCTCGGTGAAGCGCGAACCCTTGCCCTGGCGGGTCACCACGAGTACCTCGTTGCCGCCTGACGAACGCCGAACCCAGTTGAGCTCGTCGTCGTCCTGCAGGTTGATGGCGATCAACCCGTTCCGGCGCACCGCGGCGTACGCGGCGGCCGGAGTCTTCTTGATCTGACCGAGCTTGGTCACCATCACCAGGTACTGCTCGTCGCTGAAGACTTCCATGTCG